>MAAO01000009.1 GCA_002163155.1 Halobacteriovorax marinus | reverse complement strand
TGGATGTTAAATCGTAGAAGTTGTTACACAGTTGAATTCCAATAGCCGAAAGCCTAGCTTGCTAGGAATGATTTAGAGAACTGTAACTTATAATGAAGACAAAGTTCATATTTGCTTGGAGAGTTTGATCCTGGCTCAGAACGAACGCTGTCGGCATGCCTAACACATGCAAGTCGTACGAGAAAGCTTCTTCGGAAGTGATTAGAGTGGCGCACGGGTGAGTAACACGTAGGTGATCTACCATTTGGCGGGGGATAACTCGAAGAAATTCGGGCTAATACCGCATAAGAACTGCAACTTTGAAAGGAGCAGTAGAAAGAGTGCCTCTCCTTGGAAGCACTTACCAAATGATGAGCCTGCGTAGCATTAGATAGATGGTGGGGTAATGGCCTACCATGTCTACGATGCTTAGCTGGTCTGAGAGGATGATCAGTCACACTGGAACTGAGACACGGTCCAGACTCCTACGGGAGGCAGCAGTGGGGAATATTGCGCAATGGGGGAAACCCTGACGCAGCAATGCCGAGTGAGTGAGGAAGGCCTTCGGGTCGTAAAGCTCTGTCAGAAGGGAATAATGGTTCAGTGTCCAATAGGCATTGAATTTGAAGGTACCTTCAAAGGAAGCACCGGCTAACTTCGTGCCAGCAGCCGCGGTAATACGAAGGGTGCAAGCGTTGTTCGGATTTATTGGGCGTAAAGCGCGCGCAGGCGGATTGGTAAGTCAGATGTGAAATCTCGGGGCTCAACCCCGAAACTGCGTCTGAAACTGCTGATCTAGAATCTTGGAGAGGGAAGGGGAATTTCGCATGTAGGGGTAAAATCCGTAGAGATGCGAAGGAACACCAGAGGCGAAGGCGCCTTCCTGGACAAGTATTGACGCTGAGGCGCGAAAGCGTGGGTAGCAAACAGGATTAGATACCCTGGTAGTCCACGCCGTAAACTATGTGCACTAGATATTGGAGGTTTGACCCCTTCAGTGTCGCAGCTAACGCATTAAGTGCACCGCCTGGGGAGTACGGTCGCAAGACTAAAACTCAAAGGAATTGACGGGGGCCCGCACAAGCGGTGGATTATGTGGTTTAATTCGACGCAACGCGCAGAACCTTACCTAGGCTTGAAATCCTGAGAATCTGATGGAAACATCGGAGTGCTCTTCGGAGAATTCAGTGACAGGCGCTGCATGGCTGTCGTCAGCTCGTGTCGTGAGATGTTGGGTTAAGTCTCGCAACGAGCGCAACCCCTATCCTTAGTTGCCAGCATTAAGTTGGGCACTCTAGGGAGACTGCCCGGGCTAACCGGGAGGAAGGTGGGGATGACGTCAAGTCCTCATGGCCCTTATGTCTAGGGCTACACACGTAATACAATGGTGCATACAAAGGGAAGCGACCTGGCAACAGTGAGCAAATCTCAAAAAGTGCATCTCAGTCCGGATTGGAGTCTGCAACTCGACTCCATGAAGTTGGAATCGCTAGTAATCGGAGATCAGCACGCTCCGGTGAATACGTTCCCGGGCCTTGTACACACCGCCCGTCACACCACGGGAGTTGGTCTTACCTGAAGTCGTGGCCCTAACTGCTTGCAGAGGGGAGCGCCTACGGTCGGACCGATGACTGGGGTGAAGTCGTAACAAGGTAGCCGTAGGGGAACCTGCGGCTGGATCACCTCCTTTTAAAGGAATTGTGCATACAGCACTATTACCGGTCAAGGGTGTTTATACTCTTTGGGATCTTTCTCTCATCTTTATATTTCTTTCTAGACTTACGTTTAGAAATGAAACTATTGATCTTTAACATTCACATAACAGAATCAGATAGAAGACGAGAACCTAAAATAAAATTAAAATTTAAACCAAGAAAAATATAAAACTTGTGTAAAAACTTTAGATAGATAAAAGCTACTAAGGGCATATGGTGGATATCTTGGCAGCAAGAGGCGATGAAGGACGTTTACTAGGTAACGATATGCTTCGACGAGTGATCAAGTACGCTTTGACTCGAAGATTTCCGAATGGGGTAACCCCGCTAGTGGAAACGCTAGTGACTGCGTGGTGAGTAAAGTAGCCACGTTAGAGTGAACGCAGGGAACTGAAACATCTAAGTACCTGCAGGAGAATAAATCAACAGAGATTCTGCTAGTAGCGGCGAGCGAACGCAGACCAGCCCAAACCGGCCAGTTTACTGCCCGGGGTTGTAGGACCTCATTTAGGACCATGAAGATCAGGGGAACGTGTTGGGAAGCACGACCATAGAGAGTGAAAGTCTCGTACCTGAAGATTTGATTGGCCGAGAGGTATCCTGAGTAGGACGGAACACGAGAAATTTTGTCTGAATCTGGGAGGACCACCTTCCAAGGCTAAATACTCCTTGCTGACCGATAGTGAACTAGTACCGTGAGGGAAAGATGAAAAGAACCCCGATAAGGGGAGTGAAATAGAACTTGAAACCATATGCTTACAATCGGTGAAAGGGCTATTGTAAAGCCTGATCACGTACCTTTTGCATTATGAGCCGCCGAGTTACGGTGTGTAGCGAGATTAAGCCGTTGAAGGTGTAGTCGTAGGGAAACCGAGTCTGAATAGGGCGAATAGTTGCATGTCGTAGACCCGAAACGGGATGAGCTTGCCATGAGCAGGTTGAAGCGGGGGTAATACCTCGTGGAGGACCGAACCCATATAGGTTGAAAACTGTTGGGATGACTTGTGGTAAGGGGTGAAAGGCCAATCAAATTCCGTGATAGCTGGTTCTCTCCGAAATGCATTTAGGTGCAGCGTTTGATGATTACTGACGGGGGTACAGCACTGAATTGGCTAGGGGGTTTACCGACTTACCAAACCATATCAAACTCAGAATACCGTTAAGTACAGTCAAGCAGTGAGACTATGGATGCTAAGGTCCATGGTCGAAAGGGAAAGAGCCCAGATCGACAGTTAAGGTCCCCAAATCGTATCTAAGTGGGAAAGGTTGTGGAATTACTCTGACATCCAGGAGGTTGGCTTAGAAGCAGCCATCCTTTAAAGAAAGCGTAATAGCTCACTGGACTAGTGATTCTGCGCCGAAAATGTAACGGGGCTAAAGATACGTACCGAAACTTCGAAATTATTTATAATTGGTAGGAGAGCATTGTGTTTACTGATGAAGGCGTACCGGCAAGGAGCGTTGGAGGCATCACAAGAGCTGATGGTGGCATGAGTAGCGATAAGAAATGTGAGAATCATTTCCGCCGAAAATCTAAGGGTTCCTGGACCAGGTGACTCCGTCCAGGGTTAGTCGGATCCTAAGGCGAGGCCGAAAGGCGTAGTCGATGGACAACGGGTTAATATTCCCGTACTTGGTATTTGTCGTTTGACATGAAGGAGTGACGGAGAAAGGTAGCAGATCCACCTGTTGGATGGTGGTTTAAGAGTGTAGGGGGAGATCTTAGGTAAATCCGGGATCTTGTTAACTCTGAGACTTGAATACGAGGGCCTAGCCCGAAGTCTGTGATCCTATACTTCCCAGAAAAGCTTCGCATGAAGATAAATATCAATCCGTACCGTAAACCGACACAGGTAGATGAGAAGAGAATTCTCAGGCGCTTGGGAGAACTCTAGTTAAGGAACTCTGCAAATTGGTGCCGTAACTTCGGGATAAGGCACGCCTTTGACGGTGACACCACTTGCTGGTGAAGCTGTTAGAGGTCGCAGTGAAGAGGGGGTAGCGACTGTTTATCAAAAACATAGGTCTATGCAAACTCGCAAGAGGATGTATATGGACTGACGCCTGCCCGGTGCTGGAAGGTTAAAAGGAGAGGTTAGCGTTCGCGCGAAGCTTTGAATTGAAGCCCCAGTAAACGGCGGCCGTAACTATAACGGTCCTAAGGTAGCGAAATTCCTAGTCGGGTAAGTTCCGACCTGCACGAATGGCGTAACGACTTCCCCACTGTCTCAACTAGAGACCCAGCGAAATTGGAGTGCGCGTGAAGATACGCGCAACCCGCGGAAGGACGAAAAGACCCCGTGAACCTTTACTGTAGCTTGACATTGGGTTTTGATTAACATTGCGTAGGATAGGTGGGAGTTTTTGATCTCTGCATTCCGGTGTAGAGGGAGACAACCTTGAAATACCACCCTTTGTTAATTGAAATCCTAACCTACGATCCTAATCGGGTCGGGGGACAATGTCTGGTGGGCAGTTTGACTGGGGCGGTCGCCTCCTAAAGAGTAACGGAGGCGCACAAAGATTTCCTCAAGCCGAATGGAAACCGGCTGTAGAGTGTAAACGCATAAGGAAGTTTGACTGCAAGACATACATGTCGAGCAGGGTCGAAAGACGGTGTTAGTGATCCGGTGGTTCCGAGTGGAAGGGCCATCGCTCAACGGATAAAAGGTACTCCGGGGATAACAGGCTGATCTCCCCCAAGAGTTCACATCGACGGGGAGGTTTGGCACCTCGATGTCGGCTCATCGCATCCTGGGGCTGGAGCAGGTCCCAAGGGTTAGACTGTTCGTCTATTAAAGCGGTACGCGAGCTGGGTTCAGAACGTCGTGAGACAGTTCGGTCTCTATCCTCCGTGGGCGTAAGAAATTTGAGTAAATCTGACCTTAGTACGAGAGGACCGGGTTGGACGAACCTATGGTGTACCGGTTATGTCGCCAGATGTACCGCCGGGTAGCTAAGTTCGGAAAGGATAACCGCTGAAAGCATCTAAGTGGGAAGCCCATTACAAGATAAGATTTCTATTAGACAGCTTGTAGACCACGAGCTTGATAGGTCAAGGGTGTAAGTGCAGTAATGCATTGAGCTGATTGATACTAATTTGTCGTTTTGCTTTTATCTATTTTATTTTAGGTTCATTTTCTATCTGGTTTTGTTTTGTGAATGCAAAAGAAGACTTTTAAGCGACGGTTAATTTGATTCGATTAACCGTTTTAAATATAAGAATCCATGTCCAAATTTTGAAAAAAGATTTGGGTGTGTCGATAGCGACGAGGAAATACCTGATCCCATCCCGAACTCAGAAGTCAAGCTTGTCAGCGGCGAAAGTAGTGCCAGGGGGACTTGGTGTGAGGCTAGCACGATGCACCCATTATTTAAAAAGCTCATCTTCGGATGAGCTTTTTTTTTGCCTTTTTT
>MAAO01000004.1 GCA_002163155.1 Halobacteriovorax marinus | reverse complement strand
GTCAAGCTTGTCAGCGGCGAAAGTAGTGCCAGGGGGACTTGGTGTGAGGCTAGCACGATGCACCCATTATTTAAAAAGCTCATCTTCGGATGAGCTTTTTTTTTGCCTTTTTTCTAGTTATAGATTCATAAAGTTAATTTCTTAGATTTTTTCTATTACCATGGACTATGTTCTAGATTTTTCTTTAAGTGAAAGCACTAACACGTTACAATATTGTATGATCTCTAAAATACTTAAAACTCAATTACTTTCTTTATTTGTCATTACTCTAATAGCTTTTTATGCTTACTACTTTTCAGAAGTTCTGCCAGATAATTTCTTTTTAATTTCTTCTGGCTCTAGTGAAATTAACTTCTTTAGCTATTATGTTACGACTTTTATTGCATTAGTTGGATATTATACAGGGCCTTGGATTTTCTTGCCTTTTTTCTTTTTTGGCTTGCTCTATACTTTCGTGCTTTCAAAACGTGATTCGTTGTTGGATTCATTTAATGTTTTAACGTTAGTTGGTTCATTTCTTTTTATGACTTACTTTATTTATCCAGATTTTATGGGTGCAGGTATATTTCACGTACTTGAGGATAATTTTTCTGGAATGATGCTATTTCTTTGCTCTGCCTTCTGCTTAGTAGGTTTTTTGGCAGGTTCATTTCGTGAATCTTTTAGAGATAGTATTCTAAGTCTGATCAATTTTTTTAAAGGTGTTCCAGAAAAACTTGCTCATGCGTCGACTCAAATCAGTCCATCTGAGTTAAATAATAAAATTCAAAACAAGAGTGAGAGTCTAATCTCTAGAGTTAAAACAAAGGTGCCCCTTCTTTTGAAAGGTGAAGAGAGCGATGACAGAAAACCTTCCTTTGTTCAAAGCATGGAGCAGGTTAATCAGTCTGCCCCTGAGGAGAAAGAGAAAAAAGATAAAGTCCCTCATTTTGCAAAATTCTTTCAAAAGCAAAACAATGAAGTGGAAGATGTTAGTCCTATTGATGACTCAGAATCAGATAAAGAGCCTGTAAGTCACTCAGTTATTAATACTGAAAAAACTGCGCCTGGTGGTGGGGCAGTACGAATGGTTTCTTCTGCATCACGCTTTAAACTTAAAAATTCTATGGCAGGTAGTGAAGAGGAAAGTGAATATTACTCTATGGTTACAACACTTTCTAAACAAAAAAAGGTTAAGAAAGTAACTCACCCTGATGATAAATACTTTGATGAGATTACTGAGATTATAGAAGAAAAATTAGCTGAATTCAAAATTGATGGTGTCATTATAAATGTTCTCAAGGGACCTGTTGTTGATACTTTTGAACTTGAATTAGGTTCGGGGATCAAGGTATCTAAAGTCGCAGGTGTGACTGAAGATCTTTCAATGGCCCTTTATGGTGCACCCATTAGAATCGTATATCCTATGAAGGGTCGAACAACTATTGGGATTGAAGTTCCAAGAAATCCACGTGAAATTATCTATCTTGATGAGGTGCTTGGTTCTCAAGAGTTTAAGAATGCTTCAACCATGTTACCCGTTGCTATGGGTAAAGATGCTTACGGTGAGACATATGTAGTGGATTTGGCAGCCATGCCTCATATGCTCGTTGCTGGAGCAACTGGTGCTGGTAAGTCTGTTTTCATCAATTCATTAATTGTGTCCCTTCTGGTTAAGAAATCACCAAGGCAAATGAAGCTGTTATTGATTGATCCGAAACAACTTGAATTTGCCGTATACGCAAAACTGCCTCACTTGACCATGCCTGTTGTGACTGATGCTAAGACTGCATCCATTGCTTTACTTTGGGCTGTACAAGAGATGGACCGAAGATATTCAATACTTAAGGAGTTTGGGGTTCGAAATATTGCTGGATTTAATGAAAAATTAAAGACAGCAGGGCCTGCAATGATAGCGAAGATACATCAGTACTATGAAGACTCTGGTGCAGATGAGTATGAATTACCGTGCCTTGTAATAGTTGTAGATGAATTTGCTGACCTTATTTTAACTAAAGCTGGAAAAGAGATAGAGCTTAATATTGCACGATTGGCAGCAAAGGCTAGAGCGGCTGGAGTTCACCTGGTTCTCGCAACACAGAGACCTTCTGTAGATGTAATCACGGGAGTTATTAAGTCGAACTTTCCAACGAGAGTATCTTTTAGAGTAACTTCGTCTACAGATTCAAGAACAATTCTTGATAAGATGGGAGCCGAAAAATTACTTGGAAAAGGCGACATGCTGTATAAGCGTGGAGTTGAGATGACACGTGTCCACTCTTCATTTGTGGACGAAACGGAAATTGAAGTTTTAACGGATGAATTAAGTAAGTTGCCACAAAGTTATAATGAAAATGCCATTGAGTTTCTCGAGAATGGCGGTGAAATAGAGACCGATGATTATACATACGGCTCCCACGTCACATCATCCGACGATAAGTCCAATGATGAGATGTATGGGCAAGCCATTAAGATCGTTATGGAGTCAAGGTCAGCCTCGGCTTCAATGCTGCAGAGACGACTTAGAATAGGCTATAATAGAGCTGCAAATCTCATTGAAGAAATGGAATCAAAAGGAATTGTTGGGCCTGCGCAGGGCTCCAAACCGAGAAAAGTTTTATCAGCATCTGACGGTCTTTAATAAATATTTTATATAAGAAATTAATGCTTCAAGGAGTGAATTTACAACTTGAAGCATCTTAATCTATATGATATTTATTCCAACTTATATGCAATTGTGCAAAAAATCATTCCCTCTCGGGAAGGTCTACCAACAGGTAGCTTGAGGGATCAGACTAACCAACCTAGGAGTAAGCATGTCTAAAGAATTAAACATCCAAGATCTATTATCAGCAGGAGCACACTTTGGTCACCAGACACATAAGTGGAACCCTAAAATGAAGAAATACGTTTTTGGTGAAAGAAATGGAATCTATATTGTAGACCTTGGAAAAACTATTCCACTAGCAAAAAAAGCTTATGACTTTTTGAAGAAAGTTTCTTCTGAAGGTAAGCCAGTTCTTTTCGTAGGAACTAAAAGACAAGCTGCTGAGACAGTTAGAAATGCTGCTGAAAGTTGTGGCGCAAATCACGTAACTTACAGATGGTTAGGTGGAATGCTTACTAACTATAAAACAATTACTCTTTCTGTAGATAAGTTAAGAAAAGTTGAAAAAATGAAAGAAACTGGAGATTTCGGTCTTTTGACTAAGAAAGAAAGATCTAAGATTGAAAAAGATGTAATCAAGCTTGAGAAAAACCTTGGTGGAATCAAAGATATGAGAAAGATTCCAGGAGCTTTATTTGTTGTTGATCCTAATAGCGAAAAAATCGCAATTGCTGAAGCTAACGTTTTAGGAATTCCTGTTGTTGCTATCACGGATACAAACTGTAGCCCAGATGGAATTGATTTTGTTGTTCCAGGTAACGATGACGCAATCAAGTCTGTTGCTCTTTTTTCTGAGTACTTTGCCGATGCAGTAGCTGCAGGTAGTGGTCAAGCAAAGAAAACTGGTAAACCGTCTAAAGGTTCTAAGTCGAAAGATGCTGAGCTTGAAAAAGAAATCATTTCTAAGTACGAAAATGATATCGACCTTAAAGAAGAATAATACTTAATTATTTAATTTTAATTTTAGAGGAATAACAAAATGGCAATTACTGCAAAAGACGTAAAAGCACTTAGAGAAAAGACTGGTGCAGGAATGATGGACTGTAAAAAAGCCCTAGGTGAAACTAATGGTGACATTGAGGCTGCAGTTGATTTTTTAAGAACAAAAGGTTTGGCAAAAGCTGCTAAGAAAGCTGGTCGTGTTGCCGCTGAGGGTGTTGTTGTATCTTTAGTAGATGGTGGAAACGGTGTAGTTTTAGAAGTAAACTGTGAAACTGATTTTGTTTCTAAGGGTGATGACTTCCAAGGTTTTGCTAAGAAAATGGCTGAGTGGACTCTTGCTAACAAGCCAGGATCTATTGAAGAACTTAAAGAAGCGAAAAATGATGAGTCAACTGAGCTAACTATGAAAGTTGGTGAGAAAATTGATATCAGAAGATTTGCTGCTGTATCTAGTACAGGTCTTTTAGGTTCATATAACCACGGTGGAAAAATTGGCGTAGTTGTTGATCTTGATACGGATAAAGCAGATTCTGTTGAAGTACAAGAGCTTGCAAAAGACATTGCTATGCATGTTGCTGCAGCTTCACCAACTTTCTTAAGTGGTGACGATATTGATGAAGAATTTAAGAAGAGAGAAGCTGCTGTGTATGCTGCTCAACTTAGAGAAGAAGGTAAGCCTGAGAATATGATTGATAAAATCATTCTTGGTAAGCTTGGTAAATTGGCTAAAGATGTTTGTCTTCTTGAGCAATCATTTGTTAAGAATCCAGACTTAAGCATTAAGAAATTAATCGCTGAGGTTGCTGGTAAAGTTGGTGGAAATATTACTGTAAAGTCTTTTCACAAATTAAATCTTGGTGAAGGTATTGAAAAGAAGGAAGATAATCTTGCTGATGAAGTTGCTAAAATGACAGGTGGTCAATAAGCAATTTAAAATAGTTTTTTAATTTAAGGGGACTTTATTGTCCCCTTTTTTTTGACATTTAATCTAGTCCACAGGGGATGAATAGTGAAATATAAAAGAATCCTATTGAAGCTTTCAGGTGAGGCCCTCGCAGGTAATAAAAGCGGTGGTGTCTGTAGTGATATGATGAGTCAGATCTGTGATGAAGTGAAGAGTCTTCATGAGATGGGTGTTGAGGTCGCTATTGTAATTGGTGGTGGGAATATTCATCGTGGTGTTGCAGGTGCAACTAAGGGAATGGATAGGACAACTTCTGATCATATGGGAATGCTTGCTACAGTGATTAATTCTCTAGCTATTCAGGATAGTTTGGAAAGATTGGGTGTTGATACAAGAGTGATGAGTGCTATTGAAATGGCTAAAATTGCTGAGCCTTATATTCGTCGTCGTGCCGTGAGACATTTAGAGAAGAAAAGGGTTATAATTTTTGCTGCAGGAACTGGTAATCCATACTTTACAACGGATACTACTGCGGCGCTTCGAGCAAATGAAATAGATGCTGAAGTTATTATGAAGGCCACTAAGGTTGACGGAATTTATGATAAAGATCCTATGTTGCATAAAGACGCTGTAAAGTTTGATGAGTTGAAGTATATTGATGTCTTAAATAGGGGAATCAAAGTTATGGATTCTGCGGCTATTTCATTATGCATGGACAACGAAATTGAAATTATTGTTTTCAATATGTTTGAAAAAGGTAATGTGCAAAGAGCTGTAATGGGTGAAGAGATCGGAACTACAGTAAAGAAATAATTGGAGAATAAAATTATGATGGATGAAATAAAATCTGCATTAGATAAGCAAATGTCAAAAGCAGTAGAGTCATTAAAGTATCAACTGACAAAAGTTCGTACTGGTCGTGCATCAGCTAGTGTTCTTGATGGTGTTAGTGTTGACTATTATGGTTCTCCGACAGGTATTAGTCAGGTGGGTCAAATAAGCACACCTGAAGCAAGACTACTTCAGATTCAACCATTTGATAAAACAATGATTGCGACTATTGAAAAAGCAATTCTTGGAGCAAATCTTGGGCTTACACCTTCTAATGATGGAAATTTAATAAGAATTCCATTCCCAGCATTAACTGAAGAAAGAAGAAAAGAGCAGGTTAAAGAAATAAAGAAGAATGGTGAAGATGCCAAAATTGCTATTCGTAACTCTCGTAGAGATCAGAACGAAGTTATTAAAAAAGCAGAAAAAGCAAAAGAGGTTTCTGAGGATGATTCAAAGAAATTTCATGCTGAAGTACAAACTGTAACAGACAAATTTGTTAAAGAAGTTGATGTCGTTATAGAAGCAAAAGAAAAAGAGTTATTATCTATTTAATATGGCAGTAAATAAACTTGAACACATTGCAATTATAATGGACGGGAATGGGCGATGGGCCCAGACCCGCTCGCATGCGCGTGTTTGGGGACATATTAGAGGATCAAAAATAGTCTCTAATATTGTTGAAGAAGCCGATGACTTAGGTGTTCGTGCTTTAACTTTGTACGCTTTCTCTACTGAAAATTGGAGTAGGCCAGTTACAGAAGTCTCAGTTCTTTTTAAATTATTAAAGAAATTTTTGATTAAAGAAAGAAAAAGAGTTCTTAAAAATAATATACAATTTAAAGTTATGGGTGACACAAGTAAGTTGCCAGAGAAAACTAAAGAAATAATAGCAGACTTAGAGAATGATTCTGCAAATAATACGGGCCTTAAGTTAACATTTGCTTTTGGTTACGGTGGTCGTGATGAGATTGTTCACGCTACTAATAGATTTATAAAAGAAAATCCCGGAAAGGAAATTACCGAAGAATTACTCCAATCTTATCTTTTATTACCAGAGTTAGGTGATGTTGATTTATTGATAAGAACAGGTGGAGATCAAAGAATATCTAATTTTCTTCTTTGGCAATCAGCATATGCTGAACTTTATTTTACGGAAACTCAATGGCCAGACTTTAAAAAAGAAGAGTTTAGAAAAATTTATGAATTCGTTTCATTAAGAGAGAGAAGATTTGGAAATATATCTTCTTCAGATCTACAAAACTCGAAAAAGAAAGCCATTGAAAATAAAGAAATCATTACTAATTTTTAAGGTTTATTCTTATGTCTAATACTCAAAAACGTATAGTGTCAGCTCTAGTTCTGGCAATAATAGTCGGCGTTTGTTTATCTTTTGGAACTCAAGCTACTTTGGGCTTTGTGTTTGTTACAGGAGTACTTTCTGTAGATGAGCTCTTTTGCAATTTCTTTAAAGCGAAGAGAAAGAATTTAAAATATTTAATTGCACAAACAGCTTTTATTGCTCCTTTTGTTTATTTTAATTTCTTGGATGTAAGTGCCCATTTGTTGCAAGTTTTTGTAAATGCATCATTAATTTTAAACTTCATATTACTTATTTACCTTTTCTATATTGATATGGAATCTAAGGTGTTAATTAGGGTAGTTGAGAAGTTTCCTTTTCTTTCATCATTACTCATTTTGCTACCTATGATGTCTATAGCATCACTTTTTCTTTATACTAAGTGGATTTCATTAATCCTCATTTTGCTTCTTGTGAATTTTGGAATGGATACCGGAGCTTGGTTCTTTGGAAAAAACTTTGGAAAACATAAGCTTTGGCCTAGTGTTAGTCCTAATAAAACTATCGAGGGTTTGATTGGTGGTGCTTTAACATCTGGTTTTGTAGGTGGAATAGCTCTTCACTTTCTATTCGGCAAAATGAATCTTAAAATATTTCTCTTTTTTGTATTTTTAGGATTAATGTCTCAAGTGGGAGACCTTATTCAGTCAAAACTCAAAAGACAGTGCGGAATAAAAGACAGTTCAGCATTAATTCCCGGACATGGGGGTGTTTATGATAGAATTGATAGTCTGTTATTTTTAACACCGTTCTTTGCAACGGCAATAAAATATTTCTATTTTGGTTAGGTTTTTATGATTGAAAAAATTTTTATTTTTATTATATTTTTAGGTCCGTTAGTATTTTTCCATGAGTTAGGTCACTTCTTATTTGCCAGACTTTTTGGTGTTAGAGTTCAAGTTTTTTCAATTGGATTTGGACCAAAGCTATTCAAATTTAAAAGAGGAGACACTGAGTATGCTCTTTCTTTAATACCTCTTGGTGGGTATGTGAAAATGTTTGGTGATGACCCTCTTGCTGGTGACTCAATTCCGGAAGAAGAGAGGCGATATAGTTTTACTCATAAAAGTAAGTGGGCGAGATTTTGGATTGTCTTTGGTGGACCATTTGCAAATTTTATTATGGCCTATGTTATTTTCTTCGCACTCTTATTTGTTGGAGAAAAGTTACCAGAATTAAAAATTGGAGTTGTTGCTGAGAACTCAAAACTTCAGTCATTAGGAGTTTATACCGGAGATGTTCTTAGAAGAGTAAATGGTGACGATATCTCTAATCCTTCTGATATTGTGTTAAAGGATGGCGGTGTTAAGACATTAACTGTTGAAAGATTTGGCGCCGAGAAAACTCTAACCATAAATATGGAAGGGGAAAAATTCTTTGAGGAGATGATTAAGTCACCACCTTTCTTAAGGCGTCCTATTCTGACGACTCCTGAGGGAGATGTTTTCGCAATATCTAATTCCAGTGAAGCTGTAGATTGGAATGAATCACTCGATGAAATTGCTACACTTAGAGGAACGATTACATTCTATCTTTATAAAATGGATAAGAAGGCTAACCTTGCAAATATTAAAGTTAGAGAAATTAGACCTTTTGAAAAGAAAGTTACTTTAACTATAAATTCTAGCAATGACTTACTAAAACTTTTAAGAAAAGAAAAACTCTACCCAAAAGATATGGTTGTAAAAAGTATATCTATGAAATCTCCAGCTGAGAAAGCTGGGATAGTAGGTGGTAATATTATTTTAGGTTTAAATGGTAAAGATATATATAGTTTTGAGAGCTTGAGATCAACTTTACAACTCATTAAAGAAAAAGACGTCAAAATCAGTTTACTAGCTGATGGTGTTATTAAGAATGTCACTCTTATTCCTGATGTTAAGCCGCAAGGAAAGAAGAAAGTTAAATTGATTGGAGTCTATTCAAGTGGAATCTTTCAAGGTTTAAAACTTGTTGATACACCCTCAAAAGGTTTTGTCGGATCATTTTTGGGCTCTTTTGGTAGAACTTGGGAGACGATTACTAAAACAGTTGGTTCCTTTAAAAAGCTAATTGTTGGTGATGTTTCGTTAAAACAAATTGGTGGACCTCTTGCTATTGGAAAAGTGGCTTCCGATTCATTTAATACAAGCTTATCTTACTTTTTTCAATTGATGGCGCTCATATCTGTAAACTTAGGTGTTATAAATTTATTTCCAATTCCTGTATTAGACGGTGGTCATATTTTATTTATAATTCTTGAGGTTATAAATAGAGGCCCTGTCTCACGTAGAAAAATGGAAATTGCTCAGCAGTTTGGTCTTTCACTATTGCTGATGTTAATGATCGGCGCGATATTTAACGATGTGGTGAGATTCTTTTAATGACCTATTTGTTTGTTGATACTTCAGATCACTTGGTCTTAGGACTCTTGAATGACAAGTTTGAGTGGATAGAGTTTCTTGAAACTTCAGATAAGAAAAGTTCAGCATCTATCCATTCAAAAATCTATGAGCTTTTAAAGGCCCACGATTTAAAGATTGGTGATATATCTGCTTTTTTTCAAGTAGCTGGACCAGGTTCATATACGGGAATGAGAATTTCTGAAGGCATGTCACAAGTATTGGAATGGCAGAAAACTCAAATTTATTCATTTTATCACTTTGTTACTCCTAAACTACTAGGTTTCGATAAAGGTGCTTGGATATCTAGAGCATTTAAGGGGGAGATATTTCTCTATGAGTGGCGTGGTGATGAAGTAAAAACTTCTCTGCATTCTGAAGATGAACTCCCTAGACTTAGAGAAGAACTCGAGGGCGAGCTTGGAGAGTTTTGGACTCATTTTAGTGAGACTTTTGAGGGAATAAATCGCTCAAGTGGAGAACTTGTAAAAGAAAATTCCCGAAAGCTCTTTTCGCTTATTGCTAAGCGGCAAATGAGAGAAAAGCCTTTTTATTACAGATCCTTAGAAAAAGAGTTCCATGTAAGCAATAAATGACATTAGTCAGAATTGTTGATAGATTTAATATATGGGACTTACTTATTTACCGCGTTGGACATTCGTTGCTTTCATTTTTTCGGCCATCGCTCTATTCGCATTAGTAGGGATCTTTGGTCTAATTTCTTCTATTCTTATTTATTCTATATTTCTTATCATTTTTCGAAGAGTGAGAAAGGATTTACGAGAAGATTCGAACTCCTCTGCTGGAGTTATTTTTTCTCCGGTTAACGGTAGGGTCGTAAAGATTGTTAAGAATACTGAGCATTCTTTTTTTGGAAAGAGCTATACTAGTATTTTAATTCAAGTTCCTTTTTGGAAGGGACTTGGTTTGTTTTTTCCAGTCACATCTGAAATTCAAGATGTGAAAACTAGTTTTGAAAGTTGTCCAGATCACCTTGTTAAGTTTAAATTGGCAAGTGGCCTTGAGGTTGGTTTTTCTGTTGGATTAAATATTTTAAGACTTGTTCCTCAGATCGTGGTTTTGCCAGGAGATAGAGGAAAGCAAAAAATGAACTTTGGCTATTTGCCTTTCGGTGGATCAGTAAAGGTTTATATTCCGTCCTCATTAGAGGTTTTAATAAATGAAAATGATGAGGTAGTCGCCGGACAAGGAATTTTAGCTGGCATACCATCAGACATAGAGGAAAATTTAATATGATTGATCACCCTAAGAGATTAGCATTCTTTTTACCAAATACATTTACAGCATTAAATTTAGCTTGTGGGTTTGGTTCAGTTATCATGTCTTGGAACGGACAATTTTATAATGCCGGTATGATTTTACTACTGGGATCGATATTTGATTCCGTTGATGGAAGAGTTGCTAGAATGACTGGAACTCAATCTCAATTCGGGGAACAATTTGACTCGATAAGTGATGTTGTTTCATTTGGAATAGCGCCAGCTTTTCTTGCTTATAATTGTTTCTTTAAAGACCTTGGAAGATTAGGAATGGTGATTTCATTTATTTATCTTCTATGTGGCTCATTAAGGTTAGCGAGATTCAATGCTAATATTGAAAAGGTAAGTAGTGACTATTTTCAAGGATTACCCATTCCTACAGCGGCCCTAGGAATAGTCGGTTATGTTCTTCTCTCTGTAGAGTTTGAAGTGATTAAAGATTATACGCCGATCACTATTTTCTATGTTCTGCTGTATTCTCTTTTAATGATCTCAAATATTCCATTTTACTCATTTAAGAATTCGACTTGGGTAAAAACACACAAGAAGCGAGTTCTTGCGTTAATTTTCTTACTGCTAGCGCTAATATTTACTTATGAACAACTAATGATTGGAGCTATCACTGGAGCCTATGTACTAGGTGGATTGGTTTATTTTGCAACTCATAAGGGAGCACTGGAAGATGTGTTTTCATGGAAGAATGAAAATGAGCATGACGAAGAAGATTGAGTTATTATTATTTCTATTTTCAGTTAATTGTATAGCTGCAGACTTTAGCCAGACTGTACCTGGACAAGCAACTGGCGATCCATTAGGTAAGGTCGAGGCCGGCGCTAATCCCCATGTACCAGGTCAATTTGAGAAATTCCTAGACGCTATGGATATAGATGGTGATTCACCGCATGTTCAAAGTAATAAGGGATATTCTGAGAAAGTATCAGGAAAGGGTTCTCCGATCCAATTCAACAGTGGAGTCCCTTATAGTGGATTGAAAAGTGATTCATATATTTCACATAGTAATGAAGCGATCTTAGAAAGAATTAATAATAAAGCGGAATCAACTTTATCTTTTGAGTATTACCAAAATAATTTTGAATATAAAGATAGTAAGGGAGTTTACGAGAAAACTTTTAACTCTAATTCAGGAGCAAAAGGAGGTTCGTTACATCTTTCTAAAGATTTCTACTTCTCTAAAGGTGGTGTTAATTTAGCCTGGGGACTGGGATCAGGTATTGGTTATAGTACTGGAAAAGGTATCTTTGCAGCAAATGGGACTACCAGTAATATGAGATTCAATCTGTATTCAATTCCTGTTGATATAAGATTACTTCTTGAAGTCCCAATTGCAAGAGTCATGAAAATCTCTTTTGCAGCTGGACCATCAATGATGGGATTAATTCAAAGTAGAAGTGACAGGGACGCTGAAGATAAAGATAAAACGAAGTATCAAGTTGGTTATGGTTACTTTGGAGAGGGGAAGTTAAAGTTTAACCTAGGTTACCTCTTTACTGGAACAGGCTTTGAGTACTACAAGTCTTATGAAGTTAGTTTTATGTCGATTGATCTTTCCGTAAGGACTCAGTCGTATTCTGGATTTGCTGACGATATAACAATCTCTGGTATGTCCTATGGACTAGGTTTCACTTTTGAGTTTTTATAAATTAACTCTAAAATATAATGGTCACCGTTATCAGGGTTGGCAAAAGCAACCCCATACGGAACTTACTGTTCAAGGCCAATTGAATAGGGCCCTCGCAAAAATTTCAAAGTCCAAAGAAGTTAAAACTCTTGGGTCTGGAAGGACGGACACTGGAGTACATGCTCTGGCTCAAGTCGTAAGGGTTGAGATTCCCCTTGTTATTCCTCCTGAAAAATTAGTTAGAGCACTAAATTCTAATTTACCCGATGATATTGAATGTCTGATGGCGGAAAATGCAGATGAAAATTTCCATCCAGTTTTTGGCTCGGTAGATAAAACTTATCGTTATATTTTTGCGCTAGGAAAGAGGCGTGATCCTCTATTGAATCAACAGATAACCTTTATGACTAGAAAGCTTGATATTGAGAAGATGGAGGAGGCGTGCAAATTATTTGTAGGTAAGCATGACTTTGCAGACTTCTTCACTGTTGGTACTGATGTTGCGACTACGGTGAGAGAGATATTCAGCTGTTCATTGACGAAGATGGAGGCCACGGGTTTCTTTCACGACTTATGTCCTGAATACTTCGTCTTCGAAGTTACTGGTAGTGGATTCTTAAAACAAATGGTTCGCTTGATGGTTGCGACGATTTGGAATATTGGCGAGGGTAAGATTGATGCTGCGAGTCTGGCGGAGAGTCTTAGAAAGCCTGATGGAAATAAACTCGCTCCAGTGGCCCCGCCTCAAGGATTATATCTAACAAAAGTTACCTATAATAGTTAGAGCTCAGCCCCTCTGTGCATTGACTTTTTGGGTCAAAATCGATAATTTCACAACCTATAAAAAGAACACAAATAACGCTATAAGTTACGCGAGGAAATGATATGTCTTATAAAGTTGAAACAATCAACGATTGTACTAAAAAAATTACTTTTAACTTTGAAACTTTAGACCTTACTGCTGAGATTAAAACAGCTGTAGCCCAAAAAAGAAAAACAACTTCTTTGAAAGGTTTTAGAAAAGGTAAAGCGCCATTAAGTATGGTTGAACAAGTTTACGGACCACAAATTGAGTCTGAAGCTTTAAATCAATTTGTTCAAAACCAATTCTTTGAAGCAGTTCAAAAAGAAGATCTTAAAGTTGTGGGTTACCCAACTTTTGAAAATATGGATTATGACGGTGGAAACTCTGTTAAATTTGATGCACTTGTTGAAATTTTCCCAACTGTTGAAGTTAAGGGTTTAAGTAAGATTTCTGTAGCACAAGAAACAGTTTCAGTTTCTGATAAAGATGTTGAAGAAATTAAGAAGAACTACTTAGGACCTAAAGCAGAGATGAAAGAAGTTGGAGCTAACTCTAAACTTAAAGTTGGTCAGACTGCTGTTCTTAACTTTCAAGGTGAAACTGCTGAGGGTGACAGACCAGATAATATGAAAGGTGAAGATTTTCTTTTAGAGATCGGATCTAATCAATTCATTCCAGGATTCGAAGAAGGAATGATTGGTATGAAAAAAGGTGAGAAGAAGGTTATTGAACTTACTTTCCCAGGTGATTACCACGTTGAAGAACTTAAAGAAGCTAAAGTTAAGTTTGAAACTGAACTATTAGAAATTAAAGAAAAAGTATTCCCAGAATTTACTGATGAACTTGCAAAAGAATTTGGTTTTGATTCTGTTGAAGATTTCAATACTAAGAACAAAGACAATCTTTTTAAGCAAAAAGAAAGAGAAGTTCTTGAGAAAGTTCACCAAGAAATTTTAGAGAAACTTATCGATGCTAACAAGTTTGACGTTCCAAAGTCATTAGTAGAGCAACAAGAAAATCACCTTAAAGAAGATCTTGCTAGAAACCTTAAAGGTCAAGGTTTCAACGAAGAGATGCTTGGTGAGTACTTCTCTAAGTGGTCTGGAGACATGACTGAAAAGGCAACTTTTCAAGTTAGATCAGGTCTTATTTTAGATAATCTTGCAAAGAAATACGAAGTTGAAGCTTCTGATTCTGACTTTGATGCAAAAATTACTGAGATGGCAGCTGGTTCAGGAATGGAATCAGATCAAATCAAGCAATACTACTCAAGTGACGCTAAGTTAAAATCAAACTTAATGTATGCTATTAGAGAAGAAAAAACTTTTGCAAAGATTAAAGAAGAAATTAAATTAAAGTAATTTAAATTTAGATCATATAAAGGCCCTCAATTGAGGGCCTTTTTTATTTTAGTTGATGTTCTTTTTGAAGGTGTCGAGTAGATCGCCATGCCTTGCTCTTAAGTTGTTTAAGAATAATTGCATGTCTTCTTTTTCAGTTTTTGTAATTGAAATATCTTCTTTGTTATAAGACTGATTTTCAAAGGCTTCTTTCTCTAGTGGCCATTCTCTTTCCAGTTTACCATTAGATTTGTTCCATTTTTCAAAGAGAGACTTTTCTCTATTGTAACTTATCCAGGCTTCACCATCTTTGAGTTTCTTAGAAACAATAATCTCTTCTTTCGCTCTTTCATTTTCGTTGGCTACAAGACTTATGCTTAGATTTTCGATGCTTGCAGTTGATCTAGAGTTTCTATCTCCTCTTAAAGATGAACCTCCTGATAGCTTGATACCACTAGTGTTTTCAATTATAGCGTGACTACCTTTTTTAACTGAAGCTTTGGAAGTGGCTTCACTCTTAGTATTTGATTTGTTCTCAAGTTCACTGCCGTCGTAAGGAGCATAGGCGGAAGTAAATTCACTATCTAGATCGTCCTCTCTTTCACCATCTGCGCTTTGAGAAATCTGTGGTAGTGGAGCTGGAGTACTTACTTTTATCTGATTTGTGCTAGTATTCGTATCTCCAGCAAAGTAGCGATCAGAAAATGACCTTGAAGGTTCACTTCCCGTTATGCGTGTCACTTCTTGAATATCTGATTTGATTTTACTAAGTCTTTTGGCGTAGCGCTTACGACCATTTTGTTTAGAAGCTAGATTGGCATATCTCCTTACAAGAGAATTTTGAATTTTCCCTAAACTCTCATGATGATCTTTCTTTGCTTGATTTTTAAGAAAATTTATTTGACTTCTAAAAACTGGAGCTGAGGCAGTGAAATCAATCTTCTCTCGTAAGTACTCCGGTAAAAGTTCCTTATAATTTTTAGCTGTATTTTGAAATTCAGGATCATTCACAATGCCTGGATCTTTATCCATTGCTTTTTTTACAACTTTCCTTATATCTTCTGCAAACATGATGTCAGATAAACGCTTTTCATATTTTACTTTTTCTTCGTCAACACTTCTGTCGACTTCCTTCGATGATGGCCTTGTAATAATATCTTCAGGATACTTTGATTCTTTATGTCCAGAAACTTTTGGAATGAAAGACTTTTCTGTGAAGCATGCGACTGCTCTTAAGCTACCTAGTGCTTTTAAAGCTTCAATACCTAGTTCCGAGTATATTTCATTGATTATATCTAAATTGCCAACAATCGATGGTATCTTACTCATTTCTATTAATTCATGAAAACTAACACTCCCCATTTTACATACAAGGTCCATTCTTTTCTTTAAGTTTTTACATCGTCTTGGCATGTCTTCTAAGAATTCTTTTTTTAATTCGTCTTTAATGGATTCAGCAAAATCGTATGTTTTGTCAACTGACTTCGCTGATGCATTCATTATTTGAAGCAATGCTTTGCTACCATTTTTAACAATTTTAACACCATCTGTATCAGCGCATGTTTTAAAGGCAATATCTTGATGAGTAAAGATAGTGACTTTAAGATCGTTTAACTCTTTTGGATCTTCTGGGTTGAATTTACAGAAAGTTGCGAGTGCTGAAGCAGACTTGTCTCCAAGCTTATTTTTGATTAGTTTTTCTAGGCTTCCTGCTGAGGAGATCTTTTTTCTAAGAGTCTGCATTTCTCTTATGTGATGTACTTCACCTTTTCCTCTTAACTTATTTAGGTCGGTCGTTGAAGTTGTTTTTACTATCTTGTTGGAACCTTCAATGTTGGTACTTAGGTAGTTAGCAAGATTATTGCCGATCTGCAGAGTAGGTCTAGAGAAGATACCTTTTCTAGAATTCAAATTGTTTGAGAATTTTTCTAAATTGAAGTCTACTTTTTTTGTGAATTCATATCTATCTTCACTTTCTCTCATTTGGTCAAATAACTTCTTATATAGGTCTTCTGTTCCAGAACAATTAGAGACTTTTGTCGTTTTACAAAAACTATCGTGTCCATTTTTTTTCATTTCATCAAGAATATAGTTTGCTTCTCTTTCTATCTTTATTGTATTAGTTGCGAGCATTTGTATTTTAGTAGTTTCAAAGAGGCTTTCAAGGGCAAGTGTTCCTTCTTCGTTTTGTCCACAAATAGCTTTTTTAGTTTCTGAGAAATTATTAATTACAGAGCAAATACAAGGGTTGTTGGGAAGATTATAGCTTAATCCTTCAGTAATAAATTCATTACTTTTCCACTTCCTTCTATTGCTCCCTCTACAGGCTTTTCTAAGAGTAATTCTGGAGTCCTCTAGATAGAAGGACTTAAGATTTTGAACAAACGAAGCTATTGGAATAATTTCTCCAGTATTTGACTTACATTCTCTTTCTTTTGTTTTCTTATAAAAAATTACTTTATGTGACTTTAATTCTCTAATATCTTTTGATTCACAAAAAGATTTATACTTACCTGTTAGCCCCAAAGACTCTATGTTCAAAGAGTAAGCTGAATTAATATATAGTAATAAAGTTAGAATTATTTTCATAAATATAAGATATCCTGAGAAACAAGTCTCTAATAGCAGATATATATTTATCGACCTAACTGTCTGAAATTTTAAATAAATTTAGTTAGTATTTTAGACTTTTTTGCCCACTTTTTGAGCATATACTTATAAGTTAATGGAATTACTCATTTTTTTCGATTTAGTCATCGAGTTCAAGTAGAAATAATAATTATTAATACATATCTAGCCACTCTCATTAGTGGCACTTCTTTATTTTTGTATTTGAGCACCCATGAGTCTTTCTTTTTGAATAACATGATCACAAAGTATCCAATCATTCCCAGCTCCACGACCTACGGGTTTGTAGGTTTGTGTTACGATTCTTCCGCTGTCTAGAAGCTCTGAAGAGATGTGAACCTTGATGACTTCGCCAGTTATGATTTGGCCACAACCTGGTTCGTCTCCGTAGCTTAGGTGATCTCTATAGATACATTCGAAGTGGATTTTGCTTTCTTTAATTCTCTTGGCCTTGATTTTTTCTGAATCGATTGGTGTTAGACCTGCTAATTGAAATTCGTCTTGGCCGTAAGGTAGCTCAGCTGAAGTCGTGTTGATTTGGTCGACGATCTCTTCACTGACAAAATTTACTACGAATTCCTTTTCTCTAAAAATATTCTTTGGAGTGTCTTTCATCTCTCCGGTGGAAGATCTGATCAAAGGAGAGAAGGCGATGATCATGGGTTTAGCGCTGACTGCAGTGAAGAAAGAGAAAGGCGCAACATTGTTGGAGCCGTCTTCGTTTCTTGTTGATACAACTGCAATTGGTCTGGGGAGAATTGATCCAATAAGAAATTTATAATTACTGGCGAATTCACCGTTAGTGTCAAAAGTTGTCATGTCCATATTTAAGCCTTCTTGTTTCCAATTTTGTTTTTGAGTTTTCCAATACCTTCTACGAATAATTCTATTTCGTCACCAGGTTGAATCCACTTGTCTATTTCGAGCCCACATCCTGTTCCTACAGTACCAGAACCAAAGAGGTCAGCTGGTAGGACCCATTCGTCCATGGAGACGTGTGCGATCATTTGTGAGAATGAGAAGTGTGAATCACCGGATTGTCCGCGGGACCATTCCTCGCCGTTGATAGTCGCTGTCATTAGTAGGTCTGGTTCAACGTTATTAAATTCATCAATTGTTGTGATGACAGGACCAATGATTGAGCAGAAGTCTTTTCCTTTTGCTGGTCCTAGTCTCACGGCCATTTCTTTCTTTTGGATATCTCTAGCAGAGATGTCGTTAAGAATAGTGAAACCAAAGATGTGGTTAATGGCGTCTTTTTCTTTTATGTTGATCCCTTCTTTTCCCACAACCATTCCAAGTTCTAGTTCGTAGTCGAGGATATTGGTGTAGTGAGGCCAGAGGACTTCTTCTTCAGGGCCTATGAATCCGTGAGTTGGGCCTTTATAGTAGGCAGGGATTTCATACCAAGCTGATGGAATAGGTTCATTTCTTTTTGCAAAACCTTTCGCCACATGTTTTTCATGGGCATAGAAATCTCTGTAGGTAGAGATTCTATCTAGAGGTTTTGTGAGGGAGATACTCTCGTCATCTATTTTAAAGAAAGTAGGGATTCCTTCTGTAGTTTTAAAGTTTCCTGCTTTCTTTAGAGCATTATATTTTTCTAGTGAGTCTCTTAAGTCGTCTAGTGGAGAGTCGCTTAGAGTTAGAACTTCAAAGAGAGAACTTGGTAGTTTCTTATTGGCCCTATCGTAAGGATTAAAGCGTCCTTCCATTTGATAATTTAGCGCCCACACAAAGTTTGGGTCTATGATAATCCCTGCACTTTCGTCTAGGATTCCAAGTCTCGTCTTAACTCCAAGGTCACCGGAGTGGCGGTAGTGACAAATTTTCATTACTCAGCTCTCCCAAAGAGTTTATCGTATTCAGGAAGAATATTTTCCATCGCTTCAAAGTAGTGTTGCATTTCTTCTTTAGTTCCAATTGAAACACGTACAAAATCAGGCATTTCATTGGCCTTAAGGGCGCGGATGATGACTCCCTGATCGAGAAGTTTATCAAACATCCAATCACTCGCTTCAGCTGAACCAGTTTTAAAGGTGATGAAATTTGTAATAGATTTAATAGGGTTGAAGTTTTTCTCTAAGAGAAAATTTACTGTTTCATTGTAGCGTTTAGTATTATTTCTTAATGTTCTTTCTAAGTGTGGTTTGTCGTAAAGAGCTCCATTGGCCCCGAGTTGACCAATAAGGTTTGGCTCAAAAGGGAGTTTAACTTTACTTAGATTTGAAATGAGTTCTTCATGAGCAAAACCGTATCCTACGCGAATTCCCGACAGACCATAAGCTTTAGAGAATGTTCTAAGAGTGATGACATTGTCATATCTGTAGTCCATAGAATCTGGGTAGTCTTCGTGATGATTGGCGAATTCAAAATAGGCTTCGTCTAAAAGAACGATAACGTGATCTGGAACGAATTTCATTAAATGATCAAATTCATCCTTAGTGATATAAGTTCCTGTTGGATTATTTGGATTAGCAATATAGATCGCCTTAGTCTTATCTGTAATTGATTCTGCTAGTTTCTTTACATCAAAGCGGTAGTCTTCTGTGAGAGGTACGGTACAGAGCTTAGCACCAACACTTCTAGCTAGAATGTAGAAACCAATGAAAGTATTGTCAGAAGTTAAAACCTCATCTCCTGGTTGAAGAAAGGCCCTTACAATGTAGGCCATGATTCCTTCACTTCCATTTCCAAGAATAATATTTTCTGGTTTTAAATTATATAATTCGCAAAGAGATTTCTTTAATTGATAAGCATGCATATCTGGATAGCGATGTAGGTCCCAAAGTCCACCAGTCATCTCTTTAATAGCAAAGGGAGATGGTCCAAGAGGATTTTCATTACTTGCGAGTTTTGAGATGCGAGTCAGACCTTTTTCTCTAACAACTTCGTCAATTGGCTTACCCGCTTGATAAACTTTAAGATCCTTCAAATAGTCGGGTACTAAAGTTCTTCCTAGCTTATTCACAGCTTCTCCTTAAAAGTGATTGTTTTACCTTTTCTACCATTCCTAGGTCATTTTGTGTGTATGAAAATAACCTTGTCTCTCCTTAGAGGAGTTTTTATAATGATTGAATGGCAGAACAATATCATTATGGACAATTTACAGATAGTCACCTTAACCTATTGAAAAAAGGTATAGAACTCTACAATATAGAGCACTTTTGGGAGTGTCATGAAGAGATTGAAGACCTTTGGCTTGAAGACTATGGTGACAATGCGCGCTATGTTTATTGGGTGATTATCCAGGTGGCCACTTCGCTCTATCATTATCTTGATGGGAATTTAGCTGGAGCTGAGGGCATGATTAGAAAGGCAAAGCGGAAGTTGGATACTTGCGAAGAAAAAAGGGTGGAGACTGAATTACTTGAAAAGTTCCTAGATTGGAGTGAGTTCAAGAAATTAGTTAGAGAAATTCCTGAAAAAAGTTCGTTAGATGATTATAATAAACTTCATCGATTTAAATTTAAAAATCCAGATGTTTGGGACAAGATATGAAAATTTCAATTAAGGCAGTTCGAAAATCATTTTCACTTTTGAAAGAAGATAAGATTATTCTTCTTCTTTCACTTATTCCTGTGGTTGTTGGGATTGCTGTTTACTACTATCTTGGGAACCTGTTCTATGTTGATTTTCTAGATTGGGGAAAAGGACTCATTGCTGGAAAAGTTAGTGAAGGGCAATGGATGAGTATTTTGTCCTGGCTATTTACGGCCCTTTTGACCATCATTCTTTACTTTCTTGTGAGTTGGACTTTTGTCTTATTCGTTTCAGTTATAGCCTCACCATTTAATGATATTATTTCTGGTCGTGTAGAGAAGAGATTATTAAATAAGCCAAGCGAAGAGATAAGTAGTGAAAAGTTCTTTTCAAGATTATCGAAAATATTAATGAATGAATTTAAAAAGATTTCTCTTATTATAATTATTTCAATTTTCTCATTTATAATAGGGCTTTTCTTTCCTCCTTTAGCATTTGTTATTTCAGCACTTCTACTTGCTGTCTCATTTTTAGATTATGCTTGGTCGCGCAAGGATCTAAGCTTTAGAGAGTGTTTATCCAATATTAGAGGTTCATTTCTAGGTTACTTGGTTTCTGGTTGTGCCTTTATGGCCTTAATCTCTATTCCCATTGTGAACCTCTTAGTCCTTCCCTATGCCGTAATATATTATTCAGTAGTCTATTACTCAAAAGAAAATGAGCTTGCTATATAATGGAAAAATTCTTAATTCAGTCTCCTAGAGAGAAAGAAAATATACTATTAACATTCCCTTTCTTTATTCAACTTAAAGAGAAGTTTCCCGATGCTCAAATCAATGTCATCGTAAACAAGGGATTGGAAGAGCATTTTGAACTACTCCCTTTCAAAGTAAATATTTATCCATTGCCTGAAAGACTAGATTCCTTAACTGGAATTCATAAGTTTGCCGTAAATGTGACAGATGTTTTCAATATAGATTACTTCTTTGATCTTGCGAGAGATCCTAAGGGTGCCTTTACAGGAATGTCGTTTAGATCAAAAATACGAGTAGGTGAGGACAAAGGTTTAAAGAAGTTTCTCTACACCAAAAAAATAGAATATTCTGAGATTGAAGTTCCCTTTGATGAATTAACAGTGAAGTATTTAAATTCAATTTTAGAAACAGATTTACCCGATTTCTTTTACTCTGCTCCTGAAATTGAAAAGTTAGATGACAATGTGGTTAAGCTGTTTGATGAGGGAGATTCCTCATTCTTTCTTTTAAAGAATAATGACCTTTCTTTCGAAGTATGGAAGGAGTTACTTCTTCTTATGGAAAGTGGACGCGTTGTTATTTGGGATATGAAAAATCTCGATCAGTGGCGAGAGTTTAAGGCCGATCCTAAGTTAAAAGTTGAACTTATTATTCAAGGAGAAGTGGCAGGGCTTTCTTTCTTAAGGGAGTTACTTCCTAAATGTACTTACGTTCTAACTGATGACGATTTCTTGGCCCACGTGAGTTACTTCTACCAAAAGAGATCTTTTCTCTTTTCTCCCAGTGATTTAAAACGAGTTAATTCAAAATTCTTTTCAAATGTAGAAGATATGATTCACATGGAAGATGGTGATGTGGTGGAGATTTATAAGTTTGGTGAAAAGAAAGACATAAAAGTCATGGATGAAGTTTTAGACTTCATCCACGACGTTATGAAATTATGATTTAAAGTTTTTTAAACTCTCATTAATTGATTTTACCTTTTCAGACAATTCAGCGTGTTCAGATTTCACCTTATCAATGACTTCAGGTTTCGCGTTGGAAATGAATTTCTCGTTAGATAACTTCTTATCTAATTTCTCAATTTCCTTATTTGTCTTTCCAAGATCTTTCTCTAACTTTTGAATTTGTTCTGTCAGGTCAATGGCACCATCAAGTATTAAGAAAGCTTCGGTATGAGTCATTGCCTTCATAACCGCTTTTTCAGGTCTCTGAGCAGACTTAGGTAATACTTTTAAGTCTTTTACCTTAGCAAGATCAGCAAAACCATGTTTTGAAGCTTTGAAGAACTCAACGAGGTCTTCTTGATCACTAAAGAGTGAAACGTTTACTTCTTCTTTTGGTTTAATATTAAGAGAAGATCTTAAATTCCTAATTGATGTGATCACTTCGATGAATTTATTCATAAAATCTTGATCCTTTGCATAATCAAGCTCTTCATTAAACTCAGGGTAATCGTGTACAATAAGTAGTTTGTCATCTTCTTCTTTTAAATATCCCCAAAGCTCCTCTGTGATAAAAGGAGTGAATGGGTGGAGAAGAGCTACGATGTCTTTATAACAATATTTTAAGACAGATGCTCTTCTCTCCATTGCAGCTTTATCATCACCATGAAGAATATTTTTTGAAAGTTCAATAAACCATGAGCAGAACTTATCATAAACAAATGAGTAAATAGCCGAACAAGAGTCATCGTATCTATACTCTTCCATTGAAGAGTTCATTTCTTTAGTCACACTATTGAGTTCTGAGATGATCCATTTTTCTTGCTGATCTAAGTCTTTTGGAAGTTCAGCTTTTGCGTTTGCAAGAAATGGAGAAATGAATCTAAAAGCATTCCAAATTTTATTAATGAAGTTTCTATATCCACCAATTCTTTCTGGATCCAAATTTAGTCCACGGTTATAACCAGAACCAGCCGCAAGAGTAAATCTAAAGGCATCTGCTCCGTATTGCTCAACCATGTCGAGTGGATCAATTCCGTTATTTAGAGACTTACTCATCTTACGACCTTGCTTATCTCTCACAAGAGCATGAATATAAATATCTTTAAAAGGTTTCTTGCCAGAAATTTTGTGTGTCATCATCATCATTCTAGCAACCCAAAAGAAGATAATATCAAAACCAGTAACTAGACAAGTTGTAGGGAAGAATTTGTCGTAACCTCTTTCCTCCATTCTTTCTTTATTTGGCCACCCTAGAGTTGTCATCGGCCATAGACCAGATGAAAACCAAGTGTCTAAAACATCTGGATCCTGTTTAATATTTTCTGATGAACACTTTGCACACTTCGTTTCATCTATTTCACTTGCCCAGTTGTGATCACAATCACCACAGTAGAAAACCGGAATCTGATGTCCCCACCACAGTTGGCGAGAAATGCACCAGTTTCTTGGCTCTTTTAACCAAGAGAAGTACGTATTCTCCCATTGTTTAGGATAAAAAGTTGTTTCACCTTTTTCTACACCGTCTACGGCTACCCCTGCCATGTCTTGTACATCTAAGAACCATTGTTTAGAAACCATTGGTTCGATGATGGCCTTAGATCTGTCTCCATGACCAACTGAATGAACATGGTCTTCTTGTTTAACAAATTGACCAAGGTCTTTTAATTTTTCAACAATATGATTTCTAGCTGTTTTACAAGCCATGCCTTTAAACTCAAGACCTAGATCATTTAATGTTCCATCTTTATTGATGATATTTATAATTTCTAAGTTGTGTCTTCTTCCAATTTCAAAATCATTGAAGTCATGACCAGGAGTTACTTTTAAACAACCTGTTCCAACTTCAATATCAACATGTTCATCACCAATAATTGGGATTTCTCTATTACAGATTGGAACGATGGCCTTTTTACCAATGAGGTGAGCGAATCTCTCATCGTTTGGATTTACCGCAACAGCAGTATCCCCAAGAAGTGTTTCAGGTCGAGTCGTAGCAATCTCAAGTAATACGTCACTATCTTTAACTTTATAAGTTAGGTGATAGAAGGCACCTTGAACTTCTTGATGTTCAACTTCAGCGTCAGAGATAGCAGACTGAAGAACTGGATCCCAGTTAATAATATAGTCTGATTGATAAATCAGACCTTCATTGTAGAGTTGAACAAAAACTTTTCTTACAGCCTCGTTTGCTTCTGGATCCATTGTGAACATTGAATAGTCCCAATCTGGAGAAGCACCCATAACTCTTTGTTGTTTGGCTATGATTCCACCGTACTCTTCTTTCCACTTCCATATTTTTTCTAAAAACTCTTCTCTTGTGTAATCATTTCTAGTTTTACCTTCTTCTTTTTGAACTTTCTTCTCTACAACTGATTGAGTTGCAATTCCTGCATGATCCATTCCTGGAAGCCAAAGAGTTTCATACCCTTTCATTCTCTTCCAACGAATAAGTGTATCTTGCGTGGTTACATCCAAAGCGTGACCTGCGTGAAGAATTCCTGTCACATTTGGGGGAGGCATAATAATGCAATAAGACTCACCTGTTTTTCCTGGTTTCGGCTTGAAGTATTTTCCATCTTCCCAGGTTTTGTACCACTTTGCTTCAACATCATTTGGTGAATAAGTCGTAGAAATATTATTTAAGTCTGTAGTTGTCATAGCTCTGTAACCCTATAATTTTTAACCATTAAAAATGCGATGAATATAGCATAAACGATGCGTTAGAGGAATGTTTTGCTAGAGCTGAAGTGAAATAAGCAAATAGCATGTCGCATGGCAATGGTTTCTTTGTAAGCGACTGAAAGTGCGATCTTTCTCTATTAAAAATCAGTTATTAATACTAAAATTTTCAACATGAGTATTAAAACAATTATTTTTGATTTTGGAGGAGTTCTAATAGATCTCTTCCCTATGGATACAGTCAGAGCTTTTAATGAAATTAGCCCGCTCGATGTTTTGCAATTACATGAACTTGGCTTCAAAGAGTCTGAATATAAAGATATAGAGACTTCCGCCATATCAGTAAATGATTTTAGAGTATTCTTGAAAAAATCGTTACAAATACATTCTTCAGATAGTGAATTGGATGAGATTTGGAATAAGATGCTTCATGGAATTTCTAAACAAAAAGTGAAGTTCATAAGGGCCCTGGGCGAAAAATATGAATTAGCAGTTCTTAGTAATACAAATAAAATTCATAAGGATTTCTTCGAAGTCGAATGTCAGGATGCATTTGGACCAAAAGGATTACATGAAAATTTTAAAAAGGTTTATTATTCTCATGAGATCAAATTAAGAAAACCCTCCAGTGAAATCTATGAATATATTTTAAATGACTTAGCAAGAAAGCCTGAAGAGTGTTTGTTCATTGATGATTCTATTGAAAATATCAATGTTGCAAAAGCATTGGGAATAAAAACGCTATTCTTTGAAAGAAATGATTTATTTGAAAATTACTCAGAGCTCCTTGATCTTCTTAACTAGAGATCAAGGATCCAGTCGTCAACAGGCTTTGGAAGTTCTGTTGGGCTCGTGTAGCCAGACTCTACATTAGGGAATAAGTCTAATTTATCTCTTTCAAGCTTTTCCATATCGTCTTGAGGTATCCAATCATTCTTAGGTTCTGGTAAATCTGTTGGAGCATGATAGTCTTGTGATTTTTTTGGAAAAAGAGTCAATCTACTTAAAACATCTTCAATTTTCTTCACTTCACCTTCTGACTTTGTTAGCTCTCTAGAGTAGGTAAACATTTTTAAAGTCGAAAGTGTAGACGGTAAGGGAATTTTTTCAAAACTAGAAGTATTAAAAATGACCTTTGCAAGAAATGCGAGTTTTTTTACGATCGTAAAATGAAGTGGTTTTAAATTGATATTGATCTGTTCACTACTTTTGTGATTAAAAGTATTAATCCAAGGTGAAAGAAGTTTTATCTTCTTATCAATTTTAACAAGTTCTATATTTGATAATTTCTTCTTCTGTGATTTTTGTATGAGATAAGTTTGGTAATACTTATGACCTAGGATAACTCTTAGATCTCTAATAATTGCCCTTGCTATCCATCTTGCGAGAGGGGAGAGTTGTTTCTCTTTCTCCATAATAGAGCTTGAAAGTTCTCGTAAGAATTCAGGAGTAATGGTTTTTTGATTCACATTGTTACGACTGTAAAAGGATAAAGTTTGTTTATAAATTTCAGTCTTACATAATATGAATAATTCGGTTTTAGGTATGAGTGAGAAGTAAGCATCAGAGAGTAGTATTTCCTTTAGGAGGTTTTCTTTTTCTTCTTTAGAGAGTGAGTATGTATTTATGGATGCGATTACAATTTTATATTCAGTAGGAGTATTTTTACTAATGAGGTTTATTTTACCCTTGTGAGCATCGGATAGGTCTGCAGCATAGAGATTTAAGGATAATAGAAAAAAGAAAAGTACTTTGTTCATTTCTTCTTGTCCTTTTTACTTTGCTCGGGAGAGTTTTCTTTATTACTCACCTTTTTCTCATCTTTTTCTTCTTTCTTCTCTTCCGTTAGTAAATTGTCCTTGTTCAAAATATTATTATCTCCCTTTAAAACGTAGAAAGATCCTCTGTAGGGAAGTAAGAGTCTTTCGTCCATGTTAATTATTGAATTGACCCACTTTAGAGAACTTAATATTTTTACTTTCTTGGTTTTAGTATCTATTACTGAGGCTTCAAATCCTGCACCACCGTACTCTTCACTCATATCTTTGATGAAAAATATTTTATCTTTAGTGTGGTTACAGATCATTTGACCAATATCATTCTTATTATTGTCATAAACAATACGACCTTTTCCTAGATTGAAATTAGCCTTTTTATATAGGCTAATAGAACTAAAGGGATTCAACTTGTTTAAACTGAAATTGCCAATATAAATATGTTGATCTGTTGAACAAAGCTCGTACCTCATTTGAACATTTTCAGCTTTAATCAGCAGTAATGATTTTCCAGAAGTTCTGTTGAAGCTAATTAAGCCTGGTGTTCCATTTTTATTTAAATCAGAGAAGAGCACCACTGTGCTACTTAGGAGAACTCTGTGAGGAACAAAGTAAGGGTTCTTTATGTTTTGAATTTTTATTTCAAAAGAGATCGAAGGTGTTTCAACATTTTTAAATACCAGGATGTGCTGGTATGGTTTGTAATATGAAATCCAGGAGTCGTTTAAATGTAGTTTTGAATCAATTCCTTCTCCCATTAATATTGGAGAATTTTTACCATAAGGAGTGATGAAAATTTTTTTTAACTTTCTTACACTTAAATAGGTATGGTAATTGAGGCTTTGTTCAATAATATGGTATTTTCTTTCTTTTGAACCACTTACTGTATAGTGAGTTCCGATACTTCCTTTTAAAACCTCTTCAACTTTATAGTTTGTAGAAAGAAGTAGAGAACCAGATCTTCTTTGATAAAATGTAAAGCGACCATTAGATGAAATGAAGCGTAAGTTATTAATTGATTGTTTAGTTGAAATTTCTGGCAGTTTTATCTCTGCACTTATAGAAGCTGATAGTAGTATAGGGAAAATATATCTGAAGAAATTACTTAATCCCATATAAAGTCCAAGTTGAGAGAGGATGTAGTTCTTTGTAATTTGCCACAGCGTTAAATAAGATATTCCACTCCATTAATTTAGGAGTGTGGATATCTGAGATAGATGATCTAAATACCAGTTTTGTTCTTCCTTCTTCTTTAGAGATACCATCAATAATAAAAGGTAGCGGAGTACATTGATTCAATAGTCTTCTATGGAAAACTTGTGGCTGTATATCCTCAGCACAACCTAACCCATGAACAATTCCTGTTTTAGAGTTTTCAAAGAAGAATTTAAGCGCTGTCAAATTTCTTATTAACTTTGAATCTCTTTTAAGAGTTTCTTTCATTAAATTCGATGTCGCATACTTTTCATTTGAAAAAGAAGTAGGAAAGTAATCGTATAGAATTTTACCCTCGTAAATTAAGTAATCAATAAGCTTCGTTTCATAATAGACTTCTTTAGGGCAGTGCATAGTTGTACAATTTCCTGGATCATATACAATGAAGCAACCTGCTTTATAACCTAGCCTATTTGGATTATAGACTCTTGAATTTGTGAGTTTACACTTTACTTCAAAGGGAGTTCTTTCAACTTTCTTTAATATTTTTGAAATAACTTTATCTTCAGATAGTTTGTCAGAAGTAGAGGCCCCAGGTACGTAGGGATAACATTCTTTATTTTCTGTCGCTAAATTTTTGAAACATATTTTTAGTGGCCATCCTCTGGAATTATTCGACTGAATATTTAATTTTGCAAAAGTAAGATTTGGTTCTGATGCACAAGTAATTTCAGTTGAAGGTAATTCTGTCGGATTAAAATGAGACATGATCCTATGGATATTAATAATTCCTTCGTTGTCGATTCCTCCAGGACAGTCGTGATACTTGGTGATAAGTCTGGAGTGATTTAGAGCTTTAGAAATATTATGACAGTTTTCTAGAGGAAAGAGTGAGAGGTGTTTATTATTTCCATTTGTGATGCAATAGTTAGGTTCTGATTTAAATTTTAAAGCACATTTCTTTATTTCAGTTTTAGTGAGCTTTTCCTTTCTCAGAACATTCTTACATTTATATTTTAAGAGATAATCAGGTTTTTCTCCCGTGACTATTTTTGACCAAATATCTTTTGCTAAATATTTATCACAAAAGAGCTTTTTATTATCAATATTTCCGCAGAGATTTTTTAAATATGTTCTTTGAAAGTAAGGTATTTGAGATGAAACTTTTTTCGATTCTCTAATTCTTCTTTGTAACTCGGCCCTTGATCTTCGCTGGACTTTGTCAGTTAAAGGCAGAACTCGAGCAGCCTTCTCGCCTCGCACCATCGTTTCATTAATCCCACATAAAAATGGAGTATTAGGATTATCAAGCCAATCATTTAATATTTGTGAACATTCCTTTTGATTCTTAGGCGTTAGAAGAGAAATGCCTTTGACTGTCCTCTTTATATTTTTTATATTAAAGAGATCTCCAAGTTCCTTATTATTAATACATTTCTTTTTGAAATAAATTTCTAAAAAATTATTCTTGGTTAACAGTCCTCTTTTTCTTGAGCCATCTTTATCTAGATAATTAATGATAACTGTATTTATAAGGCCTCTAGATGTTTTTAGGAGATTATTTTGGAATAGTGAGATTAATTGACACTCATCACGACCATCTTTTAAAAATTGTAGATATTTATTATCGCTATTTAAAAGTAATGATTTAACAAAGAATGGATCTAGCTTTAAATCTTTTATTTGATCTGCACTGGTAATTAATAAACTCTTTTTTTCGGATTCTTTAATTAGATTAGTGTATTGGTTCTTTTCAATTTCAATAATTTGAAGAAGTGATTCAATCACTCCTGGAGTTGTTTGGATTTTGGAATTTAGGTTAGTTTGTGCATAACTTGAAAAAATAAATGCCCAGGACAAGAGCCCCAGGCTAATTATTTTCTTAGAGAATAGTTTTTGCCAAAATAGTGGCAACGTCTTCGATCTCAGTTGCATCAGTATTAGTCTTTTCATTCTTTGATGAGTGGAAATTTATCATACAGAAAGAACAGGCCGTAGCAAGTTTTGGTGCTTTTGTTTCACCAATTTGCTCAAGTCTCTTCTCTGCGAGGTGAACTCCTTCAGGAAGTTCATACCACATGTTTCCACCACCCATTCCACAGCACATGGCCTTGTCCTTATTGGCTTCCATTTCTGTAATTTTGGCGCCAGATGCTTTTAGAATTTCTCTTGGAGCATTATATTCTCCATGATGTCTTCCTAAGTAACAAGGATCGTGAAATGTAAGCTCTTCATTGAGCTTTTTCTCAGGTACTAGCTTACCACTCTTTAACAATTCCGCCAGTAATTCAGTGTGATGAACTGTTTCAAAATCACCATCATCAAATTTTCCGTATTCTTTACCAATTGTATGTAAGCAGTGAGGACAATGAGTCACAACTTTACCAAAGTCGTATTGGTTCATATTGGCAATATTTTCAATGGCAATCTCATAAAATGTGTATTCATCACCAAATCTTCTAATCGGGTCACCATTACATTTTTCCATTTTCCCCATTACAGCGAAGCTTACACCCGCTTTAGTAAGGAGTTTTACGGTATCTTGCACGACCTTTTGGTTATTTCCATCGTATGATCCAGCACAGCCTACGTAGTAGAGGTAGTCAACTTTCTTTCCAACTTCAATAACTGGAACATCCATTCCTTCGGCCCACTTGAATCTGTCTTCTTGTGTAATTCCCCATGGGTTTCCATTAACTCGAATCTTGTTAACGGCATCAGCTGCTGCAGGAGGTATTTCTCCAAGAGTTAGAGTTTTATATCTCTTGGCTTCCATAATAATATTTACGTGCTCAATATTGGCAGGACATTCTTCCATACAGGCACCACAAGTCGTACATGCATCAAGCTCATTGGCTTGATAGATAGGATTTTCCCAAAGATCTGCATCTTTTTCGCCTTTAGCGTGAACTGCTAATGCGAAATCTCTCGCCTTAGTTATAATCGTTTTAGGATCTAGATTTTTACCTGCGTTATTAGCCGGACAGACATTTGTACATCGACCGCACTCCACACATGAGAGTAGGTCAATCTTATTTTTCATTGTTAGTTCTGAAAGTTTACCTAGACCAAAAGTTTCAGCATTTTCATCTTCAAAGTCCATTGGCTCTAGAATAGCTCCTCTACGCAGTGGAGTTATGAGAGCTTGAAATGGTAGGAAGGCTATATGTGAAAATTTAGAGTGTCCTAAACTGGCAACAAACACCATCGTGTTGGCCATATGGAAAAACCAAAGAACTCTATAAGTTAAAGAAAGAACTTCATCTGAGAGATTGAATGTCTGAAAAAGACTCGCTAAACACCAACCAATTGGCGCCCACATCTGTTCCCCCTCAGGCATACCTGTTCCGAGTATTCTTACACCTTCTGTTAAATAACCAACAATAACTAGAGAAGAAAGCATGGCATACATGAATAATTCTTGTTTTGGTTTTGTTGAAGAGAGGTATGAGGGTTTTGTTATGTATCTTCTTTTAAAGGCCAGTGCAATCCCTATAAGAACCATGAGACCTGCAATATCAGCTGCGAAAGAGACGACTATATAGGTAGTTCCTTGGAACACTTTGAAGGGTGTATCATAGTGAACAGCTACAAGGTCTGTCGCAATCCACAGAATAAAGAATCCCCAGAAAATCAGACCATGGAAAATTTTCACGTCTTTAGCTCGTGGAACTTTACCAGTTAGGATTAGTGTCTTGAAAAATGCTGACCAGTTTAATTTTTCAGGAAGTAATTTTTTGAGTCCCTTAATACCTTCACCAGAAGTGATAAACATGAGTTTTCCATGAAATCCTTTGATCATATAGGCGAGACTTGCGAAAAAGAGAACATACATCAAAATCTTGAATGATGATGGTATGTTCCACATTATTTCGCGGGTTGCCATTGTTGCGTCCATAACTCTTCTCCTAGAGTAGTATGTTAAATGTGCTAAATTTTGAATTGTTTTTCAGTTTCCTAAATAGAATAGTTGATTTAGGGTAATAAATGAATGAGAAATTTTGGCTACATAAGTAATATTACGAAGATTTTTCTAAGAAAAGGGTGACCAATTTGATTAACATATTTTTACATTCTAAATTTTTAAGTATTCTTTTAGTACTAATAAGCTATTTAGCTTATTTATCGTTTAAGAACCCTAGAGAGGATGAGTTTTGTCATAGAGCAAACCTTGTAGCTATAGGTTTTTACTCGGTTATTGGATGGCTTCCGATTAGTAACCCCATTAAATTAAATTTATCAATTGTGGCGCTAGGAGTTCTCTTGGCAACTGGATTTTACCTAAATTTAAAACCCATGATAGATGAAGCTATAAAACAAAAAGCCAGGGCCTTGAAGAAGGTTCCCTTTTTAGTCGTTATAGTTTTTTATACTCTTTCCAATAGCGTTGATGCCTCATGGAGTTATTTGATGATTGGTATTGGGTTAATACTTCTTCATAGAAATATAAAGGTAGCCTTTTTTACCTGGCCATTTCTGCTGGCTGGTTTCTTAGAGAAATCGGCTATAATTGAAGTACTTGTAATAAGCTCACAGTTTTTAGGCATTTATCTATTAAAGGATAGAAATGAAGATAAAATTTCTTAATCTTTGCATTATATTATTAATTAGCTCTTGCTCTAAAGTTGAGACGATTAATTTGAAGAAGCATAAATATAATCAAAACCCTGGGCGTATTGTCTGGATGCAAATAGCAGGACTTTCTGAAGAGCATTTAGCCTTGTTAAGGTTTTCAAGACCTGCTGTTGAGTTGGGTTCAGCATTTGAAGAATCCCATTGTTTTGGAAAAATGTGGAATTTTAATTTATATGATTTAAGGCCAGACTCATCTAGAGGTTTTCTGTCTCAAATTTATGGAACTAAGAATATCACCGACCAATGTAGGGATTATGAAAATGTGCCTATGTGGTCTTTCTTTAAAAAATTAGGTTATAAAGTAGGGGTTCTAGAAAGTGGAGCCAAGGATAATCAGTCCATTGTTAAGGCGTGGAAGTGCGCTGATGATAATACTCAATTAGATAAAATTACTACACTGTGGAAAATGAGTGATTCATCTAATAAAAATGCAAAGAGATTTCATTTTCAAGAGAAAATTCCTTTTGTAGAGGGAAACATTTATTATGATAAAAGTTGTAAAGGTGGAATCTGTTACGCAAGCTTATTTAATAACGCGACAAAGATTTATGAAAATACTAAGTCTTCAGCAATAAGAAGTATGTTGGTGATTAGAGACTTTAACCTTGAAGAAGCTGTCGATAGAAAAGATATTGAATCTCTACAAAATCAATTACGAGAAATTGAAAAAACTTATAACTACTTTGTTGCTGAGTCTAAGCGAGATCCAAATTTATTAGTTGTTATGTCAGGTTCTGGAACTAGGAATATCGAACTACCAAGTGGTGGAAGACAGTGGGAAGAATTTGATAAGAAGGGACGTTTTGTTCTTTATAAGAAAAACTCTCTAATGTCCCCCGTCTTTGCAAGAGGTCCAAGGTCTGAAAACTTTTGCGGCTTATATGAGGAGAGTAGTATCTTTAAAAGATTTCTTTGGTCCTCTAAAGATAGTAATTCTCCGCTTGATTTGTTAGGACTTCAGTGAGTTTTGAGGCTGTCATTGATGATTTCATCTCTTGTAATAAGGTAAAATGATTTACAATAATCACACTTTGTTTCAATTTCGTTCTTGCCCTCAAAAATATCATCTAGTGAGGTAGAACGACAGAGCGAGCCTATTGATCCAATCATTCTCTCTCTTGAACAATTACACTTAAATTCAACTGATTTGCTTCCTAAGGTCGTTAGGCCAAGACTTTCAAAAGTCTTTTGAATTTCAGCTTGGTCAGTAATAGCTTTATCAAATAACTCATTCATTGTTGCTTGAATTTTAATCCAATATTCATTAACGGTCATTGGTGCAACAATTTCTTCTTTATCAACATTTGAAGATGGAAGCTGAACAATCATAAGACTTTGATCAGATGAGCTACTAACATGGACAGCAGATTTCATTTGATACGAATCTTTGAGAATTGAATTAATGACTTGATGAAAACTGGTTTGATTTAAATCAATGATAGAAGTATAGGGAATAGGGTTGTTTGGAAAAAGTTTTGATAATCGACAAACACCAGTAATTTTTTCTGGAAAATCATTGAAGTCTTCTGGCATGAGAAGAGTTCTCATTCGTCCTGCATGATTCATTTCAACTTTTAAGCGAAAATATGGCTCATTTGAGTCAATAAAGACTCCCATTCCTTCACCTGGTTTTAATAAAGAAATAAGGCATTGAGATGTTAGAATTGAGTCGCGAAAATAAGCAAATCCTTGCGCTTTGACGTTATGAATAATGGCCAAGTCGTGGATGAGTTTTTGACCCTCAAGAAAATGAATAGTAAAATTGTTCTCTCTATCTAAAAAACTATATAATCTACTCTCTGCTAACATTCTATCTTTAACCTTTTTATTTGTTATGGTTGTTATGTAGAATGAGTAACACATTAAGACTTTGAGTGTCATGGGGAAAAACTTGTGCTGAGCGTATATTTATATTCAAATTCAAATGAAGTTCATAACTTAGAGCTCTTAGACAATGAGTCTGAGAATGCGACAATTATCTGCCCTCACCCTATGGCCGCAGATGCTATTCGCTCCAAGATGAGTGACCCTTCTCGGGTTGAAGTGATCACCATCTCAAAATTCTCAAGTGATCTTTTAGGTGAGATAGATCCCGAACTTGTGGCCAAGAGAAAAGCAGACCTTCTCGGGCAGTTGGCTACAATATGGAAGAAGAAATTAAGCTCTTTCTCTGCGGACTCATTCTTTGATAGCTTTAATTTATTTACAGAACTTAGGGGTTACACTCTTGACTTTGAAATGGTTAAGGAAGTATTGCCTTTCTATGATGAAGCCATTCAAAAAAGTCTTCCTGTTTATTGGATGTACCTTGAGCAGTTAGAGCTTGTGGATGAGCATAAGGCAAATGAAATTTTAACTCACCACCTTAAAGAGGGAGATGTTGAAAAAAAAGAAAAGACTTATATCTTCTGGGGGTTCAATCATATTAACTCCGGACAAATAGATTTTATCAATGCGCTAGGAATTAGAAACAAAGTTTATATTCCCTTTTCAAAAGAAGTCTTTAAGCAAAGTAGAGGCTTTGATTGGATTCGTTGGTTTAGGGCAGATGAATTAGATGAAGAAGTAGTGGAGTTTAAGAAGAGTGTTGAATCTTATTTCTTTCCCAAGAAAAGACTTGCAAGTAAACTTTTAGAAATTGAGCAAGATAATAAAATAAGCGAAATTCTTCTCGGCGAGAAAAAGGTGAGCTTAGATTCATGCCTTGAAGCCAGTGTCATTTCATCAAACTTTAGAACTAATGCTGATCTCTTTAGTTCTTATAATAAGAGAATCTTTGATAAGGTGGAAAAGTTTGTTGGAGAAGAAGTCTCTAGTGAAGAGCTATTAGCTTTTATTGACGAATCTTTGAACACTTGTTTAAAAAGAGAATTTGAAAGAAAAGATTTTCGCCTGATAAAAGTGTATAAACTTTTAAAAGATGTCTTATCAGATTACGTAGCATTATCCAGTGATAACGAAGTCATAAAATTCTACGATATACAGGTTATTCGCGAAATTATTCAATTAAATTTTCCAAGAGATTACTTTATACCCATCGGATCTGATCAAACCAAGTGTCCTATTTTTGGACTTAATGAATTGGAAAATTGTGGAACAACAAAGTCACCTATCTTTGTTGTGAGTGAAGATTATCAAGGTGTAAAAAAAGGGGGAAGTCGCTATCAAGAAGATGTTATTAAATTCTTGTCTGCCCTAGGACCTATTCAAAGACCAGAGCTAGAATTTCTCATTGTACGCGAGAAATTTAGAGAACTTATAAATGAGAGTGGTTTTCGTTTCTGCTTACAAGAAGGATTAATGGATTCCGATAGAAATTGGAATGATTTCTTAAAAGGAATCGAATTCTCAGAAATTGAATTGTCTTCACCGAAAGAAATTGTGAAGAAAGATTTTCTAAATCAGAAGTTTTCTAGCTTCACGGGGAAAGTCTCCGCGAGTAAGTTACAGTCCTATCTAGATTGCCCAAGAAAATTTTATTACTCATTTATTGATCGAAAAGAAATTGAAGTGAGCAACTCTAAGGAAATTAGGCCAAACGAAATTGGAAGCTTAGAGCATGAGGTTATTGAGGCATACTTTAAGAAATCAAAGATTTGGGATGAACCTATTTTTAAAGAAGTCGTTGAGAATACTTATGCTGAATTTATTAAGGAAAATAGAAAACACTTAAATGACATGAAAGAGAAACTCTCTCTTTATGAAATTTATAATTATAGTGAAAGTGGAATTAAATTTGTTCTAAATATCTTAGATAATCTTCCAGGTAGTACGGTTGAGTTTGAAACAAGTCTAGCCGAGGGTTCAGATGTTTCTGGTCGAATTGATTGTCTTATAAAATATGAAGATAAATTCGTTATTCTAGATTTTAAGCGATCTGGATTTAGTATTCCAACTAAATCAGATATTGAAAAGTTCAATAAGATCCAGTTACCTTTTTATTTAAATTACTTTGGTGGAGATTTATCAAGTGTCATATTCTGGGGATTTGTAAATCTATCGGAACCAGAAGCTTCGCTTGTTATTAATGGGGGACATGACCTCTCTAAAGAATTAATGAGCAATGTGGGTCTGAGCTCTAGTTCTAGAAAGTCTGGCTTTGATCAAATCTCAGATTGGTTTGAGGACTATTCAGATTTTGAAAAAGAAGCCATTGGTAATCTCTTCAAAGAAAGCGAATGGAAAGCAAATCCTAGAAAGGATGATGTCTGTACCTTTTGTAGTGTTTCAAACTTATGTACTAGAGGATCAAATCAATGAGAGCTCCAAACCCCGAACAGAAACTAGCGATAGAACATACAGGTGGTGTTCTTTTGAGCGCTGGAGCAGGTTCAGGAAAAACTTTTGTACTTGTTGAACACGTTCTATATCTATCTAATAAATTTATTGAAAAAAATCGTGATCTAAATCTTCTCGCATTTGAAAGTCAGATCCAGTCTTATTTTACTAAGATTGTTCTAATGACTTTCACAAAGAAAGCAGCGGGAGAAATTTATGAAAGACTTGTTGCCAGAATTGAAGCGCAAATTGATATGGCTGAAGTTCATGATTTACCTAAATGGGTCATTGTTAAAGAAGCTATCGACTATATGACTATAAGTACGATTCATGGATTCTGTTATAAACTGATAGGTCAGGGACTGATTCCTGGAGTTTCTTCAACTGTTGCGATTATATCGGAGAGTGAGTCCCGCGAGAGAATCACTAAACTCTATGAGAGGTGGTTTGAGAATCATCTACACGAACTCCCAAGTGAAGAGTTTGCAAAAATTATTTCACTAAATAGTAAACAAATTATTAAGTCCATGATGAATATCTTTGGTTCACCTGAAATACGTCTGCAGTGGAAGACGATGAACTTTGAAGGGATGAAGAATGAATTGAATTCCACCTGGGATAAGATTTGGGCGCTCTTAGATGTGGATTTTCTTTGGAAAACGCCAGTCAATCTCGCTCCTCATCGTGAGTTTAGTGATAAACCTTGGTACCAGATAATAGATCGAATCCAAAAAAATTGTAGTAGTGAGACTTCTTGGAATGAAGAAACTTTTAATGCTCTTAGTTCTGCATTCGATGGGATTTCTAGATTAACAGGGCCTAGTAAGAAGATTGAAGACACTGCTCTTTTTGAACATTTTGCTGCCATAAAAGAACTAAGAACTTTTTTAAAGAAATATAGTGAAGATATTGTTGAAACCTATAAGGGATTAGACAAAGAAGTTAAGGGTTGGTGGGAATCGACTTATATGATTTTTGAGTATATTGAAGAACACTATAGAGATATAACAGGATTTACTTTCTCAGACCTTGAATACTATGTTCTTGGCGCTCTGAAGAACGATGATGCCCGTGACGCTATTGCTAGTAACTATCACTACTTTATTGTTGATGAATTTCAAGACACTTCAGAAATTCAATTTGAAATGCTTGAAAGAATCATTAGTGGTGACTTTAACAAACTCTTTACGGTTGGAGATATGAAGCAGGCCATTTATGGATTTAGAGGTGGAGAGCTTGGAGTTTTTAAAGAGTGTATGGTGAAGACACCAACTACACTAAAGTTAAATAACAATTACCGATCTAATTATAACGTCATTGATTTCAATAATTATGTATTTGATTATCTCTTTAAGTTAGGATCAAACTTTGAAGGAATTGATCATCACCGAGTTCCTGTTGATTACCAAACATTTCCTTTTGAAAGATCGAGCGACAATGCAGGTGCCATAAAAATCTCAAACTTTGATATTACTAGTCTTATGGAAGAGGGAGCAAAGCCTAAAACTGATGACTTCTCTTTCTTTGAATCTAGTGCCATTATTTATCAAATTGAAAAAATACTATCTTCTGCTCCAGATGAAGATATTTGTATTCTCTATAAAAATCTAGGGCCGTCTAAATACCTCATTAATGAATTGATAAAAAGAAATATAGGATTTACTGCACAAGTTAAAGTCCCTTTAGCAGAAGATCCTATACTTGGTATCTTTAACTCGCTAGTTGAGTACCTGTTGTCGAGTAAAAGTGAAAGAGAACTTAGTAATCTGATTTTTCATTTAGAAGGATATTTTAATTTATTAAATGTTAACTCGAGTTCTTCTTTAGAAATAAGCATTGTGCAATATGAAAAAGATATTTTGAACCTAGGTGTTCATAATTCGTTTTTAAAGTTTCTCTTCTCTAGAGGTCTGTTAAACTCAAATCATAAAAATAATGGTCAAATAGTTAAAGAGCTCTGCGAAATGTGTGGGGACGATATTGAAACAATTTATATTAAATTAAATGGGTATTCTGATGTTAAGTATTCAATTGATTTTGAATATGGTCGAGACACAAAGAGAATTCAAATTATGACTACCCATGCTTCTAAAGGGCTTGAGTTTGATAATGTTTTTCTTGGGGGAATTCATAATAATGGGTTCATCATGCCTGAGATGAATATGTTTGGAAAACTACCATGGAGTTTTAAATGGAAAAAAGACTCTTGGCAAAAGAGTCCGTTTACAACTCCCATGTTTATTTACGAAGGTCTACTTTCTAGAAAGAAGGATTTTGCAGAATCAAAGAGGCTATTTTATGTAGCCTGTACCCGTGCTAAGAAGAATCTTCAATGGATTGATTTAAGTTTTGATACGAAACCTCTTAGTAGTTCAAAAAATAGTTGGATTTGTGGTCTTAGAAAGTGGCAAGAAAATGATCTACTTTCAAAGGTAGACTTCATGGAAGAAATTAAGAAAGAACAAGATGTCATTTCAGATATTGATGTTGAGTTTGTAAAACTTAAATCACCACTTTTTCATACAGATAGTTTAGGAATAGCTTCCTCTCTAGAAGGCGAGAGAGAAATGGGAATTATCTCAGAACTTTCTGTGACTAGGCTTGCTTCAATTTCACAATGCCCGAGAAAATTTTATCTCTTAAATGTCTGTAAATTTACTGATGAGGATGTGGAAGACTTAACTGGAGTTGCTCCTCTATCGAACGGAGTAAAGAAAACTGAAATTATCGAAGAAGAAAATGTGAAGATAGTTTCTTCTGCACAAAGAGGAACAGATATTCACGAGGCCTTAAGTTTTGCCATAAAGAGAAATTGGGTTGCTCCCGCTAAATTCTTAGACTCTGCTAAGAAAAAAGATCTTGAGGCATTTGATTGGACTATTGAAGAGTTGAAAAAATATCAAGCCTCACATGAGTTCATTTCTGAGGAGATGGTAAAGTTTCCCTTTTTCGGACAAATGATCTCAGGTACTCCTGATTTGGTGTTAGTTCCAAAAGTTGGTGGAGCATTAGAAATTTGGGACTATAAAACCGGTCAACGAGAAGAATCGAAAGAGGTACCATATTGGTTCCAGTTAAAAGCCTACGCATATGCTTATCAGGTACTCTATCCAGAGTATCAAAACTTTGATGTAAAACTTATTCTCTCGTTTGTAGATATGAAAGAAAACGTGATTAAAACTTTCAGTCATGAAAACTTGATCAATGAGCTAGGGGATTCTTGGAAATTAACATCAAAGCCTGATCTAACAAATCAAGAACATTGCGAAAAGTGTACCTTTGGAAATTTATGCCACTTTTAGTCAAGTTGGTTTTTAGGTAAGCCCTGCTATGATAGAATAACTATATGAATATAGGAGGGGAGGACCCCCTTTTCTTTGCTAGCAGGATGCTTATATTATGAATAATTTCATAGTTCTTTCATTTTTAATACTCAGTCTTTTTTCGTCAGTTAAAACTTTCGCCTCAGAAGGTGATGGTTATGACTTTTCTTGGCTAGATCCAGATAAAGAAGTTTTTGTTTTACAAAATAGGAAGTTTAGAAAATCCGGAAGGGTTCATATAAATGCTGGAGGCGGGATTACTACGTCTGGTGCCTTTGTTGACGCTAAAGCTTTTCAAGCAAGAGTAGGTTACTTCTTTAAAGAGGAGTACGGATTTGAATTAGTATACTCACTAAACAGTGGTTCAGAGAATGACACCGCATCTTCGGTTCGAGGGGTTGTGGGAGGAAGTGGTTCTTTCCCATTTAGAAGAATCGTAGATAATTATATGGGAGCTATGTTCTTATGGTCTCCTTTTTATACAAAAATTAATACCTTCAATAAAGTCGTCTACATGGATTGGATTTTAGGTATTGGGTTCGCAAAACTTACTGAAACAAATAATAGAAATGAAATCATACTTAATGGTGATAAAACATTAACGCAAGAAACTCATACGGGGATCATGTGGGACATAGGTGCAAAGTTTTATGTATCTGAAAGATGGAGCGTGAAATTTGATGTTACTGTCGTCAATTATCAAGCACTAGAGGCTAAAGATCCTGGAGCTCAGGAAAAGTGGTATAGCAATTATGATTTAACTTTAGCCGTTGGCTTAAATTTCTAATTAAGGATGAACAGGATGTTCTTCATAAAGAAAACTATTTTAATTACTCTGTCGTGCTTGTTTATGCAAGGAGCTCTTGCCAACACTGATGTTGCTTGGAAATACCTTGTAAAAAGTAAGGGCACAGTAAAATACTACCCAAATGTTATTAAGAATCTTGTTAAGGAAGATCTTTATTTCGCATCTATTCCTTATATTAAGGAATTATTAACAAGAGGGAAGAGCAAAAGTAGTAAGGAATTAGATTTTCTAATTGATAAAGTTGTAACTAATGTTGGTGTAAAGCAATTTGAAGTTCTGCCGACAAGATTTTTGAAAAAGTCCAAAGCTCCTGTATTAAAATATATACTAGCAAAGAAATATTTTAGACAAGGAAAATATCAAAAGTCTCTCAATGCTTTAAATGGCACGATTCCAAAGAATCATCCTGCTAAGCCTTTTGCATTATTCTTAGAAGGATCAATCTTCTCAATTACTAAGAAGTATAAGTCATCCCTTAGTGCTTATGATGAATGTATTCGATCGTCTAACTCTTCAAACTCTTCTGTGAATTTTAATAGAAAGAGACAGCTAAGTATTAATAGAGATTATTGCATTGTAGGAAAAGCTAGATCGAACTTTGCTGCGGGAAAATTTGAGCAAGCTAACTTAGATTATTTAGATCTTTCTAAATCGTCTCATATTTGGCCAGAGATTCTTTTCGAAGAAGCATGGAATAGTTTCTATATGAGAGATTACAATAGAACATTAGGGAAGCTTGTAACTTATAAAGCACCGTTTATATCATTTATCTTTAATCCCGAAATTGATGTGTTGCGATCATTAACCTATATGGAATTATGCCTTTGGAAAGATACCCTTAAGGTTGTAGATGATTTCTATGACGAAAATGAAAGTAATCATGACAAAATTAAGAAATTTCTACGTAAACATGGGAAAGACTATAAGTATTATTATCTCTTAGCGAAGTCTCGATTGAATGGAAAAGTGAGAGGGAATAAGCTTCTTAATAGAATGTTAAGCTCAATCACAAGAGACGCTACTTTTAGAGAAATGTTTGATTATTTTCAAACTGGAAAAGATGAATTAGAGATCATCAATAGACTTCCTAAAAGTAGAATGAAAAGAATACTTAAACTTAATTTGAAAGATGCTTTAATACTTCAAAGAAACTTAGTAGGAGCCTATGTAAGAAAAAAGCTTCACCTCTCATGGCATCAAGTAAGAAAAACATTTGCAGATATGAGTTATATCAAACTTGAAGTCTTATCTAGAAGAAAAGAAAGTTTATATTCTCCAGAGAAATCTATGAATAGAGGTCGTGGAGATATTAGGAATCTTAAACGTACAGACAAACAATATTTTTGGACATTTAATGGAGAATTTTGGGCCGATGAACTTGGTGATTATGTATTCTCATTAAAGTCGGAGTGTAGTGGAAATGCTCTTTAGAAACAAAATTATGAAATTACTTCTCTTATTTGTCCTTTTGCTCGGCTCAGTTCAATTAAGTGCAGATTCTACAAGTCGACGTAATGAACTCATTGGCGTTATCGATCAAGAACTGAGAGAAGTCACAAGGCTTAATAAGCAAACAAGAACCTCTAAGCCGGATCTTTTACTACGTATGGCAGAGCTGATGCTTGAGAAAGCTAGGCTACTAAAAGAGCTTGAAAATGCTAGTTATATAAGTTTGTCTGCAAAGAAAAGACAAGGAACTAGTAAGAAGAAATTTTTCAGAAAATCTAATGCTTACTTCATTCAAGCGCAAAAAACATGTAGGCTGATCCTAAGGAAATTTCCAAAGTATAAGAATAGGTCAGAGGTTTATTATATTCTGGCTTACAATGCTAAAGAGTTTCAACAAGATAAGAAAGCAAAAGTTTATTTTACGAAATCAGTTAAAACTTCAAAGAAATCGAGTTTCACTAGTACCAGATCACAAATAGCACTTGCAGAAATTTACTTTAATCGAGGAGATTACAAACAAGCTATCTCTCTTTATGAAAGAGCTTTTAAAAAGAAAACTCATCGAGATAAGTGGTTCACTAAAGATAGTTACAACTTGGCGTGGAGTTATTTCAGAGTAGGTCGAAAGACTAAGGCCATTAAGGTCATGAAAAATTCATATAGATTGAGTAAGAATAGAAAATATGTAGACATGACTATTAGTATTGAAAGAGATCTTGCTTATTTCTATACTGATTCTGGAAAAGTAAGTCAGGCTGTACAATTCTATAAGAGTATTGGTAAAAATATTGCTACAAACCTTTTAAAGGTTTCAAACTACCTTATTAATAGAGGGAAATTTTCGCAAGCTGAGAAGACGTTAAAACAAGCCTTAAGATATAAAGTATCAGAAGTTGAAGATATTGCGGTAAACATAAAACTTTTAAGCCTCTATGAACGGTTTGGTAAATATAAAAGTCACTTTAGGGTCTCAAAGATCCTGGTAAATTATCATAAACAAAAGAAATTAAACCCTGAGCAAGTGAAGGTTCTTGATTATCAATTGCGACGAGTTAGCGCGATAGTTCAAAAACAAGTTAGCGGAAAACAATATAAGTCACAGAGAAAGAAAATATACAGTAAAGCGAAAACGGCAGTAGGGTTCTTTAATTTGTTGGCTCAGTTTGATCCCTTGAATGATTATAAATATTCTTTCTTAGGGGGAGAAACTTACTATGCTGCGGGTATGTTTAATACAGCAATGGGACAGTACTCTAAATCTCTATCTTACGCTCAGAAAGCAAGTAATGAAAAGTATATCAAACTGTCGAATGAAGGAATGATGGCTTCATTAGCTGGAAAGGGCATAACCAAGAAAACTAAAGATAAGTACGTAGAAGTTGTCTATTTGAATTATCTTAAACAAAATCCTAAATCAAAAAAATCGAATAAGATTTATCAAAGGCTATTCTCGATATATTTCGCTAAAAAAGATATTGCTTCATGTGAAAGAACTTTGGTTTCTTATAAGAACAATTTTCCAAAAAGTTTTTTAATCCAAGAGGCGATGCTCGCAAGAATTATGGATCACTATAAGAAAAAAGGTGATCATGTTAGTTTAAGAAAGTGGGTAGATAGAATAAAGAGTGGAGAGTTTAAAGTTTCTAAGAAGTACGCTAAGAAAGTAAAATTAACTCTACTTACTATGCAATTTGAAAATGTTGAAAAAGCCACGTCAAAAGGTCAGAAGAAAGAAGCTCTTGCTCTCTATGTCGAAATTTACAAGGATCCAACTTCATCATTAGAGGCAAAGAAAAATGCTGCTTATAATATTGCCACTCTTTTTCATGAACTAGGTGACACTTATAGGAGTTATGGTTGGTCAGAAAGAGCTTTAAGCCATATGAATGGGAAGAATGTTAAACGTTTTCAAGCTTCATTCCTAGTTATTGCGAATGAGTTATTTAACAACCAAAAGTTTAATGAGAGTTCTAAACTTTACAGTCTGACTTTAGAAAAGTTATGTAAACAACGAAGTAGTAATAAAACTGTCTTCCTGAAAAATGCTGTAATTGTGTCTTTGGCACAGAATAAGATTGAAGACGCTCGGCAGATCTTAAATAGTGCCTATAGATGTAATATCTCCACCAGAGTGTTGGACTCAATGGAGTTAGAGCTCTTAAAATTCTACGTAGAAAATAAGAATTGGTCTGGTGCTAACCAGCAGGTCGCGAAGCTTAGTAAATCTAAAAGGTCATACAAGGATCTTATATACCCATTAGGTAAAATTCGCAGAGCTTTCCTCGCTTCTGGACGTAGCAGTAAAGCAAAATCTATTGAATCTCAAATATTAAACTTCTATAAGAAAGTTAAGAATAAGAGGAAGATGCAACTTGAAGCACTCGATGTCGTCGCATCAGTTAACTTAAATAGACTAGAGAGAAAGATTGATTCATTAACAAAGTTTGAATTAGCTTTTCCTGATAAGAAATTCAATGTTTTATTAAAGAAGAAATTTACTAAGCTTGATTCAATTACAACTGCAGCCATTGGGTTAATGAAAGTTGGATCTGGTAAAGGAATGATGAGGTCTTATTCCAGACTCATCTTTTCATATGAACATCTAATTAAGGAAGTAAGTAATTTTACACCTCCCGGGAAATCACCTGAATATATAAACTCTTTCAAAAAGAGTATGGGAAATTTAGTAAAACCTCTACAGGCAAAAGTTAGAGACTTTAGGAAAGAGGCCCTAAAACAAATGAAAATGAATAAGATTTTATCAAAAGATAATAAGTCTATCCTTTTTGGTGATAAGTTTGTTGCAAAATATATTTTAAACAATAATGGGGTTTTAATGGATAGAGGAGGTCGAAGATGAGAATTTTAATTTTGATCACCTTACTTCAGTTAGTTGGATGCTCTAGTAGCTCAACTAATAAAGATGTTGCAAGTCCTAGTAGTGGATCTATTGAAGAATTTTCTTGGATTGAAAATACAGACTTTAATAAAACTCCCGAAATACCCTTCAATCAAAGGCAAGATGTTTTTAGTGGCGAAATCTCTACAACTGATTCCTTGTCTACAGAATCTCTAGCAAGAGTCCCGGCACCTAAGTTACAAGTTATCACTGGACCAAAAGATATTCTGGCAGCAGGAATTACTTATTGTTATAAGAGAGATTTTACTAATGGATTAAAAATATTTAAGGATAATTACAAGAAATATAAGTCTCACCCAGGTTACTGGAATCTACTCGGGACATGTTATTACCTTCAAGGTGAGACTCGTAAAGCATTACTTTTCTATAACAAATCTAGGGATCTTAAAAAGAATTATGCCCCACCTATTAATAATATTGGGGTGATCTATCAATACCAGGGCCTAGAACAAAAGGCATTAGCAGCATTTAAAAAAGCATCTGAGGTTGGATCATTTAGTATGACTCCAATGTTTAATTTGGGACAGTTGTATTTGAAATATAATTTGATCTCTGATGCAAAGAGAATTTTTCAAAGGTTGGTTAATATAAAATCTAGTGATGTTGATGCAACCAATGGTTTAGCAACGAGTTATTTAAAAGAAGGTAACTCTCAAATGGCCGTAAGCCTATATTCAGGACTCCCAAGTAGCGCAATTGAAAAACCAAATGTTGGAATTACTTTTTCTCTTGCTCTGTTCAATACTGGGAGACAGAAAGATGCAAAACTTGTTCTTGCTTCTGTGAAAAATGATAGCCTACGGCAATATTCAAGTTATTACAATTCAGTTTTTCAGAAAATTGGAGGAGTTAAATAATGAAAGTTCTACTACCTATCTTAGTCCTCTTTATAGCTAGCTCAATTATTCACGGAGCTGAAAAGAAAAAGATTATTTATCGTTATAAGAAATATGAAAAATTCGATTTTGAGGATTTAGTTATTGAAGGTGAAACAGGCAGTCCTGGAGATTTATCTATTGCACCTAGATATCAAAGAAAATTTAAAAATAAATTACCTTATAGAAAGAACTTCAATGTTGAAATTCGAAAAGGTGTTGAAAGGGTTCGGTAAAGGGGATCATCGTGAACATAAATGTTCAAACAGAAAAAAATACATTTTATGAATTATTACCTGTAGGCGCTTCTAAAGGCCAGGCAGCTAAAATCATAAAGAAGAAAAGAGTCCTTATAGGACAGTCGAATGCATGTGATGTGCAAATTAACCATCCTACGGTTAATCAAATCCATGCAGTGATAGAAATATCTAACGGGAAATTTAAAATTTTCGATATGGATAGTTCTATCGGTTCTTACGTAAATGGGCAGAAAGTCATTTCATCTGAATTTAGTTTAAATGATTCTTTAAAGTTTGGATCAATTGAATTTGACTTCAAAGATTACTCTGTTGATGATTTACCGCCATCGCTCGATATGTTAACGGCAGAGATTCCTCCATTAGTTGAGGGCCCTAAATTACCGAAAATGGTTCCTTCAAAGGCTAAAGTTCAAGACGAAGAATTTCCACGAGTAGAATATCCATTAGGGGCAGATCCAAAAGCAGATTTCACTGAATATATTTTTGAAGATACTGAAACTCTATATCCAATATTTGATTACTCACCAGCGAAAAGCTCTGTCGAGATTATTATCTTACATAAGGATAGAGTTTATAGTGTTGATTACCTTCCATGTAAAGATGGGGCTTTTAACTTTGTTGGAGCCAATGCAGGGAAGAAAGAAGTTGAGTACGCCTATTTAGGTAAGAATGAAAAAATCCCCTTTGTTGAAGTTAAGGGATCAGATATTTATCTCCACTCGTTACATGGATATGAAGAAACTTGTCTTGGCGATGATGAGCGAAAGTTTTCAGGAGGACAATATCTTCTGAAATCTGACGATATCGTAAGATATGTAAATGGTGACTTACAAATCTTCGTAAGAGGAACAGATGCACCACCTAAGGTCGCTCATGCTCCAATTTTTAGAAGAGATAAAGAGTTTATAAAATGTCTTATGCTCGTTTTCTTAATGTGTTTCTTATTTCTTGGTTTTTTTAGCTTTTACGCTGTAGACAAAGAACTAGAAAAAGAAAAAGCGCCAGAAAGGATTGCAACCATTCTTTATAAGAGAAAAAAATTAACGGTTTCTAAAACAGCAGCTGTTGATAAGACAAAGAAGAAATCAAAGAAAATTATTCAAAAATCTCCTACTAAGAAGAAAACTAAACCAGTTAAGAAAATTAGTAAGAAGAAAAGTTTAAAGAATAAAAAGCAGGTCGCTAAAACTGGATCTAAGAGAGCGAAGTCAAAAGCTCCTGCTAAGAAAGCTACTGCAAATAAAGGAAGAGTTAATAAGAGAATAGATAAAGTTTCGCCAAAGAGAAGAACTGGAGGAAAGGCCTCTAGTAGTAAAGCAACATCTAGAAAGAGACTTGCAAATAGAAAATCAAGAGGTGCAGTTGATACTTTTAGATCAGCTGATTTCTCAAGTTCATTAAGTTCTCTAATGGCAAAAGGCGGAGGAGTTAAATCTGCTCAAGCTGTGAATACTCTTAGTTCTAGTACTGGAACTGAGGCAAGCTTAGGAGGCTCTTCTTCAGCTACTCTGAAAAAAGCGAAAGTCTCCAAAAATGTCGGAAGTCTTACAGGTGCTACATCTGGAAAACTGGATTCATCTAAAGGTGTAAGTGGATTAGTGAATAAAAAGAGCATTTACACTGCAGGAGTACCTTTTGAAGAAGTTGTTCTTGGTGGAATGGATCCTGATATTATTCGTAGAATCTTAATTGATCACATACCACAATTTAGGTACTGCTATCAGAAAGAGCTAGATAGAGCTAAATCATCCTTTACCGGTGTGGTTCGCTTAGACTTTATTATTGGAGCTTCTGGGCATGTTACAAATGCAAGTGTTGAAGTAGCTTCTAAAGGTCTAAAAAGAAAAGTGAAGGGTTGTGTAGTTAATGTTCTCAAGGGGATTCAGTTTCCTGAGCCACTTGGTGGTGGCGTCGTAGAGGTTAATCAACCATTTAACTTCTATCCTAAAAGAAAATAATCAAATCTTGGGACTAGTCTCTTGCTAGTCCCGATCATACTAACTTATTAATAATTCATGATTAATACCTGTATTTGTGGCACAAATAGGCCCTCTTTCCACCTCTAAGCTATTGATTTTGGTATAGAGCATAAATATTCATATAATAGTTCCATGATTCAGAAGATAAAGAAGTTTACAGATTTTCGGTTCAAGATGCTCCTCGCAATATTGTTTGGCGTGCTGCTCTTCTTGGAGTCGTTAGACGGAATTACTGATGTTTCTGATTTCACAATACCCGCACTTCTCTTTATCGTTTTTTGTGAACTCTTCTATACATACATGGGAAGTAAAGGGACTCAAACTGTAAGATATAGTGATGACTCAACTCAATTAAGTATTTTTGATCGTGGAAATATAGGTATTGTAGAATGGGTTAAGATGATTGATAAAAAGTTATTGGGAAGGTTTATTTTCAATATTATTGTTTTTATTCTCTTCTTCGTAGCTCTAATTCTGGATTTAAATATTTTTACGAATGGATTTAATGATCAAGTAGTTTCTGTCTTTATGGTTATTTGGGGAGCAGCGTTCTTTATTTTTTCTATTAAGGAATTAAAGAAGGCGTTTAGTTATTATAATATCTTTTTAACTCAAGTGGCTTTCTGTCTTATTATGAGTTTTATTTTCTTATTAAACTAATTGGGCGCTATTTATTCTTCACCCATCACAACAAATTTATACTTTCCAAAACCAGCAGATGCACTAGTGTACATTAGTTTCTTTATGTAACTATACTTAATAGACTTATCTATCACTAGATTTACAACTCCTGAAAACTTCTTTGCATTTGGAGAAGTCTTTTCGACTTGTTTAATAATTTCTTTCTTTTTAACAAGTTCGTTGAAGAGAGGAATAATTCTTCTCCCGGTTCTATCTTTAGAAAGGTTGTCATTACTAGACTCTAGCACCACTTTGTCGTCAACCCAGATAGTAGTAGGGGATACTTGAACTATGATTCCGGAAGTATTTACTGAGCTAGACTGAGAGTTTGGTAATGTAATTCCTTTTGGAACATTTAAAACGACTCCTGAAGAATTATAATTCTTTAATAAAAATACTAGTAAGATAACGAGGATATCCAGAAGAGAGGTGATATCTAATTCCATCATACCTTTCTTTTTTCTGGCTCTTCCTCTACTTGAAATAGATCTTGATCTTCTCATAAATTAACTCTGGATATTTCCAAATACAATATTACTAAATAATTCTTTAATTCTCTCATCTAGTCCGTCTTTTGATTTGGTCCAGATATCCGGATCAGTCTTTTTAAGCGTTCTAACAGAGTCCATTATTTTAATAATATCTTCGTAGTTTAAGTCGACAACGGGTTCGAGAACTATTGATTTTTCATTAGTATGTTTTTTCTTAAGCCTGATTAAATATGTTCTAAGCGCCTCGAGATCATAATCTCCATCACTATTCTTACCAATACTTCTTCTCACTTTTCCAGGGACTCCAGTGAGTATTTGAATACGAGAGGATAGTATGCGAAGAGTTAATGCCAAAGGTGGCTTCTTGCTCTTGGGTGGCACTTTCGTTGATATAATTGGTACATCACTTTGAATTTCATAAATATTTAAAAAGCGGGAAGACATTAACAGAAAGAAGATAAATATAAAAACCGCATCTAATATAGGAATTAGATTTGGTTTTATAGTTTTACTTTTCTGTGTTCTTCTACTTGGTGATCTATACACAATTGACCTCTAAAGAGTGGAAAAAGAGACTAGCTCTCTTTTTCCTGCTTAGTTCCTAGTAAGTCCATTAGCTTTACTGAAAATTCATCAATTTCATTAATGATCTTTTCGGACTTAGCAGAAAGAAATCCGTGGAGTAACATAATAGAGATTGCTGAAAGCAGTCCTAGGAACGTAGTGTTCATGGCCTTTGCAATTCCAAGCGCTAACAACTCTTGTTTTTGAGATGGGTCAGCAGATGCTACAGCAGCAAAAGATTGGATTAGACCTTGGATTGTACCAAGTAGACCAAGAAGAGTAGAGACGTTAGCAATAAGTTGAAGATAATTAAGTCTTAGCTCAACTTTTGGAATGATTTCCAATGCTGTGGCGTCTATTGCATTTTGTACTTGTGCTGGATTTTGACTTGATCTTTTTAGACCACTCTTTAAAACCCTGGGTAATGCAGCGACGGATCCTGAACAAACCCTTATTGCACCTTGGATATCATTTGATAGGATGTATCTTTGTAGTTCATTCATAAATGATGGACCATCTACATCTAATTTAAATGACAGTTTCGAGAATCTTTCAATTGCGATTGCCAGACCAATGGACCATATAAGTAGGATGACCCACATAAAGACTCCACCATCTTGGATAAATTGAGCAATTCCATTCATTGATGTTGTTACAGCTGTTGCTTCCATAGAAACAAGACTCCTTGTTTATTCCAACTCGTTATAATTACATTGTAGTTGAAAAATGAACCAAGGATTGATTTTGATTTTTTTGGGCAAATGCTGCCGATATGTTACTAATAATGCTCAGGAAAGAGCTTTCTTTCGATACCTTGAATAAAGTTATGAATGATTTTTATGTGAACTTCTTGAATTCGGTCTGTGAGTTTAGATTCTACAATAATAGGGATATCTACTAAGGCTTTTAATTCACCGCCATCTTTACCAAGAAGACCAATAGTAGTGACTCCGAGCTTCTTTGCTTCATTTACTGCATTGATTACGTTAGCAGAATTTCCACTCGTGGAAATAGCAAGTAGTGAATCTCCTGGCTGACCAAAAGCTTCAACCATTTTTGAAAAAATGGCATCGTAACCAAAGTCATTTCCTACACAACTCATATGACTTGGATCACTAAAAGATATGGCCGCAAGAGCTCTTCTATCTTTTCTATATCTTCCAGTTAGTTCTTCTGCGAAGTGCATGGAGTCGCACATTGATCCTCCATTCCCACAGCTGTAAATTCGACCACCACTATTAAGAGTATTTATAAAAGATTCAATAGCAGATTCCATTGCTACAATATTTTGATCATTATTGATGAAAGTTTCTAGAACTTCTTTTGCTTCAATTAGTGATTCTTTTATAAAATTAGACAAGGTGATCTCCAAAAAAAAGCGGAAGTAACTCTTCCGCTTGAACATTATACAATATGTGATTCTAATTAACTACGCTAGTTCTTCAAGAGATTTTTTAATCTCTTCTTTACCTTGAAGACCAACAAGAGTCTTAGCAGGCTCACCATTTTTAAAGAAAATCATTGTTGGAATTCCACGGATACCGTACTTTTGAGCTAGGTCTCCATTTTCATCAACATTAACTTTTAAAATTTTTGCACTCTCACCAATTTCTCCAGCAACTTCATCAAGAAGAGGCCCGAGTGTTCTACAAGGTCCACACCATTCTGCCCAAAAATCAACAAGAACTGGTTTGTCTGAATTGATTACGTCAGCATCAAAGCTTGCTTGATCTGTTTTTCCTACGTTACTCATATTTTCTCCTAATCATTTTTATCAATTTAAGCTTATATTTTTATCTTATTAGGGTAAGGTTGTATAGCTATGTTACAATGACGTGTCGGGTCTAAACTTAGACAAATGCAAATAATTCCTCGTATTTCATAGGAAATCAATAGGATAGAATAAGTGTATGGACAGAAAATATTTACTTAAATCTCCCTTTAAAGTCGCCCGAATTTCGCGCATGATCGCAAAAGGTATAGATTTATTTATAGCTCTTATTTTATCCATTTTTCTTTATCCAGTTGGGATAATCTTCGCATTGATATATATGGCAGTAGCCGATAGTCTTCAAAATGGACAAAGTGTTGGAAAGAAATTCATGGGCTTCGCTGTGATCTCTCTTGAGGATGGAAAACCTTGTAGCTTGAAACAATCAATTATAAGAAACTTACCATTCCTTATACCCATATTTTTTGCCATTATTCCTTTTTGGGGATGGATCTTTGCACTGCTCTTAGGTGTACCACTTCTAATATTAGAAATTTATCTGCTTCATAAGCTCGATTCTGGTCATAGATTAGGTGATGTTATGGCGGATACTTCCGTTATGGCCAATGATGGAACGGCTGAACAAATCAAGAAGAGAAAAGACAGTTGGTTTGACCCTGATAGCCAAATGACCTAGTCCGCTTTTCATCTCTGAAAAATCTAGGTACATTTACTCTCAAATTTGGGAGTAAAGAATATGTCGAAAAATCGTTTAATTATTGTAGATATTAGTAGTTTCATCTTTAGAGCATTCTATGCTATTCGCGTTTTACATTCACCAGCAGGTGTTCCTGTAAATGCTGTTCATGGTGTCCTCTCAATGCTTTTAAAACTTCTTTCTAAGTATCAGCCAACTCATATCCTGCTTGCGCGAGATACTAAAGGTGGATCTTTTAGAAATGAATTGTATCCAGAGTATAAGGCCAATAGAAGTGCTCCTCCAGAAGAGCTCATTCCTCAATTCGATTTAATTAAACAATTAATTGATCACATGGGTCTTCCTAGTAGTACGATGGCAGGTTTTGAAGCTGATGATTTAATAGGTTCTGCATGCGTTCAATGGAAGGATTCTTTTGATGAAATTCTCATCGCTTCTGGTGATAAGGATTTAATGCAATTTATTGGTGATAATATCAGAATGTTAGATACCATGAAAGATAAGATCTATGACCGCGAAGGTGTCTTTGAGAAAATGGGAGTTTATCCCAATCAAATGGTAGATTATCTCTCAATGGTAGGGGACGCTTCAGATAATATTCCCGGAATGAAAGGAATTGGAGCAAAGGGAGCTGCCAAGCTTCTAGCGGAGCATGGAACTCTTGAGAAATGTATTGAAATTAAAGACACTCTAAAAGGTAAGAAATTAACTACAGCTTTTGGTGAATATTTAAATGATGGCCTTCTTTCAAAAAGTCTTATTGAAATAAAAACAGATGTGGATTTAGGCTTAACTGATGTTGAATCGAAATTTTCATTCTACCCTGAAGACTCTTTATTAAACTTCCTAAAAGATTTAGGGTTTAAATCAGCAGTAGTAAAATTAGAAGACATGAAGTTTGCTCATCACCAAGCAGAACAGGGTGGAGATTTAGAAGCCAATGCTCCTAGTTCTAATATTGAAGTTTTAGAATTTAATGAAGAAGCAAAAGGGCATATTCTTAATGCGAGTTGTATTGGAATTGATCCTCAGTTTACAAGTACAGATATAAGAACATTTGAGTTATCTGCCCTCTCAGTATCAATAGAGAATAACAAGTCTTACTTCTTGGATGAATCAATTGCTAAGAACTTTCTTTTTGAAATATTAGGAAACGAAAAGCTTACGATTGCCACAAGTGATTACAAATCATTACTTCATTTTTCATTCTCAAATGAGCAGGATTTGAATGCAAATATTTTTGATATTACTCAGGCTCAGTTTGTAGCTAATGCCGGAGAAAGAAATAACTTAGCTTCTCTCAGCGAAAAGTATTTAGGAAGTGGATTAGCCGTATTTGATAAGAAGACACCATTTGCCTTTGAAAATGAATTAAGCATTGTAACTAATGTTTCGACTGCTAGGGCACATGCTAACTATCGCTTAAAAGAAATGCTTTTTGACGAGTTAAAAGAGAAAGAACTTCTTACTCTATACGAAGAAGTGGATAATACTTTGACGCCAGTGCTTGCAAAAATGGAATACAATGGAGTTTTTGTTAATGAAGCCTTCTTTAAAGAATATGAATTAGAGTTACAAAAGAAGCTGGACTCCCTTCAAGAGAAAATAGACAAACATAGTTTAGAACCTATTAATTTGAACTCACCTAAACAAGTTGGGGCATTCTTATTTGATGAACTTGGTCTTCCTGTAGGAAAGAAAACAAAAACGGGTTACTCAACAGATTCATCAGTTTTAGAAGATCTGGCAGCAAAAAATATAAGTGAAGTTCCGGCACTTATTTTAGAGTATAGAGAATTAGGAAAGTTACTCTCAACTTACGTGAAGGCCATTCCACAATTGATTAATGGAACAACTAAGCGGGTTCATACTCACTTGAATCAAAATATCGCAGCAACAGGAAGGCTTTCTTCAACGAATCCTAATCTGCAAAACATTCCAATTCGAACTGAAAACGGGAGACGAATTAGAAAAGGCTTCATTGCGGGACCTGGAAATATTCTTCTTTCTGCAGATTATTCTCAAGTTGAGCTTAGGCTTCTTGCTCACTTTTCAAAAGATCAGACAATGATAAGTGCTTTTAATGACGGCATTGATATTCATAGAAGAACAGCTTCTGAAATTATGAACGTTCCCGTTGAGAACGTGGAGTCGAGTGATAGATCTAAAGCAAAAGCTGTAAACTTTGGTCTTATGTATGGACAGTCTTCGTTTGGTTTAGCAGCTGCTCTTAAGATATCTAGAAAAGAAGCAAAGGAATATATAACAAATTACTTTGAAAGATTTTCTAGAGTAAAGTCTTACTTAGATGAGTTAAAAGAAGAATGTGAAAAAAGTGGATACTCAGTAACTATGATGGGAAGAAAGCGTTTCTTGCCTGATATTCACTCAACAAATAGAACAGTAAAAGCAAATGCTGAAAGAGTGGCAGTCAATAGTCCTATACAAGGAACAGCCGCAGATATAATTAAAAGAGCAATGATCAATATTCAAAATGAAATGGATAAAAACCAATTGAAAACACAAATGATTCTACAAGTTCACGATGAACTGATTTTTGAAGTTCCAGAAGATGAACTTGATCAAATGAAAATCATTTTGAAAGATGGAATGGAAGGAGTTGTGACTCTTGATGTTCCTTTAGATGTTGATATGGGAATTGGTGTTAACTGGTTCGATCTCAAATAGTATTTTGGTCATGACATCCTAGTTAAAGATGTCATGACCAAAAAATACCCAATTATAGAACTTTTTTCTGTGAATTACTCACTGAAAAATGCTCCCCCTCTCTAGCTATCTGGTCACCAGTATTTTTTAGTTTCTGTAATTCTTGATTTTGAAAAAGTGTTTTTAACTTCATATAAATGTTCTTTTCATTAAATTGAGTAAAGTTAACCAGCTCATCAAAGGGAATATTCTTTAGGAAGTCTAAGTTTTCATCTTCTTCAACGTAGAGAACTTTTGGAATTCCAATTAATGAGGGGTCTGACATGATAATTTTTAACCAAGCTTTGGCGCTCATATCTTTGAGAGACTTGTTAAATAGTAAACAATCAGGTTTATACTTATACATATGATTCATGGCCACTTCCGCATACTCGGTTGTAGCCACTTGCGCTCCAATATTTGAGAGAAAGTTCTCCCAAATTCCAAGCTCTGTAGGAGAGTGAGAGACGACAAGAATTTTCTTTTCTTCAATGAGATTAGGTGTAGATATAAGATTGATTCTTTTTACCAATGTTTCTTTTCTCATATCAATTTGTTGCTCATCTTTAACAATATTAAACTTAATATTACAGCAGGTTCCTAGGTCTTCAATAGAGTGCCATTGAACGGAACCTCCAACTTCTTGAACCATATTGCGAATGACTTGTGTTCCTATGCCGTGATTGTCGCCTGTTTGAGAACTGTACCCAAAACCTACTTTTTCAAGGACATCTTGGCTCATTCCTATACCATTATCTTTAATTTTTAATTGAATGTGATTACCTTTTAAAAGATATTCGATAACAATTTTCTTGGCCCCTGCATGTTTAGCATTATCAATACAATTAGAAAGGATTCTATCACTTGAGTAGCTGTTTAGATTTATCCAAATATCATTGTCAATTTCATTTCTATATTCGATTTCAATGTCGTAGAGAGACATGAGAGATTGAACTTTTAAATATTCTGTCTCTTTCAATGTTTGAATATTTTCTAGAGGGAGATTTTTCTTTTCATCGCTAGAGCTTTTTCTTAAGTCGTCTAGCAGTAAGATACTGTCTTCAAGAGACTTTTTAAGTCGCTTAACTTCCTTGTGATCTTTTCCAAGAAGGTTCTCAAGCTTTCTATTTACTGATTTAGAAATCGTAAGCTTGTTGGCGATGTCGTGAATTATTCCTTTAATTTTTTCCATTAGCAGTACTCTCAATTACAATCGTTGTAGTGAATTAGTCGTTCCATGACTGAAGCAAACAGAGTTAGTGTATAGAAGTCACACAGATTTATAACTTAATTTAATATAAATAAAACCTGTAGAATCTTCACGCAAAATGAAGACTATGGGCGCAAAATTCTGTGTGGAATTAAGAGGTTTCTTTGAGTCTCGATGACTACTGACAAAAAAAAATTGACCATTTTTGTAATGGTGTTATTTTTTGGATTTGAATTTTAAGGAATACTTAGGCCAATAAATTCATCAACTATAATTTATTCTAAAGCTGAGATGCTAGTAGCCGCAGGGCATCTAGCAGCTTGTTAAAATTTTAACGCATCTTCCTTGTGTTAAATTACAGATGGTTAGAGATGGGGGTTTTGTTCACCTGAAAAATCTTGCATTTTTTTTGACGGGCAACCCTTGACAGTGGTTCAATCGCTATTATTTTTGTCAAAGAAACTAAGTAATAACAAATAATTGAATGCATAATCCTTAAGGAGGCCTCATGCAGGTAAGACCACTTCAAGACAGAGTTCTTGTAAAAAGAATAGAAGAAGAAACTAAAACTGCTGGTGGAATAATTATTCCTGATAATCACGCAGAAAAACCGGTTCAGGGAGAAATTGTTTCTGTTGGACCAGGTTATAGAAACCAAGATGGATCTCTTAGAGCTTTAGAAGTTAAGTCTGGAGATAAGGTTCTTTTCGGTAAATATGCTGGAACAGAAGTTAAGGTTGAAGGAACAGATTTTTTAATTATGAAAGAAGACGATCTTCTAGGAGTACTTCAGTAATATTGAAGTTAGTTGTAGAAGAAATTAAACAAGAAAAATTATTCAGGAGAATAAAATGGCTAAGGAATTAAAATATAGCGAAGATGCAAGAAGCCTAATCTTAAATGGTGTAAATACACTTGCTAACGCAGTTAGAGTAACTCTAGGTCCTAAGGGAAGAAATGTTGTTATTCAAAAATCTTTTGGAGCTCCACATATAACTAAAGATGGTGTTTCAGTTGCTAAAGAAATTGAACTTGAAAATAATTTCGAAAATATGGGCGCACAAATGGTTAAAGAAGTTGCCCAAAAAACAAATGAAGATGCAGGAGATGGTACAACAACTGCTACTGTTCTTGCTCAGGCCATCTATAGAGAAGGTGTAAAACTTGTAACTGCTGGTCATAATCCAATGGATCTTAAGAGAGGAATTGATCTTGCTGTTGGTAAAATTGTTGCGAAGCTTGAAGAGATGTCTTCTGAAGTGCAAAGTTCTGAAGAAATTGCTCAAGTTGGTACAATCTCAGCAAATAGTGATGAAGAGATTGGAGCTTTAATTTCTGAGGCGATGTCAAAAGTTGGAAACAACGGAGTTATTACTATCGAAGAGTCTAAGACTGCTGAAACAACTTTAGATGTAGTTGAAGGGATGCAATTTGATAGAGGTTACCTTTCTCCTTACTTCGTAACTAATCCAGAAAGAATGGAAGTTAACTTTGATTCTCCACTTATTTTAATCACAGATAAGAAAATTTCTAATATGAAAGAGCTTGTTCCAGTTCTTGAAAAAGTAGTTCAAGCTTCAAGACCTCTTCTTATTATTGCAGAAGATGTTGAAGGTGAAGCCCTTACAACTTTAGTTGTAAATAAGCTTAGAGGAACTCTAAATGTTTGTGCTGTTAAGGCGCCAGGTTTTGGAGATAGAAGAAAAGAAATGCTTAATGATATTGCTACTCTTACTGGTGGTACTGTTGTTTCTGAAGAGTTAGGAATGACTCTAGAAGCAGCGACTCTTGAGAACCTAGGTTCTGCTAAGAAAATCTCAATTGATAAAGAAAATGCAACAATCGTTGATGGAGCAGGTAATAAAGACGCTGTTGATGCAAGAGTTGCTACTATTCAAAAACAAATTGAAGAGTCTTCATCTGATTACGATAAAGAGAAACTTCAAGAGAGACTAGCTAAGCTTGCTGGTGGTGTTGCTGTTATCAATGTTGGAGCTCCAACTGAAACAGAGATGAAAGAAAAGAAAGATAGAGTTGAAGATGCACTTAACGCAACAAGAGCTGCCGTTGAAGAAGGTATTGTTGTTGGTGGTGGATCTGCCCTAGTTCATGCTTCAACAGTGTTAGACGGAGTTGAGGGAGTTAATCCTGAAGAAACTTTTGGTATTCAGATCGTTAGAAGAGCAGTTGAAGAGCCTCTTAGACAAATTTCTGCCAATGCAGGTCTTGAGGGATCAGTTGTTGTGAATGACGTTAGAAGAAAAGCCGATGCAAATTACGGATATAACGCAAGGCTTAACAGGTATGAAAACCTTGTTGCTGCCGGAATTATCGATCCAACTAAAGTGACTAGATCAGCATTACAAAATGCTGCCTCTGTTTCTGGATTAATGCTAACTACCGAAACTATGATCGCAGATCTTCCTGCTGATGAGTCTAGTGCTCCTGCCGGAATGCCAGGTGGAATGGGTGGAATGGGCGGAATGCCAGGAATGATGTAATTCTTATTAAATAAAATTTAAAGATAATTAAGGCCTGTAGAATTACAGGCCTTTTTTTATTCAAATGACCAATTTTCCCTATAGCCTTGTTAGTAACTTTTACCTAGAATGAACAAAATCACGTCTTTTTATACTCATTGGATTAAAAGTAACAAGTAATGAAATCATTTTTAAAAGTTAGATATCTCCTTCTAGGAAAGTTACTAAAAGACTCTGCCAGTGAAGAGAAGACTTACTTCGCTCTCACCTTAATTGTTGGACTTTCTTCGGCCTTAGTTGGTATTGCTCTCCATTCTGGAGTTGTCTTTTTTAAAGAAATATTTAAAACAAATACTACATTCACCTGGGAGAGTTTCCTCTTTGGTGGGATTGCTATTTTAATTTCAGGTTGGCTCACAACTAGAAAGCTTCCATGGACAGCTGGCTCTGGTGTTCCTAATGTTAGAATTGCGCTGGCTGTTTTTCATGGGAAAATTTCACTTAAAGATACGATTGGAAAATTTTTTACGACTCTTCTCTCTCTAGGCTCTGGAGTTTCTCTAGGACTTGAGGGTCCAACTGTGGCGATTGCGTCCGGTGTAGGCTCATTTCTTGGAACTTACTTTTCACTTTCAAAGAAAAGAGTTCAGGCCCTTGTTGCCGTAGGGAGTGCTAGTGGTATTGCTGCTGCTTTCCATACACCAATCTCTGCGGTTGTTTTTACTCTGGAAGAAGTTGTAGGAGATCTAAATGCTAAAATTTTAGGATCTATAATTATCTCAAGTGTCATCGCTGTAATCACCTCCCAAATGATAACAGGAACCACTGAAATTTTTAGTCAACTTCACTACCAATTAATAGATAATAGAGAGTTGATTTTCTATCTTATTATTGGTTTGGCTGCCTCCGTACTAGGCCCTCTGTGGATGAATACAGTATTAAAACTGAGATTTTTTAATAGAAATTACATGAATAATCATAGGTTGAGTTTTATCTTTATGGCGTTTATTTGTGTTGGTCTTTTAAGTCAAATTCACCCCGGAGTTATTGGCAGTGGAACGGGAACTCTTGAAAATACCCTCTTGTCCTTAATTCTCGATCCCAAGATTTTGATCACTCTCTTTGTCTTGAAATTTCTTTCCACTTCTATTTGTTACTCAAGTGGTATGAGTGGTGGACTCTTTATGCCAACTCTTTTTATGGGCGCAACAATGGGGAGTTTCATTGGTGTTGTTTGTGCCAATTTCTTTCCTGAAATTACCTCGGTAAGTGGTGCTTACGCCCTTGTGGGAATGGGGGCTTTCTTTGCCGCCGTGATTCGAGCGCCGTTTACTTCAATTCTTATGGTTTTCGAATTGACTAGAGATTACAATATTATTCTTCCTTTAATGATTGCTAATATTACGTCTTACGCAATTTCTAGTAAGTTTGGAAATAAGTCTGTATATGAATTAATTTCTGAGCAGGATGGAATTCATCTTCCAAGTCATGAAGATAATGAAATTCTTGAATCGCTAAATGTTGAAGATGCTATGATTACCGACGTTCTAAGTTTTAGTTCTACACTTACTTTAGCTGAAGCCTACAAGAGTCTTAAAGGCACGACAATTTCTGGTTTCCCCATTTTAAACAATGGAAGGTTACTAGGAATGCTAGCTAAATCTAATATGAGTGCCGCCATCGGAAGAAAAGAGGGAAGTAAGAAGTTAGAACATCTCTGTGAAAAGAAAGTCATAAAGATTTATCCTGATCAATCACTCTTGGTTGCATTTCATAGATTAAAGAGATTCCAAATTTCTAGATTACCTGTAGTAAGTAGACTCGATGACAAGAAAGTTGTGGGAGTTATTACGGCCCAGGATATTGTTAAGAAATTTGGTTATGAATTGAATGACACTTCTAAAGCTGATCAAGAATTTGATGAACTTGTATTAGACGAAAACGAGTAATTTACAATAGCCCATTTATTAACTCAACTTATTGAAACTAGGTAATATCTGAGAGATGACGAATGTTATTAAATCAACTAGAATAGGCAGAGTACTAATTGAAAGGTGAGATAAATGAACGAAAATAACCAGCCCCTAGAGCCTATTGATCCATCAGTAGAAAAGTTAACTAAAATCAAAAAAGAAATACTGTCGTGGATTTACATTATTGTTAGTGTTTTTGCCTTTAAGTCTTCATTCTTTGAGCCCAATCACATACCTTCTGGATCTTTACTTCCAACAAATGCCATCGGTGATTTTATTTTAGTTAATAAAATGTCTTATGGGTTTAAGCTACCTTACTCAGATCTCTTCGGTGATCCAATATACTTAACGGATTCATCTCACCCTGAGCGCGGGGATATCATTGTTTTTAGATATCCAAAAGACAGGAATATTCTCTACGTAAAGAGAGTCATTGGTATTCCTGGTGATGAGATTGAAGTTTATAATAATAAAGTTTACCTCAACGGAAAATTAATTGAAACGAAGCCAGTTGAAAAGAGTAAATATATTGATCTCTTTGATGAAAAATTTGATCGCAAGAATATCAGCTTTGAAGAGGTAAATTTAAACGGTAAGAAGTTTGTAACTGCTGTTAATAATAGTATGCCGTACCATCTAAATATTCCAAAAATTAAAGTTGAAAAGGGCAAGTTCTTCGTAATGGGGGACAATAGAGACTACTCTAGTGATTCCAGAGTTTGGGGTTATGTTCCTTTTGGAAATATCAGAGGAAGGGCCATGTTTGTATGGTTTAGTATGGTTTATCCATGGTCACGAGAAGAATTCCACTTTAGACCATGGAGAATTGGAACAGCTCTCTAGTTTCTCGTACGACTTTCGAGCTCAGCAATGAGTTCGGAGGTATCAATACTCTTTAGTAGATCCTCCTTATCTTTTTCTAAATAAGTTTCAGTTTTTCTTATACCAGCTTTATAAAGTAGGGCCTTGTATTGCTTTCTTTCTAAGGCGTAACCACCAAGCTCCTCATAGAGGTCATCATGGGTCATACGAAGCTTTTCCAGCATTTCATTGGGGTTTAAGCCAGCTCTAGACGAGTACATAAAAAATTGCGCCTGGGCCATGACAAAGTATTCTTTAGTTAATTCATTCATTTGATCTATATAGATAAATTTTTTCAATGTGGAAAGGTAATTCGTGACGCTCCATGCGGTAAATAGTAAGACTTATCTTTAAAAGAAGAATTTTCTTGAATATTAACTTAAGACTGCCTAACTTAAGAGTAGAACATTCAAGAAATTGTGAAACTAGTGAGATTCTAGTGCTGTCCGGCAACGGTAATTGAAGTAATTCATAAGTCCGATCCGCTTTCTTGATAAAACCAATTCCCTCGGAGGAAGTATGAAAAAGAAGTTAGCACTCCTGTGCCTAAGTTTTAGTCCCGCCATTTTGGCAAATCAGCCCATTTTAGTGACCGCAGAAAGAGTGATCATGTCTAAAGATCAGACCACCAGTAGTGTAGTCGTTATCGATCATGAAGAAATTTCTCAGTCTCAGTCTACTAACCTAACAGAACTTATTGAAAAAAAATCAGGTCTGTTTATTAACTCTAATGGTGCTTATGGAAAATCAACGTCACTTTTTTTACGAGGAGCTGATTCTAGCTACACTCTTATTATTATTGATGGTGTTGAATATAATGATAGAAGCTCAGTGGGTGGCGCAGCAATTTTAGATCATATTGATTTAGTGAATGTTGAAAAAGTTGAAATCTTAAAAGGTTCTCAAAGCGTTCTCTATGGTTCTGACGCCATGGCCGGAGTTATAAAAATCACCACTAAGAGTCCAAATACTTCTCCTTCTGCAAGAGGGTCATTGGCATATGGAAGTTACAAGAATAAGCGTGCAAGTTTTACTTCTACAAATAGTGGAAAGAAATTAAAATATTCAATGGGTTTAAGTTTTCATGATGTAGAGGGAATTTCTTCTTATAATGAAAGCCGAACGATCATGGCAGATAAAGATGGGATGAATAATCTAACGGCATCTTTTAAAGCTGAGAAGAAAGTTTTCAAAACAGATAAGTTGGAGCTTTCTATTCGTGGAGTAAAGGCAGAGAGTGATTTCGATGCGGCAACAAGTGATAAAACTGATTATGTTGGAAGAGACTCTCAAGTAACTGCTCTCGTAAGTTATGAAAAGAAAGTTAATGATACTTGGATTCCAAAGTTAAAAACTACTTATAGCAAATCTGATCGTTTATCTAACTCTTTTGCACTTTCCAGACTTGTTTCTAAAACGAAGAAGATTGAATTAGAGAATCCATTATATATAAATGAAAAACTAACGATTCTAAATGGTTTAGAATATGAGAACACTCTCGCAACTATTGAAACCATTACAAATAAAAAAAGGTTTGAATCGAGCGCTGCTTTTGTAAATACTCACTTCAGACTAAGTAAAATAAGTTTTCAAGCAGGAGTTCGTTGGACTAAAGAGAAGGATTACGAAGATCAATTTGTTTATAAAGTAGGAGGATCTTTAAAGATTTTTAAGAAAACGACTTTAAAAGCAAATATCGCAACTGGATTTAAAAGCCCTAGTCTTTATCAACTCTATAGTACTTTTGGAAATGAGAAGCTCAAACCTACTGAGAGCAAGAGTTATGACTTATCTATTTCCCAAATCATTTTCTCCTCAATTGTTGAAATAACCGTCTTTAGAGATGAATACAATAATGTTATTGATTTTGATTCCGCATCTAGTAAGTACGTAAATACATTTAAAGCGAGATCAACTGGAGTTGAAGCAAATTGGGAAGGTGAGTTTTCTCAACTTGATTGGAAGCTAAGTGGGACTTTACTTAGGGCCATTAACAAGTCTCCAAATCAAAGTGGGAATTATCTTGCGAGAAGACCAAGAGAGAAACTTAGTGCCACTACTGGTTGGAGATTTAATGATCAATTTAAAACTTCTATTGATATGCAATACGTTGGAGAAAGAGAAAATAGTGACTTTGATACCATCGTTCTTTCTTCTTATACTCTCTTTGATATCCGTGCGCGCTATGATTTTACAAGTGGGGATTCTCTCTCTTTAAAACTAGGTAATTTACTAGATAAGTCTTACGAGCAAGTAAATGGATTTGGAACTCCTGGTCGAAATTATCTACTCACTTGGAAATTTGAAATTTGAATTATAGAACTTTTACCATTTCTTTAATCATATCAGTACTGTGCCATGGAGTTCTCTTCGTGGCACCTTGGAGTTTAATTTCAAAGGTTCCTAAAGTTGAAGTGAGCTCTGGTAAGAGCGGGTTTAGAGTTCAAATAAATCAGTTTAAAGTAAAAAAGAATACTTTTCAGGCGAAGAAAAAAAACAAGTTGAAGGCCTCTAAAGCTAAAGTTAAAAGGAAAAGTAAGTCTTCAGCTCCAAGTCTTAAAAGAGATAAGGGAGCAATAACCTCTTCAAAAATTCTAAATCGAGTGGTTCCAAACTATCCCTATAAATCACGTATATTTGTAGAAGAGGGAATTGTGCAAGTCGAGGTGCAACTGAATCCTTTTGGAAAAGTTCTAAGTGTCAAAGTCTTGCAAAGTAGTAGTTACGAGAGACTGGACCATGCCGCTCTTGAGGCTTCGCGCAAGAGCGTCTTTCAGTCCGCGAAAAGGTTTGGGGAAAATGTTGCTAGTGTTCATATTCTAGACTTTAAATTTGAATTGAATGACTAAATAGATATAATAATACTATGAAAAAAACCATACTTCTTTTATTCCTCTTTTCTAGTTCCGCTCTATCTTATGAGAGGATAGTTAGTACTGTTCCCAGTCTCTCTGAAATTCTCTTTGTTCTAGGACTTGAAAAAAAAGTGGTAGGAGTCAGCCGTTTTTGTTCTTTCTCAAAAAGTTTTTGTAATAAAACTAAAGTGGGAACAGCAATCGATCTTGAATATGAAAAGATAGTCTCTTTAAAAGCAGATGCAATTGTATTAAGTGCAGGTACAAGTAAGAGTTCTATTAAGAATTTAGAGAAATTGAAAATTCCTGTAATTCCCTTTCGGCATAACAGTCTTTATGATGTTATGACCTCGATTAAAGATATGGGAAGAATCTTTTCAAAAGAAAAAGAAGCAAAAATCCTTATCAAGAAAATAAATTCCCAATTTAAAAACGCGAAAAAAATCATTAAGAATAAGAAAGTATTATTTGTAATAGGATCTATCATAAAGGATAGCAAAATCTCTAACGCCCACGTCGCTGGAAGCCATACATTCTACAATGATATTCTCAATGAGCTTAATCTTCAAAACATTCAATCAGATTCTACTACAGCATATCCTCAACTTGGTAGAGAAAGACTTCTCATGAGTAAGGCGGATATTATTTTTGAAATCTTTGGAAGTTTTAATAAAGATAAAATAGAACAAAAAAGAAAATCTTGGCATGAATTATTTTCGCATCTCAATAGAAAAGTGAAGTATATTCCTCTCTATGGTGATTTTCTCTTTCTACCTGGTCCTCGCGTGGGGGAAATCGCCAGTGAAATAAGTAAGAAGGTGAGTGAGGCGTATGTTAAAGCTCAGTAACTTTTCATTTGAAATAAATGGAAAAAAAATTCTAGATAACATCAATATCGAACTGGCTGATAAGTGTCAGTTGACTATACTGGGCCCGAATGGATCAGGGAAATCGACTCTCATTAAATCCATATGTGGAATAAATAAGTCTTGGACAGGAGAGTTATTTATTCAGGGAAAGAATGTCAAAGAGCAGTCCCAGAGGGATTTATCCAAAGTCATTTCCTATGTTCCTCAATTTCTAGAGGTCCATGCTGATTTTACAGTTTGGGACTTCTTTGAAATGAGTTACTTTCCTCATTTAGATAACTTTAGAAGTTTAAGTTTAGAAGAAAGAGAAAGAGGTGAGGAAATTTTAGAATCTTTTCATCTCATTGATTTAAGAAACCGTTCCATGATGACTTTAAGTGGAGGAGAGAGACAAAAAGTATTTATTGCTTCTTCTGTTTTTCAGAATCCTAAAATACTGCTTCTAGATGAACCAACTTCTTACTTAGATCCAAAGCATCAAGATGAAGTTAATCAATTAATTTTTAATCTAAAGAGCAAGATGAATATTGTTTTGGTTTCTCATGACATAAACTCTTCTCTCATTAATAGTGAAAGAGTAATAGGCTTAAAAAATGGTTCTATATTTTTTGATGGTTCTCCTAGTGAAGTCTTAGAGAAAAATCATCTTAATGATTTGTTTGATAAGAAATTTAATTTAATCAAACATCCAAACAAAAATATCGACATTATTGTACCTGAGGTTTATTCGTGAAAAATCTCAAATTTACTATACTTTTTTTCTTATGCATCTTGGCCTTTGTTCTAGCTATTTCCATTGGTCCAGGAGAAATTAGTTTTGGAAGTCATTTGTTTAATGATGTCATTTTAAACATACGTCTGCCTCGTGTTCTTACCGCTTTCATGGTGGGTGGTCTTTTGGCCTTAAGTGGTCTTCTCTTTCAAGCCATGTTTCGAAATTCACTTGCAACTCCCTATACTCTAGGTGTTGCCAGTGGTGCCTCTCTAGGTGCGGCACTTTATTTTCTTTTAGGCGTTTCAATTACCATTCCATTTTTTAATGTTGTAAGTGTATTTAGCTTTATTGGAGCTCTCATTTGTGTCCTATTTGTCTATGGACTTGCTAATAGAAGCGGACGAATTGAAACACATACTTTACTTCTAAGCGGTGTTGTTATTTCAATGGTATGTTCAAGCCTAATTCTCTTTATACAATTCCTAGGGCACGAGAGAGATGCTCTGCTGGTCGTTCGCTGGTTAATGGGTGGGTTAGATATTGTTGGAATGGACGCTCCTCTAAGGCTTCTTCCATTTGCCGTTATTGGTTTATTCTTTTCAATTTATAAGTACCGTGAATTAAATATTCTCTATCTCGGTGATGATTTAGCAACGTCACGAGGAGTAGATGTTATTAAGTTTAGAAAGGTTCTCTACCTCCTAAACTCTTTTATGGTGGCTGCAGTGGTGGCCGAGTGTGGACCAATTGGTTTCGTCGGATTAATCGCACCCCATATGGCCAAGAAGTTATTTGCCCATAAACATCAGGAATTGATTCCAGCTACTTTCATGCTTGGAGGTTGTTTACTTGTTATTTGTGATCTCCTGGCCAGAAATATCTTACAAGAAACCCAGCTTCCAGTGGGAATTATGACGGCGCTACTTGGTGGACCCTTCTTCTTATATCTACTTTTGAGTGAAGCTAAATCTTGACTAAAGTAGTGTAAGAAAGTCGAAAGAGTCAAAAATTTGTCTTAACTAGGTCGTTTTTGACACCTCCCTTTTCTCTGTTATTTAGGCTATTTAAATGAGTTTTATCGATTTAACCTTAATGTCTTGGCCGCAAGTTTCTAGTAATAGGTTTGGCCAGAAAAAGTAAGTTTTTCAATTTTCAATGGATTAGTGGGACAGTGGCAATTTGCCGCTAACTAATTCCCCGAAATTATTGCCAAGTTAATGATGCCCCTATACTACGTAGGGGCAAAGTGTCACTTCGCCGCGTCAAGTGACCGAAATGGACTACCAAAAGTTGGCACCGCGCTTGCTTATAGTAAAGTACGAATCATCAAGGAAGATGACTCTAAAGAAATCATGGAAGATTAAAAACCGATTTATGAAGTTTCTACGGATGGAGACATAGTAGTAAAAAGGTCAAGTAAAAGATTTACAGGAAGTAAATCCAAACAAAAAAACGAGTTCGACAATCCTGACTTTCCCTCTCTCTAGCTAGGAAAAATCAACTCAAAAAAAGTAATAGGTACCCGTAGACCGTGTGATAGAAGAGTTTATAAAAATAGTCTATCGGGTACCTTTTCTTCTTTTCTCTCCTCCCTCACAATCATCTATAAATAGGCATAATCTTCTAGATATGTTTACGCCTTACCTTCATTTTAAAAAAAATCATTAAATTACCGAATAGATGAATATGATAAACTCAAACCGAGAGATATTCATTTTCTTCCTAAAACTTAGCAATCAGTTGCCTAGTTATTACTTCTATATGTCTGAGCAGTTTAAGGCCTTTGGGATTTCTCTTGTTCCTGTAACTCTTAGTCAATTAAAAGAAATCAGACACAACAATAGGGAATATATTATTTCTCTAACAAGTGATTTTACAAAGTATAGAAATCATCTTCAAGCTAGGAAAAACTATTTAGATTATATGGTTCTGTCGCGGAAGTTTTGTCTCTTTGATATTTCTAGTTTCGAAATTCCAGATATGGCCTCTAAAGGTTTTAGAAGTAAGTCTTATCATTTTTTTCAATTACCTGTTAATCTAGAAGAGACTGTTAAAAATATTGCAATTGCAATTTATGAGGATAGAAGAACAAAACTTACTTGGCCTGGAGGAGTTCGTTCTAAGTTACCTTCAGACGTAGGGAGTTCATCTTGAAAATTAATCAAGAACAGCTTGTATCTAGATTAATAATACTAATCAGACTTGATGCTAAAAACCTCTTTGAGCGAATTCGTGATCGAGAAGTTGAATATCTAACAATTTATTCATTAAAAAGAAGTCGAGCTCACTTTCCAGCAGTATTTAGATCTAGATTTAAAAATGTGAATATTAGTGACTTAAAATTTTTAAGTCCTGAGCTAATTGTCGCTCTAGATGATTTCTATGAAAGTGTTGATAAAATGCAGTGGTATCTTTCTTCGACTGAAGACATGCCTCAGACTGTTGATGATAGAGTTCATTTTTTTATAAAAGATTTAAATAAGAAGTACGACCTTTTAGCGCTCTATCTTGAAGGTGAAAATGAAGCAGCTGTCGAATTAGAAGAATCGGCTTCAGAGACTAGTCTTGAAGAATTTGTACTTGAAGAGCCTTTAGAAGAATCTTTTGAGGAAATTTCTGATGAGGTTTTAAATGACCTCACTTCAAGTTAATATAATTGTATGTATAAAATTATAGCCATCTTATTTTTGTTTTCACTCAATTCATTTGCCAGACAAGCAATTTCTGGAAACCGCTATCAACTTCTATCCGGTGTTAGAAAGGATAAGGAAAGTCAGACCTTTTGGGATAAGAAGTTTTCAGGCGACGAGTACCTCTACGGGAAAGCTCCTGCCAAGTTTCTATCAGAAAACTATTCTTATATTCCTCTTGCTGCAAAAGTTTTAGATGTTGGTATGGGAGAGGGGAGAAATGCCGTTTTCCTCGCGCGAAAAGGTTACAATATAACGGGTGTTGATATTTCAGCTGTAGCTGTTAGGAAGTCTAGAAGATTGGCAGCTGAGTATGGAATAAGAATCAATACAGTAGTCTCTTCCATGGAAGATTTTAAGGCCAAGAGAGCAAGTTATGATGCTATTTTGGTTTTCTATTATGTAGATAGGAAGTTAAATAGAAAGTTGATTCAATGGTTAAAGCCAGGTGGCCTTCTTATTTATGAATCTCATACGAAGAGACAGAAGAAAGTCCCCGGAAATGAAAAGTATGAAGATAAATATCTGCTTAAAGAACGTGAACTATTAGGCATGTTTCCAGGTCTGCGAGTTTTGAAGTATGAAGAGCCTCTACACTTAGGTGAATATACTAGTAGTATCATTTTACAGAAGCCTCCGAGATAATTTCCCTCTATCTGCAAATATCTTCTCGGGTCATAATAGGCTTATGAAGATCCTAATCTCTTTTATATTATTAGTCCTGATTTCATACCAATGTGCTGGTGGAACTCGCTTAATGAGTGAGAAGGGTCTTTTCTCTGGACGTGTTTCCCGTGTGAAAGAAGAGGCTAACCTAGTCCGCATTCGAGTAGACTTTGACAACGTAAAATATGTTAATAAGAAAGATAGGGTTGAGTTCTGGGATCAACATAATCCAGAGTATCACTGTAAGGGTTATGTAGCCGGTAAGAGTAGTGAGTATCTATTGCTTAAGGTTCCCGATGTTAGTGAGTGTGTAAAGAAGGTGACGCTTTCTTACGGGATGTATTTACAGTTCTTCAGTAAAGATCTAGAAAATAATTTAAAAATGGGAAAAGAGCTAATTGAAATACTATTAAAGAAGAAGTTGGCGATTTCTAGCAAAATGATGCAGCGTAGAAGGCAGTTGGACAGTCATGTGGAAAAAAGCGATGCTGTGAGTCAGCGTTTTGCGGTTTTACGCGACAAGTTAGAGAGTCAATGGCGAGACGAACTATCTGCTCTAGAGGAAGATCGCCTCAACGCTCTGAGAAATTACAAAGGCTTGGAGATAAGAATTAACGAAATTGAATTTAAGTTAGAGAAATATCGCATTTCTGATGAAAATCTGACCCTGGACCGATGGTCGCTTGATCCTCGATTATTCTACAAAAAATAACCTTGTGAAAAAATAAATACCATAAAAATTGCACTGTTAGGCGATTTTACGCACTTGTTCCTTAACATTTCACTCAAGATTTTATATGCTCCGTAGGCCAATTCTAGCAAAGGACATGTAATGGTTACGACAAAGAAATTTATTGCGCTTTTTATGTTTGCAGTTTTATCGCTTTCAACACTTGCTGTAGGAAGCCCTAGTGCCGTTACGGGTGGGACTTTTAAGTACAATCTTGGACAAGGTCCAACGACACTTAATCCTCTTTCCTCATCGGATGCATACGCTTCTTCTGTTCAGTCTTATATTATTGAAGGATTGGCGGACAGAAACCCAGATACTTATGAGTGGCAACCAGTGCTTGCAACTAGTTGGGAAATTTCTAAAGATGGAATGACTTATACATTTACTCTTCGTGAAGGAGTTAAGTGGCATGATGGGAAACCATTAACAATTGAAGATGTTAAATTTTCTTTTGACGCCATTATGGATCCAGAAAATAAATATAAGACAGCTCATCAGAAGCCGTATTACGAAAATATTAAGTCTGCAGATATTATTGGAAAAAATAAAATTAAATTTGTAGCCAAGAAAAAATATTTTAAGAACTTTGATGTTGTTGCTGGACTAGCGATTGTTCCAAAGCACATCTATGAAAACCCTTCTAAAAAACAAAAGAAAAAACTTAATAAAACTTTGATAGGTTCTGGTCCTTACCAATTAGATAAGTATAAAAGAGGTAAGAACATTGTTCTAAAGAGATATAAAGGATGGTGGGGAGCTAAAGATTCAAAGAGAGCTGGTGAACATAACTTTGCAAAAATCCTCATGAGATTTGTTAAAGATGGAACAGTAGCTATTCAAAGACTTCAAAAAGGTGAACTCGATTTTAACGGGCTCAATGTTGAAGAATATATGAAGAAAACGAATGGTCCAAAATGGGGTAAAACTGTTTTTAAAATTAAAACGAAAAACAAAGCACCTACTGGTTACGGCTTCATTGGTTGGAATTTAACAAATAAACTCTTTCAAGAAAAAGATGTAAGACTTGCTCTTTACCACTTACTTGATAGAGAGAAGATGATTAAGAAATTTCGTTTTGGAATGTCTCTTCCGGCAACTGGTCCATTATATAGACAGAGTATTTACGCTAACGAAAAAATTAAGCCAATTCAGTATAATCCTAAGAAAGCTCTTGCCCTCTTTAAAAAGCAGGGTTGGACAGATACTGATAAAGACGGAATCTTAGATAAAATGATTGATGGTAGAAGAGTGAAAATGTCTTTCACTATCCTTGATCCAAATCAAGAATTCCTTAAATACCTAACTATCTATAAAGAAGACGCAAGAAAATCTGGTGTTGATATTAACGTTAAGTATGTTGAGTGGAGTACATTCATTAAGAAGCTTGATGAAAGATCTTTCGAGGCTGTTCGTCTTGGTTGGTCTGGTGGATCAATTGACTGGGATCCTAAGCAGGTTTGGCACTCTGACTCAGCAAATGCTTCAGGTTCAAACTTCATATCTTACAAGAACCCTAAGGTAGATGTTCTAATTGATGAAGCAAGAATTACACTTGATCAAAAGAAGAGAATTAAAATTTTAAAGAAAGTTTTCAAAATGATTGCTGATGATGTTCCTTACGCTTTCTTCTTTAACGAAAAATATAGATTCTATGGACACTCTAAAAGAATGCAACGTGAAAAAGAAACTTATAAGTTTGAGATCGGTCTTAATTACTGGTGGATTACAAAATAGTTTTTCCTTTGTGTTGGTTGATGTTGATAGGAGTTAAAGTTGTTAACATATATAATTAGAAGAATATTTCTTATGATCCCCGTACTTTTGGGGATCACTGTTTTAACATTTATGATCATAAATGTTGCTCCCGGTTCGCCGATTGAGCAGAAAATTCAGCAAATGCGTTTTGGTGGAGCCGGCGTAGACGGTGGTTCCGATGCGGGAATGGAAAACTCTGGTAGTAAAGATAGTGCTATTAGTGAAGAAGTTTTACTCGCCTTAAAGAAACAATATGGCTTTGATAAGCCGATTCATATTAGATATTGGATTTGGCTTAAGAATTTAGCAAGATTTGATTTTGGAGAGAGTTTTACTTACGAAGAGCCAGTGATAGATGTGATTATCAGTAGGTTCCCCGTTTCAATACAGTTCGGCGTTATCTCCTTAATTTTATCGTATTTGATTTGCATCCCTCTGGGAATTTTAAAGGCCTTGAAAAATGGATCTGCTTTTGATGTCACTTCAAGTGTTGTCTTGTCAGCCATGTATTCAATTCCAGGGTTTATGTTAGGGATTATCCTTATTATCTTCTTTTCGGGAGGATCTTTCTGGGAATGGTTTCCTGTGGGAGAATTATACTCGGATAACTATGATGAATTATCTACCTTTGATCAAATCCTAGATAGAGTTCATCACTTCATCCTACCTCTAGTCTCTTATATGATTTCTTCATTTACAGTTCTTACTCTTTTGATGAAGAACTCTCTACTCGAAGAAGTTAAGAAAGATTATATTCGAACTGCAAGAGCAAAGGGCTTAAATGAAAAAATCGTTTATCTTAAACATGCTCTAAGAAATGCACTCATTCCAATTGTTACTGGAATTGGCTCTTTTCTCTCTGTATTCTTTGCAGGTTCACTATTGATTGAAACAATTTTCCAGCTTGATGGAATGGGACTTCTTGGATTTGAATCACTACTTTCTAGGGATTACAATGTTCTTATGGGGCTTCTCTTTATTCAGTCACTAATAATGTTAGTTGGTAACTTAATCAGTGATTTATGTTATGTGCTTGTTGATCCAAGGATAGATTTCTCATGATAGAACGTTTTATTGAAAATGAAATTACACTCAAAAGATGGAGAAGATTTAAAAGGAATAAGCCAGCTGCTATTGCTTTAATCATTTTTCTTTTTAGTTTGTTTTTAACAATTACATCTCCGTATATTGCAAATAGTGATCCTCTCTATTTAAGCTATAATGGAAAAAGCTATTTTCCTGCTTTTAAGTTCTACCATCCTACAGAGTTTGGTGATGAATCAACTCTTGTAATGGATTATAGAACTCTTAAATTGCAAGAAAGCGATAGTGTTCTTTGGACAATGATCAAGTGGAGTCCAAGCGAAAGTAATGACAACGTTGATACTTATCCATCTCCTCCAAGTACAGAAAACCTAATGGGAACTGATGATAGGGGACGTGATGTTCTTACAAGAATTCTCTATGGATTTAAATACAGTATTGCTTACGCTCTTTCTGTTTGGGTGCTTACTTTCATCATGGGTGTTATTTATGGTGGGGTTTGTGGATTCTTTGGAGGGCTTGTCGATTTAGTAGGTCAGAGAATCGCAGAAGTATTAAGCACAATGCCTCAGTTCTTTATTCTGATTATTTTGATTGATATTTTCCACCCAAGTCTTTTCATGCTGATAGTTATCTCATGTGTTTTTGGATGGATCGCGATTATGTACTACGTACGTGGAGAGTTTCTAAAAAATAGAAAGAAAGAATTTGTTGAAGCGGCTCAAGGAATGGGCGCCGGAAATGGACGAATTATTTTTAAACATATTTTACCAAATTCGCTCTCTCCGCTAATTACCTTTTCTCCTTTTGCCATCTCTGGTGGGATTTTAGGTCTAGCATCTCTTGATTATCTCGGTTTCGGATTACCTGTTCCAACTCCTTCTTGGGGAGAGTTATTGGCACAAGCGCAAAGAAACTTTACCATCGCATGGTGGTTAGCAGTGTTCCCTGGTCTTGCACTATCAATTACACTCTTCCTACTTATTCTTGTAGGTGACGGTGTAAGAGATGCAATGGATCCAAAACTTGCTGAAAAATAAGAAATTTCAATACTTTAGAGGCCCTTTTTTAAGGGCCTTTTTTTGTCAAGATTCCTCTAAATAAAAAGCCGAATAAAACCGAATAGATACCTATGAGAGTCTTCTTGTTGGTTATTTCATTTCTTCTGTCTCAATATGTGCTGGGTTCTCAGTGCCAGACTACTATTCTGGAGCAGTATAACAAACAGTTTCAATCTTTCTTAGATGAAGAGCTGGAGCAAAATTCAAATAAAGAAATTTTTAAATCTATTGGTCTTCAGTCTGAAGCCACAGAAGATGGTTTAAAGTTGATCTTAAATTTGAAAATGCAAGAATTGAAAAAAATAGTCGATCCAAAACAAATGGGAATATTTAAAGAATTAGTAAATAGGTTCTTTGATAAAAACAAGAGAAAGGGGACTGCTCTTGGTGGAAATTTCTTTTACCCCGACGATTCAAACTTTCCATGTATGGATTCCTCGTTATTCTTAGAGGGCTCAAAACAATGTTTAAGAAAGTTTTCTTCATTATCTGGGGAGCAAGTATCCATATTGGCAGCACAGCTCAATGAGGTCTATTCAAAAATTTCTAGTGTTACTTTGAATGAAATTGAGCAGAATACTTCAGATAGTAATAAAACCGTAAAAATATCTCTCTATCCAGAAGGAAGCTCGAGTACGAATTTACAGATAGTTCCAAATGCAGGAAGTAGCAATTGTGCTCTTGATGTAGGAAAGATGGAAATCACTTGTGATCTAAAAGAATTAAAAAATCTTAATCTTCAAGTCTCATGGGGAGATTTGTCAGACTCTATCGATTTAAAGTTTTCTAATGAAGCACAGTATAAGCTTGCGCCTGTAGTTGATGATTTAACAGCTGAAGTTGAAAGGAAATTCAATGTTTTAAAAATAGACCCTGATCACCTTGAAGGAATAATGCTCTCTTCAGGAGAAGTTACAATATTTGAAGGGGTAGATGATTGTTCTTTTGTTGAGAGTAAAATGATCTCATGTGAAATAACAAATCGAAACTTTACTCTAAAAGTTTATCCTAATGAAAAACAAACTAATATTTTAGAAGTTAATATCACGCCGGAAAACTATATAGAGCTTAGAAAAGACAAAGATAAAAATCCTTTATACTCCTACGTTGTAGTTGAGCTATATAAAGGAGGAAAGTTGGTCGAGAGTCCTGAGAATTTAACTTTTGGTACTGAGTTAGCTACTGATTCAGGAAAATGTAAACCAATCGCAAATTCAACTAAGAACTACCAATGTATTAGAGGGACTGAACCTTATAATATTACCGCGAAGAGTGATGAACTAGAGGCAAACTCTCAAATTTTTCAAAAGGTAAACCTTGATAATCTCTCATTAGAACTCAGTGAAGTTGAAATAACTTCTGTTGATCAGATAAATCTTGTTCGCGTTAAAAATAGTGGATTAGTTATTCCATCTTCTGTTTTTGGCGAACTTAAAATATCTCTTGAGATCATTAAACCAGAGGGAATAAAATCAACCTTGAATAGCGTTGCTGGAGAGTTAACTTCAAAACGAGGTGAAAAAAACTATGACCTCCTTGTAGTATTAAAATTAAATGGTGTAGAAAAAGATAAAAAGAAAATAAACATTTCTAAATACATTGCAGGAGATAATTTCTTCTTTGATATTGAAAAAGGAAATCGTTTCTGTAGTTTTAAACTCATGAAAATAGACACAAATGGAAAATTTTCATCTGTTGGACAATCACAATTCGCAGAAAAATTCTTCGATATAACTGTGACTTCTAAATTAGCAAACTGTTCCAAGGTTGAACAAACTGCTGCTGATGTGAAAATCTTCTGCTCACTTAATCGTAAAAAGTTAAAAGGAAATATAAAAGTAGTTCTGAAAAGTAACGATGCAGTAGTAAGATCTGTTCAATGTGTTGCTTACAATAGAGATTTTCACTTTGATAAGAGTGACGACGACGATGAAGAAGACTTTAATGAGTTTGGTGGAAGATCAAAAAGAGGTAAAAAGAGTAAGAGAGGTTTTGACCATGAGTTTGCCCAAGAGGTAACTGATAATTTTACGGCCTTGGTACCTAAATACTTCGAAGCTAAATATGGAACTTCTCAACAGATTCAACCTAGCTATAACCCATTCATGTACAACTACGGCTATCCTGGACAGGCTTATGTACCGGGTTACTACACTAGTCCAACAATGTGGGACACAATGTATTTATTTAACCCAGGTACGTATTAGAACAATTAGATAGAATATATCTAGTTGTCTTTTATAGGAATCAGCTTAATTTTTATATTACTTCTTTTTCCTTTTCTTAAAATATCTGCATTCACAACATCACCGACTTTATATTGATCAAGTACGTGGTAAATCTCATCAATCGAATTCACTTCTTTCTTATCGATAGAGAGAATAATATCTCCTAGGTAATGTCTACCATACTGGTCTCTAGTGAAACCTTGTAGGCCTGCTTTTCCGGCACCACCTTTTGGATCAACATAGAAAACAACGATACCGCGATTTATTCCAAGTTTCTCTTTTTGATACTCACTGGCTGGCCCTATTCCAAGTCCCGGTCTTGTCACTTTTCCATTTTTTATAAGGTCGGGAACAACACGGGTAATTGTATCAACCGGAACAGCAAAACCTATTCCAGCACTTGAGCCCGACTTACTAAAGATGACTGTATTCATACCAATCAATTGGCCAGAGGAGTTAAGAAGGGGACCTCCTGAATTACCTGGGTTAATTGAGGCATCAGTTTGAATCATTCCGTAGATTTTTACATTTCCTACGCCCATAATTTTTCTACCCAGGGCAGAGATGATTCCACTGGTAATTGTATGATCTAGTCCAAATGGATTCCCCAGCGCCATCGCTTTTTGACCAACTTTGAGAGTCTTTGATTTTCCAACTTTGATAGGGTGAAGTGACTTCGGCATATCTAGAAGTTTTAAGACGGCTACGTCTTTATTGCTCACTTTTCCAACAAGCCTTGCCTTGTACTGTTTCTTGTCTCCATGAAAACCAACTAGGAAGCTGTCTCCTCCTTCTATTACATGAAAATTAGTGATGATATGACCATTCTTGTCCCACACGAATCCAGTACCAGCTCCAACCGGAACTTCTGTTGCATCGTAATCAAAGAGTCCTCCGCGAACCTTTCTAATATTTGTTACGTTAACAACACTTTTCACAGTATTTTCAAATATAGAAACTGTGTTCTTTTCGTCTTCAAGTAAATTTCTTGAATTGGCCAGTGTTAGGCTTGAAATTGATAGTAAGAGAATAAGTATAATGGTCTTAGGTTTTATCAATTCATACTCCATGTTAGTTGCTCGACTTTCTTTATATAGATATAATGATTTTCAATTCTAACCGCAAGGTAACTTTGCGTAAAATTTTTGTTAACTAGGAGACAAACCTTGCAAATTCAGTACTTTAATAGAGGAAAAAACGCAGTTGAAGTGGAAAAAGTCTACGGAGATGCCGGCGTAAAGTGGTTATACAAGAATTTCTTTGGGAAATTTCTGTCTTCTGCCCTCGTTAAAGCTCCAATTAGCGTCATTTATGGTTATCTTCAAAGTTTACCCATAAGTAGAAATAAAATACCAGAATTTATAAAGAATTTTGAAATACAAATGGATGAGTTTGTTCCAGAACTTGGACACAATGATTTAGACCCTTACTCTAGTTTCAATTCTTTCTTTATAAGAGAGTTTAAGGAGGGAGCAAGGGAAATCGAAAGTGATTTTTCCAAGATGCCTGCTTTTTGTGAAGCTAGATACTTTGGTTACGCTAGTATTACCGATGATAAAGCTGTTCCGGTAAAAGGAAAGTTTCTAAATGCAAAAGAACTACTTGCAAATGAAAAATGGTTAGAAACCTTTCATGATGGACCACTACTCTTAGCAAGGCTTTGTCCTGTTGATTATCATCGCTTTCATTTTCCGGATACTGGAAAAGTCATTGATAACTATAAAGTTGGCGGGCTCTATCATTCAGTAAATCCAATAGCACTAAAGGAAAAACAAGATATTTTCTCCACTAATGTTCGTGAAGTTACAATTTTAGAGACTGAAAATTTCGGAAAACTTGCCTATGTAGAAGTTGGTGCTATTTGTGTTGGAAAAATTGTTCAAAGCACTGACTTAACAACTTTTAGTCGAGGACAAGAGAAAGGTTACTTTCTCTTTGGTGGATCGACTGTCATTGTTATTGGCGAGAAAGGTAAGTGGAGTCCAAGTAAAGACATCTTGGAATACACTGAAAAAGGAATGGAGACTTATATTCAACTTGGTAGTGAAGTCGCTACTAAATTGTAAATTCACCAAATACAAGAAAGTGGTCAGAAGGATAAATTTCTTTAACATGATCTTTCATTAGGTAAATATTTTCAGTTTTTAAAGTAGAATCAACTAAAATCCAGTCGATTCTACTTCCTTCATCATTCGTCCCATCAAACTTATGAAAACTTGTTTCTTCTATTTTTCCAAGTTTCATCCATGGATCATAGAGTTCTGGCAATTGATTTGAAATTTTTTCACGAACCTCTTCAAAAGGAGATTCGTTAAAATCACCAGTCATAACCATTGGAAGATTGTCTGTATTGATTTTCTTTGTTTCATTTATTAGGACTTGAATTTGTTGTGCCCTAGTTTCACTTAAGACGTGATCAAGATGAACATTCACATAGAAGAACTTAAAACCACTTTCAATGACTTCACCTTTTATCCAAGTACATAGTCTTGGAAAGGCAGATTCAAAAGATTTTGAACCAGCTTCAAATGGAGTTTCGCTTAACCAGATATCACCACTATCTATTACATCAATCTTTTTGGAATCAACAAAAATACAGGGATACATTCTTTCAGTTATCCAAGTTCGATTGAGATCAATTAATTTATGATTTGGTAATAGTGATTCAAAGTCTTTGAGTTGAGGTTGTCTACCTTCTTGAGTTCCAAAAATATGTGGTGAAAATGTTTTAAGAGAGTTTGCCAAAACTTCTCTTCTTCCGGCCCAGTCATTTGGAGCATCATGTGGGTTATCAAAACGAATATTTGCACTAGCTATTTTTAACATTCTGGATCCATTGTTTCGAAAAGAGAACTTCTTCTTTAAGGTTATTGAAAAATCAACACTTTAGCAAACTCAAATAATGGCACAGGCTTTGCTTTATCTTGAGTAGGGAACGTCAGAGAGGAGAAAATATGAGTGTTTACCAAGAAGTTCAAAACAAGATAATTGATGATTACATGGGGCTTTTAAGCCGAAATACCATTAGGGATATGGCCAATGATTGTGGAATCCAGAAAACTAGGCTTTTCCGAATAATGAACGGTCATGAAATGAAATTATCTGAGTATTTAACTCTAAAACACCGGATTTCAACTCTACTTGATAGCCGAAGTGAAATTGAAAATCTTGCAAAAGAATGTGACAAAATTTTATCTCCAAGAGGAGTATCTGAAATAAGTAATTATATGAAAAGAAGAGTTCGTATTGCTCAGTTTAAGGCCAATGTAGTGGCGCAAAAGATGGCAGCTTAGGAGAAATAGATGGAATTATTACTTACTGAAAGAATGATATTAGAATCTCTTTCCTTTGGGGAAAAAACAATTGATAAAATTGCTGAAGATACAGGAATTGAATTAGAAGTGATTAATAGTATTGTCCCCGAACTCTTAATGAGAAATATTCTTATCTATACGAAAGGTATATATAATTTGAATATGGAAAATAAAGAGTCATGGATTTTTGAAATAAATAAATTATCAAATAAGAAAAAAGAAATTAAGGATATTTTGAATGCTTCAATTGAATTACTTGGAGAAAAGGATTCATTAAAATTGAAAAAGGTTTATCTTACAGGTTACGAAGAGAAACTATTAAAAATTGAATTGAAGAAAGTTGAAACTTTTATCGAAAATATTAGAGTAGAACACAGTCGAATTAAATCTAAAAATAAGACGAAGGACCTTCGTGTTGTTTATTGGGGATGTTCTAAATATTCTGACCTTGTCGAATCGGATGTTAGTTGCATATAATTACAAAATGCATATACCTCTTGTTATTATTGGCGGAGGAGTCATTGGACTCTCTATCGCCCAAGAAATTCAAAGAAAATATCCTAAGTTAGAGATAGCTCTCTTTGAAAAAGAACTCTACCTTGGGGAACATTCCACGCATCGAAACAGTGGAGTCTTACACGCAGGACTCTACTATGAGAAAAATAGTTTAAAGCATCTACTCTGCATAAAAGGAAATGATCTTTGGCATAGTGAAAATGGTCCGTTTGTGAATAACTGCGGAAAATATCTTGTGGCCACCAATCAAGAAGAAATAATTGAGTTAGAACGTCTTTACGATAGGGCCAAGGATAATGGAGTTAAAGAAATTTCATGGTGTGAAAATGAAGATTTAAAACCCCTTCAGCAGTTTCTAAATGTTAGGAAAGCTTTTTTTTCTAAAAAAACGTCTATTTTAAATATACCTCTTTATTTAAAAGATCTTGAAATAAAACTCCAATCTGAAAGTTTTTATCTTTTAAAAAATCAAAAAATAAAAAAGATTACATATAAGAATAATATTTTTCATCTCGAAACTGATTTGGAAAGTGTGACTTGTGATCACTTGGTAAATGCCGCAGGTCTTGGTGCTATTGAAATTAGAAAAATGCTAGGACTCTCGGATTTAGAAAATCATTATGTTAAAGGGAATTACCTTAAACTTAAAAAGAAGTACTATAATAAGTCATTGATTTATCCCGTGCCGCTACCTGGTCTTAAGGGTCTCGGCGTTCACACTAGTTTTGGAGAAGATGGTCTCATTAGATTTGGTCCAAATACTGAAGATGTCCAAGGAGTAGATTACTCACAAAGAGAAAATCTCATTGATCAAATGTATCCAGAAATATCTAAAATATTTAAGTCTATTTCTAAGGGTGACCTAGAAAGAGATTTTTGTGGAATTAGGCCCAAGATAAAGCTTAGAGGTAAAATCTATAATGATTTTTGGATTAAAAGTGGAGAGGACTATGGTCTTAAGAATTACTTCGAGCTATGTGGAATTGAGTCCCCTGGTTTAACTAGTGCTCCAGCTATTGCAAAATATCTTACTGAGTTAATAGAATTTCATTTCTGATTTCCTGAAGAAGACTCAACGTTCTTTCACATTCTGCGTTGTTGAATTCTGCTAGTCCACAAGCGGGAGATAGCCAACAGTGCATAGAATATTCTCGGATCACTTTAACCCAAGAACTCAGATTCTCAGGTCGTTGTGCCTTTTTATTATGAGTGCTAACAATACCAATGACAGGGGTAACGCCATTTTGTAATAGTGTTACCATGAGATCATTTGGATTTTCTATGAGTCTGGCATCAAAAGAAAAAAACTTAATATTTAGTTTAACAATTTTTTCTAGATCAAAAGTTCCACAACAATGTATTCCAATTTCATTCTTCGATGAAACAATGAAGTTTTCTAGTATGCTGTAATCTTTAATTGTTGGAGCATCTATAAAGAGAAGAGAGTTTGATTGCGAGATTGGAGTTATCTGAGTGAACTCAGGGGAAGGTATTTGGTATTTGACTCTAGGAAGTTCTTTTGTAATATTTCTAAATTCTTCTAAGCATGAGGAAGAACCTAAAGTATATGAGGTAATGAAATCACCATCTAACTTCGGAAGTTCTGGAAGAAAGGGGATATCAAATTTCATTGAAAACTCAATTGCCTGATCGATATTAGTGAAGGGGAGACTGCCAATTCCTGTCGTTGGAAGTAGCCTAGCCTTCATAACCGTAAGTCTCGAGCATATTCTTTAGAAGAGAAACAAAGTTGTGTTTTATATCCACATTCTCTGGGGACTCACCACAACACTGTAGATATCCAAGAAGTTTAATCCAATCAGTCTTACGTTCATGTTCCTCTAACCACGAGTTAAAGTGATTAATGGCCTCGATCCATTCTACTAGGTCGTAGCGAGAAGAATCTGTATTTTTAAAAAGACTTAGAATACCTTGGTGGCCGTTAGGATTCTCTCTGGTAAAGGTATATATCCAGCGAACGATAACATTGAAATCTTCTGGTGAACTACTTGCGTTGGCAATCTTTTCAATCTCTTGGTCAGACATATCTCTCGCATGAATAATTGAGCGAGCATTAGCGATACACTTTAACCAAAGTTCATTCTTGTCACTTTTGTTATGTGCAATAGATTTAAATAAATCGCTCAATTATGCCTCTGGATTATATCCAAGATTTGGTGCTAACCAACGTTCAACTTCTTTTTTAGTCATGCCCTTTCTCTTGGCGTAGTCGCTGACTTGATCCTTACCAATGGGTCCTAGAATAAAGTACTTAGACTTTGGATGAGAAAAGTATTGTCCTGAGACTGAAGAGGGAGGGTTCATGGCACAGTTCTCTGTTAGTGATACTCCAATTGCCTCTTCCACATTTAAAACGTCCCACATGAGAGGTTTTTCTGTGTGATCAGGACAAGATGGGTAACCAGGAGCTGGTCTTATACCTCTGTACTTCTCTTTAATTAATTCTTCGTTAGAAAAACTTTCTTCTTTACCGTAACCAAAGATATCACGAACTTTCTTATGCATCAGTTCGGCGAAGGCCTCAGCAAAACGATCTCCTAATGCCTTGATTAGAATGGAGCTATAATCATCCCCACGATCTTGATAAATCTTGGCAAATGTTTCAACTTCGTAACCCATCGTCACAACAAAATTACCTAAGTAGTCAGTTCTGTTGCTTTCTTTTGGAGCAATGAAGTCCGATAATGACATATAGGGTTTGTGCTCTGTCTTATCTTTTTGTTGTCTTAGGAAATGAAAAGTTTCAACGACTTCATTTTCTTCATTATAAATCTCTACATCCTCTCCAACTGAATTCGCAGTGTGAATAGAAATAATTGCCTTTGGAGAAAATCGTTTTTCGTCTAATATTTTTTTGAGTAGAACTTGAGCATCTTCAAAAAGAGAGGTTGCTTGTTCTCCATACTTTGCATTGTTTAATATTTTTGGATAAGTTCCTTTTAGTTCCCAAGTCCAAAAGAAGGGGGACCAGTCAATATAAGGAAGAATTTCTTCGAGTGCAATGTCATTGAAAACTTTAGTCCCAATGAAATCTGGCTTAGCAATTTCTATCGACTTCCAGTCGGTTAGCGCTTTCCAATCTTTCGCTTTAGAGAAATCCAATAACTTTGTTTTTGCTCCGTCACCTGCTTCCCAGTTTTCTTTTACCTTGAGCTGCTTATCTTTTAACTCTTTTGTATATTGTTCTACAGTTGCTGGGTTTAATAACTTCGAGCAAACTTCAACTACTAGAGATGCGTCGCCAACTTGAACAATGGGACCTTCATAGTGAGGGGCTATTTTAATAGCGGTGTGGGCCTTACTGGTTGTGGCTCCACCAACTAGAATTGGGCAAGTGAAACCTAGTCTTTGAAATTCTTTTGAGTTGTGAATGATTTCATCTAAAGACGGGGTAATGAGTCCACTCATTCCCACGATACTAGCATCATGTTCTTTTGCCTTTTTTATGATTTCTTCGCAACTTACCATGACTCCAAGGTCTATAACTTCATACCCGTTACAGGCAAGTACAACAGACACAATATTTTTTCCAATATCGTGAACATCACCCTTTACTGTGGCAATGACAAAGGTTCCTTGTTTTCTAGCATTTTTATTATTTTTCTTCTCTTCTTCCATAAAAGGATCAAGATAAGCTACTGCCTGCTTCATAACTCTGGCAGACTTAACAACTTGAGGAAGAAACATTTTTCCTTCACCAAATAACTTTCCTACAACTTTCATCCCTTCCATTAAAGGACCTTCAATAACATTTAAAGGGATTCCGAGTTCTAATCTTGCTTCTTCTGTATCTTCTTCAATGTGAGTCGAGATTCCTTTTACTAGAGCATGGGTCATACGATCTTGTAACGTACCATGTCTCCATTTATCGTCTTTTACGTCTCTCTTCTTTCCTGTTCCTTTAATTTTTTCAGCATGCTCTACAAGTTTTTCTGTAGCTTCTGTCGATCTATTTAAGAGAACATCTTCAACTAACTTTAAAAGTGTAGGTTCGATATCTTCATATACTGTTAGCATTCCAGCATTTACAATTCCCATATCAAGACCAGCTTTAATGGCATGATAAAGAAATGAAGAATGGATAGCTTCCCTGACAACATTATTTCCTCTAAATGAGAACGAAACATTTGAAACTCCACCACTGGTAAGAACACCTGGGCATTTTTCTTTAATTTCTTTAACGGCTTCAATAAAATCTACGGCGTAGTTATTATGTTCATCCATACCTGTAGCAACGGTTAGGATGTTGGGATCAAAAATTATGTCTCTAGGGTCAAATCCTACTTTATCGACGAGGATATCATAGGCCCTTTTACAAATTCTAACTTTATCTGCTTTGTCTGCAGCTTGTCCTTTTTCATCAAAGGCCATAACTACTGTTGCAGCTCCATATCTCTTTATAAGTTGAGCATGCTCTATGAACTTTTCTTCACCTTCTTTTAAGGAAATAGAATTTACAATTCCTTTTCCTTGTAAGCACTTTAAACCTTCCTCAATAACTTCCCATTTAGAACTATCAATCATAATTGGAACTTTACATATTTCAGGTTCGGAAGCGATTAGGTTCATAAATTTGATCATACAAGCTTTTGAGTCGAGCATTCCCTCATCAAAATTTATATCAATTATATTTGCACCGTTTTCAACTTGTTGTCTGGCAACTTCAAGTGCGGTATCAAAGTCACCATTTTTGATTAGTTTGGCAAAGCGAGGAGAACCCGTAACGTTAGTTCTTTCTCCGACCATATAATAAGGTCGGTTTTCATCTTCTCTATCAATGAGGAGAGGTTCTAGACCAGAGAGTCTCATGACCTCTTTTAGGTGAGGTTTTACTCTTGGTTCTTTATCTTCTAAGAATTTTCTTATGGCATTGATGTGAGCTGGAGTTGTTCCACAACATCCACCAACTAAATTTAAAAATCCTGATTCAGCGTAATCTTCTAAAAAACCTGCTGTATCATTTGGTAGCTCATCGTAACCAGTGTCACTCAGAGGATTAGGAAGTCCAGCATTTGGATAACAACTGGTGTAGCAATCTGCTATTTGAGAAAGTCTGTCCATGTAAGGACGCATTTCTTCTGCACCAAGAGCACAATTGATTCCAACGCTCAATGGTTTAGCATGGCGAACGGAGTTCCAAAAAGCATCAATGGTTTGACCTGAAAGAGTTCTACCTGATGCATCTGTGATAGTTACAGAGAGCATAACGGGAACTCTGTAATCTAATTCATCGAAGAGTTTTTCTATAGCAAAAATTGCGGCCTTAATATTTAAGGTATCAAAAGTTGTCTCAGGTAGGAGAATATCTACTCCTCCTTCTATTAATCCCTTTGCTTGTTCGTAATAATTATCAACAAGATCATCAAAAGAAACTGCCCTGTATGCTGGGTTGTTCACATCTGGCGACATGGAAGCTGTTTTATTTGTAGGACCTAGCGCTCCGGCAACAAAGCATTGTCTACTAGGATCTTTTGCCATGACTTTTTCACAAGCAGTTTTTGCAATCTTTGCGGATTCAACATTGATTTCATAAGCGACACTTTCAAGGTGATAATCTGCTTGACCAATTTTTGTCGCACTAAATGTATTTGTTTCTATAATATCAGATCCGGCCTCAAGGTATTCTATATGAATGGCCTCGATAACATCTGGTCTGGTTAAACTGAGAAGGTCGTTATTTCCTTTTAGAGAAGATTCGTGAGCTTTAAATCTCTCCGCTCTAAAATCTTCTTCTTCTAGTTTATATCTTTGGATCATGGTGCCCATGGCTCCATCCATAAAAACAATTCTTTCTTCTAATAGTTTTAGAAGATCATTTCCTGATTTCTTATATGGTCTTAGTTCTGACAAGTCAGACTCCTATCTAAACTTCTTAACGACTTCGATCACTGATTTAGTGTCATTCATAATATAAAAATGTAAGCAAGGTGCGCCGGCATCTACAAGACCCTGGCATTGCTTCATTGCCCATTCAAGACCAATATCTTTTATGTGTTCTTGATTTTCCATGGCCTCATCGACAAACTCATTTGGAAAGTCTACGTAGAAATGTTTAGGAATAGAGGCCAATTGATTTAGGTTCTTAATAATTTTTATTCCAGGAATTATAGGAACAGTGATTCCCGCATCACGACAATCTTTTACAAAGCTGAAATACTTTTCATTATCAAAGAACATTTGAGTTGTAATATAGTCAGCTCCAGCATCAACTTTTGCTTTAAGCATTTTAATATCAAAACTCATATTAGGAGCTTCAAAATGTTTTTCGGGATAACCTGCAACTCCTGTACAGAAGTCTAGGGGTCTTGCTCCAGAAATATCGTGTAAAAATTCTCCTCTTTTAATTTCAGAGATTTGTTCTACAAGTTCAATGGCGTATTTATTTGTGTGTCTCGTTTTGTCGATTTTCTTATTATAGTTTGGAGCGTCGCCTCTTAAGGCAAGAACATTATGAATTCCTAAGAAGTTAAGTTCGATAAGTGCATCTTCAGTTTCTTCTTTTGTAAATCCAAGAGAGAGAAGGTGTACACAAGTATCAATATTAAATCTATTCTGAATAATTCCACAGATCCCGATAGTCCCAGGACGTTTCTTAAAGATCTTCCTTTCAATTGAGCCATCAGCTTTTTCATTATAAAAAGCACCTGCTGCATGACTGGTCACATCAATCCAAGGGGGATTATATGGTTGAATGGCTTCAACAATATCAATAATATCTTGAACTGATCTTCCTCTTGGAGGCGGAACAATTTCATAGCTACAAAGTAATTCTTTATTCTTGGCGCGATCTAGGTGTTCTATAATCTTCATCGTGAAAACGGTCCTTAATAATGGCTTGTATTAAAGGAATATTCTAACTTTGAATGCGCGAATTTAACAGGATTTTGATTGTAAAACTCAGGTAAAACACATTGTTTGTACCTGAGTTTAGAATATTGATTTAGGTGTTGCGATCTTAGACTGCAATCGCCAATTGAGTAGGTTTAGTAGGGAGCGCCAGTGTGATTTTTGTTCCCAGATTAAATATTGAATTGATATGAAGTTTACCACTCCATTTCGAAAGAGTTTCTTTCGCATGATAGAGTCCAAGTCCTTGTCCACTAGACTTGCCTTGAGTCCAGCCTAATTTTGTCACATTGCTCAAGTCATCAGATAGAATTCCATGTCCATTATCTAGGACTGAAATAAAGAGTTTATCATTTTTTAAAACGCCCTTTAAAACGACAAACCCTCTATCGTCTATTGATTCAAGGGAGTTATTAACGAGATTTGATAAGATCCTCTTAAACTCTGAGGGTTGAATATTACAAATGGCGTATCTTGCTTCTCTTTCAAAGTTTAATTTTAGTGAGATTGATTTTCCTTTTATAAGAATTCTCTTCTCTTTCAAAAGATCTTTGGCCAATGTGAATGGACGACAACTTTTGTAGGTCTCTTCATTTTCGAGGTTTACAATAAGGTTCTCTATTCTTTCAAATGCTAACTTCAGCACTGTTTGTTCAGAAGCATTCCAGGTGCTTCGTAATTTTGTAAGCGTTCTAAGTGCTGCAATCGGTGACTTGATGTCATGTTTAAATTGTTTTAACTCTGAATAATTTGTTTTCATTAACTTCTCCCCAAAAAACTAAACTCATAACTTCGCAAACTTTGTGAAATTAGATTTATGGGAAAATTACTACTTGCACAATATCTTTCTTTCAGTGAGTCAAACGCTTCTTGTCACGGTGGGATGAAATACAAGGAGAAATCTTTAAGTTATTGAATTTCTAGAAGGTTTAATTGATTGTTATTCGTCAGGCTGGGATGAGCTAGTTCACTTTGGCAATATTCACGAAAGTAATTACCAAAAATATGAACTAGGCACATGTGCATATCTTCTACAGGGCCATATTCTTTGTCATTAGTTTCAATATGAATACATGTATCGGATATGGCCTTAAGTAAGCCACCACTAAAACCACAAATTCCAATAACAGTACATTCTTTCATCTTGGCAACTTTGGTGGCCTCAATAATACTTTCAGAATTTCCAGATGCAGAAAAAGCAATGAGTAAATCACCTTTACTGGCGAGGGGTTCAAGTTGCTTGGAGAAGATACATTCAAAACCAAAATCATTTCCAACGGCTGTAATATTTGCAGTATTATCTGTTAACGCAATGGCCTTAAAAGGTTTCTTTTTAGATTTTGTTCCAATGAGAAGATCATTGGCAAAGTGACTTGCAGTTGCTGCACTACCACCATTACCAATAATGAAAATAGTCTTTCCATTATCTCTAGCACGCAAAATTTCTTTGGCGGCTTCAGCAATTTTGTCGTGATCTAAACTGTTCAGTAACTTAGAAAGAGTTACCGCGTAGTTCATGGAAAATAAATTCATATCATTTGAGTCAAACATTACACAAAAAGTATCTTTTTTAGCAACATTCAGTCAAAGGAAAAAGTATTTATAGAAAATACGGCTTACTGCAGCCTTTTATTCAACTACTCCTAGGAAAAATTATCCGTCAAATAAATTTAACTTAATTTAAATGAAGAAGAAGCCTCAAAAATCCGAATTAGTCATAAATAACTACTTAGTTTGAGGTTTAATATGAATCATAAATTACTTCTAATTCTCTTTGTTGCGCTCACATCGTTTCAATTAGAAGCAAAGAAAATTCAAATACTCCACACCAATGACATTCATGCCCACATGGACCATGCGGACCATATGAAGGGAAGAGGTGGCTATGCCAGGCTTAAAACTCTTATAGAGCAAGAGAAATTAATAGCTGAGGAAAATGGTATTCCCACTCTAACGATGGATGCTGGAGATTTTCTAGAAGGAAATATATATTATCTAGCAGATAAGGGAAAAAGTGTTTTTGAGATACATGACATGATTGGCTTTGATGTTGTGACAATCGGAAACCATGATTACTTGATGGGGACAGATGATCTTGATTCAATCCTAGGAGAAGTAAAACCTAATTTTAAATTCTTAGGAGCAAATCTATTTACTGCAGATCGATTTCAAAATATTCATCAACAACTGAAGCCTTATACTGAATTTGAATATGATGGAGTCAAGGTAGGAGTATTAGGAATCACAACGAATGATATTCTTTATAAGTGGAGAATAAATGAAGGCGGAATTAGTAATGAATATGATGCCTGTAAGAAATATGCCAAAGAATTAAGAGAAAGAGGAAACGATATTATTATTGCTCTAACTCATGTTGGATTTAATAAAGATAAGAAAATAGCTAAGAAATGTCCTGAAGTAGATATTATTGTTGGCGGACATTCTCATACAGAACTTCATAAAGTTCACTATGAGAAAACGAAAAAAGATAAGAGAATTCCAATTGTTCAGGCCGGTAATCATGCAAGATGGCTTGGGAAGTTGCTCATTGATTTTAATGAAGAAACAAGAGAAATAAAAATAGATGATTATGAACTTATGCCCGTTATAGCTGAGCAGAATGAAGAAGTTTTGTATGCGATTGAGCAAGCAAATAAAAATTTAGATGATGATTACGGAAAAGAATGGCTCGAAGCATCTGTTGGAATTAGTGAACTTGATTCTCCTTTTGAAGGGGGGAATAAGCATATTTGGGGTCACTTTATCAATGACTCAATGAGAGAGGAAACTGGAGCAGACTTCTCTGTTCACGTGGAACCCATGTCTGGATTAAATTACCCTACTCATAAAGTTGTTACTAGAAGAGATCTCTATAATGGAAATCCTAGAACCTTTGAGTTTCAAAATAAATTTGGATACAACGTATACACAGCTAAAATTAGAGGAGCTTTGATAAAAGTTCTCTTTAGAATTGTGATGCGCACAGGTTTACCTCTCTATGTTTCAGGAATAACCTTTGATATTAAGAAATTTACCAAGAAGGGTTATGCAATAAAGAACATGCGTTTTAAAGGTAAGAGAATTAATCCATTCAAGCTCTACAATGTCAGTTTCTCTGAAGCTATTATTAGAGGTGGGTACTCAATAAGTAAATATACTAAAATAATTTTAAGAAGTGGAAAGGATCAAAGAATTTCCATGTGGGAAACGATTGAGAAGAAATTTCGAAGAATGCAAATCTTGGATGAAACTTACTTGGATGACTATGGTCGTAAAGGAAAATTTCAAAAGGTTGATAGGGGGTATATTCCTTCAGCGATAAAAAAATAATTTGTAATTGAATAGAATAAAAAAGGCCAGTTCGATACTGGCCTTTTTTATTATTTCTCTTCTTCTAATCTTTTTACAATTGTTATATTCATGACCGCTAAAAATAACGAAATAATCGGCGATAGAATATTAAAGAAACAATATGGCAAATACGTTAACGTTGGAACACCAAGAGCTGCTGAGTTATAGGCTCCTCCACTATTCCAAGGAATGAGTACAGAAGTCACGGTTCCTGCATCTTCAAGTGCACGAGAGAGGTTTCTAGGGTCTAGGCCATACTTCTCGTATGCTTTTCTAAACATTTTTCCCGGAACAACGATAGCAAGATATTGATCAGAGGCAGTTGCATTTAAAACTAAACAACTTGCAAGTGTTGCACCGATGAGTGAACCAGTTCCTGTTACTAATTTTAATATTGAACTAGATATTTTAGCTAGCATACCGGTTGCATCAAGTGTCCCACCAAAAACCATAGCAGAAAATATTAACCAAACAGTTGAAAGCATGCCACTCATTCCCCCTCGGCTTAAAAGAGAGTCTACTAACTTATTTCCTGATTCAATGTTAAAACCTTGATAGGAAACTTGAGTAATTAGCGTGTAATAATCTTTTATTGTAGTCTTTCCTCCAAGAAGAGAGGCCATCATTTCTCTTTGGAAAATCAAAGCAGTAATAATTCCTACTAAAACCCCTGTAGCAATGGCCGGAAGAGCTGGAACTTTCTTTCTCACCATAAATAGTACAACTATTGGTGGAATAAACATTAGAGGGGAAATATTAAATTTGGAATCAATCGTCGCAAGCATGAGGTCGATACTTTCAGAATTTATCGCTTTAGTGTCATACGTGAAACCGAGAATTGTAAAACCAATGATGGATAAAATGATTGCTGGTCCAGATGTGTAGACCATATGACGAATATGAGTAAAGAGTTCACTGCCCGCCACTGCAGGAGCTAGGTTTGTTGTATCAGACAAAGGTGACATTTTATCACCAAAATAAGCACCTGAGATTACTGCTCCTGCGACTGCTCCTTCTGGAATTCCCATTGTTTGGCCAATTCCAATTAAGGCGATACCAACGGTTCCTGTCGTTGACCAACTACTTCCAGTTGCAAGAGATACGACACAACAAATAATACAAGCGACAGGTAGAAAGACACTTGGATGAATGATTTTTAAGCCGTAGAAGATCATGGCCGGAACTGTTCCAGATAAAATCCAAACTCCGATGAGCGCTCCTACTACAAAGAGTATAGTGATTGCCGATAGCGACATATTGATTGATGAAACTATTTTCTCTTCAATGTGGTGGTACTTAACTTTTAAGAAGAATACTCCAATAATTCCTGTAACAAATGCTGCTGCTAAGAGAGCAATTTGATTAGCTCCACCAGTAGCGTCATCTTTAAAAATAATCACATTTTGAATGAGTAGAAATACGAGAAAAATAACTGGTACGAGTGAGACTAGGAGTCCCGGTTTTTTGGCCCTGTGCATTCTTTATCCTTAGTTTTGTTTAGTATAGCTTAAGAGGTCTAACGCCATTTGGCAAAAGGTGACTGTAAGATTCAAATTTGTTATAATTTTCTGCATGAAAGTAATTTTAATGCACGATTGGTTAACTGGATTTAGAGGTGGAGAGCGAGTTCTCGAAGTATTCTGTGAGATGTTCCCAGATGCTCCTCTCTATACCCTTTTGTATAAAAAGGGTTCAACAACACCTTTGATTGAAAATAGAAAAATTGTGACTTCTTTTCTAAACTATATTCCAGGAATTCATAAACATTATAGAAAGTTTCTTCCTTTATTCCCATTAGCTGCTTCTATGATGAAAGTGGTTGAGGAAGCTGATCTTGTGATCAGCTCATCCCATTGCGTGATTAAGGGTGTGAAGAAGCCTCATGGGGCAAAACATATTTCTTATATTCATAGTCCCATGCGATATCTCTACGATCAGTATGATGTTTACTTTGGACCACAAGCTCCCTTCTATCAGAGACTAGGAGCTAGAATCTTTAAGAATTATCTCGTCAATTGGGATTTAAAAAGTAATGCAAATGTAGATGTACCAATTGCAAATGCAAAGTTCGTTCAACAGAGAATTAAAAAATACTATCATATTGATTCAGATGTTATTCATCCCTTTGTTGATTTGAAAGACTTTAGAGAGTTTCAAAAAAATCCCATAGAAAAAGAAGACTATTATATAATGGTTACAGCTTTTGCCCCCAATAAGAGAGTTGATTTAGCGATCAGAGCTTTTAATAAAATGGGTAAAAAACTAAAGATTATTGGTTCAGGTCAACAAGAACAGGAACTAAGAGAGATGGCCGGAGAGGGTATTGAGCTTCTTGGAAATCTTTCAAGAGAAGAAGTGGTTAAGTACTTTGCAAAAGCTCAAGCGCTGATTTTTCCTGGTACTGAGGACTTTGGTATTACTCCTCTAGAATCACTTGCTAGTGGAACTCCTGTCATTGCCTTTAAAATAGGTGGCGTGCTTGAGACTTTAACTGATAAAGTCTCTGTCCTCTTTGAAGAACAAACTGAAGAGTCCTTAATTGCCGCTGTAAAAGAATTTGAATTAAAATCCTTTCAATCCAGTGATTTGTTTTCAAGAGCAGAAGAATTTTCAAGAGAAAATTTTAAGAAGAATATCCAAGAGTTGATAGATTCAACTATGAAGGAATTATAGATGGCAAAAATATTAGTTACAGGTGGAGCAGGTTACATTGGTTCTCATATAGTAAACCTACTCGGTTCATCTGATCACGATATTATCATTTACGATAATCTTTCAACAGGAAGAGAGAAGAGTGTCCTGGCCGGAGAATTGGTCATAGGAGATCTAGAAGATCATGCCAAGCTTGATGCTTTGATGAAAGAGCATAACTTCTCCGCTTGTTTTCACTTTGCTGGATCTATCATTGTTCCAGAAAGTGTTACTGATCCTCTGAAGTATTATAATAATAATACGCAAAATACTTTGGATCTCATTAATCTCTGTGTAAAAAATAAAATTAATAAATTTATCTTCTCTTCAACTGCTGCTGTTTATGGCATGGCCCCAGGGGGCGTTTGCTCGGAAGAGATGCAAGTGCAACCCATTAATCCCTATGGTCGTACAAAACTTATGACTGAGTGGATGCTTGAAGATGTGGCCCATGCCCACGATGACTTTAACTTCGTTATTCTCAGGTACTTCAATGTTGCGGGAGCAAATATTGAAGGAAAGGTTGGACAATGTTCTCCTCTTTCAACTCACCTTATAAAAATTGCTTGTGAAACTGCTCTTGGAAAGAGAGATAAGATGTTTGTCTTTGGTGATGATTATGAAACTAAAGATGGAACTTGTATTAGAGATTATATTCACGTGGATGATTTGGCGCAAGCTCATATCGATGCCTTAACTTATCTATTGAAGGGTGGAGAATCTACTCTTTGCAATTGTGGCTATGGTCATGGATTTACAGTTAAAGAAGTTTTAGAAGTAGTAAAGAAAGTTTCTGGAGTTGATTTTAAAATTGAGATGGGACCACGCAGGGCGGGCGACGCTCCTGTGCTTATGTCTAAAGCAGAAAAGATAGGAAAAGTTCTAGGTTGGACTCCAAAGCATGATGATCTTGAATTGATTGTTAGAACTGCCTTTGAGTGGGAAAAGAATTTAAAAGACTAATCTGACTAAATCGTTTGATTTAAACTTCACTCATGCAAAATTTCTTCTTTAAAGGTATGATAGATAAATGAATTTAGTTAGCTTAAAATTAACTTATGCAGCATTATTCGTCTTGGCGCTTGGAACCTTTGTTTCAGTTAGCTTTAGTGCTCTTAGTCATATCCTCTTTATTGTTCCTGCGATTTACTTCTTCATTCAGGATTTTATAAAAAAAGAAAAACCAATCAAACTAACTTATAGTTCAATTTTTCTATTGTTAATGATGGGCTCGATGATTCTCTCGGTTGTTTTCAATTTAGACATTTTGGATAGACCGTATAAAAATCTCTTAAAGATAAAGTACTTTCTCATTCCTTGGTTAAGTGTCTTTGCCATTCAGAGACTTGTCGATAATTACCTAGATGAGAAAAAGAAGAAAATCCTTATCTACACATTTCTATTTGCTACATCTGTCGCTACTATTTCGGGTTTGATAGCTCTATATACAGGATTTAATCCTGTGAAAATGAAAGATGCCTGTCATCCCATTAGGGCCTGTGGTCTCTTTGGTATGTACATGACTTATGGTTATGGCATAAGTTTATTTGCTGTTCTACTTACAATCTCATGTCTTAAGAAGATAAATATCATTCGTCCCTGGGCACTATACTCTTCAGCTATTCTTGCTGTAATTGGAACTATACTCTCTTACGCAAGAGGTGGATGGATAGGTTATGCAGTAGGAGTTATGGGATATTTCTTGAAAAAGAACTTCAAGTTATTTCTGATTTTTACAATGGTCATTCTTATATCTTTTGGTGGTGCCATTACATTCAGTAGTAAAGTTCAAAATATGTTTCTAAGTCGTGAAGGTTCTAATTCGCAGAGAATAGCTTTCTATGAAACAGCTTATAAGGCCTTTAGAGAGAAACCTGCTTTTGGATGGGGTTATAGAAACTTTGAATCAAACGTAAAAGAGATTAAAAAGAAGCATAATATAGCATTTCCTGAATTCGGAGGACACGCTCATAATAATCTCCTTGAGCATTTAGCTTCAACGGGAATTGTTGGATTCTTAGCGACCCTTGGTTTCTTTATAGCATGGCTAATAGAATCATTTAAAAGAAGAGATTTAATAGGGGATTTAACATTTCCCTTTGTACTAAGTTTTATCACATCAGGAATGTTTCAATACACTTTTGGAGATGGGGAAAACTTATTTTTGATTATGGGTGTTTGGGCGCTATCTCAACTAAGAGGACAGGATGTCGAAAGTAATTGAAATTTCGAGTGAGTTTATCACTGCAAAAATTAGTACTAATGGAGCAGAACTTAAGAGTTTGCTCGATTCAGAGACACTGACAGAGTATATTTGGCAATCTGATCCAAAGTGGTGGAAGCGATCTGCTCCCATTCTCTTTCCGGTTGTTGGACAACTTATGGATGATAAGTACCGTCTTGGTAATAAATTCTACTCTATGGGCAAGCATGGCTTTGCTAGAGATATGGAATTTCAGGTGGTGCGAGCTGAAAGAGATGTGGCTCACTTTAAACTTGAGTATACAGACGAGACTCTAAAGTCTTATCCTTTCAAATTTATTTTAGAAGTTCGCTTTAGGGTTTATGGCCCAAAACTCTTCGTTGAATATGAAGTTCGAAATGTTGATAGAAGAGATATGCTCTTTTCTATAGGCTCACATCCCGCATTCAATGTGCCTTTAGCTGATGGTGAGAAATACGAAGATTACTATGTGGAATTTGAAGAAGACGAGTACGGAGGAGCCTACTATTTAGAAAAAGGGCTAGTTAACTTTCATACTCTTCCTGATAGAAAGATGTTTCATGGAAAGAAGATTCCACTAGTTTCTAGATTATTTCAAAATGATGCTTTAGTTTTTAAGGATATTACTTCAACAAAAGTGAGTCTTAAAAATATTAATAATTCCAAATCTGTTCTTATGGAATTTGAAAACTGTGCTTACTTAGGCCTTTGGTCCCCTGATGGTGCCCCCTTTGTTTGTATTGAGCCTTGGAGTGGAGTCGCTGACGCAGTTGATTCAAAGAATAACTTCTTTGAAAAAGAAGGTCTCATCACTCTAGAGTCTGGAAAATGTTTTCAATCGAGTTATTCACTCTTTGTAAAATAATTGATGGGCCTCTAAGGGATTTGTTTACAAGAACTAAGCGCCCAAACATTTGATCTATCTCTCCATTTAAAGAAATTAAATTTTAAAACCCAATTAGGGTACGAGATATATTCTTGCGTGCATTGATACTTGGAGTTTATCGTTTTTAGGTCACTATACTTAGTTGTAAAAGTGTAGAAAGGGTTGTGACTTTTCACTTCGTCTTTTATGAGTGTTGTATTTGCTCTCTCAAAAACTTTCATTTCAAGCTCTGGATATCGTCCCTTTCTATCTTTAAAGGTGTAGAGATCTAATGCCTCTCCAGACTTATAATTGTAGAGGAAGTGATAGAACTTCATGGGTGTATAGGCAGGTTTAAAACAAACTATTACTGTGCCTATTATAGAGAAGAATAGAATTGTGGAAAAACTCTTTTTATATTTGATAAAATTATATGACTGGAAACTCATGTAAATAACGATGAATAGGAGAGGGTAGAGAAACCTTAGTTCCTTATGTCCGATGGCACTATGAAAAACTAGAAATGGAATAAAAATCCAAGTCGCCCAAGCATATGGATTCTTTCTCATGTAATTAACTGCACCAATAATAAGAAGAGGCGCAAATATGTTTAGTCCTTTTAGGGAGAGTTTTAAATATCCCCACCAGGGCATAACTCCAAAACCACTTATTTTATCTTTTAAAATATTCTCTGTTAGATAGTTGTACGGAGTGAATGTGAGTTGTTCGTAACCAAGTGAATCGAGTCCAATTCCAATTAATACTCCAAGAAGAATTAAACTAGAAAAACTAAAGAGCCATCTCTTTAGGGGAAGAGTTTTTGAAATAAGTAACCACAATCCAAAAGAGAGGGAGAGTATTCCTGTTTGATGCCTTAGGGAAAATGAGAGACCAAAGAGTAGTCCACCAATGAAAAGAGACTTTGAAGATATCTTTTCACTTTTTAAAATTTCAAGTAGTCCTAATAAGAAGAAACAAGTGGCCCAATGGTCTGATGAAGTTCTTACACTCATAAAAATGAGGGGCCAAAAAAGAAGCGAGAACTTTTCAAAGTATTTAAAGTTATCTTCACTAAAGAAGCGACGTAGGTTCTTTGTAAAAGAGATAAGAGTGATAAAACCCAACAGTCCCGAAAATAGCCTCGCGATAGTGGCGAGAGTAAAGGGATTGGTAATGCCAAGAGTTTTAAAAGGTAGAAGTAGAATGTAGAAAAAGTATGGGAGAGTCCAGGGACGAATTCTTGTTTCAAATTCCCATGTGGTTAAGTTCTCAAGAATCCCAAGTTTTTTAAATGCGAAATCAAGGGTGTAGTACTGTTCATCCGGATGAAGAAAGCCCACAGAGAATATAGCGCATAAAGTAATGGCCAATAGGGTGAGTAGGTAAATTGGATGATTCTTAAAAATATTCATATCTTAGGCTAGTCTACCTTAATTAGGTACACGAGTCCCTATGGTTATTTCAGTTAGTTACGTCATAGTGCTTGCCTCATTTTCTCTATTTCATACTTGGTCTGCGTAGGGTTTTGAGTGGAGGAGCTAAACTGAAGTGTACTTTCAAACTCCCAACCTACTTAAATCACAAGGAGTTGAAGGATCCTTTAGTGAGTTAGAGCACAATCCACAAGTTTTCTTGATGATGGTGTAAATAATTCAAGTTGTATTTACCCTGTGCGTAATGTGGTCTAAAAAGAATTAATTGAATTACAACAAACGGGGCAAAGAGTTTATGGACGCAATGGTCACACACACTACCACATTGTGCGAAGCTCTCGGAGAAAGGATACGATCTTATAAAGTAGATCATCCGAATCTGAGTGGAACGCAAGTCGCGAAGAAGTTTAATATGTCTGCTTCTTCGTTAAACAGAATTGAAAATGGGGACGTACGCGTTCCAACAATCGATCAAGTTCTAAAAGTTCTTAGAGGAACGGGAGCAACGGGAGATCTTTTAAAGTATCTTGATGAAAATTATCCGATTATTGCTGAGACTTATAGGGATTTGTATTCTCATAATTTAAAATCTACATTTGTCGATGTTCAGTTTGAAAAGTTTTTTGAGAATAGAGATACATTTCTCTTGTCGTTATTACTTGTAACTAAAGATCATCTGACTAGGAGTGAAATTGATTTTCTTTTCGGACTAGAAGGTCAAACAGTAATTAATAAGCTACTAGAATCAAAATATGTAAAAGAAGAAGGAAATAAAGTTTACTTCGTAAGTAATGAATCATTACAGATGGATCAAGAAACGTTAAAGAAGCTTCTATCTCTAACTCTTGAAAAGTGCTATAGAGCAGATCAAATAAATAAAGGTTTGAATTACTTATCTTTTAAGTCATCGGAAGTGAATTTAGAAAAAGCCATGCCTAAAGTTATAAATATTCTGAAGGAGGCTCATTTAAAAATTAGCAACTTGATGAATCAAAATGAGAACAAAGGAAGCGATAGTATTTTCTTTGGATTAGTAGCAGATTCTTTAGTAGAAAAGCAAACTATTGCTTCAGGGAGGCTTCAGTGAAAGCTTTATTATTATATATAATTACGTTCTCCGCTTTTGCGACCGGTGGAGGTGGAGTTGATGCCGGTGGTGGTGGAACTAAGCCAACTAAGGACGGAAGAGTTAGTATTGTTGATTCAAGACATACTACTATAATTAGATTTAATTCTAAGCTTAGCGGTTTTGTTGGTGGAGGTCTTAGTGGTGGTCAGACAACGTCTGAACTTCTACCAGTCTTTGCTGACTATCTTGCCAAAGAAAGTAGTAAAAAACCTACAGCTATTAAGACAAACTTTCTTCTAAAGCTAGAAGAGCTTGAAGAGGTTACTCTAAAAGACGGTACTGTTTACAGAGCTGAAGAACTTAGAGAACTTTTTAAAAAGTAATTAGAAAAAATCTTCTTATATAAAGCCTCGATTCGTCGGGGCTTTTGTGGTTTGAGAGAACTTTGTTAGCAAGTGAAGATTTTAAGGTGTTGGAGTTATCAGAATTGCCTCAACAAGAGGCTATTGTATATATTCCTGGTGAGAATGCTTTCATTTATAATACCGAATATAAAGAAGAGTCTGGCATTGCTCCTATATTAAAACATAGCTGTTTATAGGTTTTTAATTTTTAGGCTTTACTCAACGACCTTAAAAGGGACCGTTCTGATTTCGAAGCAAAAAATTGGCATCCTCCTTGCTCTTTAGAAAATATCTAACATGGGCAAGGAGACTCAAATGAAGAAACTACTACTTTTAACAACACTTTTAACGTCAGTTTTCCTATCAAACAACATCAGCGCTAGTGGGACTTATATTGTTATTGAAGATAAAAGTGAAACAAGAGAAATAGCTTCTATTGGAACGGACAAGTCTAAAACAATAAGACTTCCTAATAGAATTTCTTTAAGCGAAGTAGCATTAGAGCAGTTAGAAAGTGCAAGAGAAGAAGTGTTACATAATAGAATGAGATAGTTGGGAACTTTATGAGCAACGAATTAATATATGCACTAGATTTTGGAACAAGTAATACACTCCTCGGGGCGGCAACGCCTCTTGGAAGTATTGATTCCATTCCTCTTGATTTTCAAAACAAAAATCCACATGTCATGAGATCTCTTATTTACACGCCAAGAGAATATGAATGGCTCTATGGTAATGAGTGTTATGAAAAATATCTTACAAATGAAGGAGAGGGGCGTTTCTTTAGATCATTTAAATCACTTCTTTCAAGGGAGACTTTTGAGGGGACAACCATTCATGACAAGAGAGTCAGTGTTGAAGAAATCGTTGCGAGATTTATTAGAGAAGTGAGAAATAGGGCCAATAGCTTCTATCAAAGAGATATTGATAGTGTTGTTGTTGGAAGGCCTGTTATGTTTGGTGACACTAAGAGATCTGATGAAGTTGCACTCGCTAGATTTGAGAAGGCCTTAAAAATGGCAGGATTCAAAAATGTTGAATTTTGTTATGAACCAGTTGCAGCTGCAAAAAGTTATAATGAAACTTATGAATCTAAAAAGAAAGTTCTTATTGCAGATCTTGGAGGTGGGACATCTGACTTTAGTGTGATTAATTTGCAAAATAAGAGATTTTCATCTGAGGATATTCTCTCTGTTGCGGGGATTAATGTTGCGGGTGATAGTTTTGATTTTAATCTCATGAGAGATTACGTTATGCCTAATCTTGGTTCAAGAGTGAAGTACAAAAGACCGGCCAGCAATATGGAAAATGGTCTTTCAAAGAAACTTCTAGATCAGCTGTGTTCACCAGCTATCTTTTCATTAATTAATGATACTCATATTCAAAACTACGTTGAAGATGCACTCGATTTTGTTGAAGAAGAAAGTGATATCAAAAAACTTGAAAATCTAGAAAGACTCTTCGACCATAAACTTGGATATGATCTCATGAGAAATGTGGAAAACTCTAAAATATACTTATCCTCTCATTCTGAAACGAAGCTCTCGTATAAGAGATGGGGAATGAATATTGAAAGTTTAATTCAAAAAAGTGATTACTTTGAAAGTTGCAGTGAAGTAAGCGAGTCCATAGATAAAACTTTGAATGAGGCCCTTAAGTTAGCCAATTGTAGGACGTCGGACATTGATTTTGTTCTTTGTACTGGAGGAACTGTTCAACATCCACTCATCGCAAAGAAATTGACGGAGAAATTTGGTGTAGAAAAGATTCGTTGGTCAAATATTCACGGGGCGGTGACAAAGGGCTTAGCGGCGAGGGCATTTGAACTAATTCAAAAGTAAGGACTAGTTGTTTATAAATTATTTACGAGTCTCATGAAGCCTTATCTTTTATTTCAATATTAGATAAAGCAGCGATGATTGATTTAATTGAAACAGGTTTTGTTAAAAAATCTTTCATTCCGGCGTCGAAACACTTTTGCCTATCTTCGTCCATTACATTCGCAGTCATGGCGATTATAGTAGGACTGTCGTCTCCCCATTTATTTATGATTTTTTGGGTCGCCTCAATACCACCCATAATTGGCATTTGCATATCCATAAATATAACATCATAGAATTTATTCTCTAAGGCATCTATTGCATGTTCACCATCTTTTGCAATATCAATTTCATATCCAATCTTCTGCATAAAACGTTTTATAATTTTTTGATTAATAATATTGTCCTCGGCCACTAGAATACTTAATGGGATTTTCTTAGCGTTCCAGTTACTAGATCTTAAAGGATCGGAAGATTCTTCGTCTTTGTCGTATTCAGAAAGCCTTAGAGGTAGTTTAAATGAAAAAGTAGAACCAACTCCTACAGTACTTTCGAGAAACATTTCTCCTCCCATTAAGTCACAAAGACGACTCGATATGGATAGGCCTAGCCCTGTGCCTCCATACTTTCTTGTAGTGGAAATGTCTGCTTGCGAAAATGATTGAAATATTGTTTTTAATTTGTCTTCCGGAATTCCAATTCCAGTGTCTTTAACGAAGAAATGAACATCGTGAATTGAGTCATTTTTTCTTTCTACCTTAATTGATAATTTGATAGTTCCCTTTTCGGTAAACTTAATTGCATTACTCACTAGGTTTGTAAGAATTTGCCTTATTCTTAATTCATCACCATCAAAATAGTGAACACCATTCCATATCAATTCACTATCTAGTGAAATTCTTTTTCTTTTGACTTCAGTCTCGTATAAAAAGGAAATACTTTTTAACAATTTATTTAAGTCAAATGGTTCATTCTCAAAGTCCATGTGCCCAGCTTCAATTTTACTGAAATCGAGAATGTCATTTAGTACAATGACCAAGCCGTGTCCACAGGTTTCCATAGTTTCAACTAAGTCCTTTTGTTCTTCCGAGAGCTTTGAATCTTTTAAAAGCTCTAGTACTCCGACTATTCCATTCATGGGAGTTCTAATCTCATGTGACATATTGGCTAAGAAATCACTTTTCACTTTATTTGCTTTTTGGGCACTTTTATTTGATACACGGAGCTTTTCTTTTTGTAAGTTTAACTCTGTAGCATGGTCCTGTGATTTCTTTAGGAGATCTTTAACTCTAAATCTCTCTATTGCTGCAGATAGAGTTACAGCAATCCCCTCGGAGGCTTCTTCTAAAAACAATATTTGAATATTTGAAATGGCTTTAGAGTTGGAGAGTTCTATCACTCCCAACGTCTTATCCGCGTATAAAATGGGGGTAATAAATGTATCATTTAGAAATATATCATCCTTCTTTGATCTATTTGTAATATGTGCAGATTTCTTTGACTTAGCAACATCACTAACTTCTCTAATATCTAATGTAAGATCAAGAGTGTCATAATGTTCTTCATTTTTATTGTAGGTATATATTCTACGAGGGCCATTCTTTTCAGACATAAGATAAATGACTCCCATATCAATATCGAGGTATTTAACAATGTGGGAGAGAATATTTTCGGCCACTTGTTCTGGAGATTTTTCACCACGAATCTTTTTGTGAAGACCTATATGTCCTTCTCGCAACTCTTGTAAACTTTTAAATTGTTTGTTTGCTATATCTGAAGACTTCTTTGCACTTCTTATCATCATGGCGAAACCAAGAAGTGAGACCGATCCTAAAATACCAATAGTGAGAACCATCCATAAAATACTTTGCGCCTTTTCACCAGCTTTAATGATTGCACCTTCAATAGGCTTTTGAACTTCAAGTATTCCTCGAACATCTCCCACCTTCCAATTGTTCTTAGGAGTCTGAATATGAGAATTGTGGCAGTTAATACAAGCTTTCCTCATAAGGTCTGCTCTTGCGTGCCTCAGTACTCTTCGTCCCGAGATTTGAATGACTTCTGAGTATGATTCTTCAGGATATTTTGTTAGATATTCCCAGGCATTCTTTCTGAAGGAATCATTTAGACCTCCTTTTTCTGCTCTCCATGGAAAAGGGTATCCAGAATAGAGAAATGCTTCTGATCCATCATTATTTTCTCCCATTTTATGTCCTAGAAGTTTTGTAAAAGTAGCAGGCAGTGGAATCGTTGCACTTTTTCCGGCATACTCGTGTGATATTTCCATTCCGAAGGATTTAACTTTTCCTACAACTTCTTGTGAATATAAAGTTCTAAAACTTTCAAGGGCATCAATCTTAGAGCTTGCATCATCCTTTGCCATTTTTAATACAAGATTTTCTGAATAGTCGTATAGGTAGTAAATAATCCCTGCAATCGATAAAAGGAAAAGTACACTGAGTATAAATACAGACTTTTCATTGACTAAATTTTTAGATCTTTTAGTACTCACGCAATATCCAATTATAGGTAGATTTACTTATAGGACTTATCGAATAGTAGAGTCGTGAATTAAATCATTTGGTAAATATTGTGTTTTGATTAAGCTGGCATTAATAACTCGGGTATCCTTTAAAGCTTAAAAAATGCCTTTTGTTCTAGAATTGGAACAAAAGTACCTGAATTGAGCTGATTTATTTGGCATCAAGCGTGCATTATTCTCTTCAATAGTTCTTAACAGGAGATAAAATTGAAAAAAATTCTACTTTATAGTGCATTGTCGCTCTCACTTAATTCCGTCGCTTTAGCTGACACTTCTGCCAATGATTTAGCTAATCAAATGGCGCTCTATGAGAATGTTAAATCTTCTCTCGTAAAGCAGTTAAAACATAATTCGTACTTTCTAAAATCAAATAGTGAAAAGAGCCTAGGCTCTATGGTTAGAGATCTAGAGAATGGAGCTAATTTTAGTGATCTTCGTAATGATTTATTAGTTTTAGCTATTCAAGGAAGTTCTGAAGATTTAGAAGAAAATATGGTTGATTTTATCAACTATCTAGTTGTTAACCTCAATGATATTTCTACTAAAGATGATGAAACAATTCTAAAATGGGTAAATCTTCTCGACTTTAGAATGAAAACAGGTGAGTTGTCTGATTTTGAATTACCAGTAAATGAAATAATAAATTACTTCCAACAAAGGGTGAGTTTCATTGAAGTAAGCCAGTCTTATGAAGAGGGTTTATTTGATAGATACAGCCTACTAAATAGAATAGTCGAACAAGATGCTGTTTTCATTAAAATTATGAAACCATTATTTGAGCGTGAAGTTTTATCTGTATCTAGTTCGGTTAACTCTATTGAAGCCTACAAGAGAATATTAAATTTTAAAATTCAAGCTAAGAAACATTTTTCGGTAACTCTAAATATTTTGAACTCCCTTGAGAATATTAATCAAAAAAGCTTATTAACTCTTAAAAAGGGAAAAAAAGTAAATTTAGATGTAGTTTATGAAAACCTAGATTTATATATGACTGTATTTGATCGTCCAGAGAATATGCTTACTAAGGTTTCGAAAGAATCTTGGATTGAAAGTATCGATGCAAGAGCTAATGTCTTATACGAGTTATGGGTTGCCTTAAAGTCACACGGTGGGAAAAATATTGCGAAATCTTTTGAAAATCAACAGTTTCCTAAACATCCTATGAGCCAAATCTACTTCTTAAGGGCCTATATTGAAAGTGCTGAAAAGTTAGATGTTTCAGAACTTCCAGGTGATTTTACTATTGGTAATGGAATTAATTACTACAAGAAAACCATTCAAGAAGACTTCAGAGGTGTTGTTGCTGGAACAGGTGAACTTAGGCAATACATTAATGAATTTAATCAAGTAGAACTATTAAGGTTTATGCTTGAGCTAGAGAGCTCTAAAAGAAAAGTTCACGTTTCCAATAGGACTGATAAAGAAGTAGGAATCTATCATCAATTAGTGAATCATGTGATTAAAGCGAACAACATTAGATACAATAAGCAGCTCTCTCTAAATTCTATTCAAGGACTAGGAGAATCTGATTTTAGAAGTTTAGAAAATAGTCGAATTGAAACTGACATTCAAAACATTCTAAGCTTTTGTAAAGTCGGTGGAAGTTGTGGAGAGAAACTTATTCCTGCGGGAATTTACTATTCAAACGTTGATCTTGTTTTACAGGGGGATATCGTCCGCTTTCATCCCTTAGCTATGATTTATGCTCCCGGTAAGAACATAACGATTAAAACTTCTGAGATGATTAACCCTTGGTTAGATACCTCTGGAAGATTACCAAATAAAACAGGCTTCACTCCTGGACGAAATGGGAGCAAATCAAGCTTAGTTCATAGTGGTGGATACCATAATATTACGCAGGGGGTTTCTCCTGGAAAACAAACGAATGGAGATAACGGTCAAAGAGCTGGAAATATTCTCTCAAGAGTGAATACTCCCTCTTTTCTTCCTCTGTATGTAGCCATGGGAGGAGTCGGTGCTTCAGGTCACGCTGGAAAAGAGTCTCCTCAATGTTCAAGTGGTGCTTTCAAAGTTCAGACTTTTTCTGCAGGGAGAGTTTGGACAACTCAGCAAGCTTACCAAGTTCATACAGGAAGAAGATGTTCTGATTGGGAATGGTTAGATCCTCCAGGACACGACAGATTTAAAAGAAAGATCTGTGTAGGTTATGAGAAGACTTATAGCACTCGTCATAGAACTATTGGGCACGACACTAGAAAGAATACCCAGACATTTGTTTCAAGAGGTGCTGGTGGTAATGGTGGAGTTGCTGGACATGGAGGAAGTATTACTTTAAATCCAAGTAGTATGGATCAGGTAAAAGAGTATCAAGTTAACTTCTTTGTGAATCCAGGAGTTCCTGGAAGTGGTGGAAAACCGAGCGCCTGTGGACCGAGTACTGATAAGCTAGCTACTCTCACTGGAACGTCTGGGAAAGAGGGCTCTGCTGGTTCATTCCATATTCAATAAAATGCTAAAAATAAAAAATTGGGCCCTTCTTCGGAAGGGCTTTTTTTGTTTCAAAAACGGAACAGTCTTCGTCTAAGTTGTTGATTTTACTGTTTCTGGGCTTGGCTTATTGATTGCAGATACAAATTCATAATAATGGAGAAATTATGAAAATGCTGACTAACTTATTCCTGATCTTATGTACTTTGTTAACTGTCGCTTCAATTGCTGGAGAGAGACATGAGGGAAGAGAACCAAGAGAACATAGAGATGATCCTGAGACTCAACCAGACAAACCATCCTTCTCTGCACCAGGAGTTTCTGCTGCTCTTCAACTGTCCTCTCCTGTATCAACAGACGCAGCAACTGAAGCATTAGAGAAGAGATTAGTTTTTGATCCTGTTTTAGCTGTTAATACAAATAGAGGAGACTTCAAAACGTCTTTTTCTATTGGGTTACCAAAGAGTTTTTCCTCTCTGTCTAATTTTAGTTTTTCCTACAATTCGCAAAGTGGTAAGAATTTAAATTTTGGTATAGGTTGGAATATTTCTTTACCAATGATTTCTAAAAATCCAGCTCTAGATTCAATCACTCCTTACACTGAGGTAAATGGTGGAGGCGAGTTGACGAAAGTAGATTCAAAACACCATTCTCTTGTCGCTAAGGCCTTTCGTTTCGCTGATCTTGTGGAAATTCAATATGACTCTCATGAAATCTACAAACAAGTTGTAGAGTCTTCCTTTAGTGTATATGTCGCTCTTAAGAAACAAGGTACCGTCTCTGGCTGGGTAACTTTTGACTCAAGTGGACAGCGTTGGATTTTTAATAAAAATGGACAGCCAATAGGTTTGTTTAATAGATATTTTAAGGGTGTTAGATTAACTTGGAGCTCTGGAAAACTTGTAAAGATCTCTGAAAGTAATAAGAAGTGGCATGCTCAATTTCATTATAAGAATACTAATTCTACAATGCCTGTTTTTTTAAATGGAACTTTTCAGACTAAGAGTAGTTTGTTAAATGAGATCTCAATATCACAAGGTGAAACTACTCATCATTATTTCTTTAAATATTCTGGAAAGTATTTATCTCAAGTCGTTCAAAAAGATGCTCTACTTCCTCTGTTCCAAGCTGAATATAAGAAATTAAGTTTTGAAACTAGTGAAGAGAATAATACTTTAGAAAATGAAGATGAGAAGTCTCTTATTTATTCAAAGAATCTTAATCAATTCCAAATCGTTGAAAAAGGCGACCAAGAAGATATTTTCTACCAATATGTAGATTTAAATAATGATGGAAGAAAAGATCGAATTACTATTGATTATACAGCTATAAACAAGAGAATCAAAAACGAGCTAGAGGGGATATCATATAACGTTCCTAAGAAATGTGGGAAAGTTACTCCTACAATTAGCGCTGGTACATTATCTTCAAGAATAAATAACCTCAGTCCTGAAATTAAAGTTGAAATTGCCGTATGGAGTGGTGGAGATAATATTGCTCAGTGGGAAGAGGATAAGAGTCTTACCCTTAGTGGAAAGAATATTAAATTACTAACTTATGATGTTTCTACAAAAGTACATGTGGGTGAAAAAGAGTGCTTTAAAACTGATTATTACCATGTGAGTGCTCACTCAAATGGTTTGTTCTTTGTAGATATAAATGCTGATGGAAAGAAAGATGTAGTGGTCTGCCAAGGAGAGAAGTCTCTTTCGAGAAATACACACGAAAAACAATCTAACTTGAATCTCTCAATTTTAAAGCGATTAGGTTACTCAGAAGCACAAGATATTTCTTTTGATGATGTTTTTTCTAAAACAGGATCTAAGGCCCAAGTCTATATCCAAAACTTTAATGAGAAAAAAGCATTTCAGATCTGGTTAGATAATGAGGGTGAAGAGCAAATTGAAACTACTAAGAATCACCTTTTAGGACTTAGTGGATGGAAAAAAGCTTCACAAGTGAATTTTAACTGTCACCAATACACTCTATTTAATGATTACAATAGAGATGGATATGTTGATGTTTTGTCAGGAAAAAACATAACGTTCTTGGGAGAAGATGGAAATTATCAAAATTTAACATTAGATGATAATTCTCTAAAGGCCCTGTTTGAAAAAGGAGATAAATCTTTTGATCTCAAGAAAGGCGATATCATCTTTGCAGATATAGATGGGAATGGAACTCTTGAACCTCACCAAGCAAGATCTTTTACAGTTCATCCTTTAAAGGGAACAAAAGTACTTGTTAGAGATGGAATTAATGAAATTTACCCAAATACTCCTGATCATAAAGTCTTAACATATCTTCAATCTCCTTACGAAGGGTTTGCAAGTATTGATTACGCGATGAAAGATGGTGTTGTTGTTACTAAAACAATTGATAAAGTCTTTAAGTTTGATCAACCAGCTCATCATAGAAAGTTTAATTATCTTTCACCTATGAAAGATATTTATAGAGGAACTTTTATTGGATTCTCAAGAACTGAGGAAACAGACTATGTAGATCATGAAAATTCTGAAGGCCGCTTAATTGAAAGAAGTTTTAGTAAAGACTTAAGTTCAAAAGCACTTCTTTTTAAATCGAGAGGAAGATTGAATGGTAAAGCTCTCTTAGTAAAGATTTGGAATAAAGATAAAATTAAATCTTACCAAAGTAGTTTCAAAACTTATAAGTACATCAATCTTGATAAAAATAGAATTTACCCATTCTTACAAAGAGATTTGTCAGTTAGATACTTAAAAGATAATAGAAGTTATGGTTGGAGTTTAGAGGTCATCTCAACACCAGAAATTAACCTTGAAGAGGGGATAATTAATCTCGTTACCGAGAAACGTGGACATGGACTTAAGTCTCCCTATACAGACCAGCTCTTAGAGGCGGTACAGTATAAGAGTAAGAGAATGGAAATTGATTCAGATACTAATGTACTTAAAGTTCTCAAAACTGCGAGTTCAGATAAAGATCATAAAGTTATTCGCTATGGAAGCACTTTTGAATATGAGAACTCAAACCTAGTCGCAGAATGTACTCACAAACGTTGTAAAGAATACGTTTATGATGAACTAGGTCGCACCGCCTTTGTAAATAGCTCTTTAGGAGACCATATTGAAATATCTTATAAAGATAATTCTCCGTTAGTTAGTCGAATTTCGCAAGATGGCGAAACGACTTCGGTACAATATCTCGATGTTACTAATGAAGTTCTCTCAAAGAAAAACTCTCGTGGAGTAAAACACATTTTTGATTACACTGTTAGTGGAATTAAAACTCACATAAGACGTGTTGATAGTGAGAGTGGAGAGGTTGAGTTGTGGAAGGCAGTACTTCCAAGAATCAAGGAATGTGAGGGAAAGGAAAAGTTTTCTTGCGTAGAGAATTCTTATTCTATTTATTTTCCTGAAAGTGAAAAACATATAACTGTAGACGGTTTTGGAAGAATTACCTCTACTTCTCACTCTGCTCAATTCAAAACCCTCTTTCCTGGAAAAGTGATTCTAGATGCACAGGGGAAAGTCTTAGAAAGATACCGTGCACAACTTGGTGGAGAATCTACAATTCTTCAAATTGAAAATAAGTACGATGCCATTGGAAGAATTATTCATGAGAGAGACTCTTTAGTGGATAGAAGCATATTCCATGAGTATGTCAATGGTTGTCATAAGCTTTTCCTAGAGGGAGCAATGGTTTCTCATGAGTGTAAAAGCTCATTAAATAATATTCTAGATATAGGTCATAAGGGGGAGAGCTACCCTTTAGATACAAATTCTCTTGGAGGAATCGATTCTTTAAATAAGTTAGGTCTAAAGTGGAAGACTAACTTCTATGGAGAAATTACAGCATTTACAACAGTAAAAGATTTAAATGGTTCTCCATTAATAAACTCTCAAATTTTAAAGATTAGCGAACAAGGTCATATTGTTGAAAATCAAGATGGTTTTATTTGGGAAACTGATGCTCTAGGGCGAATGGTTCGAACTAGTAAGGGCCACAATTTAAAAAGAACTGATGTTTTTGAAGAGATGGCTTATGAGAAAGGAAAACTTAAGGCCTATAGGTCTAAGCTAAAAGATGGAAGTTTAATTGAACAACTAGAAATAAAGTATAACGACTTAGGCCTAGCTGAGAATGTGTCGTCATTATTTTTCGAGCAAGAGAATAAGTATGACTTTTTAGGAAGAGTTATTAGTACTAAAAAAGAACTAAAGAATGGAGATTCATCTCAGGTTAAACTTATTTATAAAAATGGAAGTCTGCTTGAGATTAAAAATATTGTAAAAGTCGAAAAACGTACAGTTGGTGGACAGATTTCTAAGCTGATTTATCCTAATGGTCTCATCTTAAGAAAGAGATTTAAAAATGACTTAGTAGCTGTAACATCACAGAAGGTCTCATCTAGAAACGGTAAATTGTGGCAGGAATTGATAGATTATAATACTAACGATTTTGTTTCTTCACTTAGTACTTCGTCTTCTCTTAGATCTCAGAATACAAGTTCTAGTTATGATTATTCAGATGAAGGGAAATTAAGAATTGGTTTTCAAGGAACATCTGTCAGGCGAGATTTAAGGGGGCGAGCAACGAGAGTAAATGGATTGAAATTACGCTGGAATTCTCAGAACCTTTCACGAGTGACTAAGAACAACGGTGACGATTTTGAAATATACTATGATAATAACGATCAGCTCTTAGCTTATTGTCCCAAAGGAATAAACCTAAGTAAGAAGAGTGATCAATGTACAATTCGCATCTCTGAAGATCATTTTCTAGCAAAAGGTGTAAGTGTTGAATTAATTAGATTTGAAAATCTAAAAGTAGCCGTTCGAATTGATGGGAAAACATATCCTATCGTAACAAACTACCTAGGTTCTGTTGTGGCGATGTTCTCCTCTTTGGATGAAGACAATTCACAACTTCTTTGGGAGCGTTCATTTGATACTTGGGGAAATAAGAAAGTTTTCTTAAATGATGACATGGACCATGAGTTGACTAAGAAATTGGAGAGTTTAACTCTTTGGTCTTATGCTCATTTACTGTCATTTTCAGATATTTCTAAGGATTTATACTGGTCAAAATCTCGTGTGTACTCAGCCATGTCTAGAGAGTGGTTATCTGTAGATCCTATGGTAAAATGGTCACCAAACGGATTAATTTTAAAGCCTGGTAATTGGCACTCAGTTCGTTATTGCGATAATGATCCTGTCAATTTAGTTGATCCAAGTGGATTCAGCTCAATAGATCCAAGTGCTTTTTTTGGCGGTGGAAGTTCATTTGACTTTGATTTGGACTTTGGTTTTGATAGTCAAATAAGTGAGCAATTTGGTAGCGAAGTAGACTTTGCTGTAGAAGTATTAGAAATGGCAGCTGATGCGACTATGGTGGCAGCTGGAGGTGTCGCAGCTATTGGAGTTGGAGTCCTTCTTGTTGAAGCTGCTCCTGTGTTGATAATCGCTGGGACAATGGAAATTAATATGGCCTTTATGTCTATTGGTGGTTATGTTGCGAAAAATCCTGTGGTAGCTGAAAATATTGTTGGTGGAGCTGTTTCATTTGTTGGTAGTTTTGTGGCAGGAGTAACTGATTCAAAAACTCCGCTCGCAGATGGTAATTATTCTCCAGGAAATAGTCTCATAAATGCTGGGACTTCTTGGTTGGGTGGTCAAATCGGAAATAGAATAAGGGAAAATTATGTGGAAAAATATTAAAAAAGATAATCTTGTTATATCAGTAATACATTTACTCGTTTTTGTATTTCTTATAACTGACTACAATAAATCAGGTTGCGTTCAATTAACAGGCAGTATTAAGTACTGTGGAATTACTGCTCAAGTTGCCTGTTTTTACGCTATTTTTGTAGGTGTGCTGTTTTTGATTTTAACAATACCTTTCAAAACAAAGGGTAACAATACTGAGGACTGAGTTCTCTAGTGAAGACTATTTCAAATAAGTCGCTAAATCTTCACTAGAAGAGTTCTCTAAAATAAAGTCACCAACTGTATTGAAGGACTTAAAGACCTTTCTAGAGGCACTCTTACCGTTGATTTTAACATTGAAGTTCTTCTCTAAAATCATTACAAGTTCAAGAGCATCTAGACTATCAAGCTCTAGTGCTCCTTCTCCTCCAAAAATTAATTCATCATTATCAATTTGCTCAGGTGTAACGTCGAAGAGGCCTGTTGCATCGATGAGTTCTTCTTGGATCAATTTAATGAGTTGTTCTTTTTTTTCCATGACTATTCGCTCCAACGAAACTTTTTAAGTGAAACACCAAACGCCACGAGAGAGAAACCAAGCAGTACGTATAACTTTGGTGCAACAATTGTGAGAGTGGCCCCTCTTAAGAAAATATCTAAGTATGACTCTAGTGCCCAATATAGGGGAGAGAGATAGGATAAGTATTGCATAAATTCAGGCATGACAAAGTGAGGAATCATAACTCCGCCAAATAATGCCATGATTACAATGGCGAGTGGTCCAAAGCTGTGGGCCTGAGCACTTGAATTAGAAACAGTAGAGACAAGTAAAGCAAATGAAGTTGAGGCGATACTGCAAACTAGAGTTACTAAAATAAGTAAACTATTGATCTCTCCCAGAGAAAAGTCCTTACTCGTAAATAGTGGAACAATAAATTGACCAACTAAGAGCATGAGAGAGAATTGTATAATATTAATGAGTATGTAGGGAATGAGCTTTCCTATCAGTAATTCTGCTTTTGAAATATTGTAGCAGAGTAGGCGCTTTAGGATTCCTGAATTTCTGTCGCGAATAAAACTATTTGAAAGAGGAATGACAATAAAGAACATGGCAAATAACGCCCAAGCCGGAACTGTTTGTTGTATGGGGTTAGGAATGACATTGTTCGTAGTCATGACTTCTATGAAGTTTTTATTTTGTGACAATTGATTAATCACAACACTCTTCTTTAATTCTTTCGACTCATTCATCTTCTTGAGTCTACGATTCACTTGATCTATGACCATGCTTTGCAGAGCAATGGTGAAGTGACCTTTGACTAATTCTTGGTAAGACTTATCTAGAGTGGGTCTGAAATACATCTTGATAGAGTCAGCTGATTTTGTCCCAACGAGAATATTTTTAATGCTCTTAGGTATTTCAATAATGACATCTGACTTTTCTTTTTTTAAAGATGCCTCTATTCCCTGGTGTTCTGTTATGTGTTCAATATGATAGTTGAAGTTCTTAAACTGCTGCACAATTTCTTCTGTTGTCTTAGAATGATCTGTGAGCATTGTTATATGAATTTTTTTTCCAACTTTTTGGTGATAGACATCAGTCAGTGCCAAAGAGAGAAAGAGAATTAAAATCATGGGCATGGCAAATAAGATACCAAGAGCTCGTTTATCACAGAGGAGAACTTTAATTTCTTGAACAATGAGATGTTTGATGTTTTTCATACTAATCAACCACCTCGTAACCTGTTAGTTGGAGGTAGCATTGCTCTAGGCTTTCATTCTTTTGAGATTCGAGAAGAGAATCTAGAGTTCCATTAAATAGTATCTTACCTTCTTTAACGATAGCGACACTATCACAAAGTCTTTGAACCTCTTCCATATAATGAGTGGTGTAAATGATCGTGACACCACGAGATTTAAGCTCTTCAATTTTTTCAAAAATTAGATTTCGAGACTGTGGATCAACACCAACAGTAGGTTCATCCAGAATAAGAAGTTTTGGATCATTTAAAAGGGCCACGGCTAAATTTAGTCTTCTCTTCATTCCGCCGGAATAATTTTCAACTAACTTATCTTGACTCTTTTGTAGATCAACCGCCTTTAACATTTCTAAAACACGGCCCAATCGCTTGTCTTCAGCCAAACCGGCTAATTTTGCAAAGAAGAGTAAGTTCTCAATACCAGAAAGCATGGGAAAGAGTGCTAACTCCTGTGGAGCATAACCAATATTTAATAGTTCTCCGTGGAGTTCGTTAGACGAACTTCCGAAGAGTTTTATTGAATTTGTTAAATCCTTTCTTTGACCACAGAGAAATGACAAGAGAGTTGTCTTTCCTGCACCGTTAGGACCTAGAAGTCCAAAGGATTGTCCCTTCTTAATATTTAAAGAGAGAGAGTCTAGCGACTTCTCAAGAGCATTTGGATACGTATAAGTTAGTGAATCAATTTCAACTATGTGGCCCACTTACAGGTACCTCTTATTTAAAAATTGATAGAAGGATTTCTCTTGCTCGGCAATTTCTAAAAGTTTATCGGCAACTTGATCAAAAGTTACAGATCCTTTATTCTTGCAAACTTTTACTGCCATGGTGGCAAAAACGCGCCATTCATCAGCAATCGCTTCCATCATTTCTGACGCTTCTAGTAGAATGGGGTTATTTAACTTCTTACTACTCTCGTTGAGAAAACCAGCATAGATATAGCGAAAACCAGCACCACCAGTCCCGATTTCTTCCTGCATACGAATAACATTGGATAGATATAATCGTGCTCGGCGCTCATCTAATTTCTTTGGCCACTTTCTAATTGAGCGGCTTAGAAGTTTCATTCCTGCAATTCCAACAATTGGCACAGGTGAATAGAGCATTCTTCTTACGGTCTCTTTGATTCCTTGATAAACGGCCTGCTCAACTTGAGAGATACTATTTTCGCCATCAATATAGTAAACTAGTCCCTTTGGTGCCAGAGGCCCTTTGGAGAATCTAGCTTTTGTCATGGAGCTTTCAGAACAATGACTAACTTCTTCTAAGAGTGGATCACTCACTAGGTAGCCATCTTCTTCTTTTTTTACAACGATTAAGTTATGGGCATTAAAGTGAAACCTAAAGTTCTTTGGAATATATGAGAGCCAATAGATATTTGTCTGAATACCTAGAACAACCTTGTTCTTTAAAAGTTGATCAAGTCTCTTAGAACCTTTGATTGAATTTCTAAAACGTTCAGCGCGGAATTTTACTTTTAGCCTCTTACAACACTTTTTAAATATAGTTCCAGGAAAAGAGCGGTAACTTGTTATAGGGTTTCCCATAACTTTAATAAAGGGAACGTATAAGAAGAATAAACCGCTTCCTATACCTAGTGACATGGCCTCTGATAATTCCATTCCCTTATTTTCAAAAAGAGAACTCGTTACACCTGTTTCACAGTGAGCGGCGAAGTTATGATTATACTTTGTTACTTCCATGGAAGATCCTTTGGAAGAGTTTTAAGTTCTTCTAATGTGATTTCGAAATAATCACAGTATTTCATCAATTTTTTTTCATTGAGGCCATTGAAGACTTTAGGTTTGAGGTGTCTCTTCACGGTAAATGTCCAATAGCCTAAGTTTTGTGCAAGAAGATCTGCTGTGAGAAGAGCTTCTTCCATTCGATAGGCCAGCGGGCTCAATTCATTGGCCTCTACTTTAAAATAAACTGATTTTAAATTTTCATGAATATCATCCCAAGCTAGGGATGTGGCGTCTTCTTCTACTTTCCAGCCGGAAGATTTAACTTTAACTATACTTCCGTCTTCAGATTTAGCGTAACGAATTTTCGAATGGCCTTCGTAACTTTCATTTTGATCTTGAGGAACGTCTTTAACTTTCATTAGTTTACTACGACTGTTAGTTGCATATAAGCAACAGAGAAGCGTGAGCTCTCAGGAATGAAACATAGAATAGTGTCATCATTTTTGAGTTTTCCAGTCTCTAGTAAATCTTGCAGATAGATATATATAGAAGCAGAACCAATATTTCCCTTGCTCTCAATAGTCGTAAACCATTTGTCTGTAGGAATATTAAAGTCAATCTCTTCAAGTTTCGCTTCAAGCTTCTTTCTAAAGTAATCAGAAGAGTAGTGAGGAACAAACCAATCAATATCACCCGGCTTTAAATCCCTTTTCTTTTTTACAGAAACAAGCGCCTTGTTAATGGCGTAAAAGGCCATGTGTTGATCAAGTAACTTTGTGTCTTGGGATATATTTAAAACTTTTTCTTCTAACAGCTCGGAGCGATCGTGATCTAGCCAACCTTTTAATTTCTTGTTTTCATCTTTCTTTGCTCCCCCGTACATACAGGTGGGAACTTCGTTGGCGTATGAAGTAAAATCAATCCAATCAATTTTAAAACTTACTCCTTCTTTCTTGGGAGTCTTCTCTAAGAGAAAAGCTCCAGCTCCGTCAGAGAGCATCCAACGTAAGAAGTCTTGCTCAAATTGAAATGAGCTATTTTTTTTAAGTTCTTCTAAGGATTCACTTCTTTCATTTTCAAAATTTTCTGCTCGCATAAATTTTGAAGAAATTTCAGATCCCGTTACCACGGCATTTTCTTTATCTCCTGCAAGGAGAGCGAGGTAGCCGTACTTCAGTGCCGCAAGAGAGGAGCAGCAAACTCCCGCCGTTGAAACGACTTCATGAGGTTTTCCTTCTAATTCCCCGTGAACCATAATGGCGTGAGAGGGAAGGAACTGATCAGGACAAGTTGTTCCACAGGCCAAGAGTTCAACCCCTTGGTCTTCAAACTCTGTATTTTTAAGTGCATCTTTAACTGCAAGGGCAGTTAGTTCAGCATTGGTATGAGTTGATTTTCTAGTAATAGGATCAAGAGCGTAATGGCGTGATTTAATCCCATTACTCCTTAGGACAATATTCTTGGCCTTAGAATTATTCCCGTTTACAAAACCTAAGACTTCTTCGATTTGTGAATTATCAATGGCCTTTCCAGGAAGAAATGACCCCATACTTGTTATATAAACCAATTTGATACTCCTACTTCACCATTAATTGACTATCAACCTGATCTCTCACTTTTTGTGTGAACAAGGGGTAGATGATGACTTTAAGTAAAGTCATAACGGGCAATACCGTTAAAATTAATGAAACTAAATTTACCCTAAAGAATATTAGTAAAATGTCGCGAGAAAGACAATTTTCTTTAGTGAGTTTTTCTATGAGTCTTGCCCAAACTGTAAAAACTCTAATACCTATATACTCCATGAGTACTGCGATTAGCTCTTGGCCATGGCTATGTTTCACTGTGTCTAATTCTTGAATGCTGTCAGTTTGAGCGCAGATATCTCGTCCTAACTCTTCAACTCTTTTAAATTCAGATACTGCAATTCCAGCTTCTGGAAAAATCCAGAATGCATTCTTCTTACCTGTAAGCATCCACCTTGGAGTAGTTACAAATGTTGCCCAGTTCGGAGCCGTGTCACAGAGGACGAGGTTGCGAATAGTCTTAGCGCCTATTTCAAGGAGAGTATTATTAGTTTTAGTCACTCCGGAAATCCACATGTTGCGAGAAGTCACAACCCCAATAACTGGCTTACCTTGAATGATTTTTTGCAAAGAAGGATCTTTTAGAACTGCTTGAAAAGGAAGTGAGGCAGAGAGAAACCAAATCTGGTATCCAATAATCACTAAGTCATAGTCTTTACTTGTTATCTCTTTCGGAATGGGTTGTATCTCAGGTGTTATCCCATTTACACAATTGGGAAAGGCCCTGAAAAAGTCACTCATGCCCCATGGGAACTTAATATCTTTGTGGGGTTGAATTTCAAAATGGTTAATTTGATAAACGCCCTCAAGTGAGTTGCATAAAGTTGTAATGGCCTTCTTTGTTTGACCTATTTGAGAATATGTTATGACGAGAGCTTTCTTCATTGAAAGTATTTTTCCTATGACAAATTGTTATTTAGCGTACTAAAATATTTATCATAAATCACAATGACTCACAAAGTAAGTCTTACAAAGAAATATCTCATGAAACAGTTTATAACAGGGCTTGGGCAGATTTCTCACCTAGGTCAAAATGTAAAGATGGCACTCGAAACTCTGAGAACGAGTGGCCCAGATAAGTTATTAAGTCTTAGTCCCGAGCACCTAGAGTCCGAGGCTTCTCCAGATATGGAAATGGATCTTTCCCAGGATCTTCCTAAGGGAGATCACATCAGAGCAAATATTCTCTCAATCTTGGCGATTGAAGAGGCTATTGCGCAAGCAGGTCTGACCTCTGAAGATATAAGCAAGTATCGTATTGGTGTTTGTGTTGGCTCAACTTCTGCTTGTACTATTTCTTATCCACCTTTTGGATTCGCCCTTCACAGAGGGACCTTAGAGGACACAACACCTTTTAAGAATTATTTTTTCAATAGTCCCTGCAATACAATTATGGATCACTTCAAATTCAAGGGTCCAAGTTTAATGATTAATAATGCATGTACTTCTGGTACAGATGCCATTGGTCTGGGAAAGCTGTGGCTTGCGCAGGGAAAGTGCGACATCGTTATTGCCGGTGGAGTTGATTGTATATTTGAAAATATTTACTTTGGTTTTCGCTCTCTTAAATTAACGGCCCCTAAACATACGAAACCTTTTGATCAGTCCCGTGAAGGATTAGTTCTCGGTGAAGGTGCGGGCTACGTAGTGCTTGAAAATGAAGTAATAGCAGCAGAGAGAAAATCAAAACCTCTCGCCATTGTTGCGGGTTATGGACTTGGGACTGATTCTCATCATCCAACAACTCCTCACCCTGAAGCTCGCGGTCTCAATATTGCCATTAACCACGCGCTTAAAATGAGCTCGCTTACTCACAGTGATATTGAGCTCGTTAATGCTCATGCTACTGGAACTGAGGCCAACGATTTAGTGGAAGGGCGATTTTTAAAAAAACATTTTGATCATTGTCCGATTTTTGCCACTAAAGGTTATACAGGACACACGCTTGGTGCAGCTGGTGCCATTGAAGTTATTATTGGAGTGCTTTGTCTAAGAGAAGAGTTTGTTCCAAGTAGTTTAGGTCACGAAAACTGTGATCCAGAAATTGGACTTTCTCCTAATTTAGAATTTAAAAACCATCAGGCTCGAAACTTTCTTTCGACTTCTCTTGGTTTTGGTGGATCAAATGCCGCTATTATAATTGAGAATATCGAGGAGTGTGTATGAGTTCAGCAATTCTTGGAGCAAGTGCACTTTCTATTTTTGGTGAAGGTCTAGAGACTTTGGCAGAAGGAATTCAAACGAGTACTGCTCCAGATAGAGAAGAAAAAACCGTAGAATATAATGGACATGAACTTAGAGTCAGTCCTTTTAAGATACCAAAGTTTACACTTAAGGCCGATATTCCAACGGCAGTGCAAAGAAGACTAGGGCACTTTGCTCGCATGAGTTTTCAAGCTATTCTCTTGGCGCTTGAAGAATCAAAATTAGAGTTTGAAGATCCCTCTAGAGTGGGAATTATTGTGGGAACTGGAAATGGTCCAGTGAGTACCGACAATTTCTACCTCTCTAAGCTTGCAAAGTACGGAGGCAAGGGAGCTTCTCCCACGTACTTTGCCAATTCTATTCATAATACAGCTGCCTCTTTTATTGCTATTTCTCTAGGCATAACTGGTCCGATTTCTACTGTTGTTAATCTGGAGTTAAGTAGTGCGGTAGCGCTTGATACCGCTAACACTTGGTTGGAAGCTGATCTCGTTGACTACGTATTAGTGGCGATTGGAGATGAGTTATATAATTATCAGGAAATAACTCTTTGTATCGAAAACTATAAAGTTCTTAATGATTACAATCCGCTGGAGCGCGATAATATTGTCCCCGGCGAAGGTTTTGTAGGTTTAATTCTTGCAAAAGCAGATGATAAAAAAGCACAAGATTGTTTAAAGATTCATTCCAGTACCAATTCTTCGTTTAAAGAAATTAATTTCCCTGAAAAATTTATCTTAGATATTAAGGGTGACACAGCTTCATATGATTTTGCTAAAACGATTTCAAAAAATAAAGAAGTTCTCTCCTATTCATCGATGTATGGATCTTTCTCTACTGGAGGAGCTCTTGATTTAGCGATTGCCATTCATGGACTTAGAGAGGGGTTGGTTTATAAGTCAACCACTACCAGTGAAGAGTTTAATACTCTAGACTCCACTCTAGTTGACCAAGAAAGGATTGATCTCTTTCAGGTTGCGACGAGAGGAGAAATAGGGGCGATTAGTCTTGAAAGGTAAGTACTCTTTTATAACTTTATTTTTAATGTTGATTAGTTTCTCTAGTATGGCTGAAGAGTTTGGCAAAATTACGATTACAATAGAAGGAATTAAAAATACTAAGGGAACAATTAAATTGGCGCTCGCTTACAATGAAAAGAAGTTTAATTCTGTGAATTTAATAAAGAAAGCTTTTAGGGTTGAGTCTCTTAAAATCTCTGCGAGACCATTGAATTTCACTTTTGATAAAATTCCCTACGGAACTTATGCTCTGTCTGTTTTTCATGATGAGAATGATAATAATGACTTGGACCGTGATCTCTTTGATGCCCCTCTAGAAGGATATGGTTATTCTAATAATCCAAAGAAAATGGAAAGAGCGGCCACATTTAAAGAGAGTCAGTTTGAGTTTAAAAGCAATCTCCATAAGTTAACTATCAAACTCAATAATTAGAGCTCAGTACTCTGAAATTTAGCGTTTTTAACGCACATCTTAACCAAAAAGCATGCCGATCTCTAAAAAATACGCTAATCTCTTTCTATACTAAATTTAGGAATTAGAGATGCTTGCAAACTCCATAAAGCTAAAAATCGCCCCAAAGAGGTGGATTAAGAAATATTTCAGAAGTTATCTTCCTGAAATGGCCTACTTTGATTTAAAAGACATGAGATTGTTCTTCTCACTAAGGGATGTATCGGGTCCTTCTTTTGACCTGTCTTACGGCGGCGAAAGCTCATTCGTAAATTACGAAAAAATAGATAAAGATCTCATAGAGAAATACATAAATGACGAAGATGTCTTCTTTGATATCGGGGCCAACATAGGTCACTTTTCTTTTTACTTTAAAAGAAAATTTAAAAACCTCAAGTGCCTTCTCTTTGAACCACATCCCGTTCTCTCTTCATGTGTGCGAAAGACCATTAAATATTCGAATCTTACGGATATTGATGTGCATGAAGTAGCACTATCAGATAAAGATTCTACTTTAGAATTTTTCGAAGATACTTTCAACGATGGTGGACATTCACTCATTTCAGATAAGATTTCAAAAAGAAGTCAGCAGGGAAATAGTTTTAAAGTCGTAGCTGTAACAATGGATGAGTATGTAAAAGACCTAGGTATTAGAAGAATTGATTTCATGAAAATCGATGTTCAAGGTGCCGAGTTCATGTTGCTAGATGGTGCTAAGAGTACAATTGCTAAATTCTCTCCAAAGATTTTTGTGGAACTTGAAAATGCTCACGTGTTGAAGTTTTGGAATAAGCTTGAAGAGTTAACTTCTAAGACTTTTAAAGTAGTTTCTCCTCACATTAAAGTAGAAGTTTCAAAAGACAATATCACTGAGTTTGCAGATAAGTTTGTAGCTGATGGTTTTGTTGAGCACAATTGGTTATTTCTTCCAAATTAAATAATCTCGTTCAGAGCCTTCTTTAGTTTGTTTAACTATTCTCTTTTTATAATTTCGATCTGTATTCTATTAATGTTCCCTATTTGGTGCTTATTCAAAGGTAGACTTTAAATACACACCGAAGCGATAGGGACGATCAATTTTTCATGCTTATGTCACTAATGTACTAAGTAAAAACAGTATTTTAGTTGGGGTATTACATTTTACTAGATAGGTCTATTATAAGTACTAGGTCCATCTAGTAAAATGTGAAATTGTTATTTATGAAAAGAATTAAGGCACTACAGCTCTCATCAATATTGGAACTCGTAAACAAGAGGGAAGATTACATTCATGTTTTTATTGGACCTAGACAAGTTGGAAAGACAACGACAGTAAAGCAGCTTTCTGAAAAATCTAAATTTTCAAATAAGTACGTAACGGCAGACGGAGAGGTTTCGAGGTCAAAAAGTTGGTTGTCTTTACAATGGCAAATGGCCCTAAGTGAGGGGGTTGGTCTTTTAATAATAGATGAAATTTAAAAAGTTGAAAACTGGACGGAGGAAGCGAAGAAGTTTTGGGATGAAAGAGCTGAGGGATCACCTAGGTTAATCCTTCTTGGATCCAGTTCATTATCTCTACATAGAGGACTGTCTGAAAGTTTAACTGGTAGATATATCTTACATAGAGTTTATCATTGGGATTTTGATAATTCTTGTAAGCTTCATAGCGACTTTGAATTGAAGACATATTTAGAGTATGGAGGATATCCAGGTAGTTATGAATTTATAGATAATAAGTTTGAATGGTTGTCTTATATGAAAGACTCAATTATTACACCTGTTATTGAAAAAGACATATTAAGTATGGTCCATGTAAAAAGTCCTGCACTTTTTAGACAGTCATTTGACTTGATTTGTTCCTACGCTGCTCAAGAAATTAGTTACACAAAGCTACTAGGACAGCTTCAAGATAAAGGAAATACTGACCTAGTAAAAAACTATATTGAACTATTTGAAGCCGCATTCCTAGTTAAAAGTCTAGAGAAGTATAGTGGCAAGATCATTAAGAAAAGATCCTCTTCGCCTAAGATTTTTCCACTTGCTCCGGCATTATATTCTCAAGCGATTGATATGCAGTTTAATGATGAGTACTACGGTCATTCATTTGAGGCCTTTGTTCTGATGGAGCTAATAAGGCTTAGGGGTTACCTGAGAATTTGAAGTAACTTACAGTGGCTCATTTTACAGAATCATTTTTTAATTAAAATATTTGACCTTTCTCGAACTAGAGATTTAAGGAGTTCTTTTTTCTATTACTTAAAAATGATTTTGAAATGATTTTATCCCAAGAGTCTAGTTGTGAAGAGAATTTTTTATATACATAATCTCTTACTTTTTCCTTAATCTCTAAACGTTTTGCAAGAATATCAAAATCCTCCCGCATTAATTTATTTTTTTTGCCATTTATTGATAATGCCATTTGTTCATTATCACGTTCCTTAAAATCTTCTTGAAAAATTTCAAAACTAAGAAGATCATATGTGGGGGCTAAAGTAGGACCATCTGTATGTAGTACACTAATGTTTTTTAGATGTAGATTAGAGTTCCCTACAATGAATGAAAAAATCACCAACTCAAAGAGTTTTAAAACTTGTTCAGAGGGGGCATTATTAAAGCAATATTCTCTTAAAGTCTTGGCAACTTTTTGATAGCTTCCAGTATATTTTCTATCTGTTACTTGATCAAAAATTTGGCAAAAGTCTTCCATATGTATTTTTTCCCCACTTTTTGTTCTATCAAACCTTTTAATTAGAAGAGCAAATTCATCATTGTCGAGATATATGAGTGTAGATTCTGTAGTAGGAAGGCCATAAGATCTTGCTAGCTTTAAAATAAGATCTTCATTTTCAGGAATATGTGGAATTGATCCTTTTGGCTTAAGTATAAAGTTCCCTGATAAATGGGTTAGAGTGAGTCTACTTTGTTTTGCATTTTCATTAAGTGAAAGAGAGATCTTCTTTTGAACACCAGGTATGGTTAAACCGTCTTTAATATTAAGACTTGATAATTCTCTGAGAACTTCTTCGGTTAGCTGAATTTTTGGTGGTTCTGAAGAGTTGAAAAATAACTTCGAACACTTTTCGTGGAATTCTCCTTTTAAAAGGTCTTCATAACAAAATAAACATCTCCCAGGATTTCGAGTTTTTTTGGTACTTTTACTTTCAATTTGATTAAGGTCTTTCTCACTCGTTGTTGATCCTTCTTCATGGATAGAAACAGCTCCTATTGGATCGTAACAAGTCTTAAGTAGTAGTTTAAATCGATCTCTAATGGGATGAAACTTCCAATGCTCTGTTGCTAGGTTAAGTATCCATCCTTCAGGAAGTAGGCCATCAAAGAATCCGTTTAAATACTGAGATGTGAAAATCTTTTCTTGTAAGGGAAGGGAGTAGCTAAGTGGCAAGCTTTCTGTATTCTCTAAATATTCCTTAAGATAAGAAAATTCAAAGTCTCCATCTTTGGATTCTAGGATCTCTCCGGCCAGAGTATTATTGTAATAAACAAGTCCCTTGCTCATTTAGATACTCTCTTTGGAACTAAAGTTAGTCCCAGAAAATTCATAACTTCATTTACTTTGTCTAGGCGTACTGTTTGTTTACCTTGTTCGAGTGCTCGTAGGAAACTTAGGCTTACTCCAGATCGCAGAGCGAATTCTTCTTGCGTATATCCAAGTTTTTTTCTTTCTAGTGCCACAGTATTAGATATGATTGATTTTTCTTTCATTTATACATGATCGAGTATAAATGAGGTTAAATCAATCATTTTATACGTGATCGGGTATATTTTAAATATTTACTCAGTATTTATACTCGTTCTAGTATATTTGTAGTGAGTCGGGTCGTCTTTGGCATAGTCGTTCTGAGGTTCCGTGTACGCGTTGATCTGCGGAATATTTAGAAATGTGATTTAAGTGAAGGACTACCTTGTTTGAAGTTTTGATTCTGTCTTTGCCATATGTCTCTACCAAAAGGAATTCTGTACTGTTAAGATATCTGCGTTATTACAAATACTTTAAAGAAGATCTATGGCAAAAATATACGGTTTTAGTTTTATGAAAGATGGGATGCGTTTTGATTATCCCTTTAGAGAAATGCTCACTTGCATGTCTAACCTAGTGGATAAGTGTTACTTGGCGCTGGGTGAAAATGACGATGGAACGAGCGATGAAGTTTCTAAATTTCCGCAAGTTGAAATTATTCCTACCGTTTGGGACATGACTAAGATCGGTGATGGTGGACAGGTTTTTTCTGAACAGACCAATATCGCCCTAACTAAACTTCGAGAAAATCATCAGAGCGAGAAGGGTGCTTGGGCAATCTATCTACAAAGTGATGAGATCATTCACGAAAGAGATTTTGAACAACTCAGGCTCGATATAGAAGCTGCAGAGGCATCAGGTTGTGATGCTATTCGTTTTCGCTACTTTCACTTCTGGATGGATCACTATCATATTGCTGTTAATAAACGTTGGTATCCAAGTGAAATTCGCGCCATCAAAGTAGACTCTAAAGTCGTTAACTACGGTGACGCTCAAGGTTTTTCTGAATTTACAAAAGTTTATGAGAGTGATGTTCATATTTTTCACTACGGTCATGTGAGAGAAATGGCAAAACGTGCAGAAAAACAAAAAGATCTCATTAAGAGGATTCGTCCTGGAGCTAAGTTCTCTAAGTACTTAAAGCGTGAGAAGAAGGCCTTTGCGAAAACAAAAACTGTTCCACTTAGAATTCAACACTCCGAAGTTATGCGTGAGCGTATAACTAGAATGGGTGAAGTCTTTGAAATTCCACAGCTTGAGCTCTTATATATTGTTGGAAACCAGGAAGATTACAGTGAGAGTTTCCTAAAGAGTTTAAATATTAAAAACCTCGTATTTGCAGATAATGTTGAGGCCGTTCCTTTTGAATATCGCCATGGGAAAATGGTGATTGCTAATTCTAGTAACTTTCAGAAATTTCAGTGGGGAATTAAGACTCCGCGTGGAATGGAGAGTGAGCTTGCGAGGGAGTGGACACTGGAGCAGCGTTTAATCTTTCTTATTTCGGAAGTGATTTCTTCGTGAAAATTCTTAGTATTATATCAATACTGTTATATGTGACTCCTCTTCTTATTGGGGGAGAGTCTTGGTGTCCAAAGTTTTTTAATTCACTAAGAAATCCTAGTTTTGTGATTCTTGGTCTTTGGTTATTAGCTTGTTTTAAAGACAATATTCGCCTCCAGATTAAAGACCTTCTATTTTCCACTGAAGATCTCTTAAGTGAGAAGAAGTGTAGAGGTATAGTCATAGTTATCAGTAGCTTCTTTACACTGTTTTACCTAAAGATCGTTTACTTTAACTTTATAACTTTTAATGTGAGTGGAGGTGACTTCTCTGCTTACGCTAATCTTATTCCAAATACTATGCTTGGCAATTTTATGTATGCTGAAGGTGCAGATGCTAATCACTTTGGGGTTCATTTTTCTCCTATTATTTATGCTCTCTGGCCTTTCTTTGAGATATTCTATACGCCACTATTGCCTCTCTTTGCCCACGCTCTTCTCATAACCTCTACTGTTATTCCGCTGTATTTGATTATGAAAAAAAAGATGGTTGCTCCTCTGCAGATTGTCGCCATAGTTTTTTGTTTCTTTAATTACACTTACCTGGCGCAAGTTTTAAAATTCAATTTCCATATAGAGGTGTTCTTTATTCCTCTTTTTATGTGGATGTTTTACTTCTTTGAAACGAAGAAGAGAGTTTTGTTCTTTGTGAGTGTTATTCTCTTAAATTTGATTAAGGAAGATGCGGCTCTTTATATTGTCTCTACTTGTCTGGGATTATTTGTCTTAGATAAGAAGTTTTGGAAAACACTCGCTTTCTCAAGTATATCAACCGTGGTCTATTTCTTTATTAATTTAAAAATCATCATGCCTTATTTTCAAAAGGGAGTGGCCACAAAGTTACTTGGAAATAAGTACGGACAAACTTTGAATGAAATTGTTCCTAATATGCTTAAGAGTTTTCACCTTGTCGTTTTAGATTACTTCAAATCCGGTTGGCTCAAAACACTGCTCGTTTTCTTATTCTCTCCATTGAGTTCATTGTTCTTCATTGTTGCTACATTTGCTTTTGCTATAGTGCATAGTTCTTCTGGTAATGAGCAAATGGAAAAATTAAGTATTTATTATTCGGCTCCGCTTATATCTCATGTTTTTTTTACACTAGTATTAATCTTGAAGAAGAATGTAAGTTTCAGTCCAAAAATAAAAGTTAGTTTCTTTGTTCTGTGTTTTTTGATGGTGAACTTTGTGGGTGGGAGTTATTTGAAAATTCCTAAGTATCAGGGACAGGATGTTGGATTTTCTGAGGTTTTAAAGCTAGTTGATTTTTCTAGGGGTGATGTTTGTGTGCAGAATTCGATTTTTCCTCAGATGGGCTTTTCTTTGAATTTAAAGTTGGCTAGTGAGGGGTGTTTGGAGCGGGAGAATGCTTTTTTGGTTTTTAATTCGAGACTTAATCCTTATCCATTTAGTAAATTTGAAGTTGTTAATTTTGTTAAAAGATATGGCAAATTGTCCCGTTTCGAAGTGCGGGAATTTGATACTTTTTCTGTCATTTTTCTTAGGGATTAGTTATTTTTTACTAATTTCTTTCACTCAAAAAGTAGACTTTTAAGTACTAGTAATTGATTTTTGAGATAACCTACCTATTGAATACTCCTACGCTATGACCAATTAGTATAGTGTTTCGGATTAGTTGCTTAACTAGACTTTTAAGTTTGAATATGGAATTATACTCACTTAATATAAGAGATATTTTCAATTTAGTGGAGAAATAAATGAGTAATCATTCTGATATGACATGGAATAATGAAGAAGTTAAGTTATTAATACATGAGGCTCGAGAAGGTATTTCTACCACAGGACAATATTGGGAAGGCTATGTCAGCCAAGTTTTAAATACAATTGAGAATGATATAAAAACAAATAATGGTGTGGGGTTCGATAAGTTTAGACAAGACCCAAGACTTGAAGGGTTTATTGATAATCAACAATTTCCTACTTACTTAAAAGGGTATGGTTTAATTAAGAAAATTCTTAACTTCACAAGATCGATACTGATAAAAATTCCAAAAATTTCTGGCTTGTCTAGAGTTTTAGAAGTGTTGAATGTTTATGAGGATATGGTGACGCAACTTTATGAAGATAAAGTTGCCCTAGGGTATAATTATCTAAGAAGTATTGATCCAACTATAGAAAGTATTTCAGATAGCTGTGTAGGGAGTCCACGTTTTTGGAACTCATCTACAGGAAAATCGTATACCTTGGACTTTTTACAGAAATTTCTTAAAACTACAGTGATGGATAAGTCCATCGACTTTAAGTCTGTAAATACAGTCGTTGAATTAGGTGGTGGATTTGGAGTTCAAGCTGAAGTTATGCTGAAAAAATACCCTCACTTAAATTATATAATTGTAGATTTGCCTTCACAATTACTTGTTTCACAGAACTACCTAAAGAAAGTCTTTAAGGAAAAAGTTATTACTTTTGGACAAATTAAAGAGAATGAATTTATTGATGATTCTATTTTTTCGAAAGAAGGTGGAAACATATTGATGGTTCCTGCTGCTCATGTAGCAAAACTTAAATTGAAATGTGATCTTTTTGTTGCTGAGTATGCGCTGATGGAAATGGAACACAAAATAATTGAAAATTATTTGAAAAGTATAGGGCCCCTCATGTCATCAGCATCATACGTATTTATTGCTGACCGCTTAAAAATGCATTCAGGGAGTATTCATAAGAGTAATGAAGAGGATATGTCCATTGAAATTCTTAAAGAACAATTTGGAAAGTATGGATTTGAAGAAAAGGCAAGAAGCCCATATGAATCAATGTTAGTGCCTTCATTACAAACTTCTGACATCGACTTAATATTAGAGAAAAATAATTAGTTTATTATTTTTTTGAGAGGTTAGTCAAAGGCTCCGTAAGTCATTGTCTGAAAAAAATCTAATGATGTTTAGAGTATTAAGGCAAATGGCGGGAAAAAATGGAATGGAAATAGTCTAGGTTTATATACACCACTTATTTGAACATCATAAAAAAACATGCAAAAGAGTGGAAAGATTCCCTCGAGATGTCGGGGCAATTTAATGCTCTAGTTAGTTAAGTGTGCTCATCTCTTTGTCTGTAGTTTCTGTATAAAGATTTAATTTTTCGATATGTTTGTATACCAATATCGGGCTTGTAACATTGCATGATGTTGATTTGTAGGCATTCTCTATAGACTCCTGCCGGTAAAAACATCATCAACAAGCGAAGAATTGCACAAGACCTTGGCATTGTTTTCATATTAACTATTTAATATATGGCAAGTTGCGACACTACATTCATGGTGTATACTTGAAGTTGTTTAATCACGTTCTCTTATTATTAGTCCAGACTCCAAATGACTAGGGTTGATGTTTAAGTCTTTCTTGGAGTGTCATTAATGAAAAGTACCTCTGGTTTAATATAGAAGTGATTTGTGTTGTTTTATCGTCGAACTTTATATTTATCACTGAGAGACTTCTTCTTAGAGTGACCTTAACTTATTAGGAAAATTAGCATGGAGAATTTGAAAGTTTTAATAACTGGTGGAACAGGTTTTGTGGGTAAAAATACTGTTAAAAAACTGACAAATGATAATTTTCAAGTTCGCTATACAACAAGAGGTACTATCTTAGAGAATGGAAAACCTGTAAAAATAGGTGATATAAGTGACCAGGACTATTGGAGAGAGGCAATTGCAGGCTCTAATGTTGTGGTTCATTGTTTAGCAAGAGTTCATATCTTGAAAGAATCTTCTACGTCTCCTTATGATGAATTTAAAAAAACAAATGTGGACGCTACCGTTGCGCTCGCAAAAGCTTCGTTGTTGACTTCCGTTAAGAAGTTTATCTTTCTGAGTACTGTTGGAGTTTATGGTAATTCTGGCACGGATATTTCAGAAAATGTAGAGCCTCAGCCAAATGGTGATTACGCCCAGACAAAACTTGAGGCGGAGAAGCTGTTAAAAGAGATCTTCAAAGATTCTGATGTTGAGCTTGTTATTTTAAGGCCCCCATTAATTTATGGTTTTGAAGCACCAGGAAACTATAGGAGTTTAGAAAATGTTATATCAAAGAGAATTCCTCTTCCTTTAGGGTCTATATCTAATAAACGAAGCTTCTTATTTGTTCAAAATTTAAGCTGGGTTATTTCTGAATTAATAAAAAGCAATAAAGAAATATCGGGAACGTATAATGTTACAGATGGTGAAGTTGTCACGACTTCATATTTTTTAAAATCGATTGCTCATCATTTTTCGTTCGCAATGATTTTACCTTTTCCTATTTTTCTACTAAAGCTATTGGGAAAAGTAACAGGTAAGTCGAGAGCAATAAGTAAGCTTACAGACGACTTGTCTTTTAGTTCAGATAAATTATATGAAATCCTTGATAAAAAGCCATTGAACTCGATGAAGTCGGCATTAGTTGAAACTTACAAAAACAATTAAGTTTTGATCTTACTCTTGAACGGATCCTTTAAGATAGAGAGAAATGGAATAAGTCCTACTGTGTTAAAAACAAGTGATAGGGCAAAATAAATCGTAAAGACATCAGCACCTACACTGATTCCATAAATTCTAAGTAACTTCTCAAATACAACATGACCTACTCCTAGTCCGCTATAGGAAATTGGGAGGGTCTGAGCAAAGATACCAATTGGAATTATACTGAACAATTCAACTGCATCAACGCTGTTATCTGGTGTTAAAAATCTAACAATTAAAAATAGGGAATAGCAGTTAAATAGTTGGATAACGAGTGAATAAAAAAGACTTAAATAAGTTTGTTTTGCATCCTTTAGGAAATCATAATTATAATCTAAGAAGTTGATTATTCTTTGTTGCAAAAAAGGGTTTGAAATTCTTTCAACAATTTTGCTTACGAGAGGATAGTAAGACTTGATGAGCCTCTTTCTTAGTAGAAATATTAAGAAAAAGAATGAAATAGTACTTATAGAAAATATCTTTAAGAAGTGTAGACCAGGAAGATCCTTTTTTATAAATAGGCAAGAAGCAAGTGAGATAAGAATAAGCGCTAGAACTGAGAATGCTTTTGAATATATTGAAGCGTAGAATGAATTATCGCTATTGGTGTCTTTATCTAATTTCATTAGTGTAGAGACTCTAAAAATATCTCCAAAAATATTGATTGGTGAAATTACGCATACGAATGATGATGCCCAGCAAATCTTTATAATGTCATAGAGTCGATTGGTAGAAGTAGACTTAAATTGAATTAAATTCATTGTTCTCTTGGCGCCAGCAATCAGCTGAACGAAAGTAAGCAAGAGAAATAAAAATGTTAGGTTCCAGTTTGAAAGACCAAAAACTATATTTTGATAATTTATCTTTCCCGATTTATATACCCAGAGCACTAATAGGGAACTTATCAGAAGTTTCAGAAGCGGGAGAATGTGAAATTTTCGTATTGTCTTTTTCATCATAATTGAATATTTCTCTGTAAGGAGAGTGATTATGCCATTTTTTAAGATTAATTGTAAGGCTTAAGGAAAGATTAATTTTGCCTGAGTTTGCTGTGCGTTAGGCTCCTCTCGTTTTCTTTACATCTCTAATTAAAATAAGTACTTTTAAATGAAAAAAATGGAGTCAATTATAGAAATCTTAATCACTGGTGGAGCTGGCTTTGTTGGCTCTAACCTTGCCCTTCAAATTAAAGAAAAATTTCCAGATTATAATGTCACAGTTTTTGACAATTTAAAGCGACGTGGTTCTGAGTTTCAATTGCATCACCTGCTGGCAAAAGGTGTTGTCTTTAATCATGGTGATATTAGAATCAGGGAAGATCTTCTTTCTTTAGATAAGAAATTTGACTTGATGATAGAGGCATCTGCTGAACCTAGCGTACATGCTGGAACTGACGGTTCTCCAGATTACCTAATCCAGACAAATTTATTAGGTACCGTAAACTGCCTAGAGTTTGCACGAAAATATTGCGGCGGAATGATTTTCTTATCAACCTCCAGAGTCTATTCAATAGGGGATTTAGTTAATATTCCTCTAAAGACCGAAGGATCGAGATTTATTCTTGAAAATACTGATGATATTTTAGGAATATCTGAAAAAGGTATCTCGGAAGAATTTAACCTTTTGAATTACCGATCTCTCTATGGGGCGACTAAACTGGCCTCGGAACTACTTATTCAGGAATACGCTCAAACTTATGGTCTAAATGCTGTAATTAACAGGTGTGGAGTGATAGCAGGTCCAGGACAATGGGGAAAAGTAGATCAAGGAGTTTTTACTCTTTGGGTTGCGAACCATTTCTTTAAAAAGAACTTAAATTACACAGGATTCGGTGGACAGGGATTACAAGTTAGAGATCTCTTACATCCTACAGACTTATTTGAAGCGATTACATGTCAATGGGACAAGCTCTCTGAACAAAGAGGAAATGTATTTAATCTTGGAGGAGGAAACTCTTGCTCTACGTCACTACTCGAGTTAACTCAAATTTGTGAGAAGGTTACAGGAAATAGAATTGATATTTCTTCAAAGCCAGAAACTGCAGCTAACGACATCCCTTGGTATGTAACAGATTATTCAAAGTTTAATCAGGTTTATAATTGGTCACCGAAGAAGAATGTCACAAATATAGTTGAAGATATTTATTCGTGGCTTAAGTCAAATGAAGCAGAAGTAAGTAAAATTTTTAATAGATAGGATAGTTTTATGGATATTGTAATTGTATCAGGTAGTTCAGGTTTAATTGGTAGTGAAGCAGTTAAATTCTTTCACAACAAGGGAATGAAAGTTGTCGGTATAGATAACAATATGCGAGAGTACTTCTTTGGTGCAGAGGGATCTTCAGAATGGAATAAGTCTCAACTTATTGAAAATTTTCCTAACTTTGAACATTGTAATGTGGATATTAGAGGAAAAGACGATATTTTCAATATCTTTGAAAAGTATAATACTGATATTAAGCTAGTTATTCATACAGCGGCCCAGCCTTCACATGATTGGGCAGCTAAAGAGCCATTCACTGATTTTACAATTAATGCTAATGGAACTCTTAACATGCTTGAGGCCACTAGAAAATTTTGTAGGGATGCTTCATTCATTTTTACAAGTACAAATAAAGTGTACGGAGATACTCCGAATAGATTGCCACTGATCGAAAATGACCTGCGTTGGGAAATCGATACTTCTCATGATTACAGTGAATTTGGAATAGATGAAAGCATGAGTATCGATAATTCTATGCATAGCTTGTTTGGGGCATCGAAAGTAGCAGCAGATGTTCTTGTGCAAGAGTACGGAAAATACTTTGATATGAATACAGGGATTTTTAGAGGGGGTTGTCTAACAGGTCCTTCACACTCAGGAGCCAAGCTTCATGGTTTTCTATCATATCTTGTAAAGTGCGCCATTACAGATCAAGAATATACGATTTTTGGATATAAAGGTAAGCAGGTAAGAGATAATATTCATTCTTCTGATTTAATTAATGCTTTTTGGGAATTCTATAAAGCACCAAGAAAAGGTGAAGTTTATAATATTGGTGGAAGTAGGTATAGTAGTTGTTCAGTGCTAGAGGCCATTGAGATGATCAAGGAAATTAGCGGGAAAGAATTAAAATATACTGTATCTGATGAAGCAAGAGCAGGTGATCATCAGTGGTGGATTAGTGATGTGAGAAAATTTCAGGATCATTATCCAAACTGGAAATATGAATACGATATTAAAAAAATTATAAAAGAGATTATTGATGCAACACAAGAGCGTTTTGAAAGCTAATCCGTCCCTTTCTATTGTTATCCCTGCCCATAATGAAGAGGGAGGGATAGGAAGAACTGTTAGGGGTTTAATTACTGAGCTAAGAGAGCATAAGGTACCATTTGATATATTAGTCGTTAATGACAATAGCTCTGATGGTACTGAGCAAACATTAAAAGACTTATCGCAAGAGTTTAATGAGCTTTCATATGTAAATAATATTCCTCCAAATGGTTTTGGCTTTGCCGTTCGAAAAGGACTAGAAAGTTTCAAAGGTGATGCTGTTGCTATTGTTATGGCGGACGGTTCTGATTCTCCTGAGGACGTTAGAAAGTTTTACTTTAGATTATGTGAAGGTTATGAATGTGTATTTGGCTCTCGTTTTATTAAAGGCGGAAAGGTCATTGATTACCCTTCTCATAAACTTTTTCTAAATAGAGTATTTAACTTCTTTATTAGAATTCTTTTTGGATTTAGATATAACGATGTTACAAATGCTTTTAAAATATATCGAAGAGAAGTCATTCAGGGACTTCAACCAATACTTAGTCATCACTTTAATTTAACTGTAGAGCTTCCTCTGAAGGCAATTGTTAGAGGTTATTCTTATTCAGTAGTTCCAAATTCTTGGACAAACCGAGTTGAAGGCGTTTCAAAGTTGAAGATTAAGGAAATGGGAAGTCGATACTTGTTTATTGTATTCTATTGCTTTGTGGAAAAGTGGCTTTCACGAGGTGATTATCATAAAGAAAAAGTCGTAAGACTGCAGCCATAGTATAATTGAAGGTCAAAATGTTGAAAAAATTTAATCTAAAAGAATTAATCTTTATTTCCTTAGTTTCAATGCTATTTCTGGGGGGCGGATTTTTAGCCCTTCAAACACCTTCGGGATCTCTTTTTTTAAGAACTGAAGTAAGGGCAAATTTTCCAGTTCAAGTTTGGAGAAAATCTGTAAAAGAAAATACTCATGAATTCTTTAGAGATATGACAGAGGATAATTTTTATTTTACAGATAGTTCAATTCAATTTTTATATTTTGGAATACCTGAAAATGTAGACACTGGAGAAGTAGAACTTGATTTCTTCTCCTTAAATAAATATAAATTTCAAATTTCAGAAATAAAGGAAAAATGGACAAAGGTTATCCTGCCTCTTGCTGAAATAAAAATCGCTAGACAGCCTGAAGATATGGGAAAGTATCTTTCAGGTTATAGTTTTTATAAAGTTCCTCATGAATATAACCAAGAAACTTTCATCTCAAAATTAAAACCTGGTATGAACTGGGGAATTGTTTTTGGAATAAGTCAGGTATTTGAACTACTCTTTTATTCACTAATTTTAACTCTCATAATTATTTTCTTTAGAGCAAAATTATCTTCATTAGAAGCAAGAAAAATTAAGATTCTAAAATATCTTATCCCAACTCTAGGATTTTTATTCTCATGTAGTTTAGTTATTAAATATGGGGTTGATTTATTCTGGATGGATGCCCTCGCTTTTCCTCCTTTTTTAAGATTGATAGATGCTGGAGAGCTCAATTGGCAGGTCTTTTGGGCCCAACACAATGAGCATAGAATTATCCTTGTTAGGATTCTTTTTTATCTACTCTCTCTCTTTAAGCCATTTAATATGTTAACTCTTTCTGTAATGAACCAGTCATTGATTTTAATTGGAGTACTATTTTTCTTATCTCGATTGAAAGAAATTGAACTTACAGAGAAAGTCGTCGTTGCTTTGATTTTAACTCTAGCATTTTTTACTCCAGCACATATTGAAAATACCATACTGCCTTTTCATGGGCAGTGGCACGGAACAGTCATTGGTATGCTAATTGTTTCAGGGGTAGTTGGAAGCCATAAGTTCTTTATGAAAAGCGCAATCTTTTGGATAGGCTTCTTTGCTGCCTACGCTTCAATGCCTCCTTGGGTATGTATTCCAATGGCAATACTCATTGGTCTTTGTTATCGATTCTTCTCAACTTCGTTAGAGAAAGTAGATAGAAAAGAAATGATTCATTTTGTTTCATTTGGTTTAATTTCACTCATATTTTTTGCTTATTATATGTATGGCTGGAATCGTGTAAGCGTGAGCCCTATCGATGGTTTATTTAAAGACCCACTAAGATTCTTAGCATTCTTTGTTAAGTTGGCGGGGAATCAATTTCCCAACGAAAAACTTTCTCTGCTAGGGGGGGGAATTGTCTTGTCTCTAGCTGGTTATTTATTAGTAATGAGGCAAAAGGGAAAAGTAAAAATACCAGAGCCATTAATTTGTTTAATGAGTTTATCTTTAGCGTGGTGCTTTATTACAGCCGTCGGCCGCTCAACATCTGGAACGGCAGTTTTACCAAGGTATGTGTTTATTAGCACTGGCTTATGGGCATCAGTTTTAAGTGCATTTTGGATAAATAGAGCTCAGTTCCCCAAGTTGGTGACACCTCTATTTGTCGTATGTTGCACAGGACTCTTCTCTCTTCAGTCTTTGAAAGGATTTTCAGATGGTGGTCGCTTTTCTAGAATTATGTCTCGAGATGCTAAGCTTGTTCGAATGGCCGTAAGTAAGAAAGATCCTATTCATTTGCAATACTCTGAACTTATTCCAGTATTTAACTTAAAAGAGAGTCACGCTAAGAGAAAATATATCTATGATATGTTTCTCTATATGCAGGAAAAAGGATATTGGACTATTCAAAAGTAGCTAAATATTAATCTTTTGATGAATAACGCCGTGCTCTCGCTGGATATTAGTGACTATTTGTCTTTATTAAAGCTCTGTACTTGTGGCTCTGATTAGCATTTGATAAGTTATTTAGGAAAATAAACAATTATTCTTAGTCAAAAACTACAATTAAAGATTGGATGATTAATATGTTAAACGGAAAAAAAATACTAGTTACAGGTGGAACAGGTTCATTTGGTAAGCAATTTATTGAAAGAGTTTTTAATAAGTATCCAAATGTTGAAAGAGTTGTTGTTTATTCAAGAGATGAATTAAAGCAATATGAAATGGCTCAAGCTTTCCCTGAATCTGAATTTCCACAATTAAGATTTTTTATAGGTGATGTAAGAGACGGTGAAAGATTAAAAAGAGCTTGTGAAGGAATTGATTTAATCATTCATGCTGCTGCTCTTAAACATGTTCCTATTGCTGAATATAATCCTAATGAATGTATTAAAACAAATATTGATGGTGCGCAGAATGTTGTTAATGCTGCATTAGATTGCGATGTAAAAAATGTTGTAGCACTTTCGACAGATAAGGCCTGTGCACCAATAAACCTTTATGGTGCTACTAAACTTTGTTCTGATAAGCTCTTTATCGCAGCAAATAATATGAAAGGCTCAAGAGACTTGAGATTTTCAGTTGTGAGATATGGAAATGTTCTAGGATCAAGAGGTTCTGTGGTTCCATTTTTTATAAAGCAAAGAGAGAAGGGTTTCCTTCCTATTACAGATGAAGGCATGACTAGGTTTAATATTACGCTTGATGAAGGCGTAGATATGGTTATGCATGCAATTGAAAACTCTTGGGGCGGAGAGCTCTATGTTCCTAAAATTCCTTCTTATAAAATTATGGATGTTGCTAATGCAGTAGCTCCTAATGTTGAAACTAGGTTGGTTGGAATTCGTGCAGGTGAAAAACTTCATGAAGAGATGATTTCAGAAACAGACGCTATGAATACTTATGATTGTGGTAAGTACTATGTTATTGCTCCAAGTACTCACGTTTGGGATATGGAAAAATGGGTAAGTACATTTAGTGCGAAAAAAGTTCCTGTAGGCTTTAAATATAATTCTGGTACCAATGAAGAATGGTTAAATGTGGAAGAGTTGAGAACTCAAATTGTTGAACACGTCGATCCTGGCTTTACTTGTTAATGAAAAAAATAATTCCATATGGGAAACACAAAGTTCTTGATGAAGATATTGAAGCCGTAGTTGCTGTTCTTCGGTCAGACTTTTTAACGCAAGGTCCACTTGCTGAAGAGTTTGAAAAAAAAATGTGTGACTTTCTTGGTTGTAAATATGCTGTAGCTGTTTCAAATGGAACAGCTGCTTTGCACCTTTCTGCTATGGCCCTTGGAGTAAGCAAGGGTGATAAAATTCTTGTTGTTACCAATTCATTTGTCTCATCTGCAAATTGTGTTAAATTTTGTGGTGGAGATGTCGACTTCGTTGATATTGACCCTGACACTTTTTGTATTTCTCTTGAGCATCTTGAAAAAAAAATTAATAATTCACCAAAGTCGACCTATAAGGGAATCATAGCAGTTGATTTTGCAGGACTTCCTGGGAACTTTGAAGAGATATCTAGTCTTGCGAAAAGGCATGGTTTGTGGGTAATAGAGGATGCTTGTCATGCGTTGGGAGCAAGTTTCGAAGATTCATCTGGCTCTGTTCATATGTCTGGAGATGGTCACTTTTCTGATGTATCTGTCTTCTCTTTTCATGCTGTAAAACATGTTGCCACTGGTGAAGGTGGGATGATAACCACCAATAATAAAGAAATTTATAATCAACTTAAATTACTTAGAACTCACGGAATTACTAAAGATCCAGCATTGTTACAGAAGAATGATGGCGATTGGTATTATGAAATGCAAGGGCTAGGATATAATTATCGAATACCAGATATACTCTGTGCTCTTGGAGTATCTCAACTTTCAAGAATTGAGCAAAATCTAAGCAGGCGAAGAGAGATTGCAAGTGCCTATGAGTCTGAGCTTGGTTATCTTGGTATAACTCCAAGAGTTTCTGAGAAGAATCAGCATGCTTATCATTTATATATAATTACTACAGATAGAAGAGACGACTTATATAATTTTTTGAATAGTAAGAATATAAAGGCTCAGATTCACTATATTCCAATTCACACTCAGCCTTATTATAGAAATGAATCGGGTAAGGTTTCTCTAGAGAACGCCGAAGACTATTACAAGAAAACTCTGAGTCTTCCCATTTATCATTCTATGTCTGATGAGGATCTTTCTTACGTAATAAGTTCTATAAAATCTTTTTATTAAAGGTTGAGACCTATTTGAACGCTTTATACAGTGTTTCTGCTACAAGAAGATCTTCCGGTGTATCAATATCTATGGCCCTTAATTGCTCAATAATTACTGGAGCACTCTTGGCCATAACAAGCTTCTTTTCTTTTTGAAAATCATTTTTATTTATCCAGTAGAATTGACCAGCATCAAAAAATGATTCTTCTAAGTCTTGGGTTCTTGTAAACTCAAATTCAGAGTTTATAAAGGAAAGACTGCCTTCATTATTAATCTTTAATGCTCGTTGTATCTTTGAGGGAAAGGGGCAAACTGTAAAAGCACCACTTGCTTTTAGTTCTTTCATCCTATTTAGGCCCGTTATTATATCTTCCTTTTGAAGGAGAGGAGTGGCTGGGAATACACAGAGGATTTCATTTACAGCTAATTTTTCTTTATCTAACCATTCCGTGAAATGAAGCAAGACATCAGTCATTGTTGCAAAGTCATCTGATTCTTTTTCAGGTCTCATGAAGGGGGTTTCTGCTCCATATTGCCTAGCTAGAGCCGCTATTTCTTCATTGTCAGTTGAGACAATTATTCTGTCAAAAAGTTTAGTGCTTTGAACTAGCTCAATAGCATGAGAAATCATTGGTTTCCCGGCAAATGGAACAATATTTTTTTTGGGAATTCTTTTACTTCCGCCTCTGGCAGGAATAAGAGCTACTCTCACATTAATCCTTAAACTATTAGTGGTCGACTTTATTAACAGTAGCTTATTAGGTGTGGTAAATCTTGCATTTATTGATGACTTGGTGGGTCGTGCTTGTTATGCGCCATCATTGGTAAAAGTGTATTCATGAATTTCATTAACATTGAAATAGCTCAGGTCTAAATGAAAAAAGTTATAGTAAATAAAGTTATTTTCCGAGTCGATTCTGGAGCACACATTGGCATTGGGCATTTAATGAGATGTCTTACTCTTGCTGAGGGCTTTTACGATAATGATTTCGAGGTTTTCTTTTTAACAAAACGGCATTATGGCCACTTCATTAATATAATTCCAAATAAATTTAATGTCCAGGTTATGAGCAACTTTGTTGAAGGGACTGATGGTTCTGAAGAAATTAATGATTATGAGTCGTGGTTGGGAAATGATCTAGCGGTTGAAATTAATGAGTGTAATGAATTTATAAAAAAAGTTGGAGATCAGGACACGCTTTTAGTGATTGATCACTACGGCTTATCTCATAAATTTGAGTCTAAAGTGATATCAAATAATATTTTTGCCATCGACGATATTTTTAGAAGTCACAATTGTAATTTCTTATTAGATCAGAATATAAGTGCATCAGAAGAGAAGTATAGGTCTAAAGCAGTAAGTAGTAATTGTAAGTATTTAATGGGTCCCTCATTCGCAATGCTTAGGAAAGATTTTTTACCTTACAGAGAGTCTAAGCTCTCAGAAAAGTCTGAAGTTAAAAATATTCTGGTTTCTTTTGGGGGCAGCGATGAGAAATGTGACTCCCTAAAGTTGGTCAAGGCTTTTGAGGGAGTCTCTGGAATTAAGTTACATGTAACTGTTGTTTTGAAGAAGGAACATCCAAGCTACTCTGAAATTAATAGTATTGGAGAGTCTCTAGAGCATGACTTCAGATTGATCGACTTTTGTGAAGATTTTCCTGCGCTTATGGCCGCTAGCGATCTGTTTATTGGGGCTGGGGGATCTACTAGCTGGGAAAGATGTTTTTTAGGATTACCTGCAGTAATAGTGTCAAGTGCTTTGAATCAAGATTTAATTTGCCAATCTTTATCTGATAAAGAAATTGTCATTTTTCTCGGAAAGAGTGAGGACGTTTCTATCGAGTTATGGGTAAATGAGTTAAATAAAGTTATAAGTGGAGACTATTGTCTTTTGAAAATGTCATCCAGAGCAAAGGATATTGTTGATGGACTGGGTGTTTCACGCATTGTAAACTTAGTAACAAATTAATAATTAAAGTAAATGGTGGAGCTTATCTAATGGAATTTATCATTAGAAGTGCGATAAGATCGGACTCTGATATTCTTTTAAAGTGGAGGAATCACTCTAGTGTGAATAAGAACTCTTTCAGCACTGAGAGCATTGATGAATGTGATCACAATAGGTGGTTTACATCGAAGCTTAACGATTCAAAATGTTTTATGTATATAGCGGAGATCGAAAATGTTGCTTGTGGAGTTGTGAGGTATGATCTTGATGATACAGGTCACGAGGCAACAGTTTCCATTACTGTTTCACCTGACTTCCAAGGGAAAGGTCTAGGCTCCAAACTACTTGATACTACTGAAAAGCGTTTACTGGAAGAAGTTAAAGTTGAGAAGATAATTGCAAAAGTTCTTTTTAACAATTCTCCTTCTAGAAAAATCTTTGAAAGATCAAGTTTTACCAATAAATATCTTACTTTAGAGAAAGAGGTTTAAATGAAAAATAATACTGTAAGTTTAGGTAGAGTAGAAATAGGCATCAACTGCAAACCATTCTTTATAGCTGAAATGTCTGGTAATCATAATCACTCCCTTGAGAAAGCTTTGCAGATAGTTGATGCAGCAGCACTCGCTGGAGCTAATGCATTAAAAATTCAAACATATACTCCAGAGACAATGACTCTAGATATTTCTCGAGATGAATTCTTAATTACTGACCCAGATAGTTTATGGTATGGAAAAAATTTATATCAGTTATATGGGGAAGCCATGACTCCATGGGAGTGGCATGCGCCTATAAAAAAACGTTGCGAAGAGAAAGGTCTCATTTTTTTTAGTACACCTTTTGATTCAACTTCAGTAGATTTTCTCGAAGAATTAGGTGTAGATTTTTACAAAATAGCATCTTTTGAAAATACCGATTTGCCTTTAATTAAGAAAGTTGCTCAAACCGGTAAACCAATGATTATTTCAACAGGACTTTCTACAATTACAGAAATTAGTGAAGCGGTCAGTACTGCAAGAGAAAATGGTTGTAAGGACTTGATTCTTTTAAAATGTACAAGTGCTTATCCAGCATCGCCAAAGGATGCAAATATATTGTCTATTCCTCACTTAAGGGAAACATTCTCTGTTGAGTCAGGACTTTCTGATCATTCAATGGGAATTGGTGTAGCCCTTGCGAGCATTGCTCATGGCGCAACAGTTATTGAAAAACATTTTACACTCGATCGAAATGAGGGGGGAGTTGATTCTGCCTTTTCCATGGAGCCCAGCGAGTTTAAAATGTTAGTAGAGGAAGGAGTAAAGGCCTGGGAGTCGTTAGGAAATATATGTTACTCCCCTTCTGTTAAGGAGTCTAAATCAAAAGTCTTCAAGAGATCACTTTATATATGTAAAGACTTAAAGAAAGGTGATGTATTAAGTACTGAAAATGTTAGAGTTATTCGTCCTGGATATGGTCTAGCATCAAAACACTTTGAAAATATTTTAGGAAGAACTGTCCGTGAAAATGTTTCTCGAGGAACAGCTCTGAGTTTTGAGCTTCTATCTTAAGGTTTAAGTTTGCAATATTCAACACGACCAAAGAAAGAGTTTTTTTTGAAATAAGCCCTGTAGAACCCCTTATAATATAGGGTAATTAACTTAAAATGAAGATCTGGACTGCTTATTTTATAATTGGCTTTCCTGAGTTGAAACGATATATTAATTGTATTGATAACAGTAGAATACGCGTTCTAGATTGAGGTTATTGCTGTAGTTGTTTTTACGCAAGACTCTCATAATACAAAATGGAGAAAGTATGAATTTAACGACAAATGAGAATAATAAAGCAAAAGAAACTCATAAAAGTAGAATGAAGCTTTGGGACGCTAGTATTGAGAACCGTAAGCAATATATTAATCCTGAAACAGGATTAGTGAAAGAAGAGTTTATTGAGCAGAGAGCTTGTCCTGTTTGTAGCTCTGCTGATCATCTTTTTATGTTTAATAAGGAAGGTGGCTCTTATGTAAAATGTAAAGACTGTGAGATGGTTTTTCTAAATCCAGTACTAACAGATAGTGCTCTAAATGATTTATATACAAATAATCATGATGTTCAGGCCGAAATTGTAGGAGAGGATTCAGAGTTCTATACTTCTATCTACAAGGAAGGATTGGGTAAAATAGAAAAAGTTGTTCAAAATAAAGGTTTAATTTTTGATTTTGGTTGTTCTGCAGGGTCTTTTTTAGATGTAGCAAAAGAATGTGGCTGGAAGAAGACATGGGGAATTGAACTTAATAAATCAGAGTTTCAGGTTGCGAAGAAGAAGGGACATCATGTCTATAATGAAATGATTCAAAATATTGAATTACCGGAAAAGGTTGATGTCGTAACTTTATGGGATGTATTTGAACATTTAAAAGATGGATCTTTCTTTTTAAATCTATTCAAGTCAATACTTACTAAAGATGGTGTTGTATTTTTACAAATACCTAATTCGATGGCGCTTGCACCTAGGATAATTCAAGAAGATTGTAATATGTTTGACGGGCTAGAACATGTAAATTTATATGGTCCTAAAACTATAGAAAAACTTGCCAATGATAATGGGTATGAAGTTGTAAGTATGACAACTGTAATACCTGAAACTTATGTAATAAATAATTATTTAAATTATGAAAATCCATACTTAGGTGATGGACAGTCTAAGAATGACATCTTAAGTCTGATTGATGACAGTCAAGTTTTAGATAATTTACTTGGATATAAGATTCAAGTTGTGCTCAAACCGAAGTTATAAAATATAATAATTTTCCTGATTTACATTGCGTAGATCAGGTTCTTTAAAATGTTAACCATACAAAAGCAAACTTAAAGGGGGACTGGTGCTCGGCGTAATTAACTATGGGTCTGGAAACTTTAGATCAGTGTGCAATGCTCTTGAGTTTTTAAAAATTGAATACGTTCCTATTTCTTCAGCAAAAGAATTAAGGAAAACTTCTCATATCATTTTACCAGGTGTTGGCTCCTATAAAAACTGTATGTCTAAACTTGATGAGCTTGAAATTCTCGAACCATTGAAGCAAGAAATATTAGACGAGAAAAAGTTTTTTTTAGGAATATGTGTAGGGCACCAAATACTATCTACTTTAGGATCTGAATTTGAGAAAGTTCCTGGTCTTGATATTATCGAAGGAATAACATCAAAAATTACGACAGATATAAAACTTCCTGTACCTCACATAGGCTGGTCGGAAGTTTATCGTAAGAGAGAATCGGAATTATTTAATGAAATAGAGGATGGCGCAACTTTTTATTTTGTACATAGCTATAATTTTGATGTGAAAGATAAGAGGTTTGTTTCTTCCATAACAAATTATGGTGGAGAAATCACGGCCAGTGTTGAAAAAAATAATATTTTTGGCGTCCAGTTTCATCCAGAAAAAAGTCAAAAAAATGGACTTAAGCTCCTCGAAAATTTTTCAAAGCTTCATTGAATTTTATCATTGAAAATAAAATTAATAAAAATTGATATTTAAAGAATTAAGTTTAACGAAAATATAACAAAAGAAGAAAAAATGAAATACTGCAAGAAATGTATAATGCCAGCGACTAGACCTGAACAAGTATTTACTGATGATATTTGTGATGCTTGTCATTCGTCAGAACGAAAGCATAATGACCTAGACTGGAATAAGAGGCAGCAGGAATTTGAAACAATACTTTCAAAGTATAGAGGTGATGGTAGTTGGTATGATTGTATAATACCAGTTAGTGGAGGTAAGGATAGTTGCTATCAGGCAATTACAATGAGGGATAAATATAAGATGAACCCTCTCTGTGTTACTCATACACCTTGTGAACTCACTGAGGTTGGTCACAAGAATCTAAATTTCTTAAGGGATCAAGGATTTGATATTGTTCATATTTCAGGAAACCGTAAAAATTATAAAGAATTGATGAAAATAGGTTTCTTTAAGCTTGGTGATTGCTGCTGGCCCGAGCATATTGGAATCTTTACAGTTCCTGCCAGAATGGCCGTAAGTTATAAGATTCCATTAATCATTTGGGGAGAAAACTCTCAATTTGAATATGGAGGACCTGCATCTAAAAGAGAGAACAGCTATCTAGATAGAAACTGGTTAGAGCAATTTCAAATGTGTAATCACAGGCTTGAAGATATTGAGCATGATGGTGTTAAATTAAATGATGTTAAATTCTTACATTATCCAAGTGATGAAGATATTCAAAATGTTGGCGTTACAGGTTTATTTCTAGGGTACTATGAAAAGTGGGACTCAAAAAGAAATGGAGACATGATGTTAGAGCTTGGGTGGCATAAGAACCCTGATGGCCCTGTTGAAGGAGCCTATAATGATATTGAGAATCTTGACTGTAAGTGGATTGGTGGACTTCATGATTATATGAAATTTATTAAGTTTGGCTACGGACGTGCTACTGATCAATTATGTATTGAGATAAGAGCGGGAAGAATGTCTCGTGAGAAAGCGATTGAGTCCCTTCTCAAAACAGATGAAGGAGAGATTCCATGGAAATATATTCCTGATCTTCTTAATTATCTCAATATTAGTGAAGAAGAATTTTTAAATAATTTAGATAACTTCACAAATAAAAATATTTTTAAAAGAAATCCTGAAGATGGAAGTCTTATGAAGGATCAAAATCGTAATCTTATAAGAAAATATTTACCAAACTAATTATGATAAAAAAAAGAATTATTCCAATCATTCTTCTTGATGGGTTTTCTGCAGTGAAAACTATTAATTTTAAAACAAGACGAAATATTGGAAGTATCATTACTGCATTAAAAACTTTCAATACTAGAAATGTAGATGAACTCATTTTACTAGATATTGATGCCTCTCGAAATAATCGATCAATTGATTTCTTTACAGTTATGGATATTGCTAAAGAATGCTTTATGCCTCTGACTATTGGTGGAGGGTTAAGAACTGTTGATGATATTGAAAAAGTACTTTTTGCTGGAGCAGATAAAGTCTCTCTCAATACAGAGGCTATAAAAAATCCTAAGCTAATTAATGATGCTGCAAAGAAATTTGGATCTCAAAGTGTCGTTGGCTCTATAGACATCTTAAAGCAGGGTGACGAGTACTTCATTTATCATCAGGATCAAATATACACTGATAAGTCACCACTCGATTGGGCCAAGGAACTTGAGTCAATGGGAGCCGGAGAGCTTTTAATAAATAGCGTTAACTTGGATGGTACTTTAGAAGGGGGGGACAGACTCCTTGCAGAGAAAATCTCGGAAAATGTTAACATTCCTGTAATATATAGTGGTGGAGTTTCTTCACCTGAAGATTGTCATAACTTATGTGAAACAGATATTTCTGGACTGGGAATTTCTAGTTTATTCTTTTTTACTGGGGTTACTCCTAATGAGTGTAAACAGTACCTTCATGATAAGGGTATATCTGTTCGATTGAAGTAGTTGAATTTATTGAGCTCCGCAAGGTGTTTCTCTTTAAATTTAGTTGTTTCTAATGATTTAGGGTTTATCGAAAAAGTTACTTACCTTCTTATTTACTGCCTTTCTTTTTGAATTCCCAATTATTTTTAATACTTTATATGTAAAAGGTTGGAGAACATTACGAATTTAGTATTAATTTTATCCTGTTTTTGTTTCTCATTGGAAGTCTATATTGTAGTATAAGCTTTTCTTATTGGGAGGATACGCTTGTGAATATCTATAAGTTCGAAGAACTTTCTGTCGGATTAAAAAAAAGTTTTGAAATTAAGATTACTGAGACAATGATGAGTGACTTTTGTAAATTGTCAAGCGATATCAACCCTTTGCATACGTCTGAAGATTATGCGAAACAGGCTGGTTTTCAATCTCGAGTTGTATACGGACAGCTCGTAGCGTCATTCTATTCGACACTAGTTGGTGTGCATTTACCTGGAAAATATGCAATATTGCAAGGGATTGATACTAAGTTCAATAAGCCAGTTTTTGTTGGTGATACGCTTTGTATAGAGGGAGAGATCTCTTTCAAACATGATAATTTTAAGCTAATTGAAATTAAAGCAAAAATTAGAAATCAAGAGAAGAAAAAAGTTTCTGGAGCAAAAATTACTGTAGGGTTACTAGGTTAGTTTTTGAAATGAAGATGAGTGAAAAAATTAAGAAGATGTCTGAACTAATTGCTATGAAAACCAAAGGTTCTTTGGCAAGTGTTCACATGGACTTTGCAGGACTTATTCGGCTAGGCGAAACAAATGAAGAAAGGCTTGAAAATTTTTTTAGCTTAATAGACCTATCTTGTATTAGTGGCGCAAACATCATGATCCCAACATTTTCCTACTCTTATCCAAAAAATCAAATCTATGATATTTTAAATACTCCTTCATCAGTTGGGTTTGTAACAGAGTTTTTGAGAAAGAAATTCTCTAGCTATAGAACAGCAGACCCATTGTTCTCATACATATTACCGAGGAGAGAAGAATCTCCTCATTTTGAAGTCAAAGATAGCGAGAGCTTTGGCGAAGACTCATTGATAGCAGAGCTATTTAATCTAAATGGATATATTTGTAGTATAGGAGATGTTTTTCATAATTCTCCAACAGAAATTCATTACCTAGAAAAATTAATGAAAGTCGAATATCGAACAAACAAATTATTTTCAGGTCAGACTATTGATAAAAATGGCTTAGTACATAAAAATGATTCTAATTTTTATTGTCGAGACTTAAATTATGATCTTGGCTCAGACCTAACTAGGCTAGAGAAAGATCTTAAGAGTGCAGGCCTTGTTGAAAAGTGGTTTGTAGATGGATTAGAGTTTGAAATTGAAGCGATTAAAATTCAAGACATGTACTCTTTTTTACAAGCTAAAATTAAAGAGGACCATTTTTACGTTTGCTCCAATCCAACTGTGAAGTCTGAGAATTTCACAGACAGAAGAAAAAAATGGAGCCAAACGAAATGAATTCACAAGAAAAATATGATTTAATAATGATTGGAAAAAATCAAATCGTTGATTTTCAAAAATATAGTTCATTGCCATTAGATAGAATTGAACTCTATCAAAACCTTGTTCAGATGAGAGCTGTTTATTTTGATAATGGTTTTCGTCACCCTTTTGAAGTATTGAATAAATTTAGACATGGTAAGTACTATCATGAGGCGGATTACCCTGAGCGTAGGGAAATGTATAATATTTGGAATCTTCCAAGCCTGAATCCCTATCTGGCAATTTCGCCATTGGTTCGAGAAGGTTATAAATGCTTAGTCATTAATAATTTAGATTCTGATATGGATATTTATAAAGAAAACCTTCTTGCTATGGATAAGGCTGTTGTTACGATATCAACAACCTTTATCCTAAATTGGAACTTAATAGGAGACATCATAAAGCAAACGCGCAAAATTAGAAGTGATGTTACTTTTATTTTAGGAGGGGCTTTTGTTAATGATCAAGTAACTATAAATGGTATTTCAATTCTTCATAAACCAATGAAGAAATATAAAATAGATTATGGAATACATAGTTATAACTCTGAAGGTGACTTACTTAATCTGATGAATTGTATTAAAGGGAAAGGTTCACTATCCTCAATTAATAATTTGGTTTACTTTGAAAATGATGAGTTTTGTACAACTAAAAAAGTGTGGAATGAACCATACATTCAAGAGAATCAAGAACCATGTTGGGAAAGTCTAGATTTGCCAACAAATACTCGAACAGTTCAGCTTCGAATAAGTTCTGGGTGTTCGTTTAAATGCTCTTTTTGTACATATCCAGTTTCTGCGCAAGGTTATCACCCCGCTGAGCTTGCATCTCTCGAGCGACAATTGAAGGCATTTCATGACAAGGGAATTAAGAATTTAATTTTTATTGATGATACTCCCAATATTCCACCAGCAAGATTTAAGAAAGCTTTAAGAATGATAAGTAAGTATAATTTCAGGTGGTATTCTTTCTTAAGAGTACAGTATGTTGATGATGAGCTTGTAAGGCTTATGAAAGAAAGTGGTTGTGATGCAGTATATTTAGGAATTGAATCTGCTAATGATGAAGTTCTTAAAAATATGAATAAAGCTGCTAAGGCGAAAGATTATAGCAAGGGAATTGCTTTGCTAAATAAGTATAATATAAAATCTTTCGTTGCTTTTATTGTTGGCTTTCCAGGTGAGACTGAGGAGTCTATTCAGGATAATGTTAATTTTGTTCTTGATAACAATATTGAGTTCTATTCATTAAAAGAATTTTGGTACTCCCCTAATGCACCAATTGCCAACAAAAAAGACATATTTAAGCTACAAGGGTTTGGAAATGATTGGTCTCATAATACTATGAATAGCACTATTGCCTCTCAGAAAAAATTAGAAATGTTTGAGAAGCTTGAAGGTTCATTAAATGTCGATTCTGATTCTGGGTTATGGTATTTAGCATATTTGAGAGATCAAGGATTTAGCTGGGAAGAAATATCGACATTTCAAAAAACAATAGACCAGATGATGAGAAATGATAATAAAAGAGAATTTCATAAGAATGAGCAATTAGGTTCAATTATAAAAAACATGCTGAACAATATTTAATCCTAAATAAGTAATTAATTTATGAAAGTAAACTCAATCCTAGAATTTCCATTTAATAATCAAGATATATTTTTAAAGAAGAAAAAAATAAAAAGATTTCTTTTATCTGAAGGAAAGCAACTACAAAAGAAGAAAATTGCAATTCTTGGTGGTGTTACGACTTCAGAGGTTATAAATATTTTAGATCTATATCTACTTTATAATGGCGTATCAGCTACTTTTTATGAATCAGAATATAATAAATACTTTGAGGATTCAATCTTTGGGAATAGTGACTTAGACTCCTTTTCCCCTGATCTGATTTTCATTTGTACACATGAAAAAAATATTCAATTTTATCCTGAATCTGGAGCAACACAAAATTTAGAAGAATTGATTGAGCAAGAGTTGGGTAAATATATATCTATGTGGGATGCTCTTCAGGCTAAGTTTAATTGTCCAGTTGTACAGAATAACTTTGAGTTACCAATGCATAGAGAAATGGGGAATTTGGATAGAACTCATTCTCAAGGTCGATCAAATTTTGTTTCAAAAATAAATCAATCATTTGTAGAAGAAATTTCGAAAAGAAAAAATATTTTCATACATGATATTAATTATTTATCTTCATGGTTAGGTCTTACTCACTGGCATAACCCTTCTCTTTGGTTTAGCAGTAAGTATGCTATTAGTTTTGAAGTCATTCCAAGTTTTGCCAATAATCTGTCTCGATTAATTCTTTCTATCTGGGGAAAGTCTAAAAAACTACTTATCTTAGATCTTGATAATACACTTTGGGGTGGAGTTGTTGGTGATGATGGTGTTGAGGGGATCAAGCTTGGGGATGATTCTGGTGTAGGAGAGGCTTATATTCTTTTTCAAAAATGTATAAAAAACCTTAGTAAACAAGGGGTGGCCCTGGCTATTTGTTCTAAAAATGAACATTCCAATGCTATAGCAGGATTAGGACATCCAGATTCTATATTAAACGAAAGTGATTTTGCAGTAATAAAAGCTAATTGGGAGCCTAAACATTTAAATATTAGAAGTATTATTGAAGAAGTTAACCTGGGTCAGGATAGCGTTGTTTTCTTTGATGATAATCCTGCTGAAAGAGATTTGGTGAAGTCTCAACTGCCATTGGTAGAAGTGCCTGATATAGGTAGTAATATTGAAGATTATATTTATCATCTTACTCAAAATTCATATTTTGAGTCTGTTAATTTATCAAATGATGATTTCAAGAGAGTGAAGTATTATTCAGATAATAAGAAGAGAAGTGAAAATAAGGAATTGTTTGCAGATTATTCAGAGTTTTTAGAGTCTTTGCAGATGGAGGCAGAAATTGCGCATGCAAGTCCAGTCTATCTTGAAAGAATTACTCAGCTGATTAATAAAACTAATCAATTTAATCTAACTACACGAAGGTATGATTTTTCAAAAATAGAGAAGTTTTCAAATAGCTCTGAGCATCTCTTACTATATGGTAGGTTAAAGGATAAGTTTGGAGATAATGGGTTAGTAACAGTAGTTTCAGGAGTTGTTAGAAATCAAGCTCTTGTTATCGATTTATGGCTAATGAGTTGCAGGGTTCTAAAGAGAGATTTGGAATTAGCTATGTTTGATAAGCTTATTGAAGAGTGCAATAGTCGAGGAATACAGAAAATTGTTGGTGAGTATATAGAATCAAAAAAGAATATGATGGTTAGTGATTTCTATGAGAGATTAGGTTTTTCTCCTCATGTTACTGATAGCTCTGCAGAGAGCGAATCAATTTTTTGGGAATTCAGTGTGAAAAATACTGGAGATTTAAAAAACAAATTTATAAAATTAATGAAATAGAGGAAATTGTTATGAGTAAGCAAGAAGTAATGGATGAACTCCAGGAACTGTTTAGAGATATATTTGACGATGAAGATTTAATTTTGTCAGAAGGTACTAACTCTAATGAAGTTGAGGAGTGGGATTCTTTAAATCATATTAACTTGGTAATAGCGATTGAGAGAAAATTTAATATAAAGTTTGCTTTAGGTGAAATTCAATCATTGAAAGACGTTGGTGAGATGGTTGATATGATGATTGCTAAGCATTTGTAATTTTTTAGAGAAGGCTTTTCAAAAAAAACTTCCACTCTTTACTCCAATCTTTACTGGAGTGAGCATACTCTGAGCAGAAATTTTCAATTGCTCGTATTCGTTGAGGGTCTTCCATCCATTTTCTTGGAGAATTTAAATATATTTGAACTTCTTTAGCAAAGCTTTCTGGCGTTTGATGAACAACTCCGACTTTTTCAAGCTCTGAGTAGAGTCCTCTGGCCCAAGAGACTTCTCTTGAATATATTCTTTTGTAATATATCATGGCGGGAACTTTGGAGGTAAAGCAGTCAAGAGTTCCTGAACCGATTTGATCAAAAGCGATTAACCTATATTTTTTAAGGAAATCTATACTTAGTCCTTTTGTTTTAGAGGTGACGAGAGAGTAGTTGTTTCCTCCTAGTTCTTGGATTTTATTAAAGAAGTCTGGGTAAAGGTCTACAGATTTCATACTGTATGGTTTATGGAAAATGCTGATACCAGCATCACAAGACACTTTAATAAAAGTTTCAAGAGATTCGAATATATCATCGATTAGGTCAACCCTTGAATGTCCACACATCGATTGATGTGGAAAGCGATGAAATAAATTTGAATAAAAAACTATATCACCTTGTTTTTTATCGTTATGAGAAAAGTAATCACTTTTTAAAAGGTTCTGTGAGAGCTTGGGGCTTGGCATTGGAACCACATTGCAAGATGGGAAGTGGCCTTCTATCTTGTTCCATCCCCAAGATATAAACTTTGTACATAATGGGAATTCAAGTTGACCACAGTAAGCCATGTCTTCAATGTAACCAACATGCCCTCCATGTTGTATTCCAATTGAAGGTTTTCCTAATCTTTGAGCCGCTACGCTTATGAACATGCCTTGGTCCGAATATGAGTCATTTCCTATTACAGCCTTGATTTTTTTCGAAGATATTGATGATAAGGCTTCTTTTATATTATTTTCTGAGGCCTCTAGTAATGAAGTCGGAAACCAGTCAACAAAAAGATTAATGAATTCCTTTGTCAGATTATCTAAAGAGATTTTATCAAGTTCTGGAGAATTCTGAGTTAAAATTTCTCTAAATTCTTCAAAGCAATGTTCAGAGATTTCCTTTTTTAATAAATTTCTAAGTTTAAAATCTTTTATTTTATGTGTGAATTTCAATTTTATAGGATTTTTAAAAAATCCAAATAGCCCATAAAATCCTTTCTGGGTGAAATGGTAGCTATCATGTAGGCCCATTGGTTGAATTTTATTGTGAGAACTCATTTTAGTTTGAATAAATGAAAAGATCTTATTTATTATTCTATAAATATATTGAGTAACTTTATTACTGCTTGGTAAAAATAATAGATTTTTTTGAATATGTAGTGAAGGATTTTCTGGTAAGACGAAGTCATTCTTTGATGTAATAGGTTTAATTCCTAAAGATGAAGATATTCTCATCACAAGATTTTGGTTAAACTTCCATGATTGTGTATAACCACTTACAAATTCTATGGTATCTATTTCCTTGATTTTTAAATATCTAAGTTTTTCTTTTGAAGTTTGATTTGTTCTTTCAATGACTCTCAAGGTTCTATCGCAAAAAAATGTTGTTAGTGTTACAAGAGTAAAGTGTACGAAATTAAAGTTTTGCTTAGCAGGATAAGGGTTAAGCTTTGTAAATATCTTTAATAACTTTGGTTCGACTTTCTTGTAAAATTTTGATTGAAGCTTAGACCTGTAAAGTATTTCGTCAAGAGAGGCCCTATAGGCTTCATCTCCTTTTTTCATTGGAAAAACATTAATGAAATTATATTCTTCAACTTGTTTAGGTTCAATAAATGCAGTATCAGCTACGAGAGTTTGGTATGATTCATCCATTTAAACATATTAATACAACTTAAGTTAATTGATAAGTACTTTGGTGGGTTACAAGATGAAAATGAGACACGAGATTTAACTGTAATTTTAAGGAATATATTAGTAACATAAATTATGAGTTTAAATGGAAAAGAAATATATTCATTAGCTGAAAGGCTGTTTGGAATCTGTAGAAGCATAACAGGTCCAGGAGTTAGAGAAACTTTAGCTATTTTACAAGAATATCTTCCAAAATTGAAAATTGAAGAAGTCGCCACAGGGACAAAGTGTTTTGATTGGAATATTCCAAAGGAATGGTCTATTAATGATGCCTTTATTATTGGTCCTGATGGAAATAAGATTGCAAACCTTAAGGATAATAACCTCCATATTGTAAGTTATTCTATTCCCATGGATGTGGAATTAAGTCTTGAGGAATTAAAAAAACATTTATATTCTTTACCAGATCTGCCTGACGCCATTCCTTACGTAACATCTTATTACAAAGAAACATGGGGATTTTGTTTATCTCACAACGTTTTAGAGAATTTAAAAGAAGGCTCTTATAAGGTCGTTATCGATAGTAAGTTAGAGAATGGTGTTCTTAATTACGGAGAATTATTTATTCAGGGTGAATCTTCTGAAGAAGTACTGTTCTCTACTTATGTTTGCCACCCTTCTATGGGAAATAATGAATGTTCTGGTCCTTCTGTCGCAACGGCTTTAGCGAGTTGGATTACTAACTTACCAAAGAGACATTATAGTTACCGATTTATTTTTATTCCAGAAACGATTGGCTCTATTTGTTATATTTCAAAGAATCTTGAAGATCTCCAGAAGAACACAATTGCTGCTTTTAATGTGAACTGTGTTGGAGACGTAAGAGCCTATTCTTTTTTACCCTCAATAGAAGAAGATAGCTTGCCTGATAATGTTGCAAGACACGTTTTAAAGAACCTTGCACCTTCTTATACAGAGTATAGCTTTTTGGAGCGTGGAAGTGATGAGAGGCAATTTTGTAGCCCAGGAGTTGATATTCCTATGGCCTCAATAATGCGCTCAAAGTATAAAAATTACCCCGAATATCATACTTCTAAAGATGATCTTGACTTTATTTCGGCGAAAGGTCTTGAGGAAAGTTATGAGCTATTTAAGCATTGTATTATCATTTTAGAAAATAATCTTTATCCAAGAGCAAAAACAAAATGTGAGTTTCAGTTAAGTAAGTATGGCTTATACCCATCCATGGGAGCTCAAAAGAAGTCGATTGAAACAAAGCTTATTTGGAATTTTTTAGCTTATTCGAATGGTAAGAGAAGCCTTTTAGAGATTGCTGAGAAACTTAAAGTTCCGGCATGGAGTCTTATTGATATTCTTAAGAGACTGGAAGAAAAATCTTTAATAGAAGTTTTTAGGAAGTAGAGTAATTTTCGACATTAAAATAGTTTTGATTAGGCAACGATATCTCATCGTGAGAAATAATAACGACTGCGTAATCTTCACAAATTTGTTTAATTAAATCTAGAACAACATTTTTGTTTTTTTGATCAAGCCCTGCAGTTACCTCGTCAAAAATCAAAACTTGGCAATTTGTTAAAAGAACTCTCGCTATTCCAAGTCTTCTTTTTTGTCCTCCTGAAAGAGATTTTCCGGCTTCCTTCATTTCAGCTTCTAGTCCTCCAGCTTCATTTACAAAGTCTAAAGCGTCTACTAGCTGTAATTTTGACTTGATTTCTTCATCTGAAATATCTTTACCCATAGTTAAGTTTGATTTTACATCACCTTCAAAGAGATAGATGTCTTGAGTAACATAGCCAATATTTAAAGAATACTGAGTAGAAGAATATTTTTGAGTGTTTATTGTGTAGTAATTGATGTCACCAGACTGTGGTTCGTAGAGACCAGCTATAATATTTGCCAATGTCGTTTTACCTTTTCCGGACCTTCCTCCTAGGATAAGTGGATGCCCTTTTTTTATAGTTAAGTTTAAGTTTTTTAATATCGTTTTGCTTCCAAATGAAAACGAAATGTTATCAAGTGAGATAGACTTAATCTTATCGATAACTTTCTCTTTTTTATTTGACTGCGGCAGGCGTAGGGAATTGACAATAGGAGAAATGCTTCCCGATAGGCGAGATATATTCCCAAAGTTTCCAATTGCTGCATTTATTAAAGTTGAGCTTCTCATTGCTAGTACCCCAACACTTGCTAGGGTTGAAAGTTGAGGTAATGATTCTTTTCCAAGGAAAAGTACAATAGCGTAGAGGGAACTTAGGATACATAAGGGCATTAATATACTAAACGACCCAATAATTGCCTGTGTAGCACTAATTTTAATTTCATTTGTAGTTATAGTACTTTGTGTTCTTAAACCTTTCCTTAGATGGTACGAATAGTCTTTGTCTGCATGAATTTGTAAGAGTCCATTAAGTCTATCTGTGATGTCAGCTGAGAACTTGTTTCGATTAATTGTCAGTTTTTTTGAAAAGCCAGCCTGGATTTTAATGAGATATTTTAAACAAATAAATAATGGAAAGCCGACTGATATCAGCATAATTGTTGTCTGAGGACTTGTGTAGGTAGCTAAGGATAAAGTGGAGATTGCTCCGAATAGGAAATATAAAGTTACTATTATAGAGGTAAGTATTTTGACGACACAAGCAGCCTCTGTAGTATTAGTTCCAACTGACTCACCAATTCTTAAGTCTCTTGAAGCTTCCCATTTACTTGTAATGAATTTAGAAAAAATAGCAGTTTGCAATTTTTCTCTAATCTTAGAGTTTAAATATCCATCAAAAAAGGTGGTAGAAAATCGAAGTGAAAAATTTATAACGTAAATTCCAATTAAGATAGGAAGCATTTCTTCTAGAGAGTTCCCGATCCCAAGTCTTTGAAGAAGACTATTGAGGTGATCAATTAGAAGACTCTTTTGGCTAGATTCTGTATTTCCGGTAAATACGTTTATTAATAAGACAATTCCAACAGCCTCAAAAGAAGCATTTAGGATTGCGAAAAAATAATAAGGAATGAGAGTTGCTACAATACGTTTAGTTTTAATATTTAAAGCTAAAAGTATTGTAGTTATTTCATAAGTAAAAGATTTTATACTTTTCAATTTCTAGGCTCATATCCCAAGATTAAGGGCTTTTTCCATTGCACGCCCAATCTTAACCATTTCTAAGAATTCGTCAGGGGTGGCTGATAAAGCATGATCTCTAATCGTTGTATCAGACTTATCTAAGGTGAAATGCTTTTCAATAATTTTTGCACCTCTTGAAATTGCTAAGAGTGGGACTTCAATTCCTACTGAATGGTCACTATAGCCAGCATAAGGAGAGTTACTAAAGTCTTTTGGAAGATCTGTTAGATCCCATGGAAGAGCTGGGTACGCAGACTTACACCACAGGTATTTTACATTTTCGGGTGTGCCATATGGCAATTCATTGCTTTCCCACATTCCAAGCGAAATTATAGTTTCTTTTCCGGTATTAATAATTTCCCTAACGTAGTCAGGGTTTTCCTTAACTGTTCTTGAGGCTATCTTCCATCTTTTAAAGTCTATATTCTTTGCAGTTTCCCATGCAGATTCACTTATAATAGAAAACATAGGTTCTATTTCTAAGTGATCGCAGCATTTATTTATTAATTCAATAATTTCAGGAGTAATACAATTTATCTCGCCCTCTTTGTCTCTCCAACCAAGTTGAAATTTAGCAATGTCAGCACCTGCATGCTTAGCTTGCTTTACTAATTCGTAAATTAGTCCAAAGTTGCCGTTGTGGTTCATTCCAATTTCTGCGATAAAAATCATATTACTTTCCTTGATTGTTTAATTTTTCATCAAATTTTGAGACTTCTTCTAAGTTTTTGGTCCTATTATTTTCATGATCTCTATATTTGTAAAATGGAATAGGTAGGTGTGCCATAGTGTACTTACTTAGGAAACGAGTTCTTAGTTCGTGACCTTCGCGCATTCTGAACTCTTCACTGTATAATCCAATGTCGAAAAGACATTCTTTTCTGTACATAATTCCACAGGCTATCTCTTCTTTCATGGCGTCTTTTCTTTCCCCTGGAATCTCTTCAGATGAAACGAATTGATAATCACAGGCAACCGCTTGATAGTGACGGTTTTTATCCATGAAAAATTTCATAAAATACAGAGTCTCTCTTGCAATATAATCATCAGAGTCAACTCTGATGATATAGCGTCCCCTTGCTTTTCTGATTGCTAGGTTTAGAGACTTTGGAAGTCCTAAATTTTGTTTGTTTTGAATAATTCTTAGGTTTTTAATATCTTCAATGTTACTGAGAACTTCGCAAGTATCATCTTCACTTCCATCATCAACAAGGATGATTTCATAATCACTCTTATTGATGTGGATTTGATGAGTGATGCTTCTAAGGCACCTTTCGATCCACTTCGCATGATTATAGCTGCAAACTATTACTGAAATGTCTGGTATATATTCAAGATCAGTTTCCATTCTCTTCCTATTTATTCAACGCTTTAGTAACCGCATTAAGTGTTATTTCAGCAGCCTTTCTTTCTGAGTCCACTGTTAAGCCTGCGATGTGTGGTGTAATTGAGAGATTGTCGTGTTTAGCAGCATACTTAATCATTGCATGTTCTTTTTTTATAGAAGTCATTTCATTTGAGATAACATCTACTGCAGCTGATTTAATTTTTCCAGACTCTAAGGCTTCAAGTAGGTCTTTCTCATTAACAACTTCACCTCTAGAGGAGTTTATATAGTAAACTCCATCTTTCATTTTTGAGAACCAAGAGGCATCAACCATTTCTCTTGTAGAGTCATCTAGGTGGACACATGTCATTACAATATCTGCACTCTCTAATACTTCTGTATGAGACTTAGCTTGAGTTACATAATCTTCTTTTATTTCTACATTTGGATCAAAAGATATAACGTTCATTTTGAATGCGTTGGCAAATCGTGCATTATTTGAACCTATACGTCCGTAGCCAATTATTCCAAGAGTTTTTCCCGCAAGTTCAATTCCGCGTAGATCATTTTCAATTTCTCTCCAGTAGCCTTGTTCTGCTAGTTGGGTAGATTTTCCAATTTTCCTAGTTGCTTCTAGTACAAGTGCAAAAGTAAATTCTGAAGAGGCAGTGATTGAAGAGACAAAATCAGTTCCTTTTAAGCAAAAGAATGAAATATCATTTTTTTCACAATATGATTTATCAACATGATTAGAGCCTGTGCTTGGGCTCGCTAATATCTTAAGATTTTTTGCATTTGAAAGTAGCTCTTCGTTTATCTGATACTTAGGGCAAGGACTGCAAATCCAACCATCTACTTCTGGGAGAAGCTTTGTAACTTCTTCAATCGTTGCATTTTCGGCATAGATAACATTAAATTCTTTTTCAATTTGTGAACAAATTGTTGGTAAAAAAGAAGTGTTTGTTGTTACTAGAAGAGTGTTTTCTTTATCGTTGTGCACTTTGTTTATAGTGCTTGTTTGGAGTTTTATTGGGAGGTTGTCACAGAAACCATTTTTCATCATGGCCTCTGCAATGAGTAGATCCATAGTTTCATCAATATTTACTGATCTTTCAGGTGACATAATGAAAGGACGACTGTCTTTCCCATGTCTACTGTGTTCTTTAACTAGGCAGTCTCTAGTCATTGCATAGATCGCACCATTTCTAATATAAGAAATTGGTTTTAAGTCTTGTCGTCTTGAACCTGCAGCGGGTTCAGGATATTCTTCTGTGAAATTTAAAATTTGATCATCTATGATTCTTTTGAGTCTAATAGGGTGCTTCTCACCAGTATCTGCCATGGAGATAATAGAGTCAGCTTTTGTGTCGATAAGTTTTTGAAGAGCTTGATCAATATCAATATGAGTTCTTAGAGGGGAAACGGCTGGAAGTTCGACAACGTAATCATAAACAGTGTCATTAATTTTTTCAATTTCATCACATGCCCAGTGGAGAGAGTCTACAGATGTTACTTTATCTCCAGCTAGGTGGTCGGGTCTTAAGAAAGGGGCTTTAGCTCCGTAGTTTCGTCCAACTTGTGCAATCTCTTCACTGTCTGATGATACATATAGATCAGTAACGAGCTCAGATTTTAGAGCAGCTGCAATAGTGTAAGTCATAAGAGGGTGACCGTTTAAAGGGTAAATGTTCTTTTTTGGAATACCTTTTGAACCACCACGGGCCTGTATTACAGCAAGAATCTTATACTTTTTATTGCTCATCTCTCATCCTTTTAGAATTGAAAATATATTTCCATGGCTCAAAAAAAGCCTTTTTATAACCTAATATCAGACATTTCCCGAGGGAAAATACCTTTGACATCATAAACTATTCCGCTTGAATTTGTTAGCTTTTTTGGATCAAGTGAAAGGAACTCTTTGTGTCCCACAGCGAAAATGACCGCGTCAAAGTCACTGAGCTCATCTATTTTGAGGTAATTTACATTTTTAATCTTCGAGCTCACAATTTTTTCGCTAACCCAAGGGTCACATATAGTTACATTGCAATTGAATTCTTGTAATTCGGCTATTATATCAATAACTTTTGAATTTCGAATATCTGGGCAGTTCTCCTTGAAGGTAACACCCATGATGACTATTTTGGCACCTGAGACAGGTAACCCTTTCTTGAGCATCTTTTTAACTGCTTGCTGGGCAATATAACTTCCCATTGAGTCATTTATTCTACGTCCTGATAAAATCATTTCAGGATGTAGACCAATTGATTCCGCCTTTTGAGTGAGGTAATAAGGATCAACGCCGATACAGTGACCTCCAACGAGACCAGGTTTAAAATGAAGAAAGTTCCACTTTGTTGCTGCAGCTTCCAGCACTTCTAAAGTATCAATCTCCATTTTATTAAAAATCATCGCTAATTCGTTTATGAAGGCGATATTAATATCTCTTTGAGTGTTTTCAATGATTTTAGAAGCTTCAGCAACTCTGATTGAAGAAGCTAAGTGAGTACCTGCTGTAACGATACTTTTGTAAAGTTTATCAACCTTTTGGGCAGTCTCTTCATTTGAGCCTGAAGTTACTTTTATAATTTTTGTTACAGTATGTTCTTTGTCTCCCGGATTCATTCGCTCAGGAGAGTAACCACAAGAAAAGTCTTTATTGAATTCTAGACCACTTTCCAATTCTAAGACTGGTACACAATCTTCCTCGGTACAACCTGGGTAGACAGTTGATTCGTAGATAACAATATCACCTTTTTTTAAGAGGCCACCTACTAGTTTTGTAGCAGATATTAATGGACTTAGGTCGGGTTTTTTAAAGTCATCAATTGGAGTAGGGACAGTAACAATATAAATATTGCAGTCTTTAATGTCCTGAGGAGAGTTAGATAATGTTAACTCTGTACTCTTTAAAGTTTCTTCATCAATTTCAAAAGTACTATCGAGTCCATCTTTAAGTTGGTTAATTCGTTTTTCATAAATGTCGAAACCGTAAGTCTCAAATTTTTTTGAAAATTCGATTGCTAGAGGAAGTCCTACGTAGCCTAAGCCTATAATTGCTATTTTAGTCATTGTTTAAGTACCATTCCATGCTTTGCTCAAGACCTTCTTTGATTTTAAATAAAGGTGAGTAGCCGAGTAGATTTTTAGCTTTTGAAATATCTGCTTGAGAATGTTTTACATCTCCAGCTCGAAAATCTCTAAAAATAATATCTTTTGGGTATCCTACATTATGTTTCTTGAGAATTTCAGTAAGCATTTGGAAGAGCTGGTTGAGAGTTGTTCTGTCTCCAAGGGCTACATTATAAACTTCTCCTTTTGCATCTTCTGAGGCAAATGAAGCAAGAATATTGGCCTGTACGACATTTTCTATATAACAAAAATCTCTGCTGGTTTCACCGTCCCCATTTATGAAGATATCTTCACCACCTATGATTGCTGATACCCATTTTGGAATGACTGCAGCATAGGCACCATCTGGATCCTGTCTACTTCCAAAAACATTGAAATAGCGAAGTCCCGTAGCACTAAAGCCATAAGATTTTTGATAAACATCTGCATAAATTTCGTTAACAAATTTTGTAACAGCATAAGGGGACAGGGGTTTCCCAATTTTATCTTCAATTTTTGGAAGACCTGGATGGTCCCCATAAGTCGAGCTTGATGCAGCATAAACAAAACTTTTAACTTGCTGATCTTTTGAGGAGTTTAGCATATTTAAAAAACCAGTTATATTCACCTGATTTGTAGTGAGTGGGTCTTTTAGTGATCGGGGGACCGATCCTAATGCTGCTTGGTGTAGAACTCGATCAACTCCCTTGAGGGCCAATTTACAAGTTTCTTCGCTTCTAATGTCACCTTTAATAAGATTGAAATTCTCCCATTGACCAATGGAAACATAATTTTTAACTTCTTCTAAATTGGAGATTTTTCCTGTAGAGAAATTATCTAAACCTATAACTTTTTGGTTATGGAGTAGGAGAAATTGTAAAAGGTTGGAGCCAATGAATCCAGCGCAGCCAGTAAGTAGCCAGGTCTCAGGTGTGGAAAACATCTGCTCTTTTAACTCATCAAATCTCATTGTGAAGTACCCTTTAATTGTTGCAGAAAGAACCTATCAAGAAATGGTTAAGAAAGCTATAGTGGGCTTCTTGTGTACTAGCGGGGCGCTTCTTGTTTTTGATATGGGTATTTGGTGCTGCGTTATGTCCAACATTCGACTATACGAAAGAAAGTAGGAATGACAATATTGTTAAAATTGAATGATATTGTTCAGTCGTAGAATAATATAACTTTTATAGAAAATTATTCAATTTCTAAATTTAGGGAGAAATAATTGAAAAAATCTTTAGAATCTATAATTAATTTAGTTCCAAACTTAAATATAAATTTATTTGATGTTGGTTGTCGTTGGGGAATTCAAAGGCCATGGGATCAGCTATCAAATAAGGTTCAATATTATGGTTTTGATGCAGATAAAGAGGCCTGTAAAGAGTTAAATGATAAAAACTCCGACAGTAATCTTACATATTTACCTTTTATGCTTTCTGATAAAGTTGAAACAAAGAAGCTCTATCTTACAAAAGAAGAAGGATGTTCTTCTATTTTTAAACCCAATAAAAAAATAATAGAGAAGTTCTTTTTTAGTGAGAACTGGAATGTAGAGAAGGAAATTTTACTTGAAAGCACTACGCTGAAGAATGTTTATAACGAAAATAAAATAGCTCCTGACTTTATTAAAATTGATACTCAGGGTGCTGAGTTAAGCATTTTGAAGGGGGCAGAAGATTTAATGGACAATGTCCTAGGGCTAGAACTTGAAGTTGAGTTTGTTCAAATATACGAAAACCAGCCATTGTTTAGAAATGTAGATTCCTTCGTAATGGAAAAAGGATTCGAGTTGTATGATCTGAATCGTTATTGGGCCAATCGTACTAGTATGTCTAAAGAACTTTCGAGAAGAGGGCAAATTGTTTTTGCAGATGCTATCTATTTTCGTAATATAGAATCATTTTACTCTCTTGAGTTTGATTCCAATGACAAGATAAAAGAACAACTCATAAAATTAGTTACAATGCTCTCTCTTTATGGATTTTTCGATGTTGCACTTGAATTTGTTCATCATCCTAAAACTCCGTTAAGTAAATCTGAGATAGAATTTATAACTCAAGCTCTTAAATCTTTAAGTAGTCGACCCATATGGCAAAAGATTTTTTTCAAAAATAGGTTTATGAACTTTTTGGGAAAACTTTTTCATCACCTTGGTGACATGCTTTCGTACAACACAAAAACATATGGATGGGGTACTGATTATAATAATGTCAATGGTCGATTTCTTTATCATACGTCAGGAGTTTGGTCCAAATTGCGAAAGTGATTTAGTAAGCCTGTGCAGGAATCTAATTGATATTCTTGTAAAGAGTGATAAAGATTTTCTATATTACCTTTACTTTTTAATTTAGGGATTTCTTTATAGGTATTTATATTTGTTTTATTTTACTTAGTAGGGGAGAAATGATGTCAAATTCTTTTAGACAGATAAAAAAAATGGGTTTTACAAATCTAGGGGGAGAGTTTTTAACAAGTGAAGAAAAACTAGAATTAAAGAGAGTTTGTGTCGAAACACTTTCAAACTTTGATCAGACTCACAACGATTTCTTGCACGAGAAGGATGGAAGTTCAGGCTTTAGGGCATTACCAATTCATAATGAAAAATCAATTCCATATTTAGAGAAAATCATATCTCACCCAAAAATCAAGGCCCTTTTAAATGATGTGTTAGGTGAGGAATATAAATTATGGCAGATCGAGTATAGAATGTCATTCCCAGGAGACCCCGGACTCGATGTCCATCAAGATGGACCAGGGCAGTTCAACATGGCAATTGTTTTATCGGAGAACCCTGCGGGAAAAGGTGGAACTGTCTTTTTAAAGGGTTCACACATAGTGAAAAAATTAATTAAAAAATATAATATCCTTATCCCTGCAGTACTGACTCAAGTATTAAGCTTTTTATTTACAAAATTAGAGGCTAAAACTGGAGATATTTGTTTTTTCTTGAATAGAACTTGGCACGGAAGACTTAAAAATGATTCAGAGCTTTGCAATGAAGTAATATTGATGGGATTTTTCCCTGTAGGAGGAGTTTTCTCATATGAAAAGCCTTACGTTAAATGGCCAGATGAGTTTTTAGAAAAGTATGATGGGACTGAATTAGAGAAAGCGGTCAATCCAAACTATAATCTAGAACATCTTAAAAATGGAGATTGTAGGGTTGTAAGTTCTCAAAGCTGTCCTGAAATACCTTACTCCATGGAGATAGAAAATTTTACTGGTAGAGTAAGTATTTTAGATAGGATTCGATTGTTTCTAAGTATTTCAATTATTAGAAGTTCCATATTTTATGGGAAAATATTATATAATTTTTTTAAAAAACTTAAAAGAAGCATCGCTTAATGACGCAATTAGGATGTAAAAACTAAATAGGATAAAAAAGATGCCTCTTCAATTTAGAGGCATCATTAAAATGGTTTTAAATCTTTTGACCTACATACTGTACGTAACCCTCACCATACAGAACTTTAGACATTGGATGTTCCATGTCAAAGTGAAGAGGTGCAAAATACTTTCTTACGTCTGTTCTTTTACAGAAATGGCTTAAACGCTTAACGTTTTTATATCCATTTTCCTCAAACATCTTTTCTACAAATTCCGGAGTACACTCATTAGAGAGCCATGATGGAGCCTGAATATAGTTTTGAAGGAAGACACAAAAGTCTACGCCAAATAGAGACTTCATCCACTGTTGGTCGAAGTCCTGGTCAGCGAATTTCTTTGCGTCTTTCGTAATTTTGTCGATAGACTCATGAATTGTTTCAGGATTGATGTTGTCTATAAAAGCTGCAAATTCTTTATTTTCTCTATAATATTTTCTAATCGCTGGAAAGATCGCTCCTTGAACTAAGCCCTGGCAAGGACCGAATGATGCAAAAAAGTATCCGTCTTTCTTGCAAACTCGAGAGGCTTCTTTGAAACCAGCTTTAATATCTTCTAATGTCGGTAGGTGAATTAGGATTCCATTGGAAAAAACCATGTCGAAGCGATTATCTTCAAAAGGAATTGAAAGGTGGTTTCCGGTGCTTAGCTCATATTTTTCTTTTCCAATATTTTGCCCCTCAAGAGAAGCTGTCAAAGAGTCCATCCAGTCTGTCGCAATATCAATACCGTAAGATTTTTTTACCTTTAGCTCTGTGAGTTTTGCTATAAGGGCTCCAACATTTCCACATCCAATGTCTAGAGCTTCTTTACCCTCGTACCAAGTGGGATCAACACCAAAAGTCTCATCATCATAAATTCCCTTGATTCGGGCAATTGCTGCGTCGTCTGTTGCAAGACGCTCATGTTGTTTTTGATAAATTTCTCTCGTTTTTAATTCGTGTGTTGTGTGTGATTCTGTTGTCACAAAAATCTCCCTCGGTAATATTTTTTATTGAAAAATTCAAGAAAATCTACCATGAACATTGGTTTTTCGCAATTATAGCAAGAATGAAAGGATGGTGCGCTGCGCTTTTAGCATCCTGTCAATCTAGCTTTTTCTGGAGAAATTATAATGAAAGGCTTGTGCACCGCTCATTTTTAGAATTGTTTGCTCAGTGCTTAACAAATTGGTACAAGATATATGTATTCTTATCCACTAATTCTTCTGAATTTAGTTAACAGGATAATGACAGTGAGAAAAGTAAAAGGGGAGTCCTTGAATGAAAATATTGGTTACAGGAGCGGATGGATTTATTGGATCACATTTGACGGAAGAGCTAGTAAGGCAAGGACACGAGGTAAGGGCTTTTGTATTATATAACTCCTTTGGTACATGGGGTTGGCTAGATCATTGCTCAGAAGATGTAAAAGGAAAGTTTGAAATATTTATGGGTGACATAAGAGACCCGAATGGCGTTAGGTCAGCAATGAAAGATTGTGAAATGGTTTATCATTTAGCGGCCTTAATTGCTATACCCTACTCATATCATTCACCAGACACTTATATTGATACAAATGTTAAAGGTACTTTAAATGTGGTTCAGGCAGCAAGAGACTTGGGAATAAGTAAAGTTGTGCACACATCAACAAGTGAAGTGTATGGAACAGCTCAATTCGTCCCAATTACGGAGGAGCATCCATTGCAGGGTCAGTCTCCATATTCTGCTTCAAAAATAGGGGCAGATCAAATTGCAATGTCCTTCTATAATTCTTTTGACACTCCCGTATCTATTATTCGCCCTTTTAATACATATGGGCCAAGGCAGTCAGCAAGGGCAATTATTCCAACAGTTATTACTCAGATTGCGAGCGGCATGAGTACCATTAAGTTAGGCTCCTTAAGTCCTACTAGAGATTTTAATTTTGTGAAAGATACAGTTGATGGGTTTATATCGGTAGGGAACTCTGACAAATCGAATGGAGAAATTATAAATATTGGAAGTAATTTTGAAGTCTCTATTGGAGATACTGTTGAAATTATTTCGGAAGTTATGAATAAGAAAATTATAATTGAATCTGATGAGCAAAGAAAGCGCCCTGAAAAAAGTGAAGTAAATAGATTGTGGGCTGAAAATAAAAAAGCAAAAGAATTAATTGGTTGGGAGCCTTCATATGGCGGAAGAGATGGATTCAAGAGAGGTCTTCTTGAGACTGTCGAATGGTTTTGTAGATTAGAAAATTTAAATAAATATAAGGCTGATATTTACAATGTCTAAAAATCCTGCCGAAGAGGTATTAAAAATAATAAGAAGTGTTGTGGGAAATCGTGATGGTTTCGTGCCTTTACATGAGCCATCCTTTAGGGCGAATGAGCTTGATTACGTAAAAGATTGCATAGATACAGGATGGGTTTCATCAGTAGGAAGTTATGTTGAGGACTTTGAGAGAGGACTTGAGAAATTTACTGGAATAAAACATGCAATTGCGGTTGTGAATGGAACCGCTGGGCTACATGCTGCAATGGTAGTTCTTGGTGTTAAGGAAAATGATGAAGTTTTAGTTCCAGCTTTTACGTTTGTAGCAACAGCAAACTCTGTTCGTTATTGCGGCGCCTTTCCGCACTTTGTTGATAGTGAAAAAGAAACAATGGGTGTTGATCCTCAAAAGTTAAGGGCCTATTTAAAAGATAATACAGAGATTAAAAATTTCGAATGTTATAATAAAAAAACCAAACGCAGAATTAGCGCTCTAATGGCGATGCATACATTTGGTCATCCTGTAAAAATAAATGAGTTAGTGAAAGTCTGCAAAGAATTTCATATTAAACTCATTGAGGATGCCGCCGAGTCTCTTGGAAGTTACTATGAGGGAAAACATACGGGATGTTTTGGAGAGCTTGCAGTTCTTAGCTTTAATGGCAATAAAATTATTACAACGGGTGGTGGAGGTGCAATTTTAACTAATGATTCAGTCTTAGCTGATAGGTTGAAGCATATCACTAAAACGAGTAAAGTTAGTCATCCGTGGGAATTTATTCACGATGAGGTGGGTTTTAACTATAGATTACCAAATTTAAATGCGGCATTAGGGTGTGCGCAGTTAGAGGTCTTACCTAGTTTTATTGAGAAGAAAAGAAATCTTGCAAGCTTATATCAGAGAGCATTTGAAAATAATCCTTATGTTTACTTTTTCAATGAAAATGAAGGGACAAAGAGTAATTATTGGTTGAATACCTTAATCTTAAAAGAAGATTTCTTGGGTATCAGGGATGAAATTTTAAAGCTAACTAACGCAGATAATTTAATGACTCGTCCAGCGTGGAAGCTTATTTCAAGTTTAAGTCCTTACGTTAGTTGTCCTCAAATGGAGGATCTGAGTTGTGCTAAATATCTAGAAAAAGCAATTATAAATATTCCAAGTAGTCCTTATCTTGGAGAAATTTAATGATTAAAAGAAAAATTTGTGTTGTTACAAGTAGTCGAGCGGATTATGGACTTCTTTATTGGCCAATGAAAAAGATTCAAGATGATCCAGATCTTGAGTTACAGTTGATTGTTACAGGAACTCACCTCTCAGGTAGCTTTGGTCATACATATAAACTCATAGAGAGTGATGGATTTAAAATTGATAAAAAGATAGAGATCATAGAGTCTGGTGACTCTAATGTTGCGGTGATTAAATCAATGGGTCATACCCTTATAGGATTCTCAAATACCTTTAATGAACTCAGTCCTGATATTGTACTGGTCTTAGGGGACCGCTATGAAATGTTTGCAGTTACACAGGCAGCATTTGTCAGTAATAAGGTTGTCGCTCACATGTTTGGTGGAGATACTACTGAAGGAGCCCAGGATGAAGCTTTTAGGCATGGCATGACTAAAATGTCTTACTTACACTTCACTTCAAATGAAGTTTCAAGACAAAGAGTTGTTCAATTGGGAGAGGAGCCCGAAAGAGTATTTAATGTCGGAAGTACTGGAGTTGATTATATAAAGAATCTTAAACTTCTTTCATTAAAAAAAATTGAAAATGATTTAAAACTCACTTTTAAGAAACAGAACATTCTCGTAACCTACCACCCTGTAACATTAGAAAATAATTCTTATAAGGAAGACTTTAAGGAGTTGTTAAATGCTCTTGAAGAGTTAGGGGACGAGTTTGGGATTATATTTACAAAGTCTAACTCTGATGCAGGAGGAAGGCTTATTGGTGAAATGATTGATGAGTTTGTTGAAAAAAATCCTAGTTCTTTTGCTTATTTTTCGTTGGGACAGCTCAGATACTTAAGTGTCATGTCTAAAGTGGATCTTGTTCTTGGCAATTCGTCTAGTGGGATTTACGAGGCTCCTAGTATGGGAGTTGCGACAGTGAATATAGGTGATCGACAGGGCGGAAGATTGCAATCTAAATCTATATTAAATTCATCACCTTTAAAAAATCATATATTGAATAATATAAAAATAGCGATGGATCTAGATTGCTCAAAAATTGAAACTCCTTATGGCAATGGAAATAGTTCTTCGCTGATAATTGAAATTTTAAAAAAATTTCCTTTAAAAGAAAACTGTTTAAAAAAGAAATTTTATCATGTTGAGAGGAATTATGAGTCATAGTGTTTTTATTATTGCTGAAGCAGGTGTCAATCATAATGGTTCCATCGATTTAGCTAAGAAGTTGATAGATGTTGCTGTAGATTCTGGAGTTGATGCTGTTAAGTTTCAAACATTTAAAGCGAATAAGCTTGTCGTGAAAGACGCTTCAATGGCTGAGTATCAAAAGGAAAACACAGGTAAGGTAGAATCTCAATTTGAGATGTTAAAGAGACTTGAATTAAACTACTCAGAGCATCAAGAGCTATTCGATTATTGTAACTCTAGAGGTATTCGTTTTCTTTCTACACCCTTTGATGTTGATTCACTTCACATGCTCATAAGAGAATTTTCTCTTCCTTTTATAAAAGTTTCTTCGGGAGATCTAACTAATTCTCCATTCTTGCTGGAAATAGCTCGGCTAGGTCAAAAAGTTATAATCTCTACAGGAATGGCAACTATTGAAGAAGTGCGGGAGGCCCTTGGGGTCTTAGCGTTTGGTTATTTAAAGAAAGAGGTAGTGAATATTCATAATTTTAAAAAGGCTTTCTCATGTAATGAAGGAAGAGCAAAGTTGAAAGAAAACGTAACTCTTTTACATTGTACTACTCAATATCCAACAGAAATGTGTGATGTAAACTTGAATGCAATGAAAACTCTTAGAGAGGAATTTGATTTAAGGACGGGATATTCTGATCATACTATGGGGATTCATGTTGCAATTGGAGCAGTTAGCTTAGGGGCAAGCGTAATCGAAAAGCATTTTACATTAGATAGAGAAATGCCTGGTCCAGATCATAGAGCTTCTTTGGAGCCAATAGAGTTAAAAGAAATGGTTTCTAATATTAGAGATATTGAAGAGTCTTTGGGTTCTTTTGTAAAGAAAGCTACCCAGGCAGAACTTAAAAATAAAGTCGTTGCTCGTAAATCTATTGTTGCTTCAAGAGAAATAAAAAAAGGTGATTTTTTCAGTAAAGATAATTTGACCTTTAAGAGGCCTGAGGGTGGGATGAAGCCTATCGAATTTTGGAGCTGCCTTGGGGAAAAAGCGAATAGAAGTTTTAAAGAAAATGATATGGTAGAGCTATGATTGAATATTTATATATTTTAGGAGCTGGAGGACATTCAAAGGTAGTCGAGGACATAGTTCTTTTGAATGGAGATAATGTTCAGGGTAAGGTTGAGAACGATGAATTGCTCATAAAAGAGTTTAAAAAAAATACCTCTGTGATTAATGGTGTTGGCGGAGTTCGAAATACTGTACTTAGGAAGAAAATTTTTTCTAAGTACAAGAATGCTGGATATTTCTTTAAAAATTTAATACATCCAAGTGCGATAGTTTCTAGAGAAGTTCAGTTTGGGGAAGGTGTTCAATTTTTTGCTGGAGCTATTATTCAACGAGGAGTAGTGATTGGTGAAAACGTACTTATTAATACAGGAGCAATTGTAGACCATGATTGTATGATTGGTTCACATGTTCATATTGCTCCTGGTGCAGTTATTTCGGGAAGTGTCTCGATTGGCGAAGGCTCATTTATTGGAATGGGGGCACGAATTATACAAAATATAAAAATTGGGAAAAATTGTTTAATTGCAGCAGGAGCAGTTGTTGTAACAGATGTTGCAGATGGTAAAATGGTTATGGGAATACCTGCAAAATAAATTAAAAGTTGGAAAATATTATGGAAAACAATTTATCTAAGTCTTGGAAAGAATCATTGTTGTCTCCTGGGGCAACAATTAGAGAGGCAATTAAAAATATGGATAAATCTTGCCTTCAAATAATTTTATGTGTTGATAAAAGTACTTGCTTGATTGGTACTTTGACAGATGGAGACATTAGAAGAGGACTCCTAAAAGGCTACAATATGGATACACCAATTGAAGCTATAATTCATAAGAGACCAATTGTTGTACCCGCCAATCTTCCAAGGGAAACAGCATTAGAATTAATGCGGGGTAATCGCCTACATCAATTGCCTATTGTAGATGAGAATAGGAAAGTTATGGGCCTACATTTATGGGAGGAACTTTTCTCCACAGCTGAGCGAGAAAATATAATTGTAATTATGGCCGGCGGAAAGGGGACGAGATTGCTTCCTCTTACGGAAAATTGTCCAAAACCAATGTTGGAAATTCATGGGAAACCAATGTTGGAGCATATAATTTTAAAAGCAAAGTCTGACGGGTTTAAGAATTTTGTCATTTCTCTACATTACTGTGGTGAAATGATTGAGTCTTATTTTGGAGATGGATCTAGTTGGGATATTAATATTGAGTATGTGAAGGAGGTTGAACCTCTTGGAACTGCTGGTGCTTTAAGCTTATTAAGTGCAAAACCTAATGTGCCTTTTATTGTAACAAATGGAGATGTACTTTGTGAGGTTCGCTATAGCGAGATGGTTGACTTTCATGAGCGTAATGACGCGAAAGCAACCATGGCCGTTAGACATCATGAGTGGCAGCACCCTTTTGGTGTAGTTAAAATAAAAGGAGTTGATATTATAGGCTTTGAGGAAAAACCAATTACTAGAAGTCATATTAACGCTGGAGTTTATGTACTAGAGCCAAGTTCCTTATCTCTTTTGGAGCCAGGGAAGCGTTATGATATGCCTGCATTATTTACTAAGCTACAGAATAATGGAATGCGAACAATTGTCTATCCAATGCATGAGCCTTGGCTCGATGTTGGAAGACCAGCTGATTTAGATAAGGCTAGAAAGAATATTAGAAAAGAGTAATAACTTTATGAATTATGACATACATAATAAATTTTTCTTAAAAAACAGGATATAGAAATGGAAAGAAAGGATGTTCAAGCTAGATATAGCTTACCTACGGAAATTACGTTTTGTAAAAAATGTACAATATCAAATCAGAGGCCAAGAATAACTTTTGATGAAAATGGAGTTTGTTCGGCTTGTACTTTTTCTAAATTCAAAAGAAGTGAAATAGATTGGACTCAGAGAGAAAAAGAGTTGATGGATCTATGTGATAAATATAGGAAAGATAATGGTGATTTTGACGTAATAGTTCCCTGTAGTGGTGGTAAAGATGGAAGTTTTGTAGCTCATCAATTAAAATATAAATATGGAATGAATCCCTTAACGGTTACTTGGTCACCTTTGAAAAGTACTGAAATTGGAAGAGAGAATCTTGATAACTTTATAGCATCTGGATTTGATCATATTTTAGGAACACCAAATCCAAAAGTTACTAGGAAGTTAACTGAATTATCTTTTAAGCATATTGGAGATCCGTTTCAACCTTTTATTTACGGTCAGACAAACTTTCCTCTTCATATCTCTGTTAAATATAAAGTCCCTTTAATCATGTATGGTGAGAATGGTGAGGTCGAGTATGGTGGGGATATGAAAAATGCTCTTAGGCCCGATAGAGATATCGCAGACCATGATGAGCATTATTTTTCTGGGTTACCTCCTGAGTTTTGGACTGAACATGGAGTTTCTATGTCAGACTTAAAACCCTTTATGGCCCCTGATTATAAAGATATTGTAGATAATAAAACATCGATTCATTTCTTTGGATATTATAAGAATTGGGATCCTCAAGAGAATTTCTATTATGCAACTGACAATGTTGACTTTGTACCCAATCCTGAAAGAAATGAAGGAACTTATTCAAAGTATGCGAGTCTAGATGATAGATTTGATGGATATCATTACTATCTCGCCTACATAAAATTTGGAATAGGGCGAACTACTTCAGATACTGCGCACGAGATTCGAGACGAAAAAATAACTCGTGAAGAAGGGTGTGCTCTTGTTAAACGGTATGACGGAGAGTTTCCTCAGAAGTATTATCAAGAATTCTTGGACTTTTGCTCAATTACCAAAGAGGAATTTCATGATGTTATAGATAGTTGGCGATCGCCACATATTTGGACAAAAGAAAGCGGAGAGTGGAAGCTTAATAGTGCTGTTTACGATCAGTAGGTATTGAATGAGAAAGATAAGGCTAATTGCTCGACTAGATATTAAAGGACCTAATCTTATTAAGGGAATCAACCTTGAAGGGGTAAGAGTTATTGGTTGTCCTCATAATTTTGCAAAAGACTATTATCTGCAGGGAGCTGATGAACTTATTTATATGGATGCTGTTGCTAGTCTATATGGAAGAAATTCTCTTGGAGAAATCGTTGAAAATGTTACAAAAGATGTTTTTATTCCCATTACTGTTGGTGGGGGAATAAGAAGTATTGAAGACGTTAATCATATTTTAAGATGTGGAGCAGATAAAGTTGCTATTAATACTGCAGCAATTTCTCGTCCTGAACTAATTTCAGAAGTCGCTGAAAAGTTTGGAAGTCAATGTATGGTCCTTTCTGTTGAAGCAAAGTTTAAAGAAGAAGGAAAGTGGGAAGCGTATGTTGATAATGGACGAGAGCCAACCGGATTAGATGTGTCTGAGTGGGTAAAGAAAGCTGTGACCCTTGGTGCTGGAGAAGTTATGTTAACTTCTATTGATAAGGAAGGCACGAAGAAAGGGTTTGACATAAATTTAGTCAAAGTTATCTCTGAGGTCGTTAATGTTCCCATTATTGCATGTGGCGGAATGGGAAAAAATATACACTTAGAAGATGTTGTTAAAATAGGTGGTGCTGATGCCGTTGCCTTTGCCAGCGTACTTCATTACAAGAAAACGACATTTCCTGAATTGAGAGAATTTGCAAAAAACGTAAATATTGAAGTTAGATGTAATGAAAACAAATAATGTAACAATAATTGATTATGGAGTTGGAAACCTTCTTAGTGTAAAAAGAGGAATTGAGTATTTTGGTGCGGAAGTGGTAGTGTCCTCAAATCCAGATGTTATTCTTTCATCAGAGAGAGTCATTCTTCCTGGAGTAGGAGCTTTTTCAAACGGTATGAAGGAACTTGAAAAGACTGGATTAGATACTGTTGTTAAAAAAGTTGCTGAGAAAGGAATACCTCTTCTTGGAATATGTCTTGGAATGCAAATGCTTTTTGACGAAAGTGAAGAGTTTGGCTTAACAAATGGATTAGGTCTTATTGAAGGGAAAATAGTTAAGATTCCAACAACTAATAAAGATGGCAAATTAGTGAAAATACCTCATATTGGCTGGAATTCTCTAGATAGAAGTGAGTCCATTTCTTGGGAAGATACTATTCTTAAGAATAACAATAAAGGTGATGAAATGTACTTTGTACATTCATTTATGGCCATTCCAAAGAATAAAGATAACTTAATATCCTTTTCTACTTATCAAGATATTCAAATTAGCTCCGTTGTACAATGTAAAAATATAATGGGGTGCCAATTTCATCCAGAAAAGAGTGGAGATTTTGGGCTAAAAGTACTTCAAAGGTTTTTGGACTTATGAAAATATTAGTGATTATACCAGCAAGAAAAGGATCCAAAAGAATTCCTGGCAAGAATACTAAAGAACTTGGCGGTAAAACCCTTATTCAGTGGACCCTCGATACTGTTTTAAAAGTTGATGGAGTAGAAAAGATTCTTATTTCTACAGACGATGAAAAAATATTAAATATTTGTAAACAATATGGGGTGATGGCTCCTTGGCTAAGACCGAGAGAACTTTCTTCGGACACAGCTTCTTCTGTTGATGTTTGTTTGCATGCTCTTGACTGGTTCGAAAATGAACATGGAAAAGTTGATTCACTCATGTTGCTACAGCCCACCTCTCCTTTTAGGACAGATGAAAGTATAAAAAGAGGAATAGACCTTTTTAAAAGTAATCCAGAGATTCCAGTAATAGGATTTTCAAGAACAATTGATCATCCTTACTGGTGTTTTAAAAAAGATGGTGACTTTCTTTCTCCCATGTTTGGATTAGGTCGATTAAAAACGCGCTCTCAAGATCTTGATCCTTCTTATACTGTGAATGGAGCTTTTTATCTTGTCGGGGTTGAGCATTTTAGGGAAAAGAGAAGCTTTTACGCTGAAGTAGTAAATCCTCTAATTATGAATGATAAAGAAAGTATTGATATAGATTTACCTCGTGATTGGAGTTATGCAGAGTCTATTATTGTAGGGGAGGTCTAACTTGCTATCAAAGATAAAAAGATTCTTAAAATCTAAATATGTTTTTCGTTCTCCTAGTAAAAGTAATATCCTTGTTTTTGATAAGTTTAATAGTCACTTATTGATGACTCATTTAAACTTGTACAACCCTAGTTTTTTAAATATTCGAGGAGAAGAGTACAACCTACCGATTCTATTTAAAAGTTTCTTTCAAAAAGGAAATTTGAAAGAAAATTATTATAATAATTATATTTCTAAAGTGTCTCCCAAATTAATCATTACTCTTCAGGATAATAATAAAGATTTTTATAAATTAAAAAGTAACACAAGTTGTAAAACTATTTTTCTTCAAAATGGAGTAAGAGGTTATTACACAGATATTTTTGACTTACTAGATAGATCTAATTGTGAAAATTTTGAAGTTGATTACATGTTAACTTTTGGTGAAATTGTCGGATATGAATTTAAAAAATATTTAAAGGGTGACGTATTTCCAATAGGTAATTTTAAAAATAACCAAATCTCTGAAATGAATTTACCAAAGATTAAAAATTCTCTCACTTACATATCTCAATGGAGCCCTAATATAAATTTTGTTACAAAAAACAAAACCTACAATAATAACGATTTTTTTTCAAATATTGAAAAACCAATACTTTCATTTATGCGCGATTTCTCTAAAAAAAATAATAAGCGACTTTTTGTAATACCAAGGAATCTTGACAATCTGGAAAATCTTGAACTTGAGAGACTGTACTTTGAATCAATTCTTGGAGAAAAAGTTAACTTTTTAACTTTTGAAAATGAACTTTCTAGCTATAGAGCATTAAAAGCTTCAGAAGTTACGGTAACTGTAGATTCGACTTTAGGTTACGAGGCTGCTGCTAGGGGAACTAAAACAGCATTCTTTAGTGTGAGGTCAAATATTTATAAAATTCCAGGTTGGAGTTATGCATGGCCAGATGACCCTGGGGAATATGGAGACTTTTGGACAAATATACCTTGTCTTCAAAGATATGAGGCTATTCTAGAAAGATTGTTTAAGATAAATGATGATGAATGGAAATTGTTGTTGGATAAAAATAATTTTAAAAAGGTGATGAGTTTTGATCCTGGAAATAAAATTTTGAAAAATATCTTAAAAAATGAACTTGGTAATTAAAATATAATTATGCATAAAGGAGTTTTTTAATTGCGAGCAAGAATGAATACAGTAATAGTAACCTCAAAGGATAAGAAGTTTTGGGGGAATAGTAAGAAGAGAGTTTTTCTCGGACTTTGGTGCATAGATAGAAAGTTAGAAAAAAAAATGAAAAAAGAGGATGAGATTATTTCTCCACTTTTGAGAACAACTTCAGAACAAAAACGAATATATGCTTTACTGAAACCGATAGAAGAAAGCCTCTTCAAAGATTTAATCTTAAAACTATCAGAAATACATAAAATATCTTTAGGTGATCGTTCATGGGAAATAATCATAGGCCACTGGTTGAATCGATACGTTAATATTAGCTACAACCGCTATCATACATTGAAAAAAGTAGTTGAAAGAGAAGACTTGTTTTCTTTTTATACTCCTCAAGAAAGTTCATACAGTTTGGTAAATAAAGACTCCTATACATTTGTGTTAAATAGTAACAAAGATGAATGGAATCATTCTTATTATGCCAATATTCTTAGGTTCATAAAACCTAAGAATGTAGATGTTATAAATATAGATTTAAAAAAAGTTGTAGAAGAAAAAGAAAACTTGGTAAATGGAAAAGATAACATTAAACAAAAAGTTTCTAATTTTTTTACATTTATCTTAAGTAAATTTTCTAAAGATCGAGATGCTTTTATTTTAAGCAGTTATTTGACAAAAAAAAATGATTTAAAACTTAGTTTTTTTCTTAAACAGATTCCTCAACTATGGAAAAGTCTTAGTTATAAAAGCAATAAATTAAATACTAAACTTAGAGATAATATTAATTTTGAAGATAAAATTAGTAGTGATTTTGAAAATTTTCTTCGTTACAATATAAAATTTTTAATTCCTAGGTCTTATATAGAAGACTTTTATGAAATTATAGAAAGTATCAAATTAAGTTCTTGGCCCAAGAATCCCAAGTTTATTTTTACATCGAATAATTTTGACACAGATGATGTTTTTAAAATTTATACTGCTCTGTGTGTTGAAAAAGGTATTAAGTACTATACAGGCCAGCATGGTAGTAATTATGGAACCCATTGGTTTTGGGGAAATAAAGATGTTCCAGAGAGAAGAACGTGTGATGCCTTTATTACTTGGGGCTGGGAGGACAAGCTTACTAAATGTGTCCCTGGGTTTATTTTTAAAATTGATGCCTCGTCAAAATTCAAGATCAATAAAAGAGGTAATCTGTTAATCATTCAAAGACCAATGTTTCATAGAGAAACGTTCTACGATGTTCACGATGAGTTTCTAAATTCTTATCTAGTTGGACAATTTAGTTTTTATAGGAATCTCAAATTAAGTATTCAGTCTAATTCAATCGTAAGGCTTCATAGCATGTTTAATTATACTGGTTCAGAGGCGGATAAGAGATGGGTAGATGAATTTAATGATGTTAACTTAGATTTTGGTACTAAGGGAATTAGAGAGTTGACTCGAGAAGCAAGGCTTATTTATCATGGTTATGATTCAACAGGAATTCTAGAAACTTTAGCAATGAATCTTCCAACTGTAGCCTGTTGGAATGATGGATTAGATCACTTGTTGGATGAGGTGCTAATAGATTATAAATTATTAATGGACTGTAAGATTCTCTTTATAAATTCTGAAAATGCAGCGGAACATATAAATAATATTTGGGATGATGTGGATAACTGGTGGCAAAGTGAAAGTGTTCAAAATGCAAGAAAAGAATTTTGTAACAAATATGCTAGAATTCAGAAAAACCCTCATCGAAAACTAGGTAATATTTTATTAAACCTTAGTCGTGAGAACGTGTGATATATCTATGTTATATAGAAAATAGAATCATTAATATCTTTTGTCACAGGAGACGACATGTCTATTGTTCTTTTTACAGATGAATATCAAAAAATAACTAAAGGAATGTATTTAGTTTTTGAAACTTTAGGAAAAGAGATTTCCAATATTTCTAGAGTTACTACTTTGGTTAATAAAGAGCATTGGTGTAAAGAGGAGTTAGAAAAAACTTCCAAACTATATAAAAATATGAAGTTCGAAGAACTTTCATATCCTTTGCCAAGTACGATCATGAACCATTTCTTTTCGCCTTTTCTAAAATACAGTTTATTCACAAAAGTATTTTATGTTTTAGGACATTGCCTTAATTTTATCTTTTTACCTTTGATTATTGTAAGTCTAATTGTCACTCTTAAAAAGTGTAATACTAAATCAATTATTAGTCATAATGGTGGGTGGCCTGGAAGTCCTATCTCGCGATGGATTTTGATTGCAGCGAAGATTTTAAAAGTTAAAAATAGATGTTTAATTATTCATAGCCATCCTGCTCAATCACCAAGATCTTTAAGCTTGATTGTTAACACATATAGGAAACTAGAGGCTAGGCTTGTCAAGTGGAGTGCTACAGAAATAATGACAGTTTCAGATAGTGTAAAAGATGTATTGGAAACTAGTGTATTTAATATTCCCTTAAAAAGAATTTATAATGGAATCTCAATTGAAGAAAGTGTAAATGTTTCTATCACATTAGACTATTCTCCAAAGTTTCCTGCAATTGGCTTTGTAGGTGCTGTTAATTATCACAAAGGAACTCTCTTTTTACTTGATGGCTTTAAAAGAATTAATGAACCTTGTGAACTAGCTCTTTTAGGGCCAGGGGAGAAGAGTTTCTTAAAAATTTTAAAGGAAAAGAGTATTGATTGTAAAAATCCAGTACATTTTTTAGGTTTTCACAATGATGTAGATATATTCTTGAATAGAATTGATTTTCTGGTAGTACCATCGATTGCTTATGAGAGTTTTGGAATGGTAATTCTCGAAGCAATGAGGCAAAAGAAAGCTGTCATATGTACAGACTTTGGTGGCATGAAAGAAATAGTAGTAGATGGAGAAACTGGTTTTGTTGTGAGGGCCGGGGATGAAGTTATGCTTGCAGATAAAATAACAAAATTATTGAAGAATAAAGAGCTTGCCACGACTATGGGAATTAATGGATATAATAGGTTTAAAGAATATTTTAGCTCAAAAACAATGTGTGACAATTACTTGAAAATCATTAACTCTTAATTTACTTGATTCTAACTACCCTATATATGAATACTTTAGTAATATTAATTAATCTAATTATATTAAAATTTGAAGGTGAATAAGTGAAAAGAATACTAATCTTGGGCTCAAATAGTTATGTTGCCTTTTTTCTTGGTTTAGAGCTGGGATTAAAAAATTCTGTATTTGGAGTATCTCGTAGCGCTCAAGAAGAGGTCATTGGAGTAAAAAATATAGTTGGAAACTCCATTGACATGAGTTTCATCTCTAGTCTTTTAGACAAAGAAAAAATTGATATTGTCATTAACTGTATTTGTATGGGAATTGTCGATGAGTGTGAGCGTGATCAAGACCAAGCTAGGATATTAAATTATACTCACGTAAAAAAATTAGTTGAACTAACAAACTTTAAAAAAATAAAGTTAGTTCACCTTTCTTCAAATGCTGTCTATGATGGTGACGATCCACTCTATTCAGAAAATTCAGTAATGGAACCAAAGAATTGCTATGGAAAAGTCAAAGCAGAAGCGGATAAATTTATTCTAGAAAAGTCTAATGATTTTCTATTGATTAGGCCGATGACGATCTATGGTCCTAAAAAAGAGTTTCATAGAAATAACCCTGCTACATTAATTATTCATTTTCTTTCTCAGAACAAAGATATGAAATTAGTTAATGATGTGTATGGAAATCTTCTTTATATCGAGGATCTAATAAGAGTTTCGACTCAACTTATTGCGGACAATTATACAGGAGTCTTTAATATTTCTGGTGATGAAGTTGTAAATAGATTTGAGCTAGGACAGATCATAAAGAAGTCTCTTGAGAACTGTGAAAGTAATTTAGAGGAGTGTTCTTCCGATGCTTTTCCTAGCTTAGCTGCAAGGGCACCAAATACGAGCTTCTTAAACAAGAAAATAAAAGATACGATTGGATACAAATTTACAAGATTAGAAGATGGAATAAAAGAAACAATATCTAGGATGACAAAATGAGTGAATATAAAACGAAAGAAAATCCAAAAATAATCACAACTACAAATAGTGGAAAGGAGAATGGTTTCTTAGTTCCAATATTAAATGTTCACGAAGGTTTTGTAGATGAAGCTCAATGGCCACAGCAGGTGTACCTAACGGTTTCTACTCCCGGTGATGTAAAAGGTCCTCATCTCCATAAGAAAAGATGGGGATTGTTTACGTGTATAAAAGGGAATGTGAAAATAGTCATAAGAAATGAAGATGGTTCATATACTGAGAAATTTTCTGGAGAAAATCATGGGTTCTCCACTGTTCAGGTTCCTGCTGGAATTCCTTCGGCCCTCGTAAATATTGGTGATACAGATGCCTATATTTTAAATATGCCTTCACCTTCTTGGCATCCGGATGATCAAGATGATTGGGATGTAGAATTTGAAGACTACGACTTTAAGGCTTAGATGTGAAAGTCGAAAATCCAAAAATTTCAATTATCATTCCATCTTATAACCCTGGAGAGATGATCTTAGATACAATGAATTCATTGGTTAATCAAAAGTACAAAAACTTTGAAGTTATTCTAAGTGATGATGGATCGACGGACAATACAATTGAATTAGTAGAAGGCTATCTAGATAGACTAGATATTGTTTTTGTACATAATCAAAATTCAGGAGGGCCTGCGAAACCTCGAAATGCTGGAATTAAGAAGGCTCGCGGTGAGTGGATTGCATTTTTAGATCATGATGATTCTTGGTCAGATAATAAACTTGAAGAGGTATCTACTTATTTTGAAAATCAAGATGTCATCTACCATCAATTAGAAATTATAAATAATAAACGAGAGTCCAGAGGAATAGTAAATACTAGGAAGTTATCTGGTGATTGTTTTACTGATCTTATTGTAAATGGAAATGCCATTGCTAACTCAGGTGCAATGGTGAAAAAAGAACTCATTGAAAGAGCCGGCTATATAGAAGAAGATAAATCTTTTATTGCTGGTGAAGATCTTGACCTGTGGATCAAGGTATCTCGTCTTTCCTCAAAATTTTTATATATTGAAAAAATTCTAGGGCAGTATCGATTAGAGCCGGGACAAAACTTATCTGAATCATCGATCAAAATAATAGATGTCCATAAAATCATCTACTATAGATACAAAGAGCATTTGAACTTAAGAAAACAAAGGTTCGCGGAAGCGAATATTTCTTATACTAGCGCAAGAATCTTTCATAAGTTAAATATGTTTAAAGAAGCAGGTAGAGCCTATATTTCTTCTCTGGGTTCAAATATATTAAGTGTAAAATTAAAGGCATTAGTAGGTTTACTTTTGTTATCTTTAAAATTGATCCGTATCAAACTTCAATAATTTCTTGGAAAGCTTGAAACGTTTTATCTCTAGCCGTGGTCCACTTATATTTTTTAGATATATCTAAGGCCTTAAAAGATAATTCTTCACGTTGTTTTTTATTTTCTAAAAGGGTTGCAATCTTTTCAGCAGTTTCAGTAATATTATACGGGTTAAAATATTGAACAGCATTCTCAGCAAACTCTGGCATTGGAGAAAAGTTTGAGCATAGAGTTGCAGCTCCAGACGCAAGAGCTTCTAAAAGTATATTGGGGCAATTCTCACAACTAGAAGAGAAGATATTAAGCTTCGCATTTTGATAGTAGTGAGGAAGCTTAGTATATTCAATATGACCCTTTAGAAGTATTTCATCTTCTAGATTATTGGCCTTGATCTTAGCTTTTACTTTATTTCCATAGCTTGTTTCATTATGACCAATCAAAATAAGCTTTTCATTTGTTTCTCTCATTTTCTTTAAAAGAATCCATGCATCGATGAGCTCTAGTTGAGCTTTGTATTCAAACATACTTGATACATAAATAACGTATTCAAATTGGTGAGGATTTTTTAAGTCTGTAACTTTTTTTGGTATGAAAATATCAGGTAATCCGTGAGGGATAATTGTGGAAGATTTAACCTTATTCTTTAAGATTTTCTGAGCAATAGTAGTATACGCAAATTCTGAAATGAAAATAACCAGGTTGGCTTTTTTAAAAGAAATTATTTGTGAGAATTTTATAATATGAAATTTGAGTCTTGTGAAAAATGAGTCAAATCTGTTTAACTCTTCCGGACAAAATGGAATCATATTTTGACAGATAACAGCAGTTTTACAAGTTCTCGGAATATAAAACTTGGGAAGAATTCCAGAAACAGAGTACAGGAGATCAGCTTTGGATGTTTTTAAGTAAAATGGAAGATAGAAATTCTCCCAAAGAGATCGGTGAACTAGAGATTTTCCAGCAAATCTGCTTTTATGGAATTCGATATTTTCAAATTTTTCAAAAATTGTAAACTTATCTATATTGTTATTGTTAACAAGGAGAACTACTTGAAAGTTCTTTGTTTTTTCTAGTAAATTTATCAAATAAGTAATGCCTCCACCTAAATGTGCAGATTGGGCATTTATAACTAGTTTAGTCATTTTTTTCAAAGTTTACTCTTGTCGTGTTTTTTGAATGTATTTTATAAAAACTCTCATTGTTATACAATATGTAAACAAGTCTTGCGATGATATCATTGTAAATTGTTCGATTCAGCTGTTATGTTAATAATGAATAGTAATTTTAGTGAGAAAAAAATGCGTGATATCTATAACGATGGAAAATACCTAGATTCAAACCCCTCTTGGCATATGGAAGATTCTGTCTGGAAAGCCTCAAATATTTTAAAAATTCTCAAAAATAATAAATTAAAACCAAGTAGTGTTGTTGAGGTTGGTTGTGGAGCTGGAGAAGTTCTTCGTAACTTAGCAGTTAAGATGAGTGATATTAAATGTTTAGATGGTTATGACATCTCTGAAGATGCCTATAGCCTTGCAAAAACGAAAGAGACAGAAAAAATAAAATTCTATAATAAAGATTTAATGGAAGCTGATTCGAAAAAGTATGAGTTATTAATGGCCATTGATGTTTTTGAGCACATTGAAGATAATTTTACATTTCTACGAAATATGGGCACCAAGGCCGAGTATAAAATTTTTCATATTCCCCTCGATCTTTCTGTTCAGTCGCTTCTGCGTATGAAGCCAATTTTAGAAACTCGGAAGAGTGTAGGTCATATTCACTACTATACTAAAGAATTGGCTTTAGCTCTTTTGGAGGATACAGGTTATGAGATTCTTGATTATTTTTATACTTCAGGTTCTCTTGAGTTACCAAATAGAGGTTGGAAAGCCAATTTACTAAAGTTTCCAAGAAAGATCCTCTTTGCATTAAGCCCTGATCTTGCGGCGCGTATCTTGGGAGGTTTCTCTTTAATGGTCCTCGCAAAATAGTCTTTAAATTGTATAAATATTTTTTTGCGAATGATTGCCAATTAGTGACATAATAAGCTCGAATTATTAGTAAGAATGGAGTTTTTGTGAAAGTACTAATACTTGGTGCGTCAGGAATGATTGGTCATAGAATGTGGGCTGAGTTTGGTAAAGTTCATGAAACTTATGGTGTAATTAGAAGACCGGAACTAGGTCCCCTTGCAAATATAGAAGGAATTAATAGTCAGCAATCTTTTTGTAATGTTGATGTTAAAGATATTTCTAAAATTGACTCTATCATAGGTGAAGTTAAACCCGATGTTGTTCTCAACTGTGTAGGGGTTATAAAGCAGCTTAAAGAATCTAAAAATCCAATTGTGACAATTCAATCAAATTCTCTATTTCCTCATCTGTTAGCAGAAATTTGTGAAAAACATAATTCAAGAATGATCCAATTTAGCACAGACTGTGTTTATGACGGTAGAGATGGATTTTATGATGAGAATGATTCAGCAAATGCTACTGATCTTTACGGTAAAACTAAGAGTTTAGGTGAAGTTACACAGTACAAGAATGTTGTAACAATTAGAACTTCTTGTGTAGGTCGTGAAGTTTTTGAAGCAAATGGCTTACTTGAATGGTTTGTGTCACAAAACGGTGGAAAAGTTGGCGGATTTACTAAAGCTATTTTTTCAGGATTTCCAGCTAAAACTCTTGCAAAAATTTTGCTCGAAAAAATTGTTCCAAATGAAGAATTAAACGGGCTTTACCACATTGCTAGTCAAAAAATAAATAAGTATGAATTACTTAAGGCCTTTAAAGATACGTTGGGTCTCGACATAGAGATTGAAGTAAATAATGAATTCGAAGTTGATCGAAGTTTAAACTCTGATCACTTTAATAAAACTGTAGGATTTGAGTATTTACCATGGACTGAACTCGTTGAGGATATCATGGTTGATAACGATTTTTACAATGGTCTTTAATCGAATATTTTATACCCTCTTTTTTATATTTTTTCTTGCCACCTTGTGGTGTGGTTCTTTAGTTCCAGGAAATTCTTTTTTATATTTCACATTCGCCTTTGTTGTAAATCTTTACTTATTTCTCGGATTTAGCAAAAAGAAGATCTTCTTTGATTCGTTCTTGTCTGTGTTTTTCTGGTTAGGATTTTGGCTAAAAATTACATTCAGAACAATTTTTTATGAAGGAAAGTTTAACGAATCTGTTGGAAACTATTCAGGAGAGCCCGGCCAGTTTAATGAAGCCATGCTTGTTATTATTTGTGGGATTTTACCTTTGATTACTCTTTCACTTATTAGGCGAAAGTTATTTTCGGCGCAAAGTAGACAGGAAGACAATAGCTTTGGGTTGAGTCATATAGAAAGGTTCTATTTTGAAAATAGAACATTAACTCTCACTTGTTATATTACTTTTGTATTATTAATTACAACTTCTAATGTGTATTTTCATATTTATCAACGCGGTACTATTCCTCCTCAAAACTTACCTTTTGTCATTTATGGAGTCTATGCTTGGCTTGTTTCGTTTGGATTGTCTTCGGTGGCAGCATTATTTCTTCACTTTGAAATTCAGAAGAAAGAATATCCTCTTTTTAACACTCTTCTTTTTATCTTTGAATCCTTCTTATCAAGCACTTCTATTTTGAGCCGAGGAATGATTTTAAATTCATCTGCAGGATTGTTTGGAGTTTTAAGTAAACTTATTGAGCTTAAGAAAAGAATTCGTCTTAAATATTTACTTCTTGTGACTGGATCTTTTATTGTTCTCTTTGGAATTTCAATTTCCATGGTGAATACTTTAAGACTTTTTTCTTACAGTCCTGTTGAGATAAAAAAAGAATTATCAGTTCAATCCATTGTTGATTCCAATGAGAAAGTTAAACTTCTTTTTATTGATCGTTGGGTAGGAGCAGAAGGTGTATTGTCTGTAGCATCTTATCCAAAAAAAGATTGGGGAATTTTTAAAAGTGCTTTGAAGGAGAAAATGAGAAATGGTTCCATAAGTGTTTATGATTCAACATTTATAGAATCATCTTATAATGAAGTTGATTTTAGCAAACATCACTTCATCTCTATTCCTGGAATTATTGCTTTTCTTTATTACCCAGGGAAATTTTGGTTTGTATTCTTAGGCATGACCTTTGTTGGACTTATTGGATGGGGATTTGAATCCTTTTTCATTACATTCTCTGGAAGAAACTTTGTTTTAACTTCTTTATTGTCTCAAATCGTGGCCTTTAGATTTACCCACTTTGGTTACGTTCCAAGTCAGAGCTATCAACTCTTTGGGACTCTCATCATAACAATAGGGCTATTTTATATTACAGATAAGACCCTAATGATTATTTATCGTAAAGAGGATCAGCTATTAGTAGATCTTGAGTAAGCTCTTCCCACTTTGGTGTTTCTTTTTTAGTGATTTTCTCAAATGAACTACAGTTGAGATGCATATTTAAGTCTGGACCTTTTGTTCTATTAACTTTTTTACTTAGATTAAATTCGTCATTTATGAATTTAAGTAGATCCAATTTACTGACTGGATGAGAGCCTATATTTATTATGCCACTCAATTCTGGACGATTTAGAATTTCTTCATTAATTAATTTTGAAAGAGTGTAGGTAGGGAGTCCGCTGTAAAATACATTTTCGTAGCCACCAACTTCAGTTTCATTAATGAACCACTCAACTAAGCTTTTAGAATTCCCGAGCTCTCTTCCAATTATTGAAGTTCTAATCGTTAGAGTATTTTCTAGGTAATCAACCTCTCCAAGTTGTTTAGTTATTCCGTATGTTCCTGATGGATTTATAGGAGACTCTTCCGTGTAATTTCCCTCTTTTCCACTAAAGACACAGTCTGTACTAATGTGAATAAGTTTGAAGTTATGCTTTAGACCTAGCGCAGCTATTTTGTGTGGAAGAACTGAGTTTATTCCATAGGCGATTTCTGGAGTGCTGTTAATAACCGATTTTTGAATTATTCCAACGCAGTTAATTACCATGTCTGGATTAAAGTCTGTGATAACTTTCTCTAAATTTTGCATGCTGGAGAGATCTATATTCTCGTAGAAGTTACCCTCTTCATTTTTAATAAAGTTTAATTCTAGGGCTGTTTTAGCTTTTCTAAAAGTGAAGCGAGTTTCATGAGACTCTTTAAGTGTTAAATAGAGTCTATGACCCAGCATTCCAAGGCCACCTAGTACTAAAACTTTCAAAGAGCTCTCCTAATGTTAAGCATTAAATTTGGTCTATATTTATATCAGTTGATATGCCATTTGTTTAATAATTCTAGTATGAAAATGAGGACAAAGGGGCCTTTCTTGTCTATTATTAGAAAGTTATTTATACAGATTAGGATCGACTTATGACGCGACGTAAACTAAAGGTTTTAACGCTTGTTGGAACAAGACCAGAGATTATAAAGCTCTCTCGTATTTTCTCGGAACTTGAGGAAAATGTAGAGCATGTTCTAGTTCATTCAGGGCAAAACTTTGACTACGAGCTCAATGAGATTTTTTTCAAAGACCTTGGAATCAAAAAGCCTGATCACTTCCTAGAAGCTGTCGGCTCATCTACAGCGGAAACAATCGGTAATATTATTACAAAATTTGATGTCGTTATTGAAAAAGAGAAGCCAGATGCGTTTCTCATTTATGGTGATACAAATTCTTGTCTTGCAATTATAGCCGCTAAAAAAAGAAAAGTGCCAATCTTCCACATGGAAGCAGGGAATCGCTGTTTTGATCAAAGGGTACCAGAGGAAGTTAATAGAAAAATTGTAGATCACTTAAGTGATATTAATATGGTCCACTCTGAGCACGCGAGAAGGTATCTGTTAAATGAAGGTATCTCGCCAGATACAATTATTAAAACGGGCTCACCAATGGTTGAAATCTTTGATCATTATAAATCAAATATTGAAGAATCAAATGTATTAAATGATCTGTCTCTTGAAGCGGATAACTACTTTGTTGTAAGTGTGCACCGTGAAGAGAATGTTGATTCAGAAGAGAACTTTAATAACTTCCTTCAAACTTTAGAAGAATTGGCAGCAGAGTATAAGAAGAGAATTATTGTCTCAACACATCCAAGAACAAGAATTAAGTTAGAAAAATTAAATTATACTGCAAAGAACTCTCTCATTGAATTTATGAAGCCATTGGGATTCTTTGATTATATAAAGCTACAAAAGTCTGCGTTTTGTACAATTTCAGATAGTGGTACAATTACAGAAGAATCTTCTATTCTAAAATTTCCGGCCATTACTATTCGACAAGCTCATGAGAGACCCGAGGGTATGGATAGAGCAACTGTTATTATGAGTGAGCTATATGCAGATGCAGTGATTCGATCAATAGCGTTAGTAAAAAATCAAGATACTCCAACTATGGACATTCCAGATTATGATGCTACTGATGTTTCTAAGAAAGTTCTTAGAATTATCTATAGTTATACTGATTTTGTTAATAGAACAGTTTGGCATAAGTAGTAATGTTAAAACGTATTTTTGATATTACTTTTGTGATTATTTTATTGATCCCATGTTCATTTTTTTTTCTACTAGTAAGTCTATTCATCTTCATGGTTAGTCGTGGGTCCGTGATCCATTGGTCTAAAAGAGTAGGCCAGAAAAATGTAATCTTTCTAATGCCTAAATTCAGGACTATGAAAATTGATACTCCCCAAGTTGCCACCCATCTTATTAAAGCAAGTGACTATCTTATTTTAGGAGGAGGACTCATTCGTAAGCTTAGTCTCGATGAAATTCCCCAGTTATGGAGTATCTTAACTGGAAAGATGTCCTTTGTTGGACCAAGACCTGCTCTCTTTAATCAAGATGACCTTATAGAGCAAAGAACAAATATTGGTGTAGATCAGTTGGTTCCCGGTCTTACTGGTTGGGCTCAAATTAATGGAAGAGATGAGCTTTCGATACAAGAAAAAGTGAAACTTGATCATGAGTATCTTCTAAATAGATCCTTCCTCTTTGATTTAAAAATTCTCTTTTTAACTTTCGAAAAAGTTATTTCTCAAAAAAGCGTCTCTCATTAGGAATAAATGAAAATTTTAATAGTAACTCAATACTTTTGGCCCGAAACATTTAAAATTAATGACCTTGCGAGAGAGCTACATGATAGAGGGCACGAAGTCACTGTTCTAACAGGGCTGCCAAATTATCCTCAAGGCTCGATTTATAAAGGTTATAGTTTTCTTGGTCCTTATAAAGAAGATTGGGATGGCATAAAAGTTATTCGAGTTCCTCTAGTGCCTAGAGGAAAAGGGATAGGATACAAGCTCGTACTCAATTATATTTCATTTCCAATAACAGCTTCGATTTTACTTCCATTTATTATTAGAGGAAAAATTGATAAAGTTTTTACTTATCAACTCTCTCCTTTCTTTGCTTCAATCCCTGCAGTATTTGCTAGCTGGTTTAAAAAAGCTGCGGCAGTTATTTGGGTAACTGATATTTGGCCTGAGAGTTTAGTTGTGACTAATACGATTAAAAATAAATGGGCACTCAGTTTAGTAAAAAAGATTGTTCTATGGGTTTATAAGAATAACCATAAAATAATAGTGACTTCAAAAGGCTTTATTCCCCGAATAAAGAAAATGGGGATTTCAGAAGATAAAATGAGCTATGTTCCTCAATGGGCAGAAAGTTTTTTTGAAAACATGGATTTAAGCTCTAACACCTATAGTGATGAAAATTTTCCACATGACAAATTTGTCATTTTATTTGCAGGAAATATTGGAACCTCTCAAGATATGCCTACGGTTTTAAAGGCCGCAGAAATATTAAAAGAGCGAGAGGATATTGCTTTTGTTTTTCTAGGTGATGGTACGCATAAGGCCTGGGCCGAAGGTGAAGCTAAGAAAAGGAATCTTGATTCCGTATATTTCTTAGGAAAAAAACCAATGGAAACTATGCCTTACTACTATTCCAAATCAGGAGCATTACTTGTGAGCTTAGTTAGTAATGATCTTTTTTCAGTTACGCTTCCTACAAAAATACAGTCCTATATGGCCAGTGGGAAGCCTGTTCTCGCTTCGTTAGATGGTGAAGGGGGACGAGTTATTGCAGAGAATGGTGCAGGTCTTGCTGTCCCAGCATCCTGCCCTGAAAAGCTTGCTGATGCAGTTTTAAAGCTATCTCAAATGAGTAAAGAAGACTTAAAGGCCATGGGTGCAAAAGCAAACAAAGCCTACAGAAAAGAATTTTTAAGAAAAGATGTCATTACAAAAATTGAAAATCATTTCGAATCATTAACTTACTAGTGGAGATTATTCTCCACCGATGAATTAACTGTAACTGAATCTTTTAAAGTTGCAGGAACATACTGAGAAATAATATCTTTAATTTTTATTTTAAAATTTGAAACTTCTTCTTCAGCTCCGAGTTCCAGCAAACTTGCTAATTTCTTCTCAAAAACTGGAGGTATCTTAGAAGCTTTTGCCATCATAACCATTGGGTGAGTTGTCTGAAGTGTCGTTTCTCCGTCCAGCAGTAACTCTTCATACATCTTTTCACCTGGTCTTAGACCTACAAAAGAGATTTGAATTTCATTTTCAGTGTGTCCCGAAAGCGAAATCATTTGTTTTGCTATATCTAAAATGTAAATTGGTTCTCCCATTTCAAGAACAAAGATTTCTCCACCTTGACCAATTGAACCAGCTTGAAGCACAAGTTGTGAAGCTTCTGGAATAGACATGAAGTATCGTTTAATTTCAGGGTGAGTCACTGTTATGGGTCCACCTTGTTCAATTTGTTTTTTAAATAATGGGATAACACTACCGCTGCTTCCCAAAACATTTCCAAAGCGAACAGTTACAAATTTGGTGGTTTCTGATTTTGATTGCTCATTAAGACATATTAGTTCTGCAATTCTCTTTGTCGCTCCCATTATATTTGTAGGGTTAACTGCTTTGTCGGAAGAGATGAGAACAAATTTCTTAATATTATACTTATTAGCAAGAGTTGCTAGAATTTGAGTTCCTCTAATATTGGTTTGAACTCCCGCATAGGGATTGGATTCAACAAGGGGAACATGCTTGTAGGCGGCGGCATGAAAAATTACATCAGGTTTTAAGGTAAAAACACTTTTTAGGGCCGCTTCATTTCTAATATCTAACATATGAATAGAATACTTTATATTTGGAAAGCTACTTTGAAGGTCTTTTTCTAATTGATAGAGATTAAATTCAGAACTATCGACTAAGATAAGTTTAGATGGTGAAAAAATAGCGACTTGCCTAACAATTTCAGAGCCAATAGAACCACCGGCACCAGTTATTAAAATAGTCTTATCTTTAAGCATAGATTTAATTGATGAATTGTCGAGCTTAACTTCTTTTCTTCCTAAGATATCTTGAACTTCAATATTTCTAAAGTGGGAGAGTTTTATATTTCCATTAATAATATCTCCAAACTTAGGTAATATTTTAGCAGGGATATTAAGAGATTTTGTATACTCATAGATTCTATTTATCTCTTCACTTGTGCCAGAGGGAATTGCAATATAAATAAGGTCAACTTCACATTGCCTAGTAACTTCCTCGATCTCTTCAACCTTCCCTAAGATGGGGCAGTTATGAATTGTTTTGTTTTGTAATTGAGGATCATCATCTATAAAGCCAATAACTCTTAAGTCTAGGGATGGATTATTTTTTATCTCACGAAAGATTTGTTCCCCACTTGAACCGGCGCCAATGATAAGAACTTTTCTAGCAGTTGTGCTTTGATTTTTAAAATTAACAGAGTCTCTAAAAACCCTGTAACCTAAACGACCACCTCCAAGAAGTACTATTAGAAATAACCAGTCTGTTATAAAAACCGTTCTTGGAACATCATAAAGTCGATTGTACATAAAGAGAATTATTAAACTAGTCACACATCCTAACGCTGTTCCTTTGATTAATCTTATTAAGTCATAAGTACTAGAATATCTCCAGACTCCCTTGTAGAAACCAAGTGAAAAGAAGATGAGCATTTGAGTACAACCAACTACTGTTAAGTAGACAAGGTTATTTTTTAGTGAAATTAAACTAAGGTCACCAATCCTTAAAAGAAGAGCAATCTCAAAAGAAAAAATGGTCATTACAAAGTCGTAACTAATTGCTAATAATAATTTTCTACTTGAACTAAGCTTTTGAAACATAATATTTTAGCCCTTAACTTGGTTTATCCATTCAGTGTTATTCTTATACCATTCAACAGTTTCCTTGAGACCTTCTTCAAAAGTTCTCTTCGGTTGCCACTGAAGTTCATTCGCAGTTTTTGTAAAGTCTATGGCGTATCTAAAGTCATGACCAAGACGATCTTCAACATATGAAATTAAAGATTCAGGTTTTTCTAGAATTTCTAATATCATTTTCACTACATCAATATTTTTAAATTCAGAGTTTCCTCCAAAGTTGTAAACACTACCACTTTTTCCATTTTCAAAGGCTGACCAAAGACCGTCAACATGATCTTCAACATGAATCCAGTCTCTAATATTTTCACCTTTTCCATAAACGGGAAGACTTTTATCACTCAAAGCATTTAAAGCAATGACTGGAATAAACTTTTCAGGGAATTGAAATGCACCATAATTATTCGAACATCTTGTAACTATTGTTGGTAGTCCATATGTTTTTGTATATGACCTAACAAGGAGGTCTGAAGAAGCTTTACTTGAACTGTAGGGACTGCTGGGATCAATGGGCGTTTCTTCGTGGAAAGCAGGATCGTCTAAGCCTAATTGTCCATAAACTTCATCAGTACTAACATGAAGGAATTTAAAATCACCTTTTGACTGGTAAGTTTTCAGGGCAACATTTAAGAGGTTTAATGTGCCTAGTACATTAGTCTCGATAAAGATGTTTGGAGACTCTATGGAGCGGTCTACATGAGACTCTGCTGCAAAATGCATAATCCCCTGAAATTCTGTTTCGGAAAAAAGGTCATTTAGAAGGTTTTGATTTCTAATATCACCTTTTACAAACGTTATATGCTCAAATTGTTCAACTTCATTTTGAATATTTTGATAATGACCAGCATATGTAAGGGCATCTAGAATGACAAAATTATAGCTCTCTTGAACGGCCTTACGGGTACAAATTCTTTTTACAAAATTGCTACCGATAAAACCTGCACATCCTGTTAGTAGAACTGTTTTCTTGCCCATTATGACTGCCTTTAGAGTAAAATGTTTGATTGTGAATAGTAGCAATTTTTTTGACAATTTATCAAATATTTTCTAGTTATAATTAACGCAAAATATCTTTAGCAGTATATAATAACTAAGAAAATTGATTCATGACGGCTAAATAAGAGGATAAAATGAAAGGGATTATATTAGCAGGGGGAGCGGGTTCGAGGCTCTATCCAATGACTGCGGTTCAAACCAAGCAATTGCAACCAATTTATGACAAGCCAATGATCTACTATCCTTTAAGTTTTCTTATGCTTGGAGGAATTAAAGACATTCTCATTATTACAACAGCTCAAGACCAGCCTCAATTCAAAAGGTTACTAGGTAATGGTGCTAAGCTTGGCATAAATATAGAATATGTCATCCAAGATAAACCAACAGGAATTCCTGACGCTTTTACCTTAGGTGAGGAGTTTATAGGTGATGGCGATGTTTGCTTGACGCTTGGCGATAACCTCTTCTATGGCGATCTCACTTTTTTTAGAGAAGCTCTAACTGCACACGAAAAAAGAGATGTAAGAGATGAAGCACGTGTATTTGCTTACAGTGTCTCTGATCCAGAAAGATATGGTGTTGTTGAATTTAATTCAAAAAATGGCAAAGTCCTTAGTATTGAAGAAAAACCAGATCAACCTAAGTCTTCTTATGCTATTCCAGGACTTTATATTTTTGATAACTCTATTATCGAAAAGACTAAAAAACTCACTCCTTCGCCACGAGGTGAAACTGAAATTGTTGATCTTATAAACAATTATCTTGATTCTGAAAAACTTAAAGTCAGTATCATTACGAGGGGAGTTGCTTGGATAGATACTGGAACACCTGCTTCTCTTTTAGATGCATCTGTCTATGTTGCTGCCATTGAGCAGAGACAAGGTTTAAAGATAGCTTGCTTAGAAGAAGTTGCTTATAGGATGAATTTTATCTCAAGAAGAGAACTTGAGAGTTTAACTGATGCTTTACCAAATTCTCCTTATCGAGATTACTTGAAAAAGCTATTGGATGATATTTAGTAACTAAAGCTGTTGGATAAGAATACTTACAGTTAGTAAGCATTCTTATTAACAAATCCTTTAATTATTGTCAGAAATACGATTTTTATGTCTAAGAGAATTGACCAGTTTTTAATATAATAGATGTCACACTCAATTCTCTTTTCTAGTGAAGTGTCTCCACGCCAACCATTTACTTGGGCCCAACCTGTGATACCAGCTTTCATTTTATGTCTGAGCATATAGTTTGGAATTTCATTCTTGAATTTATCGACAAAGAATGGCCTTTCCGGTCTGGGGCCTATGAGAGACATATCACCTTTAAGGACATTCCAAAGTTGAGGAAGCTCATCAATACTAGTTGATCTAATCAATGATCCAAACTTTGTTTTTCTTGGATCATCTTTAGATGACCAGGTGACTTTATCTTCATCATTAGAGGCCACTCTCATTGATCTAAATTTCCACATTTTAAACTTTTTTCCACCTAGTCCAACTCTTTCTTGAAAATAAAATATGGGTCCAGGAGAAGAGAGCTTTGTTAGTATCGCTACAATGAAAAGTAGTGGTGAGATCAAAATAATAGTTAAGAGACTAGCAGTAAAATCAATAAATGCTTTAAGGTAATATTCCAAAATTGAAACATTGGGCTCATTTAAAGTGAGTAATGGAATTCCTAAAAAATCTTCAATACTATGCCCAACAAGCGAGTATGATAAGTCCGGAAGAACTTGGATTGAAATGAGATCATTATAATTTTCTTTTATGAAGTCAGAGAGTTTCTTAGAATTCTCAGGCCCATAAGAGACAACAACATTGTCAGGAGTTTTTTCTTTAATAAATTCTTGATAACTTAATTCTATTTTAGGAATATTGTATTTTTCATGAGCGCCGTTACTATCTATCCATCCAAGAAATGAAATTCCACTGTCTCTTGATTTTCTTACGGCCTCAATATAGTCAGTAATATTATCTCCAGTACCAACTAATAACACGTGCCTTAAATTCTTTCCTTTTTTTCTAAGACTCTTAAGAATTTTCCTTACAAAAATTCTCGCAAAAATGAGTCCAAAGGATGACAAGAATAAATAGACACCAAGATGAATCCTAGAGATTTTTTCAAGCTTTAAGAAATAGAGAAAGAATACGAGCGCTACAAAACTCGTAAAATTGGCTTTGATAGAGTTCATGATTTCAGCAAAACGAGAGCTAAAGCGATATGAAGTATAGAGTTGATATCTTTCAAAAATAAAATATGAAATGAAGGCCAGGACTAAGCCAACTTTGAAAAACTCCAAGAAGAGTCCACTTTCTGCATTTGGAATGTATTTAAACCTCAGAGCGTAGGCTCCAAGCCAACTCGCTGTAATTATAACGATATCTAGGGACTTCTGTAGTCTGGTAATTGTTTTTTCACTTTCTTTTAACATCCATTAAAAATATCAAACTTCTTATCGTTTCACCACTTCTTTGGAGTGAGGGAAACTCATATGAGTGCTATTCATAGATTGAAGCTATTGCTTTGGGCATTTGTTGGTTATAATATATTGCAACGCAATCATCGTAATTTGAGCTACTTATTAGAGGTTTTTTTATCAAAGAAAAATTTATGAAATCTGAAGTCGTTAAAAATATTTTATTTTTATTGTTTGAAAATGTTTTCAAAATTTTAGGTGGACTGGTTCTCGGGGTTTGGGTCGCGCGTCATTTAGGTCCTTCTCATTATGGTGACCTATCCTACGTTCTATCTCTAGGTTTAATTTTCTCACCATTTTATATTATGGGTCAGGATGAAGTTGTCGTTAAATCTCTCGTAGAAAATAGTGAATTGAAAGGAGATGTATTAGGAACAGCAATTGGCATAAAGATAATTGGAGGCCTTATTGGCTTAGTTGTAATGAATTTAGTCGCTTGTTTCTTTTTAAAAGTCTCTCAGGAGATAGCTATAGGTGTACTTATTTTTTCAACATTTCAAATGTTTAAATCACTTCAGGTTATTGAGTATTACTATCTCTCAATTGGAAATGTTAAGAAGCTTTCTACTTTTAGAAATTTTGCCTTTTTAGCAACTTCAATCATTAAACTCACATTTATACTTTTGAAATTAAATTGGGTTTGGTTTGTTGTTGTTAGTGGAATAGAAGTTTTCCTCTATGGAGTGACAAACTTAATTGTATTTTCAATTGATGGGAACTCATTTAAGGTCTGGAAATTCGACTCAGAACTTTATAAACAATTTTTTAAAGAAATGGTTCCACTTGTTTTTATAAGTTTCTTCTTAATGGGGTTTGCAAAATCTGATCAAATAATGATTTCAAATTTTCTTGGAAGCGAGCAACTTGGAAATTATGCAGTGGCGAATAAATTGATTGAGCTTTGGAGCTTTGTTCCTCTGTCTATAATATCAATACTTTTTCCAAAAATTGTTATGGCAGCAAGTGAGTCAAAAGAGAAATTTGAAAAAGAGTCTATGAGATTATCAACAGTCATTTTGTGGATTTCATTAGCTTTTAGTGTCTCTGTCTTTGTGGTGAGTAAGCCGCTAGTAGGTTTTTTATACGGTAGTAAGTATCTCTTTGCTGGAGAAATTCTTTCTTATTATTGCTTCTTATCGATATTCTTTTACTTCTCTATGGTTCAAACTAAAGTATTGATCGTGCAAGGAGAGATTAAGTCACTTATTCTGGTGTCTCTATTGGCTTTTGTTTTAAATATAGGAATTAATTTAAAGTTGATTCCAGAGTTTGGAGCTATTGGGGCCATCTTTGCTTCAATCATAGCAATTTGCATTGCGAATATTTTAATGGCCCTTGCAAATAAGAACTGCCGAACTTTCTGTAAGTTATATTTATTATCTCTATTTAATGTAAAAGATATCTTTAAATTAATATCTAAAAATAGGTAATTTTATAAATACTTAAGCTCTTCTTCCATCATCATTGTGACTAAACCTTCAAAAGAAACTTCAGGCGTCCAGTTCAATTCCTCTCTTGCTTTAGTAGAATCTCCTAAAAGGTGATCAACTTCACAGGGTCTATAGAAGTCTTCGCTGATATCGATAATGAGCTTATTAGTCTTAGAGTTGAAGCCCTTGGTTTCAACGCCAGTTCCTTCCCATCTTACTTCAGTATCTATGACCAAACATGCTTTTTCAATAAAGTCTCTTACCGAGTGAGTTTTTCCAGTAGAGAGAATGAAATCATCTGCAATATTATGTTGAAGAATTTTATGAATTCCTTGGCAGTAATCTCCAGCGAATCCCCAGTCTCTTTTGGCATCAAGGTTGCCCAGAGTTAGTTTTTCCTGTTGTCCTTTATGAATTTTAACTAATGAATTTGTAATTTTTCTTGTAACGAACTCTTCACCTCTAAAAGGTGATTCATGATTAAAGAGAATTCCTGAAGAAGCGAACATATCGTATGACTCTCGGTAGTTCTTTGTAATCCAGTGTGCGTATAGTTTCGCAACTCCATAGGGACTTCTTGGGTGAAAAGGAGTAGTCTCTTTTTGTGGTACTTCATGCACTTTTCCAAACATTTCAGAAGTAGAGGCTTGGTAGAATTTTGTATGGGGGCTAACAGACTTTATGGCATCAAGTATGCTGAGTACTGAAAGACCTGAGGCATGAGCTGTGTACATTGGTTGCTCAAATGAAACACCAACAAAGCTTTGAGCAGCTAAGTTGTAAAATTCATCAGGCTGTATTTTTTGAATCATTTTAAAAATATTTGATTGCTCTAAAAGCTCAAATGAAATTAATTCAATGTCATTTGTAATTCCAAGTCGGTCAAGTCGCCAGAGGTTCGATGTAGAAGTTCTTCTAAGGCCTCCATAAACTTTATAGCCTTTATCAAGAAGAATTTTTGCTAAATAAGCTCCATCTTGACCTGAAATTCCAGTAACTATTGCCTTTTTCATTCGTTGTCGCCCCGTTTGTGCATATGGTTAAATTGACTGAGATGACACAAATATTATACTATGAACTACTCTTTATAAACCTTTATTTAAGAAGACAAAATCAATATGACGCAAAGTAAACTAAACGTTCTCTTCATAGGTCCTGACATATTTATTCCTGAAAATAAGAATGGTGTGAATAAAACGACTTATAATATTTTAAAATCTAACACAGGATTACAAGCTAGTTTCTTGTATCCCGAGTACGGTGATTCAGTCGCACTTGATGATGAAAGTTTCTCCCATGTCACTTTGTTACCTGTGAAATCAATTAAACCCTCAAGAAAAGGTCTTGTAAGTAAAGCGACTTCATTCTTGTCAGCGAATCCTTTTATTGTTGAAGATAGTGAAACATTGAATTCCCTTAAAGAAAAAATGCTCGAAGTGATAGAGGATTTTGATGTTATTCAAATTATGTCTTTAGCTTTAGTGCCACTCATCGATCATATTCCGATGAAGTTAAGAGGTAAGGTTGTTATTTGCGCTATTGATTCACTATCTTTCTTCTACGAATCTAGAGTTGCAAATGAGAAGAACTTTATAAAGAAATTAATTTGGAAAATGGAGCTTTCTAAGGCCCAGAGGTTTGAGACAAAATATTATAACCTAGTTCCAAAAGTCTTATTTGTCTCTCAAATGGATGAGATCTATGCTCGTGAAAATTTTAAAACGAATGCTATTTTAAGAGGTCTTTACTATGGAGTAGACACTCATAAATTCGATTCAATGGTTAGTAGTGAAAGTGTTGCTTACGAAGAAGAGTCCTTAATATTTACAGGTAATTTTGATTATGGTCCTAATATTGATGGAGCTGACTTTCTTGTTGAAGAAGTTATGCCGCTTCTCTGGGACAAAAAACCTAATGTGAAATTATATTTAGCAGGTGGAAATCCTTCTGAGAAATTAAAGAATATTACAGATAAGAGAATTGAGGTTACAGGTTTTGTAGATAGTCTCGTGCCTTATATCCAAAAGTCTAAAATATTTCTATCTCCTATCTTCTTTGGAGCTGGAGTAAAGACTAAAGTCTTAGAGGCCATGTATTTAGAAAAAATTGTTGTAGGCACCCCTCAGAGTTTCAATGCCATCTATTCTGAAGATGGTAGAGATTGCTTAAAAGTGGATGACTATAGAAATCCTAACGCTTGGGTAGAAGTTATTTGTGAAACCTTAGATCAATTTGAACTAAGAGAGTCAATAGGAAGAGAAGCTAAGAAATCTATCCAAGAAAAACATGATTGGAGTGAAGTTAAAATAAACTATCTAAACGAATATCGTGATTTAAATAAATAGTTTAATTCTCTTAGTTAATAAATGCGTAAAGAGAAAGAGTAGAGGCCAGACACAATTATATAATATGTTGTAAAAGAACATATTTATAAATCCTTGGCCTGAGAATAGAATCAGTGCCAAGTATAGGGAAATCATAGATTTTCCAGCGCTTGTAGAAGTAATAAATCCTAGAGCTCCTAAATCTATAAAGAAAGTAGATGTTGAAAAAATGAAAAGCGTAAGAAAAAGCCCTATATAGCCTAAACATAGAAAACCATCGGCTAATCCTGTTACACCTGAGCTATGAACAACATGCTTTGCTACTTTGTCGACCTTGTAAGTGTGGTAGTGGGAAGACCCTCCAACTTCTACAATATCGCTCCAGATTCCTCCGTATATTGTACTTTTAAGAAAGGGTGTAAACTTCAATACCTCTTCTCCTGCTCCAAATATTCTATTGTAAAGTTCGAAGAAAATGGGAGTAGTACTGCTCGTCACTTTGACTATTCCTTCCTTATAAATATCAGCCGCAGAATAATGTGGTTGCTTGATCTTTAGTTCTCTATAACTTGAAATAAATGGGTACATGATAACTAGGATAGTTACTAGAGGAATGACAATCTTAGAGGCTTTTTTTAAGTTGATAAGTTCACAAGTTAAGGCCCAAATAATTATAGAAATACCAGAAACAAAGAAGACTCCTCTAGAAGCTCTAATATAAGTTTCAAATGAAAGCCAACAGAAATATAAGAATCCAGTTAATATCACCCAGCGAGTAGACCTCTTCTTATAGAAAATATCTAATAGTGTTATCGCTAGAAATGGAATGGCAGTATTTCTAAAGTGATTCAATATACTTTCAATTTTAAATGGAAGGTCAGGAGCTTTCTTTCCCATGACCCCAACTCCAAGTTTGAAACTGATGATGCTGGAGAGAAATGCTGTAATAAAGACTATCCACCAAAGTATTTTATAGTTTCTAAACTTAAAACAATACTCTTTGAAACTCTTTTTCTCTGAAAAGTTAAATCTTCTGGAGAGAGCTATATTAATTAGAAAATGTAGAATGAGTAGTATATTTCCAAGAATAAAGAGATTTGTTATTTCAGACAATGAATGAGGCCTGATTCCGCCAAAGATATTATAGGCTGACGGGTAGAAAATAAAAGGAAGTTCAATAAAGCATAACAATATAAAAAATGCCAACTTCTTCTGCGGTTGATAATTTTCAAAGAAGTGGTATCTAAGAAAAATAACCGGAAGAGAGATCGCAATGGCCAAGAAGTTAAATTTTAAAAAGAATAGAGAGAGAATTTGAAATAGTAATAAAGTTACGTGAATTACATTTAAATTTGAAATTCTCTCTAAATTATTTTTTAGCATACCTGCTTATTCCTCAAAAATCTCAAGAGCAGGAATTGGAACAACTAATTTATAGTTCCAATCGCACTTTTCTTTTAGTAATGCAGTAATTTCTGTTTTTAAATTCCACGGAAGAATGATGATGTAGTCAGGTTTTTCTTTTAGAAGAACATCCATATTAACTACAGGTATTCTAGATCCTGGAAGATATTTTCCTTGTTTATAAGGAGAGGCATCAACGACAAAAGAAAGAAGGTCTTTTTTCACACCACAGTAATTTAGAAGAGTATTCCCTTTCGCTGCAGCTCCATAAGCTGCGACCTTAGCACCCTCTTTCTTCTTACTAATTAGAAACTCTAGCAGCTCTAATTTTATAGTATCGCATTTCTCTTGAAAATTTTCATAGAATTCAATCTTGTCTATTCCAACTTCTTTCTCAAGATCCAAGATCTTTCCAACTGAAGGAGTAATCGCCCTTTTAGATTCTACTCTTTTTACGTAAACTCTTAGAGATCCACCATGAGTGTCAAGTTCATCAATCTTGAATATTTCTAAATCGTGTTTACCAAAGACATCTTTAATTGCTGTAATTGATAGATATGAGAAATGTTCGTGGTAAATAGTATCAAATTGGTTCAACTTAATTAAGTTCACAAGATAAGGAAATTCTAAAGTCACAATTCCTTCTGGCTTTAGAGTTTCTGTAAAACCTTGTACAAAATCATGAATATCTGGAACATGGGCCAAGACGTTATTACCAATAATTAGGTCAGCTTGCTTATTTTGGTTTACTAAGTATTTTCCAAGCTCCTCTCCAAAGAATTCACAAATTGTTTCAATTCCTTTTTGCATCGAGACTTTAGCGGTATTCTTTGTGGGCTCAACTCCTAAACAAGGAATCCCCATGTCTTTGAAGTTTTTTAATAGGTAACCATCATTACTAGCGACTTCAATGACCATACTTTCTGAATTTAAATCTAAGTAGTCTTTAATTTCGTAACTGTACTTCTTGGCATGCTCTAGCCAACTCTTTGAGAAAGAAGAGAAGTAAGCATAAGAGTCATCAAAAATAGTTTCAGTTTTCTTGTATTCATCAACTTGAACTAAGAAACATTTTTCACATACAAATATTTTTAAAGGGTAGTAATGTTCAACTTCATTCAATCCCTCTTCACTTATAAATGAATTTGAAGGGGGAGAAGACTCAAGGTCTGCAAATTTATGTTTTAAAGTGTTTTTACAGTTTCTACATTCCATAGTTATATCTCTAGTCCTTTAAAGTTATTATCAATTTTTTGCATGTCAAAATCCCTTTCGGATACATCTGTAATCTCTAAGGGCCATTTTATGTTAACAAGAGGATCCAGGTGATGAATTCCTCTTTCTGCTTTAGGTTCATAGTATTCACTATGAAGATAAATTAGTTCGGCATTGTCGGTAAGCGTTTGAAATCCGTGCGCAAAACCTTCTGGTATATACACCATTAGACCTTGATCTTCTTTTAAATGAATACTTGTCCACTTTAAAAATGTTTTTGAATCTCTTCTTAAATCTATCACTACGTCAAAAACTTCTCCAGAAATACATCTTACGTACTTTGACTCCATAGTTGGAGGCAGTTGATAGTGCATTCCTCGAACTGAACCTTTGGTCTTAGTGAAGGAGTGATTCATTTGAACAATGGGCTTGAAGATTCCGACTTCTTCGAATTCTTTTTGACAAAAAATTCTGGAAAATTGACCTCTATTATCTTTATGAATATCGAATTCAATAATTTTAATATCTTCTATGAGCTCATTACTTTTTATTTTCACGACAGTTTTCCAGGCATTAGTCGCTTAAGGACTTTAAGGGCGCGTCGTTTGAAAATTCTATAATTTATTGTCCAGCAAATCTCACAAGCAAACACAGTTTTTCTAATGAAACTTAGATCGTCGTAGATTTGACAGCGAAATACCTCTAAGCCTGCATCAACAGATACGATTGCGTAAGGAAAGTAATGATAGAGTGGAGAGAGTTTTAAACTCTTAATAATGTTTGCGTAAGAGCGGCTTGTTCCACCGAGAGCTCTATTGATAAAAGTTTCATCAAAGTGAATGATTTTTCCCGCGTAAGCAAGAGCTGCAATAATCATCCAGTCACCACTTAGGACATTTCTTATCTCTATTTTTGAAATATGTGCTAGACGCATTACTCCGTAGAAAACGCCGTTGTCAGTGACAACTGTGTAATAAGATTTCACGCGATCACATGCAGAGTTTTGATCAAATTGAGTTCTCTCGCCGAGTCTAATGAATTGATCACCATCGTAATACTTTGCTTGTCCAGTTACGAGAGAGAGATCTTCGTTATCCATGAATTTCTTGATACATTTTTCAAGGTAGTCTGTATCAATCCAATCATCATGACTGTGCCACATGAAAAATTCACCAGAAGCTTTTCTTAGAACATAATTAAAGTTTCCTGTTGAGCCCAAGTTCTCACTTTGTTTAAAGTAAGAAATTCTCTCATCAGTAAATTTTTCTACTTCAGCTTGTGTTTTATCAGTTGAAGCGTTGTCTGAAATAATGATCTCGAAATTTTGGTAGGTCTGATTCAGTAAATGGGTGAGTGCCTTAGCAATTGTTTTTTCTCCATTATATACAGGGAGTCCAATTGTAATTTTTGGCATTTGATTCATCAGAAATTCCTTTAGAAGTGTAATATATTGCCTAATTTTGTTTTGCTTGTATAGTAAAGATATGAATATTCTATTTACGGGAGCCAGTTCTTTCACAGGTCATTGGTTCGTTCAGGAGCTTCGAAAAGCGGGGCATACTGTTTTCGCAACATTAACGAAGAGCTCTATTGAAGATTACTCTGGAATTCGCAAAACTAGACTTGAGAATCTAGCTGAGCACTGCAATTTCATTTATAATTGCTCATTTGGCAGTGATAAATTCCTAGAGGCAATTGATGGGGATGTTTTATTTGGTGCGATCTGTCATCATGCCCATGATAATACTAATTACAGAAGTCCTGATTATGATTCAAAAAAAGCTGTAAAGAGAAGCACTCACAATATAAATCAAGTATTAGCGCAGGCCAAGAATAAGAATAGAGATCTCATCTTTATTTTAACAGGAACAGTCATAGAAATTGGTGAAGGAGACCCTTCTGATGAGGGCGACTTCTCCTCTCCTTATGGTGCCTCAAAGCATGAATGTTTCGAGATTGTGAAGTCTGCATGTGAAAAAAGTGGTGTAAGGCTTGGAAAATTTGTTATTCCAAACCCTTTTGGGCCCTATGAGGAAGATCGATTTACTACCTACTTAATGAATTCTTGGAGAAAGTCTGAAACACCTTTTGTAAGAACTCCAGATTATATTAGAGATAATATACATGTCTCTTTACTTGCCATTGCTTACGCTTATTTCTTAAATGAAGTTGTGGAGAGTGAATTAAGCTTTGAAAAAAATAATCCAAGCCAATATAGAGAGTCTCAAAGAGATTTTGCCATACGATTTATTAAAGAAATGGAAAAAAGGTTCTCATTTTCATGCCCAATTGCTTATAATGACAATGCGAAATACAGTGATCCTATTAAGAGAGTGAATATTCATGATGCTGCAGAGAGTTTTTCTGCAGAGTGGGATGAGGACTCCGCTTGGGATCAGATTGCTGATTTCTATAAAATACTGTACAAAATTAACTAACAACAAACTACATACTGGACTTGAAATGAAAATTACTTTTGATACTGAAACAAATAAACTGACTCAAGAAGAGAATGGAACTTCTAAAACAATGGATCTCTATTCTGATGAGGCGTTTGAAATTATCTCTCACCACTGGGTAAAAACAGGTTGGAATCAAAAATATCCTTACTCATTTTCTTGGATGGGAAGGCCAGTTATTCAACTTCCTGAAGATATGATCAGAATTCAAGAAGTTATCTACAACGTAAAACCAGATGTTGTTATTGAAACTGGTATTGCTCACGGTGGATCACTTATTTATTATGCAAGTATCTTAAAGGCGATGGGGAAAGGAAAAGTTGTTGGTATCGATATCGATATTAGAGAGCATAATAGAAAAGAAATTGAAGCACATGAGCTCTACTCGTACATCACAATGTATGAAGGAAGTTCAATTGATCCTGAGATTGTGGAAAAAGTTAGATCTGAAATCAAGCCAGGTGATAAAGTACTAGTTCTTCTTGATTCTAATCACCTTAAAGGTCATGTTTACGAAGAGCTAAAAGCCTATAATTCGATGGTAACACCAGGTTCTTACATAGTAGCAACTGATGGATTAATGGAATATGTCTACGATGTTCCAAGAGGAACTGATTCTTGGAAACAAGATAATCCTGTTGAAGCGGTAAATGATTTCTTAAAAGAGTCAGATGACTTTGTACTTGAGCAACCGGCATGGCCATTTAATGAGAGTACACTAACGAAAAATATTACTCATTGGCCAAGTGCTTACTTAAAAAGAAAATAATTTGAAAGGGCCTTAGTGGCCCTTTTTTATTGGGCTAAATAACTCTCTAGCACCATTTGAAAGTTCTTTTCTAGATTAAATTTTGAATCAATAAGAGCTAAGTTCTTCTCAATGATTTCATCTTTGTGAAGATTTACATATTTGTAAACATCTCCAAAATTTTCAGCTGAAGTGAGTTCAAAAAGCTCTTTTGGTGACAAGATAGAATTATGTCCTGAAACATTACTAAGAATACATGGCGTTTTTGATGCCATGGCCTCAAGTACTGCGTAGGGGAGACCTTCTCCTCTAGAGTTTGAAACGTAGAAGTTTATATTTGATAAGAGTGCTTGCGGATCAGAAATTTCTCCAAGAAGAGTAATATATTCTTGCGCATTTTTCTTTGTAATCTTGTTTTCTAATTCTTGTAACTGCTCTCCACCACCTGCTATCAGCAGTTTAGTGTTTTTAAATTCTTGATGAAATTTTATAAAATTATCTATGAGTAGATCATTTCCTTTTTGGGGATCTAATCGACTAAGAGTTCCAAAAATAATTGAATCTTCCTCTGGAGAATTAGTTTTATCAAAAATATTTCGATCAATTCCATTGTAAATGATTTGATTATTATCTGGAGCAAGACCAATTTTCTTAGCTAATGATTTTTCTGATTCTGAAACGAAGATCCCTAAATTAATATTGTATTTCAAAATTCTATCAATGAGATTTTTAAAACTATCTTTTATATTCTTTGGTTCATGCACACCATGAAAAGTATGAGTAATTTTAAATCCAAAAAAAGATAGAAGCTTTGAATAAATTCCAGCTCCTCTTCCATGAGAGTGAATCACTTGAATATTTTCATCTTTACAAAAAAGAAGAATTTTAAAAAATGAAATAAGAGAAAATGATCTATGTTTTATAGGGATAAAGTTGGAGGAGAGTTCTTGAAATTTTTCTCCATAAGGTTTCTCAAATGGAGCACATACCGTAATTTCCTCAAGACCTTTGTTTTTTAAAAACGTTAAGAGTTCAAAAACATGTTTGGGTCCACCACCGGTGTCCGATCTTGAGGTTATAAGCAGGACCTTTTTCATTTTCTTCTAATAGGCATAAAACGAAGTTTAGCTAGTGTGAAGACATAAGTAAGGATGAATTTTGGAAGATTTCTCTTTGTTTCACCAAACATTCTCTGTTTAAAGCTAAAAGGTATCTCTTTAATTTGAAAACCTTTGTTAAGTCTAATGAGTTTGTAGAGAATTTCTTCCACAACATCAAAGTTGTGACACGTAAGTTCAAGTTCCTTGAGTTTAAAACCATCGTACAAACGGTAACTATTAGAGACGTCTTTGCATTTGATATTGAGAACAAAGGCGAAACCCCAGTTCACTACTTTACTCATTAGTATTAATGCGGGACTATTTTCTGTATGACCGCCTTTCATATATCTTGAGGCGATTACCACGTCAGCTTGATCTTTTTCAGCATAGAGTTTCTTTATGAATTCAGGGTGGTGAGAGCCATCAGCATCCATGAAAATTATTTTCTTTCCTGTTGCATTGTCTGCCCCAGTTCTTATTGCGGCGCCGTATGTGTTTCCACCTGTCCTATTCAAATAAGTCGCACCATTTTTCTCACAAGCTTGCGGCGTTCCATCCATGGGCTCTTCTGTATCTACAATTAAGATCTCATAGTTATTTGTAAGATCACTACATATTGAGTTGATTCTCGGCAGCAATAGCCTCAAATTTTCTTCTTCTAGGTAAGCTGGAAGGACGATACTAAGATCTTTTTTTAATTCCATTTATTGTCTCAAATTTTAAAGATTGTTCTTAAATATACACTAATATTTTGGTAGATTAATGTCTATTCAAACAATTAAAATGACAAAGAGAGTTATTAAATGCGCAGCGAGATTATTGCTAAATCACGAGAGTTTTTTAAACAAGAGCTAGATAAGATTAAAATTATACCTGGCGAATCATATATTCCAGCTTCTGGAAAAGTTATGGATGAAGACGATATGGAATATCTTATCGATGCTTCACTTGATATGTGGTTAACGGCCGGTAGATACCATAAACAATTTGAAAGAGAATTTGCTGATTTCATGGATCAAAAATTTTGTCTTCTTGTAAATTCTGGTTCATCTGCCAACCTTGTGGCCTTCGCTGCTCTTACTTCTCCAAAGTTAGGAGATAGACAGGTTAAAGCAGGTGATGAAGTTATTACTGTTGCCGCTGGTTTTCCAACAACAGTAAATCCAATTATTCAGCATGGATGTATTCCTGTTTTTGTTGATGTTGAACTTGGTACTTATGAACTTGATGTTTCTCAACTTGAACTTGCTCTTACAGAAAAAACGAAAGTTGTCATGATGGCCCACACTCTTGGAAATATGTTTGATGTCCAAGCAGTAAAAGAATTTTGTGATAAAAATAACCTATGGTTAATCGAAGACACTTGTGATGCTTTAGGTGCTAAGTTCAACGGAAAGATGGCTGGAACTTTTGGTGACATCGCGACTGTTTCATTTTATCCTGCTCACCATATGACGATGGGAGAAGGTGGAGCCGTTCTTACTTCGAATTCTAAATTAAAGAAAATTATAGAATCATTTAGAGATTGGGGAAGAGACTGTTGGTGTCCTCCTGGTGTTGATGATTCTTGTAAGAAACGTTTCAATTGGCAACTAGGTGAGCTACCAAAAGGGTATGATCACAAATACACTTACACTCATGTTGGTTACAATTTAAAAGTAACTGATATGCAAGCAGCCGTAGGTCTTTCTCAACTTAAGAAAGTTAAAAAGTTTATTAATAAGAGAAACTCTAATTTTGATTATTTAAAATCAAAACTAGTTGGTCTTGAAGATAAACTTATTCTTCCTGAAGCAACAAAAGGTTGTGAAGCGAGTTGGTTTGGATTTCTTATTTCAGTGAAAGAAGATTCAAAAGTTTCTAAGCAAGAACTTTGTGAATACTTAGAGTCTAAGAAAATTGGAACAAGACAATTATTTGCAGGTAACTTAGTTAAACAACCTCTTTACGAAGGCGTTGAAAAAAGAGTCATTGGTGATTTACCAAATACAAACTTCATTATGAATAGTTCATTTTGGGTTGGATGTTGGCCAGGTCTTGGTGAAGAGCACTTAGACTATATCGCTGAGATGATCAGAGAGAAGCTTTCGTAGAGATGCTTCAAAAAATAAAAGAAAACTCTATTTTTTGGTCACTACTATTTTTAGGTTTGGTAATATTAACCATTCAGCTGGATAGTGTGACTTTAAGATCTGTTGATGGTGCTGTTTACTCTTCAATTGCTAGAGAGCTGAGTGAGAAACCATTCTTCCAGTGGATTCAATTAACTTGGAAGGATGGAGTGGCTTTTTACGAAAACCCACACTTCATGCCAATGTACCTGGCCCTATTCATTAGAGCATTTGGAATAAGTAGTTATACAGTTATTATCCCCATTATCATTCTTTCATTGAGCTCGCTTATTTGTGTTTATAAGTTGGGAAAAACTCTTGTATCAAAAAATCTTGGTCTCTTTGCCATGTTTGCTTTGTTGGCCACCCCTCAATTTATTAAAGAGGGGAGAAATCCTATGCTTGAAACAGGACTCATGTGTTTCACATTATTTTCGATTTACTTTGGAATTAAGTCCTTAAGAGATCGAGATATAAAGAATGCCATTCTTTCTGGTGTCATGTGTGCCATGGCCTTTCTTGCCAAAGGACCTATTAGTCTCTTAGCTCCTGGAGTCTTATTTGCTTTTGCTATTCTTTCAAACTTTGAATGGGCAAATTCAAAAATCTTTAAAAACACTGCCAAAGAGCTTTTAAAAACAGTTCTCTTGTTTCTAGTTGGATTTGTCTTGATCATGGGAATTATTGATCTTTGGTACTTCCTTGTTACTGGAGAGTCCTTTTGGGTAAATTATTATCAAATTAGACTTCTCTTTACTATGAATCATCCAACAGCTGGAGCCATCGCTGAAGTTGGTGGAGATCCTCTCTTTTATCTAAAACTTATATTTAAGAAACATATCCCTTGGGCCCATATTGCTATGGCCTCAATATTTTTAACACTATTTAAAAAAGATACTGCAAACCGTCCGGCGCTACTTGTGGGTGGTCTTATGACTTTAGGCTACCTCTTAGGTTTTAGTATAATTATCTTTAAGGCTCCTTGGTATATTAATGTTTACTTTGGTGGGCTTGCCTTACTTTCTGGGGTTTCCCTAAATCTCATCTTTAAGAATGTAAGACCTAAGTTAAATACAGCAATAACTCTTACGGCACTCGCTTCTACTTTACTTCTTGTGAGTTCCTCATTTCCTACAATTTTTAAAAAGAAAGAAAGAATTGTTGGGACATTTTTAGCAAACCTAGAAAAGAAGTATGAGAACCGTTTTCAGAAAAAGACCATTGCTGCTTGTTATACAATGGGTATGTGGAGAGGGAATTTCATTGTTCACTACTTCTTAGGTGCAAGACTAAGTACTTGTAATGCCAACGCAGATTTAAAATTTGTAAATTTAGAAAATTATCAGATAATAAATAATGAAAAATTACTTTATAGCTACTTCCCAATGGGATTGGTTGAAAGAGTAAAGGAATTAAAATGAAATACCTAATTACCGGTGGATGTGGATTCCTTGGGTCCAACCTTGCGGAAGAAGTCCTTAAAAGAGGTGATGAGCTTGTTATTTTGGACAACCTCTACCGAAGTGGAACAGAGAAAAACCTTGAATGGCTTAGAACTCTAGGTGATTTTAAATTTTACCGTAATGACATCAGAAATCGTGATGACGTTCACTTTTGTATAAAAACTGAAAAGCCAGATGTGATTTATCACGTAGCCGGACAGGTTGCTATGACAACTTCTCTTGAAAGGCCAAGGTTTGACTTTGACATAAATGTTGGCGGAACTTTTAATGTTCTCGAAGCGGTAAAGGATCATTGTCCTGAAACTGTTATCGTCTACTCTTCAACGAATAAAGTCTATGGAGACCTAGAAGATTACGAGTACAACGAAAGTGAAACTAGGTATTCAATTCCTGAATTTCCAAATGGATTACCAGAATCAATCGGACTAGACTTTACAACTCCTTATGGTTGTTCAAAAGGTGCCGCTGATCAATATATGAAAGATTGGGCCAAGTGTTTTGGGTTAAAAACTGTAGTCTTTAGACACTCTTCTATTTTTGGTGGAAGACAGTTCTCAACATTTGATCAAGGATGGATTGGTTGGTTTGTTTCTCGCGCTGTTGAAACTCAGCGAGGAAATTTAACGGAGCCATTTACTATCCAAGGAAATGGAAAACAAGTTCGTGATGTTCTCTTTTCTGAAGATATCGTAAAATGTTACTACGCAGCTGTTGAGCATATCGATAAGACAAAGGGACAATCATTTAATATCGGTGGAGGAATGGAGAATAGTTTATCTATTTTAGAACTCTTTAAGCACTTAGAAAGTGAAATGGATATTAAACTTGATTATACACAACTTGCTCCAAGAGAGAGTGATCAAAAAATGTTTGTAGCCGATGTTTCTAAAGCTAAAGAATATTTTGGATGGGAGCCTCAAGTTAAAACAGCTGAAGGTCTCAAGAGAATGATCGAATGGGTAAAAACAATTTAAAGAAATTAATTTAGGAGAATATATGAAAGTTTTAATTTTAGCAGGTGGTTACGGTACAAGAATTAGTGAAGAGACTGGGATTAGACCAAAGCCTATGGTTGAAGTTGGTGAGAAACCAATTCTTTGGCACATCATGAAGCACTACTCTAGTTACGGTTTCAATGAATTCGTTATTCTTTGTGGTTACAAAGGTAACTGTATTAAAGAATACTTTGCCAATTACTTTGTAAGACAAAGTTCTGTAACTTTTGATCTTGCTAATAACTCTATGGAAATCATAAATTCTGATGTTGAAAACTGGAAAGTGACTTGTCTTGATACAGGTGACGGAACTCTAACTGGTGGAAGAATTAAAAGAGCCCAAGAGGTTGTTGGTAACGAGCCATTCATGCTGACTTACGGTGACGGTGTTTCTGATGTTGATATTAAAGCTTTAGTAGAAAGCCACAAAGAATCAGGTAGAGCTTGTACAATGACTGCGGTTCAACCTGATGGTCGTTTTGGTGCTCTTGAGTTTGACGACAAAGACCAACTTACGGCATTTAAAGAAAAGCCACAGGGTGAGGTTGGTTGGATTAACGGTGGGTTCTTTGTATGCCAGCCGGAAGTATTCGACGAAATTAAAGACGGAGATAGAACAATTTTTGAAAGAGCTCCTCTTGAGAAACTTGCAAGTTCTGGACAAGTAAATAGCTATAAGCATGACGGATTCTGGAAATGTATGGATACACTAGCTGATAAGCAAGCTCTTACAAAAATGTGGGAAAGCGGAGAGGCCAAATGGAAAACTTGGTAGACCAAAACCTTTTTTCTGGAGTTTACAAGGGAAAGAGAGTTCTAGTCACAGGTCATACAGGATTTAAAGGATCTTGGATGTGCTACTGGTTAACTAAAATGGGAGCTGAAGTTTGTGGTTATTCCACTCCAGCTCCAAGTGATCCTGCCCATATTGATAAGATTGATCTAAATATTAGGTCAGTAATAGGTGATATTAGAAATCAAGAAAAGCTTGATGAAGTTTTTGCTGATTTTAAACCAGAAGTTGTCTTTCATATGGCAGCTCAACCACTAGTACGTCTTTCTTATAAAGAGCCTGACGAAACTTTTGAAACTAATGTCATTGGTTCTCTTCGTGTTTATGAAGCCTGTAGAAAGACTGAATCAGTTGAAAGTATTATTACGATTACGACTGATAAGGTTTATGAAAATCATGAGTGGGATTGGGGTTATAGAGAAAATGATCGTTTAGGTGGTAAGGATCCATATTCAGCATCAAAAGCTGCCATGGAAATTATGACTAATTCTTATAGACACTCTTATTTTAATTTAGAGAAATATGGAACAGATCACCAGGTTCTTATGGCAACTGTTCGTGCTGGTAATGTTATCGGTGGTGGAGACTGGGCGTTAGATAGACTTATTCCTGATATCGTAGAAGCTTCAATTGCTGGAAACCCTGTTTCTATTAGAAGTCCTTATTCAACTAGACCGTGGCAACATGTCCTTGAGCCAATCTCTGGTTACTTGATGATTGGTCAAAAACTCATTGAAAAAGAGACTAAGTTTGGTGAAGCTTATAACTTTGGTCCCTCAGTTACTGAAGACGTTAATGTAGAAGAAGTTCTCATAACTCTTAAGAAGTACTGGGATAAAATTGATTATAAAATTGAAAGACCTGATGTAGTTCTTCATGAAGCAGGACTTTTAAAACTAGACTGTACTAAAGCTTACCGAAACTTAGGTTGGACTCCAGTATGGAATGTAGATTCTGCTCTTAAGTATACTATTCTTTGGTATAAGGAATATTACGAAGAGAAAGATATTCAAACTGAGAAAGACTTAAATACTTATATCAGTGATGCAAAGGAGAAGGGACTTGCTTGGACAAAATCCTAAGGCCCTCTTAACTGGTGCAACTGGTTTCCTTGGAAGCCATGTTGCTCACATGTTACATGATCAGGGTTATGAGCTTGTTATAATTAAGAGAAAAACTTCATCTCTATCTAGGATTTCTAAGATCGCTGAAGATGTAACTTTCTTAGACTATAATGATGAACTCTTTGAAAAACTCTCTTGTATGAATTTCGATTATTTCTTTCATATTGCTACATGCTATGGAAGAGGTGGTGAAACACCAGAAGAGATGCTCGAAGTTAATAGTCTGTTCCCCATGAAGATTTTAAAATCTCTTAAAGAGGCTCCTAAAGTTGTAAACTTTGGAACCAGTCTACCTTCATCGGTAAATGCCTATGCTAAAACAAAGAATGACTTTGTTTTAGATCTTAGAGAGAAGTATCCTGAATTAAACTTGATAAACCTGAAGTTAGAACATTTTTTTGGCCCTAATGACGGTAAATTTGTAAATTTCTTAATTAAGTCTATTAGCGACGGAGTGGAGAAAATACCTTTAACAGAGGGAACCCAAGTAAGAGATTTCATATATTATAAAGATCTCTTATCAGCACTTAGATTAATTCTTAAAGAGAATTTATCTGGAGACATCCCTCTTGGCAGTGGAAATTCTTATATTCTAAAAGACCTAATCGAATCAATTAAAGAAACGATAGGTAGTAGTAAGACGATACTAAACTGGGGAGAAGTTCCTTATAGAGAATCAGAAGTTATGCACTCTGTTGCAGATATCTCAATTCTTACTAGTCTTGGATGGTCACCGAAGTATTCATTTGAAGAGGGGATAAGTGAAATTATCAACAAATCTAACAAGTAATAAGAAATGGATTCTCATTTCAAGTGCACTACTACTTGTTTTTATTTTCATTCCTCTACTTAGTAATATTAAAGGAATTTTAAATAATTGTTTTCATGCCTATGATCTAGGACTGTATCAACAAGCATTCTATAATATGGCCAGTGGCGACTTGAATCCCTATCTAACGATAAGAGGACTTCAGATTTTTAATGATCACTTCATGCCAATTATTTTTACGGCAATTCCCTTTGTTTGGGCCTTTGATTATCATCCTACTTCTATGATTTTCTTGGAATGGTCTTACTATGTGCTATTTCTATTTACTATTTATTTTACAGTTAGAGAGAGACCTAAAAAAGAAATTCTCTTTGCTCTCTTTCTCGCGGTTTTTTCAAAAGGAATATTGAGTGCCTTAGAGTTTCCTATTCATCCGGGAACTTGGTCCATGGCTTCATGGCTAATGCTTGTTTACTATATTTATAAAGAAAATCACAAAGGGATTTTTCTTTTCGCTGTAATCACATGTCTCTTCAGGGAATCATATCCCTTTAGCTTCTTCATGCTCTCTCTCTACTATCTTTATAGAAAGAATTTTAGATTAGGAGTAGGACTTCTTAGTTTTAGTATTCTCTATCTCGCTTTCGTTATGAAAGTCAGACCACTTATTCTAGGTCCGGTATATGATTATGGAGAGTGGATTGTAAAAGGTGTTGTTTCTAATCCTCTAGGTTTTATAGTTAAGAGTTTTACCCAGATGGACTGGAAGGTTCCCTTCAAAGTCTTTGCCCCTTTTATCATTCCCATTGTTTTACTGGTTAGAAAAAATAAAATTGATTGGTCTAACAAATTTATCCCATGTGTCTTTTTACTTATTCCCCTTTTTGGAATGCATTTTATCACAGGACAATTCCACTTCCATTATGGCCCTCCTTTTATGGCCGTACTCATAGGTTATTTAATTTACGATGAGAAGTTTTGGGACCTATTAAAAAATATAAAACTTAAATATTTTATAATGTTTCTCTTCTTAATTACCTCTTCTTCACGTTACACCAAGTTTATTAAATTCTTGGCCACTGATAAGAATCAAAAATGTGTAGTGAATGATGAAAAAACGAAGTCAATTCACTTACTTTTAGAGAAAACTAGAGAAATAGATACTGCTGATAGGCTCATTTCAACTGGAGGAGTTATTCAAAGAATAATGAGACCAGGTTTGAAAGTTTATCCTCCAGATACCATGGTTATAGTTCCTGAATTAGTAGAGTATCTTCTCTTTGAAAAAAACTCTAATGGTGACACTTATCCATGGAATAAAGAGCAGGTTAATAGGGCGATTGAGAATTGCCGAAAACTTCCTGGTGAGATTATTGTAGATGACCAATACTTTTTCTTCATGAAAGGAAAGTTTAGTAGAAAATGCTATAGCGTGTATTAATATGAATATTAAAAAGAACCATTTGTTTATCTTAGTTTTAGCGACTCTCTTCGTGTTTTATTTTCACGCGCTAAATATATCTGGATTCTTTCAAGATGGTTATCTCTATGCAGCACTTGGAAAGAACTTTCCTTGGGATAGTTGGTTAGTTCCTTCTCAGTCGCTGACTGAGTTTAGAGAGTTTCCTCATCATCCTCCGCTCTTTTTTATCCTTGAAGGAATTTTCTTTAAGGTTGTTGGATCAGACTTTTGGCAGGCACGTTTATTTGGTTTGCTATGGGTTTTTTCAACAATTTGTATTCTCTTTCATTATATAAAATCTAGATTTAATTTGAAGTTAGCTTATTTTTCGACTTTGCTCTTATTGATTATTCCAAGCCTAATGAAGAAGTCTCGATTTCCAAATATGGATCAGGCCTTGCTCTTCTCTTATACTCTTACCCTTTTTATTTACTTTGAAGCGTGGACTAAGAAATCGAGTAAACTATGGACATTAAGTGGCGCTGCTTGGGGGTTAACTCTTCTACTAAAAGGTGTTTCAGGAGTTTTACTTCTACCGTTAATTTTCGCTCATCAGATTTTTGAACATAGATCTTTAAGATTTCTTTTAAAGAAAGATATTTGGTTGGCGTTCTTTACAGGCTGTATAGTTTTTAGTTTATGGCCAGGGTTGCTCTATTTGAATGGGCATATTGATGTCTTTAAAGACTACTTAGAGTTTCAATTATTCTCCACTGCCATTGGTGGAAGAGGAACAGTTGAAGTTAACTACTTCCTCTATTTTACTCATCTCTTAAAACAATCTCCTCACTTAAGTCTCTTATTTATCTGGAGTCTCTTTCTCTTTAAAAAAGGTGAAGTAAGAGAATATCGAAAGTTTTATATATTTAACCTAATTTGTTTTGTGAGTTATATTCTCCCTTTATCACTTATGAAGTTTAAATTCTCTCACTATCTCATTCCTATATATCCTTCTTTTGCAATAATCGCTGCATATCCGCTGATGATTAAACTAAAAGACAAAATGGATATCTTCAAAAAAGGTCATGTACTAGTTTTAATTATTGCTTTTATCCCGCTCTATCCTCTCGGTGTTACGAATAAAGTGAGAAGAGATAAAGAAATATTTGAAATGACTAAGGAGTTTAAACTTCTTAAAAGTGTTCCCAGTGAATGGCTTGTTGTAGATGAGAGCTATAGTTACTGGGCACTTTCTGGCCTAAGTTCATATGTTTACAGTGCAAACCCTCACAGGCTTCCAACAAAAGCGGCCATAGAATTTATAAAGAAAAGATCAATGGATTCACTTGTCTTTACTAGAGATATAGTAAAACCAGAATTGAAATTGGTGTTGGATCAAGATTTTACTTTATTAAAAGATGTTAAAAATAAATATCTAAAAGTCTGGGTCAATAAAGAACTTATGAAGTGAGAACTTTATTAGATTTTATAGAAAGTAGAGAATAAATTAACACCAAGAATGCAATTAGATAATAGTAATTGCAAAACGCCTGTTTTCCAAAAAGAAAAATCGCTCCATAACTCACCACTAACCACAGAATTAATTCTCTAAGCTCACAGCTCTTTGTTTTTAAAATGCGGTAACATCCAAAAATAGTTGGAGTGAGATAAATAACGAGAGAGACAAGTGTAGGAATTTTCACTGCCTGATGGTGGAAAATCCAAGCCGCCCAAGAAAGGGCATCCCTTCTCGGCTCATAGCTGAGAATGTCAGTAAGAGTTGTTTGGATAAATGCCTGGTGATCCCAAAGAATAAAGGGTGCAAATAAAACCAGTGCACTTAAGACACTTACTATGAAGAATTTTACAAGTTCTCTAAGATCAAGAACCTTAAAAATATAAGCGTAAACTAAAATGGCTAAGAAGATATTGTATTGCTTGGTAGCGCAAAGTACTCCTAACGTGATGGCCGCAAAGGGAAAATTTCTCTTTTGTAAGAAGAGAAAGAGTAGCGTTAGCTCAACTATAATGAGATTTTCTGTCCACGTTTGTTCTAAGACAAAAAAGGTCACTGGAAAACTCAGCCATATTAGCTGCATGAACCTTTCGATACTTCGGTTTACCCCTTTTGATCTTGCGAGTTTAGAGATTCCAAATAGAGTTATGATCTGAGCAAGAATATAGAAGAAGCGCACATCACCAAAGATCCACTTAAAGGGACTAAGGGTGAGCAAAATTCCAGGCCAATAAACATATCCGGCGACATAGCCATATCTTCCACCAAAAATATCACTAAATTTAGATGCGTAGGGGTTTACCCCTTTTAATAGATAATCTGCACCTTCTTGTGTAACTGTAAAAACATCAATTCCTGGATTTGGAGATATTAATGGGACTAGTGCATGGGCGATAACAAAGAGTCCTATGAAGATTGGTGCAAAACGCAGACTAGATTTAAGGTCATAACCTTTAAGGCTTTTAAATACTAAGATCAATGAATAGATAAAGTTCAATCCACTAATAAGTTGCAGTAGATAAATACCATTCACGCTCTCTGCATAGAAGAGGTCAGGTTTCATTGTGAGCATGAAACTGAAAATGGCATAGATGATAGCGAGAAACTTTTCGCTGATTTTAAGTTCTTGATTTTTAAAGTGGTGAAGTACTAAGAGCATAAGTCCTAGTGATATATAAATCAGATGACTTGTTTTGATAAACCCATGAGTTCTTCGCAGCGAATAGCCTAGCAATAGGATAAATGACACTGGAAAGAGAGAAGTAAATAAAGGTTTAATGTTTTGAATCATATTGAATGACACCGATAAATTGACCAGGCCTTAGATCTCTTTAACCACTTCGAGAACTTACTGGTAAACCACTTCGGATAAGTGGAATACATATTCTCACAGTTTCTAGATTCAAAATGAGTAAAGTCTGAAATCTTTTCCACTAGAAACCAAGAGTTCTTTTCTAGGTTTATAGCGCTATCAATTTCTTCTGTTTTTGTAATATGGATAAAGGGAGTTTCTTTCTTTAAGTAAACTCTTAGAATATCCCTTTGCAGATTATTAAATGTATAAAGTTTAGAAATCTCATCTCCATTCTTATAAATAAATTTATAAATATGTATAGGAGTGTAAGCAGGCTTGAATGATGAAACCACAAGGAAGAGTAAATTTACGAAGACTGAGATCTTAGCGAATATTATTACTGGTCTTGATTTTAACTTGTCCTCTAAGTACTCATAAACAAGCGCCAAAGTAATAGGAATAAAAATAATCATGGGAAATATATATCTAAGTTCCTTATGCCCAATAGCTGAGTGAAGAGCAAATACAGGCAGTGTGGCCCAAGTAAGTAAGTGGCCAGGTTTCTTAATCCATAGATAGAGAGTGGAAAAAGTAATAAAGAGACTAAGCGGAGGAACTCCTTTTGAAAGTGTCTTATAAATATAATAGTACCAAGGAGAAGTTCCAAAACCCTGTGAAACATTTCTAGTAAATTCTTGGTAGAGGTAACTCCAAACACTATAAGTTAACTCACCATATCCCCAAGAATCAAAAGCTGTGGTGAATGCTACCGAAAGCCCAATTCCAAAGGTGATTTGCAAAATATTTAGAAATTTTACCCTCGCTATTAAACATAACCAGAGCATGAGAAAAAGTGGCATGGGAGCGAGGGGGATTCTGAAATTTACCGCCATTCCTATGAGTGCACCACCCATGATCGCCGAGAGATAGGGAATAGAAACTTGATTTTTAAAAATATTGAAATCAAAGTTTAATTTAGTTTGATTTAAGCTCTCTTTTGACAGTGTTTTAGTTAGTAACATTAAACCCAGCGCAAAGACATTCATACCAAAGTTTTCGGCCGTTGTTCTCGCATGAATAAAGGGAAAGAACCACAGACCAAAGAAACAGAGGTTTGCAATATTAATGGATCTCTCTTTCTTTAAGAATACGCGTGAGAACTTAGAAAATTGAAAGAGTACAATAAGTGAAAATAGTGAAGTGAAAAGCCTTAAGAAGAAAGTGATAACAAAGGGACTTTTAACATCAATGAGGTACAGAGACTTTGCTATAAAGTAATAAATGGCTGGTTGAACCCAGTTTCTAATCTTAGCGGGATATTCCCAGGAAAGATCGCTGGCAGGATAGACATCAAGTTTTACAAAGACGTATCTAAGAATCCCTAAGTGCTCGTCTGGTCGATGAAAGCCTTCAGAGAAAATTACGGCAATGAGATGAAAGAAAATACTGAAAATAAATAATTTCTTAAAGAGATCTTTCGAATCTCTATTTAATAATCTTTTTAACATTATTTCTCACACTTAAATAAAGACCATAATTCTGATCTTGAAATCCAATTCCCAATATTCACATTTAACATCCATTTCGGAATGCTTAAGTAGTAGAGTTGGCACTTTGTATTTTCACTTAATTTAAAGTAATTCTTTCCACGACTGGCAAAGACCCATGAGCTAGTATTTTCACTTACAAGTCTTTCAATTTCACTAGAGAGGCCCTCTTCTTTTATGAAAACTTCTTCAGGGTAATGGAAATTATAGAAATTCATATTAAGAGCAGCAATTCCATAAGGCTTAAGATCACCTACTACATGAATTTTCTTAAGAGGTTCTTTCAGTGACTTATAAGTCCACTTGTAGAATTGCACGGAACTTTGAACCGGTCTAAGGGAGCCTTGAATAATTAAGACGATATTAACGACAAAAACTATTTTAATTAAGACTCTTCCAAAACTTCCCCTAAAGAACTTCTCTAAAGCAGAAGTGATCTTATTCTTCTCATTAAAGAGAAAGAGAAGGAGAAGGGGTGAGTAAACGACTATAGGAAAGAGAAATCTCATTTCCTTGTGGGCCACATAACTATGAACAAAGAAGAATGGAAGAGTTAGCCACGTCAGTTCGTGTTTCCATTTCTTTGCCCAGAATACTAGAGCTCCTACGAGCAGCGGAAGTGTTATAGGATGGACACCTTTTTTAAGTGAGTATTTAAAATATCCCCACCAAGGACTTGTTCCCCATTTATTGGCGAGATTTAAAGTAATATTTTGATGGAAGTACCAATAGGGAGCAAGAGTCCACTTTCCGTATCCCCAGTAATCAATACAAATGCCGACTCCAATCGCTGCAAGAACACCCAAGCAAATAAAGAAGACAGATTTAACTTTCACTCTCTTAAAGAGCAGTGCCCAAAGAGTCACAAAGAGAATCATGAAACCTATGTGGTAGCGCATATTAAACGCCATTCCCATTAGGAGTCCGATAATGAGAGACTGCGAAACTTTAAATGATGTTGCTTGATATTTGTTTCTTACAACTTTTAGCGCCATAACAGTAAAAGCAATGGCAAAGATTGATCCACCCACTGCTTCGCAAGAAGTCCTTGCGTGTACAAAGGGAATGAACCAAAGAAGATTGAGAGAAATGATCGCCCATTTCTTTTGCCATTCATTCTTTAGCGTTTCAAGAGAGTATAGAGAGAGTAAGAGTATTGAATAAAAACCAAGTAGTGCTGAGATGAATCTAAATGAGAAGACCCAAAGGAAACGATTTTCTATACCAATTGTTTGAAAGAATTTAACTAGAGGGTAATAGAGAAAAGGTTGAATCCATGGACGCATGGTCTCACCGTATTCCATAGTGAGATCAGCTTCAGGTGTAATTCCCAATTTAAAACTTAGAAATTCAATAATTTCAAAATGCTCATCGTATTGCAAAAATCCTTCTGAGAATATAGCGGCGAGTAAATGAAAGAGTATCCCTAAGAGAAACCACTTCTTATACTGCCCAAGGAGCAATGACTTAAGTTCTTTATAGCTTGGAAAAATTCTATCCATTGGGTTTTATGACCTTGTTCTTTTTATTGGTTTTTATCTATTACTTTCTCATTTTGTTCAAACTTCATCAACAGACTGCCGTTCTTAATAAGGAAGAAGCTCTTCTGGAGGGTGATCTAATTGCCAAGTGGGCTCAGTCTTATTTAAAGTTTCCCCAGCAATAATCTTCTCATACAACTTTAAATATTCATCAGTGAGTTTAGAAATACAAAAGTTCTCTTCAACATATTTCCTGATTTCATCTCTATCGTAAGAGTTCTCAGCTTTTGCCACTTCGCTAAATAATTCAGCCTTATTATGACAAATCTTTCCAACTTTCTCATTGATCAGTTCTGGAAGACTTCCGTAGGGACTACCAAAAACAGGCATACCAAGGGCCATGGCCTCGATGATGGCAATTCCAAAAGGTTCATGCCAGCGCACAGGAAAGAGAAATGCATCACTTTCTTTCATGATTTCAATTTTCTTGTCTCCACCAACCATGCCGTGGGAGTGAATATACTTTGAAGGCCAGTAGCTCTTACCGCCGGCGATATTTAAATGTTTCTTCGCTTTCTTGCAAACTTTTATACAGTGTTTAAGATTCTTCACACTCCATGAACCTTTGGCCAGAAAGAGAAAGTTTTCAAAACTCTTCTGGGGTCTTGGGATATATGGGTATTCTGAGAAATCTAGTGCGTTGTAGATATAACAATCTGAGCCATGATTTTCGGCGTGTTTCTTAGAAACAAAGACAGAATTGATGGGGAATTTCTCTCCAATTTGTCCATTACATTGCATATTTACAAGAGTTGGAACTTTGCAATCCGGAATATAGTTGTAAGTTAAATGAACTATGTCTGCGTCTTTTGGAATAAGGCCTGGAAAATCAGCAAAGTCTGCGGGAGTAGGGATGAGCTCGATGCCAAACTCTGCTACTTCAGATTTAGGATTTCCAAAGAGAATGACTTCATGACCACGCGAGGCTAATTCCTTCATGTGCCAGAAGAGAATTCTCTCAATTCCACCGTATTTTTTCACGGGAAGAATTCCACTGTGTTGGAAGACGATTTTCATAGATATCCTAATTAATTTGTACCTTTAACAATTACCATTTTAAATGGTATAAATGAATGATAAAAATGTAAAAATGCAGCATGGTGTCGTAAATGAATCTTTGCCTAGTGATTCCTTGTTATAACGAAGAATCCCGTTTAAATATTTCTGAAATAAGTAAGCATGCTGTGTCCAATTCAGATCAGCACTTACTCTTTGTAAATGACGGAAGTCGTGATGCTACTCTTGAAGTACTAAAATTACTGGCGAGCTCCCACGAAAATATAAGTTACTTTGACCTGGGTCTTAATAGTGGCAAAGCGGAAGCTGTGAGACAGGGGATGATCTTTGCCAAGTCTCTTGGGGAATTTTCTCATATTGGTTATTGGGACGCAGATCTTGCCACGCCATTTTCTGAACTTGAAAATTTTAAAAGAGTGATGAAAGACGAGAAATTTGAAATTGTCATGGGATCAAGAATTTTACGTCTTGGCGGTCATGTCGATAGAAAGTGGTACCGCCACCTTCTTGGACGAGTCTTCGCTACTGCGGCCAGTATGTGTCTTAGTCTGCCTGTTTACGATACTCAGTGTGGAGCAAAGTTCTTTAAAACAAGTATTGTCAGTGAGCTCTTTTCAAAGAAATTTATTTCCTATTGGATTTTTGATGTGGAATTACTTTTTAGGTACATCACTGGAAAGCGTACAAAGAGTATTAATGAGACAGTTTATGAACTCCCTCTTGAAAGATGGGAAGATGTTGCGGGTAGTAAGCTTAGTCCTTTTGACTTTCTAAAAGCACCGCTCGAATTATATAAAATTAGAAAAAAATACCAAGGTAAGAAGTGGACTTAAAAGAAGTAAATGAACTCTCAATATTGAGCGAAAGAAAACATTGGTGGATACGCACACGTTTTCTCTATATAGATAAGCTTTTTAATTTCTTTGCAAAGAATAAGAAATTAGTCGTGGCCGAATATGGTTGTGGTACTGGGCAAAACCTTTGGTACTTAAAAGAACAAAGTACAGTTACAGCTCAAATATCAAAAGCCATCGGGATTGATCCTAATTTAACTGGTGACTTCAAGACTGATTGGAGTGATGAGAAATTTAAGCTTTCCAATAACCTTGATGAATTTAAAAAAGGTGAAGCTGATGTAGTTCTCGCCATGGATGTTTTAGAACACGTTGATAATGATGAAGAGGCGCTCAAACACTGGGTGAGCACCATGAATAAAGATGGTCATATTCTGATCACAGTTCCAGCTTTTCAATCACTTTGGTCTTATCACGACGTTTTCCTAGAACATAAGAAGAGATACACAAAGAAAGACTTAACTGAAGTTGCTAGAAAGGCAGGGCTTAAACCTGTTTATTTAAAGTATGCTTTTGGATATCTCTTTCCTGTTGTTTATATTGTGAGAAAACTTACAAAAGGTTCTGAGAATTCAGAAGCTAATCAGGATCTAAAACTTCCAAATCCAATCATTAATTGGCTGATGGTATGTATTGGGAAAATTGAAAAAGTACTGGGGGGAAATCCTCTTTTTGGAACATCTGTCATAGGGATATTTAAGTTTGATGAAACTAGGTAATTTTAAAAGTATTTTCTATTTATCCCTTGCTCTTCATTTCTTCGCCGCTATTTTTAGCTCAGGCTTTCAACACTTTGATGAGCACTTTCAAATTTATGAATTCCTAAACCTAAAATTAGGTGGAACAGAGAGTAGTAATCTGCCTTGGGAATATAGAGAACAAATTCGTCCCTGGTTTCAGGTCTATGTTTACTACGTTTTCTATAAAGGGTTTGCGCTGGTAGGGATTCAATCTCCCTTTATCATGGCCACACTCTTTAGATTGATCACTTCAATGTTTGGGCTCTTTGCGCTAACTAGAATTTTACCCCTTATCAAAATTTGGATAAAGAGCGAGAGGCATCAGGTTCTCACTTGGGGATTTTTAAACTTCTGTTGGTTTGTACCTTATATTCAAACGAGAACTAACTCTGAAAGTTTTGGAATTAGTTTCTTTTTCTGGGGACTCTCTCTCTTTGTCATAGCACTTGAGAAGAATGAAAAACTAGTGAAGGCCGGACTCTTGTCTGGACTTCTCTTTGGGTTGGCCTATCTTTCCAGATCTCAAATGGCCTTTTGTGTCGCGTTTCTCTGGTTTTGGGCAGTCTTTATTAAAAGGGCCAAAGTCTCTTTTCTCGCTGCAAGTGCTTTTAGTATTTTAGTGGCGATTGGGCTTGGAGTCTTCTTTGATTACTGGGGTTACGGCAATTGGACTTTTTCTACTTGGCACTATTTTAGGACTAATTTTGTTGAAGGGATTATGTCCAATGTTCAGCAATATCCTTGGTGGTGGTATTTTAGATTATGTGTGACGAGGGGAATTGCTCCTGTGAGTTTACCTCTTACGCTTGTGATGGTTTGGGGATGGTATAAGTATAGAAAACATCCTCTGACTTGGACTACTCTGCCACTCTTTATCTTTCACTGTTATGTGGGACACAAAGAACTTAGATATATTTTTCCTATCATTATGATTGCACCTCTCTATCTTGGATTCTTCGTTCAAGATCATTCAGAAAAAATCCAAGAGATTTTAAAGAAGACTTGGGGAAGAGTTTTATGGAAGTTTATACTTGGAGTTAATATTTTCTTTCTCTTAGTTGGTACTTTTCGCGCTGCTAATCCAGCGGTTAATTTCTATAGTTATGTTTGGAAGAACGAACAAATTAAAGAGATCAATGTTCACGGTGAAAATCCCTTTACCATGCTTGGCCTGAAGCTCGAATACTATAAGAAAAAAGACCTCGTAATCAATGATGTAAAAGTGGTAGATGATTTTCTTGATGGTCTAGAAGGAGAGAAGTATCTCTTCTTTAATAAGGGAAAGTTTGTCATGGAGATGGAGAGTAACTCTCGTTGTACTCTTCAGTATCTAACTTATCCTAGATGGTTATTAAACTTCAATGTGGGTAATTGGATTTCTCGCTCAAGGGTTTGGTCGCTCTATCTTTGTAAATAAATGATAAGTAATTGGAATTATTTAGTCTAAATTAAAATATTTGAAATGCTTTGATTCTGACATTTAAATCATGCTAAAATTCATAAGGTGGACCAAGTGCTTGTAACACTTGGCCCTAAGGATCACTTTAAAAGTTCAAGTACTAAAGTTATTAGCTGTAGCACAAGAACGATTAAAGAGATCGCCCTTATGAAGTCCTCCATGACCTCTCCTTCTGTAAAGGGCCTCTTCATTGAGGCAAAGAGATAAACGGGGGACTTTATTTTTCTAGCTGAAAAATCGGATAAATTGAATATTTTTAGGATCTAATGGATGGGATTTTTCTGTTTTGAAACATAGTTTGGTTAACGTGAAAAAAAAATAGTAATTTCTAGTCTATGGATCTGTTTTCTTGCAGGTCTTTAATCTTTGAATATTTAAGTAGAGCAGAGAGAGCGTTGATACAACAAATCACAAAACCATAACGTCCATCTAAAAATCCTCTTTTTAAGAAATAGTCTTTAAAAAATTTAAGAGCAGGTCTTGATATAATTTTAAAATTACTTGATCTAGTACCTTTTGTATAAGCGGCCTTGGCGGCAATAGTTGTAAATTTATTTGTTTGATTTACATGATCAGATATAGAGTCGTAACTATAGTGCAGAAGGTTTCCTGAAATCTTTTGAACTCTAGATCCTTCTTTCATAGAAATAATGTCATGGGGATTTGAGCCACTCCAAGATCCCTTAGTCTTATTTAAAAGTCTAAGCTTTTGATCTGGGTACCAACCACATCTATAAATCCACTGATCCACGTAGTGGGTGAGACGGTTAAAATAGTAACCATCAGCGGTAAAATTCTCTTTTATTTTTAGTATTTCAGCTTTTAGGTTTTCATCAAGGGCTTCGTCCGCATCAAGCGAGAGCACGTGATCAAAGGTTGCATGTTCAAGGGCTAAGTTCTTTTGCTCAATGTGACCTAGAAACTTATTCTGGAGCCACTTTACTTCAAAACTCTTACAAATCGCTTCAGTCTTATCCGTAGAAAATGAATCCACAACCACAATTTCATCTGCTACTCCTTGAAGGGAGTCGAGACATCTTTTGATATTATGTTCTTCATTGAAAGTGATAATTACTGCTGAAATTTTTGTCATAGCTAATCTTAACCTGAAATGAAGTAATTGTTAATTCAATAGCGCGCCAAATAAAATTACTATGACATATTGAGCAAAATTAGTAATACTAGACTCTATGAATACTGAAATGATGAAATTTATCCCATACGTTTTTCTTGGTGGAGGAATAGGCGCGACCCTCAGATTCCTCATCTCTATGGGAGTTTCTAATTTCACTCACAGACCATGGCCTGGAACTCTCTTAGTCAATATTTTAGGTTGTCTCTTCTTCTTTATTCTTCATAAAAATGGGGTTCAAAGTCGAGAGGTCCAGTCTTTGCTCAGAGTAGGGCTAATTGGTAGTTTGACCACATTTAGCACCTTTAGCTTTGAGGTTGTGACTCTAATTAAGGCGGGAAGACCTTTGGAGGCCTTTACAGTTTGGGCCTTAAACCTCCTATTTGGAATTTTGTTAGGGCTTTGGATTCTGCGCTAGTTTCTTTTTGTTAACACAATGTTACATTTTAGTTATAATAAACCTATGACATATAAAACGATTTTAGTCGTGAAAAATAGGGCGATGGGTGATTCCGTAATGGGATTATCAACCCTGCAATATATTAGAGAGTTATACCCAGACTCAAAAATTATCTACGCTCTGCCTTCGTGGATAACTCCACTTTATAAGAATGTTGATATTTGTTGTGATGAGGTCATTAGCTGCGATTTAAAGACTGCTAGAGATTGGTTTAAGTTCTATCAAAAAGTTCGATCTCTAAAACCTGATGTGATTTTTGAAATGCATTTGGCGGGAAGAAGTTTTAAGTTCTTTAATCTCTTTTCTAAAATTTTTAGAACACCATACTTCTTTCATAATCATCATGAAAAAGGTCCAACGAATATCTTAGATCAAGGTGTGATTAAAGCAGTCATTCAACGAGATCTGGATGGAGCATTTTCCTGCTTATCAAAAGAGGAGAAAATTCCAAACTATCTAGACTATACTCCGGTCATGAAGGGCTCTTTTAAAAAATCTAAGAGACTTATTCTTGGAGTTGTGGCGACTAGAGAAACTAAGATGTGGCCTCTTGAGTACTACGTAGAGCTTGCAAAAATGTGCAAAAATAAATTTCCTGATGTTGAAATTGAAATACCTCTTTCAACTTCAGCGGATGATCAGAAAATAAAAGAAAAACTACTCTTTCTAGGCAGTGAAGAGGTAGCAAATATTGTTCACATTAGTTTAGAGAATCTTACTCATTATATTGGAGAATCTATTCTCTATGTGGGTAATGATACTGGTTTAAAACACCTTGCGGTCGCCACAAGTGTTAAGAGTTATACACTCTTTGGACCAGAGCCTCCGAATGAGTGGCATCCCTATAAGAAAGAAGAACATCCCTATTTTTACAAAGAGCCTTTAGAGTGTCGTACTAGAACCGCTCACTACTGCGGTCTCTCAACTTGTGACAGTATGATTTGTTTAAATGAATTTTCTCCAAGTGAAGTTTTTAATGTGATTGAGAAGGATTTAAATGAGTAAATTAATATCTGGAATTACTTTTATTAAAAATGGCCTAACACTTGGTTATCCTATTAAAGAAAGTATCGAGAGCATAGATGAGCTCTGTGATGAGATTATTATCAATGTGGGCTTCAATGACCGAGAACTCACAAAAGATGATGGCACATGGGACTACCTAACTAGTCACTTCCAAGGGGAGAAATATATTTTCCTAAAAAGTTTTTGGGATCCAGAGAAAACTTCACAGGGTTTAATTCTTTCAGAACAAACTAATATTGCGCTAGAAAAAGCGACAGGAAAATACTGTCAGTATATTCAAGGTGATGAGTGTCTCCATGAAGATGACTTGCAAACAATTAGAGATGAAGTCCAAAAAATGGAAGAAGACTCAAGCTATGATGGCCTTGTTTTTCATTACGTTCATTTCTATGGAAACGTGAATGTTCAAAAACAAACAAAGAAAACATATAGACGAGAACTTAGACTCATTAGAAACCATAAGGGAATTAAATCTTGGTTAGATGCCCAAGGGTTTAGAAGTAAGGATGATTCTAAGGTTCTTTGCAAACAGATAAATGCCAGTGTTTATCATTATGGATGGGCGAGACAAGAGTCAGTAATGGCCGCAAAAACTAAGGCCTTTGAAAAACTTTACCACGGTGACAAGAAAGATGATGCTAATTTTAGTTATGAGAGAGTGTGGGGACTAAGGGCTTTTACTAAAACTCATCCAAAAGTTATGGCAGAGTGGATTGATAAAAATAAGAATGACCTAGATATTCTAAACCTTCCTTATAAATTTAAGTTCAAGGACCTAAGGCTAATGCTTAGTGATCAATTTGAGTATATGACGGGGGTTCGCCTTGGTGAATTCAAGAACTTTGATCTCAAATAATTATCCTTGAAAGTTTAAATACTTGAAATTACATATATTTGTGTTGTAAATATTTCTTCTTTATTTTAATTTAATAAATTATTCCCTATAGTGCACTTATGAAAAAACTACTTCTTATACTGCTACTTTCAATCCAACCAATTTTCTCAATAGAGATCCAATGTATTGATGAAGAGAAGGGCGTTAATATTACGGCCGTGACTTCTGATGAGACAGGTATTACCTATCTCGTTTTTGATGACGGAGAAAACTTATTAAATTATATGGGATTAAATCCTGAGCTCATTGTTCATACTGAAACATCTTTAACCTATAAAGATGAATCTATTAATCTAACTATGCTATTGGATGAAGTGGGTGAGATACGCTCACTAGACTCTGAGTTACTTCTAGATAGAACAAATAGAGTTCTCTCTGCTTCTAAGTGTAAATTTTTAAAATAGTTTTGGTCCTAAAAACAGAAAAGCAGGTCTGGCTAGGACCTGCTTATCAAATAGGGAGAGAGAGTGTCAGAATTTCTTCTGACAAGACTAATATATCAACTTTCCGTCCCAAAATCTGGTGTTATGTAAGATGTTCTAGGGGTGTCAAAACTTTAGACACTTTAGTTAAATAGGTCCTCAAAGTCCTTCATAGACAGCTTTCCACTAAATAGAGTCTCGTCATCATCTGGCAACAAGTCTTTAAAGAGTTGTTTCTTTATCTCTTGAAGTTTAAGAACTTTCTCTTCAACAGAGTCCTTAATTATAGGTCGATACACAGTAAGAGTATTTTCCTGACCAATTCTGTGGGCCCTATCAATCGCCTGAGATTCAACAGCTGGGTTCCACCAAGGATCCATAATGAAGACGTAACTTGCAGCGGTTAGGTTAAGTCCAACCCCACCGGCCTTTAGTGAGATCAAGAAGACGTCAGTCTTACCGGCCTGGAATTCATCAACTTGTTGCTGTCTCTTCTTAATGGATTGAGATCCATCAATTCTGGAAAGTCTGTAGTGCTTATCTCTAAGTGTATTTTGAATAAGATCTAAATAAGTTGTAAACTGACTAAAGACAATAGTCTTATGCCCTTCTTCGACAATTTGTTCAAGTTGCTCAACAAGAAAATCAATCTTAGTTGAAGCGATAGACTTGTAGTGAAGAGCTTGTGTCGGAGATTGCCAGAGACAGCTTTGTCTTAATTGTAAAAGACCTTTTAGTATTTCTCCGTACTTTTTTCTTGAAGGGGAGTTGTTAATTCTCTGTCTTATATTGACTAGGTTTTGCAGGTACGTTTCTCTTTCTTTATCGTCAAAGCTTAGATAAACATTGTTTTCAATTTTCGCAGGAAGGTCTGTTAATACCTGATCCTTAGTTCTTCTAAGAATAAAGGGAGCAGCAGTCTTTCTTGCAGTTAAGCGAGACTTAGCATTAGATGATGTTCTAATAAAACTTAAGTCACCCCAAATTCCAGGTACCGATAAATCAATAATATTATAGAATTCCGCTAGATCGTTTTCCACAGGGGTACCCGTCAAACAAATTCTAAAATCGGCCTTAACTTTTCTTGCAGCGTAAGCTCCAAGTGATCTTATATTTTTTAAGTGCTGAACTTCATCGAGAACTAATACATCAAAATGTTTATCAGCAAAAGTTCCATCAATTTCTCTTTTCATCACTCCATAACTAGTTAGAATGATTTTCGTATCCTCTGGAAAGACTCTCTCTCCACCATGATAAATATGAATATCAAGTTTCGAGAACTTTTCAATTTCTTTTTGCCAGTTTAAAAGAATAGATACGGGACAAACAACTAAAACCCTATCTATTTGATCATGAATACTTTGTAGGAAAGCAATTGTTTGAAGCGTCTTACCAAGACCCATATCATCGGCTAAACAAGCACCTAGTTTATTTTCATGTAGAAATTTAAGCCAGTTGTAACCAGTCTTTTGATACGGTCTCAAAGTGGCATTAATTTCTTCTGGAAGATCGTACTCGGGAACTTCTTCTAGCGTAGATAATCTTAGGCAAAGATCCTCTTCCTCTGGAGTCAGCGCACCTTCTATACCTAGTTTCTTAAGTTCAAAGAGCTCAAATATTCTCGCTCTATTGAAAGGTAGAAGAAATTTTTGAAAAGGCATGTCGTTAGATTCAGCATCTTCTGCAACTTTTCCTTCGTACTTAGTATACTTTCTCATGAATTTCATGAGGTCTTTCTGTTCTTTCGTTAAAAGGATAAGCCCTTTGTCTGTCAGGACTAAACCAGTGTCTAAATCTGCTTTTTTGATAATTTCTAAATCACCTTTCGAGATATAAAGCTCTAAGTCAAACCACTTAGTCTGTGAGGCCCTTCTTTCAAAACGTATTTTAGAATTCCAATTGGCTAACTCAGATTTTTCATAAAAAATAGAAACTCCATAAGGGCCTAGCTTTTCATGAATTTGAGCAAGTCCTTGAAAAATAGAACTCATTGTCGCTTGGAAGTGAAGAGATTTAGTCTCTGGTCTATATTCGGAGTACCTAAAGAACAATTCTCCAAAATTTCTAAATAAAGAGGTAATCAGAAGAGTCAGAAAGTGATTATTGTAGTCACAAATTTCCTTCTCTTCTTCATCGTAAATATAAGTTTTTTCATTTTTTAATGTATAAGTAATAAGCTCAAGCCACTTCTCTCTTCTTGAACTAGAGTGAAGAGATTTCTTATAATCAAAAACATTGTCTTCAATATGACTTGAGAATTGATCAATAAACTCATAGGCGTCTTTCTTCTTTTTAAAATTTGAAAGATAACCACCTTCAAAACTAAATGAAGTAAGGAAGTCTGGTGCAGAAATGGCTTTGTCATTATCGTCGTGAAAGTTTATTTCAACTTCTACCAGCCCTTTTCTAGAGGCGGGCGCGAGAGTAATACGGCAACCAGCATTGATTTCTTTTACTTCATTAAGAGGTATACCATCAATGACAATTTCACATCTTTGAGAGAGCTCTAAGTGCATACCCATTTTAATGAGATCATTGATGACTAAATTTGTTCCACGTATTTTGATTCTTTGTATAAGAGTTTTTAAATCACTGGTGAGATGAAAAGCCTCTCCACTTTTCCAATCGAAGAGATAGAGGTTTTCAAAAAGAGATATTTCATCCACTAAAGTTCCATCTTCTTTCTTGTGTTGAAACTTAACTTTGGGAAAACTGTCTTCTGCAGAAGGACTAAAAATATTTAAAATAATCTTTCCTTTGAAATTTTCAGGCAAAGGGAAGTTTATAACTTTCTTATTATGTAAGAGATATTGAAGCGATGAGTATGTAGCTGTAGCTGCAGCACCCTGCAGCTGATGAGGACCTTTTAATATTGTTCCGTACTCGATGACGTTTACCCCATTTAATCCAAAATTTGGAATGGGTGGGGATGAATGATCAGTTGGTTTCTCTCCTTCGAGTTGAAGATGATAACCAAGGAAGAGAGCAGTAGTGTGACAGCAATGTTTCTCTTTGGTCCAATCAAAACAATCACAGTTAGAAGAGAAGGGACCTTCATCACTTCCCTCAAGTCGCTTCTTATAGACAATTTTACACTCGTGGGTTCGATCGTGTTTTACGATTCCAGAAACTATATAATAAGTTTCTGGACTTCCTTTAATGAATGAAAGATTCACTTTTGATAGACTCAAAAATTTCTTTGCCTGATTGATTTCTAGCTCAGAAAAGAATCTCTTAGACATTGTTTCTAACTGACCTGGAAGTATAAAAATATCTTGAAGCATATTGTAAGTTCCTAATTTTTAAAGGCTCTATTGTAACTTGAAACCGCCAAAAAACATAGATAGGTAATGGTGAAGATTTTTAATAATTTTGCCACATAGGTGACCACGTTAGTCGGGTATTGGGCACATATGTGGTGTTTATTTAGTAATATATCTTACCTTTCTCCACTAAATTTAATAGGTTAGAGTATTATTATTGAGAAAAGTTAAGAAATCTAATGAAGGTTTTGTCCTGATATTATTCGAATTTGGTATAAATATAATATGACTAAAATATTATACATTGATGATTCCCAAGATAATTTAACTCGCTTCGAAGAAAAGCTTTCTTCTCTCTTTGATATTAGTTCAGAAAGTTCCCCTGAAAAGGCACTAGATCTTGCTAAGGATGGTCGTTTTGACTTAATTCTTATGGATGTACTGATGCCGGGTAAGAGTGGTTTAGAGCTCTACCATGAGCTTGTGAATTCAGATTGGTATGACGGTGTTCCCGTTATACTTAAATCAAATAGTCGCAATGAAGAAGTTAAGTTAGAGGCACTTTCTCTTACAAAAACCGATTTCATTAGTTTTGGAATGAGTTATGAGGAAATTGGTCTTCGTATTCAAAACCAAGTTGGAAAACGTGCGATAAGTAGTAGAGTCATTCTTGGTCATTCTTTAATTTTGGATATTGAAAATATTCAAGCTCTCTATGAGGGAGAATGTTTAGGTTTAACCAAACAAGAGTTTAAAATTCTTAAAACCCTGAGCGACAAGAAATTGAAATCTAAGAGAGATTTAGTTTCTAGTGTTTGGGGAGAGTCACATTTTGTTGATGATAATAATATCAACACTCATCTAGTTAATTTAAGAAAGAAAATAGAGATCACTTCCTTTCGCGTAAAGAATATTCGAAATAAAGGTTTCATTTTAGATTCATTAAAGTCGTAAGACATTCGATTTAAATTTTAAAATACCTGACAGTTGTTTTATCTCTGCCAGGTATTTATCCACTTGCTTTTAGCGCCTGTCTCGAGGAGTAAGCGGAATTCCTCGGGTGAAGAATTCTCATCACTCTATAAGTATAGAGAAGAAATAGATTCTATAGAGTTAAGATATAGGTAAAAAAAGATGGGATAATTCTTAAGGGGAACTGAATCGGTTCTTAATTAATAATTGTAAAAATCAGTGGGGTATTTGTGATTAGGTGGCTGCTCTCGGCTCCTGCCTACGCATCCATACATTCCATCCTGGAAATAAAAAGGCCCCGTTAGGGGCCTTAGAATCAATCACCATCAATATAAGATTTAAGCATCTTGGCCCGTGAAGGGTGGCGAAGTTTTCTTAAGGCCTTAGCCTCAATCTGACGAATACGCTCTCTAGTAACAAAGAAGTCTTGTCCAACTTCTTCAAGAGTGTGATCCGATTTTTCACCGATACCAAAACGCATACGAAGAACTTTCTCTTCTCTCGGAGTTAGAGTTGATAGCACTGAACGAGTTTGTTCAGAAAGCGTAACACTCATTACAGCATCAGCTGGAGAGATGATTTTCTTATCTTCGATAAAATCTCCAAGAGAACTATCTTCTTCTTCACCAATTGGCGTTTCTAGAGAAATAGGCTCTTTTGAAATCTTTTGTACTTTCTTAACTTTATCAACAGGAAGTTCCATTCTTTCAGCAATTTCCTCAGGTGTAGGCTCTCTACCTAGCTCTTGAATAAGCTGACGAGAAGTTCTAACCATTTTGTTAATTGTTTCAATCATGTGAACAGGGATACGAATTGTTCTTGCTTGGTCAGCAATCGCTCTTGTTATCGCCTGACGAATCCACCATGTTGCATAAGTTGAAAATTTGTAACCACGACGGTACTCAAATTTATCAACAGCTTTCATTAGACCAATGTTTCCTTCCTGAATAAGATCTAGGAATTGTAGTCCTCTGTTTGTGTATTTCTTAGCAATTGAAACAACCAGTCTAAGGTTGGCTTCAACAAGTTGAGATTTTGCAACGTCAGCTTTCTTCTCACCCTTTAGGATAATTTGATAAACTTCTTCAATTGCAGAGAATTCCATTCCAGCATCAAGACTTAGACGACGAAGTTTTCTAATAATATCTTCTTGGTTTCTAATGAGCTGCTCAATTTTTGCATCAGTCGTATAAAGATCTTTTGCAAGTCTTCTCTTGAAAGCGTCATCATCAAGAACTTTTTCAAAAAGAACTTTGTAGTTTGCATAATCCTCAACTTCTAGGAACTTGAAGATTCTTTCTTGTTGCTCGTAAAGTTCTCTAAACTGTAGGTAGTATTTCTTTACTGGCTCAACAAAGCTATTAATAATTTTTCTATTGAAAGTTAGATCTGCAAGACGAAGAGCAATGTCATCCATTAGCTTCTTTTCGTCATCAGAATAATCTTTAATTGTTCCGTCTTCATTTTCAACACTTGTTAGAAGTGTATTTAGATCGTCACAAACTTTATAGATTTGAGTTCTAACTTTAGCGATATCGTTATTTGAAGATTCGTCATCAAGTCCACGAACTAAATCTTTTACAAATTCATTCTGATTTTCTTGAGTTTCAACCTTCGCTTTAAGTCTAACGATTTCTTTAATGGCGTGAGTAGATTTAACCGCTGAAAGGATAATCTCTCTTTCACCTTCTTCAATTTCTTTGGCAATTACAACTTCTCCCTCACGAGTAAGGAGAGCTACAGAACCCATTCTCTTAAGATATAACTTAACAGGGTCTGTTGAAGCAGACTTTAACTCAGCTTTCTCTTCTTTAGAAAGTGTCTCTTCGATAATTTCTGTACCGTCTAAGCGGATACCATCGTCTTCTTCCTCAGAAACTTGATCTGCGATATCAATACGAGCTTCCTGAATTTTTAGCATAATTTCGTCTAGAGCTTCAGGCTCGACAATGCTGGCTGGGATAGCGTCGTTGATTTCCTCAGGAGTTAAAGATGCTTGATCTTTACCCTTGATAATCAGTTTTGAGAATTCTTTTGAATTAATAAATACGGAAACGATAGACATTTATTTTCCCCCGGGGTTATTTATGTCTTTGGGACTTAATCACAACTAATTTTTTTTCTATTTCAAGTAACTCTTTCATGAGTTCGTTGATTTCTTCATTTGTTGTACAGGCCTTTCTTCTTTCTTTGATCTCATCCTTTAAAAGTCTGAGTTCAAGTTCTTGAAGTTTCTTTTTGATGTCAAAAATTATTATCTTAACAACATCTTCTTCAAGAGGAACTGGTCTGTAACTTCTTAATGCCTGTGAAATCGTTTCTTTTAACTCATTTGAAAATGATCCATTTTCTGTGAGATTTGAAACAATGGAAACGAATTCACTTTCATCGATTTCGTAAAATATTTCTTTAAGTCTTTTAATGTAATTTTTTACCTCATCTGAGGACACAAAATCAAGTAAATCTCTTATTTTATCGTTAGTTAAGCACTCTGGATGTTTAATAATTTCTGTAAGTAAAGTGGTCTCAATCTTGCTTATAGCATTCACGGAGAGCAGTGTTTCTTCTCCGTGAAGATAATGAAGTTCTTCGTAGGGAATTTCTTCGTGAAAAGATTCCGTCATGAGGCTTTCTGGAGGCTGTTCAGCAAAGTGTGTTGGAGGCGAAGCTGCCTGTTCACCACTTAGGAACTGCTTGTAATTATTAATAATTTGCGATGAGTCAGACTTCAAACCTATTCTCTTTGCGATTTGCGCGGCGCGCTCTGTCGCCGACAATGACTCTTTAAGAGGGGATAGAATCTTGAAACACTTGTCTAGTAGCTGGAGTTGAGAGTCCAGTATTTCTGGCATTTTTTCAGGCATGGCCCGATCCAATTGTTCATCTATAAAGACTTTCGCACTATCAATTCTTTTTTGAAGCTCAACTGATCCTTCACTTTGCAGAAAGTCATCAGGATCTTTATGGGGAGAGAGGTCTAAGAAGCGTGGAGTGATTCCAGCTTCTAGACATTGCCTGTTAATTCTTTCAGAAGCACTCCAACCGGCCTGATCATTGTCGAGAGAGAGAATGAAGTTAGATGTCATACCTTTTAGATTTCTGAGTGAGCTATCACCGAGCGCTACACCTTGAACGGCAACAGAGTTAGTGAAACCTTTGTTGTAGAGAGCGATTTGGTCCATATTTCCTTCGACTAAGATACAAGCATCCTTGCTTCTAATAGAACTCTTTGCAAGGTGTAGTCCATAGAGGATGTGTTTCTTGTTGAAGACAAAAGACTCTTTTGAATTCATATACTTAGCTTTCTGATAATCGAAAACTGCACGGCTTGTATAACCTACCACTTGGCCATATTGATCCCAGATAGGGAAGATAATTCGATCCCTAAAAGTGTCATAATGGGACTTCCCATCCTTTTGATCAACCTTGATGAGTCCAATTTCCTGGGCCACGCTTAGGGCGAAAGAGCGCTCTTTTTCATTTGGAATAGAGCTTAGGTAGCTTGTGAGTTTACTATCTTTTGGTGCGTAACCAAGGGAGTATGTTTTTGCAATTTCAGCATTGAGATCACGATTTTTTATGAACTCGGTATATTTCTCGTAGCTTCCTGTTGTGGCCAATTTACAATAGAGTTGACTACTCTTTGTGAGAATTTTTTCCGCCATTTCAAGTTTTGGTGGTTTTGCTTTCTTTTGATAGTAGTCATCAAAACTTAGCCCTTGTGAATTACAAATTTCTTTTAGGGCATCTACAAAGTCTAGATTTTTAAAATTTACAACGAAGTCAATGGCATTTCCACCGGCACCACATGCAAAACACTTATACATTTTCTTGTCATCAGTGACATACATGGAAGGCTTGTGATCATCGTGAAAAGGACATACAGCAAGTGTCGTAGTCCCTTTTCTGGTAATAGGGATGTACCCACCAACAATGGCGGTAATAGGAATTTCCGTAACGATTTTTTCTTTAAGGTCCTTAAGGGACATAAAGTGTTAGTCCTTTTTCTTTGAAACTAATTCGAAGGCCTTTATCTTGATACCTTGCTTTAAGAATATTTTTTCAAACTTAGTTGTGAAGGCCGCTAGAAAATGCTCTGGATGTTCAGCTCTAAGGTCTTTAGTCGCCATAACAACTTCGAATTGTTCGTGGTTATCCATAACTTCAATCATCCAGTCAGCATAACCGTCATGATCAGTCTTAATAAAAATCTTACCACCAGGTTTAAGAACTTTGTAAGCTTGATCTAAAAAAGCTGCTTGGAAAAGTCTCTTTTTCTGATGTCGAGCTTTTGGCCATGGATCCGGAAAGAAGTAGAACATTCTATCCAATTCACTTTCATTAAATAAGAAGTGAACTCTTTCTCCCTTGGCCCTTAAATATTTAAAATTCTTAGTAGGGTGAGTTGAAAGTTTCTTAGCTAGTGAGAAACTTCTTTTAAATCTATAATCAAGTCCAATGAAATTAACTTCAGGATTTTTCTCACTGTATTCCATCATGAAATGACCGTAGCCAGTTCCAATCTCTAAACAAAGTGGGGCTTCCCTTTCAAAAACTTCACTATTCCATTTTCCTTTTAAACCTTCTGCTTCATGGTCGCGATAAACAAAACCCTTAAACTCTTCAAGTTTGTCATGATAAGGATTTGTAGAAGTGTATTTAAACTCTTCGCTATAGGTCAGATCGGTCATTGGGGGCCTCTATTAATTGATATTTTAAGCACCTTGTTATCATGGGAGAGCCGCGCTATCAATATGAATTCATAGACTTTAAGGCCAGTTTAAAAAATTTACTCGACTATTTATGAGATTTGGAAAAAACAAGTTTTTAAACTACTAGAATGATTATGGGTCCAGTGACTCTGCGTGTCACGAATTCCAGTCCTCTCCTTAAGTTTCAATCAATTTGTATAAAATTTAGAATAAGCTGAGGTTGGTATCTTTTATTTAGCCAGAGGTCATGCTTCTAGACCCTATATTTTATAAAAGGACTTAAGAAAGAACTTAGAAAATTAACTTTTCATTGATTAATCCATACAACTTTTTCACTTATCTAAATCAGAAATAAACCGAAATTAGCTATATGTATAAAGAAATTAAACAGATTAAAAATATTATTGATGTCCTTCTCTTAAAGGATGAATTTCTCTATCTCTTATCTGTTTTTTATTTTCTTCTATTTAGTTGGCCCTTTGTTGCCATTGAAAATATGGAGTATCCAGTGGCCATTGTGGTCTATTTATTTTTCACCTGGTTCTCGTGCATCGTTATTTTATTTTATATTTCTAGGTTAAGGAAAAAATTTAAAAAGAACTAAACTTATGATTAATGTTCAAACAGTTATATTCAGTGTTTTACTATATATCGGAGGGATGTTTCTGATTGCTTTTATAGTTGATAAGAAAGTCGCTGAAAATAAGAAAAGTAAACTCGTAAACAATCCGCTCATATATTCTCTATCCTTAGCTGTCTACTGCACAAGTTGGACTTTCTATGGTTCGGTGGGAAAGGCTTCGTCTTCCGGACTACTTTTCTTAACTATATATCTAGGACCTACGTTAATGGTTACTCTTTGGTGGGTCTTCGCAAAGAAGCTCATAAGAGTCAAAGAAAAGTATCATGTCACTAGTATTGTAGATTATATTTCTGGTCGTTACGATAAATCAGAACGGATTGCTTTCATTGGAGCGGTTGTCGTTCTATTATCAACAATTCCCTACATTGCTCTTCAGTTAAAGGCTTTGGTTTCTACTTTTATAATCATCACAGGATTTGAGGATAAGCCTAACCTTTCAGAAGTAAAATTTCTTGTAGCATGGGGGACTGTTGCTCTAATGGGACTGTTTACAATTCTCTTTGGTATTAGAAAACTAGATCCAACTGAAAGACATCCGGGAATGATTTTTGTTCTTGCAATTGAGTGTGTTTTTAAACTATTTGTCTTCTTGTGCGTTGGGATTTTTGTTTGTTTTTGGCTTAATGATGGCTTCTTTGAAGTTCTAAGAAAGATTCCTGAAGTTGTACCAAATGAATATTCATTTATGGGTCACCAGGATGGAGGACTTATTACATGGATTTCATATACGATTTTATCTGCAAGCGCGATTATCTTTTTACCTCGACAGTTTCACGTTGCCATAATTGAAAACTATCAAGAAAATCATGTGTCAACGGCGTCATGGGCACTACCTAGTTATTTATTTCTAATAAATTTATTTGTTATACCCATTAGTATTGTGGGAATTAGTTTAGGGTTAAGTTCTACGGATCAGTATGTGCTTACGATTCCTTATTTACATGGGGTTGAATTTTTGAGTTTACTCACTTTTCTAGGTGGCTTTGCGGCAGCATCTGGAATGATTATGATTTCGACTATGACCGTGGCCACAATTATTACAAATCATATTTATCTACCTCTTGTTACTAGGGCAACAGATCAGAGACTGTTCACTAGGTTTATTCTTCCTGTGAGGTGGATCTGCGCCATATTAACAATCTCAGCTTCATGTATTTATATGCAAGTTGTTGGAGAGAAATATGCTCTTGTTTCAATGGGAATGATTTCTTTTACTGGTGCTCTTCAGTTTATGCCCCTTATCTTGGGATCAATATTCTGGAAAAAAGGAAATAAGTTAGGAGCAATGTTTGGTTTACTTTCTGGTTCTCTAATTTGGTTTTACACACTTTATTTCCCTACTTTCATTAAGAGTGGTTATATTCAAAGCGATATCTTAGAAGAGGGATTGTTTGGGATTACTCTTCTAAGACCGGAAAGCTTATTAGGCTTAAGTGGAATAGATCCTCTCAGTCACGCGGTTTTTTGGTCAATGTTCTTTAATATTGGTGCCTATGTTACGATTTCTTCCCTCTTTAAAAGAAGTCAAAGTGAAGAGCAAATAGTAAATGAATACTTAAATCTCTTTGAAGAACGTGAAGACTTTCAGGCAATTCTTCCTGAAACTGCAGAAACAAATATACTCTTAATTGGAAAAAAGAAAATTATTGAAGAAATTTTGATTCGTTATTATTCTGAGTTAGAAATTGAAAGTGAGTGCACAAAAATTTTAGATGAAGCTAAAGTTCTTAATCGTGAAATGGTTAATATTCTAGAGCTCTCTGAGCTTCGTGCCGTTTTTGAAAATAAGCTCGCGGGGCTTTTAGGTGCAGCTGTGGCCCATAAAGTAGTGGGAGCTTCAGGACTTCTCAATGTGACAGAGAGAAACAATCTTTATAAGTACTATAGTGATACGTTGGCAGAATACTCTATTTCACCAAGTGAACTACACACGAGAGTTAATTTTTATAGAGAAAAAGAAAAACTAGTGAGTAATCAATATCAAGAATTGGAAGGCCTAGTTGATCTAAGAACTAACGAACTCATAGAGAGAAATATTCAACTAGAAAAAAGTATAAAGAAAATTAATACTATGAGAGAGCAACTAATAGAGCAGGAAAAGCAAGCGTCTCTAGGGAATTTAGTCGCCGGAGTTGCTCATGAAATAAAAAATCCTCTAAATTTTATTAATAATGGATCAAAAGCTATTCTCTTCAAAATTGATGAATTGTCGGATATTTTTTTAAAAGGAGATTTTGATCAGATAGATCGATTAGAAATTGTCGACTCTTTTGAAGATATTGCTATTTCCTCAGAATTGATTTCAAGGCATGGTGAAAGAGCATCAAATATAATTAGCCACATGCTTCTTCTGAGCCGTGAGAAAGGTCAAACGAAGGAATACTTTAATCTAAAAGAGTTAATTTATAAAAACTATCAACTACAGCTAACAACATTTAAGGATAAGCATTCAACTCATATAAATGAGATCATTCGCATGGATGAGATTGGAGATATGTTTGGATGTCCAAGTAATCTTGGGCGCGCAATATACGCGATCTTTGAAAATTCGTTCTATGAGTTCTCTAAGTGTTATGAAATTGACAAAGAATTCATAGGGGAAATTGAAATCTCACTTTCAATCTCTAAGGGAAATATTAAATTGGTCATTTCTGATAATGGTCGAGGAATTCCAGAAAATATGCTCGAGAGAGTTTGGGAACCATTCTTTACGACTAAACCTTCAAGTGAAGGGACGGGGCTTGGATTAAGTATTACGTATGAATCTATTCGTATTCACAATGGGACTGTCAAAGTATCAAGTTCGCAAGAGAAAGGTACTGAATTTACAATTGTATTTAATAATTGTGACATTAAGCAAAATGATAAAGTAGCCTCTTGAAATGTGTTTTACAATTTACGATAACGTATCATCAAAGGAATTAACCAAAGGTTATCTTCTTCAGTTAAATATTCTTTTTTAATTTTCTTTCCTGCTTTAGCAAATTTTTTCTTCATTGAATTTGATATAGTAGCTTCTAAGTCAAAATAATCGCTAGCTGATTTTCCATTACTTAAAATATTCTCTACTTTTAAAGAACCCTTTTCTTTTAAACTCTTCTTTGAACATCCAAGCTTTAGGTGATTGGGAGATTTAAAGCTTGTGATAGAACCATAAGTTTTTGTGTTCCTAATTATAAGGTCAGTCATAAAGCCGGAATATTTCCAAACGATCCCTTCTAGTGCCGTGAGATCATTGGAAACACTTTCTTTTGTAGGATGATTCTTATTATGAAGGAGAAAGTCATAAATATTATCAGTCATTGATGAATTAAAATCTCCATCATTTGTGAGGGCCTCTTTGGCTAAATGAGTTCCTAGGTAGTTTGAATAATTATCCTCAGGGGAAAATGCAGACATGTGTTGAAATTTTACAAAATCAAAACCTGTGGCAATTTCGTGCCATACTGAATTTTCATAGGAGATATTAGCAGCAATAATTAATAAATCTTGCCTCGTTAAGTCTCTTGTATCCATGCTAAGAAAATGAAGTCTTCTTTTAGCCCCTTCTTCTTTTACTGTTATTGATTTGTCTTTTCCTAAATGCTTACCCAGAAGTTCAAACACCTCTTTTGTCCAATCAGCCGTATCACGAAGGTGAGTGAGGTCTATATAACCTGCCTTACAAGTGTAAAGTAATCCATTTCCTTCTTTGTTTGTGTCACTGTTTTGGTAGATATGATCTTCTAGCATTGAGACATTAGTCGTTTTTGTATATCCCATGAGCTTGCTAAATGGATCTTGCGTTAATGAACAACAAGGTCTTGAATTTTTGAACAAAGTTATTCTTGGAGTGGGCTTATATCTTCTACGACCAACAGCAAGAGTTGATTGAGAAAAAGTCATAGAAATGAGAAACAAAATTAAAAAACGCATGTCATATTATAGAGATTATTAGGCCAGCCAGGAGTTCGGAAGAGATAATTACATGGGGTGTAAAATAAGCAGTCAATTAATGAATCTCTAGTTCCTTAGTTACTTTTATAGTTCCCACATCACTCTTTAAATAAGCATTAAAAGGATCATTTTTTAGATCTTCTGCAGTCATTCTTTTTACTGATACTAGATAGCCATCAGGAGTGTTCCACGAGTAGTAGCCCTCTTTTCTTACGTTAGGAGTTGCATTGAGTTTAAACTGCTTCTTAGCTGCAGCTACTGCTTCAGCGAAAGATTTTTCAGAGGCCCTATAATCAAATGACATATGTTGGATAAAGGGAGATCCATCTTTAGCGTAGAAAATTTGAGAGTGAAAGTATCTAGTGCCTGGGAGAGAGTTTTCTGTGCGTATAATAGTCATATTTCCAGTATATGGATTCTTATCATTGGCCACAACAAGTTCAAGACCTTTAGCGACGAGAGTTTCTTTAAAACGTTCTAGATCTAGATCTTTAGAGGCAAATTCACTCATGACTTCATTAAAAGATGTAAGAGATTCACCTTCGTTTGTATCCGGAATATCAACAATTTCAACATCAAATGTGTTTGAACTTTGATCTTGGTGAATATGATTATGAGACGTTTTTCCAGATGATATAATTTTACCACCAGGAGCAATTGAAGCGCTTGCGGCTACAGGAGTTTTTACATTTGAATCTTTACCAACATGACTTTCTTGTTGATTAGAGTTTTGCTCATTATTGGAAATTTCTTGGAGAGTGAAATAGTAATATCCGCCTCCAAGAACTAAAATTAGAAATAAAATCTTTTTCATTAAAACTTTCCTGCTTCCCATTTAAGTAAGTAGTGAGTTGGATCAAGGAGGTCACTTCTTCTTCTATATTTATTTCCTGACTGCGAGAGTGCTCCAGTCTTTTTTCCACTATAGATTTCAAAGTGTAACATTGGACGACAACAGTTGGAATTTACTTTTCCCATATATCCAATTCTCTGACCCATTTTAACTTTTGCAGCTTTAGCTATACCTCTTTGTTTTTTTCCAGATAACTCACCATAGCGAGCTACGAAACCACCACTATGAACAACCTCGATAGCGTAAGTCCCTTGGTAGAAGTAATATTGATCTCTTACTACCACTCCTGGCGCTATTGATAGAATAGGCTCATCTTTGTATCGGTAGAGATCACAAGCAGCATGGCTTCTTGTTCCACCACCTCTTCTAGCGTTGAATTTTCTCATTCCTGAAGTATATGGCGATGTGGGGGCCTTTACTGTTGGAAATTCACAGCACTTCTCATCATCAATTCCCGTTATTTCTGTGTCTGTGGGAATATTAATTTGAGCGTTACTCTTAACATACTTACATTGGGATTTTTGTTTTATGAATTTTTTCGCTACCCAACCTGTACTTTGATCACTTTCTTCTCTATCTGAGAACTGAACTTTGATAAATTTATAGATAACCCCATCAATGACCAATTCTTTTACTGATTGATCAAAGCTTTGAAACTTTTTAACGACTTCACCGGTTTTTGCTTTAAAAATAACTTTACCCAGAGATTCATCTCTTACGTTTAATCCTGTGTTTGGAACACAGACAATATCTTTAAATGCACCTTCAACATTTTTAATTTCCATCGTGCGAACTTCTTTAAACGAATTCTTTTTAAAACTCTGTTTAATTTCTTGAACTGCAGTTAGTATTTCTTCATTTTCAATATAAGTATTTTCACTATCGGCCAAGAGACCTTTTAAATCGTAAGTTTTTTCAAAGGTATCAAAATTTGTTTTTAAATCATTAATAGAAGTTGTTTTAATATTAGAAAAGATTTTAGTTTCATCCCAGTAAACACCAACAAAGGCACTAGGTTCTGTACTTTCTTCTAAATCTTCATAGACTCTAAATAGTGTGTACTCTCGGTCTTCATTTCTACCAGGACATTTTAAGTTATAGTAACTACCCTGAGCTTCTGCTAACCAGAATGATGAACCTTTCTGAGTGATCTTTTGAATTTGTTCTTTAACAATATCCTTGTGATTAACTTCAATAATATAGTCTTCAATAGGGAATATTGAATTTTTGTAGAGATAGCCTTGGTCAAGTCTTTGAGAAAACCATCTGTTCATTTTAACATCTAAATTACTGTTAACTCCTACAACTTCAACTTTCTTATAATTTGATTTCTGTTTTCCAGTAATCCTTTTTACGATTGATCCATTAATAAGATGAGATTGTTTTATTCCGGCATAGTTCCTTAGATTTTCAGTTTGGCTCTTCTTCCAACCGGTAAAACGACTAACTTTAAAAGGGGTGCTGGCACTTGGGATCACTTCACATGAGGTGGCTGAAATCAGACCTTCTTGATTATCCCAAAGATAAATAGAGGGTTCAGCACTAAAGGAATTTAGTGAGATGATTAGGGGAATGAGTGCCAAAAACTTTTTTGTCATAGTTGTCTCTTGTGTTAATTAATTTCATCAATTGTATAAAAATATGGGGTCTAGATCACAAAACTTGTAGCATTTTCAAGGCCGTATAAACTTTGGTCAATTTCAATAGTGTCTAAATCATTGACATCACTTGAATTCTTTTCATTTTCATCCTGAGTAAGGGGTGCTCAGGGTATGATCTCAACGAAATTGGAGCAATAAAGAAATGAAACAAACTTTATTAATACTGACATTCCTTTTATTTACAAGCGCAAATAGCGTGAATGCTACAGAGTCTGTAGAGGTTAGAGACTTCAATGAAGCTATGGTAATGGCTGAATTTTGTGGTTCAGCTTGTTTTAAATCAAACGATGGTGACTTAGTTGAACTCTCTGAGATGAATTGTCTTGAACGAGAAAATGTTCTGATGAACTCTATAGATATTCTTGAAATGAATGAGCAAAATATGGCCTTGAAAGGTCAGGAGCTAGAAGAACTTATCCCTAGGGTGAAGAATAGAATCTCTATAATTCTAACTTCACTAGATCTAGATTGTTCAGCTATTTAAACCTTCCCAACATTCTTACTCATTCAATTTCTTCAATGATTATGAATTTTTAATAATATCTGCAATGTATTTAATTTCTTCTTCTTTTAAAAATGGATTCATGGGTAAACAAAGAGTACGTCCTGCAAAGTTCTTTGCATTTTCATCTTCGCCTTCATAACTTTTAAAAGGAGTCATCTGACTTAATGCCTGATCATAGAAAGGAGTTGAAGCCACACCTTTCTCTTTTAATTTTGTAGCGAAAGCTAACCTTTGTTCAGCACTTTCACATTGAACAGGGTAGAGGTGCCATGAAGAAGTTTCAATATACTTCTCTGGTAAAAGTTTTACATTCGCTCCAGCTAAGTGGGAGTGATAGAGAGAGGCAACCTTCTTTCTAAGTAAGTTATTTTCATCAATATTTTCTAACTTCTTATAGAGCACAGCTGCTTGAATATGGTCACATCTTGAATTTCTTCCATAAGCTTCATCGTTACCACGACCATGATTACCAACTGATTTAATTTTCTTATAGAGATCTTCAGTAGGTGTAAGAACAGCTCCCGCATCTCCAAAAGCTGCGAGGTTCTTTGTGGGATAGAAAGAATAGGTCACGAGATTTTGAGTTGATCCTACTGGACCAGTTGGAAGAATTGTTCCCTGAGCCTGAGCTGCATCTTCAATTATTTTTATTCCCTTAGGATGACAAATTTCTTCAATTTCTTGAATCGGTGCAGGTAAACCATATATGTGAACAGGGATAACTGCTTTTAATTCATGTTTTTCGCTAACTCTTTTTAAAGACGATGGACAAAAAAGACCTGTAGTTGAATCAACATCAATATAAATAGGAGTTGCACCTCTATTTAATACTGCTTCAATCGTTGCGTAAAAAGTAATTCCTGGAACACCTACTTTATCACCGTGGCCAATACCTAAAACCTCTAGAGAGATTTCTATGGCATCTGTACCATTTCCAACAAGTGCACAGTGTTTTGCAGATTGCTTCTTAGCAAATGCTTCTTCAAATTTCTTATTATATTCACCTTCAGCAAAGGCATTATTATCAATAATGTCACCAATGATTTCTTTGATTTCTTTTCTGAATTTTTCGTTATGTAGATTTTTAAAGTCGTAAAATGATATTTCCATTATTATAGTCCTGTGTAAAAGGGATATAATTTGGAGTATAGCAGTGAAAACAGTAACGAGCTATATAGATTATAAGGCACAAAGTGTTACTTTTTTTTAATCCATTCTTCTAGAATTTGAGCAGCTTTTTTGGCCATCTCAGCATCTTTTAATTTAGTGTTAATAGATTTTATGTAGGAATCAATTTCAGCCTTATCAGATATCTTCTGAGCATTGCTAGCTTTGTCAGGCTTGGTAGAGTCAGTGGCCACAGAAGCAGTTTTTAACTGCTTCTTTGGAACACTTGTTTTAAATAGGTTTTGAAATTTCTTAACACCCATAATGAAGCCTCTTAAGCAGCGGCCTCAGGTGATCTCTTCGCATCTTGGTGATACTTAACAACTCTTTCCATATGGTCTTCTATGATTTCATATAATTCTAATTTAGTTTCTCTAGGATCCATTCCATCTGGCATTGCCGAATAAATAACTTCGTCATTCACTTCCGTAAATACGTACCAAGTGTTTCCTAACTTTTGAAATGCTACTTCTGATTGTGGTGTGTTTTGGTTTGTCATACTGCCCCTCCAAGTTGGACTTTCTCTGAGAATCTCATCCTGAGATATCTTCGATGTTTCTGTATAACTTATCGACCTTGTGTGTCAAAACTTTAGACATTTTATTCACTGTAAGTTGTCGAAAATATTGACACTTTTAATTAAAATTGAAGGAGTAGAAGGCTCGGGTATTAGTACTTGGCAGAGATTCCAAAGAATAAGCTGTATTGACCACCCATTGGAACATCGATTTGATCCCTATCGTTCCAGAATGATGAAACTTGCGCTGGGGAATCAGTTTTTAAAGTGTAAGCGAGATTAAAATTTGTTTCTGCACCTATAATAAAATCTAAGTCTGAATTTGGAATAAAATTTATGAAACTGTAATAGGCTCCAAGTTTTGGAGTAATAGAGTAGCCAGAAAAAATTCTCTCTTCAAAGGCTCCAGTCCTTGTACTCTGCTCTACAGTGTAGCGGTGAAGGTTGTAAGTAAAACCTCCGTAGCCTGTAATTGATGAGTCTTCTGTTCTATAGATGTCGTAGGAAAGATAGGGACCAAGTCCAATTTCACCATCAGTTTCCTGTGTCGTTCTATCGTTAGAAATAAAGTAAACACTTCTCTGTCCATGAATTTGCAACATGGCTCCAAAGTAGAAACGATTGTAAGGATCAAATTCAACTTTACGAGCATACACTGTGAAGAAGGTGTATTTGTTGCCAATACTTTCTTCGATAAGAGGAGTCCCATAGTCAAAGCCTGCCTTGCTAGCAGGCCCCATCCCAAAGCTCATATAGGCTTTTGCATTATCTTTTGCAACGAGAGGGTAATTTTTAGGAAGTGGTTCTTCAAGACGATAGTCAGTTGGATCGTACTTTCCATACGGATTCATTTTAAGCTCATCTTCTCTTTCGTCATTATAAATAATCTTTACAAATTTCTTTGGTACCCAAGCATCAACTCCAGCTGTTGTTAGTGTCTTTAGGAATTCATTATTTGACTCATCTTTAGGAAGGGGGAGTCCATTAGAATCAACTTCATAATTTATTTCCCATGGGTTTTTCGGGAGATACGCTCTATGAATAAAAAGGTTTTTCCCTTTTCTCACTCTTTGTAAAACTTTTGCTTTATAACTTGGAGCGCTTAATAGAGGTGCATCTAGAACAATGACTTCAGCATCTATTGCTAGAGTTTCAAGACCAAGTAAAAGAACAATAATAATGAAAGTAGATTTTATAAATTCCATGTGTATTGATATCCTATAGAAATAGCATTTTGTTGCATCGTCGTTTTTTCATTATTAAAAGTTTCTTGCTCGGAGAGTTCGCCTTTTACAGAACTTCTAATAAAAGAACTTTCATACCCGATGGAGAAATTTCCTATTCTAGTTTTATAAATGGCCTCTAGTCCTACCTGCCAGAGAAGTGCTGAATAATTCACGCTGTCTCCGTCACTTGAGGCATTGAATCGAAGTGACTTTTTTACAGCAAATTGCGAATTGAATTTAAAATTACTTGTCTCTAGGAAGTCATACTTTATAGTGGGTCCAAAATAAAAAGCCTGCCAGTTAGCGGTATTACCATCTTCTGACGAAATTTGTCCTATTTGGTAATCCATGACTAGTCCAAAGTCGAGGGGGAGAAATGAGTCGTAATAAAATTTAAAACTAAATGAATTTGAAGTTGCAGCTCCTGAATCTTTATCTAGGGCAGTCGCTATTGCTCCTAAATCTGAAGATTCCCTTCTATAGAGAAAGTGTGATTCGAGAGGGAACACTTTGTCTGAAGTATGAAGTCTCGTTTTAGGAGGAAATGTTTTCTCCGCACTAATATTACTTCTAAGAGTAATAATCTTCTCTACGGAGCTTAGGTTTCTCGTGAGAGTTTTATACTTTATTTCACCCTTCTTATTGTAAATGTAGGACCAGTTTCCCCCATAGTAAATTTCTCGTGCGCTTACGTAGACCTTTCTTTTGCTAAAGAAAACTTTGCTTGATTCAAGTTTAACTAACTGGGACCTTTCTTTTAGTACGGCGTAGAATTTTACAGGAGAGTCTGGAGTGATCCTTACAAACTCTTTTGGAGTATACTTCTTATATCTTTGATCAAAAGTTGAAAGTTTTTTTGAGAGTGAGTCTATTGATTGAAAGCTAACTTCTTCTTCATCTAAAAAAACATCTAAGGGGTCATTGGAAGGTTCCACTATGACGTCCGCAGCAATTGAGTTCAACGACAAGAAGATCAGTATTAAATTAAGAATTTTTTTCAATCCATTCCCTCGTTGTTAAGAATGATAACCAGTTACTTTCATATCCAAAGTTATCAATATTAATGTCATTTATTTTTAGCCATTTGAAATCTTGATGCTCTTGAGCACAAAGAATAATGCTTTCTGATTTTGGAACTAGCGCCACGTAGACTTTTTCTAGAACATGCTTGTGCCAGCGATCTGTGAATTCAAAATTTAAATCCAGTTCGTGAATTTCACCAGGCAGCCCTGTCTCTTCTTTGAGCTCTCTAATAGCCGCGTCAAAATATTCTTCATTGTCTTCCACTGAGCCCGTTACATTCTGCCAGTGAAACCCTCTATCTTTCTTAGTTTGTAAGAGTAGTATTTCATCTCGGTTTTCACGATTAATGACAACAATTTGAACTTTTCTATGACGCTTGATTTCCATACCATTATTATACCTTTTAACGATTTACTTACTTGTAGTGGGTCAAAATGTATTATGCGTAGCGTTGTCGACGGAGAAGCTAGGCCTTTTTCGGTGTGCTCGCTTGTTATCTTAGGTACATACGGGACATGGTTTTGTTGCTACTCGGTGTGCAAAATGATATGAATATAGAACTATGGCGGACATAAATAGCTTTCTACACACACTAGCGACGTGCTTGCCGGGATTTTTAATTGGTGTTGTATTCCACGAATACGCCCATGCATATGTTGCCACTAAATTTGGTGACGATACTCCCGAGCGCAACGGTCGATTAACTTTGAACCCTCAGGCACATGCTGACTTGATGGGCACAATTATCTTTCCACTAGGCTTAATGCTTTTTGGAATGACTCCCTTTGGATGGGCAAAGCCTGTTCCAGTTAATCCTGCGAGATTTAAGAAATATAAAATGGGATCATTTTGGGTTGCCTTTGCGGGTCCAGGTGCCAATATTATTATTTCAATCATTTGTTCATTTTTCTACGCGCTTGTTCTAACTCAATTTGGCGGTAGCTCATTACAGGCTCCTCTGGCCCAAATGTTACAATATGCTGTTTTAATCAACTTGGTTCTAGCTGTTTTTAATCTCATTCCTTTTCCTCCACTTGATGGCTCGAAAATGGTGATGGCCTATTTAGATTATAATGCAGCCAGGAAGTATGAAGAGCTTCAGCGATTCACTTTTATATTTTTTATTTTATTATGGACGACAAATATTTTCTCTTATTTGCTTAGACCGGTATTTATACTGTCTGACTTTATAACGGGAATGTTTTTAATGCTTTTCAGTTAAACGGAGTTTTTGATGCTGGATACGACAATTCAGGTAAAAACAGACAATTTTGACGGTCCCTTGGGTCTGTTATTGATGCTTGTTCAAAAAGAAGAGATGAGCATTAAGGAATTAGACCTGACTAAAATTACTAGTCAGTACCTAGGTTATATCGCTGAAATGCGTGAACTGAATTTTGATGTAGCTGGGGATTATCTCTATCTTGCTGCGACTCTTCTTTTACTGAAATCAAAAAATTGTATTACTGAAGAAGAACAAGAAAGACTTAAAGATCATATAAATGACGGAGAGGGATTAAATATTACTTCTCAGTCAGAATTGATAAGAAGACTTGAAGAGCTTCGTCATTTTCAAAAAATGGCAGAGAGACTCTGGACTCTAGAGAGAAGAGGCGAGGACACTTTTGTTAAGCCTAAGGTCAATAGAAAAGCCATTGTTAACTCAATTCTAACACCAATGGATTTAGAGAAATTAACTCTCTCAATGATGGACTTCATGTTCCGTCAAAGAAGAAAATATACAGTTGTTAAAAGAGATAGATTATCTATTAAAGAAAAACTTGTTTTCTTGAAAAAGCACTTAGATGTTGGTCAAAAGACAACTCTACAGGATCTTTTAGATAAAGATGGTGGTGAAAATAAAGATAATAAAGTTATTACTTTTATCTCACTTCTTGAGTTAGCACGACTACAAAGACTTGAGGTTTTCCAAAATGAAGACCTTGGAAGTGTTTATGTAAGTGTTGTGAAGTCTCTTTCAGACTTTGACGTAACTCAAGCTAACGGTTTTGAAGATGAAGATGAATTGGCTGAAAAGGCCTTAAGTGAAGAAATAGCTAATACCATTGCTGAAAATGGTGTAGCAATTCCAGAAGAAATTACAGCACACGTTCAGCATGATGCTGAGAATGAAGAGAAGATTCTTCAATAAGACTTTGTGAGAGATTTATGATTGATACGAACAACACAGATGACATCAATGAAGCGATTTTGGACCAAATCGAAAATGTTGTGATTGAGGATGAGCTATTAGAGATGGCTCAGGAAAATGTTGCAGAGGTTATGGATCAAATGGACCCAATATATCCTAATGATCTTGATCTTGAATATCCTGAAATGGAAATGTCTTCAGATGAAACAATTGAAACAGAAGTTGAAGAAGAACTTACTGATGAGCAAATTGATACGTTATGGCAGGCAAGAACAGGCCTTAATTTCGAAACAATTTGTGGTGCTATTGAAACTATTATCTTTATGAGTGATAAACCTGTTGCTCTCGCTAAAATAAGAAACTTAATTGATGAAGATCTCCCGCTTAGAGTTATTCACTCTTCTCTAGAAAGACTTCAGGCAGAATACGAAGTGAAGCATCACGGTATTCGTTTGCAAGAAGTGGCTGAAGGTTATCAATTTAGAACAAAAGCGACTTACTCAAAATATGTACAAGACCTATTTAAAATAAATTCACTTGTTCTTACTCCAACAGCTCTTGAAGTCTTGGCGATTATTTCATACAAGCAACCAGTATCAAGAATAGAAGTTGAAAAAATTAGAGGAGTCGATTCATCTCATATCGTTAGAGGATTGATGGATAAGAGGCTAGTAAAGGTTGCTGGTCGCTCTGATGAAGTTGGACGCCCTGTTCTTTACGCAACAACTTCTGAGTTCTTAGAGGTCTTTAATCTCTCTGATCTTTCTCAATTACCTCCTGAGCATGAGCTTGAAGAAATGAGTCAACAAGAAATTGGAAAGATTTCTGATATTAAAACTATTGTTAATTCTGGTGATAAGCAGAAATTCTCTTTTGATGAAATAGATGAATTAGATAGTTTAGCGCAAAAGATTAGAGAAATTGATGCAGAAACAGAATTCACTAAATCACTTAAATTAGAAGAAAAGAAAAGGCGTTCAACAGAGGGTGAAGTTGTAAAATCAGCATTTGATCTCTTAGAAGAACATCTTGATAATAAACTTGTTTGTGATGCCAATACTGAATCAGTTAGCTCTGAAGTCTTTACAGCAATTACTGATCCACAAATTATTAGAGATCTAACTGCAGGTCCTTTCAATCTTCCAGAAATTTTAGAAGAAGAGGACGAAGAAGACTTCCAAATGATTGATCTTGATACTGGAGAACCAATTATCGAAGGTGATTGGGATTTACTGGTTGATTTAGAAATGAGTGAAGAGGAAGTTGAAGAAATCTCTAAGGCCACTGGTATTGAAATTCAACCAGCTGACGAAGAGGAAGAAATCATCGAAAAAGAGAATGAAGAAGAGAGCGAAGAAGTTACTTTTGCCCTTCCTGAAATTACTCCTGAAATGGAAATGACGGAAATTCCTACAATAAATCCTGTGGAAGTTAATGCTATTGAATCTGCTGAAAGCCTATTTAAGGATAACCAAGACGAAGTGCAATCTTTAGCGGCAGCACTAGACCAAGCTTTTGCCAATCTCACTGGAAGTAGTTTAGATGATATGGACCTTGAGGAATCAGGGGATGATGTTGAAGAGAAAGCTAGTAATATCGATGAGTTAACATCAATGATCTCTGAAAAAGCAAAAGATCTAGATCTAGATTTAAGCTTCTTAAATGATTCAGAAGATACAAGTCACGAATAAATTCCCACCCAATTGACATTGAACGGGGCTAATTATAGGTTAGCCCCAAATTAAACCTATTAACTTAAACGGCCGTGACGGCAGATTAAGGAGTTCAAATGTCTCAAATAAGATTACAAAAATTTATTGCTGATTGTGGAGTTACTTCAAGAAGAAAAGCTGAAGAGCTTATCGCGCAGGGGCGTGTTGAAGTAAATGGCGAAACAGTTAGAATCCTAGGAACAAAAATTGATCCTGATATTGATGCTGTTGTCGTTGATGGACACGTAGCAGATCTTGGAAGTGTTGATAAAGTTTATCTTGTTATGAATAAGCCAAGAGCTTACGTAACAACTGTTAGCGATCCACAAGAAAGAAAAACTGTGATGGATCTTTGTATGGAAGTTTCTGAAAGAATTTATCCTGTCGGTAGACTGGATTACCTTTCTGAAGGACTACTCATCCTTACAAATGATGGTGAAGTTGCCAACATGATCATGCACCCTAGCTTTAATATTACAAAAGTTTATGAAGTTAAAGTTTTTGGTTCAGTTACAGATACAATTCTAAAGAAACTAAGGGCCGGTGTTCAGCTTGAAGACGGTTTTGCAAAACCACTTTCGGTTAGAGTTATTAAACAACTTCCAAATAAGACATGGTTAGAGTTTAGACTAGGTGAAGGTAAGAACAGAGAGATTAGAAAAATCTGTGAAGCCTGTGGTCTGACTGTTGATAAGCTTAAGCGTATCGCTGTTGAAGGTTTAACTGTAGATGGAATTGCTCCTGGCAAGTTTCGCTACATCGCTAAGAAGCAACTTTTAAACCTTCTTGGCTTAGATGAAAATGGTCAAAAAACTAATAATGGTACAGCTTGGGTTTCTGCCAAGAAATCAATCAATCTGAAGAAGAAGGGCGCACAGTCTGGAACTTCTGCAGATGATGAAGCATGGATCAAGTATAGAAAATCAACATACAATCAAACTGTTAAAGAGCTCGATGAAAGAAAAATCAGAGAGAAAGAACAAGCTTCTGCAGCTAGTTTAGCAAAAAGAGACGAAGCTCACTTTGATAGAAAGAAGAGGAAAGCTCTAAGAGAGAAGAAGAAGTCAGATACAACTTCTTTCCCTCATGCTGTTGTCGTTAAGTAATATCTTATTGGAGTAGATAATGAAGTCATTAGTCTTTATTACAATAGTTTTAAGTTTGTTTACGAGCTGTAAACCTGACCAGGTTACAAATCAGTATAATCAACCTAAAGAAGTTGTAGTTGTTCCTAGTGGCGAAACTTCTACTCCAGCAATTAAGAAGAGTTTAGGGGGGTTTTCTTTTGATAAGGAAATTTCTCTACCTGTTTACTCTAAAAGTGTTGAATATAAGGCAGATTCTAGTCTCTGTGTTATTTCTTATAGGCACAGTAATTTGGATCGATCTATAAAGGTGAAAACTATTCTCAATGTAAAAAGAGATAGTTTCTATATAAGTACTGTTTATAATACTTTCAGCTATACAGTTTATTTTAATGATAATGAGTTAGAACTAAGTTCACTTAGTTGTGAAATTCAGAATGGTTTTGACATCTTTCATAATAAAAATATGCTTTCGACTTTCAAAGAGTTTGTAAGATCTTCCAAAATATTCTCTTCAGAAGAAATTGAAGCAAACTACTAGTCTTTAACAGTTTCCATAACATCTTTTACTGATTCAAGAACATCATTAATTTGATCAAGGGTCTTATCTATGGATTTGGTCTCCATGAGATTATCTTTTCTACAGTCTACACAATCATGCATGATTGATTTTAAGCGAGGGCACTGTCCTGAAGAAATCAACTTTTTAATGACACTACTTGTGTCTTTGACTTTTACCCCTTCAATTTCTCTGTGATCTTTTGCGATTTTCCTATTGGAGACAAATTTCTTCGCTTCATTTCGGTCTAGACTGCAATAGAAATAGACTTCTTTAAAGATGTTTGGACTGATTAATATTTTTAATTCTTCAATTCTCTTTTCTATACTTAGACGATTTGTTCCTGTTGAGTTAAAGATTTTAAATTTTAACTCAGTGAGTTCTTTTTCATAGGATTCATTTATTTTAAAAAGCTCGTTGGCTTCTTCATTTGTCTGTTTGCAGGCACATCTAGAGTTAGGCTTATTTGTGGAGCATTTAACTAGGTAGTTAAAGTAGAAATGTGCTGGCATCTTCTTCTTACATAATTTCTGGTCATCAATACCGAAGAGAGTATAGCTCTTGGATGTGCTATTGCCTGGTATTTTTCCCATCTCAACACCAAGTGGGATATACATTCCTTTCTTAGTTTCAAAGCCTATTGATCTAGAAGTTTGAGCGGCATATTTCTGTCTATGAAAGACTCTTATACCCACTTTCTTTGGATCTTTATAACTTAGATGACTAAGTTCATTATATCTTTCTTCTGATTTACTCTTTGGGATATCGGGAATAGTAATGGGTATATCTTTAATTTTTAAATCAGTTGTTTTGCTTTGATTAAAGCTTCCATCATCATTGAAAAAAACCGAAGTTCCATTTGGCAAACTCATTGAGAAGCTTCCGTCAGAAGAAGTTTTTAGTTTTAGCTCATGGTGATTTGGAAATGTTTGGTAGGCTTTGTAGCTGGTACTTGAACTATCAGTTGGTCCCGATTGAAAACTATTTAGAATGAGAATCTTTCCACTTGATTGAAAGGTCCACTTTCTAAAGGCCTTGTGAGTATGGGGGGAGTAGTTGAATTTTTTTGAAGCTTTTGAAGTGATAACTCCAAATGAGCAAACTCCGTCTATATTTTGAATTTGTATCGTGACTGAATTATTGACCTTGAGTTCTCTCTCTTTAATGTCCTTACACGAGAATTCTTTAGAGAAAGAGAGTGAGCAGCTTATTAAAATAAATAAAGTGATATAGATTTTCATATAGAACTTATCGGAAATAAAAAAAGCCTCGTTAGAAACAAGGCCATTATTTTTAAATTTTCTTTGATTTCTTAATTGTCGTAACTGACAACATTTGAATTTGTAATGTGCTCTTGTAGGATATCCATTGAGTACTCTAGAGCTTGTTGAGCGTAAGGAATATTGTTTACACCTTTTAGATCTTCCGCAAAGTGAGCTTTCTTAATGAGAGAGGCACACATCCTCATAAACTCAGCACTTCCATCAAAAAACTCTTCCTCATCATCAGTCATAAGTACATGTTGTAACATCATATTGATCGATTTGATTAATCTGATTTGTGAATCAGTTAATTCTGAAGCATCGATCTCAATAAAGACTCTTTCATTTTTTGAAGTTGCACCGCTCATAAATAATCCTTCTTGCTAGTTTCAAGGTGTGTCTAATTACTCTTCGCCATTATTTCTAATAGTTTTAGGATTTTAAGCTGGATAAAAATACTTTTTTTTCTGTGCTCTTTTACACTAGACAAAAGAACTCCGATACCCTACTATGACCTCACCTTTGAAAATCGTATTTTCAATACTTTGTCGCGGGATGGAGCAGTCAGGTAGCTCGTCGGGCTCATAACCCGAAGGTCGCAAGTTCGAATCTTGCTCCCGCAACCAATTTTCCCTTTAAATTCTTTAATAATCACCTAAGTAATTAGAATCACTTCTTGAAAAAATTTCAATTCAACAAAGTTTAATCTCTATTTATAGTAAGATCGGCCATGAAATTTGGAGATTTTAAGATGCCTAAGAGTAAAATAATGTTAGCTGGAGTAGAGATGAAAAGCCCCCTTGGTAAGTTATTTGCCATCGTACTGGGTGTTTTGATTGCGGCCGTAGTAGTTGGAGGAGTCATTTTCTTCTTGTTGCCACTTATAGGTGTCGTCCTTGGATTTATTCTATTAGCAGTGGTAGCAGTGGTCTTAACGGTTGGAGCACTCGCTAAATTTTCATTAAAAAATATTAAAAACAAAGAATTTAAAATTGATTTTGGTGATGACAAAAATTATCAAATCTCTTTAGGTCGTGAGCTTCAATTAAGTGCAACTGGCCTTACTGACCTTGAGATTCTTCTTGAAAAGGGAGTTGTTAGAGTTTCAGAATCACCCAACGGAGAAGTCATTTGTAGAAGTGAGAATGGAGTAGTTGGTCACATAAGAGAAGAGGGAGAGCTTTTTCTAAAGGGAATGACTAAGGAAGAAGATACTCTTGAAATTCAAATTCCTAAAAATCTTTCTATACTTATAAAAATTGGTAAGGGTGAGCTCGACTTACGAGAAGTTCCTGTCGCTTTAAATGTTCAAATGGGTTTTGGTAAAATAGTCGCTTACTCACAAGTCTCTGACTTAAGTGTGCAGGGTGGCAGTGCTAAAGTTCACGCTCATAATTTAGTGGGAAATGCCAATGTAGAGCTTGGGATGGGAGAAGTGCACCTTGAGGTGACTCCAACTGGAGCAGCACAAGGGATTAATATAAAATCAGCTAAGTGTGATGCTAAAATAATCGTTCCTGAAGGTATTCCTGTAAATGCTACGGCAGTTGGTCTAAAAGTGTCGGTTGATAGCGATATTCCCCTTATGGAGGATGCTCCTTTAGAGGTTTCCCTGCAAGCGGCCCTTGGGAAAGTTGAAATTAAAGAAAAGAGCAATCTCATATATTTATCATAAAACTTTCCTTTTTATTCTTCTTAGCTGAGTATATTGATAAACGCTAAGGAGAGTTCTGTGAAATGTCCTAAACCAAAAAAAGTTCAACATTTAATGAAAACTCATGATCATGTTCGCAATGACGAATATTATTGGATGAGGAATCTTGAAGATGACAAGGATGTACTGTCCCATCTGAGCTCTGAGAATACTTACACTGATCATTACCTAAGTGACACAAAGAAGTTGCAAGAGGACCTCTATAAAGAGCTGAGAGCTAGAAAGAAGGAAGAGGACCAAACGGTACCCGCTCTTGATAATGGTTACTACTACTATGATAGATATGAAAAAGGTCAAGAGTACGCCATTCATTGTCGGAAAAAGAGTTTAGCAGGTGAAGAGGAAGTACTTCTAAATGTAAACGAACTTGCCATTGATAAAGAATTTATGGATGTGGGAACTTACAGTATTTCGCCTGATGGCAATCTCATGGCCTATGCGGTGGACGATGAAGGATCTGAAATATACAAAATCTACATTAAAGATCTTAAGACGGATTCATTAAAAGAAGAAGTTTTAGAGAGTGCTTATTCTTCAATCAGTTGGTTTAATGATAGTGAACATTTTTGTTACAATGTTTTAAATGAGCAACTTAGGCCTTACGAAGTCAGGGTGCATAAACTAGGCACTACCCAAGAGAAAGATCGAGTAATCTATACAGAAAATAATGGTGAATACTTTGTCTATTGTATGAAAAGTACAGATGACAAATTTATCTACACAGCTAGTGCAGGAGCCATTTCAAGTGAATACTCTTATCTTAGTGCTGACGATCCTAAAGCTGCCATTACTCTTGTAGAGAAAAGACATGAGAAATTTGAATATGATGTTGATCATTTTGAAGGTGACTTCTATCTACTGACCAACGATAAACATGAAAATTTTCGTGTCGTAAAAACGTCGGTAGAAAATTGCTCTAGTGAGTATTGGCAAGAAGTTATCCCTGGTTCAGATGATCGTTATCTATTGAGTTATGAATCTTTTAAGGATTTTGCTCTATTAACTTATAGAGAGAAGGGTTTAAAGAAATTTCAAATCATTTTTCATGCAACTAACGAAACGAAACTTATTGAATTTCCTCAAAGTGCCTATAGTGCCTCCGAAGGGGAAAATTTTGAATATAACACTAGTACGTTTAGATTCGTTTATTCTTCTTTAAATAGCCCTGAGTCTGTTTATGATTTTGATATTTATAGTGGAGAGAAAACGTGTTTGAAGACACAAGAGGTACCTGGATTTAATGGTGTCGACTATAAGGTCGAACGATTAAACTTAAAAGGTAGAGATGGAGAGCTTATTCCTGCATCTATTCTAATAAAGGCCGATACCGTTTTAGATGGAGCTGCTCCATTATTTGTCTACGGTTATGGTTCTTATGGCTCTTCAGTGGATCCAAGTTTTAAAGACGATTTCTTGTCACTAGTTGAAAGAGGATTTAACTTCGCTATAATTCATCCTAGAGGCAGTTCTACTCTCGGAAGAAAGTGGTATGAAAATGGTAAATTTTTAAAAAAGAATAATACTTTCTTTGACTTCATAGATGCTACTAAGGAATTATGTCGTCTTGGGTACGGTAGTATTGGTAATGTTGCGGCGATGGGTGGAAGTGCTGGAGGACTACTAATGGGGGCCATTACAAATTTGGCACCAGAGGTCTATAAAACAATTATTGCACAAGTTCCCTTTGTTGATGTTTTAACAACAATGCTTGATAAAGATCTTCCTCTTACACAAATTGAATATAAAGAATGGGGAAATCCGGAGGATAAGGAATACTACGATTATATTTTATCCTATTCTCCCTATGATAATTTAAAAGAAATTAAATACCCTAATATCTTAGCCACTGCAGGATTAAATGATCCAAGAGTTACCTATTGGGAGCCATCAAAGTGGATCTCTAAAATACGTGATTTAAATCAGTCTGATTCAATTGTTCAATTATTTACAAATATGGATGCAGGTCACGGGGGAGCTAGTGGAAGGTTTGAATATTTAAAGGAAGAGGCCTTAACTTACGCCTTTATCTTAAAAACCTTCGAACTCTCTTAAATATAAATTAAGTTTTCTTCTTGGGTGTAAGTTCCGAATAGTTTTTATGAGCTTAGCCCGAAAGAAAATTTGTATTGTAGATGATGATCATGGAATCCATGATTTTCTTGAGGACTATATTAGCTCCGTTTGCAAAGATACTTATATCACTCATGCTTTCAACGGGCATGAGGGTCTTACCAAAATCGAAGTCACTAAGTATGACCTTCTTATTACAGACTTAAATATGCCTCACATGAAAGGTGGGAATATGTTAAAGCATATTCTCAGAATGAAAAAAGAAGTTGTTCCCTCAAATATTTTAATTTTCTCCGGGTTTGTTGAACCTGATAAAGAAGGTCCTGGAAAAATTAAGAATCTTACCTATATGAGTAAACCCTTTGATAGTGATCGCTTTAACGAATACTTAAATAAGTCCCTTAACATTAAAGTGTTAAGTAAGTTTGAGAATGTCACCAACGTTAAATTAATGAATCCTTTTTCTGAGGCGATAATAAAAGTTGCGAGTTTAAGTTTCTTTAGTGAAGTTGAATTTAAACGAGTCTTTGTTAGAGAGAATGATGAAAAAATAAGTATGAGCATCACTTGTTCCTCATTACTTAGTAATGATGATATTAAGGGAAGCGTCAATTTGGGAATGCCTCTAGATGTTTATTCATCAATAGTTAATAAGGGTAAAGACATTGAGATTCTAAAACTTTCAGATAAGAATACACACTTCTTGAATGAATTTTTTAACCAAGTCTTAGAATATGCCACGAGAAAACTTCAAACTTCTGGAAAAGATTTTACCTTTTCTCCCTCTTCTATAGAATATGGAGAGGATGTCACTTTTAAGCACTTCTTTAAGGGACCCAATATTACTGTAGAGTTTTCTCACAATGGAAGGCCGTTTTATCTAGAGTTTGTTCTAATGAAAACGAGATGATCTAAAAAAGTTGAACTAAAAAACAATCAAAATATATTCAACCTACTGAATTCACGTAACTAAACAACGGTAAGTTATTGAATATTTTTCATTTCTCTGGCCCTTGGCACCAAAAGAGCCTATATAAACACAACTAATTAATATATCAGGTTAATAATGACATCTGCGTGATTTAGAACAACGAAGAATCTTTGTTTTAAATCGATTAACGTTACTAAAACATTATAAACCTGAGCAACAAAAAAAGGTGAATAATGAACTTTAGTGACTTAAATCTTCCGGAGTCTTTACTTCGTGCGCTCGAAAACAAAGGCTATACAGAACCAACAGAAATTCAAGAGAAAGCAATTCCTCTTCTTTTAGAAAAAGATGTAGATTTCGTAGGTCAGGCCCAAACAGGTACAGGTAAAACTGCTGCCTTTTCTCTTCCACTACTTGCTAAAATTGACAGTAAAGCTAGAACAGTACAAGCAATTGTACTAAGCCCTACTAGAGAGCTAGCAAATCAAATATGTGAAGAGATGAATTCATTTTGTAGATACAATTCTGTTAAAACTCTCTCGGTTTACGGAGGAGTTCCTCTTGACGGTCAAATTAGAGCACTTAAAAGAGGTGGAGTACAGGTTGTAGTAGGTACTCCTGGACGTGTACTTGATCTTATTAAAAGAGGATGTTTAAGATTAGAAAGTGCAAATCTTGCAGTTCTAGATGAAGCTGATGAAATGCTTGATATGGGATTCATTGATGATGTTAAAACAATTCTTTCTTCTCTAGGTGAGAACAAGAAGACTTGGATGTACTCAGCAACAATGCCAAACCAAATCTTAAGACTTATTCAAACTTACCTTGTTAAGCCTGAGATTATCAAAATTGAAAAGAAAACTCTAAGTAACGAAAATATTGACCAAAAATATTTCCTCATTAAAAGAGGAAACCTTGGTGAAGCAGTTTGTAGAATTTTAGACTCTCTAAATGATTACTACGGAATAGTTTTCTGTCGTACGAAAGTAGATGCTAAGAAACTTGCTGATGAATTCAACTTTAGAGGGTTCCCTTCTGATTCTCTTCACGGTGACATGTCTCAAATGCAAAGAGATCTTACAATGAGAGCTTTTAAGAAGAAGAAAGTTAAACTTCTTGTTTGTACTGATGTTGCAGCAAGAGGGATTGATGTAGATAACCTTACTCACGTAATTAACTACGGACTTCCACAAGATCTAGAGTCTTATGTTCACCGTATTGGTAGAACAGGTCGTGCCGGTAATAAGGGTGCAGCGTTTACAGTTATTGATAGCTCTGAGAAGTTTAGAATCAGAATGCTAGAAAGACTTACTAAAGCTAAAATTGAACTTGCTACTCTTCCAACTGTAGAAGATATTAAAAACAACCTAGTAACGAATGAAATTTCTCGTTTAGAGAAAATTGCAACTAGTATTGATGAAGATGGAAAGTTAGATAGTAGTTTCAAGGTCTTCTCTGAATCAATGGATGAAATTGAAAAAGATAAAATCTTGAAGATGATGTTTACTTACATGTTTAAAACAAGCATGGATCGTTACGCTAATAAGTCTACTATCGAACTTGGAAAAGACGGTAGAGATGATAGAAATTCTAAAGACGGTGGTCGTGGAGTTTCTAGAGAAAGAAATAGTACTGGATTCTCTCGCTTCTTCGTAAGTGTTGGTAAGAGCCATGGTGTAGACCTTAAAGAATTTTTAAGTTCTGTTTCTAAGGCAACAGGTGTTGATGAAAGAGAAATCAGAAGAGTTGATTTAAAAGATCAATTTTCATTCTTTGAAGTAGCTGATTCTCATAAAGAAAAAGTTCTAGCTACTGGTAAAGTAACTGCTGGTACACACACTGGAAATATCGAAGAAACTAGAGAAGCTCGTCGTTCTGGCGGTGGTGGATCTAGAGGTGGTTATAGAGGTGGATCTCGTAACGATTCTAGAGGTGGATCACGTAGTGATTCTAGAGGCGGATACAGAGGTGGATCTAGAGAAGGATCAAGAGACGGTTCATCAAGAGATGACTTTAAAAGAGGACCATCTAGAGGTGGCCGTGGTCAATTCAGAACTAGTAGAGGATCTGATACCAACGGTAATACATCTAATGTTAGACCAGAAGCTAATGGAAATTCGAGTGAAAGATCTCAAAGGTCTTTTAGATAATAAATGATATGAATAATAGATTTGATGTCATCGTTATTGGTGGGGGAGCGGCTGGTTTAATGGCCGCTTCATCAGCTTCAAAAAGAGGATTAAAAACTGCTCTTATCGAAGGCAACAAAAATCTAGGCAAGAAAATACTAATTTCGGGTGGTGGAAGATGCAATTTCACCAACCTGTTTGCCACTCCTAATAATTTTAAATCTTCAAATATACACTTTCACAAATCAGCACTCAAAAGATATTCCCCTTACGATTTTTTAGACTTAGTTGAGAAATACAAGGTTTCTTATGTCGAAAAAGCAGCAGGTCAGCTCTTTTGTAAAGTTTCAGCAAGAGAAATTGTTAATCTCCTAGAAAAAGAGTGTCTTTCTGGTGGAGTGGAAATCTTTCTTAACTGTAAAGCCCACTCAATTTCTAAAAATGAAGAATTCAGTATTTTAACAACATTAGGTGAATTTACTGCAAGGAATTTAATCATAGCAACTGGTGGACTTCCTATTCCTACAATTGGAGGAACTGATTTTGGCTTAAAAATAGCAAAATCATTTGGCCATAAAATTGTAGAGCCCTCTCCTGCATTGGTTCCTTTTAAATTGAATGAGTCTCTTTTAAAGAAGACCAAAGCACTGTCTGGTCTCTCATTAAAAGTAAAAATATCTAATGATGAGATCTCTTTTTTGGAAGACATTCTCTTTACGCATAAGGGTCTAAGTGGTCCTGGTATTCTTCAGATATCCCTCTATTGGAATCCCGGAGAAAGTATAAGTATTGATCTTCTACCAGAACTAGAAATTGAAGACATATTAAGATTTAAAAAGAGGCATCCTAAGAAATCGTTTGATAGTTACTTAAAGATGAGCTTACCAAAGAAATTTGTAGAGTTTTGGTGTCAGTTTCAAGAGATCTCTCTCTCTATGAATTTTGCCGACTATACAAATGAAGAGCTTGTTAAAATCATGACCAATGTTAAGTGCTTTAGTGTCAAACCTGTAGGAACTGAAGGTTATAGAAAAGCAGAAGTTATGAAAGGTGGAGTTTCTACGGATGAAGTGTCGTCAAAATCAATGGAGAGTCGACTTGTCAAAGGACTTTACTTTATTGGCGAGGTAATGGATGTCACTGGAGAGCTTGGTGGATTTAATTTTCAATGGGCCTGGGCATCCGGAAACGCCGCAGGCCAAAGTGTTATTTAAGTAATAGGTATATATAGGGCTTCTTCACTTTCATTGTATCTGATTCCGACTTCTTTAATTCTTCAAAAATTTTATTCTTAATATTAATAAAACTCGCTTTGGCCTTATCTATACGAATCGCAATTCTATTATTTTCTTTTTGATACTCAGAGTGGCCAGAGATTTTAACTTTCGCACTCATTCCCATTTGTATTTTTCCAACAAAACTGAACTTATGATTGTTTATTGTTAATTTAGCATCTTTAACAATTGTATCATTGGCATATACACCTAAGAATTCAGGAACTTCATCAAGAATATTGAGAATCTTTCTAGAAGTTGTACTTTTAAGGTACTTTAATTGAATCTTCCCATTCTTTAAGCAGCCATCGATAATCTGAATACCATAATTTTCAAAAAATCTAGACTCACTACATTGCAGACTGAAATTATTCAAGCTCATGCTCGAATCATCAAGATTCGTATAGAGACTATTAATTGATGAAGAGAGATTTTTTCCAATAGTTGAGTAATTTACATTACTCCAGGTACCATCTTGTAAGTCATTAATGAAGGCCGGAGGGTTTTCAAAAGTAAATTCTTGATCTCCGTAGGTCAATAGGTAGCCGTTTTCAATGCCTGTGAGTTTAATTTCAATCTGTGTGTTCTTAGCCGAAGGTATAACGAGCTCTGTTGCTGTTGCTGATCCGTCTGGCTTGTCGTAGGAACCTGTAAAGCCAGAGACTTTGACGGTCTTAAAATCGGCCATTGTGGGTGCCATACAAATTAAAGTCATTAAAGTAATGATTCTTTTCATATTTATCTCCTAATTAAATGAGTTCTTAACGTCTATTTCGATTTAGTTGAGAAGAAACTTGAGAAATATTTGAAGTAATAATTGTTGATAGGAAAAAAGTTCTCTAAGATGGATTAATACTTTTGGAGATTAAAGTGGAAAAAATTATTTTTACTGGCGGCGGAAGTGGTGGCCACGTCATGCCGGCTATTACTTTGATAAAGAAAATTCAAGCAACTACTGAGTGGCAAGTTTCATATGTCGGAGGACGAGACAGTATCGAGCGTTCTTTAATAGCTGAGTACGATGTTTGCTATAAGCCTATTACAACGGGAAAGTTAAGACGTTATTTCTCTTTTCAAAATTTTATAGATATTTTTAAAGTAGGTATTGGTCTTGTTCAATCATTTTTCTACTTTCTGTTTAAATCTCCTCGGACTTTAGTTTTTGCTACCGGTGGTTTTGTCAGCGTTCCGGTTGTGATTGCCGCTAAATTAACAGGTAAGAAAGTCTTTATTCACGAACAGACGAGTCGAGTTGGGCTCGCGAATAAAATTTGTTCAAAGTTTGCTGATAAGATTTTTGTAAGTTTTGAAGAGTCATTAAATTATTTTCCAAAAAATAAAAGTTTTCATTTTGGTTATCCTCTTCGTGATGAATGTTATGAAAGAGAGATTCATAGAAGTCATTTTAAAGACTTTTCTTTAAAAGAAGAGAAACCTCTTTTGTTTTTAACTGGAGGAGGAAATGGCTCACTCTTGTTAAACAATTTAGTTAAAAATGATTTAGATGAATTATTAAAGTCGTATCGAGTTATTCATCAAGTAGGAAAAGCCTTTATTTCAGAATTTGAAGCTCTTGGAAGTACTGACTACCTACCTGTGGCCTTTGTTGGTAGTGAAATTATTGATATAATGAAATCTGCAGAGATTATTATTTCAAGGGCCGGGGCAGGAACTGTTTGTGAGTTAATGGCCTTAAAGAAAAGAAGTGTTCTCATTCCTTTAAAGATAGCACAAAAGAACGAACAATTTCACAATGCTATGGAAGCAAAGAATAAGTTAAATTCTTTAGTTCTAAGTGAAGATGAACTTGCAGAATTAAGTATTCTTAAAGTCATAGGAAAATTTAGTAAAACTTCAAAAGAAGAACAACAATATGATTTTCCAAATGGGACGGAACAAATTCTAAAGGCCATAAAGGCCGTTCTTGAGTAAAAGGAATTTTATGAAAGTATTTCTTCTAAGTTTTGTATTGTTCTCTCTATTCTCTTGCTCAGAGGAGACTGTCCCTAAACTTCTCCCCGTGGAGCCAACTCCAACTCCTGATAGAGGAGGATACGATCAATTAAAGCCTCAATCGTTTTCTGTTGTTGGTGAATATGGTACTCAGTGGCATGCAGAATGGACTCAGTTGGTTTTCGATGCTTTAGATATTCAAAATAGCTCTCTTCTAGAAGATGATTTGAATTTATATGATCTAAGAAAAGTTAATTGTTCTAATTATAATGTACTTCCTAGATTGGATAAGAAGAAGTTTTGGGCACTGTTCATGGCCTCAATTTCATATTTTGAGTCTAGTTTCAATCCCGCTGAAAGGTACTGGGAATCCTCAATGGGGAAGTATTCAGAGGGGCTGTTGCAATTAAGTATTGATGACTCTGACTATTATGATTTTTGTGAACTGAATAGAACTACAATCTTAAATCCAGAAAATAATCTCTCATGTGGTATGTCAGTCATGGCGAAACAAATCTCCGGATCAAAGCGAAGGCCTAGTGGAGAACTTTTTCCTAAATCAATGTTCTATTGGTCAGTATTAACAAGAGTTAAAATGAAAAATAAAGTCATTACTTTCTTTAATAAGAGAGTGAATGAAATAATTCCGTCTTGCTTTTAATAGTAAAAAGCAAGAGCCAATTCACTATTCCAGTTTCTTGTATATTTTTGATATCTTAAATCTACTGCTAAGTTCTTTACAAAAGAATACCTAAGTCTAGATCCGTATGAATACGTTTTCTTTACATGAGCTGGGAAGCGCCACTTATAATCTGCAAATATTCCAAAATTAAGATTTTGCAAAGGACTAATGATAAAATTCATTTCAGGCCCAATTCCTAGACGTATATTTTCTTTTGAGAGTTCTCTATGAATGTCTAGTTCTGTCGTAGCGAATAAATAACTTTTAATAAAATTTGATAAATAAGATAAACCCGCTCCATATTGAAAACCTGGAGCGAGACAATGATCGCATCCTGAATCTTGTATGACTTTGGTACCTAAATTAAAACGCCACGAAAGATTGGTAAAGAACTGTTTCACTGGGCTTAGGTTTACAACATTAACAAGGTTGAATCGTTCAAGTATGAGTTTTGATGAATTACTTTTCAATTTATTTCTCTTATAATATCTAAGTTTTAGATCTCCCATTTCCATAGTCGCTTGAGGGTTTTGTCCCGTGAGGGGATCATAGAAATCATGGAGTGCGAATCTAAATGAGAGTGTTTGATAACTTCCTGATAGGTTATCAATTCCTGTGGATATCATTAGTCTTCTTGGGCCATGTCCAAGGTCAGGTCTTTCATTCTCAGGAAGATTAATGACTTCTTCATTGGAGACTATTCCTGTTTCGCTTCTTGCAATGAGTAACTCTTGCTTCCATTTCATAGTCTCTTTTTTCTCTAGTAGGACTTCCTTACTATATTTGTAGTCGAGAAATTCAATTGCTGCATCTAAGACTTTCGCTTTGGTTGCGTTTGTTTGTTTCACAAGAGGGCTTGCTGAGAAAGTTGATACCACACTCTTAAAGAGTTCAGTTTCTGATTTATTTAAACGTCTAATTGATTGTTTTGCCTTTTTTAATTTGGAAGGTCTATAACTAATTCTTCGAATAAGGTTTGGAGTTTCTTTTAGCGTTTTTATAGTATCAACAGGAATAACAATACTTGGATTTCTCTTACTTAGGTTCCAGTTTTCATTAGCAACATCTAAAAGTCCAAGCATGTGATAGGAACAATTTTCTGTTAAATAGTAATATCTAAAATAGGTCTGACCCATTTCCCAGATGTGGGCAACAACCATATCAACTTCATTTTGCGTGAGGTTTAAATCATAACTCCACAGGTCTCTCGATTCGTAATCATTATATTCTCTTACTTTGTAAAAATAGGGGATAGCCGCGAACTCACCTTTGAAGCCTCCTATCATTCCCATAAGTCCATAGAGAAAGGGATTACTTGTAGTGACACTCGCTGAGTAATTGACGGCATAGTCTAGAAGTTCATAATTTCTATCATCTTCATCTGTTGTTCTGATTTCTTTATTTAATCTCATAAGAGTGTGACCAAATGCTGAGGCCGGAGTATCTAGAAAGTAAGAAGAGAAGACTATTGAGACTGACTTTGCTGATATCTTTCTTTGAAATCTTTCATACTTTGGGCAAGTTTCTGCCGTTTGGGACGGCGAGATGAGTTTGAGGCGTTTAAAAAAACTAGCTCTTGCTGGAAAGAGGCAGTGTGGACTCTTATCGCTACCTTGCTCTGAAGTACTCGAATAAAAGGCTTCTAAGTTTGCAATAAGTTCAAGTTTGGGAAATTCCTTTCCTTTCTTATGAAAGAAGAACTCTTCACCATCGGCTTCACTTTCATAACCTCCAAAAAAAGAAGGTTTGTAGTGCATGAGATTGTGCCAGATTTTATGTTGATAGATTTTTGATTTATTAACTTTCACTAGAATGTTTGAGGGAACTTTTGCAAAAGCTGAAAATGAAAGAAATAAGATTAAGATGAGTTTGAACATAAGGAAAAGACTAACACTGGAAACTTAAAGCTTCCAGTGCATAAAATCATATGTTTGTTAGATACAAGCTTTGTTTTCTTCGATGATATTTCTGATACTCATATCAATTTGAGTTGGTTGAACATTTGTTTCAGAAAAAATAGTTTTATAATTTTTTTGAAGAGTTGAACCAATCGCTTTTAAGTTTGTACATCCGTACATTCTTGAAAGTGAAGCTAGGGTGGCACCTTGTCCGCGAGCAATGTCATTAGAAAGGGCAACTTTGTTAGCTTTAATAAAAACTGCATTCGCCATTCCTCCTGCACCATCAAGTTCGCAATTTGATGTACCAGAAATCATTCCAAAAGTGTTATTACTAAGTAGACCGTTAGTTATAGCACCAAGCGTTTGGTGAACTAAACTAGAACCATCTGTAAAAAGTGTTGAACCAAGACCACAACCTTGTGCTTGGTAAGAAGCAGCAGAAACTGTTGCTGAAAATAACCCACCAATAACGGTAGCAAAAAGTAACTTTTTCATCTATTCCTCCGTGAATAATTATGAATGTTAGATTAGGTAAAATGTAGCAGAGAAGGTTCTCTGCTACAATAGGAAATTAAAGAGATTTTATTAATACCTGACTATATTCTGAGAATATAACCACGTGATTTAATCGTCTTTATATACTGAGAAAACGGTCTCAGTTTCTTTCTAAGGTTAGAAAGGTGTGTGTCTATATTTTGGTTTTGAACGTGTACATTAGGCCATAGAAGGTTTGTAATGTATTCTCTACTAAAGATCTTATTAGGACTCTTAGAGAGTAGGTGAATGATTTTGAATTCAATTGGAGTTAGTTGGATTTTCTTTTCACCAACTTGTGCCATCTGAATTTCAGTGTGAAGAATAAAGTCACCAAAAGAGATTTTGTCTTCAACTTCTCTCGTTCCCTGTTTTGTTTGAATCTTGTTTTTGATTCTTGCGACTAACTCATTTAAAGAAACAGGCTTAACGATGAAATCGTCACATCCTAAATCCATTCCTTGAACCACGACTTCTTCAGAAGGATCACCCGTAAGGAAGATCACTGGAACTTCTGGATGTGTGTCTCTGAATTTTCCGTAGAGCTCAAATCCGTTCATATTTGGCATATGAAGGTCTAGGAGGACTAGGTCAGTTTTGGCCGTACTTAAATACCCAAGAAGTTCGAGGGGATTTTGGATAAGCTCGAGATTAAAATTTGCTTCTAAAAGTTCTTTGTAGCTCAAGAGATTGTCTTGAACATCGTCTACGATAGTTACATGCATTTTTTCACCCATAATTTACTCCAAAGAGTACCTTGTTGTATGCTTCATAATAGTTGAGCAGGTTCTTAAGGTTTGTTAGCTAAGTCGCCTTATTTGTATACATTTTTATGCCGGAATGGTATCTGTGTCAATGAATTTAGTTTGAGTTTAAGAAAAAAAAATGTAATCTTAAGGTTAAGGAAAAGTTAATGACACAAGTAATTAATATCTCAAAGTGGAAAAAAAGGCTGAGTGAATTTGCCAAGATTAGAGATTGGGGTCAATTTCATAATCCCAAGAACTTGGTCATGGCCATGAGTGTGGAGTGTTCTGAGCTGGTAGAGCATTTTCAATGGCTTACAAGTGAGCAGAGTTTAAATATGTCCGAAGAGCAAATGGAAGGTGTTAAAGAGGAAATGGCGGATGTTTTGCTTTATATGCTTCGCCTTAGTGACGTTCTAGACGTGGATATAGAAGAAATATTAGAAATGAAGTTCAAAAGAAATGGTGAAAAATACCCCGCAGAGAAAGCGCGAGGTTCTATGAAGAAATACGATAAATTATAAACCGAGAAGGCCTTCTTTGAGTCCTTCATCCTTAGCGTTTATGAACCATACAGAGAGAAGAGCATTGGTAAAATCAAAGCCTTTGATCTTTTCTTTCTTCGTACCATTGATAGTTGTATCAACACCATCTTTCAAAAAGTTAAAGACAATTGATTGTCCCTTTTTAATATCTGAAAAATAAGTATAGAACTTATCCATTCTTGGTTGAAGAGCAGGGTGCTTATCTTTTGCTACAGCATTTCCAAAAGCTTCCTTCCAGCCGTCTATCAAGTCGTTTCCGTCAACATTACGAACAAACTTCATAATGATTTGTTTGGGAGATTTCTCACTTAAAAAAGTTTTGAAGTCCTTAGATTTTTTTTCCATATAAAGTCCACCAACGTAAACTTTAACTTTAATCCATGTGGCCCTTCTTGTTCCCATCCCGTTGAGGATAAGATTCTTTCCATGAAGTTCAATATTGTTTGGAAGTGTGACTCCGTCTTGAGCTCCGGCCATTACAGCTAAGTTTAAAATAAGTGACAGTGTGATAATGATTCCTTTCATTACATCTCCTAGATTTAAATTTTAATCTTGAGTTTATTATTTCACTTAAAAATAAAAAAAGCCACATAAGTGGCTTTCTTCCGGGTTTGAGACCGTTTTATAAATTTTATTCTAAAGTTACTTTTTATCACCACGTAGAACAGATCTTTTGTTCGCTGGTAAAACTTTCTTTCTAACTCTAATGTTAAGTGGAGTTACTTCTACCCACTCATCATCATCAATCCAATCCATGGCCCATTCAAGAGTTTTCTGTTGAACTGGAGGAAGAACGATGTTTACGTCCTTACCGGCCGTTCTCATGGCAGCAAGATGTTTTTCTCTTACACAGTTAACGTTAGTATCATTTACTTTATTGTGCTCACCAATAACCATTCCTTCGTAACACTTATCACCTGGTACAACATACATTTTACCGTTGTTAAGAAGGTTGAAAAGAGCGTAAGGAGTGATTTTACCAGCTCTATCAGAGATGATGGCTCCGTTTTGTCTTGAGAGCATAATTCCTGCAAACTTATCGTATCCTAGGAATTCAGAACTGATGAGTCCCTCTCCACGTGTATCAGTTAGGAAAGTAGATCTGTATCCAATAAGACCACGAGAAGGAATTCTAAATTCAACTCTTGTTCTAGATTCACCAATTGGCATCATGTTCCCCATGATTCCTTTTCTGATTGAAAGTTTTTCAGTAATAGGTCCAGTACAGTCACTTGGAATATCAACAACAACATTCTCATAAGGTTCAGTTTTTTCACCATTTTCATCAGTTTTGAAAAGAACTTCTGGTCTTGAGATCATAAGTTCAAATCCCTTACGACGTATTTGTTCAAAAACGATGGCAAGTTGAAGCTCTCCACGACCTTTAAGTTTTAAAACTTTTGGATCTTCAGTGTGCTCATACTTAAGTGCTACGTTTAAACGACAGGATTCTTGTAATAACTCTTCAAGTTTTCTTGAAGTTAAGTAATCACCTTCTTGTCCAGAGTTTGGAGAAGTGTTTACTGAAACGTTTACAGATACTGTAGGTGGTTCAACTTCAATTCTTGGAAGAGGATTAATGGCAGTCGTTGAACAAATTGTGTCACCAATTTCTGATTCAGTAGAACCAGCAATGATAACAATTTCTCCAGCGCTTGCTGAGTCAACTTCTTTAAAACCAATTTTATCGTAAATTTGTATGGAAGAGACTTTGAAACTCTTATTCTTCTGGTCTCTATCACAACGAGTAAAGTTTTGGTTCTTTCTGATAGTCCCTTTCCCAATACGACCAACAAATAGTGGTCCTTTGTATTCAGAGTATGAAAGATTTGTCACTAGAAGTCTTAAGTCATCACCTTCTTCAACTTGAGGCTCAGGGTAGAAGTCAGAAACAATAAAATCTAAAATTGGATTCATGTCTGATCTCTTTACAGCAGGATCATTTGTGGCCCAACCTTCTTTGGCAGAAGAATAGATAATTGGAATATCTAAATCATAATCTTCAAGATTCATTTGATCGGCCATTTCTAAAAATAGATCTTCAATTTCACCTTTTACTTCTTCAATTCTTTCATCAGGTCTATCGATCTTGTTAATGATAACACCAATCTTAATTCCTCTTGCTAGCGCTTTTTGAAGAACGAATCTTGTTTGAGGAAGTGGACCTTCGGCAGCGTCTACTAATAAGAGAACACCATCAACCATCATGAGAGATCTTTCTACTTCTCCACCAAAGTCAGCATGGCCTGGAGTATCTAGAAGATTTACTCTGTAACCTTTATAGTTAAAGGCACAATTCTTTGCAGTAATTGTAATCCCTCTTTCTTTTTCAATTTCACCGGAGTCCATGACTCTTTCAGCAACTTGTTCTCTTTCACTAAAAGTTCCAGATTGTTTTAATAGTTCATCTACTAGTGTAGTTTTTCCGTGGTCAACGTGAGCGACGACAGCAATGTTCTTCAGATTGGACATACAATTCCCTATAGGTTATGATGCTTGTTGTTAAAAATGTAATAATTCTCCATATACTAATGTATATAGATGAGTTTGTAACTGAAAAGAATGCGCTATGATACAAATGAGTAATATTTCCAAGTCATTTGGGGGACAGACCCTCTATGAAGACATTTCATTTACTATTGGTTCGAAAGAACGAGTAGGCCTAGTTGGTAGAAATGGAAGTGGCAAATCAACCCTCTTTAAAATTATCACCGGTGAGCTGGCCCTAGACGCTGGCTCAATGAATATTCCTAAATCCTATAAAATTGGATACTTAAGGCAGCATTTAGACTTTAATAAGGCCTCTGTCTTAGAGGAATGTGTTGAGTCTTTAAGTGATGATGAGAAGTTTGATCATTATAAAGCGGAGAAAATCCTCTCTGGTCTTGGTTTTAGTGAAGAAGATATGAGTAGTGACCCCAATAGTTTTTCTGGAGGGTATCAGATCAGAATTAATCTCGCGAAGTGCTTATTGGAGAATCCTCATCTACTTTTATTGGATGAGCCAACAAATTATCTCGATATTGTTTCCCTTAGATGGCTGAAAGGTTTCTTAAAGAGTTTTCAAGGTGAAGTGGTCATCATTACTCACGATAGAGATTTTATGGATGATGTGATTACTCACACAATGGGGATTAGTCGTGGGCGACTAAAGAAAATAAAAGGTACGACGATTAAGTTTTATGAACAACTTCTTGAAGAAGAAATGCTCTATGAACAAACGAGAGCGAATCAAGATAAGAAGAAGAAAGATTTGATGGCCTTTGTGGATAGATTTAGAGCAAAGGCTTCTAAGGCCACACAAGCACAGTCTAGATTAAAGCAACTTGGTAAAATGGAAACCCTAGGAGAACTTCAAAAAGAAGGAAATATGGGATTTTCATTTCGTTATGTAGATTGCCCTGGAAAAGTGATAGCCAATATTAATGATCTCTCATTCTCCTACGGAGAAAATGAAGACATACTGTTTAAAGATTTAAATTTCTCGATTAAGAAAAATGATTGCATTGGAATTATTGGGAAAAATGGAAAAGGAAAATCAACTCTTTTAAATGTTATGACTAAAGAGTTAAAAGAAAATACGGGCGAGATTAAGTACCATCCTTCAACTCAAATTGGTCATTTTGGTCAAACAAATATAAATCGCTTAAGTGAGAAAATTACGATTGCAGAGGAGATAAGATCTTCAAATACTGACCTGTCTTTTTCTGATGTTCGCTCCATTTGTGGAAGCATGATGTTTGAAGGGGATCTGGCCGATAAGAAAATAAGTGTTCTCTCGGGTGGAGAGAAGTCCAGAGTGATGCTAGGAAAAATTCTTGCTCATAAATCTAATATTCTCTTTCTTGATGAGCCTACCAATCATCTTGATATCGAAGCAGTAGAAACTCTTTGTGAAAAGTTAGAAAATTTTCCTGGTGCCATTGTTCTCGTGACCCACAATGAAATGATTTTAAGAAGACTCGCCAATAGGTTGGTTCTCTTTAGGTCAGGTGGTGCTGAGGTTTTTGAAGGGAATTACGATGAGTTTCTAGAGAAAATAGGCTGGGAAGAAGAAGTCGTAGAAAAGGGTATGGAGAAACCAAGAGAGACTTTGTCATACGCTCAAGTGAAGAAGTTAAAGTCAGAACTTATCTCTAATCGAAGTAAAGAGACAAAACATCTTAAAAAGAAAATGGATCAACTTGAAGTTGATATATTCGCAAAAGAAGAAAAAGTTGATGATATCAATTCCGAACTTCTGGAAATTAGTGCTAGTGGCGACGGAAAGAGAATTAGTGAGCTCTCTAGAAATCTTGGAACTTTACAAAAGGTACTAGATTTAGAGTATACAGAGTTATCTGATATCACTGACGAGTATCAAGTGATTATGGATGACTATGAGGGTAAAATCAGCGAGTTAGAGCAGTAGTTCATTTTCTTAATTTTGTATAGTTAAGAAAAATTGCCTTGGTTGAAAACATCTTTTGTAGGAAAATAAAGTGTGGAAAATCAAGAGCAGAAACAAATTCTAGAGGACTTTGCTTGTCGTTATAATTTAACGCCAAGAGAGAGTCAGATTGTTGGACAGTTGCTAATGCAAATGACTAGTACCAGGCAAATTTCTGAATCTCTAGGAATAAGTACTTCTACCGTTAGAAATCATTTTGAACATATTTTTAAAAAAACAAACTGTGACAATAAATGTGAAGTAGCAGTATTAATTTATAAAGCACTCTTAGAAGAATTAAAATCCTTTAAATTTTTAAATAGAACTCCTAAGGTTCTGGTAGTTGATGACAATTCTGTTATGTGTGAAGTTCTTGCTTCAAGCATTGAGAAGTATGGAATTAAGGCCACAACTTTAACTAATCCAGAAAAAGTCTTCGACCTTCTTGAAGTAGAAAGGTTTGATTGTATTATTTCAGATATTAGAATGCCTGGAATGGATGGTGTTGAACTTTTAGAAAAGGTTCGAACCGTGCATCCCTTTTGGCCATTTGTAATCTTGATCTCAGGTCATCATGATTACGATTTAGATGAGTTATTAAATTTTGGTGCCGTGGCATTTGTTCAGAAACCTTTTAAAGCAGATGAAATTTATCAGCTCATTTCAAATTACTATGTTGACGATTTGGTGCAAAGAAATCGTTTAATGTTAATGGATAAAGAGGTCAGTGATTGTTTTAATAAAGACATTATAGATTTAGCTACAGTGTCGGTTGGAACCGGGGGAGCTTTTATTTCCTTTGATGAAATTCCCACTTTAGTAAAAGCAAACGTTGGAAAATTCTATGACTTCAATGTTAAAGTAGATGAACACTCAGAAGTTGTAAAAATTGTGGCGGAAGTCGTATGGAAGAGAAGTCCTAATGAAGAAAATGCGGGTCTAGGAATTCGTTTTCTCACACTTACTCCAGGACTAGATAAGTACATAAAAAAACATATTACCCAAAATAAGATCTCTAGTTTTATTCCAAATCTCTAAAAACTCAAATAGTGGGCACTAATTAAATGATTCTCTAGCGATAAAGTATCGTTATATCAGTAAGTTATCTGCGGTTATTTTTTCTTCCTACCGTAAAACTCACTTATTTAAGTAGAATAGTAAATGAGAGAACTTTAAGCACTATAGAGAAGAGATCGTATGAACAGAAACATTCTAATTTTCATTTTTACTTTAGGATTTACATTTTCGTGTAAACCTCCTGAAGTTACACAAAAAGTTCATCTCCAGAAATTAGGGCAGAATGATAAGATTGAGGGACCAGGCGAAGAATTGAAAGAAGAAGACTGGATTAATGAAATGAGTGGTCTTTCAAAAGATTATTCAACCTTTCCTTCTTCAGAAGATATTAAAAATAGAATAAACTCCTATGTGACATCAAGTGATGGATGTCCTCAGTATTATGATAATACAAATCCAAACAAATCTATGAATCCTGCGGCTAAAGGAGCGAGAATGTTACTCGCTACGATGTTCCAATCTTGCGCGGCGATTGATAATGTTATTGGACCTTCGACTCCGAATTTAAAGGGAGTTGATAGTGCAAGATCTTATGGAAAGCAAAAAGGCGTGTCCGGCGGAAAACTTAGAAGAATTTATAGTTCAAAATCTTATATAAATTCTCATATTGTTTTGAGTAAACTTGCTAAGGATCCAAATTACCCCGCGAAAGGTTGCAAGAGTATGTTGGATAAGCCACCTGTTTATGGTTATGGATCAAGAACAGGAGTTTCTAAAAGTGGTGGAGTAAAACTGTTTAAAGGTGGATCAGGGGTTGCAAAAACTTCAAGCCCAGCTTCAGGAATTGACTGTTCTGCTTTTATCTCAACTGCTCTTGGTTCTCAAGGATTAAAAGTTACAACAGCTGCAGGTCCTTTCACTAGTAATACCACTAGATCATTTCACGCTTTAACTAAGCAAAAAAATAGTTGTTTAAAGAAAGCTAGCTTCGAAGGTGATGAAACGATAAAAGCAGGGGATATGTTAAATGTGGCCGGAAGTCATATTGTTATGATTGATGGTGTTGGTGCTGATCCATTAGGTATCAATAAACATGCAACAGCAGGAACTTGTAATTCAATAAATGTCGCGGATTTTGATTTTACTTTTATTCATAGTGGAGCTTTAAAAAATAGTTACGGCCCTTCTAGAGTTCATATAAGTACTTACGCTAACGGACCTGGGACTATGTTTAACAGTTTAAGACAAATTGCTCTAAAGACCTGTTTGAGTAAAGTAAAAGGTAAGACGGGAAAAGTTTCCACTGCATCTCTTACAACAAACTCAAGATTTTCTTTAATTCGTCACCAATCCGATAAGCCTAGCTGTCGATCGAAAAAGCGGGTAAAATTAGAGGGAGAAAGTTGTGTTAAACAATGTCTAGAGCAAGAAGGCCAAACAACGTGATAAGAAAAATACTATTCATAATTTCATTCATATTTATTCAAAATACATGGGCGATAAATTGTCCGAGCTCTTTTAGTCCTAAAGAAGTTGCCATTGAAATTTTTAAACTTGAACTCTCTGGAGCAAGAGTTGATGGTATGAGCGATCACAAATGTATGAAGCAAGATATGCATCCCCATATAAAAGTCGTTTCAGATCCCTCGAATGAAGAAGCGTCAGTTCCTAAGTACTTTATGGGTAGAAAGGATCCGTTTAAACTCGGAAGACTCGTTATCATCGATGCAGAGACTTTTACCTATAAGGCCATCTTCGAATTCCAGGCGAAGAATAAGGCAAATAAGAGTGAGAAAGTTAGAATGGCTTTTCAGTTCTTCTTATACAAAGACAAACCAAACCAATCAAAATATGGGTGTGGAGCAGTGATAGAAGCTCCTGAATTCATAGTTCTCTATGATGATTGCAAAGAAGAGGATTAAGATCTCTGCCACTTGTGAAACTTCTTAACAAATTCTAGAAGTTTCTTAGGTTTCTTTTCATTTTTCCAAACACCAGCAAGATATTTATTCGCCTCTCCCATTGTGGGATAGGGGTGAATTGTTCCAAGAATTTTATTAAGACCAAATCCATTTTTCATTGCTGCGGTAAACTCAAGTAAGAGATCACTGGCATGGACGCCAACAATAGTGGCCCCTATGATTTTGTCACTACCTGGTACTGTTAGGACTTTTACAAAGCCGTGATCTTCGCTGTCGGCAATCGCCCTATCTAAGTCATCTATTTCATACTTAGTGACTTCATAGGCTATTCCTTGTTCTTTACAAGCTGTTTCATTTTGACCCACAGTCGCTACTTCTGGATCAGTGTATGTGGCCCAAGGCATGACGCTGTAATCAACCTTAAACTTCTTGAATTTACCAAATAAACCATTTACAGCACAGTACCAAGCTTGGTGACCGGCAGCATGGGTAAGTTGAAAAGGGCCGGTCACATCACCACAGGCGAATATGTTTGGAAAATTTGTTTGTAAGTATTCATTTGTTTCAATGGTGCCATTTTTTCGAAGTTTTACTCCGAGCTCTTCGAGACCAAAGCCTGTAACGTTAGTTTTTCTACCAACTGCAATTAAGATTTCATCAAACTCTATTTCTATATCCTTGCCTTCAAATTCACAGGTTAACTTCTTTCCTTCGAAACTCTTGGCCCTATGATTAATCAAAATGGATACACCTTCACTCTCTAGTCTTTCATGAACCACTTTAGAGGCGTCAGGATCTTCTTTAATCATGATCCTAGGTGCCATCTCAACAATAGTCACACTTGAACCAAACCTAGCAAAACATTGCGCCATCTCAAGGCCTATGGGACCACCTCCAAGAACAATGAATCTCTTTGGTAGTTTTTCTAAATTCCATAAAGTGTCAGAAGTTAAATAACCCGTGGATTCAATTCCAGGAATGGGGGGAACAAAAGGTCTGGCTCCTGTGGCAATAGTTATATTCTTAGTAGTTAGAACCTTTCCATTAACTTCAACTTCGAATGGAGAGATGATTTTGGCACTTCCTGTTATACAATCAACTCCTAGATCAGTGTATCTCTCTATAGAATCATGAGGTTCAATTTTTGTAATAACTGATTGCACTCTTTGCATAACGTCTTTGAAATCAAAATCGATAGAGATACTATTTATTCCGAAGTCTTTTGCTCTCTTGGCATTTTGAATAACACTGGCTGACTTAATTAGCGCTTTTGAAGGGACGCAGCCCGTGTTTAAACAGTCTCCACCCATTTTGTGTTTCTCTATAAGAGCGACTTTAGCATTCACAGCAGCACCAATATAAGAAGTCACCAGCCCACCAGCTCCAGCTCCAATAGAAATCATATTGTAGTCATAAGACTTAGGTCTTTTAAATTTCTTATAAACCTTTCTCGCTTTTAATATTTCTACAATCTTTTTTCCTATGAAAGGTATGATGGCCAGGAGAGTGAAAGATAGTATCAATGAAGGACTTAAAATTCCTTTTAAGGAATCCAATTTTGAGAGCTCAACTCCTGCATTGACGTAGACAATAGTTCCTAGAATCATTCCAATTTGTGAAATAAAGAAGAACGTAACAGTTTTAATGGGAGTTAAACCCATTACTAGATTAATTAAGAAGAAGGGAAAAGCTGGAATGAGTCTTAGGGTAAAGAGATAGAACGCACCATCTCTTTCCATTCCTTCATTTATTGTTTTCAATTTGGATGAGAATTTCTCTTGTATGTAATCTTTTAAGAGAAACCTTGCCACTAGAAAGGCGAGAGTAGCACCAATAGTACTAGCAAAGGAGACTATAATTGTTCCTGTTGTGAGCCCAAAGAGCGCCCCTCCTGCTAGCGTTAAGACAATCGCTCCTGGTAGAGAGAGAGCAACGGAGGCAATATAAATCACCATATAAAGAGCGATGGTCTGAACTTTATTTTTCAGGTAGTACTCTGTTAGAGCGGCTTGATTTTCTTTTAAATAATCTAGTGTTAAATAACTCGTTAGATTATATTTCTTGGCCAGTACAAACAATATGGCCACTGTGATGACAATGGCTATTTTACCAAATCTACTCTTCATATCTTAGTTCCTTTAATTAATTCTATCTATAAGTGTAATGATACTAAGATATGTTACAAACTATTTCTTCTTATTAGGGACATGTATTAGGGAAACAGAATTCATACAGTATCTTAAACCTGTAGGACGTGGACCATCATCAAACACATGACCCAGGTGAGCTCCACATCTCGAGCAAATTATTTCTGTACGACTCATACCAAATTTAGAATCGACAATCTTTGAGACTGCACCTTTAGAGATGGTATCGTAGAAACTGGGCCAGCCTGTTCCAGATTTAAATTTTGTGGAGGATAAAAAGAGATGTTGCCCACAATTGGAGCAAATATAAACGCCTTCTTTCTTATTGTCCCAATACTTTCCAGTGAAGGCCCGCTCGGTGCCAGCTTCCCTTGTGACATTAAATTGTATGGGACTTAGTACAGACTTCCAATATTCTAGGTCTTTGGTTTTCCAATCAACAAGATCGGGATCCACCTTAGATAAATGACTATCCTTGTAATCTAGACCTTCTCCAGCGGCAGACTTTTTGGCCATGCAGCCTGAGAGTAGAAATAAACAAATAATCGAGTAAATAAGCTTTTTCATAGTACCTCCATTATATATTAGTGGAGAAAATACTGAAAGTGTTACAAGTTTAACTCATTGAATTTAGGTTATTCTTCAACTCTCTTTTGCTTATAGGCCTTGATCGCAACCATTAGTACCCCTGAGAAAGCTAAGAGTCCCAAAACGCCTTTCCACATCGATAAGATATCTTGCAGAATAACTAGGAAGACGATGGCGAAGAGAAGAACAGTGGCCACTTCATTCCAAATCCTAAGCTTAGTTGAACTCCATGTATAGGATTCATTTTGTAGGGACTTGTAAATTCTGTGGCAAATATAGTGATAGATATAGAGAAATAAAACAAAGATCAATTTTGCAATTAACCAAGGATGTTCACTTATGGGAAAGTAAATGTGAATGAGACTTGGACCAAGAATCGCCGTTAAAATTGCCGAAGGCCAAGTGATACCGTACCAAAGTCTTTTGGACATGATCTTAAATTGGTTTGTAAGAATAGACTTTTCAGGTTCTGACTTTTCAGAGGCTTCGGTTTGATAAATAAAAAGTCTCACGATATAGAAAAGACCTGCAAACCAAGTCACAATGAAGATAATATGAAGTGCTTTTAAATAGGGAAATGCTTCCATTTTACTTAGGTCCTTTCTTATTTGTATAAGAATAGATACCACTAATTTGATTCTTTATTAAGGAATAATTTAGATTTTGCGATATATAGGGCAACTAGGTCAAAAAAAAGGCCTATTCAAAATAGGCCTTGAGGAATTCACTTTAAATATAATTAAATAGCAATGGCTAAACTAACTCCAAAAGAGCTATCTTTTGTTTCAGTTTCTGTTGTTGCAGTTTTATCTTTTCTATTAGTGTCTGTATAAAAGAATTCATATTCAAAATTATTAACAGATTTAGTAATTCCAACTTTATAATCTAAGTAATCTGTAGATCCAACTTTTACTTCACTATCAAAAGTTGTCATCCCTAATGCCAGCGATAAACCAAGATTATCTTTTTTAGAAATACTAAAACTTCTTGTGAGTTGGTAATACACAGAAGATGAATCTGCAGCAAAGTAATCATCAGTATAACCAATAAAGAGATTTGCAATTTTTGATTCAAGAGTCAGAGCATACTCCATTGTATTATTAGTTGGTAGATTCTTGTAAGTGTAATTTGTTATTCCAAAAGATGCGGAAAAGTTTTTACTGAATTCATGTTTTGCAGATACGTAAAGATCAATTTCAGTGTTTCCTGAACCCGAAGTCACATTTGATAGCCACGTTCCAACAGTTAAGAACTTCCATGAATAATCAAGTGTTCCTTGAACAGCTACTCCATGATCTGTTTGAGTTTGCCCACGCCAAACATAGTCACTTGTGACAGCTACTGAAGTAGATACCTCTGCAAGAGCAGACGTTGATAAAAAAAGTGCAAAGATAATAGTTAATAAATTCTTCATTGAATCTTTCCTTGTTCTATAGGTTTTATTAATCTAACCAGCTCTTTGTAATTGTAAGACATAACTCTTAAATAGTATTTGTTTTTCCTCTTTTTAAAATAAAGAAAACCTCAATTTTTATGAATTTGATTTTCTTTTTAAGGAATAAAATAAGGATTTAAACTAAAATGAAAATACTTGTTGGGAGGAATACATTGAAAAATATAAATCTATCCTTAAATGCAAAGCTAGTTAGTGCCTTTGTCGTTGTGGGCGTTATTCCCGCTCTAGTTATTTCATGGCTAACTTTTAGTAGTAACTCTAAAGCTCTAGTGGGCGAGGCTGAGCAAAAATTAACGGCCATTCGAGAGGCGAAAGCTTTTGAACTAGAGGGACTTTATGAAACGATTGGTGCTCAAGTGACTTCTTTGGCTCAAAATAATGCAACCATTAGTGCCATGAGAGAGTTCTCTGGAGCATTTGATAAATTCGAGGAAGAAAATGTAGGTGACCTGACGACTGCCAAAAAAAAGTTGTCTTATTTCTATGAAAATGAATATGGTAAAAAGTATACTGCTGAGAATAGTAAGGAAAAATCAGACTACCTCGCTCCTTATAATATGTTATCGGGAAATCAAATTCTCTTACAGAATGCTTTTATTAGTTCCAACTCAAATCCTCTTGGTGAAAAAGAGAAATTAGTTTCATTATCAGATAATTCTACCTATACAACTATTCACGAAAAATATCATAGTACGTTTAGAACATATCTCTACAAATTTGGTTATTACGATATTTTTTTGGTTGATGCTAAGAGTGGAAATATTGTGTATTCAGTTTATAAAGAATTGGACTTTGCCACTAGTTTAAAAAATGGACCCTATGCTGGAAGTGATATAGGAAAAGCTCACTCTAAGGCCATTACTTTAAAGGATTCAGACAAAACTTATATAACAGATATGAATCGTTATTATCCAAGTTATGATGCTCCCGCTCAGTTTATTGCAACTCCAATTTTTGAAGAGGGAGTACTTCTGGGGACACTTGTTTTTCAAATTCCAGTTGAGAAAGTAAATGAAATTCTTACGAGTAGGAAAATGTGGAAGAAGCAAGGACAAGGAGATTCTGGAGAAACTTATATTATTGGTCTTGATAAAGTTATGAGAAGTGATTCTCGCTTTTTAGTGGAAGATAAGGAAGGGTTTATCACCACTATGAAGAATGTTGGTCTCTCTAAGGAAAGTGTCGATTATATAGAACAGAAGAATACTTCTGCTCTTGCTGCAAAAATTGAGACCCAAGGAGCAGATAATGTGACCAAAGGAAAAACTGATTTTTCGATTTTTCCAGACTATAGGGATGTAAATGTTCTTAGTGCCTATCGTCCGCTAAATATTCATGGACTAGATTGGTATATTTTAAGTGAGATGGATGAAGATGAGGCTTTGGCATCACTTTATTCAATTAGAAAACAAGTTATCATGCTCATTTTTATCTCAGTGATTATAATTGTTTTCTTCTCTCTCTTCGTGGGAAAAAGTATTTCAAGTCAAATTACTAAGATGGCAGAAAGTATTAATATAATGGCATCTGAAATATTACAATCGTCAAATGGTATGTCTACTAGCTCTGATGAGCTAGCCGCGGCAACTCAAGAACAAGCAGCAAGTTTGCAAGAGACATCTGCTTCTATTAATGAAATTGCAGCAATGGTTGCTAAAAGTTCTGAAGGAGCCTCTAATACTTCGGAACTTGCCATGAGAAGTCAGTCAGAAGCAGAGAGGGGAAAAGGTTCAGTTGATCAGGTAAAAGTAACTATTCAAGATGTTCACGTAAATAATGAATCACTAGTTAAAATAGTAGATCAAAATAATGAAGAAATAGAAAAAATTATAAGCTTAATTGCTTTAATTGCTGAAAAAACTGAAGTGATAAATGACATCGTTTTTCAAACAAAATTACTCTCATTTAATGCTTCGGTTGAAGCAGCCAGGGCCGGTGAACACGGAAAAGGATTCTCTGTGGTGGCCGAGGAAGTAGGAGCTTTAGCTCAAATGAGTGGAAAAGCTGCAGGAGAAATTTCAGAACTTTTAACTTCAAGTACTCATCAGGTAAAAGAAATAGTAGAAAATTCAAAATCAAACATCGGAAGAATCATTGAACAAGGTAAAGTAAAAGTTGATGCAGGCCTTGGTAAAATTGAAGAATGTGATGAAATATTATCAACTATTTTAGAAAGTTTTAATGAGGTTAACTCTTCAGTTAAAGAAATCGCAAACTCATCAACTGAGCAATCTGCGGGAGTTGATGAGATAAAAAATGCTATTCAAGAACTTGATTCAGTAATGCAACAAAACTCAAGAATTTCACAGGAAAGTTCAGATATCGCAAATACTCTTGAAGACAACTCTCATAAACTTTCACATCTAGTGACTGACATGTATACAATGGTTAAGGGAAAAGTGGATTCTGATTTAGAAGCTGAGCCTGATGATATTGAACCAATAGATAAAATTGGTTAGAATCTAAATTTTCTAGAAGAAAATTTTAAGTCTCCCAATTTGAGGACATATGATAGATTTTTATATATTTAGACATGGTCAGACCGATTGGAATAAGCTGAAAAAAATCCAAGGTCACACTGATATACCTTTAAATGAAACGGGTAAGAAAGAAGCGCTTATTCTTCGTGATTTCTTTAAAGAGATAAAAGTCGATGCTGTGTATTCTTCTGATCTCGCTAGGGCGCATGAAACGGCTCAGATTTCTTTTCATGAAAAAAGTGTGTCTATTATAAAAACTAGGGATTTGCGTGAAGCCTTCTGTGGTGAAGTTGAAGGTATGTCGAAAAAAGATATTGTAAAAACGTACAAGCAATCTTTTTGGGACAAACAATTAAAGTCAAAAGACGCGCTAGATTTTTCTTATCCTGGTGGTGAAACTCGCAGGGAAGTGAAAAGTCGCCTCGTTAGCTTTATAAAAGATATTGTTAAAAAAGGAGAGCACTCTAGTGTGGGTATTAGTACTCACGGAGGCGCCCTTAGAATCCTTCTCCACTCTTTTCTTCCGGAAGAGGCTGAACTTATCCCTATTCCCAATTGCGTTGTTTATAAGCTTTCTTTTCGTGAGGGAGAGTATGAAGTTGTTGGTCCTTTGAAATAAAAAAGGGACCCGTTAAGGTCCCAATCTATATTTTAAATTTCAAATTTTAATTAACCATTATATCTAGGAGCACCTTTGATATTGGTTGTGTAGAAATCTCCAAAAGTTTCCATTTGAGTGTGGAAAGATTTGGCTAATTCTTGTGCCTTTGTCTTATAAGCATTTGAGTCTTCCCAAGTTTTCTGTGGGCTTAGAAGTTCAGTTGGGACTGATGGAACTTCACATGGGATGGCCAAGTTAAAGATAGGATCATTTTCTAGGGCCACGTCATTTAACTTATTAGCTTGAATTGATCTAATGATTTTTCTTGTGACATCAAGAGGAAATCTCTGACCAACACCGTACTCACCACCTGTCCAGCCAGTGTTTATAAGCCAAACTTTAATATCATACTTGTCTAAGTATTGACCTAGAAGGTCAGCATAGACTCTTGGATGTCTTAGCATGAAAGGAGCACCAAAACATGGAGAGAAGGTCGCCTGAGGTTCTTTAATTCCAATTTCTGTTCCCGCAAGTTTTGCTGTGTAACCTAGCACAAAGTAGAACATAGCTTGTTCTTTAGAGAGACGAGCTACAGGAGGAAGTACTCCAAAAGCATCAGCACAGAGAAAGAAAATGTCTTTAGGAATTTTTCCTTTAGAAGAAGTTTCTAATTCTTTAATGAATTCTAATGGGTAAGATGATCTACCATTTTCTGCAATAGACTTATCATCGTAATCAACTTTTCCAGTTTCTTCTTCGAGTACAACGTTTTCTAACATGGCTCCAAATCTATTTGAAGCGTCCCAGATTTCTGGCTCAGTTGCTTTTGAAAGTTTATAGGTCTTAGCGTAACAGCCACCTTCAAAATTGAAGATTCCTTCGTCACTTAGACCGTGCTCATCGTCACCAATGAGAAAAGTTCCCTCATCAGTTGAAAGAGTTGTCTTTCCTGTCCCTGAGAGACCAAAGAATACTGATACGTCTTCGTTCTTTAGTCTAGAAGCTCCAGAGTGCATAGGAAGAATGTTTACTTCTGGCAGTCTGTAGTTCATGGCCGCGAACATACTCTTTTTAATTTCACCTGCGTAAAGTGTTCCGCAGATGATTGTAGTATTTGTATCAAGACAAGTAATAACCGCTGTCTCTGATTTTGTGTCAAATTCACTTGGATCAAGTTTTAATTCTGGAGCGTGAAGAATTGTGTAATCACTATCGTTGAACTCTCTCATTTTTCTTCTAAATAGGTGAAGAGAGAAGAGAGCGTGTTGTGGATGAGAAGTTACCAGTCTCGCTCCAATATTGTGTTCTTTGTGAGCACCAACTGATCTTTCAGTTATGTAGAGGTCACCAGAAGCATTTAAATAATCGATAACTTTAGTTTTTAACTTTGAAAAGTTCTCAGTAGTCATTGGATGGAGGTTATTTTCCCACCATACTGGTCCTTCAGTATTTTCAGTTTTTACAATATATCTATCTTTAGCAGATCGTCCTGTGTGCTTTCCAGTAAGTACTGTAAGTGCTCCGTCAGCAGTTAAGCGTCCGTAGCCTTTTCTTACGGCTTCAGCTATTAGGAAACTTCTAGGTGAATCTACGTGAATTCTGTGATCACCTCTTTCTGTGTTTATTCCTAAATCTTTGTAGAATGAATCCATCTGAATCTCCTCTTCAATTGATCAATATCAATTGGTTTGTGTGCTATATATTTTTATCATTTTTAGTTGCCGAAATTCTAACCTCAACTCCTACTATTTGACATCAGAAAATCTTTCTTTTTTCGTCATGTTTTTTCACAGATTTCGCTTGAATATTTTGGCATCGTTTGTAAGTTGTTATATAACTGAAAGTAAAATAAAATAACATCTCGCGTAAGGTCCTAAGTACATGAAAAGTCTTAATTCAAGAGAGATTAGAGAGAAGTTTCTCTCCTATTTCGAAAAACACAATCACTTAAAAATTAAAGCGTCATCTGTTGTTCCAAAGAATGATCCAACTTTATTGTTCATAAACTCTGGAATGGCCCCTTTAAAGCCATATTTTCTAGGGAAAGAAGAGCCGCCACAACCGAGATTGTGTAACTTTCAGCCCTGCATAAGAACAAAAGATATTGATGATGTGGGAGATAGACACCACTTAACAATTTTTGAAATGATGGGTTCTTGGTCAATTGGTGATTACTACAAGGAGCTTGCTTGTAAATTAGCCTATGATTTACTAGTGGACGAATTAGGGTTTGATCCCAAGAGACTTTACTTCACTGTTTATGGTGGAAATAAAGAACATGGAATAGCTGCTGATAATGAATCTGTTGAAGCATGGAAGAAATGCGGAGTGCCTGCTGATCATATAATCATGATGGGTGATGATAACTTCTGGGGACCGGCCGGTGAGACTGGACCTTGTGGTCCATGTACAGAGGTTTTCTTTGATTGCGGACCAGAGTATGGACCAGAGTATAAACCAGGTGGACACTTTGACGATGTCTCAAGATATATTGAAATTTGGAATGCAGGTGTATTCATGGAACTCAATAAGCAGAAGGATGGAAGTTTTAAATCTCTTCCTCTTAAGTCTGTAGATACTGGTTCTGGTTTAGAAAGACTAGCTATGGTTATAAATGGTCATGATTCTGTTTATGAAACTGATCTCATGCAACCTCTCATGGATATTGCTCACAAACTTTTAAGTTCTGATAATTCAGAAGCAGATATGAAGAAAGCAAGAATGTTAACGGATCACATCCGTGGTGCAGTGTTCATCCTGAGTGAAGGAATTGCACCATCTAATGAAGGTCAGGGATATATTCCAAGACGTCTTATTAGAAAATGTGTCGCCGCTCTTATGGCCAGAAAAGTGGAAAAAATAGATTTCACAGAAATGGTTAATAAGGTTTTTGAAATTATGAGTGATTTCTATCCTCATATGAAAAACGCTAAAGAAATGGTGACTTATAATCTCACAAATGAAATTAACGACTTCAAGCCAATCGTAAAGACTGGACTTGAACTAATTGAAAAAGAATTAAGCACGAACGCGTCTTCAAAGAAGCTCTTTCCAGGTAAAGTAGCTTTTGAACTTGTGACAACTCATGGACTTCCTCTTGATGTTTTAAAGTCGGACCTATCTGGTAGATCAATTGAATTAGATCTTAAAGGTTATGATAAGTGTTATGAAGAACATAGAAACACTTCTAGAGTTATTTCTAGAAAAGGTGTTTCAGCTGATCAAAATCAACTGGAAGAATTAGTCTCTACACTTGGTGAGAGCAATTTTAAAGGTTACGAAAATGAATCAATAGAATCAACTGTCTCTCTTATAATTAAAGACGGAGAGGCGAGTGAGTCAGTAGCTGAAGGAGAAGAATTCCTCTTTGTTACTGAGGCAACTCCTTTTTATGGAGAGTCTGGTGGACAGGTTGGTGACAGCGGTGTCGCTGAATCTGGAAACTGCTCTGTCACGATCATTGATACTATGAAAGTAGGTAAGGTTCACGTTCACGTGGCTAAACTTATTTCAGGTAAATTAGCAAAAGGTGAAAGCCTAACTCTTTCACTTGATTCAAGTGTTAGAGCAAATATTAAAAGAAATCACTCGGGAACCCATCTCTTACATGCGGCCCTACATAAAGTGATTGGAAATCATGCAGTTCAAAAGGGATCACTCGTTAAATCAGATCGTTTACGTTTTGATTTTCAACATCAAAAAGCAGTAACAAAAGATGAACTTGATCAGATTGAGGCCATGGCAAATTCGTGGATCATGAAAAACTCAAAAACTGATACGGATCTCTTAGATTACGATGCTGCTATTGAAAAAGGTGCTATGGCACTCTTTGGTGAGAAGTATTCAACTAAAGTAAGAGTTGTTTCTTTTGGAAGTGATTCTGTAGAACTTTGTGGGGGAACTCACGTTAGTAGAACTGGTGATATTGGTCTAATGCTCATTACATCTGAATCTTCAGTGGCCAAAGGTATTAGAAGAATTGAAGCCGTGACTGGTGTTGAGGCCTATAAGTTACTTCAGGAAAGAAACTTGATCTTAAGAAAAACAGCAGAACAACTCTCAGTAAAACCAAGTGAGTTTGAAGCTAAGATCACTGAACTTAAGAAGAAATCTTCAGTGAAGAAAGAAGTTCCTAAGAAGCTTTCAGCGAAAGAAGCTAAATTTGATAACAAAAAAATCATAGAGATTTCTGGGGCGAAAGTCTTCGTTGGCCAAATGAATGCGGATGCAGCTGTCTTAAAAGATCTTGGTGATCAATATCTTGCTAGCGGTGACTACCAAATCATTTGCCTAGCTGGAAGTGATGAGAAGACAATTAGGGCCTTTGCTTGGGTTGGAGATGATTTAAAATCTAAAGTAAAAGCAGGAGATCTTTTAAAAGAAGTTTTAAAACCTGTTAATGGTAAAGGTGGTGGTAAACCTCACTTTGCTCAAGGTGGTTCTCCAAATATTTCTGAAATAGCAAAAATATTTGAGAATATCTCTGATGTTGAGAACTTTTTAAAAGCAAAATTATAATAAGAAATAGGAATACTAATGGCATTAAATAAAAAGCCTTACAAGGGAACAAGAGATTTCTTCCCGGCAGATAAGAGAGTACAAGATTATATTTTTTCTAAAATGAGAGAATCAGCTTCTCTCTTTGCCTTTGAGCCCTACGATGGTCCAATGTTAGAAGAAGTGGCCCTTTATATGGCCAAGTCTGGTGAAGAGCTCATTAACGATCAGATTTACTCTTTCACAGATAGGGGAGATCGTTTTGTGGCGATTAGACCTGAGATGACTCCTACAGTGGCTAGAATGGTGGCCCAAGTTCACAAGGAAATACCAAAGCCTATCAAGTGGTTCTCAATTCCAAACCTTATGAGATATGAAAAACCTCAAAGAGGAAGATTGCGTGAGCATTGGCAGTTTAACTGCGACATCTTTGGTGCTACCGGAAGAAGTGGTGAAATTGAAATTCTACAACTCATTGTAAAATTATTTGAGAGCTTTGGTGCCAATAAAGATCAATTTGAAATTCTTATCAATGATAGAGATATTGTAAATGCAGTCTTTAACGATTTAATGAAAGTTGATGAAGAGACTTCACTTAAACTTTATAAGATCATTGATAGAGCTAAGAAAGTTTCTGCAGAGGCGCTCCAGAAAATGATTTCTGAGCTTTCTCTTGAACCCGCTAGTGAAGAAATTTTAAAGAACTATTTAAGTGTGCAATCATTTGAAGATCTTTTTAAATTCCTAGAAAAAAACGAGCAGACAGATAAGCTTACAAGTTTTAAAGAACTTTCTGATGTAGCCAGTGCTATTGGACTTGCTGATTACTTAGTTTATGACCCTACAATTGTTAGAGGTCTTGATTACTATACGGGAATCGTTTTTGAAGTTTTTGATAAACATCCTGATAATAGAAGGGCCCTCTGTGGTGGTGGAGCCTATGCTAATCTTTTAAAGATCTTTAATGAAAACCCTGTTGCGGGAGTTGGATTTGGTCTTGGAGATGTTACTCTTACTGACTTTTTAAAAACACATGATCTCTTACCAGATCTTTCTAAAAATGATGTAGATCTCTATTTAACATTTCAAACAGAAAGTGCTCTAGCAAAGAACTTTGAACTTGCTTCTCAAATTAGAGAACTAGGATTTAAAGTTTCAAACTCTCTCTCTCCTATAAAGTTTAAGAAAGTTTTCACTCTGGGAGATAAACAAGGTGCTAAATTTATTTCTATGCTTGGTGAGAATGAGTTAGAGCAAAAAATCTTACTTATAAAAAATACTAAAACTAAGGAATCTTTTGAAGTAAAGTTTGATGAGTTAGAAAAGTTAAAAGATATTTTATCCTAAGGTCCTATTGGGCCTTCGTGGCCCTAAAGAGTATTTCTCCTTTTGAATTTTCAATAATGAGTTCGCCTTCTTCTATCTTGACCTTTGCGACATTTGGAAGAGAAGATGTAAAAGAAATTTCTTGAGAATTCTTTTCACCATGGCAGAGCATTTTAGTGGTTCCTATCTTGGAAAAAATGACCTTACTTTCCTTGAACTCATATTTGCCAAATAGATTATTACAGCTCGTATGACCTCCCAATTCTCCCTCTTTTTGAAAATTAAAATGAGCGCTACTATCAACTATGACGGGATTCTCTAGAATTTTGGTAAGCATCCACTTCCCATGAATATCCTCTACTTTCAACTTCTCTCCGTTGGGTTTACAGGAAATACTGAGTGTTAGTATGACTATGTATAGGAAAGGTGAATTCATAGAAAGCTCCACTGTAATATTGAACTTAAAGTGTGAGTCAATAATACTTATAAGTTCATAAAATACTCACATTTCAATATTATACTTTCTCTTATGAAAACGATAAGTATTTTCTTTCTCAGTTTATTCTTCCTCTTTTCCACCTTTTCTTTAGAGAGTGTTAAGCTCGCAACAGAGGAGTATCCTCCCTATACATCAAATAAAATTTCTCATAATGGATACATTGCTAAAATTGTAACAATGGCATTTGCGGCGGTTGACTACCAGGTGGAGTATCAATTCTACCCAGGAGCGAGGTCTTTTAAACTCGCAAAAATTGGAGAGTTGGTTGGTACAGTTCCTTGGTCACATAGAAAAGAGAGAGAGGAATTCTTCTACTATAGTAGACCTGTAGCTGTTGCAGACACTGAAGTATTCTTTGTTTTGAATGACTCTAACTTTTCCTGGGATCCAAGCAAACAAAGCTATGAAGATTTAAAAGGAATAAGTATTGGCGGAGTTCGTTCGTATAATTATGGAGACCGCTTTCAAGACGCTGAGAATAGTGGACTGATTAAAGTTTCTAGAGTTAATGATGTAAGACAAAATTTTAGGAAACTCTTTAATAAGAGATTAGATGTGGTCATTAGTCACAAACAAGTGGCCATGCATCACTTAAATAATACATTTTCTAAAAGTCATATGTATAGAATTAAATCATTTCCCGTAAAGACAGAGGAGCAAAAGTTTTACTATATTCTTTTTTCAAAAAAGAATCCTAAGGGTGAAGAAATGAAGAATAAGTTCAATGAAGGTTTATCTATTATTAAAAGGAATGGATTATTTGATGAAATTCTTCAAGACTTAAAAGATGGACGTTTTATAGAAATCAATCAATAACCAGCAGAGACAATAGCCTCTGCTGGAAATATTCTTAACTTTCTAGTGTTCTATTTTTAATTTTATCCATAAGCATAGTGATGAATTCTTCTTTTGAGAATTGATCTTGCTCTTGGATTCCGTAACGCTTCAAAGTTACAGTTCCTTCTTCTGCCTCTTTGTCTCCAATGATAAGCATATTAGGAATTCTCTTCTTAGAGTTTGTTCTAATTTTCTTATTAAATGAGTCGTTAGACGTATCAATTTCTACACGAACAAAACTATCTCTTAGAGCTTCAATGAGATCATTACAATAATCTAGAACATTTTCACTAACAGGAAGGATCATGACTTGAACTGGAGCAAGCCATGTTGGGAAAGCTCCTGCGAAATGCTCAATTAGGAAAGCTACAAAACGCTCATGCGTACCGGCCGGAGCACGGTGAATACAATAAGGAGTTTTCTGCTCGTTATCTTTATCTGTATAAGTTAGACCGAGTCTTTCTGGTACAGCAAAATCAAGTTGGTTGGTAGAGATTGTCTCTTCACGACCAGTTACTGTCTTCATTTGGAAGTCAATTTTTGGACCGTAGAAAGCCGCTTCACCTTTAACTTCATTAAAAGGTAGACCAGACTTAACCATAGCGGCCCTTACTTTATCCTGAGTTGATTCCCAAGCTGCTGGGTCATCAACATACTTCTCTTTTCCTTTTGGATCTTCAGGGTCCCATGTAGAGAGTCTCATCCAGAAATTATGTAGACCAAGAGTGTGATAAACAGTCTCATGCATCTTCATCACTTTTAAGAATTCTTCTTCAATTTGATCTTCAGCACAGTAGATGTGAGCATCGTTCATACACATTCCACGAACTCTTAGAAGTCCTGAAAGTGAACCAGCTGATTCATATCTAAAAACATTTCCATACTCGGCAAAGCGAATAGGAAGATCACGGTATGATCTCTTTCTTGAGTCAAAAACTTTGTGGTGATGAGGACAGTTCATTGGACGAAGAACATAATTAGTATGATGTCCGTCTTGCTCATTTTCCTTCACTTCCATGAATGGGAACATCCCTTCAGCGTAATAAGGAAGGTGACCTGTTTTCTCGTAGAGTTGAACTTTTGTTAAACATGGAGTTGTTATTCTTTGAAAACGGTCTTTAAATTCTAGCTCACGCATGAACTTTTCTAGTTCATCTCTAATGACAGTTCCATTAGGAAGCCATAGCGGAAGACCTTTACCGATCTCATCATCAATGTGAAAGAGATCAAGATCTTTACCAAGTTTCTTATGATCTCTCTTAAGCGCCTCTTGGTAAGCTGCTACGTGCTCTTTTAATTCTTCTTTAGTTTCAAAGGCCCAAGCATATATTCTTGTCATCATTTGATTGTCTGAGCTTCCACGCCAATAGGCTCCGGCTACAGATTTGAGTTTGAAACAACCTGGATGTATTTTCTTTGTGTTTTCAACGTGTGGACCTTCACACATATCAACGAAAGAACCGTTCTTAAAGAAAGTTAAATATTCAAGATTATGTTTCTCAAATAACTCTTTAGCATATTCTTGCTTATAAGGTTCTCCCATCGCTTCTAATCTTGCCATGGCATCATCAAACTTTAGATCTTCTTTTTCAAAGACCTGCTTATTCTTGATGATAGCTTTCATTCTCTTTTCAATATCTTTGAAGTCATCTTCATGGAGAGGTTCGGTTAGAATGAAGTCGTAATAAAACCCATTTTCAATTGGTGGTCCAAAACCTAGTTTTGACCCTGGTCTGACTTCTAAAACTGCCTGCGCCAAGATGTGGGCAAGACTATGTCTAATCTTGTAAAGATTATCGTTAGTTTCCATTACTTATCCTCAATAAAACGATCTACTTAAATCCTAAAAATTAGCAGAAATAGGGTTGTATGACCACCTAATATTAGCCTTTTGCAGCATAAATTTGGAGCGAAGGGTCTTAGTTGGGAATTGGAAGATAGTTGTGCGTCAAAATGAGCAGTGATGAGGATCTGATAACCATTATTTTACTCGGCTATATTCGAAGCAAATTAAGAATGAATTATGCCAATGACTATTTTTGATAAAATTAGTTCGTGTGATAATTTATAGATGACATATTTCAAATACTTTTTATATTTATCTCTTTTGTCCACATCTGCTATTGCTCAGGATTTTTCAACACTGATGGATTTCAGCATGGAAGACCTACTCTCTGTTACGGTTGATGTAGCGTCGATAAATAAGGAGAGCATTAGTGAAACTCCGGCCATAGTCACTCGCTACTCAAGGTTTGATTTAGAAAAGCTTGGAGCGAGAAGTATTAAGGACATGCTTAATTTAGTTCCAGGGGTTACGGCTCTTGAGGGACAAATTGGGACATCCCCAATAATGATTCGAGGTTCAGTTGAAGGCTTTAATCAGAAAGTTTTATTTCTAATAGATGGCGTGCCGTACTGGTTGCCTACTCATACAGATATTCCTCTAAATGGGGTTCCCTTTGAAGCTATTGACTATATTGAAGTAATTAGAGGTCCAGGTTCTGTTCTACATGGTACGAATGCTTCTGCTGGAGTGATAAATGTTGTGACTAGGACAGATAATATAGGAACTTTGTACGCTTCTAAGGGAGAGTATGCCCGCGATAAAGCTAGCGTTTACTACAATAAGAAATTTAAAGATGGAAGTCTTTCAATTTCCTCCGAGATTCAAACTGATGATGGTGTAAATCAATCTGTTGAAGGGTTGAAGACTGCTCCCGCTACTTTTTCTAATCAAAACCTACCCACGAACGGGTTCTATAGGAAGTCCGAAAATTTTAAATCTGTTCATGCCAAGATAAAATATAAAGATACTAAGGTCATTATCAATGTTTTTGAATCTGATACGAGCGGCTTTGCTTCTGCAGATACAGTCATCAGTAAGGCGAGTTGGATAAAAAAAGGTTATTTGATACACGTCGATCAAAAGTTAGACTTCTTTAAAAAAGTAAAATTTAATGTCTTCGGTGATTATAATAATTACTTTCATGAATTACCCGTGGCAAATGATCTTGGTGGAACTTCTGGTGTTATTTACAAAATGAGTAATGAGGGAAAGGATAACTACCGCTTAAGAGGCGGAGCCCGCGCACATATTACACCTATTGATACCTTATCAATTTTAGTGGGATCAGAATATGAGAGACGAAGTTGGGGAGATTACGGAAAGTATGATCAGACTTCTGATACTCTCTTGCTTTCGATTATTGGAGATGGTCAAAGTTATGAGTTGTCTCACTACGGGCAGATAGACTTTTCTCTATCTAAATATTGGAAATTCTTACTTGGACTTCGATATGTTGATTACAGTTTAGCAAAAGCAGAGAAAACTCCTCGTGCAGGTGTCGTCTATAAAATTAATAAAAATCAGTCATTAAAACTTTTATATTCTGTGGGATATAATTCACCTAGTCCTATTCAGACAGATATTAATGTCCCAGGAATTGTTATTGGTAAAAAGGGGCTTCTCCCTGAAAAAAATGGAATGCTAGATTTAGCTTATACATATACAGATGAAAGAAATCACTTCATGTTTGATCTCTATTACCTTAAAACAGAAAATGTGATTACTAGAGTGACAGGGGCAAATGAAGCAACTTATTTTAATTCTGGTCAATTCGAAAGACAGGGGTTTGAAGTTGAATACCAGAGAAAGTATGACAAGCTCTTTCTCCTCTCTAATCTGTCTTTTCACCGACAAGGTCATAAAGCAATGGATAAAGACGCATCAGCTTTCTATGTCCCTCGCTTTACTTTTAACACTGGATTAACTTATCGATTTTTTGAAAAGCACTCACTTGGAGGAAGTTTTAGATATATCAGTAAGAGGGCACAAGTTTATTCTCAGGAACTCTTAGATATTCAATATGCCTACACCAAGAGTAATTTCTCAATTTTTGGAAAAATTGCAAATCTGCTCGGGCAGAAAGCAAAGGATCCTGATGTCTTGAACTTTGTCGATGCGAGAAAATTTGGGCAAATAGATGGAGCCATCTTCAGTACTGGTATAAAACTTGAATATTAGTAAACCCTTTTAGTCTTCTATGGGCACGAAAGTCTTTATTGAGTGAAATTCATTTGTTCAGTAAAATTAAATACATGAAAAAACAAACTAACCTATTTAGAGGTGTCTACGAATTTGAAGATGACACCGGAGCCCTTCTCGCAACTAAAATTCCCTACCAAGGGAGTGCTGATCTCTACAACGATACGGCAGTTATTGTGAGGCCAAACCAAATGGCGATCTTTATTTATAAAGGTGAGATTACCGATATTTTAAAGCCAGGCATTCACCAGTTATCTACTGAGAACGTACCTATACTCACTAGACTTTCCAGTTGGAAATGGGGTGGAAGAAGTCCACTAAGAGCAGAGGTATGGTTCTTCACTGGAAATAAACATCTAGGAAAGAGATTTGGAACAGCGAAGCCCATTTTATCAAAATTTAATGGAGTAGGTTTGGTCCCCATTAGGGCCTTTGGAACTTACACAGTTAAGTTACTTTCACCTAAAAGGGTTTATCAAGAACTCATCGGTTCAAGAAATAGCTTTGATATAAGTCATCTTGAAGATTTTCTACAGGGACAGCTTGTAGAGCTTTTACCTGAGGCCTTAGATCATATTGTAAATATTGAAGATCTCTCTAAGAAGCAAAATGAAGTTTCCAAGAAATTAGAAACACTTGCGAAAAAAGTTTTTAAAAAATATGGAATAAGTGTTTCTGATATTCAAATTAAATCTCTATTGCCTTCGAAAGAAGTGATGGAAGCTCTCGAATCAAAAGTCGCTATGAATTTAGTGGGAGATCCTAAAAAGTATCTCCTCTATAAGGCCGCCAATGGACTTGATGCACTTGGGTCATCTCAGGGTGGTGATTCCACACAGATGCTTATGGGATTAATGCTGGGGAGAGGTTTTGGAGGCATTGAGTCTCCTGAAGTTCAAAGAGTACAAGGAAAACAACCTAGCAAAGCTAGTAAGTTCTGTGTGAATTGCGGTGCAGGTATTCAGCCCGTTCATAAATTCTGTTCGCAGTGTGGAGGAAAACAATGAGTTTTGAAATAGAGTGTTTAGGTTGTGGAGCACTATCTTCACCAAGTACAGGAGCCTGTCCATATTGTAAAAGTATCATGGCCCCATCTAAGAAAATTACAAAAGAATCTCCTCAGATAACAAGTTTTAAAAAGTACTACTCCAATGCAAAGTTGCCAGAGGCCCTCTATATGGGGAAGAAACTTTGGGATGAGAATGCTAAAGTGAAGGAGAGTCCAGCTTTCTTAACGGTATTTTCTAAAGTTCTCTTTGAAACTGAAGCTTATCCTTCGCTATTGAATTCAGTACTAGCGCAGTCTATGTTTCTACAAAAACCAGTTCCAGAATTAATGGAAATAAAGGAAATTGTTCAGGCAAGACCTCTCTTAGAGAAAGGGAAGAATGACTTAGGTGAAGTTCAATTAAAAATAATTCTAAAAAGAAATACAAGATCAGCATATGCGCATTTCACGCTTGGAACTCACTTCTATTATGTAGACAAAGATGTCCGTGGAGCGATTCTTCATTTGGAAGAGACTGTGAAACATCATCCGAATTTTCTTAGAGCATGGGGTTGTCTAGGATCAATCTATAAGAGTCTAGGAAAAACTCACTTGTCTTCTAGAGCTTTTAAGCAAGCGATGAAATTAGAGACTGATTTAAAAATGAAGAAATTTTTTAAAGCGCAAATTTAATTTTTTCTCAACGAAATTACTTTTGATCAGAGAGTTCTAGTCATTCATTGCTTCCTCGTTTTCTTAAAAACATTACATATAATATTGACCTCAGTGTAGTTGTCAAGTACAACTATATAGTTGTAGATGACAACTATGTAGTTTTTAAGGAGTCAATGTTGGAAGATAATAAATTACAGTACATTAGAGGTCTTACCAGAGAATTTGTACGAGAGTTTGAGCTTATTAAAGATAACAAATATAATCTTCCTCTTACTCATTTTTTGCGACATTTACTCATTGAGCTTAGCCTTACACCAGATAAAAGTGCGGTTGATCTTGCGGAGGCCCTTCTTACTGATAAGGCGAATATAAGTCGTGCGTTAAAAACACTTATTAAGGATGGCTATCTGAGTGAAAGTATAAATACAGAAGATAGAAGAAAGAAAATACTGAAATTAACAGTTAAGGGACAAAAAGTTGTTAAAACGGTAAATGATTATTCTAATAAGCGATTAAGAAAGGCATTCGATCCAATTTCAAACAAAGATGTAGAGAGAATAGTGAAGGGACTAGAACTTATTAACTCAGCCTTGCAAGATGCTAGAAGGAGTAACTAATGGAGTTCTCATATGTTCAATATGCTTTAATCTTTTTTGGTGTGCTTTTAGCTGGGATCATTGACTCGATCGCTGGAGGAGGAGGATTAATAACTATTCCTCTTTATATTTCTATAGGTGTGCCAGAGTCATTGATTCTAGGTACGAATAAAACTGCATCAACGGTGGGTGGCTTGATGGCCATTTCTAGGTTCATAAAGAATAAAGCAATTGTTTGGAAGGAAGGGTCTATAGCATTGGTTTGTTCAATAATAGGTTCTTTTGCAGGGGCGCAAGTCAGTAACTACCTATCTTCAAAGTACATGATCTATATTTTGCTATTTATTTTACCAGTGATTCTTTTACTTAATAAGAAATTGAATTTTGAACGGGAAGAGATATCAAGTGAGCTCGATTTAAAAACAATAGTATTTCGAACAACTTTAATTGGCCTCATTCTTGGATTTTATGATGGATTCTTTGGACCTGGAACCGGAACGTTTCTACTTATAGCTTTATTTTTATATTTAAATTTTAATGTGTTGCAGGCAAGTGCTACGGGAAGAATTATCAATTTCTCTTCCAATATTTCATCATTCATATATTTTGCTTATAGCGGAAGAGTTATGTGGGAAGTCGCCCTAATTGCCATAGTAGGAAGTGTCCTAGGTAATTGGATAGGGAGTGGTTTAGTTTTAACAAAAGCAAAGGATGTTATAAAACCAGTCTTTAATTTTGTGATTGTTCTCTTATTAGGAAAGTGTATCTTTTCTTTGATTTAAGATGGTGGCCCGGGCGAGACTTGAACTCGCACAATGTTGCCATCGGCGGATTTTGAATCCGCTGCGTCTACCATTCCGCCACCGGGCCATTGAATGAAATAATAAGAATTTAAGTGATCATTGTCAATGCGAAGTCGCTCTCAATTATCTTAGTTTAAGGAGCTCTAGTGCTTCTTTAGTTGTGAAGCGAAGTGCGTCATCCTTGAGGTGTTTTTTGATTTCTGAGTTATCAATAATGCAGCCAAACTTAATATACTCAAGTAGATAGTCAGGGAAGTTCCATAATTTTTTAAAAGTTGAGGCTAAGGGACTAAGGGCCATGATAGGGAAACTGAAGAAAGGAATACCAACGGTTTTCTTTGCTTCTCTAATGCTAATCACTTCATCGGGAGCTACGTTGTAAATTCCTGTTGGAACTTCATCAAGGCATCTGGCTAAAATATTGGCCATGTCGAATTCATGAATAAATTGAAACATGGGATTAAAATCTATTCCGACGGGAACGTAAGAAGTTGTTAAGTACTGACTCATAGAATTTTTAATTTGCGGTCCCACGATACTACAAGGTCTGAGTACAATGGTTTCAATCTTGTGTTGATTCTTCCACATCCAATTTGTGGCAAGTTGATCCATCTCTGTCACATCTCTAAGTTCAGGATGTTTGATGCTTGCTCTAAGAGGAGCATCTTCTTTTATAAAAGTAGGGTTGTCCGAAAGAGCGCCGTAAACATGGTAAGTACTAAGAATAAGAACTTTTCTCACTTCAAATTTTAAACATAATTCTAAAATTCTACTGGTTCCCATAATGTTAAGGTCAAGTCTTTGGGTAAGGCTTGTCTTATTAGAATGGGCGTGGCTCATTCTTGCTAAGTGGTAAACGGCGTAGAATTCGTTGTCTCTAAAAATCTTTTCAAAGTTTCCACGAGTGTAGCGCATTTGGTGATAGGTGATATTACTTTTCTTGGGAAGATCATTTAAGTCCCTAGAATCAACACCTATAATTTCACAGTCTGGCATATCTTTTGAAAGTAAGCCGGAGAGAATTCTTGCGAGTCCTCCTGCGGCACCAATAACGAGAATTTTCTTTTTATTTTTTAACATTGCCCCAAAATTCCCTTCGTTTTTTTAATCCGTCATTAATCATTGTTTGAACAATATTTTCTAATTCAAAAATGTGTTTATCTATGTCTTTGTCTGGAGAGTCTGCACTTAATCCCTCTGGTATCTCATAAGGTTTTCCAATATAGATATCAATAGGAGAAGGTAGGGGGAAGTAGTTTGGACTTATGGGAAGTGCTGGGAGACCCAGTAGTTTTGCTAATCCTTTAGCTTGATAAACATAGGGAAAAGTTTCTTCTGCTCCTACTACAGCAACTGGTAAAATGGGAGCTTTAGAACTGAGAGCGATTCTAAAAAAACCGCGAGTAAAACTTTGCACTTTATAATAATCAGGAGTACTTTTTGCAATCCCTTTAACACCTTCTGGAAAAATTAAAACAGACTGATTTCTTTCTAAGAGTTTTACACAGTTCTGTCTATCTCCAAGCACGGCACCACCTTCAGCGGCCCAGGCTCCAATAAAAGGGAGACCTGTGAAGAACCTCTCGACCATTGCCCTGAGTATTCTTGGTGGATCAACGTCCATGGCAAATGCTGTGGAGATTAACATTCCATCAATTGCTATTTGCCCCGTGTGATTTGAAATAATCATATAAGGGGTATCTTCTACATTTTCTTTTCCAAAGACTCTTACTTTGAAATAATTATTGTAGAGAGGCCAGACGTATTCAATACTCTTTTTGGCCTTATGAATATTGAGTCCCCAAGGATCTTCAGACTTTCCATATTGATCGAAGAGTTTTGAAAAGACTTGGTCAAACTTCTTCTTCTCTTCAGAAGAAGTTTTTAAGCTAATTGATTTTTTTAGTTTATCTAACATATGTAATAAATTGTAATAGTTAAGAGCATAAATAGGCAGGGGATAGACTTTACCTAGGTCCTTGGATCTTTTTTGTCGGGTATTAAGGGGAGCTTTTTTTTCTCTTGTCTTCACAAGAAAATTTAGAAAAGCTATAATGAGCCTAACTTTATTGCTAGCGGAGGAATCTATGCAAAAGCAGCCACAATGGAAAGATAGATTTACTGAAATTGTTCAAGTGTGCCAAGAAGAGCTTAAGAGAACAACGGAAATTGGAAAGAAGATGCTCTCCGCCTCCAAAACAAATACTACTCTTCATGAGTCTTACGAAGAGTTGGGCCATCTTGCTTTCTTAGCGTTGGAAAATGGAGATCTTAATTGGGATAGTCCCAGAGTTAAGGATTTAATCAATAGTATCAAGTCCTGTGAATCAGACTTAGAAGATATTGAAAAAGACGTTAATGATATTAAGAAGAGTCCTAAATAAGAATAATACCATTATAGTATCTTATTACGTAAGTAATTGAACCAATAAGAAAGCTACTTAGAAAGAGCAATATTCCAAATATTGCTCTTATTTTCTTTGATCCGTAGTTGAATGAAAATCTCTCTAGAAATTTAGGCCTGGAAAAAAAAACTAAAACAATATTCAAAAGAATAATGTAGTAGATAAAACTATAAATATAGGTCTTTCCCAGTTCTGTACCCATTACATAGATTGTATAAGGTCTAGCTGTCTTAATAAATAGGAGATAATTGCTCCCTCTACTTGATCAATACCATCTTTTTTCTCAGCAGAAGTGAAATATATCTGTTTCACCCATTTAAATTCTTTAGAAAGAATTGGTTTTAAATTATTGAGTGCTGCTCTTTCTTTTTGTTTCTTCAATTTATCAATCTTGTTAAACAAGAGAAAAGTCTCATAGTTGTAGGCTCTCAAGTATTGGTGAAAATCTTGATCTGCCTTTTGATTTGGATGACGAGCATCTTGAATATTAATCATTAATGTATGAAGAGAGATTCCTCTAAAGAAGAGGTCAATAAGAACTTCCCAGTTTTTAGACATTTCCTTTGAAACTACGGCATGTCCATATCCAGGAAGGTCATAAAAATAGAATTCAGGTAGATCTTCACAAATCTTTCCGTCATCTTTAAGTCTGAAAGTGAAGATATTGATCTCTCTAGTACGACCTGGAGTTTTAGAGATTTTAGCTATTTTATTTCCAAATAGAGCATTGATAGTGCTGGATTTTCCAACATTTGATCTCCCAAGAAAACCCAATCCAATGGCATTCGGATGGTCTTTTAGCCATTCCTCAAGTTGTGCTGGGTTGCTCATTCCATATTTGAATGTTGATGTATCTCTTGCGATTTCGTATGCCATGGTTTTTTCCTTAAAGGCCTAAGTTCAAAAATTGAACCGCCTCTTAACTAAATGTCTGAAAAGACTTTATATATTATGGCACAAAAGATGAAAATGATTTGATTGAAAAAAGTTCATGGATTTAGCTTAAAAATAGGAGTCTACATGAAAATATTTGATCAAGATCTACAAAATAGCTCTAAGTTTTACTCAAAAGTGCTTTTGCGTCCTCTTTTTGGCAAGAAAAGAGAAATACTGCTCAATCGGACAGGTTATTCCATTTACTCAACGCATGAGGGCGACTTTATGCAAGATTCTATAAATCTCTACTTTCCTGAGTTTAAAGGGACTGAATATGAACTGGATTTAAAATGGTATGAGCAAGGAAAGAGTAAGTACTTCTTATTGAATTCAAAGTCGAACCAGCCCTTTAGAATTAATGGAAATCTAGTTTTTAGTGCCATCATTTCCCATGGAGATAAAGTAGATATCGGGCACAATCGATTAGAGTTTGAATATGAACATATCCTAATTCAAGAAGATCTGGAAATTTCAAATAGAATCATTGAATCTAATTTAAATATTTTAATTGAAGGGGAAACTGGAACAGGGAAATCATTTTTAGCAAAGAAGATACATGAACGCAGTGGGCGCAAAGGACGTTTTGTACATATCAACTTATCTTCATTTTCAAGGAATTTATTGGAGTCGGAACTCTTTGGCCATGTGAAGGGAGCCTTTACGGGTGCTATAAACGATAAAATGGGTGCCTTTAAAGAAGCAGACTGTGGAACATTATTCTTGGATGAAGTTGATTCATTACCAATTGATATTCAGACCAAGTTACTTTTATTTCTAGACTCAAAGTCTTACCGAAGTGTGGGTGACTTTAAAGAACATAAAGTTGATGTCAGACTAGTTTTTGCTTCAGGAAAAAACCTACTCAACCTTGTTACAGAAAATATTTTTAGAAAAGATATGTACTTTAGACTCTCTAGTGGAGTTTTGATGAAGTTAAGACCTCTAAGGCATGACAAGAAGAAACTTCTCACAATGCTTCGTCAGTTTGAATTAAGTCAAGACTGTGTACTTTCCATACGTCTAGAGAAATTCTATTGTAACTTAACTTGGCCCGGTAATATACGGCAGCTTTATGGGCATCTACAAAAAAAACTCGTCATGACTAATGGAAGAAAATTAGATCTCGATTCATTGGATGAAGAATTACTTGAAGTGGGAATTCCCGCTATTGAAGATCAGTCGACAACTTTTGTAACTTACAAAGATTTAAAAGTGAGCTACTTTTCAAATGTCTTATCTCGAATGAATGGGGATGTTAGGTTGGCTGCAAATAAATTAGATGTATCAATTAATACGGTGAAGAATGTATTACAAAAAGCAGGATAATTATCCTGCTAGAATTGATTTAATATAGACCTCTTTAATTTCACCTTTTATCTTCAGCTCTTTAATGAGTAGGTTGAGTTCTTTTTGAATTTTATCTTTAATGATGGCCTTCCCTTCTTCTTTTAAAGGGAATGCTGGAATAACGGGTTGAATCGTTGAGTTCAATCGATTCTTTATAAGGTGTCTATTTCTATCAAAGTAATGTTTTATATATCTATTTGAACTTATAAAAGTGAAATCAATGCTTAGAGATTTGTAAGTGTTAACTGATTCAATATAGACAGGCATTGTCACATGAGTGATTGTAAATCTCTTCTCTTGAAGTTTGTAATAAGATTTTCTCTTACTGGCTTCTTCGGCATTTTCAACTTCTGAGGCGGGATCTCTTGCTTGAGCTGTAGCCTCGTCGGATATTTTTTTACTTTGGGTATAAATACTAATTGATGAAAGTGAGACGACTGTTGCAGCTATGGTAGAACCAATAAGCATTTTAGGACTAAGAGCGATAAACCAGCCTTTAATCTTACCGAAAAATGGAGCAAATATAAAGAGTCCCGCTAGGAATAACTTCTTATAATCAACTCTCTTGTAATCTACTTCTTTGGCCTTACTAACAAGTTCAACACTTTTATGTTGCAGCTCATTTGCTTTTTGTAAGGTTTTATTCTTAAGTTCTAGACTAGAAGATAGCGCCTTCAATCCTTTTTCGTTAAAGATCTTTTTAGTATCTAGCTTTGTCTTGGCAATTTTTGATTTACCCTTACTGAGAGTATTTTTAATTTTTCCAGGAGTAATTCCCGTAATGAAATTAGAGAACATTCCAAAGATAGTCTCCAGTAAGTTATTTAAAATTTGTTCGATCTTAAGCCAAATCTTCAATTGATCCTCCGTGAGACTTATCGACAACTTTTAAGTAATTCTTAGGCTTTTACTCTATAATTATAACCGACTAAAAGACTCTTCTCTGGAAAAAATGTCCCATAGCCTCAAATTATTATTAATATCTTCGTTTTCGCTTTGAGCTGCCCGATATGCGGTATGTACGCTCAATACTGGGCCACGAAAATAAAAAATCTGGTTATAATTATGAGAACTTTTAAATTAATTATATTGATACAGGCTCTACTCTTGCTGGGTGGATGTGCAGCACTTCTAGAAAATAGAAGTTTCATTGATCAGATGGATCGAGAGGCTAACTCATTTTGGACAGCTGGAAAAGACTTTGAGCTAACGTCTGGTGATTCTGGCAGGGCCGATCGATCGCGAGATGAAATCCTTGATAGAACACCGATGGATGGACTGACAAGAGAAGAGGCTCGTGAGAATCAATCTGTTAGAAAGGAGTTGGCGAAAAAACTAGACTCTCTAACTGATGAACAATTTACTCAATACTCTGCAGTGAGGGATCACTTAGATACGGACTCTGAAAAAATCTACTACTTAAAACTGCCTACTCGCGAGAGGCAAGAGTATATTCACACAAAAATGTTCAGCGTGTATAAAAAGAATATGAGATCTCCGGCTAGTCATAACTTCGGTTATAAAACTGCACGAAGTCCCAATGTTGCCGTGGGAATGAGAAAGGATGATATTATGCGTATGTGGGGGAGACCAGTCCAGGTTGATGTGGCCGGCGATCCAAGATATGAAAATGAGAGATGGTCATTCTATGATGGTTCTCAAGTTAGGCAAATTTACTTTGAAAATGGCCAGGTAAGTGGCTGGGTTCTCGAATAAAATCATTTTAAATCGATCATGATGCGACATGTTGCAACTTAAAGAGGCTAAAGGCCTCTTTTTTTGGTTTCAGGGTTGTAGAACTCATTGAATTTTCCTAGTATTGGGGGCTTAAATTGAGCCTTTTGACGGTTAAAACTCTTGTGATATTTATCGCAAAATTGTGAGGTAAAAATGAGTGATTTACTCAGTAATTACACTTTAGAATTTGAAAAACCAGTACGTGATTTAGAAAACCAAATCAAGGAATTACAAGTAGCTTCTCTACAGCCAGAGATTGATATCTCAAAAGAGATTAAAGCACTTCAAAATAAAGTTAGTACTCTTATTAAAGATATATACGAAAAACTTACTCCATGGGAACGTGTTCTCTTATCGAGACATCCAAATAGACCGCATACTATTGATTACATAAATGAAATGGTTGAAGACTTTAAAGAAGTTTGTGGTGATAGACACTTTGCCAACGATCCCGCAATTATTACTGGTTTTGGTAAAATTGATGGACGTGATGTTGCTATCATTGGAATTGAAAAAGGTCGCAAGACAAAAGAAAAAGTTAAACGTAATTTTGGAATGCCAAGACCTGAAGGCTATAGAAAGGCCCTAAGGATTATGCAAACTGCAGGTCGTTTTGGAATACCCATTGTAACTCTAGTTGATACTCCGGGTGCTTATCCAGGAATTGGTGCTGAAGAGCGTGGACAAGCTTGTGCCATTGCTGAAAACCTTGCGGAAATGTTTGATATTAAATCACCAATTATTTCTGTAGTTATCGGAGAAGGTGGTTCTGGTGGAGCTTTAGGAATCGCTATCGCTGATCGAGTTCTCATGATGGAGTATTCAATTTACTCAGTTATTTCTCCTGAATCTTGTGCTTCAATTCTATGGGCAGACCCAAAGAAAGCGGAAGATGCTGCAAACTCACTAAAGTTAGTACCATCTAAAGCAATTGAGTTAGAAGTTGCCGATGCTGTCATAATTGAACCAACAGGTGGAGCTCATAAAGACAAAACGGCTACATATGAATTAGTAAAAAAAGCAATATCTAAAGAGCTTAAGGCCTTATCAAAAATTAAAACTGAAAAGCTTCTTGAGAATAGATTCGAAAAATTTAGAAAAATTGGTAATCATACGATTACTCAAGTGCAATAAGGAGAGATTGGTGCCAATTCAATCAATGACAGGATTTGGAAAAGGGGAAGCTTCTAGCGAGGACTGGATCATTTCAGCCGAAGTTAAAAGTGTAAATCATCGTTTTAAAGATACGAGATTTAAAATGTCTTCTCTTTTTGCACCAATTGAAATTAATCTTAAAAACAAGCTTAGTAGCACGTTTAAAAGAGGTAGCTTCGATATTTTTATTAATTATAAAAAAGCCGAAGGTAAAACAAAATTCGATGATATTGATGAAGAAAAAGTTGCAAGCTTCTTAAGTAAAATATCAAAAATGGTTAAGGCAAGTGGGTTAGAGTTATCAATTCAGCCTACTGAGTTTCTTAGACAAGATTTTTATAAGGATCTAGATGATAAGAGTGAGGAGAGTCTAATATTAGCTAAAGAGGCCTTCTCTAATGCCCTCGCGAACTTAGCTGACTCTCGTTTATCAGAGGGTGAGAAGTTACTTAAAGTGATTAAAGAGCATCGTCAGCAATATGAAGAGCACTTTAATGTTATTTGTGGTGAAACTGATCATTTTCAAAAAAATGTTGAAGATAAATTAAAGAAGAAATTTGCAGAGTTTTCAAGTGACCTCAATATTGAAGAACCTAGGTTCTTACAAGAGGTGGTATACTATTTAGAGAAACTAGATGTTCATGAAGAGATTAATCGTATTAAGTCCCATTTAGAGAAGCTTGATTCTATCCTGGACCAGGGTGGAGAAGTAGGAAGACAGATCGATTTCCTCATTCAAGAGCTAAATAGGGAAACAAATACCATAGGGTCAAAATCTTCCCTAAAGGAAATCTCTGAAAATGTCGTTCAGATGAAAGTACAATTAGAAAAGATTAGAGAACAAAGCTTAAATATAGAGTAACTATGAGCACCGGAAAGATTATTGTTATTGTCGCCCCATCTGGGACAGGAAAATCCACTTTAATAAAGAAAATTAAAGCAGAATTCCCTAGTTTAGTTGAGTCCGTTTCTTTTACAACGAGACCAATTAGAACAGGAGAAGAGGATGGAGTTGCATATAATTTCATCGAGAAGGATACATTTCTTGCGATGAAAGAAGCCGATGAATTTATAGAGTGGGCAGAAGTTCATTCTAATTTCTACGGAACTTCAAAAAAGTTTGTAGAGTCAGAGTTGGCAAATGGGAAGCACCTTTTGTTTGATTTAGACGTTCAAGGCGCGGACTCATTTAAAAATTATTTTAAGGATAAAGCAAAAGCTATTTTTATCGCACCACCTTCAATTGAGGAATTAGAAAAACGTCTAAGAGGTCGCGGAACTGATAGTACGGGGGTTATTAACCTTCGACTTGAAAATGCCAAAAGAGAAGTTTTAAGAAAAGACGATTATGATTTTTGTGTAAAAAATGAAGTTCTTGAACAGGCCTTCATAGATTTAAAAAATACTATTCAGCAAATACTAGATACATAAGGTTAATAAATAGATGCTTCACCGTTTAGATTTTTCACATGAAAGAGACTTGAATATTGATGAACTTGTTAAGAGAATGGAAGCTTACTATCCTGATGCGGATTTTAATCTTCTAAGAAAAGCATATCTCTTTGCTGAAACATCTCATAAAGGTCAAATGCGAAGTTCTGGGGAAGAATATATTATTCACCCTCTAAATGTTGCAGGTACGCTAGTAAAACTTCGAATGGATATGGATAGTGTCATTGCTGGACTTCTCCATGATGTTGTTGAAGATTGTGATGTTACGCCTGAAGAAATTGAAAGAGAATTTTCCAGTGAGATTGCACAAATTGTTGTTGGTCTTACAAAAATTTCAAAAATCAAATTTAAAACTAAAGAAGAAACACAAGCTGAAAACTTTAGAAAAATGGTTGTGGCCATGGCCAAAGACCTTAGAGTTATCATTGTTAAGTTAGCAGATAGAATGCATAACATGAGAACTCTTCAATATGTTTCTGATGAAAAACAAAAGAAAATTGCCACAGAAACATTAGAGATCTATGTTCCTCTGGCAAGTCGCTTAGGTATCAACTCAGTAAAAGCAGAACTAGAAGATTTATGCCTTAGATTTATGAAGCCAGAGATTTATTATCGTTTGGCTGAAAAAATTGCGATGAAGAAGTCTGAAAGAGAAGCTTATATTCGTGAGACTATTGAAGTCATCAAAGAAAACCTGATTGAGTACTCTTTAAAATGTGAAGCTAAAGGTAGATCAAAACACTTCTTTTCAATTTATAAGAAAATGAGTGCTAGAGGTGTGGACTTCGAACAAATTCAAGATGTCCTAGCTTTTAGAATTAATGTCGCAAATATTACTGAATGTTATAAGGCCCTAGGGATTATTCATTCATCTTTTACTCCAATCCCTGGTCGTTTTAAGGATTATATTGCGATTCCTAAGGTTAATAATTATCAATCTCTGCACACTACTGTTATTGGTCCCAAAGCAGAAAGAATTGAAATCCAAATCCGTACTCAAGAAATGGATGAGGTTGCAGAAAGAGGGATCGCTGCACATTGGAAATATAAAGAAGGAACAAATTCTTCTCTGAAGAAACTCGATTGGGTTCAAGAACTTCTAGAATTTAATCAAAGTGTTGATAACAACGCCGACTTTATGGATGTTGTGAAAAATGATCTCGATGTGGGGGGAGTATTTGTCTTCACACCAACAGGTGATGTTAGAGAACTTCGTTACGGGGCAACGCCGTTAGACTTTGCTTATGCTGTTCATACAGAAGTAGGTCACAAATGTGTTGGAGCTAAAGTTAACGGTAGAATGGTTCCCTTAAGGTATACGCTTAAGTCTGGGGACACAGTCGAAATTCTAACAAGCAAGACTCAAACTCCAAGTAAAGATTGGGTGAATATTGTTAAATCTTCTAAAGCTAAGCAGAAGATAAAGCAATGGTTATTAAAAGTTGAAAGAGATAAGAATAAAGAAGTTGGTCGTGAAATTTTAGAAAAAGCTTTTAGAGTTGTAGATACTTCTTTAAAGAGTGCTTTTAAATTAACTGAATTTCCTAAAGTACTCAAGTCTCTCAGTGTATCAAATGAAGATGATATGTTGATCAATGTGGGTTCTGGAAAGTTTACAGCGAAACAAGTTATTGAAGAATTTCCAACTTTTCGAACTAAAGAAGATGATAAAGTTCTAACTGAACTTGAAGAAATCGATTCTTTTTCTAAGAAGCTCTCTCAGACAGCTAGAAAGAAATCGAACAAAGATAACGCCGTTATAGTTGATGGGATGAATGATCTCATGGTTAGAATGGCCAGATGCTGTAATCCTATTCCAGGTGATCCAATTCAAGGATATATAACAAGAGGAAGGGGAATTACTGTTCATACTGCGAATTGTACTAGAATTGATGCAGGTGATATTGGCCGAAATGTACTGGTTGAATGGAACTCTGAATTCGCATTTAAACATCCTGTGAATATAAGAGTTATTACACATGATAAGCCAGGAATTCTTTCTCAAATTTCAAAGAATATAAATAATATTGGTGTGAATATTCGATCTGCTTTAGCTAAGTCATTACCTGATAGGAAAGGTAGTTTTATCTTTGAAATTGAAGTCAATGACTTTTCTGAACTTTTAAAAACTATTAGCTCAGTTGAATCAATTGAAGAGGTTATCTCTGTTGATAGAGTGTAGTTTGGCACTTTCTTCCCGACATATTTTGAGTTTTTTTTGTTCTAAAATATATAAATGGAAAGTAACCAAGATAGCCATTCAAGTCGTTCATTAAAAAAAATTAAAAAAGAAAAAACTCTCAATTTTAGTGATTTAAAAACTAAAATTGAAGAGCAAACCCTTGTTGATACATATCGACAAAAAGCACCCCTTGAACAAATTTCTCTTGAAGAAAATATTCTAGAAGAAATGGCCCTAGAGCTTGAAAAGCATAAGGAAAATTTCTTAAGGGCCCAAGTCGCAATTGCTACGACTAATCAAAACATCAAAAACCAAGATAATTTAATTCAATTAATAAATTATCAAACAAAGAAATCCTCTAAGGTATTACATTTCTTAACGAAGAAACAACTTGAAGGCGAAAGTAATTTAATAAACCTTCAAGCTGCTAGAAAAGTAAAAGTAGGAAATCTAAATAATATTGATCAAAAAATTAATTCTTTAAAACTTACGCTAATAAAGAATGGTGAAACTATTCGATGTGAACGTAAAGAACTGGACCAATTAGATCAGTTAATTCAGGAAAGAGAAAAGAAAATCACGAGGTTGTTAAAGCTGGTTGATGATCAAATTCTCTCTCGTGAAGACGATTGTCATATCCCTTCAATTCCAACAGTTTAAGTCCCTTTTATCATCCATCTTTAGTTATTTGCTCCTAAAGGCGCATGAACATGTACTATCTGCCTACTCCAACTGATTGTTGTTGTGTGTCATACTTGTGATGATCAGAATAGGTAATTATAGGTATGAAGATAAAGAAGCAAACAAAATTTAAGATCCGTCTGTTAAGGGGTGTATGTGAGATGCTCACAGAGGAATATCTCAGTGAGAAGAACGGCTTTGCACTGGATTTAGATAATAGATACTCCCAAAGAGGGGAGCTTGAAGAGACAGCAAAGAGTTTATTAGAAAATATAGAAAATATAAAAGAAGAGAGTCGCTCTCTCGTCCTTAGAAATAAAGAAGCAAAATCTATAAATGTAGCAAGAGAATTAGAAGTTGAGTCTATCTTTGAAAAATATATTGAAATTGATAGCACGTTTCAAGAAGTTAAAAGTGAAAATGAGAAACTAGGTTTAACTTGTAAATCTCTAGACTTTAAGAAAAGGGATTTCCTCTCTAAGAGAAAAATACTAAACGAATCAATATTTCAAAAGAGGCGAAGTATTGAAGAAGATAAAAGTAAAACAAAAGAGCTCTCTACATTTATTGATAAAATTGAAATTGAAATTGAAGATCTTTCCAAAGAGAGAGAAAGAGCTGACAAGAGTGTTCGAAAACAAAAAGAAATAGTCAGAATTAAAGATAGAAAATTCTCTGAAAGACAAATGCAGCTTTCAAATTTAAAAGAGTTAACAAAATCGAGTGAGTCAGAAAGAGATGAGCTAAGAAGTGATGTAAAGCAACTTGATAATGAGAATCTCCATTTGAAAGATAGTATTTCAGAGGCAACATCTGAAGTGAAAAAAAATAGAGACGAAATTGAATCAAGGAATCACGAGATTTCAAGGTTAAAAGAAAAGTACAACAAATACCTTTCTCAAAAAGGTAAACTCTTAGAAAATAAAAGTTATCTAAATTCAGATTTAGATAAACTAAGAGAAAATATCTCAGAATTTCATTCAGATATAAAACTAGTTAAAGAAGAAAGAGATTCTCTCGAAGTTAATCTTGATAGACTTAGGGAAGATGTTTCTAGATCAGAAAAAGAACTCAGTAGGCAAGAACTTGATCAGATAGCTATTAAAGAGTCTCTAGAAAATTTAAGATCTCAAAGAAATGACCTTTCTATTGAATTTGAAAGTAGCAATAAAACTGCAATCTCTTTAAGTGAGAGGAAAGAATTTCTTTTGGAGAGTCGAAATCATTTAAAGGAATCAATTCAGAAGCTTGAAGATAATAAAAGTAAAGTTCAGCTGAAAAATAAATGTATTAAAGATGAGCTTAAACATACAGAATCTAAAAATCATAAGCTTTCTGTTGAGCGTGAATCGCTTGATCTAGAGATTTTATCAAATAGAAAACTATTAAAGTGTGAGTCTGAACGTCTTGAAAAGCTAAAATTAAATACAGATAAAATTTCAAGGAAAAATCAGGAGAAGATTGATTCTTTGAGCGAGCTTGATTCCAAAAAAGAAAAAGTGATTGAATCCTACCAACTAGAAGTTACTAAACTTGGTACTATTATCGAAAAGAAGGCCGAGATTGATCAATTAATCAAAGACCGCGAACAGGAAATACAATCTCAAGAAGAAGTGTTAAAAATCTCGAGAAGTACGAAAGACCAGACAGAGAGAAGAAATAATGAATTAAGAACTGAATTGTCTCTAAAAGATAAAGAAGTTCACTCTAACGTATTGAGCCTAGGTGAGATTGAAAAAAAGATCTTAACTCTACAAGATATTCAACACGAAATACAATTGGAAATAGATAGAAGGACCATCTCTCTAGAAGAGCAAAGTGTAAAAGAAGCTCAAGTCACTAAGAAATTGACCCAAGCATATGTAGATTATAGTGACACTAAGAAAGAGTTAGAAGGGCAGATTAATTTAAAAAGAATCAAAGTAGAGCATATTCAAAAGACAGTTAAGTTACATCAATCCATTCTTACTAAAGTAAAGAAAGACTCAGAGCATTTAAAGTCATTAAATAATGAAGTTTTACTTTCTTCTAAAGAATTGAAAACTAAAAGATTGTTCATAGAGAAGTTATCTTTGAAGCAACGTAGAGTAAATGAGGCCATTAGTTCTATAGAGAAGAAGAAGAGGTTCTACTTAGAGAAGTTGAGTAATACTTCTAAAGAGATCTTATCTGAACAAGATCTACTTGAAGAGGTTTCTAAAAAATATTTTAGTGAAGATGAACAATTGAAAAAGTTGGAAGTAAAGTGTTCCGAATTTGAAACTAATCTAGTCGAGGTTCGATTAGAGAGTGAAAAGAAAAAGAATGAGACAAAAGTCTTTACTGAAAAACAAGTCGTTTTAAATAAGAGAATAAGAGAATTATCTTCTAAGCTTAATGCAGTAGAAATTAATGAAGCCACTAGAGGCAATGATAATTCAATTAGTGCAACAGAGATTGATAAATTAGAAAAAGAAGTCTCTAGACTTAATCAAATGCTCATTAAGAAGAAAAAGCAACTCAAGAGAGAAGCTGCAAACTCTGAACTCATTATGAATAGATCAAATGAACTTCGTGCAAAGAAAATCAAACTAGTCGAGCATGTGAAAGAAGTTGAATGTCTTTTGAATTTAGAGAGTAAGAGTCAAATTGATATGACGAACTTTAATGATCAGCTTGAAGGTGAAGTGAGTCTAGTTAATAAGAGGCTTCAAAGTAAAAAAAATGATCTTTCAGAAATTATCGATAAGAAGAAAGTTGCTCAAAAGAAAAGGTTTAAGAGACCTAGTCTTGATGCATAATTACTCAGGCGACCATAGAAGTAGAAAACCATAAGTTCTAATCCACTTGTACAACTCTTTAGCAATAATCTTAATATTCCTAGCTGTCGTAAAGTCTGTTTTGACTGAATAGAAGTTAATCTCATAATCATCAGACTTTTCCAGAAGCTTACTGAAGATAAGTTTTATCCTCATAACATGGTAGTCATGCGAGATGACTATGATTTTCTTATTACCCTTTTTCTCCCTAAGGTGACGAAGTGTTGAGATTACATTTTCGACAGTATTTCGAGCAAGATAATCAATCGTTAATAGGTTAGGGTCAAGGGTTCCATCAAGCTTAAAAGGCTTCAGGAGAGAGTCTACAGAGTTCTTAGAGTAAACCCCAGTAATAAGTACATTTGATTGTTTGTACTTCTTAGCAAGCTTTAGTGCGAGGGGGATTCTTCCTGAGTCGCCTGTGAATACAACAATTAAGTCTGGCGAGAGATTGTAGAATTTTTGACTAGTTTCTTGATTTAAGTTTCTTGCGGCAAGAATAAAAATTAAGGAAATAATGGCATAAAGTATTATCGAAACAACAAAGATAAAAGCGCAATTTTGAAAATAGCGGAAAAACCTTGTTCTCTGTGTTTCGAATATATACTTTTTCTTAAACATACTATTTCGCTGCTAGGACTTCAATTTCAACTAATGAACCTTTAGGTAGATTTGGAACTTCAACACAACTTCTCGCAGGGTATGGTTCTTCAAAGTAACTTACATAAGCTTTATTAACGAGATTAAACTTTCCTAGATCAGTTAGGAAAATACTTGTTTTGATAATATTAGTACGCTCAAGTCCTTGTGACTGAAGAAGACCATCAATATTTTTCATGACTTGGTCTAATTGATCTTGAAAACCTTCCTGCAACTTTGAGGTTGCAGGATCAATTCCAATTTGACCGGAGAAGTAGAAAACACCATTGTGCTCTACTCCTTGAGAGTAAGTTCCAACTGCAGCAGGTGCTTTATCTGTTGAAATTATATTCTTTGTAAAGGCCATGACTTTTCCTTATTTTTCTTCTTCAGCTAAAAGAGCAGTAATATTACTCATGTTAATAATTTCAGACACAGGTGCTGTTCTTTGAATGATATTCACATTGTCATTCATACTTACAAGAATAGGTCCAATAGCATCAGCTTCACTTAATTGTTGTAAAAGTTTGTAACTAATATTCGCTGAATTTAAATCAGGGAAAATTAGTATATCAGCAGCACCTTTCATTTCAGAGAAGCCAAAGAGTTTTTCTCTAATATAAGAATTTACAGCAACGTCTGCCTGCATTTCACCCTCAACATTTAGTGAAGGATATCTTTCGTGACAAAGCTTTACTGCTTTCTTCATTTTCTTGGCTTCAGCATGATTATTTGATCCAAAATTAGAAAAACTTAGGAAAGCAATATTAGGGTCTCTGTTGATAAGTTGCTTAAATAATTTTGCCGTAGACTTGGCAATATCGCATAAATCTTCAGGGCTAGGATTTATTTGAGATGTAGTATCAGCTAGAAAGAGAACTCTATTTTTAAAAATCAAAATATAGACACCAGCGGCCTTCATACCTTCTTGCGTTCCAATAACATTTATTACTGGTTTAAAGCATTCTGGGTAACTTAGAGTTGGTCCCGACAGTAATGTATCTGCCATTCCTTTTCTAACCATCATAGCGCCAAAATAATTCTCTTGCGCCATATTGTCTTCAGCGTGATAGATGCTGATTCCATTTCTTTGTTTCATTGAGCAATATTCTCTATAAAACTCTTCAAATCTCTTATGTTTTGATGGTTGAATAATTTCGAGCTCTTTTAGTGAATCTAGACCTAGTTCTTCCATCTTTTTAAAAATAGTCTCTTTGTCACCAAGAAGTATAGGTTCAATTCTACCTTCTTGAGCTAGAGAATTAACGGCTTCTAAGATTCTTGAGTTACTTCCTTCTGCAAAGACAACTCTTGTTTTTTTTCCTTTCTCAGAAACTTTAGCAGTGAGCCTGTCTCTTAAGCTTTTTAGGAAACTACCAGAACTACCAAGTCTTTCTTCAAGTCCTTTAGCATATTCGGCCATATCTTTAATAGGAGTCTTAGCAACTCCTGAATCCATTGCGGCTTTGGCAACAGCTGGAGAAACTCTAGTTAGAACTCTTGTATCAAATGGTTTTGGAATTAAATACTCGCGTCCATAAGTAAATGATTGTCCAGCGTAGGCCATCTTCACTTCTTCAGGAACATCTTCTTTTGCAAGATTTGCTAGCGCCATTACAGCAGCTAGTTTCATTTCATCATTTATTTTAGTGGCCCTAACGTCTAGTGCGCCTCTAAAGATAAAAGGAAAACCTAGAACGTTATTAACTTGATTAGGAAAATCAGATCTTCCTGTCGCCATGATAACGTCACTTCTCACTGCGTGAGCTTCGTGAGGATAAATTTCAGGTTCAGGGTTTGCCATGGCAAAGATGATTGGATCTTTAGCCATTGTTTTAACCATCTCTCCAGAAAGTACGCCTCTGGCAGAGCAACCAATAAAGGCATCAGCGTCAACAAGTGCATCAGCAAGAGTTCTCTTATCTGATTCAGCTGCAAACTCTTCTTTGTAAATGTTCATTCCGTTTTCACGACCCTTATAGATAACACCTTTGGAGTCACACATAAGAAGGTTTTGATGTTTTACGCCGAGTTTATAAAATAACTTTGCACAGGCCATAGCTGCAGCACCGGCTCCACTGAATACAACTTTTACTTTATCCATTTTCTTATCAGCTATATCAACAGCATTAATAAAACCTGCCGAAGCAATAATAGCTGTCCCATGCTGGTCATCATGGAATACTGGAATATTCATTTTTTCAATGAGTTGTTTTTCTATTTCAAAACATTCAGGCGCTTTAATATCTTCGAGGTTTATTCCCCCAAAAGTTGGCTCAAGAGAGCTAATAACTCTTACCATTCCTTCAACTGTATCTTCATTAACTTCGATATCAAAAACATCAACGTCAGCGAAGCGCTTAAAGAGAACACCTTTTCCTTCCATAACAGGTTTACCTGCCAGGGCTCCTATATTTCCTAATCCAAGAACAGCTGTTCCGTTAGAGATCACACCAACAAGGTTACCCTTGCTTGTATATTTAAATGCATTTTCTGGGTCTTTTGCAATTTCTAAACATGGGGCTGCAACACCTGGAGTGTAAGCTAGCGATAAGTCTTCAGCTGTAACACAAGGTTTCGTTGAAACGACTTCAATTTTCCCTGGTCTCTCTCCGTTATGATATTCTAATGCTCGTTTATTTGTTTCTTCTGTTGTTGGTTTCGTAGTCATCGAAACATCCTTTTTTATAGCTTATATTTGTAGCCATAGAGGATAATTCAAAGAATATGGTATTGCACGAAAAGCAGGACATTTTTTTTTGCTTTTCGCTTCGTTCCATTCTAACTCTTTTTTGTACGTAAAAAGAAGACAAAGAGAATGCTGGCAGTTGTAGCTACGCCTATGTAGAGCTCGTCTATATTGGCCCAGAATCCGGTGTGAGATGCGTTGCGCCAATAAGAGGTGGTTATGACTCCCATTAGGCATACGGTGACAAATTGTTTGTCGCTGATTCTTTTTGGAAAGATGTATCCAAAGAGTACTGGAAATAAGAGGCAGGCAGCGGATAAGCTTCCTAGTGTTTTCCATACGGATTTAATATTTCCACCAAATACTTGAGACATAATAACCGCAATGACTCCCACTAAAATAATTCCTAAATGATGTACAAAAGAGCTATTTTTGAATCTTTTTGGAGCTAAATCGTAGGCGAGAGTTGTTCCTGCTAAGAATAGGTATGAGTCTATAGTTGAGAGAATTGTTGCTAAAATTCCTGCCAGCATAAACCCTCTTAAACCGCTTGGAAGAAGTTGCACAGCATAGATGAGGTAGGCTTGTCCGGATTCCGCTTCGGGGATAACTGCTTTGGCATACATGGCACCAAAGGTTGTGCAAATATCGAAACAAAACCAAATGAATGTTGAGATCAGGATACCTTTTTTAGCCGTTTCCGAGGAGGTTGCAGCAAAACATCTTTGGTAGAAATTAGGGTCAACAAGGGTTGATAGAGCGATAAAACCCCATACAAAAGTTGTTCCAATACCAACTGTTCCTGTTAAGGAAAAGTAACTTTCTGGGAGATTCGACTTTAAAAAATCGATACCTCCAAATGTGTAAATACTTAGAGCTAAAATAAAAAAGACTGCAAAACACATCACAAAGAATTGAACTAAATCTGAAAAAACGACGGCCCTAAATCCTCCCCACATGGAGTAGAGAACGACGAAAGTAACTCCAATAGCGGTGTTAAGCCAGAGTTCTCCACCAAAAATCATTTGAGAAAAAATTCCTAAACTAATGGCGTAGGCAATTGGTAGAACATTGAAGAAGTTAAAGACTGCACTGAGTTTCGCTGATTTTGGACCAAACATTTTTCCAATTAAATCGGGAAGTGTCACTGCTTGGTAACCTTTGATTCTATCAATGATAAAGAAGGCGAAGATGATATAAGCTACATACCAAAAAGCACCTTGAGTCACAAAGTTAAAAACACCTTGGTTAAAGGCTATCTCAGTGACGCCAAAAATTCCTCCATACCAAGTCGCTACAAGTGTTGCGACAAATAGCGGAAGAGTTAACTGGCGCCCCATGAGTAGTAAGTCTAGATAGTTTAGATTCTCAAGATCTTTTGTGTCCTTATCAGTATTCGACTTTTTTAATCTTGCTCCCCAGAGGACACTGATTCCTGTTAGAGCTAAAACGCTTACGAAAATGATCCAATCGACAGTTGTTATGAGGTCTAGGAGATTTACTTTGGGGGAGAAGTTATTCATGAATTTTCCTTACGTCAGCATTACCTGAATCAAGTAGAGGGTCGAGTTTGCACTCCTCTCAGCCTAAGCTCCCCTAATTTTTAGTCTTTATTGTACACTTTGATTAACTTAATTATAATGAATTATTAACAAGTTTTGGAGAGAGAAAAATATGACTTTAACACAACTCGAATATGTCGTGGCCGTAAATAAGCATCGTCATTTTAAAAAAGCCGCTAAAGAGTGCAGTGTGACTCAACCAACACTAAGTATGCAGTTGCAAAAATTAGAAGATGAGTTGGGAGTTATTCTCTTTGATAGATCGAAAACACCCATTATACCTACCGATGAAGGTGAAAAGGTTGTTAAACAAGCGCAAATAGTTATTAAGGAATACAATCGAATCTTTAATATACTTGAAGATGCCAAAGGTGAGCTGGCCGGAAAGTTTCGCTTAGCCGTTATACCAACACTTGCTCCCTATATTATTCCCCTTTTCGCCAAAAAGTTTGCAGACAAGTATCCGCGAGTAGAATTCATTATAGAAGAATATAAAACAGAAGAAATTATTGAGTTACTTGATAGAGAAGAAATTGATGCTGGAATCTTAGTGACTCCCTTAAACGAAAGCGCGCTTATAGAGAGGGTGCTTTTCTATGAACCTTTTTATATTTTCGCTTCAGCAGATAACGAATTATATAAGAAGAAAAAAGTTAAGGAGAGAGAACTCTCTGATGAAAACCTCTGGCTTCTTAATGAGGGACATTGCTTTAGGGCGCAAGTCTTAAGACTATGCACCATGAATTTTGAAGGCAGTAACTATAAAAATCTTCGTTTTGAATCTGGAAATTTAGAAACTTTAAAAAACTTGGTACTCCAAAGCTCTGGTTACACTCTACTTCCACATCTCGCCACAATAGATTTGAGTGGAACTAAGAAGAAAATGATTAGAGAGTTTGAAAAACCGGTTCCCACAAGAGAAGTCTCCATTGTTTACGGTAGAACGTTTCTAAAAGAAAAAATCATCGATGCACTAGAGGAAGTTATTATTTCTGTTCTACCTAAAGAGATTCAATCTTTAAAAAGAACAGAACTTTCTGTCATTGAATTTACTTAAAGTATGTTGTCTAGTGTCATTTAGGCCCTGTCCTTCTTTCATCTAAAAGATGAAATACACCTAACTTACTGTAAATAGGTTTTTCTCTCTGTCATTTCTATGCAAGAAGATGTTAGTAAAAAAGTAAGGTCATTAGCCTAGTGAATAGGTATAGTTTTTTCAACTTTCCTAGGGCCCGTCTTTAGGAATTTCATACTTAGGAAAGGGAGTCCTTTTATGAAGATCACCTCAGCTTACCAGCCAAAATCAGTTCTACTTCTTTTGACATTAGTAAGTTCATTATTTATTTCATGCGGAAAACAAGATGAAACTCCGATGAATGGAAATGAATTTTTTGATTCACAAATCATTATTGGAGATGTTGATTGGAGAGAAATCACAAGTTTAACTTCAACAAGCGCCATTAGAAAGGCCTCAAGTCCTGTCGCAGATATAGAGCTACCTGTAGTGAGATCTAGATGTACAGGTTTTTTAATTTCTGAAGATATCTTAATGACTAATGAGCACTGTATTCCAACAGCTGATCATGCAGAAGGAGTTAAGGCGAGTTTTAGACATTTAAAAGGAATGGCTGAATCTTCATGGGAAACTTTCGATTGTAGTACATTTGTTTTGAATAATAAGGAATTAGACTTTGCACTTTTAAAGTGTGCAGGTAAGCCTGGTAGAAAATTTGGTTTTGTAAAATTAGATTCTACTGCAAAGAGAAATGGAACAAGTATCTATATCGTTCAACAAAACTGTGATTACTACTCTGCAAGAGGATGTGATTGGACGAAGAAATATTCTAAAGGAAAAATTACAGAAGTTGCTGACGAGTATACTCACAACGCTGACACATTAGGGGGATCATCAGGTTCACCAATGTTCGATGCAAGAACTCATAAAGTTGTTGGTCTTCACCACGCAGGTTATGGAAATAATGGAATGGGCCGAGGGTTTGAGAACTACGCTGTTCCAATGTCAAAAATCGTACCAGCTATAAAGTCGAGACTTCCTGGGGTATTTGGAGGAGGGTCTTCAACTCCTGGAACATCTACTGATAGAACTGAGCCAAACAATTCTTTAAGTAAGGCCTATAAGTTAAGTGGAAAGTCTCAATCTGTTAAAGGATTAAAGATAAGTAGTTCAAGTGATAAAGACTATTTCTCATTAAAAGCAGTAACAGGTTCTAAGGTTTCAGTTAAGACAAAATTTACTCACTCAGCTGGAGACTTAGATGTTTATCAAGTTGATGCTAGTGGAAAAGTTATGAACAAGGTTGAGTCATCAAATAATGACGAAGAGTTCTCTTTCACTGCAAATGGGAAGACTGCTTACTTTGTAGTATTTGGTTATAAAGGTGCTAGAAATACTTACTCGCTAGAAGTAGTGGTTAAGAAGAGTACTGCATCAGCTCCAACTTCAAATAATACTATTTCTAAAGCAACTTACTTAAGAGGTGACCAAGACTTTTCTGAATCACTTGATTATAAAAATGATGTAGATTATTTCAAATTTGTTGTATCAAGAACAGCAACAGTAAAAGTTAATGTTTCGTTTAATCACTCGCAAGGGGACTTGGACATTCTACTTATCAATTCAAGTAGAAAAATAATTGCAAGTTCAAAAAGTTCAAAGAGTTTAGAATCAATTTCTAAGACTCTTGCAAAGGGAACGTATTACGTAAAAGTTTACGGATATAAAGGTGTAACAAATAATTATCAATTAAAATTAGATAAATAATTTCATCAAGCGTCAGTAAATAGCTGGCGCTTTTCAATTTCTCTGTCATCAATCTTCTTTATATCACTATCCAAAATAAATGCCTCAGCTCTTTTCTCGGACCAGAGGATTTCACTTCCAAGAGTGTTGATAAAACCTACGTGTCCACCTGTTTCTGGCATTTCAAGAAACAAATTGGGGTTCTTGTGTGCCTCTGCTATTGGGAAGCAGTCCTTGCCGAGAAAGGGATCATTCTTAGCGTTAACCATTAAGGTTGGAATTGAAATATTCTTTAACTTTGGCTTACAGCTACCTTTTGTATAATAGTCATCAGCGTCTTTAAAGCCGTGAAGAGGAGCAGTGAATCTATTATCAAATTCATAAAAGCTTTTTATTTTATTAACATGTTTTATATCGACTTTACTAAGTCCAATTGTATTGTGTTTTAAGATGATTTTCTTTCTCATGGTTGCTAAGAAATTTTCAGAGTACATTTTATTCATTGGCTTTGAAAGTTCAAGAACAGAAGAGTGGAGATCACAGGGAACAGAGAAAACAACAGCTTTCTTAATCCTAGGATCAATATTTTTTCCTCTCTCTCCAAGGTAGTTAGAAGTGAGAATAGCACCCAAGCTAAAACCTAAGAGATAAATTTCATCGTAATCTTTGATAGAGGTCGCATGGTTGATTACTAGATCTAAATCATTAAGAGTTAGAGCATGGTAGAACTTTTCGGTCCAATTCAACTCACCTGAGCAACTTCGCATGTTCCAGGAAATAGCATCAATCCCGAGATTGTTAAAATGTTTGGTCATTCCCATAATGTACTGAGTATTTGAACAGCCCTCAAGTCCGTGAGATAGGATTAGAAGTTTCTTAGATCCCACATCACTTATATCCACATCGATAAAGTCATTATCCAAAGTAAAGAGTCGCTTTCTAGAGTACTGTACATCCCTAACTTTCCTGAAGAAGTAGGGGTAGAGTGTCTGTAGGTGCCCATTTTGTAGTAATATCGGTGGGTTATAGCTTGAGTCTTTAACGATTGGCATTCTAAAATATCTCCTTAAGATTGAGCTCTTATTCTAACCTAAATTATTGATTTAATTAAGTATGAAAGAATCTTCTGCCTACTCTGCTTGGCATTCAGGCCTCAGCGTTCTTAAAGATTTGTGTAAGATTTTGCCGCTAAACACCTTGAATGAGAGGATCCTTAACCAATGTTTAAGAATCAATCTTAATCTACCGTAAAGTAAGAGAAGGTTAAGCGAGTTAACTTTCACAATCGAGAGAAAAAATGAGTGCTGCAATAGAGCTTTATAGAAATTCAGAAACTTTGGTTAAACCTAAGAACAAGTATAGGATTCAACTAAAGAATCAGGTTGAAATCTTTAAGTATGCAAAAGTTTTCTATAAAGAGTTCGTAAAGGGAATTACTCACTTTGGATTTTCCTCTATAGGTTATAAGAGTTCTCAACAAAGAGCTCTGTTAGGTGTTGCTTGTTACTTTAGGCAAGTTCAAGGTCTTAAGACTGGAATTATTACTGATAATCTTTCAGGAGTTTTTAAAGTACTCATTGATAAAGGTCTTGAAGTAGAATTAGAGTCAGAAAAAGGTCTTATCATAAAGTGTCACCAAATTGATGGAATGTACGTCTTTGATTTAGAATCTTTAATGAACCTAGCGAACGAAGAAAATATAAGTTTCGGAGAAATCTTAGAGACGATAGAGAACTACACTGATGTAAATTTCTTTGATATTCCTGATCTAGAAACAATTAAAGTTTATCTCTCAATATTTAAACCAGTCTTATTAAAACTACACAGTTTGAGTATTATTTACTTCGAAGATAATGCGAATAATCTAATTGAAGAAGTACATAACTACTTTAATCAAAATGGAATCGATCTCCGTGGCGGATTAATGCAATTGCCATAATTCCTTAATTACCATCTTCATTGTCATCTACTTCAATATCGAACTCATCTACCATTGAACTATTAATGAGCTTAATGTTTTTTGACTCTAGAGCTTTTCCCATTTTTAGGCTCTCTTGTTGTTCCAGAATTTGGTCTCTCTTCCAAAATTTAAAACAAGTGAGAATATAGATTAGAACTATTGAAATACCGTGCAGTAGATAGGCTAAGACGGGATTAGATTTTAAAAATATCATGGCCACAATACTTGGGATTAGAAAAGTTAATGCCGCCAAAGTTGATGCTTTACTGGAAGAGTATTTTCTTTCCCTAGTCAGTATGTGATGCAGATGTAGTCGATCAGACTTAAAAGGAGATTTCTTGAAGTATAGTCTTCTTAGGAAACTCACTCCCAATTCACTCATGGGAATAGAGAGAGGTAGGATACTTAATATAAGTGCATTAAAGTTTCCAACTCTATTAAATGAATTAATATAAATTAAGGACGAGAAAAATATGTACGAAGTCCCTAAGAGGTTGGGACCAATTTCTCCCAAGTGAATCTTGGCAGGTGCTCTATTAAAAACATAGAAACATAGAATTGCACACCAGAAGAAGGGGACAAGAGTCAAAACAATTTTAATATTATATAGGTAAGCAATACTGCAAAAAGTTAGAAAGACTATACTGGATACTTTCACACTCATGGTATCTAAACCATCGAGAAGGTTACTCCCGTTAAGTGTTCCGAAGCCCCAGAAAATAGCTATTGGAATATAGATAAAAATAAATTTAGTGGGCAGAACAAATACGAAGAACATTGAAAAAGTGATAACTGCAAATAATTGGCTGAGAAGTTTTACCTTTGGAGCGATTTCAAATTTATCATCTAGGTAGCCGTGAATCGTTACCAGAAATGAAGCAAGTAAGTATCCAAGACAAGAAAATTTCTCAAAAGTTCCTAAAATTCCCGCTGAGTAAAAAAACTGAATAACATAGAGGTTAGAAATTGATAGGGCCAGTCCACCCAGAACGACAGCGTCTGTCTTAGACTTTCTTGCTGGAATGTAGAGGACACTGCGAAGATTTTCACTCTTAAATTTCTTGGCCTTGTAGATTATGAGTAGAATAATCAGATTTAAGAAAACGACAGATAGTGCAAAAAAGGAATGTTGTTCTATAAAATTTAATAAAATCATTGAGCTCAGTTATATAGATGTTTTTAGTTATTTATCTTATCGGAAGAAGGGAAAAAATAGTGAGGTAAACTATTTAACTAATCCCTGATTACAGATAGTTATACCATATTTCATCAAGAAAAGTTAATCTTTGTTAAGAGTGAACTTTTTGCCTTTGGCCCACTATTTACTCAAGGGGACCTATAATTAATTCAAGGAGTTAACTTGATTACATTAATAGTCCCTACATTTAACCGGGCCTACGCTTTAAAGCAGGTTCTAGATACCTTCTACACACAAGTAGGCGTAAGTGAAATTCTCTTTATAGATGATGCTAGTACCGATGAAACAGGTGATGTTGTAAACTTGTTTGCTGAAAAATACCCAAATATAAAAACAATCTACTTGAGAAATGAAACAAACAAAGGTGCTTCGTACGGACGAAAAGTCGGTTTTGAAAAGGCAACAAACGAATACATCATGTACTGCGATGATGATGAATTTCTTGGTCCAAAATATGCGAGTGTTTGTTTAGAAAAATTAAATTCAAGTGGAGCAGACGTTGTATCTGGAAGACATTTTTATAGAGATCCTGGAGAGTCTTTTTCTGATTCGATAAAAAGGTTCGGAGATGGATTATTAAGTGAAGAGACCTTTGATAAGTTAAGATTTCAAATACGAACAGATGCTATTCATCAAAGTGATATTGAAGTCCCTTTCACACACGCAATATTTATAACTAAGAAAGAACTCCTCCAGAAGTATTCTTTTGATACTTTCTACTCAAAGGGAAATGGCTTTAGAGAAGAGAGTGATTTTCAAATGAATCTCTTTTGTAATGGAGGAAAAATTCTTGTTACTAACGATGTTCACTGTGTTCACATGCATTTAAGCGAGGTGAAATCAGGTGGACAGAGAGTCAATAGATTGAAGAGATTCTACTGGACAATATATTATACGAATTACTTCCTTGATAAATACTTCAATAGTTGTAAGAGCAAACTTGGAATAAATTACTCTAAATCAATTGCAAAAATTTTATATTTATTTATCACTACCTATACTTTCTTTATTAGGCCATTTTTTATCTTACCTCAAAGGATGTTTAAGTCATGAAGTGGTCAATCAAAAACAAGGTGATTGATTCTTTAATCATAAATGATGAAAACTTAATAAACCCTTGGGGTGTTGAGACTTCAGATACATCAGCTTTTTATTCTTTAGAAGACTCTATTGGTTATCGCTTTGATATTGAAGAGGAAGATGAGGTGGTAGATGAGGGGATACATACTTACAATGCCTTGATAAGAATGAAGGATGGAGCTTTTGAATTAAATTTAAAAGAAGAGCTTCAAGGTTCAAAAGTTCTTAGAAGTGTAACTTTAAATGTATTGGAAGATCTTCCTCTTATGGACTTTGTTCTTCGTTTTAGATTTAAAGATGGTTATTTTAAAAAAGCTGAAATATCAGGAAATAATTTCACCGCTGATAATTCGAATATCTATCACCAATTTTCAACTGATGAAGTGAAACTTCTTGGTGAGAGATATAACATTTTGGTTAAAGTCGTAGAGTTCGTTGCTCCTGATCGTTTTGAACAAAATATGTATGTCAGGTCAAGAAACAAGGAATGGATAATACATGCCAGAATGATTCCAAAGTTCTCTGAAAGAAGTGTCATTAAGCTTTGCAGTATTTGGTTTATGACAAGACCAATACCTAAGTTCTTATCAGACATTCTGCTTAAGAGTTCATATATAAAGAAGATGCTTTGGTATAGAGGGGAAAGAAATCCTTTTAAAAGTAGATTGATGAGGGTTTTTAATCCAAATGCTTTTCCTATGATAGAACTCAAGAAAGGTGATTTATTGAAATGGAAAGTGGAGTGTATTGTAAGTGAAAGATAATCTAGTCAAAAACATTATCTATACTTTTCTTGAAAAGACTTTCCAAATCGTTTCTGGTTTCTTTAGCTCCTTTATTATTATTAGAATTCTTGAGCGTGAAGATTATGGAATTATTGGTATTGTGGCCGGTTTCTATGCCCTACTAAATGTTTTTAATTTTTCCTATGAATCAATCATACTAAAAGAACATAAGAAGTTAGAAGAAGATAAGTCTAATGAATTAAGTCATTTTCTCGCCTTTAGTGTCATGAAGTTTGTTCTGTTCTTTCTTGTTAGCGTAGGTCTTGCTGTCTTTCTCAATTCTAAGTATCAGAACGTAGACTTTCTCTATGCTATTGGATCGATCTTTCTAGTCATAAGTATAGACTTTCTACCTGCTCCTCTTGTCTTCTATTTAACTTCCAAGTTTAAGCATGAGATCGTTAGTAAGGTGGCCTTTGTTAGGTACTTCTTTAATGTTGTATTTTTGATAGGTCTATATTTCTTCCCTAATCTTCAATTTATTTTCTTAAAAGATCTTTTTATTTTTGTATTGGTTCTCTTTTCTTGGATGTACATTATTAAATTTCATTTGAGATTAAAAACGTCAATCTTAAAGAATATAGTCAGATTTGATAGAGAAAAATTTGTGAGAAATGTGACTGACTTTTCACTTTGGAGTCATCTCATCTCCTGTGTGACTTTCTTTATCTATAGGGCCGATACAGTTTTTCTTTCATTTTTTTCACCCTTGAAAACAATTGGAAACTATAATGTGGCCTTGTCTTGTGGTAATTTTGCGAATCTGGCGCCTTCGATTCTAGGCTTTCAAAACTCTGTTGCAATATCTAATATTTCTGAAAGTCATGATATTGAGCGAGTCTCATCTTCTTTTACGAGGATTTCAATAATTAGCTCGTTACTTATGCTTATAGGTCTTTTCGTTTTTGGAGAAATTCTCTTACAGCTTATTACTGGAAATAATGATGTGAGTGAGATCTTGTTTTATACAAAGAGTATCGTAATAGGACTACTTATTGTGAAATCGCTGGCCTCTCCAATGGTTTCAGTCATTAATATGAAAGGTGATGTGAAGTCGCTTTTTTTTAAAGTGAATGTTCCTGTCTTATTTGTTACCGCAATTTCGTATTATCTTAGTTCTAAATACTTCGGAGCACGAGGAATTGCTCTTGCAAATATAGCAAATTCACTTCTATGGGTAATTCTTGTTTATTTGGAGTTTAGTAAGATGAAAATCAAGTTAAATTTAACGTCAGGCTATAGAGAAGATTTTGTAAAACTCTACGGAGTCATTAGGAGTAAGATTTGTTAATTATCAAAAAGGCGATAGATCGAATTCTATTCAAGTTATATTTTCACGGAAAGTATAAGAAAGACTTTAAAAATTATGGTGAAAATATTCGGTGGGGAAGAAACTTTGGTTTTCTCATTATACCGAAATCCGTTCGCTTATCGTGTCCTGAAAAAATTGAGATTGGAAATGATTGTGAAATTGATGAGAACGTATATTTACAGTGTCATTTTAAAGGAGAGGGAATTGTTATTGGGGAGGGCTCAAGAATTAATGCCCATACTCACATCCAAGCCTTTTCAAAAATAACTCTTGGAGCAAAAGTTCTTATTGCGCCATTTGCTATGTTAAATAGTGGTGATCATGGATATGGAGAAAGTGGCGCCATTATGGATCAAGAATATATTGCAAGTGGAGAAATCTTAATAGGAGAGGGGTCCTGGATTGCAAGAGGATCCCAAGTCTTGGGAAACTGTAGTCTCGCACCCAGAACTGTCGTAGCTGCTGGAGCAGTCGTCACAAAGAGCTCTGAGGGCTCCTGTATTTTAGCAGGTGTTCCAGCTCGAAATATTCGAGATCTTACGTGAAAAAAGATCTCATAAATTTAGTTGAATTTCTTAATAAGAAAATAATGAAATTATGTGATGCTAATGAGTTTTCAAAGTACAGAAGTTACTACGGAGAGTCTTTCGCATTGGCCTCTCTACATCTCTCAAATAATCTAACAAGTCCAACTAAGAAATATCTAAAGAACCAGTTTGAAAATCTTGATCAACTTGATCCAGAGTTTCATTTTGAATTTAATAATTATGCTCTTCTTACCAATGGATTAGAACAAGAACTTACAAATCTATCAAGACCCTTAAAGTTTAAGGGAACAACCTGTACCAACTGGACGCTCTTAAGAGAGCGAGTGAAGCTTGAGTTGGATGAAGGCTTTAATTTAAATAACGTCATAACAAAGATTGAAAATTTCCAACTAGATAGTGGTCTTATTTTAGATGATCTAGGGGTTAAGTCTTTTCAATACCATTGTTTTTCAATGGCGATGATTGGAGAAATGTCATTAAAGTTAGAGAATGATTTTTTGAGAGAATCATTCAGAAAGGGAGTAGAGTTTATTGTAAACTTTATGTCTCCAACAGGTGAAACTCTTTTTGTAGGTCGTGGGCAGAATCAGTCTTTTGGCTACTCAGCTTTAGTGTATATCTTGGCCCTCAGTTCAAAAGTTTTAAAAAGCAATTATTACGATCATATTGATAGAATTGTTTCACTTCTAAATAAAGAAATTTCTTCATTTGATGATTTACCTTTAATGTTGAATCAAAGGCTTGAAAAACCTTATTTAATGGATAAGTTAGATCCCGCTTTCTATGGATGGTATCCATATAATAACTATATTGATTACTTTTGTTTTAGTAGTTTCTTCCTCACAAAGGCATTAAAGACAATCTCTGAAAGTGGAATGAAAGTAGAACTTTTTGCAGATAATTATAAAGATAAAGACTTTTGGTTGGTTCAAAATAAAAAATACTTTAGTCTGCTGTCGCGTCCAGGAGGCTATTGGACAAATGATCTTCCCTTTCCATTTATTCAATCAAAGGGAATGAATATTACTGGTCTTTATGGTGGGGAACAATTTCAAGATAGTCTTTATCACATGGGTGAAACACCTTTACCTATTAATAAATTGTTTAACACTTCTATTAGAAAGAAGTGTAAATCATATTTTAAAGAAAATGTTCTTCATGTGCTCTCCCCCTTGGGAATTCTTAAAAGAGAATTTGATTTCTTAGAAGATAGAATTACGATTCAATCCAATAGTTTTCCAAGTTTTTTATTTAAAACACCTTACTTCTTTAAAAAAGAGTTTCAATTAGTTTCAAAGAATACTTTGAGATTTGAGCATGTTGAAATTACCTGTTCTAAAGAATTTAGAGAGAGTGGAGTCTCGCATACAGCTTCAGGTCAATCAGTTAAGTATCTTGTTGAAGGAAACCATTTAATGGAGATAAGATTTCTATGAAAGTAACAGTAGTAATTCCAACATTTAAAAGATCTGACTATTTGGAAAGATTACTTATTAGTATTGATAAACAGACCTTTAAGGACTTTGAAGTCATTGTTGTTGATGATCATTCTCCAAATCAAGATGAATATGAAATAGTTATAGAAAAATTTCAGAACAAATTTAAGAAATTCACCTATCTCACAAATGAAAAAAATAGTGGTGCACCCCATTCTAGGAATAGGGGAATTAATTTAGCTCTAGGTGATCTCATCGCTCTTGTTGATGATGATGATGAATGGTTTCCAACCAAGCTAGAGAAGCAGGTCAAACGTTTCGCTGAGTTTGGTGAAGAGTTGGGGATTGTTTACACTTGGGCAGATGTTGTTAATAGTGACAAAGTTAAAATTGATGAGAATAGAGAGATCGTGATCGGAGATGGTAGATCATCTATTATTAATAGATGTTTCATTTGTTCTCCCTCTGTTATGTTGAGGAAGTCTGTTCTGATTAATTCTGGGCTATTTGATGAATCATTCCCTAGTTGTCAGGACTGGGATATGTGGACGAGGGTACTTTTTAACGGATATAAGTGTTCGGTTATAGAGGAACCTTTGGTCTATTACTATAAACATGATGGGCCTAGTATTGGAACATCTCCGAGGGCCAAACTCGGTTTTCGTAAATACTATTTCAAGCACTTATTTAAATTGTTGAGATATTTTCAGTTGAGACATCTTTACCGAATGGTTATGTATACTATTCGGTCACTATGAGTAACCTATGAAATCAGCTACTTTTATAGGTTCTCTTGATGGCGCGGTCATAAGTTCCGGAAAGTAAATATTTATAGAGATTTCTTCATAATCCCCCTTAAGATTCCGTTGAGTAAAGATGAACGGGAGCTCTCTTTGAATTTATTATATTTAACACCCCAGTTACCTTTTCCTGCCAATAGTGGTGGGAAGATAAAGTCATTTAAAATGATTCAGTACCTATCTGAACATTATGATTTAAGTCTTGGATGTTTGATCAAAGAAGATCAGTCTCTTCATATTACTAAGTTTTTAAATGAAGTTAATGTTAAGAAAATTTATAGTGAAATAGTTGATAAACCTCGAAGTTTAAAAAACTATTTACTCTCTTACTTCTCTCAAAAACCATTAAGTGTTTATCGAAACTTCTCAGCTTCATTTGAACAAGAAATCTCGAAAATTATTTATGACTACGACGTTGTTTTTGTTGATCATTTTTTGATGTTTCAATACATCCCAGAGGATTACAAAGGAAGAGTTCTTCTTCACCAGCACAATGCAGAGTATGTCATGTGGAGTCGTTACGCAGAACTTCAACAAAATATATTTTTAAAAGTTGCTCTCAAGCTTGAATCTAGTCGTATTCGCAAATACGAAAAATTGATCTGTGATGAAGCTACAATGGTACTAGCTTCTCCAAATGATATTGTTGAGTTAGAGAAGTTATCACCAGAAGCAAAATTTCATGAAACTTTTCACTTAGGTGATGACAAACTTCTCCAGTTCTATCATCCAGGCTTTGAATTAGAAAATGCGAACTTAACTTATATAGGTTCTCTTGACTGGAAAGCAAATGAAGATGGACTACGTTGGTTCATAGAAAATGTATGGGAAGGTGTTCTCTTTCAAAACCCTAGCGCAAAGTTAAATATTATTGGTAAAGGAGCAAGTAGCGACTTTAATGAATTTTGCAATAGGTTTAATAATATAGAAATTTTAGGATATGTAGAGAGTTTAGAAGAAGCGCTCATGAACTCTAAAGTTTTAATTGCTCCACTTCGTTTTGGAAGCGGTATGAAAGTTAAAACAATCAACTCTCTCTATACAGGTATTCCTCTCGTTACAACTTCTGTTGGTGCAGAGGGGATTGATATTGAGAATGGTGTTCATGCTTGTATTGAAGATTCGGTAAAAGGACAAATTGATTCAATAAATAAACTAATCGCTGAAAGAAATTCTTGGGAATTAATTGGTGGCGAAGCGAGAGAGCTGGCTAAGATTAAATATACTTGGAAGAAAAACTTAAACAACTTAAAAGAGGTGATAGATGGGGGCAGTCAAATTTGCGAACATCAAATTCAAGGCGTTAGAGAAAAATACGCTGCTTGATGGAAAACCAGAATTAAAAATTGTGGTTACGGCAAATTCAGAAATCATTGTTAAGGCCAATGAGGATGCAAAGTTGAATAAAATTCTCAATGAGAACTTTACAACTTTTGATGGACGTATACCTCATGTACTTGCAAAAATTTCAAATAAGACTGAGGAAATTTCAAAGATTTCAGGTTCTGATTTTATTTATGATTGTTGTAAAAGAGCAAGACAGGAAGGAGAGAGAATTTTCCTCTTGGGTTGTAGTGAAGATATCAATCGAGATGCAGTACTGAAAATAAGAGAGCAATATGGAATCCAAGTTGAGGGGTTCTCTCCGGTTAAGGCCGATTATCCCTTTCCTGATCTACATAATAAGAAAATTCTAGGTAAGATAAAATTATTTAAACCAGATTATCTCTTTGTCGGTTTTGGGGCCCCCAAGCAAGAGTATTGGATGGAAGAGCATAAAGAATTTTTACAAAACCTTGGAGTTAAAGTTGTTGTAGGTTCTGGTGGAACTTTTGACTTCGTTGCAGGTGCTGTAAAGAGAGCTCCAAAGTTAATTCAGAAAATTGGGCTTGAGGGAATTTGGCGCTTCTTAATGGAACCTAAATGGTTTCGCTTTAAAAGAATTCTAGTAAGCTTTAAAATTTTCTATTATTGGTTAAGTTCTAAGAAATAAAAAAGGCTCCTTTCGGAGCCTCGATTTTTTATTGTAATTCTTTTGGTACGCCTTTTGGGATTGCTCCCAATAGCTTCTTCGTATAATCATGTTTTGGGTTCTTGTAGATTTCATCCGATGTGGCATACTCTACAATCTTACCTTGGTTCATTACGCAAACTTCATCTGAGATATATTTTACAACAGAGAGATCATGCGAAATGAAGATGTAAGTTAAGTTGAACTCATCTTGAAGATCTTGTAATAGGTTTAACACCTGTGCTTGAACAGAAACATCAAGGGCAGATACTGATTCATCACAAATAATGAATTCTGGTTGAAGACCTAGTGCTCTGGCAATACAGATTCTTTGTCTTTGTCCACCTGAGAACTCATGCGGGTATCTATTTAAGTGATCACCTTTAAGACCAACTTTTTCAAGAAGATCTGCAGCAGTAACATATCTTTCTTTCTTAGTTCCACCAATTCCGTGGATAACCATTGGTTCAGTAATAATGTCACCAACAGTCATTCTTGGGTTTAGAGATGAGTACGGATCTTGGAAGATGATTTGCATTTTTCTTCTAAGTAGTCTCATTTCTTCAGATGATATTTTTGTAATATCTTGACCATGGTAGAAAACTTCACCAGCAGTAGGCTCAATAAGTCTTAATACGGCTCTACCAAGAGTTGTCTTTCCACAACCTGACTCACCAACAAGTCCAAGAGTTCTACCTCTTCTTACTTTAATATTGATGTCATCAACAGCTTTGAACTGGTCAACAGTTTTACCGAAGAATCCACCTTTAATTGGGAAGTATTTTTTAAAGTTCTTAATTTCTAAAATAACAGGGTTATGTTCTTCATCTATAGGACGTTGAGTTTTGATTTCAGATTTTAAAGGGTTGATGTCTTTATTATCTTTTACGTCTACAAAATCTTCAACAGTCATTAATCTCTTTGGATTTTCAACTAGTGAAGGTCTACAGGCAAGAAGTCCCTTAGTGTATGGGTGTTTTGGATCTTCAAAGAGTTTTCTCGTTGTATTTTTTTCAACAAGGTCACCTCTGTACATAACAGCAACATCATCAGCAATATCTGCGATTACAGCAAGATCGTGAGTAATGAAGAGCATCGACATTCCGTGCTTTCTCTGAAGTTCAAACATAAGTTCAAGAACTTGTTTTTGAATTGTTACATCTAGTGCCGTTGTAGGCTCATCACAAATAAGAAGTTCTGGTTCACAGGCCATGGCCATTGCGATCATTACTCTTTGTTTCTGACCACCTGACATTTGGTGAGGGTATTTATTAACTGATTCACTCGGATCTGGTATTCCTACTTCATCAAGAAGTTCAATTGTTCTCTTACGAGCTTCTTTTTTAGAATTACCTTGGTGAAGAACTAAAACTTCATCAATTTGATTTCCAACAGTATAAACTGGGTTGAGAGAAGTCATTGGCTCTTGAAAAATCATGGCAATTCTATTACCTCTAATTTTTCTCATTTGATCTTGGCTCATTTTAGTTAGGTCTTCACCGTGAAAGAGAATTTCTCCCTCAGAGATTGAACCTGGAGGGCTAGGAATGAGGCCCATGATAGCAAGTGAAGTTACAGATTTTCCAGAACCAGATTCTCCAACAAGACCAACAGTCTTTCCTTTTGGGATATCTAAATTCAGTTTTTTTACTGCAACAACTGTCTCGTCTTCAGTTTTAAATTCAATTGTTAAATTTCTAATGCTTAAAATGTTTTCTGACATAAATCTACCGGTTTGTTTAATAAAATCAGTGCATTAATTATTTATATGAAAGTAGCTCAATAGACAATAGTTGACTTTGATGCGGGTAGTTGCCGAGAGACCTATCCTCTTGAAATCACGAAGAAATGTAGAATCCTCATAAAATACCCATCTTTTTAGGTCAATATGGTGCATACCGCCACCTCCTCGAGGTTCGGTAATAATGAAGGGTGAAGATGTATGAGAAAGATACTAATTGTAGATGACGAAGAAATTATCTGTGATCTTATGGCCGATTCCTTTCGCTCTAGGGGTTACGACGTGATGACAGCCAGTTCTGGAGATGAGGCCAGCCGTATTAGTTTGGACAATGACTTTGATTTAGTGATCTCAGATGTACGTATGGAGAAAGGTGACGGACTTGAGCTGGCAGAAATTCTTCTTAAGAGAGATCCTCAATATCCTCCGGTCGTTTTTGTAACGGGCTATCTTGATACGCAGGCTAATGTCCCAAGTAACGTAAAAAAGATTTTCAAAAAACCCATGAGATTTAATGAAATAGCTTCATTTGCAGATGAGCTTTTTAAAGAAGCTGCCTGAGTGCAAACATGACACCTGCTCCAAAAATAAAACCTAAAGGCAGAGTCGTTACCCAGGCCAGGAGAATATGCAAAATCATTTTAGATTGTGCTTTTCTCGTTATTGAAGCAATTCCAAAAATTGATCCACAAGAGACATGTGTTGTTGATACGGGAACTCCCATTTTTGAGGCTCCGAAAACCATAAAGCCTGTGACTAAGTTTGCTGTAAGGGCCTGACCCGGATTCATACTCGTCACTTTATTTCCCATTGTATCGGCAATTTTCTTTGAATGAATGATACCTCCAATGAGAATGAAAACACCGACGAGAGTAATTGACCATTGCAGAGAAAATCTTGAACCTATTAAAAGTAAGGCCGCTATTTTTGGAGTGTCATTTAATCCTCTGGCAAAGCAGACTAGCGCTGCACTAAAGTAATGCAACTTTTCTAGGAAATTGTGTACGGAGAAACCTAGGAAAAATCCTTCGTAGTGACTCTTGCAATAGGCTTCGCTGGCCATGGTGGAAGAAGGGAGTTTTAGTTCTGGATGTAGATGTACAAATTCACTCACCGAAGGAATTTGAAGAGGAGAGGTGGCAATCGTTTTATTTCCAATGCAGAGACAGGTGTTTTCTTTGACTCCCAATTTATCTTTTAGCTTTTTTAAAATTGGGTAAATAAGCATCGCTAAAAGAATTGAAAGAAGTGGCCCTGCAATTAAAGGAAGAAAAAAGCTCTGAGCAAGTTTTGTAAAATTAATCCCTGTAGAGGAAGCAATGATACCGGCACCCGCGAGAGCTCCAATTAAAGCATGGGTTGTTGATACAGGTAGTGCCAATACTGTCGCAAGCATAACTGTAAGGGCGGCTCCAAGACCAACTGCGATGGGGAATTCATTTAGAGCAATCACTTCACTAGGAACAAGGCCTTTTCCTTTAAAAACTATGAGCAATTCTCCCGCAAAGTAGAGTGCTGTTAGAGAGCCTAGGAGTGTAAAGATAGTTGTCCAAATGAGAGATTTCTTATAGGTCGTCGTTCTACTTCCATAGAGAGTGGCGACACCTTTAAAGTTGTCATTAGCACCATTAGCGTAGGCTAAGAATAGTCCAAAAATAAGAATGAAAACTGTCCAAATCATCTATACTCCACTGATTATAGTTAATGGTAAGTGATCAGAGTATTAAAGATGTTACAGATATTACTGGTTAAGGTAAATTTGTTTACTGCGTGGTCTCACAACCTATTGAATTTATACATATTTTCTAACGGTTTACAGGTAAAAAGAGCTCAGATATAACATTTTGATGAAGTATATTCTCGTTCTTACTTTTTACCTGATCCTTGTTCCGACATTCTCTAAGACGGTTAAGATAGCAGTTGCTTCTAACTTTATGAGTACCATGAAGTTTGTAAGTAGAAATTATGAACAAGAAACTGGAAATAAAGTTCTGATCTCTTATGGATCCACCGGAAAGCTCTACACTCAAATTAAAAATGGTGCACCCTTTGACATTTTCTTTAGTGCGGATGAGTTGCGTGCTGATCTACTCATAAGAGAAGGACTTGCGCTAAGAGATAGCCGCTTTATTTATGCCAGAGGGAGGATTGCCCTTTATAGTTTAGATTTAAGCATTAAAAAAAATGCAGTGACTATTTTAAAAGAGGGTAAGTTCAAATTCTTTGCCATCGCAAATCCAAAAACAGCTCCCTACGGAAGTGCAGCTGTCTCAGTATTGAAGTCTTTGAAAGTTTATAAGAGTCTTGAAAGTAAATTAGTTTTTGGAGAGAATATATCTCAAACTTTTCAATTCATCTCAACAGGTAACGCTGCTCTTGGTATCGTTTCTCTTTCTCAGCTAAAAGACAGACAAGGTAGTTTTTTTAGAAAAGGTGAGTACTATACTCTTGAGACCTCTTTGCATTCACCAATAAATCAAGCTGCAGTTATATTAAAGAGAGCAAATAAAAGTGTCGAAGTTAGATTTTTTTTGAACTACTTTAAAAGTGAAAAGGTTCAAAGGGTACTTGAAAAATTTGGCTATCTCACACAAGGTAAGAATTAATCATGTCCTCAAGTCTAGAGTTTGGATCCATTTTTCTTACGCTTAAAGTTGCTTCAGTAGCGACCATAGTCCTGTTGATTCTAGGAACACCTCTCGCGTGGTGGATGAGTCGAATGAAGTCACCTCTAAAGGTGGTGCTAGAGGCGTTAGTCGCCCTACCTTTAGTTCTTCCCCCAACAGTGTTAGGTTTCTACCTCTTGGTTTTTCTGAGTCCAAAAGGAGCAGTGACAAATTTTCTTAGTTTATTTGGCTTTTCTGGACAACTCACTTTTAATTTCACAGGGCTAGTTATTGGTTCCGTTATTTATTCGTTGCCTTTTACTGTTCAGCCACTTGTTCATGCTTTTTCAAATATCCCAACAAATCTCCTAGACGCTGCAAAGACCATGAGAGCATCATTTTTGGATCGCTTTAAAACAATTGTCCTACCACTTTCTCGAAATGGTTTTCTAGTAGCGGCGACTTTAAGTTTTGCTCACACTGTTGGCGAATTTGGAGTGGTTTTAATGGTTGGTGGAAATATTCCAGGTAGTACTAGAGTCGTTTCTATTGATATTTATAATTATGTTGAATCTCTGGAATACGATAAGGCGCATACTTTGTCGGCGATTTTACTTCTCTTTGCCATTACAGTTTTAATTCTTGTTTATAGCATGAATAGAAGAATCGCTATGAAGGAGAAGTCATGTTAGAGGGAAATTTAAAATTACAAATTGGAAAATTCCATCTGACTACAGGGGATTTCTCTCTGCCAACGACAGGTATTACTGTATTGTTTGGAAGGTCTGGTGCAGGTAAGAGTACACTTCTTCGCGCCCTTGCAGGGCTTGAACCTAAGACTATTGGTCTTCTAAAGTTTAATGAAACTCTCTGGCAAAATGAAGACACTTGCTTAGTAACAGAGAAGAGAAATATAGGTTTTGTTTTTCAAGATGCTGCACTCTTTCCTCATATGAATGTGAGAGAAAATTTAGAGTATGCTCTTAAGCGCTCAATTGAAAGAACTGAGTCTGTAGAATCAATGGCGATGAAAATAGGAATGGAGCATAAACTCAATCAAAATGTACAGTCTCTTTCTGGTGGCGAAATTCAACGCGTGGCAATTGGTCGTGCTCTTATATCTAAACCTAAAATCCTCTGTATGGATGAGCCTCTTTCGGCCTTGGATCACCAGGCTAAGAATGAAATTCTTCTTTTAATTGAAAGTCTCGCAAAAGACTCAAAAATACCTATCATCTATATCACTCATTCTCCTGATGTGGTGGAACGCCTAGCTGATCATGTGGCACTCATTGCAAATGGTAGAGTTGAACGAGTCATGACTTTAAAAGAAGCACTATCACAAATGGATTCGCCGCTCTTTGATGAAGAGGGTGCCGTGAGTGTTATTGAGGGTCGTATAGGTGAGAGTGATGAGCATGGTCTTAGAAATTTTGGAAATGATCTTATAAATTTTAAACTGACGGGACTTGATTCTAGAACTTGTGAGGAACAACACCGTTTAAGAATTCTCGCTAGAAATGTTTCCATCGCTCTAGATACACCAGAGCGTATGAGTATTCTCAATCATATGCGAGTGACTATTGTAGATATTTCACCTAAGAAAAATGGAAGGGTCATTGTCCTGTGTAAACTAGCAGACTCACAAACTCTTATGTCTGAAATTACAGGCTACTCCCTGGCTACATTAAATTTAGAAGTAGGTATGGAAGTTTTTGCGCTGGTTAAATCTGTTTCACTTCTTGGGTTCTAAGAAAAAATCTTTTAATATCTTATAAAACTCTTCGGGTTTTGAGTTGTGAATATTGTGCCACGAATCTTTAATCTCTATGACTTTGGCATGACTCAAATGAAGTTTAATATGTTCTATACATGTTTCTTTCATAGCGCTTCCTACTTTAGGATCGGCCCTTAGAAAGAGAAGAGGAGTGTGAGAGTTATTCTTTAATCCTAATGTTAGATCTGAAAAATTCCCTTGGTATCCATACATTTGAGTAGAGTCTGTGTAGAAATAAGTTTCAAATTTACCGGGTTCAATTTCAAATATCTTTTCTTCGGCCATGCCTTTTGGAAGGCTAAGTCCTTTGAGGTAAGTAAGAGCTTCCTCTCTTGAGTTGAATATATTTGTATCGCGGTGCAGGTCTTTAGCTTTTTTGATATTTTCTGCTAGTAACTCTTTAGAGAACTCAGCTCTTTGATGGCAACCCATATCTTCAATGATGACTGCTTCGAGCATCTCTGGAAATAAGTCCACAAAGGCCATAGCAGTTCGACCACCCATAGAATGTCCAAGGAGAAATATCTTTGTAAGATTTAAATGATCTAATAAATTCTTAAGATCTTTCGCCATGGCGTGGGCAGAGTAATCTTCCCCAAGTCTGGGAGTTTTGCCATGACCTCGTTGATCATAAATCAAACAATTGAAATCTTTCTGTAGTTCTTCAACGCAATTTAGAAAAGTCTTATGCTGGCTATGGAGTCCATGAACTAGCACCAAAGTAGGTTTCGTAGAGTTCTTTTCACTTAGAAAGAAATGAAATTTTGAAGGGTCTAAGAAATTTGTCAAAAGTGGCTCCTACGTATTTTTTTCTAATTAAATCAGGGTTTTATACTTATTAGTATCGGGATATTACTTCTCAAAAATTAAAATTAACGAATTAAACTTAATTGTTGATTCTTCCGATAGGTCATTCAGTATTATAAGGAGAAGATTATCAAAAAATTAGGCTTATTTGTATTTATATTTGGCTTTGCTTTTTTAGGGCAAAGGTTAATGTTCCCTGACGTCTCTAAAATAGATAGATCTCCCAGCAGTTCGAATCTAAACTGCAAAGAGTTAATTTCTCTCGTCTTAGATTTTAATCACTCAGAAAAGCGCGCTCTCTTAGAGTCAGGCTTACAGAAACTTTCAAAGTCAGATAAGGATAATGTTCTAAGTGCGATAGATGGTTTGTACTATCTTCCATTCTCTGAAGTCTTACCTGATTTGAAAAAAGTCGTCTTCGAGCAGGCTAAAATTTCAGACATGGCATTTGCCAGTAAATTCACTAAGACTGATAACTCTTCCCTTTTGAATAAATTCTTTGGCAGATTTAAAAGACAGTCGCAGTCAGGATCAGATTCTTACTTTGATTTAAATAACTTAAAATTAGTTAAAGATCATATGGAGAGTCATACAGGCGACTTAAACTATCAGAGCTTAAATGATATTAGCGGATTACTGTTCGAAGGAAATGTCTCTAAACCAGTTAAGATAAGAAGTGAAGCTGCTTCGTTTGAATCTTTTGTAGACGATAGTGAGCTGCAAGCTCTTAAGGACAACCCATATCTAGAAATTGTCTCAACGCAACTCGATGGAAAACTGCATAAAGTTAAATATAAAACTCTAGAAAACTCATCACAAAGTATTACTCAATTAGCAGAAAAGAAAATGAAGTGGTTTGTGAACCAAAGAAGTGAAATAGGGGATATGTCTGATCCTGATAATTTAGACAGATATATTAAACTATTAGCAAATACCTATAGTGAACTTTCTTCTTTAAACCTCTATGGAACAAAAACGGATACCATTCTAAAAGAATTCTTTTTCAATACAGCACTTAGTAAAGAAGGTTTTCCTCCTTCACGAGTTGTTACTTTTGGAGAAGTTAATGTGCAGACATTAGATAGTCTTCACGAACAAGTGATTGATGGAATTGCATCCACTCATAGACTCTATGAAGATTTAATCTTAAGAGCAAAACTAGGTCTTGCTCTTGAAGATTCTCCTGAATGGTTCTCACCTCAATTAGTTAGGAAAGTTCTCTTAGATCTTCAAATAGAAGGTCGTAAGAATACTTTAGTCAAAGAATTAGAAGCATTTGTAGATCCTGCTCAATTTACGCCCTGGCTTAAGTATCATGTAAAAGAAAATCCAGACGTCCTAGTTGAGTTAGATAAAGCACCAGTTCCTACATTAAAGAAACTTGCTGATGACTTTGAAATTTGGACAAGAATGAAGAGACAAATGTTTGATCATAAGAAAGAGGGAAGACAAGAAATTGAACTGCCTTTTATAGATAATGATTTCATCAAAATGTTTGGCAAAAATACATCATCTGACAAAGAAGCTTTCGATGCGAAGATGAAACTTTGGTACAACGAGAAACAAATAGTTTGGCGTGGTCAGGCTCACTTACAAGGTGTGATTTCTGATGGTGGAATTGTAAATATGTTTAAAGACATTCACCATATGGGTGTTTCAAATCAGTCTCTAGGTTCTTGGAAAAATGGTATGTCTTCTGGCGATTGGAAGAAAGTAGTAGAACCTCAATTTAAAAACTTTAACGATAGACTCTATAAAGGAAACTTAGTCGAAATGATGACTGATCATCAAAATGAAGGGGCCCTTTATTATAAATCTATTGGTCTCTCGACTTCCAAAGATGAAAAAGTTGGTAAGGCCTTTGCTTCCGGAGCGATGAAGAGAGTAAAAGGTGAACAAGTTACTTATGGTTCTCAATACGCAGATGAAGTTCAAGAAAATATTACATTTAGAGTATTGATGGGAGCAAAGAGAGCTCGTAAAGATGTGGACCTCAATCGTCTCAGAAGAGTTGAGTCGGAGTTTCGATCTACTTTTGCCAGACAACAAGAAGTTACAGCGATTGGAGCAATTGATCCTGATGCGGTGACTATTATTAAAACACTTGGTTATGACACACAAAAAAATAAAGTCATTACAGATTTTACATTCATTAGAAATCCTGACAATCCAAATGAGATTTTAAAATTCAGTGGTGATATGGCCGTAGACGATGATTTTGATATGAGTCGTTTAGTTTCCAGATTTACAGTACAAGGAGGAAGTAACTAATGAAAACTTTAAAGTTTAAATTCTTTCTCTTACTTTGTGCACTCTCGTCCTTAGTTTATTTTTCGACGACGGATCATTTTGGTCGTCTTGAATTTAATAACACTAGGGACATTTCTGAAGTAAAAACAAAAGTTCTTAAGAAATCAAAAATAGATGATCATGTCTTCATTGTTGAGAAGATAAATGGATCAGAAAATATTCCTGAGTCTATCTCTAAGATGCTTTATGAAGAACAGGTTCTACATGTTAAAGGACTGTGGGGGCCGGGGGCCTTTAGTACTCCAATGAATAAGGCTTATTGGCCTGAAAGCCAGCCCAAATTTTCTATACCTTACTACTTGGTACCAGAAGAAGAGGCAGACTTTATTAAAACTCAAACAATGAGTGGCGGAGTTCTTAGTCAAATTACAGAAGAGATTGATGGAAAGAAGTACCATAAGTTATTCGTTCATCCTGAATCTTATAAGCATTATAAATTTATGAAGCCTCATTTTAAATTTGTAGGACCTGCTGAGTCAGAGTTTATGGCGGCACCTACTTCTTCTTATCGCTCTTTATTACTTTGGAATAAGAAAGGTGGGACTAAACCTTTTATTGCAAAAGTCACACTTGATACAACAATTATTGGTTCTATTAGTAGAGTCGTTAAAAGAAGAGAAGTTCTTCGTAGTGTTGCAAATCAAAGGGCTTTTGAAATTTTAGGAAGAGATAAGCTACAAGGGATGGGATCTGATATTTACCCTGAAACTGGTGGTTTAAATTTAAAACTGACTAAGGCCTATGAAGATGCCCCTAAAGAAGTGGGTGGACAAATTATTCGAGAATTACCGGATGAGTTTATTAATGGTGAAGTACACTGGGTATCTCTCGCTGCTGTCATGAGTCCTGAAAGAAAGGGCGAGCCGATGGTTATGGATATGATTAGAAAATCAGGTATGTCCTCTAAGGAATTCATAGATAAGATTTTAATTGATAGTTATATGGATATGTTTGAGAAATTGAGTTTCGAGCAAGGAATGAATTTCGAGCCTCATAGTCAAAACTTATCAATTGAATTAAAAAATGGTGCTCCTACTGGGAAGTGGGTACATAGAGATTTTGGTGGAATGTGGCCTGACATTATTAAAATGGTTGATAATGGAAAGTTGCAAAAAGCTTATTTGAACTTTGCTAATGCAGAAGATTTCTACTTTCTTGGAGCAAGATCAAACTTCTCTACGAGTTATGCCTTTTTCTACAAGAGACAGGTGTTCGATATGTTAGTTAAAGAGATCGAAAAGAACGATCCATCTCTTACAAGGAATGAAGTCTTTGCTTTAAATGATAAAATTGATACCCGCATGAAGAACTTGATTGGAGACCTACTTGGTGATGAATCTTTAGGAAAAGTTCCTACAATGAGTAATTATCAACAACTGGGGAAAAAGCTTCAAGAAAATGTTGAATTTGATACTAGTAAGAATTCAATTAAGGCCGAAGGGAAAAAACAGATTGAATGGGCGAAGAAGTATATTGATTTAAAGAAGACTAACGATGAATGGGTTCCCTACGCAAATATTTTAAGTTCTAAGGATATTGAATTCAGAATAAGTGATGATGGAGTTTATATTGTTCGTGACGGTAAGATTCTGCAATTTGGATTATTCAATGAAGAGGAATTAAAAGTTTTCAAAGAACATGATCTTTCCTTTAAAACTATGAATGATCACAAAGCAAGATTTACTCGTGAGGCCTTATCTGTTGAAGTGGTAAAAGGTGAGCCTACGAGTGCTAAGGTTGCTAGTCTTTTTGCAAGAGGCAAGGCAAATTGTAAGTCTGTTTTTAAGAGTCTACTAGGATTTTAGGCACAAAAAAACCTCGGTTAGACGAGGGTAGATTGCAAAAATAAATGGTACTCCCAAGGGGATTCGAACCCCTGTCGCCGCCGTGAAAAGGCGGTGTCCTAGACCGGGCTAGACGATGGGAGCCCGTTTAGACAAATAAAAAATGGTGATCTCTCTGTGACTCGAACACAGGACCCTCTCCTTAAAAGGGAGATGCTCTAACCAACTGAGCTAAGAGACCGTTCTTTACTTGAGGGCATTTTATAAGTTCTTAGCAAAGAAATGTCAATGAGATAAATGCACTTCTTTCTTTTTCCAATATTATCTATTTGTAAAAATTCATTTAATGTTACAATCTTCAAATGGATTTTAGAAAAAAACTAGCAATTTTTTTAGTTGTAGTACTCTCAGTTGTAGTGACTGTAAGGGTTTCTGGCGCTAGCGAGTTTCTGACAGTGGAATATTTAAAGCTAATATTGGAGAAGAACTTATTTGTGGCAGTGGGTATTTTTGTGGGGCTTTTTGTAATAGCAAATTTACTCTATATACCTGGTTTCATCTTCCTCTTGGCGCCAGTTTTAGTACTTGGAAAACAGAAGGCCTTTTTTCTCATGTTCTTCACAGGAAGTATCTCCTGCTTGGTGAGCTATTTTCTCATAGGTTACTTTGGCAAGAATCTCCTTCGAAATTTCAAAAATCAATACGCCCAGAAGGCCTTTGATAGGCTCGACAAAAGGCCTCTGCAGTCTATCTTCATCCTTAGGCTTCTAATGCAGACTAATCCGGCGCTAAATTACTCTCTGGCCATGTCTGGGGTGAGGTTTAGGGATTATATGTTGGGCTCTCTGCTAGGTCTTCCAATTCCAATTGCGATTTACTGTCTAACTTTTGAATTCTTTGCATCATTCTTAATTTAACTAGCTGTATTTAGTTGAGATGAAATAACTTGGTGTGTAAAAACTAAAAAACTCCGGACCCAGAAAACTGAGACCGGAGCTTTGTAGATAATTCTATAATTCTGGAATTATGAATCCTGCATCTGTTAACTCTTCGATACTTTCCATGGCCTGAATAAGCATAGATAGTTTTGGAGTCACAAGACCTTTTACATCTGGACCAGCATCAACAAGCTTATTTAATTCTACTTGCCAAGCTTCGTCATTCCAAACATCAAGGAAGCGCCAGATATCTCTTTGAGCTCTCATGTCACCACTTTTTGCAGCATCAATCTTAGCTTTAAGTTGTCCTGTGATTTTTAAAATATCACTGAAAGCTGTAGTTGTTTCACCAAGTGACATTTTAATGGCACCAAGTTCTTGTACTTCAAGTCTAATCACTTCTAAAAGTGTTGAAGAAGCTTTAGAAACATTTCCACTAAGACCTCTGTTCCATCCGTATGACTTTCTTAGTTCTGAAACAAGAATTCTCATATTTTCAATGGCAAACTTAATTGATTCAACATGATCATATTCAGCAAGTAGTTCATCTAAAATTGAACCAAAGGCGATGATCAATCTTGAGTTCTCTTGAATTCTCCAATCTAAGATTGAATAAAGAGATTCACCAGTTTTCTTGTCTTTGGCATCAAGAAGTTTCATTCCTTCTTCTAAAGCTTTTTGAAGTCTTGCCGTGTGACCAATGTCAGATTTCTTGATATTCTTTTTAAATTTCTCAAGTTGTAAATTTACAAATCTATATGATTCAAAAAGTGGTGCGTTTAGTGCGCTTGCTACATTGTAAATAGCATTGTGAATTGATTTTTGTACAAAAATACTTTTCAAGTATGGTTGATCATGAGCATCTTTAAAAACAATGCTATTTGTAAAGTCTAGCTCTTTTGTAAAATCTCTATCAATATGATTTTGTTTTACATTTGTAACAGTATTTCCATTTACCTTAAGAGGATAATAGTGAGTTTTAAGTCCTACCATTGGAAATTTTGTTGTAGAAATTGTAAAGTCTCCATCACTACAAGATAATCCGTAGCCAGTTCCTCTTTGCACATTTCCTGAACATTCAATTGTGACACCATATTCTTCAATTTCACAAATCTTAGAAGTTCCACACTCATCATGAAGATTAAGTTCTACTGTCGAGCTTGAAAATGCAGAAAATGCATTTGTACTAAGTACAGTCATGCCTAGCAGGGAAAGTAATTTAATATTTTTTGATAATTTCATACTTTCCTCCTCTTAGTTTAGAATTTCTTCTAGTTCTTTAATAGTTGATTTAAGGTTCTTTTCTTTTACGTCTGTGTGCTCAAGGATATCTTCTTTGATTTCTAAAAGATCCATCACTACGTGATCATCATATCCATTCATTAAAGAGTCGATTAAAAGATTTTGGTTGTTTCTAATAATCTTTGCCATCTTTAGGGCCCTAAGAGTTTTAACCAGTGATCTTTGGTGACGTACTGTCTCTGAAGCATTTTCAAAAAGTGCAACTTTCTTAAGTCTCTTTAAAACTTTTGTATAAAGAGGATTAACTTGTAAGTTATCGTTAACCATTTTTGCTTCTAATGATCCTACAAGTGCTAGAACTTCTGATCCCCAAGAACCGTTTCTTACGTTATTTGGATCATAAGCTCTATAGCTATCAGGAGCGTCAGAAGTTGCTGTGAAGATTTGGTGTCCTAGAATTCTTGAACAAGTTCCTTCAAAAGTTAATCTTATTTCTTGAACGTTTCTTCTAATTCTAAAAGTATAATCTGGATCGTATCCTGGTACTCCAATTCTTTGAACCTTTACACCATCAGCGAAAACATGAATGAAACCTGAAGTTCTAATTCCTTCCGCTGCGATAAACATTCTTTCTACATAGGCACCGTCAAGCTTCTTTACAACTTGAGCTCCTGGACAAAATTTTCCAGTTTGTCCTTGTACTGCTGCACCTTGTGCTGTTACTGATGCTAGAGTTATGGCCCCAGCTAATAAAATATTTGAAAATTTCATATATACTCCAATAAGTTTAAAATTAGTTTCTATTCGTCTTCTAAATCGATGTCATACTTTTCACTAATGTCTTCTTTGATTGTCATTAAATCAATCGCTAGTGAATCAAGGTTTCTATCAAGTGTAGACATAACCTTGTCAAAAATTGGTTGAGCGTCGACTAGAGCGTCAGCAAGTTCTCTTGCTTTTCTATAAGTCTTTAAAGAATCTGCAGCACGAGCGTTATCAGAAGCTTGAGTTCTTACAGCTGCTCTTTTAATAGGTTGGATGTATGTAAGAAAATCATCTTGAGAAATTAATCCCTGATCTCTCATTATATAATAAAGTTCATAAACTGCGTCTAAAGTGTGCTTTCCCCAGTTGTCTAAACTAAAGTTTGCTCGCTGAGACATTGGTACTCTATGGTAAGAGTTATAATTCTTTCTAGTTGTGAATACTTTGAAATCTAGAATTTTAAATTTTGAATTTGCACTTGCTACAACTTCAAGTCTTCTAACATTTCCTCTTACTACTACAGGATAGTCTGGATCAAACCCCGGAACACCAAGAGTTGAGATCTCTTGTCCGTCGGCATAAACTTTTCCAAAAGAGAATCTTGATTGTCTTCCTTCTGCGAAGATTAATAACTCTTCTACATATTGACTTCTTCCAAGGTCAATTGAAACTCTTTGTCCTGCTTTTAAAGTTCTTAAGTAAGACTTAGCAGGTTTTCCATTAAAGCCATTTCTTAAATCAATGTCAGCAAAGATGCTCATTGATGTGGCCAGTAACATTGTTCCGATGATTAGTTTTTTCACTAATAACTCCTAATTTTATAGTTTGTGATTATTTCTTTATTGAACAAATTTGATAAGCTTTCTCTATTGAGGTCTTCTTCTTCAATTCCTTTTTAATACATTCAACATTCTTAGGTTGTGCTGCAATTGATGCCACTGAAACGAGCAGTAACAAAGAAGAGATTAGAAACTTCATAGAGTCCTCCGATAGATTTTTTATTTAATTAATTTGTTCAACTTTAGAGGAATTCAAGATGGGGAAGTAGAGATTTGCACTTCTTACAAAGGGTGTTTAAAGTTTGTACAAAATAATTTATTGAGGATGAGGTAAAGGTTAACTAGTTAGAAATACTTGGTGGATTAGGATTTTAGGCACAAAAAAACCTCGATTAGACGAGGGTAGATTGCAAAAATAAATGGTACTCCCAAGGGGATTCGAACCCCTGTCGCCGCCGTGAAAAGGCGGTGTCCTAGACCGGGCTAGACGATGGGAGCCCGTTTAAACATGAAGAAAAAAATGGTGATCTCTCTGTGACTCGAACACAGGACCCTCTCCTTAAAAGGGAGATGCTCTAACCAACTGAGCTAAGAGACCGATCATTATTTCTAAACGTGAGACTGAGAATAAGGAAAAGTTGGGTTCCTGTCAAACGAAAATTTAGGAAAACTCCAGAAATATGATAAAAAATCTACTTATGTACTTGTCTGAAAGCGCGTCATTAACTATGTTGTCTTAAATTTAATGCAAATAGGTATAAGAAGTGGAAAATACACCAGAAAATTCAACAAAAAAGGTTGCCTTACATACGTTAGGTTGTCGCTTAAACTTCTCTGAAACAGGCTCTCTAGCGCAAGGTTTTACGAAGAGGGGTTACGAGGTGGTTGAGTTCGGTGAAAAGGCTGACGTGGTGTTTATAAACACTTGTACAGTGACAGATTCTGCAGACTCTACCTGTCGTAACTTAATTAGAAAGGCACACAAATCTTCTCCAGAAGGAAAAATTGTAGTAGCTGGTTGTTATGCTCAGATGGAGCCAGAAACTATTGCTAATATGCAAGGGGTTGATCTGGTTCTTGGAACATCTGAAAAATATAAGGTCTTTGATTACCTAAATGAAGAAGAAGTGAGTGCTATCCACGTTGATAAGTCGACTGACTTCTATGGTGCAGCCACCACAACATCAGATTCCCACACTAGGGCCTTTTTAAAGATTCAGGATGGATGTAACTACGTTTGTTCTTTCTGTATCATACCTTTCGCAAGAGGAAGGTCTAAGGCCATCTCAATCAAAGATGCTATAGCTAACGCTGAAGAGTTAATTGCTGGTGGATTCAAGGAAATTGTTCTCACTGGTGTTAATATTGGTGAGTATGAAACTTCTTCCGGTGAGAAATTAACGGATATGGTTCGTTCTCTATTAGATATTGAAGGTCTTGAGAGATTAAGACTCTCAAGTGTTGAGCCAAATACAATTACTGATGAACTTTTGGAAGTACTTAAGAGTTCTTCTAAGTTTAAGGATCACTTTCACATTCCATTGCAATCAGGTGACGATACTATTCTCACAAATATGAGAAGAAAGTATTCAGTAGCGGACTATAAGAAGATCATTAATAAAATCATTACTGCTTTTCCAAACGCCGGAATTGGTGCCGATATCATTTGTGGTTTTCCTGGTGAGACTCAAGAGCAATTTGAAAGTACTTATAACCTTTTAAAAGAACTTCCTATCACACACTTTCACGTTTTCCCATATTCTAAGAGAAAGGGGACTACGGCTTCTAAAATGGATAATCATATTCATAATGCCACTAAGAAAGAGAGAGTGAATTCTGTTATTCATCTCGGTGATTCTAAGCTGGCGCTTTTTGCTGAAGATCAAGTAGGAACGACTAATGAAGTTCTCTTTGAAAGAAGAAGCAAGAAGAATGGATACTTCACAGGTTATACTTCCAACTACGTAAGAGTTTATATAGATACTGAAGAGGATCTAAAAAACCAAACTCGTAAGGTATATTTGAAAGAGTATAAAGATGGAAAACTCTTTGCAGAACTCATTCAATAATTTAACGATCACTTTACATTAAGCTGACATAAACAAATTCCTTGTAAGGCATTCTAAATCCAGATTAAAAACTTGGAGGTTTTGAATGTCTATAAGAAGATCAATCGTTGTCGCAGCATTTTTAGGTTTAACTACTCTCTCATTCAATTCAAACGCCAAATCAAAACATAAATTACATAAATCACAATGCTCTACTATTTCAAAGTGTGTTGAAGTCATCAGCAAGATCACTGGAGATAAGTACTTTTCTAGTGAGAGCTTAAAAGGTGAAGCAACTTTAATAAATCTAAAAATTGATCGCGACAATGCTGATCTTATTCTCTCTAGCTTATTAAATGATTCTGGTTACACGCGAATTAAAGAGGGAGATGGAACTTATAAAATTATTAATGCTAGAGATATTAGATACACTGCTGTTCCTCTCGTTTCAGCTGATCGTGACAATCCTCCAAGACTTCCTTCCAGTTATGACTATCATATGATGGAGTATAAATTAAAGTTTCCAGAGTCTTCAAAAATAATTACTAGAAATTTAAGACCTTTTCTTTCGAGATACGGAAGAGTGGTTTCTCCAAACGGAATAGATCGAATTATCGTTCAAGATACGGCCAAGAATTTAAATAGAGTACATAGTTTAATTGTTAAATTAGATCAAGAGATTGATAAGGAGGTGCTAACAGAAATTAAAGTTAAAGAAAAACGACATCATGAATTTAAATTAATGAAAATACAAAATTGCTGTGAAAAATAGTGGTAAGATTTTGAACAGTTCTTCCTAAAAAGGGGGAGTGAAGAAAACTTCACTCCCTTCTTTATTTAAGCTTTATGATTTAAAGAATTCTTTTCTAAAAGAGATTTCATTTCTCTCAGGTCCAAAAGCAATAATTGAAATTGGAATCTCTAGTTCTTTTTCGATGAGCTCGATATAAGCTTTAAGATTTTCAGAAGGTTCACCTTTGAAATCATCATCAAATGGCTTTAAGTCAGTGTAGATTGGTTCAATCTTTGTTAGATCGATTCCAGGATAAGCACAGTTGATCTCTTTTCCTTCATACATATATGACTTACAAACTTTTAACTCGTCCATACCACTTAAGATATCAACTTTAGTAAGAGCAATACTCGTCAAACTTGAAGACTTAACAGCGTACTTAAGAAGAGGAATATCTAACCAACCACATCTTCTCTTTCTTCCTGTTGTAGCACCAAACTCACCACCTTTAGTTTGAATAAATTCACCCACAGGAGTGAAAAGTTCAGTAGGGAATGGTCCTTCTCCAACTCTTGTTGTGTAGGCCTTAGTAATCCCTAGAACTTCATCAACTTTTCCAGTAGGCATTCCTGCTCCAGTGAAAATACCTCCGTAAGAAGTACTTGAAGATGTTACGAATGGATAAGATCCATAATCAATATCAAGAAGAACACCTTGAGCACCTTCAAAGAGAATATTCTTATTATCTCTAACGGCGTGATCTAAAATACTGAAAGTGTCACAAATAAATGGTGCAGCAATCTTTCCTAGTTCAAAGAGTCTCGTCGCTTCTTCTTCTACAGATGGATAATCAACTTTGTAGAGATTTTTAAAGAGAGATTCTTTTTCAATCAGGTTGGCCGCTAACTTAGTCTTAAGAGTTTCAAGGTTTGAAAGGTCTTTTAACTTAATTCCCTTTCTCGAAATCTTATCTTCATAAGCAGGACCAATTCCTTTTCCAGTGGTTCCAATTTTAACTGGACCCTTGGCCTCTCTTTGAGCATCAAGAATTTTATTGTAAGTCGTAATAACAGTACAATTAGCTGAAATTTTTAATTTATCAGCATTGATATTAATATTATTTGAAAGAACATCATCAAGTTCTACTTTAAAAGCCTCTGGGTCAAATACAACACCATGTCCGATAATTGATACACAGTGATCGTGTAGGATTCCTGATGGAATTAAATGAAGAACAATCTTTCTGTCTTTTACGATGATGGTGTGTCCAGCATTGTTACCACCTTGATAGCGAACAACAACATCACATTTCTGACTAAGTAGATCTGTGATTTTACCTTTACCTTCATCGCCCCATTGTGAGCCTATTATCGCGAGAGATTTCATTACGCTTTTACCTCATTAAGTAAATTTTCGTTGATAAAGAATTCTTTCAATTGGTGTACTGCCATTTCTCCCACTCTAAACTGGGCTTCTTCTGTTGAAGCTCCAAGGTGTGGAGTCATAACTAAATTATCTAATGATCTTAAAGGAGAATCTTCTGGAAGAGGTTCTGTTGCGAAAACATCAAAACCTGCGCCTCTGATTTTTCCTTCTTTTAAAGTTTCTAATAAAGCTTCTTCATCTACAATTCCACCTCTTGAAGCATTAATTAAAATAGCTCCAGGCTTCATGAGAGAGAGTAACTCTTTGTTTACAAGATTTCTTGTGGCATCCATAAGTGGAGTATGAAGAGTGATAATATCACATTCACTAAAGAGAGTTTTTAAGTCATCACACTTAGTGGCATATGGAAGATCACTTGTTTCTTGGAACGGATCGTAGAAGAGAACTTCTGGATCAAAGCCACCAATTCTCTTGGCAACGATTTGACCAATTTGACCAAATCCCATAATTCCAACTTTCTTATTTGCTAGTTCAACACCAACAAATTTAGATTTATCCCAACCACCATTACTCATAGTTTTGTGGGCGTAAGCTGTTTTTCTAAGCACTGTCATCATTAATGCTACTGCATGTTCTGCGGCTGAATTATTATTAGCACCCGGAGTATTTGAAACTCTGACTCCTACTTTTTCACAAGCGGCCTTATCAATATTATCTGTACCTGCACCTGCTCTAATAACGTATTTTAAATTAGGAGCGAGATCTAGATAGTCTTGCATGACTTTGGTTGCTGAACGAATCACAAGTCCATTAACTTTTGGAAGTAATTCTTTGAGCTGATCTTGTGTGAGTTTTGATTCTGAGTGAACTTCGAATTCTGGTGTGTTTTTTAATCCTTCAAATAAACTTTTGTCAAAGCCATCTGATACTACGATAAACGGTCTCATGGATCCTCCCCATTTGTGAGCGTTAATTGATCTAACAGCTGAAGTATAGAGAGTTTTATAGAGTCCTGAAAGCAAAAAAGGGCCCTTTCGGACCCCTTTTTTTCCCTGGGCGGGTAAGTGTTAAAAATTCCAAAAGTTTTATTTAAGCAGCGATGGGTGTCATCTCCATCTTAAGTTCTAGCTGCTCGAGAGTCTTTTGAAACTCCGATAGAGTTGGCAAATTCCCAAAGTGGGTGTTTTCATTAGGGTTTAATGAGATGAAGTCATAGAGTTCAATAACTGTAGACTCATCTCGGTTCTTTAGGAATGCTTTCCAATTTGATTGGCCTTTTTCCCTGTAGTGTTGAAATAGGCTTTGGATAAGCTCTTCTCGCGTCTTAGACCCAATGGAAAGAACATTTCCACTTGCGTCAAGTTCAAGATGCCAAACGCGATAGTTGGACTGGTTAGCAGGATGGTGAGCGTTTTCGACGGCGATTGCCATAAACATAACTGCCTCCTAAATGTTTCGACCTTAATGGTCTTTTGTCTCAATAAACATCCTGTTAGCTGAGATATGTGTGTGTAAGGGATTAGGCTTCCTGCCTTTTCGCTTGAATAAAGCATATGATGAGGCGAGTAAGGAAGTCTTGTGAATAAGACTAACAAAGGGTTTCGGCCGAGATGGCCATTGTTAGAAAACTGGAGCCTTATTGATTTCTTGGTGTCAAAGAGAGTCTACTAGATCTTAGGTAAAGGATTATTTCTTAGACTCATTTTGGAATATATATGAACACGTTCAAAAATATATTCACTCCTGAAGTGTTCAACGTGCTGTAATTATTAGTGTTGTCCTCTTGGGAATTACAGGCCTTAAAATAAAAGTTTTACTTCTGGAAAACAATCACGATAGTGTCGGGACAACTATTGATAGGGAGTTCTTATGAAGTCGATTCTGTTCACATTGGTGACGGTTCTTTGTTTAAATACTAATGCTGGCGTCTTTCCAAAAGCTTGGTTGAAAGCGAAACACTTTGATTTAAGAATTTCACAGGACATAGAATTAAAAACTGTTCATATGCAAAATAAGGAAGGAAGACCAGTGCTCTTTCTCCACGGCTATATGGCCACCATGCACACCTTTATGGACTTAGCCTCTAAACTTCATGGTGAAGGTTTTGATGTCTATGCCGCTAACTGGAACGTGGACGATAGAAATATTGATGAGTCGACAAGAACCATAAGACAGCTTGTTCAATACATCTATGAAAAGACAAATAAGAAAGTTCTCATTATAGGTCACTCTCTAGGAGCGGTAACTGCCAAGTTAACTCTATATGGACTTAAAGCTGATCATAATGAAAATGCATCTATTGATAAGCAGGCCATACATTGGGCAAAAAAGAGAGTTCGTGGCCTTGTTTCATTTTCTTCTCCTAACGGACAAGAAGGACAAGGGGATGCTGGAGCTTTATCTTTTCTTGACAAGATCCCTGAAGATTTAATCGCTATGATGGGAGCTGATCTTTCTGACGTCATTAATAAAAAGAAAATTCTTAAGCAGTCTATCTTCGTAACGGCCATGCATAATATTTTAACAAACCTTAGATTTTTACCAATTGGTGATAGTTTGAATGGCCTTTTTAACTTAAGTAACTTTAAATACTTTGATAATTCTCTAGCGAGGTTTTTGCTTTATGGGTCTGTTGCCGCAAGTCCTGAATTAGCAGCACATGTTAAACTCTTTATGCAAGAAGATAGAATGAGCTCATTCAAAAATGAAATTAATTACACCAAACTATTCTTTGAAGCTAAGAATCCAGTACCTTTCTTTTATTTCGCAGGAGAAAATGATGTCTTCTCTCCAGCTAAATCAATAATTGCAGAGGCGCAAGCTCATGGTGAGAAGTATCTTGTGATGAAAAATGCAGGACATTTAGATGTCATGATAGGAAAGCATCTTCCAAAAGTTTTGGAATCAATTGTAGAGTTTGATAAAAAGCTTTAAAAAGGAAGGTGCTCTTAGAGAACTTGCTCTAAGAGTACTTGAAAATGCTTATGCATTTCATTAATGATTGTATCTTTAATTTCTAGTTGTCGGTACTTAATACCGGCCAGCTCGAAAATTTTCTTTGAAATTCTATTAGATTCAGTTTCACAGTGTTTATCGCTTAAATAAATCACTTCATTTACTTTTGAACTGGCAAGAAGTTTTGCACATTCGTGACAAGGAAATAATGTTACATATGCTTTAGTGCCTTTTAGATTTTCTTTTGAATGTAGGATGGCATTAGCTTCTGCATGAACTACATAACCATACTTTTGAAACTCAAGTGGTGCCGCAGGATCTTTACCCCAAGGGAGTTTTTCTTCGTCAATACCGGCCACAAAACCATTATATCCCATAGTCACTTGATGGTTGTTTTCATCAACAAAAACAGCTCCTACTTTTGTGGAAGGATCTTTAGATTTGAAACTTGCCATCATCGCCTGGAGCATAAAATACTCATCCCAAGCAAGGGGAGACTTTACGGGAATGTAATTAATTTCATTATTTGTTTCAGTTCTCTTCATGGATTTAAAATATATGAAGTATTTTCATTTGCAAAGCGTAAAAACTTGTAGCTCACGATAAATAGTGATATCTCATTGAAAATTCGAACAATTGTGGGAGATCTTTATGAAGCAAATTTTATTTTTTCTAACTTTTATCACTTTAGTATCTTGTAGTTCCATGGTTATTTCTAAGGAAGAGTGTCAGCAAATAAACTGGGAGTACTTTGGGACGAGAGATGGTGCCAAAGGAATTAGCTCTCTTGGTGAAATTGTAAAAGCCTGCGTAAAAAGTGACTACACTGTAAGCTCAAAGTCTCAAGACGATTTTTTAAAATCATATGATATTTCTTTTAATAAGAATTATTGCATAAAACAAAATGCCTATAACAAAGGTTTAGTACTCGTTTCATCAGTATTTCATCAGTGTAAGAAAAACCGAGATGAATTATTTTCAGCCTATACTCTTGGTAAAACAAGAGGAACTTTAAAGAAACAAATTTCAGATTTGGAACAAGAATTAAGAATGAATGTGTTTCATTCAGACGAAATTAGGCGTAGAAAAAAACAGAGTGCCGCTCAAATTGAAAATGGTCAAGCTGAGCTAGACTCAATTAGAAAAAGTACATCTCTTTTGCAAAGAGAACTTAGATCATTAAAGCTAGAACTTTCAAAATTACCAATGTTTCGAATATAGAGCGTTCTAGTCTTAGAACAACTCTATAAAAACCAACACCTTGTAAATATTTTTAATGGAACGTCTTTTGCAGATATGCCTCCTTGTGAATTCATCACGGGAGGGAATATGAAGAAGAGTTTTATTTTTTTATCGCTGCTATTATTTGGTTGTGGCGATAAGAGTACTTACTTATCCACATTAGAGAGTCCATCGGGAAAGGATGATACTTCATCACAACAGCGCTCGGATATGGGCAATGAAGATGGCGACTCCTATTCTGATTCGGTTTTAAAATCACCCAAGTTTTACCAATTTAATGCTTTAGCTTTTTTTAATAAAAAAGAGAGTTTCTCTGCAAAAGATAAGCGCTACTTAAAGGTGGAAGAAAGCAAAGATAAAGAAGTTGTTTCTTGGAATGGAAATGAACTCACAAGTGGAGTGAGAGACATTACGATTTCAGCTAAAGAGCTCGTTTTAAAAAAAGGGAATCATCAAGGAGTTTTTGAGCAACTTCATAAAGTATCAGACTTACGATCTCTAACAATTTTAGCTGAAAAAGTAGAGCTTGATTCTGTACTAGAGTTACCTTCAGTCAATGTGAAAATTTATGCCAATGTAATGATTGTTGGTAAAGATGGATCCATCGTCACGACTCCATTAGATAGGGAAACAAATGCAAGGCAATTTAAAAATGGAGTTAATGGATTAAACGCAGGAGAAATAAACTTACATGTTAACGATCTTTTGATTTCAAATCAAAGAAATGTAAAGGCCTTTGTTCTTAGTGGTGGGAATGGTCAAGGAGCTGGTACTGGTCAAAAAGGTCGTAATGGTTCGAGAATGAACGACTTCGGAGGGGGAGTTGTTTATAAAGTTGACGTGAAAAAAAAATGCATTCATGTACGTGAAGTTCGAGATCGGTTCAATAAAGAAATTGAATGCGGTCCAAGATGGAGTTATACGGGAGTGCAGGCATGGCCGACTAATGGAGAATCAGCAATATCCGGAGGAAAGCCAGGAGAGCCTGGTAATGGAGGAGTTTTTTCTTCAATTCAAGAAGTATCTAGTGAACATATTGACTTAGATGCAGGGAAAGCTGGTAGGTGGGCAGGATTTTTCCTTGGAGGCAACCCTGGTATTCCAATGAACTCTTATCATGTTGTAAATGACTACAGAGGGAGAAATAATAGAAAGTCTCAGACTTCAAATAAGGGGGGAGATGTAAGTTCTCCTAGGGCCTTAAAGAAAGAGGGAAAAGCTGGAATCGTAAAAATAATTGAAAGTAAAAATAGTTGGATGAATGATGGTCTCGCAGAATTTAATCTCATGTATGCTAATGATCTTTATTTAAATAATCGAATAGAAGAAGCGAGAGTTGTTTACGATAATATTGAAAACTATTTTACAAAAGTTTCTAATACAGAATTTGAGAAATCCTTAAAACAAACGGCTGTCATTAGTTCAACTCATGTTCAAAGGAATAAGATTGAAGGACAACTCGATTTTTTTGGACATAAAATTACTTGGGTTCCCAAGCTTTCTTTTGAAGCCAATTATACTGCGTTTGAAAATGATATTGAAAGCTCTATGAAAATTCTCTACCTTACATATTGGATCTTAAATTCTCAAAACTCTCTAGAAGAGAAAAATAAGGCCCTAGCAGAACTGCAAGACTCATTATTTTTTAAAATGGAAAAATCTAAAGAAGATTTTAATAAACTCTTAGATAAAATTCCACTACTTAAAGAAAAGATTGATGAGTATAGAGTTCACGAAGAATTTTTTCAGCAAAAGTTAGTAAAGTTAGAAGCTGAAATTGAGAGGATGGCGAGAAACAATGTTTTAGATAGACATAAAACACCAATGTATAAGAAAGCGCTGAAGGTTGTAGCTGTAATTGCTTCTGTATTCCCAGCAGGACAACCTGCTCTTGCTGTAGTTGCCTCTACAATGATGGTCGCACTTGAAGCTGCTGATTCTGATAATCCTGTTAGATCAATTCTTTCTAATGCTCCAAAACTCTACTCAAGTTATGAGAGTTTTGATTTAGAGGCTTCAAGAAATGATTGGAATGAGAATTGGTCAAAAGTAAAAGTAAGCCATTTTAATTCACTAAAGACTGACGAGGAAAGGAAAGAATATCTAAGAGGTATAGTCAATTTTACAAAACCAATAGTTAATGAAATGAAAAAACATTCAGATATTTGGAGAAAACAACAGGTACCAAGTGGTGAAGTTGAAGCTGAAATTGCTAAAATAAAAGCACTTGATCCTATTTTTAAGCAAATTACAAAAGATCTTGAAGAGTTAATGTTTAAGAAAAAGGTTTTAAATGATGAAATACAGGCTATCGATACACAGCTGGGAGCTTATTTAGCACTTATTCAAAATGGATTTGTAACATTAGGTGAGATTTCTGATCAGAGAGTAAGAATTTCGAAGGGAATGGATGTTAAGTTAAATCCAATTATGCAGAAAATTGAGGAAGAGGCAAAAGGTAGACTTCTTAAATATCACTATAGAATGGCCAGGGCCTTTGAATATAGACTACTTATTCCCTACAAAGAAAATCTGAATATGGATGCCATTACTTCTAAGATGATTGAAGTTGTAGAGGCTGATCAGGAAGGGCAGCTCAGTGAAGGTCAATTTAATGTTCTCAAAGGACTCTATCTAAAAACACTTGCTCAAATTGTAGATAGGGCACTTGAAAAGTTTGAAACCAATGGAGTCCCAAGACAAAGAGAAAAGGTTATCTACTTATCAATTGAAGAGTTAAATTCTCTAAATAAAGGGAATGATATTTTCTTAGACTTAGTAAATGAAGCTATTTTTAGTGAAGATTACGAAGATGTGAGGATTAATAATATCATTGTTGAAAAAATGAGCATATCCGAAGCGATTCCTAGTTTAAGATTAGCTGAGGCTTCTTTGGATATAACTTATTCAGGAAAGAGTTATCTAAGAAAGAATGGTGAAATCTACTTATTTGAAACACAGGAAAACTCAGAGTCAAAAAATCATAAATGGGGTGCAAACCTAGATCTTATCGGCGATGAATTATCTCAAATAAATCAAAGTCCAATTGCAGAGTCTTTAATGAGAATGTTAATAGGTGAAAATAATGATGAAAATCTTATGTTATTTTCAAGACCTGGTGGACTAACTCAGTTAAAGCTAAGTCTTAAAAAACAATCGATTCCAAAGATTGATTTTAACGTTGATAAGATAGCGATTAAAATTATTTTTGATTATCACGATTAGAGTTGCTATAAATAACCACGAGAAGGTGTTTAAACAATTCTTTTCGTGGGGATTTTATGAAAAAACTTCTAGTTATTATTTTAATATTAGTTGGTGCCACTATCTTATTCTTTATAAAAGGTGACTCTAAACTATCAATTGTTGAAAACTCAAAGAATATTGAATTACATGTAGTTCCAAAAAAATCGCATGAAAAGCAAACTTCCTCTCAATCTGCATGCCTTCAGATAAAGAAAGCTAATCTTTCTTCTTATGAAAATGATAAGTCACTTCTGTGGAATAACTCGCATATTAAATATACTGATGGTGAAATCTATCGCATTCGTTACTTCTATGACGATGGCCCAAACGGTCAGTATAAGAAAACAATTCTGTATAAAGAAGATGCAAATGAATTTCCACATATTGTAAAAATATTTGAGGGATTTGAAAGAGTTCTACTTGAAAAGTATTTTAAAGAAGGGGAGATTATCTTTGAAGAGAAGGCCTTTGAAGAAATGGTCATTGGACAAAAGGTTTTTTGGAAGAGGGTCGACAATAAGGTTATTGAGACCAATCTTCCAAATATGAAATGTCTTTAGAAGAATTTTGTTAAAAACTGATCTTGTAAGTAAGCACTAGCTGACTTTACTTTTAAAAATCTTAGTTTCAATTTCATTTCATCTAGTTCCATGAGCTGACCATTTACCGTTATATAGGACTTTGGAATACAAGTTTTTCCTGCGCCTTCAATAACAATATCTATCCAAGGACTTATTTTATAACCGTTTTTCTTGGCCTTCTTGATGATACTTTTAGCAACGCCTGTTTTCCACCTGATACTTTTAGAACTGGTTCTCTCTATTTGATTATATTCAAATTGAAAATACTTCTTTTCGAATGAGGTTAAACCTTCACAATAGGAACGGCTTCCGATGTCAACATACCAATAGAGTCTAAAGAAACTTTTCTCTTGAATTTCACAAGCTGCGTTTACTCTTACTCCTATTTGAAAAATATTCTCATTACCTTTTTTTACTTTTAGTGCGAGCTCACCAGTATTAGATTTTTTGCAGAGAGGATCTTTTCCCGAAATGGTATAAGTCTCTGCTTGAATAGTTGTACTTAGAAGTGTCAGTATGAGACATAAAATCCATTTCATATCTTTATCCTTTAAAAAAATGTTTATGCATTTAGTCTAGTTAGTCACTTGTTGATCGTCAAAGATGAACACATAGCCGAGTGTTTTACTCGGGGTTACTTTGTCTCTAGGGTCAATTAAGCAGACAACCTTTAGAAGATTTCAATAATTTAGCGAATAATTATTAGGTATAAATTTTGCATTTAATAAGTCGATAAGTCTCATAGGGGATGTCTATGAATATGATGACAAATAAATTGCTTACTTTCTTTTGCCTCTTCTCATTAATTCTCTTTACTGGATGTAAAGCTGAAGAGGAAGAACTTGAAGTACCGGTAGATGCTCAGCGACCAGGTGATTCAGATAATGTAGAACCAACTCCCAATCCAAATCCCCCTGGACAAGGTAGTGGTAAGAAGAGAGTGATTATTGGTAATTTCAAAAATTTCAATGATCAATCTAGTAAGAAAGATAGTAAGGGTTATTCTCAAGTAGGGACTTTTGAACAAAGCTCTCTCTCAGGTTTTAAAAATTCTATTTCACGCTACTCGGTGGATACTTCTGCTGCGGCAACTTATCAAACCCATAAATTGGGAGAGGCAAAGTATTGTGTTTCAGTTTTTAGAGTGACTCATCCAAATAGTGAATCAGATACATTGATTGAATTATTTGAAGATGAACAAAGTGTTAGTACACAAAATGTAAACTATGCACTGGATACTCAGGCAAAGGGATGGTTTCATTTGGGAGAGTTTAACTTCGAAGGATTTAAAAAAGTTGAAGTCAAAATCTCGCGAGGTACTAATTCAAATGGTGGAGTACTTAGGGCCGATGAGGTTCGTTTCTTAAAGATGAGAGAAGGTTATGATTGTCGTGGGAAAATCTATAAGACAGTAAAGAAAAATGCAGTTATCGATAATAAATATGATGGAGCAGCTGCTAAACCTAAGAGGGACTCTGTTGGATATAGAGAATTTGGAGAGTGGCACAAGAGTAGCCTTAGAGGATTTAAAAATTCTGTTTCGAGATACTCTAGAGATGCCAACGCCTACGTTACTTACAGTGCTAAAGTTACAGGTCAGAGTTATTGTCTAAAAATCTTTAAGGTCACTCATCCCAATAGTGTGAGTGAAGCTAAAATTACAATCTCTCAGGAAGATCATATTCTTGATGAGCAGGTTTTAGACTATTCTGATGATGTTAACAAGCTTGGTTGGTTCACCCTTGGTAACTTTCAGTTTGATCGCACAAAACCTGTTGTGGTTAAAATTGAACGGTATGGTGATGATCAAGGAGTACTTCGAGCTGATGCTTTGAGATTTAGATCTAAGTCTTGTCAGTAATTTGTTCCAATAAAAAGGTCCTCTTTCGAGGACCTTCTTTTTAATATATAAATTTAAATTTTAAACTTATAGAAGTGGTGCGATAACAAGTGCCACGATAGACATTAGTTTTACTAGAATATTCATCGCTGGACCTGAAGTATCTTTGAACGGGTCACCAACAGTATCACCAGTAACAGCTGCTTTGTGAGCTTCTGTACCTTTCTTTTCACCTTCGATATGCCCTTGTTCAATTGACTTCTTAGCGTTATCCCAAGCACCACCGGCGTTTGACATAAATAGTGCAAGAAGAACACCTGTAACAGTTGCACCAGCAAGCATACCACCAAGAGCAGCTTTACCTAGAAGGAAACCTACAAGAACAGGAGAGGTAATAGCTACAAGTCCTGGAAGAACCATCTCTTTAAGAGAGGCATTCGTTGCAATAGCAATACACTTTTCAGTATCAGGTTTACCTGTACCATCCATAATTCCTGGAATTTCTCTGAATTGTCTTCTCACTTCTTCAACCATAAGTTGAGCAGCTTTACCTACAGAGTTCATTGTATTCGCTCCAACAAAGAATGGAAGTACACCACCAAGAAATAGACCGATAACAACTGTTGGGTTCATGAGGTTAATTGTTTCTAAGTGTACGGCAGATGCGTAAGCTGAGAACATGGCAAGAGCTGTAAGAGCAGCTGAACCAATGGCAAAACCTTTACCGATAGCGGCAGTAGTGTTTCCAATTGCATCAAGACCGTCTGTAATCGCTCTAACTTCTGGACCTAGTTCACTCATTTCAGCAATACCACCAGCATTATCTGAGATAGGACCGTAAGCATCAACTGTCATAGTAACACCAGTTGTAGCAAGCATACCAACTGCAGCAATACCAATTCCGTAAAGACCAGCAAAGTGGTTAGCGAAGTAGATACCAGCACAGATTAAAAGAACTGGAACCATACAAGAGTACATTCCAACAGCTAGACCTGCGATGATATTTGTAGCTGGTCCTGTTTGACCTGCTTTAGCAATACTTTTAACTGGGTTAAATTCACCAGCAGTATAGTACTCAGTTGCAAAACCAATAAATAGACCAATTAATGATCCAAGAACCATTGCGTAGAAAGGCCCCATTGCATATGGAAATACAGTAAAAGCTAACTGTTGTATAACAAAGTAAGAGCCACCAAAGAGACCAACAAGACCAACGATTGGAGAAAGTCTTAATGCCCAGGCTGGATCAGTATTCTTAAGAATATTCATTGAAAGAATACCAAAGATAGAAGCTATTAAACCAATTGTAATAACTAAAATTGGAAGCAGAATAGCGCCTTGGTTTGCACCAGCAAGTGTAGAGCCAATGAACATTGTAGCGATAACAGAACCACAGTATGATTCAAAGATATCGGCACCCATACCAGCAGTATCACCTACGTTGTCACCAACGTTGTCCGCGATAGTTGCAGGGTTTCTTGGATCGTCTTCTGGAATACCAGCTTCAACTTTACCTACAAGGTCAGCACCAACATCTGCCGCTTTTGTAAAAATTCCACCACCAACTCTTGCAAAGAGAGCGATTGAAGATGCACCCATGGCAAAACCATTTAGTGCTTCGATAGTTGTTCCTGTTAAGAATTTAAAAGCAAGAAAAATACCGATAAGTCCAAGAGAAGCAACAGTCATTCCCATAACTGAACCACCGTAGAAAGCCACTGAAAGGGCCTTACCCTGTCCACTTGCCTGTGCAGCTTCTGCTGTTCTAACGTTTGCTTTAGTCGCAGCTTTCATACCAATAAAACCACAAAGCATAGAAATAAGAGCACCACTTACGTAAGCGATAGCAGTGTGAGTTCCAAGCTTAACACCAAGTAAAATGGCAACAACAGCAAGAAAAACGATGAGAATAGAGTATTCCTTTCTGAGGAATGTCATAGAACCGCTTTCAATAAGACCTGCTATTTCTGTCATTTTTGCGTTACCTGCAGGTTGTTTAACAAGCCACATGTAGGTTGCGAGTGCGAATAAAAAGCCTGCTGCTCCGATAAACGGTGAGTAAGCAAAGAAACTTGTAAGTGATTCCATCTTGAAATAACTCCTTGTTAGGTTGAATTGAATTTATATTAAGCCTATGCTTTATATATTGTTTTTTTATCTTTATAGTAGTTGATAAAAAATATCATACAGCACTACACGCGTAAAACAAATTGTAGTTAGTTTATCAGTTATTTTTATTGTGGAGCATATGCGTCAAAAAACATCAACAACGAAAGTTCTTATTTCTTCGGCCAAGATGGCCGTTGCAACTTTTTCAAGTCGTATATTAGGTCTGGTGAGAGAGCAGGCCATTGCTGCCATTTTCGGAGCATCAGGATTAACTGATGCCTTTCAGATTGCTTATAGAATTCCTAATATGTTGCGAGACCTTTTTGCTGAAGGAGCTTTTTCTTCTGCATTTGTTCCGACATTTACAGGTGTTCGAATTAAAAATGAAAAATTAGCGAAGGGACTTTTGTGGTCAATGGCGGTATTACTGCTTTTGATTACCGGTGCGTTGTCGACCCTTATCATTATTTATGCACCAGAAATTATCATGTTGTTAACGAATGAGGTGTTTAATTCTGACGCAGCCCGTTTGAATATTACAATCCAGCTCGTTCGTCTGATGGCACCATTTCTCGTTTTGATTTCTTTGGCTGCCCTCTTTATGGGGACACTTAATACACTCAAAGTTTTCTTTGTCCCTTCATTTGCGCCTGCTCTTTTTAATGTGGCGATGATTGCTTGTATTTTTCTTCTACCTGAAAGATTAAAAATTTGGGGACATCATCCTATTCTCTCTTTGGGGATAGGAGTACTTATTGGTGGTTTTGTACAAATGGTAGTTCAACTTCCAGCTCTCTTTAAGAAGGGGTATGGACCTCAAGGACCATTTACACTAGTTAGTACTGAATCAAAACTTATCTTAAATAGGTTAGGCATTGGGACTGTGGGAATTGCTGCCACTCAAATTAATGTCATTGTAACAACGATTCTTGCCACAGGGACTATTGTCGGTGCAGTTTCATGGCTAACTTTCGCTTTTAGGCTCTTTCAATTTCCAGTAGGGATTTTAAGTGTATCTATTGCCGGATCAAATTTAGTTCATTTTAGTGATGCCTGGAAGAGCGGAAAAAAAGAAGAAGCTATTAAGTTGTTAGAGACTAGTTACTTCTTGTCTTTCTTTACTATTGTTCCGGCCATGGCCCTTTTATTTGCTCTCTCTAAAGAGAGTGTTCATTTGGTCTTTGAGAGAGGTGCTTTTGACTATCAAGACACTCTCATGACGAACACTGCCCTTAAGTACTATCTAATTGGGCTTCCATTCTATGGTCTCTATAAAATCTTTGCTCCTACTTTCTTTACTTTGGACAGGCCCAAAGTTCCTGTGAAGATTTCTATGTTTTCCATTTTTTGTAATATTATTTTTTGCGTATGGTTAACACCAAAGTATGGCTTTTGGATTCTTGCTCTTGGAACAAGTTTATCAATGGTCTTGAATTCAACTCTGCAGGCTATCTTTCTAAAGAAATATTTAGAGATTGAATGGAGTTTCTTCTTTAGGATTAGGATTCTAAAGGTCGTTATCAGTGGGCTTGTTGCATATGCTGCGACGTTGCAACTTTCAAAGTACCTCTTTAATTATAGTGATTCATTTATGATAAAAATGAGTAGCTTCTGTCTTGTGGGTTTACTTGGTGCCGCCAGTTATGGGGTCTCTTTACTCATATTGGGAGAGGGAAAATCTCTCAAAAAAATCATCAAGAAAAAATAATACTTCAAGAAATTCAATAAGTTTCTTGTTATGTGAGCAACTTCTAGTTAAACTTATAGGGAATATTGACTCATGGAGTATTAATGAGAACGGATTTTGAAACGCTCAAAACATTAGCAAGCTATACAATTAATAACTTGAAAGAAAATAGTGTAATTGAATTTGAATTAGATAATCGTGAAGCTTTGATTGATGCAATGGCCACTGAATACGGTGTAAGCTTTGCAACTGATGAAGATGTAAGAGATCAGGCCATCGAAGAAGTAGAAGAAAAGATGGGGGACATGGTTCCTGAAGAGATCGTAGAATCTGAAATGTTTAACCATGCAAGAAAAGAAATCATCAAGTCATTTAACGGTGAAAATATTGGTGGTCTTTATCTTGTAGAATCTCTTCACCAAATCTCAACTAGAATGTCGACGTTTCTTTTGAACTGTGACCTTATTGAAGACGTATTTGGAACTGATGAAGAAATTCATGCTTTCTTAGTTAAGAAAATCAGAATGTTCTCTCCAAAGAAAAATTAATTCGTTCATTTAAAAATAATATATGAAAAACCACTCTCTTTGAGTGGTTTTTTTTTGTGTTATTAAAGATTTAAAGAGTAAGAATTTAAATCTTCCGGATCTACATCACATACAGGGATACTTATTTGTTTTTGTCTAAAACTTGAAAGAAGAAGTTCTCTAAAAGTGATGAGGGCATAACCCTCCTTTTTTAAGTTTTTAAGATCAATAGATATTTGGCTAAAGAGTTGTGAGTTCTCTTTCTTCATTTTTATTTCAAATTGAAGTTCGCTATTGATGGAGAGTTTAGGTTTAAAGCCTCTGAACGAGTTTTGATATTCGTGAACCTTCTTTCCCGTAAGGTTTTCTAAAAATGAATTACTATCTTTAATTACTATTTTTAAGTGCTCCACGTTTTTAATACATATTGGAGTTGTGACTAGAGTTGTAAGATCGTATTTCCAGCTAATGTAATCATCATTAATAATATTATTAAATGGCTTCAGTGATTTTAAAAATAGTCTAGTCACCTTATCAATCTTAGCCTCTCGGTCCTCTTTTATTTTACAGTCTTTGGCCTGGAAGTTCTCATGATCTATACAGTCGACATTGAAACCCATTCCATAATTTACATTAGTTGGGGGTGTAAGGTCTCTTTGAAATAATCCTCGAATGATACTTCGGTGTTGATTAATTCTAGAAGTGATTAATCCTTTGAGTTTTCCATTTATTAGAATAGGTGAGCCAGAGTTACCAGACTTAATTTTACAGTCTTTAAAAAACCAAAAGTCTTTACTCTTTTCGTAAATAGTATCTTTTAGAAAATTACATGTTGTTAGCTTTGAGATAGTGGCATAATTATAAGTTTGAGAGTCAGTAACATAAGTTGAAATATAATCTCTGTGATTGAGTTTATTTCCCTTATCAATGGAAGCAACTTCTAAGTCGATGCTCTTATTTAATTTTAAAAGGGCATAGTCTCTATTGTTTTCGAAATGACTACTTGTTATTTTTCCCTTGGCCACTATTTCACTACAAGTTCTCTCAAATGTTTGATTCGCTTTTTGAAAATACATTTTTATTGATGAACAATCATTCTTGTTTCTAAGACTTTTTAGGCAATGTAAATTTGTGAGAAGAAGGTCTTTCTCAATAAGCACTCCTGTACAGGCGGAGTTTGTTCCTATTCGCAAGTGACTTATATATTCAGGACAAGAGCCACTGAGACATTTGAGTTTAAAATTGGGAGCAGCTGAGACTTGTTCAGTTGTTCCAGTATCTTGATAGTATTCAATATATTGATTTTCATTATCTTTACAAGATTGAAGATTCAAAACCATAGTAAGCATTAGAATGACTTTAGATACTTTCACGAATTTTCCTTTTTCAAATTTAGAGGATTTTACCAAAGAAGATGGTGAGAGCTGGGAATTTTGTAATTAATATAGATGCGTATAGATATTGGACACTACTGGTGAAGGAACTCAAAAGTCCTCATAACCTCTTCAAAATAGGGGCCTTCCACAGCTCCATTGAGAATAGAGCTTCTACTATGGGCAAAGAGAAAGGCTTGATTAATATTGTCCTTAATCAAGTAGGAATCAAAGTAAACTCTTTCACTAACGTCTTCTGTAGCAGTCCCTTCAATATGAACAATTTCCACTCTTCCTTCAATAACTGGAATAAACTCTTCAAATTTTGCAGGAGTATCGATGACACTTTCTTCAGGATCAAAAATGAGTTTGAATTGTTCTAGTCTCTTAACTAGGACTTCTTCTATGGGGGTGGAGAACTCTTCGTCACTGGCCTTATTCCACTCAAGTGTAGCCTTCCAGTCGTATCTAGTATCAGTTCGCTCAAAAGTAACATGGTCTTCTTCGCCTTCTTTAGTAGTATTGCTCCACCAGCTAGGAAGAAAGAAGAGGAAGTTTTTAAATTCAAATTCCACGCTATTTTCCACGTAGGCTTGTTTCTCTTCCTTAATTGAGATCATTGTATAAATGGCGTAAAGAATGATCCCACCAAAGATGAGCCACTCTATGAGACGAGTAAAATCCATAAATTAATAAATAACCTATCTATATAGTCTCTGTAAATGAAGATAAATATTAACGTTTGTGTAATATCAGTGATTTAACTGGGTTTAAACTATACTGCTAAAGTTTAATCAATTAATCACCGACTAGTTTACGAGATATAATAAAAGCAGGACTAAAGGCCTGTGATTTGGAGAAGAAGATGAAGAACTCAAGATCTAAAACAACATGGAAACACTATCTTTTGGTAGCTGGACTGACCCTGACACATTCAGGAAATGGTTTTGCTGCTGCTATGGATGATTGTCAAGGTGTTGGCGAAAAGAACATGAGAATGTGTATAGCTCTAAACTCTGAAAATATAGATAACGTCGATTGTATCGAGTGTCTGCTCTACCAAGAACCTGAGCAGAATAAACTTGCTGAAACTCTAGGAGTGATTGCCGGACCATTGGCCTTCTTAGGCGCTTCCTATTTTGGAGCGAAGTATCAGTATAAGGGACAGAAAGCATGGGCAAGCGCTTATGAGTCTGGACATAGTGCTTGTACATCACGATTTAATTCATATTTAAATTATTCAACAGAAAGAGGGGCTCCCCCAATTCTTCCTGGTGAAGCTGAATCTTTTGCTGGTTCCTGCGGTGCAGGTGGTGGAATGGGAGTCGGTGGAGGCTACGCTGGTTACGGCGGATACGGTGGAAATGGTTATGGTGGTCAAGGTAATGCATTTGGATCAGCTGGATATTCACCAGGTTTTCTTGGTGGAATGATGGGACCTGGTTACGGCGGTGGAATCAGTGGTGGTTTCGGCGGTGGATTTGGCGGCGGCGGAGGCTCAATGGGCTTCGGTGGTGGTCTTGGAATGGGTCTTGGTCTTGGAGCAATGAACGGTCTCTTTGGTGGAGGCGGTGGAATGTATCCTGGCGGAATCGGTGGCGGTATTAATATCGGTATTGGTGGCGGTATGGGCGGCGGCATGGGTGGAGGAATGTACCCAGGTGGTCTTGGAATTGGAATGAATCCTTATGGTGGAATTAACGGCGGCATGAGCGGTGGATTTGGTTACCCTGGAATGGGTGGCGGAATGTATGGACCAGGAATGGGCGGCGGAATTAATATCGGCGGTGGCATCGGCATAGGCGGTGGCATGGGCGGCGGCATGGGTTACCCAGGAATGGGTGGCGGCATGGGCATGGGCTTCCCAGGAATGGGCGGTGGAATTAGAATCGGCGGCGGCATGGGCGGTGGCATGGGTTATCCAGGAATGGGTGGCGGCATGGGCGGTGGCATGGGTTACCCAGGAATGGGTGGCGGAATTAGAATCGGCGGCGGAATTGGCGGCGGCATGGGTTATCCTGGAATGGGTGGCGGCATGGGCGGCGGCATGGGTTACCCGGGAATGGGTGGCGGCATTAACTTCGGCGGTGGTATCGGCAACGGTATGGGCGGCGGCCTAGGCGGCGGAATCTATGGTCCTGGAATTACCGGCGGTGGAATGGGAATGAATAACTGGGGTGGCCCAGGAGCTAATAACGGTGGTTATTGGAATAATTCTGGTGGCTGGAATGGTGGAATGCAAGGTGGCGGCAACGCTCAATACCAGCAGCAGCAGCAGGCCCAGTATCAGCAACAAAGACAAATGCAAATGGATGTTCGAGGACAGAGTCAAGCTGGTTATGCTAGAGCTCAAGGGAACGCTATAACTGGTCAAGCGGCTAATCAAGCGCTTTATCAGAACTTTCAAAATGCTAAGCAAGACCTGTACAACACTTCTTACTACGGTGGAGGAGCTAATGCTGGAGCTAACGGTTCTATGTATGGCGCTGGTAACCTAGGGTTTAACTTTAGTGTTGGTGGTTATGCAGGACTCTAATTTTTAAAAGATAATTTAATTGAAAAAAGAAAAGCTCCTTAATGGGAGCTTTTTTTGTATGAAAATTATAAAAGGACCCTTTGGGGTCCTTAGAAATTTCTATTTATTATGAATGAGAGTTTTAATTTCGTGACGAAAGATAACTTCAATTTTATCTTCATCAATCGTTCTATCGATAAAACCTGGTCCAAATTTAGGATGATCAATAATATCACCTTGAGCAAACTTAGCACGTATAGAGTATTCTTGAGACTTAGAAGTCGCAGAGTTTATAGCTTCCATCCAAAGATCAGCAACAGATGTTGTTTTTTTAGTTGTTTTACGAGTTGTTTTCTTTCTTGTTGCGGCCTTCATTTTGACAGCAGAAGGGTCTTTGTAAGCGTGAGTATTTTTACAAGTTCTACACTCTACACGGTGTATCGTTTGTGTATCTTTCATAGCTACAATAGTATGTGCTAGGGTAAGTTTACATTTTGAACAATAGGACAGAACTTCTTTTCCTACACTTAATTCAGACATTCTGAAACCTTTGTTTTTATCTATTGGTAATATTAGATAGTCAGTAATAATATGAATATTAATAGAAAAAGTAAAGACGGAACGCAACGCAATCATGCAAACTAAATTACTCGATAAGGCTAAAACTCTTCCAAATAAAGCCGGATGTTACCTCATGAAGAAGATCAGTCTTCATGGGGAAGTCGTGTTATATGTTGGAAAAGCTAAGAATCTGAGAGTTAGGGTGAGTTCTTACTTTAATAACTCTGCTAAGGGCCCAAAAACTGAAATTTTGGTCAGTCATATAAATGATTTTGATTTTATTATCACAGAAACCGACGCAGAAGCTTTTGTATTAGAAAACAACCTTATCAAGAAGTTTTCCCCCAAATATAATATTAGATTAAAGGATGATAAATCCTACCCCTATGTGGTTGTTAATTTCAGTGAGGATTTTCCTAGACTTGTTTACGAAAGAAGGCCTAAGAGAAATAAGAATATTGAGGTCTTCGGTCCATTTGTTGTGGGCAGTAATATTTCAGAAATTTTAAAGGTTCTTACAAAATCATTTAAATTAAGAGATTGTACACTTAGAGATTTTAACTCAAGAAAAGAGCCATGCCTGCTCTATCAAATGAAGCAATGTACAGCTCCTTGTGTGTCCTATATTGCTAAAGCTGATTATGATAAAGACCTCTTGCTTGCATTGAGTTTCTTTAGAGGAAGAGGGCGCAAGGGAATAGCGGATTTAGAAAGGCGAATGCACGAACTGGCTCACAATGAGCAATATGAAAGTGCAGCTATGATGAGAGATAATATTCAGTTATTGAATGAATTTTTGAATTTTTCTAAGCAAACAAATGCAGAAATTAAAGATGATCAAAAAGATATTGATGTTGTCGCCTTTCATGTCGGGGATATTGAAATAGAAATTTCCGTGTATATGATGAGAAAGGGTGTTTTGTTGGGTCACAAGAATTTTCATTTTCCTAAAGTCGACTGTAATGATGAGATTCCATCAGAAGTTGCTCAATTCCTCTTTCAGTATTACACAACAACTTTTGATTCTGCTCCTCAAAAAATAATCACACCCTTTTCTAGTGAGCTTAATCAGATAATGAGTGAAGCTTTTCTAGAAGGACACAAATTAAAAATTAAATGTCTCGCTCCTGGAAAGAAATTTGAATCGTTGATGAGACTCACGGCTGACCATGCCTACGAGCAACAGAGAGTTCGAATTCTAAATGAAGATAGTGTTTATGTGGGCCTAAATAAGTTAAAGGATCTTCTTTCTTTAAGAGAGAGACCAGTTGTTTTAGAATGCTATGACATTGCGGTCTTTCAGGGGAAGTCTCCAACTGCTGCGAGAATTGTTTTTCATGATGGAAAGCCTGATAAGAAATCCTATAGACATTATCATTTGCAAGAACGTCCTGAGGGGAATAATGATTTTGCAATGATGAAAGAAGTGATCGAAAGAAGAATTCAAAGAGGAAATATGCCAGATGTTTTCATCGTCGATGGAGGAATTGGGCAAGTGAATATGTTTGTAAATGCTCTCAAGGATTTTGATCTCACTACACCTGTAGTTGGAATTGCTAAGTCTAAGGTGGACAAGAAGAGATCGACTTTTAAAAGTAGTGAAGTATCTAGAACTGAAGAGAGGCTCATTATTCCCGGGAGAAGCAATCCCTATTTTCTCTCTAAGTGTAAGTCTCTTTTTCGAATTGTTGTTCAAATGAGAGATGAGGCACATAGGTTCTCAAGAAGATTGCATCATAAGGAAGAGAAGAAGAAGCTTATTACCAGTTGGATTGATCTTGTAGAAGGGGTGGGTCCTAAGACTAGAGAGAAAATGCTTGCAGTTATAGATAAATCAATTGCTGAATTAAAAATGATGGATGCTCTGGAAATAGAAAGGTATTTTTCGGTAAGAAGTAAAATCGCGAAGGCCATTGTAAAAACATTGGCCCTCTACGAAAACTAATATTCAATTAATGATGTGTATAACTTTCTTATTACCCTGACCGCATTCAGGACATCTTGCAGTTTCTTGAACAATTAAATTCTTGAAATCAGACATGTGAGTTTGTACTAATTTTGCATTACATACATTGCAGTTATCCATATGTTTTTTTACTTGATCGGCATCGCCAAAGTACTCTTCAAATTTTTCGAAGCGGAAGTCTAGATCTTGTGACATTTAGGTTTCTCCTTGCAGGTTTTTAAATGTGCTAATACTTTTTTCGGGATTATTTGAGGTTAGCTTAATTTATGGTAGGGTTATTTTAGTTTTGGGGACAATTTTCCTAGCAATATTTTGCACTTAGATGATATTAGTTGAGAGTAATGATAAATTATAAAGAAATTCGTAATAATATTAAGAAGATAGAAGGGAGCTCAGGGCTTGGGCAATTCTATTGTGGAGCACTATTTCGTGACTCTTCTTGGTATATATCTAGGAATGCAATCCCTAAGAGCGCTAAAAGGCAACCTGTTAAAGAAGTGGAAGTTAAAGAGTCAATCCTAAGGGTGGCCAGTAAAGAGCCTCTGTCTAAGGAAAAGGTTCTAAACTCCTTAAAAGAAAATGTTGAGAAGAAAGGACCAGTAGAGTCTAGGTTTGGATCAATATTAAAAGACGAAACTTCTAAGGCCGTTGTTTCATCATCCTTTAGTGTACCTCAATCAGAAAGTGAAATCGCAGACCAAATCAAATCCAAGTATTCAGTCTTAGAAGTGGAGAGTCTAAAATCAATTAATGTTTTAATTGTAGGAGAATCTAGTTTTGAAGAACTCGTCCCTGAGGATAGCCCTTGGAAATCTTCCCATGATCAATCCGAACTTCTTGGAAAAATGATTTTTTCAATGAAGCTAGATGAAGGAGAATTTCTTAGAACTCCTCTTGTTGGAAAGAGTGACTCTGAAATTTTAGAAAATGTCCTAAACGAAATTATTTATTTCAAACCAGAAATTGTCATTACACTTGGCGCTGTGGCCACAAATATTCTCTATGGTAAAAAGGAAAAGCTATCAAAGGTTCATGGAAGTGAATTTGATAGACAAGTGAAATTTAAGAACGGTGAGCTCGATTTTAAGTTTTTTCCTGTTTTTCACCCCGATTTACTACAAATCAATCCATCAATGAAGAGAACAGCTTGGATTGACCTTCAAAAAATCATGAAATTATTAGGAAAAAGCTAATTCTATATTGAGACCTTTCTAAAAAAAGCATAGAATAGTTGTAGATTACTCAGGATGGAGTTTTTTTGCACAGGATTTGCTTTTTATTTTCAATTTATTTATCAACAGTTCTATCTGTGCAAACTTTTGCAGAGATCACTCCTTATCTTGTTACAGGGTTTGCTGAGCCAAAAATACGAGTTCGTGTGGGGCAATCCTTAAAGAAAGTTATTGTTTCAGGAACCGACCTTAAAAGAACTTTTCATTTAGGAAATAAGTTGAAAGTCTTTCCTGGAAGAAAGAGGATTAAGTTTAACTGCGATTCATTCGGTCATAAAAATAGAAAGAAATTTAAAAAACCAACTCTCTTAGCGTCTCTTAATTCAATGACTGGTTTAGTTACTGTTAGTGGTAAGAAGTATATGGGAACTGTCGATATTGTAACATCACCGAAAAGTGATAGTTGTGATGTGGTTCAAGAGACAAGACTTGAAGATTATATTAGCGGTTTACTTGCCAAGGAAATGAATAGCTCATGGCCCCTGGAGGCTCTGAAAGCTCAAGCTGTAGCAGCAAGGTCTTATGCCCTTCATAAAATGAAAACAAACCAAGTTTCAAAAACTCTTGGAAGAAAAGCCCATTACCATCTTGAAAGTTCGGAAAAGCATCAAGTCTCTGGATCATTCTTTGATATGACTAGGAGTACAGACTTAGCAACTACTGAAACTCAAGGTGAGGTGCTGGTTACGCCCAAAGGTAAACTCACCCCAATATTCTTTCACGCTAAATGCGGAGGAAAAATCCTTAGACCTGATCAAGTCTGGGGAAATACAGTTATCGGTTATCACAAGAATCCAAAAGGTGGTCATTGTATTGGTCATGGAAAAAAGAAATGGAGGAAGAAGATTTCTTATAAGAGATTTCTTTCTTTCTTAAAATGGGCCCAGAAGAAAAAACTTATTAATCTTAAGACAAAGATTAGTGGAAAAAAGAAAATCAAAATTTTAGCAGATTCGAAGAAGAGAAATTCAATTCGTTTATACTGGGGTGATCTACACCTTGTCGTCGCTAAGCCTATTTTTAGAAGATACTTTGGAAGGGTTCTCTTTCCTTCTAATAATTTCTCTCTAAACTGGAATGATTCAAAGAGGGCCTTTGCTGTAAGTGGAAGTGGCCTTGGCCATGGAGTAGGAATGTGTCAGTTAGGGGCCTTAGATTTAGCTCAAAAGGGATGGAGTTATAAGAAGATTCTTGCTCTTTACTTTCCTGGTCACAAACTAGAAAAAGCCTATTAAAAAAGGCTCCTTTCGAAGCCTTTTATTCTTTTAAATTCTTTCAATTTTTTAATAATTAGAAATTTACACAGCCAACTTTTGTGAAACTAGTATTCACTTGAAAGGCCGGTAGGTAAGAGTAGTTAGGATCTGTTTGAGAAACCATAACAGTATTGGCTCTATCTATCATTCCATGCCCACAACTGACTTCATCATCGATAGTTATAGAACCTTGAAAATTACTCAATGGTCTTGAGTCAGAAATATAGGGAGCACCTGAGGTCGAAGACATTGAACACATTGAAATAATGACATTGTAACCAATGACCTGTGATCCTTGAGTAACCTTTTGAACGAGCATTACATCACCGTAATATCCAACACCGAGGTAAACTCTAGAGACGTCTGAGCCTCCAACACCACCTGGGGCAAAACTTCCACTTAGAGTGGTTTGGCTTGCATTGTTAGAATTCGCTAAGTGAAATGTATAAACGGTGGAGAGCCTACTGCCAATTTGAAACCCATTATAATTTCCAGTTCTACATTGAACTTGATTCAAGATAGAAGAATAGCTCTGAGCACTAACTTGAGTTTGACCCGTACCTACTGGTGAGCTTGGAAGTTGCACTCCAGTCCCTGTGGAATTAACTGTATTCTTCTTCTTACTATCACCACAAGACCAAAGCATAGTAGTCATAAGTGTGAATGTAATAGCCTTTTTTAATAAACCAATCTTCATTTCTTTCCCCTCACGGACATAATGGTCCTCGCGAATAAGATATTTCAAAATACTTCTCGGTTAATGGAGTAATTTACTTTAGGAAAAAAAAGCCTACAAATAAAATAGCTTATAGAATTCGTGTATTTTGGTAAACTTAGAGGTACATAAGTAAGAATGGATGTATTTTGAAGTATTTAATCATATTAAAGTCGGTATTTAATTACAGCAAGTTGAAAAGTGACGAAGAGATTCGCTTTAGACTATTTAACGCTCTAAAGATTACCTCTATACCCATTATCACCTTTGTTATTTTATCAGTGCTCCTATCTTTATTCATCAAGATGGATATTGTCTTCTTTAAGGCCCATGGGTACGCCAACTTTGAGCAATTTAATGAAGTCTTTGTTGACTATATTTTGTCACAATTGCTTGAGTACTGTGCCATTATCACAGCTTTCTTCTTTGCTACGCTGTGCTTTGGGATTTATCTCTCAGAACTTCTCCTTCGTCCTTTTAAAGTCATTGGGGATTACTGTGAGGCCTACGTAGAAGGAAAGAAAACATCTTATGATCCAGATTTCTTTAGCGATTTAAAGCTCCTAACTCGTTTTAGTGAGTGGTTCTTTAATACAGTTGATATATCTTTGCAGAATGGGAAACTCAATCCTATCGAAGTTCCTGACAAATTTACTCGGATTCATAAACCCGTTTTTGAAACAGGGTTCTTTATTCAGTTTTCATTACTAGTTCTTATGTCATCCATTTGTACTGCAGTTCTTTTCTACGAAATTATTGGGGGAGTTCATCAACAAGTGGTTAAAATGGCCATTGAGATCTTACCTAATAATCATGAAATTCAATATTTTCTTTTAAATCAAACAACAATATTAAATGATATTCTCATTGGTGGACTTATTCTCCATGCAGTTTGTTACTTTTTGATGGGAATAAATCTATATCAAAAAGTATCAGCTCCTGCTTTTGGAATATTTGCTACTATGAGATCGTTTATTAAAGGTCGTTATGACTCACGTGTTCATCTCATTGGATTTTATTATCTAAGGCCACAGTGCAGAAAGTTGAATAAATATTTAGCAGAAATTCAAAAGAGTGTAGTTAATTCTGACAAAAGCGAAGATCAAGATTAAAATATAAGAGTTTTATTATTAACAAAGGAAAAAGAATGTTTAAGAGTTTTTTAAAAGGAAGTTTAATACTTCTCGCAGTTATGGGATTAACAGGATGTGTTTCTGACAAACAAATTACAGAAGCTATCAAAAAAAATCCGAAGATTTTATTTGAAATCATCGAGCAAAATCCAGCAGACTTTATGGAAGCTGTTCAAAAAGCAGCTAAATCTGCTCAGGCTGAAATGGCAAAGAGAAGAGAAGTTGACGAATCAAAGAAATTTGATGAAGCCTTTGATAAGCCTCTTGTTCCTGAAATTAGAAAGGATGAGTCTGTTAGAGGAACTAAAGGTGGTCCTTTAGTACTAGTTGAATATTCGGATTTTCAGTGCCCATTTTGTGTAAGAGGATTTAGTACTGTTCAACAACTAATGAAGAAGTATCCAGGAAAAGTACAATTTATCTATAAGCATTTACCATTAAGCTTTCATAAAGAAGCCCTTCCTGCTGCTCATTATTATGAAGCAATTAGACTTCAAAATGAAAAGAAAGCATTTGATTTCCATGATGCTCTTTTTGCTAATCAAAGACAAATTGCTAAAGGAGCACCTTTTTTCAAAAAAACTGCTAAGAAGTTAGGAGTTAATATGAAGAAACTTGCTAAAGATGTTAAGTCTAAATTTGTTATTGATAGAGTAGCAGCTGACATGAAAGAAGCCGCTAAGTTTGGTTTTCAAGGTACTCCTGGTTTCCTACTTAACGGAATTCCAGTAAGAGGTGCTTATCCAGTTGATCACTTTATAAAAATCATCGGAAAGCTTCAAGAGAAAGGTAAAGTTAAACTTTAGTAGAGTTAAACATTTCTATTTAATATAAAGCCACCTTTTACAGGTGGTTTTTTATTTTTTGGGATCTGATTTGTGAAAAATAGAAAATTCAATTAAACTGTCTCTATGGAACATGGAAACTATAATAAATTCAATCGACCAAAGTTTAATAAAGCAGGAATATTCTCTGATGATTTTGAATCCTTTCAAAGTTTAGAAAATCTATTATTAGATTTAGAGAAGGGGAATATCTTTGATACTTCTGATATTTATAAGTCCTATTGTTTTGAATTAAAATCAATCTTAAAATCTGATGATGTGAAAGAGTCTTTAGAAAACTTTTTTAAAGTTGAAAACCAATTAGAAAAACTAGAGTCTATGTTTGAGTTCGAAGGAGCCGTTCCTAATCTCTTAGACTTTCATAGAAACTTTTCACCAACAGTTTTACGTGCATTTTGGGAGTCAATATCAGCTAATGAGTTTGAGTCTTTGCCTGTAAAGTTGCTAGAGGCTTTTAGAATCGCAATAGAAGAAGAGCTATATATTTGGCAAGAAAAAAAGCACTAATTAAAATAAAATAAATTAAATTTAATAACTTCTAAGAAAAGCATTGTCAAAGAGCTGTTTTCTCGTCATCATTTTTATAAATATTAATATTACTTTTGTTAACTAAAACCTTTTGGAGTTTCACATGAACAGAAAAGAACTTATTGATTCAATTGTTAGTACTAAAGAATTAAACCACATGACTAAGAAAGATGCAGATATCTTCGTATCAACTCTTCTAGATGTTATTAAGAAGACTGTTAAAAAAGGTGAAGATGTATCTTTAGTTGGTTTTGGATCTTTTTCTAAAGTAAGAAGAGCTGCTAGAATGGGCGTAAATCCATCAACTGGTGAGAAGATTAAAATTAAAGCAAAAAATCTTCCAAAGTTTAAGCCAGGTAAAGCTTGGAAAGAAATGCTGTAATTTTCAATTACAAATTTTCCAAAATCTAGGCCTCGCTTCGCGAGGCTTTCTTTTTTTCTCCGATCATTTTAATAAAGTATAATAAAGTATAATGAAATTGTGACATTTTTTTGACACTGTTTCTTCCAGTGATTAGGTAGTTAGCATTTTAATGGGTAAGAATTTCCTATAAATTGAATGCACGCTTGATGATTGGGCCTTAAAAATGTATAATTTTTGACAGATAGGTAATCGTTTCTTCTTTTATGAGGAAAACGTTTCCTACGTTAACCAGGAAGGTAACAAAATGGCAGATGGTGATGCTAATCTCGGGGGCGGTCCAGCTCCAGGCGGCGGAAAAAATCCTCTACTTACAGTAGTTATGGTTCTTCAACTTGGGTTGATGGGAACTATTGCATATTTTCAATATATGAATCACCAAAAGCTTGCAGCAACTGAAACTATTATGGACGTTGTTAAAAAAGACATAGAGCAAAAAGCATCAGGCGTTGATGAGAGTAGTGAGACAGGCGAAGCTCGTGAAGAAGATGGAATACTTTTTCCACTTGATAACTTTACTGCCAACTTAGCTCAGGGCGATGGTCCAAGAAGATTTGTAAGACTCAACGCTGTACTAAAATTTAATAAAGATTCTAGTGAAGAAGAATTCAAGGCTAGAAAGCCTCAGGTGAGAGATACAATTATAAGTATTTTAAATTCAAAAAGAGCTGAGGACCTTCTTAAAATTGAAGGTAAAAACTACTTAAAAGAAGAAATAAAAGCTGCCATTAATAGTTTCTTGGTAGATGGGAAAGTTATTGACGTGTTTTACGTCAGTTTTCAAATTAATTAAATTGAAATAGGCAAAATGATTTTGCCTACTCACTTGTGAATGATCCCAGGAGGGGAGAATGGCTCAGGTTCTAAGTCAAGACGAAGTCGATGCGTTATTAAATGCCGTAAATGATGGTGATTCAGATGATCTCATGGGTGGAGACGGCGGAGATTTCGACGGTGGCGACGATTCCGATGACAATATACAGACCTATGACTTAACAAACCAAGATCGTGTTATCCGTGGGCGAATGCCTATTTTGGAAATTATCTATGAAAGGTTTATTAGATCGTTTCGTGTAAGTCTATCTAACTCTCTTAGAAAAATATCTACAATCTCTATGATTTCTACCGATCTTTTAAAGTTTGGGGAATTTGTTAACACTCTGCCTATCCCATCATGCATGTGTATTATGAGGTATAACGAGCTTAGAGGTCCCGCACTTCTCGTTTTTGAATCAAAATTAGCTTATGCCATTATCGATTCATACTTCGGTGGAACGGATAGACCGTTTACTAAAATTGAAGGAAAAGAATTTACGATGATCGAACTTTCTTTTATGAAGAAAGTTATGGATATGGCAATAAATGATTTAGAAGAGGCTTGGGCCCCTGTTCATCGCATCGATGCTCAATACTTAAGAACAGAAATTAACCCGCAATTTGTTGGTGTTGTACCTCCTTCGGATGTAATCATTGCCACAACTCTCGAAGTCGAATTTGAATCGGCTTCTGGAACCATCATGATTGTTGTTCCTTACTCAACAATTGAACCAATCAAGCAAAAACTATCATCTAGTTTCCAAACAGATAATGATATGGCCGACAGTATTTGGACTCAGGCCATGAATGAACATATCAAACAAGCTAATGCAACGATGGTTGTAAAGCTTGGAGAGACTAGTATTACCGTTGGAGACCTCGTTACTCTTGAAAAGGGTGACATCATTCCATTAAATCAGGAAGCCTCTGGAGAGGTTATTGTGGAAGTGGAGGGAGTTGATAAGATGAAATGTCTTATAGGAACTCACAAAGGTAATCGTGCAGTACAAATTACACAAGTAGATAAAACAATAAGAAAAGAAATGTCCATGGCCGAGGAGTAAGAAGTGTCTGATGAAATGAACGAAGGTGTAGAGAATCAATCGAATCCAATGGGTAATGTTGAAGATATTAATACCGTAAAAATTAATCAGCTTTCTGATGAAATTAAAGCCGGTGATGATGCTCTTAACAAACTCAAGGTACAAAATTTAGACTTTATCTTAGATATACCTCTAAAGATAACTGTAGAGCTCGGTAGAACGGAAGTGATGATCAAAGATCTTCTACAACTTGGGCAAGGTTCTGTTTTAGAGCTTGATAAACTTGCAGGTGAGCCGCTTGAAATCCTTGTAAATGGAAAGTTAGTTGCTAAGGGTGAAGTTGTTGTTGTTAACGAAAAATTTGGTATTAGGCTGACAGATATTATTAGTCCAATCGAAAGAATTGAAACTCTTAAATAGAAGATAACGGAGATATGATGAAAAAGATTTTTGGTATTTTAACGTTACTTTTTTCACTAGGTTGCTTACAAGCTGCTGAAAAAGTTCAAGTTAAAAATTTGAATTTTAAATCAGTAGGTAAGCATTTAGCTGAAATAGCGATAAGAATTGAAGGAAATCTAGAGGCAGCTCCGGACTTAACAATAAAAGATAGAATGATTCAAGTGGCTATTCCTAAGGCCATTGTTTGGCCAAAAATTGAAAAGAGAATATCTCTTAGCAAGAATCTAGATACTACTGTCATGGCCTATCAGTATAATAAGAACCTCGTTAGAGTAAGAGCAATGCTTCCTTATTCGATCAAAGGTTTAGAAGATAGAGTAAGTATTACAATAAGTGGAAATTACATAAAACTTCAATTTCCAAAAATTGTTAGCGCTTCTACCGCTGCTCCAGCGAGAAGAGTTGTTAGGAAGAAAGCAACTAAGAATATTGATCAGTATAATGAAAGTTATTTAGATAAACTCATTAAAGAAAAAGAACAAGCAAAATCACCTTTGAAAAAGCTCAAGGCCACGGTGAAAACAGCGGACATAATGGCCACTGACAAGGTCAATGTGGCACTATCTGGTACCGAAAAAGATGGCTTCGGAACACCTAAGTCATCGTTTTCATTATCGGGCTACATTGGCAAATTTGTTGCTTTCTTAGGGGTAGTGCTTCTGCTTTTCTACGCAGTAGTAACTCTCATGAAGAAAGGAGTCATAAGAAAAGGCAAACTAGGTTTCTTAAATAGTACCAAAGTGATTGAAGTCATTAATACAACTTACGTCGGTCCAAAGAGGAGTTTAATGCTGATTAAAGCTCACAAACAGGTTTTCCTTGTTGCTAACACAGAGAAGGGAATGGAGTTTCTTTCTGAAGTAAGTGATATTTCGGGCTTAATAAAAGATGGAGAAAAAGAACTTTCCGGAAATAACTTTGACTCTGACCTTGGTTCTGCAGATCTTTTAGAACAAAGCTTTAGCTTAAAAGAAGATATTGAAAAACCAGCAGCTACTGAAGTTAATCTAAAAACAAACATAATTAAAGACAGCGTTAAGCTGTCTCAAAAAATAAAAGAAAAAGTTAAAACACTGAAACCACTTCAATAAGGTCGGTAAGAGCATGGAAGCTCTAGTAGAGAGAAAAACATTTTTAAAAATATTAATTGCAACCTTACTCTTTAGTACGGAAGCTTTGGCACAATCTAGTAGTGTAAATCTACCAGGAATGGCGATTAATTTTGGTAACGGAACGAACTTAGTCGATACTCTTCAAGTTTTAGTTCTATTCACAGTATTAACAATGGCCCCGGCTATTCTTATTCTTTGTACTTGTTTCACTAGAATCATCGTTGTTTTAAGTTTTATGAGACAAGCGATTGGGACTCAGAGTATGCCACCAAATCAAGTGTTGATTGGGTTTGCATTATTCTTATCTATTTTTGTCATGCAACCAACAGGGTTAGACATATACAACAATGCAATTACTCCATATGTTGAAAAGAAAATCACTACGACAGTAGCTCTCACAAGAATGGAAGGTTCTCTGCGTGGATTTATGTCGAAGCAAGTGAGAAAAACTGATATTGGACTATTCTACGATGTAACTGGAAGAAAAGCTCCCGATACAATTAAAGATGTTCCTACTCATTTCTTAATTCCTGCATTTATTATTTCAGAATTAAAGACGGCATTTCAAATTGGCTTTTTACTATACATTCCTTTTTTGATTCTAGATATGGTTGTGGCCTCAGTGCTAATGGCGATGGGGATGATGATGTTACCTCCTGTGGTAGTTTCAATGCCTTTTAAGCTTCTACTCTTTGTGTTAGTTGACGGGTGGCAGTTAGTAACAGGTTCAATATTAAGATCATTTAATTAAATAAGAGGTTATAAATGGAATTTGATGCAGTATCAGACATTACTAATCAAGCGATAAAGGTCGCACTGATGATCTCAGCACCAATGCTTATTGGTGCACTCGTAATGGGTATTGTCGTTTCAATCTTTCAAGCAGTGACTCAGATCAATGAGCAGACGCTTTCATTTATTCCAAAGATCCTTGTGATTGTAGGTTCTTTGATTATCTTTGCTCCTTGGATGTCTGATACATTAACAACTTTTACAAGGGAATTAATTATTAGTATTCCAAATGTGGTTGCTGGAAGATGATAAATATTCAAATCGTGGATCAATATTCAGTGATTGCTTTTTGGTTATGTTTTACTAGATTCATAGCCGTGAACTTTCAATTGCCACTATTTGATAATAATTCTATTCCTAATGTTGTAAAAATACTTCTAACTCTCGTTATGACTTATGCATTCTTTCCTTATCTTGAAGATCAAATAATGAAGGATGTCGTTCACTACGGACTTGATGGTTTTTGGTTTTTAACAATTTTCAATACGATTGTTGGGTTATTCGTAGGTTATTTCGTTAAGATTATTTTAAGTATCTTTACTGCTGCGGGATCAATCATTACTCAAACGATGGGCTTTGGGGCGATTAGATACTTTGATCCTTCAAGTTCTCAGCAGATTGGTCCATTTGAGCAGTTGATAAAGTGGACAATTCTTATAATGATTTTATCTTCTGGTGCTTTACTTCCAATGTTTAAAGGTGTTTTTCAATCTTTTTATTCAATTCATGCCATGGATCTCGGCAAGTTTGCCGCCAGTCCTGAGTTCTACATGAAGGCCTTTAAGAGCATGTTCTTATCTGCATTGATGTTAGCTTCTCCTTTTATTTTTACCAATATGCTTATCATGACTGTACTTGGAATTGTTGCTCGTACGGTACCTCAAATGAACGTTATTGTAGTAAGTTTTGCAGTTAATATAGGCCTTGGACTTTTAGTCTTTGTGTCGACTTCTCATGAGTTCTTCCGTGTGGCAATTAGAATGTACACAGAAAGCCTTGGTGAGTGGTTTCAATTTGTAATATAGGATTTGTAAGTGGCTGAAGAAAGCGACAGCGGACAGGAAAAAACGGAAGACCCTTCCACCCAACGTATCGAAGAATTTCGTAAACGTGGTGAGGTTGCCTCCTCTAAAGAACTGACAAGTGTTTTAGTTCTTGCAGCGTCTTTAATGACTCTAGGGTTATCTGTTGTCTACGTTTATGAAATTATGAGTGAGTTTATTGAGTGGCTATACACTTTAAATATTGCCTCTGCTTACACTGAAAAATCAATGAATACTATTACGACAAAAATTGTAGCAGCAGCTTTAAAATGTGTAACTCCAATTTTTCTAGTAACTCTATGTGTAGGAGTCTTTTCAAATATTGCGCAAGTTGGGCTTATGTTTTCCCCTGATGTTTTAGAGTGGAAACCTGAAAGAATAAACCCTCTGTCTGGAGTGAAGAGACTTTTCTCTATGAAGGCCGTTGTAGAGGCAATTAAAGGTGTAATGAAATTCGTTTTTATTCTTTCAATAGTTTATTTCTTCCTAAAAGATGAAATGAAAACTTTTGGAGGTTTTTTACACTTAGATTTTTTTCAATCTTTTCTTTATGGAAAAGGGTTCTTAATTAAGCTTGGCTTCTCTATAGTCTTAGGACTTTTAATAATTGCTGTGGGAGATTTTGCTTATCAAAAAATCTCTTACAAAAAGAAACTCATGATGACTCGTGAAGAAGCTAAGAAAGAAAGTAAACAGCAAGATGGTAACCCGGAAATTAAGCAAAGAATTAGAGCGGTACAAAGGGAAATGTCACAAAAGAGAATAATGAGTGAAGTTCCAACGGCAGATGTTATTGTCACTAACCCAACTCATATCTCCATAGCTTTAAAGTATGATCCTGAAACAATGGTTTCTCCTGAGGTCGTAGCGAAAGGTGCTGATGTTTTAGCTTTGAAAATTAGAGAAGTGGCTAAGAAAAATAATGTACCAATAGTTGAAAATGTATATCTTGCCAGAGGTTTATATAAAACAGTTAAAGAAGGACAAGGTGTTCCTCGTAATCTGTATAAAGCCGTTGCAGAAGTACTAGCATTTGTATTTAAACTTAAAAGAAAAAATAAAGCGGTAAGCTAATTAGGGAATAGCCATGGAAGGTAATTTCGCAGATAAATTTAAAGCACTTACACAGAACTCTGATCTGGTAGTGGCCTTAGGATTATTACTCATATTGAGTGTAATGATCATACCTATTCCTCCATTTCTCTTAGATTTGCTATTTGCCTTAACTTTATCTGCTTCTGTTGTAATTATGCTTGTTGCAGTTTACTCAAAAAGACCATTAGACTTTTCGACCTTTCCTTCCGTCTTACTTATTTCAACACTATTCAGACTGTCACTTAACGTGGCGTCAACGAAGAACATTTTACTCAGAGGTAGTACTGACGGAACATCAGCAGCCGGTGAAATTATTCGATCATTCGGAGAGTTTGTTGTTGGTGGGAATTTTGTAGTTGGTATTATCGTTTTTATCATCTTAGTAATTATCAATTTTATGGTTATTACTAAGGGTGCTGGTAGAGTTGCTGAAGTTGCTGCAAGATTCACCTTAGATGCCATGCCTGGTAAACAGATGGCGATTGATGCCGATTTAAATGCAGGATTAATTGATGATTCTGTTGCCAAAATAAGACGTAAAGAAGTTGCTGAAGAGGCAGACTTCTACGGTTCTATGGATGGTGCTTCCAAGTTCGTTAGAGGAGATGCCATTGCAGGTATCTTGATTACTTTTATCAATATACTCGCCGGTATTATTATTGGTGTTGCTCAAAACGATATGAGTGCAGGAGAAGCTGCCAAGGTATTTACTCTACTTACAGTAGGGGACGGTTTAATTTCACAAATTCCAGCTCTAATTATTTCAACTGCAGCTGGTATGATTACAACAAGAAACTCATCAGATGATTCTCTTGGTTCGCAAATTGGAAATCAATTCAAAGTTCATCCTAAGGCCATCTACATTGCCAGTGGTGTACTCTTTGTCTTTGCCATAATCCCAGGACTTCCAAAGGTGCCTTTCATAATTGTAGGTACTGCTCTTGCTTATACTGGTTGGACAATTGAAAAAGGTGTCGCAAGAGATAAAGTTTTAGCTAAGAAAGCGACTACAGAAGAGAAGAAGGCCACTCCAGACAACTTAGAAGACTTATTAAGTCTAGAGTTAGTTGAGTTAGAAGTTGGTTATGGACTTGTGAGTCTAGTGGATGCTGAGCAGAACGGAGACCTACTGGAAAGAATTACACATATTAGAAAACAGTTTGCTTTAGACTGGGGTGTAATCATTCCTTCTGTTAGAATTAAAGACAACCTAGAGTTGAAGCCAGGAGGGTACAGCATCAAGGTCAAAGGAATAGAAGTGGCAAGTGGAGAGTTGATGTCTGATCACTTTTTGGCCATGGATCCAGGTTCAGTTATTGAAAAAATGGACGGCGTCGAAACTGTTGAACCCGTTTTTGGACTACCTGCGGTTTGGATTTCTGAAGATCAAAAAGATGATGCTCAATACAATGGTTATACAGTTGTAGATCTTTCAACTGTTATGGCGACTCATATTACAGAAGTTCTAAAAACTAATTTACATGAATTATTTGGAAGACAAGAACTTGTTAGAGTTATGGATAACTTTAAGGAACAATATCCAAAAATCGTTTCAGATCTCATTCCTGACATTCTACCTTTAGGAATCATTCTAAAAGTTATGCAAAACCTTTTAAGAGAAGGTGTATCTGTACGAGACCTAAGAACAATCCTTGAAACATTAGCTGAATTTGGAGTCAATGTTAAGGATCAAGATTCTCTTACTGAGTTTGTTAGGCAATCCCTCTATAGGACTATAACGGAGTCAATTAAGGGTGATCAAGGAGATATACCTCTCTTTACTCTAGATAGAAATATTGAAGAGAATATCGCAAATAATATCATTCAAACAGAGCAGGGACAGCAGTTGAGTTTAGATCCTAAAGTCACTCAACATATTCTGGCCAGTCTTAATGAGAAAATTGAAGAAGCTACAAGCATGGGTGAGAAGATGGTTATTTTATGTAGTCCAGTAATTAGAAATCATTTTAAAAAATTAACAGAGAAATTTATTCCAAATTTGGTTGTAATTAGTCATAACGAACTAAGTTCAGAAGCTAATATTAGATCTCTTGGTACGGTGAGGTTGTAAATGTATGTAAGAAAATTTGAAGCAGATTCATTAGATGAGGCCCTAAAGAACATTAAGTTGGAGCTAGGACCAGATGCTATCATTCTAAAAACTATTACTAATAAAGGACTAAAAGGGGCTTTCAAGAAAAAGAGAATTGAAATCACAGCTGCTATTAGTGAAAAGAACTACACTAAGAAATCTAGAGTGGATCATGTTCTAGATGATGGTCAAAAAGATCAATTTTATTCAAATGAATCTAGTTATATTTCAAATATGATTGATGATTATGAAGGAAATGTATCTGATACAAGTCGCGCTGTAGTAACTAATCCAGGAGCAGCAGCTGGATATGGAAAGCTTGGGCTTAATAAGCAAGTTAGCACAAGGGAACTTGGACAAAAATCTAATGACCTTGATGACTTTCTTTCTGAAGCTGTACATAAAGTTAAGAAAGTAACTAATAATCTTGTGAGCTCTACTAAGTCGGGAATGGAAAATTTCTTAAATCATGACCAAGCTGAAGAGAGTTATGCAGAGCCAATTCAAGAGCTTGAACCAGAGTTTGAACAAGCGATGGAAGCTGCTCAGGTGAGAGAAACTTATCAACCAAAACCTGCGCCAGTTACATTTGATAGTGCTGTTGCCGATGAACAAAGAAAGAAGATTGATGAATTAGAAAAAAGACTCTATGAACTTACAAAGAATGTTGAAAGAATTGATAAGAAAGAACCAAATGGTATCTATGAGTTAAGAACAACTCTAAGAAGTTTGGACATCTCTGAAAAATATATACAAACACTAATAAAGAAAGCCTTATTTGAAATGAGTCATGATGAATTGGAAGACTCTGAAATTGTTTTTGAGTTTGCTCTTAGAGAGATGATTGAGGTTGTGAATACTGAGATGCCTCTTTTCTCATCGTCAGATTCTGAAGAAGGTGTTGTAACGGTAATCCTTAGTGAAACATCAACAGGCCAAACATCAATGGCCTATAAAATTGGTGCGCTAAAGCCAGACTCTACCATAGTAAAGAGTTGTTTAAATGGAATGAGTTCTGCTGGGAAAGATTTTAGTAGAAAAATATTTGATTTAAATATTGTTGAAACAGAAAATGTAGCTGAGATTGTCTCTGAGTGTAGAAAAACTTCAGAATTAGGTAAGTCGACCTTTGTTGATTACAAAAATAACTCTGAAGATCTCAATGAAACGAAGAAGTTTGTGGATGGCCTAAGAAGATCTTTTGGCAAGGTGGAAGTATTGATCTCCCTTTCGGCAATTCATTCTGAAATTTATAATAAGAAAGTTGTTTCAAGATACAAATCTCTCGCTAATGGGATAGTTATTTCAAATATAGACCTATGTCTAAATTTTGGAGCACTATTCAATATTACTGAAGAAAATCGTGAATTACCGCTCAAGTTCTACGGAACTGGAGAAGTTGTTCCTGATGATCTTGAAGCAGCGACTGCTGAGAGATTACTTGCTGGAATCTTCCAGTTTTAAATTGATAGAAATTCGACATAGGATTTGTCGGAAACAATATAGGAGACAGGATGTCGACAAAGAGCGCCGCTCAATGGCTGGTAGGCCATAATCGTTTTGAACAAGAAAAGACAGATTCCTCCGATAAGAAAAACTTCGGAAGAGCAAAAACAATTTCAATCACTTCTGGAAAGGGTGGGGTTGGAAAAACATCAGTTACTATAAAGTTGGCTAAATTACTGGCAGATAAAGGGTTTAAGACTCTTGTTATTGACTGTGATTACAATTTATCCAATACAGCAATAAAGTTAGGTTTACCACTCACTGATAATTTCTATTCTCTTATTACTGCAAAGAAAACTTTCGACGAATGTCTTGTAAAGCATAGAGGTTTTTACCTGCTTTCAGGTTGTAATGGAAGTATTGATCTATTTAATGAGTCCGATGGTATGGAAAAATTCATTATAGATATCCTAGTATCTCATGAAAGAGAGTTTGATTATATATTGCTCGATAGCCCCGCAGGAATTGGAAAAGAAAATCTTACAATAAATGCATATAGTGATCATAGGTTTGTTGTTGTTACTCCAGACCGTTCTTCCTTAACTGATTCATACTCACTGATGAAAATACTTACGACTAAGTACGGAGTAAGTGAGAATCATCTAATAGTGAACAAAATTTCTTCTAAAAAGCAATATCATAGAATAATTAAAACACTCGGTGAAACTGTCGATAAGTTTTTATGTTCTAGGTTAAAAGTACTTGGAGGCCTTGAGAATCAAGACATCTCCGTTGACATATTTGATAGGCACTTACTCGATGAGGAAAATTCTGCCTTGCACCGAAATTTCGTTAAAGTGGTTGAAATGTTCTCCGAAGAGAATGTAGGTATCTTACCAACAATCTCTGACCACGGACAAGAAGTCCAACTAAACGTTTGCTAAGGAGTGCATGAATGTCATCGATCTCTAAGAAATTAAAAAACCTAAAAGACTATAGATCCACAGTTGATCCAAAAGTAAAAGATGAAATTGTCATTGAATATGCTCCACTTATTAAATATATTGCCCAAAGAATTGCATCAAGACTCCCTTCAAATGTTGAGTTAGATGATTTAATTTCTTGTGGTGTTATTGGACTTATGGATGCTATTGAAAAATTTGATCCTACTCGTGATAATAAATTTAAGACTTACGCTGAATTTAGAATTCGTGGTTCTATTTTAGATGAACTTAGAGCACAGGATTGGGTTCCACGTTCTGTTAGAGAAAAAGCCAAGCTAGTAGAAAGAGCATACGCTAAAATCGAATCTGCAAAAGGGAGTCCTGCTACAGATGAAGAAATGTGTAAAGAACTTGGTATTAATCAAGACGAATTCTATGACCTCTTAAATAAATCAAAATCAGTTTCTGTTTTAAATATTGATGATTCAGCTTCTTTTAATAAGGGCGACAAGAAATTAATATCTGGGTTAATGGAAGATAATAAGAATTCAAATCCTTTCAATGCTGTGGCAAATAAAGGGTCAAGAGATAAAATCAAGGAAGGTATTGCTCAGCTTCCAGAAAAGCAAAGATTAGTGCTATCGTTGTACTACTATGAGGACCTAAACTTGAAAGAGATAGGACAAGTTCTCAATGTAACAGAATCGCGTGTTTCACAATTGCATACTCAAGCGATTATGAAGCTTAAAGTTAAGTTAAAATCAACTTTCGATTCGCCAGAAGACCTCGCTAGTTAGTAACTAGAAATTTTTTAAAATCTTATAGGATGTAAGATGGATAAAACTCTTTACCAAGATTTCGTTCACGGTATACAGACTCTTGAAGATATTCAAGCTCTGGGAGACATTCATCTTACTCCATTAATTGACCGAGCTACTTTCCATATTGGCGAAATTCATAGAAAAGCTGAACTCTCGTTAAGTAATCTTGACGAATACGCTAAGGTTAAAACTTTTTTAGAAACTACCGTCGATCAACTGTTAACAAATTACACCTTAAAGGATTTTGGATCACATCAAGTTCTCTTTCAAAAGAAATTTGATTCCATGTCTCTTAAAGACTGGGATAAGTTACTATCTGTTCTTCCTATTAGTTTACATATTGTTAGTATTTTTAAATTTATCGGAACACAAAATATTCAATTGAGTAGTGAAGGGATAACGTTTCGAGGACTTATTAAAACGGATCAAAACATCACTAAGTATCGAGAGTTGGTTTATAAAGCTACACGAAAGCTATTAAGTCATCAGTCTATTCTTACTTATAAGATTGATGTCTTAGATGATGAGAGAATGTGTTGGTTAGAATTAAAGATTGACACGTCTCATGATGAGAACTTGAGCTATTGCCTAGACTATAGAAAGAAATTGGGTACATGGTTAGGTTTTTCAAATATTTTTGAGAAATATATTATCCCACATGAGCAAGTTAAGGACCTTCCGAGGCACCTAGTTATTGAAATAAATAATGAACTTGAAGTTAAAACATTTTATCGGGTACCTGACAGTTATACTAAGAGATTTAAAGATAAAGAAATTTTACACTTTTCCTTTTTATTTCGTCCAATTTCTATCATAATACCTAGGAAAGGTTGTATAATAAATAAAGCAACTTTAAGAAAAATTAGAGACACAGGAAGTGGCTTAGAACAACAGGAAGTTGAGAATCGTTTGAAATACCTATTTCGATATATCGATTTTTTCTCCCTGATAAATCAATCTTAGCTGCTCACATAGAATGTAAATTTTTTATTATTTGAGGTGAGTAAATGAATGTCAAATTTGGCAGATCCCTACAGACTTATTATGCCGTTAGCTTTTTCACATTAGTATGCCTAGTGACCTATGGAATATACTATTTTTGGAATAATGGCCCCGTTAACATCGATAATGTATCAAGTGTATTTGAAGCAACTCTTCAAATGGATGAATTGAAAAAACGCGATGATGTTAAACGGATTTGGACTCTAGTTGAGAACGATCGTGTTAGAGATGCGGTTAGGACTTTAGATAACCTAGAGAAGAATACAAAGAAGTTAAATACCATTGCGGCCCTTGGTCCTTATGAAGATTTAGAAGTCTCTTTAAGGAAATCTAAGAAATCTCTTAATAGATTAATTTCTTATCCAGAACTTGCAACGATTATTACTGTTCTGAGTAGTAAAGTTACAAATTTTGAAAACTTTGTTGTTCAAAATAGCTGGCGAACGTTGACAAGAATTTCAAGAAGAATCAATGCCAAAGTAAAGCCTTCTAGAACTAGAGGGGCAGGTTATTTTAAATATAAGAAGCTTTTAAGGTTATGGAAGAAAGTTGGTGCCGATATTTTACTCATGGAGAAGATTACAGAGAGTTCTGTCCTTTCTAGAGAAGATAAAAATCTTATTTTAACTAAGAGTAAGACTTTAAAAACAGAAGTCGCAATGCTTGGAAGATACTTAAAAGATTTTTCTAAATTCCAAAAAGATTTTAAGAGAACTGATAAAACATATCAAACTTGGTTTAAATCAATTGAACCTGAAATTAGCTTAAAAAGAATTCAATTTGAAAGGAATTCTCAAAATATGCTTTTCTCTTTAGTTGGTTTTGTTTCTTTAATGTTTGTATTTTCAATTTTTGGATTCTTTGTTTACAGAGTAACTGAATCTAAAAACAAGCAAGAAGTAGAAAAAATCGTTGTAGGTGCAATCAAAGATGGTGTGCTACCAAGTGAGACGAACTTTGATCAGTCTCTTTCTCCTCATATTAGAGAAGAGTTTGATAAGTATAGAGAGTACATTCACAAGAGAATGAGTTTTGGTTCAATCTTTCAAGACGCTATGCCGTTTTCTTCTATACTCTTAGATTCAAACTTAAATCTAGTTTGGGCCAATAGTTTATTCTATGAGCACTGGGACTTAGATGAGTATAAAAAAGCTGACGAAAATGTAACGTGGGATTTCTTGCAAAGGTTCACTAACCTTGGTGAAAATGATCCTGTACTTAGTGCAGTTAAAGACGATGTAGCAGGAATATATAATATTCAAGTTAAGACAAAGATGGACAATGAATCTCTCCCGTTTGAGATGTACGTTTCTCCTGTTCAATATGCTAATCAAAGAAGAATTATGATCTTCTTCTATCCTCTAAGGTCGATTGAAGAGACTCTTTCAAATCAGTCGAAGTCTCTTGTTGGTCCAGTCTTAAGAACTCTGGAAGCTTTAACGAATGGAACATTTAATGCTGACTTTAAAAATAAGATTGAAAAAGATTTTGATATTGCAGGCATAAATGAAGTTTGGGCAAAATTTGAAAAATACAATGGTTTTGTATCAGGTCAAAAAGATGGCCTACTCCAAGAAATTGAAAGGTTAGAAAATGATCTCTATGATCAATTCAAACTTGTCGATGATGTTCAAGGAGTGTTGACTCAAAAAGAAGAACTTCAAAAAGTTGCTACCTCTAAATTTAGTGAAGCTAAAGATAGTATAATTGGTATTGTCGAGCTTCGTAATGAAATGGAAGCTCTTTATCAAAATACAGTTGTGACATCTAAGGGATTATTTAGAGATGAAGTTGCACTTCTTTCACAGTCTCAGAAAATGTCAGATGTTCTAATTGAGAATAAGAAAGCTCTAGAGAATGTTGACACTGTGAGAAGAGAGTATAAGAAGTTAAAAGGTAATGTTGATCAATTTAAAGGCCGAATGTTACAGCTTTTAGATCAATCTTTGATTTTTCAAAAAAATGATGCAAATTCTTATAAGATTGAGCAAAGCCTTACTAAAATTAAGCTTGAAGTTAAGTCTTTTGAAAAAGTGTTGATTGATTTTTCTAAAGTCTCAATTGCTCTTGATGTAAATTTATCAAAAGTTCAAATAATTTTAGATCAAGCTGAAACACCTGACTTTTCATTACTTCATGAGCGAATGGAATACGCCAGAGATGTTATAGAGTCCGATATGTTTAATGTGAGTAGACTATCAAGAAATGGTCAGATAAAAGATGATGAGATGATCGCTTCTCTTAAAGGTCTCTACCAAGCTTTCTCAGCAGGAAAAGTGAAATTGAAAGAAGCTAGGGAACTGGCTCTGGAAAATCATAAAACTGAAGAAGCGAGGCAAGATGATCATAACTCAGAACCCGCTCCTGAGTATATCGAGAATCATTCACCAAGAGTTTAAAAAGATAAGCCGCTAACGCGGCTTTTTTTTGGAGAAAAATCATGCGAAATAAGATCTTCCTCATACTATCTCTACTACTGCTTACTTCCTGTGCGACAGATATAGACTACCATGTACCTTTAAATAGATTCGATTCTCCTGAAACCAAGGGCAAGTTCTTAAAAGGTGAAACAGGTCTTAACTTTGGCTCATCTCATAAAATAGTTACTGCTGAAGTTGTTGAAACTATATTTCCGAGCATTTTTGATGCCACTGTAGATAAAGACACAGAGATAAGTAGAAGCCATCACTTGAACTCTAGCGTGGCGCTTGGGTTACTTGAGAGACTTGATTTTAGTTTTCAAAATTACGGGGATGGCCCGAATGTCGTTGGGTTAAAGTTTCAATTTCTAGGTAAACCCGAAATTGAAACGAAGTCCGGCTTTAAAGGGGCCTTAAAATTGTCATATGGTGCAATGGATGAAGAAGAAGGTACTCTGACTGTCAATTTAGCGGGCTCCGGAACGAGAACTTATTCAGGAGATATTGATGTTGATGTGTATGAAGCATCTCTTATTCTAGGCTATAGAATCAATCCATATGTTATTACGTACGTAAATAGTCTCTATAGCTACCACGAAACTCAATCAACTCTTACTTCAAACACTTTTCCAACTATTGTGATTAATGGGGTCGTTCGAACTTACGGAGGTCTCGCAGGAATTAGAATAGGGAAACCTGAAAATCATTTCTTTATAAAACTTGAAACAGGTTATATGAAGACTAAGTTTGAGCAACATCTTTCTGAGAACACTATTCCTATTGGGATTGCTGGTGATTTTACTTGGTAGGTTCGTGACTTCTTAAATTACTCAAACAAAAGAGCAACAATCGCCTCAACCTCTAACTCAAGCTTATCCAAATCACTAATATTGGAAAGAGTGAAATCTGATCTGTCTCTTTTTTCATCAATAGGTAATTGCTTTTGCAAAATACTTTCTGCCAGATCAACTGAAATCCCATCTCTTTTAAGTAGTCTTTCAATTTGAATCTTCTTGGGGCTATGGACGCAGATAATTAGGTCAAATTTTGATTCAAGCTTTTTTTCAAAGAGTAGGGGAACATCGTAGATAATTGTTTCCACAATACCAAATTTTGAAAATTGTTGGTTAAATGCCTCTGGCAGATGTTGGTAGAGATAGGCTTCTAGTGCTTCTCTATTCTTATCACTAGCAAAGGCAATTTCTCTAAGCTTCTTAAAATCAATTGAATTGTTTGAAATAACTTTTGGAAAATTCTTGGTGATAAATTCTTTAGTTTCATCCCACGAATAAATATCTTTAATTAGCGAGTCAGCGCAAATGACTGGGAGACCATTACCTTGTAAGAGTTTTGATACTGTACTCTTACCTGTGGCAATTCCTCCGGTGAGACCAATCACTGGGCAATCAACACCATGAAGTCTTTTGGATTTATCTAAAGTTTGGAAAATATCTTTTAAAATCACTTGTTGTCCTTCTCTACCTTTTTGACTTTATTCCAATAAACATCCATTTCCATCTGATTCATATTGGCGACTTTTAAACTGTCTTCGTGGATAAGGTCTTCCATTTGATTAAATCTTCTAATGAATTTTTTATTCGCCTGCCTTAGGGCATCTTCAGGATCGATGTCCATGTGCCTTGCTAGTTGCGCCGCTGAAAAGAGAAAGTCTCCCATCTCTTCTGTCATTCTCTTTCGGTCGATATTCTTGGCGGTGACTTCTTCTTTAAACTCTTGCCACTCTTCTTCTACTTTATGGAGAACTTCGCCAGCGTCTTTCCAATCAAAATTAAGTTTATTTGTTTTCTTTCCAATTTTATTAGCGCTAAAGAGGGCGGGGAAGGCCAGGTCACTTTCATCAAAATATCTCTTTTCTTGGCCTTCTTTTTCTAGGTCTTTTATTTTTTGCCAATTTTCTTTTACTTGCTCTTCAGTTTTAGCGAGCTCAGGGTCTTCAAAAACGTGAGGGTGTCTTCTAATCATTTTGTCGGACAGGACTTTTGAAACGGATTCAATATTGAACCTACCTGTTTCTTCGGCGATAACGCAGTGAAGGATTACTTGCAGCAGGACATCTCCGAGTTCTTCTTCCATGAGTTTTGTGTCGTCATTTTCCACAGCGTGTACGTATTCATAACTTTCTTCAATGAGAAAACGAAGTAGACTCTTGTGGTCTTGTTTCAGGTCCCACGGGCAGCCTTTGGTTGGATGGCGTAGTTGCTTAATGACTTGTGCCATTTTTTCAAAATTTGGATAACTCATGATGACTCCATGACGGAAATTCGCTAATATAGATTAGCACTTTAATATAGATTATATAATGAAAAATAAAACACTAAATATGGATAACTTTACGTTCTACATCTCTGATACTTCGAGAGAGGGAAGGGACGTATCTAACCCTAAGTTAAAAAAGTACTTAAATGAGACTGTTAAGGTGTTGGCTAAGTTTATAAAGTCTAAGGAGATAGATCCCTTAGTGAGTAAGTGCCAAAATTATGAATTGGATCTGACCATTTGTGGTCTTAAGAAAATTCAATCTTTGAATAAGAATTTTAGAAACAAGAATAAAGCGACTGATGTCTTATCCTTTCCTGGTTTTGAAGATTTAAGAGATGGGGCAGAGGATTTATTTATCTTTGATGAAAATCTTCACTTTGGTGATATAGTTATTTGTCGAGAAGTTTGTCTTAAGCAATCAGTTGAGTTTAATATTAATTACGAGCAAGAGTTCGTTCACCTGTTAGTTCATGGTTTCTTACACCTCTGCGGTTATGACCATGAAGTTTCAAAGGCTGAAGAAGAAATTCATTTCTCTCTTGAAGAGAAACTCGTTAAAGAAATTTATGAAAACATGGGAATAAAAAATGCAAGAGTCTATTAAAATTACTCTTAATGAGAAAATCTCTGCCATTAGTGGTTACGATAAGAAATTAGATAATCTTCGGAGGTCACTTTGAGATAGGGAAGAAAAGTTCTCGTCTCGGTGAAATTTCTGATATGGAAGCGATGGAAGGGTTTTGGGATGACTCTGATAATGCTTCTATCATTCAAAAAGAAAAATCAGTATTAAATGAAATTGTTCAAACTTATAGTCTTTTAAAAGAATTATATGATGAATTTGAAGTCTTAGTTGAGTTTGCTACTTCTGATGATGATGAAGATTCTGCAACTGAAGCCATTGAATGCTATTCAAAATTCTTGGAACAATTTGAAGCAGCAGAGTTAAAAGTTCTACTCTCTGATGAAGTTGATCCCAATAATGCCATTGTTTCGATTAATGCCGGCGCCGGAGGAACTGAATCTTGTGATTGGGCGCTAATGTTACTTCGTATGGTAAACCGCTGGGCAGAGTCTAAAGGCTTTAAGGTTCAAACTCTCTCTGTACATGAAGGTGATTCTGCAGGAATAAAGTCTGCTACAGTTACCATTTCTGGGAATTACGCTTTTGGTTATTTGAAGTCCGAAACTGGAGTTCACCGTTTAGTTCGAATTTCTCCTTTCGATTCGAGTGCCAGACGTCATACTTCCTTTGCTTCCATCTTTGTTTCCCCTGAAATTGATGACAATATTGAAATAGATATTGAGGATAAAGACTTAAGAATAGATGTTTATCGCTCTGGTGGAGCCGGTGGACAGTCGGTGAATACGACAGATTCTGCTGTAAGAATGACACATTTACCAACAAATACTGTGGTGACTTGTCAAAATGAAAGAAGCCAGCTGCAAAATAAAATTCAGGCCATGAAAGTTTTGCGCTCTAGACTCTATGATTTAGAAATGGAAAAGAGAAAAGCAAAAGATAAAGAAACTGAAGCAGGTAAACAAGAAATTGGTTGGGGTGCTCAAATTAGATCCTATGTTCTTCACCCATATAAGTTAGTTAAAGATGTGAGAACAGGGTTTGAATCAGGAAATGCTGATAAAGTCCTTGATGGTGACTTAGATGGTTTTATGGATTCATATCTTCGTTGGTCGGTCAGTTCAAAAATTGAATCGGAGAATAAGTAAATTGTTTCAATCAACACTGTTAAAACTTTTTCTAAGTGATAAAGCGACAAGAAGATTTGCCGTCGGTGTAATGTTTGGTTTTGCTTTTTCAATGGCCGTGATTCTTGGAAATATTGGAATCATGGACGGTTTTGAAAGCTCCCTTCGTATCGGTTTAAAGAAATCAATGGGTGATATTACAGTTCATTCACGATTTGGATTCTTCGATTTTAAAAGTTACCTAGGTCATGAATTAGAACTCTCTAATATAACGAGCTATTCAACAATGGTTCAAACAGAAGGCTTCATTATAAATGGAGAAATTTCTAAGGGAGTTATGATTAAAGGAATTGATACTGATTCCTTTAAGAAAGTTTCAGGCCTAGATATCGTTTTAAAAGAAGATGAGGTTGTTTTAGGAATTGAACTTGCTAGTTTTCTACATGTTTCTCCTTCTGACTTTATTGTTTTGGCCTTAGCCAATGGAAATGAACAGGTTTCTGGACTTCCTGCCTTGAAAAGATACAAAGTGTCCGGTGTTGTTTCACATGGAATATACCAAAGAGATCTTAGAACAGTATATGTTGGGAAGAGTTCTCTTCAAAAAGATCTGAATGTAGATGATCGTATAAATCTCGTCGCCCTAAATCTGTCAGAGGACTCAAGTGAATTTAATCGAGATCCTGTTGGTTACTCCAAGAAAATAGAGACGACTATTAGTAAATTGAGAGATGGACTTGGTAGGTCTTATATAACCAAACCATATTGGAGTGAATTTATAACTCTAATAAAAGCGGTAAAAGAAGAGAAGTTCTTTATTAGTATCATCTTACAAATAATAGTTATCATATCTATTTTTAATGTTCTGGCATTTGTCGTTTTTTTGAATGAAAAGAGATCAAGGGAGTTATTCCTATTTAAGGCCCTTGGAATGAGTCAGAAGAAAATACGTTCTGGATGGCTTTATTTAATGACGCTCATTTGGATAGGTTCGTGTTTAATAGCACTAGTCTTCGTTCAATTTTTTAATTGGGGTCTTGTAACCTTACCATTTTTTAAATTACCGGGAGATGTTTATACTCTAGGTAGTCTGGCGATAAAATTAGACTTATTCGATTATTTTCTAGTTTTCTCAATTTCCTATTGGTGGTTATTTTCCATTTCATGGTTGGCCTTATTTTTAATGAGTAAAAAGTCTGTTTTATCCGGACTCAGAAGGGAGTTTTCTTAATGGCCTTTATTGAAGTTAATAGAGTAAAAAAAATATTTAATAAAGTTCATGCTTTGAACGGTGTTGATGTAACATTCGAACTTGGTGAACAGTATGCAATTAAAGGCGCTTCTGGTTCTGGAAAATCAACTTTGCTCTACCTTATTGGTGGCCTTGATAGAGGGAGTGTTGGAAAAATCAATGTCGGTGGCAGAGACCTTTTTTCGATGAATGATGACAGTCTCGCCCTTTATCGCAATAATTTTGTAGGTTTTATATTTCAATTTCACTTTCTTCTTCCTTCCATGAATTGCTTGGATAATATTTTACTACCTTCTAAGATTGGGAATAAAGATACAAAGTTGGCAGAATCGAGTGCCCATGAGCTTTCAAAAACCCTTGGTGTTGAGCATTGTTTAAAGAAATTTCCTTTTGAACTCTCTGGTGGGGAGCAGCAAAGAATAAATATTATTAGGGCCCTTTCTCTGCGACCAAAGTTGTTGCTGTGCGATGAACCTACAGGAAATCTCGATTCTGAAAATTCAAATATTGTGACAAAGCTCCTAAAGTCATTAGCAGCCGAGTTCGGGGCTACATTAATAACTGTGACCCATGATAATAGTGTCTCAGATCAGTTCGAAAAAGTTCTCATTATGAAAGATGGATGCATTGTGTCCAAATAAAACATCTTTCTATTTTCGCGTCTCGTTATTTTTGTCTGTAAATTCTTTTTGTAAGATCGTGTGATTGTTGATAATTTTCTATACTAGAGTTTTTTAATCCAGTTGTAATTGGAGAATGGATGTCTCACATTTCTTACGGCACGGAGAAGCCTATCTATAAAAATCATACTTTATATAGCTTTCTGGCCTTTATTATATTTACCTTAGCATTTTCTACAAATGTTAGTGCCATCGACGATATTGGTCCAAGACGGAACCTTTTTAAGATCGATGAAATTCAAATTGAAGGTTCTAAGAAAGTTGAAAGAGAAGCTATCTTAGAAAGAATTGCGTCTAGGAAAGGTTTAGTTTTAGATAACTATCTTCTTAGAAAAGATATTCAAAAAATTTACAGTTTAAAATATTTTGAGTGGGTTGAGTCTCATCATAAAGTAGTTAAAGGTAAAAACATTCTTATCTTTAAAGTTAAAGAGAAACCAATAGTAACTAAAATTATTTTTGAAGGTAATGACGAAATTGACGAAGATGATTTAACTTCTCAATTAAAAACTAAAGAATTCTCTATTCTTGATGTTAATACTATTAAGCTTGATTTAAATGCCCTACAGAAATTCTATGAAGAGAAAGGTTTCTATCTCGCTTCAGTAGACTATGAGCTTAGAAATTCAGGTACTGAAAATCTTGATCTTGTTTTTAAGATACATGAATCTGAAAAAGTACTTGTTAAGAAAATTTCTTTCTTTGGTAACAAGGCCTTCTCTGATGATGAGATTAAAGGAATTATGGAAACAAGAGAAGAGAGCTTGTTCTCCTTCATGTCTGGTTCAGGAAACTTTAAAGAATTTAATTTCAATATTGATGTTGAGAGAATTAAAGATTTTTATAAAACTAAGGGTTATCTCTTAGTAAATGTTGGAACGCCCTCAATTACAGTTTCCGAGGATAGGAAATGGGTCTTTATATCTATCAAGGTAAATGAAGGACCTTTGTTCACTATTCGCGACATCACTTTTCAAGGTGAAGTTTTATTTACAGAAACTGAACTATTAGAAAAATTACAACTTAAGACTGATGAGACCTATTCTGAAGCACTGCTAAGAAAAGATGTGCAGCTGTTAACTGAAATGTATCAGGATAAAGGTTATGCCTTTGCCAACGTTTTGAGAACGCTACATCCTGTTCCTGGTGAGAATAAGGTTGATGTTGAGTTCTCATTTGAGAAAGGTAAAATTGCTTATTTTGGTAAGATTACTGTTATCGGAAATACTAAAACTAGAGATAAGGTTGTTCGAAGAGAGTTGAAGATTCGTGAAGGATCGATGTTTTCAGGGACATCTCTTAGAGAGTCTAAAGAGAATGTTAATCGTCTTGGTTTCTTCGAGCCAGGAAGTATAGTATTCAATACAGTGTCTCCTCAAGGGCGTGATGACGTTCTAGATGTCGAAATTCAGGTAAAAGAAAGAAATACTGGGCAAATCTCACTTGGTGCAGGTTACTCAACGGCAACAGGTGCATTTCTTCAAGCGTCAATCGCTCAGAATAACTTTCGAGGGTTAGGACAAAATCTTTCTTTCTCTTTGAATATGGCAAAGAATAATAAGACTTTTAATGTTGGATTTACTGAGCCGTATCTCTTTGATTCAAAGTGGACAGCCGGTGGAGATATTTTTGTCACCAATGATCAGCAGTCGAGTTCTTATGATTATAAGAGAAAAGGTTTTGATATTAGAGTTGGGTATCCTGTATTTGAATACACACGTCTCTTTGTAACTTATAAATTTGAAGACACTCAGCTTGAAAAAGTAAATGATCCCACTATTGATCCTTCAGTGGAAAATGGAATTGCTTCTTCTATTAGGTCCTCAATCCTAAAAGATAAGAGAAATAACAGAATGGAAGCCTCTAAAGGGTATTATCTTTCTTTCTCTACTGAGTACGCAGGTATTGGTGGCGATAAGAAGTGGTTTAGAAATGAATTTGATGGCAGGTACTTTCATAAAATCGTAGGAGACTTAGTTCTTCGTTCAAGACTATTTGCTGGAAAAATTGACTCTAGTGGAAGACAGGTTCCAAGAACTGAACTTTATACTCTAGGTGGTTCTAGGAACCTTAGAGGATACTCTTACGAAGATATTGGTCCAAAGAAAACGGTTAACGCTATTATCGACGGTAAGAGTGAGACCATTACTTTTAATTCAGGTTCTCCCTTTTCTGCTTATACTCAAATTGAGCTAGAGCATCCTTTAGCCAGAGAAGCTGGCTTAAAGTGGGTTCTCTTCTTTGATGCGGGTGATGCTTCAAAACTTGACGAATTTGATCTGAAGATGGATTACGGATTTGGATTTAGATGGTTCTCGCCAATTGGCGTACTTCGTTTTGAATTTGGTTACCCAATTGGAAAAGGTGAAGATGAAGGTAGCCAATTCCATTTTGATATAGGACAATTATTTTAATTTTGTTTATTAATTGAAGGAGTTTTCAATGAAGAAAATATTAGTTTTATTAGCAGCAATGATTATGTCTGCTCAGACCTTAGCAATTGTTGTAGGAAAAGTAGATGTTCAAAAAGTTATCATTTCTGTAAATGAAGGGAAGATGATTAAGAATAAGTTAAAAAAGAAATTTGATGAGAAACAAAAAATTCTCAAAAAAGAAGAAAATAAAATTAGAAAGATGCAAGAAAACTTCAAGAAGCAAAGTCTTGTAATGAATGAAAAAGCCAAAGGGCAAAAGCAGAAAGAAATTCAAGAAAGTATTATCAAGCTTCAACAAAAAACAGCTGGATACCAAAGAGAAATTCAAGAACTTGAGCAAAAATTTAAGAAGCCTTTATTTGAAAAGATTAAAGGAATCATTACTTCTGTTTCTAAGAAAGCAGGCGTAGATATTACAATTGAGTCTGCTACGGCTCCAATCATTTATGCTAAATCTGAAAAAGATTTAACTAATGAAGTTATTGCTGCTTTTAATAAGAAGCATAAGTAGACCCGAGCGACTCTATTTTTAACTGATTATTTGAATTACAAGGGAACAAAGTCCAAAAGACATTGTTCCCTTTCTTCGTATAAGGGAGGGCCATGTTTTCTCTAGATAATTTAAAAAATTATGATCCATCTATTGAAATAGTCTCTACCTCTAATGGAGACCTTTTAGTTTCCGGTGTGACGGACGGTAGGGGACTTGAAGAAGGTTGCTTATTATTTCTAAAAAACAAAAAAAACTATCTTAAATTAAAAGATCAGCTTCAAAATCCTCTAAAAGAAAATATTTTGCTTGTTGAAAAGAAGTTTTGGGACAAGCTGGACCAACCTGATTTGAATTATTTGATCTCAATGTTTGGAAGTATTGCAACTTGTGAGGATACTTCTATCTCAATGTCGTATATTTCTAAACCTTTCTGGGACATTAAATTTTCTCAGCTCAATGAAGTTGTTGATGGTAGGCAGATGGGATCTGATTCTATTCATCCGACAACTTGGATTGCTCAAGGTGTTTTCATTGCCGAAGATGTGGAAATCTCTGCAGATGTGAGAATTCATTCAGGAGCAAGAATAATGTCTGGGTGTAAAATTGCAGAGGGATCAGAAATTTTTTCTAACGTTGTCCTGTACCCATTTACGACTATTGGTAAAAATTGTCGAATCCATGCAGGGACAGTTATTGGAGCTGATGGCTTTGGTTATAATTTTCACCAAGGTGTTCATTTGAAAGTTTGGCATTTAGGTAATGTAATTATTGGAAGCAATGTAGAAATCGGAGCCAATAGTTGTGTAGATAGAGGAACTTTCTCATCTACAGAAATTGGTGACGGAACAAAAATCGATAATCATGTTCAGGTAGGACATAACGTTCAACTTGGAGCTGGTGTTATTATTTGTGGTCACGTAGCAATTGGTGGTAGTGCCATTCTGGGTGACTATTGTGTCATGGGTGGAAAGTCCGCTATTGGTGATAACTTTACTTTAGGTAAGGGTGTTCAAGTTGCAGGTGGTGGATTAGTCAATTGTGATTGGCCAGATAGTGTTATTGTTGGAGGTCATCCAGCAAGACCAGTAAAAGAGTGGATGAAGGGATTGGCCTTCGTTCGTAAAGAGTCACTTAAGAAAGGAGAAAAAAATGTTAATAAATAAAGAATTTGTAATGAAGATTTTACCTCATAGAGAACCATTTTTCTTTGTTGATTCTGTCGAGTCTGTGACACCTCCTAAGGAGTTAGCGGATGGTGAAGTTTTAGCAATTAAAGAACTTGTAGGTTCAAAAGTTAAGGCCCACTTTCATGTTCGTGCTGACCATCCTATTTTTGAAGGTCACTTCCCAGGAAATCCTATTTTTCCAGGAGTAACTCAAATTGAAATGATGGCACAAGCATCTAGCTTCATTTATATAAATGCCACTGATAAACCTTTTGAAATGAATATGGATGTGGCCTTGGTTTCAGTAAGCAATGCAAAGTTTAGAAAACCAGTATCTCCTGGAATGGATCTTATTATTGAAACAGAATGTGCCAAAGTAAGAGGACCTATGGTTGAGAGTCATTGTCGCTTATTGCAAGGTGACCAGTTATTATCTGAATGTACTGTTATGGCATCAGTGAGAATATAGGAGAAATTAAATGGAAAACACAATTCATGAAACAGCTCTTGTTTCTCCCAAGGCAAAGCTTGGTAAAAATATTAAAATTGGAGCCTATTCAATAATAGGTGAAGATGTAGAAATAGGTGACGACACTGTTGTTCATCACCATGTGACAATTGAAGGTCATACTAGAGTTGGAAAGTGCAATGAGTTCTTCCAGTATTGTTCTATTGGAGCAGCCCCTCAAGATCTTTCCTATAAGGGAGAGCCAACAAGAGTTGTGATTGGCGACAATAATGTATTTAGAGAGTTTAACTCTATACATAGAGGAACAATGAAAGATCGCGAGGAAACTACTATTGGGAGTGATAACTTCTTCATGGCCTATGTTCATATGGGACATGATGTAGTCTTTGGTTCCAATTGTATTATCGCAAACTCAACTAACTTTGCAGGTCATGTCAAAATTGGTGATAAAGTTATTATTGGGGGAGGAACAAATATTTCTCAATTTGTAACTCTTGGTCGAGGAGCCTATATTGGCGGAGCTTCGGCAATCGATAAGGATGTTCCTATTTACGGAACAGCATATGGAAATAGATGTAAATTAAAAGGTATTAATATCATTGGTCTTAGAAGACAAGGTTATGAAAAGAGAATCATTTCTGAACTTGTTGATTTCTACAGAACAATGGAAGCTTCTCCTCTTTCTCCAAGAGCATTCGTTGACCATCCAGAGTATTTGGAAGAGTACAAAGGCAACGAGTTAATTGATGAAATGTGTGATGGAATTAGAACGAGTGAGATTGGGATCGCCCCATTCCTCTAGTGGAGTAAAATTTGAAGAAATTAAATGTCGCAGTAGTTGGTTTTGGACATCTTGGAAAATGGCATGCTGATAAGGTTCAGGCCTTAACTCAAAGTCATCTCGCATATATTGTTGAGCCCTTTACAGAGTCAGCGAAGAAAGCACAGGAGTCGCATCCTGAGTGCCAAGTCGTTTCAAAAGTTAGTGATCTTTTGGGAAAAATTGATGCTGCTATTGTTGTAACTCCAACTTCATTTCACTACGAAGTTGTTAAAGAGCTACTTGAAAATGATATTCATGTTTTTTGCGAAAAACCAATGACTTCGACGCCAGAACAGGCGAAATCTATTGGAAAGATCTTAGATGAAAAGAAAGGTCTCATTTTTCAAGTAGGACACAGTGAAAGGTGTCATCAGATTTGGGAGCGAAGAGAAGAATATAAGAGTTATTTTGAAAATGCTCCAACTGTTCGTATAAATAGAGTCGCGGCTTTTAAAGGAAGAGCGACAGATGTAGATGTAGTGCAAGATTTAATGATTCATGACATTGATTTACTTCTCTATCTCTTTAAGGAGACCCCTGTCTCTCTAAGATCAACTGGTTATAAAATTAGAACAGATAAGTGGGACCATGTTAGTACTGACTTTTATTTCAAAAGTGGATTAAAGGCCAATATTACAGTAGGTCGAAACCATGTTAAAGAGATGAGAAATGTTGAGGTGATAAACCAAGAAGGAACACTCTTCTTTGATTTATTTTCCAATGAACTCATTGTTGGCTCAGGTAGAGCTACGGAAGATTTTACTGAAGTTGTTCCTTATGAAAAAAGAGATCACCTCTATATTGAGCAGGAAAAATTCTATAATTCAATTTTAAATGGTGATGAGATTTTTGTTAATTACCGTGATGGCCTTCTGGCCGTTGAAGTTATAGATAAAGTTTTAGAGAGCCTTATGAAAAACTCAGAGGTTACGCTTTAATGAAGAATTGCCTAATTATTGCTGGTGAGAAGTCTGGAGAGGAACATGCTCTTAGCTTTATGAGTAGTATGAAAGAAATTTCTCCTGGTTGTAAATATTGGGGTGTCGGTGGCGATGAATTAGAAAAAGAAGGGATGGAATTAATCTATCACTTAAGAGAGTTCTCTTCATTTGGATTTAGTGAAGTTATAGGAAAAATTCCTTTTTACTTTAATGCTTTGAAAACTATTGAAAAATTAGCTTTTGAAAAGAAATGTAAAGTTGCAATACTTATTGATTTTCAAGATTTTAATATGCGCCTTGCAAAGAAACTTAATAAAAATGGAATCAAAGTACTCTACTATGTCGCTCCACAAGCATGGGCATGGAAAGCTTATAGGGCAAAAGTCATAGAAGGTTGCGTTCACTCGTTATTTACAATTATTCCTTTTGAAAAGAAATGGTTTCAAGATCGGGGAGTTACTAGAGTTCACTCTGTTGCCCATCCATTGTGGTTAACTTACAAAGATGAATTGAAGGATCTCCCTAAAAAACGACCTTATAGTGAGGTCAAATCTAAAACACGGTTATTACTACTTCCAGGTAGTCGAAATTTTGAAGTTAAAAATCTTCTTCCTAGCTTTATTGCAACAAAGAGAGAGCTTGAAAAAGAGTTCAACCTTGAAGTAGGGCTGGTCGTTTCTTCAAATGTAAAAAAAGAACTAGTAGAACCTTATTTAGATCAGGTTGATTATATCTGGAAAAATGAAGAATTAAGTTCTGCTTTAAAGTGGGCCGATTGCTCTCTTGCGGCCAGTGGAACTGTTACTCTGGCTACTGCGCTCTTTAATGTTCCAACAGTTGTAACTTATGTAGGTTCACTGTTAAATGCCTTCATTTATTATACATTTCTATCTTATGAAGGATTTATTTCTTTAGCTAACATTGTTCATGAAGAAGAAGTCTTTAGTGAATTAACCCAAGAGCGGGCTTCAACTTATAATATGACAATGGAATTGAAAAAAATTATCTCTAATCAATCAATATATGATGACAAAATAATGACTCTAGCAAAAACCAAAAGCCTCATTAGTGGAGGTGACTTTGATGCTGGAGAGTACATGGGAAAAGTCATAGAGGAAGCTTATGGCAACTAGTTCCTTCGCAAAAATATTTCAAACACTTCTTCTACCTTTATCTTTACTGTGGGAATGGGTTTATAGAATTAGAAGGTTTATGTTCAATTATGGACTACTTAAACAGAATTACTTTCAAGTACCCATCATTTCTATTGGAAACTTAACCTTTGGTGGAACGGGGAAAACTCCCTTTACTCTTTGGTTATCAGAATACTTAGGTTCCAAAGATATGAGAGTTCTCGTTTTAATGAGAGGATATAAGGGAAACCTTGAGCACGGAAGTGGACTGCTTAAAAGTGGGGCAAGGCTAGGTTATAACCCTTTTGAGTATGGTGATGAAGCCCTTGTTCTGGCTCGAAGATTAAAAAATACTTTTATTGCAGTCGGGAAAAAGAGAAGTGAAAACCTTGAACACTATTTTGAATCGGTCTCTCCCGATGTTGTGCTGCTAGACGATGGTCATCAACACTTAAAATTAAATAGAAACCTTAATATTGTATTATTTGATAGTTTAATGTCTCTCGAAAAATACAAAGTGGCGCCTAGAGGTTATATGAGAGAGGGATTTTCCGCCCTTAAAGATGCTGATCTTGTGGTTCTTGGAAGAGCAGATTTAGTAACGAGGCATAAGCTAGATTCTCTCAAAAGGGTAATAAAGAAATATAATCATAGAATATCTTTTGCAGAGATTTGTTATAGGGCAACAGGCTTTTTCAATATCTCATACGAGAGAGCATTTGATATAGAGTACCTTGTTGGTAAAAGAGTTATTTGTGTTGCTGGCATTGCATCTCCGTACTCATTTTTTAAGAATATTGAAATGTTGGGGATAGAGGTTATCCATCAAGCCTCTTTTCCTGATCATCACTACTTTAAAACAGAGGAAATTGATCAGTTAATTGAAATGGCTGAAAAAGAAGATGCATATATTTTAACAACTGAGAAAGATATAGTAAAAATTAGGCGTGTCGCTGATAGTGAGCGAATTCTCTACATGGAAATTAAAATACATTTTCTAGAGGGAGAAAAAGAGACGAAAGATATCATTTCTACTGCATTTAATTAGTTTTTCCTCTTTCTTTCAATAAGTAACAGCGATAAAATAGTTCTTTATAGTATTTTCAATGGATTTAAATCCATTGATCAAGTGGAATTAACTTTATGAAGTATGCTTTTTATCTTGTTTTATCTTTAACCATTATATTTACCTCTTGTTCAACGACAAAGGATAAGAAATTCAGTGATCAAGTTTCGATTGAACTTGTAGAAACTTTCGATTTGAAAGATGACAAATTTGAAAAATTCAAAATATTAGAAGTTTCAAAAGAAGTCGTCGTTACAGTTGAAGATAAAAAACAGACTAAAGTTAAAAAAACACCAAAGAAGTCTAAGAAAAAAGTTTCTAAAAAAGTTTCTAATAAATCCAAGAAGTTTAAAAAAGTAGAAGCTACTTCAGACGAGCCTGTCGTGACCTCCAATAAAGAAAGCTCTGATGAATACCCTGATGATTACCCTGAAAAATTTAAAAATTATAATTTAAAATATAAGTACGTTTGGGATAGTGTTGAACCTTTTTTCTTTGAAAACGAAAGGTTTTTACTAAAAGCAAGTTATCTTGGAATTACTGTTGGGCATGCTAAACTAGAAACTCTTCCTATGGTGAATGTCGCAGGGAAAAAAGCCTTTCATTTTAAAGCATCACTAAAGTCTGCTAGTTTTTATAGCTATATTTATGAAGTAGAAGATTGGGTCGAGAGTTATGTGGACGCTACAACTTTCTTACCAATCAAATACACTCTTGTTCAAAGAGAATCTGGTCAAGATGTAGACGACCTTCAACTCTTTGATTCTGAAGCTTTTAAAACTTACTTTTGGTACAAGCGACTAAAGAAAGGGAAAATTAAAAAAGTTGAAAAGAATGAATTTATTCCAAAATATTTTCAAGACTCTTTTGCAGCTCTTTATTTTGTAAGAGGTCTGGATATGAAGATAGGAAGTCGTTATGAATTTCCTATAATAACGAGAGCAAAATTATGGCTCATGAAGATGCATGTGGAAAAAATAGAAGAAATTAAAATAATGGGTAAGTGGATAAAAGCTTATCGTATAACTGCAGAAACGAGATTTCCTGGAATCTTAAGTAAGAAGGGAGATATCATCTTCTGGTTTAGCACTGATAAATATAGAAAAATTTTAAAGTTCAAGGCGAACATTAAAATAGGTGCTGTAGAGGGTGAACTTGTTGAATACACAAAAGGCGATAAGAGAATTACTAAAACTGATGTTATACCTGGACAGTATTAATGGCCAATATCTTTCGAGATCAACAAAATATTTTGTACGTCTGTCTCGGTGATAGCTGGGGTACAAGAGAAAGGATGGCACTTAAAGACTGTTTAATTGCTAAAGAAACGGGACATAATGTTTTTCTTTATTGTTTAAAAGATTCAATTATAAACTTAAAGGCAAAAGAAAGGGCAATTGATTGTCTCTATCACAGCGGCGGACTTTCATTAAATTTCCTTAAGTGGCATCGACTTAATGATTTCGTTCAAAACCTTTCCAAATTCGATATCAGGCTAGTTCATTGTTATGATCTTTCCTTTTTATTCCCAGCAAGTTTTTACTTAAAAAGAAGAATTCAAATTCCATTGGTATTTACTTTTAATCATGAAATTGAAAAATTCTATAAGAGATTTTGGCATAAGAGTTTAATTAGAAGAATCGATCAAATTCTATTACCTATTAAAGAAATGGCCGATGGTGTTCATGGACATCTCGATGTTCCCATAAGAAAATTTGAATATACGGGCCTTGGCGTGTGTGAATACTTAAAAAAATCAAGTGAACATAAGAGTAGTGGTTCTTGGTTTATCGGATGCGCAGTAGGTGGCCATGAGAAGAAAATTGATTTTCTAAGGCCGATTATAAGTGCAGTAAATTCTTTGAATATTAAAGGAACGTTAAATAAGAAAGTTAAACTTCTTATTTATTCTGAAAAAAAATGGGAAAAGTTTCTACTGCATAAACCTACCAAAGACCTGATTAAATCATTAAATGGCAATGACCATATTTTTCTAGAGTACACAGACTCACTAGTAGAGTCGTGTTTGAAAGTAGATGCTTGGGTAGGTCTTGATGTGCGAGAGCCGATTGAGGATCTTCTTTTAAACTCAATCTTAAATGACACTCCTTCAATTGCTCCTAGGACTTATGCCACAATGGAGCTCTTTCGAAAGCGAGGATCCCTGGGGGAAACCTATAAGTCCGGTGACGCTCGAGAGATGAGAGAAAAGATAGAGAAAATATTTAAAAACTATAAGTTCTATTGTCAGACTATTACGGATCAAAAATCTGAACTTATCGCCGAGTTTGGTATTGAATTCTACAAAAAACAGTTACTTAAAGCCTATGAGAAGATCTTAACCAAACGTGAAAGGTTGGCGAGTAAAAGATCTTTCAAGTCACTGTAAATCCTTAATATTTTAGTTATTTTAACTGTACTTTAGACGGTGCATCAGTTAACTTGTTTCAAATCAAATATCTCTTATGCCGCAGTGGCGGACAAAGGGACGCGGGTCTTACCAGCGTTATCAAAATTATGGCGATGATTAGGGATATCCAAGCCTTGTCAGAACCTAGGGAGGTCAAAATGACTACTCAAGAATTAAAGCAAAAATGGATGGAAGGTTTCGAAGTTGTATTCGGCGAAGACGTTGAAACAAAAGAAACTACAGAATTTTCTAAACTTTTAGAAACAACAACTACTAAAAACTTCGAAGAAGGTGAAGTTTTCATGGGAACTGTTATTTCTATTGGTCAAGACTATGTAATGATCGATATCGGTTATAAGCAAGAAGGTCTTGTTTCAGTTAGAGAATTCCAAAACTATGACGGTTCTTTAAAAATTAAAGAAGGTGATGAAATTGAAGTTTATCTAGATAAGCTAGAGTCTTCAATGGGTAACCTTGTTCTTTCTAAAGACAAAGCTGAAATCCTTAAAGCATGGGATAAGATCTCAGAAGCTTGTGAAAAAGGAACTCCTCTTGAAGGAACAGTTATCGCAAAAGTTAAGGGTGGTCTATCGGTTGATATCGGTGTTAAGGCATTCTTACCAGGTTCTCAAATTGATCTTAGACCAACTAGATACCTTGATAAGTACATCGGTAAAAAGATGGAATTCAAAGTTATCAAGTTCAATAAGAAAAGAGGGAACATCGTACTTTCTAGAAGAGCTATTCTTCAAGAAGAACGTGGAAAAATGAGACAAGAAATTCTTGATCAAATTCAAGAAGGAATGATCGTTAAAGGTATTGTTAAAAATATCACTGATTACGGTGCATTCATTGATCTTGGTGGAATTGATGGACTTCTTCACATTACAGATATGTCATGGGGAAGAGTTAAGCATCCTTCTAACCTTCTTAACATGGGTGACGAAATTGACGTTAAGATCCTTAAGTTTGACTCTGAAAAAGAAAGAGTTTCTCTTGGTCTTAAGCAAGTTCTTCCTAACCCTTGGGAAAAAGCAAAAGATACTTACACGACTGGTTCTAAAGTTGGTGGAGAAATCGTTTCTGTTAAAGATTACGGTGTATTCATTGAGCTTGACGACGGAATTGAAGGTCTTATCCACGTTTCTGAAATGTCTTGGACTGGGAAAATCAAAAATCCTGCTAAGCACTTCACTGCTGGAGAAAGAATTGAAGCACAAGTACTTGACGTTGATGTTGAGAATAAGAGAATTTCTCTTGGACTTAAGCAACTTCAAGACAATCCTTGGGAAGCAATTGAAGCTAAGTACCCTGTAGGGACTAAAGTAACTGGTAAAGTTAAGTCAATTGTTGAGTTTGGAATGTTTATTGATCTTGGTGAAGATGTTGATGCATTAATCCACGTATCTGATATTTCTTGGACTAAGAAAAATACAAACCTAAACGAAGAATACAAAGAAGAATCTGATATCGATGCAGTTGTACTTTCTGTTGATAAAGAAAATTCTAAATTCTGTTTAGGAATTAAGCAACTTCACGAAGATCCTTGGAAGAAAATCGAAACAAGATTTCCTGTTGGAACTGTAGTTGAAGCTGAAGTAGTTAGAGTAACTGACTTTGGTGCATTCGTTGAGCTTGAAACTGGAATCGAAGGATTAGTTCATATTTCTGAACTTTCTGAAGAAAGAGTTGATAAGCCTGAAGATGTAATCAAAAAAGGTGAAGTAACAAAAGCTATGGTAATTTCAATTGATAAAGATGCTAAGAAAATTGCACTTTCAATTAAATCTGCTGCTTCTGCAGCTGCCAGCGGTTCTTACTCAGCATCTACTGTGAAAGCAGCTACACTTGCTGATAAGTTCAAAGGTTTTTCAATTAAAGACGAAGAATAATTTTAATTAATTTTTATCTTTATATAAGGCCCGCTTTTATAGCGGGCCTTTCTTTTTTGGAAGAGACTGTTTAGAAAGCGAAGCCGAAGTTAAAACCAGCATTAAATCCCGTTAACTTTAAGTTGTTTGTTTCAGATGTGGACTCATCATTATCCGAGATCTTATTCACATTGAATCTAGTGTAAGCGATACTTGTTTCAATGTACCAGCCTGACTTCCAGCACAGCTCTCCACCTGTTTTAATATTAGTGTGAATACCTTTTAGCTCTAAGTAGTTACTTGAATCCATGTCTTTTGTTTTGATAGAAGTGATTCCAACCTGAAAAGCAATAAAGGGTCTAAAGCGCGGTCCATTACCTAGATTTAAATGGATTCTTTGTTCAAGTCCATATTCATTATACTTTGTTTCTAGTTTTTCTCTATTCCAGCTACTTTCATTATAGTCTCCTTTGCTTTCAGTACTAGAGCCTGCTGTGGCGTACCTGAGTGCAGTAGAAGTGGAAAGTCTGTGATTAACACTAAACGACTTCTCTATTTTAAACTCTAAGGGGACGTGAGTAGAGACTGAGTCACTGTAGGCGCTATTATCATTACTATTAAGATCCCATTCTCCTGAATTACTTTTTGCTTTTGAATAATTTAATACAGAAAATCCCATAGAAATTCTCACACCATCTGTATGGTTAGAAAATGCATTGCTCGCTTTCTTAGTTTCTTCAATGTTATGAGTGATTGTTTTACTGGCCGCAAAGCCAGAACTCATTGTCATAACTGTAAGCGCCGCGATTGTAAGGATTTTCTTCATAGTATTACTCCTGTGTAAGATAATTAAGTCACTTGAGATATTGCATGAGCAATGCCAAAGGTTTTATGTAAAAACAGCTGCTTATGTGTTTCATATTTGAAACAGACTAAGCTCAACTGTATTTTTCTGACACTAAACTTACCATTTCTTACATTGCATGAACTATTTTCACGTTTAAGAAAAGTAAGAATGACCGATTAAACATGGTTTTGTACTTTGTTTTTATTCAAGAAAATGGGGAGAATACAAAATGAAGAAAATAATTTTACTTGCAGTGGCCTGCACATCTTTAAATACATTAGCGACTCAGAAAGTAGCTTATGGAGAAGATAATAGAATTGATGTTGTTGATAGTAGAAATTCTTTTAGAAAGAATTTATCTATATCTACTGCCACTCAAATTCCAAATAAAAACCTAACGTTATCTGAAGACAAAGAATCATATGCCTTAAAGAACATGACTCTCGCTGAGTTTATGCCACAGCTTACTGCTTCCTGGTGGAATCCTGAGGGAACTCCACTTTGTAAGGGAGAGGAGTTTGAAAATCAATTGGCCATCGGAAATTGTTCAGGATTTTTAGTTGGTGAGAAGTACCTAGTAACTGCTGGTCACTGTATGACTTCAGAAAGCGACTGTGCTGATTCTAAGTGGGTATTTGATTATAAGAAGGGTGAAGTTGAAGATTTAAAAATGGAAGCAAGCAAGGTTTATTCTTGTAAGAAAATCCTTAAGCAAAAGCTAACGAGTGAAGATTCAATGGACTATGCTATAATTGAATTAGATAGGGCCGTAACTGACAGAGAGCCTTTGAAATTTAGAAAAGATGGAAAGATCGGTTTAGGTGAAGGTGTATTTGTTATTGGTTCTCCCTCTGGATTACCTCTAAAAATTGCTGGAGATTCAACAGTACAGTCCAATGATCATGGAACGTACTTTGATGCCGACCTTGATACTTTTGGTGGTAACTCAGGTTCTGCAGTCTTTAATGCTAGAACAGGTGAAATCGAAGGTATCTTAGTTCGAGGAGCTAAAGATTACACTGAAGTGACTAAGAAAGATGAAGAAGGAAATGAAGTGACTTGTATAACAGTAAATTACTGTGAAGCAGGTGTTGGAGAGTATGGTTGCGGTGGAGAAGCAGTAACTAGAATTGTTCACGTAGGAATTGAAGCGGTAATAGCTGAAAATGAAGCAGTCGCAACAGCAGATGCCACAGAGAGTACAACTGATGTGGATTCGACTCCAGAAGCACCGGCAGTAGTCGTAAATAACTAAACAACAGGTTAAACGAACCACAAATTGTGTCGTGACCTCTTGAATATAAAAAGACCTCGAAAGAGGTCTTTTTTTTGGGTAATCTTTATGGCCTTAGTTGAAATCTACTCAATAAAAAGGCATTATAAATTTATGAACAGATTATTCATTACTTTATCTCTATTCATTATAAGCATCGCTATTTCTGCAACAGAAATTCAAACGAAGTGTATAAGACAGCACCTAAAAGACGCCATTAAAATTAATAAAAAAAGAAGGCCTCTATATAAGGCGTTAACGGATGGAAAGTCGAAGAAGCTTTCAAATAGTCTTATTTTCTCAGAGAAACTGTCACTAAGTTATGCTTTTATCTTTGACCTTAGTGCTAAGAAGTATCAAAAAAGAGGAATTCCTCTCTTCTGTCTAGACTTCATAGACATGAAAGAGATTGCTGATTTTCAAGCTGGTAGTGAAGTACCTGAGTATAAATATGAGTCCCTTGAAAAAATTAATACTAAAGAGATCATTGCAAATATTAAAAAATCATTAAAGAAGAGAAGCTTTAAAGGTGTTCAAGATTACATGCAATTAGAACTTAAAAACTTTGAAGAAGAAAAAAAATATAACTGTCTTGCCAAGCATGTTCTTGAATCCATTCAAAGAAGTGCATTTCTAGCTCCTCATTACATACAAGCTTCAGAAATGATAGGTATGAAATCACCTAAGAAATTATTAGAAAATAATATTAAAATACAAGCTATGTCTCTCAAGATATTCTCTAGAATAGATAAAAAAGCAGCGAAGTTTCAAGAAGAAGGGGTCTCAATCATTTGTAATGATATTCCTCATATTCCGATTCCTTCAGAAGCAGTTATTGATTCAATTTATTCAAACTTAAAATAACTGACTAATTCAAGTTCCAATTTAAAATCTTCAAACTCAATTTAAGATGAAGTTTTTACTTTAGGCAATTAGATCTCTTTTAAATTCCGATAAATATTCATTAATACTATTAACAACTTGAACACAAAGGGGTTCTTTATGGCAGAGAGTTTATTTGAAAAATATGGTGGTTTTTCAACTTTGGGAAAACTCGTGGTTGAATTTTATAAGAAAGTTTTGAATGATAAAACTGTCGCTCATTTCTTTGAAGATGTAGAGATGGATAAGCTTATGGAACATCAAACAAATTTCTTGGCCTTCGCATTGGGAGGTCCGAATGAATATGCTGGAAGAGATGTTAAAGTTGCCCACGAAGTGATGGATATTTCTAATAGAGACTTTAGTATTGTGGCAGGTTATTTAGAAGAAACTCTTGATGAGGCGGGAGTGGAAGAAGCTGATATAGCAACAATCATTAGTATTGTTTCGGGGCTACAGGATCAGATAGTAACTAAGAAGGCTGCTTAAAAGTTGAACAAAAAGAACTTAGAAATATATTTAAATCTTGGAAAGGAAGGATTTGCAATCTGCTCCAAAGACAAACGTGAAGTTCTCTACGTAAGTAGACAGATGGAGCATTTCTTTGGCGATAGAGCAAATGAAGATATATTATCTTATTTAAAACTATCTAACTCTGAGAGATGTTTGAAAGCACTTTCAAAGCGAGGACGTTTTAAAACAGAAGTAGAAAGTCGTCTATCTCATACTCTAGATTTTATAGTGGAATTAAACTTCAATTATGAATTCATTGAAGGAATTGAATATCTAATTATTTCTGCCATTGATATTTCTTACAAAAAGGAATTAAATTCAGTCAATAAGACTATTACTTCTTTGCTTGAAAGAAAGAACGAGGAATTAAGTGTTGCGATAGAGAAAGCGGAGCAAACGGCAGCAGCTAAGGTTGAGTTATTTGCCAATATGTCCCATGAAATTCGTACTCCTATGAATGGAATCTTGGGAATGGTTCAGCTCTTAAGTGGAACAGAGCTTAATGTGGATCAAAGAGATATGGTTGAAACTATTCACTCTTGTGGAGATAGCTTTCTCACTATTTTAAATGATATTTTAACTATATCAAAAATTGAATCTGAAAAAATTGAACTAGAAATTGTGAATTTTGATTTACATAAATGTATTGAAAGTACTGCGGATCTTTTTTCACATCAAGTAACAGAACAAAAGATATGTTTGAGATTCGAAAGACACTTTGAACAAGAGCATTGGTTTAGAGGAGACGTCACAAGAATTCGCCAAATCATTGTAAATCTCTTATCCAATGCCATAAAGTTTACTCAGAAAGGTGAAGTTTCTCTTTTAATTGTTGTTGAAGAAGCTAAAGAGGGAAAGTCAGATATCGCCATTCACGTAAAGGATACTGGAATGGGTATTCCGAAGCATGCTCAAGAAAAAATCTTTAAATCATTTTCTCAAGTAGATACTAGTACTACAAGAAAGTTTGGAGGAGTAGGTCTTGGATTAGCAATTTGTAGTAATCTGGCTAGTTTAATGGGTGGAAGAGTAGGAATTGAGAGTAAAGAAGGTGAAGGGTCCACTTTTAGTTTGTATTTAAACTTAGAAGTTGGACAGTCTGAGGAAAAAAACAATAGTTTGCAAAAGATAAATAATGGAAGTGTAAATATATCTTGTGCTGAATTATTTCCACACAACATTTTATTGGTAGAAGATAATTTAATTAATCAGAAAATTGCTATCATGATGTTAGAAAAACTTGGTTATAAGTGTGATTTAGCAACGGATGGATTAGAGGCATTAGCGGCGCTCAAGAATCAAAAAGAGAAAAAATATTCGATGATCTTTATGGATATTCAAATGCCTAATATGGATGGCATCGAAGCGACAGAGAAAATAATTGAACTCTATGGAGATGATCGTCCAAAAATAGTCGCTATTACGGCCAACGCCTTTAAAGAAGATATGGAAAAGTGTTTTGAAGTGGGGATGGATGGCTTTCTGGCAAAACCTGTTACGGTTGATGATCTTAAAAAAGTCTTAGAAAAATTTTTTAATTTAGATAAGTTAGAGAAAATTGCATAATTCATTTGAACTTTGTCATTAACTTTCATATATAAAAATAATGAAATACTTTTACCACATGATACCTGATCCCTTTGTGGGAAGTGAGCTCATTCCTTTAAATCAAATGGATAAAGAAGGTGAACTCTATCAAAGTCACGCTAGGAAATACTTAGGTCGTGAAAGTCTAATGGAAGAGATTATTCCAAAACTCAATTGTAAGTGGAATGATGTAGTCCAATTTTCGGCGCTAGATCCTCAAAAAATTGTTAATGAACTGAAAAAAATTCAGCCAAACATTTCTCTAGCGAGAAGCAAGTACTTTAAAATCTCTATTGATGAAGTACATGAGCTGTACTCAGGAGTTATTTTCAATAAAAAAGTTGGAAAGGGTAGAGGAAATTTTAAGATAGATGAGTCAGAAGTGGTGTATTTAAATAAAGAAAACTATCAAGAGATTTATGAAGTCCCAGAACTTACAAAGATTTTTTGGAAAAGGGCCATTGATCAAGGAGGGAAACTTCTATGGTTTCCCTATATTCCTCATATTTTAATTAATGCTAGAGTTGAGACTTCAGACTTTGAAGTCTTGGAACTTACTGTTTAGGAAGGTTGGGGTCTTCAGGCATGCATACGACACAACCTAGTTCATCTGTGTGGATGTGGCTGGCGATTTCATCGTCTATTTCGCCTCTCATGGCACTAAGTTCTTCTTCGTTAGCACCGAGGCTCTCTGCGAGGGTTTCTGTTAGAGAGGGGGCATGGATCTTTATCTCAATCCCCATATCTTCCATTCTATGAGCATAATCAAATGCCTTGTCATGATCTTCAAAGTCACACTCAAAGAGTACTTCGCCTGACTGAGCTTCAATAACTTTGATTCTATTTTTTGACATATTTTGCTTTCCCTCTAGATTCGGTTTTGTTAAAAACCCCTTACAGCACTTTAGCATGACAGGGATTCCGAAGAAATGAAAAAACTTTATTATATTGAACAAGAAACCTTTCTAAGGGATATGGTAGAGGGGCTCTGCAAGCAAAACTCTGATTTCGAGTGTTATACAACTGATGAGGGGCGTGAGAGTTTATACTTTTTTAATGACTTAAAGCCAGATTTCATCTTAATTGATTGGGCAACTATTGCTGAGTATCAAGAAAAGCTGTTGGTTGAGCTGAATAGTGTTACGCAGATTCCTTTTGGTCTCACTATTGACCCCCAGGTTCAAGTTCCTAAGCCGTGGCAAGAGAGAGCTACTCTGATTTTAGATAAGCCTCTTGAGGCTAAGTCCTTGTTAAAAAAGGTCTTTCCCTAGCTCCATTCTTGAATCATAATAGATCTATGGATAAAGAACTCGTAGTCATTATTGGCTCACTAGTATTTATATTGTTAATAATCATCGTCACTATCTACTTTCGTAGTGGGTTATTCTAATTTTGCCATTGAAATTCATTTAGGTTCCTCTAATCTCTAGTATTAGTCTCGTTTAATTTCAACACTTTGATGCGATTCGTATTTGAGAACCGTGTATTTGTCCTATAATAAGCGGCTATTTTAGTTTTTAAAAAAATCGGAGTAACTATGAATAAAATAACTCTACCGACTTCCCTTATGGAAGCACCAAACCTTATTGGTGGAGAATGGTCTAACGGCCAAGGCGAAAAAATTGACGTTTATTCTCCATATAATGGAAGCGTAGTTGGAACTACTAACTCGGCAACAGCGAATGAAGTTGAGCTAGCGATTACAAAAGCTAGTTCTGCTCAAGTGGCCTGGGGAAATACTCCAGTAAAAGAAAGAACAAAAGTTATGTTCCGCTTCAGAGAAATTCTATTAAGAGATATAGATAAAATTGCTAATGTTGTTTCTATTGAAAATGGAAAAATTCTTGGTGAATCAAAAGCTGGAATCATGAAAGGGATTGAAGTTTTAGAATATGCTATCAGTTTACAAAACCTTGATGCAGGTTCGAAAATGGAAGTGTCTCGTGGTGTTCAATGTGAATATAGAAGAGAGCCTCTTGGTGTAGTTGCTTCTATTACTCCTTTTAACTTTCCGGCGATGGTTCCTATGTGGACAATTCCTATTGCTATTACGCTGGGAAATTCCTATGTGTGGAAGCCTTCAGAAAAAACTCCTCTTACTGCAACTCTAATTGGTGAAGCTTTAATTGAGGCAGGATTACCGGCAGGGGTTTTAACAATACTTAATGGTACTAGTGATTGTGTGAATTCAATTATAGATCACCAAGATGTTAAGGCCGTGGGTTTTGTTGGGTCTTCGAAAATTGCAAAACTTGTTTATCAAAGAACAACGGCACTTGGTAAGAGGGCACTTTGTCTCGGTGGAGCTAAGAACCATATAATTCTTCTTCCTGATGCTGATGTTGAAATGGCAGGAGCAGGGATTGCAGATTCTTTCACAGGATGTGCAGGACAAAGATGTATGGCCGCTTCTGTTCTTCTGGCAGTTGGGGATAGTGAGAAACAAATTGAAGCTATTATTGAGAGAGCGAAAACTGCTTCTCTTGGAAATAATATGGGTGCAATTATCACTAAAGATCAAGTTGATTTTTTGAATTCAGCCATTGATAAGGCCGAGAAAGCTGGAGCTAAAATTCTTCTTGATGGAAGAAATCCTAAAGCTGCTGAGGGTTATGAAGGTGGTTACTGGTTAGGGCCAACTATCTTAGACAATGTCGATCCAGAATCAGAAGCTTCAAAAGTAGAGCTCTTTGGTCCAATCATCAGTATCATTCGTTGTAAAAATATTTCAAAAGCTTTAGAAATTGAAAACGCCAATGAGTATGGAAATGCTGCCAGTGTATTTACTAGTAATGGATCACTTGCTGAAATGGTAGCCAGTGCTGCCAGTGCGGGAATGGTTGGAATTAATATTGGAGTACCTGTTCCAAGAGAACCATTTAGTTTTGGTGGAATAAACGATTCAAAATTTGGTTATGGAGACATAACTGGTGAAAATAGTCTGAACTTCTGGTCGCACACTAAGAAGGTTACGACAAAATGGCAAATGCAAAACGATCATAACTGGATGAGCTAAGCTTATTCCATAGGAGAAATAATGAGTAACAAGAAATTTGAAAGAGCTAGTCACGTAGTCTTAACTTCACATAGCAATCAAATCTTTAAAGAATCTCTTCCTATCAAGTGGGGAGCAGATAATGCAAAAGAAAGAGGACCGGTAATCGCTACCATTTCTGAAAAAGAAAATAGAAATGCCATTGGAACTCACAGTGGTTCTTATACAGTTTATAGAGCACTCTCAATTGCAAACGGAGACTTTCCAAAAGATCACAGACCAGAGTTAGAAAATACTCACTCACCAGTTGAAGTAAAACCTCAGGCCTCTTGGTTTGATCCAGAGAAAATGGTGGCGATTGATCCTTGGGGAGCACATATTCAAGAAATGTATGGTGACTACATCAAAGAAGGTTACAATATTAAACCTACTATTGCTGTCACTCAGGCCAGACTTCATATCCCTGAAATCTTTGATGCCATTGAAAAAGGTCGCTTAGAAATTGATGGAGATATCATAGCAAAAGATGGTTCAGTTAAAGTGACTAAGGTTGCCTTTGAGCCAGTGTGGTACTTACCTGGAATCGCTAAAAGACTCGGTGTTGATGAGGGAGAACTTAGAAAAATTCTCTTTAATGAAACAGGAGGAATGTTTCCTGAGCTTGTGACAAGACCAGATCTAAAAGTTCTACTTCCACCAATTGGCTCAACAACAGCTTATATTTTTGGTGATATTAATAATCTTTCTAATCCTGAAGTTGAATTAAGTTGTCGTGTTCACGATGAGTGTAATGGGTCGGACGTTTTTGGTTCTGATATTTGTACTTGTCGTCCTTACCTTACTTACGGAATTGAGCATGCAACTAAGACTGCTCAAAATGGTGGTGTCGGACTTATTGTATATTATAGAAAAGAAGGTAGAGCACTTGGTGAAGTGACAAAATTCTTAGTCTATAACGCAAGAAAGAGACAGGAGGGTGGAGATTCTGCTGCAACTTACTTTAAGAGAACTGAGTGTGTTGCTGGTGTTGAAGATGCACGTTTCCAAGAATTCATGCCAGATATTCTTCAATATTTTGGAATCACAAAAATTCATAATCTTCATTCAATGAGTAATATGAAATACGATGCTATCACTAAGAGTGGTATTGAAGTGGTAAATAGAGTTTCTATTCCAGATGATCTTATTCCTGCTGATGCGCAGGTTGAAATGGAAGCTAAGAAAGCTGCTGGTTATTTTACAGATGGTGAAATCAAAGACGGAAACGATTTAGATAAAGTTGTTGGTCGTGAGCTCGAGGAGTAGTTGTGAGAGAAGAATTAAAATATCTTCTAAGCGCTAAGGCCGTAAGAGATAGAACTAAGAAAATTTATGACCTTTCAAAAGCGGGAAAAACTCATTTTGAAATTCATGAAGATAAATTAACTGAAGTTTGTGACTTTGTTATAGAAGTCATTAAAGATAACTATCCAACTTTAGAAATTCCATTTCATTCGAGATGGGGACATTTTCAAGTGGGTGACATTGATAGGAATTCAAAACTTGATGCCCTCATTAAAGATAAAGATCAATTAGAGAGAGCGAGAATTAAACTTGATCTTGTGATCACTTCTGTTCTTCTTGATGCTGGAGCAGGTCCAACTTGGAAGTACGTTGAAGATGGGACAACTTTCACAAGAAGTGAAGGGCTAGGCGTTGCTAGTTGGCATATGTTTATGGATGGAGCTTTCTCAAATGATGGATCACTGAAAGCTGACTGCAGTAAACTCATGTCGGTTACTGCTGGTGATATTGAAAAATCTTTTCAAGTTAAAGATGGTAATCCTCTAATTGGTATTGCTGGTCGTGCAGGACTGCAGGTGAGTCTTGGAAAATGCGTGAATTCTAAGAGTGATATTTTTAAAGATGGAAGGCCTGGAAATATTCTAGACTACATGCTTGAAAAACACGGTAAGAAATTTGCTGCCACTGATCTACTTGAAGCCGTACTTATTCACTTTGGTGATATCTGGCCTTCAAGAATAACTGTGGACGGAGTTAGTCTAGGTGATGTTTGGAATCACCCAGCACTGGGAGAGAAAGATGATCTTAATTCTCTAGTGGCTTTTCATAAATTATCACAATGGTTAACTTATTCTCTTATTGAACCTTTCGAGGAAGCAGGATGTGTTATTCATTCAGTGAATAATATGACAGGGCTTGCTGAGTATAGAAATGGTGGGTTGTTATTAGATTCGGGACTCATTACTTTAAGGGACCCCTCTCTGGCTGCTGTAGCACATAAACCAGACAGTGAAATTATTATTGAATGGCGAGCACTGACAGTGACGCTACTTGATCAAATCGCAGATGTTATTAGAGCAAAGTTAAATTTCTCAGAAGACGATTTTCCACTAGCTAAAGTTTTAGAAGGTGGAACTTGGTGGGCAGGTAGAAAATTGGCTAAAGAGAAGAGAGAGGACTTATCTCCTCCTTTGAAACTTGATAGTGACGGAACAGTATTTTAAGAAAAATATATTTTAGGAGTATATAATGGCAAACGAATTTTACGAAATTAAGCACCCGGTGCTGCAACATAAACTTACTCTACTTAGAGATGTAAACACAAACTCTAGAGCGTTTAGAGATATCATGAACGAAATTGGAAGATTTCTTGCTTATGAATCAACTAAAGAGCTTCCAACTAAGCAAATGGAAGTTACTACACCAATTGAAGCTACAACTGCTGATTATATTGAGAAGTACCCTATAGTCGTTTCTGTATTAAGAGCAGGAAATGGTTTACTTGATGGAGTTCTAGATACGCTACCATTCTCGGCCGTTGGTTTTGTTGGAATGTATAGAGACAAATTTATTAATAATACGGTTGAGTATTATTTTAAACTTCCTGAGAAGTGTGATGGAAGAGATATTCTTCTACTAGATCCAATGCTTGCTACTGGAGATACGGCCATTGCGGCCATTGATAGATTAAAGCAATACGGTGTTGGAAAAATTACTATGTTGACTGTTCTCGTGAGTCCAGAAGGTTTAGAGAGGCTTCACCACTTTCATCCAGATGTAATTATCTATACTGTAAGTAAAGAAAAAGGTCTTAACGAAAAAGGTTATCTTCTTCCTGGTCTTGGTGACGCGGGTGATAGACTCTATAGTACAAAGTAGGATTTTATGAGCGTTTTAATTGTTGGAGTAGCTGGTGGAAGTGGGTCTGGAAAGACAACTTTTGCCGCGAGATTAAAAGAAAAAGTAGGTGAAGAGAATTGCTGTGTTCTAGGGCAGGATAGTTACTATATTGATCAATCTAATAAGTTTGATCACGATGGTGGAGCGGTGAACTTTGATCATCCAAACTCGTTAGATTTTGATCTTATGAGTGAGCATCTTAAACAATTAAAAAGTGGCTCTGAAATACAGGTTCCCATCTACGACTTTGCCACACACTCTAGAAGTAAAGAAGCCATTCCTATGAAGCCTTCAAAAATTGTCTTTGTAGATGGAATTCTTATCTTCTCACAGCCCCAAGTTGTAAGGTATCTAGACCATATGCTCTACATTGATTGTCCGGAAGATTTAAGATTTTCTAGAAGGTTAAATCGCGATGTAAAAGAACGTGGTAGAACTGAAGAGGGTGTGACAAATCAATTCTATAAACAAGTAAAACCCATGCATGATGAATTTGTAGAGCCTTCAAAAGAGAAGGCCTGCGATATCATTAATGTTGAAAATTTTGATGAGAAAGTTGAGAAGTGGTTAGAGAAGCTGATCTCTAATCTTTAAAGGTTAGAGATTATGATTAAAAAAGCTCTTCTGTTTTTCCTCTTTATTTCCGTAAGCCTCTGGGCACAGAGGCATACACGACATCACACAACTCTACAGTCTAGTGGCAGTACAACCGTGGCGGCTAATCAAAAAGCGCCAGGTTATTCAAAAATAAAAATCACCAAAGACTCTCAGTTTATTTATATTGTGGCTAATGGAATCCCCAACCATCAAGTTGGAGCTTTTCCAAATCCTGGAAACCCCCATCAGATTTCTGTGCAAAGTTATAATTATAAAGTTGCAAGACATCCTAAAAGAAATTCTCGTTCTACAAAATTAGAGATGGCCTTTGATTTTGGAATCGCTCTAAACGGTGTTCCCTTTGATCCGGGTGCAGCCGAGTGGTACAAGGGTGAGAGAAACTCTTTGTGGCAATATGAAGCGCTTTCTGGAGCGGTAGCTTTAGGAGTAGATGAAAACCACGCTCATGTTCAACCAACTGGTGCTTATCACTATCATGGAAAACCTTCGAAGCTTTTAAAAAATCTCGGACTAGTAAAAGGATCTCCTTCGCCACTCATTGGTTACGCCGCTGATGGCTTTAAGATCTATGCTCTTTACGGTGAGGCCGGCAAAGAGATGACTTCAAGTTACAAATTAAAAAAAGGACAAAGGGCCATCGGTGGAAAACACGATGGAACTTTTGTCGTCGATTACGAATATATTGCAGGAAGTGGAACTCTCGATGAGTGTAATGGAATGGTCTTCAATGGAAGTTATGCTTACTTTTTAACAAACTCTTTTCCTATTATCCCAAGATGTTTTCGTGGAACGCCTGACTCTAGTTTTAGAAGAGGACGTGCTGGAGGGAATCAGCAGCAAGGACAAACTCATAGTCGACATCCACGTAGAGGTCACAGACCTCCACAGGCCGCTATGAATGCTTGCGCGGGAAAGAGTGTAGGAAATACATGTGGATTTATTACGCCGAGAGGAAGACTAAGGGGGACGTGCTTTAGACCGCCTTCTGGTGGTTTAGCTTGTCGCCCCTAATAATACTCTTATTCGAAAGTAAATTCTTCGTTCATAGGATCTTCTGGAGCTAAAATAAAGTCTCCAAGATCTAGAGGATGAAAAATAAAGTCTGGTGCTCTCACTCTATAGAAAATTCCCAGCTCGTGATTATGAGTGGCAATGACATTTGTCTTTGAGATCACTTTTGAATGAGCTTCTCCAGCTGTATAAGGGATGAAGAGGTCGTAGTGAGCTTGTTTTTCAAGAAAGTGATTTATAATCGTAGCTTTTAGATCAATCATGTCTTGTTTGTCATGAGTTGATACAAGATGACTATCAGGAGTTGATCTTAAAATTATTTTTTGTTTTAAAGGATCGTCGTGAAGATCTTTCTTATTGAAAATTATGATTTGATCTTTATCATGAACACCAAGTTCACCTAGAACTTTCTTAGTCACTTCTAAGTGAAGTTGGTAATTAGGGTCTGAGATATCACAGACGATGACAAGTAGGTCCGCTTCAATCGCCGATTCAAGAGTTGTCTTAAATCCTTCAATCAAACTATTGGGAAGGTTAGAGATAAACCCAACCGTATCAATCAAAATCATAGGCGGTTGCGTATCAGGGTTTAACATTCGATAAGTTGAGTCAAGTGTAGCGAAGAGTTTGTTTTCTTCTAAGACATTCACATCACAAAGCCTATTCATCACAGAAGACTTACCTGCGTTGGTATAACCTACAAGAGCAGCAGTCACAGCTTTATTCTGTCTCTTCTTCTTTTGTTGTTCACGAGATTTTGTAACGTCTTTTAGCTCTCTCTTATAGAATTCAATTCTCTCTCGAATGATTCTTCTATCCAGCTCAATCTGTTGCTCTCCTTCACCACCGCGAACACCAATACCACCTTTCTGACGAGAAAGGTGAGTCCAAAAACCAGAGAGTCTTGGAAGTACGTATTGCAGACGAGAAATTTCAATTTGAATTTTCGCTTCTTTAGTTCTGGCATGTTGTGAGAAGATTTCAAGAATGACGTGGCATCTATCAACAACTGAAAGTCCGGTCAGATTCTTTATATTTCTAATTTGCGAGGCCGTGAGTTCACAGTCAAAAACAAGTAGACTTGAACCTTCTGCTTTTGCTGCATCGGCGATCTCTTCCAGTTTTCCTGATCCTAGGATCGTCGCTGGATCAACAGACTTCTTATTTTGAACATATTGGTCACCATTTTCAATACCAAGAGTATTTAATAGTTCTCTAAGTTCCGCTAAAGATCTCAGTGTATCTTTTTCTGTCTTATGTTCTTGAAACTTAGGGCAGACTAAGGAGACGAGAGATGCTCTGGCATCAATGGAAATATGGAATTCATTATCTAGCATAGGAAATCTTTGTTAAATGGTTATCTATTAAACGTGTCTCTTCAATTTTAAGAGCACCGGCAATGACAACTTGTTGAGTGTTTATATTTACTGCTTCTAGGTTTTCAGCATCAAGAACTTCTAAATAGTCCCAACGTTGATCCCTTAAAACGACTTCTAATATATCATTAATTTCTATTCCTGCTTCTTGAAAAGACTTTTCTTTCAGAAGACGTGAGATTTTTAATATCGTACCTGAAAGCTCAAGTGCTTCAACTCTACCTGACTCTGAAAGGAATTGGTTGCGACTCGATCTAGCGAGTCCAGATTCTTCTCTATTTATAGGAAGAGCAATAACTTCTGTAGGTATGAGTAGGTCTTCAACCATTCGCCTAATAACTAGAACTTGTTGGTAATCTTTTTGTCCGAAGTAAGACTTAGAGGCCTTAGCCAGGGCAAAGAGTCTGTAAACTATTGTAGTGACACCATCAAAGTGGTCAGGTCGACTAGCTCCACAGAGTGTATTCGTTAAGTCTTTTACGGAAATTGTTGTTTTAAAATTCTTAGGGAATATTTCATTCACTGAACTAGGGGCCAAGACTATAATCTCTTTCCCTTCAATTTTTAGACTTTTAATTTTTTCTACATCTGCTGTTAGTGTACGTGGATACTTATCAAAATCTTCGTTTGGTCCAAACTGCAGCGGATTTACGAAAATAGTCACGATTGTATATTGATTTTCAGAAATAGACTTCTTGATTAGACTTAAGTGCCCATCGTGAAGATTTCCCATGGTAGGCACTAGACCTATAGAATCTGTTGCAAGAGAATTTCTATATTCAGTAAATTCATTTACGCTATTAAAGAGAGAGATCATTGAACCTCCTCTAGGATAATTTTTGCAAGGTCACTTTTTGAAAGCTCACCCGTATGAATAATATCACCATCTTTCATCAGGCTATAATGAGCACTATCATTTGAAAAACCGTGCGTCTCATTTGAGTTTGTAGATAATCCACTACTCACATGAGTTCCCACTAAGAGATCAACTTTCTTGCGATTCCATTTCTCTAGTAGAATTTCTTTTGTGAGATCTGTTTCAGCTGCAAAACCTATAACTTTTAAATCATCACTTCTTTCATTTAATATAGTTTGCAGAACATCTGGCGCCATAAGAATGGGAAGTGAGTCCTGCATTTTTGATTTCTTTAATTTGCCATCTTCTTGAACAAATTCAATATCAGATATGGCCGCCGCTGAAATATAGGCAGTAGCATCTATTGTTTCCTGCTTTGCGACTTTGAGCATATCTCTCGTTGAGACAACTCTTTTCATATTAAAGCGAGGGTGATTGTCTAGCTGATCAAGTAGGGATGTGGCATTCTTGCCAGCAATCATACTCACGCTAAATCCTGCGCTTAAAAAGTCCTTAGCGAGTTCGTAACCAGTTTTTCCTGTGGAAGCATTAGTCAGGTAACGAACGGGATCCACTGAAGAAATAGTGGCACCTGTAGTGATGACAACTTTCTTAGAGTTCGCATTAAAAGAAAATGTTTCTATTAAGTCTTGAATGGATTCAATGCTTGGAAGTTTTCCAGCTCCCACGTCACCACAAGCGAGCTCTCCAGTCATAGTACTGCTGACATAAACTTGCGGGAGAGTTTTTATTTTCTCAAGTCTCTCAAGATTTTCTTTCACAAAGGGGTGAGTGAGCATATTTGTATTCATCGCAGGAAAGAGCAGAATAGGTTTTGTTTGCTCAATCGCTAGGAATATTGAACTGAGTAAGTCATCAGAACGGCCGTGGGCAAATTTAGAAATAGTATTTGCTGATAAGGGTGCCACAATAAATTTGTCGGCCCACTTGGCAAGTTCAATGTGAAGAACAGTTCCCACATCATTTTTATTTTCAGGATAGATAAAATCACTAGAGGCCGAGTAAACTTCTTTTACACCAAGATATTTATAGACCATTGGGCGCACGAATTCTTCAGCTCCTCTTGAGAGAACAACTTTTACTACGTGCCCGTTATTGACTAGCAGTCTTGCGAGATCGAATGTTTTATATGCAGCGATAGAGCCGCAAACGCCTAATAATACTTTCATTTTTCTTCCAGAGAAGTTTATAAACCCGAGGTGTCAAAATGAGTAGACTACTAGCGTTATTGCACAGGGAAAAATAACTGCCCTATTCACATTTCACCTATTTAGGGCCATATTTAAATCTACTTTTGGAGAAAATTATGAATTTTGCTAAGTTTACTGTGATTAGTCAGAGAGATGTTCAGGCCTTGGGGACAACGGATGAAATTATACTTCTAAATCTAGATCACGTCGTTTCAGTAAAACCTATCCAAATTCCTCTAGAGGATAAGATTGTGGAAGGTTTTTGGATTAGAACGACCAATGGTAAGAAGTACCGTGCCATCGAAATTCCTGATTCTCTGCACGTTTTCTTTGAAAATTAATCTACTATGAAGCGAAGGTTTTAATAAACTTTCGCTTTAGCTTGAATAAATGAATAATAGAAAACAGCATTGGGATCACTCGCCACTTGCTCCATCTCTCTCTTCATTCCCTCGACAATTTCCTCAGTAACTCTACCGGCCTCCAGCAATTGATCGGATGCGGAAAAAAGTAGTTCATGCCAAAAATCGATATATTCTTTTCTTTGTTTCGGTCTTCTATTATCTAAATGCCACGTGACAGTTTCCACTTGAATATCTTTGAAGCCTTGTTGCAATAAAAGATTTCCTAATTTGGCACCAATAAAGGGATCACCTTTCATGTCGTATTGGTAATCGTTAAAGGCCATCCAGTACTTCCAAACGTTGGGAGAGTAGGGGTCGAGTAGAAAGGAGGAGTTTAAAACTTCTGTAATATAAACTGGAGATCCAGGACGAAGAACTCTTCTCACTTCGCTTAGAACTCTTTCGGGTCTAGGGATGTGTTCTAGTACCCAACATAGGAAAGCTCCATCAAAGTTCTCGCCATCAAATTTCATTTTGGTGGCATCCATGGACTTAAATTCAAATCTTCCTGTAAGTTCATTCTTTGATTCTAAGAACTTCTTGGCGGTAGCAAGTTGTTCTTTACTTCTATCAATTCCGGTAACTTTTAAATCAGGAAATCTTCTAAGTAGGATTTCTGTCTGAGCTCCAACACCACTTCCAACTTCTAAGATATTTCTTTGTTCAGAGAAATTTATATTTTTATAAACAGTGTGTTCAGCAAACTTAGCTTGTTTCGAAAGTCGTTCCTGTTCAGTGTTACTGAAACCGTGAAGATAGGGGAAGTCTGATTTTTGAGTCATTGGTTACCTCTTTATATAAGAGTATATTTCAAATAGGGCGTAGTGGATAAAGTTTTCTTCGTGGACAATTTGTCCATTAAATCTATCTTGTAACACTTCGTAAAATAAGGAGCTGTAACCACCACTTAAGTATATCTTTTGAATATCATGATCCTTAAGAAGTTTCTCTAACCAAGAAACTTGGGTATATTTCATGGCATTGGTGATGGCCGCACTAGTAGAGTGGGGAATGTCTAGATCGGGAATAAGTGTTTCTGTAGTCTCAAGAGTTGGGAGTTTTTCACCGTAGGAATAGGAGTTTAAAAAAGTCTGAAGACCTGGAAAAATAAACCCTCCCTTTAAACCCTCTTCACTTATGAAATCAACAGTCGTAAAAGTACCAGCATCAATTAAAACGCTTAATCCTTTTTCTCTCTTATTAAAAATATAATAACCTTGGTGAAGTCGATCTTCCCCTAAAGCCATTTCATAATTTACCGGCATATCAAGAAAGGAATCTTTCAATCTATATTCTTTAAGGTTTATATGTTTTATACCTTGTAGATTTTTTTCAGGTCCAACACTTGAAGCTATGGATTCTATTTCTGAATCGAATGTATAGAGAGATAGGGGAGTCACTGAAGTTAGCTCTCCCTTAATGAATAACCCTACATGAGGGTTAGTATTTCCATTATCAATGGACTGAAGATTCTTCTTCAACATTTTTCACTTTCTTTTTATCTGTTAAATATTGTTCAATTAATTCTTTCTTAAGTTCAAACAAGTTGGCAACAGGAGTACAGAATTTTGGTGGTCTCTTAGGTCCCATTTGTAATAGGTCATTGAACACTAGCACTTGTCCGTCTGTTTTATCTCCAGCTCCAATTCCAATAGTTGGAATAGAGAGCTCGTTTGTAATAAGAGTGGCAATATCTTTTTGTACACACTCTAGCACAACGGCAAAGCAACCGGCCTTTTGTAGCTTAAGCGCTTCTTGAACTAGTTTATTTGCAGAGTCTTCATCTTTTCCATGAACATAGTAACCACCAAGTTCATGTACAGATTGAGGAGTTAAACCAATATGTCCCATTACGGGAATTCCAATTTGAGTTAGTCTTTCAATTAATTCTAATTGATAAGGAAAAGCACCTTCAAGTTTTACTGATTCAGCACCAGTGTATTGAAATAATTCAACGGCACTAGTTAATCCTTGTTCAACAGTTGAGTAACTTCCAAAAGGAAGATCTGCAACGATGAACTTATCCGGAGCCCCTCTTTTTACAGCGGCAACAAATATTTTCATTTCATCGAGTGATACATGGATAGTAGTGTCGTATCCAAGAACAACATTCCCAACACTATCTCCCACTAAAATTAAATCCAGCTCTGTTTGATTTAACATTTGAGCTGTTTGAAAGTCGTAGCAAGTTAGCATTTGCAAAGGAACTTTCTTTTCTTTAAGTTTGTGGTCCTTAATTTTTAACGTTGTTAGTTTCTTCACTTAAAAATCCTATCGATTTATTAAACTATCAGCTAAGTCGGCATGAGTCTGAGTCAGCTCTTCCTTTGACCATCTCTCTATTACACCATCGCGCAATTTATTAAAATCAACACTTTCACATTCTGTAAAAAAGTCTTGGTTCCAAATATCATTGAGTAGTGAATCTAGTTTGTTGTGATAGTCCTTGTCAAAGAGCATCTCGCGGGCCTTTTCGCCTCCTATCAAGGCGTTAGGGCTGATGAGCTTGAAAAATTCCACAGGACCCATTTTTACCATGGCATCCGCGATGAGCTTAACTTCCAGCCAGCACTCTAAGTAAGCGATTTCACGTTTAACACCCTTTTCTCTTAGTTTATTATATGAGTGCAGTGCGCCATAGGGCAGTAGAGAGCATAGTAGAGATTGTTCACTAAAGAGATCAGCATTGGTCTCTTCTAGAAATGTGGTCTCATAGGGACCAGCGGTAATTCCAATACCAGTGGCCACTGATTTAATCAGTTCAAAAAGATCTCGTTTTTTTTCTGCAGTTATATCTTCTAGAGAATAAGCAGCGCCAAGTTTTCCGTCATTTTCAAATTGAAATCTCACTTCACTGGCAATGGCCTTAGGTGCCAGCAGGAGGTGGTTAAACTCTGGGTAGTGAGTTTTAAAATCAAATGCCGTATAGCTGTAGCCGTGGGCGTAGATGATATTGGCCCTCTCTGGGAAGAAGGACTGATTCTCTTTTAAGGTTAATTTATGTGTGTGGTCAGGTGTTAATAGAGCAAAAGTAGAGTGTTCTTGTAAATCGCTCGACTCAAGCTCGATGGTGGAAAATCCCTTCTTCTTGGCGAGTTCAAAAGACGCAGAATTCTTTCTAAGAGCAATAGTGACTTCATATCCGGAGTCTCTAAGATTGAGTGCCCAAGCTTTGGCCTGTGAGCCATATCCAATGATAACAATGTTCTTCATTTGTCTTTCCTTTGCTGATTCAAATAGCTATCATTATTGACCTAGGTTTTCAATAAAGGTCGCTAAGTGAAAGCATGTATTTATCATCAAAATCAAATTTGTGAACCGCACCTCTGGTCTGGATTTTCTCTCAATAGAGGACTCTTTTTTGGAGAGTCTCCCTTTACTTCGCTGAAGTTGGTTGATGGGAGTTATCAGGGCGTAGATCTCCATTTTAGAAGACTAGATAAATCTCTTGAGTTTCTCTTTGGAGTAAATCTCTCAGATTACCGAGAAGAAGTTGAAGAAGGTTTGAATAAGCTGCATGAGAATTCAGGTGAGTACTACTTTCGTATTACATTCACTAAGACTTTAAATGGTGAAATTGATTTCTTTATTTATAAAATGCCGTACGTAAATCAAGAAGATGAGCTGGTTCTAGAAAAATCGAATGTCATTAGAGGAAAGACTAATCTGCCGAACTTTTTAAAAGTAGGGAACTTTCTTGAATACACATTGGAATTAAAAGAGAGAACAGATTTTAATGAGTTTGTTTATTATAACTTTGAAAATCATTTATTAGAATGTGGCACGAGTAATATCTTTCTTTTAAAAGACGGTGTTGTTTACACTCCAGCACTTATTCCTGGAATCTTAGACGGAGTGACAAGAAGTTTACTTTTACAATTTCTAAGAGAAGAAAATATTCCAGTGAAGGAAACAACTCTCTTAGAGAGTGATGTATTGGATAGCTCAGAAGTTTGGCTCACCAATAGTGTAAAAGGCGTTAGGTCTATCAAGAAATATTCTGGTAAAGAGTATTTAAATGAGACTTGGGCTAAGCTTCAAGAAAAATTTAAAAACTTTGTGAGTGAGTATGAGTAAAGTTAAGAGCAAGAAAGTTTTAAAAGTTAAATGTCCAAATTGTAAGAAGACATTTAATTACTATAGTTCAGAATTTCGCCCCTTTTGTACGGAGAGGTGTAAAATGATCGATATGGGACAATGGCTTGATGAGAGTTATACTGTACCTGTAAAAGGAACACCGGATGATCATATAAATATCGATGAATTTGATATCGATGAAATGGATCAAGGGTTTGGAAATTTCTATGACGATGACGAAGAATAAGAAAAATATTAATGAGGCCTTAAAATTCTCAATGGATCTGGCCTTTGATGCGGGAAAAATTCTCCTTAAGCATCAAAAGAAATTAAGCTTGCTCACGATTACTTCTAAGCAAGCGCAGGGAGTAGCCTCAAGTGCTGACCTTGCTTCTGAAAAATTCATTTTAAAGAAAATTTCTAAGAAATATCCTGATCATGAAATTCTGGCAGAAGAAAAAGCCTACGCACAGTTTGGTGATAAGAAAGAAGCTTATGAAGTTTTTAAAGATAAAACCTGGACTTGGGTTATAGATCCTTTAGATGGAACAAATAATTACCTTAACGGACTAGATTACTACGCTATTTGTATTTCTCTACTGCACTATGGTGAACCTGTTTTAGGTGTCGTTTATAGACCAACAAACGGAGATTGTTTCTTTGCCACTTCAGAAACAGAGAGCAAGTTGAGCAATTTAAAAGAGGGGACGAGAGCGAGAAAACTCTTCTCTGACAAAAATACTAAGAAATTAAATCAGTGTTTATTAAGTACAGGTTTTGTTTCCGTAAAGGGAACTTATCTAGATGATGAGTTTGCTCACTTTATGAAAATGATTAAAAAGTCCCGTGGTATTCGACGTATGGGCAGTGCTGCCCTTGATCTATGTCTTGTTTCTAGCGGATCTTTCGACGGTTTTTGGGAGAAGGGATTGGCTCCCTGGGATATGGCCGCGGCAGGTTTAATATGTATTCAAAGTGGTGTAAAAGTAACAGACTATAAAGGTCGGAAGTTCCAACCATTCACTGAATCTATCATCGCTGCAAGAGCTCCTTTCTATAACGAATTAAAAAAACAATTTTAAGAGTAGGGGACATTAACTCCTATTTACAAAAATCCATAACCTCTCTATAATTCTAGGTAGATATAATCATTAGTATTCCAAGGATGGATGCGTGACAGAAACAATTAAGAGGTTCGTAAGAGAAATCGCTCACTTTAGTGACGAGACACTTATAATTACCTTGTCCATTTTAATTTTAGTTTTAGTAATTCTTGTTGTTTATTGGCATTACAATAAGAAGAAGTTTCATCAACTTTCTCATCAAATCCCAGCAAGTGTTTTGAAGTCGTATTTGGATTCTATTATTCAAAACTCTACGTCTTTAAAGTCTTCACTTTTTAGAGGTGGTGGATTAGATATTGGAGATGGTATTCCTTCAGTTGTTCCGGTAGGTAGTTTACCTTCAGGGAATATTACAGTTGGAGATAGCTCTGAAGAGTTGAATCAAAAAATTGCGGAGTGTTCTTCTCTTACGCAAAGACTCGCTGACAAAGACAGACAAATTACTGAACTCGATAGTAAGTTAAGAGATGCACAAGCTGCTTCTCTTTCTTCTGGTGGTGGTGATAACTCTGAAGAAGTAGCCATTCTACAAGCTGAAATTGAAAAGCTTAGAGCTGAGATAGAAGCTTTAAAAAATGCTGCTCCAGTTGCAAGTGGTGGCGATGAAGCTCTTGCTGGTCAATTAGCGGACGTAACAAAAGAAAGAGATGAGTTAAAAGAAAGACTCATGGAATATGAAATCATTGAAGAAGATCTTGCGAACTTAAAAAGACTTCAACAAGAAAATGATGAACTTAAGAAAACAATTGCTGAATTACAAGCTGGTGGTAGTGCACCTGCCGCTGAAGCTCCTGCGGAACCTGAAGCTGCTGCTCCAGAACCTGAACCAGTTGCTGAACCAGTTGCTGAAGAAATTTCAGAAGCTGCTCCTGAAGAATCACCTGAAGGTGGAGAAGATCTAGAAGCTCAGATGGCCGCGGCCATTACTGATACACCTCCTGCCGAGGAAGAAGCTCCAGCTGAAGATGGAGTTCCTACAAATGAAGGTGAACAGAAGTCTGCTGAAGAGCTACTTTCTGAATTTGAAAAAATGCTTGGTTAATTAGTTTTAAGGATGATTATGAAAAATATTTTACTAATAAGTTTGTTTCTTTCATTTTCATCCTCTTATGCAAGTGTTGATGCCTCTGCCACTAATAAGGTCATTACTCAATCTCTCTTAAAGAAATTTTCAAAGAAATCTACAAAAGCTGATCTCATAAAATTGAAGAAGGAAGTACTCTCTTATAATGGAAAGTCTGTTCCTGCTTTAGTTGAAGTTATGAAGAACGGAAAATATCCTGAAAAAAATAGATGGGTGGCAACTTTCATGCTTGGAAAAGTGATGGGGAAGAAGTCTGCTCCTTTTATTTCAAAGTTTTTAAAACATCCTAGTTGGGTCATGAGAATGGCTTCACTTAAGACACTTCTTGCCCTAAAGGGAAGAGAGTATGGACGCAAGTTTAGTACGGCCTTAAAAGATAAATCTATGATTGTGAGATTTCAGGCGTTAGATAATATTGCTACTTTGAAATTAACTGATGAAGCTCCTTTTGTTTGGCAGATGCTCTATGATAAGAGAAACTACTACCAGCCAAAAGGTAAGAATAAGAAAATTAAGAATTTAAAAAGAACGAATATCATTAAGAAAGTTATTGTGACTGTGGGTGAGCTAAAGTTTCAAAAAGCTAAGAAGCCACTACTCTCAATGATTAAGAATAGAAAGTATGATGATATTTTTGCAGAGATGGACAAGTCTCTTGCTAAAATTACAGGTAGGAAATCTCCTGCAGGTTCTATGAAAGTTAAGAAAAGGTATTGGAGCAAGATTGCCATTACTGAGAAGACTTTTTAAAAGAAATCTCTGCGGTACGGGGGTACCTATGGTGATAACAATTAGTTAAAGATTTCTTTCTCTCGACTTCACCCTTCAGTCACTAGTTATTAAGAATTTCTGAATGAAAAGTATTCATTCCTAGCGTGAGTGCGCAATCTTTCAGCTTTTGAAGCTGATTCACTCTATAAATTTAATAAAAGTAGTTTGTAATTATTGGTAATCACGATAGGTACCGGCGTACCTAGAAATCTAGAAAGATTCTTCGAGTTCTTTACTTCGTTTTTCTTCGATCTTCTTGAGTTTGTTATCGATAGTGATCACTCGTTCGATTCGATAGAGTAGGGATTGCTCTAGGATCCCGTCACTTCGTTCAACCTTCCAACCTTGTAGAAAGTCTTGCTCAATCATTTGTCTTTTAAAGACTGTAACCTTAGAAACTTCTCTTGATCCACTGAAACCTTTTACGACATTCACTATGAGTTTGAAGCGAGCAGATTTAACTGAATCACGACTCCCAAAAGAGTCGGCGAAGTTAAGTTGGAGAGTGTTATCAATCCATCTCGTTTTGATGACTCCGCCTTCCTGGCTTTGTAGCGCCAAGTCATACTTCTGCATAACTTGTAGCACTGCCTGCCAGGCCTGATTGTAATTCGTTTTAAATAACTTTGATGGAATTTCAAATTCTTCAGCAATGTATTGAAACTGCTGATAACTAGAGCAACTGCTAAAATTAACCGATAGAAGCATTAAAAAGAGAAGTCCTCCCTTTTTTAGTCTATTTTTAGTAAGAATTTGATAATAAAGTTGTTTTAACATTGTTATAATTTTAACTCAGATAATTAATACACCCAAGTAAATATTGGAAAAGAAATGAGTAATGTACAAATTTTAAAAAATGTTCTCGCTTTAGAGGCTAAATCCATAGAAATTGCGGCCAGCCGTTTAAGAGAAGAGGATGTTTCCCTCGCAGGAGAGTTGTTTTCTGATTTAATTGAAAATGGTGGGCACTTGGTTTTTTGTGGAGTGGGAAAATCTGGGCATATTGGAACAAAGCTCGCATCAACATTTACTTCACTAGGTCTTAAGTCTTTCTTCTTACATCCTACCGAAGCTCTACACGGAGATCTTGGAAGGTTGAGTGAAAGAGATGCCATTGTATTTTTAAGTAAGTCAGGAACGACTGAAGAAATATTAAAAATTATTCCCTATCTGCCAATGAATGTAACGAGAGTTATTGGTCTTCTCGGTGCTATAGGAAGTGAGATTGGAAAGAATTGTGGAATCTTCTTTGATTGCTCTGTAGAAAAAGAAGCCTGTATTAATAATCAAGCGCCAACAACAAGTTCAACTGTGGCCATTGCCATGGGAGATGCTCTGGCAGTGTATTTTGAAAATATTGTTAATCTTTCAAAAGAAGGTTTTGCTAAGAATCATCCAGGAGGATTTCTTGGAAAGAGTTTGAGCATGAAGGTGCAGGATCTCCTGTGTAAAGCTTCTGAATGTTCAATTGTCACAAGTGATAAGACTCTTAAAGATGTTGTCTTGGAAATGACGAATAAGCCGCTTGGAGCCTGTGCAGTGATAGATGCTGATAAGTTTACAGGTCTTATAGTTGAAGGTGATATAAGAAGAAGTCTTTCTGAATACCATGGTCATCTAGATACTTCTGTAACTGATATTTTAAATGCTAAGCCAATCTCTGTGACTAGAGATACTCTGGCCTTTGATGCCTTAAAATTAATGGAAGAAAGAGAAAACCCCATCGCAGTTCTCCCTGTAGTCGAGAAGGGAAAGTTCTTTGGTTTCTTACGTCTTCACGATCTCTTAAAAGCAGGACTCAGCTCTTCAAAGTCTTAAACTTTGAAAGAGCGAGAGCGATTAACGCTAAGAGTGCTACCAGTAAAAGAGTTGAGAGAATTCCAACTTTTTGAAAGACTGTCTTCTCTCTCTTGTCTGTCGAAATCTCTACATCTTGCACAGCAATCTCAAATAATTTAGATCTCTTTGTTTCACTTCCATTTGGATAAATGATGGAAGTGATTCCTGTGTTTGTCATGCGTACGATGGGCAATTGAAATTCTAGAGCGCGCCACTTGGCAAGGAAGAGGTGTTGTTCAGGTTCTGCGGTTCTGCCGTACCAACTGTCATTTGTTAAGTTTATGAGAAAGTCAGGTTGTTCTTTGACGCTATTTAAATTGTCCCTAATAAAAGAAGAGAAGAGGATCTCATAACAGATGGCCGCACCAAAGGGAGTTCCTCTATTGGTGTGAAAGAGAGTGAACTTATCTCCGCTGGCAAAGAAGGAGATGTTTTGAATATATCTTGCGAGATATTGATTGAATGGACCAAAAGGAAGTCCCTCTCCAAAGGGAATGAGTTTCATTTTGTGGAAAATATCTTTTAATTTCCCGTCCCTTTGAAAGTGAAAGGCACTATTGTATTCCGTTTCAAAGAACATTTCATTTTGAATACTCGATTTATCATAACCACCTGTGAAGAGTTCAGAGCCGGTTCTTGAAATAACTTCTCTAATAAGGCGCGGAGTAAAGCGTGGGTCCTTTTTCATTCTGGTAGAGTTGAGTAGTCTTGGGTAGGCGGTTTCTGGCCAGACAATGAGATCAATTTTCTTGTCACTACTTTTAGTACTTAAATCCAAGTAGAGATCATAGACTTCTTTAAAAGCGTAAACCTTTCCATTTTCAGAACTAACTTTTAGAAAATTTCCAATATTTGGTTGTACAAGTCTTAAGTTGTGCTTCATTTCACTTTGTTTCGCTAGATCTTTCAGAGGAAAACTAAAGTTTAAAATGAGAACTAATATGAAAGTGCTTAGGCATAAGTAGTCAGTCTTTGCTTGTTTAATTCTTGAAATAAGCGAGAGCGCCAACCAGAAATTGAGAAAAGAATAGAGGGGAGCTCCAAAAATAGGGGCGAGTCCAAGATGAGGAGCTAAACTCATCCAGCTGTGTCCCATGTGCGCTGGAAATTGTTGGGGAGTGTAGTATTCAACCAATGTAAGTGCCAGGGCGTAGACAATATTTCGACTGGAGACGCTTGAGACTACGGAGCTACTTTTTACAGAGAGTTTCTTATAACCTCTGTGCAGTAGAACAAAGATAATTAAGTGAGGGCTAATGATAAGTGAAAAGAAAAAACCTAGAAACCAATTAAGAGGAAAGCTGATGGAGCCAAAGACTTTAAGTGTTTCAGGGATCCAGTAGTAACCAAGTAGGTTGTAACCAGCACTGAAGGCCAGCACACTAAATATTTCTCTCCATACGGATTGCTCATCCATCTCTTCTTTAGAAAATGCTAGAGCGTAAAAGAGAAGAGACATTCCGATAATTGTTCCAAAGAAGAACGTAGGGGCAAAGGTCATGGGAAAACTTGTTGCATAAATCATTCCTCCAATAAAAGGGAGAAAGAGTGAGGGGATCCATTTATGCGCAAAAGGTGTATTCATAATTAACTCGTTTCGTTTTTAATTTTCTATAATAATACTAATCAAAATAGAAAATTGCCAATTTTAGGAATTTATAGGTACAATTTAGATATGCAAGTAAATAGTGATCCAAGGACAGGATCTTCTTCATTTCTACAAAGACCACAAAGAGAGATTCAAAGATGTCCTCAGTGTGAGTCAATCTTTCTCGATAATAATGAATGTGAGTCCTGTGGCTATCAAATAGGTTTTGATTTTCTAGGAGATCCGCTAGGTGAGAAGAGTTTCTACTCAATTAGAGAGAGTTATTGGGAGAATTTAGGTCCCATTTCTAAGTTGCATGAAGATTTTGAATCCCTTGATCCAAAGAAATTTAATCGATACAAGAGAAAACTTCTTTTTAGATATAATGTGCTCTTGGATTACCTATATGATCAAACTGAATTTAGATTAAATGACCGCAACCTCTATCTGCAAGAGTTCACTGATCTCATTATTGAATTGGTGAGATATGGTGTGAGTGAGAGTGAATTGTGGCAAAAAATTGATTCGGACTCTGAAGATAATCATCTGCATCTCATGTATCAGAAAATTCAAGCAGCGATTGTTCTTGGAAACAAAGAAAAAGAGGAAGCCTCTTCTTTTGTTCTTAGTCTTTTGAATTATAAGGTCTTTGGTTTTATGAGACTCGGGTCGATAGCTGTAACGTTCTTAGGGAGCTTTGGTATAATTTCAGCTGCGCTATCTTTTTACCGGTATATGATTTTTAATTATTAGTTTGCAGAACTTTGTGTCTTATTTCCTCTGTAGTAAATCTTTCCAGTCTTTTTCTTTGAGTTAAACTTTTGAGCAACTTCTCTTTTAAGTTTACTTCTAACTGCAATTCCTCTTTTTTGTCCTTTCTCTTTTGTGTACTGAGCTGCAATCGTGTGAGCTTTTGAAGCATCTAGACGACCACCTGAAGCACATTTACCCATCAGTGTTATTTCTTTCTTAGCAGACTTCTTGATAATCATCTTAAGTTCTTCTGCGCTAAGGTTCGGGTAGTGAGACTTAACTAGTGCTGCTACTCCTGAAACAAATGCTGTCGCCTGACTTGTTCCTGTTAGATAACCTGATCTTCTATTAGGTAGAGCAGATTTAATTCTATAACCAGGTGCCGAGATATCAACAGTTATTTTACCGTAGTTTGAAGAGGTTAAAACCTTCTTACTTTGGTCATGAGCCGTTACAGTAATAATATTCTTTAGTCCGTAACTTGCTGGGTAATAAGCATTATCTTTATTATCAATATTTGATTCTTCGTTTCCAGCTGCTGCTACAACAAGAATCCCTTTTTCTTCTGCTTTCTTTAGGATCTCAAGCTCTCTTCTGTCTGGCTCTGGCCCTCCACCTGAGTAATTGATTACATCAACACCCATGTTTACTGCGTACTCTAGTGCTTGAATAGTAGAGTTTAAGTTATCTTGTCCATTGGCAGTTCTATTATAATATTTAAGTGTAAGTAGTTTAACTTTTGGAAAAACACTTTTTACGATACCGGCAACGTGTGTTCCGTGACCGTGATCATCAAGTGGCTTATTTACAGCAGACTTTCCTTTAGAAAAATCTAGTCCGTAGTTAAGTTGACTGGCACGTCCTTGAAGAACATGAATATTATCTTTAAGAAATGGATGGTCTGGATCAATTCCTGTATCGATAACAGCAACAACTATGTTTTTAGTTTTCTTATAATTTTTCCATGCCTGAATAAGGTTAATAGAAGAGCTATGATTGTCAGGATCAATTCCCCAACTAGCGTAGTTTGATTTTAATTGAGTTAGGTCAATCGAATCTTTGTGTCTTACTACAGCAGTAGATGCTTTGAAGTACTTCTTCTTAGTAATCTTCTTCATCATCTGTGGGCTTAGACTCGACTTTCTAGTCTTAGCAGGTCCTGCCAAAGTCGAGAAAGAAAGTAGCGCCAGTGAAAGACCGATACTTAGAAGTTTTTTAGATACGTGTGTCTTCAAGTTGTGTGACATTGATTAAGCTCCATGCGAATATTAATCGATTTCCCCAGAAATGTCTCATAAGTGAGCATTCCCTTATTTCCTATAATTAAAGCAAGGATTGGGCCAACAAGACCCATATGAAAACATGGACTTAGCTAAGAAAGTGTCTAGGAAACTGCCTATCTGCTGACAGGGTGTATAAAAATAAGACGTTTTTCTCACCTTCTTACATGCTTTTTGGACAGTCTTACATCGTCATTTTAGTGACAATTTCGCCGACAATTTGACCCTAGGGGCGAGATTTCTAGCTTAAGAGCCCGAAAATAGAAGCATGGTTTTGGCATATCCCTTGCTTTATAGAGGGCAGGATCAAGGAATGATCCAAGTCAGAAATAACAAGGATGTTAATTTGAAATCAGTACTATTATCTCTATTATTTATTTTTGGTCTTCTCTTTACTATGGCCTCGTGTCAGAACCTTGGAGCACAAAGAGCAATTAATTCTTACGATATAAGAAGTGAAATTGTATATTCTGATGATTATAGTATCGAGTCGCAAGTGATGAAGATTGTTCATTCTGCCAATAGAACGAAGTCTATGACTAACGTGGCGGCGCAAGCGAACCTCTAAAATCTTCATAATCATCATTAGTAACTCTAGTAATATAGTGATAACGCTTTTATAGTTAATTCAATTATTTAACTTTAGACTGGTACTAATGAAGAAAATATTTCTGTCACTCATTCTTCTCACTTGCGTGAGCTTTACCATTAAAGCTCAAGACGATGGTTTTGTTTCCAAGACCTGGTCAAGTAAAGAAGTTCCCAAGAAAATTTCCATGTGTTGGCATGAGGGCCTACCTTATGCCAGTGCAAGTCTTGAAAATGGTGGCCTAGTGGCGGAGTTCGTAAGAACTGTCATGTTAGAGGCAGGCTTTACTGCTAAGATTCTCTTCATTCCTTGGTCAAGGTGTAGGGAAGGTGTGAGAAAGAAGCAATACGATATGCTCTTTGCCATGTGGAATAATGTTGATCAACATGTCAGAGACTTTGATTTTCTAGAGGCGACTAATAATGAAAGTGTCGCGCTTTTTACATTAAAAAGTTCAAAAATAAAAACTTCAGATATTAAGAAAATGGGAAAGGTGTCTCTCGGTGCTCATATCCACGGTGGTTATGATGAATCTATTTTAAAGAATAAATCTGTGGACATGGTCTTTGTTCGTAACGATAGACAAAAAATAAATATGTTACTCGCTAAGAGAATTGACCTATTTATTTCTGAACCGCAAAGAGTAGAAGTTATTCTAAAAACTTTTAGTGAAGAACGAAAGAGTAATATCATTCAACTAGAACCACTGCTTAGAAAAGAGCTGTCTTCACCAGCTATTTTAAAAACGAATCCTCATAAGAAAGAAATTATGAAGAGATACTCAGCTGCCTACAATAAACTATGTAAGAGCGGAAAATTGAAAGAGATCATTCAAAAACACGGTTTTGCATTTAAACCTCTCGCCTGCAAATAGGTACGCCAAATAGGTACGCGGTTACTTTTCGTAGTTCTAACAACTTACCAATTCACTTTTCTTGATTTGATTTCATGAATTATTTCATGATAAAATTCATAAGGTGGGGCAAGTGCTTGGTACACTTACCCCTAAAGATTACTTTAAAAATTCAATGATCGCAGTTACCAACTGCAAACAAAGAATGATTATGGTAATCACCCTTATGAAGTCCTCCATGACCTCTCCTTAGATTAAGGCCCTCATCATTGAGGGTTTAGAGATAACCGAGGACTTCATTTATCTACTCTAAAAATTCATTTAGATAAATAGATTCTTGAATACTGATTTGAAGTATTTCATTTTTGAAAGTTCTAAAACTAACTAGCTAATTTTTAGAAAAGTAACCGCGTACCTAAAAGGATTAGGCGAGGGTGATTGAGATGAAGTGGGAGATGCTTCCCGCTAGGACAAAGAGATGCCAGATAGCGTGAGTGTAGGGGACTTTCTTCATGACGTAGAAGATGACTCCTACACTGTAGAAGAGTCCACCGATAATAAGCCATTCGAGAACGGCTTCATTGAGACCAGCTTTTAATTGTGGCCAGATGAAAAGAACTACCCAACCCATGAGAAGGTAAGCACCAGTTGAGATGAATTTATTTTGTTTCTTAGATTTCAATTTATAAATAGTTCCAAAAAGAGCAATAACCCAAACCCCAATTGTTGTTCCAATTCCTACTTGTCCACCAAGATTATTTAGCATGAGTGGAGTGTAGGTTCCTGCGATGAGATAGTAGATACAAATATGATCTAGCTTCTTGAATTTTAGTTTCTGGGATTCATCTTTTGCGAGGTGATAGAAAGATGAAGCTGAATACAATGAGATTAGCGAGAGTCCGTAAATCAGGTAGCTAACAATCATTAGAGGATTATTTGCGCTGAAAGCATTGATCAGTAGAAAGATCACTCCAATAACTGAGAGAACTGCACCAATTCCGTGAGTAAGGAAATTTATAAATTCTTCTTTCTGGGAATATCCGCTTACGTTAGTTCTATTCATAAAGACAATATATCGCTGATTTGTTGAAACGAGAAATGGAGTGGTGGCTTTTTACAATATTTTTACCCAAGAAGGGTAGAGGGTAATAAAAAAGGGAGCTTACGCTCCCTGTATATATTCAAAATTGTGGTATTTTTAGCTAATTCTTGTGAATCTATTTTGTTCACGCTCTTGCTCTTCAGCGTGAGTGATACACATTGTCGCCCAAGGTTGGTTCTCTAGACGCTTTGTAGCGATTGGATCATCACAATCTTCGCAGTGCCCGTAAGTTCCCTCTTCAACTCTCTCTAGTGCTTCTTCAATAGAGCGAAGTTTAGTAATTTCTCTTTGTCTCATATTAAAAGTCACTTGCTGATTGATTACACTTTGAGCAAGATCTGCTTCATCAGGTAGGTCATCAGGTGAAATATGGAGATCTTCTGTAGACTTAAGTAGCCCACCGTTTAGGATCTCTTGACGTTTTTTAAGTAGAATTTTTTTAAAATGATCGAGATTGACCTTTCCCATACTATTCCTCCTTGAATACGCGTCAGTTAGTTCTCACTACTGAGCATGGATGGTCCCACAAGATATTTTAAACTATAACCCGAACTCTTATCAAGAGAAAAATTTTGCAGGGTAAACTGAGCCTGTTTATGGTAATAGGCGATGCTTTTCGTCGGGTAGTTTAATATTCTAAAGACTTGAATATTTTACTCCGAAAAGAAGGCGTGTCTTATTATAAGAATAAACTCACATTCTTTCTGGTCTTCTTTCTAAGTCTTTCTTGGTATTTGGATACTCTGAGGCCTGCTATAAAAGTTTCGCGAGAACCTGCGGCGCTTGGGCTAATTAAAAGTTGTAAAGGAGCTGTGCTGAGTTTTCTAGATCAGCATAAGGGTTACAATCTTCCCAAATATTCTGTGGGAACTCTTAGTTATAAAAAGCATCAAGCTAAATTTCTAGGGGAGCTTAGGAAGCTAGACGATAGGGGACAAAGAAAGTCTCTGGTTCAATTGAGTGATTTTCGTGGAACAAGCCGCGAGTTAAATAACGCTTACGTTAAATTACTAAATGAAGCCAAGAGAAGAAAAATTCTAAATAGGGTGACGCTTAAAAAAATTGTGAATCACTCCAATAAAAGTCCCATTAGGTTAAAGGTTAATAAAGCTGGAAAGGTTATTATTAATCGTAATGCGGAAAAGAAATTATCGGAAGCTCCTGTCATCTTAGGGAGGGCACTTGCCTCTAAAGAATTTCCAGAGGAACGAATGGAAGTTTACCTGAGATGGTTTTCTGATATCTCTGAAGAAGAAGTGATGATTATAAAAAAGCACTTCACTCATGATCATAGTGAGATGAAAGCGCTTAGAAGATATCTCTCTTTTTCTAGAACTCTACCTGATAATGATCGGCTGATTGCTCTTGAGCATGCCCACGAAGTTTACACGGAAGGAAATCAAAGAAAGTGGATGAAGAAGTTTACAGATGACCGAAAAAAACTTGATGACTTTAAAGACAAACATCGAAAGAAGTATTTAAAAAAACACAAGTCTCCCGATGAAGAGATTTTTAAAAATGCTGATAAGCACGCAGATGAAGTGGCCAAGCTCTACGAGAAACTCTACTACGGCTGTAAGAATACGAATTCAACTAAGGTGCAATTAAGGGCCTCTAAGACCTACGGGAAATATATCCTAACGTTAGCTCCTCTTACCGCAGGTGCTTCATACTCCATTATGAATTGGGACAAAGAGAAGGATGACCTTTGGTTTAAAGGAATTGCCTACGATATAGTCGTGGCAACTTTTCTAAACTTCTATGCCGGTAAACTCTTAACCGGAGCAGGGGATGGTCATTTCAAAAAACTAGTGAAGGCCATGAGTTTCTACGGGGCAGTGGATTTAATCACTTCTCCTGCTTACAATGGAATTTTCTCTCCCAGCGAAGAAGAGAGAAAAGAAAAGTTAAAACTTCTAGTGACTGATGAAGCCCAACGAGAAAAGTTAAATGAATTTTTAACCTACATTATTGAAAGTAAAGTTGATCCTAAATTTGAAGAGAAACTCTTGGAACTTGTTGCTAAGGGTGGCGGTGAAGCGGGCGAAAAACTCACTTTAACTGATCTGCAGAATTTAAAGGAAGAAGATTTCTTCTCCCCTGAAGGAACTGAGGTTTTTCTAAGTCTATTCACTGAAAAACTCTACGACGATGTTAAGGGTGATTACATCACTACAGGTAACCAGGGAATGGATAGATTCTGGTTTCACCGCGTGTGGGACGTGACGAGTTTTCCTCTCGATATCTACGCAAATATGTTAATTTTTGATAAGTTGTGTGCGACAGTTAATCCCAAGAAGGCCAAGATTGAAGCGGCCTTACTCTTTCTCGCATGGAGAGGGATTAACGATGCTGGATATTATTTCTCTAGAGGAAAAGTAGTAAACCAATAATTAGTTCTTCTTTTTCTTCTTTAAATCACGCCAAGATTTACCTTTTCTATTCTTAGAGTTCTTTTGAAACTCATTCACCGCTTTTATGTGGTCGCGGTAACTCTTAGAGAAGACATGGGTTCCATCATTCTTGCTAACAAAGTAGAGAAAGCTATGAGAATTGGGATTTAGAACAGCGTTGATTGATTCAAGACCTGGATTAGAAATAGGTCCCTTTGGCAGCGCTGGGATCTTATAAGTATTATAAGGAGTCTTTTCAAGTAAGTGTCTCTTTCTTAAATTCCCATTATAAGATTCCCAAATTCCATATATGGTTGTGGGATCAGATTGAAGTCTCATTCGTTTCTTTAATCTATTGTGAAAGACTCCCGCAATTTGAGGTCGCTCAAAGCTGGCACCAGTTTCTTTCTCAACCACTGAGGCTAAGATAATAATAGAATGCTTTGAAAGAGCAGAGCTAGAGAAGTCGATGTCTTTAGTTTTATTTTGAAAAGTGTGCACCATTGTTCTAATAACAAGTTTCGCCGGAGAATTCTTTGAGAACTTATAGGTCTCAGGGTAGAGATAACCTTCAATTCTGGAAGCAGGAATTCCAAGCTCTGAGACAAAGTCTGGATCTTTTGCATATTTAATGAAGTCAGCTGCATTAGTGATGCTCTTCTTGCTTAAAATTTTAGCAATTTCAAACAGGTTCTTGCCTTCAGGAACTGTAACACTAATAGTGACACTCTTTCCTTTAGTCAGAATATCGATAATCGTAAGCATATTCGTACCAGGCTTAATGATGTAATTCCCAGTTTTAAACTTACTCATGTTGTTATTGATTTTATTGTAGCGATAAAAAAGCTTTGAACTGCTTATGAGTTCTTGTTTTTTTAAGCGGTAGTTAATTTTACCAAAACCTTCTCCGGGTTTAATAATGAAGGATTTTTCTTCACCTTCATATTCCCAAAGAGCGATAGAGTGATAAACCTTAACACCAGCGCCTAAGATTCCAAGCAGTGGGCCAAATACTAAAAAGATAAAGAGATGTTTTTTTGTCATAGTGAAATTAGGATATAAGGCTTCGCAAGGTGAGACAACCCCTAAAGAGTTGTTTTTGTCATAAAGTCTTCAAGGATAATTGTCGCGGCCACTTCGTCAATCCTCTTGGGATCAACCTTAAAGTTATATTGTGGAGAATTCATCATGCGATCTTGAGCGGCAGAAGAGCTGAGAGTTTCATCCTGTAGGTAGAGAGCTTGGTCTGGTAGTGCTAGTTTTAACTTGTCGTGAAAGGCACGTACGGTTTTGGTCATCTTGGATTCGTTGCCATCCAGATAGAAAGGGATTCCTAGCACGATCACTTCAAAGAACTCATCCTCAATATATATCTTAAGTTCTTCTATGAGTTGCTCGTCACTTTGATAAATAACTCTGCCCAGGGCCTGGGGAAAAGGTTCTCGACCGGGGCAAAACTGGGCCAAACCGGTGACTTTGAGTCCATAGTCTACGGAGAGGATATTTAAACCTTTGAATTTATTGAAATTTGGGTAGTCTTTGAAGTTTATCATGCACTTAGTTATATAGATTAAAATAGCGCACTATGGCAACCAATATCATCTTGACAATTTTATTCATTATCAAGGATAATGGTTTTAACAAATCTAACAGTTTCAAAATTTTCCCTCGAAATTAATTTTCAAAAAAGCACGTCGGGGCTAAGAGAACTTCACTAAATAAAATCCAAAAAATAAAATTATCAGGAGATACGCTTAATGCACCTTAATGACCTAAGAGAAATGGAAGTTAAAGAACTCAATAAATTGGGTGAAAAACTAAAAGTAGAAAATGCTTCAGGAATGAAAACTCATGAGCTTATTTTTGCACTACTAAAAACATCAGCTAAAAATAACGAAGATATTTTTGGATCAGGTGTTTTAGAAATTCTACCGGATGGTTTTGGGTTTCTAAGATCTCCTGGATATAACTATCTACCGGGTGCGGATGATATTTACGTATCACCAAGTCAGATTAGGAGATTCGGTCTTAGAAAGGGTGACTCGATTGAAGGTCAAATTAGACCACCAAAAGATAACGAGAGATACTTTGCTCTATTAAAAGTTCAAACTATTAATGGTCAGACTCCAGAAGCTCACAAGAAGACGGTTCTCTTTGATAACTTAACTCCTCTGTACCCTGAAAAGAAAATCAATCTTGAGTCAAAGCCAACTAATTATTCTACAAGAATGATTAACCTCTTTGTTCCTCAAGGTTTTGGTCAGAGATGTTTAATTGTAGCCCCTCCTAAAGCTGGTAAGACAATGCTTATCCAAGAGATGGCCAACTCGATTTCTGATAATCATCCAAATGCTAAACTCATTGTTCTTCTTATCGATGAAAGACCGGAAGAAGTTACAGATATGAAGAGAAACGTAAAAGCAGAAGTTGTTTCTTCTACTTTTGATGAACCTGCTAACCGTCACGTTCAAGTGGCAGAAATGGTTCTTGAAAAAGCTAAGAGACTTACTGAAGCTGGTGACGATGTTATTGTTCTTCTTGATTCAATTACTCGTCTAGCTCGTGCTTATAACACTGTTGTTCCACCATCTGGAAAAATTCTTTCTGGTGGGGTTGACTCAAATGCTCTTCACAGACCAAAGAGATTCTTTGGAGCCGCTAGAAATATTGAAAATGGTGGATCTCTAACAATTATTGCAACTGCACTAGTTGATACTGGTTCAAGAATGGATGAGGTTATCTTTGAGGAATTCAAAGGAACTGGTAACTCTGAAATTCAACTAGACAGAAAACTACTAGAGAAGAGAATCTTCCCAGCTCTAGATATTAATAAGTCATCAACTCGTAAAGAAGACCTGCTGATGGATCCACTTGATCTACAAAGAACTTACGTTCTTAGAAAAGTGCTTCACCCAATGTCTACAATTGATGCCATGGAGTTTATGCTCCAAAGAGTAACGAAATCTAAGACGAATGCTGAGTTCTTAGAGTCGATGAACTCTTAAATAAAGAAATGAATTACCTATGCGCCCTTCTTTACGTTGGGCGTTTTAGTTTTAAGGAATAACCTATGTCTATTTTTAATAAGCTTGATGGTGTAGTTGACAGGTTTGAAGTACTAACTGAAAAGTTAGCTGATCCTACAATCTATGACAGACAAGCAGAATTTAAAAAAATCTCAAGCGAAAGGGCCAATCTTGAAGAAGTTGTTGTCGCGTTTAAAGAATATAAGCAAATTAAAGAAGATATTGATGAAGCGAAAGATATTCTAAAAAACGAAAAAGACGAAGACATGAGGGAGATGGCTAAAGAAATCCTAAATGAAAATGAACCTCAAATTCAAGTTATGGAAGATAGACTTACTATTCTTCTTCTTCCAAGAGATCCGTTAGATGATAGAAACGTTATGATGGAAATTAGAGCAGGTGCCGGTGGTGACGAGGCTTCTATTTTTGTTGAAAATGTTTATAGAATGTATCTTAACTACTTCAGAGATCTAGGTTTTAAATCTGAACAAGTTTCAATCTCTGAAAGTGATGAAGGGATTAAAGAAGTTATCTTCTCTGTCTCTGGTGAAAAAGTTTATTCAAAATTAAAATATGAATCAGGAGTACACAGAGTTCAAAGAGTTCCAAAAACGGAATCTCAGGGACGTGTACATACTTCGACTATTACAGTGGCAGTAATGCCTGAAACAGATGATCTCGAATTTGAACTTGATATGAACGAAGTTCGTATTGATGTTTACCGCTCTGGTGGAGCAGGTGGGCAGTCAGTTAACACGACAGATTCTGCTGTAAGGGTAACTCACATTCCTACGGGAACAGTTGTAGCTAACCAGGATCAGAAGTCTCAGTTAAAAAACAAAGAAAAAGCTCTTAAAATTCTTAAAAACAGAATCTACGATAAGATGCTGCAAGAGAAAAATGCTGTTGAAGCTGCTGAAAGAAAAGGACTAATTGGGACTGGTGACAGATCTGAGAGAATTAGAACTTATAACTATCCTCAAGGAAGACTTTCAGATCACAGAATTGGCTTAACTCTCTATTCTCTAGATAAGATTATTGAAGGGGATATGGGCGCAGTAACAGAGGCCTTGATTGCTCACAATCAAGCAGAACTACTTAAAGGCCAAGAAGATTAATGAACTCAAAGAGTTTAGGAACATTCACGGATAATTTTTACCAAGAGAGAGAAGATTTCTTAGCTAAATCTTATCCGGGTCTATCTAAACAGCGATTAAAAGATGAGTTAGAACAATTCGCTCTGCAAAAGCTTGTGAATGTGGATGACCTCTTTGAGTCTCAATATATTCCCAGTGGAAAAAACCCCATAACTTATTTCTTTGATTGTCTTATGAAGGCTTATCCTTTGGAGTATATTAGGGGAAGAGCGCATTTTTATAAATCAGAATTTGATGTCACACCTTCTGTTCTTATTCCAAGAAATGAAACAGAAATCTTAGTTGAAAAATCTGTTGAGCTTGTTAAAGAGTGGACAAGAAAATCTGATGAAATCATAAGAGTTTTAGATATTGGAACGGGTAGTGGTGCAATTATAATTTCACTATTGCAAGAGTTCGAAAGACCTATAGAGGCCTTTGCTACAGATATTTCTAAAGAAGCTCTTTTAGTCGCTAGAAGAAACTATTTTAATTTGCGTTTTACTATTCCTAGAGAGTCTTCACTAAATCTCATTTATACTGATCGAATGAAAGATCTCTCTAGTGAAAAATTTCACGTTATTGTAAGTAATCCCCCATATATTAAAGAAGAGAATGACCGTGAATTTGTTCACGATCAAGTGGATAGCTATGAACCACACTTAGCTCTCTATTTAAAAGATGAAACCTATGATTTATGGTTTGTAGATTTATTTAAACAAGTACACAACTCACTCTATGAAGAGGGAATGTTTTTGATGGAAGGGCATGAGGATCATCTTGAGAACCTTGCAGATCTTTGTCAAAATATTGGATTCTCCACTGTAGAAGTATTGCAAGACTACACAAATCGAAACCGATTTATACTTGCTAAGAAATAAGGAAATTAAAAATGGATAAAATAATAATAAATGGTCCGTGTAAACTATCTGGATCAGTAACAATTTCAAAAGCTAAGAATGCTTATCTTCCTATATTGGCAGGTGTTCTCTTAAGTAATAAGAAGATCACTCTTAATGAAGTTCCAAATCTTAGAGATATTAATACTATGCTTAAGCTTCTAGGGAACTTAGGTGTAGGAGTTAAGCGCGATGGTAAAACTATTGAACTAGAGCCTGCTCTTTTAAACTCTCATGAGGCAACTTATGATCTTGTGAAAACAATGAGGGCCTCAATTTTTACACTGGGACCAATCCTTACAAGATTACATAAAGCAAAAGTTTCTCTGCCAGGTGGTTGTGCCATTGGAACGAGACCTATTGATTTACACTTATCTAACTTAGAAAAAATGGGTGCCAAAATTACTCTAGAAGGTGGATACGTCTACGCTGAAACTGATGGACCTTTGCAAGGAGCTCACTTAGTTCTAGCTTTTCCTTCTGTTGGGGCCACGGAAAATTTAATGATGGCCGCCTCTCTCGCTGAGGGACAAACCGTTATTGAAAACGCAGCTCTTGAGCCTGAAATTGATGACCTCGCAAATTTTCTAAATGCTATGGGTGGTAAAGTTTCAGGAATTGGAACGAATCGTCTAGTGATTGATGGTGTGAAAGAATTTAAAGAAGTTGAATATACGGCCATTGGAGATCGTATTGAAGCTGCTACTTATATTATGGCGGCACTTGCTACTAAATCGAGTGTAAGAGTTGATGGATTTAATCCAAAACACTTAGACTTTGTCATTAATCTTCTAAAAAACATGGGTGCCAATATAGAAGTTGGTGCCGACTTTGTACAAGTGGAACCAAGTACACTTAGTTTAGCGAAGGTTGATACAGCTCCCTTCCCTGGATTTCCTACTGATGTTCAAGCACAGATGATGGCCTTAGTGACTCAAGTAGAAGGTAGTTCAATTATAACTGAACATATTTTTGAAAATAGATTCATGCATGTACCCGAGTTAATTAGATTAGGGGCAAAAATTGAGCTCAAGGGAAATACCGCCGTTATTGAAGGCGGTCTTAAACTCATTGGAGCTCCTGTTATGTGTACAGACTTAAGGGCCTCTGCTGCTCTTATTATAGCTGCTCTAACTTCTCACGGTGAAACTGAAATCTCTCGCGTTTATCACCTTGATAGAGGTTATGAGAACTTAGATCAGAAATTTAAAAAGTTAGGTGCTAATATTCAAAGAGTATCGGAAGAGTCATGAGCGATTGTCTATTTTGTAAAATTATTAAGGGTGATATCCCTTCTCAGAAAATTTATGAAGATGACTTTGTTTTTGGTTTCAAAGATTTAAACCCTATGGCCAAAATTCACCACCTATTTGTGCATAAAGAACATACAGGTAATGTGAATGAATTGGTGGAAACTTCTCCTAAGCAGCTTGCTGACGTTTATCTGGCGATCTCAAAATTTTCCAAAGAGTCTGATTTAGAGCGAGAAGGTTTTAGAGTCGTTACAAATGTGGGGCCAAATGCTGGTCAGACAGTGTTTCATACGCACTTTCATGTACTGGGCGGAGAAAGATTGGGCCACTTTGGTTCATAGTTGAAAAACTCGAATAGATTTCTAAGAAAATAAATTACTTCAAATCAATATTTAGCTATACCGGTTCCAAAAGGAGTCGGTATGAAATTTCTCATTACTTTATCACTATTACTTATGATCACCTCTTGCTCAAAGAAAAATGAGCTAAAAGGGCCCAGACCTCTCAATCAAAATCATGAAGTTGAGCAGCAAGAAAATTCGAGTCACAGACTTGTGAGCTTTCCCATTTTAAAATTAAAAAGTCATAAGGAAATGACTTTTACTATTAGTAATCTGGAAACGGAAAGCTTGAAGAAGAAAACTCTCAATTTAAAACAAAACTCATTCCTTAGATCAAAGATGAAGAGGATTATTGATTCCAATTCCTCTGAGAAGCTCTCTATTAACGACTTAAACCGTTTTGAAATTCATTTAACAGAACAAAGTAAAACTGAACTCTTTTCTGGTCTGCGCTTTGAAGAAGTGAATAAGAATCTCGTTTGGTGGAATACAAATTTTAACTTTAATTCTGTTTATAAAGGCAGTGTAAATCATCTCTCATATAGTATTTCTCTTTATAACAATATTAGAAACGACTTCTTTGATAAAGATTACTTTGATCTCTACCGCTATGAAAATCATGATGAAGAGATTCAATTGTCTAAGGAAGGGGGAAAGAGTTATGAACTTAAATCAAATGAAATACATTTTGGACAAATAGGTAATAAGCTCATTTCTAATCACTTTATTATTTATGAAATAGAAGATTTTATTTTTGAAGGACTTTCATTAAAAAAATGGAAGAGAGAAGTTCTAAAAAAGAAAAGTCTTCTGCTCGTGTCAGCTAAAGACTTTGAAAAAGTCATTTATATAAATGACGGAGAGTCTTTATTAAACGCTTTAGGGCGAGTTGATAGCTCATTTGAAAGTTCAATCAATGGGAATGTTAAAAAAGTATTTGCAAAAAGTGGTGATTGGAAAATTATTGGAAGTCAGAATCTTGTAGAATCCCTTTCTGCTGGAAAAGTCATCGGATTATTTTTAAATGATCAGAGCGAGGAGCTGCCTAAAACAAAAACCATTCTTCAAATGACTGAAGAAGAGATTGTCTCATTTATTCAAAATAAGAATGATTCTGCCAATGTTTTTATTCAAGGAAATGCTACAGAGTACAAAGTGGTGAAATGGAATGAGCTTCACCCCGTTTACAGAACAGAAGAGGTGCACTGTAATATTCGTAGTGGCGTTTGTATGACTTATCGTGAGCTACCCGTAGAAAGGAGCTGTGATGTCTATAGAAGAAGAGTAGAGGAGTATCAAATGACCTATGATGCTTCATTAGTAATAGACATGTATCGAATTAGAATAGGAGAGAGAACTTACTCTCTAAAGGAATTTAAGAAAGAAAAACTAGGAGATTTCTATCTTGCTGAGGGAATCATTAATGTAGAGATATTTCCTTTTGTGGGCCTTGCGCACAGGAGAGTTGTTGAGATCACAATTCTTGATTCATTAAAGGAAGTCAATATTGCTCAAGATCTAGGCGCTTGTCATTTACGTCATATTTCTCGAGGGGGAAATGGAACAACTAGAACTTATATTCAAGAATATTTAAAGAGTTTCTCTCCTACAAGTTTTGATTCTATAATAGGTACTCAGAGACGAATGAATGTGTTTATTAGTTATTAGAATGAATTAAAAAAGAAAAAGTAAAAAGCTCCTTTCGGAGCTTTATTTATTGAATGTTTTCTGAGAGGCCAGTGAAGAGAGTTCCAAGAATAGCTTTTTGCATTCTTGTGAGTTCGTATACTTCCGCCATAATAACCACAGGACTTTTCTTAATAGTTGTAGTCATGACAAGTTGCCCTTTATCGGCAGAGTACTCTAAAATTTCTAATTGATTTGAGAAGTCTTTTTCATAGCTGGCCATAATTTTAGCTTCAAGTTCTCCCCCTGCAGTAGGGTTAGGAAATTTATCACCTTCAATTTTAACTTGGATTAATTTATTCTTTTCATGTTCTTTCTTACCCATTTCAATATCATTGAAAATAATTCGCAATGATTTTGCTCCTAAATTTGATTTTAAGACAAACCATAATTCTTCAAAGAATGTCGTCCTATCATTTGGCCAGAGAGCATTGAGATGTTTGATCACTTTAAATAATTCTTCTAAGAGAGTGACATTATTTTGTAGTAACCAATTGTCATGAACTTTTGTAAATAGAGAGAGTACATCTTCAAATGGCATCTTCTCAAAATTTTCAAAATCAACTTTAATATCGCTAGTGGAACGAATAGGAAAAAACTTACTATCTTCAAGGAGTGAAGACTTTAGATCTTCATTTTCAAGATGGTTTTCATCATAGAAAAGGGCCTGGAGGTTAGTACTTTTTAATTCACTAAGGTCTAATATCTTTCCGTTATCATCAGCATTATTATTAAATGATTTTAATAAAAATTGATTATCAGATTTAATAAATCCTAGATTGAATTCCATGTGTGTGTCCTGTCGTATTTAGCTATTACAAATTGTTTAAAATTCTAGCTTAAGACATGCTGAATGTGAATGTTTGAAGGGACTTTAGACCTTATTTTATGGGAAAAAAGTGACATTTTACAGCTTAGTGTCAAAAAATGAATATATGTTAAAATAATCTTATGAAGTTATGCCTATTTATCTTTCTATTTTCACTTTCATTGAATTGCTTATCGCAAGATGAGAGGCAGTTTAGAGAGCTTTTTTCGGCTGAGCTAGATAAAGATATAAGGAAAGAATCAACTAAGAAGTATCACTTTGTTGCACACACTCCCTTATATAAAATCGATTTAAATGGTGACAATAGAAAGGAATCAATTTTCTATGAAACTAAAGATGGTGAATCTTGGCTGCATCTGCTTGCCTACGATGAAAAGAGAATTAAGTCTTTTAAGTTAGAGCCCAATGGTACTGGTGCTAGAATTTATAAAATTAGAGTCAGACACTTATCGAGAGATACGCTAAGCCTTATCGTTTTCTACTATGAGGGTTTAACTAAGTACATTGAAGTGAATTCAACAGTGCGCTTATACTTTCTCACAATTGATAAGAGAGACTTTAAACAGATGCATTTTTACAAAGGACCTATTTTCTGGGAAGAGAAGAGAACCCTGCAAGGGCATTATCACCAGAGACCAAATAAATTAAGTTTTATAGATTTAAATAAAAATGGTGTAAAAGAACTTCTTATCAAACAGGGAAATAGTGCAAGTGTCTACATGTACAAAGGCCTGGGTGAGTGGATTCATTTCTGAGCGAATTGTTCAAGTATAAAAGTCCCTTTTTCTGTTCAAGCTGAAGAGCAAATTTTCCGATAACTTCTATAGTGTATTACTAAAGAAAACGGAAATTTAATGGTTTTTAAGAAAATTCTCATTCTATCACTCTTTCTCATATTAGGAGCTTGTTCCACAACAAGACCCAATAATAGGGAAGTGGCTTCGCTAGATGTTGTAGCACCAACAGAGAAGGGGAGTTGTTCACAAGTTATCAAGTCCTTTATTTCCGGTCGAAAAATTGTACATAAGAAAGGGTTGAGCTTTCTCTTTAATCCTAAGAAATCATTTCTGCCAGCACAACTCTCACAAGTGAAACGTTTTGCAGCTCAGACAGGTTCAGTAAAAATAAATCAGCTCTCAGATATTGAATTTCCAAATAAACTTCAAAGTTATGCTTATTCAAAAATTGCAGCAGACTCTTCAAGAGATATTGATGCTGTTGAATTTAACCTATGGTTTAAAACTCACATTGATGATTTGAGTGAAGACTTTAATCGTACTGATACACTTAAGAAAACATATGAAGATCTAATTCCAAAATTTAAAAGTTGGCATAAAGAAAATGGATTCTCATTTAAAAATATGACGAAACTAAAGAGAATGACTGCCGATCAGAAAATGTCTTTAAAACTCGCTAAAGAATCCTCTATGGGTGACTACAATAGTCTAATCGCGAGAGATCTTTCTAGTTATGATAGTTATGATGATTTTCTTGCAGACGTAACTAGTGCCATTTCAAATTTTCATTCTTTTGAATCTAACTTTCAAGGAGATGATTTCATTAGATGGCTTACTGAGCAGGATATCTTATCACGAGATTTTTTTAAGAAAATGCAAACAGATGTAGAGAAGGGACAAAAACTTGGTGATTACCTCGCTGGTAATTATTCTGAATTCCTTCCTTTTGCCAAGAAGCCTTTAACTCCTAAGAGATCTATTAGAGAGAAAATTCAAGGTGTTATTCTAGAAATGTTTACTAAGAAGAAAACTGCCGTCGAGGCCTGTGGTGATGATGCTGATTGTATTGCTAGAGAGTCTAGGACTTTCTTTCAGAAAATATTTAGCACAGAAAGACTCAAGAAGAATTTCAGTTGTCTAAGACGCTTTCCTCAAGCAAGAAATGCTATGTATGCAGACTTTGTTGTCACGTGGGCGATGCTCGGTCACTTGTATAAATCTAATGAAGAAGAATTTAGCCGCTTCCCTTGGGAAGTCGTCACTAACGGACTGATCTTTGCTCCCATTATGGCAGAAGTAAATTGTCAGTCTTCATTTCAAACAAGAAATGCTTTTGGTGGAGCAATTAATATTGCTAAGCAACCTTCAAAAATTAGACACTTCTTAAAAAGTTGGAGAAGGGTAGCTGGAGTGAGTCTTGTTGGTGGAGTTAGTCTTGTGGGACTTGGTATGGGTTACAATGAATTGTACGCTTCGCTAGGACATCCTGTTGAGAATTCAGACTCTCTTCAAGAACAAATTAAATTACTTCCGTTTATGTTTATGTGGTCAGGAGTTCTTGGTGGACTTAAGAATGTCGCCATTATGAATCCTCTTAAATATAAAGTAATTCCAAAACTCGCGGCTATGATTCAAACTAAAACTGGTGTACTTGCAACTTCGATTGCTGGCCTTAGTGTGATGAATTTAAGCTTGTCAGGTGGAAGTGAGTACTATGATAGTTGGAGTTTCAATGAGATTTGGCGCTACCATGTTTTACCTAAATATTTAGAGATCGCAGGTTATGATCATCCTGGTGATGAAGATTTAAATGGCGATACGAGAGTAGAATCTTTTGATGAAGATACTGACATCTATATTACTGAATATGATAGTGGTGTTAAAACAAAAGTTTCAGTAGAGAAATCTTTTGATGAAAATGGAAATGAGTATATCAAAGTAGAAGATATTGATATTGAGATTCCAGATTATATTTTGGAAGAATCAGTAAAAGATATTCCTCAGGTTAAAGAATAGAATATAAGAAATATAGTTATATGAGAATCTAGAGTAGGGAGTGATGAATTCACTCCCTCTTTTATTTAATAGGGAAATTAAGAAGCTTTAGGAATATCCATGTCATCATCATCACTCTTATCGAGAGTATCTTTTCTCTTAGAATTGAGATCAACAACATTATTCATTTCCTCTTGATCTAGGTCTTTGATTCCTTTCATAAGACCTAACCAAACTGCAATCGGTAACAAGCAAACCATGAGGATGACAATGATCTTGTTGGTTTGACTTCCACTCTCACTCGTTTGTTTAAGAGAAGTTTGTTTTACTTCTTTCTTTGTTTTTGCTGGCGCTAGGTTCTTAGTTTTCGCTTGGCCAAAACTAAAGGGAGTGGCCTTGGATGGTGAAACATCATCGTATTGATCAATCGAAATTCCCGTCACAGGCTCTACTGCAGGCTTTCTGGCAAAGGCCATAGAGGACGTCACTAGTGTGAGAAAGAGGAAGATAATTAATTGTTTACTGATTTGTTTCATAGCTAACCATCTGAAAATAGGTGAAGTCGTCTGAGTTTGACCCTAAATTTTTTTCAATAATACTTGGGGCAACCTAGGATTATGATACATGGCATCTAAGAATATTTTAAGTGAGAAAATTTCGCCTAATGGAGAAGAATGCAGCTACTAATTGAGAAGGCCACATTAAACGATGTTGATGAGCTACTGTACTTGTATCTATCAGTTTATGGTGAAGACTATCCACTAGAAGTTGGAACTAAGCGCTCGGTTATGGTGAGTGCCTTAGAGAGTCCGGAACTCAACTGTTGGTATCTTATGAGATGCCCTGAGACCAAGAAAATAGCGGCCTCTGGAATTATTCACCTAGAACCAGTAAATAAAATAGCCAAACTTTCTGGAGTTGCGGTTCATGCAAACTTTAGGGGGAAATCCCTTGCCACTAAACTTATTGCTCACGCGGTTAATGATGTATTAAGAGTTGAAAAGAAAGTGAATTCAATTTATGCCACCGCTAGAACTATATCTAAGGCTTCACAAACAATGCTGATGAAGAATGGATTTATTCCCCTCGGCTTCTTTCCAAATTGCAGAAAAATTAAAACCTACGAAACCTTAGCGTTACTAGCTATCTTTTCTGATGATGTTTTGGAGAAGAGAAAAAGGGCCGAAGTATTACCAAGTTCTATATCTCCTTTTCTTTCTTTAGTTGAAAGGGAAGTCTCTGGAAAAGAGTTTAGTTATGATCATAGAAAATGCGAATTAAAGAAACAAAATTCATTTCATGACCTTTCATCTAAAGAAGGAGAGTTTGAATTTATCTTCGCTTCTCAATTTGTACAAAAGAGATTTGATGAAACATTTAAAAATGATAAGGAATCTGTTTTCTATCCCTTTCATAGACCAAATTTAATCATTTCAAATATGGAAGAAGGCATTGAAATTTTTGCTAGTTTTAGTAAGAAGGATCACTACTGCGTGATCATTACTTCCAACAAGAGCATTACTTCAATGGGTGATAAATTTAATAAAATGCTCTTTGCAATGAAAGAACACGGGATCTACTACGTTGAAACAATGGTGAGATCAGACCGCTTCGATCCTATTTGTTTTCTCACTGAGAATAACTTTCTTCCTTCGGCCATGTATCCCGCTATGAGAGAAGAAGATGGAGTGATGCAAGATTATGTTCTCCTAACTAGAACCATGGTTCCTCTAGACTTTAGTGAGATCTCAATCGATAATTCTTTCAAACCCTATCTTGATCAATACGCAAAGCAGTGGATAGGGATGCATTTAAATATTCTAAAGGTAGACTAGATGAGTGATTTAAATGTTCCTAACTCTGAGCAATTAAACTTCGTGCAAGAGTTGTGCGAAATAAAAGCGCCCTACGCAAACTTTGAACAAAGTCATGAATTATTCTTAAGGGCCATGAAACAAAATATTCTTTGGCACACTTCAAATAATGACTTCTATAAAAAGCTCGTTGAGTCAGAAGGCTTTGATGTAAACTCTTTAAATACAATTGAAGACCTAGAGAAAATTCCATACATCATTGCAAACTTCTTTAAACACCATGTTGTTAAATCAATTAGTGAAAAAGAGGTTTCTCTTCATTTAACTTCTTCTGGAACTACTGGTCAGAAGTCTCAAATCTTCTTTGATGAGTGGACCATTGGCTCCGCTCAAAAAATGGTGGATTGGATTTATGAGAAACATCAATGGGTAAGTAAGGAAGAGACAAATTACTTACTCTTTACATATGAACCTGAAGAGGGAAGTAAGTTAGGTACGGCCTACACTGATAACTTCCTCTGTAAGTATGCTCCCATTAAGAGTGTGAAGTACGGACTTAGGTTTTTAGGTAAAGACCTTGGACACAAGTTTGATGTCTTTGGTTGTATAGAAGCTTTAAAACAATTTGAAAAAGAAGGCAGACCCGTTAGAATATTTGGTTTTCCCTCTTTCTTCTATTTCACTTTAGAGAAAATGAAAGAATTAGGAATTGAGCCTCTCAAGTTAAATAAGGATTCTCTTGTTTTTCTTGGTGGAGGTTGGAAAGGTCATCAAAATAAGGCCATTTCTAAAACTGAATTCTATGCTCTTTGTGAAGAGATGTTAGGGATTCCCAATGCTCGCCTTAGGGATGGGTTTGGGTCAGTAGAACACTGTATCCCTTATATAGAGTGTGAGAATCATCATTTCCATGTTCCCGTTTGGTCAAGAGTTCTGATTAGGGATGTTAAAACATTACAAGTGTTAGAAGAGGGAGAAGTTGGCTATCTTAATTTTATTTCTCCCTACATCACTTCGGTTCCTGCCAATAATGTATTGATGGGAGATCTAGCAAGATTACATAGTGATTGCTCATGTGAGCTAAACTCACCTTGGTTTGAGATCTTGGGAAGAGCAGGTATTTCTAAGAATAAGAGCTGCGCTGTTGCTGCTAGTGAATTACTGGACAAGGTGTAGTGATGAAAGTTCTGGCCCATGGTGAAATTTACGACAATCTATCATTTGAAGATTTCTCTCTTAAAGTTGAAAACTCTTTAAAATACGAACTTAAATTAGAAGAACTTATTATTTGCTTAGATCAATTTTCAAAAGGTCTTGCTGATTTAGAAATTTCTGATGAAATCAAAAAAGAAGTAGTAAAGTTCTGTTCTAAAGAAGAACTTGAAAAAAAAGTTATCAGTGAACTTGGTTCAATTGATGCCTTTGATATAAAGAAGAACGATTTTAAGTCTAGACCTATGGAGGCTTATTATCCACTTGGGGTCGCACTGCATGTGACTCCTGCAAATTCTCCTGGACTGGCCTTTCTCGCTTTAGTTGAATCCCTCCTAGGCTTAAATTCTAATATAGTTAAACTCAGTCGCAGAGATGGTGATGATTGTTTTGTGTTAGCGCAAAAACTTATCGCCTGCGATCAAACAGAAGTTCTACTTAAGAAAATATTCATTATTCAAGATGCTCCCTATGAAATAGAGAAACTTAGCGAGTTGAGTGATGTGGTTTCTTGTTGGGGAGGTGACGCTGCAATTGATACGATTAGAAAATCAGTACCAGCTTCAAAGAGATTCATCCCTTGGGGGCATAAGATTTCCTTTTCCTTAATGGATCTAGAATCAGCAAAGAGAGAAGGATTAAAGAAACTGGCAAGAGATATATTTCAATATGACCAATTGGCCTGCTCAGCTCCGCAAGTCTGTTATGTGTTAGATGCAGAGTTTGATGAACTTCTCTCTATTGCTAAAGATCTTGCCGTTGAGCTTGAAGTTCTTTCTAAGGATAAACCGCTTGGAGAGTTAGATATTCAAGAACAAGCTGAACTTACAAACTTTAATCAGTTATTAAAGTTAGAGTCTTTAATTGAAAATAAACAAGTTGTTGAGAGTCCAACAAATGATTGGCGCATATATATTGAAGAGGACGAAACTTTTAAGGCCTCACCTTTAAAGAGAACCATTTGGTTAAAACCTATTACTGTAGAATCCATTCTCCCAACTCTAAAACACCATAGAATTCACTTACAAACCGTAGGTATAGATCTAAACTCAAATGAATTTCAAGTCATTAATGAGCTTTTAAAGGCTGGAATGTTACGAGTTCGTAACTTGGGAGATATGCAAAACTCCTATGCTGGAGAGCCACATGATGGTGAATTAGCACTGAGTAGATTTGTTAAAAAAATAAGTATTGATCTTACAGGTTTGGAAGATCATTTTCGTTTGAATGAATTATCACAAAAATCACAAGTTGTAGAGCGTACAGCACAAGTTATGTCTAAAGAAGATTTTCAAGCGCTAACGCCAAACGAAGAGTTAGCGCATCTCTTTTTTAGAAGTGGGGGAAGTTCTGGGAAAACAGCAATCTCTCCCTTCTCTTACAACGCTTATCACAGACAAATGCAAGCTGCCGCGGAAGGTCTCTTTGCTGCAGGACTAGATCCTTTGGTAGATAAGGTGGCTAATCTCTTCTTTGGTGGTGGACTCTATGGAGGATTTCTAAGCTTCTATACTATTTTAGAAAAACTTGAAATTGTTCAATATCCTATAGCTGCCTATGAAGATAAGAATTTTGTAGCAGAAGTTCTCGCTTCAAATGATATCAATGTCATCGTAGGTATGCCCTCATATATAATTGAGTTATTCTCAAATCACGCAGAAGTTCTTAAGAAATCTAAAGTAGAGAAAATCTATTTTGGAGGAGAGCACTTTGGACAAAAGCAAAGAGATTGGCTAGTTCAAGAGTTTGGAATTCAAATTATCCGTTCGGCGAGTTATGGGTCAGTTGACGCTGGTCCGCTTGGGTTTCAATGTCCAAGTTGCGTGAAGGGAGAACATCATTTAAATGAAAGTATTCAGGACTTAGAGATTCTAAGAATCGACAGTGATGAAAAAGTTTCTGGTGATGAAATTGGAAGATTAGTTTTTACTTCCAAGGCACGTGATTGTGTAAAGATAGAACGATATGACTTAGGTGACCTTGGTCGTTGGGTTCTAGAAAATTGTGATTGTGGTAGAACGAATAGAAAATTTGAATTACTAGGAAGGCATGGGGATATTTTTCGTGCCGGTGGAACATTTTTTAATTATATGAAGTTTCAAAAGGTTCTCTTAGATCACTTCGATTACGCTGACCTCATTCAAATTAAAATATCTAATGAGTCTTCACAATCTAATATTGATAGACTTAGTCTTTACTTAACGACTGACTTGATTGAAAAGTCAAAGTTGATGAATGTCTTTCAAGACTTAAATGAAGCTGTCACTAGAGAGCTTACGTTGGATTTTGAAATTATTGTTTCAAATGTTGAGTCATTTGTTCATTCAAAAAATAGTGGAAAAATATTAAGAGTTATCGATGAGAGAAAACTATGAGTACATATGATTTTCATGAACTCATTACATATGTAAGAGAGAACTCAAAGTTCTTCAGAGATCTTTACGCACATTTACCAACAAGTGGATTTAGAGTTTCAGATCTTCCTATTACCAATCAAGATGAATACTGGAAACATAATTCCTTTTCGAATAACTCTGTTCTCACAGATAAGACTAGTGATGGAGTCATTTTTAAAAGCGGAGGAACTACCGGTAATCCTAAGTTCAGTTACTTTACTAAGTCGGAGTGGAATAAGTTCACACTTGATTTTGGTTTTGGAATGGATCAGTTAAGAATGAGAGACGGAGATCTGTGTGCCAATCTCTTCTATTCAGGAGATCTCTATGCTTCATTTTTGTTTATCAATAAGAGTGTTGAGCAAATGCAGACTAAAGTGACTCAATTTCCTATAACTGGTCAAACTGAAATAGATGTTAGCTTAAAAATAATTACTGATTACAAAGTTAATGTACTCTTTGGAGTTCCAACTTCTTTGATTAATATGGCCGCACTTACTAGTGAACCTATTACTTGTGTCGATCAGATCTATTATGGTGGAGAGCCATTATTTGATGATCAGCGAGAATCCCTCTTAAAAGCATTTCCCAATGCCTATATCTCATCCATAGGTTATGCCAGTGTGGATGGTGGTCAATTAGGATACGTGGACTCTGAATGTAGTGCTAGTGAACATAAGGTTTTTCCCTCAACCATTATAGAAATAGTTGATGCTGATACTGGTGAACTTATTGAAGAGGAGGGAAGAGTAGGAAAACTTATTTTTACAAATCTCTCCAGAAGACTCATGCCCATTATTAAATATCCTGTGGGTGATATGGCCAGTTGGGTGCAGGTGGGTGAGAAGTTTAAGTTATTGGGACGATCAGATGAGGGGGCGCGTATCGGTCCTGTAACTATTAATCGCGATGATATTGCCTCTATCCTAAAGGGCTCAAAAATTGATCACCTAGTAAATAGTTTTCAACTAGTGATAAAGAGAAAGAGTGGCAAAGATTATTTGCACCTCTTCTTGGGGCGTTTGGGGAAAGAAGAGCTCAATTCTAGCGAAATAGAAACTAGTCTCAAGGCCTATTTCTATGAGCAGAGACCAATGTATCTGAAAGAATATCAATCTAATATAATCGAAGATGTTGAAATCTCATTAGTTCCAAGTGATAACTTACTTAAAAATCCTCGTACGGGGAAATTAAAATTAGTTATAGACCAGCGAAATAATTGACCTATTACCGTTCCAAATCATGATTCGTGATATCATTTTATAGTAATTTATAAAAAGGTACCATTTTGAAGATATTGTTAGCGCAAACGAATCATAAATTAAAAGATCGACTTAACCTTTACTTGGATAATCTTCCCACTTCCGTTGAGGTGATAGAGACAAGTGATATTTCTCAGATGAAAGACTTGCTCGAACAAATTATGGGAATTGATATCGTTCTAACTTGTCATGAAAATTCAAGTTTTGAGGGTATGAAAATAGCGTCATCTTTATTAAAGGATTACGATTGTGATTTAGTTGTGAACACGGAAGAAAACCTAGAGGGCTCTCTAGAGTATAAATCCTTTGAAGCTCTAAATGAAAGATCTCACCTGATTCAAAATGATGTCAATTGCGAAACTTTTCATAACCTAGTCTTAGATATCTTAAAAAGAAGAAAGGATTTAAGTTTTGAATATACCGAAGAAGAGTATAGGAAAGTACGTCTTATCTATTTTCTAAGATGTAATAAAGTTCTCTGTGATGTCTATATTAAACTTAGTGAAGAAAAATATATAAAAATTCTCAAAAAAGGCGATATCTATACAAGAGATGATCTACAAAAATATAGGGAAAAGAAAATTAAATTTCTCTATGTGCAGTCCGAGGATTACGAAGAATTTGGTGCAGGATTATCTAAGACACCTTTTCTTATTGAAGATAAAAATCTAGATCCAAAATATGTAGAAGATGCCATTATCAATACTCTTGATATTGTCCACGAGATGGTAAGTGAGTCCGGGGTCACTGATGAAGTGATTAACCTAGTTGATTATAGTGTTTATCAAATAGAAAATACTTTAGAGGATGATCGTATTCTAAGTCGTCTCTTAGCATCTTTTAAGGATCGTAAAGATTATCTCTTAGATCATAGTTACATGGTGGCCTATTTCTCAAATTCTGTTTGCTCTAATATGGATTGGGATTCTGAAGAGATTAGAAAGAAGCTAAGTTACGCAGCGATGTTGCAAGATTTAACTTTAGCAGATCCTGAACTCGCCATGGCAGTAAATTTACAAACTGCGGATATGGTTAATTATACTGATGAGCAGATAGCGTATTATAAAAGCCATCCTCAACAAATCTGTGAACTAGTTAAAAAGAATAATAAAATACCCTTAAATGTTGATGAAATTCTCTTATCTCATCATGAAAAGCCTGAGGGAAATGGGTTTCCAAGAGCTTTGAGTTCTCACCGAGTCACTCAATTATCGGCGGTTTTTATTGTGGCGCATTCATTTGTAGACGAGCTCTATAGAGAGGAATTCGATCTCGATAAAGTTTCAACTATTTTAGCTCGAATGAAGAAGAGATTTAGTACAGGTAATTATCAAAAACCATTCGATGGTTTAATGAATGTCTTCAAGAAAACAATTACTGTCGGTAGTTAGGAAAAGATATTTAATTCCATCGAATTATCAACACCTACAATCTGTCCAACTTTCATGGGAATCCAAGTATTATCTCCATGGAGAGGTTCACTACTGAAAATCATATGATTCACTTTTCCACTCTCAGTGGGGGCTTCACACTCACTTGCAAAGTAGGGACAAACATCTCTTTCTTTACACTTTACTTTGAAGGTTGAGTAGTACAACTTCTTTCCACCTTGGTGAGCAACCATAGTCTCACCGTTAGTGAGAATGAAAGTCAGAAATGTTTCAGTATTACTACCATCATCATTTTCACAATAGTCTCCCACAATGCTAACGAGAACCTCGAGAGCTTCTTGTAGGGCCTTTTGAAGGATATCTATGGGGCAATTCTTTTGATTTAAATCAACTCTTTGTTCAAGACGAGTGAGAAGAAAATAGAAAATAATTTCTGAATCTGTACTACCTAGAATAAATCTTTTAAGTCTAGGAGAAATTCTTGCGAGCAGCTGATCTCTATGTTTATCAAAGTTTTTAATATTTCCATTGTGAGCAAAAACCCAATGACCATATTGAAAGGGGTGAGTGTTGAGAATATTTACACTGCCTAGTGTGGCATTTCTTATGTGAGCAACTACTGTTTCAGAACTTACAACACCTGAAACTTTCTTAAAGAGAGTATCATTTACAGCTGTTTTTTCGGAACGAATAATATGAGGAGATCCGCCAACGTAGTAGCACACGCCCCAACCGTCTGGATGTCGATTACTTTGAACTCCAAGAGCGTTCTCTGCACTGATTAAACTGTGGTGAACCTGGCTTTGAATAACAGACCTAAATCCAAATAATCTACACATACTTTGTCCTATAGCTATAACGTATACTTAACCATTATAGCATAGGGTCAAAATTCATTGCAGTTATTGCATTATTTTCATTCAGGAAATGCTGTGGAATCCCACTGATTAAGGGGACTATTTCTTAGAAAATCTAAGACAGCTGTGCAGTGAAAGGAGATATTTCTCTCTTTAAAGGCCTCTGTCATGTGTTTCATTCCTTGAACTTTCTCTTTGATAATTGAAGTGTTCATAATTATCGCCATGTGAGTAACATGGGAGAAGATCATATTCATCGCCCAAAAGCGACCATCGAGAGGAATGTCCTCGCCAACTTCTTTAGTGATAATGGCCAGTAGAATATCGCCACCGGGAGGACCAAAACATTCTGGGTCCTCGTGTAAATGGCAATCTGGGATTTTCACATTACCCGTTAACATGATTTTAAAAGTATTTAAGAGGGAATTACCGTTTTCAATGAAGTGTTTGTAAACTTGGACAGCAAAATCGCTAGTGCTCATATTGTCATTAACGACATTGCGTAAACCAGTTTCAATTTTCTCACAATTAATATTGAAAACTTCGCAGTAGAGGTTCTCTTTATTCTTAAAGTGATAGTTTATAGCAGCAAGATTAACCCCTGCCTCTTTGGCAATATCTCTGACAGAGGTTCCATCATAACCAAAACTTGCAAAGAGCGTATTGGCACTATCAAGAATTTTTTGTTTAGTCTCGTTGACTTTAGTCATAATTAAACCCTATACCGGCTCTTCCAGGCTACCTATACTACTTTCATCATTATCGTTGTCAGTATCATTCTTCCTTTTAAGCAATCTATCTGTAAAGTTTAAAAAGTCTTCTAAGATCGCGTAGGCTGGTGGAATAAATGAAAGTGTTAATACTGTCCCAGAAACAAGTCCCCAGGCCATGGCAAGCGTCATAGGCACAAGCATTGGATCTGAACCTCCAACACCATAGGCAGTAGGAATTAGCCCACTGACGGTAGTTAGAGAGGTCACTATCACAGCTCTTAGTCTCATTCCGGAGGCCTTAACAAGTATTTCGTGGAGGCTTAACTTTCCTTCCTTTCGCATTTCGTCAATAAAACTTATTAAGACAATTCCCGAGTTCACTATAATTCCCGCTAATCCAATGATTCCGATGAGAGCTAGAAAAGAAACAGGTCTTGGTCTATCCATATATCCACTGAGGATTGGTGTGGCAAAGGCCACTGAAAAACCTAATAATCCAAGCGGTATAGTCATCATAATAATGAGCGGACGTAGGTAGGATTTAAAGAGAAAGACGAGGATGGCAAAAATTCCAATTGAGGCCATTACACTTGCCTGTGCCAAACTTTCCATCGACTCTTTTGTTGATTCAGCAACTCCACCAAACACAAGAGAGACACTTGGATATTTGGACCTAAGCTCTTCATAAATATTCTTTAAAAATCTATTCGCTTTAATAGGAGTGATGATTTTTTCATTCACAGAACCAGTAAGACCTTTTGATCTTTTAAAATCAAGCCTCTTAATTTGAGGAGATCCCTTCTTAGTAGTAAATGTAGCAAATGTTCCCAGTGGGACAAGATTTCCTTTTGCATCCATGATGGAAACATTTTTTAACTCTTCAATACTCTTTCTAAATTTCTCTTGAAAGCTTACTCTTAGGTCGATGTCTTTATTATTTAGTGTGACCTCTGAGACAATTCTTCCTGAGATTGCACTACGTACAGTGTCTCCTGCATTAAAAATATCAAGTCCAAGTTGATCAGCTTTCTTATAATCGATATTAATGAAGACTTCATTGTCACCAATGACATCATTAATTCTTAAATCTATAATTCCATCAATTTTTGCCATTCTGTTTTTAACTTCATTGATAAGCGTCGTTAGTTCAGTATCATTATTAGATCTAAAAGTAGCGGCAATATCACTACCAACTGGAGGCCCATTAACCTGAGCTTCAAAAGTTAAGGTTTTATAACCTTCATTAGAGATATTAGTTCTTAGCTTTTCAAGAGCGTCTGTGTGAAGAAGATTTTTCTTAGCCTCATCTGTCACATAGATAAAGAGAATCCCGACACTATTTCCTTCACTTGCTTTTGGATCAGTAAGATCAACTTTTGATTCCCCTGATTTAGCAATTATATGTTTAACATCGTCACCTAATACATCTTTGACTTTAGCAGAGAGGTCTTGAAGTTTTAAGTGGGTCTTATCTAGTTTCGTTCCATTTGGAAGCTCAAACCTTGAAATATAAATTTCAGTCTGATCAGCAGGGAAGAGAATAAACTTATTTCCCGCCGTCATCATATAAAGAGCAAAAACTATGAGCACTGAAAAACCTGCAGCCGCAATATATCTCCTACGAACAAGTAAATTCATAAAGTTTTCAAATTTCTTTTCGAATTTATTAAACCAATCTTTCTTGGCCTCTTTTCCTTGTTTCTTGATACTTGATCCGGCCCATACCAGTCTCATAGGAAGAAAGAAGAAACTCTCTACTAGAGATAGAAGTAGTGAAATTGTCACGACAATAGGGATCCATTTAATGAATTGTCCCATAATTCCTTTTGTCACAAGCATTGGAAGAAACGCTGCAATAGTTGTGAGGGCAGTTGCTGTGATTGGTAACCAAAGAGAGCGTATAGAATCTAGAGCAGCTTCCTTAGGAGATTTCCCGTCTTGTACTAATCTCGTAAAGTTTTCACTAATAACAACTGAGTTATCAACGAGCATTCCAAGGGCAATCACTAGAGCTAGTATCGTTATAGAATTTAAACTCATTCCAAAGGCGGGCATCAATCCCAGAGTTCCCATTACCGCTAGTGGTAAGGAGAGTGAGGCCATAATTCCGATTCTTCCAGGTAGGAAAATGAAGAGGAAGACAACCACTAGAATTAATCCTGACAAGGCATTATTTCCAAGAACATCTAGTTTTTCTTTAACTTTAATAGATTCATTGAGAAAAACTGCAAACTCTGCTTTTCCTTTATAGAGCTCTTGCAGTTCAGCCATTTTCTTTTCGACCTTTCTAACAAGAGCAATGGTATCAGCTCCACCTTTCTTTGTTACTGTGACTAAAGTGGCATCTTTACCGTTGTAACGAGCTTTTACTTTAATCTCTTCTTTGCCATCAGTAACTGTCGCTACATCTTTTAAGTAGATTGACTGACCAGAAAAGTTAGAGCGAATAAGAATATTTTCAAGTTCTTTCGTATTCTTTATCTTTCCTTCTAGACGTAGAAGTTGTTGAGTTGCATCTTGTTTCAAGTTTCCACCAGGAATATTTACGTTCCTCGCTTTAATTTTAGCAATAACTTCGCCCATTCCAATATGATGCTTATTAAGAGCATCGTTATTAATTTCAATTTGAAAAGTTCTCTTAGTAAAACCAGAGAGAGAAACTCCCTTTATCAGTTTATTATCTTCAAGTTCATCTTTTAAATGATCTGCAATTGCATCTCTTTCTCTATTATCGTTAACACCCATGACGGCGATTTGAAAAACAGGCATTTCTTCTGATTTAATTTCACTAAACTTAGGTCTATCTATGAGATCTGCTGGAAGCTTGGTCGTTCTATCCACTGCTTTTTGAATATCGTTCATAACCGTATCAACAACAATTCCGGATCTATCCATGTCGACTCGTATAACTATTGTACTAAGACCAGATTGACTTGTAGATTTAACGTCTTTCAAGCCACGTACAGTTCGAATTTCATCTTCAATAGGTTTCGTAATTTTTGTTTCAATATCTTGAGCAGTAGCACCATCGTATCTAGTAGTAACGATAGCCGTGGCAAAACTCACGCTTGGATAAGTCTCAGCGTTCATTTTTTTAAGTCCCATCGCTCCAAAGATGATGAGTCCTAACATGAGGACCATCGAGAGTTTTGAGTTTTCAATAAAAAATTTGGCAATGTTTTTCATAAGTATCTCTTTTTTGTATTAATTAGTTATTCATTTCACATGGAATTTCTGTATAGACAGAGAAGTAATCCAAAAGTGTTGTAATAATTGTTAATTGACTTTGAATTTGCAGAAGCTTACTTGAAGAATAGGCGTTTTGATCCTGTATAAGATCTCTAACACTTAGTCTTGCTTGATTATACTTCTTGGTTGTTTCTTTAAGACTTATTTCAAGTTTCGAGCTGTTGATTTTTTCTTGCGCCATTACTTTCTGTAGAAGAAAGATATTTCTAATGACTTGAGTATGGTAAGAATTAACTTTTCCTACAATTTCTTCTTTTTGAGAAATGTATCTCTTTTGTTCAAGAACTTGTTGTAGCTTTTGTGATTTCTTATGACTCCCTCCCAGAGGGATGACGAATTGAACTCCAGCTGAGTAAGCATTTCTTCCTTCTTCTGAGAATTTATCCCAAGAGTTTGAATAACCTGGAGCTTTTCCCATTCTTTGCATTTCAGAAGTAAACTCAACACTAACATTGGAGTAAGAGTCGGTTATCTTTCTTTGATGAGAGTATTCATCTTGAAGTGAGCTTAAAACTTCATCGTAGTAAGTATAGTGCATAGGTGGTTCAATAAATTTTTGAATCTTAGCCGTACACTTAAAGAGTTGTTTTGCAGTATTTTCTACTGAATAACTTCCAAGGACAATGTTCTTATCAGAGAGCTCTGGTAGAAGAGTTTTTATATTTTGATTGAGTAACTCTTTTTGATAATCAAGACTAATGATTCCGGCCCTTCTATCTGCAACCTGTGATTCATATCTTGCGACTTCGCCAATATCTGCAATTTTATTCTTATATCTTTTCTTGGCATCTTTCATTTGTCTAAGAGCAAGATTTAGTAGAGATTCAGAAATTTTACGTTGCTCACTATTAGCAACTAGTGACCAATAAACTTTTCTAAGACTTTGATAGAAAGCTTTATTTTGAATTTTCTTTTCGAGCCCAGCTCTTTTTGTAGAACCCTGTAAGAGATTTCTCTGTGCCTTAGTTAAGCGTCCTAGGAAATTCTTATAAAGATCCATCGAGAACTCTATTCCAAATCCCGTCTTAGTTCCATTCTTGACAAGAGAATTGGTTATCTGTTCAGAGAAAGTATTCACTCCGATACTCATTCCGCTATCTAGAGGTTTTACCACTCCAAGTTTATAGGCCTTAGTAGGTGAGGTTACGGGCATCTGTGTGCTGAATGATTTTTCACTCGTGCGCGTATAACTGGAAGAACCATTTAAAGTGAGGTCAAAACCATCTTCAAAAGCTTGCCTTTGGAGATCAACGGCGAGAAATGAAGCTTCAATAGCTAAAGTATTTGGAGCTGCAGTTTCAACTTGCTCCTTAATAAGCTCTTCAGTGAGAGTCACTGTAGGCTGAGCTAGTACCATTTGATTCAAGAGCAGTAGCGAGAATAGTGTCATTATTGGTTTCATCTATTTCATTCCTATATTATATTATTCAAACGTTTGTTTGAATCTATACGAACGTTTGAATTTTCTCAAGTTAATTTTTATCAGGTATAGAATAATTTTAGGCGTGATTTGTTAACTAGATTTTAATATCAAGGACTTAGGGTCTCAAACTCTTCGTAGATTTCCATCAATTCCTCTTCGAACCTCTCCTTCTTCAGGGCCAGATCGGAGTAGAGTTTGCTGGTATCTTCGTCCATATTTGAGAAATTGAACTTTAACATAAGCTTGTCAATATTTTCTATTTGCGCTTCTTTTTCCTCAATTAGAGAGGGGATAGAGTCCAAACGTTTCTTTTCACTATTGCTCAATTTTTGAGTTTGCGTTTTTTCAGGAATTACTACCTCAGTAGTTTCTGGAGTCATTTCTTTTAGCTCTTCAGACTCTTGTTCCTTGAGAATGTGCTCAAGAGCAAGGGCCTCAAGATAACTTTCTGTCTGAGCATACCCTCCGACAAATTCTTCTACAGCTTGACCCTCTAGTACCCAAGTCTTATTGGTAACATTAGAGAGAAAACTTCTATCGTGAGAAATAAGAACGAGAGAACCTTTAAAATTAACTAAGGTATCTTCTAGTATTTGTAGGGTTTCTAAATCGAGGTCGTTTGTAGGTTCATCGAAAATCCAAACATCGGCACTCTTTGTTAGATTCTTTGCGAGTTGTAGTCGACTTTTTTCTCCACCTGAAAGTGTTTTGATGGGTCTATTTAAATCGTCTTTTGAAAAGAGAAAACTTTCAAAGTAAGCAGCTACATGTTTACTTTGTCCTCCGGGAAGACTGATCTGGTCGTTCCCATCTCCAAGTAGATCAAAGGGAGTCATCGCCTCATTAAGCTCATCTCTTTTTTGAGAAAAGTATTGGATGACTAAGTTGTCAGCTTTTTTTAATTCACCATTAGTCTTGATCAATTCTTCTAGAATGACTTTCACTAATGTTGTTTTTCCTGAACCGTTCTTACCAATGAGACCAACTCTGTCTCCCTTATAGAGATTCAAGTTAACATCTTTGAATATTTCTTTATCAGGAAAACTAAAACCGAGGTTTTTAAATTCGATTAAACTCTTGGTCTTTCTCTGTGAGGAACTTAAGTTGAGGTCTAACTCTCTTCTGGCCGCGCCTTTTACTTCTGATATTTTACTTTTAAGATCGTGAAAACCTTCAACTCTCTTTTTACTTCGAGTCCCTCTGGCCTTAATCCCTTGTCTCATCCAAGCTTGTTCTCTAGATAGAGAGTTCTTAAGACGGCCCAGCAGTTTAGTTCGTGCTTGCTCTTCTTCTTGTAAGAAGTCTAGGTAATCGATATAAGAACCTTTAAAGGTTTCTATTTTACCTCTTTTAATATGAAAGATTTTTGAGCAAACCTTACTTAAGAGATATCTATCGTGGGTGATAAGGATAAAAGTCTTTCCAGAGCTTAAGAGCTCTCCTTCAAAGAGTTTTATAGATTCAATATCTAGATGGTTTGTAGGTTCGTCCCAGAGTATGAGATTTTCTCTTGCCGTAAAACCTAGGCTTAGAAGAATCTTTTTCTGCTCACCACCACTAAGGCTTACGACTTCTTTTTGAAAATCATTAAGGCCAAAGTATTTTAAATAAGATTCAAAAGAACGAATAAGGTCCCAACTTCCCAAGTGATCTAATTGTTCTAAGAGCTCTTTTTGTTTTGAAATCAGTTTTTCATCACTGGAGAGTTCTAGTTGTTCATTCACATCTTCAAGCTGCTCATGAATATCTCTATGAGCAGGGTAGAATCTAAAGAAAAAGTCTTTAATAGTGACATTGTCATTAGGTGAGAGATGCATCTCTTGGGGCACTAAGAATGTTGAGAACCCCGAGTTTCCCTCTCCTCCAGATTTAGCCTTATCAAAAGTAAATGCAGGGGTAGAAGGGTCTGGTGAAATCATGTCTGAGAGGACTTTAAATAGTGAAGACTTTCCCTGACCATTTAAACCTAGAAGACCAATTTGTTCTCCAAAAGAAATGGTGAAACCTGTTCCTGTAAATAGGTTCTTAGTTCCAAGTTGGAGATGTAAATTATTCAAAGTGCACAGTAATGACATTTTTGAACTATATAGCTAAGAGTGAGTTTTATCAAGCAGCAAGCTTCTTAACTGGTAGAGTCAGAGTAAAGCAGGTATTTTTATGCTCATAGTCTATAAAGAGTTTTCCTTCATGCTTTTGGGCAATATCTCTTGAAATTGATAGCCCAAGCCCCGTTCCTTTGCCGACTTCTTTAGTTGTGAAAAAGGGGGTGAAAATCTTATCTTCATCTTCTTTTGCGATTCCTAATCCAGAATCCAGAACCCTTAGAATGACCTCTCCCTCCGAGAGGTCTGCTGTGAGTTTTACCCACTGAGCCGATTTGTCTTCAACAGCGTGGTAGGCATTATTTAAGAGATTGAGAAGAATTTGTGAAATTTGTACAGGTTGGCAAAAAATCAATTCATCTGGACACTCATTGTGCAGGTGAAAAGCAATTCCTCCCACTCTGAATCTTTCATGGATAAGAGATTCGATATCTTCGTAAATAGATTTAACAGTGATATGCTGAAAGTCATCATTAACACCATCCCGTGACATTTTCTTAAGGCCTCGAATAATTTTCGTAATCCTTTGGATACTAGAGTGACACTTTTCTGTCATAGCTGAAATTTTTTGATGGTAATCGGGCTTTCCTAGAGTTCTATCTATATTTCTTAGATTTCCACTCAAAATTGCGAGTGGGTTGTTGATTTCGTGGGCAATGCCTGAAGCCATTTCACCAATGGCCGCTAACTTAGAAGAGTTGATCGCTTGTTTTTCAGTTTCATTCAATTTTTGTGAGGACTTCTTTAAATCTTCAATGAGACTAGTATTAGTTAATTGTAATTTAATATTATCAGTGATGAATTGATTTAATTTTACTGAAGTGAGAACAAGTCCTAACCAGTATAAAATAAATAGAGCAGCTAGCGTACTTGAGCTCGTAAAGTCTGCTCTGTAGTAGAGAAATGCTGAGGGAAGAAGAATTGTTGAGAGCATTGAAACAGTGGACATTCTTGATGATGCATTTCCGAGTAAACTTCCTGAAGCTATTCCACAGATGAGAAAAATAGAAGTGAAATTAAAATTCGTATCACCCTCTGCCAGTAGAAATACTCCTGACATGGCCCAGAGTAGTCCGATTAGAGAAGTGAAAGCTGTGTAGGTTATTTCCCAAACAAGGGGAGAGAAATTCTCTTTCTTTTCATTGTAGATTTTAATTAAAATAAAACGGGCGATTGTAGTAGTGGCATAAATTGTAAGCCAAGCAATTAACCAGGGGGAATTAGTAGGGGACTTATATGACCAAGCAAGTACCCCCGCTCCAATGAGCGCCATACTATAGACGATGACTTTCTTCTCAAAAAGGTAGTCCAGTCTCTTGAAATTAAATTTATTTAAGTCTTTTTCTTTCATTTGTAGCTAATATTTCGGAATACTTTCTCCCTATATTGAGTCAATTTTTATTAAATTAGGAAGTCTAAGTGACTGTTATTTAGGATATGCGTTAATAGCATCGGAATAATATTCCGCATTGAAAGATAGGGGAATCGTAAAAGGTATACTAATTAAAGGTGGAAAGGTTAATGCCCACACCTGTCAAGGAGGAGTTCATAAATTTTCCCGCAATAGCCGCAAAAACATATAAGCGATTTAGTAGTGATGTATTCATGATAAAAATCACTAATAAAGTCTTAAAGAGATTAAATAAAATCTCTTCGGCTGTTCGTAGAGCCCGATTTGTTCATAAAGAAATCAATAATCACCTATCAGTATTGTTCCAAGATCCAATGGTTGAGAAACATATTTCGTGTAGAAAAGGTTGTTCCGCTTGTTGTCATACTCAAGTAAGTATCTCAGATGATGAAGCTGCACTATTAGCAAAATTAGTTAATGGTGGAGTGAATATTGATATGGCGAAGTTAAAGTCTCAATCTGCGGCCAGCAAGAGCGCAACTTTATGGTATCAAATTCCCTTTGAAGAAAGAGGGTGCGTTTTTCTAGATGAGAATAAAGAATGTACAGTCTATAATGATCGGCCAGCTGTTTGCAGAACAAATCATGTGGTAGGAAGCCCTGAGGATTGTTCAACTGAAGCAGGTGTGGTTAAGTCTGTAAAATTGCTAAATACTTTTGAAGCCGATATGACCATCATGGCCGGATTTGCGGCTTGTGAGAATAATGGAGCGCTACCAAGTTTATTATTTGACCTATTGGAAAATAAAGAAACTAAAGAAACTAGAGATACCATGTCACCTAAAAAACATCACCTCCCAGTTTTCAAAGAACTATAATCATTATATGCTCACTCCATGAGCAAATGTCCCCTTTGTAGAAATTCAAAAATAAGCCAATGCTTCGAAGATAAGTCACGAGCGTACTACCTCTGTGATACTTGTAAGTTAATCTTTGTGCCTGAGAATTCTCTTTTAAATCTTAAAGAAGAAAGAGAGATTTATGATCTACACGAGAATGATCCCAGTGATCCACGCTACCGTGAGTTCATGGAGAGAATGTTAACTCCACTAAGAAAGTATATCTCTGGAGAGGGATTAGATTTTGGCTGCGGACCTGGTCCTGTGGTGGCGCCCATATTGAAAGAAGAGGGGATAGAGGTTTCTAACTATGATCCTATTTTCTTTCCCGATAATTCACTTCTAGAGAAGAGATATCAATTCGTTGTTGCGACAGAAGTTATTGAGCATATCTATGAATCAAAGGAAGGATTTGAGCAAATGTTAAGTGTTCTAGCACCTTACGGGGGGCTGGGGATAATGACTTCTTTTTATCCTGATGATATAAATAAGTTTAAAAATTGGGGCTATATGCGTGATCCAACTCACGTGAGATTTTTCAGTCAAAAGACTTTTGAGTGGATGGCCAATAAGTACCAACTAGAGTTAGAAATCCCATCACGAAATGTGGTGATTTTTAAAAAGGGAAATTCATGATTACAATGTACGGAATTCCAAATTGTGACACAGTTAAAAAAGCCAAGAAAGCGCTAGAAGCTAGTGGTGTGGAATATGAATTTGTAGATTTCAAAAAGACGAAACCTTCCAAGAAAAATCTTAAAGAATGGAAAGCTTTCTTTGGAGAGTGGCCAATCAATAAAAGAGGAACGACTTTTAGAAAACTAAAAGAAGAGTTTGAAGGAGCGACTGATGCAAAGTTAGTTGAGCTCATGATTGAAAATACTTCTGTTATAAAGAGACCGGTTTTAGAAAAGAATGGAAAAGTTCTTTGTTTAGGTTTTGATAAAGACATTTACGCTGGTTTATAAGCATGAATAAAGAAGAGTACCTAAAGAAGAAAGCGCTAAGACAAAGAGACTTTGAAGAAGTTCAAAGAAGAGATGTTTGTTTTACCTGCAGAAGAACTAAGGGTGCTTGTCTTTGTGAGAGTATTACAACGATTGAAACGAAAACAAAGTTTGTCCTTCTCATGCATCCCATGGAAGCTAAGAAAGAAAAAGTAGGGACCGGAAGACTAACTCATGCCAGTCTCCCTAATTCTGAAATCATTGTCTCAGTTTCTTTTATAGATGATCCTAGAGTTAATCAGCTGATTGGAGATCCCACAAAAAATTGTTTCGTCATGTATCCAGGAAAAACGGCACTCAATATTAGTGAGACAAAGTTTACTCTAGATAATAAAAATGCAGATAAAGAATTAGTCGTCTTTGTTATTGATGCCACTTGGCCTTGTGCTAAGAAGATGATGAAACTCTCAGAGAATTTATTAAACCTACCAAGACTTTGTTTTACTCCCAGTGAGAGATCAAAGTTTCATATCAAACACCAGCCTATGGAGTTTTGCCTCTCAACTATAGAGTCTGTGCACTACTTTCTAGGAGCGCTTAAAGAGCAGGGGATAGAGGATAAAGACCTCTCAGAAGATGGTCTGTTAAAGACGTTAGAGGCGCTGGTTAACTTTCAGCTCGCCTGCGAAGAAGACCCTGATAAACAAACTTATAGAAGAAATTCTTTTACGCCCGCTGAGGATAGAGTTAAGTCCTTGAAGTGGGGGACTCGTAGTTTGTTTGTGGACTAAGTTAGGCGACCCTTTCTGAGCTTCTTTTTAATTTAGAAAAACTAATCTTAACTTCTATATCTAGAGCATTGGTAATTTGTAGAAGCTTATCAATGGTCATGTGACCAATTAATCCTTGAAATATCTTATTGACCCGGTCGTGTGTGAGACCTGTGACCATAGAAGCTAGTTTTCTTTGAGAGATACTATTCTTCTTACAATGATTTTTAATCTTATCTATGAGTTGAGATTTTATTTTCACAACTTGGTAATCAATACCAAATGTTTCGGAGAGTTCTGCTAGGGAGGCTTCTTTGATGATTAGTTTGGATTTATTTACTGGCATTGGATCTCCTTTACTCTTCTAATTATGATTTTCTTATCCTTTTCAAGCAGTCTTTGCGACTTTTTGTGAAAGGCATATACGAGCGTTATGTATTCTTTATTTTCAAAACAGGATATTGCTCGCCAATTTCCTGTGTGATCCTTAACTTTGAATTCTTGAACTTTAATTCCTTTTTCTAATTTAAAAGTTTTAAAGTATGTTGAAGGTAACTTCTCTCCCATTAGAAGTCTTCTCGAATACTCTTTGGAATGTCTGCCAAATCATCTTCAAATTTATTGGTATATCTAATTCTACGAACCATAAGTCGTAATTCCTGTATGGTAGCAAATTTACTACCACTGTTCAAGATGTGTGTACTTTACACTTGTTTAGAGGTGAGGGTGCATGGAATAGGGGAATGTGATGAAAGTTAAATGGTTGAAAACTCTAGTAGAGTGAGTGTATGTCGCTAATTATTGATAGCCAGGAATAGAGTTAATTTCTTGAAATAGGCGACTCGTAGTTTGTTTGTGGATTAATAGATTCAACGCTAAATTTAATTTCTAATTGAAAGGCCCGCTGAAGATACTTATTCACTGTATCAGTGGAGAACTTTCTTCTTTTTTTTACAAAGTCTGAAACGTATTGAATGGAGAGGTCTGACTTATCTGCAAAAGCTTGTAGGCCCATGGAGATAATGGTTTCGCGTAGGGCCTCTTCAAGACTCATGTCTTCTTCATTTATAAGATTTGTTATATAGGCTTTGGAGAATTCTAAATCTTCAAATTGAGAAGCAATTAATTCGTTAAAGTCTTTATGTCTATTTGCCATAGTTTCTCCAGTACTCTTTTGCTTTCTCTATATCTCGACTTTGTGTTTTCTTGCTACCGCCAACGAGGAGAAGTATTAATTCTTTTCCATCTTCATCTGCGCAATATTTAACATCTCTAAGACTCACTACCTGTCTCCTTTATACTACCCTATTGAGTGTAGTTGGTCGAGATGAACCTATGCAAGAGAGAGTGGGAGAGTAGCTTGTTAAGTTTATGAGAATCGGAATCTAAGATAATCAAGAATTGAAATGATAGAGAGAGTTTTCTTTGGTTTATGCCCCAACTGCCAACCTTCTATGCTACCCCTCATTCATTACCCAACGTGTATAACGTACCGAAATCCTTGGTTTCTGATCTTATCTACCCAATTCTTTTAGTCAATAATAGGGAGTAGAATAAAATAGTTATTATAGATTATAAAAAAGGAAGGGTAGTCCAATGAAGACTATATTTTCATACCTCAGAAAATGCTTACTAACTTACACGATCGCGTTTGCCCTAGTGCAAGTGCAAGTGTTGCTCCCGATTCAAAACCTAAAGTATTCTGCTGGCTATGTTATGGCCGAAGAAGGCGAAGGTAGTGGAGACCAAGAGGAGCAAGCTGCGCAAACATCAGAGCTGACTGGAAGTATAACTAAAGGTGCCGATGGTGTTGCTCAGAAGAGTGGGCAAGTTAAGACTGACGGTGCTAGGCCTAATGCCTTTATGGATATGCTTATTATGTTAATTTATGGCTATGCAACTTCAAGGGCCGTAATGATGCAAACTCCTGTTCCTATGGACACAATGATTGCCGCCGGTGGGGGTATTATTTATGTTGTTGGAGAGCTTTACGCTTTCAATGCCTTTAAAGATCATAAGGGTGAAACTATAGATTATGTAATGAGAGAAGATGGAACAGATCCTGAAAAGCAAATTGATATGCTTAAAGAGCACAAGAAAAATTATGATGAAATTGCTAAAACGGCTAAAACCAAAGGTATGATTCAAAAGGCAGCTGCTGCAGCTTTTGGAATTGCAGCAATTAAAGGTTTTTGGACTGCTGCAACTATGGATACTGTAGATGCTGGTTGTGCACTTTGTGTTGGACCGGCAACAGCGATCATTGCAAGTAAACAAGCGCTAGAAAAAACACCTATGATGTCCGAGGCAAAATACGGACCTATACAAATTAAATGTGGCGCTATTGGTGCAGCGAATGCAGCTTCAGTTATTACCTGGACCACTGCAGTAACAGCTGCCGTTGCAGCAGCAGCTATTCCTGGGGCAGGTGTCGCCGCTGCAGCTTTAGTAGTATCGACTAAAGCGGGATTGGCTACATGTGTAGCGGCTACATCATCTTGTGCGGTTTCAGTAGCCTTATGTCGATCTGATAATATTCATAATAATTATTTAACATTTGCTAATATGGCAAATGATGAATCTCAAGAAAAATTGGTACCTTCTCCTGATAATTCATTCGAAAAATTTGCAAGAGAAGGTATTAAAATTCCTGGGTTTGAAGATGGTATAAATCCAAAAATGATAAATGAATCAATTGTTGAAATTGAAGCTGAAGAGTTAACTGATAAATTTCAGGTTGCTAGCTTTATTGATAGAGAAAATCCTTTTTACAACCTTAATAGTGGAGTTTCTTTTAATGGCTTAAATTTTCAGGAAAAAGTTAAATCTTATGTTAGAAATAGAGATTTAACACGTTTTTATCAAGGTGAGATTGTTTCTTCTTCGACAGAGCAATATTCAAGTTTTAAAAATACAATGTTGAATATTAACAACAATTCCACTTCAGAGGATTATGGAAACTCTCTAGAGATGGCCCTACATTATGGAATTGATTTATTAGTTCCTAGTGTAAATGCCAATTCCTTTATGGGAATGTTTGCAGCAATAATTGGTATTGTGGTTGCTCTCAAAATGTCTACAGCAACAGCAATGGATTTTTGGATGACAACTCCACTTCATAGAGGGATTGCATGGACTGTTGGTGCAGGACTTGCGATGGTTTCAGCTGGACAAACAGCAAAAATTCAAGAAACAGCAGAAAGTAATGCTGAAAAAATTCAAACAATCATAGATAGATACGGACAAATGAAAAATGCTTCTAAACAAAACCTTTCAGGGTATAACGTATCAATTCCTTCACGAATTCCATTTCCTATATCAGGAAATGAGCCCATTAACTTAGGTCCTGGAAAAGCTCCTTGTGTTAACAGTAATAAAACAAGTGGGTGTAAGTCACTTAAGTCTGGAATAGAAAAAAATCAGGGATTCTCTAGTCTTGGTGGAAACTTTGGCGCTCTTGCTGGCTCTGTTGGAGGTGCTGCAGATGCTATTTCTGGTAGTGGCTCAATACCAGGAAGTGGTGTTGATGGTATCGTAAATTTATCAAAGAAAAATGAAGCTATTCAAAAGAAGTTAAGACAAATGCAAAGAAAAGTTAATAGTGGATTAAAGAAGACTGGTAGACGACCATTAGACTTCGATAAACTTAACAAAAAGCTTTTGGCTAGACTTAGAAAAAGTACTGCTAACCAATTAAGAAAATCTGGAAAGTCTGCAGGAAGCTTACTTGCTTCGTTAGGTCCTGTATCTAATAAAGGGGATTCTAAAGAAGAAAAGAAAGTCGCTGCAGCAAACAATACCAAACCAACAATCGGTGGAGCGGGAAGAAAAGCTAAGAGAGCTCCAGTGTTCTCATTAGATCTTGAAAATGAAGGTGGAAATGAAGGACTTAGTGCTGAAGATGTTTTAGCGAATCAAGAAGCGGTGAATGCGATGAACGAAGAGTCACAAGATGACATCGTCTTTAATAAAGAAGTTTCCATCTTTAAAGTGATCTCTGTGAGATATCTTAAATCAGGATTTAATAAATTACTTGAAGAAGAAAAATAGATTTAAAAGAAAATTCAAAATTAGTGAGGGTCAGACATTGTCTGGCCTTTTCTTTGTCAATTTTGAAGGAAAAATATGGTGGTCCCAGCTGGATTCGAACCAGCGACCATTCCCTTAGAAGGGGAATGCTCTATCCAGCTGAGCTATGGAACCACTGGATTTGAAGGTTAAAAGTAAGGTAAAGTTGGTTATTTGTCAACATCCTTTCCCCGTTTAAATAATTAAAAATACTAGAGAAGTGCATTTCCCTGTAAAATATTCTTACTCTTTGTGATAACTAATTAGATGAAAATTATGAAACTAAATAAATTAACTCTTAAATCTATCGCAGATTTAAGAAGTCACATTCTTTCAAAGACTCCGTCTTTCTATCACAGCTCGATGACTTCGACGGTGATTCCCTACGACTCAATTGAGTCCTATCTCTCTAGTATTGGAATAGCTGAGTTCACTATGGTTGACCTCTCTACTATGCCTAATTTTATGGAGATAAATGAGAGGGGAGAGTTAGTAATTTCCGGAGCCGTTACTTGGAAGGATGCTAAGGCATTTTGCCGCTCTAAGGGGCGAGATATAATGACGTCTCCCACGGAAGAGCTGGCCTGTATCCTAGCTGGATTTGCAACCTCTGCCACTGGAGAGAGGTTCTTTGGTTTTGGTGGTCTTAGGGAGCAGGTTGTGTCTCTAGAGTACTGCAATGCTAAGGCAGAGACTTGTGAGCTGCAAGCGACTAAGCCGATTGAGGACTATACAGATCTTACTGAGTATCAAAAGAGTTACGAGCACTTTAGTGAGTTTAAGAACGCTCCCTTTCCTAGAATGGTGCAGGAGACGGATTTACTTATTGGAACTGAGGGACAGCTGGGAGTTATTACCGGTGCTACTTTAAAAACTACTGAACTCAATGAGAGAACTTATATTTTTATTAAACTTCCCAAGTGGGAGGAGAGTATAAAGCCCCATATGGAAGTTTTTCATAAGGTGCAAGCTTTTCGCGATCAGGTTTTTTCCTGCGAACTGCTAGATTCAAATTCATTAAAGGTTCTTCCGAGTGAGGAGCAAGTGAGCTCTTCTGGCGATCTTATTTTCTTAGAAGTTTTAACTGGCTCTTTTGAAGAGGTTTATGAAAAGCTCTTAGGTGAATTCGACTTCATAAGTGAAGAGGATATCTTTGAAATTTCGGCCGCTAGATGCCACGCCCTGCGCATGAATGTGCCACGGTATACCTTTGAGAGGAACGCCCGTATGGGTGTTGTGAAGAAGGGGACGGATGTACAGGTTAAGAGCGCTAACTTCGAAGAGCTCTTTGAGATCTATAGATCTTGGACCAAGCTTGGAGTTGAGTACAATCTCTTTGGACATTTTGGAGATGCCCATCTCCACTTTAACTTCATGCCCACTAAAGAGCAGGAAGAGGTGTGCCAAGAGCAGCTTCTGCAACTCTATAAGAAAGTTTTAGAGTTGGGTGGATCTCCTTTTGCGGAACATGGAATTGGACTTATTAAGCAGAAATTTATAAAGAACTATTTAAGTTCTACCCAATACGACTTTTTTAAAGTCTTAAAGCAGGAAATGGATCCAGAGAATATCTTCTTCCCTGTGGGATATTTAAACTTGAAGGAAAAAGCTTAATGCGAGCAAGAATATACAAATCCGATAAGAGAATTTTTGAATGCAAAGTTGATGTCACCGGTGAAATGATTAAGGCCACGGCGATTGGAAACCTTTTAAAAAAGGGTGAAACTCTCGTAGTAGGAGACTGGGTAGGAATTGAAGAGATTCCTGAAACTGGTGAACTTATGATTACAACCTTAGAGGAGAGATCTAGTGAGATCTTTCGTATTATAGTTCGTGAATCAAAAAAGAAAGTGACCGCTGCCAATTGCGACCTCTTAATAATTCTCACTTCAGTTTCTAAGCCTCAGTATAAGCGTGGCTTCATTGATCGCTTCTTGTGCCGTGCTAGTCAGTGGGACATTCGTCCTATCGTTGTCTTTAATAAGATGGATGAATTTGATGAGTCTTTTGATATTTGTTTTGAGGAGAAGAGACTAGAGAAACTCGGAGTGAAATGTTTTGAGATGTCGGCGCTAGAGTCTGACTATCAACCAAAGTATTTAAAGAATGGTTTTAAAGAACTCACAGAAGAGATACACGATAAGACTTCTATTTTCCTAGGCCAGTCTGGTGTGGGAAAGAGTGAGACGATTAATGCTCTCTCTGATGGAAAGTTTGAACTTAGAACTAACGAAGTGGCGCGAGTGGGGAAGGGATCTCATACAACCACTTGGTCTGAGATAATTGACCTCGATGGTTTTTGCACCATTGATTCTCCAGGAATTCGTTCCTTTTCACTGGAAGATCTCAATCCAGAGGAACTTCTCTCGTATTTTCCTGACTTAGAAGAGATGGCGGTAGAGTGTAAATTTACAAATTGTCAGCATGAGGAAAACTCCAAGGGCTGTATTTTCTGGACAAGCTACGCTCCAGATACCCTTGAAGGGGAGCTCGTACATAGCCGACTTGATTCCTTTCGTCGTATTTATGAAGAGGTTTCCGCCCTGCCATTTTGGAAGAAGAAATTCTAAAAAATCAATGATTCTATTGGGTTAAATGCTAATGTTTAGAGGCATACTTGCCGATAAGTCCCCTGAGTGAAAACTTTTAGGAGACCTAAATGACTGATAAAGTATTGAATTTTGTAGAAAAAAGAAAAGAAAACGTAGAACAAAAGCGCAGAAGTTTTGAGAGGGTTCTCTTTCAAAATTTTCTAGGAGCATATTCAGTTATTGATCAGGCGGGAACTATATATCCTATTGAGCTGGTTGATGTTTCTCACGATGGTTGTTTATTTCAAATTCCTTGGGAGCCTAGTAGGGACGCAAAGATTGAAAATGACACAGAAATTACTATGAGAATGTATTTTACTAAGCAGAGTTATATTCCTGTTGTAGTAAATGTTAAATATGGAAAAGAGCATCTAAGTAAGAATGGTAATACATATATGCAATATGGTTGTGAATTTGACCAATCGCTTCCTTCGTTTAAAGCGATGAATCACTTTATTGAGTTCATGTATTCCTTTGCTGAGCACTCGGCCATTGACCGAGGCGATCAAAAAGCTTTCTTTTACTAGAAAATAATCACAATAAGGGCCCATCAAGACGGGCCTTTTCTTTTAAGTACGATCCTTTCATGTTAAAAGTTCATTAATGAAAATTGCTATATTGGGCAGTGGGCCATTGGCCTTAGAAGCTGCATTACATTTTGAAGGTCTTGGGGCCAGTGTTTCTGTGTTCGCCAAGTCAGGTTTAGGTGGAATGATCCGTAGGCTTTACGATTTTGCTCCTGAGACATCTCTAGAGGAAAGTTGGTCAATGCTTACGACTGGACTTGGAAGAGAGTCTATAGGACTTGTGGCCTCGTTAGATGATGTTCCTACAGTTAAGGAGTATTGTGAGCAATACTTTCTGCCGCTAGTTGAAAAAGGTAGCGGTGAGGTTTTTGTAAAACCTGGAACTGTGCAAAGAGTTCATAAGAGATTTCTTTCACTAGATGAAGTCATCCCTGGCAAGAGCCGCTTACAAGATCTTTTTAGAGTGGTTTTTTCTACTGATCCAAAAGAGAGTGTTTTAAATCAGGTTAAGAGTAATCCTGAGCTTTTTGAAAAACTGGGTGAAGACGTTTTACAATCTTTAAATGAAGCTGTTGAATCATTTGAAGATTTTGATCTGGTCATTGATGCCACTGGAACTCACTATTGTCCAAGGCCTATGGGTCCATCAAATAGTTTTGCCTTAAATGAAGAAAGACTAAAAAACAATTCAGATATATTCTACGGTAGAGAGTGTTTAACTCACTACAAAGAAGTGACAAAGAAATCAAAACATATTGTTCTCATAGGTTCTGGTGCAATGTCTGCACTCCTACTTTGTGAACTTGATTTATGGCTAGAAGCAGATCCTGAGAGAATGATCTCACTTATAACTACTGAGTCTAAACCTTTTGAGAAATTTCTTAAAACTGAATCTTCTGAAATTCTTAGAATGATGACTACTGAGGTTATGGGGAAGTATTTCCATAATTTACAAAATGATAGAAGGCAATTTGAGAAAGATCTCTTTGCTTGGAGAGAACTTGAGCCTCACGTTAGGGCCAAGCATCCTCAGCCAAAGGAGCCTCTCTCTCAATTAAATGTCATTCCCTGTAGCAACGCCACTTCTCTTGATAGGTTATTAGATAGAGATGGACTCTATGTTACTTGTGAAACAAATGCTTTTAGAAGAGATGCTAAAAGTGATGAAGAGGAAATGAGCACTATTTCTTGTGATAGTGTTTTTGTCTGTACAGGTCACGCAAAAACTCCCTCGATGTTTAACGGACTTCAAGTGGAATTCAACTTAACAGACTCTCTTGCAAAGAACGCAAGTGGAGCTCACCCTGAGCCAGGTTTTTTCACCTTGGGTAGTGTGAGTGGAATAAATTCTTCTCTATCAAAAGGATTATTACAAATCCCTTTGATTGAAGCAGAAGTAATGAAATTTTTCAGTAGAGCATAATTTGAAATATATACTTTTAACATTGATCATTCTTCTCTCGAGTTGTTCTTCAAAATCCTTGAAGAATTATGAAAGAAGAAATGTTGAGGAGTATTATGATGGTATTGGTGTCGTACAATATTTCTTAGCAGAACTTCCAAGTTGGGCCAATTTTTCATCGGCCGGAAGTTGTCACAGATCCCTTCCTATTCGTTACCTTCATTTACAAAATATTAGAAATAGCTTCTCTCTTAGCTACGAAGAGGCGATTCAATTCCAATTGATGTTTAATGAACTTTCAAACCAATTGAAGACTAAGGCCTCTGCTAAATATATTCCTTTCAAAGATGAAGAGAAAATATTCTACACTGTACTTGATAAGATCAAGGCCGGTATTCGAAATTTTGTAAGACCTAAGTATAAAGTGGTAAATCTTCTTTGGCTTGATTCGGCTCTGGAGAGTAAGAAAGAACTTAGGAAAGTCCAAGCTCTTGTTAAGAGTCAAAAGTTTTCTAAAGGTCACCCTGTTTTTGTTTCTCTTTGCCTAAGCCAAGTAGAATTAAAAAACTTTGTAAGAAAAAATGGATTACATTTGGATGGAGCAAAATTTCTAACTTATGAAATGCTCAATCCTTACAATAAAGATAGTATATTAGAACCAGTTCCCATGGTTGAAATAAATAGAATTTTTAGTAAGAAGCAAAGAATTAATTTCTTTCTTCCAAAGGAACAACCCTCAGAATTTAAAGGTAAGTTTAATATTCATAAATTTTAATAAAGGAGTTTAAATGTTTGGTAGTAAAGTAGAAAAATGTGATCACAGAGAAGAGTTAGACAGAGTAAATGTTCATTTTCAAACAAATATGGGTGATTTTGAAGCTGAATTCTATGCTAAAGAATGTCCAGAAACTGTTTGGAACTTCATCAACTTAGTTGAAGGAAGACAAGAAACAAAGAAAGAAGGACCTTACTATGATGGTCTAATTTTCCACAGAGTTATCTCTGGTTTCATGATCCAAGGTGGATGTCCAGACGGAACAGGTATGGGTGGACCAGGTTATAAATTTGGTGACGAATGTACTGCAGAACTTAAGCATGATAGTGAAGGAATCTTTTCTATGGCCAACGCAGGGCCTGGAACAAATGGTTCTCAATTCTTTATTACTTTAGGAGCAACTCCACACTTAAATGGTAGACACACTGTTTTTGGTAAAGTGATAGAAGGAATGGATACAATTCACAAGATTGGAGCCACTTCAACTGGTGCAATGGATCGTCCAAGCAATGACATCGTTATGGAAAAAGTAACAGTAAAAAGAGCGTAAATAAAAGACCAAGAGGGAATGGAATTAAACTTCCATTCTCTCTATCATTAATTGAATATATTGATTTCCGTTAAAGTGGTTCACCGCCAAAGTAAAATAAGCCGTTAATTCTTCACCACGAATAGACTGAGAATTAAAAAGCTCTTCAGGATGAACAATTCCCCATTTCCCAATATAGTTAAAACTGATTCCCTTTAAACGAACACTTGGATCTTTAATTGAACTAAAGTTCCACCTTACGTGTATATCTTTTAAAAGATCATAACTATCTAATCTAAAACCTTTCATTTTAAAGATAGGTTTTTGATTACCCATTCCATAAGGCTCTAATAGTTCTAGCTCCTTTAACAGGCGAGGGTTAACTTCTTCTGGTGTAATTTCTAGATCATAGTAACTTTGAACAGTTCTTTGAATGGCCGGAAAACTAGAAACAGTGGCCTGCATATTCTTCTTAAAGGCATCTAAGTTCTCTTTGACCATTGAGAGTCCAGCGGCAGCATGATGACCACCAAACTTGATAAAGAGCTCTTCGTTTTCTTTTAAACAATCAAAGAGGTTTAAACCTCCTGCACTTCTGGCAGAAGCTTTAATGATTCCTTTTTCTCCGGAGTCCGTAAAGACAATGGCCGGTACTTTAAAAGCATCTACTAATTTAGAGGCCACGATACCAATAACACCTTCGTGCCACTCTGGTGCGTAAACAATTGTCACTGTGTGTTCACTACCATCCATAGTTTTTAAAACTTGGTCTCTAGCACTATTGAAAACTTCTGCTTGAATGAACTTTCTTTCTTTATTTGAAATTTCTAAGTGAGAGTAAAATTCAAATGCTTTTTGATCATCATCAGTGATGAGTAGATTAAGTGCTTTTTCAGGGTGATCAAGTCGACCTTTGGAATTAATAAGAGGCCCAATATTAAACCCAAGTTTTTCAGCGGGCACAAAGCCTCTTTTTCTTTCTTCTGGTGTGAAGAAGGCCCTAATTCCTGGGTACTTTGTCGTTGGAACTTGTTTTAATCCATGCCTGACTATTTTTAAGTTCATAGGATTAAGGGCCGCTAAATCGCAAATCGTTCCGATGGCGGCAAATTGGAGAAGGGGATAAATACTGGCCACTTCTCTTCCGCTATCAATTAAGTCTTGTCTAATTTTTACTGCTAGAGCAAATCCCACGGTAACTCCTGCTAGTGATACTCTTGGAGAATCTGCAGGTTCGTCTCTTCTATTTGGATTGATTATGGCGAAGGCATCAGGCATTTCATCCCTAGCGTCTTTGTGGTGATCAGTGATGATCAAATCAAGACCCAGCTCTTTTGCTTTGTCAGCGGCTTCATTATTAGTGATTCCACAATCAACCGTAATCATAATCTTGTAACCATTCTCATGGCCTTTTTCAATTTGTGGAGGATGAATACCGTAACCTTCAATAAAACGACTTGGTTGAATGAGACCTACTTCTGTTCCTAACATTTTAAAGAAATGGTAGAGTAGGGCACATGAAGTTGTTCCATCAACATCGTAATCACCATAGATGGCAATCTTTTCGTTATTTGCCATGGCCTCAATGATTCTCTTAGAGGCCTTGTCCATATCTTTCATGTCCGTTAGGTCTGGGAGATCTTTTAAGTCCCAAGAGAGAAATTCTTTGATGTCACTGGGACTCATTTCTCGCTTATCAAATATTCTTTGAATGACGGGGTGAAACTTTGATTGTCCTGCAGTTTGAGGGGCATTCTTATGTTGTGTAGTGTGTGTAGTTTGCATTTGATAAATTTATCATAGACTTCCCCAAAAGACTTCTAGATAGGGGTGCGTTAACTGGTTGAGTATTCATGAAAAGCTTAAGTATTTGAAATTTTGGACAAAAAAAAGGGCCATTTCTATGGCCCAAAACTTATTTACCAAATGACGTACATGCCTTTGATTAAATCATCCTCATGAAGTTCATCCGAGGTGAGAAATAGATTTCTAAAATCTTCTGAATTTTTAGTATGCACTTTTCCGAAATAATTTGAAGGGAGGAATGACTTTTTACAAGAAGTACATTTCTGAGCTTCCCTATATGTTTCCATTAAATATCCGCAACAGTGGCATCTTTTAATAATGACTTTTTCTTTTGTCTTTCTCTTAGTTAGTTCAGCTTTCACTTGTTTCCCCTATAAGTACATTCGTACATACATCGGTCCTTGATTATTTTATGCATCAATTCCTTTGATGTACTAATTAACGTTTCGTGACTTTTGTAAAAATGTTTAGGAAAAAGTGGAAAAAAGTGCCGGGTCAAAGCGATCAAGTATAACTTACTAAAGTAAAAAGGAGACCAATTTGGTCTCCTAAGGTGATCGAAATTATTGATTTTATTAAAAGGTAAAGTATCCACTCGGTGCTCTATTACTTGGCTGATACATCTCTCTTACATTGAAGTCGTTAAGTTCTCCGCCATAAGGATTTTTTTGAGCAAAGTAGTTATTAGTCACAACCTTTGGTGCAGCATATGGATCAAACATTGGAAATCCTGTAGACCCAAATCCGTTAGAACCTCCTCCTTGCATCATTTTCATCATGAACATATCGCTCATTGAGAATCCTGCCAGAGGATTGGTGATTTGTGGTCTGGCCATTCTCGGTTGCATCATTTGAGGCATCATCATAAATTGTGACATCATCATCTGCATTACAGAACCAAACTCTTTTTGTTCCGTTTTAAATTTCTTATTTTCTTTTTCTAACTTAGTAATCTTTTCTACTCTTTCTTCTTTCTCTACTTTAAAGCTCTTTATCGCCTTCGCTGAATCACTAATCGCCTTAGTACTTTTTTCTACCAGCGCCTTGAGTTCAGCTATTTTATCAGTGTTCACTTTAATTTCTTCTTTTTGACAACTTATGAGATTTTGATTTTCTTTAATTTCACTTTCTTTATCAGAGAGAAGTTTTGATTTCGCTTCTGTCTCCGAAATAAGTTTTCCTATTTGAATATCTAAGTTCTCTTTCTCCGTAACCAAATTGTCATGGTTTTCCTGAAGAGCTATTTTTGCTTCAGAGAGAGTTTGAAACTCTTGATCTTTATTTTCCATTGTTAGATTTAATTTTTCTAATTGTATATTTAGTTTTTGAACAGAAGTCTCAAGTTTATTACCTTTCATTATAGATTGCGCTAAAGCAGTATTCTTTATATTTACTTGAGCACGTAAATCAACCAAACTCTTGGTTAGTTTTCCATTTTCAAGCTCTTTAGCAGAGAGGCTTGATTTAAGTTTTGCAATCTCTTCTGTACTCACAAGTCCTGTTCTTTCTAGTTCTGCTATTTTACTCTTCAAGGCCACTGTTTCAGCTTTCTTCTTCGTCACTAAATTAGATAAGGCTTTGTTGGTAGAAGTTAAATCATCAAGTGCCTTCTGGTGTTTAACTTTTAGAGAAGACATTGTAGTTTCAACTTTTGCCTTAGCAGCGTTCACACTAGCTAGGTCATTCTTTAATTTGGTAATTTCTGCGATGTTACTATAGGCAACACCTTTTTTCATTTGTGCAGCGATGCGTGTTTCAATTTCTACAATTCTCTTTGTCACTTTTATCATTTCGCCATTGGCATTTTTCATTTCAATGGTGACTTCTTCCATTCTTATTTTTTGTTCTCTAATAAATGAAGCAGAAGCATACTCAGCAACAATAGGATTCTCTACAGAAGCAATGGATCTACCTGAGTGATCAGAAGTCTTATAGACTGCGACGGCTCCAAATGTAGAAGTTAGGACTGCTAATGCGATAAACGAATTCAGTATTGGCTTTCTCATATCTCTTCTCCCAGAAAAAATAATATTTATTAATTTTGAATACAACTTATACATTCCAAGAAATGTGCCAAGATTTTGAGAGTAAGTGCATGAAAGTAGGTAGAGGAAACTGTCTAAAGTTTGGACAGTGTGTGAAATTAATTCAAAAAGACGCCACCAAAGGCGGTAGCGTCTTTTAAGAGATTAGGGGAGAGAGATATATATTAGTTCACACTGATTGAGTCTTCTTCAACTAGTGCTCGGCTAAATCTTGGTATAAAGTTCACGCTAGGAGCTGAGGCTACATCTCTAGTATGGGCCGCTGATTCTCCTAGGTAGTTATTAATTGTTTGCTTTGTGGGTAAGCTTGAGCTCATTCCTGGAAATCCTGAAAACGAAGGGAGACCTGAGAATTGTCTTCTCATTAAGTTCATCCAAGGGAAATTTCCGCCTGAGAGACTCGTTAAAGGGTTATAAATCATGAAAGGATTAGGGGAGAAGTTCATACGTGGCATCGCCATCGCTCTTCTCATTCCTTGTCCAAAAATCATACCCATCGCATAGAGTTCTTGAGACTTTTTGAGCTTTTCTTCACGCTCTTTCTTCTTCTTTTCTTTTTCTTCTATTTTAGCTAGTGCCTCTTCTTTGTCTTTTAGAAGTTCAGCCACTTGTTCTGATAATGATGAGATTTGGTTCTTTAAACCACAAGTTATGGTATTAGCTGCAGCTGACTTCTCTAAGTCCATTTTTTTGAAAATTAAATCATCACTTAGTTCTTCATACTTACTCGATATTCTAAGTTTAGAAATTTCTTCAAGTAATGGATTAGTCTCAATATTTAGAGAATTTTCAGTAATTATTTTCTTAACTTCATCAACTTGAGTATATAGATTTTTAACTTCTGGATGAGATCCCTTTGCAAACTTCTTGAGTTCTTTAAGCTCTTTATAGCTAACTTTACTAAGTTCGGAATCTTCCATCTTTGATATTTCATCAATTCTTTGAGCTTTTGAATTTGTTTCTTTCGCTTTTTTTAATAATGCAGTTTTAAATTCTTCAAAGCTCTCAGTAGGCTTTTCTACACTAAAGAGCTCTGATAGGGGTGCTTCAGCGATAATTTCAGAAGCGATTGTTCTATAAACATTAATAAAACTCGGGGCTTTAAAGTCTTGTACTAGAGCTGGACTGCTCAGTACGCAAAGGGCCGTTAGGCCATACATAATAGGCTTTTTCATTTTATTCTCCTCTATTTCTCTTTTGTTTTCCATTACAGAAAACGCATATCTCTGCAATAGACATTACAAAACTGATGCCAAGAAAAAATGAGCTTAAGTGTTTAGAAATTTGTTAGATGACTTTTTTGAACTGTGAAAAAAATTATAGGGGTGTAAAAAAAATGATCACAAAAACTACTTCGGTCGTAGTTTTTGTGATGAGTGATTTATTATTGAATATTATTTAAGTTATTCATTGTTTTGTTAAAAGCACTTTGGATCTTCTTCATCATCTCAACTTCTTGTTGGTAACGAAGGGTCTCAATTTTTCTCTTAACCATTAATTCATTTCTTTTTTCTAATTTCTTTCTAAGAATTTTCATTCTCTCTGAAGCTGTTAATTTCTTAGCACCTGGTTGAGAGTTATAAGTACCGTCAATATCAATAGGCATATCAAAATCTATACTTGTTGATTCATATTGTGCGAACGCTGAGCTAGTGAGCAAGAGGGCTGCTAAAACGATACTTTTCATTTCTTTCTCCATATATTTTAATTTAAATATTTTTTAGCGTTTATTGTGCAGAATGTAAAACTAGCTGAAGATATTATACTTGCGGTGCGTTAAGGCGGTCTGTAAACAGTTACTTAGCAGTTTTACTAAATTTTTTGAGTTTTTCTGAAATAGAGTTAAAGCACTTGGGAGAGTAGACAATGAAATCATTGGCACCACTTTCAAAGGCGTGTAGGACTTCTCCTTGATCGGTGGTCCTAGATATATAGATGATAGGTAGATCTAACTTTTCTTTGTGAGTTCGAGCATGAGTGATGATCTCATTGCCCGACATGTCTTGCATATCTTCTAGAACAATAAGACAGAAGTATTCTACTTTCTCAATGAGATGGATGGCGTGAAATCCTCCATCAGCAAGTTCCACATCATACCCTATAACTCTAAGGCGTGAGGCAAAGTCATTTCTTCTTTTTAAGTCTCCATCGATGAGGAGTATTCCAGGTAATTTCATTGCTAAAAAGATACTGCCAAACTGTAATTTTATCAAGGTTGAAAGATTAAACTGACAGGTTTTCTTGGGTAAGAGTAATTACTTTATCTGCTCTAACCTATCAATAATATTGATTCACAACTTGCTCCCTTGAACCAGAAATTAATAGACGATAGAATAGATCATGAATAATACGAGTAAATTTATAGTTTTCTTTATTTTCCTATCTCTCTTTTCTTGTAAAAAGCCCGGAGGACTTTCTTCCGGCTCTGGTGGAATTCCCTCGAGTACAAATGTAAATAAGTGGATGCAAGATCAAACGAGCTCTAAGACTAATTGCCCAGTGATTGTAGATGGAGTTTCTAAAGAGTCTGCATTTCCTTTGATTGCTCCTGTGGGAAAGAAAGCGTGGAGTGATGAGTGGAGTAAAGAAATTTATGACACTCTTGATAGCGAGAGAATTGCAAACCTCACTTCTACTAAGCTTAATAGAAGTGATTTAAATGATCTCCATTGTCCCAACTATAACTCAATGAATGAAGCCGATAAGAAGAACTTCTGGGTGATTCTCATGGCCTCTATGAGTTACGCTGAAAGTAGTTTTGATACGAGTAACTACTACGACGAGAAGGGGACGAATGATTCTTATGGGCTGTTGCAAATTGATGCTCCCAATGCCAGGGCCTATGGTTGTAAAACAGCTAAGGGAATTTCTCCTATGGGTTCTAAGTCTGGTCGTTCTGGTGGTGGAGATATGTATAAACCCAAAGTAAATTTACGTTGCGGTCTCTATATATTAAATAGGCAAATAGAGAGAACTGGAGGAAGTATCTTTTCTTCTAAGAGTTACTGGGCAGTACTTAGAAAGAGTCGTAAAGGCTCTGCTAAAATGACTTCAAGGTTTACAGCTCAAATTCAGCAAATTCCAACTTGTCAGAAAAACTTTCAATCACCAATAGCAACAGATAAAGAAGTAGGTGAAGGAAGTACTTTGAGTGAGGATGAGAGATGTCGTACTGTAGGTGATTCTGCTAGAAGGGCCAAGGAACAAAGCGAGAGTAAAACTTCAACAGATACAATTGAAACGTCTACCAAACAAACGCAAAAGTAACTTCAAATTAATTGGGCCTTAAACCATTCCACTTAAGGTCCAAATAAGATTCCAATTCATTTGAAATATTTCGATCACTCTTATTATCAGGATTGGCCAGATCAAAGATAAAGAGTCTATCCATGTGGACAAGAGTTTCTACGCTAACTTTTCTCATTTTCTTTTTCTTAATAGCGTCTTTATAGAAATCTTTAAAATCTAGCAGGATTGAGTGGATATGTTCATTCATCATTGTGTTTATTTCAGGGTACTCATCTCTAAGATCAATGAGAAATTGAGCTGAAACTAAATCTAGCGCTCCTACAATCTCATGCATGACTTTTATGAAACGTTCTTCGTGAGCAAGGTGACTCTCTTTTAAAACTTCACAGACAATATCAATTTGTAGGAATACATACTCAATAGTAACAGCAACAATCTCGGATTTTGAACTAAAGTGTTGGTAGAGAGTTCGCTTGCTGACCTCAGCGACTTCTAGTAGATCATTAGTTTTGAATTTCTTTATACCTTCTGTAAGTAGCGCCGGCATGAGTTTAAAGAGCAATTCCGCTCTCTTATCTGGATTTAAAATCCTCTTTTTATCAATACTTACGCGTCCCATAGGTAATTTCTCTCATGTCACTTGTGTGGTATACTAAAAACTGGTAATAGTTTACCATGGAAGGGGAGCTTTATGGATAAGTTAATATATTTATTTTCAATGTCATCACTAGCAATAGTTTTTTTCTTTTTAAATTTAAAAGGGGCCTATACCTTTATTCCTTTTATTTACTTCTTTGGATTAATCCCTTTAATGGATTACTTACTAGGCGAGAGTGAATATAATTTTTCGAGTGAAGAAGAAGAAAAAGTTCTCAATTCAAATTACTATGAGTTGGTGATCATTCTAAGTTGTCTTATTCACCTTGCTCTCGTTCTTGTTTTTTTAAATATGACTTCTAAAGCTGATTCGATACTGACTCTCGTGGGGCTTAGTTGTACCTTAGGGTTTAGTTGTGGTCTCTACGGGATAAACCTTGGCCATGAGTTAGGGCATAGAAATTCCACTTGGGAAAAAGTTCTCGCTAATATCATGTTGTTTTCAAGTCTCTATTCGCAATTCTTTATTACCCATAATAAATCACATCATAAACTCATCGCTACACCAGAAGATGCCAACACTTCAAAAATTAACCAAAATGTTTATCACTTTTGGATAAGATCGATTTACCTCACAACCAAGAAGGCCTTTGAATTTGAAGTGAAGAGACTTAAATCAAAAGGTCTATTTGCTTACGGTCCAAGAAATCTCTTTATCCTACAAAAACTTATTGAAGTCTCTCTACTTGTTGCTATTTACTATTTCTATGGTGTGCAGAGTCTCTTAGCATTCATGGGAGCTGCTCTCTTTGGAATCCTTCTACTTGAGACCATCAATTACATTGAACACTATGGACTGCTTAGAAAGAGGAATGCGAGTGGGAGATATGAAAAGGTGCAAGTGTGGCATTCATGGAATTCTAATCATGTGCTAGGGCGTGCACTTCTTTTTGAATTGAGTCGTCATAGTGATCATCACGCCAATGCTTCGAGGAGGTTTCAAGTGTTAAGACACTTTGATGAGAGCCCTCAATTGCCTTATGGCTATCCACACATGGTGGTGATGAGTTTATTTCCGAAAGTGTTTATGAAGAAGATGAATCCTCTAGTAGAGCGATTTCAGGCCTAGTACTAAGGACTTAGATATTTGCTGTATGGGATAAATCTTGAAAGATCTTTCTTGCGAAGAACTTTTCAACAAAGTCTCCTTCTTTCTTTCTTAGGTAGTAGTTATTAGTCATCTCTTGCACTTCATAGTGTCTTTTCATCATGAGATGTCTTTCTTCTAAGACTTTTGAAAGAGTGTTCTTTTCTTCTAAGGGTAGGTAGAAAATTGTAAAGCCTGCATAGACCTTATTTGGGTTTTCAATGAGAGGACTATTGTTGGCCCATATATAGGGCCACTCTCTATTGGTTCCATAGTGTTGTAAAGAAACATTTTGTAGAGTTTCACCTCTTTTAATAATATGAGGTTTACCCATCGGTTTCCAAATAAAGGGATTCTCTGGAACATCGTATTAGTGAGGGAAGAATCATCAGATTTCAGGACTGTTCCCGTCTTAGAGAATTTAAGAACTACTTTTTCAAGGTTTTTTTCAGCTCCAGCTATATATTGAAAGGAATAAAAAGTTTCTTTATCCTTATCTATTACCTTACTTGCGCCAATGGACTAAGTGATAGAGAGAGTAGGAGGAGTGAGCAAAGTGTTTTTCTTAAATTTTTCATAGGTCTTCACGGTATAAATTAATAGTAGTTAATTATACCGTAAATGTCTGAAATGATTTATTTCTTATAGAGAGAGGAAAAATAATCGATAGAGTCAGGAAACTTCGTTTGCGCCTTATCTATGAGGTTCTCAATGGATGATTTCTTTCTATCTGTTTTAATAGAACTCACAATCACTGCCTCAAAGACTTTCTTATTGGCGTGCCCTGATTCTGCGAGAGGAATTCCCTTTGTAAGAACTGTTTGCACATCTTCTAAGATAAAGCAGATTTCGATTTCCAGTAATTTAAAAATCGGATTTTTTCCGTGTAGGGGACTAAATTTATTTAAAATCTCGTAAGCGAGTTTAGATTCTTTATTGGCAATAAAAGTCTCAATGATATTGTGAAGAATAGAGAGTTTTCCTGAAGAGGCCTTAACCGCTTCTAAGAGTGTTTGAATTCCCTGTTTTCTATTGTCGTTATTAAAGAAGTATTTACTACAAAGAACTAAACTTGCCGCAATACTTGTCTTTGTTGCAGGACATTGCTCATCGAGGCTAGAGAAGAATTTAGCGTAACGAATGAGGTCTTCATATTTTTGATTTGTCAGCGAAAGCCTAATTAGATTAGGAAGTTTCTCTGGATCAATGGGGTAGTTTTTTAGAGATGCGAAAGAAAATTCATAGGCTTTTGCGTATTGCTTTAATTTCGTATGTCCATCTATGAGCTCTTGCAGGCTTAGGTAGTGTCTTGGGTTTACTTCAACGGATTTTTTAAAAGAGAGGAGAGACTTTTCAAAGTCTCCGTGTTTCTTATTAATGAGTCCCTCTAGGTAGAAAGTTTCATCCAAATAGTCTTCTATTTGCATAAGTTGCAGTAGATCGTCTTCTGCTTCATCTAACTTATTTAAAAAAATATGTTCTTTCACCCTGTGATAGAAGGTGAGAAAATTAGAAGTTTCCATTTTCTTTTGCACAATATTTATGAAATTTTCAGCTAAGCTTTTAGCGGTAAAGGGCTCAGCAAGATAGTCATCAATCTCTGTGTCTAAAATGGCACAGGCTGAAGCCGGTGAATTCGCTTCTGACATTAAAATGAATATGGCAGCACTTCTATTTGGAAAAACTTTTTGATGATCCTCAATAAGCTTCATTCCTTTTTCTTTTTGAACTTCACTAGCTGTGATCACAATATCAATTTTTAAATCAATAATGATATCTCTAGCGTCAGACAGAGATGTCGCATTAAAAATATGGGACATCTTTACACCTGAAGCAACTAACATTTTTTTGACCGTAGACTTAGATGTTTTTCTAGCGTCAACAATAAGGGCCTTCTTATCTCCTAAGAAGTTATTTATATTCGCAACTACTTTTGGGTCCATGTCTTCAAAGATCATTTTTTCACCTTGCTAATTAAAGATGAAATTTTTCTCTGTTGTGCTTCATAAGTTTCAAGTAACGAATTCCATAGAGTAGGTTTGTATTGAGTGAACTTTATTTCTATATTTACTTTTTCTTCATTTATTAAATGTTCAATGACTTTTCCAATAATGGGGATACCGCTAGTGCTGTCTACACTTGGAAATTTTCCAATGAGAGTTTTGAGGGGAGAAGAAAAAAATATGAGAGTAAGGCTGTGTCCATTTTGACAGACATTCTTAGGGAGCTCTAAACAAAGAGAATCTTCCTTTAACTCACGTATGGTAATTGATTTATAATCTAAGAAAGAAGTTCCAGAAGTATCATTCCTAAGGAGGATTGAATGTCCCAACTCTTTATAGTCTTCTTGGTTAAGTAGTTCACTTAATAGGTTTTGTTTAGCAGCATCTCTTTTCATAATCCATAGTAGATCAAAATTGAATTTTGCTCAAATGGGCTCTTTATGGGGGATTATAGTTCCATCTTTATTAATAAATTGACCACTAAAGTTGTAGCTTTCAGGATTAAAGGCACTTGTCTTTCCCTCTCCTGATGGAAGATCAATAATGTATGTTGGTATCGCCCAGCCCGGTAGAGCATCTCTAAGTTTTGCGTATACTGCGCGTCCTTCACTTAGAGTTATATTAAAGTGTGAAGCGCCTCTCACTTGGTCGGGGTGGTGAAGATAGTAGGGTCTAATATTTAGTGAAACCAAAGCATCAATGAGATCTTTCAGTGAAGAAAAATCGTTATTAACTCCCTTCAGTAATACACTTTGTGAGAGTAGAGTTATACCTGCTTGATCTAGCTTCTCAAGAGTATGTTTAACGTCTAAATCAATTTCATCACTATGATTAATGTGGACCACAATTTGTAATTGAACAAATACACTTTTAAAAGTTTTCAAAAGAGAAATCAGTTTATTTGTAAAACGAGTAGGGATTATGACAGGCGTTCTAGTATGAAAGCGAATGTATTTAATGGATTTTATTTCTTTAAACTCTTCTAGATAATATTGAATTTTTTCATCACTTAAAATAAAGGGATCACCACCACTGAAAATGATTTCTTCAACTTCACTATGTTGTAAGAGGTACTCTTTAACTTTCTTAAAATTAGACTTAAAGAGATCATCGTTAGTTGAGAGTTCATTTTTTCTAAAACAATAACGACAAATCACAGGACAGTTAGATGTGGGAAAAAATAGTACTCTATTCTTATAGCGGTGGACGAGTCCAGCTACTGGAGAGTAGTCATGATCTCCAATAGGATCAATGAAACCTTTGTGACAGTTTTCATTTTCGACTGGAAGAAATTGTTTTCCTAGGACTGAGTTTATTCCACTTCTTTTGATCTTCTGAGCAAGACCTAGGGGAATTAAAATGGGGAAAGGTGTTTTTGAGAATGTATGGTTGAAGTAATTCTCTAGTTCTTTGTGGGAACGAATCGCGCTTCTATATTCCTCTTGCCAGGAAAGCTCTTTCATCTAGTCGTCTAAACCTTTGACGTACCTTCTTCTTGCCCATTTAGCACAACCAAAAATAAGAAAGCCACCATAAGTCCCAATTCCTGCAAAATGCAAGAGAACTTCTGACGTTAGCATGGAGCCAGCATTACCTAATGTATAAAAAATCCATCTAAGTAAAACAAGATGAAGTACTAGAATCAATAACTGTTGAAATCTTAAATTAATATTTTTCTTCGTTACGTAACTCATTTACGCTTCTCATTCATTCTCTCTATGAGCTCTTTTTTTTCAATCTCTTCAATTTCCCTAATCTCAACAATTTTCTTAAGAGAAAAAGACTTAAACATATTACTTACTAAGCAATGAGCGTAGAGCATATTTCCCTGTGGCATGGGAAGAAAACTTACGGGCTTTATAGGTCTAAATTGATTTTTTAAACTACCACCTCTATATTTTATTTCGACAAGATCCTGCTCTTTCATTTTATCAATCAAAGGTTTTAATTTAGAAGAAATGCTAAAGTCATCTTGTTTTGAAAAATCTTTAATTTTAAAGAGGTAAGCTTCAGCAAGAGTTTTTCTATCAGGTTTCTTAAAGACCTCGAGAGATCTGGTAAAAACTTTTAAACAGGCAATAGCATCATCAAATGCTCGGTGATGGTTTTCTAAAGGGATTTCTAACTCTTTAGTTAGCGTTCCTAATTTAAAATTAGGCATTCTTCCTCTAAAAGCAAATCTTGAAAATTTACATGAGCAATATATGTGAGATTCATTTAAAGGTAACTTTCCTTGATGCATTCCAAAAACGATGAAACCTAGGTCAAATTTTGCATTATGTGCCACCATGGGCAGACTTCCCATAAATTTTACAAAATCAGGAAGAACTTTATCTAGGGTTGGTTTACCTTGCACCATGTCGTCAGTGATGCCATGAATGTCAATTGTGAACTGAGGAATGGTGATTTGTGGATCAATTAATTCATTAAAAATCTCTTCACCGAAGGGCGTTATCTTGATAGCCCCAATTTCGATAACCTTGTCTATTAAAGGCGAGAGGCCAGTTGTCTCTAGATCGACGGCTATGATTCCGTTAGGGAAAGATCGAAGGATGATCTCCCTTTCCTCTTCGTTAAAAAAACTCATTATTTCCTTTTGCACAGAGTCATTCGTCTAACTTCACAGTGCTTGTAATGGCAGATATCAATGGCCAAACTTGCAAAGTGTTGATATTAATCAACGACTTTATATTGCGATATTTTCAACTCTTTTATGAGTAGTCATATATCTTAAAACACCGAAGGATACAAATATATGAAGAGTTTTGATGTTGTAGTTATTGGTGCAGGACCTGGTGGATATGTTTCCGCAATTCGTGCCTCACAACTTGGTAAGAAAGTTGCTATTATTGAAGTAGATAAGTTTGGTGGAGTTTGTCTCAACCGTGGATGTATTCCTACTAAAGCAGTTCTTAAGTCTGCGCACTCAGTACATGAGTTAGCGGATATGAAAGAGCTAGGAATCAATGTTGATCTTAAGTCTTTAGATGGTGGACAGGCCGTAAAGAGAGCTAAGGGAATTAGTGATCGTATTTCTAAGGGTGTTGAGTTTCTTATGAAGAAGAACAACATCACCTCTATTGAGGGATACGCGACTCTTAAAGATAAGACGACAATTGAAGTTAAATCTAAGAAAGGTCACACTGAAACTGTTAAAGCGACAAATATTATTTTAGCTACTGGTGCTCACTATAAAACTTTTCCAGGCCTTGAGCATGATGGAAAGAGACTTATTGGTGCATGGGAAGCAGTTAAAATGGAAGAACTTCCTAAGTCAATCGGGATCGTCGGAGCAGGTGCTATCGGTGTTGAATTCGCTTACTTTTGGAATGCTTTTGGCGTTGATGTTCATATTTTTGAATTACAAAAAAATATTCTTCCTATTGAAGACGAAGATTCATCTAAAGAAGTGGCGAGAGCTTACAAGAAGCTTGGAATTAAACTTTCTCTAGGTGTTGAAAAAGTTTCAGCTAAGAACAACGGTAAAGATGTGACAATCACTGCTGTTGAGAAAGGTAAGACTGTAGAATATAAATTTGAAATGGGTCTTATTGCTGTAGGAATGACAGGTAATATTGATAATATTGGTCTTGAGAATGTAGGAATTAAAACTGATAGAGGTTTTGTTGCTGTAAATGATATGTACCAAACAAATGTTTCAAATATCTATGCTATTGGTGATCTTGCAGGACCTCCATTATTAGCTCACGCAGCTTCTCATGAAGGTGTTATTGCCGCTGAACATATGTCAGGTAAGAAACCACATGCGCTAGATAGTATGAATATTCCGGGTTGTACTTATTGTCAGCCACAAGTAGCTTCTATTGGGTACACTGAAAGAGCTCTTAAAGAAAAAGGTATTAAATACTCTGTAGGAAAGCTTCCATTCCAGGCGAATGGTAAAGCCGTTGCTTCAAATGAAACAGCTGGCTTTGTTAAAACTCTATTAGGTGAGCACGGTGAAATGTTAGGGGCCCACATTGTTGGAGCTCAAGCAACCGAGATGATTCACGAGTACGCATTATTAAAAACAATGGAAGGGATTGACGAAGATATCTTCGCAACTGTTCACCCACACCCAACACTTGGGGAGTTTTTAGCTGAGTCTGTTATGGCCGCTAAGGGTAGAGCACTCAACTTTTAATTAGAACTATACGTTTACAGGAGAAATACTATGGCCAAGCACGAAATCGTAATGCCACAAATGGGTGAGTCGATTACAAATGGTACAATTACAAAATGGCACAAACAACCAGGTGACATGATTGAAATTGATGAGATTCTTTTTGAAATCTCAACTGATAAAGTAGAATCAGAAATACCTAGTCCTATGGCGGGAAGAGTTGAAGAAATTCTTTTCCCAGAGGGAGATACAATTGACGTTGGAATTAAAATCGCTTCTATTGAAGATGATGTTTCAGTTCCTTTTGGTGGTGGAGAAACAGCAGCAGCTGCTCCTGCTAAAACTGAAGCCGCAGCACCTGCCGCGGCATCAGCAGCAGTAGAAACAGCAGCAACTGAGAGTGGAGAGAGAAAATTCTACACTCCACTAGTTAAGGCCATGGCCAAAGAAGCCGGTGTTGCTCTTTCTGAACTAGCTCACATTGCGGGATCAGGTTCTGCAGGTAGAGTAAATAAAGCAGACTTTGAAAAATTCTTAAGCACTAGAGGATCTGCACCAGCGGCGGCTCCTGCAGCAGCAGCTAAACCAGCTCCAGCTCCATTTAAACCTTCATTTACTGCAAGTGATAGAGTTGAAATTGTTCCAATGGACAATATGAGAAAAGCTATCGCTAAGAATATGATCGCTTCTAAAATGATTTCTCCACATGTGAACTCAATCGACACAGTCGATATGACAAACTTAGTTAAATTCAGAAATGGATTTAAAGATGAGTTCAAAAAACAAGAAGGATTCTCTTTAACATATACTCACTTTATCCTTTATGCGCTTATCCAAGCTCTTAAAGAATTTCCAATTGTTAACGCTTCAATTGATGGTGACAATATTGTTTACAAGAAAGATATTAATCTTGGTTGTGCAGTAGCTGTTCCTGGAAACGGACTTGTTGTTCCAGTAATTAAAGGTGCAGACAATTTAAATATTACAGGACTTGGTCGTGCTTTAAATGACCTAGTTATTAAAGCTAGAAGCAAGAAATTAACAATGGATGACATGACTGGTGGAACTTATACTTTCACAAACAATGGTTCATTTGGAATTCTTGCTGCAACTCCAGTTATCCTTCAACCACAACTTGGTATTTTCTGTGTTGGTACAATTAAGAAAACTCCAGTTTGTACGGATGACCTAGCAATTGCTATCCGTGACATCATGTATGCAACTCATACTTATGATCACAGAGTTATTGACGGTGAAGTTGGTTCTAAGTTCTTAAGACACGTCATTATGACTCTTCAAACTATGGACGCTGCTTCATTATTCTAAATTCAAATTTCTAATAGGGCCTCTTCTGAGGCCCTTTTTTTTGGTCAATTTTTTAAATATTTGGCACGAGCTGATTTAAAATCTACAATATTAAGAAACATTCTATTGTAGAGGCTAAGAAATGAAGTATCTTTTACTGATTTTATCACTTTCACTCATCTCTTGTTCTTCAAGAGTGAGAACAGCTATAGATTACGATTTTTCGTCTAAAGAAGTTGAGGGCAAGTCTCTTAAGCTTTGGGCGACTAACTATTACACTCCCGTATACAGCGCCAGAATGAATGGTTTTCCCCTAAAAGATCTTGGGGAAAATACCATGGCCCATGGAGTTCATCCCGTTCTACTTAGTCGTAAGGAGTGGTGTTATTCGGCCATGGAAGGATCAGTTTCCATCAAATTTCCAGAAGGACTACAGAGAACCTATAACTATGCAGGAACTACTACAGAGCAAGTTGATTGTTCGAGATACTTTGGAAAAGATTTTCCAAAAACAAATAAAGTAAGATTTAAGAGTGCCAGAAGCCGTTGGGGAGATGGGATATCTATCTACTCTCTCGTGCCTTTTCGTTCTATTGCCGTTGATCCAAAAATTATTCCTTTTGGAAGTGTGATATTTATTCCCGCTGCTAAGGGAGCCCAATTTCATTGGGTGGGAAAGTCAATTGTGCATGATGGATATTTCTTTGCTGCCGATAAAGGCGGCGCCATTAGAGGTAACCATATTGATGTCTTTACTGGAAACTCTAGAAGCCACTCATTCTCATTCATAAAGAATAAAAAGAGTGGTTCATTTCAAGCGATTATAATTGATGATTCTGAAATCATTGAAGATTTAAATAGAATCCATACAAAAGCATACTAAAGACTTAGTAGCACTGAACTAGTTCAGTGCTACTTTTCTTCTATTTTATAATAAATTTTCCAAGAATATGGTCGTCATTTTGAGGATCGAAATCATCACTGTCTTCTCCAAAACGAATTTCCCAGTGACCCATCATTTTCCTAAGAAATATTTCTGAAACCAGATAAGATCCATTAGTAAGAGCTGTAGTTTGTACGGGTCTTGTTCCGTGTTGCATTCCCGCCATGATCATCCATGGGTAAACTTTTATGCCATCAATTTTAATAGGAGATTCTGAAGCATCATCTTTCATAAAGAATTTGACTTCTAATTCAGAAAAATTCCTCTGACCTCTAGAGTTTAAGTATGGTCCGCTAGTCCATTTGTAATCTACACAAGTGTTGACTTTATTAAGTAGTACTTGGCAATCGGCCATGGACACTTGAGTTAGGACTAAGAGTAATAAAGTAAATATTCTTTTCATTTGTTCTCCAATTATAGTGGCCATCTTTCGAGCCAGCTTAAAGATATTGTTCTTGATAAAGTCGTATTTTGACTCGGACCTAGTAGCGTTTGGTCTGTATAGGTTAACGAGTAAGTAGAGTCTTTATGAAGATAGTTAACTGTGAAGCTACTATCCCAATATTGTTCTTCTGATGAAGCTTGTTTTTGGTTTTTGATTAGAATTTCTTTTGAATCAAAGTAGAAGTTCGTAATACCAACACCTAAACGAAAATTCGTTCCTGCAGGACTAAGTCCTAGACTTCCTCCTGTAGTAAATCCAGTGTGTCCTGCTATTTCCATCTGATTGACTTTCGTTTTATAAAGATACTTATATTCAAAAAATAATTGCCAATCAATTGATCTATATACCTTTGATAAAATAAGTCCTGATGAGGTTATATAATGACCTTTACCACTCACATCACTTAAGAGTTCACTATCTGATTCGTAGTTAGATTTTCCTGTTGGAAATAACTGTCTCACGAAAATAAATACTCTAGGCTTCCACACTGAGAAATACTCTTCTGGAAAAAGTTCGAAAGTAAGAGAGAGTGAAGTGTCAGCTAGGCTAGAATTTGATTCAGCAGTTGAATTATAAGTATTATCTTTACTAAGGAATGAAGCTTCTAATCCAAATTGCCAAAGAGAAGAAATAAGGTAAGCTCCCTTAAGCGAGAGAGTATTCGTGTTGTAAGTTTTATTGTCGTTAAAAAATACAGGCTCACTATCTCCATAAGTTTGACCAATCACTTTAGATCTAGCGTAGGAAAAAGAAAGTTGAGATTGATTATCCCCTGTAATTAGAGAGGGAATTGAAGAGCTTCCACCACAGCAAGCAGCTCCGTAAATTTTAAAACTTAGTAAAATAAATATAAGTGGTAAGACTATTTTTATAGAGATAATGAGGTCTCAGTTGAATCAATTATAATTCCGAATTGTAAAATATCTAAATGAATTTGCCAGTCGCCACCCATATTAAAAAATAATTCTCGGTGATGGTAAATTCCCTTTGAGAGGCGAGTTGTATGGCCATCATCTGCCGTTCCATGACCCATTGAAGGCATCCAACCCCAAATTGAAAATGTTGCGTCAGCATCTAGGTCTACGAGCTCTCCTGAGCCATTTTGAACTAGAATGATGAATTCATTTTCAATACTAGGGTCTCCGCTGGGAGTATTGACCCAAGAGATCTTTATGAACTTATTAAGATTCTTTAACTGCATTGATGAAACAAAGTTAATTCCGTTTTGATTAGGTTTGTCAGCTTCATCTTGATGATTAAAAAGAGGCGATTTTCCGCAAGAGAGGAAAGTAAAAAGTATTATGATATAAAAAGTAATTTTCAAAATTATCTCACAATGTAACAACCAAGTGCTTTGGCAAACTTGGTTTCTACTTCTCTAGATTTTTTAAGATCATTGAGGGCGTTTTCTAGGTAGAACTTCTTGGCCCTTTTGGGATCCATGCTATTAGTCACTCCTCCGTGATAAAGAGTCTTGTCTTCATTTGTTATGACAAAGACATGAGGAGTTTTTATGGCCTTAAAGAAGTTGGCAATTTTGGCATCTTCATCGTAGGCAATAGGAAACTTTGTATCTTGGTATACTTTCTTGGCCTTTGCAAATGACTCTAACGAGTTAGAGTGAACTCCTAGAAATCTAAAATCAGGGTGATCTTTAGCAAGACTCTCTAAATAAGGAATATGTTTCTTAGTACAAGGACAGGCACCACTCAAGAAAAATATCACGTGCCCCTTCTTTGCTTTAGCAAGAGAGGATACTTTCTTCCCTGATAGGAGTTGGCTATTTTGGATAATGGTATCTAATGACCATGAATTTAGAGAGATAGTAAAAAGTAAGAATACTAAAATTTTCATGGCCATCTTATATATATTTAAGCGGTAAAAGTCTACGCTATTTTAGTAAGCGGTACACCCGTATAGATCACCATCACTAATTGAAGAAACTTTGTTTCCTGCGGCATTTTCAATCCAACCGATTGTATTTCCACCATCCCACTGATCTTCAAAAGTATTGAAAGAGTAATACTTGTTTCCAGTCACTTTGTGAGTAAATTCAATCTTAGTCACTTCTGGCTTGAAGTCTTCATCGTAAGAAATATCATGAGTCCCTTCATAAATTCTTGAAGCTACGAAGAAGTCTCCGATTTCTTTAGAAGTAAATTTAGATGATTCTTGAAGATCATTTAAAGAGTCTCCAAAGATACAAGATTTTTTAGAAACGATTTTACAAGTAGACTTGTATTCGCGACCATCAGCCGTTCTAATTTTACTTGAATTATTACCGGGGTAGTCTAAGAGAAGATTTACAAAATAACCTTTGGCTTCTTTTGGAAGTGCTCTTACAAGAATAACTTCATTGTTTTCAGAGAAAGTTCCTGGAGCGAAGAATTTAACTTCTCCGCTTGTATTTAATTCAATTTGTTCAGAGGCCTGAGCATTTGTACCAGCATTAGTTAAATTAAAAGAAATGTTCTCATTCCAAAATCTTGTCGTTTTACTTCCAACTTGAGAGTCATAAACTTCAACTTCTCCAGTAAGTTCAAAACGATTCATATAAGTCACATCAGTTTGTGAGCATTGAAATTTAATAGTAGTTGTAGCGATTGAGCTAAGTGAACTTAGCGCCATTAAGAAAGTCAGTAGACCTTTCATATATTCTCCCTCAAGTGTGTTAAAAGTAGCCTTTTCTAACACTCAAGTGAGGGAAATTATATATGGATTGTAATAATTTTAGAGATCACCGATGAAGTCGACTAGTTCTGGGTAGTCGATGAATGGGTTTCTATTTTTTTGAGCAAGGTAGACACCTTCATTTCTCATTCTTTCAGCATCATCCACAGGGTCTTCTAAGTGCCATTTCTTTAAGATTCTCTCCATATCATTGGAGATCTTCCCATTGTATCTAACAGCGAAGTAGAACATCGCTCTGGCGACATTTCCTTGGTGAACAGTTGGAGGTTGAAAAAGCCTTCTACTATTGCCGTAAGATGAGGCCTTGCAGTTTACCGCAGGTTCACGACCATTGGTGACTTCTCCAAAATTATGGTTTCCTCTTGTTCCATTGGCCCTAGAGTCTGTTGGAAATAAGTGGTTTAGATCACTTTTTTGAAATCTGCTATCAGATCCGGTGAATTTACTCTGTGGCCATGTGTGCTCACAGTTAATAACATTGCTATTTGGAATGCTCATGGGACCGATTTTTCCAGTCTCGCGTGAAGTTGTGAACTTCTTATGACAGTAGACATCTACTATGTAGTGAGTACTTCCATCTTTCTTTAAGTGTCCAAGTTTTGGATCACCAAACATATGCTTTCTAGCGTTTTTATAGCCAAGATTTACATGTGAATAGCAGTCTCCAGAGCCACTTCTACAGCCAAGCGTATCAGCTGAACCAGATCTTTTCTGGTGAGTGGAGGTGAGTATTCTTTTGAGTTTCTCTCTTAGTTCTTCGTCTTGCAGGTCTCGGCGCTCTACCGAATCTTGAAAAGATTGCGGATAGTAAGAGTGTCCAGCAAATGTCGACTGAATTGTAGTAACTAGAGAAGCCAATATAAGAAATGATTTCAAGCTTTCATCCTTTGAAAGAGTCGTAAAAATTTTACACACTTAGGCTTGAAACTGCCAAGAGTTTTTTATTAGATTCTCTTATATTTCCTGTCAGTGTTTAGTTTGGACCAAAAAAAGCCCCGCTATTAGCGAGGCGATGTAATTGATTTTATTGATTTGGATTAGAAGTCTCTAATATTGTCGACTAGAGTTGGGAAATCAATGAATGGGTTTCTATTTTGTTGAACATTATAGATCCCTTCGTTTCTCTCTCTTTCTTCAGCGTCAACAGGATCTTGAATGTGCCATCCTTTTAAAACTGCTTCTTGTCTTGGGCTAATTTCAATTTTGTATCTTACTGAGAAGTAGAAAAGTGCTCTGGCAACATTTCCTTTATGTTCTGATGGTGGTTCAAATCTACTACCGTGTCCAGCAGAGCGAGAACCGCTACAGTTTCTAAGATCTTGTCCGTTATCTACGTTACCAAATTCGTAATTTCCTCTAATGCTATTGGCCCTAGAGTCAGTAGGGTAGAGGTGGTGAAGATCACTCTTTTGCATTCCTTTACCAAACCTTCTGCTAAATTTACTCTGTGGCCATGAGTGCTCACAGTTCATAACAGTACTGTTTGGAATTATGTTAGGGCCTACATTTGCTTGAGATTGAGTGATAAGCTTTCTACAGTAGACATCTTTTACGTAATATCCCTCTGGTCCTTCTTCTAAATGAAGTTTTCCAAAAAGAACTTTTCTAGCTCCTTTATATCCAAGAACTTTATGTGAGTAACACTTTCCAGTTCCGTTAGAACATCCGAGAGTGTCAGCTTTTCCATTTTTCTTTTCGTGCGTTGAACTAAGAATTAAAAAGAGTGTATCTTTAAGTTCTTGTCCTGAGATTGAACCTCTTTCAAGTTTTGTTTTATAGGCAGTTGGGTAGTAGTTGCTAGCGGCGTTAGCAGTGAGTGACAGAGTTAAAACGATTAATGCTTGAAGAGTTTTTTTCATTTTTCTTACAACCTTTTATTGAGTCTTAATAGTGTGTAAGGTTTATATAGCTTGAGTATTAACTTGGCTAATAGTTTTTTTAAGTCAATCTAATAAAAACAACATCTATCATATTATCAGTGGCCTTGCGGTGCGACATAAGAACAAAGAGAAAAAATTGACTAAATTCTTTGATTCTTGGTTTGGCTCTTGTTATACCTTTATCCGCAAAACACACACACGAGTAAGAGATTTAAGGAGCACAGAATGAAATTTGCAAGATTTGTAGTTGTAACAAGTTTTCTTTTACTGGCCATGTCACAATGGTCGAATGCCAGCGAAACAAGATGTATCACCAGACTTACGAATGATTATTCGCAAGACTCTATCACTCATACAATGGATCTAAATGATTACGAAGTTCGTGATTATGGTAATGACCATTTAGCGTTCTCTATTAAGATGATTAGAAATCTTCTTAGTGAAGTAGGTTGTTCTCGTACTGCTATCAATTTTGGTAGAAGTGCTAGAGGTAGATCGCACAATCGTTGTGATCAGGTCCTTAGAGGCGTACCTGGTTCTAGAGTATGTTACGTAGAGACTAACTTAGGTTACTTCTTTGTGACTAGAGACATGCTTACTAATGTTCACGTGACGTTTAATCGTTGGGACTAATTAGATCTGCATAAAATAAAATTATCATATATAAAATGCCTTCGAATGAAGGCTTTTTTTGGCTTAAAATCTAACATGAGCTGACAGGCGTCATTATAAGTCATTTTTTTTTATACTTTAGTAAAAAACTCTGTACTATATTCTTATGAAAATTTATACACGGATGTTTATAGTCGCTCTAGCATGCATGCTGAGCATTGAGTCAGGTTACTCTTTCTTTTTCTTTGGCAGGTTTAAAACACCGCCGTTAAGTGAAACTCACTTAACAAAGGGAAGGGCCAGCAAGAGTGAGCTCAACCCCAACCAAATTTCGGTTCTCGTTTGGAATATCTATAAAGGTAAGAAAGATACCTTTAAGAGTGATTTTCCTGAACTTGCTACAGGCAAGGACCTTCTTATTATTCAAGAAACTGACTCAGACATTAGAGTTCAAAATGTTCTTGAATCTGTTCCTGGTTTTAGATGGGATACGGGAATAAGTTTTACTTACGCCAAGAAATTTGGATCTTTCACTGGGACCTTAATCGGTTCTTCCGTTGAGCCTAAGAAAGTTGAAATTATTAGATCTAAGTATAAAGAGCCTCTAGTGAGAACTCATAAAGTTATCACGGCTGCTAGTTATCCAATTAAAGGTAGAGAAGAGAAATTGCTCGCCCTTAGTATTCATGCCATTAACTTTGCCAGAAAGAAGGCCTTCTATCATCAGTTGAAACAAACAGAGCTGATGATTAAAAGTCATAAGGGACCGGTCATCTTTGGTGGAGATTTTAATTGTCGTTCAAAAGCAAAAACGAAGTATATGAGAAACTTCTTTAAAGAACTTGGGTTTACTGAAGTGACTTTTAGAAATGACTCTAGATATAGATCGGGAATGACTGGTAGAATTATAGATTATATTTACGTAAGGGACTTAAAAGTTCTTGATTCAGAGGTGTATGGCCACCTTAAATCTTCAGATCATATGGCCATGACCATAGACGTTTCTTACCTTTAATACCACAGGGCACTTTCAGTGCCCTTTTTATTTTCCTCTCCAGTAAAATCTAAGGTAGTCTTCCCTAAGTTTAGTGAATTTAACTTGGGAGTAGTATAATGAATGTTATAGAAGACACTACAGTTTGGGATAACTCAAATATTTATTCATCCATTGAAGATACAAAAATTACAAAAGATATAGAGCTTATTAACGGAATGCTCTTGGGGCAAGAGGAAAACTCTAAGAACTTAACAAGTGCACTCTCTCGTTGGGAGTCTCTAGATATTGAGCAAAAGAAAAGTTTGATCACCATTGCTCAAGACATGACCTCAGTCAGTTTAAAAATGTTGATTCCTTTTTATACTTTAAATACATTTATAAGTACGACTATTTCAGTTGATTCAAGTAATGACATTGCAAAGACTCTCAGATCGAAACTAGGAAAGCTTGGTGCAGAGATGAGTAAGAAATATTCGTCATTAGATGTTTTCCTTACTAGGCTCGATGATGATCTCATTGAGAGTTTCTTCAATGAGGAATTAGAATGTAAGAGATTTAAAATTTCTCTTCTACGTGAACTTAAAGATCACACACTTGACGTAAGTAGAGAATCTCTTTTTCAGGGATTATCAACTGATGGACTTCACGCGTGGGGAAAACTCTACACAGATATTTGTGGAAAGTTGACTTGTGAAATTGATGGATCAAATGTGAGTTACGCTGATGCAGCTTCCCTGACAAGAGGAAGTGATGCCAAGAAGAGAGAGCAGGCCTATAGAGCGATTCAAAAATCTTGGAGTGTTCATGAGGAGAGTGCAGCTGCTATTTTAAATGCTATTAATGGTTGGCGTTTAGAAGAAAACTCTGTGCGCTCAGATATTACAGAACTTCACTATCTAGATGTATCTTGTAAGCAGTCGCGTATTACGAGAGAAACTCTAAATTCTCTCATGTCATCTACGTTTGAAAAAAGATCTATTGGTCAAAGGGCCATCAAGACTATGGCCAAATTAACGGGAAAAGATAAGTTAGGTCCATGGGATCTCTTAGCGCCAGCGCCAAGTAAGACAGAGAAGAAAATATCTTTTAAAGAGGCCATCGATACTATTGAAAAAGCTTTTAATAGACTAAGTCCTGAGATGGGAGCCTTTGCTCGTATGATGTACGAGAAGAATTGGATAGATGCTAAACCTAGTAAGTACCGCTCTCCAGGTGCTTATTGCACAGGTTTTGCTAGCGTGAGAGAGCCTAGAGTTTTTATGACTTACAATGGTTCCATTGGAGAGATGGTAACTCTTGCTCATGAAATTGGTCACGCTTATCACAATTGGGTTATGAGAGATCTTCCTTTTATGGAAACTCACTACTCAATGACTCTGGCTGAAACAGCTTCCATCTTCGCTGAAACTCTCGTCAGAGAATACCTCTTTGAAACTCTTGAGAGTGATGAAGATAAGTTAGATATCGCTTGGCAAAATGGAGAGAGCGCAGCGGCCATGTTGTGTAATATCCCTGCTAGATTTGAATTTGAAAAAAGCTTAGTGGAAAAGAGAAAAGGGCAGACCTTAACTCCCGATGAACTAAAGGGGTTAATGAGTGGAGCTTGGAAAACTTGGTACGATGATTCTATAAGTGAATATGATGAAATGTTCTGGGCCTCAAAATTACACTTTTCTATTTCTGGTTTTGGTTTTTATAATTATCCTTATCTCTTTGGATACCTCTTTAGTCTTGGAATCCTCTCTCAAAGAGAGGCGCTAGGAGATAAATTCAATGAAGCTTACATTAATCTCTTAAGAGACACAGGTAAAATGAAAGCGGAAGAACTTGTTTTAAAACATTTAGGAAAAGATATTACTAAAGCTGAATTTTGGATGGATAGTTTAAAATTAGTTGAAAGACAGGTTGAAGTTTTCGAATCACTTAGTTAAAAAAATGGGGCATGAACTTTTCTAAATTTATGCCCCAATATATTTCTATTTGTGATTTAAGTTTGTTCTCCACTTTGGGTGATTGAAGTGAAGATTGTGATCACATGAAACTGATGTAGCTGATTCAGTAAATTCAATATAACCTAACTTCTTCCATTGCTTCTTATCACCCTCAACTTTACTTGTGGCATAGATATCAAAGAAAAGGTTTTGGCTTCTATTATTTAGTGAAAGCTCATTTCTAAAATCTCTTACATTCATATTTTGACCATTTCTGGCCTTAATCATCATCCACTTTGGAGTGATCGCTTTTGCTGCTTCTTCTAATTCTGAAATTTGATAAACTTGTCTGATTCCTGGATTTGAATCGGCCTTTCCAAAAGTTACTGCAAGTTTAAGTGCGTAGGCTAAATTCTTTATAACTGCTAGAGTTTTTGAAACAGCTGGCTCATTAGTCATTTCAACACCAGTGTAGTTCTTTGCTTTTGTTCCACCAAGATCATCTACTAGAAAGAAGTTTGCTGTTTTTACAACTTCTGTTTCATCTTGCGTTGGAAAGATCTTTCCTGCAAATCCAAAAGCACGGTCATTACCAACAGTCGTTTTAGACAGGGCAACAGAAGCTCTTGTGATGATTAGTCCTTTTGAACCATTTCTATAAAAACCTGTATAAGGACTTTCTTCAGTTATATTCCATGTTCCTTTAAGACAAGTTCCATTTGGGTGAGCAAGTTTATCAAAGTGAGGAAGAATATCTGATTTATTATTTAGAGTTCTATTTGCTGATTGAGCGATTCTACTTTTAAGACCGTTAAATAAACTTAGAAAACTAACCTTATTATGGGGAAGAGTGGCATATGAATTTGAATCAATTTTATTCCAAACACTTTCAAGTGATGAACCTTGGTAAGTTCCAGCGTTTGCACTCAACGTCATTGCACCCAAACATAGGCCGATAGCTAACTTTTTCATAGTAGTCCTCTGATTAAAAATTTATTTTATTTAATATAAACTGATTTTGAAAAATTAACCTGTAACTTGAAATCTTTTCAGTGGTGTAAAGAAATTAGGCAAATTTCGACTAAGCAACACTGATTTTTATAGTAATACTAGCTGTTTACCTGAGACTCTTGTTCTATGTGACTACTTTAGTTTCGAGAGCCTTTCTTTAATATTCTTCTCTAGTCCCATTTCTGTTGGGCGGTAGAACTCGGGTGTGCCTGCTGGAGTATAGTCCTGCTTCACATAGTGATGGGGAAATGAATGAGGGTACTGGTAAGTCACTGTCGCATCTTTTGGTGGATAGTTCTTTAAGTGATGAGGAACTTCGATTGTTTGATTAGATTCCACATAACTTAAGGCCTCATTGATTCCTAAGTAAGCAGCGTTACTTTTCACTGTTGCAGCGAGATAGGTTGTTGCCTGAGCGAGATTTATTCTGGCTTCTGGCATTCCAATTTGTGCAACCGCCGTTAGGCATGAAGTGGCCATAGTTAAGGCCTGGGGATCGGCATTTCCCACATCTTCTGAGGCAAAGACTACAAGTCTTCTGGCTATAAAGACGGGGTCTTCTCCGCCATCAAGCATTACCGCTAACCATAAGAGGGCCGCACTTGGGTCACTTCCTCTCATACTTTTAATAAAGGCAGAGATGACATCATAGTGGCGATCTTTATTTCGATCGTATTCTCTCGCATTTTCTAAAACCATAGGTTTTACATCCGAGAGCGTGAGTAATTTCTGATCACCTGCAGAGTTCTTCTCTAGTAATTCTAGAATATTTAGTGAGTTTCTAGCGTCACCATTAGAGTAGTCACTAATGAAGTGAACACAGTCCTCATCAATATTAATTTCAAATCTCTTTGCTACATTACGAATTATTGATTCGAGATTTTCTTCACTAAGCTTCTTGAGTTCAATAATTTGAACCCTTGAGAGTAGGGCACGGTTGACGGAGCTTCTTGGATTTTCTGTAGTAGCACCAATCAAGATAAAGCTTCCCTGTTCCACATAGGGGAGCAGAGCATCTTGTTGTGCCTTGTTGAAACGGTGGATCTCATCAATGAATATTATCGCTTCTTGATTGTATCTCTCTTTCATAGAGATAGCACTTGCGATGAGTTTCTTTAGGTCATTTACGCCACCTAGGACGGCATTAAAATTATAGAGCTCAAGACCACTATTCTTGGCCAGGATATGAGCGAGGGTGGTTTTTCCCGTTCCTGGAGGTCCCCAAATCACGAGACTTGGAAAATTCTTAGATTTTAAGAAAGAATATCTCTTGAAAACGTGTTCTTGGCCAAAATAACCCTCAAAGTCATCTGGTCTCGCCCTAAAAGGCAGAGGTTGGCCAGCGCGATGCACAGATTCTTGTTCGACTTCAATAGAAGTGCCTGAAAACAGGTCTACTTGTGGAGCATCGTGATTATTATTATCCATTTCATTCCCAACTATGGAAAACTATTGACTTTATATTGGAGGCATCCTAACTTATGCAACTTATAAAAGCTAGACCGAAAAGGTCCAAGGCCTTCAGTGGAAGGTAATATCAAGCCGAAGAGGAGGTGATTTCAGTGGCAAAAGATAATAGTTATTCAATCCATATTTCGATTGATGATAAATTAGGAGCTGAGCGTTCATTAAGAAAGTTCAAGAGACTATGTGAAGCTTTTGGTGTTGTTCGTGAGTATCGTAAGAGAAAAGAATATAAAAAGCCTTCAATTCGTAGAATCGAAAAACTCGAAGCAGCAGAGAAAAGAAGAAATAAATCTGCAAGCAAGATGAGAAGAGTTTCAAAAATTTAGTTGAAATATTAAGGCTCCGAAAGGAGCCTTTTTTTTGTCCGCCACTTAGGCTCAGGTCTACTTTCTAAGAATTATTTTTAAAACGGCATTCCAGCGATTGTGCATTATCTTGGTGACTTTGATTTTGCTGAGTACGATATTGTAATTTCCTTTAGTCATATTCTTATTAAAACTATTCCAGTCAATATTTAGTCTCTCTAGGTGAGTAATGAGAAAAGTTTTACTATTTTTGAGTACGACCATCTCTTGAATAGGAAGAATAAATGAAATCCAAATCGTTTCAAATTCGTTTTTCAGTTTTAAAGGAACAAGAATGTTCATTTTTAAATTGATCTCAGCAAGAGACTTCTCGACTAGCAAATTGATCTCATCAAAACTTGTTGCATACTTTTCAAAATCAGTTCCATTTAAAATCCTATACTCTTCGAGATGGTGATTAATTGCGGCCAGAGAAGTTATTAGATTTCTAAGAAGTTTTTGGTAGGACAGTGCATCTTCAATTTCACTACCAATGAGTGAAAAATTCTCAAGTTTTTTGTAAAGATTTTTCTCATATTGTTTTAAGAGATGAGATATTTGTTGAACTTTATTTGGACAATTAGACAGGCCTTCAGCATTTAGGTTAGAGCAACTGGTAACGTAGTTTCTTGTCATTTTTGAAATTGAAAGGATATTTCTTCTTAGACTTATAATAGGTTCTGTTTCTGGTGAAACCTTTTTTAAGACATGGAAGTATTCGCTTACAATACTTTTCAATTGAGGTCTTACATACCTTCTAAAACTTTCAGAGCTTAATTTAATATCATTAGGTTTAATCTTAAAAAAAGAATAACCAAGAGTACTGCAAGGTACTAAAAGGATAGAAATGAGAAGTATGATTTTTTTCATAGCTCTATTGTTTAATGTCTGTAAACATTTGTCAAAGCTAGAGCTCTTTAGGCAGCTTCTTGGTAGATAGTCTTAAATGGTTTTACCCATGAATTCTTACTAAGTATGAACTTAACAGCAATATTCTTACTTAGAACTTTCTTTAATAATTTCTTTGGAAATAATCCTACTGGAGTATCTTCTAATTCAAAACAAAGATTAAGAGAATCAGGAATTTTTCCAGATGAAATGGCCATAAGACAAATATAACTTCCAAAGTCTTTAGTTTTAACTTTAATTTTCTTATTAGTTGGTCTTGGGAGGGCATTGATGAAACGTTTTACATACTTTAGAACCACTTCATCATCTATGCTTTGATATTGATGAATGATTTTTCTATGCTTTAAGCTCAGCTCTCGCTTTTCTTCCATTGTTAATTTTAAACCGGAGTAACTATTCATCAAGGTTTCAGAAAATGGTAAATCTTCTTCTGGAACTTCAAAATCCATATGTGATTTTTGAGATCCTGAAACAAGTTTAATCTGACCTTTAAACGGATGTGACGTAGCCATAATTCTCTCCAGAAATATTTTATTTCAACTATAGTTTATATCTAGTCGGAATATTTTTGAAAAATATTAGAGGATTTTACTATGAAAATTGACAAGTACATGAAATCAGGAGAGGAAAACCCTCTCCTGCAAAAATTGTTTAGGCTTTAATAATGGACACATTAATCGCTAAGTCATCGATATTAAATTCACTGCCAGAAACTGAGTCACTTTCGGTGATTTCACTAGAAAGTGTTTCACCAGCTATATAAGCGGAGTGTTTGTTTATGGCCGAGACTAGTTTGGCATCTCCAGAGAATTTCACGATGATTCTGTCATCAATATTTAATCCCATTTCTTTACGACTTCTTTGAATTCTATTAACAACTTCTCTTGCTAATCCTTCTTCAATTAAATCTTCAGTGAGATTAATATCCATATCAATTGAAATGAATCTATTTGAAAGGGCTTCAGTTCCTTCCTTAGCTTCTCTGAATATAGCAATGTCTTCAGAGATGAATTTTTCACCGTCGAGTACAATTTCTCCGTTGGCTTCAAAATCAGCAAGTTCTTTTGCATCTAGGGCAGAAATAAGTTTCCCAAATTGTCCCATTCTCTTACCAAGTTTTTTTCCAAGAACTTTGAAATTAGGCTTAGCAAAGAGTTTAATGAACTTATTCTCTTCAGTAGAGTACTCAATTGTTTTCACATTAAGTTCTGTTTGAATATAAGTTTCAAGCTTAGATATTTCTTCTAAGAGTTCTTTGTCTTTATGAATAATAGTTAGTGTCGCAAGTGGAGTTTTAACTTTTATCTGAACTTGATTTCTCTTTTGACGTCCTAATAGAATTAGCTGTTGCATTCTATCTACTGCATCTTCAAGAACTGGTTTTATTTTTTCTTGATCAGCTTCTGGATAGTCACAAAGGTGAACAGAGGCAGAAACTTCACTAGAATCAAATTTCTTTAATTCCTTAAAAGTATACTCTGAAAGAAATGGAGTAAACGGAGCCATACATTTTGAAATTTCAGTTAGTACATAGTGAAGAGTTGAGTAAGCTGCACGTTTATCGTCGTTAAGCCCTTCTCCCCAAAACCTTGAACGGTTAAGTCTGATGTACCAATTTGTTAGATCTTCAATAAAGTTAAAGAGTGCAGGTACAACGTTGTATAACTTGTACTGCTCCATTTCTGTGGCGATATTTTGTTTAAGAGTTTGGAGTTTTGAAACAACCCACTGGTCTACAATATTGTCGCCTTCTTTGTAATGTTCAGCGACTTGGAAACCATCAACTTTGGCATATGTTTGGAAAAATCTAAAAGCATTGTACCAAGGAAGAAGTGCTCTTCTTACCATGTCTTTTACACCAGCATCAGTGAACCTTTGCTCTTCACCTTTAACTAGACCAGAGTTGATAAGGTAAAGTCTTAGTGCATCCGCTCCATACTCTTCCATTAAATCATCTGGTGGTGTGTAGTTCTTAAGACTCTTAGACATTTTCTTACCATCTTCGGCCATAACAAGACCGTTAACGATAACATTTTTAAAAGCAGGTTTATTAAATAGGGCAGTTGATAAAACTGTAAGGGTGTAGAACCATCCTCTCGTTTGATCTAAACCTTCCGCAATGAATTCTGCAGGGAAACCATTTTCAAAAACATCTTTGTTCTCAAATGGGTAATGTAGTTGTGCGTAAGGCATTGAACCTGATTCAAACCAACAGTCAAAGACTTCAGTTATTCTCTTATAAGTTCCTTCTTCACCTTCAACTGTGAAAGTTACCACGTCGGCATTTTCTCTGTGAAGATCAGTAAGTTCAACACCTGAGAGCTCTTTAAGTTCAGCAATTGATCCAATACAGATACATTTATCAGAGACATCATTTCTCCAAATAGGAAGAGGTGTTCCCCAAACTCTATTTCTTGAAACTGCCCAATCTCTAGCACCTTCTAGCCACTTTCCAAAACGTCCTGATTTTATGTGACCAGGTACCCAGTTGATTTGATCATTGTTCTTTATGAGATTTTCAACATTTTCTTCAACTTTAATATACCAAGAAGGGATTGATTTATAAATAAGTGGTGTATCTGATCTAGGACAGAAAGGATAAGGATGCACGAGCACTGATTGCTCGTAGAGTTTACCGTTATCTTTTAGATCTTTTATAATTTGTTTATCAGCTTCTTTTACATGAACGCCCTGGTAAGGAGTTACTTTCGCTGTAAATTTACCGGCATTATCTACTGGACAAACGATAGCGCTGATTCCTGCTTCTTTCATGATTCTATTATCATCTTCACCAAAAGCTGGAGCTGTGTGAACGATTCCTGTACCATCTTCTGTCGTTACGTAATCATCGTTAAGAACTTGGAAGGCTCCCTCTGCTTTAAGTTCTGCAAAGAAGTCAAAAAGAGGAGTATAAGTTTTCCCTTTAAGTGCAGATCCTTTCATTTCTTCTACTACAGTTAGATTTCTCTTTTTTGAGTAGTGCTCTAATCTCGATTTTGCAAGGTAGAAGAAGAGATCTTTATCTTCATCTTTCACTTTTACATAATCAATATCAGCACCAACACAGAGACATAGGTTTGAAGGAAGTGTCCAAGGAGTTGTTGTCCAAGCTGCGAAGTGAGTATTTTCTTCTCCGTCAACTTTAAATAATATTGTGACAGCTGGGTCTTGAACGTCTTTGTAATTTGATGTGGCCTCAAAGTTAGAGAGCACAGTACCAAGTTCTGTAGAGAAAGGAACGACTTTAGTACCTTGGTAAACAAGATCTTTATTCCAAAGCTCCTTGAAAACCCACCAGACAGATTCCATGAAAGTTGGATCCATTGTCTTATAATCATTTTCAAAATCAACCCAACGGCCAATTCTTGAAACAGTTTTCTGCCATTCAGAAGTAAATCTTTGAACAATGCCACGACATTCGTCGTTGTAAGCTTTAACTCCAAGTTTCTCTACTGCGTCTTGTGCAGACATTCCAAGTTTCTTATCAATTTCATATTCAACTGGAAGACCATGACAATCCCAACCAAAACGTCTTTCAACGTAGCGGCCCTTCATCGTCCAATATCTTGGAACAATATCTTTAAGAGTTGAACCTAAAAGGTGACCATGATGAGGAAGACCTGTCGCAAATGGAGGACCATCGTAGAAAATAAAAGGTTTCTTATCTTGAGTTCTCTCTAGAGATTTTTTAAAGATATCCTGTTCTTTCCAAAAAGATAGAACTTGATGTTCGTTTTCAACAAATGAAAAACTTTCTGGGCTGGTATTTTCTGTGTCCGACACGACTTGTCTCCTAAAATGAAAGGCAAAAATAGTAGTTTCAAAGGGGCCAATTTTATCAAATCCCACATGAAATTAATAGTTTATTCTCGCAATGCGCATGGTGGAGTCATTTTTTGCCGCTAACCCCTAGATTGGGCATAAAGGTGGACTCAGTTTCATAAATTCCGATAAGTTATGCATGAATCTCAAACTTTTAATACTTTCCGTTCTGTTCTTTACTCTGCACTCTAATGGAGATGAGAGAAAGCACACCAAGAATTACTACTATAAGGGGATGAAAAATAGCCTTATTCAATGGGATAAAATCGATTCTGTTGATTTTCTCGATTATGACCTCTGGCTCCAAGATACCAATCTGAGAGATAAGTGGCCCAATTGGGAAAAGACCATAAGAGAGAAAAGGCAGAGAGAAACCATTGGTAAGGTTGTTCACTGTGTGGGTGATTGCAAGAACTACCGAGGTGTAGGTTTTTACAATACTCAATTTCGCTCCAGTATTCTTGAGGGTGATGAGATACACACAAGTTTTGATAGTTATGCATGGATCTTTCTCTTTGATGGCACAATGGTGCGTCTCTCTCCCAGCTCTTCGGTAACTTTTAGAGAGATCAACTTTGGACTTGAGGAAACTTTTATTCATGCCAGGATAAACTCTGGAAATGTTCTATGGCTATCAAGGTCGGAATCTCGATATGTCACTACCAATGATAGAGAAACAGATGTTATCTTTTTTCCCTTACAGTTTTACGCCGCCATGCCAATCTCAGAAAAAATTGATTACGATGAAAACTCTCTCATCAATTTGATTGAAGAGAGTCAAACAGTAAAAAAACAATATGAAAGATTGAATCAATTGATAGATGAAAATAATAAGAAATTTAAGAAGAGAAAAACCTATTCATTTCTTGTTTCTCCTAACGGTACGGTTGAGGGAAGGGATATAAATATTGAATTTATTTCATTGATCGGAAATAGATCTTATATCAAATCCAGGGGACATGAGAAATTGGGTCTCAAAGATGAATTAAAAGATAGTGTCGCCACATTTTCATTTAGAGGTTTTGAAAATAAAAAAACTGAGATCCTTGACGCTGACTCTTGGTATGAAATAGATCAAAGAGGAAGATTCATTAATAAGTTTGATAGAGAAAAGAAATTCTCCGTGGGAGAATTAATGACTAAGAGAATCCCTACAATGCTTGTGGCTAGAGAATTGCTTATGAATGAGTACAGCGGTTTCACTAACTTTGTTGATGATGCTGAGAAATTCGCTAAGATCTATAGCTATAGACAGTGGGGAATCTTTTCAAATAAAAAAAGTGATATGAGTTTAAGACTGGCATATTTAAAAGAATATACAAGAAGAATGGAAACAACTACTCTTCTTACTTCTCAGCGCTTAAGAGAGAAGATGCTCGCAAGGAATGAGCCCACAGATGATATGCAATACTCTGCAAAATTCTTTAACCTTGCTCTCGTGAACTACTTGAGAAGCAAGAACTCATCTGCCCAGGTAAGAAGTGATAGAGAAGTTTTAAATAGTACAACCAAGAAATATTGGAAGATTATAAATGACATCAAATAACTTATATAATTTAATTTTAGCAAGTGGAAGTCCTAGACGAAAAGAATTACTTGGGTGGATTGGGGTCCCTTTTGAGGTCATCTCCTCAGATGTAGAAGAGGTGACAAGTGAAGTAGATCCAGTTGCTGTAGCAGAAGACTTAGCGGCCCTAAAAGGTAGAGATGTTCTTAGTAAATTATCTCAAAGATCAGATTTTTCAAAAACTTATTTTCCCTTCATAGTGGCCTCAGATACCATTGTGACTTTGGGGGAGAAAATTTATGGAAAGCCATCTGGGCCAGAAGGGGCTAGAAAAATGTTGCTAGAGCTTGAAGGTAAAGAACATAGTGTTGTCACAAGTATCTTTATGTCTTGTTTTGATTTTGAAGAATCAAAAATGAAAGAGATGGTTTTTTCTTGTAGAAGTGAAGTGACTTTTGAAAAAATTGATAAAGACTTGTTGGATCTCTATATTAAAAGTGAAGAATCCCTTGATAAGGCCGGTTCCTACGGTATTCAAGGACAAGGATTAAGTTTCATTTCTAATTTGAATGGCTCCTACTCAAATGTTGTAGGTTTCCCCTTATCAGACTTCTTAAGAGAGTTTAAGAAATTCCTTGGGCACGCTAATTCTGTTCATGGAGAGTGGAGAGAACTCTTTCATGTCTAATTCTTTAGAACTGATCTCTCAGAAATGCCAAGACTTAGGAATTAAAATTTTTTCGATAAAAGAAGAACCTGACTCTCTTGTATTTGGTCTAGATCTCTGGGCCAAACCAGGTGCGAAAGTAGAGAAGTTGTTGTTGGGACCAAGTGGTGAAATTATTCTCTATATCAAAGAGAAACCGATCGCTGGCGCTGCAAACAAGGGCTTTACTAAGAAGTTAGCTAAGAAGTTTGGCGTACCAGCATCTAATGTTGAAATGATTGGAGGAGGAAAATCTAAATTTAAGCGTTTTGCTATTAGATTAACTTTTACAAATCATAAGGATATCAACTATTATTTAGAGAAAATGGATAAAGTATTTAGTAAATGAAAAAAACAGTAATTTTAATGACATTCCTTTTTAGTCTTAGTGTTTCTGCAAATGAGAAGCAAACTTCTTTTGAGTACACTCGGGACATCCATGAGAAAATCTCTAAAATAAAAACTATTAGTTCAAATAATTACCTTTTTGAAGTCCATGATTTGAAAATGAGTTTGGAAACATTTTTCTCGCATAAGAAGAAAGTTTGCAACGGAGAGTTCTCCTCGTTAATTCTCATGGATAACAGTGAACAAAGTGATAAAATTAATAAGTTAACAAAGGAAGAGAGGGGGCTGTGTTTTAGAGAGCTGAAGGCCTTGCAAACGACCTTTATAAACAACCTCTTCATTGCTAGAAAGAATTTCTTACAATCTATTCATGAGAAAAATATATTGGAATTAGATCAAGAAAGAGAAAAGGCCATCAAGAGCTTACAAAGAAGCTTTAATAAGAAGAGTAGATCAAAACGTAGCAGGTAGAATCCTGTCCTACTTATCCGCTAAATTATCGTTAGAAGTTACAACTTTTGTCGTTGCCAGTGCAGTTCTCGATCTAATACTTTTAATTCCAGCAAATGATCTAGAAGGTTTAAGGCTTAGTGAGCGACTCGCTGACTTTGTAGCTCTTTTGAACCCTTTGTGATCAATTTTGATCAGGTTTTCATTTTGTGTAGATGTTTCATTTGAAGTGCTCATGCGACTTCCTCCTTTTTTAGTGTGTCTGAATTTTATTCACCTTCAGTTCACACAAATAGGAGGTCTAGTACCTATGGATGATCAAGAAGATGGGTATTTCTACCTTTTAAGCATGTTTTTAACAACGGCGAATCCTTTAGCCAAATTTGCTATAACTTGTACCTTGTCGGTAAATGAGTGTACAAACTTAACTCAATAAATTGGATCAAGTTTCACTTATTTTAACACATATTGCCAGAAAAATCACCCTCTATAGGCGGAAGTTTTGACCGCGTGCGCCGTGAGTTGTAAATAGCTGAAATCTAGGGCAATCTATACATTAAATCTATGGAAAAATGTCAAAAAGGAAGACGAATTATGTCTAATCACTCAATCAGGTCGCTACTGTTGTCACTTTTGACAGTAGGGGTGCTAAGTAGCTGTGGAAGCGTTCAAAAAATCGCAGTTGGGACGACTGGGACACTTATGTACGACGCAACGAAGGGATTAGAGACAGAAGGAAATTGGCAGAACTTCAAACAGGGAGCTTTAGGCAATTTACTACTGGTAGATGGTTTACTTTATCTGAAGCCTAACGATGTGGAATTATTAGTGACGGCTATAAAGGGTTATGCCGGTTATGCCTTTGCGATCAATGAAACCGAATACTTAAATGATTATTTTGCTGAAGAAGAGAGCAGTTCATATGGTGATCAGGCGATCTATAACTACGCTAAAGCCTTTGCCTATGGAAGAAGATTCCTCGGAAATGAAGGAATCTCTTGGGACGATATTGTGAAATCTCAAAATAAAGAGGGTGGAGTAGAAGCAAAATTAAATATGCACCTATCTAATAACATGGAAAGTTATGAAGCCATTCTATTTACGGCCCAAGCCTTGGGTGGAATGATTAACCTTCAGAAAACAGATATGACTCTTGTATCTTATCTACCAATTGTGAAGGGAATGTTTGATTGGGTTTGTAATAAAGAGCCAGATATTAGCTTTGGAGTTTGCCAAATCTTCTATGGTACATATGAGGCTTCAAGACCTAAAATGTTGGGAGGCAACCCAGAGAAAGGAAAGAAAATTTTTGAAAAGTTAATCAAGAATAATCCCAACAATTGGTTAGCAAGAGTCGCCTTTATGCAATTTTATATAATACCCATGTCTGATGAAGAAGAGTTTAAAACTCAACAATTCTTCATGGAATCAGCACTTAGAAAACATTATAGAGAATTACTAGGTAAACCCAATAGAAAATTAGACAATGCGTTTAAAGAGCCTAGACTGAGACTTTATCAGTCTCTTGCTGTAAAAAGGTATGAAGTAATAAAGAAATATCAAGAAGATTTATTCTAATAATAGGTGACGAAAATGAAAAAAATAATTTCAACAATTATCTTAGCAGCTCTATTTTGTACGAATGTTTCAGCACTAAAAATTAAAGTTGGTGTGCTTGCTCCTGAGGGAACAAATTGGTCAAAGAATTTAAAAAGAATGGCCAAAGAGATTAAGCAAAAAACTAATAAGAAAGTAAAAATAAAGTTTTACTTTGGTGGTTCTCAAGGAGACGAGCCGGATGTTCTAAGAAAAATTAGAATTGGTCAGCTTCATGGAGGGATTTTCACTGGGAAAACTCTTGGGGATATTAATGGTGATGTGAGAGTCATTGAATTACCATTTACATTTTTCCATAATAGAGAAAAGGCTTTAAAGTTAGTAAAGAAAATGGAACCATTTTTTAATAAGAAGTTTGCAGAGAATGAATTCAAAAACCTAGGCTTCTTTGAAATTGGAAATGTCTACTTTGTTTCTCAGAAGAAAACAGACTCTTTAGAAAATATGAAGGGAGTTAAGATTTGGTCATGGGAAGGGGATACTCTTGTTTCAACAATGATTGAAACTATGAAATTTGTTTCTGTTCCACTTTCACTGCCAGATGTTCTTTCTTCACTTTCTACTGGAGTTATTCAAGCTGCTTATGCTCCGCCACTTGGAATTATTTCTCTACAGTGGAATACTAAAATTAAATATGTCATCGATCTACCTATCTCCTTTTCTGTAGGAGCATTCTTAATAAATGACAAAACTTGGAATAAAATTAGTCCTGAGCATAGAAAAATTATTGAAGAAATTTCTCAGAAATTTGTAGGCGAAATTAATAAAGGGAATGATAAAGATAATCAAGATGCTCTTGCTGCAATGAAAGCACAAGGAATTGAATTCTTAAAGTTCTCTAAGGCAGATATTGATCGTGGAAAGGTTCTTAGAAAAGAAGTTATCGGAAAACTAAAAGGAAAGCTCTTTTCTGCTGAAGCCTTATCTAAATTGGAGAGCCAACTTTAATGAAGGCACTTAGATTAATTGATCTATTCATAGAAAAATTAGCCACCTGGTTTTTAGTCATTGGTGTGCTTACAATGCTTCTCTTTAGTGTCCTGGCCATTGTACTTAGATGGTTTGATATGACATTTCATTGGATTGAGCCATTTGTTCGGCACTTAGTCTTCTTAAGTACTTTTTTAGGTGGTGTTTTGGCTACAGGAAGAGGGACTCACATTGGAATTGATATCATTGGAAAATATTTAGAATCTATAAAAAAAGATCACGCCCTAATTTGGATTAAGAGAATCGTTGCACTGACTTCTTTTTGTACTTTAGTATGGATGATTTATGCTTCTTATGGATTTCTATTGATAGAACTAAAGTATGGTAAGCCTGTCTTCTGGGGAATACAAAGTGGATATCTTGTGGGAATCATTCCTTTAGGTTTTTCTCTTATTGCCTATAGATTCTTTTATCAATTCTTAAATTTATGTATTGGAGAAAGATCTTGATAGAATTATTTTCTTTTGTAGGTATATTAATATTGGCCGCTTTAGGCGTGCCACTATTTATTATAATGTCTCTTGCTGCGCTAACGGCTTTTAGTTTTACTGATGTTGAGACTATGGCGGTTGCTGTTGAAATCTATCGAATTTCAAGTGCACCGACCTTATTAACTATTCCACTTTTTACTTTTGCTGGTTATATCATGGCAGAGTCAAAATCTCCTCAAAGGCTTCTTCGTTTTGCTGAAGCTTCTCTGGGGTGGATGCCTGGTGGGGTCGCCATTGTAAGTCTTGTTATTTGTGCCTTCTTTACGGCATTTACAGGGGCCAGTGGAGTGACGATTATCGCACTTGGTGGACTCTTATACCCAATTCTTAAGAATGAAGGTTACTCAGAAAAATTCAGTCTAGGTCTTATCACCACCTCTGGATCTTTAGGACTTTTGTTTCCACCGTCTCTTCCTATTATTCTCTATGGTCTCGTTGCTAAAGTTGATATTGATCAACTCTTTCTGGCGGGAATTATTCCTGGATTCTTACTCATTACTATCCTTTCTATTTGGTCTATTAAGAATGGGAAAATGTCAGGGAATAAGAAGAAGTTTGATAAAATTGAATTTGTCGCGGCATTTAAAGGTTGTTTCTTTGAAGCGCTTCTACCTGTTGGGGTTTTAGTTGCTATTTATGGTGGTTTTACCACTGCAACAGAAGCAGCGGCGATAACAGCATTTTATATTTTGATTATAGAGTGTTTTGTTTATAGAGATTTAGATATTTTTAAAGATATCCCAAAGATTATTGGGGATAGTATGAGTTTAGTAGGGGGGATTTTATTAATTCTTTGCTGTGCTCTTGGACTTACTAATTATCTTGTTGATGAAGAAGTTCCAATGCAAATCTTAGATTTCATGAGGAAGTACTTAACAAATAAATATTCATTCTTATTCTTCTTAAATGTCTTCCTTCTCATTGTGGGAAGTCTAATGGACATCTTTAGTGCTATCATTGTTGTTGTCCCTTTAATAGTGCCGATTGCCACTGAGTTTGGAGTTCATCCTGTTCATTTGGCCATTATCTTTTTAACAAATTTAGAAATTGGATACATCACTCCACCTGTTGGAATTAATTTATTCATTTCAAGTTTTAGGTTTAATAAACCTGTTACTGAATTGTATAAAGCTTCGTTTCCCTTTTTGTTACTTTTACTTATAGCTTTAATCATAATTACTTACGTACCAGATTTAAGCTTAATGTTAATTTCAGATAAATGATTTTAAAGGAATAAGTTGAAAAACTTTATTTTAATATATGTACTCTTAGTTTCAAACTTTTCGATGGGTAGCTCAAAGAACCTGTCGAATAGTTTCTATGATAACGTTCACTTAGGGGAGAGACAAACTCCTGAATATTTTGGCCCCTTATCTCCATCTTATAAATTCAGTAATCAATTAGGAAAAATTACTTTCGAAGATACTGAGTTCTTTGATTATTATATTCCAAGAATCACCACAGAAGGTTTGCATAAATTAAATTATATGTGGAAGCATGAGTTTCCTGTTAAATCTAATTGCCCAGACTTTTACCTCAATAAGAATATTGAATATATTCGTTATTTGAATCGTCTACTTAGTGTGAGTTATATTTTTGAAAGTTTAAAAGAATATCATTCTCTCATGTATGAAATCGGTGGCAATGAAAACCTTTGTTCGTTGGATTGGAAGAAAACTCTAAATCAATGTCGTCCAAAATCTCTCGAAATGAAGAAGTTCATAAAGAGGGCCAAAACTCGCTATTTAGAAAATTGGAATGCAGGAAAATTAAATAAATTAAATAAGAGCGATAGAAAAACATGGCTTAAGAACTTTAGGACTCTAAGACCTAGGGGAGTCGCAAAAGTAAGAACTTTTAAAAATCTCATTGAGCATGGTATTAGTTCAGAGCAGTTCACATTAAAAAACTCTCAGCAAGCGCTAGGGAATGTCTGTAAAGATGATTTAAATCTCATGTTAACTCTTTGTTCTGAAAAAGATGATGTCTACGGACTAAGTTATATCCCAGAGTCAATCGAGCTTTTGTATAAGTCCAATGCTGCTAATGTTATTAACTCTGGTGGACATGGACTAAGTTGTTTGAAGAGATATTCAAAATTATTTAGTTCTAAAGAAAGACTCTATCCAGATTTACAGTTAATTTTCGCTCTAATAAGTAAACAGCTATCTGTTTCCAATTCAAGATATGCTCAAGGAGAGTTATTTCTTCCAGGAGCTTTAAAAGAATTTGATGACAAGGGGCTAGGGGACTTTCTCTTTGTAGAGCAGAAAGTTAAACCAAAATCTAAGCCAAAACCCATTATTGTCATAAAACCAAAACCTAAACCTAAGCCAAAACCAGTGCCTAAGCCTGTTGTTGTTGTGGTTAAGCCAATGCCAAAACCAAAGCCTATACCTAAGGCAGTTGTGAAAGTTTCAGCGTTTGAGCAAGCAGTAGCGACCCTTCTTTTTAAGAGAAAAAAGAGTGTTTCTGTAAATATGAAATTAATGAAGAATGACTTTATTTTCACTAAGGCGATGATAAGGGCACTTAAGGCCCCTCTTAAGGATTATCAAACAAGAGAAGCTCTCTCTGATATGAAGAAGTATGATGGTCTTGGTAAGAAGAGTGAGCCTATGAGGTTAATCTTTTTGAAATATTTAATTGAGAATAATCTACACCAAGGTCTTTATAATATCACTTCTATAGTGGGGGAGAGGTTTTGGCTTTTAAATGATATTGATGGCAAAACACGACCCGTTTATGCAGAGATTGTGAATAATAAAGAAACAAATTATAAGTGGCAGTTAAATATTTTGGACTTTTATAAAATTGATAAATAAAAAAGGGAGCCCTAAGAGCTCCCTTAATTATAAGTCGTGATTTCTTTGAATTAGTATTTTCTAGCAACCTTTTTAAGTTTTCTTTTAACAGAACCTTTCATATCTAACATAAGTAAGAATCCACCATTTTCTCCGTTTTGATCTTCACCAACTAGAGATAAGTTACCAACTCTCGATCCACCAGCAAAGAATCTTGCAGTGATGATAGAGTTTTGAATATTAAGACCATTTACTGGAATAAAGATTCCAAAAATACTTGGGCCTATGTAAACACCCATGTTGTGAAATTTCTCAATACTAAAAGCAACTGCAGGTAAGCGTCCACTTGCAACACCTGGAAGAGCTCTACCCCCTGGAAGTGATTGTGGATCTAATCTGTTTAGATCTCCGTTAAACACATCGTCTAAAGAAATAGATACAGACATTAGTGTTCCATTTGATTGAAGATCTGGTGAAATTTCAATGTAAGAATTAGGATACTTTGGAATTGCGTATCTAAGTCCACCTTGTAGATGTAAGTTATCAAAAACCATTGAAATTAATACGTCATCTTGTTGTAGTGTAACCACTGGTCCAACCACACCTGGAATTGATAAGTTTGATCCGCTCTTTCCGCCACCACAAGAAGTTGTGAAAAGTGATACTGATAACATAAGTGATAAAAATAGAAGTTTTGATTTCTGTGCTAGTTCCATCTTCTTCATAATAACTCTCTCTTATTTTTAGAAACGTTGTTTCTAAGTTCTCTACACTGTGTTTAACATTTTACGGACCGATGGAACTTACGTACGACTTACAAACTCGGTGTAGAATTTTTTCTCTCATTACCTTTACGAGGACCAAGATTAGCAGTTTGAGCAATATGGTCAATTAATTTTTCGGTTTTAAAAAAAGATACTTTAGGAAATATGTCGGTTTATATTTTTGTTCTTTAATATCATCAGTTTAGGTGAACTTTTTACAAATATTCCTGCTTTGCTGAGTGCCACAATATTTTGCCAGGCACCAATTTCACTCTGCCAATAACTTAAACGAGCGCAACTCTTTCCTCAGCGAAAATAAAGGCAGAACTCGCTATAATAGATGAATGAGAGTCTTTAGTACCTTTGACAGTAGACCGGCAGACAACGATACTTCTAAAAAGAGGGTGACCCACAAAAATGGGAAGCCTAAGAAAGTTAAGAAGTCCTATCGGCCGCCAAGAGAAAAGCTTTCGGCCGAAGAGATTCGCGCAAAAGTTGCAGCTAAGACAGCTAAACCTGAAAAGAAAGTCGTTGTTAAGACTGGAAAGCAGATTAGTACTTATATGTCCCTAGATAATCCAGCACCTAGAGTTGATATTAGAACTAAGACCGAAACAGCTAAAGCTGCTAAGGGTGAGGATGTTTCTAAGGAAAAGAAAGATATTATGCTTCATTCTGATATCGCCAAGAATGATCCGACAAATACTAATACGCAGGAAAAACTTAGAGGTCTTCTAAGTGCAGGTGGTTTTGGCTGGAATGATAAGGAGCGAGCAGCTCTTCAAGAAATTCTAGGTAAGGGTTAGTCTTTAGACCCATTAATCATTAATTGAATCTTTTCAATTGAACTTTTAACAACATCTTCCATTTTTCCTTCAAGAATTGTTGCTGCTGAGTGATTGTGACCACCGCCACCAAGTGCCTGGGCCATAACTCCAACATCAACACTATTGTCAGCTGAACGAAGACTTAGTTTTACACTCTTATCATTTTGTCTAAACATACAAGCGACTTTGATTTTATCGAGTATGAGTAAGTGATTAATGAAACCGTGGGTGTCTTCGGGATCAGACTTATGCCTTTTAATCATTTCTTCATCTAGACAAATCCAAGCGACTTCTTCTGTCTCATTGGTCTTTGCAGAGGTAAGGACCTCTCCAATAAGTCTCATGTAACCAATCTTCTTAGTTCCATTGATTTGATTAAAGGCCTCAGGAGGTTTAACTCCTGTATCCATTAAATCCCCAACCATGCGATGAGTATTTGCTGAAACGGTAGGATATCTAAAACTTGATGTATCTATAATTATCGCTGTATATAGCGCTAGTGAAATTTCTGGAGTAAATTTTATGCCTAGGCCTTGTATTAAATTTCCTACTAATTCTCCTGTAGCTGCCATCGTTGTATCTATACAGTGAATGGATGCTAACTCTCTAGGGCACGGATGATGATCTATGAAGAGTAGGTCTTTTGATTTTAGGACTAACTCCTGCGTATTCTTACCAATTCTTGGCAGACTATTAGTATCGGCTACAATGAATAAATCAATTTCGTCAAAAGGATTTTCCATGTACTCATCATGGGAAATGATAACGCCTTTTGGATCTAGATATTTATATCTCTCAAAGAGCGCTAGTTCGTTTACACAAATAACGTTTTTTCCAATGGACTGAAGTGCCATGCAAAGAGCAATTTGACTACCTATTCCATCTGCATCTGGGTAGATGTGAGTCGTGATAACAATATTATTGGCTTTTTCAATATACTTTTTAAATATCTTATTCATATCTAATACTATCGGTAACTAAGTGAAAATTCTTGATAAAAATCAGATTATTCTGCTTTTTATAGAGTGATTGACTTTAACTTTCAAAGAATAATTTGCTAAGATTGGGATGAATCAATTTAGTAGGTAATTTTATGGAAGAAAGTGCCATTCAAGTTTCGCATATTCAAAAAAAGTTCGGTGGTGTCACTGCCCTCGAAGAAATATCGTTTAAAGTTTCAAAGGGAAGTATTCATGGCTTTCTCGGTCCCAATGGAGCGGGAAAATCGACAACGATGAAAATTATCACCGGAATTCTAAAGGCCTGTGACGGAAGTGTCATTATTGAGTCTAAGAAGCCCATTGGTTTTCTTCCGGAACATCCTCCTCTTTATAAGAATATGATTGTGCGAGATTTTCTCGAATTCGTCAGAGACATTTACAAGTCAAATAGTGATATTGAGTCCATTCTTTCAAAGTGCGGATTAAAACACGTTGAAAAGAGAATGATTAGAAACTTATCCAAGGGTTATCAGCAAAGAGTTGGTATTGCCCAGGCGCTAGTGGTTGATCCTGAAATTATCATTCTGGATGAACCTACAGTAGGTCTTGATCCTCATGCCATTAAAGAAATGAGAGAGCTTATTCTAAGTTTAAAAGAGAACCATACCATCTTATTTTCTACTCACCAGCTTTATGAAGCGAGTAATCTCTGTGATGAAGTTACCATTATCAATAAGGGACGTATTTTAAAGTCGGGAAAAATTGAAGACGTAAAAAAAGATCTTGTTTCGGGGCAGATTATTTTAATAGATTTAGATTCACCTGTGAAAGAGGACGATATTCAATTGCTTAAGTCTGAGTTTGAACTCTCTGAGATTAATTGCGAAGGGAACTCTTTAAAAATAACCACGATAGGTGAGAAAGATATTAGGGGAGAGATTAATAAATTCCTCTTGGATAGAAACTATATTGTAACTTCTCTAAAGTTAGAAGAAATGGATCTAGAGCAAATCTTTGATAAAGTAACGAGTAAATTAGATGTTTAGTATTTTTAAAAGAGAATTAAAAGAAGCTCTCTCTTCTCCACTATTTTATATTCTATGTGCTATCTTTAGCGCCATAGTGGGGTGGTTGTTTTATAATTATATCTTAGGGTCTAAAGAGCACACAGGCACCACTCTTACTAATAATGTTCTCATTCCACTGTTTGGAGTTATGAATTCGTTATTCATGTTCTTTTCACCTATTTTGACAATGAATTCATTTGTTGAAGAGAAAAATAGTGGAACTCTAGACTTACTTCTGCGCTCTAAAGTAAGTATTTGGGAAATTATCTTGGGGAAGTTTCTCTCCCATGTCACTCTTATTTCCTTGATGCTTTCACTGTCTATAATTTGCCCTCTTATTTTAATGTTCTCTGGTTATAGTGATTGGGGGATAGTAGGGAGTGCATACCTTGGATTGATTTTAAATATAAGTTGTTACATTATCGTGGGACTTTTTGCTTCTTCACTTACTGAAAATCAAATTGTTTCTGGTTTTGTTTCATTTTCAATAATCTTAGGAATCCTTCTCGTTAATTTAACTGCCAATACGGCCAATAGTTTTATTGTTGGTCAAATCTTTAATTACCTAAATAACATTTCTCACTTTTCCTATTTCGTAAAAGGAGATATTCGAAGTTATAGTTTTATTTACTATAGCTCCTTCGTAGGTCTGTTTATGCTCTTCACTTCAAAGTCACTTGAATCGAGGAGATGGTAATGAAAAAGATGCTCTCAACTATCTTGGTCATCGTTAATATCATTCTGTACCTCGTGTCTTTTGCCCTGTGGATTTCAATCTCTGATGAAGTCTTTTTAAATTCTGTAGTCACAATTATTACCTTGGTTTGTACAGTTATCGTTGTTTTAATGAATAGAAAGTCTTTTATGTCGTATTATATGAGTACTCAGTTCAAGGGACTAACCTCCGCACTGACCACATGTGTTCTCGTATTCTGTATTATTTCATTATTTAATTACTTAGCATTTAAAAATCCTTATCAAGTTGATTTAAGTGAAAGTGCTCTTAACTCTTTGAGAGCTCAATCGATAAAAGTTTTAGAAAGTGTTGACGAGGAAATTCAGCTAAAAGTTTTTGCTTTAAAAAAGGATCACTTACCTATAAATGATCTGCTTAAACTCTATAGAGTTAAGAAATCAGATATCCAAGTCGAATATATTGATGTTCAAACAAGACCTGACCTTGTGAAACTACATAGCGTCACTAAGGCCCCGACTATAATTGTAGAGATGAAGGGGAAGTCATCACGTATTACTCGCATTAGAGAATTGGAGCTGACAAACGCTATTTTTAAAATTTCGAGAGAAAAGGAAACAGTTGTTTGTGTCGACAGTTCACATACGAGACTTAGTTGGTTCTCAGAGGATGCGAATCATCATAGTGCCTTAAGAGGTTTACTTGAACTTGAGAATTATCGCGTAGAAGATTATAAATTGGTTTCTTCTGAACCTTTAAATGCCTGTGACGTTCTAGTGCTTTGGGGAGTTGAGATTGATTTAGATGAGAGAGAGATCTTATCGGTAAATAGTTTTCTTGAGAAAGGACGCTCTCTCTTAGTGGGAATTAATCCAAAGTTTAATGGAGATACGATTCCTCAGTTTAGAAGTTACTTGAAGCAGAAAGGGATTTTAGTGCATAACGTACTAGCTCTCTCTCCAAGTTCCCACATTAAAGGGTCTAAGGGGACAGTGCCTATTGCCACTGATTACTCAAAAAAACACCCTATTCTCGAAGGATTTTCTGGCATTGTTTTCTTTCCACTTTCAACCGCTCTAGATTTTAATAGAAAAGTTATTAAAAAAGGAACCAAACTCATTACTTCAAGTCCTATTAGTTGGGGAGAGAGTGATTTCCTTACATTGGATAAACAAAGTTTCGACGAGGGAAAAGATCTTCCCGGACCTATTCACTTCGCCCTTGCTCACGAATATAAGAAAGGTGGGAGGATATTAACTTTTTCAAATACTAGTTTTGTCTCTAACTCTTATAGAAAATTCACGAATCATTTTTCTTTATTTGTGAATTCAATTTCTTGGTTAACAAGGAATGATCAGCTCATAAGTTTTGAACGAGTCACTATGAGTAATGAACCAGTTTTCATTAGCAGACCTCAGTTGGGAATTATTTTCTTTTTTAGTGTGGTCTTCCTTCCTATTGTTCTCATCATTTTTTCAATTGTTATCTACAGAAGAAGAGGGAAGTTGTAGTGAAAAACCTCTTTCTCTTTCTCTTTCTTGTTGCCCTCTTGTGTACGGTTTATATTACTCAGGAGAAAAAGGGGATAGAGAAAGCTTCTTCAGAGGATGAGTACTCTCGATTGTTAGATACTAGTAAGTATGGAGATCTACTTGAGATTCAAACTCCTTACAATCATATTAAAAAAGAAGGGAATTTCTTCAGGAATTTTAGTGATGGTCACCCTGTTGATCTAAAGAAAGTGAATGATTTCTTAAATAGAATCTCATATGTGAGAGCGGTTAAATATTTGGAAAAAGAAGATATTAATAATTTTGATGACTTCTTTCCAGACAAATTTTTGAAAATGACTTTTCGTTTTGAAAATGGAACGCTTGAATACCGTTTAGGAAAGAAGCTTGATTACTCCCAAGAATTTTACATTCAATTTGTAGGGCAGGGCAGAGATGTTGTGGCCATATCAAAGGACTCTCTACCTTTTGAAGGAGTCATAGCTAAAGAAGGTGCTCATAAATCTGATCATAAATATAGAAGAATTAAGGCACTCTTTTTCTTACCTCCAAACTTCTTTATGAAAATGAATCTCTTTCCAAGTGATATTACAAATGAGGTTATTAGTTTTAGTAATATAAGAAATAGAGATTTCACTGTAGATTTTCAAAACTATAAGACTACACCTAACCCTTATAGAATTCTTTCCATATCTCAGTCTAAAATACGTTTCCTAAAGAAGAATTTAGAAGAGTTTAAGGCGCAGAGATTTATTAAAGATTATAAGCCTTCTAAGTTAGGAAAAGTTGTAGGATCACTGAAAACGAGTTCTGGAGTATTTAAACTTTATGAATCTTACGATCAAGATAAATTCTATTACATGACAGCCCCTAGTATTTCTGGCCTCTATCAATTAAAGCCAAATGAGCAGAGGAAGTTTCTCTTTAATGTTCAAACTCTTTGGAATTTAAAACCTTTTGAAAAATTTAACCAAGCAATTAACTTAACTATAAAGAGCGGCAAGAGCATTGAATTGGATCTTACTAAATCTGGCAAAAAGGTGAGTCATTTACTAGAGCTCTTTACTAGCAGAGCAAGTTATACGAGAGATGACTTAGATTTAAAGCAATTGCCGAAAAAGAGTCTAGTCTTCAATTCAGGAGAGAAAAGCTTTGATTTGTTCTTTTTAAAGAAAGAAGTGATCTTAGTAGAAAGAGAACAAAAAATTTCGTATCATTATAATAGACCTCTAAAAGATTCTATTAGCTTAGAATCTAGTGATTATCGAGCTTTGAAATGACATCAATCGTAACAGATTACATTCTAACATTTCTTCATCCTTTTAAGACTCATGAATTCTTGAGAGAGAGTCGTGAAAACTTAAAAGATAAATTTAAAGACACACCTCTAGTTATTGCTAGTGAAGATCAGGTTATTGATGAAAGTACTTCTGACGTTAGCGGTCTTAACTTCGTAGAGGTCCTAAGTATTTCTTGGATTATGGCCATCGTGAATGGTGTATATTCTATTGGCTTTATTTATTTTGGATATATGACCAGTGATGTCTTAAGCGAAAGTGAATCACTATCATTTTTAATAAGTTCTACTTTTCAGTTTGAGACTCAGAAAATCTTAATCTCGTGGTCAATTCTTCAAGTTGTACTTTTTCCTGTGACTCTTTGGTTCTACGCAAAAGTTTGGATGGTCATTATCAAATTCTTTGGAAATCTCTTTGAGTTTGATGGAGATGTGGAAGAAGTTACAGTTCAAATTGTAAATCACTCAATGGTGACAAGTTTATTTCTGATTGTTCCTATTTTTGGAGAAATGGTTAGACACTTTTCATCTATTGTTTATCTCTTTGCAGGTCTTAGAAAAAATATGGAACTTTCAACACTACAAAGCCTAATTGTGGTGGCCTCCCCTCTTTTTATTTTTGTTCTGCTCATTATCCTAGGCGCCGTATACATATCCTCTCTTATTGCAATGCTTTAAAATAATATCTATTTTGACGTCTTGCCAAAGTCAGGAGGTGTTAGAAAATAATTTCACACTATCTATTGGAATTCATTAAGATATAAAATGACACTAAGAGTGAGCTCATTTACAGAGAGTAAGATCTTTGTAAGAATTCATTCTACACACACTACACAACTTAATTTTAATATCACAACGAGGAGAGAGACGTGTCGCCTTTTGTAGCAAGCTTCATGACAGGATGTGTTGAAGTCGTATGCGGACCCATGTTTTCTGGTAAAACTGAAGAGTTAATCAGAAGAGTTAGAAGGGCCCAAATCGCTAAACAGAAAATCCAAATTTTTAAACCAGCACTAGATGATCGCTATCACGAAACAAAAGTGGTTAGTCATTCTTCCCAATCTGTTAATGCCGTTTCAGTTGAATGTGCCATTGATATTTTAAAGAAGATTTATGATTCAACTCGAATCGTGGCCATCGATGAAGTTCAATTCTTCGATGAAGATATTATAAAAGTTGTAAACAAGCTCTCGAGGCGTGGCGTTAGAGTTATTCTTGCGGGTCTTGACCAGGATTATAAAGGTGAACCTTTTGGTCCGATTCCACATTTGATGGCCATTGCTGACGATGTGACCAAAGTAAAGGCCGTATGTACTTCTTGTGGAGCGCCAGCTTCAAAGACTCACAGAAAGCCATCTGAAAACTCTGATCAGGTCTTAGTCGGTGAAGCAGATCTCTATGAAGCAAGATGTACTGCTCATTGGGATTTCCAACCAAAAGATGAGGATCTCCTAGCATTTTCTGTTGGTATTGATTCCACCGATCAAGAAAATTTAAAAGTTCAAAATTAATTTGAAAGGAGACTGTAGTCTCCTTTTTTTTTTGTTATAATGAATGGGTATAAATTCAGACAGAGGTGAGTATGTCGTACCCAGAGTTAATTTCAAGAGAAGAGATCAGAAAAAGAGTTGAAGAACTAGGTCAACAAATTACAAAAGATTATGCAGGTGAAGAGCTTGTAGTAGTTGGAGTTCTAAAGGGCTCATTTGTTTTTTGCGCGGATCTAATCAGAGAGTTAAATCTTCCTGTTCATTTAGAGTTTATGTCAGTTTCTTCCTATGAAGGAACAGAGTCTACTGGAAACCTTAAAATTAACCTTGATATTAGTACTAATGTTGAAGGAAAAAATGTTCTTCTAGTAGAAGACATTGTTGATACAGGTTTTACTATTTCGACTCTTTCTAAATTATTCAAAAATAAAAATCCTAAGAGTGTTAAATTAGCTACCCTTTTATATAAACCAGCTCGTCTAGAGCATAAGGTCGATATTGATTACCTCGCATTTGAAATTGAAGATCACTTTGTGATTGGATATGGGCTGGACTTCAATGGACGTTTTAGAGAACTTCCTTATGTAGGAATATATGATGGCGAAGTATAGTGGATCGGTTAGAGTTGATCTTTTAGGAGGAACTCTTGATCTTGAGCCAATCAATTTAATTATTCCTGATACGGTGACTCTAAATTTAGCCACAAGTTTAAAGGCTGAAGTTTATATAGAAGAGTTTGAGAAAGGAAAAGTTCAAATTCATTCTCTTGATTACAATACTACTGAAACATATAACGAAAGTGATTTCACTAGTGAGTTATTATTAGGTGATCATTTCTCACACTTTTCTTTCGTATGCCAAATTTTAAATCACTTTAATTTAACAAGTGGAGTGAAATTAAATTTAAAATCGGGCTCTCCTCCGGGCGCCGGTCTTGGTGGGTCCTCTTCCATGGGAATTACTCTCTATGGTGCCATTTGCAAGTATTTAAATATTGAACTTGATAGAGAAATAGGCGTAAGAGTTGTAAGAGGTATAGAGGGCAGAATGTTAGATTCTGGTCCCGCAGGATATCAGGATTACTATCCCGCTATCTACGGTGGTATCTTGGCGCTGATTCCTTCGCCAGGCGAAGTAAAAGTTGATCAGCTATATAGTGATGAATTAAAAAATTACTTAGAAAAAAATATCTCATTAGTTTATTCAAGGCAATCAAGGCTCTCAGGAATTAATAATTGGGAAGTTTACAAGGGCTTCTTTGATAAGAATGAATTTATTCGATCTGGATTAACTGAAATTGCTGCCCTTAGTGCGAAAGCTTATAAGGCCATTAAAAATAAAGAGTTCCAACTACTAGCGGATTTAATTTCAAACGAAGGAGCGATTAGAAAAGAGCTTTTTCCTGGAATTGTTTCTGAAAAGATGGATATGGTGTATAATAAAGTGAAGTTGCAGGTTCCAAGCGCAGGTATAAAAGTGTGTGGAGCAGGTGGTGGAGGCTGTTTTCTCATTATTCACCCTGAGGATAAGAGATCAGTTGTTGAAAATATTATCAATGAAAATGATATGGAAATCCTACCATTTTCTATAGATAAACCTCTTTAAGAGAGAATCTTGTGGGTCAATCAAGGAACATTGCTGGCATGAGTATGAAAGGTGGAAGAAAAGATAATTTCTTCTTCTGCCTTGTTGAGTACTATGAGTCTAGTGATAGATGGTTTTTACGCTCACTTCTTCAAGTAAAAGACGAAGAGGGACTTGAGGGTGATGATGCTATTCGGTCTTGGATTGAAGATTATAAAGTGAATCAGCTAGTTGTTGATTTTCCTCTCACTTGGCCTGAATGCCATGCTTGTCAGTTAGATTGTCCTGGTTCAAAACTCTGTCCTGTTGATTCTGTTGTAAGTGTTAGAGATAGAGTTGAAGCTATCTTAGATGAAGATTCTAATATTCATACTCGACACCCTAAAGAATATGAGAGATCTAGAGTTAGTGATGATGAATTTGATATGGGTAGAGGTATGTGGGATAAAGAATCTCACGAACATCTACTTTCGAGATCATTTAAGAGAAGATTAAAGAAAGGGTTCCTCCCTTATTGGAATCGCTCCGTTGATTTTTGGATTTGGAAATATTACTACGATCAATATTTAGACTTATTTAAATCTTCTTATGATTCATTTGGAAATACTTCACTGATGATTCTTTCTCGTTTTTCTTACTTGAAGAGACACTTTCCAAAAAATATTGAACTGTATGAAGGAAATGTAAATTTAACTCTTATTGAACTTCTTAGATCGAAGATTTTACTCAATAGAGATATCTACAATATGGGTGATATTGAAGCGGGTATTGAAGCTCGCTTAGATATCATTAAGAAGATAGAAGCTAAATTAAATATTTTCATTTACGATCATGACTTAGAACTCATCGTTAAAAATCCACGTGCTTTTGATTCATTTATCTTGGCGGTAACTGGACAGAGAAATCTACTCGATAAAGTGAGAAAAATTCCTGAATGGACTAAGCCTTCTTTGACGAGACTTTTGGTACCAAACTTTTCGGAGTAAAGTGACTAAGTCCAATTCCTGTATAAATAAGAGTGACTCCAGACAGTGCCATCACCATGTTAAACCAACCTTGGGTTAAATTTGGAAATCCTAAGACACAGAGTCCAAGACCACCTAACCACGATTGAATTCTCAAATATTTGTATGCAAAGATCTTATTTTTGAAATAGAGAATATAATTGATGGCATGAATAATAATAACGAGTACGATCATCGCCAATACGGCTTGCGAACATAATTGAAAAAGTTCATTAAAGAAGTTCTTTGGAACCGCGCTTTCATCAAAATCAGGGTTATTCTTAATAATCATCAGAAAAACTTTTTCAAATAGCTCTTTTTTCGAGACTATAATCCAAGCATATTTTGAAATGACTAAATCTCCTAGAAAACAGAAGAAAATAGCAATTAATTTGAATTTCTTTTCGGTGAGATTATTATATAAAGAGTCCATAGAATTATTATAGGGAAGGATTATGACACTACAAGTGATATTATTGGTTTTGGCCATTGTTATGCTCTATTTTGGTGCAGAGTTTACACTAGAGGCCGCAGAGAAAATCGGGGTATTTTTTGGAATGTCACCGCTAGTTATAGGACTTTTAATTGTAGGTTTCGGAACGTCTCTTCCTGAGTTCTTTGTTTCTCAATTGGCCTGTTTTAGAGGGGAGAGCCCCATGGCCTTGGGGAATATAGTAGGGTCTAATATTGCGAATCTCTTTTTAATTATGGGGTTAACAGGATTATTTGTTCCGCTCCATATCGCCAGAAAAGAAATTAAAATTCAATTCTATTTTCATATTGTTCTCACATGTATTTTAGGAATTATTCTCTTTCAAAATAGGCTCTATTGGTGGGGAACAGCTCTACTTGTGAGTTTCTTTGCTTACTATCTGTGGAGTACTTTTAGTGAAATGCGTAAAGAGAGACATCTAAAAAATTCGGATGCCACTGAGATTGAACATGAGATAGGTCCTGTGATGATTATGAAACTGATCATTGGTTTTATTCTTCTTTATTTTGGGGGAGAGTTACTAGTAAGTTCTGGATCGCAAATTGGAATTATGCTGGGAGTTTCGAGTTATGTCATTTCCGCAGTTTTTGTGGCCTTTGGAACATCTTTTCCTGAACTTGTTACGGCCCTGATGGCCTGTGTGAAAAAGAAGAATACGGATTTAATTACAGGAAATATTATTGGTTCAAATATTTTTAATGTGGCCTTTGTATTTGGTTCTTTGGGTTTCTATGAGATACCAATTAATAAGGATTACACTCTTGAAATGGGATTCTTGATTTCTGCAGCTGTCTTTTTGATAGCAGTGGCATCAATGAAAAAGAGTTTTCACCGCCTATCTGGCCTCGTTTTCTTTGGTTCTTATATTGCGATTGTTTACCAGTGGGTTGCAGCTTAGCGGCCTCTGGGGATAGCTTATTCGACAGCTAGGGGATAACCCTGTTGCATTTTGATTGTATTTAGGAATTTAATTAAAAACCAGTGTCTAAATTTTCTAATATTTATAGTATTAGAATTGTCCTTAGTTCGCCAGGGTTTTCCAGGTTCATTAATGACATTGTAAGAGTCGAGATTATCAAAGATATGAGTTCTCGTTGTTATATCGAGAGGGATACCTGGGTAGATCTTATGGAAGAAGTTTCTTAGGTTGAAAATAAGCTTTAGCGTTTCAAAATACTCAAACCAACCTTCTCCCGGAAATCCAATTAATATTTGCGAGTGAACTTCAATTCCAGATTCATAAGTATCTTTTACATTTTTATAGATTTCAGAGAGTTTATATCTCTTTTTCATAAGATCTAAGACTTTCTGTGAACCAGACTCTATTCCGTAATTTACGTGAATACAACCGGCCTTCTTCATCTTTGCTAGGAGCTCTGGAGTTAGTTTATTACTGATTCGACAAAAGCCATACCAGTTAATTTTCAATCCTTCACTGATGATAAGATCACACATATCCTCTAACATTTTATGATTACCATTCATGAGAGAGTCGACAATTCTAAATTGATCTACTCCAAAAGTTTCTTTAAAGTATTTAAACTCTTTAAAAACTTGCGCTGGAGTTTTTGTTCTAAAGCTAACCCAGTAATTAGTTTCTGAGCAAAAAGTACACTTGGCGACACAACCTCTACTAAACTCCACAGGAAAACCTTTTGAAGTATATTTAGAGAGATCAAACTTAGAAAAGTCGGGGATTGGTAGATTTTTCATATTGAGTAAAGGTCGCTTGTCTCCCTTTACGATTTCATCATCTTTATTTCTAACAATAGTTCCAGCTATTTTGGTAATGGGAATATCATCTTGCCAGTGTTTTAAAAGCTCAATTGCACTCTCTTCACCTTCTCCTAGAATTGCCGCATCTATAAGGCGATCTTCTAGGAGTTCGTAAGCAAAGGAATCCTCAACTAGAGCTCCTCCAATAAAAATCTTAAGATCTGGAAAAACCCGCTTAAGCATTTGAATCACAATGGAGCTTGGTTGCGAGTTTGAAGTGTAGGTACTAAAACCTACGGCATCGAGCTGTTTTGATGCAATATCTTTAATGAGATTTTTTAAATAGGGAGCAATATGTGGGAAAATATACTTATCAAATTTCTGTTTATTTTCCCACTTGTCAGCTTGATCCATGAGCCAATACTTTCCGGCTTGGTCCTTCACCTCATCATAAATGAGAACATTATAGTCAAAAAGCTCAACTGTATGGCCTTCCTTTAACAAAGCCGCAGAAATACAACTAATTCCTAGAGGAGGATTATAGGGGATCCATGCGGGAAGAAAGACTAGTCCAACTCTCATAAGCTATCCGTTATAGTAAAGATTCTATATCGTTGATTAAAGAATCTGGTTTTGATTGAGGAGAGTATCTCTTAATCGCTTCACCATCTTTGGATACGAGAAATTTTGTAAAATTCCATTTGATTTTCTTAGAACCCAGAAGACCTGGAGCTTCTTTTTTTAGGTATTCATAGAGAGGGTGAGAATTTTCACCATTAACATCAATTTTATCAAATAGTGGAAAAGTAATATTAAATTGTAGATCACAGAACGAGGCTATATCTTCGCTTGTTCCTGGCTCTTGCTCTCCAAATTGATTGCAAGGGAAAGCTAAAATCTCAAGGCCTTTTGATTTATAGGATTTGTATAGCTCTTCAAGCCCTGCGTACTGAGGAGTAAATCCACACTTAGAAGCCGTATTTACAATTAGGAGAACTTTTCCCTTATAAGTTGAGAAATCAATTTCTTCGTTCTTATTAGTTTTTACTTTGCAATCGTAAATAGACATAGTGATCCTTTGGTTATTCGTAAATTCCTTTTTGGAGTTTTCTTTGAATATCTTTCTTTTGATCATCGGCCCTTTTATCGTGAAGTTTCTTTCCGCGACCTAAGGCAATTTCAAGTTTAACAATTGATCCTTTGAAATAAATCATTGTAGGAATAATTGTGAGTTTTTGAACTTTCATTTTATGAAACATTTTAGTAATTTCTTTTCCATGTAGGAGAAGTTTTCTCTTTCTTGTTTCTTCGTGATTATTTAAATTTCCAAATTCGTAGTGAGGAATTTTAATATTGTGTGCCCACATTTCACCTTTGTTATCAATGGTAATATGAGACTCTGCAATGGAAACCTTTCCGCCGCGAAGACTCTTAACCTCAGTTCCAACTAGAACCATTCCCACTTCTAGTTTATCTTCTAGAGCGTAGTCGTAGTGTGCACGTTTATTTTTAGCTATTATTTTAATTCCCATACTTACCTAGAAATGAACCGTTAAACCAAGTGAGCCAACCACTACACTTCCACCAACTGTGTAACCAGCTGAACCAATCTTGTTTCCAGCATTACCATTCTCAAGACCAGAAGATTTTACAACTTTAACTTCCTTTAACTTATGATACTGCATAGCTGCTCCAATTTGCATTGGAATTTCAAATAATTTTGTTTTGTAGAGGGCAGCTCCTGCTAAAATAGTTGAGTCGGTATCTACAGAATTTCCTGAACCAGAGAAGTCTCCCTTAAGTGGTGTTGGTTTGTAGACGATTCCAAGATCAAGTTCAAAATTGTCAGTTACTGAAAAGGCCATTCCTAGTTTTGGAACAAAAATATCCTCAGTTGTAGTTACTTCGTAATCACTACTGGGTTTTATTCCACCACCTCTTTGGGCAACTCGCACTACAGGAGTTTTATAATTTCCCCACATTTGATATTCAAGTAGGCCATAGAGCTTGAAAAGACCTAATGTTGTGGCCGTACCTAATCTAATGATATGTGGATCGTAATAAATCATAGAACTAATATTTAAATCGAGAATATAGTCAGTAGTGGTAGAGATACTAACCTTACCAAAGGCATTGGCCTCTAAATTATTCTTCATCTCTTGTTGATAAGAAAGATAGATATGGGAGTCGTTACTTGGTTTATAAACTCCAGAAAGAAGAAGTGCTAGGGTAGGTTTAATTTTTGACTTAGCTGAGCCCTGCGAACCAAAATCACTTTGAATTGAGACTTGAGTATTTACGTCAGCTGCAGCTTGGAATCCAAGTTGTGTCCCAAGAGAAAATGCTAGGGAGTCTGAAAATTTTTTCGCTAGGTTTAAGTAAATGATAGTTCTTCTATAACGAGAACGGTACATAACATATTCAGGAAGATAAGGATTTCCTGAGTTGGTTTCCATGAGGTTTCCAACAGGAGTGCTTAAACTAAGAGCAAGAGTTCCTAGGTTTCTTGCAAGTGGAACAGCAAAGTGTAGTGATGTACTTATGTATTTTTGATAATCAGTATCTACAGAACCCGTTTGTTCATTTAGTGCGGGATCTTGATAAGAATCATTCTGTATAACTACATTGTTAATTGCTTTAAAGTCAGTTTGTGCAGAGGAGATGCTGGCGGCAAAGTTAACAGTATCAGAAAAGGCCATGAGTGCCGGGATGTAGTAGTTATTTGAAGGATCATGGGGATTTAAGTTCGCCTGGTTACCAATTCCTGAAGTGGAAACATGACTTCCAAAAAACTCAAAGTAATTTGCTGATGAATTGAATGTAACAAAAGTTATTAAAACTAATAAAATACTTTTCATATTCTTACCCCTTTGGGTTCAGTGTAATGTAGAGGTTTTGAACAACTTCTAAACTAAATGATTGAGCTCTGTCAGTCCTACTTATTCCTACACTTTCACATGCGGCTTCGATTGTTTCTTTGTCATAAAAAGATTTAAGAACACTTCCAAGTTGTTTTCTCTTGAATTGAAAAAGTTTTCTTAAAAAGGATTCAAACTGTTTAAACTCACTAAGTGGGAATATGGGTTTTTCTTTTCTAGTGAAACTAATCACTGTTGAGTCAACCTTTGGCGGCGGTTGAAAGGCATCTGGTGGAACTTGGCACAGAACATTGATATCAAAGTATGTTTGACACAGGGCCAGTAGTGAGCCCATCGCCTTATTCTTCTTAGTCATAAAAGCAAAAACTTTATCAGCAACTTCTCTTTGAAACATTAAAGTCATATATTTAATTTCAGGAGCTTTGATAAAATTAACTAGTAGGGGAACGCTCACGTTATAAGGAAGATTTGAAACCAACCAAATATCCTGATCTGCAATATCCTTCTCTTCGAAGAATTTACTTAAGTAAATATCTAGAGCGTCGCTGAGAGTAATTTGTTCCGGTGAGATAAATTTTTCAAGATACTCAGGAAAGCGTTTATCTTTTTCAATAACGTAGAAAGGAAGATCATGTTTGGCGAGAAATTCTGTGAGGATTCCAGGTCCTGGACCAATTTCAATCATGGCCTCTGCTTCATCTTTAAAGTCATTAGTAATACTATCTATTACGGATTGGCTTCTGAGGAAATGTTGACCTAGATCTTTATTCGCCTTTGGTAGTTTATTAGACACTATAGTTTTCCTTTTTCTTGTAGGCCTTTTTTAGAAATATATCTCCCTTTCGCATCTAATGTTAAACATTCTGGAAAGGGGATTGCATTGTTACTTATTCGATGTGCATAGTTTGCAACCATGGCCCCATTATCTGTACAATATTTAGGAGCAACGAAGAAGACATCTTTATAAGTTTCGATTAATTGTTTTCTAAGATAACTATTACAAGCAACACCACCACCTACAATGACAGGAAGTTTCTTGTTGTATTTTTCATTTACCATTTTCATGGCATATCTTAATTTTAATTTTAGTGCTCCAACAATGGCATGTTGATAAGAGGCACAAACATCTCTTAGGTCTTGTGAATAGTTTTCAGAACCATCATGAAGAACATGTGGGTTTTTCTCTGTAAATAATCTAAGAGAAGTTTTCACTCCTGAATAACTTAAACGACAATCCGCTGAGCCTCTAAGACCAATGGGAAATTCATACTTCTTAGGGTCTCCCGTTTTGGAGAGATCATCGATGAGTTTTCCCGCAGGATAACCAAGACCTAGAATTTTTCCACCTTTATCAAAAGCTTCGCCTGCGGCATCATCAATAGTCGAACCAAGAATTTCAAAGTCTACTTGCGAAGTCACTAATAGATAGAGTGAGTGACCACCAGAGACTAAGAGTCCAATATAAGGATATTTTGTGGTTCGTGTGAGGTGAATGGCCTCAAGGTGAGCAAAGAGATGGTTCACTGGAATGATGGGCTTTTCAAAAATGAGCGAAAGCGTTTTCGCTGTATTTAATCCCGTAAGCAGCGGGCCCAATAAACCTGGTTGCGTGGTTACTCCGATGGAGTCGATATTTTCCATATCAATTGAAACAGAATTTAATGTTTCTTCGAGGAGCGGGACAAGTTTTGCTAAGTGATTTCGCGCTGCAATTTCTGGTACAACACCGCCCCACTTGCTGAGAAGCTGTTCCTGCGAAAATGACTTCTGCGTCAAAATTCTTGGAGGTGTTTCTAAGTCCTTAGAATCAGCTTCAATTACTGCGATTGACGTGTCGTCACAACTTGTTTCAATACCCAAAATAAACTTTGTAGTCATAGAGATAAAATCCTAGCATAATAGTCTGTATTTATTAAATCTTTTAGGGTTTTTAGTCTATGAAAAAGCTCCTCATCTTCTTGTTTTCTTCATTTTTTTACAGCTGTTCATCATTTTTCTATTTTCCCTCAGCAGACTTCTTTGCAGACCCCAAAAATAGCAACCTGAGTTATGAAGATGTCGATTTTAAATCGCTAGATGGAACTGATCTCCATGGGTGGTTTATGTTTGATAAAGCACAGCCAAAGGAGAAGAAAGGACTGATCATCTTCTTTCACGGAAATGCACAAAACTTAACCTCTCACTGGCTAAACTTGGGTTGGATTTTAAGAGAGGGATACGATGTTTTTATTTTTGACTATAGGGGTTATGGACTTTCAAAAGGTAGCGCCAATCAACAGGGCTTAAATAAAGATTCATTAGCTGCGCTTGATTGGGCGCATAAGCGTGCTAAGTCCTATCCAAAATTTATTGTCTATGGGCAATCTCTTGGAGGAGTCGTGAGTTTGCGAGCGCTTCAGGACTTTCCCCACAGAGCAGACATTAATTTACTGGTGTTGGACTCTACATTTACTTCCTACCAAGGAATTGCCTTTGATAAACTCTTGCATGCAGGAATTCTCATTCCCTTTAGTCCTTTGGCGTATGTCTTAGTTTCTGATGAGTATGCAGCGACAGACTTTGTTTCTAAAATTAAAATACCAACTCTAGTTATTCATGGAGATAAGGATCCAGTGGTACCTTATAAATTTGGTGAAGAAATCTTTGAAAAGTTAACGTCGAAGAAGAAGTGGTGGTGGTCTATAAAAGATGGCAGTCACACCGATGTTTTCTATCCTCATCATGAAAAATACAGGATGAGGTTCTTAGAATTATTACAGGACCTCTAGCTCTTAGGGCATCCTACTTGTTTCATATGCCTAAGAATTTTGGACTCGATAGGTTTATTATTCTTATACCACTCAGGACTTTGATCCGGATCGTGACACTTAAGGCACTTATTCTTCATGGCCGTTAATTTCTTCGCTGGAGACAATTCAACTTCAGAAGTTGAGAAAGGATGTTCAATATGTTTATCGTGGCAATTTAAGCACTGAACATTGGCATAGTTATGTGTAACACCAATTGATTGATCATGTTTTAACCATTTTGTAGAAATTTTCTGTACAGCCTTTTCTGGTAACTTCCTAATAGAGGAGAAGTCCAAGTAATTGTTTTTTAAATTCTCGATATAGTCTCGTTTAAGCTTCCTCAGCTTCTTTGTTTCCTCTTCTTCAAAAGTTACAAGCTCACTAGCTTTTGAAAAACCATGGGGAGAATTTAAACCTAAACTATGGCACTTAATACAGGTGAGATTATTCTCTTCCTGCGCTTTGACCAATGTTAAATAGGCTAGAGAGTGAGCCGTTTTTTGCCACTTTTCTCCTTGTGCCTGATGACATTCAATACAGCTTGTTGGTGTATTGTATTTTGGAAGATCGCCAAAACTTGCTGTCATCGCCTCTTGTTCTTCAATTTGAATTTTTGAGAGTTTTTGTTTGTGTGTACTTAGAAAATCTACAAATGGGTTAGGGGAGAGAAGTTTCGCTTTCTCATCTCTAGCTTCATGAATCATGAAGCTATCTTTTGATTTGTCTGTCTTTAGAGAAATTTTAATCTCGCCTAAGTAATGATTCCTTGAGAGAACCTGCACCATTTTTGTTTGACCTTCTTCAACAGGGAACTTTGTAAAACTTTGTGAGTGAGATCCTATGATCCAATCGAGTTCAGGAAAGGCCTTGGCAATGTCTGTATCAACATCAATCCCTGAGTTGGTTAAAGCAATCAATCTATGAAATGGATTTGATTTCTTGTAACCCATCTTCTTTAATTCTTTTCTAATAGGTTCAATGGCTGAAAATACTGAAGTGAAGGCTCCCTGGTAACTGGGTCCCATAATATTAGGATCAGCAAGGGCCAGGAAGAAAATCTTATGTGGACCTTTTTGCACAAGAGCAAATCTCTTATGTTTAAGAGGAAATGTCTCTGATGGATTTGAAACTAGGTAAGTGAAATCATTTTCATTTTCTACTTCTTTTAAAAACTCCCAGCCCATGGCCAAGTCTTGCTCACCTGGCAACATGTAAGAGAGCTTTAACTCGTTTAATCCGTGGGCAAGGTTCTTTGCCGTAAAAGTAAGGGATTTTTCTAGAGTTGAAGGAATTGAAGACGAAGCAAAGAAAGTGTCACCACTATCAACGTAGAGAACGTCACTTTTTTGTTTTATTTGATGAAAGAGTCCTGCGATTTGTGGCAGACCTCCAAGAGGGTGGTGGCGACATCCACAGGGGTGGGTTTCACCGTTAATATTATGACTAAAGAGAATTGAAAAGTGATCTTTAGATATTCCTTGAACTGTGTAATCACCTTGATCAACAGTCTGAATAAAATAAGTACAAGAAGTAATTAATCCACTTATGAGTAATAACCAAACAATCCTTTTAGTCATATTGAATCCTATAATTTTGATAAGAGCTTTTTGGCCTCTTTAACTTTCTTCGATTTTGGAAATCTCTTGATGAGTTCTTCTAATGTTTGTTTCGCCTGTTCATTTTGTTTCATTCTACTTAGAGTCTTGGAGAGAAAGAGTAGTCCGTTGGCGTTGTAACTCGACTTAGGATATTCAGTAAAGAGTTTTCCAAAGTAAGCAGTGGCTCCGTTATTATTTTTTTGAATATAAGAAACCATTCCAAGGTTGTGTAGAACTCTCGCTCTCTTAGTACCTTTGATTCTCTTATTTCCTTCAAGAGCTTCTAGTTTTCGCTTCGCATTCTTGTAACGACCTTTCTTATAATCATACATGGCCGAGTCATATTTTGACATTTTCTTAGCTTTTGATTTCTTCTTCGATTTTCCTGAAAGAGTGGCGAGAAGTTTCTTTAGATAAGTGTCTTGTTTTTTAAGCTTCTGTTCGATGGAAGTCAGTCGCTTTTGAGTCACGTCTAATGTATTGCTCGAAAGCTTATCTTTTTCTTCTAAGAGAGAGACTTTCTCTGAAAGAGTGGAGAGTTGAGTTAAGAGTTGTGTCTTCGTGTCGTGTGTTGTGTCTTCAAATTGACCTGTGAGCATACCTAGACGCTCTTCTATTCCTTGAAGTCTAACTTTGGAATCAGCTGTGAGCTTTTGATTTTCCACTAATTGGATAGAGAGATTATCTACCATTTGTTCTCTTTGAATTTCTTCTTGTGTTTTACAAGCACCAAGTGAGAGTAAAGTAATGAGCATAAGAAGCTTGAATTCTCTTTGCATTTTTCTTCCTTTGGAGCATTAGGTGTGACCCTTTGCTAGCTATAGATTTTCAAGGGTTTGTTTTCTAATGGCAATAAACTCTGCTTTTTCAGAAAACTTTTTAGATAGGATAGCGTATTGTTTAGCTTTGTTGAAATATTTTCTTTTGTAAGCAGACTTCGCTTTAAGGTAATAGAATTCAGCTTTACGAAAGATTCCAGGAGCAAGTGTTTGGGCTTTGGCTTCTCTGGCGGCTAAGAAGGCCACCTGAGCAAGACTCATTTCCATTTTTGGGCGGGTGGTTGCTAAACCACAGCCCAAAAGTAGAAAAAATATGAGGTATACAGATATTTTTTTAATACTTACTTCGCTGTTACTACGAAGTTTCCTCTTCTGTTTTGTCCCCAGGCACTTTCGTCATGTCCAAAAGCAACAGGTCTCTCTTTTCCAAAAGAAATAGTAGAGATTCTAGAAGAAGTCACACCCATGGCAACTAAGTAATCTTTAATTGATTTTGCTCTTCTTTCACCAAGTGCAAGGTTGTATTGTACTCCGCCTCTTTCATCACAGTGACCTTCAATTTGAACTTCAACAGAAGGATTTGCTTTTAAGAAGTCAGCATTAGCATTAAGTGCTTCACGAGTACCTGTTGAAAGAACAGAAGAATTAAAACCAAAGAATACAGTTCTAATCGCACCAGCTTTTCCTGAGTCCGAATCTGCATTTAATTCAATGGCAGATGAAGAGTCAGAACCGACTGTTTCCATTGTTTGGCCGTCACTTCCCATTTCTTTCTTTTTTGTAGTTGAACAACCAACTAGAGAAAAAGATAGGGCAATTACAGCAAGTAGTGTTACCGGCTTAAACTTGAATTTCATATAAACTCCTTAATAGTTAAAAAAAAGATTTAAAATCTCAGTACTTATTGGATATTATAACGAAAAAAACACTTCTTAGGTATAGTAAATATGAAAATTAGTTTTAGTAGATTGTTTTGCTCGGTTATTCTCTTTATCTCCCTCGCTCAAAATTCCATGGCGAGAATGGACGCATCGGTGGAAACCACCTCCTTTAAAGTTAGTACACAATATGGTGACTATAACTTTGAACTCCATTTACCAGTGAATGATGAAAATTTCACAAAGCGTGTTGTCAAAATTCTGCAAGAGGACACTGCTAAACTTGCCGAGTACTTTCAATATGCTCCAAGAGAAGTGGTGCACTTTGTTTTAAAAGAAAAAGCTTTTGAGGCCAATGGTAGTGCTACTGTCTTTCCAAGAGACTTAATTGTCCTTAGAAAATTTCCTCCTCTAGGATCAGAGCATTTAACAACTGGGGATGACTATCTTCAAGGTCTCGTTCTCCATGAATTGATTCATATCATCCATATGGATCAGACAGAAGGTGTGTTGGAAGTGATTAGAACGATTTTTGGTGCCATTGGTAAATTAGGGGGAGTCACTCCTAGATGGTTTACTGAAGGGGTTGCAACTTGGGGGGAGAGTGAATTTACAGATGGGGGAAGACTTAGAAATAATTTAATGAGATCCCAGTGGGAACAAGTGCTCATTACTGAAGGATTTTGTGACTCTATAGATTGTCTAGATAATCCAGGAATGTATCCCTACAGACAATTTCCTTATTGGGGCGGCTCATTCTTCATGGAGTACTTAGAAGGTCGCCATAAAGGTTCTGTTCGCTGTTTAGTGAAGGCCAATAATAATAATGTCCCCTTCTTTTTAAATTCAGCCTTTAGAGAATGCTTTGGAATTTCTGCAACAGATATGTACCAGAAGTATAGAACTTCTGTCGTAAAAAAGATTAGCGAGAGAAATGAAGAGACAAGTAGTGAACTCACAAAATTAGCAAATGCCATTGGTGCTAAGGATTTTCAATCTGGGCTAGTAGTCATTGGGAATAAAGTGATTAGTACAGAATCAGACAACAGAGTGAAAAAAGTCATTATCCAAGATTTGGTAACAGGCACTTTTGAAACTCTTAAAACTAGTGGTCGTATCACAGGAATTGAAAAATTAAGTTCTACGGAAATCTCTCTTAAATCCTTTTCAGACTTAAGAGCTACAACTGAGAGATCAACAGAAGTTTATAATTTTAAGACAGTTGAAAAAATAGAGACGAAAGCTGACTATAGTTTTAAATACGGCGATGAAATTATTGGATTTAAATTTCTTACGGATCGATGGGTAATTGGTGATAGAGATTATATCTTCCCAAAAGAAGTGACCATTGGATCATTAAAAGGGACTCCAAAAGGAGTGTATTTTAAATACTTTGATATCAGAGACAGATTTAAACAATTGGCATTCTATTCTTTTAAAGAAAATAAAGTCTTTACTGTCCTATCTCACAAAAGTCCATTTGAAATACTTGATACCTGTGAAGAAAGTGTTCTGATAAAGAAAGAGAATTCACTCTATTTGGTAAATTCTAAACAGTCTGCAATCATTAAATCACCCATAGCCAATAGAGTTATCTTCGGTGCTTTTGGAGCAGAGAAGTCAGTTGTTCTACTCGACAGTGCTAAGTCTTCATCCTATGTATGGAATAAAGGATGTCATCAATTAAAAGTGATGAGATCAGCCTTTAAAAAAGTTTCTCCAAAGGTTCTTAAACCCAATACAGAAGAAATTAATAATCAGGAAGTTTCCAAAAAGAGTTTTCCGAGCTTTAATCACTTTCTTCCCAAGTATTGGTTCTTTGAATATTTTACGGCCACGGATGAACTCTCTGCATGGGGAGTGAATACTTCTATAAATGATCCTGACTCTAGGCACACTCTTGATTTAGGAATGCTTTACTATCCTGAAATTTCTGAAGTTGTTCCGGATGTTACTTACATTTATGAATTACCTTATTATCAGTATCTATCCTACGGACACTCTAAAACTTATTCACAAAGTACGTTTAGAAAAGCAAGTGACTCAGCAGAAGTTGATATTCTCTCTTACACAAAACGTCTCGAGTTTAAGAGTTTTAATTTTACACCTTCTCTCTATGCTAGTTTATTAAAAGTAGACGATTTTCTTTCGACAAGAGATGAGAAAGAATATGGAATGTTACTCAAATTTAAGAAACCTAGAACTCAATTTAATGACTTCTTTCAAGAACTGGAGTTAAAAGGAAGGTTCTTTAAGAAAGTTGTCGATGGTCAAAAAAGTTTTAATGGTATGCAATCACTTCTCTCAACTGAAGTGAATCCCTTTAGAAGGTTTTACTTACAAGCTTTTGGAACTTATGGATCCCTTGATAAGAGAACCTTTTCTAATGGTGTTCTCTACGGAGGTGGAGCTTATACTGAGTTTCATCAATTTTACGGAATTCCCTACAGTGATATCTATGGGAATGAAATTAAATCTGGGAGAGTTGGACTAAGATGGGATGCCATTGATTTGTATAAAGGATTTGGATTAGTTCCCTTTTACTTTGAAAAGATTCACTTCCTTGCTGGAACTGATTATATTGCAGCAGATAGAATCTTAATTGGATCTCAAATCCTCAGGAATAAATCTCTACAGTCATATTGGACAGGAGTAAGATTGGACATGACTTGGTTTTATTCTCTGCCAATTTCTATAGAGATGATTAAGAGCTTTGTGCAGAATAAATATGGAGAGAATGTTGATACAACTAACTTCTTATTTAAAGGTGGCTTCTCTTTTTAATTTTAAGACTTTCTTAACTTTTACAATATCCCTTAGTTTTTCTCCCTATAGACCGAAAGTATAAATAGATCAAAAATTAGGGAGAAAAGAATGCTAAATATCATTGCCGTTGATGATGAAGAAGATGTAGCAGCTCTTTATCGTGTTTACTTCAAAAAAGAAGTGAAGAAAGGCATCGTAAAATTAACATGTGTGAACTCGGGAGAAGAGTGTCTTAATTTTCTTAGCTCTGAAGCTGGTAGCGACTCTCATTTAATTCTCTGTGACATAAACATGCCTGAAATGGATGGTTTTCAAGTCTTGGAGCAAGTGCGAACAAAGCATTCTGAGATCGTAGTTTTCATGGTTTCAGCCTATGACAGTGAAGAGTACTTAGAGAGGGCCACTGAGCTTGGTTCTAAAAACTATTTCACCAAGCCAGTTGATTTTATAAAATTAAAAGAAAAAATATTTGAAATATTTCCCATGCAGAAAAGTGCTTAAGGATTAAATGACTCAAGCACTTTCTTCACTTCCTTAATCATATCTTCTTTAAAATCCATATGAGTGACGAAACGAATGGCCTGACCACCGAAGGATACTGCCTTAACTCCAGCTTCAGATAAGTAATCAAGAAATTTAAAAGGGTCAATGTTTTCTTTCAAATTAAAGATCACAATATTTGTTTGTACCGGAACAACATTGCTTACATAACTTAATTCATTTAAAATATCTTTAAACTGCATGGCCAATTGATGGTCATCTCTCAATCGTTCAATATTATTATCGAGGGCATAAATTCCCGCCGCCGCTAGAAAACCTGCTTGCCTCATTCCTCCACCAAAAACTTTTCTCACACGAAGAGATTTTCTAATAAAGGCCTTTGAACCTAGTAGGAGAGAGCCCACTGGACAGCCCAATCCTTTAGATAGGCAAATTGAGATAGAATCAAATATTGGACCTAAATCACTTGGTCCGTAACCTTCTTTAATAAAGGCGTTGAAAACTCTCGCTCCATCAAGATGAAGGATCAATTCTTTCTCTTTACAAATTTTAGAAATTTCTTGTAATTCAGACAGTGAATATGTTCCACCGCCTCCGCGGTTAGTTGTATTTTCTAGGGAGACTAGTTTTGAAATAGGTTTATGAATATCATCAGGATTAATGGCCGCCACCACTTGTGCTGCAGTCATTTTTCCATTGATACCATCAACAAGTTTCACACTGGCCCTAGTATTATGAAAAATTCCCCCACCTTCATATTGGTAGATGTGAGAATCTTTTTCGACAATGATTTCTTCCATACTCTGAACATGAGTCGTGAGAGCTATTTGATTGGTCATGGTTCCCGAGGGACAAAAGAGTGCCGCCTCCATATTAAACATGGCCGCCGCTTTTTCCTGCAGTTTATTTATACTTGGATCTTCGCCAAAGACATCATCACCAACTTCAGCATTCATCATCGCTTCAAGCATAGCTGCACTTGGTTTTGTTACAGTATCACTTCTTAAATCAATCATGGTCTCATATCCTAATTTGCTACTTTCATTCACAGCATTATCTTATATGGCTAAAATGCTTTTCACAAAGTTTACATGAAGTTTTGCGAAGAAATATAGTCCAGTACCGTCTTTGAGTACCCAATGTGAGACTCTTCTGTGTATTTCAAAGTGGTGTAAATCTTCGCCAAGTTATCAATACCTAAACTTTCAATTTTCTCGCGTAATTCTGGCACTTCCATATATCTCTTAAATCCGCTCTCTTCTTTTTTAGAGTAAATCTCTTTTATTTCTTCTGTGCTTGAGTGCTGATAGGTTTCTCTGTGAATAACAGCGTCCATGGGAAGTCTCTCTCTAAACTCCGGAGTCTCATCAGGATATCCTAAAGAGAAGCCCACAATGGGAACTACATTCTGTGGCAACTTTAAAATCCTGCCAATCTCATCACAGCTCGCAAGTGTTGTTCCCATATAACAAATCCCCAAACCTTCTGCCTCTGCGGCAAGAGCTACGTTTTGAGAGGCGAGAGTAGCATCAATACTAGCAATCATAAAACTCATGAAGTTATCAAAGTTATTTTCTCCTCCACTTATACGAACCCATTCGCGCATGCGATGAAAGTCTGCACAAAAAGTTATCAGCACTGGTGCTTGCGTGACCATCTCTTGATTAAAGTGGGGCACGAGCAATTCTTTCTTTAGTTCTTTGTCCGTAGTCACAATAATAGAATAGGCCTGCATATTTCCTGAAGTTGAGGCCATGGTACCTGTCTCTAAAATCTTATCTAAAATTTCAACAGGAACCTTCTTCTCTTTGTACTTCCTTATGGAGCGATGAGATTTCGCGAAATTATGAAAATTCAAAATACTTCTCCCAGGTATTGACCAGAAAATTTTCCAATCTCTTTTCCTTCAACTAAAACCACACCATCTAGATAGAGTTTGTTGGCCCAGTAAGCAATTTTCGTTGTTCCGTTGAAGGTGTAAGTCACAGGGCCTGCCCCTTCATCAACAACGATGACTATTGAAAACCTATGTCCATTATAAGAAATAACATCTGGATTATCTGCCAAGCAACTTGCTTGATCTAGGGGAACAGTAAATCTATCTGGGGAGGTAAAACTACCACTGATTCTAGATTGATAACGAGAGTTCTCACAAAAGGAATTTCCCGTTTGATCATCATTTTCAAAACCCGTTATTTCTAAAAAATCTATAAAAGTATTCTCACCAAAACTTAGTTCAATTTCATATTTTCCCTCAATTAATTGAGCGTGCGCTAGAGGTGTTATAAATAGTAGTAGCAATAGTAGTTTTTTCACTTTTTCTCCCTTGTTAAAAGTTCATGGGAGTATATTTATAACGCTTTTGTCTTGAAAAATAGTGAATAATAGGTAAGTATTCATAACTTATGGATATGAATAAACTTCACTACTTTTGCACCGTTGAACAAACTGGATCCTTAGCTAAGGCCTCCGAATTGCTACATATTTCTCAGCCCGCCATCTCAAAGGCAATTAAGTCATTAGAGGGAGAACTAGGAAAAAAGCTGATTATTCCCTCCGGTCGAGGTATTTCAATCACTGATGACGGAAAACTTCTTGCAAAGAAGGCACGCCCACTAGTGGATAGTGTCACGGGACTTAAAGATATATTCAGCCAGGATGTGTTGGCGGGAGCTCCTCTTTCTATTGGAACCTTTGAAGTTTTCTCAACATACTTTCTAGGGCAGGTGATCTCTAAAGAATTTAAAAACCGTGCAGTTGATGTCTTAGAACTTATGCCTGGAGAGTTGGAGAAGTCCATTTGTGATCGATCGGTAGATATTGGAATCACTTATCTTCCTATACCAAATCCGGATATTGATATTTTTAAGATCATGAAAATTGAAATGGGTATTTACGGCTTAAAGAATAAGTTTGATAAAAGTAAACTCTCTGAAGTTCCCTTTGTGGTACCCATTCAAAAGTTAGTGGGCACTCCTTCAAAAGTAAGGGGGTTAGATGGATGGCCTGATGATAAGATTCCACGCAATATTCTCTATAGGGTTACCATGATGGAGACGGCGTTGGAGTTATGTAGACAGGGTGTGTGCGTAGGATACTTCCCAAAGTTCATCATAGACCTGCACAATAAGAAAGTTAAAAGCTCGCATGTCTTACATGAGGTTAAGCATAGAGAACCTCTAAAGAAGTCAACGCAAGATGTATATATGATTAAGAGGAAGTCGCACTTAGAAACTAGTGACTTTAAGAAAATAAGTAAATCGCTAAGAATGTTGAATCACTCTTAGCTACTCGATTTATTCTACTTCTACTGTAACTGACCTAAGAACTGGGTCTTTTGATCTCTTAGTATGAAATTTAAAGAGAACGTTTAAATCTCTTTGAATAGGGTAGAGATCTCCATAGAGATTCTGACAGTAAACATCTAACCAGAAAGTCATCTTGGCCATTGTTCTTCGTCCCGATTCTTGTAATCTCTGCCAGTGACCATTTGTTAGATAGAATCCATAAAGTTGTTCACCTGTTGGGCAACTAATAGAATCAAAAATTTGAGAATTTATGCTCTTTATTTGACCGTCAAATTCATAACTAAGTTTTGCGTTAATGAAGTTTGATTTGTTACTAAAGAGACGCGTAGAAAGTTTCAATGGTCCAATTTTAATATCTGAGACAGTCCAATTCGAACTCCAGATTCTTCTGACTTTCGCCCCTAGGCTATCAAGGAAACTGTGGTTGGCGATTCCAATTTGGTGTCCAAGTTCATGAATTAATATTCCTAGCATTGAGGGAATATCGTTCTTAATTTCTTTAGCAATATCTAAGTTGATAAAAATTGGATGTTTCTCAGAATAACCTGTTTTTGCCATTCGTTCTGTCATATCAAACTCGTCAAGGAAGAATCCATTTGCATCTTTATTTTTTAAAAAGATAATGGGATTCGTTTGATCAATTTTTTTGATAATAAGTTGATTGATTTCTTTGAGAACCATTTTCTGATCTCTTGAAGTGAAGCAATCTACGTTAGTAAGACAATTTTCAATTGATGCTTGTAGACTATGGTATGCGAGCATGAAATTTTGCTCAAGAAGCCCTCCGCCGTTTCCAACGATATCTCCTGAACCAAATCTTTCGATTAAAGGAAGAATGGTACGGTCAAATTTTATATTTAAGATTTCTCTTTCTGGTTTTTCGATTCTAATTATCTCAACAGCGCTGACGATATTAGACAAAAGCAATAGCACTAGAAATGTGGCATTTCTCATAATGATTCCCTATTGTTTAGTAACTTCTCTGGTGTGTTTAAAAAATTGCATATTCATCTGGAATAGTTCATCTGCTTCTGTTGTTGAGAACTTTTCATTAAAATCTTTGATGAATTCAAATATACTTTTCTTTGCAGCGCTTAAATCTTCTTCTTTTATTTTCATTGTGATGGAAGTGACTTGTCTGTCTTTCACATCTTGTTCTTCAATCGCCTCAAGTGCTCTGTTAATCATACCAAAGTGGTGTCTCTTAATAGCAGAGCTTGGTACATCATTTGTAGTAACGAGACCTTCTTTTAGAACGACTAACTTTCCTGTCTCATCTCTTCCAATTGTTTCCATTTCTAACATGATAGAGATGGCATTTTTAATTTGTGAAGGAGTGACTTTCTTTCTTAACTTTCTAAAGATCCAATCTTCATCTTCAATAAAACATGGTGTTGAAATAAGTTGTTTTATAGTGAGGAAGTACCATTCACTGATGGCGGAAAATTCTTTTAAACCAAGAGATATTGAATGCTTATCAGAATTTAATTTCTCGATTTTTTCTAGAATTTCTTTAGGGTCTTTATTTTTCTTTATAGCTTTTTCTAATTGAATGAGAAGTTGAAAAAATGTTCTCTCTTTGGTGTTCATTCCTAGATCTTCTGAGAGAGCTCCTACCATTTCGAAGCTGGGAGATCTTTGACCTTTTAAAACCATTGTTAATGAACTGGGAGATTTGTAACCTAAGCGCTTGGCCCAAGTTTGAAGATTGTTTGAAGTATGCGAGTAGAGACCATCGGGCATGCCGACCTTAATAAGAAAATCTCGATAATTTTCGAAATCAAATATTGAAATTCTTGGTTGTTCTACCGTTTCTTTCATAATTCTCGTTAAGTTAAAAGTTTCGTGCATACAACAAAAGGCCCTTCCGAAGAAGGACCTTTATCACACACTATTATTCGCAATCTTCGATTGAGAGAGTCTTTGTAAAAAGTTTTCTTCCTCTTCTGTTATCATTGTCTCTACCACCACGTTCCATTCTGAAAACGTCTACGTTGTGAGATAATGCAAGAGTATAATCGTAAGACTCGTAACCAGTACAGATTCTTTCTCTGTCGTCACCACGTCTTATTGTACGCCAGCTAACACATCTTTCTCTTTGACCTTCGATAACTGCAGTTCCAAAGTATTTTACTTCTTCAACACAAACACGTCTGTCATTGTCTCTGTTTCCGCCTCTTCTATTGTCCCACTTAACACATTTAGTAAGTTTCTTAAGAGTTCTAAGAACGTCACCTGATTTACATACAAAAAATGCAGAAGTCATTGGACCACCGTCAAGTTTAACACTTGGCTCGTCAACGATAACTTTTGAGTAATGCTTACGGATAGTTTTCCAAGAATCAGATTCAGTTGGCATGTGTGCAGAAGCAGTTGCAGATACTAAAAGTGTAGCTACTAGAATTAAAAGTGTTTTCATTTTTATTCTCCTAAAGTTAGTGCTCGTTACGAGCTGTGTTTGTTACTTGTCTAAACACAAGCTAACTTTCTGGATTAAAGTCGTAAATCAAAATTCACAAGAGTTGTATCAATGATTTCACAACTTGTGAAATGGATATGTAAAATTGTTAACATTTTCGTAGTTTCAGTAGCTTAGGCGAACATATGAGAAGAATTGTATGATCACTAGCTCATTAATCTCTTTGAAAAGACGTAGATTCTTAGATAAATTTCTAAATAACTAAGGAACACTCTTAAATGAAAACAAAACTTCTACTTTTATTATCTTTCTTCTTTCTCTCGTTCTCCTCGTTTTCTTCTTTCGATAAAGAAGATGTCTTAAAGGTGATTAAAGGAAAGTATATTCTGCAAACAAATTTTTCCGGCGAGATTCATTTTGTGATTCGATCAAGCGGAAAACTGCAAGTCGTTAAAACAGATTGGTATGATGGTGATGCTAATGAGCAGTTTCCAGCGACAATAAGTATTGAAGGTGGAGACAACGGAATGCTTAGAGGATTGCCAGTGGCCCATCTTCTCTTTAGTGAAGGCTCAGATGAACAAGCAATTGACTTTCACTTGCTGCTTACTGCCTCTCAGTACTGGGGAAATGAAGGGGCTGAGGTCAGACTACTTTCAAGTTTTAGTTTGGAAAATGATGGTCCCAATGAGACTGCGAATATTATTCAAACAAAGCTTACTCTCTTAAAATACAATAAGAAGACTAAGAAATACGTTATCGTAAAATAATAAAAACTTCTGTATAATAGAGACTCACAAATCTTTTGGAGTCTCTTCGTGAATAAAAAAATACCTATTATCTTTTCTTTTATCCTAGGATGCATTTTTGCTTTCTCTATAACTTACAATCTAATGAACAATGTAAATAAAGAAGAGCGCATAGAATTGGCGAAACTCAGAAAAGAGTTGATTCAATACGAAGAGGGGATCAATATTCCCAATCCTCTAAAATCTCTTAGCGGTAAGTTAGGAAAAATGAAGAAACACATGCAAGACATGATGGAAGAAGAAGAGAAAGCGCTGGAAGAACAGGCGACAATCTTTCAAGGAATTGCCCAGGGACTTTCTAATATAGGATCAGTCTTTGATGTGGGAGAGACTACGGAGAGGGAAGACGATCAATTCTACTACTTCGATGTAAAGGTTGGAAGCTCAGAACAAAATGAAATCGACGTTAATGTGAAAGATGGTTATCTCTCTGTTAGCGGAAAAGTTGTGAGTAATAAAGGAGAGGGAAGTTTTAAGAGTACTTTTACTTCAAGTTTTAGTAAGTCCTTTCCTGTGCCGGCCAATGTTTACGCTAATAGATTTAAAATTGATCAGGATACTGAGAAAGGTCTTTTGATTATTAAGTTTCCAAAGAAATAAAAAAGGGCCCAGAAATTGGGGCCCAGTTTTAAAAGTATTTTAACTTGTTCTTAGTAACATTCTAAAATTCTTACAAATTTATTTCCGTTTGTATTTTCACCACTCATCCAGAAATTCGCACTTAAGAGAGTTTGTGTACCATTGATAGCAGCCATTGAACCTGATAGATCAACACTTCCACTATAACTACTACCGCTGCCGTTGTGTGACGTATTTGTATTATCATAGTAGTAAACACTTAAGTAATCTAAACTGATTCCAGTTGGAGCTGATACTGTAAAGTTTGATTGTGAAACTGTACATGGATTAGCATTTCCAAGGACTGGCATAACTTCAGCTGAGTTGGCAGAAGTTATTTTTAGTGGCTTTAAGATATTATAAGTTTCTGTAGTCGCACCATGAGTATCGTCCGTGTAACCAAGCTGAAATTTATTATTAGTACTCATTAAGGCCCTTGAAGCAGAGTCTATAATAAGAGCATTAGCTAGGTGATTAATTCCGTAACCTACGTTTGAGCAATTGGCTCCACCAACGGCAGCATTAACTTCTGAACCATCTGAAAACTTTTGACACTCTCTTGCAGTAAAAACTAATTGGTTTATATTATTAATCTTCATGGCAAGAGATCCACCATTAGCAGCTGTAAGGGCCGTTTGTAGAGAGGCATTTCCAACAACGCTAAGAGTGATACCAGTGATATTGTCAGCAGCAGCTGCTGTCAAACTATTGTTATCCATCCATATTTGTACTTCAGATTTATAAGTATGAGTCGCAGCTAAAGCATTATTGATATCATAGTAAGTCTTATGTACTGATTGGCTGTTTGGCCAAATTTGGTAATTGTGATCATTTCCAAGCAGTTTCCATACTCCACCATCTTTCTTCATGCGATCATATTCCATTTCTTCAAAAACACCATTTTCATAGAAGTTATAAGAAATTTCAACAATATCATCAGCAGTTCCGGCAGTGGTATCTCCACCTAGGTCGTGATTAATAATTGTTACATCTTTCATTCCAACAGTATCTGCATCAATCCAAGTACAAGTTGCAGCATTGGTAGCATCTGAGCCTCCGCTACCGTTCCTACAAAACCAAGACCAAGCATCTGTAGCTGCATTCAATCCATTCCAATTATAATTTGTGTGCATGAAACCAAGTACTGCTGTGTGAAGAGCATTCTTATCACAAGCACCAGTGGTAACGGCAGTACCATTACATGCAGGTATCGCTGCAAAAGCTGAGGAAGCATTATTTAGCGCCGTTTTAAGTTCTGCAAGAACAGTTAATTGCGCATTAGCTGCAGCAATATTTGCTGTCACATCAATAGGTGTTTCATCAGCAACAGTGGGATCATCATTTACAATTGTGGCTCCAGCACCTTTTATTTTAATAACAATATTTGCTCCGGATTCAGTGTTTACATCAAGTGAATCGAGAAGTTTATCCATTCCCGCACCAGAACCAGCGACAAAACTACCATTCATTAAATCGATATTTGTATCAGTTATAATTCCACCAGCACCTTTAATAACACCAGCAGTGATTAGAGTATCTAAGAGTTCTTGTTTTTGAGTTTCTCTTTTAGCGTCTGAGTAATCTGCTGCTTCTGTTGTGAAGTTATCAAAGAGAGTATCAGGGTCTTTGTTTTGAAAGATGTTGGCGACAATTGTGTGAGTTAGTGGAGTCACATTAATTTTCTTACCAGCGGCCACATCACTTGCTGTTGCAACAGAAACAATCTTCTGTCCTACAGGAGTTGTAATACGAATTAGAAATGGCTCCAAGAGGTTTGCGATATTTGCACTGTATGAACCAGTTGAATTGGTTGTTGTACTTACTGTTGTTCCAGACTTACCTTTAATTTCAACTTTACCGTTAACTACTGGAGCTCCAGTTGCTGCGATCCCCGAAAGGGTAGATCCACTACTAGCGCCTGCTGATCCGCCAGAGTCACCACTGCCTCCACAAGAAGTTAAAAGTAGCGCCGAGGCTGTCATGCCGGCAATAAATAAACGGTTCAGTTTCATATACGTTCTCCAGAAATCTTGATTAATTTTTACTTAATTAATATTCGGTGGAGAATGGCCCAAGCTAAAGGTAAATTAAATTACACTATAGTTAAGCTCTTTAAGTTATAGATATTTGTGAGCTTTAATTTCTATTGGTAAGAAAAGTTGTAAATCTATTCAGCTGGTAAAAGGTACTTTTGTGGGCAGGTTATAGACAAAAGGGTTGGAGTTGGGATCAGAATCAATCAGAAAGCAATTTTTAGAAAAGTTTACAGATTTAAAGTATTGAAAAGTAAGGTTTCTTGCTTTTTACTTGATGTGATTTACATAGAAAGGAGCGCTGTGTATAGATTCTCTATTATTAAATAAGGAGAATTCATATGAGAACACAAAAGCTACTTGTAGTCCTATTTGCCACAGTTTGTTCAATTGCTGTGAACGCAAAACAATTTAACTGTAACTACGTAAAGAAAACAGACACGCTTACAAGAGTAACTAAGTACACGGTCTCTTTTAATAACTTTGGAATGATGACGGTTGATACTGTTCTTGATTCAAAGAGAATTCTTGCTGATGGTACGGCGAAAGACATGTTACTTGAAACAAGTATTTCAGCTTTTCCAACTGTTGAAACTAAGAAGAAAACAGTTAACGGTGAAGTTGTTATGGATGCATTTGTTTATAGCATCTCTGGAAGATATGATTATAAGTTAGTTAAGAATAAGACGAACTTAAATTCTTCTCTAATCGTTTCTAGAACAAGAATTAAAGATACAACTGTTGCTGGTCAAATGACTTCGCATTCAGTTCCTAAGAGCGGTGGAAAGACTGTTGTTAGAGTTAATTGTTCTGAATCTTTGTAGATAAAATATAAAAGAAACGAAAAGGTGACTTGTATGAGTCACCTTTTTTTTGGTTTACCTTTCTAGTTATTCATTAAAATGACAAATCTCCAAATTCAAGATAGAGCGACTTCGTGAGGTTCAATTGAAATTCAACGCTCTCCATATCTTTAAATTTAGCTTCAAACTTGTTACCAACTTCTAATGGTTTTAAGTTCGTTGAGTTGATTTCTAAATTAATATGTCCCACTTGGGAAAGCTCTTCTATGATTTTCATATCTTCAATTTCCACTTGGCTTATATAATCAAAGTCAGGCTTAGAAACTATAGAGTGAACGAGATATTGCTCCTTTTCATTTCCAATGAGTATGTACTCTGAGAGTTCAGGTTTAACTGCTCCAGGTTTAAACTTCTTAAAGTAGAGAACCTCTTTAACATTCACTTTAATGCTTCCTGTAATAGGAGTTCCGCCGCGCTCAAAGTGACCCAAGTAAATCTGGGCCATAAAAGAAGTAGGATTCTTCGCCATCTCAGTTAGCACAAAGGCTTCTGGAACGATTGTATAAACAGGTTGCTGTGCATGATCTTTTAGGGATTGTAAGTATGCTTTCTTAACCTCTTTTGGAATCTCCACTTCAAAGAGTACTTGGTAATCGTGGGGATTATGAAACATGGGTAAGTGAGAGAGATAGATTTTCTCTTGTCCAAAGAAGAACATCCCATGAACGGATGGGGCATCTGTGTGATGGTGATGTTGAGCGAAGTTTAGTGGCGCTAAAAGAGCGATGAATAAGAAAAGTATTGTTTTGTAGTTATGTAATGACTTCATGTAATTCTCCTTGTGTAAGTCTTGAAGACAAACTGCCACAAGGAGAGGTTTAATAAAAATTAATAGTTCTTATGTATGTATAAGTAGAAGTTATGGATTGTTTTGAAGAAAAAAATGAAAGGGAGGGGAGAGAGACCTCCCTTTCATTAGGTGGCAATTTATTTTATACCTTGGGAATTTTATATCCCTAAGGAAGGTATTCTTTTTTAGATTCTATAGCTATGCACTCTGACTGGAATTCTAGCGAGTGAATGCTTAGACATGGAAAATTGTAACTCAGTTAATGTTTGCATCCAGTTGTGCCAAACACTTATTATTTTTTTTACTACGTTCATTAAAACCTCCTCTTTTTACCATTCTTCCAAGAATATCTAGGAGCAATTCTCCTCCATTAGTTTTCTTGAAGTACCCATTTATGGCAGCGCTTTAAATAAATTTCCTTCATCTATTTTTAGCAGGGTCGATCTCTTAGAGAGTTGAAGTGTGTGAAATCTCAACTGCTCCTTAAAACCTGTACTCAGTATAGGTGGAAACTGTGGATAGATTGTTATGTATAAGTGATTCAATTGTTAAGATTGTGCAAACTTATGTCTTTAGTGCTAAAGATAAGGCTATGAAAGCACGCTTAACGCAGGGTGATGTCCCTCGACAACTTATTGATTTAGCCGGTCCTATGATTTTTGGAGTCTTCTCCATAATTATATTCAATCTAGTTGATACCTATTTCATTGGAAAATTGGGAGTGAAAGAGTTGGCCGCGGCAGCTTATACTTTTCCTATTCCTATGATTGTAGGTGCTGTTGCTTTTGGTGTTGGAATCGCCGCTACGTCGTTTGTTTCCATGTCGCTAGGTTCTGGTAAGACAGATGAGGTTGCTTGTTACGCAACAGATAGTCTCTCGCTAGTTCTATTTTTAGGAATCATTTTAACGATCATAGGTGAGCTTACTATAGAGCCACTCTTTCTCTTTATGGGAGCAACGCCAGACTTAATTCCACTCATTAGTGATTACATGAGTATTTGGTATTTAAGTATTCCCTTCATCATGATTCCCATGACTGGAAACTCTGTCATTCGCGCCATGGGAAATACAAAATTTCCCGCCATGGTTATGGTGGTGGCCGCAGTGGTGAATTTTATTTTTGATCCTCTGTTAATTTTTGGTATTGGTCCTTTTCCTGAAATGGGATTACAGGGGGCAGCTGTCGCCACGGCAATTTCTAGATTTTGTACACTCATTGCTGGTATGTACTTTCTCCACTATAAGTACGGGATTTTGATCAATCCCTTTAGAGGTTTTTCTATCGTTCTCAATCACTGGAGAAAAATTGGGCAAGTGGCCTTTCCTGCTTTTTTAAATAATTTAGTGAATCCAATTTCTATGTTTATCATTACAAAACTAGTGGCTAAACACGGCGATGTAGTTGTTGCTGGTTTTGGAGTAGGGACTAGAGTGGAGTCACTCTTTGCCATCGTTCTCATTGGTATCGCAGCGTCGCTCTCGCCCTTTGTGGGACAGAACTACGGCGCAAAGAAATATGACCGTATTAGAACGGCATTGAATTTTGCCAATAAGTATTCCGTTATTTGGATTCTATTTTGCGCTTTCTTTATCTCAATATTTGCAGAGAATGTTGCGGCTATCTTTAACGACGATCCAGTTATTATTGAAGTGGCCAAGAGTTATTTGCAGATTATGATCTTCTCGATTGTTGGTTTGGCGATTATGCAAAACGTGATCTCTACTCACAATGCCATTGGGAAATCTAAGACTTCTCTCATCATTAGTGTCTCGCGCATCTTTGTATTGTATATTCCTCTGGCTCTGATTCTGGGTGAGACCTTTTCTTACCAGGGAATTTACTGGGCAGGCTTTATTGCCAATATGCTAAGTGGCCTTGTTTCCTACTACTACCTAAAACGGCTCTATCGCTCTTTTGAAGTAAGCGGTCAGCTCGTTACTGAGACAGTTGAGGCCGAGGTTGGCGAGTCGTTAACTTGATTCTAAATGGTTAATAGTCAGTAATCACATCTAACTTATTGAAAAAACGATTGGTACCCGCGTACCTTTTGGGTACCTTTTACACATGGGCCTGCTTCTTGAGAAATGTCTGCTATAGTGCGTCAATCTTAAGGGAGTTACTGTGAAATCAACTAGTTTAATCATTTTCTTATCTCTTCTCGTGTCCTGTGGAAAGTCAGAGCAGACACCAAGTACACACGAAATTAAAACATCGAAAATTTACGGTGGAGATATTGTAAAGAGTGGTCAGTGGCCCAGTGTTGTGGCCATCGCTAAGTTGAATTCAGACGGTGGATTACGTGAGAGTTTTTGTACGGGAACTCTAATAGACCAAAGCACTGTCCTGACTGCGGCCCATTGCTTTAGTCGCAACCTAAGTTACTATAAGAGAAAAGCTGTTATCACTCGCGATAACGTTGATGCCAAAGATCCAAGAATTAGTAAGATAAAAGCTATTATCCTGCACCCTAAATACCAGGGAAAGGATAGTTCATATGATTTCGCTCTAGTGAAAGTTGAAAGTGCTTTTGAGATTAGCGCTGAAAAAATCATTGCTCCTAGTAAGAAGAAAACATTTGAAGCTCGTGATGTGGTTCGAATTGTGGGATTTGGAAAGAGAGAGAACGGTGAGAGCGGAATAAAGTTTGAAGCGGGCACTGTCATTCGTGAAGATCAGCATGTGGAATTCACAGCTGGTGGTAAGGGTAAGGACACTTGTTCAGGAGATTCTGGCGGACCAGTTTTTCAAAAAAATCAAAAAGATATTTATGAATTTGTAGGAGTGACTTCAAGAACTCCAGACGACGCTTCTGTATTTTGCGGAGATAAGACTATTTATGGAAAAGTCTCTGTGGCCATGAAATGGGTAGAGGCGGAGAGACTTATTGCGAAAGCGATTGAGCTCTCTAATGAGGAGAGTATTAAACTCTTAGAGAAGTCACTACAAATATACCCTCGCTACTTTAAAGCCTACTTAGAACTTGGAAAAGTTTACTTAAAATTTAGGAATATAAATAAGGCATCGAGAAATTTTCTCAATGCTTCTCTTATTAAAGCAGACAATATTGAGGCCTTAGATAATTTGGCAAAAATTCATGCTATCCAAGAAGATAAGTTTTCTGAAATTACAATTCTTTCGAGATTAATTGTTCTCTCTCCAAATACTACTCGTTATTTTGAGCGATTGGTAGAGCTTGGAAAGAAAGAGAAAGCAGAAATCTCTAGAGGAATAGGACGTTTTCAAAAAGGTGATCTTCACCTGGCAAAACTTGATTTACTAGAGTATCCAAATGATTCATTTGCAACTTTTACGCTAGCTTTTCTCTACTTAAAAATTGGAGAAGCGGAAAAAGCACTACAGACTCTAAAGAGTATTAAAACTAATTCTATCGCTGCTGTTAATATGAAAGATAAAAGGGGAGATACTATTCTTCTGACTGCTGTCTTTGAGGGACATCTTTTAATTATAAAAGAACTTATGAGATTCTCACCAAATCTTAGCGTAAGAGATGGTTACGGAAATAGCTTAACCGAAGCGGCATGGTGGTCAAAGAAACTTGATATCATAGACTTTCTCATCTCCAAGGGAGTTCCCTTTGAGGCCAATAATTACTTCGAACAATTTCTCTCTATGATCTCATTTGAGAATATGGAAGTGGTGAATTTTCTACTGGCTAAGGGAATTGATACAACGCTTATTGGGCCAGAGGGTGCTACGGCACAGATCTTGGCAAAAGAGACACAAAATCAGGAACTTATAGAGCTGATCAATTCTTATACACCGAAGAAATAATTACAACTTTCCCATAAATTTTGAGGATTTAGGCTATTTTAGTACCATGTTGAAAATCTTTACGGCCTTTATTCTCATGCTCTCTCTCGCACGCGCTGCGGAAATTGATTCTTATACCTATATGGGTGCTAAGAAATCTGCGGATAGAATAATCAATCACAATATGCATGTATGGCTCAAGCATGCCACGATTAAACTTAACAGTGAAAGAATTCAGTGTCCCCGAAATGTAGAAGAAGCAGAACCTATTTATAAAATTATCAAAGGTGAATTACCTGTATCTTTTATTGGTCACTCAATAGCCGTATACTATGATTCAATCCTACCTGACAGTATGATTCAAAGAACTCCATTTGATTTTTCAATTTACGCAACCCTAAGTTGGCTAGAAGGATTCTCTTTAAATTTAAAGGGACTACTTGGAGTTATGAAAATAGGTAGGCGTAACATTGGTGTAGATAAACTAGGGCACTTTCTAGTAGAAGGATGGGGATTTTATAAAAGAGCTTATCTTAGAGAAGATGCTTCAGTTAGAAAGGCAGTAGAATGGGGTAAGTTTACTGAAAGAACCTACTTTGGAAAGACTACTACGGGAGTTTACTCTCACGCTGATTTAGTGGCGAATTACAATGGAATGCGCTTTTGGAATCAACTCTTTCTCTTTTCAAAAGACCCAGTTGCGAACACTTCTCCTTCTTATATAAGTAAGCCCATGCTTAAATGTCATGAAGGACAATGGGAGCTCAATAGTAAGTTTAACTTTCGGCGCTTTGTGGATAATAGTTGGGACGAGAGTTTAAACTGTAATGAATATGATACTGAAGAAATAAGAAATAAAGTTATAGGAGCCGCCGCTCACAGAATAGGTTACAAGAAACTCAAAGAATCCGGTGGCAGAGTTTGTCCAATGGTGAAGAGAAGCTGTAGGTTTGAAAAAGCAAAGTATGGAATCTATGCCAAAGATCTCTTACATGAGTCTTGTTTTGACGATAGTTTAAGTTATAAAGTCGAACCTAAACGATACGACTTTAAACCGATTAGATCATTATTTTTAAACTCTAGTCTAGAGCTGTTGCGAAGGCAGATGCTAGAATTTTAATAAAGGCACCTTTTTCTTCAGTGTACTTAGCAGGATCATCTCCATACATATCTTTAAGTTCAATCTTCTTAGCTTCATACTTCTTAGCTAGTGACTCATCTTGATTGAGACGATCTCTAAAAAGCAGATGTTCTTCAATCCTCTCATCAAATTTTTCAAAAATATGGATATGACTTAAGTGAGTGATTCCGTCTTTAGCTAGGCGAACAAAGTAGAGTCTATTTTCCATTCCGTTTTCACCTTTAAAAATAAGGCCTAGTTTCTCAAACTCATCTTTAAAGACAGCAATTCCGTCTAACGTGTGCACTACACACATAATATCTAGTGTTGGTTTGGCGAGAATTTTTGGAATGGCAGTAGAGCCTATGTGATGCACGTCGATTAAATTACTTCTTAGAATTTTCTCCAGCACTTTACATTCTTTTAGATAGAATTGCTTATACATTGGAGTGTATTCCATTAATTCAACAACACGCTTCTTACTTGGCACTAGGGATCCCATTTTCACAGACTTCTTGAGTCTTCTTTTCATTTTCCGGGAAACATACGTGAATATGATCTGCATGTCCACCGACGTAAGCGGCCTTGGTGTTTTTTACGACATCGGGATCATTGAAGTAGAGCTTGGTTCCCCCCGCCCGAGATAACAACTCAACGAATTTCTTTGTCTTTTCATAACTGTAGCGTTCCCAGCCATACTTGAGGCCGTTCACCGTTTCGTCATCATCTTTTCTAAGCGGCCTGATATCAATACAATTTCCTGAACCGTGGGTACTGTGTCCCTTCCAAGAGCGGGGATGGAAGGCGTCGCCAAATTGAACCTGACAACCTGGAGTGGTACATTCTTTCTGCCATTCTTTTAAAACTTTAGTAAAGACACACAGAGATTTTGGTTTGAAGTAGGCATCGGAATTCACTTTGTCATCACCTCTATAGTGATAACTGCCAAAGGGACCTTTTCTCGTCCCCGCTTCAATAGGCATTTTTATCAATTCATCGCGCAGTACCGTGGGGCTAGTGCCTCTCCAGCGCTGGTGAGCGGGAAGAATTTCTAGGTCGGTTATTTTTAAACTGGGACTCTCATCTTTCATACTCTTTAAAACCTCTCTTACAGAAGAGAAATTCTTATCTGCAATGGGAAAGGAGTCTCTCAGGAAAGAGCACTGACCAAGATCAACATAACTGCTGGAGAGTTCATCGCCGTCGTCATTGATAAGTTTCATTTTATACTTTTCCACACACACTTCTTCACCAGGTTCTGTGTCAGGGGTACAACAGTATTCGGCGAGATATTTTCCATTGTCCATTTCTAACTTCAAGTAGTAATTTCTTGAGGAATCAATATTAGGAGTTTTGTAAATAGGGGAGTCTTTGGCCACTGTGAAAGTGTACTTCCCAGAAACTTTTAAACTCCTCTTACTCATCCAACCAATGTCTCCTCTTTTGACTCTCTTCTTTCCAGAGATTCCACTCACCATGGTTCTTAAAGAGTCATGAGAACGACTCTTGGTTTTCTTAAGCATATCTTCTGTCTTCGTGTTAGGAACTGAAAGGACTCGTACGGGGACTCGGTGCGACGGGGCGTCTGATTGTTCATAGAGTTCATCATCAATGAACACCACTGAGCCTCTTGGAATATAGCGGTCTTTAATATTTGAATTTTCAAAATTTCTAAAATTTTCCCAGACTTTATTTCCCTGCCTGTATTCGTCACTGACGTAAAAGGGAGGTTCATCAACTAGTACGTCTTTGCACTCTAGCTGCATTGCCTGTAGGGAATTAAGTAAGAGAAGAAATGAGAAGAGTAGTTTAGTCGCCACCGGTAATTTCCATGTTGTAGGAACAGATAACTCTGTGGTTATCTTTCTTTTTAATTTTCTTGTTCTTTTTTTGTAATTTAAGTAATTCAAATTTTAAGGTGCCACCTTTAAAGGTGTGCACGTCATCAAACCATTTTACAAAATTTATATCTGCAATAAATGATTGATCTAATTTCTTAGTTAAAATTTTCTTGTAGGATTTTCCGTCGTACGTGAGTCTTACACTATGACCTTCGGAGAACTTTAGACGACCAAATTCTCCTGTGTGGAGGCTGACTTCTTTTGGCAATTTATGCCAAGATCTTCTCTCTTTGAGATGACCGCCAATCAATTCATAACTGGATACTTCTCCCAAAATACTTTCAGGATGGCACGCGCTCTTCTCTTTGGAAAAACAAATTGGTCCAGTTATAAATAACAATAGTAAAACGTATTCTCTCACACTCTACTAATCGGTTATCTAAGCTTTTAACTTTAGGTGCTAAGTCCTCGTATTAAAACACTTTTATCAGGAGTTTTGGACCATATCTTTAGGCACAATTATATCAATCATTTCTAGCTATTTAACGAAAAGAATCTATATGGCCGAATTGAATTTTAAGGCGAGGCAATTTCCACGAAAGACCATTTACTTATTAGTGAGTCTTAGTGTTATTCCCTTTGTCATGTCTATTTACTTTTTAAATCCTACGGAGGAATTCTCTCAGGGGTGGATCTATCATATAAATAGACTCTTAGAGTGGAGCGGTTTCTTCTTAGCACTTCTAGTTTCTTTCTTATTAATTGTAGGACAAAAATTTGAAGAGGACATCATGCTCTCTTCTTTTGGATATGCCATTCTCTGTTGTGGAGTGATGGACTTTATACAAATCTTTCCCTTACTCGGTAATCATTCGTCACATCTCTGGGCCCTAGGAAAAGTTTTTTCCGCATCTATGATTTTATGCGCCTCTTTCTTTTGCCATATATTTTCTAAAGCTAAAAAGAAAGAAGTGATCACCATGGGGGTCTTCTTTGGACTTTCCACAATCTTGGCAAGTTTCTTAATAATAACAAGAGGTGATAGCTTTCAAACACAGTTTGAGGTCTCTCTCTTTAGAAGACCGATTGAATTGGCAACATTCATAATTAATTCTTTGGCCTTCTTTTCTTTTTTTCGATATGTGAAGGGAAAGGGAAAACTATTACAAAGTATTCTACTGAGTTTTTTTCCTCGTATTCTCGCAATTGGATTTGCCTTTATTGTCCCTGGTTTTCTCATTGAGAGACACGATAGTATCGTTCACTACTTAGAGTTTCTAAGCTACGCCATTCCGCTTCTAGGTGTCTCTTGGAGTATGATTGATAGATTAAATAATTGGCAGAGTGAATTTAACGATGTGGAAATAATTCAAGATGCCCTAAATGCCCGTTCCATGGTTTCAGAAACCGATAGCGTAGGAAATATCATTTTTGTAAATGATAAATTCTGTGAAGTTTCAAAGTATGAAAGAGAAGAGGTGTTAGGGAAGAATCATAGTATTATTAAATCGGGACTACACTCTAATGATTTTTACAAAGGAATGTGGGACACAATCACTATTGGCAACGTATGGGAGGGGGAAATTTGTAATAGGGCAAAAGATGGAATTATTTACTGGGTCTCTTCGTCTATCTATCCTACCCGTAATAAGAAAGGCGTAATTGATAAGTATGTCTATATTACAACTGATATAACACAGAAAAAACGCTTACAAGAACAAGAGATATTTCAAAGGAAGTACTACGAAGTTGAAGGAAATCTCTTGAAAATTCTCAATCGAGTTGTAGAGCGGACTGCAAAGACTAAAGATCCTATGAGTGTCTACTTAGAATTTATAGACGACTTTTGTCACCTCTTTAATTGGCACTGTGGCCACCTCTACTTAGTGGAGAAAAATACTCTCATTGATTCAGAAGTTTTTAAGACAATGCTTACTGACCAACTAGCACTAGCTGATGATGAAGTTGATAAAGTGATACTCAAAGAGAGTCTCGCAATGAGAACTCTAGAAGAGAGACGCTGTCTATGGGAAGTAAGAAATCCTGAGAATGAAATCTACTTTCAAAGCTCTATTAATACCCAAATGAAATTAAAGAGCTGCATCTGTATTCCGGTGTTCTATAAAGAAGAGCTTGTTTCGATTCTAGAATTTCACTCCCTAGACGAAAGAGATGTGGATCGAGAGTTTATGAGTGCTCTTAAGAAAATTGGAGAAGAACTAGGAAGCGTACTAGACAGAAAAATCTTAGAACTTGAAATTATTAAAAGACAGGAAGCGGCTAAGATTCACGCTAAGGCGAAGGAAGAATTTCTCGCAAATATGAGTCACGAAATCCGAACTCCCATGAATGGTATTGTGGGGATGGTGGAGTTGTTAGAGAAAACCGATCTCACTATCGGTCAAGTTGATATGATGAAAACTATTAGAGAGTCGAGTGATATCCTTTTGGGAATTATTAATGATGTGCTCGACTATAGTAAGATCGAATCGGGAAAATTTGAAATTGAGCTAAAGACTTTTCATCTAAGAGATACAGTAGAGGAAGTTGTGAGTTTGGTGACTCATAAGGCGAATATGAAAGGGTTGCAAGTGGGGGTCGTCTTTCAGGAAAGTTTAGGGGAGTACTTTAGGGGAGATCCCATGCGAATTAAACAAGTGCTCTTAAATTTCTTAGATAATGCTATTAAGTTTACTGAGATTGGACAAGTCGTGGTGAAAGTCGCCCTAGGGGGAAAAGAGGGGGACTTGAATACAATCGCTTTTTCTGTGACGGATTCTGGAATGGGAATTAGTGAGAAGAATCAGAAGGTTCTCTTTCATGCCTTTGAGCAAGGGGACACTTCAATTACTAGAAAATTTGGAGGAACAGGTCTGGGTCTCGCCATTGCGGCGAAACTGGCAAACCTCATGCACGGGAAAATTTGGCTGGAGAGTAGGCTGGGGAAAGGTTCAACTTTCTTTTTTGAAGTTAATCTTCTAGAGATCGAGAGTAGTAAGCGAAGAGAAGAGCATAAAGCTAAAGTTATTCCCCTGCATAAGGCAGAGGATGACTCTAGAGTGATGAAAATTCTCTTAGTGGAAGATAATAAAATCAATCAGAAAATTGCTATGATGTTATTACGAAAGCTTGGTTATCGCTGTGACTTGGCAGAAAATGGAGTTGAAGCATTACTGGCCCTTGAGAAGAGTACATACGATTTGATTTTCATGGATATGCAAATGCCCATAATGGACGGGGTGACTTGTACTAGAGAAATTCGCAAGATATATGGATCCGAAGGGCCACGGATTGTGGCGATGACTGCTAATATTTTTCAAGAAGATAGAGATGCCTGCTTCGATGCAGGCATGAATGACTTTATAGCGAAACCAATAAGTGCTGCTGAAATTAGCCGCGTCTTCAATGATCTCGCCGCTTAAAAATTACTGACCACAACAGAGAGTTAAACCAAGTGCAACCGCTGCGGGCAGAGCTTGTACAAAGAGAATTCTCTTATTCACACTGTACGCTCCGTAAAGTCCTGCTACTACTACACAGCTTAGAAAGAAGACGCAGAATTGGAAACCTACAACTCCTCCTACAAAAAGTCCCCAGATAAGACCCGCTGAAAGAAAGCCATTATAGAGTCCTTGATTGGCCGCTAAAACTTTAGTTGCCGTGGCCATTTCTTGGGTTTGACCAAAAACTTTAAGACCTTTGGGTTTGTCCCATAAGAACATTTCTAGCACTAGAAAGTAGATATGGATGAGGGCGATTAACCCCGTGAGGATTTGAATGGTTAGAATCATAACTTTTCCTTTTTTAATAAGTGAGTGATTTCAATTATATCACAGGGATAAAATTTTACTTACGAAAGTGTAAGTAGAGAGAAATTCCGCTTCGGGTTATTTTTATTCTAGGCATGAGGACGCAAGTTACATGAGGGTATGAAAATGAAAGTTGTTATGAATCTATTTCTAGTGATGACCATGATGAGTGTGGTTGTGGGATGTAAGAGTGAAGGGGAAAGTACAACTACTGATATTACGCCGGTTAATGTCACTCGAGAGTCGGTGATAGTGGAGATAAGAGAGAAGGTCTATATCCAAGCAAATGATACGCTGATTGCCTACGATGTGGCGGAATTTCGAATTCCAAACTTTCCAAAGAGCTATCTAGCTAAACACGAGAGTGTGTGGATAGAAACCAGTGAGGGGCTCTATTGTTATGCTGACGATAAAACTTATTCAGTGACCAATTCTGGCAAGGGTGAGGGGCGCTGTAGTTCCAAGTACGGCGTCCATATTGCCAACGGTTCTACCATTGTACTGGCGGAAGCCGAGGGTGTTGCCATTAGTTATCTGGGTGAAGGAGTGATTGATTTCAATCTAGAGTTTAAGAAGTTCTATCAATAGGAGGTTGATGATGAAGTGTTTAATGATAATTGACGCGATGGGCTCAGTATGGCCTTACGTATCTACTTATGTTAAATTACAACTTCGCAAATATTTCGTGGGGGTGCCCTGGTTTCGACGGGTTACTGGAAATTTTGTGGGCGTGTCCAGGTTGGTCTCCAAGGTCCTGGTAAAAAGGAGCCCAAACCATAATTGCTAAATCGAACGATTTCGCTATGCCAATGGCTGCTTAATAAGCAAAACCATAAAGCATGAGGGGCTTACACCGATAACAAAAAGTAAGCAACCTTGGTAAGTCCACAAATAAAACGGGCTTGATGGAACTGCCATGAAAACCATCTCAAAAAACGAATGGGGTTTGTCGAGGTCGCGTATCTCGGACAGTCTTGTCTACTGACGATAACCGTAGACTACGCACGTAGTCCGCTCTATAGAAATTAATTCGGACGCGAGTTCGATTCTCGCCACCTCCACCAGTTTTATACTGAAAACCCTTTAAAATTCAGGTGTTTAAGTAGGTCTCAAGAACCCATGTGGGTTCTTGCGTCCATATATTACTTGATGGTAATAATGCACCTGTTGCAGCACTAAGTTGCCAATTTCTAAGTACTTTTGTTCTTAGTTGTCAAAATAATTCCACAGATCAAGATTCTGATCTACTTATATCTAAATGGTATGTGAATGGTGTTCTTCAGGAATCAACTGAAGCTTTAAGCTATGAATTTACAGAAGAGGAGAGAGGGGATGTGGCCATTAAATTGGTCGTGAGTGATGCTGAAGATGAAAGTATAAAGCTAGAGACCTTACATATAAACATGTTACCGACTGTTGAGTTTTCATGCGAGCAGCCGGATTCATTTAAATTAATTTGTAATGCAGAGTTATCCTTAGATCCTGAAGGGAGTGATTTAACATATACTTGGCTAGTGGGAGAAGGAACTTTCTTTGACGGTCAGATTATAGAAATTCCAATTACAAGTTATGGCATTCATAAAATAAATTTAACAGTGGAAGATGTTGAGAATGAATCTTCTACTAAAGAATCACTAGTTAATGTCTATGATTATGAGTTAAATCCTCTTGCTGATTTTAGTTATAGAGTTGATATGGATTGGAAAGTGTCTCTAAATGGAGCGCTAGCAGGCAGTAGCAATAGGAAAGTAGAGCTCTATAAGTGGACAATTGATGATGGTGAAGAAATTGAAGTAATTTCTCCTGTCTTCGAAAAAAACTTTACGGGTGCTGGAACTTATCAAGTGAAACTTGTCGTTGTAGATTCAAAGGGGAAAGAGTCCGAAATAATAAAAGAAATAATTGTTTACCACGTTTCTGTTCCAGAACCTGTTGCGGATGATGTTTATAACAATTATGACGGAGTTGATACAGATACTGATGGAGTAAGGGATGATATCCAAAGGGCAATTTTAAGAGTTTCAGAAGGAAATAATGATTTGGCAACAGTATTATATGATTATTCGAAATCGAATTCAATACTCTTGAATTTACTTTCTGATTCTGTACTTTTAAATGAAGAGTTTCTAAAGCAAAATAGGATCAGACTTTGTGTGAACAACAAGGTAGGGACAAAGTTAGGGCGATTCATCACTAAGAATATTGACGTTATGAATTTTGACTCTTTGGATAGACTGAAAGCATGGGTAGATATAAAATCTTTAATAACGGAAGAAACATTTAATCAGGGGTATGCTCAAAATGAAGAAGAAGCCTGCAATTATTAAGATTGCTTTATTCATAATTGTAGTGACTACTTTTGTGTATAGTAATTTCTTTATCTATACCTTTAAGCACTATACATATGAACCAAAAATAGTTGATGGGAAAATGGAACCTCGCTTTCCAAGCTATTTTGAGGCATTTAGAACCGTTCAAGGTATTGATTCGAATAAAGATGGGTTAAGGGACGATTTGGAGATATTTGCGAACGAAAGGTTAGAGAATCAACCTTACGAAATAAGAGAGGTTGCTAAGCTCGATTTGAGGAATTGGTCTTTATTTACAACTCAGAGTATGGGGGAGCTGGAAAGAAAAATATGGTGGCAAAGTTACTGGAGAATTAATAGTTGCTTTTCAATACTTCACGGGTCTTTCGTTAAAGCTTTAACAATAGATCAATATTTTTCAATCAAAAGAGAACTTAAGAAGGATCTGACCAATACAAGGGAAAGACAAAGGGCGGTAGACACAAACTGGGCTCAGATGTCTGGAAGTGGAGCTCTCGATATTAATGAAAGCATGTATAACTTAGTTGAAATTTGTAATGGAATGAAAGTTAATTTATGTGAAATTATTGATAATAGTTTCAAAAAATATAAAAATGACTCAAGTCACTGGGACGAGATAAGTTTTAGACAGCAACCAAAACTTTATAAGGATTATCATGAAAAGTGTCATAAAAAGTAGTTTTGTTTTGATTTTGTTTTTAACGTGTTTACAATTAGCTGGCCAAGAGGCAAATAGTTTAAAATGTACTTCACGAAAACTCAAGGTCATTTTTATTAATGGAGTGTTGAATGAGCAGGAAGAGCCAGCTAAGGTGATTACGAAAATCAAAGAGCTGATGAAGAAAGAAAGTTCAAATAATGGTAAGGAATTTCATCCATTGCTTGATGGAGATAGTGCTCAATCTATTGAAAAATTTATCAAATTTGAGCCCACGCTGTTTCAGTAACCATTCATCAAAAAAACCTATAAAAAATAAACAACTTACAATTTAAAACTTTATAAATTCGCCAGGTTTGCTATTTCAAATACCTGTTTATATGAAAAACAGTAAGCGATATGACGAATTTTCGTCACAGTAAACCTTGTTGAGAGTCTATGATTAAAAATTATAAAAAATATGATGATTATATAATTGAAATGATTGTTAAAAGCGGAAATCCAAATCTCTTTCCAGAGTTAAGTATTCCAAGGTCAACTGCAATTTACTGGATAAATAAAAGTAAGAAAAAAATTACCTTGAAAGAAATTAATTACAATTTAGCTCTTGAGGAAAATATATCAGTTCTTGAAGCTCAGTTAAGAAAAGAAAAATCTAAAGTTATGTTTTTGAAAACTATCTTAGTAAAGCTAACTGGCTTTAAAGATCTAGTTAGGAAAAAAAAGAATAAAGAAGTTATTGTTGATGAAATCCTTGAGTTCTCAAAATTTTTATCTAAGGCTGAGCTTTGTCGTCTTCTGGGTTTGCAGGACAGTACTTTTCATAAATTCAAAATTGAAACTAAAGGATGTGAAAAAGTTAATTTCAAGAGATGTAAAATTCGTTCTCCTAATCAATTAACTTTTAGAGAGCAGGAGAAGATATTTAACCTCGCGAATGATCCTAAACTATCATATATGAGTATCAAAGGTTTACAGTATCATGCTTTTAGAAAGGGGATTCTCTCATGCTCTTATGATAGCTGGAGAAAATACGTACATGAGTTCAGAGGTAAGAAGAAGAAGATAAAGGAAAAGAAATATAAAGTTGGAGTTAGGGCATCTCGAATTAATGAAATTTGGCATATGGATATTACAGAGTTCAAGCTAAAGGGAGGAGGTAAGGCCTACCTTCAAGTCGTAGTAGATAATTATTCTAGAAAGATTGTAAGTTGGAAGCTAGAAAATTCAAAGTCATGCGAAATCAGTATTAAAAATATTCTAAACTCAACTCTTGATGGGAAGAAACCACAATTTTTTCTAACTGATGGGGGTGGTGAAAATATAGCAAAGACCGTTCGTAGAATATTAACAGGGAAGGGAATAACTGCACTGGTTGCCAAAAAGGATGTTCTGTTTTCTAACTCTATGGTCGAGTCTTTCTTTAGAATTTTGAAAAAAATGTTTATCTGTAAGTATCGACATTATCGTTTTGGAAAACTATACAGATTAATCTCTAGAGCAATTATTTTATTTAACGATACACCTCTTGGTATATTTCATGGTGCAAAACCAAATGAAATTTACGATGGAAGTGTTGATCAGAGTAAGTTGATACGTCAATTGGCCATTGAGACTTCGGTTAGTCGAAAGGAAAGGCCCTTGGTTAATAGGGGATGTTTTCGTCAAAAGTGTGGTTAAATCGATATGTAATATTAGTTAGATAGCTCGTATTTAAGCTTTTATATGCACGAAAAAGCTAATAAACAGTGCGTATCTTTGTTATGTGCACAGTTTTATGGTAAAATCTGTGCATATGATGAAAACATACACAAGCTTAGGTTGAAATGAGTAGATATGAAATTAGATCCCTTGAAACATTAGGTGATATTGAAACGAAGGCAGTTTTAAAAGCAAGTCTAAAGGCACACAAAGAACTTGGAGAGCTAAAGGGATTGGCATTAACTATTCCAAACCAAAATATCTTGCTTGCAACACTTTCACTACAAGAGGCCAAAGAGAGTTCCGCGATAGAAAATATAATTACAACTCATGATGATCTCTATCAAAGTAATTACCAGTCTCAGGTTTTTAGTTCAACTAGTGCAAAAGAAGTCCACAATTATGCTAGGGCCTTGGAGGTTGGTTTCAATACCATTCAGGAATCAAACCTTTTAATAAATAGTAATATTCTGGAAATACAAAAAATCATAGAAAATAATACTGCAGGATTTAGAACTCAAGCAGGAACAACACTTATAAATAATGAGACAGGAAAGGTAGTATATACTCCACCACAAACTGGAGAAGAGGTCCTCCATTATATGGGTGAATTAGAAAGGTTCATTAATGATAATGAACTTTCTGATTATGATGTATTGGTAAAAATGGCGTTAATACATCACCAGTTTGAAAGCATCCATCCGTTTTATGATGGGAATGGAAGAACAGGTCGAATCTTAAATATACTATACTTAACCAAAACGAATATTTTAAGTTCTCCTATATTGTACCTCTCTAGATTTATTAACCAGAATAAAAGCGAATATTATAGATTACTCCAAGAGGTTAGGGACACTGGTTCTTGGGAGTCGTGGCTCATTTATATGATGCAGGCCCTAGAGGAAACAGCACGTGAAACCTCAGCTACCATACGAGGTGTGATTAAACTAATGACAGAGTATAAAGTCGTACTGAAAAAAGACCTTCCTAAGATATATAGTCATGAGTTAATTAATAATTTATTTAAGCATCCTTACACAAAAAATGAATTTTTAGTTGAAGAATTAAATGTACATAGAAACACAGCGAGCAAGTATCTGGAAGCACTCGTTAACATTGGATTAATTGAAAAGCATAAAATAGGAAAAGAGAATTACTATTTAAATAAGAAGCTTTATAATTTACTATCCTCTTGATAAGAATAGTTTTAAAATCTATTTAACAAAAAACTCTACGAGTTACGAACTCTGCCGGCTTGTCTGCCTCCACGGATTGTCGAGTTGAAAACTGTTGTTAATTTTTTATCATGAAGAACTCTAGGCAGATAATTTAATCTACAAATCATCGATGAAGAGGACTCTCTTTTTTCTCAAACTCGAGGCTCTGATACTTCTAGTAAGTGCATACCTCTCTTTGATATAAATATCATAAGTTCACTATTCACAGTACACCGCGGTTCTAGCCCAACACATATAGGAATAATTTTCTTCAGGAAATAAATATAAAAACATTACGATATACAATCGTAAACGATTTAAGAAAAAATTAATATTTATAGTAATCTTTAGATATATTCAAAAACCATTCAACAATTCAAGTTAGTTGCAAACCTTCCACATCCTCTACCAACGTAGTGGAGCGCTTAAGTATTTGCTCAAATATTACTTTAGATCCATAATTGGATATCAACATTTTGGAGACAAAAATGATAAAACCATTTCTTCTATTAACTTTAATAGTAACTGTACTTGTTAGTTGTGCAGGTATGGAAGGTATGACTACAAATGTAAATATTGGAACTGACGCTCAAAAAAAAGCCGCACTTAAAAATAAAAAAAGTCATGATTCGAATAAGACGACAGTATATATTTTTATAAGTAGCGAGGCATTTGGAACAAAGCACGCATTAAATATTTTTGTAGATAGAATCATAGTGGCAAAAATCAAGGAAGATAACTTTACTCGATTAGAACTTAATCCTGGCAAGCATGAATTTCATCTTTCATTTAACAAAAAAATTATGACCTCAGATCATGTACATAAAAATTCTAAACACCCTCATCTAAAGGATATACATTTATCTATGTCTAAAATTATTAATGTTCCGAGGTCATCGAGAGGACCTATGATTATTCCAATTGTTTATGAGCAAGACAGTCAATATTATTTTCATTGGTTTCGACACAATCCTAGGTATGGGAGTAATGTTGTAGATAAAACTTTGGAGAAATTTGATTATATTCCACCTCTTGTGGCGTCTCCAAATGATTTTTATGCTAGTCGGAAAGATAAAGATGAATGGGAATTGTATGCTAATACTACTTCTATTCCATCTCTAGATAATTTTGTTAACAATAATAGAAACAGTCCCTTTTTAAATGAAGCTAAAACTCGCCGTAAAAAATTACTGTTAATTGAAAAAGAAGTATTCAAAAAAGTTAGTTCAACGAATTCATTAAGCAGCTACAGTAGTTATTTGGAACAATTCCCACAGGCGCATAATCGAAACGATGTATATAAACTGATGACAATGAAAATGAAAAAAAAATCTCAGTTTAAACTCTACGCTAATAAACACGATGAAATTGTAGACTTTTATCCTGACAATATAAAAATGGACTTTAAATTAATGGCCATTGGTCCAAGCGAAATGTCAGTACAGAAAGTTCTTAACTATCATAAAGAAGGGCTAGGAGTTGGTACTTTGTCGGCAAAAATTATGGCCACCAATGCCGCTTATAAAGACTTTTCAATTAAAGAAATTATTTATCTCAAAAAAAGAGGGTTACACGAAAAACTGATTGAAGCGATGATTAATACTAATACAGAACATAAAAAACAAATGAAGTTAGCCAGCCAAAATAAAGACATGATGTTGCAAATTAAAGAATTAATTAAGCAAAGTCAGGTCCAAGTAAAGTCGGGCTCGGTCAGCGGAGAAGACAAAAATATGCCTGTAGAATGCTTAAAACTAAAAGCTGCACTTTCCGCCTGCAAAAAAACTAGTGGTTTTTTGGCAATGGCATGCAAAACAACTGCTCGCTCAAGTTTCAGTTGTAACATCAATATTGATTAAACAATAAGTGCTTTGTAATAAACTTTAATACTATTAATAAAGCAATCTTAGCTCCATTAAGTATGGAAAACTTCACTAAAGGCCCTAGAACCTTTTGACTATCTCGAGTTTTCGTTGCATTGTGCCAATAAACCCTCAACGAAAGAAATTACCTTATGTCTGTACTACTAAGCTTACAAAATATGAACCTTGTCTTTGGACAAAGGCACCTCTTTAATGATGCTCAACTTAGCATTAATAAGGGAGATCGAATTGGACTTATTGGTCTTAACGGTCAGGGAAAAAGTACTCTATTTAATATTCTACAAGAGAAAGTTAAACCAGATCAGTCTAAGCCTCAATTTCTCTATGATAAAAGTAACGAAAAATTTGATATCTTCTTAGTTCCACAAGAATTAAATATTAAAGATTATAAACACCTTACTGTCGAAAATTACTATCTAGCTTTCTATCCTGAACTTTATAAGATTCAGCAAGAGCTTGAAAAAGATTATTCAAATGAAAAACTCTTTTCAGAATTTGAAAGATTGAAAGGTTGGGACATACAAAGCTCATATGTAAATTACTTAAAAAAGTTTGATCTTGATGATCTTGATAAGAGTGTTGAACTTTTAAGTGGTGGCCAACAAAGAAAGATGGCCCTAAGTATTGGTTTAAGTGCTAATGCTGAATTAATACTCTGGGATGAACCAACCAATCACCTTGATATTGAAACTATTGAAAGGTTTGAAGACGAACTACAAAATTGTGGCAAAACATATATGATCATTAGTCATGATCGTTATTTGCTAAATCATACGACAGATAAAATCTGTCATATTGAAAAAGGTAAAATTGCGGTCTTTAATGGTACCTATCTTGATTACTTAGATTATCTTAACGAAAAAGAGATCGAGCTTGCTAAAAACCTAGATAAATTACAAAACAGGCACCGCCGTGAACTTTCTTGGATGAGACAAGGAATAAAGGCGAGAGGTACAAGATCTAAAAAACGTGTTGAAGGTTTTCATAATGTTAAAGGTGAAATCGATAAAATAAAAAGTAATGCTAAGCAAGTGGTTAATCTTGGATTAACTCATAGTGGTAGGAAAACTAAACTTCTTGTGCAAATTAAAGATGGTAACTTCTCATACGGCGCCGAGAATATTTTTAATGAGCTAAACCTAGTGATAGCTAAAAAAGATAAGATAGCTTTGATTGGACCCAATGGGGCAGGTAAAACAAGTCTCATTAAAATATTTCAAGAAAAACTAAAACTAAATTCAGGTACACAGAAAAATGCACATGATTTAAAGGTCATTGTCTTTGATCAGCATAGAGAGTCTCTAGATGAGACAAAAACTCCATTAGAAGTCGTAGGTGAAGGTAGCGATTTTATTATTTTAGGTGATGGGCGTAAAAAGCACGTTACTGCCTATTTAACTGACTTCCTATTTGATAGCAATCAAGTTAATCGTTCTATATCGAAGCTGTCTGGTGGTGAAAAAAATAGATTGCAACTTGCTATGTTTATGAAGCAATCAGCAGACCTATGGGTTTTTGATGAGCCAACAAACGACTTAGATATTGAGACAATTGAGCTTTTAGAAAAAGAATTAAAAAGTTATACATCAGCAGTCATCATTATTGGCCATGATAGAGCATTCCTAGATAATACTTGTAATACGACTTGGCTTATTCATGATAAGAAAATCGAAAACTTCGAAGGTGGATACACCCAAATTGCTCCCTATCTCCATGCTTTAGAGCAAGAGAAAAAATTAAATGCACTCAAGTAGAAACTGGTGGCCTCTAGGATTGTGAATGGAGGCCTTCAAAAGAAATGAAGATCTTTTAAAGAAGATTTTTTTATTTATTCTGTATCTTTAGTTTACTTTGATACTAGTAAAACCCTTCTCTTTGTTAAATAACCAGCGGCCTGACTCTTTAACCATAAAAATAGTGGCGCCAGTTTTTCTTTTTTTACCTGATTTAAAGTCTTTGTATTCCACGGGTGAGTATATTATTTTTGCTTCATTTTTGTTTATTGATAATGTGCCATTTTTATAGAGCCCTGCTTTTTTTTTCGATTTAACCATCGCAAAATAAAAGCCTATCATTCTCTTATGCTTCTCTAAGTTGGTCATGGCTTCTTTTGTTACAAGCTCTTTTAAATCTTTATATTCATCAATTTTTAAACTTTCTATTAAAGACAAGTATCTATTAAATGCAGTAACAGGATCATCTTCTGTATGTGTTGATGCTATTTCTCTTTCTTGTTGAACTATTACTTGTTCTTCTTGGATATCTTCAGAATTTACTTTAGATTTTTTCTGAACAGCCGTTAACCTCTTATATGCTTGGCATGCTTTACTACTATTTTGAACGTAACATCCATGCTTTGCGTATCTAGCCGCTTCTGAACCTGACAGAGTTCTTGGAATAGTTAAAAGAGTTAAGAGAAGTATTGTTTTCATAATTATCCTTCATTTATAGCTATATATCGGCAGTTTCGTAAGTTTACTTTAGGTTGCATAGGGCGACTCAGGAAGTAGTAATATCAATTGGAATTACAAGCGTGTTTCCAGATCTAATTGTCCCTAGGTTTACAGCTTTGCCTTGGATCAAAAGCTCAAAAAAAAAAGAAGGCTTAGAGATATTGTTTTTGAAATAGATAAATTAAGGCGAAATAGTTTTGGGTATAATTACACTAGCTCCAGCTTGATAAAGAGACAGGGGGTTTTGTAACCACTATAGAAGAATCATTCAAAAACATTTTTCCTTTACAGGGAAATGTTTTTTATTGAAGATAATTTTTTTATTCATCTTGCGATTAAATGGTTTGACCTTTTTATTACACATGCGTATTCTCCGTTCTGTTCCCAAGACAAAACAACTGACAAGCAAAGCGAACGTCGCTTTACTAGGATCTTTTGTCTGTTTTTGGAAGCTCTTTAAAATTCGAATAATAGTTAATAGATATGAAGCTTCGGCTGATTATCAAGATGAGAAGATCCCAAAATACAGTATAAACACATAATTAAA
>MAAO01000001.1 GCA_002163155.1 Halobacteriovorax marinus | reverse complement strand
CAATTAAAATTTTAGACTTTGAATATATCAAGAAAGGGAAAAAGTTACTGTATTCTCAAAGCTTGGCCAGTACAGATGAAAAAACGGCTAGATTTATAATAAGTGACCCTAACTCAACTGAGATTGTTCAAATGATTCCTCGTGGGACGGTCTTGAGTTCTCTAAAGTATTTGCGAACTAACATTAAGCTTTCAGCAAGTGGAACAGTCTTAGGGGCATCAAATTCTAGATCCTATCTACCAAATAGCTTGTTTGTGAATGATGTAGATTTACATAAATTGCTTCCAAACGAAATTAACCTTGGTTTATGGAAAACAATACCTCTTGGAACTAGTATCAACGATAGACCAGTTGCAGGTAATGTTTATTCGATAATCTACGGGAAGGCCAAGAGTCTTGTAAGTTCAAAGAAAGTTAAATCAAGTCAAGAAGGTGTTGGTGTAAACGAAAGTGTCGATATTATCTCTTACGCCTATGGAGATAAGATTATTTACGAGATATCAGCTTTTGAAAACAAACCAAATATTTCTGCTAGTTCATACACCACAAAAGAAGAGGTATGGGAAAAACAACTTTGTCGTGATGTAGACGAAAGGGAGGGGAGAGGCGAGATGAAGGCTCGAAGGATCTGTTGGCAAGCCCAATTCTCTACAGGATGTTCTACAAGGCAATATAAAACCTTTTATACAGAAGAGAAAATACAACTTAACACTGAGAACTATTCGAAATATTTGAACGTTAGATTTGGAAAAAAGAGCCTTGAGGAATTTACTGGAAAATACACTTTATATAGTAATGAAGGATCTCTTTATATCTTAGTAAATGTGGACGAAGAATTTATACAAAATATAAATATCAGTAAATTTCATTCTATTGCTCAAGAGCACAGACTTTTAACAGGAATGTTTGCATGGAATGCTTGCCCAATACTAGATCCAGGATTCAAGTGTATTTCATGCGCCTCATCTTCTGCGATTTTTAATGGAGAAGTTAAGTTTGATTATCAATTAACAAAATTTGGAACAAGAAATTAACATTATTCAAAACTACAATGGAGTAGAAAATGAAATTTAGAAAACATTTAACATCAGCTTTAATCTTATCATCTAATGTGTCAGCCCTTGGAGCAACAACAATTGATAAAAACATAAATGTTGACCCCGTCATCAAGCTTGGTGGTGCTGTCCTTACTGTTTTCGTTGTTATCGCTGGAATAAAATATGCATCCAGCGCCGATGATGCAAAACAAAGTGCCAAAAACATAATGGTTGCAGGCGTTCTAATATTTGGAGCCGCGGGAATTGTTGCACTATTAAAGAAGGTTGTAAGTGCATAACAATCAAGATTTCCCAAAGTTCTTAAATCAGAGCCCATTGCTTTTTGGAGTTAATGTTTGGACTGTACTTTCGACTATGATGATTGTCGGAGTACTAATGATTTTTAATTGTAATGAGTTTCACGCCTTGGTGATAGCGGGGGTTTATTTTCTCATTTCTCTCTTTGTACAAAAGAAGCTTGAGAAGAGTTATCTTCAGCATCGAGTGCGTAAACCAAAAACAGGAAAGTTATATGGAAGATATTCTAAATAATTCAAATACAAGAATATTAAAATTAAATGGGACTGATCTTGAACAATTAAACAATGATGAGTTATTTAATTTTGTAATGGAGATGAATACTTCAATAATGGAACTCAACCCTAATTGTTTTTATCGAATGGTATATTTTGAAGATGAAACCTATATGTCTAGTAACGATGAAAATGTTAACGATTTCTTTCATGGAACAGATGTCACTTCTTCTATGTATTGTAGTCACTTGTTTGATTTAGAAGATATTTATACAAATGATCCAGTTAAAGACAATTATGCTTTTATCAATAACAAGGTATTTAAATTTATTAGAATTGTTGAGATGAAAAGTACAATGCTTAACGAACTTTCTAACCTTGGTGATTATTTCATTAACTTCAAGAGGATAAGTGATTCCGTTGCAAAAGGAAAACTCGAAATGGGAAGAAGTCAGCACACTTCTTCATTTTCTGAAAAATCCCGAGATATCGTAGGAGAATCTTCTTATCACGCAAACGAGCAAATGCTGGAAGATGTAGTACATGGGAAACAAGCACTTTTTAGTGTTGAGTGTTCATTAATTATTTCAGGTGAGTCTATTGATGAAGTGAATACAAAAATCAAAAGTATTATTCCTGAATGTACAAGAAGGGGATTCAAGATAATCCTTGAAACAGTAGGCATAGATTATGCTTTAGAAAATATAGCTATTGCTGAAAAAGAACCGGCTTGGATAAATTCATTTCCAGTAAATTCAAAATTGTTAATCAATTTATTACCTCTGCATCTCGACAAGCTATACCCAGAAGGGATGAGGTTTTATTCTCAGTCTGGAAAAGGGATCTTTTACGATATATTTGATAATCAAAATATTAATTATAATGTAATTGTAGCGGGACCAAGTGGTTCAGGTAAAAGTTTTACCATTGGTGCTATCTGTTACTTCCAATTTATGAATAATGTGAAAATTATTAATATAGAAAGAGGTGATTCCATGGGGAAACTTGGTAAGTTAACTGGTGGTGTTGACCTATTGACTCGTTTCAATCCTATGATGTTTAAAAACACTACATTTCTTAAAGAGTTTATCTTAAGTAGCATTCCTGAGGCTGAGATTACAAAAAAAGAAAAGGGAAGACTTCACTTTGCTATTGAGGAAATTGATTTATCAAATATAAATACATTTGAAATATTATTAGATGAGTTAGATCACTTTATTAATGATATTAAGTATTACTTTTTCGGAATTCTTCCTTATCTCTCAGATGAGATATTTGAGTTTCAAGATTTTTCACACGTTAACATAGAGTCTCTACCAGAAGATGTTATTGCACCCTTTATTATATTTGTAATGGAGTATGTCGAAAACTTAAAGGGACGACGTGTATTATTTTTAGACGAAGTTCATTTCCTTTTAAAGAAAAATCCAGAGTTTGTTGAACAAAAATTTAGGGAAGCTAGAAAAAAAGATATGGGAATCATGGCCGCCACGCATGATTTTGATGAATTCATTAAGTCTGAAGTAGGGAAAATTATAGAAAACTGCGCGAACACAAAAATACTATTCAATCAGGCATGTTCTGTTAATGAACAATTAAATAGCTTTGATGTTGAAAATATAAAGAGATGTAAAACTCGTATTGGTGAATACTCAGAATTTTATCTTAAAACAGAAAATTTTAATAAGATTGTTCGATATTTTTCTAATCCTCGTGAGTACGAAGTCCTAACAACTAATCCATTGGACAATCAACGTATGGATAAGTTTTTTGAAGGAAGATCAGACTATTTCTCTTTTACGGAAACATTGGATAGATGGGTGGAGTATAAGTATGCGCACTAAAATAGTATTATTTCTTTTGATTTGCAATTTTTCAGTTAAGTCTCAATTTGATCCAACTTTGATTCAGATAGCCTTGACTGCGACTCAAGAACTTGCTGAGTTACATGAGCTACTAACAGAAGCTAAGAAAACCAACGAATCTTTAAAGGAACTGAATGAGTTCATGGAGGAAGCTGACATTCGTGTTCAAAGAGCACAGAGAATCGAAGCATGGTACACATCTTTAAAAGAACTTGGAGACAATGACGTTAAAAATTTGTCAGCTCTAAATTCTCAAATTAGAGATCTGAAATCACAAAGAGAGGAAATTTCCTCTATTCTTGAACGCATTACTAGAAATAGCTACAAATCTAAAACGGAAATTATTAAAGCTGAAAAAAGAGAAAAAGCAGCTAGAAAAAGAGCGAAAGGAGCAATAGTACCTTCGAGCTCTGTTTCATCTTCTAAAAGTGCCCTCCTAAATAGGATTAACGGAAACACGGGACATACGGCGTTTGAAAGCTCTTTAATAAATGCAAACCTTAATAAGTTAATTATTGAGCAGAAGAAAACTAATTTATTACTTGAAGAACAAAAGGTTTCAAGACTTAAAGAAAGGTTGAGCATTGGTGAAATAGTGGGAGCTTTAACTGGGGAAGACATTCAAGATGGAGGTGTTAAATGAGCAACCGCATCAGTTTTACAAAGTCTCTTCTTTTACATGATGATGATACCTTAAGGAAGCTCTTCTCTGGAGTTGAGAATGCATTCCTTGGTTTTATGCCAGAAATTATCGTAGCTGCTACAGTTATTTGTCTTATAACTTTTTCTGATGTTGTAGGAACTACAAAGAGGACAATTACCGCAGTCGTTTTAATTGCACTATATTCATCAATTCATTTCAATGTTTGTGATATGGCATTTAAATACTCAGATAAAGTTCTTGGAGAAAAAATATCTAAAAATAAGATAATGAGACATGTTATCGGACTAAAAGGTAATAAAGAAAAATTAAAGGATCATTCACTAGGAAGTGTTCTTATAGGTACTGTTTTTGGTAATAAGAACACTGAAGTAAGCTGGTTACACTCTATCGTTGTTTTCATTTCTGTTGCATTTTTCATTGTAACTAGAGTTCTGTATACAATTGTATATTATTCGGCTCCCATTTTTGCATATCTAGGTTTCATGTTTGGTGTTTTTCCTTTTGCTGAGAAAAGTTTGTTGCTTGGTTTAAAAACAACTCTCTGGTGTTGCGTAACTCCCTTTGTGTTAACCGCTGCATTTTCAGTTGTTCTGTTAACTACATATAAAGACGCTACAATTGTAGCTGGTAAAGTTGTTTTTAATGGTCAGCCTGAATACATCGTAATTTTTATTACTTCGCTCTTTCTTCTTGGTTCATGTTGGATTGCCTCAATGATAGTTAAAGGTGTCGGTCTTGACGGATGGGCAGGGGGAATTTCACAGATGGCCTCTATGGTTACTATCATGCAAGGAGCAAGAAAGTTATCGGCCATTCCAGGTGCGGGTAAGAGTATTCTTAGAGCCACTCAAACAGGTGTTGGTGGTGCAGCTAATAGTATCTACTCTGCTAATGGAATTGGACCAAGCTCTTCTTCATTAGCGACCTTTGGAGCAGCAAAAAATGGGAACGGATTATTTTCAAATTTTTCTAAGGGTATAAAAGACAGTAAAAGCAGTTCTGCACTTTCTCAAGTAAATGAAGGATATAGATCAGCACTAAATGGTTATCAAGAACAAAAAGGAGCTAAGAATAACATTCAAGCCGACATAAGTTCACAAAAACAAAATTTATCAAAAATGGATAGGGTAGTTCTAGGCGCAGATTCAATAATGAATTTTGGAAAGAATAATAAATCTTTTAAGAGTGCCGTACAAGGGGCTAGTAGTCCTCACCTTAGTAATAGCGAAGCAATTTCACATAGACCATATCATCAGAGCCAAAGTTTTCGTCAACCATTAATTAAGCAAGGTTCAGGTAGAACAGACTGGAAGCCATATCGATCCAATGGAAATATTAGAAGATCCAATCCAGCCTTTTCGAAATACAAATCACCTGAATTACCAGAAGACTTTAACTAAGAGAGGATATTTATGAGTACAAAAATGACAGAGGGGCAAATCACGGTCGGAGTAGTTGTTCTATTCGGATTGATTAATACTTATTTTGCTTTATCGAGTAGTGGAGCTACTTCTTCACATATTGTTATAAGCAAAGAGGATACTCTAAAGGATTCTGAATTAAAAAGAATTGCTTGTAGAGAGGGAATGGATTCAATAATGAAAAAGGAGCCAATCACCGATTTTGTTCCAGATGATTTAACTGCGGTATTGGAAAGTACAAATTATGAAGAAATTGGAAAATCTACACTTGAAAGTTCAACAGCTAAATTAGTTGGCAATCAAAACTGTAGATACATTTTCAAGGATAAAAAAGGGTTAAGAGCTTTTAGAGTTGAGCTATACAAAAAAGAAGAGTTTCCTTGCCTATACAAGGTGTATGGGTTTCACGAAGTCGGTGTAAGAAAGGAAGAATTATGATTTTTCATATGTTTTTAGGCGTTGTTGCCACGCTGGTTTTAAACGTAAAGCAGGTAACAGTGGTTGACTTTGAACACAGGATTAAAAAGATTGCAACATCTATTGATAAGACAAGACTTTTCAAAAAGTTATCAAGAGATAAGAGAACTTTAATCCTACAACCATTATCAAAAGATATTGAAGGGAATCTTGTAGTAATGACTTCAGGAGGAACTTATAACTTTGATTTCAAGCATGGGAATGCCCATAGAAGTGTTTTTATTAAAAATGGAAAGAATGACAAGAATTATATTCGTTATAAAGAAAGTAGTGATTATATTTTACATAAATCATCATCTTCAATTTTAATCACAAATAAAAACAAGGCTATATTGGATATTAACGGGCAAAAAATAAGATACAAGAAAAGTTATGCATACCCATTGGGACCACCCATATATTTAAATGGAAAAAGGACGGTGTTTTAATGAGAGTTGGTAGTTTAATTCTATTTTGCATTCTTGCTTCAATTCCCGCTCTTTCTAATGGAACAGGACGAGTTTCGTTTTTAAGTGGGAAAAAGCTCCCAACAAAAAAGGCCATTTTACAGGACTCAGTTAGCAGTAAAAGATCAGCCTTAAAGAAGAAAAAGAAAATAAGAAGAAATTTTAAGGAAATTGAAAGGCTAAGGAAAGAGAATGCTAAATTACAATTGTTAGCACAATTTAGATTCAATACACCAGATTTTTTAGACGATGATATTGATATTAAAACAGGTGATATGTTCGCTGGAAAATTAATTTTTAATGTTCTCTCAACAAATCTCGCTTCACCTTTAAATATTCAACTTGAAGAGAGTGAAACATTTCCAAACGGTGGGAGAATAATTTGTCAGGGAACAACGTATCTAAAAAGAGTTGTATCTAAATGTACTTCAATCGTAACTTCCGAATTCGAAATTGAAATAGATGCTTCTGTACTATCGAGTGATGGAAGTAGTGGACTGAGAGGGGAGTACTACACAGGTAAAGAGCAGTATATAACGGCAATACTAGCTTCTGAGGCTGCCAAAGGTATGTTAGCAATGTCCTTAGGTCGTATGAATACATCAATAGGATCACAGATTGAAAATAGTCCAATTAATACAATCACAGGTGGATTAATTAACACTGGTAATGAAGTAACTAACTTAATGAAAGAAGAAATGCAATCAACGGAACCTAAGGTGTTTATTCGTAAAGACAAGAGAGTAATCGTTTATTTTAACAATAAAGTAGATTTTTCAAGGATAAAGAAATGAAAAAAATAGTAATTCTGTTCTTAGTCTTTTGTTTGGTTTCTTGTACTACTGCTACTAAGTCTACAATTTATAGCGGTTTAATAGGTGGGGCTATCTGTGGAGCTATTGGTTATAGCATTGGTAAAAATACATCTCCTAACAAAGAATCAGAAAGTCTAAATCAGTTAATTGGAGGTGCTGCTGGTGCTACTATTTGTGGTGCTGCGGGTGCTTACCTTGGACATGCTTTTTATACAGATGATCCCGAAAACTTTGTCGGTAAAGATGTTGAATTAACTAAAGTGAAAATTAAAGTTGATGGGCCAAAGCCCTTAGATCAAGACATCACTCTAGATATGCTAGGAGTTCAATAGAATGAAGGATAAAGAGAAAAATGATCAGTCTAATGCAGCCAGTGATATTATAGATATTCTTGCAGAGCTTATCTACACTCTTGTGGCTGATACGTTAGTATTTTCATGGAAGTTGATATCAGACTCCCTCTCAAATAATGATGGAGTTAAGTCTTTAAGCTTAGACAATATCAATGACAGTACTCAGTCAATAAACTCATTGGCCCTCGGATACTCTACTTCTCAAAAGAAAGACTTACTTTTTAGTGATATCGACACAGGTAGACACAATCTGGTTGTTGGTGCGAGTGGATTTGGTAAAACAACTATTTCAGAAAATTTTATTGAAAATGATCTGCGTAATCACATTTCTGTTATTAGCTTTGATCCAAAGGGATCTACTGAGTCAATCATCACCCTTAACTCTTTGTGTGAATTCTACGGTAGAAAAATGTATGTGTTTAGTGAGCATTACCACACAGGCGATAAATTTAATCTCTTTAAGGGTCTAGATACAACACAGGCAGTAGCCTTAATCATGCGTTCATTTAAATGGGAAAATGGATTTTATAAGACTAAGAGTGAGACAGCATTATATCAAGTTATTCGAGAGGTAAGGGAAAGAGACGAAGTCTTAAGCTTTCATACAATATTAAAAAAACTTGATGAGGAAGAAGACAAAAAGAGTAAAGAAATGATCGCAGGCCTTATAAGTTATTTACAAGGTATTTGTTTTTCTAGTTTTGGAAGGCTTTTTGATATCAAGTCTAATGACGAAGGTTATAATATTTCAGATATACGAGGAGAAGGTGCTTGTTTATATATCGGATTGAGTACTCAAGGATATGGTGATATTGCCAAAGGCATTGGGAAGATCTTTCTATGTTCATTACTGTTCCATTCTTATGAAGTCTTAAAAGAAAGAAATTCTTTAAATGATAAATTGCTAACTAATCCCATAAGTGTTCACTTTGACGAGTTAGGAAGTATCTTAGTAGAAGATTTTATCGATCTTAAAAACAAATGTAGAGAAGCAAAAATAAGGATATATTCTTACATACAGTCGCTGGCTGATATTGATGCCGTAAGCCCGTTTTTAAAACGACAAATTTTTGAAAACAGTAATAACATTTTTATTCAAAAACAATGCTCTCCAGATGATGTTGATTTTCTTTCTAAGTCAGTCTCAACAATAGCTAGTAAGAAGCTTACAAAAATCATAGAGAATGGAGTTGAGCAGAACCTTGGCACAACTAGGGAGGCATTCCAATACGTACTACATCCCTCTATGTTTTCAAGACTAAAGATTGGACAGTGTGTACTCATTAGACACGATCCTAAGTGTGTAGATATTATAAATGTTAGATACAGTAAAACCAGTGAAGCCCTATCTACAAGAAAGGCACCTTTAACTATTAACGATAGAGTACTAATTAGAGAAACGGTTGATTTATACAAATCAACTCAGAAGACTACTAATATTGATATGTTCTCATAGGAGATGAGTGTGAATAGAGACCTTCATTATTTAACTAACTATAGTGAATTTTTTAATTTTTTATTAAAATGGAAAGTTGTAGAAAGTTCAACAGTATATAACGAACTTTTTAGTCATCTGAAAAAAACTTCTTATTGGAATATGGTATCTCTTTTTAAAAAAGAAGGGTTAATTGAAACAGTTGGAATAGGGTATCCAAAAAAATCTATGATTAGAATAAGTTCACGTTTAGCAAGGAGTGTTTATAAAGATTCAAAGTTAGGTTTTGATTTATCTGAAATAATACATGAGTCATTACTTACAGATTACTGTCTTTTTTTTCTTAATAACTTGAAAGTTGGAAACATTGAACTTGCTCATGAGCTTTTAGATTCTGAAACCGGAAATAGTAAATTGATGCCTGATGCAGTTATATTCACAAACTCAAATAAAAAGATTGCGATAGAACTAGAGTTAACACAGAAGAGTAGAACGCGTATATATCGAAAGTTTAACAACTATATGCATAGCGAGTACGACTATTTTATATATCTATTTATAAATAGATCCATGAGTAAGAATTATGTAAACAGAGCAAGAGAATTTAATATAGAAAATAATGAGGAAAAGGGAACTAGTTTCCTCGATAAATTAATTTACATAGAACACTTGACTGACAGTAAGGACAATCTAAGTAACGATCTTAAATTTATTATAAAAGGAAAAGAATGTGACTTTAGTAGCTTTGCTAAAGTCGTTTGTTAACAAACATAAGGAGTAATTTATGAATACGGATAATGAATTAAAATCTTTTGAAGACCACGTAGAAACAAAAGGAAAAAGAAAAAGAAGCGCATTAAAGACAATTAAATTTTCTTATAAGATTGGAGAAGAAGAGCAGCTAGAGAAACTTAACATAGTGTTAAAGGATCTTAATTCAAAAAAATTTGGTAGAGAGTTATTTATTAAAGACTTACTGGATTGGATGGTTAGTAACATCACTACAAAGGATATTGAAAAAGTTCAAAATCTTTCCCTTTCTTTAAAAGATAAAGTTGAAATGAGGCTTCAAGAAATGGGAGATAAAAAAGGTGAAGATATTGATATCTATGATTACATCGCTAAAAGTTTAAAAATTCAATAATCAATAATCAATAATTAACAATAATGATGATTAATTATGCAAGGAGAAAGGTTTATGAAAAATTCTGTAGAATTTGAAGGTCTAGTTGGAAAAAGTGTAGACATAAAAACAAATACAAATAAAAAAAAGTTTGGTTTTTTAAATCTTGCACAATCAACAAAGAATAGTCAGACAGGTGATTTCAATACTGTTTGGATGAATGATATATATCTAAGTGAGAAGATGATAAATAAAGCAAAAGGTTTCCTAGCAAAAGGAAAGAGGATCTCTATTAAAGGGTTTTATGCAAGCCGTACTAAAGAGTCAAAGATTGTTAATTATGTAATTGCCGTAGATATCAAGGAACCTCTGAATGTTGATGGAGGACAGGAAGTAGGGCCACTTGAAGTCATTAGCAATGATATTACGTCTAATGATATTGCTTTTTTTGAATAAAGTTATATTTATTGCCTATTTAAGGGGTGGCTTGTCCACCCCTTTTTTTTGAGGAAAATTATGTTATCAAGAAAAAGTAAAAATTCATCCATTAAAATAATACAATTCTGGATGAATTGCATCGAGTTATATTCTGAAAAAGATTCTCACAGCAAGTTTAACGTATTCTTTCTTAAGAACTACATAACCTTAAATAAATTAATCAGTAGTATTCATAGTGATCGAGTAACAGTTGATGATATCAAACTGTTAGTGAAACTAACTGATAAATTTAAAAAATTAAACTAATTGTTTTTACTTTTTCTTCACTCAGGCCTTGGTTTTTTATTCAAAATGACCGATAATAGAATTAACCAAGGGAGTTCATAATGTTCGGTTCAGAATTTCAAATGTATTTTTTTAAGCACACTGCCATTGCCTTCTTCGGTTTAATTGTCTTTTCTTTTATTCTTAAAACTGTCCTTCCCTTAGCATTTGCAATCATAGTTTCTTTAATTAAGTCGTTGATACTGTTCATAATCATTGAAGGTCCAGGTATATTATTTGGTTTGATATTTATAACTATCCCTCAGGCAATCAAAAATATATTTCAAACCCCTAAGACTGAGTCAACATATGTCCAGTTAAAGAATAATGAAGCTGATATGTTTGCGGGGAAATCTACTGATAACAGCACTTCTTTGGCTTATAAGTCTATAGCCTTGCTCTATGCAGATATGGAGCTCGTTCAGTTAGTAGACTCTCTAAAGTTTGATAAATATGTGGAAAATGATATTAAGGCCGTTAATTCTCTTATCTATAAGAAGTATGCAAAAAAATTTGAAGGCTTAAATATTTCTGATAATTTTGATTTACATGTTAGTAAGGTTGATCAGGATAGTATTGCAAACGAATCAATTCCAGATAAGAAGATTCGTGTTTTTGGTTCTCTTAGCAATCCCACCTTTTACGTAAATATCTAAAGTTAGTTAACTACTTTAGGTAGTTTAGTTAACCTTTCCTTATTTTTACTTAGTGTTTCAGTGCGTTTATAAATTTCTCTAGTAATATCTTTCCGTATTCAGTTTCGTGAAGTTTGTTGTTTACTCTGTTGTGAACTACGATGTTAAGTCTGATGTGAGTACAGGGATGACTTATGTCGAGCTTCGGCTCAAATAAACCTCGCCAACTTCCCGAATTCACTACACAATTCTAATTCTTAAAATTGACTAACCCTCCATTACATTATGAGTTAGTCAATTTTAAGAATTAGATTTGTTTCTCTCTTTCGGGTAGTTGGCGAGGGGTAAGGTGATTATCTTTTAGAATAATAATATATATATTTATGTAATGTGTGTGTTTTATGAGGTCTGTATGTGTTGTTAAGTAATTTTGTTAGGTTCTGAGTTTATATGTTTTTTTAAGTGTTGTATTTTTTCATAGGTATACAGGCCTCATAAAACACACAGCGAAGAAGTAGCGTGTTCCATTGTAGAGTTTTGGCGCCTCATCTATGGTAGCGCTTGCAAAAGGGGCTAAAGAACACCTATATCTGCGGGTAATTAGCACAATGATACTAAGCTGTCTCGGATTAAGGTTCTCTATTTATACATCCAACCATGGATCTTCGCCATCCTTATGGACAAGTGAGGGGTATCTTTAAGCATGAAGTTCTTGTCCAGCGTAGATATTTGATACTCTATAGTTATTAGATCTTGTATGAATAAATTAGAAAGTGGGCTCTGTTCAAACTTAGGAAAGTGGATGTCTTGGATGTAGAGGTGATGTAAAATTGAAACAAAAAAAACGAGTTAGACTCGCTTTTGGTATTCCATCAAGTATAAGTGTTAAAGTTATTTTATGATAGAATACTAGTTGATTATAGAGCTTAATCTATTTAAAATCAAATATTGCTATGCCGCCATATTAATATCTTCCTTTAGTTCATAGGAATGTATTAAATCTACTGAATTTAAAATTTTAAAGATGTGAATTATTTTTTTTGTTGGTTCTTTGTGACATTGAACTAAGTCAATTGAGGACGCATAATTTTGATCAAAGCATCTCGTCAGTGTTATTATCCTTGTGGCCTTGAGTTGTTCTTTAAGACTTGTTATGTAGTATTCATCTAGTAGTTCTTCTTTCATGTTCGCCTCCAGATTATTTAGTAGCATACTTTTTGAGCTTAAAAAGTATCTAATTTGGAGGTAGGGATTGTTTCTCACCACGGTGGGACGATTTCTATCCCACCGTGGGATAGTATTTTATCTCAGAGGGATTTCTTTTACCCCATATAATAATAGGTTATATTGTGTGGCCTTTTCATGGTCACACTAATCTGTTAGAATTATTCCATGATGAAAATATCCTCAAAATCAAACCTTAAAAAATTGTCTTTAACTTTGGCACTAATCTTTAGCTGCTCAAATTCTATTCATGCCCTAAGTTGTGAACATTCTAAGACTAGGTTTAAGTCCATAAGACTTGTCAAAAAATATGACAATAGATCGATCTCTTTAAGTATTCCTGGAGTGCTTAAGTTAGATCCAGTTTTAGTTAGAAATAGGTGAGGTTTACACCACCAAAAAGTCATTACCTAAAGGATTAAGTAAATGAAGTCTCTTTTTATTCTAGCAGTAAGTTTGTATTCTCTTGTTGCATTTTCTCATCGAGGTGGAACAGCCAGTGATGGTTGTCACAAATGTAAATCTAACTGTGAGTCATATGGATACACTACAGGAGCTAGACATTCACACAAAGGAAAAGTGTGTGATCCAGCAAAGGGTACTGTTGATAATAAAAAAGTAGTAAAAAGGAAGGCTAAGAGAGTAAAAATCTCAAAGAAAGGGAGTTACAATTTATACAAGTATTCTACTAATAAGGTAACTTCTGTACTAATGCCTGTGTATAAAAATAGAAGGATGAAAACATTCTATTGTTCATGTGATTTTAAGGTAGATAAATCAGTATCACATGCAAGTTGCGGTTTTAAGTATCATAAGAAAATTGATAGGTCGTATAGAATAGAATGGGAGCATATAGTCCCTCAGAGCTATTTAAAACGTCTTAAGATGTCTCCTCTTGGAGATTTACACAACTTAGTTCCTGCTGTTGGAACATTGAATATGAAACGCTCAAACAAGGCCTATGGCTTTATTAAGAATGAGCCAAGAGAATACGGAAGTTGTGACTTTGAAGATAACTCTAAAACTATTGAGGCCATGCCATCTGTTAGAGGTAATATTGCAAGGTCTTACCTCTATATGGAGAAACGATATAGCCTGCCCATTTCAAAATCTGAAAAGAAATTATTTTTACTTTGGGATAAGAAAGATCCCCCAACTAAGTTTGAATGCTACAGGAACAATGAAATAGGTAAAATTCAAGGTAATTTAAACCCCTTTGTTACGAAATATTGCATCAAGATAAATTAGGGTGTAGATACAAAGGCAAGACTAAGGAGAGGGTTTTTTGAAGAATAGAGATAATAATTTTTAAATGAGAGAAATTATTGTATTACAACTTTTAATTGTTTCATTTTTAAGAAGTAAGGTCACCCTTGATCGTTTTACGAGTTGCAATCGCGTAAAGCCATATATTACAGTCTGTAATGTAATATCAGCTTATCTTACGTAGTAAGCTGATCTTTTTCCTGTAGACTTTGATCCATTTTCTGTAAACGTTAATTCTAGTCCGTTCTTGATGCCTATCTCTTTAATCATTTTCTTTATAGCTATATCTTTATCTACTACAATCCAGAAACTACCATTTTTTTGTCTTTTATCTATTGTTTCAAAAATCTTAGGCTCAAATATATCAATTAACGAAAGGGATAGGTTATTAACTATATTTACGCCATTAATTCTTTTTACTGCAAATGTTCTGTTTTCATTCCTGTAATAACAGAAGGCTGAAAAACATATTGTTTTTCCTGCTTTTGTAAATTCTGTAGGTCTAACCGTTCTGTTTCCGGATTGTCCATTAGCATTAGTGTATGAGAGTTCTACTTTATGATTTCCATTGATTGCTTCTTTTATAATTTTATAGTGTTTATTAAATGTACTATTTTTGTGAACATATGTAGGATCTTCTCTATTTTCGCTCTTGTAGTAATTTAAGTCTTGTTGTACCAACTCTTTTAATTGTTCTTCTAGTTCAGGATTTTCTTCTCGAGTGGGAATCTTTTTCTTTTTTGAAGTTTGTGTTATTCGCAATGTTACCATTAAAAATAAACATCCTAAGATTACAAATGTTATAAATTGCATAGTGTTCATATTGTCTCCATTTCTTATTTTATAAGTGCAAAATTTAGACCAATTTTAGTTAGAAGTTTCCCACCACCTCTCTAAGTTATAAAATACTTTTGACTGTTTTATCCGCTATGTTAGTGCTCTCGTTACGATGGGGTGTCCTATGGAAGTGATCATTACCGACACGGGACTGTCAAGGCAGTCTGTCGGCATGTATTTAAATTGATAAGTTATTTTCTACCACAGCTAACATAAGTAGAACCTAGATTAGATCTACATTCAGTGATTGTGCTATAGCACATAAGAGTGTGCATGTTTCCTCGATTATCTATCGGACAAATAGGAAACACTTCGTACTTATTGGACGTGGTGCTAGTCTGAGAAATTTGAGCTACCCTCACTTCGTGAGTTCTTTGTGATTGTATCTGTTGTTGTTTATTTATGCCTGCAAAGAGACTATTCCAGACTATTCTATTATCCATTTTTCGTGCAAATTTCTCTTTTTTCGCCACACAGTAGATCGTGTTGTTTATACTCGTAATCGCCCTATTTTTTACAAATCCATCTAGTGTGAAGAAAACACTTAGCTTACTACAATTGCACTGCCTGTTGGCGTAACTGGTATATCTATAAGCATACTCATAGTCTCCGTTACCTTCTTGAACTACGACGTACTTCTTTCCTAAGATTTTTTCTACTTGGTCAACGCTCATTCCATTTTCAACTTTAGCAAGCTTCCCAATGGAGGGGTTTGTTGCGCAAGAAGTGAAAAAGATAGCTAAAAGAATTAAAGAAATGTGCTTCATAAAATACCTCCAAGATAACTTATTAATAAGCAATGCTCGTGCCAAGAATAAGAAGGTGTTTCAGCTAGTTACAGAGAAGGGTGTATAACTTTTAGACAACATGTAAATATTATATACGCAGATGGCGTTGTAGCAGGGGAGGTTGAAGTATCCCCAGAGTGTAGAAATTAGTAAGTATGTCATTCTCGTAGCTTAGTGCCCTTAATTAAGCATTTTTTATAGGAAAATTAAGAAGAAAGTGGATTCGTGCCGATAAGATTTAATATTCGTTTAGGCTTCACTATGTAGTTTTTTCTAAAGCAAGAGAGGTTCTTATCATTTTACTTAAACTATTTCATAAACCTATATCTGGCGTAGTATTCTTGCTTTTTTTTACTTTCCAGAGCTTTTCTTTTGAAGCTAATGACCCATTTGTAGATGAATCAGCTGACGCAACGATTAAGCAGAGTGATTGTAATGAAAAATATAAAGATGGAGATTTTTGTGCAACAGAAGCATGGAATAGAGACCTCAGTAAGTGTAAAAGAGAGCTAACCAATTGCACATTCTATCCAGAGCAAAATAGACAGAGTCTAGCTTTTGCTTCTGATCATAAAAATATTATTAGTGATCTACAAGGTAAGATTTTTTATCTTGAAAAGCAAAATAATTATTATAGAAAGAAACTTAAAATACGAAGCAATAAAATCTCATCAAAAAATACTTCTAATTTTATTCAAGAGCAGTGTACCAATGTTAAGAACTACTCAAGTTGTCAAAAAACTGTGAAGAAGCATGTTGAAAAAATAACTTTTCGGGATAGAAGATTATTGTGTTCAAACTTAAACGAAGCAGGCTATCCGAATATCTGCACTAGTTTATAGGTTTTATAGTTAACAAAGTTGCAGCGCCTGTTTTAATTTGAATAGGTTTGTTTTCTACGGAGATAACTTTTGTAATATTTTTTTTGAGAAAGCTTATAGGATTGGTTCTTTGTATTAGTTGGATAGTTCTCGAAATAATTCCGGTAGAACACTCGTTGCCTTCGGTGTATGTAGTATCATTTTCACCAAACATAGTTATCTCAATAGTTCCCTCTTCTAGCTTTACTCTTAAGTGCGGAACATATTCTCCATTAAATGATTTTGTTCCTGAGACTGCCCTGTCAGCAAAAAGTATTAGTATTTCATTCTGCTTACTATTGACTACTTTCTTAACAAATGCATATTCCTCTGGACTGTTTCGTTTTGAAGAAAGGCTAAAGACTGTATCGCAAGATATATAAAGCTTCAGTTCTCGAAAATGAAGAAGCCATTTAGAGTTTTCCTCTTGTTTGTTCGAGATTGAGTTTAGCAAGGGTTCTGATGTATGTATTTCTGCCCATCGAAGAGGGAGGCCGTTTAGGTATGACTTTACTTTTTTGGTACTTGAAACGAACCAAGCTCTGTCATATCTTCTTGGGTTTTCAACTTCTTCGATACTATATATCTGTCTCGTAGTTCTATCCATAAAACCTGAATCTATAGAGTCTTCACTATAAAGAGACTCAAGGATTTCTTTTACTCTCTCTTTTTCTCTTCGTGACGGACTATTCAAAATTTTATGGGCGATCTCTGAAGTGTTGAGGGAGCCTTTCTCGTCTATGAGAAACTCTAGTATTTTAATTCTTAAATCATTTCGTGTCATTGGCATATATTTTCACCTTAAATGGTAAAGACCAAGTGTATTTATTCTTTTTAGCTTTATATTCACTGTCGCCTGGCATACTTCTTTAGCATTTACATCAATATGAATCTCTGTATCGGTGTAGTCCTTAAGATCTTTTCCTGTAAGTAACATGATTTTATTAACTGTAGGGTATTCATTACTCTTGATCTTTTTCAATGTACTCATTATTACATCGTAGCAATATTTGTAAGTTAATTGATCAACATATCCATGTAATAGAGATCCTGAGACGAGACTCACAGGGGAAATATAAGGTATATCTTTTGATTCTATTTCTTTTTTTATAAAAGAGTATGGAATAATTTTTACAGGATGTAGAGCGAGCTTTTTGTTTTCTTTATACAGGTCAATACTGTCACTCCTTACAGGGATAGGTAGGATTTCATACTTTGTTCCTACAAATAGAGCTATTGTTAGAATTGCAAATAAGGATATTGCTATATACTTTCCATAGCTATTTCCTCTTGCTGCAATACTAATACTGTTCTTGGTTAATATTTCGGTTCTTGCTCGATCAGCTTCAGGTTTAGTTGAAAGTAAGCATTTTTCTACATAACTACTTAATACGTGTCTATGAATATGATCGCTTTCCATTTGTGCAATTTCATCTAAAGACTCATAATTATTTGAAAGTAACATCTTAAGAGAATTTTCTATATTGTCGTTAATCCGTTGAAGGTCTTTATTAATTGAGTGTCGAATAACTTTGTCCCAAGCATCTATATATATTCTTCCTTTTAGAGTTTCCAAAGCAACAATACCTAAAGCATACTGATCTCTTAAGGGGAGATTTTGAGCATCTGTATCACCCAGGTATTTCGCTCTTCCAAAATTAGTTCGATAATCAGCATTAAGTGTAGATGAAATCCCAAAGTCTATTAACTTTACTGCCCCATCTACTGTAATCATTATATTCTCAAGAGAAATATCCTTATGAAATACATTTCTCTCATGGGCAAAATTTAAAGCTGACGATATCTCATGAATTATACATTTTGCTAAACCTAGAAAATCACTATCTATGGAAGTATTCATATAAAGTATGAGATCTCTAAGTGTTACGCCCTTTATGTATTCAAGAATTAAAAAAATTCTATTCTCATGAATAAAATAATCTTCAATACTGCATATATTATTATGGCTACCTACCTTAATTAGAGCAGTTAACTCTTGAAGACTATCAGGAGTCTCGTTAATCTCAATCGTTTTTATTACTTTGGGTAGGCCTCTTCTTTCAGATGTATATATTGCAGAAAGATTACCTGTTCTAAGTTCTGTAATTTTTTCAAAATCCTTAGATTCTAAGTATTTTCGGTCATTTAACGTAAGTTCCATGGAGTTATTATACTTCAGTTCCCTCATTTTTTGGAGGTGGGGTTTTTTTATCCCACCTCTTTAGTCTATTAATGTGTCAGACAAGTAAAAACTGAAGAGTAGAGAGGGAAGGATATGTATATAAAGCATAAGAATGAATTAGAAAGCATTAAAACCAGGCTTAAAGAGTCTGAAGCAAGTTGCATTAAACACGCTAAAAGAGGAGTAAGTGAAGACGTTTCAGTAACTATATACGAAAAATCTTTTAGTATCTCAAAGTCTGAGCTTAGACAATTAGCTTCTCGAATTGATGGAGTTATAAAGTCTAGTATCTCTGACATGTGTAACATAAGAGAGGGCTTCACCAACTGGTTTGAAGAAAATAAACATAGAAGTGAAGTAACATGTCACCACATAGCAAAATCTATCGTAAAACTCGACTTATCTGACTCTATAATTGCAATAATCTATATCCTAGAATTTGTAATAGGGTACAAGTTGTATATCGAGTATTTGGCAGACGCTACGATATCTAGCCAGATTGAAGCATGCGTTATGGCAGCTATCCCGCTATTTATTGGTTACGTACTTAAAGAAATCTTACAAGTTGTACCTAAGGTTTTCCATTACTTAACTTATGTTTCAACTGTTCTAAGTGTCTGCACTCTTCTTTATATATTATCAATAGTTAGGTCGGAACACGGGAACAGCTCAATTGAGCAGTATCTTTCAATCTCTATGTTAGTAAGTTGTATACTGATTGGTCTCTCCGTTTTTGTTTGCTCTAAAGACCCTCATTTATATCGAGATTGTAAAAAACTAATTAAAGCTCGTAAGAAATTAACTGACTCAGAAAATGATATAAATAAAATATCTGAGATACTCAATGAAACTAACTGTCTATTAAATAATCTAGACCTAATTAAAGACTCGGCAGTTAAGGAAATTGCATTGTCTAAGTATCTTGAAGGCCTTGAGGAGGCTAGTAAGTCTATATTCAATTTACATACTATTTCAAAATTAGCTCATGCAAATATTGTAGAAAGAAAAATTGAAACGATAAGATGCGGGGTACTATAAATGAGACACTTAATTATAGTAGCATTTTTGTTAAGTCTGATTTTTGGTTGTACAAATGAAGTGGCAAAGCAATCAAATGTCATCATTCTGATTGATTCTACTGTTTCTAATAAAAGTGATCTTATTAAACTCACTAGGCAAACGATGCACAAAGCGGAAGATTTAATCACTTCTGATTTTATGAGATACGCTGGCGGTAGCGTGAAGTTATCATTTATTAATAATAATGGAGCCAATTTACCTTTCGATCTAATTCCTATTCCTAAATCTTTAGGAAGAAGAAAAGTTAATTTGAAAACAATGAGAGATCAATTGTCTATATCTCTAAAGAAAATAGAATTAATTCTTAAGAAGGACAAGGTTTACAAAGAGTCTCTCATTCTTGCAGGACTCTTCTTCTATACGGAGTCTGAACTAGACGCAGATATTTTCCTTGTTTCAGATCTCGCTATAGTTAATAGACATGCAAACTTTGAAAAGCTCAAGTTAATGCACCCCATACCTATTGACCCAATCTCAAATAGACTACATATCGTTCAAGTAGGAATAAAGGGACATACATACAAGGATAGAGAAGTTATAAATAAATGGTGGAGATCGTCAATAGTCATTAACAGTTCAACAAAACTATAATCAAAGGAGATTAAATGAAACTAATTAACTTAATACTTATTCTAAATATTACTAACGTAAACGCTAGTGAAACAATTAGAAACGAAACAATTCATATAGACGGTGATTCTCAAAAACAAATGGGGATGGATGAAGAGATGGATTTCTTTAAAAATGAACTTAGGAATATTAAAAATCTTAATTCAGGATTCAAGAAGAAGTCAGTTATTCTGTCAAAAATGAGTGAAGTCGCAGAAGACCTTTCTGAAAGTCACAACTCTTACGTAGAAGAAAGAAACTCATATGAAGAAATAATTCAAAAATATAATAATCAAAGAGATTGTTTAAATAAAAAAAATGGTAGTGAATGTCAAAATAGAAAGAAAGTGGAGAAGGGTTTGTTTATTTTCGATAGGGCGTTAAGAGAAAATACTCATATGTTTAAGACTTGTTACCAACGTGTATTGCAAGATACGGCTTTTGAATCTAGCGGAAAAATAAATGTTATATTTAAAAATGGCAATATAGAGAAAGTACATTTGTCGAAAAGTGATGATAATGAATTTGATGAATGTATCGTTTCAAGTATTACTTCATTCGGAAGAAATTTAAATTTAGACATTAATGATGGAGATGAATACAGTACAAAGTTAAACTTTTTTATAAAGAATAGTAGCTCTCTTGAGTAAATATATACTCGGAAGAATATATCATTACCGATAAGTGAGGCTGTTCGGTAATTATACTTTCTTTGAAGCCTCAGTATTGTTTATTTTTAATATATAATTTTCAATAAATGATTCTAACGAATAAATAAAGTAACTTTTAAAATAATTTATAAATTAATTTGTACAACAAACTACCCCACATAAATATAGTTTATATTGGGTGGCCTACTCTTGGTCACTCCAAAAGGATTTAAAATAGACAATTTCTTTTAATACGTCGAGTAGTTTCAAATGTCATTTTATAGGATTATATCGAGAGAAATTGTCGTGTTTTTCCACCCCATATAATGGTATTTATATGGGGTAGAAGTATGTCAATAGTGTAATTATACATTATATGTGTAATGTGCTATACTCTCTTTATGATAAATACAAAGATAAATTTTCTACCGCAGATACAAGATAAATTAATCGAAATTGGCGAGTTACTAGGCCGTATAAAGCAGTTACCCTCATATAAGCCTACTCCTAATCTTAGAAAAGAAAGCAAGATTAGAACTGTTTTTGCAACAACTAAAATTGAAGGTAATGAGCTTACCTATGATGAAGTTACCGCCATCATTGACGGAAAAAGAATCAAAGGAAAGAAGAAAGACGTCTTAGAAGTTAAAAATACCTTGAAGCTTTACGATATGATTTCTAATTTAGATCCCTCTTCTGAAATGGACTTTCTATTAGGGCACAATGTATTAATGAAGGGGTTAATTGATAATTACGGAAAATATCGCGATGTTAATGTTGGTATCAAATCAAACGGAAAAATAAAGATAACTTTTCCCGAACATAAGAAAATTATAAAGCTTTGCTCTGACATGTTTGATTATATCTGTAATTCAACAGACAACTACATCATTAAGAGCTGCTTAGTTCACTATCTAGCCATTTCAATACATCCTTTTGAAGATGGGAATGGTCGTATTTCTAGATTTTGGCAAAGCCTATTTCTTAGTAAGAACCATGAAATATTTGAGTTCCTGCCGATAGAATCCCTAATAAAGTCAAATCAGAAGGATTATTATGAATATCTATACCTAGCTCAGAAGTCGGACGAACCTACGGGGTTTGTAGACTTCATGCTTAAGATTTTAATTAAGTCCTTAAAAGAAGGGTTAAAGTATCCTTTTGAAAGTGGCGAATCAAAACAAGATTTAAGACTTAGATTGGCAAGTGAAGAGTTTGGAGATAAGGAGTTCACAAGAAAAGACTATCTAGATATCCACATTGGAATTTCCCCTTCTTTGGCAAGTAAGGACCTTGCTTCTTTTGTTAACAGTGGAGTTATTAATAAAAGAGGAATGGCGAATGGAACAAGGTATTTCTTCTGATTTTCTTCTCGTAGTCATTTATAAACCAAAAAAATCTTAAAATTAAAAGAATGCCAAATTTTACTAATAATCAATCCATGTTCTTCAGAATTATTTGTATCAAACTTAGCAAAAGAACTTCTCTTTTTTTATCAAGTTTCGTCTTTATTATGGTTGGTAACTATCTGTTATTATGTCCTAATCTGTAAATAAAATATAAAAAATGTTAAATCCAGTGCTGTTTTCGTTAAGGAGAGTATGGAAGAAAAATAATCGCTTGATAAACATTATAATGCGATTGGAGGATAATATAATGAAGAAAAAAAATGCACGTAATCGTTTAGCTAGGGCTATTTTCTACTTGTTGAACTGTAAGTGGACTCTTATTACGCTTTTATTCCTTTGGAGCAATTCAATTTACTAGTAGCTATTGAAAGTTGGACTAATGTTTTGTTTAGAATTGATCTATCAGCAACAAGACAGTAAATACTATACTTTTAAACTATTTATTATCGACTAAGGTAATGACAATTACTTTGGAAGTGTCAGATTTGGTGAACAGATCTTTTAGTGTAAATGCAGCATGATGTTTGTCACGCTGATGCCGTCATAGAGAGACTTATTTTCAGCAAAGATGTAAGGTTAATAAGAATAAAAAAACTAGAGACAAATAAAATAAGAGATGAATATCGATTTAAATGTTATTGTTTCATAGAGTTATTAACGAAAATCTGAACATAGATACTTATTCGATTGTTGAAGGAAGATATGAGCCATTACATTGAAGAATTAAAAATAAATGATCTATTTAATATAAAAGAAGTAACGATAAAGCCTAGTCAAAAATTTAACTATAGTTTTGCAATTACTGGGCGTAACGGATCAGGAAAAACGACTCTACTCAATGAAATTCTTAAAAATATTAACATGTGTTATAGTGGAAGAATTTTCGAAGTAGAAAGCCTTAAAGTCAGTCTCAAACAAAACAAGACAAATCTAGCTGAAGCTAAAAAAGTAAAGAATGTCGCTCATATAAAAGTTTACAATGATCAAATCCTAGTATGTGAAGAACGCTTAAAAAGTTACCTTGATATTCGAAGGGTATCTGTTAAGTTTGGTTCTGTTTCAGAATTAAAAAAAAATATGGATAACGGAAATTTTTCATTTGTTTTTTTAGAAGCTAGACGAAATGCTAATTTTATTGTTCCAAGTAATATTGGTAAGTCCTTATTTAGTATAAAAGAGCAACCAACGCAAGTAACTTCTCAAACATTTATTTCTCATCTTGTTAATTATAAATCTCAAGGAGCTTTTGCCCTGCAAGATAAAGACATTCAAGCTTCACGAGAAAACTCTCTTTGGTTTGAAGGATTAGAAAAACATCTAAAAAGTATATATTCTGATAAAGATCTGAGCCTCGATTTTGATAGAAATACATTGAATTTTTCTATTAAATTAAGTGACGGAAAAAGTTTTTATTTGAACGAACTATCAGATGGATACGGGTCTATCTTAGAAATAATGGCCAGTATAATGACTCGATTGAATGATGGAGGAAGAATGGGGTACAATAAGCCAGGTATTGTCATTATTGATGAGATTGAAACCCATCTACATGTTCAACTCCAAAGAAAAATTCTTCCATTCTTGATTAGTGTTTTTCCAAAAATACAATTTATTTTCACTACCCACTCCCCTTTTGTTCTTTCCTCAGTTGAGGATTTAAATATTTTTGACCTAGAAAGCAGTACTTTTGATGGAGACATTTCTAAATGGTCTATTCCACAAATTATCGAATCCTATTTTGACGTAGATCTATATTCTCTTTCTTTACAAGAAAGGTTGAATAAGCTTGTTAAATTAAGCTCTGAAAATAGAACTTCAGAAGAAGATATTGAGTTTAAAAATGATTTAATCTATCTGAACAATCTAGACAGTGAAAAAGATCAAAATATAGATATGGTTAAACAAATGGTAAGAGTTAATATCTTAAGACAAGAGTCACTCAAGAGGAAAAAAAGAGACTCACGTGACATGGTATCTAAACCTATTAACAATTCAGTTAAGATTAAATTATCTAATGACAAGAAGTCTAAGAGATCTGACACCCTTGCTGACGTAAAGGATGAATTATTAGAAAATACTTCAATTGACACCAATGAAGAAGAAGCATAATCATGATACGAATTAAAAAAATTCAGTTAGGAAATTCATTAAACGCACTTACACGAGTAAAGCTTTTAATCATGCTAGATAAACTTAAGGATGAAGAGGAAAAAGAAGCAAACGGATCTACTGGGAAATACCTTCTTCCTGAAGTCCTTGAAATGCTAATAATTAATTTCCATAAGAAGTGCTATATCTGTGAAAATATTGATTCTACTTCATATGAGATAGAACATTTTCACTCAAAATTAATAGTTGGTATGAAATATAATTGGAATAATCTACTTTTATCATGTGCTCATTGCAACAGTACAAAAAAGAGAAAGCCTATCATTTCTATCATTAATTGTACTGATTTCACAGATCCCGATCCCATTACTGAGCTAAAGTTTGATTACATGCCAATACCGAGAAAAAAAGTGGAGGTAACCACTTTATCCAGTAATCCTAAAACACTAGAAACGGTTCTACTATTGAATCGAGTTTTTACAGGAGGAACTTCAACTCAAAAAGAAGAAGCAAGGGCCTTGGCAGACTTAATTCGTAGCGAGATAAGAAAATTACTAAATGCTCTGGAAGAGTATTATGAAGCTATAGGCACAACTGAAGAGGCTCATTTTAGAAGTAGAGTTTTAGTAATTATGTCATCAAATAGACCATTTACTGGAATAAAGTACAGTTACCTTAAGGGTCAAGATATATTAAGTGACTTTGAAGCAGACTTAGATTTTTTATAGCCTGACCAACAATCTCTTCTTACGGTCTTTAGACAGAATTAGAGTTAAATCTGTTATATAAAAAACAATATACGTTCAATTCTATTAATTTTACATATGCTGTTCATATCAATTTTTTTGTTGTAAATATATTCTGTATAGATGTACAGGAGTCAATCGATGAAATTCTTTATAATTACACTAGATGCAGTAGAGAAGGAATTGTCTAAAACATTTAAGACTTTACTTCAATCGAATGAGATTATCTAAAATAATTCTTAAAAAAAACTCTATATAAATTTCTTGATTTTTAGTAATATCTCTTCATCTAAATTCTCAGGAAATACACATGTTAATGCATTCATTTTCTTTACACATTTTTTCTTGCGCCTATTCCTTTACATAGTGAATGGATGATATTTTTCTACACTTTTGTAAAAAATCATCTATGTTGTACATTAACTTTATTTTATTGCATATAGTGCAGCAGCTTACAACATTTCTTGGTACATATCCTTTTTTTGAATTTATCCTATCGATTCCATTTGCATATGCATTTGAATAGAATGTAATGTTTCCATTTTTTCTTTTTACATTTCTTAATAATAATGGTTGTGAGTTACAGTAGTGGCAATTTTGAGAAGTTAGTTTTACGAATAGCTTTTTGCTTATTCTGAACGACAGGTTTCTATCTTTAGCCCCTGCTTGGTATTTCAAAAATTTATGATGTAGTATGGCCTCTCCATTGGGCTTGGCGTTTTTCTTTGTTGCTTTCTCGTTGATCTCAATTTCCCACTCTTTGAACCACATGGAAATAGTTGGTTGAGAAACATTAAGAATCTTAGATATATCAGTTGCTGACATATCTAAGACTGAGTGCCACTCTGTTAACATTTTTTGTAAATCATTCTTGATAACCCTTATCCTAGCGGTATGAGAAGTCATCTCTACCCCTTCTTTAATTAGCCATCTTTGAATTGTAGATATATTTTCTTTTAAGTTTAATCTCTCTTTTATATAGATGCATGGATAACCTTCTTCGTAGAGACTTCTAACTGTCACAATTACTTCTTTTTTTCTTATCTCATTTATATTTGGAGCATTTCGTTCATTTAGAATCGTAAAAACTGTTCTTCTGCCAATTTTTAACTCTTTTGCAATCTGAGTGTGAGTCATTTTCTTCCGACTTAATAAGTTAAATATTTTTTCATATAGTTCATCTCTGTCTTTAAAAATGTTATTTTTCATTTTGAAACCTCGAAATTTTATTAACCCATGCTATAAATACCTCATAATCTAAATCCATCTTCATTCGATTGCACATTTCACATGCGGCAACACAGTTCTTTAACGTGTATCCAAGTGTGGAGTCCTTTCGGTCAATTGTGTTTGAATAAATAGTTCCATTATATCTCAATCTTTCAGTACCAGGCTTTATGGGGTTCTCTTGAAGAATCGGCTCTTCGTGACAGTAATGACATTTTTTTTGTATTATTTGTTTAAATTGATCTCGATTTAAATAAAATTCAAGATTACGCTTCGAGGCTCCTTTCTTATAACGCTGTAAAAGTTGATTAAAGTAGGCTTCTCCGTAGTCTAGAGAGTTGGTGCTTATTGATTTATCTAATGGAATTCCTTCTTCTTGGAGCCACTTTTTTAAAGTGTAGTGGTCGATATGATATGTTTTACAAATATTCTGCATAGTAATTTTATTTTCTTGATAATCATTTATAACTTTATTGAAAATTTTCTCTTTTTTAAGTTGAAAATTTGTATTCGTTCCTTTTCTTATTTTAACTTTAAAATATTTAAGCCACGAGCTTACTGTTCTAGATGGAACACCTAAGACTAGTCCTACTTCCTTTTGAGTTTTTCCTTCCTCATATAGCTTGACAGCCTCTGGGCCTAACAGGTCTCTCCTTTCAATCATTTTCTTTGACATTTTTTCTCCACTATCAATTATGAAAACTCTTCTTAGGGTGCGTAGGCGAGTTTAGGAACTTGTTAATCTTCTGGTAATTTGATTCTTTTGAATTCATTTTTCGATTTGCAAAATTTTATCTTATAGTTAGATAGTAAATCGACAAAAGGTAATAAAAAACCTTCTAATTCTTTTGTTTGAAAAAATAATCGCTAAAGCAATAGCGTAAACTGGTAAAATTAAAGCACCAAATTTTATTATACTACCGATAAAGATACTATAAAAAACAATAGTAATGAGTACAGAATTTAAGATTTTTTTCGGAGTAGTAACAATTAAATTTTCGGAAAGTCTCTCTATTTCTTCTTCAATCCTGGTCATTTCGGTTAATTTGTTTTCATCAGGAATACTTACTAACTTTTGCCTCAATTCATCTGGAAGCCACTCCCCAATTGTCTTAATTTGGGAAATCTTTAATTCTAAGTTTTCTATTACATATTTGCCTGTTAGTTTGCAGGAATAATTTTTTGCAAGATATTGAATATTTTCTTTGTTCATTGTAAAAAAACTTTCAATAAATGGGAATTTCATGTTTTCGCACAATAGAAGAGTTCTTATAACACTTTCTAATTCTTGAATATTCTCTTGGTCAGTATCTTTATTGAACATCTATTATCTCGCTGTCAGAATCATAAAGAAACCTATCTTGAATTTTGAAAATATCAGCTTCTATTAATTTTTGAGAATGTGATGGTTTAACATTTTTAATATAAAAGCTATAGAAAGCATCCTTAAGAATATTTTTTTTGTAAAAGGACAACTTAAATGAATAGTCTTTTATTTTAAAATTAATATGATCCTCTTTTATTTCGTCTTTACTTAATCTAGTTCTTCCAATTTTATAGTACTCATCTGACTTTATACCGTTAGGTGAAACAAAGGATTTAATTCTCCCTGTTATCTTATCAAGTTCGACAATTGAGACATCCGTATTACTCACTTTTACACTTTTTTGTGATGTTGAGCAGGAAGCGATTCCCAAGATCGTTAAAAATATCATTACAAGCTTCATAATAAATCCATGTTTTAATTTCTTATCGGAATAAAATAAATTTTCTTTTATTATTTTATGAGAAATTAGAGGTGTTTTAAGAGCTTCACTCTTAAAGATTTCTTGAAGAATGGGTAGGAATTAGACCCTACCCCATATAACAATACTTATGTTGGGTGGCTTGTATGGCCTTTGTGAGGGCCACTTACTCACCTCTCTTAGCTAATCTTGCCAAGATCTAATAACTAAAATCAGCTTTAAATACATTCGTACTCTATGTATTGATATTTCATAGTAGTGCTTGCATTAAGTGATTCAAAACTTTTTCCCGTAGAGATAACTTTGTAGTTATTATTGCAATGCTTGTTTATCTTTTTCATTGCAACGGCCTTAGGAGTAATTACGAATAATGATTCAATAATGTTATCTGCATATCTTATTTTTGCGGACTTATCTTTTTTATACATGTAGTTAACATGATAATCATTAGGTTCTATTGTTGCACATGAAACACACATGCCTACAATTAGGAAATATACAATTGTCTTTATCATTAAGCCTCCGGCCTGATTTTTTTGTTTAAGCTTTCTTTAAATTTACGACAGGTTTATATTTTATTCATTTTTTGTATCTAATTCTTCTAATGAAAGGTGTTTTGATAACTTATATTTTTTGATAAAAATAACCGTAGAATATATAATTCCAAAAAGTAGAAATGGTTTAACTGATTTTTCATTAAAGATCGCGTACCAGAGTGCACCCGCAACGATTAGAATGATGAATATTATTTTATTTTCTAATATATCTTTTTGTGTTTTGTGAAATGCATAAACCCCATTAAAAATTAACCAAGGATACGTCAGTATCCCTATACTCATTTTCATCGGCCATGGAAAATAAATTGCACCAAAGCCAGTCGCAGGAGAGAAAACGTCAGCCATCAAATGAATTCCAATTCCAGCATATAACCCACTAGTAATATAACTATAATTTAATGGCAGTTTTTCTTTTAAATATTTCTCTATAATTAGTGCAAGAAGAAAAGGAAGAAGAATTGAATGAGTTATTATAGATCTGTGATGTAGTATCGGAAGTAAAGCGAGGTCGAGATCAGGAAGATAGAGCCCAACTGATAGAAAAAAAACATAAATCGACCCCTTTGGCGTGAGTTTCAGTACCTTTATAAAATTTTCCATTTAAACATTCCCTCATTTTATATCTTGAAAAAGTTTAAACTCTAAATTATCTATTATATAGAATCGATAATTTCTTTTCTCTTTTTCGTGTATTCTCTGTCTAAGATATATCCATTATTACGAAGTATCTTAAGGTTAAGTAACAAATATTTTGTCATTTCTAAAAATCAGATCGGAATAAATCTAAATATTGTTTAGGAGTAAGTTAATTAAGATTTCTTGTTAAAGAAATCTTGAAGAATGAGCTTTGTTCTAAAAGGTTATGGAGTTGTTAGAAAAAATCTATTATTTCTAACATTAAAACTTCCTTCAGTCCTTTCTCAACCCTTGAAACATATTTTGCACCAAGCCTCTTGAGCACCTTTAAAGGTTGCTTGGAACGTATGACCCTTTTTACATGTCCACTGCAACCGTTTATTGAGAGCTAAAATACTATCTCCATCAAATGAGCCTTCATTTCTTCTGGCTATTGCATGATAGTCATTTAATGATAAAGACTCCTTTTTACAGGTTATGCACCACCTGTCCTGTTTAACTTCATCCCATGATTTCTTAAACTTGTGCCCTTTCACACATTTAAAAAAAAGTCCCTTTGAACAACCTTCATATACCTTAGAGATACATTCTCCTTGATACTTTTCGAAGACTCTTTCGTTTATTACTTCTATTGACAACTTCTTGGTTCCTGCACATTCCGCACAGGCCCATTTTTTTTTAACGTTACCAGGGGCAGAAGAAAAGTCGTGACCATTCATACATCTAAATTTAAGTTTTTCGCCTGAAGGTAAAGTCTTTTTTGAAAGACATTCTCCTCCATTTTTCCTTGCAAGTTCTATAAAGAATTCGATAGGCTCTCTACATCTCTCACCTCTTTCAACATTTGCACATTCGGGACACCATGTACCACCAAGAATTGAAGAGATAATAACATTCCATGAATGACCTTTTTTACATTCAATATCGATCTTGTCGGTAGATGAGAATTTTTCTACGGGCGACAAGAGAGTACCTTTCTTTTTCTTAATAACTTTAAGAACATCATTGAAATCAATTCTCCTCTTTAATCCTCTACCTACTTTTGAACATTCTAAACACCCTTTTCCTGCATAGATATTCGATATTTCTGAAGGCCATTCATGTCCACAAATACATTTTAAAGATAGCTTATCGTGCCATCCTGCACCTTTCAGAGGAGATATGAGGGCAATATCTTTATTTTTAAGATAAGTCCTAATAGTTTTTTTAAATTCGAATAGAACAGTATTCATATAGCACTCAACCTCGATTTGCATATTTCTCTTACTTAATTGTAGGCGAGATCCTTTCTTAGCGTTAGGCTAAAAGTTAAGACTTCGCATATTCCTAGATCTACTTATTAAGTGAAAAGTTTAAAAAAAAAAATGTTTCATGGTATCCCCTCAACTCTTTTCTAATTTTAATTACATAGAGAAGAATCATCATGAAATCTTGATAATAGGCTAATGTTTTGTGAACTAGGATATTTTAAAAGTAGATTCATATCAAGAGACTTGTAGGACATTTATAGTAAAGAGATATGTTAACATTTTACATTTACCATATTGCCCTTTTTAACTATACTTTTTATATAACCAAAAATCAGAGGCTTGAAATGTTTAAAACTTTATCTTTTTTAATTATACTATCACTCACAGGATGTGCTCGAATCATTACGATAAACAGTACATTTAGCGAATCAGACACAAATTGGATTTTAAAGAATGGAAATAATAAAATTACCGGTCAAGGGTTTATGACAACAGTCGCTGGAGATATTAAACTATGTTCTGGAAAAGTAGTTAAGGCATTTCCCGTTACAGCTTACTCGAAGGAGAGAATTTCTTCAATTTATGGCAGTGAAAATGGTGGGTACAGCCCTTTTACTGAAAAAATTAAAATTACAGGTGCACCCTCAGGTTATAAAACTTTAGCGAAGTCAACAATTTGCGATGCTCAAGGAAACTTTGAATTTAATAATTTACCTTTTGGTGAATACTACGTTCAAACGAGAGTAGTGTGGGCAGCATCAGTTACCCATTATCATACAAATTGGCAAGGTGGATATATTACAAAAAGGGTAGCTCTGACTAAAAAGACACCAGTCCAAAAGGTCTTGCTTAGCTTATGACACCTGATCTCGAAATGTATTTTCTCTTCCGTAGGTCTTAGATTTTAATAAGCGCACAAAGTCTTTTGGAAGAGTTTCAAATAGTAGGAATTTAATATTCTGTTCTAGATAGGATAAGAAGAAACATGACTAATGAAAGAATAGAACTAAAGCAAGTATAATCCATTTTAGAAGCATCAATTAGTTTTTTATCAGCCCTTAAGTCTGAAAGAGGATATAGAGAGATAACTAGAAAATAATTAAAACCTATCTTAAAAACGGAAAGAGATGCAACTGAGAAAATAATCGGTTAATCGGCATTTAATTTTTTACAAGAAAAGTATCTTGGAAACAAAATTACAAGAGAAGAGGCTGATATGCTTATTAGAGCACAAAGGAGCATAGCTCAGGAAGTTGTATGAAACTGAAGTCAAGCCAAATGTTATCTGATTCAAGTATGGCGATTGCTAGATTTATTAATGCAGAAAATGATTTAGATAGAAGGCTTTACTGGATTCTATCCTTAACGATGCTTCGAGGAGTCGGGCATACTCTAGATAAGAGAGATGCGATTGATTTTCCTGAGCTAAGAGAAGCAGTGGATGAAAAGTGGAAAAATATTCAAGATAAAGTTACAAGAGATTTGTCCCTTAAAGAACGAAATTCAGCACTAAAAGAATATGAATTGAATTTCAACTGGGTTCCTTACGATATAACCGATAATGAAGGAATGGTTTTATCAGTAGAAGAGACCTTGCAGTATACAGGAAAACATTATCCCCCAGGCACACCCCCCGATCATATTCTAAATGAAATATACGAATTTTGGCGAGTATACATTGAAGAGTTTGAACGTATGATTAAAAAAATATAAATGAAAACTCCCCTCTTATTTTTTATACCCATATTTCTATTATTTATAGCTACTCTGTGCCTAACTTTGAGAATTGGACAAACTGACAGATAAACCATTCTGACCCACTTACTTTTCTCATAGATCCCTTGATAAGGTGCTGTATTGAAAAGTCGATCAAGGTCAAGAAAACACTCATTAGATAGATTGAAGTGACAATAGTGATCTTGTTGCGCAGCGTGTTTACGCAGAACTTACGCAATGGTATCGTTATTCTGTGAACTTATCTAGGCTCAAGCCATGTGGCGAAATTAACTACCCTCTTCTATCTTTTTGCAACGACATTAAGAAACTTCCTGTACCTGAGGGGGAAGTTTTAGTTCCTGTTTTTTTAAACCATGTTTCATGTGGGTTGTTTGGCATCAGTGAAGACAATGTTGAAAGCTATCAAAGCCTTGACGAAAGATTTGTGAAGAACAAAACAAGTACATTCTTATTTAAAGCGGATGGAAATTCAATGGAGCCATCTATCTTCAAGGGGGATCTCCTTTTAGTCGATAGATCTATTGAATATTTTCATAATAGAATTTGTGTACTCTCATATGAGGGACAACTTATCTGCAAAAGAGCGATTAAGTTAGAAAATGGAATATTGCTTCAGTCTGACAATCAGTCAGGTCATAAGGATATTTTGATTTCCAATAATGAATCTATTGAAATATGGGGCGTTGTGGTTTCTCGCCACGGAGAGATAACTTGAGCAAGAAGATATTTGCACTTGTTGATTGTAATAGCTTTTACTGCTCATGCGAGAGGTTGTTCCGGCCGGACCTGAAGAGCACTGCAATTGGTGTTTTGTCGAACAACGATGGTTGTTTCGTGTCTCGAACACCTGAACTAAAAAAACTAGGTGTTAAAACAGGAGATCCATATTTTAAAGTTAAAGACCTATGCAAAAAAAATAATGTAGCTGTCTTTTCTGCTAACTTCTCTCTTTATACCAACCTATCAGACAGAGTAATGAAAACTCTTGCAACGTTTGCTCCTAGAATAGAAGTTTATTCCGTAGACGAAGCATTCTTAGACTTAACAGGCTTTAATCCTGATGAACTAGTTGAGTACAGCAGGGAAATAAAGAGAATCGTTGAAAGGGATACAGGTATTCCAGTAAGTGTAGGAGTTGGTTACACCAAAACACTAGCAAAATTAGCGAATAACTTAGCTAAAAAATCAAAGAAAGCTGGTGGTGTAGTATGCCTACTAAACGACAAACACACTGAAGCTGCACTTGAGCGAACTCAAATTGGTGATGTGTGGGGAATTGGACGGGCATCTGAGTCAAAATTAAAGGCCATAGGTATTCACAACGCTAAAGATTTTAAAGAATACAAAAACAGTAAAAACATTCTCAAACTCCTGACAAAGGTTGGACTTCAAACCAAAGAAGAGCTTGAAGGGAACATTAGGCTAAACCTCGAAATCGTACCAATAAAGAAAAAGGAAATAATGTGCTCTAGAACCTTCGGAACACCAGTGTTTGATATGAAAGTTCTTAGAGAATCGATATCAAATTACATTACAAATACTGCGGAGAAACTAAGAAAACAAGATTCTAGTTGTTCGAAGATTGAAATCTTTGCCAGAACCTCGCCCTATAAGGACGTTCCTCAGCACTTTGCCTTTGAACAAGTAATTCTTTCAGGAGATTCATCTAACACTCTTAAGATGATTAGTTACGCATTCAGTGCAGTCGAAAAACTATTTAAAGAAGGTTACGAGTTTAAGAAAGCAGGAGTAAAGCTAACAAACATTGTAAACGACACCGAAGGTCAGTTAAGCTTGTTAGATGAAAATGATAGCCCAAGAACAAGATCTCTTATGAAAACTATCGACCTAATTAATAAAATCAATGGTCCAGGAACGATTAAATCTGCCGCCTGTGGAGTTAACGATAAGGCGTGGAGTATGAGTCGAAACTTCAAGTCTCCCCGCTATGTAACTGGCTACACAGAGCTTCCAAAAGTCACTTAAGACTGTCCGAAACATTTTACCAGCAGTATTCAAATGGGTCATTGATATTAAAGGCTGCAAACCATTCTATATATAGTTCTTCAATTTCGTCCCATTCACTGTCACTGCCAATGCTGCTGTAGCCTTTACAATCAGGTTCCACATTATTTTTAAACATATATTCTAAGATTTCATAATTTTCTGAGTGAGATAACTGTAATGGAGTTTTGACTCCGTAAGAATTAATTTCTGCTCTGCTTATATCTGCGCCTGCTGCGTGTAGGGCTGCAAACTTCCTAACATTACTTGCTACGTTCAAGGGAAATCTCCCAAACTCGCCGGTCCACTCTACGTCCGCTCCAAGCTCTAGAAGTTTAAAAAACAGCTTCTCTGTCTCTTCATGATAACCGTTAAAAGCATAATGACTTGAACCAAACAAAAGACTCTCGGAGATAGCGCTAATTCTTGTATCTGGATTCATGCCTTTGTCGAGAAGATCAAGAACTATACTGTAGTCACCTTTTCTCATCCCCTCTAAACATAAGTCTTTTTGAGTTTGCGTTGCTTCCCATGCTAAAGGTTGGAACGACATAAATATTAGTACTGCTGTAAATAACGATTTCATTGAACTTTCCCCTAATATGATTAAATACAATATACTTACTATAGAAGATTCTTTTTAAACAGACGTTATGAAATATATTTATTGGTAGTAAGTTATTCAAATGACTGAATTATTGATGTATTCTGAAGAAAAACTACATCTCTGTTAATTCACTTCTTTCCATAAGGGGCCTTTGACAGGGCAGCCTCTCTTGGTTGGCTTATACTGTCTCTATAAGGGGAAGAAAGGCACTATTTCTCATGTTTCGAGTGTTCTTCCATATATATTTATAAAGCCTGAACCAGAATGAAGAAAATTAAGCTTGAAGAAATCAAAATTTAACTAAGAATACAGTATTAAAAGTTAGATCCTTATTGTTCTGTTTTAGAGAATCCATCTTTTCATAAATATTTTTGTAATATAAGTTTAACGATAATGATCTAAATTTAGCAATCTTGTAAATCGTCCCTGCACCAATCTCAAATATGCGACCTACTCCTTTTGAATAGTCTGAAAAAGAAAAACGAGGGCCAGCAAGTAATCGAAGGTATATATTAGATTTTTTTATTTTTATCGCATCGAATTTTGCTCCGACCAAAAGGTTTAAAGAGTAATCATCACTATTGACTAGTTGTCCCGTCTCAATATTTCTTTTAAAATAGAGATCCTCTTCTAGAGAAATCTTGAACAATGCCTCTAGGCGAGGACGATATAGATAAGCGATTGTAGACTTAACGTTGAAAAGCAGAACAGATTCATCCATACTACTTGTCGCTTCAAACTTATAATTTCTAAGTTCAATTTCATTGAGAACTTCTAATTTTCTTTTAGGACAAAAGAGAACCCACTGACCTAGTACATTTAACCCATAGTTTGAATTGATACTTGATTTCCCTACCGACTCCTCTAGTTCAAACTCTGATGAAGTAGCTCCAACCCCCACGGAAAATATATCCTTTAAACAATTGGCGTTGACATGAATAGTGAAAATAAAAGAAAATATAAAGAGGAGTTTTTTCATATGTTAAATTATATACTGACTATATTTGTTATTCTACTTGTAAATTTTTCTACTCATGCATCTTGGGGTGAAGTTGTAAAACTTAGAGGAAAGTCTACGATCCTTCTTCCTCATAAGTTAAAGGCAAGAAATCTTAAGAAAGGTGATCTCGTCGTTGAAGACTCATCAATTGTTACTCAGAAAAAAACTTTCGTTCAAATCAAAATGAGTGATGGCTCCAAAGTTACTATTGGTCCAAGTTCAAAAATGGTTCTTTCTATTGAAAATAAAAATGCCTCCCTATTCAGCCTGTTAAAAGGAAAGCTTCGTATAAAGGCAAAGAGAAAAGACAAGAAACATCTCTTTATAAAGACAAGAACCGCCTCTTTAGGTGTACGTGGAACAGACTTTGTCGTTAACTACACTCCAAAATCAAATAGAACTTCTATTTTAACCTTTGAAGGAAATGTTGCTATAGCTAAAGATAGTACGCAGATAATTACGTCGGAAAAGAAAGAAGTGAAGAAAAAGATCATTGAAGATTTAGATAAACTGCTTGATGAAAAAGTAATTCACGTAAAGAAGTCTGACTTTACTTCAATTGGCCTAAAGGAATCAAAACCAATTGCTCCTGTAAAAATTAATCCCACTCAGTTCATTCTATTAAGAAAAGATGAATCACTTGGAACGATCAAACAAAGAGTTGATTTAAAACAACTAAGAGAGGAAAGAAAAATTCTTCTCAGTGAAATTAAAGCCAAAAACCTTGGAGAGCATGATCTCATTCATGGTGGACTCATTTCTCAGGATGATGGAATCTATGTTCCACCAAAGGATATCGAAGCGAAAGAGAGAGTTGGAAAAATCACTAGTAATGGTAAGTTCATAGCACCAAAAGGGCTAAAGCTTGATTCTGCCCTTGGTTTTGTAGCTAAAAACTCTCAGGATGAAGAATCAAAGCAAAGAGCTATTGAAATAAATGAATCTCTTGGTAAACAAGTTATTTCAGATCCTGATGACCCTAGATACAATCGCTACTTTAATATTGAGTAAGGAAGTCGATGCTCATTGCAAGTGTAAACTTCAAGAAATCTGAAAGAATGCTTCAGCTAAAAACTACTCATTGTTAAGTAAAAGCATTCACTTAAAGTAGAACTTTAATCTCGAAAAAAACCTGTGACATAAATCAAGGTTTGCTAACGTTTTAATGTTTAAAAAAGTGATCTAGTCAGGAACAAATATCAAGAAAACTTGACAACAAATACCTAAACAAAATCCTTTACCTTCCGAATATCATAATATGAAGTTTGGAATAATTATCTCATTACTATTCATAATATGCTCATGCAACATGCTTGGTGAAACTGAAATACTACCCTGGAATAGCAGTGGAGGTATTTCAAACTCTCTATGGACTAAGAGTGAGTTCATAACTATTCCTCAAAATATGTCTACCTATACTTCTATTGCTGCGAACGCTGTTAGTGGCGTACATGTGGATGGAGCAAATATCTATGTAGCGACTAGTGGAGGTGGACTTTCCATTTCTACTGACGATGGTACAAGCTTTGTAAGCCGTACCACTGCTGATGGACTAGGCAGTAACATTGTATATCGTTTTTATACTGATGGAGTAAATGTCTACGTCGCGACTCAGGGTGGACTCTCAATTTCTACTGACGGTGGGACAAGCTTTGTAAATCGTACTACTGGAGATGGACTTGGTAACGACTTTGTTAATGGCGTACATGTGGATGGCGCAAAAGTTTATGTCGCGACCGGTGGTGGTGGACTTTCAATTTCTACTGATGGTGGCGTAAGTTTTGTAAATCGTACCACTGGAGATGGACTTGGTGACAACGTTGTTCGAGACGTTTTTGTGGATGGAGTAAATATCTATGCCGCGACTTCTGGTGGGCTTTCTATTTCAACTGATAGCGGGGCTAGTTTTGTAAATCGTACCACTGGAGATGGACTTGGCAGCAACACTGTTTATGACGTATATGTGGACGCAGGAAATATCTATGCCGCGACTAGTGCTGGATTTTCAATCTCTACCGACGGTGGGACAAGCTTTGTGAATCGCACTACCGGAGATGGACTCGGAAACAATTCTGTTCATGGCGTATTTGCCGATGGAGTAAATGTCTACGCTGCGACTGTCTTTGGACTTTCAATTTCTACTGACGGTGGGGTAAGTTTTGTCAATCGCACTACCGGAGATGGACTAGGCAGTAACACTATTTATCGCATTTTTGCGGATGGAGTAAATATCTATGCCGCGACTGCCGATGGACTTTCAATTTCTACTGACGGTGGAGTTAGCTTTGTAAATCGCACTGCTGTTGATGGACATGGGAGCAACATGGTTCGGCGCGTATATGCGGATGGGGTAAATATCTATGCCGCGACTCAATATGGACTTTCAATTTCTACTGATGGCGGGGTTAGTTTTGTCTATCGTACCACTGGAGATGGACTTGGCGACAATACTGTTCGAGAAGTATTTGTGGATGGAGTAAATGTCTACGCTGCGACTGTCTTTGGACTTTCAATTTCTACTGACGGTGGGGTAAGTTTTGTCAATCGCACCACTGGAGATGGACTCGGTGACAACGTTATTCGTGGCGTATCTGCGGATGGAGCAAATATCTATGCCGCCACCACTGCTGGACTTTCAATTTCTACTGATGGCGGGGTTAGTTTTGTAAATCGCACCACTGGAGATGGACTTGGTAATAACTTTATTTACGACGTATATGCGTATGGATCAAATGTCTATGCGGCGACCAGTGGTGGAATCTCAATCTCTACTGACGGGGGGGCCAGTTTTGTAAATCGCACTACTGGAGATGGACTCGGTGACAACGTTATTCGTGGCGTGTACGCGGATGGGGCGAATGTCTATGCTGCAACTAATAATGGACTCTCAATTTCTACTGATGGTGGAGTTAGTTTTGTAAATCGTACCACTGGAGATGGACTAGGTAGTGGCTCTGTTCGTGGCGTATTTGTTGATGGAGTGAATGTCTATGCCGCAACTACTGGTGGACTTTCGATATCCACTGACGGTGGGGTCAGCTTTGTAAATCGCACCACTGGAGATGGACTTGGCAGCAATTCTGTTAACGGTGTATATGCGGATGGAATAAATATCTTCGCCGCAACTGATAGTGGACTTTCAGCTTCAGCTTCTGTTTGGAAATGATCGACCTACTCACCCCTTTCAATACCCAAACAATCTAAAATTATCCTTTTTAACTTTATCGGCAATTTACCTTGTCCCAAGACAAGAACACCTATGACATTGATTTCTAATGGGAACAGAGGTCTAGATATCCATTTTAAGCGCTATTTTTTGGCACAAGCATTGCTATATCTAAGAAGTAAAATAGAATACTTAAGCTACTTTAAAAGGATCTAGTCATGCAAAACCCAAATGAATCACTTTCTCAAGATCCTTGGAAATTTGGAGGATGGCTCCTAGTTCTAGGTTTTGCAGTTCATATGGGAGTTTTAATCTCTATTATGGAACTCTATGATGTTCTTTATAAGTTCAATAAACTTTCAATTGAAAACAAATCTTTCTTTGTTTATTTTGAACTCATAGCTCATTTAATTATTTTCACTATTAGACCAGTTGCCGCTTATAGATTTTGGAATAAAGAGAAATCTTTCAAAGTCATATTTCTTGCTTCTTTGATTGCTCCCCTGCTCATTATACTTTCAGAGGTTTCCTTAGCCTACTTACTCCTACCCAAAGGAACGGCCCTAGTTTTGATAGATCACTTCATGAGATATTTCATAGGAGGTATTTGTGCGCTTACTATATGGGCCACTTACTTAAAGAAGTCTACTAGAGTTAAACGTACATTTATCAACTAACCAGACTCACTTTTTTACATAAGGGGCCTTTGACAGGGCGGGTAGGTGAATCTAGCCTATACTGTCTCTTATCCTTTCATTAGAGGAATAGTGCCATTATTTCTAATTAATTAGCTTTTTTGAACTTAATCTCCCGACCTGCCTTATGAAAACATGGCACTTCCTCTAGGCTACTTAATTTCTCGGTATTGAGCGTTATTTTAAGTTAAGACATAATGACTTTATGGAAAAGATCCTTAGTCTTTTTTATAGTAAAAAAGAGGTCCAGCAGTAATGACAATAGAACAATTTGATAACTTATATTTTCTTTTAGTTACAGTTCCCACGATGGGATACTGGCTTTATACAATATTTACTTATGCAAAATGTTTTTTAACAATTCCAATAACTTCACAACTAACATTAAATTACCAAAAATATCCTGAACTTAGGATTTGGCACATAAGAGTTTTTAAGAGATTTTTAAGCATTGGGGCGATATGGATCTTATCATTTGTTGCGTATATTTTTATAATGAAGTTTTTTGGAAGAAATTTTAAATAATAGCACTTGATGTTAATTCGTCATGTCATTTTCTAGATTCACAAGTTAAACACTTGCTCATGAAATACATCTAAAAATGATTATTATATTGTTTTTCTATTTTTGAGCCACGAATCAACCTGTTGAGTTACAGATGACATAAATGATCTTGGTTCGACTCTGTTCTTCGCTATTGCTATTGAACAAAATTTGTTAAACATTGATACATTTGTCTTTTTTATCATTTTAACTTTCCAAAAAAACCATTTATCAAGCTGACCACTTATTTTCATTACTATTTTCAATTCATCGTCACTTAATTCGAAACTATCTAAAGGCTTCACATCAACTTTTGGTTTATCCTTTTTAAAGATCTCTTTTTGAGATAAGGAAGATATCCATCTCTTGTTCAATTCCTTAATCCAGGCATTTGAGGTTAGACTTTCAGACTTAACTTTCTGCTCTTCATTCCTATAGTCCGTATAATCAGTATTTGATTTATCTGAATTACAATTACAACACAGAATTTGTAGATTACTTATATCAAATGCTAGTTTAGGATAAATAGATTTCGGTAAGATATGATCCACTTCAAGAGAATCGATAGCTCCGCAGCACATACAAGTTGAAGCTATCTTTACTGAATGTAGAGCCCTTCTTATGTAACCCCACTCAATGGATTCAGTTAATAACTTTATCTGATACTGTTTCCTTATATCAAATATACTAACTGAGCCATATAGGTCTCTGTATTTTTCCATTTCATATCCTCTAATAGAACTAAAAACCTAACACATAAAGGCTCGCTCGCTTACTAATTCGTTATACATCAAATACTGGTAACGTTTAATATTATCAAGCTTAAAGTTACTTCTATCATTTTCAATCTCATAGTCAGTCTTCTTCTTGTGTATATCACCTAGGAATCTCTGAAACTTATTGTTAGTTAGCTCTTTAAAACTCTTATCAATATCAATTCTGTTAGTTCTAGATAAGTTAATCTTAGTTTCAACTAAATCTTTACCTAGACTCATTATTCCTGAAGGGACTTGTTTAGATAGTTTGAAATTCACAGACAGATCAATATCTAATTTATCCAGCGTATGAAGTTCATTTTGTAATTTCTTGTAAATAAAATTAAACCTTTCTCCTTTCCATATTTTATTAGTTACTTGTTCAGCAGAAATAAACGTATTCTTTGATGCCCCGAAACTTTTACGATTACTTAAATTTCCATTCTTTCTTGAATCCAAGATAGATTTCAATTTACATCGTCTAGCACTCCTTAGAGTGGCAATTTTTTTAATAACATTACTGTTATTAGCGAGCGATAAAGATTCTAACTTCTTAGAATACATTTTATTCAATTGCTTGTTCTGATAGTAGAATACATTTCTATTATCTAGTTCAAGAAAACTTTCTTTATTATTAATTTGATAATGATTTGCAAGCTGCCTATAGAGATTTCCATCTACATCAACCTTGTACCCATTTAAATTATGTCTTTTAAATGCGCTTTGAAGGCTTGATTTGTTATATTTAGACGAATGTAACCTATGTCCCACCTTAACAAACTGATTCTTGATAATTAAATAGTTCGAACACTTATGTTTGAGGTTTTGATTAACTGTTTCTCTTGATCTACCTAAGAATACACCCATTTTGGCTTGGCCAATATTCTTAGTGAATAATAGTGGCATTAATGACCAAGAAAACTCTTTAAAGTCTTTTTTGAATAATGGAGCATGTTCAGATTCAAAATTTATAGAGTAATTTTTTGAAGCAGAGTAAGCTATTATTTTTTGAGAGATACTAAGCTTTCTATATCTCTCCCCCATTGGGGTTTTGAAGTTAAATACACTTTTGATAAACTTTTCTTCATTTAAAAATTGAATATATTTTGGAGATTTTAAATTTGGGTAAACTTCAATTAAGCCAGTTTTCGTAATTATCTTCTTTATTAATTTAATGTTCTTCGCAAATGGGATGTTCTTAGTTTTAAAGCCGCGTTTATAAGAAGTACCCAGTAATTGGTTAAAAGTTATTAATAGCTCTCTACAGGATGCAATCTGATTGATTTGTCTTGTTTGTATAGCAATTAGATCTAACCCAGAACAAAATCGTAAGCATTTAGCTTGTCTTTTTTGATTTGAGAGAGAATTTTCTCGATATTTTGAAATGTAACTAACATTGTCACTTGGCACTAAATACCTTTGGCGAACACAGTTTGATCGATCAACTATTCTGCCTAAATCCAATTTAGTTCTTTTATGTGATTCCCGAATGGGACAAATTGGGGGGCCCCTTTTTGTGTGGCCCCAATTTTTGGGGCCCCGAAACATGCGGCCCCATTGATGGGGGCCCCAAAATGCAGGGCCCCATTTCAGGGGGCCCCAGTTTTACGGGGCCACAGTTTTGTACCACCTTAGATGTTTTATTCGAGATGATGAGATGGGTTTCAAAAATACTATTTCTTAAAGATTTTATTAATCGTAATTCTTTTAACGATTAAATTTGACATTTTTCTTTCTAATCGGTCTAATTGAATAGAGCAACACACACATAATAAGAAGGATTTTATTTATGATTACGGCTACTCAGCTAAGAAATGCCATGGGTTTACAGACCAATGAGAGCATTCTTAAGTTTTTAGATAATCTTCCAAATTCAGAAGACCTCTCATATAAAAGAGGTCGTTCTCAGGTTTTAGAGCCAGAGTTCTTTCAACAATATTTAAAATCTTCTAGAAAAAACCCTATAAAGAATGTTCACAACAAGATTGTTTCAATTGCAAACAATAAAGGTGGCGTAGGAAAAACGAGTACAACTGCACTTGTCGCCTACAAAGCGTCAGGAATGGGTTATAAGACTATTGTTATAGATAGTGACCCTCAAGGAAACTTAACAAATTACCTTCTGGGCGAAGAATACGAAGCTGAATACTCTTTATATGATGTTTTTAAAGGCTATTGCACTGTCAAAGAGGCCTTAGTTAAAGTCTCAAACAACTTGTATATCATTCCAAGTACTCTTGATAATGAATTTATCTCAGAGGCTGTAAGTGCAGTAGCACTTCCTAAGATGCTTAAATCAAATATAGTCGGCGAATTGGATGCTGATTTGTTTCTAATAGACACCAACCCTAGTCTTTCAGATATGAACCTGGCGATACACAGTATTGCAGATATGATATTGACCATCGTTAATAATGATTCGAGCAGCGTTAAAGGACTTAAACATGTTCTATCAAAGCTTGAACAACTAGGTTACGAAGGAAGCATAAAGGCTGTTTTCAATAAAATTGATGGGCGAGAAAATCTTGCACAGGTCACAGAAAGAATCACTCCCCTTATTGAGAAGTTCAATTTTTCAATATGTAGTAAATATATGAGGATTGATAACGAAATAAAGAATGCTCAGATGAATATAAATGGAGCAATGGGCGTTATGGACATGAGTTCAAAATGCCAAACAGATTCCCTTTCAATTACATTAGATGTTCTTAATGATCTTTCTAGACAGAGTGAGGTTCTTCAATGAGTAATAACCAAGCCTCTATGATTGGCAACCTTAGCAATAAGGCTTCAAATCACGCTAAAAAGAATAAGAATGAGAACAACCCTCTTTTTCGAGAAAATAAACTCCTTAAAGTAGAAGTTGAAACTCTTACAAAGAGAATCAAGCAACTGGAAACATCTATAAATGAAAGTCATTCTGATTTATCAGTTCTAGGAACTAATAAAGATTCAGAGATTGAATCACTTAAGAAACATATCATAAAGCTTGAAAGCTCTTCTATAGCTGATAACAAAGTCAACGACCTTAATTTGCAAATCAAAGAACTTAAAGCTGATTTAGATAAGAAAGTAGTTTCTACTCCTTCTTCTAATTCGCAAAAGGATAGTTCTCACTTAATTTCTAAGATTGAAGAACTTCAAGAGAAGAATACTCTCTATAAGACAAAATCCTCAGACCTTGAAAGAAAACTTATGAAATTGAAGGATCAAACTGTAATAGATTCTTCTAAATTAAGTGTTGAGGGTTTTATTAACCTTAACCTTACTGCCAACGCTGCAAAGTTTTTTAAGGCCATCATGGACCAGTGTGTAACTGATGATTGGTATGTAGTGTCTGGATATAAAATCAAGAACGATTATCAAATTCACCGTAACTACTTTAGTGATGCCAGAGAAGAACTAGTAGATAAAAAATTAATCGAATACAAAAACATTGGAAAAGACGGAAACGTTAAATCTGTAGAATATAGACTTTTAATATTATAATTCATTACGTTTATTAACTAGGCCGTCTCTTGGCCTAGTTTTATCTCTCCTACTTATAAAGTGACTAAGGTACAAAACTGTACCACGTACAAAACTGAACCACGTACAGAATTGAACCACGTACAGAATTGAACCACGTACAAAACTGAACTATGTACAAAATTGAACCACGTACAGAACTGAACCACGTACAGAACTGAACCACGTACAGAACTGAACCACGTACAGAATTGAACCACGTATAGAATTGTACCACGTATAGAATTGTACCACGTACAGAATTGAACCACGTACAGAACTGGACCACGTACAAAACTGGACCACGTACAAAACTGAACCACGTACAAAACTGAACCACGTACAAAACTGAACCACGTACAGAACTGAGCCACGTACATAACTGGACCACGTACAGAACTGAACCACGTACAAAACTGAACCACGTACAAAACTGCACCACGTACAAAACTGCACCACGTACAAAACTGAACCACGTACAAAACTGTACCTCATGGCGGGTGGTATATTTTTAGATGTTTCATGCAATTAAGATTTTGAATGATTTTAAGACTTCTGGGCCATACTTGTAGCTCGAAGGATTACTTTCTCCAGTATGTACTTGCCCTACTTTTAAAACCCATTAGGAGTCGTTTTAAAAAGTTGAGCGTTTGAGTTGCGTTATAAGTTTTCTTTAGTGTGAATTAATATTTTTTGACCAAACTAAGTCATGTTCAATTCAAGCTCTATGGTTTTTCATTTTCTGAGGGCGAGAAACTTTACTGATCTGGGCGAGAAACTTTCCAATTAGGGCGAGATTCTTTACTCTTCTCTCTTATGGCCTTAGTAGAAGTCCTTTCGAATGGGCGAGAAACTTTACTTTATTTACTATGGGGCGAGAAAGTTTACTTATAAGACGAGATTGTTTACTGAACAGGCGAGAAAGTTTACGCATAAGACGAGATTGTTTACTGTATTTAGCTCTAACCTTCGATCAACATTGATTTTCTTATCGCTTAAATAGAAATATTAAATAGAAATAAAAGCTTTTAAGGAATGTACTAACTGATTACTTCCCCACTCACTGTAATGAATGTCAGTTCTACTATGCTACGGCATACTAAAGTAACCAACATCTTCTAAATTCGAAGTGTTTAAAAATCTTATAATGAAATAATTTCTAATGATTGAGTATTATCAAAGCGTAAAGTTTCTCGCCCAAAGATTTTTCAATCTAGGTATCAAATATTTATACATCATGTAAGTTGTTGAATTTATGATAGAAATTGATTCCTCTAGTATATTAATCTAGAGGAATCGTTATATAGGGCGAGAAAGTTTACTGTTAGGCGCATAAAATGTTCTTAATTACTCTTGGTCTATAGATTCTAAGTTTGATCTTTCCTCTTCCTTCACTTATTAGTTCTGCTGGAAAAAAGTCTTCTTGATGAAGATCTTCATATCTTTTAGTCAGAAGCTTAACCGCTCTTTTAAGGTCTTTATTAAAATTCTCTTTTAATATTCCCGTATCTTTTCCAAGGATCTGTCTTAAGTCAGAATAACAGTAGTCTATATAGTCAGTAGATCTCTTATGAAGCGAATAACACTGACTAGCTATAAAGATAACTAGATCTCTTGCTGTTACATTAGATCCCGCTAAATCAACTAAATATGACCTTGTAGGAACTCTTTTAGAATGTGACAGCTCATTGAAAGTATCAAAGTCTAATTCGATTTCGATCTCTCCATTTGTAACTCTTCCTGGTGTTTCTTTTAGCTTGGCATAAGCAGGGCCAGAGTAACTCCTAATGAATAAGTTGTTATTTGTCCTAACTTCATCCTCTCCCACTGGTTTTTTAAATCTAATAGCGCAAGATTCCATATTTAAAAGCATTTCTAGTGCTTGTGTTCTTTGATCTGTAGAGACCTTCGTACCAAGCGGCTTTCCCTTTACTAGATTTACAAATTCAGCAGCACTGCTAAAGAAGAAGTGATTAGGAGTTTCGTGTCCTTGATTTTGTTTAACTACAAATTGATTGTAGAAGTAATCAAAGATCTCTCTTGCCATCATTCCATAGGGAACATTTCTATTTTCTTCTAGCTGTTGAAGACTTAGTTGGTAGTAGGCGAACTGCCTTAACCACTTTAATGATTCAATTTTTTTCTCTGGAAAACTTGTTTTAACAAATTCAACAGGAGTCCAAAATAGCTCTGAGCTGTTTACTTCTAGTCCAGTGTCCCTAGTTGAGTGATTTGCCTTAAAGTTTTTAATAAAGTTGTCTACTAATTCCATGTGTCCCTCTCCTATTCTTTAATTTCAGTTAAAATTTGTGGTAGTGCGATACAAATTGATAATTGGATTATTGAAAATGTAACTATTGTGATGAGTGTTTGAATTGTTAGTATCTTTATATTGCCTATGAAACTTTGAGATGAAAGTTTGGTACTTTTCTTTTCTATGAATTGTCTCAACTCCCCTCTCTCACCGCTTAAGCGAATTCTTCTATTTGAGAGCTCTAGTCTTCTTGGGGCTAAGACTCTGTTACCTTTTGATGCTAAGTCGTGTTTTCTGTAGACTTCCATATCTCTTTCTATGTTCAACTCTTCCTTTTTTAGAGAAACAATTTCAGTGGATACTTCTTTTAGACGATTTCTTGATTCTGAGATGTCACTTTCTAATGAATTAACTAGATTCATTACATTAGTATCTTTCTGGTATGCGGAATATGACAGTGTTGTGATACTTACAGTTAGAAGAACTGTCCTTATAAAGCTTGCTTTGACTGATCTCATTGATGAGAAGTACATATAGAATGTTTCAGTTGTTACAGCTAAAACAATCGATGTGAAAAAATCAAAGCCAATACTAAGGTAAAACTTTGAGCCTAGAATACAAACGAGGAGTTCAAAGAAGATTACGGGAAGTAATACACTTGCAGCACTCACCTTTTTTGATACCAAGAGTTCTTTGAATCTATCCTTTATAGTGAAATCATTTCTGAGATCGATCTCTCCAATTAATACTTGAGTAATAGACTCGCTACTCTCTTGAGAAATATCTTCAGTCTTACAATTTTCTGTATAACTAAATTTTGAATAACCGTTCATACTTTCCCCTAATTATTCCAGATGAATATTAATTATGAATCTTTATCGTTCTTTTATTTTAATTACTTAGTTGTATTTTATTAAGGCGGTAAATAATGTCACCCTAAGACTTTAAATCGAATTAATTCTATAATTAATTTTAGATATTAGATTTAATTCCGATATATATTGAGTCTGATTAACAATGCGGTTAAAATATTCCAGTGGAATATTAAAAAGGAAAAAACATGGAAGATTTTTTAAACCCAATATCTGGGGCAACACATACAAAGAGACAAATATCTAAAATATTCAATATTGATGAAAAGATAGTAGGGAAGTTCTTTAAAGATAATGATGCTAATTTTCTACATACATATAAAGATGTCAGAGCTTTTGGAAAATCACTAAAAGAAGAACAAGATAAAAAGGTAATGTTGTTTACCTTTAATAAAGGTGGTGTTGGTAAAACGACTCACACTTTTAACTTTTCTCAAAATCTAGCTCTTAGAGGAAAGAGGGTTTTGGTTTGGGACTTTGATCGTCAGGCCAACGCAACCGAGTATTTTATGAGTAAAGAGGGGAGACTCTCTGTTGCCGATTATTTCAAAAATGAAGATGGGTTAAAACTGAAAGATCTAGTTGTCGATATAGATGATTCTCTATCTGTTGTTCCATCTGGTGAAAAAATGGCGAATCTTAACTTATATCTAACTGAGAGATTTCATTTTTCAAATGGAAGCTTTTCTGAAAACGCTGATCTTTCTAAGCTCGATCAATTCATCAATGAATTTAAAGAGCTTTCGAAAGATTTTGATGCTGTGCTAATTGATTCTCCTCCAAGTTTTGGACTTCTGCACTTTTTACTCTTTATTGTTTCAGATGTGGTTTTCAATGTAACTGGTGTTACTTCTAATGATTTTGAAGCAATCGATGATTCTGTATCTTTATATGTCCAAGCAAAAGAATGGAACCCTAAACTTGATATGAAATTCCTCATTAACTGTAGAGATACAGTTCGAAATATGGATATTCACTTAGAAGACGTTCAGGAATTAAGAGCAAAGATTAAATCTTACGGGTTTAGTGCCTTTGAGAATATTATTCCAACGTCAGATATCTTTTTCTATAGCACTAGAGATGGAATTCCATTCTGGCTTGTTGACATAAATAACTATGATGAAAAATTCAGAAATGAAGTTGTTCAGGAGATAACAGAAATTTTATCTACTTACAGTGAGGTTTACTCTTATACCAAAAAAGAACTTAAAACTAAGCAGGCCAAAAGAGCAGAACTTACGGGAGCATTTTAATGAATGTTTTAGGACGAAAAAATAAGGCCTCAAGAGAAAAGAGCAAGATGTCATTGGACACTAACGAGGCCATTCAGATTAACAGTTCGAATATGTATGCCAATATCAATATTTATGACATAAAACTCGATAGAGAAAGATTTCAAACAAAATCAGCAATAACAGATGAAACTATAAATCGTATGGCTAAGTCTATTTACGAGCTAGGACAGTTAGATCCAATAATTCTTCTGAAGGAATACAAGAATGGTAAAGAGCAATTTACTCTTGTAGCAGGGGAGACTCGATTAAGAGGAAAGTTAAAAATCTGTGAAGATTTTGAAAATATGCCAAGCGTTCTGGCCAATCATTCTAAGATTTTTGCAAAAATTACAGAAGATGAAAAATATGCTCTTCAATGTGCATTAGAAACAAACATAGTCAGAGAAAATACTCATGAAATAGACATGTTCGTAGAGTTTTTAAGATATAAGTCTTTTTCTAATGTCAGACGAAATATTGAAGAAAACAATCCTAAATTTGAAAATAAGGAAATTGAAAAACATACACAAGAGGAAGTTTCAAAGGTTTTTAAAGTTTCGCAAACTACAGTTTCGAGATGGATGGCATGGAAACCTGTTCCAATTGAGGTTAGAGCAGAGATTATTAAGTTTGACATAAAAAACAGAGACTTTTGTAGTGAAATCAAAAAAGACTTCAAGATATTTTCCAATGGAAAGCATTCAGCGTTTGAAGAGTTAAATGATCTTGTTAATTTTTGGATTGAGAAAATTCATGCGTTTGCTTCTTCCCAAAATAGTTCATTTGAAAGAGTAGAGGATGCAAATAAGAGTCTAAGTGATGTCCCTCGGAACTTTTTATATTATAGGCACGATCTAGATGAATATAAAATTCGTGAAAATGTTATAAGAAATTTAGATAAAAAGAACAAAAAAAGATTAATTAAAGCAGCTGAAAGACTCATAGCAGAATGCAAGAAGTAAATCTCTCTTACAGATTGAGGTCGAAAAATAGGCCTTTAAGTATAGAATAGGATTGTTTCATCGTCCTCTGATTATTCTAAACAATGGGGGATGAATATGTTAGATATTGGCACTTCTTGCATAGAAGTGCTTTGGTTTTATTGAGGAGTTATTCAATACCTTCAACTGCACCATTGTACTCAACCATATGATCAAATAGAGGACTCCAGAATCTTTCATGAAAAGTAAATAACGTATTGTTGGAACCCCTTATTCCGTTAGAACTTTCAAAATGACTTGTAAGACCACCTTTTATAGGTCCTACAAAGTAGTGCTGAACACCCTTGTTTACACTTGCATATGGGCTTTCAAAAGTAACAATAGTTGCACCACCCGAAGCTCCACTGTAAGTAGTGCCACCTCTTGTTGAGCCACCTACAGGACACTTTACTTCATCGTTACAACTTCCAATTGATTCTATACTATCATCGTAAGTAAGAACTTTTCCACCTTGTCCCAATTCTTTGTCGGCAGAGTAACCAGCAATAACTGCTTTTCCACCACGGGTAATCATTCTTCCAACAGAGTCTCCACCTTCATAATCAATAATAAGAGGAGCAACATCACTAGGCTCAACATAATCATCTAGTAAAAGAATTGCGTAATCTGAAAGAGTTTCATGTTCTAAAACTTTAACTATTTTTCTTTTAATCACTTTTCCAGATTTAGTCGTCGTTTTCCAAGAAATATTATCAGCTTTTAAGCAATGAGCCGAAGTCACAACAATTCTACTCTTTCTATCAGCAGTAAATCCAACAAGAGTTGCTCCACAGTAGTTTGTAGCACCTGTTGATTTTTTTACAGTCAACCTACCAACAGCGTCCAAGAATTTTGGAGAATCAGGACCTTTCACTTTTCTATCATCACTTGGGTGAAGTTCAGCCTGAACAGTCGCAATCACTAAGCTCGCAAGAAGCAGAATTTTAAAAACAGATTTCATTAAATTTTCCTAAGTAGAATATCTCTCTTCATACCAATAACGGGCACTTAAGTCAGCCATAAACTGAATTTACTGTAATTTATTCATCTTGAAGTTGTTGAAAGTAGGAAATTGATGTCTAGTGAATTGAATCTCTATTAAATAACTCCAAAACAAAACCAAAATCCCTCTATAAAAGATTGGCCATTCTTTCATAAGACAGAAAAGTTTGGGTACTTATCAAATAGGATGAATATAAGAATTTCAGTAGGGGAGTTATTAATATATGGAAAAGAGTATATGTAGAGTAGTAGTTTTTAGCTATTACTCTACAAACAAACTAATTATTAACAAAATCAAAAATGTCGCCATTTCTTAATTGAATGTCCTGTACATTACTCAAGTCAAAATTGTATTTGAATTTTTTCTCAAAGGCTTCAAAGCTAAGGATATCTTCATTTTTCATTCTAAGATCTGATATCATCTCTGTGGGAATAATGGTTCTATTTCCTAAAGTTATCTCTTCATTAGAAAGATCTAAGTATTGAGAACTTTCAGAGATAAGTTTTGTAGGAATATTCAAAAACCTTGCAGTTATACGAGGTCCTCCTCCGTGGCTTCCTTCTCCAGCGAATACAGGAGAGCTAAAAGCGATTAAAACAATAAAGGTTAACAATTTCATTGCAGAACCTCCTTGCTATCACCATAGATTAATTCACCAGATAATGTATCAGTATAGTTAATAGTCCAAAGCTTGATGTTTCCTATATTGTCCTTATTAGACAATAACGCTTTCTTCTTTTGCATTGACTCCCAGTCAATTTTTAAAATTTCATTATAAGTATCGGAGTTAACAGATTCAAAATATAGACTGTAAAAATTTTCTCCCCTTAGTCCTGACTTTTCAGAGGAAAATTTATTATCTAATAAGTATTTTGATAATTCGTATGCAGTTTCTGGGGACAAGCTCCCTCTATTTACTGATGTTGTATAAAAATCACTTTCGATTTCTTTTACAATGTTTAACTGAACCATTTTTTCTAATACTTTGAGGCCATGCTGTCCAAAATCATATCCAATTTTGTTTTTATGAATTTTACCAGCAGCTGTTTCAACATATATTGCTCTGAATATAGAGTCATTTTTTAATAAAGAATCTATTTCATCTGTAAAACTAATTTCTTCATCTAGAAGAGACATGTTATCGTGCTCAACTTTCATTAGAGTACTTAGAGAGTGAGGCATTGATAAAACTGTCTCTCTGTCATTCTTTGTTCCGAGTAGGTAACGATAGATCTTTAAAATAGTTTGGTATGAAGGAGTGTGAGTACCTTTTACAATTCTTTTTAAAGTCTTATCAGATAAGCTCATTTTCTGAGCAAGTATTTTAATTCCAGTGCTTTCTCTTGGAAATTCTTCTAGAGCCGTCATTAAGTCGGTTTGAACGATTAATAACCTAGAGGCAACTTCTTGACTGGAATTCAAAGTAGAATTCAACAAAACTATCTCCCGATTTAGTTACCTTGTTTAACCATCTTGGGGACAACTTTGTCAAAAAGCTGTCTTGGCACGCCGTCCAATCAGTAGCTTAACTCACTTTTTTGGACATCTTGTCCATTTTGGTCCTTGCTTTTTTGCCATTTTTGTCAATATTTGGAAATGTCATTTTCTAAAAAGACATTTCAAAAAGGACAAATATGAATTTTATAAATTTAGAAGGTGTAAGTGGCGGAGGCCCAGTTAGGCCAAGTCATAAATAAAAGTGCCCTAACTTATCCTCCGGCAAGATTTTAAGTTAAGGCCAGCAATAAACAAAGACCGAAGTCTCGTTTAACCTTTAGTATTTCAAGATAAGTACAAAGGCAATCTATTTCGGTTTAACAGGTAAAAACTAGGGAGTTTTCTGTGACAATCGATAAAGTATCACTACTTTTAGTTCACTTAGTATGTGCATTTGTTATCAGCTCTTGTGCTGACGTTTCTGATGAAGATTTAGTTGATAGTCCTGAAGTGACAGGTGTCGACTATCTCGGAGTAAGGCCTCTTCCGGATTCTGATGGAGACGGCATTCTTGATGTTAACGATAACGATCCTAATATAAGTTCTATTCCTAGAATTGTTATTACTGAATCAAGTAATGCTTATATGAAGTGGAAAATAAATGAAGACGTTTCCCTAATAAGTAGTGATTTTTCTCTAAATAATCGAGTTGAATCAGACTTTAGACAGGTAAAGAACGAATTCATAAGACAAAAAGTCCTTGCCTCTGTATTTGATAAAATAATCGATCCAAATTCGGACGTCCAGTCAGACAATTTAGTATCTGTGGAAGATTATGATCTCTTTGGTGTATCTAGTTGGAGTGAGACAGATATCCTTAGAGGACTCTCAGTACTGAGAGGTGATCTTGATGAGCTACAGACAGGTGATGTGAGCGTCGAGTTCAACCTTCGCTTAGAAAACATTAAAGATGTATCGGAAATTTCACATATCAAGCTGCAACTTGGTTTCGTGAATAAAGCAGACAATAGGTTTAGTGCGATCCAAACGGTTAGCTTGACTGAGGATGGAAATAATCTTGTTCTAATTCGACTTGATGGAACACTTAAAACTTATGAAAGCCAAAAAAAATTTAAACTGAGAAATCAATATACTGACCTATCTGATGTTAAGGACGCAATAGAGAATGAAAAAATATTATCAATTAAAATTTTAGACTTTGAATATATCAAGAAAGGGAAAAAGTTACTGTATTCTCAAAGCTTGGCCAGTACAGATGAAAAAACGGCTAGATTTATAATAAGTGACCCTAA
>MAAO01000002.1 GCA_002163155.1 Halobacteriovorax marinus | reverse complement strand
CTAATGTAATTACTTAAGATATCATTGGCTTTGCTATCTTTTAACCTGATATTAAAGTGTAGCCGTATTAAATAACGCTCACTAAAAACAAAACCATTCTATAAAATAAGTGCCAATCAATAATATAACCACTTTCCTATATAAAGAAGGTTGGCCCATCCTTTACAGTAACATGTTTAATTCTTAAGTTATGGATTCCTTCTACGGCATGCGCTCCCATCATAGTTATACATCTCTTCACTCGAAATATTTAAGCATTTCGACATTTCTAATTCATCTATCCTTAGGACTTTGTTACAATTTTTACTATAGTTTGTTTTTACTTTAAATCTACACATTACGTTATCTGAAGCATGATAATACGCGAGAATAAAGTGCGCCTTCGTTAATAGTAAATTAACAATGTAATACATTTCGATTGATTTAAACTCTAGTAAAATACAACTATATTGTTCTGAGCCTATTTCTTGGATAGCACTTTTAAGAGCAATAGGATCACCTCCATACCATTTCTTTTTCATAATCTCAGCTAATGGCATCTCGAGATAACTATGGGTAAAAGGCTTTGCTAAAGAACCATTCTTGTTTTTCGAATAAACTTTTGATGGTTTATATATTTGAAAGTAAAAATGACAGAACCACTTAAGAGCTTTGCCTTCTTTTTTAATTAGATCTTCTGTAGTATCAAACTCTAGTTCTAACTTACTTTTCTTTTTACTTTCTCGAGCAACATTTAATTTAAAGGAAATTTCTGATATCTCGCTCCTGACCCCATTTTCATCCTCAACTACGAGAATTTTACTAATAGAGTTCCAAAACCTCAAAGAGGAATCTTTATGTTCAAGCTCGTAAGAGTTTATGACTTTAACTTTTTGTCCTCTTTTAAGGTAATCAACAACCAGGGTAGCTCTAAGATCTCTTTCATTATTAAAAAACCAACTTGCTCCTTGAATATCTGACAATTTTCGAGGAACAACATACCCACACTCTCTCCGTGCGCATTGTATATACATCATGGGATCAGAAATTTTGAATGTTTTATTTAAAAAATAACTATTGTAAGGCTTAACGTTGTACTTATCTTCACCAAAATATGTGCAGTGATTTATTAGTATGAGAACTAGAATGAACATTTTCTTCATCAAACCTAATAAGCGCAACCTTTCAAAGGTTTTAACTATTATTTTTCTTAATTTTAATTTATGGAACGGTGTTGATTTTAATTCTTGATACAAAGAAAAAATTGAAAACAACAAAAGTATTAACAATGTAAAAATTAAAGTTCTATAAATATTAGATCCTTTTTCAAATAATACTCTTTATATTATTGAATAAAAAAACATCCATACTTCATGGAAGTTTAATCGACTTTCCCTGATCCATTAACAGGACTCGCGGTCAACATCTTCTAAACGGCACTCATAACTTTCGAAATACTGAAATTATACACTATTTTTATTTTAGGCATACAGGAAATGAAAAGACTTCCATCACTCACCCATTGCTCAAGAAATCTCTATGAAAGAACTCACAGGTAAAAGAAAACCACTTCTATGAAAGAAGTGCCAATCTTTAATCCTTACTTTCTAGGCCAATTTTTGTCCTATCCTTTTTAAGAAAAGGAAGTTGTTCATCCAAGCAGTCGAGTTTTTCAAACACAACCTTAAATACTTCAGTAGTATTTGACTCCAATCTATTCATTCGTGTTACCAATTCTTTCTCTAGCATCATGAAGCTTCTTAACTTAGTGAATATCCTCATAATTGCTATGTTAACTTCAATTGCACGATCACTATTGAGAATCCCAGATAACATAGCTACACCATTCTCAGTAAAAACAAGTGGTTGCTTTTGCTTCCCTCCTCTTCCAAGTTTTGAAGTCACAATTTGTGACTTCAAAGACATATATTCAACAGATGACAATCGGAACATAAAGTCCTCTGGAAATCGTTTTATGTTACGCTTTACTGCCTGATTCAAAACTCTAGTTTCCACTCCATAGAGTTTAGCAAGATCACTATCAAGCATCACTTTCTGTCCACGTATCACATAAATCATTTCTTTAATTTGCTCTATTTCAAGATTCATAAAGGCCTCCAAGGATTAGTTTTTGTGAAGTACCACAATTTTATTGGAGACATTATGTAAAAACGGTATTCTTTCTGGTGTTTTTTCGTTTATGAAATATTAGAGCAAGCTGTACAAAATATCCTTACGGCTCAACCCAATGCCAAACCAACCAATTCTGCCTTTACTAGTTTATTTCCATATTAGTATTACAATAATGGAATGAAATACTTTGCTCTACTTTTCTTCTCACTATCATCGCTAAGCTCACTGGCGAGTTACTCACTCAAAGAGAGCTATTCCCTTTTTAAGGATAAGTCATTTATTGATAATAGATTGCACGTAGGTATTTACGAATCATTTATTGAAGTGGATTTAAATTTAACTAGTGATGCTTATCTACTATCAGAAGACTTGTCTGAGATCGGTGGTAATTCAAGTTCAAGTACAGATAAAGCGTTACAAGTTTCAAACCTATTAAATGAAAATAGAAACTCTCAGAATTTCATAGACCTAAATTCTTCTATCGCACTTCCTATTCGCACACTTATTTACAAGAAGTATCGTATAACTCCTACTCTCTTTTATAATTTGGATCTATCTTCTATGTTCGCCATCGCTGAATTTGATGGGGCCAGTGATTTATCTGCACAAGTGTATATGAGAAAAGAAACTCGAGTGGGAGCAAGTTTCATTATTACTAAGAAGCGTAATAAGGAATCTCTTTTAAAGTTTAACCTCTTCTATATGAAGAAAGCAGATACTCTTATTAATCAAACTGCTAGTGACCTAGTCAATAATAAAAAGTTCTATGATTTTGGAACTCTCAATCAGGGAGAAACTTCAGTCGCATTAGATCTCATTTGGAAAACTACAAATCTAAGTAGAACATTAAAGTTCGAAGTCATAGATCTTAAATTAATCACTCTAAAAACTGATAGAGATCTCGTAATTAAAAACTCTACCCTATTCCATACTTTCTATCAGTATCATACAGTTTCTTTAAAGAAGTATTGGTTTGAGTATTTTATCGGTAGTCACTATAGAAGTGACTATACAATCGTAGATGGACTCTATATTGGAACGTGGTTAAAACTAACGAACCATCCCTTCAGGACTTCCGTAAGTTTAAGTAAGCAGTTTCTAACATTTACTCCTGAGTACAAGAGAAAGAACTTCTTCTTTAATTACAAATTAAAGTACAGCCACCTAGGTGACATTGATGGCATTTCTAGTCCACCAATTCACTCATTTAACTCTGGAATGACTTTTTAAATTTCTACGGAAGTTTATCTAATTGAATATAGACTGAACCTGAATTTATACCAACGTCATCATCGTATGGTGAACCGGCCATCAAGTCTTGCACACCATCATTATTAAAATCAAAAGTCGTAATCGCAAAACCTAACCATTCGGCATGATCATAGGCCGCTGGATCAAAAGTTCCAGTAGAACCAGGTATCGATTCCACGCCAGTGACAATCCCTTTATATATCCAAATATTCCCTGCATCTGTCCCACCTAAATCATCTAGATTTGAGCCAATAAATAAATCAGGGTAAGTGCTGCTATAGTATAAACCGCCATGAAGGGCAGATCCAAAAGCTATATTTGTAAGTCCTGTAGGTGCTGTAATATTAGAATCAATAGTTTGGTCTAGTAAAGTATTCACTCCAGCGCTCGCCCCATTTGTTCCATTTAAGAGAACATGAACAATTCCAGTTGCCGCGGCTGTTGTGTCATCTCCAGTAGAGCCAATAAGTAGATCCTTATCTCCATCACCGTCATAATCAAACGCTAAGACAGAAAAACCATAGTAATCGAGAGTAATTCCCGCTGCATTTTCAAACTTTGTAGATGTGTTTAAATCAACGATTCCAGTAGTTGAATCGGATCTAAAAATATAAACCGCACCTTGATTAACTGTTGTTGAGTCATCTAAATATGCTCCAACAATAATATCGTCATGCCCGTCATTATCTATATCACCAACACTAAGAGATGATCCAAACCCGTAATTTGTGACGCCAGGACCTAGTATTGTTAGGTTTTCAGTCACTGAAATTCCACTAGAACTACCAAGAAAGATATTCACCTTTCCAGCATTCGTTCCACTTGTATCATCATTTAATGCTCCAACAAGGAGATCTTGGTAACCGTCTTTATTATAATCAATAACAACACAAGAATGACCAAATCCAGAAGTTCCAAAAATAGAACCACTTGGTCTAATCTTTACATCTGGTTTTTGATAAATTTCTCCACCAGTTCTTTTGTAGTAAATATATACAGAGCCATTATTTGAGTACTTACTATCATCAAGAAAGGCGCCAACAATTAAATCGTCTTGCCCATCGTTATTCATGTCTCCATGACAAAGAGCTGATCCAAATGAATCATTTCCAGTTAGCTTCTTTAATGTTGGTAATAAGTGATAATCATAATTAATTGTTTTAGATTTATTAGTGAAATCAATTCCACCCCAGTAAGTTTGCGCTAAGGCGGTAACTTCACCAGATGCGTATCCGTTTAAACGACCATATATTGACCCAACAACCAGATCATCTTGTCCGTCTCCAGTAACATCTCCAACCGCCATACCTGAGCCAAAGTAATCTATCGTCACACTAGTGTACGGAGGACCGACAACAGAGTCGATAATGATGTTAGATTGAATATCACTAAAGAGGTATAAACTTCCAGAGTCCGTAAAGCTTTCATCAGCTCTAACCGCTCCGACTATTAAATCTACTTTTGAATCCGCATTGTAGTCCATCGTAATAATGGACTCTCCAAAGTTGTCATTTGCAGTAGGTACTGGATTAAAGATATTTACATCTGGTAGAGCATTATTAACAACCCATGTACCATTTGTTCCATTCCCTAGGTAAACAAATACAGCTCCAGCGTTTCCTCCACCAGTGTCTTCGTAAGGACAACCCAGAAAGATATCATCAACTGTATCGCCGTTATAATCCCCAATCGCCAGTCCGCGACCACATTCATCACTTGCACTAGAGAGTGCTCCTGGCATTGTTACGTTAACAGCTAAGGCGGTAGAATAGAGAATATTACTTGTTCCTGGAATGATCCAAAAATTTCCAGCGTTAGTATTTGGAGTGTCCGCATATCTCGCTGTGACAATGATTTCGTAATTACCATCTTTATCAAGATCGGCCATTCTAATTTCAGATCCAAAACCTTCACTTGCAGTACTATTAGGATGATCAATAATTTGGGAAGCAGTTGAATTTAATCCAGTTGCGCTACCATAGAAAATGTAAACCGTTCCTGAGTTTGCCCCAACACGGTCTTCATTAGGTGCCCCAACAAGTAGATCATCATAACCATCTTTATTTATATCGAACGCATAGAGAGCAGTTCCAAATAAGTTATTGGTATTTGAATTAGAAGAGATCATTAAATTTGCAACTGTAAAATCTGTTTGATCTTCCACTGAATTATAAATGAAAACGGCTCCTGAGTCAGTCTGTCCTGTAGAGTTTGGAACACTATAGTCTCCAGCGGGAGCACCAACGGCGACATCATTTTTTCCATCGTTATTAAAATCACCTACAGCTACTGATTGACCAAAAAGTGATGAAGCATCATCAGCGGCCGAAACCAGCTTTACTCTTCCAGAACTTTGATCTAGCAACCACTCCGTTGAAGTCGTAGTAGCAGCTGAAGAAAGAGGAGCAGAGACCTCAGGAGTTTTCCCGCAGGAAACCATCAAAAGGATGAAAATATTGAATATTAATAGCTTATTTAATCTGCTCATAAGAATTTATCGACTTTAGTTAAGAAAATGTTAATTTTTCTTAAAAGCATTTAAGTCGGGAATTTCTTATACTTGATGAATCTATAATGAAAAGAATATTACCACCCACAAGAGCGAAGGTGGCCTTGATTAATTAAAAGCTACTTCAAAGAATACTTAGTCCCAAAAAACATGAACTTAGAACCCTTATCGGCACTTATTCTCTTACCTGTCTGCTCTCTAAACCTGGTATTTATATAGCCTTTGTTATCAACGTCTAACTTGATAAATTCAATTTCAATATACTCACTCTCTCCCTCAAGTTTCCTATCAGAGAAATCTATTGTAATTGAATCTTCCCGCGTCTCATAAGAGTGAAAACGACAACCAAAACCAATTTGTCCACTCAGAGGATTTTGATAGGCTATAGTTTTTAGGCAAGTTCTATACTTTTCAGTAAAATTAATCGTAACTTTATCAGGAGTATTCTTATCCCGCTTAATCACCATTCTATTGTCTTTCTTACCAAGGTGAAACATTTGTCTATCAGTTGTCACTTCATCAGAATCAAGAACAACCGCCCTTTCAATATCCAACTCTTTAATACAATCATGACAAGAGTAATCAATGGCATTAGGGCCTTTGCTTACTTCTTTTAAGACTCCCACTTTTTTAACGGTATCTTTAATTGCTTGGAATTCGCTGTCTTCGGCCATTGAATGACTTGTTGAAAACGCTAGAATTAATATTAAACTCAATAGTTTAATTGGCATTGTGATTCTCCTTCTTTTCTCGTATTACTATACGGAATAAGTCAGGATAAACTTTAGCTATTGTTAGGAAAACGGGAACTTAAACTACTTTATTTCAATTTTAAACGTCAACTCAATAAGATCACGCACAGACGCGATCCAAATTGAAGGGTCTGGAATCTCTAAGTCTTTAATAGAGAGAGAACTAGAACCATTAATAAGAGTCACTCCTCCCACCATCTTTGAATCTATTTTAAGATCTATATCAAACCACTTACCGCGAATAAGAATAGATCCTTTTTGAATGCCATTAAAACCCAGTAAGTAAGCACTCTTGAATTTCACTATGATATTTTGATTATTCTTAAAATCAAAACACTCTTCGTACATCTTTTCATTACGAGCATCGATATCGGTATCCATAGCTGACACAGGAATAGTAATTTTAACGTCTTTAAATGTGTCTCCTACTCTCTTAAAGTCTACACTGAAGCTCTTTGCCACTCCCTTAAATCCTGAGGTGATAAATCCCGCTTTGGTGGACTCCATATCAAAGATGATCGTGCTCTTATTCTCTAACGCTTGATCATAATCAGCACTAGTGAATTTAATTTCAGTAGCACTGAGGTTAAAAGATATAAGAAGTAGTAATAATATTTTCATAAAAACCTCATCGTAAAATTTTTAAAAGTCCCGTAAGCGGTTTATAGATATTGCCAATGATCCCTACAAAGGAATCAGCGCGGCTTTTCTTTCTTCTAAGAAAAAGGGCCACTAAGTTAAGTAGAAAATTCCAGTGAATGAGCCACTGAAAGAAGCGATTGAGATTGGTCTTCTCTCTAAAAAAGTCAACTCGTATCTTTTCATAACTCTCTAAACTCTCTTTAAAGTCAAAGAGACTATTTCTCTCTTTCACTAAGCACTCACTTAATTTCATGCTCATCCAAATAGCATTGAAGATTCCTTCACCAGTAAGAGGATCCACAAAACCAGCGGCGTCACCAACAAGAGCAGCTTGATGAGTAATCGCCTGTTTCACTCTATGAGTGATGGGAGAGATGGTGAAAACTTCTTCATTCTCATTTAAACCACCCACACTCTTTCTTAAACTGACACTCTTTTGAATATAGGAATTGAGAATATCTCGAGGGGTTTTAAATTCTTTTATCAAACTAGCATCACAAACGAGCGAGAGATTCACTTCCGAGTTTGTTATAGGATCAACTCCTATGTAGGAGCCACCTGTGAAGAGATGCATCTCACCTTTTCTCTCAAAATTAAACTCTCCTCTCTTCCAACAATGAATAGCGACTCTCTTGGTCTCACTCTTAAGCGTGAGATTTAGCTTCTTGGCGACTTTTGAGCGCACACCATCGGCACCAATGAGAAGCCTTGCTCTATAGGTATTTCCCTTATAGTCGTGCACTTCCCAAAAGGTTCCATTGAAAGAAAAATCTTTTACTAAAGAATCAAAGAGAATTTCAGCTCCCTGATCTTTTGCGTAATCAACTAATGAGTTATCAAAGATGGATCTATTGAGAGACACACCCTTCTCACAAAAAGTATCAGTTTCAGGAAAAGTGGCATCTACTTCTATGCCCTTTGGTGAGTAGATCTTCATGCCGAGAACTTTAATAAAGGGATCTAACACAGAAGCTAGGCCCTTATCTTTTAAAAGCTTAACTCCCAGTGGACACAGATACTCCCCGCACACTTTTCTCTTTAAACTCTTATTGCCTTCTAAGACTAAGACAGAGAAAGAATTCTTAGCGAGTTGTCCCGCGAGAGTTGATCCCGCAGGTCCTGCTCCCACGATGAGAGAATCATAGATTTTCATGACTCTCTCCTAGGAGGTGGTGGTTTCTTAAAAAGATTGTCGGCAACACAAAGAGATCAAACAACATCCCAAGCATCACAATCATACTAAGACTCAGTCCAAATTCGCGAATGGGAAGAAAGTCATAGAATCCAAAGAGCAGAAAGCTCACCACTAAAATAAGAGAGCTTAGCACAATGGGCTTAACTGCCGTTTGTCTATAAAGTTCAAAATCCCCATAAAAAGTATTCAAAGTGTGAAAGAGATGAAAGGAGCTATCCACTACAATTCCAAGGCCTATACTATAAGTCATCACCGTGGCTATGTTGAGAGACAATCCAAAACTCCATAAGAGAAATAGGGAAAGTCCCACCGGCGTCACATTCACCAGTAAGAAAGATATGAAGACGCGCTTATTCGAAAAGAGAAAGAAAACAATTCCCGACATGAGAAGCAGAGAAGTCAGAAAACTCTTGAGTAGCGTGTAGACCATCTCTTCTTGTGAAATCATTAAATTATAATAGAGACCATTGACTTCATAATCCTCACCTTTTAACACTTCCCGCGTCTGCTCTAAGAGAATTTTATATTCTTTAACATCAATAGCTTGCCCTAGAAGCGTTGTTCTATAGTAGGACTTATCAACTTGAAAGGACGACCTAAGCGCCTTTGGAATTTTTGTGGTAAGCGCTAAGTAACTAAAGCGATCAGCGGGAAGAGCTCTCTTAGCAGCGTATTCAAAGTTAATATCTTTAATGGCAGAATTTAGAGAGAGCACTTGTAGACCAGTGGCCTCTTGCAGTTTTTCTTCTAAAATATTTAAGTGGTCGAACTTGCCGTAATTAAATTCAACACTCTTTTTATGAATGATTTCAATGAGAGGAATACCACCAATGAGAGGAGCTACGGATTTTAGATTTTCCTTCACTTTCATTTTCTTAGAAAAGTACTTAGTAGCATCTGTCACAATGGGGATATTCTTCATTCCCACCACTCCAAGAGCAATAGAAATGATAAAGATCAAAATGATGTATGGAAGAGGCAGAGTCTTCTTTGGATATTTAAAATAGTGGTCAAGAGAGATAACTTTATCAAAAGAGAAATAAGAATTAATAGAAGTGAACCAGAAGATTGAAATTAGAGAAGTCACAGCAATGAGCGTTGAGCTTAGATAACCAAAGTTTCTAATCACTTGAATTTCACTAAGAGCTAATGCTAGAAATCCTATAAAAGTAGTCACAATCATTAAGAGTATTGGTTTTCTCTTCTCTTTGATCGCCAAGATAAAATCACCATAAGTTCTGGCAGAGTAATATAAGTGCAGAGCAATGGAGAGCGAAATCACAAAACAGATCAGAGGAACAATGGAGCTCACCATATCCATAGTTTTATAGAATAATTTAATAGCACTAAGAGAGAGTAAACTTGAAAAGAGCGGCGCCAAGAAGAGAATAAGGGAGTTCTTTAAATTTCTCACAATCAGTAAGAGAATTACTAAGGAGAGAGCAAAGATGGCAGGGAACAATTTCTCCTGCACAACTTTTGAAGATTCATCTAAGAGATAATTCGTATAGGGATGTCCCACCAACTGATATTCACTTTGCAGTTTTGGAATAAGAGACTTTAGTAACTGCTCTTTTTTCGCCTCAACTAAGACCACAAATCCCATAGAGCTCTCTGTAATGAGAGAGAACTCATTAAAGTTTTGATCTTTTAATCTCTCAAAGAAATCTTCTCGACTCTTATAGAGATGATGTGGCAGCAGAACTTCACACTCATTCGGACACAATGCTTGTAGAGCTTTAGCGTCCTGCTCCATTTCCCTATATAAAAAAGGCGTAGGACTGAGCTCTTTATAAGCTATCAATTTAGCGCGATTAGGATACTCCGTCTTAAACAACTCAAGGGAGCGCGCCCCCTCGTCTGTAAGAAAGAGAGACTCAGGGTTTAATTGCTTTAAGTCCAATGTGTAGACAAATTGAAAAACTAAACTACCGAGAAACAAAAGGATGAACACTCTATTCATTCCTACACGACCCACTTAAGTAAGAGACTCTGCGCCATAAATCCTGGACCAAAGGCCAGCATATAACCCAAATCACCATCTTTTATTTCACGGTTAGCTTCTACCCGCTCAAAGATATGCATAATAGTAGCACTGGACATATTTCCATGATTGTCTAAGACCCAGCGCGACTCGGAAATATCTTTGCCGTGATCATTTATATAAGACTCCACCATATTAATAATTTTCTTACCACCTGGGTGAAACATATAGTGATGGACGTGTTCTATCTCTAGGTCATTTCTTTTTAGAAAAGGGAGGAAGATTTTTTCAAAATGCCCTTCAATAGTACTTGGCACATCTTTATCTAAGACAATTTTCAGACCCGAGTTCACCAGATTAAATCCCATGAGATGCGTACCCTCATGAAAGTGATACATATTGGTATCAATAATATGAGCACCCTTACCTTCTCCGCCTTTAACTACTGCGCAGGCAAAACCATCTGAGAAGATAGCTGTGCTCACAAGGTTCTCCGGAGAGAAGTCATTTTTTTGAAAAGTAATGCTGGGAATTTCAAGCGCCATCACAACGGCGGTCTTATCCGGATTGGCCTTGAGAAAATCGTTAGCATAAATCAAGGCCGAAGTTCCACCGGCACAGCCCATCTCCGTCACAGGAAGGCGCACGATATCGCCCCTAAGACCTAATTCGTTCACAAGGTAGGCATCAACTGAAGGGATCATAAATCCAGTGCAGCTGGTGGTGATTATATAATCAATTTCTTTAGGATCTATTTTGGAATTCTCAATGGTTTTCTTTAAGAGGATTTTTCCGTACTCAATCATCTCTCTCTTATAGATATCATTCTTCTCTTCAAAGGAGAGATCAGAAAAAGCAATCTCCAGTGGCACCACTGAATTTCTCACACTAATATCTGATCCTTTAAAGATTTTAAGCGCCATACGCCTGGATAATTCTGGTGCGTCATTTAACCAATACTTCTTAGCTCCCTCAACAATTTCTTCTGTTGAATAAGCATATTTAGGCTTCATCGTTTCCATATGTACTATTCGTGTCATTAGTTACCTCCGATAACCAATATCTTGCTCTAGGAACTCACCATTTACTATTGGACCAAGGTCTTAGATTCCTCTATATTATAGGAAAACAATAACTTAATAGATACATCTACAACCAAAGACCTACTAGAAATATGCTTAACAAGAACGAGAGATACATTTTAACACTAATATTTATTTTCACGTCATTTCTTTTGGCGCTAGATATCTATGAAGATGTACAAGAAGGCTCTAGTTTAAGTCATGTTTATAAAGAGTCGCTCATTATGGTTCTAGGTTTGAGTGGTCTCTTAGTTCTGTGGATTAAATTTATTCTGACTAGAAAGGTCAACAAAGAACACCAAGTAAATATTATTCAACTACAAACAGATCTCGATCACTACAAAGGTGAAACCAAGAGTTTGAGTCAGGGACTTGGTGAAAAGATTAATGAACAATTAGATGAGTGGAAGTTTACGAAATCTGAAACCGATGTAGCACTTCTACTTTTAAAAGGACTCTCCTTAAAAGAAATTTCTGATGTGAGAGACACGAGTGAGAAAACTATCAAACAACATTGCTCAAATCTCTATCAGAAATCAAATCTCAAAGGTCGCCAAGAACTCTCAGCTTTTTTTCTAGAAGATATTTTAGTTTTGAAATAATCCTACTCGGCGTAGGGAGAATTTAACCATAGAAGAAATCCAGTTCCCGCGCTCCCCGCTCCAATTCCACCGTCAATACCAACCACTCGTCCAGTGGCCTTTGTTCCGGCCCAAAGAGTCGATTGCCCCGCATGAAGTTTTTCACTCTTATTGGCAGCGTCTTTTGCTCTACGCGCTTTTGTAATCACAAATACTGTTTTACCAGCAACCACTTCTTCTCTAAATTCTTCAATGATGATATCTCCAAAGGGACCACGCTTTTGACCCGCGAGGTTTTTAATACCACTATAAATTCCTTTCACTTCATGATTTTTAAAAAGGGCCGCCGACTCTCCAGAGAAGAGAACTGTTCCCTCTTTCTCATCGTGGACACCAGACTTAGCTCTATCCCACTTTGTCTTTATAGGTTTACTAGCAGCGTAGACATGTCCCTCAGTTTGTCCCCAGATTCTTCCTGACTCTTTTATTTTGGCCATATCATTTTGACCTGAAACCATAATGAGAGGAGGAGTTCTTGATTTTAAATTTCCTGAAGCGCGCAGTAAATCTTCTGCGCTAATATATTCTTTACTATAAATTTTCTTAAGTGCGTTCTCTGTAAAGAGAGCTTCCTCTTTACTAAGTCCTCTCTTCATCACCTTACCTAAGGGATTCGCCCTTTGTAAGAGAGCGAGATATTTTGCTTCCTCAGAGGCGGAGATCTTTTTTCCACTTCGCATTTTCTTAGAGAAGGCCAAGAGATCTTTCTTCTCTGCTGAATTTAATTTACTACCTGGCTTTGGTTTCTTCTTTGGATAGATATCTTGTTTTAAAAATGAGAAATTAGAGTCGATCACTTTATCAATTTTTGAAGTGAAACGTGCCATCTTAATACTTCCAGACAGCACAGCTCCCACTGGTAAAATGGCAGAGGTGATATCAGTAATGGCACCACAGAGAACTTTTGTTTGAATGCTCGGTGGTAGGCATTGAAATTCAGAGTATTCATTTTTTATTTTTATCGCCACGCGCTCACTAACAAATTCTACTAACTTTTTAAGCTCTTTAGCTTTTGCTAGAGTCTTCTTAGCTGCATTCACATGAGACTGGTGGATTTTACTGATAAACTCACTAGGGTCATCGTTATCTTCTAGCCAACTCACAACTGAGGCGTAACTCTCTTCGCGCCACTTAGAGAACTTATCACTGGCAGCATCTAGATATTCTGGAGCGTAACTTAATTGTTCAACGGCAGAGTCATAGAGATCAGGTAAGTGACTAGCTCCTTTTACCGCCATGTCATAGAGAGCTGGAACCATTTGTGCCAACTCAATAAGTGAATCCCCTATTCCTTGAAAACATCTAAGAGCACCGAAGGCTAGGCCCTTAGCGAGGGAGTTCTCCTCATTGCTCTCACCATCTAGGAGAATAGTTGATTTAGAAATATTGCGACAAAGATCTTGCGCTTTTTTTACATCACTTGAAGAGACGATTTCCTCGCCGCACTCTTTCGCTGAGAGCGAGAAGGACAAGAAAAAGAATATAGAGAGAACCTTAAAAAGATTTTTCATGATTTAAAACCTTTTTAAGAATCTGTGATTTAAGTTTAGTGGTGAGAGTATTTAATCCAACCACATGAACTGAATAGGAAAACTTCTTTCCGAAATGCCAAAATTGAGCACCACTCTTATCTTTTAAATTTACGCGGTAGAACTCTTTCACGTTGTGTTTCTTTTTTAACTTCTTTTTATATGCAGAAATCTTCTTATCCTTAGAATCAAAGTAAGCAACCGAAATAGAGTGATGACTCTTCTTCTTGGTTAAAATATTTGAAGAGAAGTAAATGAGAGGAAGAGTTGGGAGCGGCTCTGCTCGCCACGTTGACTCTAGAGAAAGAGAATTTAAATCCTTCACAAGGGATCTGATTTCACTCTCGTGCACAGAGGCAGCATATGTATTGGAACATATGAAAAGAGTGATGAGAAATGGGAGCAAAGTCTTTAATTTCATTACCTAACCTTATCGGTTCATTGTAATTTGAAACTTAAAAAGAACAAAGTATTTCGAAATTCTGGTTACTTAGCACAGGAGTGGTGCCTCAAAGAGTTGGAATTAATCAAGTTATCAAGAATCATTCAGTTATAAATTAGGAGCAAAGATATTTCATGAACGAACTTCTCGATATCCAAAACCAGATTTCTATTTATTAAAGTCACATGCTCGATAGAGATCTAGCAGAGCTATATGGAGTGGAAGTAAACGATTGAACGAACAGGTAAAACGAAATATCGAAAGGTTTCCAGATGACTTAATGTTTAAACCTAACTCTAGTGAGTTAGCTACCCTATGGTCGTAAAATGCGACCATGGGTGGGGTAAACGACTATAATTACATGAAAAGAAATCCACCATTTGTATTTACCGAATCTGGTTGTTTTGTACTTTCCTTCGTCTTGAAAACCGAAAAGGCAGTGCAAATGGGTTTATTCATTATTAGGGCCTTTACTCATTTGAGACGCTTTATTCTAAAGAATGAAAACTTGATGATGGAGCTTAAAAATAATGATCACCTCTCCAAAACTTTTTCAAATTTTGAAAAGAGAATCGAACAGGACTTAGTCGTGCTTTATAAGAATACATCAAAATTTGAAAAGAGATTCAAGACGCTTGAAGATGAGATAAAGAAACTAAAAATGAAATAAAAAAAGGCCTCCAAAAAGGAGGCCTCTATATCTTAAAATTTAAATTTAAAGATTATTCGTCATTAGCTAATTTCTCAGCTCTTGCCTTCATAACATCCTTTTGGATGCTCGACGGACAATCACTATACTTAGCAAATTCCATTGTGTAAGTCGCTTTACCAGCAGACATTGATCTAAGGTCATTTGAGTAACCGAACATCTCAGAAAGTGGAACTTCAGCGTTAATGATAACTTCTCCACCTGGATCAGTTTCAGAACCTTGGATAACTCCTCTTCTAGAAGAAAGATCACCAATAACACCACCCTGATACTCATCAGGAGTTGTAACTTCAACCTTCATGATTGGCTCCATGATAACTGGCTGAGCGTTGTTAATTGCTTGTCTCATTGCTTGTCTAGAAGCAATACGGAATGCCATATCAGATGAATCTACATCGTGATACTTACCGTCTTGAAGGAAAATTTCACAGTTAATAACTGGGAATGCAGCAAGAGGACCTTTATCCATAATATCTTGGAAACCTTTTTCACAGGCACCGATAAATTCGTTAGGAACTGAACCACCTTTAATCTGGTTATGAAACTTAAATACTTGATCTTCAGTATCTTTATCTTCATCAGCAAGTGGCTTAAGAATACCAACAACCTGACCAAATTGACCTGACCCACCTGATTGCTTCTTGTGAGTATAATCAAATTCAGCTTCAACTCTAATAGTTTCTCTGTAGTTAACCTGAGGAGCACCAACAATAACTTCTGCTTGGAACTCACGCTTAAGTCTTTCAACATAAATTTCAAGGTGAAGCTCACCCATACCAGCAATTCTTGTTTCACCTGATTCTTCATCTGTGAAAACGTGAAAAGTTGGATCTTCTTTAAGGAATTTTGCAAGACCTTTAGACATTCTTGTTTGCTCGTTCTTATCTTTACAAGAAATTGAAAGCTCAATTACTGGGATTGGAACGTGGATACCTTCTAAAGAAAGACCAACTGTTCTGTCGTCACCAACAAAAGTATCACCTGAAGCACAGTCAATACCAACGATTGCAATAATATCTCCTGCGTGAGCAGTATCAATATTTTCTCTATCGTTAGAGTTCATTCTAACCATTCTACCAACTCTAACTTTCTTACCAGTTCTTGAATTGAAAACAGTCTCACCCTTATTAAGAGTTCCTCTATAGATTCTTGTATAAGTTAATTGTCCAAATTGCTCTTCAGTAATTTTGAACGCCATTGCTAATAGTTCTTCATCAGGATTTGGAGAAATTGCAATTTCTTCATCCTTAGCACTCTTAGCAACTGGAGGTACACAAGTAAGTGGAGAAGGAAGGTATCTTGCTACCGCTTCCATAAGAACTTGAACACCTTTGTTTTTAAAGGCAGAACCCATGAAAACAGGAGTTAATTTTAGAGATTGAACTCCGGCCTTAACACACTTGTGTAGTTCTTCTACAGTTGGCTCATTACCTTCTAAGTACTTTTCCATTACTTCGTCATCATACTCAGCAATTACATCAAGCATTTCAGAACGAAGTTCTGTTACTTTATCAACGAGGTCAGCTGGACACTCTTCTTCTCTAATATTTTCACCGTTCTCACCATCAAAGTAGTAAGCAACTTTTGTAATTAAATCAACCATACCAATGAAGTTTTCTTCCGCTCCAATTGGACATTGCATAAGAACTGCATTGTGGTTTAGTTTATCTCTAAGGGCATCTCTACCATTGAAAGCACTGGCTCCCATTCTGTCCATCTTGTTTAAGAAAGCAAGTCTTGGAACATTGTAACGCTTCATTTGTCTATCAACTGTAATTGACTGAGACTGAACACCAGATACAGAACAAAGAACTAGGATAGCTCCATCAAGAACACGAAGAGATCTTTCTACTTCAACTGTAAAGTCAACGTGACCCGGAGTATCGATAATATTAATCTTAGTATCTTTTTCAATTCCGTCAGCAAAAGTTGTCCCTTTTCCAGTAATTCCTTTCCAGAAAACAGTCGTTGCTGCAGAAGTAATTGTAATACCTTTTTCTTTTTCAAGTTCCATATGGTCCATCTTCGCACCATCACCACCACCACGAACATCTTCAATCTTGTGAATCATGTCACAGTAGAAAAGGATTCTTTCAGTAAGAGTTGTCTTACCAGAGTCGATGTGGGCAGAAATACCAATATTTCTAGTTTTCGCCATTAGCTTGTTTGTAATCATTGTCTTCGCTCCATTGAGTAATAATAGACTATATTTATTTTATATAAACGCTTTTTAAACACGCATATTAGTGAAATTAAGTGCATGAGTCAATCGGCAACTTGGCTTAAAAACATAAATTTTAAGAAGATTTATCTAAGTCCATTGACAAGATGGCCTATAATCCTTAATTAAATCCTCACACAAAAATTAATTTGACCAAAATAGGCGCTGCCCCTCTATGAAAAGTGATATTAGTAAAGAAGACCTCTACGAATCAGTAAAAGCTCTTGTGGAGTGCGAAAAACCGCATATCCATTTAGACCAACATAAACTCTTTACTCTATTCAGCATCGCGTTCCAATACATACTCTTCTTATCGACTAAGAATCCTGGAGCCTACATCATCAGAATTGAAGATAGTGCCCTGGCCGACAAGTTTGCGCGCAAGTCTAAAGACTCAAGTACTAGAAAGTTCATGCAATCTCTCATGGTTCCTAGGAAACTCAAGTTTAAGAAGTCCATGTTCTTCCTCGATTTCTTCCATATTGGATCTTGGAACCTGACTAAAGATATTGATCCTACAAAAATAAAAGGTGCCATTATCGTCAAGAATACTGGCAGTAAGCCCATGGAATTTACAGATACTGAAGAAGGCGAAGTGGATATCATGGCCTCATTGCCAAAAGATTACTTCCATACAAGTCTGACGGACTTCGTTCCAAAGACCATTACTATTGCTTATGAGCACGAATTCGAAAATGTAGAAATCTTAAACTTTCCTTTTATCAAACAAGATGTAGTGCAGACTATTTCTGGGGTGACGATTGGAAAAGATATCGATTGGGACAAACTCGACGATTAAATTCCAAAGGTAGTAAATCTGTATACTATTTGTGGCATTCAACCTTAAGAATGATTTTGAATATCAAGTAGTTACGCCATTTTTTCTTAAAATTCACAATAAAGATTATTCTAATTAAGCCGATAAAACTTATGAGTTATCTCGTTTAAAAGGAAGTATTGTGAAGCTCTTATCAACTATCATTCTTATCTGCATGCTCAGCGTATCCTGTTCCAAGAAGGCCGGAAAAACTGATGCTGATTTCAAATTTATTCTAGGCGGTATCGCTTCCCTCTCCAATTCAAGTGGCGGTGCCATGTTGTGGGGAAAGAATAATCAGGGAGCGAGTTTTTCCATAAACCTCAATGCGGCCACAGGGGATTTAGTTCTCAATCTTAAAAATAGTACTTGGGATTTCTACGCCATTGCTTGGGATGATAGCTTAGTCGGTGTTACCAATGCGCAATTCACTGGGAAACCAAGATGTGCCAAGTCCATGTCCAATGTATTAGGAGGAGGAGAAGTCACAGTTGATCTCTCTTTATCAAATGCAAATTGTACTGGTGCTGAATTTACTTATGCCACAGATACCAATGATGGTTTTCATAAATTTCCTAGAGTCGAAATCTCTTCATGTCAGACATTGGCGGGAGCTACTGGTGGTGTTCCTTGTGAATACGATCCAGTGGGAATAAAAACTCGAGGATTTTACAAGTCTTATAAAGTCATCATGCCTGAATTTATTCAGGGAGATGTTGGTGGAATCATTCCTGTTCAAAGTGCTCATTTAACTTCAGAATGTTTCGATGTCACCTATACTGGTGCTCTTCTTAAAGACTCTCATTTAACAACTGATAATACTAATGTTGGAAAAATTAATATCCCTACCGGAAATTCAAACGCACCTTTTAGAACAGTTCTTAGAGGTTACTACGATGACAATTGTTCAAGTACTAGAGGATTCATAAATGATGTTTACGAACTAGGAACATTTGTTCCGGGTCACTCTTCTGGAGCAAACATCAATCCTTCTCTAAGAGTTGATTCGCAAAATACTGGGTTTGAAAGAATTCTTCTCTATCACTCAACTCCTCCTAATGTGGCTTGTTCTCTATCTAATCCAGCTGCTGGAGATTTGGCGACAGGTTTTGGATCAGTTAATGAGCCTTACGGAATTTGTACCCCGGCGCAATTTAATGGAATCGGAAATGATGACACTAATGACGACGGAACAGGAAATGATACGGGAAAATTATCTGGTATAAATTCTCATTTTCAATTACTAGCTGACCTAGATTTTGGAGGCTATTCACACTTATTAAATCAACCTCTAGGATTTCCTAATTGCGCTAGTATTGGAACTTCTGTTAATCCCATTGGTGGATTAAAATATGGAGCCTGTGGGAATACTATTACTACTCCTACTGCCTACTCAGGAAGTTTTGAGGGACACGGTCATTTAATATCAAACGCCTTTATCTTAGAAGATGGTCATCAAAAAATCGGACTCTTTAGAGAAGTCGGTGGTGGCGGATCAATTAAAAACTTGAGAATTCAAAATATAGAAGTTGAAGGTCAAAATAGTACTGGAGCTTTAATCGGTGGCATCACCGGTGGTACCGTTTCAGTCAAAAATATTGAAATTCGTGACGCTTATGTTGATGGCTCTGTTGGAGATATTGGTGGCGCCATTGGACATATGGTTGCAGGCACAGGAGCCTTTGAAGATATCCACGTCATTGATAGTCATATCGATGCAGAAGGTACAAATATCGGTGGAGTTATTGGAAATTGCTATGGCGATTTCACAAGAGTTTCATTTTCAGGAATCATAGAACTCAATTCAAATGGTGGTACACCTACAGGCATTGGTGGAATCGCAGGAGTACTCCAAGGGACAAAGACCATAGCAGAAGCGAAATCAAATGGTGCCATGATTGGTCAGTTTACTACAGCTGGTGGACTCGTTGGTGAATTTGCAGGAGCTGGAACGATTACTGATTCCTATTCAAATATGTACATAGCGAGTGGAGAATCTACTGCTCCACTTAAACTTGGTGGACTTTTAGGAATGGCAGGATCTGGTCTTGTACAAAGATCATATTTCTCAGGGGCCATCTCTAACGTATGTGCTGCAGCTGACACCACCTGTAAAGTTGGAAACGCTATTGGTCAAGCAGGTGCCACAACCCAAACTATTATCTATTCAACCAATACTGTAAACTCAGGAACTCTTGGTGGTGCGGGTGGATCTCCTTCCACAATCAGTGATTTTCAAGATGGAACAGTTTTTGGATTTATAAATGGCGGAGGTAAATTTGCTCACACAGCTCCTGACCTACCAAGACTCACAAACTGGGAAGCCCCTATTTATGATCTCTGTCTAAATCCAACTAATCTTCAAAATGTAGCGACCCAAGTTGGAAATGGTCGAGGCTTATCTCAAGCTAATCCGATTAATATTTGTAGCTACTCTCAGTTTGATGACATAAAAACAAACCCATCGAAACATTATGCGCTTCAAAATGTGATCAACTTAGTTGATTACGCAAATACTGGAGCTGCGATTGTTCCTACATTTTCAGGAAGTCTGGATGGAAATGGTTTTCTACTTCACAGTTTAAAAGTAACTAGTTTCACAATTTCTGATTACGGAGTTTTTGGAGTGATACAACCTAGTGGACTGATTTATGATACTCACTTTGGTGGTGCTCTATTAATGGCTTCAGGGTCTGAAGATAGAATTGGAGTTATCGCAGGAACAAACCATGGTCAAATTTTAAAATCCAGTGTCGTAGCTTCCGTACTTCAAGGAAATAATCAGATCGGTGGTGTCGTTGGAGTGAACTCTCCTACCGGACTCATCTATGACGTTATTAATAATTTCTCAGTAAATATCTCGGGTGTTTTTGATGTGGGAGGAATTGCTGGAAAGAACGAAGGAAACATTTCAAAAGTTGCTGCGCGAGGACAAATGGCTCCAGCTAGTGTAACTCACAATGAAGTAGGTGGGATCGTTGGAAGAAATACCGCTACTGGTAAAATAGAACAGGCCTCCTCTTCAATGAGTATCATGCTAGCTAATAGTTCTACTAATATTGGTGGAATTGTCGGAATCAATGATGGTGAAGTAGAAGATGTTATTGCCACTAAGTATTCTTTTATTTCTTCCACTGCAACTTCTACAAAGGTAGGAGGAATAGTTGGGACAAATGATACCAATGGACAGATAGAGAGAGCTCTATCTGTGACAAACATTGAATTAAATAGTTCTCCAACCAATCTTCATGGTCCTATCGTTGGGGATGACTTAGGATCAATCGATAATTTCACCTTCTACGGAACTAAGCCCTATAATCCAGCATTTAATACTGCGAATTCTATCAATTCAGGAGTAGTAAACGGAAACGAATGTGATATAAATCTTGGAGGAGCTACCGCTGTAGGTGTAAATGATTTTATCTATATAAATCCAGATAAAGATGTCATGTATAAAGTTACTTTCGTGACAGATACTTTTAATATTACAGTGAGTTTAGACAACTCTACAACTTGTGCTGGTTTTACTTCTACTCCAATGACAGAAGTAATTGCCAATACAGCAAATGATTTACCTAATGTCACTCAATACGTGCCCTCTGATCAGCTAAAAGACCTGGGGACATATTGTTTAACCCCACTATCAGGATCTTTAAGTTTTGTATGCCTAAACGGTTGGGACATAGTTGAAGACGACCCGTTTGGAAACGGTGGACAGTTTCTAAGAGATATTTTTGAAAACGATCTATATAATCTTCCTCCTCCAGCAGGTGGCCCCGTTTGGACAATTAGAAATGATGGGACAAAGTATCCTGAATTAATATTTGATTGGTAAAATAAAAAAGGGACCTATTTCAGGTCCCTCATTATTTAAACTTCTTAAATATATTTAAAAATTACTTTCTAATATCGACAACTTCTTCCATTGGAAATCTAACCTTAGCTAGATCACTATACTTATCATCAGCAGCTCTAAATCCCACAGGACAAGCAACAACAGACTTCCAACCATCTTTGAGTCCAAGTACCTTGTCATACTCACCTTGAACAATTCCTTCCATTGGGCAGGCATCAATTTTTAATTCCGCACAACTCACAAGGAAACTTCCAAGAGCAATGTAGACTTGATTCTTCATCCATACAGCTTTTTGCTCACTATCCATACGAGAGATAAATCCCTTCATCACGTCACCGTAACCTGCAAGACTCTCCATATCAACACCCCTAGTCTTAGCAGTGTCTTCTAGAAATCTCTGAACATCCGCTTCACCAAAGTTTTCGTTATAACAGAATACAATTTGGTGAGAACAATCCACAACTTGTTGTTGGTGCCAACTGTGAGCAAGCAATTCCTTCTTTGTGTCATCATTAGAAACAAAGATAAATTTCCATGGTTGTAGACCAAAAGAAGAAGCTGAAAGTCTTAGCGACTCAGCTAGGATATTTACTTGATCATCAGATAATTTCTTAGATGAATCAAAATTCTTAGTGGCGTAACGCCAGTTTAAGCTTTCTATTAAATTAGACATATTAAAAACCTCAGTTAAAATTTATCTCATATTAACATGGCCATACAAATTGGCCAGACAGGCAGCAATAAGTAGAGCTCACAGAGCTATATTGCGTGCAAAATCTTCGACATTTACCACTCTAAAATTCAAATCCTTCAGTTTAAGTCCTATATTCCCGAAAATAATATATGTTTAAACTACTTAGCCTATACCTACTATTTTGCTCAACTACCCTCTTCGCTTTTGAAACTCAGATCTATAGTGACCTACAGTCTAAGGACAAGAAAGTAAGAGCAGGAGCCTATAGAAAACTAAAACTTATTACCTTAACTAAGAACTCTGTGGCCGAACTCAAGGCAGACCTTAAGTCCCTCCCCGCTGATAAACTCTACGGAGGCTTAAAAGCACTCGACTATCTCGCTAGAAAAGGTCGCGGCGATAGTACAATCATTGAAAACGATAACGAGATTCTAAGTTTTCTAGAAGAGAATACGACGAAGAAAGAATATAAAACCAGATTATTTAGTGGTTATCTCATAGGTGTTGCTTTTCATAAGAAAGAGCAAGCAAAGAAAATTATAAATAGAGAATTCTCAAACAGTAATTCAGAATTTAAGGCCAAGACCTTTGCTCTTTCGGCCATGAAACAATTAAAAGACGGAAGAGTCATAAAAACTGATGATATCTTTAAATCCTACGTCCTCTCCCTAAAAAGTGCAAAGACTGACGAAGAGAGAAGATACTTCTACGGTAAAATACTAAAAGATCAGTACGATGGAAATATTTACGAAAAACAAGTTACGAAAATATTTGAAGAGGTTTACGGAAAGAGCGACCAATCAAAGAGCCTCATTGATGCCGTCTCATCAGAAGAGATTCTCAGTGACTATGGGAGAACGAAGAAACATAACTTAATAAGCTTCTTAGACAATGCTTATGATAAAGTCACTCCTACTCTAATTACAAATGGAAAAACAAAATTCATCCCAAGGGCACAGGGAGATTTTTCTGAATTCGGAAAACACTTTAGCTTTCAGGCTTCGGATAAACTAAGAGCACAGGAAGCCAAGTATACTCAAAAATATAGGAATAAGAGTTTAACTACAGTTGATAAAGAAAAGTATAGAGACCTCTTAGTTAAAGCAGCTGAGAGTTCTAACCCCGCCACCCTGGCCGAAGTTCAAAGATTAACTAAGAAACATCAATACTCAAGTTTTTTAAGTAAAGACTCAGCTAAAATAAAAAAGAGAATAGACAAGACGCTAAAGAGAGCTCAAAGTCCCTACCTACTTGGAAAGAGTTTAGCTCTTAAGTTTGATCAATTCAGACTAGACCACAAACCAGCAATTAAAGAGCTAGAGAACTACCTAAAGAAATATGGAAATAACAGCACCTACGCTCAGGTCGCCAAGGAAGCTCTTAACAATATTGCAGACAAAGCAAGCTCATTGAAATCTGACAAAGAGTCCTTAAATAAAGTTCTCGATATGGTAGTCAAGTATCCTACTCTCCTAGGTAACGCTAAATATGTACTTAGCCTCTTGCAAGAGGAAAGCATGCAAGAAGAGTTCGCGAAGAGACCTCTAGTAGAGAAGAGAAAAATTATAAGCTCTATTCTAAAATCAAATTATTCAACGAATTATATAAAACGCCAAACCATTCAAGACTTATTTAAAGACCCAAAACTCTTAGGACAACTCTTAGAAAGTGAAAAAAAAGAAGATCTCATTCTCTTAAAGAATGTTCTTTTTGAAAAAGGTCTTAACACTAAAGGTTTTGATGAAGCTCTAACCTATAAGCTATATTCCAAATTACTAAATAGCTTCCCTATCTCTCAATTAGAAGATAAAGACGGAGAGAGTTTCTTTAGTTTAATCTCCATACGTTTATCTGGAGAAAAAGAAAAAAGTTTTGCAAGACTAATCCTTTCTAAATCACTAAACACTACAAACTTAAAAGATTATGAAAAGTTTTCTAAACTCATTCAAAGAAAAGGTCTAGAGAGAACAGCGGCCCATAACGAGAAAGAAATAAAGCAACACTTAGATCAATTATATAAAAAATTAAAAAACTCTCCCTATCAACTCAAAAAGAAAATAGCAGAAGATCTCTTCTACACTCGCTACCATTCTTTGGAAAAAGGTATTCACTTAAGTAAGAATAGGCCACTAGTTGATGAGGTTAAGAAAATTACTCTGGGTAAATATAATGATGCTAGAGGCTGCACTTCCATAGATCTTAGAAAGAAAGAATCACAGAAAAATGAGGGTGTTTTTAGTAAAATCCCTGTACGTCACCAGCAGCTTGGAACTTGTTACGCCCACGCAGCCGCGCAAATCATTGACGCTTTTAGATTTTCACAGAAATCCCCTATGGGAGATCAGGACTACAATCATATTTCGAGTGACCTAGTTCTTGCCGTAGAACATAGTCACGCAGAAAATAAGGCCAGTAAAGATGCAGATGGAAATTTGACCATAGAAGGTGGCTCCATTTGTAGCATTATTAAACAGGCCTTAAAAACTGGTACTTGTAATTCAAATGACATACTTCCCCTAGATTCAAGGCAGAGAAGAGACTTTATTATTGATACTGAACTCTTCTTTAATACCTTTAAAAAAGGTCACACTAATGATCTAGACTACGATCAATGGAAGAGTGAGGATAAGTTACTCATTCAAACTTATTGTAGAAAACTCATTGATAAGTTTCATATTGAAAGTGAGTTTCTACCCGCATTAACTAAAGTTCTTAGTGCTCTTAAAAAAAATAAAGTTCACGACTTCATCAACGATATTCTCTCCCACCGCTGTAAGGAGAGAAAGCATCTGCCAGCAGGGCTAGTTTGTGAGAGTTATGAACTAGATAGAGGGCTGGCCTCAGTTATGAGTGCTGAAACGACAGATGCCTTTAAAGAAAAACCTGGAATTGAACTCATACACAAATTTTTAGAAGCAGGTAACCCTATGCAACCCGTGGGAATTGGATACTGCTCAGGAGTTTTAGAACAAGGAAATGCTTTTATTGGTCCAAAGTCTAGATTTTCAAGGTTTTGTGGCCCACACGCTTCAGCAATTATTGGAAGAAAATTTGAAAATGGATCTTGTAAATTTCTCATTAGAAACTCCTGGGGAAAGAGTTGTCGTGGTATTTCTAAAGACATTGAATGCGACGAAGGAAATATGTGGATAGAACAAGGTAAACTTGAAGAGTCACTCATAAGTGTCAGTAGGATTCATAAGAAATGAAAATTAAAATCATAGCGCTTGTTCTCTTATCCTTTTCAGCTTTAGGGCAATCTTGGCAAGTGAAGAAATATCTCTTTAACAAACAAGTTGTGATCTTTAAAGAAAGAGGAGATATTCTTATTTCTCACCATTGTTTTAAAACTAGTAGTGTGCCCAAGTGTTTGGCCTTTAGTGAGCTTTCGAAAATTTCTCGAGTTAGTATCCCGGCCAATCAACTTAGAGGAGGAATCCCTTCAGGTGTGGCCATTTGTCGCTATCAATTAAAAGGTAAGGTTCTCATTTCTGTTGATAAAAATAGAAATGAGAATGGTTTCTGTGAACTCGCAGATAGCAGTATGATTGACCTTGGTAGTCTTACCCATCAAGGCCTTTTAAACGACAAATTAAAAGCTAAAATGAAATAAGAGAAATTAAATCTTATTACTCAACTGCGACATTGTATAAATTGGCGCATAGGGAATCACGATCTCCCCCTCAACTCCACTATCAACATATTTAAATGTCGATCTAATCACAATATCGTGGGGTCCCATAAGTTGTTCCACATCTTGTTTTGTGAAATCGTCCATTTTTTGAAAACCCATCTCAGGTAAGAACTTCTTCCAGGCCATTTCATAACCGGCGATGAAATTTTCAAGAATATTTTTCCCAAAAACAAATGAAGACTCTCGCAAAACCGAAAAGACATCAGGATCGTAATCACAATTTTCAAACCACTCACTAAACTTCATCAGATCAGTGGCGATGAGTTCTATATTGGCGTCAATGGTGAGGTGGTCTTCGTAGATATTTCTAAGAATGGGGATACTATAGGCAGTCCTATGGAACTTCTCTTCTCCCCCTAGCGTTTTCATTTTTCTAGGTTTGGGCTTCTCATTTTCAAAGTAAGACTCAAGACTACAATTCTCTTTTCTTAAGTGATCTATTATATTTTTTAATTCAGGAATGGAGTCTGATTTTAATTCTGCAATTTCTTGCTCTCTGATTAAGACTTTTTCTAAGACATCTAACTGAAGTTTTATATCCGTCGATTTTATGAGTTCAATCTCTTTGAGCTGAATACCTAAGTTTTGAAGTCTTTTAATTTTCTTAGCTTCAATGATTTGGTCAACGTTATACAGGCGGTAGTTATTGTCATCTCGTACAGGAACTAGAACCCCTACTTCCTCTAAGTATCTAAGCATTCTAACTGAGAAATCCGTCTCTTTTGAAAAGTCCTTAATCGTAATCATTTCTAACCTCCTATGAATGATATAAGAAAGTATCGACTATGACACCATGTCAGACTCAAGGGGTAAAATCCATTTTTCTTATTTAAATGAATATTCTCGAGGCATTATAAGGTAGAGATTTAAAGCCTTCGACATCCATTAGCTGAACCTACTACCAAGAATAAGATTTGCTAAAATACAATAGGACGTGTAATTTATACAAAATTCACCAATCCTAACGGTAAGGCCTTAGATGAAATTGTTACTGATCCTTGTTCAATTATGCATTTTTTCCCAAAACGTTTCCGCCTCTACTAAGACAAAATACTATAGACCTACAGCTCTTGCTAAGTTTACAGGTTACGCTCTAAAGACTGAATTAAAGCGAATCATCACTGCTACTCACTCTCCAAATTCCTACGGACAACTCTACAAAGTCTATCTTAAGAGTGATCTTGATAACACTTATGATGGTGACAACTCTATTGTTGATATCTATTCAGAAAGAGTTGGTGGAAGAGACAGTTACAATTATTCAAATAGAAGTGACATGTGCGGATCCTATAAAAAAGAAGGGGATTGCATAAACCGTGAGCACCTCTTTCCACAAAGTATCTTTAATAAGAGAGCTCCTATGCGAGCAGACTTCTTCCATGTCTTCCCAACGGATGGATATGTAAATGGAAGAAGAGGTCGTCTTCCCTTTGGTGAAGTAAGAGTTGCGCACTGGAGTTCTAAAAATGGTTCTAAAGTAGGAAAAAACTCAATTGGTAAATACACTGGACAAGTCTTTGAGCCCATCGATGAGTTCAAAGGTGATGTTGCCAGGGCCTTACTCTACTTCGCAATTAGATACGAAGACCGTGTGGCCAGCTGGGATCATGTGATGCTTAACGGTACATCTGATCAAGTCTACGCGACGTGGTTTCTTAAAATTCTTTTAAAGTGGCACAAACAAGATCCCGTAAGTGCTCATGAGATCAAGAGAAATGATCACGGTTATAAATTCCAAGGAAATAGAAATCCTCTCATAGATTATCCTAAATTTGCCATGATGATTTGGGGCAATACTGTTTCTAATTAAATAGAAAGTAACTCCCAACTTTATAAAGCCCCCACACCTTCATTGATCCGAATGTTCCAAAATTGAAACGTTTTTTTGGCACGCTTCTTGAACTATAGACTTCACTTTTAGAATAAATTTAAAGTCTAAAACTTAGGAGCTAGAGATGAGAAAGAGTACCTTTTCTATATACACCAACACTTAAGTACTTTCTTAATTACAACTACTTAGAGAGCTAAATGTCTCATCATTATTACACGCTCTCTTGTGAAGAATACCAATAAATGTTAATTAGATAACAACTGAATTGAAGGTGAAAAAAATGGATATTAAATCATTTACAAGATTATTTCTTTTAACGAGCTCACTTGGTAGCTCACTCATAACTTTTTCGAGTGAAAGAGATAACGGAACATCTGCACTTGAAGAACATCTTGCGAATAGAGATAACTCAGAAGAAAATAGATTTGAAGAGGCCTTTGCAAGGGCCATCCTACAATCAAGACTCGTACAAAAAGGTCTCTACAATAAAGAAAACTCTTCTAAGTACGTCACATCCCTCTCTTATACAGATATTAAGAAACTTAATAATTTCCTAAATAGAGATAAGAAACTCCCCTACCTTGGAAGAGTGTTATCTGATGAAGGTATTATGAAGGCCAAAGAAGTTATCGCCTGGACCAAGTTACAAAATGAAGTAGAAAGAGCAACTGGAACGATTACATGGGGAATGACTGCCACAACTTTAAATGAAGAGAATGAAGTCGTTCGAACAATTATTGCAAATAATCCTCTTGATCTAGAGGGTAAGAGAAGTGATGCCGCTACAGTAATGAGAAGTATCATTTTAAGAAATATTGCCGAAGATAAAGAAGGTAAACTAACTTTCAAAGAACTTATAAGTAAATTGCATGGTCTTAATTCCAATATCGATTGGGAAGAAGTTTACCGCGGAAAGAACGATGATTTCTATAGAGAGCTTATGGACGATTCAGAGGGTTATATAAACCCATCTCATCAAGCCATTTCTTGGGCAAGAGAAATTGAAAGTAGCGGATCGACTATTGCTTGGGCAGTTGATGCTGAGGTGAGAAGATCAGATCGTACGATTGCTTGGGTTGTAAATGATGGTGCTAGAGAAAACATCCTTGAAAATGAAGGAACTAGAAACTATGACTCTGCAACTATACGAGAACTACTTGAGAGAGAACGCTCAAGACTTCGTATTGAAGATATCTTAAGAGATTCAAACAGAAAATAAGAGATAACTATGAAAATGAAAGAGTTAAATATAATTCTAGGGCACAAGTGCAACTACTCATGCACGCACTGTGTCAACTCATCCGGTCCAGACTTAAAGTCTTCTAGATTATCAACTCTTGAAGTTGAAAATATTAAAAGTGAGATCATCAATAATGAGCCTAGCTTAATACTCTTCACAGGTGGAGAGCCTACTTTATATATTGATGATATGAATACTTTTATCAACTGCCATCCAAGTAAAGAAAATGCAACTTTTGGAATAACCACAAATGGTTGGTTCGGATACAGCAAAACAATGACGGAAAAAACGTTGAATAAAATTGAGAAATTGACCTTTTTGCAAGTCTCTTTTGATGCCTTTCACGGTACAGAAACTAAGTTTGAAAATATAAGTAATATAAAGAAATACTGCGATGATAGAGATATCACTTTCAATATTTCCATGGCAATTTCTGAGCCTATGGACTTACTTTTGGCTCAAGAAATCATTCGTGACTTAGGTGTAAAAGTAGTCTTTCAAAAAGTCTCAAAAGTAGGCAGGGCCAAAGAAAATAATATCACTTATAAGTACTTCTCTTTTGAAGAAAGTGTTCTAGATGAAAAGTGTCCTAATATAGACTCATTCACCTATATCCCTGGGCAAGGGTATTCAAACTGTTGTGGGAACCTAGTTTATAACAATATTACAGACGAAATTTGCCATAAGGATTTTGAATCTTTTACCAATTCGAATATTTACAATACCTTAAAAACTAAAACGTTTAGAGAAATTCTTAAAGAAAAGAATATTGATACAAAAAAAATACCAAACGAGTGCTCCAGTGCCTGCAACTTGTGTGAGTATGCCTTCAAAGGTGCCATATGAGAGAGTTTACTTACACAAATTCAAGTGACTCATTTAGTGATTCCAGTTTAATAGAATATAGAGAAACTTCTTCTACTCATAAATCTGTTATCTATTTTGCAAACCTTGATTCATCCATAACTGAATTAGAACAGCAATTTGGTAATGCCTATAAGTTTGGCATGGAAGTGAACGCTAAGGACTTTTCCCCCATAGGAGAAGAAAACGAAACAACTATAACAATAGCCGATGGTACTAGTGAAGACCTAGTCTCTTCATTTAATGAAGGCTTTAAAAAACTTGAATTTGATAAAGAAAATAAAGAATATTACTTAGCAGAATGTAAGAAAATACTTGAGACAGGTGAATGCAAGATATTCTCTCATGGTGAGAATACTTTAGGATTATGCCTAACAACAGATTTTGAAATTCAAAATAATAAGAAAACTCTCATCGCATGGGTGTGGATCTCTGCAAAATGTAACACTAGAGAAAAAGAGAGCATTAAACATAGTCTCTCTACTTACTTAATGAGTAAAAATTCTAACAAGGTAGCATCTATTCATAATAGAAACGTCCCTTCTTTAAAGTATTTTGAATCAATGAAATTTAAAAGGATTTGTATTATATGTTAAAATACCTATTACTATTTTCACTTATTGCGACCAGTTGCTCTAAAGGCAATACGGATGATTCATGGGATGTTATCTCAAATGGAGGGGTTCCTAGAATTACACCAAAAATGGCCCTAAGTAATATTGGTGCTTACATATTAAAACAAACTCATCAAACAATATTCTTCTATGATAAAAGTGGGAATCTCTCATCAAGTATAATGAAAGACTGGTCAACGACGAGAGACTATAAAGAAATAAACCTATGTACTAAGAAAAACTTGCATTTTACTAACCAGAGAATGTTCACGGTTGAAGACCTAAAGATAACAATTTCAAAAGCGATTAAAAAAGAGCAAAAATATACAGTGTCCATGAACAAGAACTGTCTAAAATACAATTTTGAAACAAGTGCGAAGTACCTTCTGTATAAGCTCACTCTACTCTTTCACGCCCCTTCAGTAAAAAGTAAAATCAAAGATGTAGAACATGGATTAGGGAAATTCATGGTGACAAAGCTTAGCGATGCTAAGATTTCTCTAATAAGAAAACAAAGAGTTGATAATGGCTATAACTCGATTAATCTTTATGACATAACAAGCTTTGACAAAAAGAAGTTAGGTAATCAAATTGAAGATTATAACAGAATTGCAGTTTCTGAAATCCCAAGTGAAATCAAAGAGGATTATAATAACTTCAACGTCTCTATACTAAAGTCTTCGATCATCATTTTTAACATTAAAGAAAATGAATTAAGAAAGAGAACCTTCAACTGTATATCTCTTCCAAAAGTAAGATCTATTCTTTTTGGAGAGAGTAAAGATAAAATAAATTTAAGATACATCACTCCCATTGGTATTCCTGGCTCTGAAATAGGAACTCCTGTTCAAAACTGTAATAGAGGGAAGAACACGAGGCCGCTAATCTTTGCAAATTGGAAACATGATAAGAAAGAAGATCTCCAAAAGTATTTCGATACTCTAAAAGTAAAAACTGGCGTTGCAGTAATAGTGAAAAACTTCACTTTTGCACAGTTGAATGACATGGTGTGGAAAACTAAAACTGGCTACGACTTAGTAGTCCCCTTCCTAGATTCTACTCAAAATGCAGTAGCAGAAACATTTAGTGCCTTCGCTAACCAAGAACAAAAATTCTACAATTTTAGCACAACTTACCTTCTTGGTGATTATGACTTATTAATGAATATAGATAATAAAAAAGAGATTTCACCACTAGTTAAGAAAATAAATAAGAATATAGAAAAGCATCATTTGGCCATACCACTTAAACAAGTGACAAGACTCTTCTACTTCCCAAAGAGACTTAAGAGATTCGCAATTGGGTCTGATTTATTAGAGCATCCAGACGTAGGGGCCATTGAACTTTGAAAACACTTCTAAGGTCCATACATTTAACAATAAAGAATGTCGTTCTCATAACTATGATTATGATGGCAACGGTACATACAATTTCTTTGTATAAAGAAGTTAACTTCATCAACTCTATCACAAAGAAAACAGCTCAAAGCTTGAGTAATTTTCTTGAAGACACAATTGAAATCAATGATCTAATTGACTTAAACCTATTATTAAACTCTATTAAAAATGAGAATATCTCTACATTGATTTTCACTCCTGCAATAGAATACAATATTTACCCAAAAAGGCTTCAAATTGGAGAGAATATTTACAGTGCGGCTTACAGGATTATGAATTCTTTTGATATAAAGAATAATGGTCATGCTATTGGTACATTTCAAATCCACCTAGATTTACTGCAGATATCTAAAACTGTTTTAAAAACCAACCTCCCTCTTTATCTCATAATATTTATCTTTCTAATTTTAGTTTTTACCATCTCACATTTTAAAATTGCCTCAACTTTAGTAAGAATAAGTAGTGATGCCAAAAAGCTTTCTGATGAGGAATTAAGTCTAAATGAAATTGAAGAGTACTATGCCAAACTTTCATCTAAGAGCTCTAGGAACTCTCTTTCAGATATCTATATCTCAGTTCTGCAAAACCTCTTCTCAAGCTTTAGAAATAACATCGAAGCGGATCAGATCAAGAGAACCTCTAACGAGAGAATGAAAATAGCGAGTCAGGTATCTCACGATATAAGAGGACCATTAGCAGCGCTACAGACAAGTCTAGGAAACCAAACAAATAATGATATTGTAAAACTCTCTTTAAAGAGGATTGAAAACATTGCCAATGAACTCTTAGACGACCAAAGAACAAATGAGTATCTTGAGATATTCAACCCAGCAGCTCAAATCTTCGACATCATCTTAGAAAAGAAAGCGGTACATTTAGATACAACTATTACCTGCCAGGACCTTTCACCTAACTTACATATAAGAGCAAATATTTCTAATTTTAATAGAACTATATCTAACTTAATGAATAACTCTATTGAGGCCATGGCAGAGAATGGAAAAATAGAAATTTCCTTTACTGAGTCTCAAGGTAAGTTAACTATAATCATCTCTGACAATGGAAAAGGAATGTCCCCAGCGATCGTAGAGACGTTGAATAGTGGAAAAAGTATAAGTTCAGGCAAGGAAAATGGAAATGGTATAGGGTTTCAATCATCCTATTGTCATATAAAGAGCTGGGGTGGTGACTTAAAGTTATCTTCTACAGAAGAAGTTGGAACAACACTAGAGATCACACTTCCTTTAATTGTAGTAGACTGTGATAAAGACATTATTCATATAGATGATGACGAATTAGTTCGCATGACATGGCTCGCTTACGCTGACAGTAAGAATAGACCTATTCATTCTTATAGTTCCCTTTCAGAAGTTGATCTATCAATGATTTCTAAAGACTCAGTTTTTTATGTAGATCATGACTTAGAGAATGATCAACTAACTGGAGTTGAGTACTGTCAGTCCTTAATCGAGCAAGGATATGAGAATATATTTCTCTCAACTGGACACGAAAGATCTCACTTTCAAGATATACATCCAAAAATTGAAGTTATGGGTAAAAAACCACCTTTTTAATTCAATCTATCGGCCTATAGAACAGAGCTGTAATAAGTATTGCTAAGAGAGGAATTCCTGCAGCAACTAATGCTTGAAAGCTCTCCTGTAAAATATAACTCTCACCAATGACAAGAAATATTACCTGAACAATTCCACAGATCATTAATGAAACACCAAGAATATAATTTGCATGATACCAATTTTCTTCTGAACTGAGACTACTCGTTGTTCTATACCCTATCCACATATTCTTCCTAATCTTTTTTAAAAATAGGCAAACACCTATTATAAAAAGAAAAATTGATTCCAAAAAAAGAAAGTAAGACATTAAAAAAACCTCCAGTAACTTTAAAATAATCATTTAATCTTCTTCTTGTAAACTATTATGTCATTTAATACATGTTCGGGATTTGAAACAAAAACGTGGCATGGGAATTGCTAATATAAAGTTTCTTGTACGTTAAAAAAGAGGAGAGATGAATGAACAAGTTAGCAGTTACAATTTTACTGGTTTTTCTCGTAGTCCAAAGTTCTTTTGCAGAGATAACTTCACTACAATTAGTAAAAGAAGTATTTTTTGGAGTTGAAAAAGTTATTGATATTAATCTTAATAATCAAAATAGAGATAAAATTCTAAAGCAAATTGAAATTAAATCAAAAGAAATCATTTCTAAATATCCAGTCTTTGTGAATGAGCTTACAAGCGCAGTAAATAGTGGTGAACTTACTGAAGTCTTACATCAACTTGAAACAGTAAATACAATTTTAGTAAATGAAGAGAATGGAACTTTTGCAACTAACATAGATGTTGTCATAGTTCGAATAACAGATCCGACAATGGCCGCAGTTACATTTCATAGCGGCGAAGATTTTGGATTTTCAAGAGATATAGTTGATTCATTATTATATAGAGAGAAATTAGCAATGAAGCTAGTTAAGTTAAATAAATAAGGAGAAGGTTATGTTATTACAAGTTAAGGCCATAGGTTTGGTACTACTCATTACAATGAATAGTTCATTTGGTGCTGTTTCAGAAAAGGAACTTATAAAAGGTGTTTTTTTTGGAACGGGAAAAGTTGCCAATGAAGTTACTTACATTAAAAATAGTTATGCTCTAAAAAACAAGCTACAAGAGAAGGATTTAAAAGCGGCTGAAGAATTTACTAATAAGCTTGCAGTTTCTATTATAAAAAAGAATCCACTCTTTGTTAAAGATTTTACAAGAGCAGTTAATGAAAAGAACATTGTTGAAGTTCTACATCACATTGAGCAAGCTGACACAATTCTCTTAACTCTTAATGATAGTCGTGAGGTTTATGATCCAAACGCAGTAGGTGTAGCTGTAGCAGTTGTTGCTGTTGTAGCCGTTGCTGTTCATAATGTTGTCGCTGTTACTAGTGTTGCAGCGGTCGCAGTAGCAGTGACTGTTAAAGTAGCTCTAAGAACAACTAATGATGAAGATTCACTCATTCATAGAGAGAGACTAGCAATGGAGCTGGTTAAGAGTTTAAACTAATGAGAGTTATTTTCAACATATTAACATTATTATTTTTTGTTATTAGCCTGGCAGTATATCTGCCAGGAAATGACCTGATACAATCGAAAAAAATCAAATCTAATTTTGTTACCTTTCTACCACAAGGATGGGCTTTCTTTACAAAGAATCCACAAGAAGTTAAAGCGATTGCATATAAGGTAGAGGGTAAAAAAGTAGTAGAATTTAATAAAACGGGAAATAGAATTCATTACGCAGGAGGTCTAATGAGAACACAACGAATATTAGGTCGGGAAGTTTCAGATATCCTAGTTAGCTACAATTCAGTAAAAGAAAAATATGATTTCAAGACAATGACTGAAGCCTTATTAGGAAAATCAATTAAAATTGTAAACAATTCTATTACTAAGAAATTATGTGGAAATGTAATAGTTAATCTTTATAAAGAAGCACCTTGGGTCTGGTTTGCCAATGGAATTAAAGAAAGACCATTCAATCAATTTGTAAAATTGGAGATAAATTGTGAATAAACAATTTAGATATTTAGCTATCGCTAGAGCATTAATTGCATTTTCAACTTTTTTAGTTCTTATACTAAATAATGAAGTGACTCTTTTTGGAATGGAGAATGGGTTAAACCACTTTTCGAGCAAGTATGAAGCATGGAACATTTTCTTTCTCTTAGGTGTAGAAGAAATATTTCTCATGAAACTGGTCGCTATTGGAGTTCTAGTTCTATCTTTTATAGGAATTCTTCCTCGCTTTACTATTCTCTTACAATTATGGGTACATTGGAGTTTTATCAATGGTTCAATAACAATCGAAGGCGGAGATCAAGTTGCTTATCTTGTCATTCTCTTTCTAACTCCTCTATTTCTAATTGATAATAGAATGCATATGTGGAAAAAGTTTGATGGTAAAATCTCAAAGTTCAAACTAGAATTAATTAGATTTTGTATAAACCTAGTAAAAATACAAGCGGCGATTATATACTTTGTTGCCAGTGTGGGGAAATACCCTGTTGAGCAGTGGCTAAATGGTACATCTATTTATTACTGGTTTGTTGATCCTACGTTTGGTCTACCCGATTTTCTCATGACTATCTTTAATCCATTAATGAAAAGTGGATGGTTTATGTTCTTTATGGGATGGTCTGTACTCATTTTAGAGTTATCTTTGGCGACAGGATTTATAATAAAGAACAAGTATAAGAAGTACTTATTTATTGGTGGTATAGGTATGCATTTCTCAATATTTTTATTTCACGGATTGCCAAATTTCATGTTATCTATGATTGGAATTTTAATTATTTACCTATTAATAGATACAAATAAACTGGAAGAAGTTATATGAAAATTTCAATATTACTGTTTTCCATAATGTTACAAGTGAATCTTGTTGCTAATGATAATATTGAAAAGATCTGTAAGAGAAATGGAACTTTAGTGAGTGACTTTTTCTCAAACAAAATTTTGAAAACTGTAAACTTTAATAAAGACCTTAGAGCACCTATTAGAAGTTTATTTAAGGATCTGGGAAAATGCTCAAAGGTTGAGTTTGAAAAAGGAAAGTTTACATTTAATTTCTCGAAGCACATCTTAAAGGGAACATTTTTAGAAGAAGAGGGAAAACTTGTATCGATTTGGTTTGATTCTCCAAGACTAAAGAACAAGAATATTAAAAACCTTTTAAAGACACTCGAACAACAAGGAAGAGATGTTTCTTATTATTTTACTGATGGAACCAAGAAACTAAATAAAAACATTGATAAGAAATTAAATATAGCTTCATCTTTTAAATTGAAGCTTCTATTAGATCTAAAAAACTGTGTTCAAGATAAAATTTGCTCATATGATGATCATTTAATTCTAGAAAAGAATATAAAGACATCTCCTAGTGGGATTTTGCAAGACTGGCCAAACAATACAAAACTCTTAGTCTCAACAGCAGCGCACTTAATGATATCGTTAAGTGATAACACTGCAACAGATTTAGTTATTCATTACTTAAACAAGCTAAAGAAGAGAAAACGTCGAACAATGCAAAAGAGATTTATCGATCTCTACTCTCCAAAGTCTAAAAGCTTTGGTCCAAAAGACTATACTAAGGTAAACCTAGCAAAGTATGCAATACAAGGAGGGTCTATTGGAACGACATTTAATTTGTGTCAGACAATGTTAAAGCTATCCGGAACTCCAACATTAACGATTAATCAGGATGGACTTGGAGAAGAGCTAACTGATCTTCATTTTAAAGGAGGCTCCCGTTTTGGAGTTTATCAGAAAACATATGCTTGGAAAACGAAAGAGAAATCCTGGAGTTGTTTATCAATAACAATAAATGATTCAAAAGGAGTCAATGAAGAAAAAGTCTCTAGTATCATTAGAGAAATTCTCCTTTAATATTAAGGAAGAAACCGCTTCTTTTCTGAAGGAGATGGAAAGCGACAGGTTTCGCTCTTACCAAATACCTTATAACGAATACTAGCAATAAATTTATAAGCTAAATCTCTTAGAAAACTTGGAATGATTCTAAAAACGATGAGGAACTTCCAATATGAGTCTAAATTGGAAAAGATATAGAGAACTGCGTCGCTATGAGTTCTTAATCTCTCTCCATCCCAAACCACAACAGAGTCTAAACTAACTCTTTTCTCTTCCCTGATCAGCTCTTTAGAGAGCTCTCCCTGTAAGGGGGAAAAGAGAAAGGTCTCTTTTTTATCAATATCAAGAATGAAGTTCACAAAAGAGTTACATAGACCACATACCCCATCAAAGAAGATAATTGGTTTAGTAACTTGATTTTTTTTATTCATTCTCATCCTTTCTTTATTACTTTTCTATACTACTACTTTCTATACTAGAAATCATTTCAAAAAAGTTATTCTGTAATAACAGTAGCTCGAACTGCCTCATAAAGTTTCTCAGGATTAATCATTCCTCCACTCACACAAGGAAGTCTCTTCTTAGGGATAAAAGCTGTTTCCATCACAAGCTTTTTAAGCTCAAGAGGAGTTAACTTTGGATTAATTTCCTTCGCCTTAAGAATTATATTAAGAGCGTATGGGGATGCCATAGATGTTCCATTGAGAGCGATCTCACCTCCACCAGAATGTGCAGACATAACACCTTTTCCCGGAGCAAAAATATCAACTGTCTTCTCTCCATATTTAGAAAAGAACGCTCTCTTGTAACTCTCCATGTTTCCTTCTTCATAAGAAGCCGTATTAAGTGCTCCAATAACTAACATATTTTTAAAGGCATATGAAGCCGGATAATTATCTGCATCTTCAAAGTCAAGATTAAGACCAATTCGTCCATTTCCTGCTGCAACTGTAAAGAGAGTTTTTGGATTAGATTTTATAATATTTTCAAGGTCCACAAAGGATTCCTTCGGCGGGGACATTGGATAACCAGGAACGCCTAGAGAAAAACTCATATTCACAAAACCCACATCATTTTCTTTGATATAATCACTAGCAGCTCTTAGATGTTTTGCAATGGCAACGTCTCCGGCAAAGCCCACAAGCCCATAATTCTTAGTTCCTGAAAAGGCCTCTGCCGCTACATGAGTTCCATGAGAAATAGGGTAAGGAGTATGAGTTAGAAAATGTGTCTCACGAATATTGTTATCATCTCTTAAGAGATCAAGACCCGCATCATCTTGCATATGCCAACCAGCACCGTCGTCTATTCTACCGTTACCATCGTTATCAACTCCGTCAAAAGCTATGTCCTTTGGTGAATTATAAAGATACTTTGTAAGATCCTTGTGAGTGATATCAAAACCTGTATCGATAATGACAACTGGTTCTCGCTTAGATTTATAGAATCTTAATGCCTTCGTGTAACCCTCTTCACTAGAGAATTGTTTTCTTAACTCATCTTCAATTAAAAATTCTTTTGATTCATGGTAATTACCTATGATGTTTCCAAGTGCATCTAGCGACGTGAAACTCTCAACGTAACCAGTGAACTCTAGATCTTCTTTTAAATTAATTAGAAATGACTTAATCACATTTTCTTTTTTATCAATATGATCAATCTTGTAAGGATAGAGTTCATCTTGATGAAAATGCTTAATTGCCTTTGGAGTTAGAGATTCTTGATGAATATCCCACTCCTTCGTTCTTACGGCTTCTCCATTAACATATTTAAACTCTTCCTTACCTTTTAGTTTTCCAGATGAGGTATCTAAAATTATTTTTTGAAAAACATTATCTGTGACATATTTATATTTTGCATGATAAGTGTAATTGCCATCCACACTCCAGGACTTTTCTTCTGTCACACCATTAAGAAATTCATGAACTCGTAATGAAACAAGATTTCCAGATTTAATATGGTACTCGCTTTCCACACTAAGCTTTCCATTTTCACAGATAAACTCTGTTCGATAACCATAGTCATCAAAGACAAACTCTGTAGTGGGACATATTGCGGCCATTGTAGTGGTAGTTGAAAGAAGTGCTAAAACAACTCTAAGCATATTGATCCTTATTTTAAATTGAAACAATGTTATAACGCAGAACGTCAAAACCTAACAGCACATTGAAATGATTTCAGGCTTTTTATCTAGCTAAGAGACTGAAATTATGGAGAGAGTGAGGGATTTTCTTTCATGTAAAACACAAGGAATTTCTCATTCTAACTATTTGAAACTACGTACCTCTAGCATTGTAAAAAGTACTTTTTATTTAAATAATCTTGAAACTCATTTATAAAATGTGTACCTTGCAGAGCAGCGTACTGTTCAGAATAGGAACTGAAATGAATCGAGAAATCACAGACTTAACAACACTCCATCATGCTAATAATGATGTTGCAGAGGCAAGAGTTGAACTCTTTGAACACGCTAAGAGTTATAAAGTTTTTGATCACTTAAAGCATATTGAAAGATCACATCAATTGCGCAATGTCTGCGGTTCAACTTGGTATTATTTTTCAAAGAAAGTTCCCCTACTGCTGTTGGCCATTGCTAGTCAATCAGGAAATAGATCTTTTCAAGAAAATATAGAACACGTTGCTAACGATGAATTAGGTTTTGGAAAACCAGAACAAAATCACGCTAGATTATTTAAGAACTCTCTAGAGAAGTGTGGATTAAAGTTTTCAAAACTCTCAGAAATAAATGAATACATTGTTAATAAAGAAATTGATAAGCTTATTGAAAATGTCAAAACAGATGATCATGAATACTTCTTCTATGGAATTGTTCTAGGTCTAGAAATTGTAGCTTATGAGAATATATATACTTTACTAGATCTTATATCTTTAGAGCAAAGAGAAGAGATTATAAAAACTCCTTATTTCTCTACTCATCTAATTGCTGAAGATGAGCATATCAATTTAAATATCTTAAATTACCTGGAAGCGAGTAAAGAGAATGAGAAATGTTCTCAGTATATGGACGGATTTACTGCTGGGCTACAATTTTGGCAAAAGTTCTGGTTAGATGTTAGCCAAGGTGTGGCCCAATGACTACTAAGAAGTTATCTGTTGGAGAAGGAATAGTCTACGCTATAGGTTCTATTATCGGATCAGGAATTCTATTCCTTCCCTCTTTAACTTATAAGAAATCAGGAAATGATGTTCTTGTTGTATGGATATTAGCTACAATTCTTTGTATTCCTCTAATTCAATTATTCTATGAGATGATCTCTAAGTATCAAAACAATAGTATGGAAGAATATTTCAAAGAGGCCTTTGGAGAGAAGATTAGTAGCTTCCTTCCATTTTTAATTTTCTTTACTGTAATTCTCGGAATGTCAGCTTCTGCTATAATTGTAGGAGGATTTTTTGCGAAATTCTTCAACTTACCATTCTTAAAAATTGCTACTGCTTATTATTTAATTTTCTTTGGTCTTATTACAAATTTAAAAGGAATTTCTTTTGGGGCTAAAGTTCAATACATAATGACCTCACTCTTATTTATAATATGTATTTTAATTTTTGGTCTTACTTTTCCTGAAGCCTCTCAGAATTATTCATCTCTAGTTCCAAGTTATAATATTACTCCCATTAGTCAGGGAATACTCGTGGCATTTTGGGCCTTTGCTGGTTTTGAAAATCTATCTTTCCTTGCACCAAAATTTGAAAATCCTAAGAAGGACTTTTTAACTTGCTTACTTGTTGCTCTCGTATTTTGTGGAGCTTTCTACCTTGCACTAACCGCAAATTACTCATCCCTTGTAGCTATGGAAGATGTAAAAACTGAACTAGGTCTTTATCAACTAGCAGAAAAAATCACTCATTATAAATTTGGTGTTTTAATCGTGACAATCTTTTCTCTCTTTGCTGTAAAAATTAATTTCAACAGCTGGGTTGCAGGAGTATCTAGTTTAATTTCAGAAAATAACTACTTCCTTGGAACTACTTACTTTTCAGTTAAAAATGAATCAGGAACTCCAATAAGAGCAGTTAGTGTACTTTCACTATGTTTCTTCATTATCTCGACACTCTATTATTTAAATCCATTGCTTATGAATTATGCATTAGAAATGGTAAGTGCAAATTTCATATTTATTTATATATTATGTATTATTAGTTTTTTGAAAATAACAAAAGGTCCTATAAAGAAAGCTATAGCATTAACAACAATGTTGGTTTTCATCATTTCTATGATTAATACGGGACTAACAGCTATTTATCCAATTTTTATACTTCTTATGTTTATTGGGTTTAAGGTTTTTATGAAAAAGAGGTTTGTATGAATTATATTATTGCAGGTGCAAGTAAAGGAGTAGGTCTAGCTCTCGTTGAAGATTGCATAAAAAAGGATATCAAAGTTTTTGCCATAGCTAGAAATGTAGAAACCTTAAAGGATATGAAAGAGTCTATAGATTCAAAAGACCTATTACATATTTATCAATTAGATTTAACTAACTCTAAAAAGACATCTGACTTATTTGATGAAATAAAAAATACTATTAAAGGTAGGAGTGTCCTTGTGAACTGCTGCGCAACTTGGACAGGTGGCAAAGAAGTAAAAGAGATAAGTCCAAAAGATATGTTAGAGGCGATTAATCTTAACTTTATGACTAGTTATAACCCTATATACGAATTCATCAACAAACTTTCGTTTAGTAAAGATTTAACAAATACAATAGTCAGTCTTGGTGCAACTGCTTCAACAAGAGGTGGCAAGAAGACATCCTCCTTCGCTGTAGGAAAGTCCTCCCTTAGGATTTTATCTCAGAGCTTGGCCAAAGAAATGGGTCCGAAAGGTCTACATGTGGCACATATTATTATTGATGGATTAATACTTAATAAGAGAACTCTCGATTTAAATCCAGGATTAGATTTAGATAAATATATTCATATGAACTCAATTATTAATCAAATCCATCTCTTAGTCGATCAACCAAGAGATGCTTGGACACTTGAACTTGATATTAGGCCTTACAATGAAACTTTCTAGTATAATTGTTTTTATAGCTATTCTTTTTATCCAAACAATTAATGCAACTAGTTTTAATGTTGGTGTACTTTACCCTATAAATAAAAATGGAAATAGTTATATTGGTGCTGAATCAATCTGCGTGGTTGAAGGATTGCTTAAAGAGTATCGTAACCCTAAGCTTTCAATTAAATACAAAGTATACGACACTGAACAAAATTCAAGTACGACAATGAAGTCTGTAATGCAAATGGTAAAAGATAAAGTTGATTTAGTTGTAGGAACAACTTATTCTACGACTGCGATTGTTGCCTCAAAAGTTCTATCTAAGAAGAACATTCCTTTCATAGTCCCAACTGCAACAAATCCAAGTGTCACAAAGAATTCAAAATCAACAATCCGTGCTTGCTATGATGATCATGTCCAGGGACAAAAGCTCGCAAAGTTTTCAATTGATAAAAAGAGAAGAAATATTCTCGTATTAAAGAATCTGTCGCGGCCTTTCTCTTCTTTTCTGGCAGATGAATTTCTTAAAGAAATTCATAAATCAGCACCTTCAGTTAAGACAGAAGTCTATGAACTCATAGATGGAGATATGAATTATCAAGAGATAGTGGAGAAAATAAAAAAGAATCAATACGATTTAATTTTTACAACTCTTGTGGCAAGTAAGAGTGCCCTACTTTATAAATCAATTAATAAGGAAAAGCTTACACCTATGATTCTTGGTACTGACTCAATCGGAGGAAGAAAGAGTTTCTTTGATATTCTAGGAAAAGCGCACAAAGGTTTAGACTTCTTCTTTGCTGCCCAATGGGATGGAAAATTAAGAGGTCCCCATATAAGAGAGTTTAAAACTATCTTTAAAAAGTACTGTAAAGGATACGACCCTACCATGATGGCCGTATCAGCTTTTGATATTTTAAAAATGGCGCTTCTAACTTTAGATAAGTTGCCAAAAAAGAGGAAACTAGCACTCATTAATGAAATCAAGAAAAGAGAATATATAGGTCTTAGAAATAAGCTCATATTTACAAATAGGAATACGCCAGATGCTCCTATTTATATAAAGAAAATTATCAAAGATACCGTCCTGTCTGTGAAGTCACTATGAATGTAAAGCATAGAGAGTTAAAGAAAACACTAAGAGGAACAATTATAATCCCATACTTCGTATTGGGTTTTATTCTCGTTATAACAGTACTTGTTAGCTTTTTCTTTCTCTATGCTCCCAAATTTCAATCCACCAACGACCAAATGCTTTCATTACTAAAAAATAATGAGTCTTTTATCGCTGAAGAAATCTTTATGGAACAAACGAGTGCTCTACAAAAGAGATTCGAAAATATATCAGAAAAATTATTGTCAATAAATCCCCAAGTCGATATTTGTATAAAAGTAGTTTCGACGAATAATGGAGATAAGAAACTCATCGAAAACTGTACTAAAGAAAATATACAAATAAGTTACGAATTCTATAATGATATAAGATTAGGCGATAGCTTAATGGGTCAGTTATACTTTGGAATCAGTCAGCCAAGTATAATAAACTCTCCCATATTGAAATTTTTCATAATGACATTTATCATAGGTTTTGTCCTCGCCCTTTTTACGGCATTTGCCGTTTCCAGTATTCTATATAAGAGAATACTATTGCCAATGATTCAAAAAACCATTGATGCTGAAAAGAAAACTGAGCTCTACAAGGAAATGAATATATTCTCCTCTCAAGTCGCCCACGATATCAGATCTCCTCTAGCGGCACTAAATATGACATTAGCAGGTATTTCTCAATTGCCTGAACCAAGTCGTATAATGTTAAAAGGGGCCATCAATAGAATTCAAGACATTGCTAATAACTTATTACTAAAGAAAGGTGAAAATACTAAATCGGTAAATAAAAATGCTACCTATCTCTTGGCACCAATCATAGAAGGAATTATTTCAGAAAAAAGAACTCAATTGAGGTCTAATATGAAAATTAGTATTTCAGCTAATTTTCTAGATAGTTATGGTCTCTTTGGTGTCATAGATCAATCACACCTTAAAAGAATTCTATCCAACCTGTTAGATAATTCCATTGAGGCCATTAATCAATCTAGTGGTCAAATATCAATCATACTACAAAAAGAAAGTAATACTTCTACTATAACAATACGAGACAATGGCCCAGGAATAACTTCTGCAGTATTAGAAAAACTTGAAAGTGTCGGTGGAACCTACGGAAAAGAAGAAAATGCAGCATCAGGCTCTGGCCTAGGCCTAAACCATGCGAAGAAATATATAAAGTCTTGGGGTGGTCAACTTAGAATTCACTCGCAAATTGGAAAAGGAACAGATGTAACCATCACACTACCTATGGTTAAGACTCCTAAGTGGTATGTTCCAAAGATCATGCTCTCTCCTAAAGTCAACATTGTCATTCTTGATGATGATGCCACTATTCATCAGATATGGGAAAACCGTTTTGGAAAAATGGATCTTTCACAGCATGATATAAGTATCATTCATTACTCAAATCCAAGAGATTTTGATAATTACTTTAAAAACGAAAGCATTCAAAATACAATTTTTCTTTGTGACTATGAACTCATTGGTTACTCTGAGAGCGGACTAGATCTTATAAAGAAATACAACATCCAAGAACACTCCTACCTAGTCACTAGTAGTTTTGAGGAAGAGAAAATAAAATTCGAGTGTGATACATTGAAGATAGGACTCATTCCAAAGTCCATGGCCGAGATTGTACCCATTGAAATAAAAATACCTACAGAGAAATCACAAAACATTGACCTCATTCATTTAGACGATGATAGTCTGACACGTCTTGTATGGACTACTGTAGCAAATAAGAAAGGTAAGAAAATTCTATCCCTATCCAATGAAAACTTATTTAGAAAGAGTCTATTAGGGGTTTCTAAAGATACTCCTCTCTATATCGATTCATATCTCGGGGAAGATTTAAAAAGAGGTGAAGAAATTGCTTCAGATCTTTTCGATGAGGGTTTTGAAAATATTTTTCTCTCCACTGGACTTGAAAAAGAAACCTTTCCACACATGCCTTGGATAAAAGAAATTATTGGAAAAGAGCCCCCAATAAACTTATAAATTTAACAAGACCCCTTCCAAAAAACATGTTCAGAATAATATTTATAGAATATTTCTAAGTTCCAATCTATAACTGTCTGTTTTTAGGAAAAGACTCTCTTTAAACTAAAGAAATCAGGTAGTTAAACCGTTAAGTCCTTCATGAAAAAACTAAAAATTAAATACATTCTTTTAAGCATTACCCTTCTCGCCTTGTATTCATGCTCTTCAATTAATAGAGATAGAACTCCGGCCGGGATGATTGCATCAGGAACAGCTAGTTGTAAAAATATCATCAATAATTTCTTTAATAGCAATAACATTTTGAAGAAGCGTTTCCATAAGCTAAGCAAGTTTAGAGAAGATGACAATTATCGAGAATATTTTGAAACCGTTTTTGCATCTTACGATAATAAAAAGATTAGTAAGAATGATATTCCTTATGGGTTTAGTGAATCGCGAGAAGCTGCGACTCAAAAACTCATGAAGAGAAATAATAATGACTACATACCCTCTTTCTATCAGTTCTATGATGAATCAGGTGAAGATACTTTTGGTGCTGTCGAATTTATAAGAAAGGCCGGAGCGAGTACTGGAGAGGAAGTAGAAGAAGCCTTTAAAGATATAAATGGTTGGGTTGATAACTACCATGATCATCCAAGAAAATTATACGAAAAAATAAGAAATGGATTTGAAGCTAAGATGCAGCTAGAAATATTAAAAGATAAAGATATTGCTACTGGTAACTTCTCACACTACAGAAAAGAAGAAATAACCCTACCCTGGATTAGAGAAAATAATGCTGGCGAATTTACCACAGTTTGGGAAAAAAAATCTTTTAACAGCTTTAGTGCATATGATCTCTTTATCACTGATAAGGAATTAGATGTAAATCATATATTTACGCAAAATATTTTTGAAGAGTATCAAAAGAATAGTGATATTTTTCATGAAATCGTTGAGCAAGGTTACAGACAAAGAAGATTAGATTTTGCCAGAGCTGCAATAGATGATATTCCTGCTTCACTTAGATCTAAGGAACAAGTCGCTCTGTTAGCAAGAATTGATCATATTCTCTTTGAGAGACCTGACCTTATTCCAAGATCTGATGCTATTGAATTTGTGCAAAAAGCTGAACACAGAGCAGAATGGAAAGCATTATTTTCGAGAAAGAAAAGTAAAAGAAAATCACGAGAACGTTTTAAATATAAGACTGTTCAAGGAATTTTTGAAAAGGTTCAAAAGTCCACTCCTATGGCCACGGCCAGAAATTGGGTTCTAGGTCTAGGTGCCATTAGTGCTGTAGGGACAATTACGGCTTCCTTTATGCTTCCTGTGACTGAAGACCCTACTTACAATATGTTCATGGCCTATGTTAATAATTTCTTTATTAATACTTGGTACGATGTGACCGGACTTTCAAAAGGCCTAGTAGATTGTTCTAACGTTGAAAGAAAATGGTCCGTAGAGAATGCTTGTTACTCGCAATTCATCTTTGATCATACTTCGTACTACTATTACTTATCTAAACATAATCCAGATTATAACTATCTTACTGATCCAGAATTTCTAGAGATACGTGACAATCTTACGGCTGATTTTCTTGCCAGAAGAGACTTCTTTGGAAGAGGTGAATTTTTCACAGAAAATATTAACTATCTTAAAAATGAAGGTTACAGAGCACACGTAGATATAGTCGTTAAAAGCTTAATCACCAAACAGTTCAAAACTGTAAAAAACCTAGATAAGAAAATTGATGAACTTTTCACTGCTACTTTCTCCAAGAAAGACTCCAGAAAATCGGAAGATCTTATTAAAGAAATTGAAACCATGACTGATTCAGAAGTCTCTACGACTCTAAGAGAATATATTAAGAATGAGGATAAAGTTGTTCAGAGAATGGCCAACTACGGTACAACTCCAAAGCAAGAAGATCTTAATGAGTTTATGCAAGAAATCAAACTTAAACATAAGTGATCTTTTTCACATTCAATTTTAAGTATATTTCTTTAATAGATTACTTATATTTAATTAAAATAGATTCAAGAAAATCACTCTTGATTAAAAACTGATTCGCTTTTTGTATTTTTTTGATATTTTCAATACCAATACTTTTATTGGAATAAATATAATTATGTTTCCTATTTAAAATAATCGGTTTAGAAAAGATTCTCTTTTCTTGAGTGTGAGTTTGTAAGTAAAAGAAATATGCTGCTTCTGATATAACTAACCCATCAACTCTTTTTAATTTTAGTAAGTTCAACCCTTGCAGATAGTTATCAAGTTGCATTTTTTGAATAGACTTATCTTTATCAAAACTATCTTCATACTTTGCATCTCTAATAACTCCTATGTGCTTCCCTACAAGTTTGGAAATATTAGTTATAGGAGAATCAACATGACTCACTATGAAATTAAAAAATCCAATACTCTTATCGATCTCTACTGTATTTATGAGATCAGAGCGTTTAAAGAAAAGCGATAACTGAGCCTTGTTGTCTTGAAGGTCCTTTATGACTCTAGGATAGGGTTTAATATTGATGGAATAAGTTATCTTTGCAATTTCTAAAACTTTTTTTAAATAGTCAGCATGAATTCCAGAAATACGATCTCCGACAGACAATCCATAAGGTTCAACATCAATAATTGAAACCTCAACATCTTGTGCAAGTGTTTTCAAGGGAAAACTTAGAATCATTAATGAGAGAAGTAGTAAATTTATAAAAAACAAAGAGACCTTTATATTAAAACTATGGTTATTCATACTACCATATTTCAACAAGTTACATGACATTTTTCTACGCTTGATTAGGACTATGAGAGAAGTCCTCCAATTATTGCCGCCCATCCCTTGTTTAAACTCTCCTAACTAGAAGTAAGTACATTAATAAAACCAACTTCTAACAAACCCTCGTAAAATAGACCCAATGAAAAAACCAAACAAGAAAGACTATATTATCGCCCTCCTAAGTGTCACCTGTGCCACTCTCCTCTTCTTACTCATTAAGCAAGACCAGTCTCTTAAAGATAAGTTAGAGCAGCTCGCTAATAACAAAGAACAGATGGAAAGTAGTAATAAATCTCACAAGTATTCTAGTGGAACATTGAAGAATAAGAATCAAATAAAAGATCTAAAGATAAATGCTCTTCATAAGCAGATTTCAAATCTAAAAGACAAGGTTTCAAATGCTGAGAATAAAGGTGCCGCAAAAACTATTGGAAAATTATATTCTCTAGAAAAAGTCATAAAAGAAATAAGTGCACAGTCTGAGAAAAACTTTAAGGAACTCTCGGACTTAAAATCAAAAAATACCGTTTTACAAAATCAACTACTACAAGAGCTGTCCAAGAAATCCGCCACTCCTACAAAAGTAAAATCAACCAGTTCGTATAAGAGATCGACTCCTATTAAATTTAAATATACTCCTTCTAAATACTTTCTTCCTTCGAAAGCAAAAACAGTCTATAAAAAGTCTTATACTCCAAAGAAGAAATACACCTATAGGCCTAAAACTACTTACAGAAAACCCTCCAGCACAGTTTACCACTTTCCCACCTCAAAGAGCTGGACAGAGAAAAAGAGTAAGAAGACTAAAGTTGAAGATTTAGGAGATTTCTTTGAGGAATAAAAAAAGGCGCCCAAACGGACGCCTTCTCATCTAATAAGTGTCAATCATTATTCTTTAACAGCAGCACTTAAATCAACGAGACCACCAGAGACAACCTTAGCAGAGTATCTTCTTCCCTTGCTAACAGTTCTCATGATCACTTCTTTAAGCTCCACAGGAGTTAAGGCAGGATTTCTTGAAAGGATTTCAGCAGCAACACCAGCAGTGTTTGGAGAGGCCATTGAAGTCCCTGACATATTTCCGTATCTATTTCCAGGAGTCGTAGAATAAATTCCAGAACCAGGAGCAGCAACGTCTACATTTACTTTTCCGTAATTAGAGAAATATGACATTCCCCCTCTCTTACTTGTAGATGCTACTACTAAGAGAGTTTCACTAGTAAAAGATGCAGGATACGTTAATCTTCTATCAATATCACGTGAGCTATTTCCAGCGGCAGCAACAACAAGAACACCATATTCAGAACCGATATAATCAATCGTCTCTTTAACTAGCATTCCACCTTCATTGTGAGCTTTACCAAACGAGCAGTTGATAATTCTAGCACCATTCTTAGCGGCATAAATAAAAGCTTCCGCTACATCTACATCTGTTTCATCAGAAGAGTTTGGAACAGTTCTGATTCCCATAATTCTTACGTTAGAAGCAACACCGGCGATTCCAATTCCATTATTTTGTGTGGCGCCAATTGTTCCAGAGACATGAGAACCATGACTATGACCATCCATCATATCCATTGTCGCCTTCCCCTGTGCATCTCTTACAAGAGTATTGATCCCGTGGATATCGTCAATGTAACCATTTTCATCGTCATCAATTCCATTCCCAGGAATCTCACCTTCGTTGATCCACATAATATCTTTTAAATCTTCGTGGTTGTAATCAACTCCCGTATCAACAACGGCAACAATAATTCTTTCAGAGTTTGAAGAGTCGTAGTTTTCGTAAGCAGGAAGAACACCCATTCCATTATTAGAACTTGCCTTAAACGCCCAAAGTTTTCTTAAACCTGGATCATTAAATGGAGTGTTTAATTTATTGGCTCCGTGAGCTAGCTTCTCTACATTTTTAGCAGTAGGAAGTTTCTCTCTACCAGAGAAGTAATCTCTATTAACCGATTGAACACTAGCATTTTCTTTAAGAGCAGATTCTAAAGCAATTAGAGAATTTGTTCTTACAATGTAAGTATTTTTAAAAAGGTGCATAGAACTTGTAATCGTTGAGTTATTAGGAAGAGTCTGTCCTTCTTTTAACTTTACGATTAATCTATTTTGGTGAAATTTTGGAGTTTTAGAAAAAGCACTTAGGCTTGTACATAAAGTCATCATGACTAGTAGAGTTTTTATCAAAACAAATCCCTTTGTTAAAGTTGAATAGAGTTATTCTAGAAACTTACAAAGGGTTTGGCATTAAAAATTTTCTGTCTTTTCATTTCACGAAAAGACAGACTTATTTCATCGACTATTTCATCACACAAGTCATGAGTTTTGAAAGATTACTTCTGGTAGAGTTCATTAGGGGTCCGAAGTGATTGTAGGCGTAACCTGAATATATAAAAGGTGTCACACAGCGATCACTCTTAGACCTACCACTATTACTAGGATGGATGGCAGAGGATTTTGTACTATTTAATTGTACCGAGAAAGTTTGTACGATTTTATTCACTCCACAAAATGCATTCATAGTCTGCAGTGATGATCCAAAAACTCGCACCAACTCTGATCGAGAACTTCCCGTAGCGACTTGGCAACTTGGGTAGCGATCATTCCAACTCTTTAAACAAGCATTTATATTTCCACTACCCTTAGGTGTAAATTGATACATTCCAATATTGAGTTTTGAAGCTTCGTCTTGATATGGGTCCTCGTAAAATTTTACACCGGCAGGTTTTCTATATCCACTGGGAGCGTACTTCTTCGCTACTTTCTGTGAGCTGGATGAATCTGCAGTCGATAAGCTCTCCGTGTAAGCTAGGCAAGAGAAGAATCTGGACCAAATCTTCGATAATTCCATTTTTGCCTCATCACTTCCAGCAATCATTTGAGTTCTAAGAGAATTAACTTTCTCTTCGAAGGTATTCATTTTTGAGATAACTGAAGAGCCAGGAACTCTATCACTTTTCTTAAGAGTTTTCCTAAGGGACGAACTAGTAGAGTGACAAAGTGGTCTCTGTGCTAAACCAGAGAGATGAAAATCATCATTATCTCTTGGTACTGCATAATAGGGTGCCAGATAGGCTAAGTGAGTTTTGGTATCTTCTAATTGCAATTCTACAAAGTAACTCACGCGTTCACTAAATTTCTGGTGTTCTTCTAACTCTATTTCACAGTAATCACTTTCGTGCTCAAGTGAATCAACTCGTCTGGTGTCTAAAGCTTGATAGTTTCCAAAATAACTATCTACACTCTTCCCTACCTGGTCTGCCACTTCAATAAAATTAATGGGCGAAGGTGTGGGGTCTGGAGTTTGCGCCGGAGGATCACTAGGGATCTGAACAGGGGGCACAGGATCTGGTTCCGGCTCAGGTCTACGAGAGCGAAATAAACTCATGGCACTTACAGAATTTACGATCATTATAAGACCGAGTAAAAGTATCCTTTTTTTCACACTACCTCCGAAATTAATTTCTTCGTCTTGTGAAACTGATCGGTAGGGTCTATAAATCCGTTAAAAAAATGTGAATTGATGTATACTTAGAGCAAAATATTCACAGTGAAACTCTGGAAACGGCTTATGGAACTGGCATTTAATGACATTATAAAATTTTCGATCACCCTTATTTCAATTTTAAACCCCATTGGAATCATTCCAATTTTCATCAACATCACCAGAAATAGTAGTGAATCTCAAATTAGTAAAATCGCTAAGTCCTGCTCAATAGCCGTTGTAGTGACTATTATCATAAGTCTGATCATAGGCCAGAGTGTGCTTGAATTCTTTGGAATCAGTATCGCCTCATTCACCATTGGTGGTGGACTCTTACTTTCATCCATGGCCTTTAGTATGATCCAGGCACAATCTTCAAACGCTAAAATTAATCCTGAAGAAATCACCGAAATGGAAGATCTAAGAGAAATTGGAATTGTTCCCCTAGCGATTCCCCTGCTCTCAGGACCTGGGGCAATTTCCACGTCCATTATTCACGCCAAGACCTTCACAACTTCTTACCACTGGATTGGAGCCGTCATTGCAATTGTAATTATTGGTTTTATCATTAAGCTCATTCTTACTTCTTCTGAGAGAATCGGGCAAAAGATTGGAACCATAGGACTAAATGTCATGACTAGAATCATGGGTATTATCCTTCTCGCCATCTCAATTGAGATGATTATTGGGGGGATTAAAGACATTCTCCCTATTCTAAAAGCGGGTTAACTACCCGTTCTTACGAGATTTATTCGAGCCTATTTCCTACAATAGGTATTTATTATAACGCATCTTGTCATTCACATATATTTAAGGGATAACCTCTCCACTTTAGAAGTTCACTCATGTGAAGGGGAATACTATGCTCAGAAAATTTATAGCGACTAGTGTGCTACTAGGACTTGCCACCACTCCAAGTGTTTTTGCAAAGTCTGGTTGGGAACTCATCTTAGATAATTACAATATGTCACCTGAGCACCATGCTTTTTGTTTCACTGATTCAAAGGGAAAGGTCAGAGGATCAAATCCCCATATGAAAGTTAGGCTGGCTTCTGTTTCTAAACTTGTTACTACTTATTGGGCGATTAATAAGCTCACTCCAGAGTATCACTTTAAGAGCCAGTTCTATTTAAAAGATAAACACCTCCACATCGTTGGTGATAAAGACCCTATTTTCTCTAAGAGAAAGTTATTCTTCATTCTCTCTCAGTTAAATAATATGGGTATCACTGAATTAGATAAAATAACTTTTGATTCTAATCTGCGAGTTTTCACTAATGCTGAAGGTTATGTTGGAGATATCTTTAAAGTTAAGAAATCTAGAACAGCGGCAAACTTAAAAGACTTCTTCCACACACCTGCTTGGAATAAGTTAAAAGTTGCTTATAAGTCTTTTGTTAAAGAGACACCTAGTGAAGTGTTAACAACTCTAGAAATAAGAGAAAGTATTGATGACTTAAACCTTAGTGTTAAAGAAGTTTCTTTTCTAAAAGAAAACCCTCTGGCAAATGATCCAGAAGCAAAGGTGAGCCTTCATCTTTCTCCAGAACTAGTGAAGTACTTAAAGGCCATGAATATAAAGTCCAATAATTTCATTGCTGATCAAGTTTTTGATAAACTTGGAGGCGAAGTTGAATTTGATAAATTCATCGCTGAGAAAGTAGAGAGCTGGTATCCAAACCTTGATGTAGATAGAAAGAAATTTTCTGAAAATGAATCAAGTATAAAAATTTATTCAGGCTCTGGTCTTCCTACATATAAGAACTCTAAGCGGCAAGACAACTACGCCACTTGTTCTCTCATTGTAAGAATCGTAGAAGACTTAAACGATACAATGATAGAGTATCAAAAGTCTCTGCAACAAATCGTAGCAGTAGCAGGAAGTGATATAGATTCTTCAGGGGCAACAAAGTCTACTATTAGAAAGAGATTTCTTTCTCCCAAGTTGAAAAATGCCGTCATGGCGAAAACAGGGACGCTCTTTCACACCTCTGCCCTAGCAGGAAAAGTCAGTACCAAACAAGGTGAGCACTACTTTGGAGTCTTTCATCAGCTAAGAGGTTGGAAAGGTCACGCCAAAGCCGCGCAAAATGAAATAGTCAATAAACTCGTGGCCGATTATGGTGGCGGAGAGAAAGTAGAATATAACAAAGAATATTTCTTCCCTGCTTTTGAGGTTATGCGCTAAAATAGATGCATGAACTTAAAGTATTTAAAAATTTTATTCCTCGTTACAACTGTATGGTTAGCAGTTGTAACGATAAACACTTTCTTCTTCACTGATTCACCAGATCCAATACAATCGCAAATTGATAGTCATCTGTCAGAGAATCAATTAAGTGAAAAAGATCACGATGACCATCATCAACATGACCATGAGTCCCTTGATAAAGTCGTCAATCAAAGAGAGAGTCAGAGCTTTGAAGCCCTTCCCCTCTCTCATCAAAGTGATATCCTCATCAGAAAGAGAGACCTACGTCTCTTCAAAACTTTTGTGGAAAACAATCCAATATTAAAAACAACTATTAATGAATATTCTAAAGAAGACGGTAGAACACTACTGACTAGGGCCAGTTTTAATGGAAACTTGGAATTTATAAAATATATAGTAGAAGATCTAAAAGCAGATATAAATATCGCCGATAGAGATAAGATCACTCCCCTCATGGAAGCAGCAGGTAGCGAGAACTTTGCAGTTCTTAAATATCTCGTTGAGAGTGGAGCTAATATTCACACTGAAAATAAACTGGGGGCGGACGCTCTCACGATGGCCTTAGGTGGAGCTCACGAGGAAATGGTTTCTCTACTTATTAGTAGAGGTGCAAATGTCAATCATACTTGGAATAAGAACAACTTCTCCTATCTCATGAACGCTGCCAGAAGCGGCCATTTAGAAGTCGCTAAACTGCTCTTAAATGGAAAAGCTAAGATTAATCAACAAGATCTCGATGGCAATACAGCTCTTCATTACGCGAGCTCTGAGGGCTTTATAAAGCTTGTGGAGCTACTTAAAGCTAAAGGGGCTAGTCTCACTCTTAGAAATCAAAAGAATCAAACAGCGAGAAGCTTGGCCATTAAAAATGGATTTAAAGATATTGATCAGGTCCTAAAATAAAAAGAGGGCCTTGATCAGAGTTCAGTTGTAATTGAAAGATAGGGTATTTGTAGTTTGAGATAAGATCCATTCGGACCATTATTAGTGAGGTTGGCTAAGGTGGGATTTTGAGCAATTACGAGTTGCTGATCAAGGCCATTGGTACCAACCAATTGTCTTACTTATAGCAGGCCCCGTGCCAACTTATTAACATATAAAATCAGTACGTTATCTTGGAGCCAGATTGAAATCAGAACACTTTGGCCCTTCTTGGACCTGGCCAAAGTGTCACCGAGGCTATTTTACAGTGGCGATGATAGAGTAAATATTTTCAGGCTTATTGCGCGGCGAATCACTATGTGATAATTAAACTCTATGTTTAAAGACTTTTTTAAAATTCAATTTATCGCCATACTTATTCTTGTCCTCAATGCTGTGGCCACGCAGAATATTAAACTCATTCCAAAGACTGAAACAAAATCTGCTAAGACGACTAAAGTTGTAAATGCCGAGAAGAAGAGTTTAAAAAAGATTCAGTTTCCAAAAATAAGTGCAGCAAATCCTAGAGGAATGCTTCTACAAGCAATAGAGAAATCACTTAATTAATCTCATTATAATTCTAACAAAATCATAACAATACATTTTCCTATATTCGAATAAACTGGCCTTAAGTTTATTCAATGAAAGGAAATAGTTATGAAGAAATTAAAAAAACTTTTAAATCAATTTTGGAATATTGTTTCAAACTATAGAAATGACTCTGAAACTAAACTCTATCTAGACCTCGAAATGAAGAAAACCACTAATCTAGAAGAAAAGAAATATTTAAGAAAACTTTTTAGATAGAGAATATTAAATAAGTTATTAGAAAAAAACTCTAATAACTTATATGACTAGTTCCAATTTAAAATAAGTTCACCAACATTATGACCAACCTTTAAAAGAATAGATAAGTGACCCTGATACAGGATTTCACAAGCAGATTGCTTATTAATATCTTCAGTTGCGTAATCACAGTACTTAGTCACTTTTAAAGGATCAAGAAGGTTATCTCTCTCCCCTGTAAAGAGACCATATTTCTGGTCAATCTTTTTAAATTGTTTAACAGGTTTTTTAGGAGTCATTCCAACTGACATATGTCTTGTGATGAATGTGTTTATTAGTGGATCTCTTGCAAGAACTTTAGCTGGGTAATTAAAATGGACTGCTGGAGAATGTCCATAGAAAAGTCCAAAAGTACTTTGAGCAATAATAAATTTATATAATTTAATTGTCGCAAAAGGAGGAGTTGTTGGATTATCTCTTTCAATTTTAGCCTTGTGACCAAACTGCGGAGAGACAAAGAAGTAACCATCAACTTCAATTTTCTTTTTCCACGAAATATAATTTAATAATAGTCCGGCCCCTGATGAGTGACCTAGTACATAAACTAACTTATTTTGTTTCTTAGTAAATTTCACAAACGACTTTAAATCTTTCTTGATGGAATTAGCTCTCGGAGCATCACCTCTTCTACCTTTTGAACGTCCATGACCTCGAAGATCCACGAGATATACATTTGTTGAATATTCACGGGACAGAGTATCTGCTAGATGCTGATAACCCGACAAAGAGTGAGCACCTCCACCATGAAGAACAATAACCGCCCTATCAGATTGCTCAGTAGAGTTAAATTTATAGTAAGCTAGTTTTGTTTCATCATAACTTTTATGAAATGCCACAATTGGAATTTCAACTTTTGGAGCATTTTCTAAAGCATCAAAGTCAGTTGCTGGTGCTTCTGCAAAAGTTAAATTTGAACCCAACATTAGAAGTAGTGATGTAATAACAATAGTGACCTTGGTCATTTTACGCTCCAAAATTAACTTTTAAGAATCTATTCAATTCTTTATCATTATAAGCAATTACCCTCGGTGAAACGAATGCTTTCTAGGTTTAAGTAATATTTTCAACTTTGTGACAGTCAAGTATTACGATTTACTAAAAGCACGGCTATTCTCTAGTGGTTCAAAGACTTATATAGGTAATTTCTATTTAATTGACCCCTTTACCCTTCTTGCTATTACTCCTAGAATTAACTAAAATTATTAATGTTGGTAAATTTATATTTTAATCCTGGAATCTTTAAAATGAGTTTTCTTAGAATACTTTTCTTTTACTCCTTAGTGCTATTCAAGCTTATAGAATTTGCTTCAGCAAAAAATTTAATTGTAGAAATCAAAGAAGATAGATCATGGAACGCTCTAGCAAAAGAATACAAGGACCATGACCTACATCACTATAGAGATATAAAAAATTTTGAAGAAGATCTCATAAAGTGGAATAAACATATAAAAACAAAGTCACCCAAAAAAGGTGATCAAATTTATGTGATTCCTCCCTACTCTCCCTTCATTTCGTGGAACTTTGCAGAGCCACTTAAGAATACGTCTTTCTTTTCTTCTCAGTTTAATTTATTAGGATTTTACTCGGCTTCATCCTCGCAAAATAAAGAGCTCACTAGTAATGGCACAAGTATTAAATATAAGCTGAACTCTCCTGCAACATTAGGCCTAATTGCACGAAAAGTTTTTAGAGATTCGCACTCTTTGTCACTAAGTTTATATGTTTCATATATTTCATCTACAAGTGTTTCAGGAATAAATGAATCTAAAAGTAATCCTCCAATAGAAATTGGATCCAACATTTATCACGAATTATCTCTTCCTTTAATGAAAGGACTTCATTTCTATTATGGTGCCGATTTTGAACGGTTTGCTTCAGCGAATGAGAATGATATTTCACTAGGAAAACTGAGTTTCAATTCTAACCAGTTAATTTATGCTACTTTGGGAACAAGTCTCTACCTTCAAAAAACTTTTCTAAAGCTAAGTGGCTCATATTCAATCTACGAAAGTAATAACATCAGCAATAACCCTTTCTCCGGATATAAGAGTATTTTCTATATTGGCAGAAAGTTTGGTAAGAATATGACTTACTCAGGCCTTATTAAGTATCACAAGCTCACAAAAGATGCGGGGAGTTTAAGTGGAATACGCTTTGGCCTTGGTATCGGCTATCAATTCTTTTAATAGTGTTTAATCCCCCTCTCGTAAACTAAAAATACTTAATGACCAATAAAGTTTGCGCAGTTTCCAGAAGTCTCTATAATCATTACATTCACAACTACCTATTTTGACGTGACTTTAAAGTTTTCTCAAATCTAGAGACCTATATTCTTCAAGTTTTCTTTATAATTATACGAATAGTTTAGTGACTAAATTATCAGGATTTACATGTATAAATATATAATTAAATTCTTTCAATTCTATCCTCATATTCTAGCAATATTGCTTCTCACTTCTTGTAATGGAAGCATAGATATCACCTCACCTACAGGTTCAAATTCAATTTCTAGTGGAGCTTCAACTGCACCTGGGACTCCAGGCCTTACTGCTGATTTATCAGGAGTCCAAATAGGTAACGCATTTCTAACTGGAAATGGAGGACCTTTTGCAGACCTCTCCGCAAATGAGGAACTTGGACTTTGGGTAGAAGATCCTAAGGGTGGACTTTTTCTAGTGGGTGCGACTTCAAGTGACATGCTTGAAACACATGCTGGTAGAGACATCGTGGTGACTCACTTTAATGCAGATGGAACAGTAGATTGGTATAGGCATTACGGGACAACATCTTTAGCGAATAATACGGGTGATGAAAGACCTTACTATGGAACCACTGACAATGATGGAAATCTCATTATTTTTGGTGATACAAGTTCAAGTTTAGTAGGAACAAGAGACTCCACCGACGTATTTTCCATTGAGGTATCACGTACAGATGGAACTGTGACTTGGGTAAAACAACTAGAACAAACCTATAGTGCAAACGCTACAGCAGACAATGTTATTGGTGGAGATCGAGTTGGCGATCGTATCTTTATTCTTGGTAAAGTAAATGGAAGTTACATCAATGCAGGAGGAGGCTTAAACGATATCTTTATTCACGAATTTGATTTAGAAGGGAATCGTGTTTCATCTACTCAGATGAATAATAATTTGATTCAAGCCGGCGCCGCAGGAGGAGCTGAAACACCTACAGCAATTGTTGCCTTAAGTGATGGGATCGTAGTAACAGGAATTAGCCGTGAGGATTTTGCTTCGGCCACAGGAGCCGGCACGTATAATTACTTTGTAATAAAGACCGACTTCTCCTATAACTGGCAGTGGAGCTTCACCTTCGGAGAAGATGAACCTGTTGCTTTTGGAATCACAGACGGAAATAACTTTACATTAAGAGCTCTTGCGAAAGACTCTTCAGATAATATCTATCTTGGAGGGCATGCTTCAGGATCAGGAGGCTTAGCTTTCTTAGAGAATGCACCAAGTAATGCTTCAGTGATTCTCTCTCTAACGTCAGCTGGAGCTGCGCGCTGGGGAAGGCAATTTGGAGCCGTGACTTCTGGTGCCGCTCCCTTTATTGCCAATAATGCCAATGACGAAATTTATGAATTAAAAGTAACTGACGATGGTGTTTTCTTTGCGGGTCATACGCAAGGAGATTTATTTGATAATGATGCTAACACTGCTAATACAAATATTATTACAGGACTTCTCAATAAAGACACTGGTGCAGTTATCTGGGGAGATCAATTAGGTACAGCAAAGTATGCTGGAGCCTACTTTGCTCCGGCCAACCAGAGTAATCATGAACGTCCAACTGATATAATAGTTACAAATGGTAAATTACTAATGCTTGGATATACTCAGGGAACTGTCGCTGATACCAACGCAGGAAATAAGGACTTTCTCTATTTAAGTTACGATAAACTAACAGGAGTACTCGATGCTCTATAAAGTCTTCTAAACGAACCTAGCCTATTTAGAATAGATTACTCTCTAGCAATTTCTCTTAAAACACCCTTGGCAAGATCTCTTTCACGTAAAACTTGCGTGCATTCAATAGTTTTCCACTTGTTCTTACAATTATAAGAAACCGTTTCATAACGCTCGTCATTTTTGACTATGGGAATTTTATTAAATTCTAATTTTGTTAGGTTATCACCTTCAATTTTGATTTTCTTTTTTCCAGTTTTAACATAGGGAACTTCTAAAACATTATAGCTTAAAACACCTAAACTCATTTTTGGAGAGATGAAAACAAGATGGCCATCTTTACGCATGAGTACGCGGTCATGCTTGACCCCAATACGGTGCTTCTTCTTGCCTTTAAACCACTCTTGCTTCTTTTGAGTATAAACTCCCCAGATTTTCTTAGACCGCTTATACGTGGTCTTAACCTTAATCTGTTGCACACCCTTAGACTGAATCGTCATGCCAAGAGAAAGTAATGTAATTGTAAATAATATTTTTTTCACTAGTACCTCGCCCACCCCCTAAAGAGCAAAAGTCAGTCCAAATGAAAGACACTAATATTAATAGCTTATACATCTATGTTGTTCAATATTTAGACAACCTCATAAAAATGTGAACAAATATTCATATTTAAAAACTCTAAATAACCATAATCATTATTTAGAAATGGCATATGTCTTGCTTAATAAAGGAAAAACAAATTTAGGAGATCCTATGCAGTTTATTAAAACTTCAATATTTCTATTTGCACTATGTATGAGTGTAAACTCAATTGCCGGTAGTTATTTGAATTGGCAAATGGATAGAATAGATTTTTTAAATAAAGGAAAGAAGATTTCGATTCGTACAGGATTTTTGAAGGCAAACCCTGATGTCCCCTTCAAGGGAAATATACTCTACTACCAAGGACTGGCCGATTCAATGTTAAACCATGATCCTCTTTTTGAAGTTCTCATTAAAGATGGATATAGAGTTATAGCTTTTGATTATATGGGCCAAGGCGGATCCCTTGGATCTATGAATTACACGAAAATTCAAAATATAAATAGGCTTGGTGATTTAGTTATTTCAAAATATAAGAGAAATGATGGCGCAAATCATAAGTATCATATAATTGGATGGTCCACCGGAGGACTCGCTGCCTATAAAAAAGCTTATCTAGATAAAGGCAAGACAGTAAAATCTATTACTTTAATTGCACCAGGAATTTCTCCACGCTACTTAGTAGGCGAAGGACTCTTTAATTGGCCAATTGATGAAATTACAATAAGGACTTTAACCACAAATAGGTTTATTGGAGTCAATGATCCCCATGAAGACGCGATTTACCCAGCGAGCCCTGCTCACGTATTGAAATTTTCAATTAATCTTCAAATGCAGGCCTATAAAGCGAGAAGAAGCTGGAAAATCTCTAAAGCAGTTAAAGGATTTGTACTCTTATCTGATCCTAGAATTGACACCTACGTAAATTCAAATAAGACTTTAAAAGCAATTAAAAAAAATGCACGTCACTTTAAAACATTACTCTATAAGAATACACTTCACGAGATTGATAATGAAGAGGAATCAACTGCTAAACTCGTAAGAAGAGATATTTTAAACTTTATTAATAATCAATAGACATCACAAATCTGATGAAAAGGTTTTCTTGTAATCTTTGGTGGAATATAAGATGAAGATTTATGTCCAACAGCAAGAATCATGAAAGCTTTTTCATGACTAGGCCTATCTAATACATTATTTAGAAAGCTCATGGGACTTGGAGTATGAGTTAAAGTTCCAATACCGAGTCTATGTAAAGAAGTGATGAGCATTCCCGTTGCAATTCCCACGCATTCTTTGGGATAGTAACATTTTAGTTTCTCCTCACCTATAAAATCAAAACTCTTTGAAAATATAACGATTAATGCACAGGCCTCAGTTAAGTGTGCTTTCTTCCAAGAAGTTCCAAAAGGTAAAAGGTCTCTTAGAAAATCATCCGAAGCTTTTCTTTGATAAAAGTCTAATTCTTCTTTCTCTGCTGCTTCTCTAATTTTAGCTTTAAGGATTGGATCAACAACTAAAGCAAAATACCATGGTTGTCGATTTGCCCCACTAGGGGCAGTACCTGCGACTTTAATACATTCCTTTAAGACATCCAAAGGAATATCTTTGTCTGAAAAACTTCTTATACTTCTTCTTTCATTCATCATTGAATAAAACTGACTTGCTCTATCTAAATTTGTTTTTACTATTTCCTCTTGCATAAAAACTCCTCATTAATGATATAAGTGAAAGATCATAAAAGATCGGTGTTCAGGATTATTCTTTGCGACCTGATAACTTCTTCTTTGATACTCTAATTGAACCTCTACGTGAGGAATTGGTAAGAGTTGTACCCCAACTCCTGGAGATAAAATCAAAGACTCATTCTTTGATAGATCATTTTGAGAATGTTCAAAGACAAAGTAACCTGTCCCCCCTTTAAATGCCTTGTAGCCCAATGTATGAACCCCAAACAGTGCATCAGTAGAAATGTCAGAACTATTTAATTCAATCTTTCTTTCGTAATTTAATTCACTTAGAAAATATGTATTTTTACTAAGACCGGAAACAGCATTAACTCCGTACACTCTTCTCTTATTAAGAGAATCTCGACCCAAAAGAAGACTAGTCCCAAAGCGCGAGGATCCATTGCCATAATGAGTAAAGTTAAAGACTAAGTTTCTCTTTTGTAAATCGTCCGCTTTATGAGCAAAGAAATCACCTACACTCTGAGAAATATTGATTTCTCCCCAGTCATAGTACTTAGAAACTTCAAAATTATAAGTTTCAGAATTTGATCCAAACCCCAAGGATTGTTTAACAAATCTTGTGTGATCAGGAGTATTTATTCCAAAGTGCTGCTTAAATTTCCCAATACGAACTCTTGTATCCTCAGATGTTTCCCATAATAGGTAATGCCTCTCACTTAGAAACTCTCCTTTTCTCTTTGTGGTCTTGGGTCCTTCTTGCCTGCCAATAGTCCCTACGATATTTACGTTTTTTATTTTGTAGGCAAACTCCAAGTTATTTTGCATAACAAATTTCTTGGCAATTTTGACCTGATTATTCTCAGCGTGAACTTGAATAGTTCTGAGCTGTCCTCCAAGTTTTAAACTCTGCGTATTTTTAAATAGTCCGTAATAAGGATTTTCAAACCCAGGCCTAACTTTCCATGTACTCATCATTGCCGAAGACAAGACTCTTCCATAATCAGTAAGGATACCTCCCCCGTTTGGGGAAATATGGCATGACATACAATTGGCATATCCCTTTGTTACATTCTCAACATAAGAAAGAGTATTAGCGCTAAGTACTAATAAAAATATCGTAATTAAGGTCTTCATTAATCAAGCTCAATTTTTGCTGTGATATTTAACTTAACAATCTTACTCACTGTTATTCCTTGAAAGGAAGGAATTGCAATTTTAAAATCACTTAGCTTTATAGAAAACTCAGACTCGACAGTTAAAACCTTCTCATTAATTTTAATGGTAGAGATAAATTCAATAGTTTTCTTAACTCCATGTAGCTCCAATACAGCTTCGAGAGTATTCTCCGAAGATCCTTTTAAAAGATCAGCATGATCTAAATACAGAATTGCTTTTGGATATTTCTTAGTTTCAAGATAATTCTCTTTTAAATGGTTATCTCGGAGCTCTATTCCAGAATCAAGTTCATTTAAATCAACTTCTATTGAACCTATTAACTTGTTTCCTACAATCTTAAGTTTTGTTACCCCTAATTTTCCTTCTCCATTAATTTTAAGAAAAGCTGGTTTCCCCGTTGCTTGAAACTTAACCTTTGAAGAAATCACTTTAGAGGCATTTGCTACATTGATATTTATAATAAGTAACATTAGTAATATTTTTTTCATTTCAAATCCTTTAAGGAAGACCCTTCTCAATCCATTCTTTTAAAATTTCTTTTTCAAAAGTTGTTAATCTTTCAATTCCTGACGAAGCAGGAGGCATTGGTTCTTCATCATCATTTAAGACTTCAAACAGGTAACTATTTTCTACATCAGAGAACCCATTTAATAGATAATCTCTTTGTTCAAAAAATTTCTGCCTCGTACTAAGGTCTAAGAAGCTCGCCTGACCGTTTGGGTTATGACATCTTAAGCACTTTGGAAAAATGACCTTTTTAGAAATTGATCTCCACTCTGCACTTAACTCATTACTCCCGCCAGATGGAGGAGGGTTATCTCCAAAGGGAGCTCCTTTTTCGACCCATGCTTTAAATAAACCTTGCAGTTCACGACTTAAAGCAGGAGCATTCTTAGGCATCCTTCCACTCGTCATGGCCTCAATTATTTCATTCGATTTTGATTTAACAATTTCAAAATCCTCATATTCTCCATGACAAGAGAGGCAATTATTTTTTAAAACTTTATTATTTATATTTTCAAATGTTAACTCTTCGAGAGGAAACCTTCCTTGGAGAAACGGCAATGGACTCTCTTTAAACTCTACGTAATCACCACAAGAGATAAAGAAAATTATATAGAAAATAAAAAGGATATTTTTCATATATTCTCCAAGAAAGACTAATAATTAAATTCTAGGAGCTTCACCAGAAATTTCTTTCCAGTTCTTATCTGCTAGTAAGATATTTTTCTCTAAATTTCTATCAAAGAATCTCTTTGCTCTATTATTTACGAAGAAGAATACTCTCCTACCTACTACAGTGAATAGCTCAGTATTAATTTGAACTTTTTGACCCGCGACCATAGCTCTTGCACACCATCCACCAAATGTTGGTTCATACCTGGCCGTATCTGTTAAAAATGATTTCATATTCACTGCACTTGAAAATAGGTATTCAACTTCTTCGTAGACGAGAGAAAACTCGTCACTCCCTACCAGTGCGCTAGAACCTTCTTCAACAAAATACGAAACTGGATCATAGGCCTTTCCATTTTTATAATTGATAAGCCCAACTCCACGATCACTTAAATTGTATTCCGCGACATTTCGATCCAATTGATCAAATGCTTGAGTGTGAGAAATAGTCAAAAAGGACATGACTAGGGTTAATAAAATAGACTTCATAGATACTCCTTCAACGTTTAAGCAAATATATTTTTGCTTGTTTAATTTAATTGAATAGTAGCTATAAATAAATTGACTTTCTTCTATATGAGCTATAGCTTCAGGCTATATGCTGAAAGAACATTTGGAAAAACTACATTACTTCTATGAAATTGCGAAAGCTGGTTCTTTTAATAAGGCTTCGCGCACCCTATTCATCACACAACCTTCACTAACAAAATCAATTAAAGTATTGGAAGAAAGCATACAGATAAAACTTTTTCTAAGAACACCTAAAGGGGTCATTTTAAGTGAAGAGGGAAAGTTGCTTTTTGAATATTGTGTAGAACTCTTTTACAAGCTAGATGAAGTTGAAGGTCTACTCTTAAATAAGAACGATCCTATGAATGCGACAGTCAGAATAGGAACATACGATAGTCTTGCTATTTACTTTTGGCCCAAATTTATTAAACACATTTCAAAAAAGTACCCAAATCTTAATATTCAACTATCTACAAATAGAAGTCATACTATTTTATCGGAACTAGAAAATGGTGTTTATGATTTAGCTCTAACTGTTGATCCTAAAAAAGTTAAGAACATTATTTCTAAATCATCAATCAATGATCATTTTAAATTCTACACAACTACAAATAGTGAAATTGCTGATTACTCTGATTTAGCTATTGCTCCGATTATATATATGCCACAGGCCATTCAAAATTTAAGCTCAGAATTTAAGCAGAATCTGAAATCACTTATTGAAAATAGAAAGGTTTACGAAACTTCAAGCTTAGAATCAGCTAAGGCCTTAGCAATAAACGGTATAGGAATCGCTCTTTTGCCAAGTCTTGTTGCAAGTTATGACGTCTCTAAAAAGAACTTAGTTGCCATAAATATTAAATCCACAATACCACTCAAAAGAAGTGAGCACTCAATTTCAATTTCTTATTCAAAATTCAAAGAAAATTCAGATCTTATTCAAAAATTAGTCGTTGAAATCTCTTCATTTATAAAGAAAAAGCATAAATAAAGGCCTTCACCAGAAATGTCAGAACAAGTTTGTTCTAAAAGTGAAACAGATTTGATTAAATAAGTGTTTAATATCACGAAAAAAATTGCGGCACTAGTTTTGCTATTAGTGCTGTGGAGGTTTTATGAATAAGACACTTATAGCTTTATTGGCATTTAATATTTTCATCTTCAATTCATTTGCAGCTCGCGATATCTTCGAAATCAAAAACCTATCAGTTGAAACTCAGAAAACTGATGGTCTGGTGCAAGGAAAACTCGAAGCACAGAAGCTCTACATTAAATATGGTAAGGACACTTTTGAAGCCGGCGGAGTTGAAGGATTAATTGAAGGCCAAGTTGAGATTATCGACAAAGTCTTTAAGGCCAAAACTTCTCTCATCACATACACAACTCAACTTGAGGCAGATAACCCATTAGTTACCCTAGATGAGCTTTTAATTGAAAATGCAAATTTAAATCTCAATAAGGATGAAGCTTTTTTTGAAATACCTAAAATAAGAATTCTTATGGATAAAACTACCCTAGAGACAGAATCTCTAAGAGGAAGTTGTGATCCTAAAGGAGATACCACCACAGATATCGATATTGTCTGTCTCCAAAATGGAAATATCCACTCTCCTAGCGTGCACTTTATAAATGATTCAATGAATCTCTTAACAAGAAATCTAAATACTACTATTACCCCAGAGCTTATCTCTCTCGATAGTGCACAAACAATATTCACTTCAGACGGTCAAAAAACCAAAGTGAATATCTTACAAGTTCGCTGCAAGAATGGAATCACAGGTCGATTTAAAGAAGAAGACTTTATCGCCGGTTGTTTTAATCAATCTAGTTTTTACCTAGATGGTTTCAGTGAATTTAAAAATCTTAAAAAACTAAAGAGTTACAATCCAAAGAATACGAAGGCCCTTGTTGATCTTAAGGATATAAAAAACCTAAGAGTCAGCATCAATAACCACAATGTAAGTGTCACAGCAAAAATAAAAATTCTCTTCACCTTCAAACTCAAAGTAAGAGGAATCATAAATTACCTGGTAGAAGAAGATATTTTAAAGCTAGAAATTAAAAAGGCTTCAATTGCGGGAATCCCTGCAAAGAGTTTAACAATGATGATCTTAAAACTTTTTCTAGAGGAAGATTCTATTAGAATTGATGGGGATACGATTTATATTTCTGTATAAGCAAAGTATGTGAACAGGGATTCATTTAAAATCCCTGTTAAATATATGAGAGACTAAAAACCTTCTAGTCTCAATAAATCACCGTAAATATCATCAATAATATTTCTAGCAATTCTCTTTTCTTCTTTACTATAGTTCACTCCAGTTATGATATCAGAAGCTGATCTTGTGATCCCATCCTTTCTCTTGGCCCTAGTGGCCACTTTATTTAAAAATGGAAGAACAAAATTTACATCGTAAATTCTTGTGAAAGCAAAAACCGAAAGATCTAATCTTCTAGCAATACTATTCATTGGGCTGTTAAAGAGATCTAGGTCTCTACTTATTGGTGGGTTAAGCTCTTCCCAGAAAAGTTGTGCCGTAAGAAAAACCATTTGCTCAATTTCAACAACTCTAAGTCGACTATACTTTGTTAATTGATACTTCTTTTCATAAATCATTTTCGTCATGGCCTGAACCATAATCCAAGAGAGATACTCATTAGAAGCTGTGTGCATATCTGGATGGATCACAATAGTGCTTCTATTCACTTTAAAAGCTTTCTTATAAGCACACGGGTACTTTCTAATATTTCCAACCGTACAGCCATAGACATAGTTAAAACGCGGAAACCTATACATGAGTTCAGCGTGTACAGCCTGACCGACCACCGTTTGTAGAACGAAGTTGTTCATAGTGATAGTTAGTTTATGTCTTGGATTAACATTTCTGGCGGATACAGATGCCATAATAAAGAAAGCTATAAAAAGAATCTTTTTCATCGATAATCTCCCCTAAAAAGAGTTGTGTGTCTGTGTAGTGGAGTTTTTTTATAAAGTTTTACCCTCCTAGTCAAATTTATTTCACGGTGTCACGTAAATCTAGATGTTTACTTAAGGAAGCGGCGAGTCAAAAGCTAATTATAAAAAAGGGATCACAAAGATCCCTCTAGATTTTCTTAATTGCAAAAGCAATCTTAGAACATATCTTTCCAAGCTTTACCTGGCTTAAACTTTGGAAGATTTTTTGCTTTAATTTTAATCTTCTCACCAGTTGCTGGATTTACACCTGCTCTAGCTGCTCTTCTAACTTTAGAAAAAGAACCAAAACCGATAAGAGAAACATCTTCACCTTTTTTAACAGTTTTCTTGATTGTATCAATAGTAGTGTTAAGGAAAAGCTCAGCGTCTTTCTTAGTCATTCCTGTAAGTTCTTTGTTCTTTAGAATTGCTTCTAATAGTTGTTTCTTGTTCATAAATTCCTCCATGATGTTGGGTTGATTACATATTATGTTGAAGCAAATAATTTAACTTGGCAAGGCTTGAGACACCTTTATTTACTGCTTTTTTTATTTTTTTCTATCTCAATGCCCCTACAGCATTGACATAAAAAAATGTCAAGAGTGAAAACGTACTATTCAAGCATGATTATGAGGTTTAATGAAGGTGGTTTTCTAAAGAAACCTTGCAACGATGGTTGAAATTTTAGGAAGGTATTCCTTTGCATCTTCTAAACTTAGGTCGTAAGAAAAAGAAAGTCGTATGGCAGATTTAGCATCTTCCTCATTCACACCCATACTCATAAGCACTCTACTAGGGAGAACAGCGCCTGAAGAGCATGCTGAACCTGAACTCACGTCCATCTTTGCGAGATCAAAAGCAGTAATGAGAATGTCCGCTTTAGTGCCAGGAATAATCATATAGATAGTATTTCCATTTCGAGTATTTGCATTCCTTGCAATCACTCGTCCCTTATTTTCTAAAAGCTCTACCAGCCCATTTTCTATATGAGACTTGGCCTCAACTAATTTATGGAAATTTTCCTGGGCCATTAGTTCTTCTAGGGCAAGTTTTAAAGAGTAGATTCCGTATGTATTCTCTGTTCCAGAACGCATACCATCTTGCTGACCACCGCCTCTAACCATAGAACAAAAAGGATAATCCTCTTTTACAAAAGAAAAGCCTATTCCCTTTAGGGCCCCAAACTTATGTCCAGAAAAAGTATAAGCATCAGCGAACTCAGAGAGTTCATTCCACTTAGGAATTTTTCCTATGGCCTGCACAGCATCCACATGGATGAAGCAATTTGTTTCTTTTTTAAGTCTTTCTAGAAAGTTTAAATTCCACACGACACCAGTTTCATTATTCACCCAAGTGAAATTAAAAAGAGTCGGTCCTTTTAAATCTTTAATGGTCTTGATGAGTTGGTCCTCATCAAAATCTCCCGATTCACAAACATCGAACGTAACCACTTTATGCCCATAGAGCTCGAGCTCATCTCTTAAATTAAAGACACAGCTGTGATCAACCATAGCGTGAACAAAGTTAATCTTCTCACCTTTAGCATAGTGATTTTGAGCTAAACCTTTAACAAGAGTATTGATTCCCTCAGAAGCTCCTGAGTGAAAGAACAGTCGATAACTTAAGTCTAATCCAAATGTTTCAAAGAGAAACTTTCTAGATTCATTAATATAGCGTTTGGTTTTCTTCCCAGATGAATGGATGGAAGAAGGATTTGCAAATAGCAAATCCCCGTTAGGAAGCCAGTCTACGACTGTGCTTGCCAACGGGGATGTTGCATTATAATCGAAATAAAATCTCTTATTGATTAATCTCGCCAATTGGATTCCTAATTGCGGAAGTTAGTCCAATTGTGCTTTCAACTTGGGCTGCTTGAACAACTTCAGTTTGAGTAGCAGCTGCTGCTTCTTCCGTCTTTAATTCAATTTCAATCTCTTTAGATTTGCGCATTAAATCACCTAGAGATGTCGTTGACAAGTACTCTCTCATAATCGTCCCTAGATTTTGAAAGTAGTTCTTAGACAGGTGAAACTCTACTGTATTAGAAGTTTCAGCTTCAGAACCAATAATGTCTTTGGCTGGGTTGATGTTTTCACCTACGCAATCAAGGATATCCTTAATAGTGATTTGGTCCATACTTCTAGCAAGTACATAACCACCACCTGGTCCTCTCACAGACTTAACTGATTGCCCATTTCTAAGCTTTCTGAAAAGTTGCTCTAAATAGTGAAGTGAAATGTTCTGTCTTTGAGAGATCTCTTGAAGTCTAACTGGGTTCCCATTTGAGTGGGTAGTTAGGTCAAGCATTGCTCTTACTGCGTAACGTCCTTTTGAAGTGAGTCTCATTGGTCTTCCTCCATAAAAAATCCAATTGAAAGCTAAATAGCTCGGTCTAGTGTTGCATAATACAAGTTAATATTACTTGTGGTGTGCTCTCTATTTCGGGTCGCGTCCTGTGCTCCCCATAAACCGAATTAATTAACTAATCCGATCTACGTAAGATAGTATGACAACTTAGAGGCACCTAAGTCAATACGAATTCAGGCCGTAAAATCACCTTTTTTTCTTTAATTTCGCAAATTTAGGAATACTTGAGTTTTCTTTACTGTTGGCTCTAATAAAAATAAAGAGTTAGACTGTTTCTCTCGGGAACTTACTTTTAACTTTAGTTCTTCTTGTGAGAAAATAATAGGAAAGCGAAGTATTTTAGTCGGAAATATTTGCCCCGTACGGCCCTTAAGATACTGAAATCTTGTTTTTATAAAATCTCAGTTAGGGTTAATTTACGCGTAGAGACGCTAGAATCGTTAGATTGATTTGGGTTAATTTCAAATAAAAGTTCAAAAACTTGCCAATCTTCCTCAATATTTCTTTGAATTTCTTTTAGAAAGGGTTTTCCCCACTCGATGAGGAAGTAATTCTTATCTTCTAAGTAGAGAGAAAGCTCTAAGTGAACGACTTCTTCACTTGATTCCAAACGGTAGAAGTCCCCATGAGCACAGTCGTTAGACTCATTGATAATGGAGTATGTAGGAGAGCAGACTTCATCTTCTCCCCCAATAAACTTCTTTGTTAGAGTTGTTTTTCCAGCACCAACTGGGCCAGAGAGAAGTACGACGCAGGGAGTTTGTAAGGAGTCTTTAAGCTCGCTTACAACTTTTACTAAATCACTCTCGTGGACGTTTTCCCAAACCCGGACTTCTTTCATTTTTTATTTCCAAAATATCTACTCTAAATTAAAGCATCTTCACTTAGTTCACTGAAAGCAGCGCTTAAGTGATCAACAATAGTTCCAGCAGTCATAGCTCTTACGCCATGTTTTTCTGCTGCATGTTTTCCAGCAAGCGTGTGAGCGGCCACTGCTAAACAAATTGCTTGATACAAGTGGCTCTTATCTAAGAACATTCCACTCTGTTTTCTATCCAGAGGGTTTTGTGCCAGAAGACCACCAAGAATACCAGCGAGAACATCTCCTGAGCCACCTGTGGCCATTCCATCGTTTGGATAATAGTTGATGAACACATCACCATTTGGGAAGCCTAGAAAAGAACAAGGACCCTTCATGATGAAACAAGTATTTGTGCGATCGACAACTTCTTTTAAGTAATCAATGGGTTTTTGCAAAATATCATCGACACTGGCACCAGTAAATTGGGCAAACTCACCCATGTGGGGAGTAAAGATCGTTGGATACTTTCTTGAATGTAGTAGATCACCATCTTTTTCAAGACTTAAGACTTTAATAGCGTCGGCATCAACAATGACCGGACCGGCAAAGTGGTTGAGCAACTCAACCACAATATTTCTAGACTCTGCGTTAACACCAAGACCTGGTCCAATAACCACAGCATCATAACGATCCAATTCTCTAATAATTGTTTCAATGTCTTTTTCTTCAGAAGGAATAAGACCGGTCATAATTTCAGGCATAATTCTAGAAGTTAATTCGTAGTAGCTACTCTTCCAAGTCGCAGCGGTAACGATACCGGCACCAACCTTTAAAGCACCCGTAGAGGCCATAATACAAGCTCCTGTTAAACCAGGAGATCCTCCAAGCACAAGAGTGTGACCAAAGGTATTCTTGTGAGCAAATTTATTCCTCTCTCCAAAAGCACCACTAATTACTTCGGGAGTTAAGAGCGCCTTATCTCCACCGTTTAAAATAGTTTTTGGAAATCCCACATCTAACGTTAGGACTTGTCCACTATGTCTGGCGCCTTCATCAATATAGTGACCTGTCTTTGGTAGACCAATCGCCAGAGTAAAATCAGCTTCAATAGCTGCAGAACTTTTCCCACCAACGTCAGCAGTAATCCCAGAAGGCATATCAATAGATATAGTCATACTTCTAGCGTTGTTAACACAATTAAAAAGCTCAAAGAGATACTGAGAGAGTGGGAGTTTGAAACCAGTTCCAAGAACTGCATCAATGACAACATAATTGTCCTGCGTCTCTTCAAAGTAACTTTGTATTTGATTGATATTCTTTACTTCATTAATTCTTACACCGTAAGACTTTGCTAAGTGAACTTGTTTTCTCTGCTCTTCAGTCGCCTTATCATCATCTGGAAAGAGGATAAAGGCCCTAACTCTATGTCCCTTATTCACAAGGTTCCTAGAGATCGCTAAACCATCAGCGGCATTATTTCCACTACCAACGAGAACAACAATTTCTCCAGAATATTCGAGCTCTTCAAGAATAATTTCTTCAATGAAGTCAGCCCCACGCACACCTACATTTTCAATAATGAGAGATTCACTGAAGCCAAATTCTTCAATGGCGAGCTTTTCAATTTCTTTCATCTCATTTATATCGACAACTCTCATTTTAATCCTCTTTAGTATATGGGTAATCACTCAAGCAATGACTCATCTTTTTTACAACAGGTCCAAGACCTTCAAATAAAGCCTGGCAAATAATCCAATGCCCAATATTATACTCTTCAAAAATGTTTTTTTCCAAAAGAGGAATGAGACTTTGTTGAGTAAGTCCATGTCCGGCGTGGCAGTTAATATTCTTTTCCACTAACAACTTCTTAGCTGCTAGAAATTGAGAAATAAATTCATCGTAACTTTCATCATTGAGATGAGCCTTAGCATAATCTCCCGTATGAACTTCTACAGCATCAATGGGTAGCGTGGAAGCCTTTAATAAGACCTCTTGACTGGCCTCTAAAAAGAGAGAAATTTTAACACTTGGCAATTTCGATTTTAGATAAGTACAAGTCTTTTGAATTTTTTCAAAGTTAGCAACTGAAATCAAGTCGAGTCCACCTTCTGTGGTCTTCTCTTCTCTTTTTTCAGGAACCAGACAAATCCAATCAGGAGCAGTCGCAATGGCAATCTCAACGATTTCGTCATTACAACCCATTTCCAAATTAAGAGGTTTACCAAACTTCTTAGTGACGAGATGCACTGCCTCCACATCTGTGTCCTGAATATGTCTACGATCTTCACGTAAATGAATCGTAATTTGATCAGCACCCTCTTGTAAGACCGTTTTAGCCGCCTCAACGATGCTTGGATAACCCTCGCCTCTCGCTTGTCTGAGAGTCGCTACGTGATCAATATTTACACCTAATCTTGTTTTCATATTAATTTCCTAATTCCTTAGTGACTACATCTACTAGTCTGTCACAATAGGAGTGAACATCTGCGAGCTTCTCCCCTTCAACCATGACGCGGGCGAGAGATTCCGTTCCAGAATACCTTAGAAGAATTCTTCCTCGATCTCCAAGAGACGATTCAATTTCTTTCACTATTTTTTGAATAGGTTCCACATCTTCAAGAGGAACTTTATTCTTTACCACAACGTTCTTTACGAGGTGTGGATAGAGATCAATTGCACTAGCTAATTCTCTAATTGATTTATTGTAATACTTCATGGCCTCAATGGCCTTAAGAGCGGCGAGACAACCATCTCCAGTCGTAGCGTACTCTCCGAAAATAACATGACCAGAGGGCTCTCCCCCTAAAATACAATTATTATCGCGCATATATCCTACGATATATCTGTCACCAACTTTAGTTCTATGAAATTTTAATCCTAGGGATTTAACATAGTTTTCAAGACCTAGGTTAGACATAACTGTCCCAACCACTGTGTCACCTTTTTTCATTCTTCCCGTGTCCAGAAGAAGTTTGGCAAATATTCCAATTAGAGCATCGCCTTCTATCACAACACCTTCGTCGTCAATGAGTGTCACTCTATCGGCATCACCATCAAGACAAACACCTAAATCAGCACGGTATTTCTTAACCTGCTCACAGGCCTCTTCAGGGTGAAGAGAGCCACAGTTAGAATTTATGTTTTGCCCATTTGGATCTACTCCAAGAGTCATTACTTCTGCCCCGAGTTCATCAAACATCATAGGAGCAACTCGGTAACCGGCACCATTGGCACAGTCGAGCACAATTCTCATTTGATCAAGTTTACATATATCACTTAAAGTCGATTTTACGTGTACAAGGTACCTTCCAAAAACTTCTCTTAGTCTTTTGGCGTTACCTAGTTCTCCACCAACCTTAACAGGCATTAATTGTAAATTGAGGACAAGCTCTTCTAGTTGTAGTTCAACTTCGTCTGGCAACTTATGTCCAACAGAATCAAAAATCTTAATTCCATTATCAGAGTAATGATTATGAGAAGCACTAATCATGACTCCCGCATCAGCTCTCATAGATTCAGTAACAAATGCCACCCCAGGAGTTGGTAGAGGTCCAGTAAGGATAACCTCGCCACCTTGGGAACAAACGCCAGCGGCAAAAGCTTGTTCAAACATGTAACAACTCAGACGAGTATCTTTACCCACAATAATAAGAGGCTTCTTTCTCTTAGTACGTCCTTGAAAGTAGTGAGTTACAGCTCGTCCAAGAGCAGTCGCCACTTCAGGAGTCATAGGATAAATATTTGCTTTGCCACGGATACCATCGGTACCGAATAGTTTTCTTTCTGACATGTTATTCCTTTTAGGCCTCTCTCAAAAAAAAAGGCCAGAGAACCATATTAACGAATAGTTACATTAATAGATTGGGGATTGATTTGCAAAAGATGAATGCCTTCCGGGAGTTTCGCACGTAACTTAACACGATGCACCCCCTTTTTATCCGGCACATCGGCAATGACTTGAACACTTGAAGCCGTTATTCGCACTCCCTCGGGAGCCAGAACATCAAGAGAGACATACTTAGACTTTGATTTTAGCCTCGTAGAAGTTGTTAAGAATCGTATTTTTACTTTCTTTAAAGTTAGATTGGCTTTTCTTGGTTTGACTATATATTTAAAAGTAATGGCCGAAGCTCTATTGCTTTCAACGCGACTATCCATTTGACCAAGAGAAATTTTCAACTCTCCCTTTCCTTGAAGATTAGTTATATCAATGGGAGAAGTGACAACTTTAGAAATTTTTCTCATCACTTCAATCGGCCCCGAGACTAGAACCGTTGCGGGCTCAAGAGTCTTTTTAATGAGATTTAGATCCGTTGGAAGTGAGCCAACCAAACTGGCCTTAATGGTTAATTTCTTAGTGATTCTCTTTTCTAGTTTTACTTTAAAATTATCGGGACTCACGCTAATAACTTCTACTCCAAAAGGAACCGAAACATCATTGGGAGTTAAGAGGACGTTAAAGCCACCTTTTTTCTTGTAAGGATAATTCTTTAGATTTAAATAGATCTTCTCTTCACGCTCAACAACGTTTCTAACAAAGGCCCTAGATCCTTTTAGTTTGACTTTGATTTTAGCAGGAACAATATTTGAAACACTAAGGCCCTTGGGAGACTTTAGACTCAAAGTTAAAAGTTGTTCAACAACTTGTGGCTCAGAATTTAAGACATAGAACCACAGGAAACACGCAAAGAAGAGACTGACTAATTTAAGAAAGTGTCTTGAATATTTATCATTTTTATTAAGTACTCTATGCCAATTCTTCATTCTAATCCTTTAGCTGAATTGGTTTTAATTGGTCATCTAATTTTTCATTCGACCATAAATGTTTTAGGTATTTCCTAAGTTGATTTTCATTTGAACAAAGATAGAAAGTTCCATCGATAGAAATGTTTATCTTTCCAGTCTCTTCACTAACTGTGACAACAATAGAGTCTGAAATTTCAGAAATACCTAGAGCTGCCCTATGACGAGTTCCTAGATGACGATCAATTTCGACGTTATTAGAAAGTGGCAAGAAACAACCTGCCGCTGAAATTTTTCCTTCTTGAATAATAATGGCTCCATCGTGCAACGGAGAACTAGATTGGAAGATTGAATAAATGAGATCAGAATGGATCTCAGCTCCAATTTTTGTTCCAGTTCCTACAATATTATCTAAACCATGATTTCTTTCAAAAACAATGAGTGCTCCAATTTTCTCTTTACTAAAAACACCAGCAACTTCGACAACTTCTTCAATTTCCAGTGACTCTCGCTTTCTACTGAAAACACCGAACACTCTCCTACCTGTACCCACATTGGCCAGAGCAGAACGAATTTGATCTTGAAAGAGAATAATAAATATTATGACAAAGTAGTCAAAGAAGTGAGTAAGAATCCAATTTAACGAATAAAGCTTATAATAGATTCCGATCCCATAGAGTCCTAGAACTAGTACAAGCCCTAAGAGAATTTGTAAGGCGCGAGTTCCTTGAACGATACGCAATACTTGATAGAGGATAATTGAGACAACTCCAATGTCTACAAGATCCTTTATTCCCATTTGTCTGTAGAGGATCTCTATGATGCTCAACATTTGCTCCTATTAAAATTTTTCATATATTATTATCGACAATTCTTAGCTAAATGTTGAGAATAATGTGCTTATAAGCAAAAAGGAAGTTTAAATGAGCTATTCTAAAATAAATTTTTCAACCAACGGAGAAAAGTTTTATAACATTACTCAGTTAGTGCAAGAAGTTTTACAGCGTTTAGCGCCAAATAAAGAAAATGGTATTATTCACCTCTTTATCACTCATACCAGTTGTGGCATTACTGTAAACGAATCCTATGACCCCTCTGCTAAAGAAGATCTAGAACATTTTCTGGATGCTGTCGCTCCTAGAACTCTCCCCTTTATAAAACATGTTGATGAGGGCGCTGATGACTCTCCTTCACATATGAAGACAATGCTTGTTAATCAAAATATGGCGTTTATTGTTGAAAATGGAGAGATGGTTTTAGGGACTTGGCAGGGAATCTATCTCTGTGAGTTTAGAGATAGTCCCAAGACAAGAACGATATTAGTAAAATTTCAAAAAGATTAAGCTGCTTCTTTATCTTCAGTCACTTCAACTGGAGCTACAACAGTAAGTCCATCTAGAACTTGACGCGATTGAAGTAATTTCTTTCTAAGTGCCTCTCTAGAGATACCCATCTCCTTAGCGGCCTTAGATTTATTTCCATTATTTCTTTTAATTTCAGACATAATCATCTCTCTTTCAATAAGAGCGACTCTGTCTTTCAATGGTAGTTTATAGTCTGCCACGTGAGGAACATTTCCAAACATTCTCTGCTTCTTAGAAATATCTAATAGTGGCGAAGCATTATTCTCTAGTGCTACTTCTGTTATGATGTGGGCTTTTGGATTATAAAGCACTGCCCTTTCCACACACTTTCTAAGCTCAGTAATATTTCCGGCCCAATCGTAATCTTTTAACTTATCCATAGCTTTTGGAGAAAAATTCTTTAAAAGAAGACCTTGTTTCTTACACTCAATTTTTAAGAAAAAATCTACAAGTAAGTCAACATCTTCAATTCTTCTTCTAAGTGGCTCCATATAAATAAAAGCACTAGAAATATATTCGAAGAGATCTTTATCAAACTCTCCCTTATCCACCAATTCTCCAATATCTTTACTTGAAGTGGCGATAACTCTAGCATCAATAGAAATAACCGTTCCAGGAACTTTTCTATCGTTTAATACACTTAATAATTTTCTTTGCTCTTCCAAATCTAGGGCACAGATCTCATGTAAGACAACTGTTCCACCAGCAACATTAGCGAAAGCACACTCTCCTACACCATCACCCCATAATTCTTTATAGAGTTTATCTCTTGAAGGTTCTTCACAACGAATTTCTTCATGACCTTTAAGACCACGGCAACCTTCATGGTGAATAATTTTAGCAAAGAGTTGTTTCCCAACACCTTTCTCTCCATGAATAAGAAGTGGAGAATCGAGATCTTTCGTTTTAATAATGGCAGATCTAAGAGAGGCCATGTGAGAACTCTTTCCAATCAAGGCATGTTTTCTATCAAATGGAGTCGAGAATCTTCTAATTTGACTCGTTTCTGACATAGGATTGTAGTTATGAAATACAGAAGAGAAAACAAGAGAGAGTACTTTCATTGTTTTTTCATCTTCTACAGTAAATCTATCTTGGTTTCTCTTATTTAAAATTTGAATGATACCAATAATTTTGTCTTCTCTATTGTGGATAGGATGACAAATAATGGACTTCGTTTCATAACCAAAGTGTTTATCAAATTGGTCATTAAAGCGACTCTTATCAGATTGAATATCAATATTTAAGGCCACTCCTGTTGTGAAAACAGATCCGGCGATACCTAAACGATAATCGAATTTTAATTTTTCCTTATCAACACCAAGAGCACCAATGGCCTCAAGCTCATTCGACTCAGGATTAATGAGAAAAATAGAGGCACGTTGAGCATTTAAAATACGTACAACTTCTTCAAGCATAGTATCTAGAAAACCTTCTTTATCTCCAAAGAAAGTAATGTCTTTAAACAGAGAAAGAAGCAGAGAAAACATCTCAAATCCTTCACTTGCTTTAGTGTATTTTTCTTTTAAGGCCGCATCGATTAAACAATCTTTAAGACGATCATTTGAAAAACTTAAAACATAGTGCTCTAGAAACTTTCTAAGGTCTCTTTCAGCATCGAGTTCTAATCCATAAATAATTTCTTCATCTTCTATAGCATCTGAAAAAGCGCGGACCACTCTCCCCGTTAAATCGAGGTGATGTCTTTTAAATTGTAGCGAGACAGTAATTTCTTCTCCTACACTTATTCTATTCTTAGTAGAAAAACCTAGCCCTGTTACACTAATATCAACGAGCTTTGCATCATCAATATAGGAATTTTTGCCACAATTATCAGTAGACTCCGCAAGAAAGCGAAGATCATCAGCATCTTCTACCGAAATTCTAAAAGACTGGTAGAATTTAAATTCTGAAAAGCTAGCAAGCATAATTTCTCCTAGTGCATTAAACTAATTCACCTCTCTAATCGGGCATAAAACTAAAAGACTTAAGCATTTCTGCCTACAAAATGTGGCAAACACAATCATTACGTACACTTAGAGAAACTATATATATTGGGCCATTACTGAATCTTGCAAAACTGATAACGAAATGGGTAAAGCAGTGTTAAATTTTACTGATGAAATGAAAAATGGAGACAAGATCCTTCTCTTTCACTCTAGTTGTAAAGTTCCAAGAGTTGTAAGTATTGACCGAGTTGTAAGAGAGTCTTTTCCTGATCATATTGGTTGGGATAAAAAGTCTAAATACTTCGGTCTAAAATCAACCAAAGAAAATCCCCGTTAGTTCATACTTGGTATAAATTCTGAAAAAGTAATTCACTCCCCAATATCGCAAAAAGATTTGAAAAGTTCAAAGAGTGAGTAACCATGGTGTTATTAAAGAATAGTTAGTAGACTTTTAATTCAATCCGCCAACCAAATTTAATTTTATTTCATTACAAAAGTTTTAGTTTCGAAAATTTAATTTTCAATTCCTTGAGATAATCCACAAATACTCCTAAAGAAATCTTAATTATAGTCGATAAAATTTATAGTTGCCAAAATCAACGACGCCCTGTTGATCTTCTTAAAATGAAGCCCGTTTACTAATCGTGAACGGGCTTTTTTTTGGCCAATTCCTAGGCTACTTTTAATTTATTCTTTTGAGTTTGCATTTGTTGTTGATGATATTCTTTTGAATAGTCAGAGTCGCAACTGTTCATATGGGAATGAAGCCAATAAGTTAAGAAGTCAAAGAACCCCTCTTCCACTTCGCCCTCTTCATTATAATACTCTACATGTTTAGAAAACATTTCTAATATTTTCTGATGAATGACCCTATGAGATTCAAAACCAGAGTAATTCATTTCTTGCATGAATCGTTCTTCATCTTTGAAATGTTTTTCGGTGTAAGATCTCAGAGTAAAGAAAGTTTCTGAAAACTCAACACACTGAGGATCACGTTTAAAAATAACATAGAGGTTGTTCATGAGACTTAAAATGACTTTGTGTTCATCATTCATAAAATCAACTTCTACTTCTAAATCTTCATTCCAATCCATTAAGTTCAATAGAGCCCCCTAACTGCATGACTTTTCGGAGTGAGAATTGAAGAAGGTGATTCAAGTTATTCTTAATTTAAGTAGGTAAAGCTTCTCAAGTAATCTTCAATGCCATCTCTCGCTTCGCGTATACCATGAGCCCAGCTTATTCACCTTTTCTAAAACAGGCAGACTCGCCAAAAGGAAGTCCAGTCAGGTGAGTTACATTTGAATAGATGTGATCAGACTTAAGGGAATTGAGTTATTCAGTTTTAGGAGCACTAAGACCTACAAGATTCAAAGAGTGCTACTTGTTTCAAAGCAACTCCCTAAGAAAAGTAGTCATGAAGAGAAAGAGTAAAAGAGCTAGTTAGTTGAAACTTTAGATTTCTTTTCTTTTATGACTTTAGCCACTTCGATATCTTTATGCATATCGTGAAGGATGGCCGAATGTATGGCATCTTTGAATCGGCTCCAATACTTCTTATGTTTTCTATTATCAGCAGTTGGAAGTTCAAGAGTATAAGTCGGTATCTTTCTTTCATTACCAGCATAATTTCCTAGGCTTCCAGGAAAGAACGGATAATTTTTAATTCTATATCCGTTGGCCTTCTTACTCATTTGAACAAGAAGTTGTTTAGCATTAGGAGCAATCATTGATTGAATACTATTTGTGGATTTATGATCGTGAAATTCTGGTCCATCATAATCTATAATTGTTAATGGTGCGTGTACTGAGATAATCTTTGTAGGGATATATCTTTTGATCAGATTCACTTGAAAAATTGTTTCTTGTTCACTGAGAGACTTCTTACCTGGGTAGCGTCTCTTATCTTTTCTATATCTTTTCTTCCAAAGCTTTAGCGCACTCTTCTTCCAATCACGAGTTGGAAAGTTTCTATTTACATCAACACCACGGGCATTTGTTCTAGTTGGTCTTCTCTTAAAAAAAGAATCCGGAGTCACTATAGGGGCTACAGCAACTAGTTTCCCCTTAAGTTCTTCAAACCCTGGAAGATGACCCTTTGAGATTTTTTCTAAGTGATGAATAATATCAAAGCAAAACTTAATAGGTGTGATCTCATCTCCATGTACACCACAAAGTATGAGAGTCATGTCTTTAGGGTTTTCTTTTTGCGTAGACTCATCACCATAGACAGTCCAAATAAGAGGATCACCTAAGTGAGAAGTTCTTACATTATTCCACTTTATATTTTTACAACGACTCTTTCCCCAACCCCAGTGGTGAAATTTGCGATCAATTTTCTTACAAAATTTTGAAACAACTTTTGTCTGAGACAAAGTTTTTTTCCAAACAGGACCTTTTGCTGGAACAAAAACCTTTTCTAAATGAAGCACCGGTTTTTCAAGAACAACGACTTTTTCAGTTTTCTCAACTTTCTCAATCTTCGTGACTTTCTTGGACTTAGCAGTTCCATTTTCAATAATTTTTGACGGCATAGAGCATCCACTCAACAGTGTAATTACTAAGAGATATAGATTAATTCTTATCATCATCATTTTATGAGATTCCTATGCTAATATTGGTATCTGATTACAATCTTACGTTAACGGTAATAAAATACCCTTTTTTCAAAGACTTGCCTATGAAAGTATTAGTTATTTCTCAAAATAGCCAACTTTATTCGAGCTCTAGACTTCTTCAAGAGGCTAAGCAGCTGGATTTACCATGCCGCCATGTCAATATCTATGAAACGGGGCATTGGAGCGAGTTAGAAAGCAGTGATGCCTCCGTAGTCTTTAATAGATATTCTGGAATCAAGTACGACGACTTTGACCTGCAATTGTGCCAATCTTGGAAGAATCAAGGTGCTTTGATATTAAATCCTGTGGATGAAACTCTCACCTTTAGAGATAAATTATCTTCTCATATTTTCATGAATAATTTAGAAGTTGCCTGTTCTCCAACCAGAGCGATCAGAGGAGATATCCCCATAGAGCTTTTGGAAGATATTATTAATTTTCCAAAGTCTGATTGCTTCTATGAAGATGAATATATTATTAAACCTACTAGAAGTAATAAGGGATATGGCATAAGTCTTTGCCGTGGTTTCGACTCCCTTCAAAGCCAACTTGAAAGTTACTACTACTTGAAAGATCAACGCTTTATTATCCAACCGAGGATAAAAGGTATTCGAGAATATAGACTCTTCTTTGTAGGTCAAAATATAGTAGGAGCTTTTGAAAAAAATGGAATTCATCAAAATGAGTTTCGCTTAAATGCCAATAGAAGTGAGTGTTTTAAAATTGAACCAAGAGATCTAAGTGAAGGAATCCTCTCCTTCTTTCATGAAATTCGAAGAAATACTAATCTCTTCTATGGAGGGATTGATTTAATAGAAACAAACGATAATCTCTTCTTATTAGAAGTGAATCCATGCCCAGGATTTGAAACTTTGGAAAAGGTTTGTGAAGTGAATGTGGCCAAAGAACTTATTGACCACGTTAGAAACAGCTTTTCTAATTAAAGTAGAAAATCAAACATTGTAGAGGGAACCTTTAGGAGATAATAGACAATTCTCTTAACAACTCCCACTCGATCAAATTTAGTCTTATCAATCATATCTTCATTTTCAATATAGATTGAATCGCGCATTCTCTGTTCAATGTCTTCTTTCAACTCGAGAGCGATAGTTTCATTGTCATTACAAAATAGTGCCAGCTCAGCTGAAAAGTTATAACTTCTAGGATCAAAATTGAATGATCCAATCATTATTGACTTGTCATCAAAAACGGCAGACTTCGCATGAATTCCCCATCTAGAAGTACCGACTTCTTTAGAGATTGTTTGATAATCAGTCTGATTGTCTCCACCGTAGAGATAGATGTTCATCCCCTCTCTTACCCAGTTATCAATAATATTATTAAAAGAAGCAGCGACGTAAATAGCGTCAGTACTATAGAGGTAATTAGTAAGAAGAGTGGTATCAACTCCTCTATCCATAACGTCATGAAGAATATTTTCCGTTTTCTTATTCAAAATAAAATATGGACTTTCAATTAAGAGAGATTCATTAACATTCTCAAGTCGTCTATAAACCTCATTCTTTAAGATGCGCCCAGTTTTCCCCGTTTCATGAGAGATAGGTCTATCTGAAGAAAAAGTAACACTATTGCACGTACCGTAGAATTGAGATGCCGCATGAAAGAGAGACATTGAATCTAATTGAGCTCTTAAGAGTTTATTTTCATTTTTAATATCGATCATATTCTTAGCGTGAGCGACTTTCTTCTTCCACTCTCTAAGGTCTGCAATAAGTTGAAATTTGACACGAGAACTTCTAGCAGCTCTTCTATAAATAAGATCTTTCTTACTAGGCATCTTTGGTCTGAGTATTTTCACAGACTCTCTGGATGTCCATATACTCGAAAAACTTTCAGTAATAGATTTTACGATAGGACCTTTAACCCAAACATCGCGGTCGATAAAATTATAACTCTCACTTAAGTCAAAGTACTCATCCCCTATGTTTCGGCCACCCACAACGGATTCAGAATTATCAACAGTCAGTGATTTCTTATGATTTCGCCACTGAGTTTCAACCACCTGATAAGTTGGCGTGGGATTATAATAACGAACTTCAATTCCAATTTTTCTAAGCTCATGAGCAATAAAAGGAGTAAAGTCTGCAGCACCTACAAAATTATCTATGAGAAGTCTTACCTTAACTCCTTCCTTTGCTTTTTTAATTATGGCATTAATGAGAATTTGACCGGACTCGTCAAAGTGCCAAATAAAGGTTTCTAAATCAATGGATACTTGGGCCCTCTCGATCATTTCGAGACGATTTGTTAGCGCATTATAGCCATCATTTAAAATAACTATTTCATGGGATTCGTTAATGGTTCTATTGAAGTCCCCATTAGTTAAATGAAATCCACCATCCTGTGCTCTCACTGAGTAAGTGATGACGGCTAAGTATAAAAGAATAATTAATTTGCTCATAGTTTTTCACTGGTTTTTATTGTTGGCAGTTTATAGCAGCACTTCAGACGCAGTGCAACAAGTGTGAAATACTTTCAATTAGTAATTTCAACAACTTAAGAAAACCTTTAGAAACGGTTTGACCCACCTAACAATTGATGTATAATAAGAACCGAAGTTAAGCTTTGGTGATTTTATTCCGATAGGCTAAACAGAGAAAACAAGAGGAACTATGTACATTTGTGTTTGTAAAGGTATTACAGAAGAGCAATTAGAGAAGGCGATCAAGCCTGAATCTAAGCCTAGTGATGTCCTGAAAGACCTAGGTGTCGGTGATAGTTGTGGAATCTGTCTTCTAGATGCCATCGAGAGAATTTCAAAGTCTAATCAAACAAAAGTTTCTAAATCTAAGAAATAAATCTATTGAACACTAATTCCCCATTCTCTATACTATCCTTTTAAATAAACTAAAAAGGAATTTTATGAAGGGTGATAATCAAATTATCGATGCGCTTAATGACGTATTAGCAAATGAACTTACTGCAATTAACCAATACTTTCTTCACGCCAGAATGCTTGATGACTGGGGCCTAGAGAAACTTGGTAAGTTAGAATATGATGCTTCAATTGATGAGATGAAACATGCTGATGAAATCATCAAAAGAATCCTCTTCTTAGAAGGTCTTCCTAATTTACAAAAGCTAAATCGCATTAAGATTGGTCAAAGTATTGAAGAAGTTATCTCTTCTGATTTAGAAGTAGAAAATAAGGCAATACCAGAGCTCAAAACTTACATCGCTCTTTGTGAATCAAAACAAGACTATGTCACAAGAGATCTACTAAGAGGAATTCTTGCCAGTGAAGAAGAACATGTTGATTGGTTAGAAACTCAACAAGGTCTCATCCAAAAAGTTGGAGTGCAAAACTTTATTCAATCTCAAATTTCAAATGACTAAAAAAGAAAAAGGCCCTAGAGAGGGCCTTTTTACTTTTTTAGAATAAACTTTTTAAGAATATATTTTTTCTAGTGTTTCTCAGGTTGCTTCAACATTGAAATTAAAATAATCGGAATAATCAAAAAAGCTGAACCTATGAAGTAAGGTGAGCTCGATCCGTACTTCCAATAAACAATAGAAGCAGAAATTGGACCAATCACTCTCGCCAGTGCTCCAAGAGATCTAAAAATCCCAATACTATGTCCCTGTTTGTCATCCGGAGTATAGAGAGAAACCAGAGAAGTTAAACAAGGAATTGCCATACTAGATCCCGTGGCCAAGAAGAATAATCCCACATAGAGCAGAAAGCTCGACTCTGAATATCCAATCGCCACAAGTCCTGGAATTAGTAGAATGAGTCCCATCACTGCGACTTTCTTCTCCCCAATTTGTCCCGCTTTTCTTCGAACGAATCCACCCTGAACAAGAGCAATCACAAAACCAATAAAGATGAACATATATGCGTTATCCATAGAAGAATAACTAAAGCGCTCAACTGCTAGAAAAGTCAGTGTGAACTCCATCCCAGAGAATGCCATCAAAAAGAAGAAGTGACCAAAGTTAGTAAGGTTCACACCTTTAAAAGGAAGAAGTTTAAATAGTGCCAATGGATTAAATGTTCTCTCACTAGCATGTTTTCCTCTTTTAGAGGCAGGAAGCGACTCTTCGAATCTCTTAGTTAAGAAAAATAAGTTAAAGGCACTTAAGATAAAGGCCAGGGCCGCAGACATGGAAAAAGGATTCACACCATAATCAGCAAGTGCTGGATAAATTTCTGTAAGATCAATAAGTGACATGATCCCACCCATGGCAGGTCCTATTATGAAACCTAGTGCAAAGGCAATTCCTATTGTCGCCATTCCCTTAGATCTATTCCTTTTCGAAGTGACATCTGCAACAACTGCTGTAGCTGTTGAGATATTCCCTCCCATAACTCCCCCGATAAATCTGGCAAGAATGAGAATCGTGAAGTTCCCAGCGAAGAACCACATGACATAACTAAGTGCGAGTCCAAAAACTGAAACTATCAGTACGGGCTTTCTTCCTATTCGATCTGAAATGGTTCCCCAAATTGGTGCTGCAATAAATTGCAATAGAGAGTAGAGAGCTCCAAGCGCCCCACCAAAGAGAACAATTGCCTGAAGTTTATCAGCTCCACCAGTGGCAGCTAAACTCTCAATCGCATTAAAGATAGCATTTAAAAAGAAGTTATCACCATCGACTTTTATGTAGTGTTTCGCCAAAGCAGGAAAGAGTGGGAAGATAATCGAAAATCCCACTAAGTCTAGAAATAGAGTTAAAAAGATAATCTTTAAAGATTTCTTTGCATTGTCGCTTAAAGGTTCTTCAGTCATTTTTGGTTGTTCCATTTGTGTATAATCCTCTTCTTTTAAATAGTAGAAATCTCGCGCCTTATCAACGGCATGGGCCTCACATTGGTTTTCAATGAACTTAGAAAAATCCTTACACCAATCTTCGTTATCATTAAGGCAGGGAATAAATTGTATCTCACCACCAATTTTCTTTGTTTCATCTTTTAATTCAGTCGCAATTTCATCTGTAGTTTCTAAACAATCCGCAACAAAACTTGGACAATAAACTGCTATATTCTTATTACCCTTTGCCACTTCACTAGCAACAACATCTTCTGTGTAAGGAGTAAGCCACTCTTCTGAGCCAAACCTTGATTGAAAAGTAATCAGTATTTTTGATTCATCAATCTGGGCAACTCTAGACTTTAAGAGCATGAAAGTCTCAAAGCAGTGGCGCATGTAAATGTCATTCTTATAGATCACTCTTCTCTTGGGGATGCCATGAAAAGAGATAATGAGAATATTCGACTCTTCACCTGAACTTCTAAAAGCGGACAAGCTTTCATCAATATTTTTCACTGAATTATCAATAAACGCCTTAGAGCGATGAAAGTTGGTAAGAAATTTAAAGGGTGGTATTTGTACCCTGTCTTTTAAAGTGTGAAAGAAGCCATCCATTCCAGAAGCAATTGTACTTTCTGAATATTGTGGAAACATAGGGATAATCAACCACTCGGTGGCGGCATCCTTAGCATTAAGAAGCTCTTCTTCCCACTTATCCCAAACATCTTTAACTGTGGGAGCACATAATAAGAAGGCATGCTCTACTTCAACTTTATCAGTATTAAGTAAATCAGACACACCCCTAGTAAAAGAGGCGGTATTATCTATTAATGGGAAACTCTTCCCATTCCAAATTCTCGAGTAGAGTTTAGCTGATTTTGCTGGTCTAAAGGGAATCACAAAGAGGTTTAAGATGATTTTCCATAAAATGGGATTGGCATCCACCACCCTCGGATCACCGAGGAACTCCCTAAGAAATGATCTCACATCTTTAATTTTTGGAGACTTAGGAGAACCTAGCTGGACAAGAATTACTTTCGTTTTTCTGTGACCTAGCGCCTCTCTGGGCCCTTGAAATTGTATCTTTTGGTCTGTCATATTTTCAAATCTTTTTGACTGTTTATGTTCGCTAATGTACCAAAATTATATAAAAAGGGGAAGTAAGATGGCAAAAGCTAAAACAAAGAGTGTTTCTACTAAAAAGGGACGCAACGCAAAAGAATTAGAGAGCTTCTCTCTAGGTGAAAATGAGACAAGATACCCTACAACTTACTCTCCCGAGTTACTTGAGGCCTTTGATAATAAGAACCCTGCCAGTGACGCATGGACTACATTTCTCTGTACAGAGTTCACTAGCCTTTGCCCTAAAACAGCACAACCAGACTTTGCTAGAATATATATCAATTATATTGCTGGTGAAAAAATGGTTGAATCTAAATCACTTAAGCTCTATCTCTTTAGTTTTAGAAATCATGGTGATTTTCATGAAGACTGTATTCAAAAGATTTGTAACGATCTTGCTAAATTAATGAAACCAAAATACATAGAAGTGATTGGAGAATTTACTCCAAGAGGTGGAATCAGTATCTACCCATACTCAAGTTACTCAAATGCTAAGAAATTATATAAGGATATTAAGGCCAAGAGATTCGCTGAATATTCTCCAGGTAAATACACAATGGATATGTCCAAGATCTATTAATACTTATTTTAGAAATCACTTGTCGAATTTAAAGACTCTTTTAAATGCCTCAAGTGGTTTTTTAAAATTTCCTGTATCATAGTCAAGATATAGTCTTAGAAGAACCTCTTTTAACGGTACTCTATTTATTGAAGAAAGAATAAGGTGATGAGAAAACTCATGGGCCAAAATAAAAATAGCGCTTGGAAATTTAATACTACTAGTAGTTATTCCTCTAGGAAAACCAGATCCGTCGGGTCTTTCATGGTGCTCCAAAATGATATTTCTAACATCCTGAGAAATCTCTAAATAACTCTCCAATATTTCACACGACTTTTCAGAGTGCGCAGAAATTTTTCCCCTAGTCCCAAAATCGAAATCTTTATATTTTTGTTCTTTTATATCTAGAACTTTACAGGGTTCCTCTTCTTGTAGAGACATATCCATAAAGATTGCCGCTAAGGAAAGTTTTTCATAGAGCTTAGTATCTGCGTACTCTGTTTCCTTGGCGATAGCGACTGAAATATAATTAGTGAGTAGAGATATTTGTTGAACATAACCCTTCCTACTCAGGATTTTAGTGAGAACAGGAGTGAGTCCCTTCGTTTTTCTTAGGTTAGTTATAGTTGTATCAATACTTTTTTGAGCAAGTGATAATGACGCCTCAGGCATTCCCAAGAGCACCAGACCATCATGAAAAGAGTCGACACTATCGAATTGGGCATCAATTTTGTCTGAAACTGTTGTCTTCTCACTTATAAGGAGATCGGTCATACTACTATAACTTTCATTGATGAAAGACTTATAATCCTCATTTGTAAGATAGATATGCAAGAGACCCTTATCTTGTAACTTCTTTAGTTGAAAATCACTATCCTCATCACCAAGTTGACTTAATTGAATAATTTTATCTTCATTGATTTTTACGAAAAGTGGAAAATTGGTTTTATGAATAGTTAGATAACTTTGTATTCTAACTTTCTTATACTTTGAATCATCTTGATTCGCTCCATCACCCATTAAATCTTCTAACATTTCCACTAGATCATTCATTTTATAAGGTTTTTGCAAGTATCGATGAAGCGATGTATTTGAATCTATGAAACCATCAAATTCACTTAAATCTTCAATCGACTCTGCAGTCAAAAGAACGAAAGGAATATTATAACCAAGCTCCCTATATCTTTTATAGACATCTCCCCCCGTTCCCTCTCTCATATTATAATCAGCAATAATAACCCCTATATCTTTTCGATTTTCTAAAACAAAGAGGGCCTCAGAAATTGTTCCTGCGATCAATATTTCATTATCAAATCGAGATTCAATACTCGTCATAAGAAGTTCAATATGGTCGAAATTATCATCAATTAGGAGAAAGTGTTTCATACCCTAAATTCTATAAAGAAAAGGCCTTGGAATCACTATAATACAACATCAATATTGAGCATTTTCATATAGGCAAGTGCGCAAGAAAATACTATAATAAGTAAAAAGGAATAATTATGAGTTTTGGTTTTGGCGAAGGAATGGTGATATTGGCAGTAGTGGTTCTCCTCTTTGGAGGAAAGAAACTACCACAGCTTGGCAGCGCTCTTGGTAAGGCGATACAGAACTTTAAGAAGGGTTTAGATGACTCTGATGACAAGAATGATGAAATTGACAATGATAAGAAAAGCGACAAAATTGATAAGGATTCTTAAGCGTCTTTAATTGAGTGAAATGTTTTCATCACTAACGCCTCATTCTTTCCAGCAGTTTCCATTTGATGAAATAATTCATAGCAAACTTCATCGTAGCTTTTAACAATCCCTTCATTTTCTAAGAGAATCAAAATATAACGAATCGTCCGATCAATGAGTTTATTATTACTAGGTCTCACCCATGTCATAATATTACTTTCATAGCGACCAAGGCGTCCCATAACAAGAGTAGAATGAGTATTTAAAAGAATTTTTAAAATGATATGAATGGCAAAGAGATTGAGCCCTGAAAGTTTTATATCCTTTGAGACTCCATCAAGAGAAAAACTAAGGACATCATCTTTCAAATACACATCAAAATGATGATCAATTTTTTCAATATAGTTTTTTCTTTTTTCAAAAATATCTTTTGAAATATCAAAACCTTTTAAGCGCTCAAGACCTGTAAGATCTCTTGTTTCATGCCACTCAAGAGTTCTAGGATCTCTTTCTAAGAGTTTATTCCAAGAATTCAAAACTCCAGTTATCCCATCTAGCGTTAAATAACACAAAGAGTATTTAGAAGTGTATTCATCGGGACTTTCAAAGGGTTGTAAACTAAAAGTGGGAGATCTCTCCGTTGTGTCCGTTAGAACACTAATTCCTAATTCATCAGTTGTTCTATAGAGTATCGTCTCGGAGGCTTCATAAATGTCTGTTTCTTTTTCTATTAACTCTTCTAAAACTTCAAAATCAATTTTTTCAAATTGACTCTTTAAATCCGTCAGCCACTGCTTATCTTTTTCGAAGAGTGCACAACCAACTGCTAACATTAAAATAGTACTGGCCTGCATTCTAGTACTACCCGCTAGAACCATGGGTCCTACGGTTAAATTAATTTTTGTAATAGCTGAACTTTCAATCACTCGCTTTGAGCGCTCTACTGTTTTGCAGAGAATATCATCAGGGTTACAATAGAGAAAATATGTTGGATGTTTAGAGATCTTACTAGCAGCTACCGTGGCCCCAATAACAAAGGGAGTTTCTCCACCTTCAGTACATGAGATAAGGAGGTCAGACTCACTAAAACCCAACTCTAAGAGTTGTCTCTCTCCGTATTCAGGATAGTCTTCAAAGTTCTCAATGGAGTGAATAAGCGCCACATCACCGCCTGCCATAAACGAGAGAACCTTATGTGACTCAGGCATGGTCTTTCTCCAAATCGCTTCAAGAGCTAAGGAAAGACGTCCAGTAGCGCCACAGCCACAGAGAAACACGCGCCCGCCGTCCTGAAAGGTCTTGGTAATATCTAAACTTAGTTGTTCTATATGAGAAAATTTATCAAGTGTTGTTTGAAAGAGATCTAGCTCTATTTCCTTTATAGAAGAGAGAGCTTTTTTCAAATCATTCTTTGACCAATGAGAAAGGTCTTTTGTTTTATGATGAGGTTGTTCTGTAGGTAAATCACCTAACTTAAAATCATGTGAAATTTCTAAGAATTCTTGGGCCTTAATTTTATATGGCATACTACCGAGCTTTTAAATCGTTACTAACTCGCTCTAGTATCTCATCTAAATCAAAAGGTTTCGAGATGAGACCTGTTGCCCCCTTTTCTTTTAAGGAGTCCTCTGTTACATCAATCGCCCCTGTGGAGAGATAGAAAATAGGCATTTCTTTTTCGGAGTCTATAATCGTTTTCAAAAGCTGAAGACCATTCATTTCCGGCATGTAGGAATCAGAGATCACAACATCAACAGAGTTATTCATAAAGGCCTCAAGCCCTTTAACTCCATCAAGTGCTGTGTACACTTTATAATCTTCCATCTCAAATGCATCTGCACAAATCTCTAAGAGGTCCGGCTCGTCATCCACTATCAATACTGAAATTTCGTTTTTTGTCATGGGGACATCATAAACAATTTTTATAATATAAAAAGAAGAATGATTGTATCTCAAGAAAAATTAAGGCAAATAATCTTTGATATTTAACAAGACGATTTTTAATTCTAGTGAGAATATTTCGTTGGGAATAAAAAAAGCCTCACACGAGTGAGGCCAGTATTTAATCAATTTGGTATTTAGAAATTATTCGATAATTTCTAGAACTGATCTCTTCTTAAGCTTCGTAGAAGCTGCATTAAGGATTGTTCTAAGTGCTCTGGCCGTACGACCCTGCTTACCGATAACTTTACCTAAGTCTGATTTATCAACTTTTAATTCGATCACTGTTGTTTGCTCACCAACGATTTCATTAACTGAAACCGACTCAGGCATATCAACAAGTGCTTTAGAAACATAATGGATTAGGTCTTTTAATTCGCTCATTCAATTCTCGCTTTTCACATGCTTCAATTCATAGACTGAAGCTTTCAACTATCAACGTTACGCCTAGGGCGAATAACTCTCTACTTAGAGCAAAGAGGAATTAACCTTAACCAATTTGAATTTTATTTTTCTTTAAAAGAGTTCTAACAGTATCAGACATAGTTGCACCGTTTTTAACTAGAGCAGCAATTCTATCAGTTTTAATATCTGATAATTCTGATTCTTTACTAGGGTTGTATTGACCTAATTTTTCAAGAAATTTACCATCTCTTGGATTACGTGAATCTGTAGCAACAATTGTATAAATTGGCATATGTACTCTACCACCACGTTGCATTCTGATTGTTAACATGTATGAACTCCTACGATAACTCGTTTATTATACTTATATTTAGGCTATATTAAATAAGTCATACCCAACTAGTTGTCAATAATTAAGAACCTAAATTTACAGGTCCCCACATTTTGCACGGTTAAATAACGTGCCAAATTCACTAGTTATAGTGTCGATTACTCTTGGATTCACTCTTGTCTGATTACCAACTAGTACCGAAGTCAATTTTATTTGGTTACGAAGAGTCTTATAACGTTTTTTATAAGCTTTTACACATTTAGCATTTTTCGGAGACTCAATCACTAAGCAAAGGGCCCTAACACTAGAGACAGTTGTTGAAATTCCAGCTACTTGCACAGAGAATTCAAACTTATCCGAGTAACCCTGATTAAAATCTATTGTTCTTTGGGCCAATTCTTCAAAAGCATCATTGTAGACATTGCGACAATCTCTATCTGAAAGAGCGTAAGCTGAATTAAAAATGAATAAAGATAATAGCAATACAGAAAGCTTTTTCATGGTGTATCTCCTAAGTTAATAAATAATTCTTAGGGACATTAACAAAAGTTGAGAAGGATATCTACGCATAGCGTCATAATTACAACATAAAAAAGGGTCTAACTAGAGACCCAATAATTATTGCTTATTACTTATTGAATTCCGCTCTAAGCTCCATCCAGATTTTATTATAGAACCAGGCCGGAGGTCTTTCTCCCATACTGTGATCAGGTCTTAGAATAAGGTCTCCCGTAGACATGAGAACACTCATCACCTCAGGATTTTGCATGGCTTTTGATTTAAGAGCATCTTTGATCAATCTATAGTGCACGCCTTTTGTCGTTGTGCTTACCCAAAGTTTGATTTTCTTACCTTTAAAAGTCACCCAGTTGATATCCATTTCACGCATATTAGCGTTGGCGTAACGTCCGGCCTTTCTTGCGAGGAAACCAACCATTTGCTCCACTTCAGAGCGCGTATAAGGCCATTCCAGCCCCTCATAAGTGGCTCGAAAGTCATCTTCACCCTCTGGGTATTTAAGAGATTGCCAAAGTCCTTCTACCGATTCAAAAGCTATCTCTTTATAGATAAATGGTGTAGCCGCAAAATTTGAAAGAATTCCCAGCTCATTTCTCTTAGAGAGAATCACTTCTCCAGCTCCAGCGGCCTGTGGCAATACTTCCCAACTAGAAGCGCTAGAGGGATCAACTTCTTGCCACCAGTGCTGTGGGTAGCCTGGCTCGGCTGCAAAGATGAGTGTTGAGAATAGAAAGAGAATTATTGAGCGTAGTGTGTGTTTTGTCATAGAGGAATTTAATCAACTTCACTGGCCCTCTGTCATGACTCAAAGGGCCAGTGAAGATGACAAATTTACAAGGATTCTGGGCGCAAATAACTAGATTTGCTAGTTAGCCCACTTGTAACTAGCTAACTTTCCGTAGCAAAGATTCTTCAGTCACAATAAGACTAAGTAAACCTAAAGAAATACCCGAGAAGAACGCTATGTTATCAGAAATACCCAAGATGATTTTAAAGACCGTGGCCCTCTCAGCAGTTGGGGTGGCGCTCTATTATCTGATTCCTAAAATTCCCACTGCTGATAAAAAAGTTGAAACTAAAGAATCAGTAGCACTGCAAGAAAAAAAAGAAGCAGACTTTCAAAGAAAATTAAAAATTGCCAGATCACCCTCTTCCCTTCTCAACGATATTTCTGAAAGAGAAGAAGATGAAAAAATAGAATCCGCAGACTTTCAAGAAAGTCCACAGAGTGCGTCCTCCAGTTTTGTGGGTGGTGCTAGATCCTCCAGTAAGAAAGCGAATAGTTCGCGCGAACAAAGTGATCCTGCCAGTAAAGAATCTCGACAGAAGAAAATTGCACAGGAAGAATTAACAAAAGAAAAAGAAAAAATAGATCTAGAGAAGAAAGACAAAGAAGAAGTTAAAGTTGTTGAGTGTGCTACAAACTGTACAGATGATGATGCCAGAACAACTTCAGATAAATTAGTAGAAACTTCTGAAACACCTGAAGATGATTCACCTTCTCCGGTTGCACCAGCAGCTATTCCCCCAAGTATAAAACCTATAATTACTGCAGATATTGGTTCGGGAAATTTCTCGGTCAATCCTACTGTTGCTCTCAGTAGTGATATTGGTGGAGCGATTTATTATTGTTTAAGTTCTGGCGCTTGTTGTGATCCAGACCCGGGGACAACGGGAACAACTTACTCTACAGCGATTCCGGTTGGTGCTATTGATGGAAATTTTTGTCTGTCTTACTACGGAGAAAGCTCCCTTGGAGTTGATGGAGATAAAGATAACCAGAACTATCTTGTGAGTTCAACTTTTCCCAATATGAATTCAACGGTTGATGTTCAGTATATTCAAACCACAGAAGTGGCCACAGTGAATATGGCCTCAACGGAATACTTAAACGCCAATTATGATTATGGACTCTATGATTTAGATACGTATAATCCAAATGCTCTAAATTGTTTACAAGTTGAAACAAATTATCCACACGCTACTAATGGAGTAGATTTTGATGGAAATGCTACACCAGATTTCTATGATCTTGGTGTGACGGCAGGTCCTTTAACAACTGCTCTCACTTCATCCATTATGACTTATGGAAATATTGGAAACTTCTTTGTCTCCATTCTTGGCAATAGAAATCCGGCCACTCACCTCTACAGTTGTGCCACTCATAAAGTTGTCCTTAAAGATTTTGATTACTTCAATAGTTCGACTAGTTCCACTGCCAAAGCTCCAGTAGCTGCAGGAGTAGCTGAGTTCAGTGGAAGTTTTGGAAGTTATGGAATTTTTCGAGGTCCAGCCACGACGGCTCCCATTGGAGATTTCTCAGTGAAAAGTGGTCGTTCTCGCCACTTGGATGTAGATCATGTGCTTGAATCAACAGCTGCTGAAATCATGCACTAATTCACCACCTAACCATTAACAATTCTAAAAAAGAATAAAGTTAATTTACCTCGCCTACAAATCAAGCCATTTCCAGTATTTAGAAAAATAGTCGACTAATAAGAACCGGAATAAATACAACACATTAGCTTCTAAATAATAATTCGTTAACTAACAACCCCAGCTACCGATTAGAATACTATGATAAGTAACCAATTTTGCTTAAAAGGTTGTACGTTTGAGGGTGATTAAGCAATTAATATTACTATTTCTTTTTCTCATTTTTAACTCACATTCAAGTGAGCTGATTTCCTATTCCGGTAGATTAACTATGGCCTCTGGCGCTCCTATTGCGGGACCAGTTAGTCTTACAGTTGAAGTCTTAACCGGAGCAGGTCCAACTTTAAAATGTTCTCACACTGACGCTAGTGTTGCTCTTTCAAACGGTGTGTTTCATCTTGAATTTGATTACGCCACAACTTGTGCCACTAATACAAAAACTTTAAAAACGATTATTGCTGAAGCGGTTACGGCCGGTGATGCTTTGTATATTCGAGTTACGGATAATTCCAATACAAAAACTTATCCCGTGCAATCAATCACTGGAACTCCCCTAGCTATTTATGCGCTAGGTGCAGAGTCTGTTAAAGCGCAATCAATTACGAACCTTTCAATAAATGGAATCACAACAAATTGTACAGTTGGTCAGGTGTTAAAAGCTGATGGTGCTGGAGCATTTACTTGTGCCAATGATAGCACTGGTGGTGGTGGTGGAACTGTTACAAGTGTTAATCCAGGAACTGGAATTACTATTTCTGGTACTGCCGCTGCTCCAGTTGTTAATGTAAATTTATCAGCAGCGGAAATTCCAAATTTAGATGCCGCTAAAATCACTTCAGGTATTTTTACTACAGCTAGAATTCCAAACTTAGATGCAGCCAAGATTACAACAGGTTCATTTGGTGTTGCAAGAATTCCTAGTTTAGATGCTGCTAAAATTACTACTGGTACATTTACGGCAGGACAGATTCCAAACTTAGATGCCGCCAAAGTTACCACAGGTACTTTTGCAACAGGACAAATTCCAAATATAGATGCCGGTAAAGTAACTTCAGGTACATTCGCTACTGCAAGAATTCCAAGTGTCACAAGTGCTATGATTTCAAATGGAACAATTGTTAACGGTGATATCGCTACTGATACAATAACTTTTGATCGCATCAACGCTGGAGTCTGTGGTGTTGGAACGGTAATGTCCATTGACGTGGCCGGAGATGTTGTTTGTACAACTCCCGCTAGTGGAGCCGATGATCTTGGAGATCACACTGCAACTGGAAATATAACTCTTGGAACAAACTATCTCTCAGGAGATGGAGGTAACGAAGGAATAAGAGTTGATACCTCAGGTAACGTTGGAGTGGGAGCAGTCGCTGCTGCCGGAAATAAATTAGACGTTGCTGGAAAAGTAGAAATTGGAGCCAATGCTAACGCTGACGTTTTAGTTTTTGATGGTGAAAGAGAATTTACTTATACACTTTCAGGCACTGGAGCAAGTACTAGTTTAGATCTTGTTCCAAGTAGTGATGGCCTTTCTTATAAAATGGTATCTCCCGATGGAACAAAGTCTGCCCTTACAGTTTCAACTCACGACACGGCCGCTTCAAATTATGTGGAATTAGTTCCTAATGGCGGAAAAGTAGGAATCGGAACTTCTACTCTCACCTCTTTATTAAATATTAAATCAAATATTGATTCCATGGACGGTGGAGCAAGACTCATCTCTCAAGACGGAACAAAGTACGGAACAATTTCTATAACTAACGCTGGTGACTTTAGATTTTACAATACAAGTGCAGCTGTTACGAATTCATTTAGAATAACTGCAGCTGGTCGCGTAGCGATTGGAAGTGCAACAGCGGATGCAAAATTACACGTCGCTGGTGACGCTAAAATAACTTCTCTTGCCGGTACTGGAACAAGATGTCTACAAGCAAGCTCAACTGGTGTTATCTCAGCAACAGGTACTGCCTGTGGTTCAGGTGGCGGTGGTGGAACAGTCACTTCAATTGTAGCGGGATCTGGTCTAACTGGTGGAACGATTACAACAACCGGAACACTAGCAGTTGACACTGGTAATACAGCAGGAAAAATCCCTATCCTTGATGGATCAGGAAACCTAGATACAGCAGTTGAAACTGATCCTTCAGTTACAGCTTTTGCAAAAGCAGCCCTACCCACTTGTGGTGTCGGTCAAGTCTTAAAAGGAAATGGAACGAGTTTAACTTGTGTTGCGGATTTAACTATTGCTGACACTAATACAAACGCTACAACTATTTGTACGGGAACAAATGTTCTTCTTGCTGATGGAAGTTGTGTCGCTATGACTGTTGATACAACTGTTGCTGACACAAATACAAACGCCACAACGATTTGTACAGGAACAAATGTTCTTCTTGCTGATGGATCATGTGTGGCCATGAGCTCTGGTGCAGATAATTTAGGAAATCATACGGCCACAGCAAATATTCAACTTGGATCAAATTATCTAAGTGGAGATGGTGGGAATGAAGGTATCGCTGTTGACTCTGCTGGTAATGTTGGGATTGGAACATTTACACCAGGAAAAACACTTCACGTAAAAAGTTCTTCATCAAATATCGTTGCAACTTTTGAAGCAGATAGTGATACCAAGTCCTTCATCAACTTTCAAAATACAACGACAACAGGAACTTCAACTAAGGTTGGAGATGATGCTGGTAACTTAGTGCTAGTCACTGGTGGTACTGAAAAATTTAGAATTGAAGCCGCCGGTAATATTAAGGCCACAAGTCTCGCAGGAACAGGAACAAGATGTCTCCAAACAAGTTCAACCGGAGTCATCAGTGCTACTGGTACGGCCTGTGGATCAGGCTCTGCGGGAGAAACCAATACCGCTTCAAGTGCTGGTGGTACTTCGTTATATAAAACAAAAACGTCAACAGACCTAGTCTTTAAAGGCTTAACTGCTAGCAGTGATATTGCCCTTACAGCAAATACAAATGATGTTCTGATAGGAATTGGTTCTACCAATGGAAATAGTCAACTTGTAAGACTTGATGCTTCAGGAAGATTTCCTGCTCTTGATGGATCCCTTATTACTGGGATTACAGACAACAACACAAATACCACAACCATTTGTACGGGAACGCAAGTTCTTCTTGCAGACGGATCATGTACTGCCATGACGACTGATACAAAACTCACAGCAGACGGTACAACAATTCTAGATACGGCAGGAACTATAAGTGTAAAAGCAGAAGGAATTCTAGACACTCACCTATCGGGACTGAGTACAAGTTGTGCTAACGGTAGAACTCTCATGACAAATGGAGTGGGAAGTTTTTCTTGTCTTGATCTACAAACTCTATCTGATAATTATTTTACAAGCTTTGGAATTGGTACAACTCCAGACCCAAGTGCTGCTCTTGATGTGAGCTCTTCAACAAAGGGTTTCCTTCCTCCTAGGATGACTACAGTACAAAGAGATGCCATAGCAACTCCAGCAATAGGTCTCATCATTTTTGATACGACTACTAAACTCTTAAATAGTTATGACGGAACAGCTTGGATAGAGCTGACCAATTCATCTAGTTCAAATATTTTCGTAGAAGTAAATAATGTAGGGGGATCAAATCAAGCCCTCTCTGGTGGAGTTGCTCAAAAAGTTATTTTTGGTAATGAACTGGCCGATGCCTCTAATAACTTTGCCACAAATACTTTCACGGCTCCAAAGACTGGTAAATACATCTTCTCCTCTCAACTTGCAATGGATGTAGATGATAATGTTACAGGTGCAATAAGATTAGAAGTGGCCGGTACTCAAGTAGCATCGTCTAATGAAATTGGTTCAAGAACTGGCGGTGGTGAAAACTTCCCAAGACTTATGAAAGTCTTAGACTTAAGCGCGGGTCAAACAGTTGAAGTCTTTGCTAGATGCTCAAGTGCTTGTACTTTATATGTAAATGAAGCTACATTTTTTAATATTCACTACATAGGAGCAGGAGCTTCTGGCGGTGCCCTTTCTGCTGATTCAGTGTCAGCTACAGAAATTGCAACTAGTGCAGTAACAAGTGATGAGATAGATGATGGAACAGTAACAGGAACTGATATCGCTTCTAATACTGTGACAATTGACAATCTCGATTTCGCAACAACTGACGGTATCAATATTCCTCAACTTGCAGCAGATCCAACAGGAACTACTGCTGGGCAAACTTACTACAACACAGCAACCAAGAAGATCATGTTCTATGATGGGTCTTCTTGGGTTGAGATGGGATCTGGTAGTGGCGGTGGAAGTTTTAATTTAAAAAGAGCGAATGAAACTATTGTCTCAGGTGTGACTTACCACACTATTACTCCAACTAATCACTATACTCTAGCAACTGCTCTACCAGCAACGACTAAGGCAGTTGTCATTGGGATTTATTATAACCATGGAGATAATGGTTCAACACACGGTTATTGGACATTTGATGCTTATCAAAAGGGTGCTACAGGAACAGAGAACACGAGTAAGTATAACTCAAGACATTATTCAGATTATGCGAATTCTGATTATACCGAAATAATGGTTCCCTGGAGCGATTCACTAACTAATGAAATAACAATAGAAACAAAATCAAGTCACAATACAGATTCCAGTAACGCATATACTGTCTACCTTAGAGGTTATATTACTTCTGATGGAGGCGCAGTTTCAGCTGATCTCTCATCTAACGCTAATGCCTTTAGCCCACCAAACTTAACAACAACAGCAAGAGATGCTCTAACGCCATCTGCTGGTGATATAATTTACAATACAACGACTGGAAAGCTTGAGTCTTACAATGGTTCAAGTTGGGATGAAGTTGGTTCTGGTAGTGGTGGATCAAGTACTGCGAAGTTTGCCTTAGTAGCAGCAGCAGGAAGTTGGAGTGTTGATCCAACTGGAGCTGCTGGTTATGACTCTGGATTATCGAGTCGAAGAATTGGATCAAGCTATTCAGAAACTGGAACATTAAACGGTAGAATATTAAGTGACGCTGATGGAATCTTTGATTCATCTAAGGGTTGGTTCGTGGCTCCTGAAGCGGGACTTTATCTCTTAAACGTACATTTAAAAAGTATAGCCACAGGAAGTTCAAGAGTCCTCTTTGATTATGTCATCAATCCAGACTCCCCTTCATACTCAATCAATGAAATTGTCGATATCGATCTTTCAAGTTGTACAGCGGCCTGCTCACCAGACGAATCTTTTTCAGTCATGCTAAATTTAAGTAGTGGCGATAAAATTGCTGTGACACGTGGATCATCAGGAAGAGATATTCTTGGATCCGGTTACGCTTATATGGGATTCACTTTACTTAATGGAGCCACAAGTAGTAGCGCAGGAAGTGAAGTATACTTTAGAGCATCAAATAACAACTCACAGTCTTTAACTGCTTCAACTTTTGAAGACATTAAATTTAATGTAGTAGATGAAGATTCAAACTCTGCTTACAATTCAAGTACAGGTGAATGGACTGCTCCAGAAGCTGGTCTCTATCAAATTTCTTCTACAATTAGAGTGAATACATTAGTAGATGGTAAGAGAGTTCTTCTTTCATTATTTGTTGATGGAAGTGAAGTTATACGAAATGGAAATTATGCAGGAGCGGCTTCCGCGACACTAACAGAGAGTTTATCAACTGTTTTACGATTAACAGCTGGCCAAGTTGTAAAAATTGTCGGCTATAACGGTGATACTGTGGCAAGAACTCTTCATGCAACTTCTGCAGCAAATTTTTTATCTATTGTGAAAATTGGTGCCGGTAGTGGTGGATCACTTACTACAGATTCCGTGACTGCAACAGAAATTGCAACCAGTGCTGTGACAAGTGATGAAATAAATGATGGATCAGTAACAGGAACTGATCTCGCAGCGAACACTGTGACTGTTGCCAATTTAGATTTTGCTTCAACGAATGGAGTCAATATTCCACAACTCGCAGCTGACCCTGGCCCAGGAACAGCCGGGCAAACTTATTACAATACTGCGACTAAGAAGATGATGTACTACGATGGAACAACCTGGATTGGACTCAGTTCAAATACAAATGTTTCATTTAGTGTGGCAGCGACTTCGGGTCAGGCCATTCCAACTTCGACGACAACAAAAATTAATTTCAACATTGAAGAATATGATACTGCCAGTGCTTTTGATATGACCAATGACCGCTTTCAACCGACGACTGCTGGTTACTACTACGTTCATGCGGATATTTTATATTCGGCGATAACGGGTTGGAATAATCCCTATGCCTGGATTTTAAAAAATGGTTCAGGAGTAAAAGCATCTCTCGCGTCTGGTGTGACAACAGGAGGAATGTATCCTAATGTTAAAATATCTGCTGTCATTTATTTAAATGGGACTTCTGATTATCTAGAATTTGCAACCAGACAGTCTTCAGGTTCTACCATAAATTTATACAACTCAACCCTATTTACTAATGCCTATGGATTTTTAATTTCAGGAGGAAGTGGTGGCGGTGCCGCTGATAACCTCGGTAGTCATACAGCAACTCAAAAACTAGATCTTGCGACCAATACACTAGTTGGTAATGGTGGTACGAACGGAATTAATATTGATGCTTCTGGTAATGTAGGGGTTGGAATTATTGCTCCAGAAGCCAACACCAGACTCCATGTAAGAGATGATAATGCTATAACAGATGAAGCAAAAGTAAAGATTCAACAAACAGATCAAAAATTGATTCTAGGTGCGCGCTGGGAATCTGGAGTTGAACAATATTCTTTTATAGAAGCGACCAACAATGCTGAATCAGTTGCACAGTCACTAGTTTTAAATAGAAATGGTGGAAGAGTCGCAATTGGAACAACTTCACCAAGCGGTCTATTTCATGTACACGACGCTACTGCAACTAACGCTGCAGGTAGAATAAAGTCTACTACTACGAATGTTGAATCTGTCATCCAATCAGCTGAAGGTGCTCAGAGATACTTCACATCTCCAACCGCTGGACTTGAGATTATAACTGATACTAACCACCCTATCAGTTTTGGTGTAAATGAAAGTGGAAGTGGTACTCCTGAAATGATAATAAATACCAATGGAAATGTGGGAATAGGAACAACAACCCCTGATGCACAGTTAGAAGTAGTAGCACCTAGTTTAGGGACTACTCTAAACAACGTAGTCGAAATGGCAAGATTCAGTAGTCATAATGGAAACAATAACTTCCTAGATATCAGACAAATCAGAACTTCTGCAGGTTCCGTTTGGAACAGTGCAGGTACAAGGATTCAAGAAAAAATTGATTCAACTTGGATGGGTTACATGCAATTCAATGGAACCGGTAACGATGGTGGAATATCCTTTGGTACAGGAATAACCACTACTGCTCCAGGAAATGTTGCAGAAGCAATGCGAATTGATACAAATGGTAGAGTTGGAATTGGAGGTAATGCACCTGCTGCGACTCTAGATATTAAGACAGCTGACGCCAGTACAAAGCTTCACAATACTAATGATGGTGGTGCGGTAAAGATTAATAAACTTTGGAATAAAGTAGGAACATATTCAGGAAATATAGTCGTAAGTGTTACGGCATCAACTTGGAAAAGTGTGATCTATAAAGTTCATATTTCTGGTGCCGGTGGTGGTGGACACTTTGAGGGTCGCTTCTACCACAATAATGCTATTTCAGCCCATGTGCTTTCAGTTAATAGTGCTTCAGGAGCAGTAGCCTCCCCTGTCTTAACAGTGAGTGGCCAAGGTTATGTACTTACTTTCAATGTAACAAGTATTGTCCATCCATTAATTGATATTGAAATCATTCATGGTGGTGGTGATAGTCCAACGTTCACTGAATCAGATGTGAGTTACACGGTTAACTAACTAAAAGGCTAAAAGGTACGCGGTTACTTTTCGTTATTCTAATTACTTAAAGTCCTTAGACTGTGAATTAAATTGATTTGTACAATTTTTCCATGCTAAAATTCATAAGGTGGACCAAGTGCTATTACACTTGGCCCTAAAGATCACTTTAATAATTCAATGATCGCAGTTATCAGCTGCAAACAAAGAATGATTATCGTAATCACCCTTATGAAGTCCTCCATGACCTCTCCTTTTGCAAGGGCCTCTTCATTGAGGCAAAGAGAAAACTGAGGACTTCATTTATCTACTCTAAAATGGCATTCAGATAAACACAAAAAGACAATTCCATTTGATATAATTCACTTTTGAAAAGACGAATTAAACAAACAAAAATGTTCATAAGTGAATTATTTTTATAAATCTCTCTTAGAATTTTGTTTTAAATGGTTTCTTCTGGCAGATATACCTCATGACAAGAAGAAAACTTATTCGACAAAATAAATTTCCCTATCACGTAACTTCCAGAACTAATAATAAGTGCTGGTTTGGAATCCCTCTCTATGCTGTTTGGGACTTCTCAATAGAGAGTCTAAAATATGCAATTGAAAAAGTTCCTGTAGAAATCCATTGCTTCGTACTGATGGGAAATCACTATCATCTACTTCTTTCAACTCCGGGAGAAGATATTGATCAATTCATGAGATTCTTTAATTCAAAATTAGCGAAGTTAATTTCTAAGAAATCTAAAACCATTAATCACCGTTTTAGTAATCGCTATAAGTGGTCCATCGTTGATAACTCAAATTATCTTCTAAATGTTTACCGTTATATTTATCAAAATCCTGTGAGGGCGCAAATTATAGATACATGTAAGAGGTATCCTTTCAGCTCGCTTAATTTCACAGATGAGGTGTCTCGCGTTTTAAATCATAGACCACACATTAATTACTTTGAGGAAAAAGAGTGGATTGAAAAATTGTGTGGAGACGACTTTGATTCCATTTTAAGGAAGTCTTTAAAGAAAGAGAGATTTATGGCCAGTAACAATATCTCTACCTTTCATCGAAATATTTTAGATAATCCAAAAGGTTAATTGATTAAAATCTCGAAAAGTAACCGCGTACCTATTAGAATCACGAAAAGTAACCGCGTACCTATTAGATGTTGAGTTGGTCGAGGAGATGGATGAGCTTCATGAAGTTTGGAAATTCGTACTTTCTCTTTAGGTAGCGAATGATTTTGTCTTTGGTGTAGCTCTTCCCTAATTCTTCCGCTTCAAGAGAGAGATTAGTCCACTCCTCACTTAGAACAAATATAATCGCCAAAGGGGAAACGTTCATGGAGATTTTGTGTAGACTATCTCCCATTTTACAACCGTGATGTTGTTTAATAAGAACATCTAAACCACTAGGAAATCCCTTAGTACTCGAAATAATTTTAGCAGCTAGTCTTGCGTGATTCACAATAATTGATTTTTCAATATCCGGTAGATCAGAATCCATCACATCTTTATCGTGTTCAAATTTAAGCATGTAATCTTCTGTTAAGACCATGTCGTGAAAGAAGGCCATATATGTGATCAACTCGCGTTGCTGCTTATGTCCCCAATCAGTCTGATTTAAGAGATGAGTGGCGACAAAAGCTGTAACGAGTCCGTGACGATAACGCAAAGAGAGTTCATCCTCTCTGAGCTGTTCGTAGAGAGCTTTCATACTGCCTAATTCATCAATCATTTTCTCCATGGAGGTGATTGAGGCTTTTGCCAACTCCAAACTAGTCTCAGTCACACCAATAGATCTCACTTGCTCAGAAACCATTTCATAGGCATTAGAAGTTTCTAAATTTCTTCTTCTAATATCAATTCCACTATCAGGACTAAGAGTTTCCAAAATACTACTTGAAAAGGAATTCACAAGATCTAAGCGACCCGCAGAATTTACGTAGAGGTTCTCTCTTCCCTCTTTACGGTATTCTTCTAAGAGAGAGTTTTGAATAATCTCGCCCGCTCGCACAGTAGGTTTTCCAATATTTATTGGCTCTTCCACTTCGTAGAGATTTTTGGTGGTTTGCCATCCCGGAAGTAAGTAGTGAATGGGAATGGGATAGTATTTCTTGGTCCATAGTTCAGACATCTCTTTTGCAGTAATCTGCGCATGACTAGCGATAAACTTGATAATATCTTTTAAACTAGAGTCCGAGGCCTTGACTTCAAAATTTTCATAGTCACACTTTGCCCCTCCGATCAGGAGTACGTTGGGCCTTTTCGCACTATGCTTGATGGAATTATTTAGGTGATAAGAAATGTCTTTTTTCTTATTCTTCTTGCTTGAATTATTAATGATAATAAAGTCTAAATCCTCTTCGGCACAGATCGCTAAAGCTTCTTCCTGATCGCTACAAATGATGATTTTAGCGTCGGTATAGACCATGATATTTAGACAATAGACGTGGAGAAAGTCTAGCCTTGGCTCATAGAATAGAACTTTAATTTTATTGGCCATAAATCACCCTTATTCAGACTCTAATTATAGGCAGCAATGATAAAAATATCTACAATAATTGCCCATTAAGTAGGTAATTTTACAATAACATTCAAAGGCAGGTATCATATCCCCTATGAAGAAAGTACTCATCGTCGACGACGAACCCGATATTCTAGATATATTAGAAATTTTATTTGAATCAGAGTTTGATAATGAGATTATCAGGGCCACGAGTGGCAACGAGGCAATAAAATTACTTGAGAGCGATGAAGCGATTGAAGTAATCGTTTCTGATTTCAATATGCCCAATGGTACTGGTGGCGATCTTCTAAAGTACAATGTTGAAAATAAGAACCTACCTTTTGTTATGTGCACGAGTGAATTCTATGAAGACTTTGATGAGTCGATTCTTGAATGGCTAAATTGTAATCTTCTAAATTCCTACGTTCAAAAACCTGTAGACGAAGAACTGCTCATCGAGAGTGTCAAACAGGGTCTAGGGGAAGAGATTGATAAGCCTTCTACAAATATTGATTCTTTTGATTATAAGAGAGTTAAAATTGATTTTCTTATTAAATTTCTCAATGAAAATACAAATATCTTTTTAAAAGTTGGTAGTGGAAAATTCATTAAAATTATTCATGAAGGCGATCTCACAGAGAAGTCCCAATTAGAAAAATATATTCAAAAAGGTGAAGTCTTCGCTTACCTAGAAGAAAAAGATTTCCAACCTTTTATGAATAACCTACTTAATAAAATGTCTCGCGATATTGATGCCACGGGAAGTTTTTCTGAAATTATAACTGTCGGGGCACTAGGCTACGAAGTTGTTCATAATTCTCTTCACCACTTAGGTATTAATGAAGAACAAAAAAATTATGTGAATAAATTTGTCGTCAATAGTGTTAAACAACTCTCCCGTAACCCGGAAATGAATGGCCTTTTAAATAAATTCTACAAGAATAAAGGTTATCAAGTTGGACACACATTACTGACGGTACATATCGCTTATCTCATTTGTAAGAATACGAGTTATTCAAATGTACAGCATGTGGAGAAACTCACCTTCGCAGCTTTCTTGCACGATCTCTTTATCGAGAAGGGTGAGCTCTCAGAAATCATCGACAAAGACGGCAAAGATTTTCATGACCTCTCTATGGACGATAAGCAAATCGTTTCAGATCATATGCTGGAAGCTTGTAAGTTTGTAGATGAGATGAAAATTATTTCTAGTGATGTAAAAAATATTATTCTTGAGCATCATGAAAAAGGTAATGGATCAGGTTTTCCAAGATCATTGGCGGCGATTAGGATCTCTCCTCTAAGCTGTATCTTTATTCTAGCGCTTAGAACCGCTCACTTCATGTACTTTCATGATTATCCAACTGAGAAGCACCTACTAGTTGAAGACCTTGAAGCGAATTTCTCTTCAGGGAATTTTAAGACACCATTCAATGCCCTTCTCAAAGTAATAGAAGAGCACTAGTAGTTTCTTTTGGGAACTAGATGGGGTTTCTAGAAGAAACCTCCACCCCACTTTCCACCTTTCTTACGAGGTTTCTTAGGCTTACCCATACCAGGCATCCCCGGCATTCCACCAGGCGCTCCACCTGCCATTCCAGGCATTCCGCCACCTTTCATCATCTGCATCATTCCTCCCATCATTTTTTCCATTTGACGGAATTTTGCGAGGAAGTCTTTCACCTGTGATTCAGTTGTTCCTGAACCACCTGCGATTCTTGTGATACGAGATTCTTTGACGACTTTATAATCTTGTCTTTCTTTCTTAGTCATTGAATTGATGATCACTCGCATACGAGTCATTTCATCTTCAGCTGGAGAGAGATCACCAATTTGTCTCATCATTCCACCCATACCAGGAATCATTTTTAAAATTGATCCCATAGAACCTAAGTTCTTCATCATATCCATTTGCTTTAAGAAATCCTCAACTGTGAATTTTCCTTTTTCAAGGTTCTTCATCATGTCTTCGGCATCTTTTTGATCAATGACTTCTTCGGCTTTTTCTACAAGAGAAACAACGTCTCCCATATCTAAAATTCTTCCCGCAAGACGATCAGGGTGAAAGAGCTCAAGGTCTTTCATCTTCTCACCAGTAGAGATATATTTAATTGGTACGCCAGTTACGTGTCTAATTGAAAGTGCGGCACCACCTCTAGCATCTGAATCCATTTTTGAAAGCACAACACCTGTTAGGTTTACAGTTTCATGGAAACTCTTCGCTACATTAACGGCTTCTTGCCCAGTCATGGCATCGGCAACCATGAGAACTTCAGGATCAAAAGAAGCAAGAGATTCTCTAACTTCTTTAATCTGCTCCATCAGCTCAACGTCAACATGTAAACGTCCAGCCGTATCGATGATCACAACATCAAAACCATTTTCTTTGGCAAAGGCCATGGCATCAGTAGCAATAGTTTTTGGATGAGTAGAGAGGTCCGAATCAAACCAGTCCATTTCCATACTCTTTGCAAGAGTGATCAGTTGATCCTTGGCGGCTGGTCTAAAAGTATCGGCAGGCACAAGGAGAACTTTCTTATTTTTCTTCTTAGTTAAATGTAGAGAAAGTTTACCAGAGAAAGTTGTCTTACCTTGTCCGTTAAGACCGACAATTAAAATCGGAACCACTCCAGTTCTATCTAAGTTAACTTCTTCATTTGCCGTTCCCATAATGGTGGCAAGTTCGTCGTTAACAATCTTTATGAATTGTTCTTCTGGATTAACACCAGTAATAACTTTTTCACCAAGAGACTTTTCTTTAACTGCATTAATGAATTGCTTAACAACCTTAAAGTTCACATCTGCTTCTAAAAGAGCAGTTCGCACTTGCTTTAGGGCGTCTTCAATATTGCTTTCAGAAATTTTTCCTTTACCTTGGATATTCTTGAAAGCATCTGCAAATTTCTCACTTAAATTGTCAAACATCTCTTGATCCTCTAACTATAGACTTGTTCTACTATTTTTATAATTTCATCAGGCGTTCTCGCCTTGTAATCAACATTTAATTCATCCATGTAGGCTTCATTAGCAAAGCTACACCAAAGCGCTCCCACAGAAACACATCCAAAAGACTTGGCCCCTTGAATATCAGTTGTGCTGTCTCCGATCATAAGTGTTTTTGATCTATCAAACTCTCCTACCATTTCCTCTAATCCCATAGGATGAGGTTTTGGAGTCGTGTCATCAAAGCAGCGAAACTCATAGAAGTGCTTGGCCACATTGAGTGATTTAAGAATCGCCAACGTGCTCATACGGTCTCTGGCAGTCCAGACATATAATCTATACCCCATTTCACTTAATTTTAAAATAAGCTCTTCAATTCCCTCAAATAGGGCATATCTAAACTCATTTTGATTAGAAAGCTCAGTCCAGCGCTTAATTAGATGATTTCTCACCTCTTCATTTTCAACATCTAGTCCAAATCTGGCGGCCAATTGCGCCATATCCGCGGTGTACTTCTCTAAAACTTCAGCGCGATCCACTGGACGCTCGAGAGTTTCGCTCATAAGTACCTGAATTGCTTTAAAAATAGCCTCTTGGCTAGAAATTAGCGTTCCATCACAATCAAAAACAATGTGTCCCTTAATACTAGGATCTTTAGGCATAAAAAAACTCCCGTCCACCTTTTCGATTGTGTTACTTTCTGTTAAAAATTCGCCATGAATATTACTCAAGTTACACCATTTTCTAAGGATCTGCAGGAAAAAATCGACCTGTTGATCAAAAGACGTACCGCTATAAAACTTGGCAACGTGTCATTTGACTCGCCTCTACTCTTAGCGCCTATGTCTAATATTTGCGCCTTTCCCTTTCGTCTTCTCATGGAAGAACTAGGTGCTGGTGGAACTGTGAGTGAGTTGATCTCTTGTCACGGAATTAACTACAAGAATGAGAAGACTCTTCGCATGCTCTCGATTCATCCCAGTGAGAAAAATATTGGAATCCAACTCTTTGGCGAAAGTGCTGAGAGCATGGCCGTATCCGCAAAAGTAGTTCTGGATCACTGCCAACCAAAATTCATCGACATCAATATGGGTTGTCCGGTTAGAAAAGTTGTCACTAAAGGATCGGGCTCCGCTCTTTTAAAAGACACTAGTAAACTGGGACACTTCTTTAAAACGATTAAAGATGCCATCGATGTTCCTCTTACGATAAAAATTAGAACGGGTTGGGATGATGATTCGCTCAACTCTCCTGAAGTTATAAGAATTGCCAGAGAAGAAGGCGTTGAGTTTGTAGCGATTCACGGTCGAACGAGAACGCAACAATATAAAGGTCTCGCCAACTGGGATCTCCTAGAACAAGTTTCTAAAGAATCTGTTCTTCCCATTATTGGAAATGGAGATCTACACTCGCCCACATTAGTAAGAAAGAGAATGGCAAATTCAAATTGCAAAGCTTTCATGCTCGGACGTGGACCGCTTAGAAATCCTTTTATCTTCCTAGAGAGTTACCTAGAAGACGGAGAAGAAGTAAACTTCACGCCAGGTGATTACTGGGAAATTACAAGTCGTTTATTTGAGTACAATCAAATGTACACAGATAGAGAGAGAACACTTCTTGTGATGATGAGAAAACATATTATGTGGTTTGCCGCGGGCCTTAATAATGCCGGGCAATTTAGAAATACTCTTTTCAAATGTCCAGAGCTCGACGATACGATGAATTTAACTAAAGACTTCTTCCTGTCTCTCACGACAGCGAAGAAACAACTCAATCCAGATGAGGCCTTTATGACCTCCGGACATGGTTAAAATCCACAAATTCTTGGCACTAACTATTTTTTGTTAATAACTCTAAGTTATTAATTACTTAGAGCTATACCCGAGTATCAAACTAAAGCTTCTCCATTTACTAACCGATGAGTGATAATAGATTTAAGTTATCTTTATTAGGGTTGAACATGAGAGAGAAGTCCAAAATTAAACAATTCTTAATCGCGACTGTCATTATGACGGCCACTCCAAATATCCTTGGAGCAGAAGAACTATCACTAAAATGTGTAAAAGCAAAAGAAGCGCTGACCGCTTTAGATACTCTCGTTTTTAAAACTCCAATAACAGAAGGACAATCTACTTTAGAAGATCTTCATAAGAAGCAAGCTGCTCTCAAAGCTGAGAAATCAATAATTGAATCACTTCAAAAAATGCACAAAGAAAGAAGAGAGTTCTACAAGAAGTTAAATCCTAGACATAAAGATTCTTTTTATAATAAAGACATTAAAGAAAGCTACACTGCCATTCAAAAACAATTAATGAGCAATAATATTCTCGCATCAATTACAGCAGGAATCGACGTTGTTTTAAGCAATGAGATGCTATTTGATAAAGATAAATTAAAGACTAAAGACCTAGCTGTTATTAAAGAATTTTACGAAGGTAATAAAGATGAAGAGGACTGGAACTCCCTTCACCCTGATGAAAAACTTTTTATTTTAGCGGGAGATAACCCTTACAGCTTTTTTCAAAGAAGATGTAAAGAACTTGCTAGTGATGTATCGGATGATGGAAGAAAGTATACTCAAGGGTGTGATAATTTTATTAAAATAAAAAAATCTACTTTTGGTTTGGCCTGGAAAAATGATCCTCAAGAAGTGGTAGAAAAAGTTACCAATAGATTTTTCAAAGCGTTTACTGATGCCAATGGTTACGAAATCAATAAGAAAGGTCAGTATCTTAGCTCCGGAAGAAGTAGAGGCGAAAAACAAGTTCAAAACGTTACCTTAGAAAAAATATTAAAAGAGGAAATTAAACCCCATCACATAGATTTACCAACGCTTAATACTGAACGAGTTTATCTTTCCAAGGCACTAAATGGTTTAGATGAATACTCCGGAGATGGCTACTCGAATAGAACAGAGCAAGAAAGTCTTTATAGTAAATTCAATGTAACAAATGCAAAAGATTCGAAGACTTTAATGAGAGATGAAGCAGAACCCCACAAACTTCGAAAGCTAGAAAAAGACTATGCTTCAGCCACTAAATGTTTTACTAGGGAATTATTAAGTATTCCCCCTTCTGATAGTTGCAAAGATAAGACTAAACCTCTAGAGAAGTATTTTGACGGAATCAAAAACCTTCAAGCAGGAAATTTAAAATCTGGTGATGAGATTATTAAACAGCTGAAAGAAAACAAAGACCTTAAAAAATTCAATATAAAAAACTTAATGGCAAATAATAAGCACGATATTGCCTGTGCACTTGAGGCACTCTCCCTAAATTTAAATGATCAAGAATCCAAAGACAAGATGAACTTTCTTTTTGATAAAGTTTGTAAACCTGAGGGATCAAAAGTTAATCCTTTCGTAGAAAGCTCTGCTGGAAAGTACGAAAATACTGAAGAACTCTGGAATTGCCTTGATAATTTAAATGATGATGAGAACTACGAGGGAACAAATAAAAAGATTGCGAAAATTGATGAAGGCCTAAAGGCCAACGCGAAATCAATCGAAGCCTACACAAATTCCCCCGAATCCAACAAGTACAATGGTATTTTCAAATACGCAGCTCTAATAGCAAGCAAAGAATGTAGTAAAGAATCAAAACAGAATTTTGCCACTTGCGAGGGAGAGAATCATAATCTCTCAAAACTAACTTTAGGTGTCCCCGGAGAGAGCTTTGTGACTAACCTTAATCAGTTAGACTGGGCCATGCAAGGAAAAGAAAGAACAGAAGAATTTTTAACTCCTATAAGTCAAGAATGTGGTGCTGCAAATGAAAAATACCGTAAACAAAAAAGTGCGGCTTCTCAAAAAGCTTCCAAAGTTCCTATGCCCTCAGAGAATCTAGAAACTATCCAATCAATTTGTAGCCTAATTAAAGGTGATTTAAGAAGTGTGATTGCCTCTGTGCCAAGTCCTAAACAAAAAGCACTGCTTAGTAAGTATAAATTCAAGTACAATACTTCTACAGGAAACATGGACTCACAGGAGAGAACAAGCAAGACTTCTATGATAGGTAAATCTTTTCTAAGAACTGCCCTCCCTACTGCCATAGGCCTTGGGATTTCAGAAATGGGCCACAGGAGAATGGTTCCTATTCAGCAGCAACAAGCTATTTATAAAAAGAACTATATGTACACTATGAATAATCCGGAATTCTGGTTTGGAACCAACGATCTATTCAGCCAAGGTGGATATGGTCTCACTGGATCTCCAGCTTATTACGACCTTTCTCAGTAGTTCACTCGCTTTTCGCCTACTAAATCTGTCACCTTTTTACCGCAAAAATGAGCTCATTTTTGCGGCCCAATTTTAATAAGAATTTCCTTAATGATTTCTTTAACTTATCCCACGTCATAAAACCCTTAAAATACCGACCTTTTACCTCTAGCTTTCCTTTAAAATAGACAAAGAAACAATTTTTCCGGCTGGAGAAAAATTTAGGGTTTTCTTAATACTGACCCCTAAATACCCGAATAGTTTATGAGGAGTCGAATACATTCATGATTAAGAATAAAGTTTTAAATATTTTAGTTATCCTTTTTACACTTACCTTAGTGTCTTGTGTAGATGCGGGTAGTGGTGGAAAGAGAAAGACTTCTTCGGCCAGTGGTTCTACTAGTTCTCCATCTGATACAGGCAGCACTCCTCAAGCGCTAGACACCTATTGGTATTATAACGGACAAGAAATCACCGGAACTATGAGTATCAACCAAGATATTCAAACAGTCGCCTACCTTCGTGGAACAACGATTCACAATTTCTTAGAATTAAATGATAACTACACAAAACAATATTGCTTAGTCGCAAGTTTTAATGACGGAGCTCTTACGAAAAATACGATGAATGTTAGGGCCGTCCCTATTGTCATCACAAACTTTGCTACGAATTCAATTGAAAGACTTTTAAGAGTTGATTTTATAAACGACGCCGTCAACTCTTCCATGTGTAATGGAGCTGTTGATGTACTTGATGCTAACGGTGTAGTTGATCCCGTGCAAATTCCAAATCCTGGATCTTCACCAGCGGATATGTGTGCCACTTGTACGGCTCCCTTTGTATCAAAGAATATTTCACTCTACACTTATCAAAGTTTAATGATTAGTAATGGAACAATTAATAGTCCTTCTGTAACAGGACTAGATGCTTTAAATGTTTTAATTAATCCAGCCAATACTTCAACTAATCCCGTTGGCTCTTGTACAAATACAGAATGTAATGCCAAAGGTTTTGACTGTTGTCTAGAAGGACAATGTGTAAATGATACTGCAGTTAGACCTGACGTAAGTACTTCTAGTACTGAATACATTCAAGCAGAAGCTGAGGTAGCGCTGGATCCTTTAAACTTTTTAAAGTGGCCAGAAGTTTACTTTATTTGTCCTAATATTGTTCACCCAACACCTACTCCAACGACTCCCCCGAGTCCGATTCCAGCAGCAGATGCTCTCTTTCAAGGACTACTGAAAGAGTATAACTGTCTTGAAGGTGGAAAGTTGGCGACACCAGACTATACAGCTTGTGAGACGACTTTTGATCTTGCTGCCTACGATATCATTAAAAATAATGTTTGGGATAAGTGTGGTTGTGAAGCCACGGGAGCGCTTAGAAATATAAAATGCCCTGACTATGGATTAAAATCGGTTAAAGATATCAACGATAATATTATTGAAATTCTCTGTGATGTCCCCCCTGCTCCATCAGGTCCAACTCCTTCACAGTATCTCAATGAAGCAGTTCCTGTACGCTCAGTACCTCATAGGTTCTTCGATACTACAGGTGTAGTCTGGGATGATATTACAAAAATATCAGACCCTACTGTTATTCAAGAAGGACAACAATTTACTTATACAGATACAATTAGTAAATCAGATCCAACAACAACACAATTTAGTATGAATGCTATTCTTGGTGCCATGTCAGTGACACTCAGTGATGCCATGCCTGCAAAGACACTAGATTTAGAATTTGATCAAACTTATGTCATCTCGATTAGTAGTGGCTTCTATACTCCTTGTCCTCAATGTGCTGACGACGCATGGTTTGCTACTTTCAAATCAAAACCATCTTCTTATAATGGTACGGGACTTCAATCTGTTGGGTACACTACTAGCAGAAGTGAATACGGAAATAACACAACAATCGGAAACTACGAAGATACCATATTTGGTCGTGCCTGTTGGATACCTCCAACTATGATTCCTTTCACTCATGAAAAAAGTTTAGACTTAATTGCTCAAAGAAGAAATCGTCTAACAGCTCAATCGGCTCTCTATGTAAATGGTTACCAAAGAGATTGGTATGGATTTAATCAAGGTGCACTCATTGGATCATTTAATGGTGTCAATTGGTTTGCCATTGGAAAAGGAAGAAGAGTCACTTCAACTTCAACTAAACTCTTCTTGGCCATCAATGCTTCATTTGCTGACTTATCTGATAAGACTGACTTTCTCGTTAACGTAGTTACTGATACAGGAAGCGCTACAGCTTCAGACTTTGATTATGACCCTAACTTGGCCCTAACAGATGCGAGACAAAATCAAGGGGGCTCTTGCCAAGAGAATCATCAATGTGCAGTAGATAGTGATTGTATCAAGAAACTTGGTTGGGAATATACTTGTGCAGATGTAAATCAACATAAGTCTAAGTGGCCAAATTTTGATATCAATGGTGATGAAATTGTTAATGAAGAAGTGGTCTCGCTAGCTTTTGGAAATATTATTTTTGGAACGCAGCCAGCTGTTAGCCCTAAGAGATGTGTATATAGAGGAGCAGGTGCTGTATGTTCTGTTTCAAGAACTGATCTTGGAACGGCAAGTAAACTCTTTCAGTGTGCGCCTAACTTCTACTGTGCAAAACTTGATGAAACAGAATTTAACATTGAAGTTATTCGCTCCCCTAACCAACTTTCAAATATTCTCTTTGGTCAGGAAGCTGATGTCCTCGGAAGACCTAGATATTATCTAGGAGGGGCTACGACATTTTCTCTTGAAACAAATCTCGTCACAAATGCAGATGGAACTCAAACTTATGATGCTTCTGCTGCTCCTATAAAAACAGCGAGTGATCAAATTAAACACAATATTGCAGGTTACTTTTCTGATAATGAACTAGATACTAGATTAGGAGACGTAGGAATTTGTCGTCCCGGAAAAGATATTGCCCAGGCCAGTCAAGAAAGTATGCAAGGTAATAAAGACTCTAGTGGAAGAACTGATTATATTAATCAAATTTCTTCATGTGACTCTACTTTGACTACAGGATTTAGCAGAGTCAAGGCCTGTCCAGTTCTTGATGTCGATGGAGACTATATAGATAATACTAGTGCAGACTTTGCAGTTTTTGCGCAAGAGCAAAATATGTGTGGTGCTTCTTCAATCTCAACAATTAATAGTACACAGAAATCAGTATTCTTTGAGATAGAAGCTGAAACCCTCTCTGTTATAACAAACCTTATAGAGCCAAAAATTGTGGCCGATGCCTGTTTAAGAAAAGCCGGTGCCGCTTGTCAGACAGACCTTGAATGTGGTCCTGGTAGATTACACTCGCAACAAGCACTCTTCTACGACCAGTCTCACTTTGGTAATACAGAGGCTGAACACAAATTCTGGCAAGAAGAACTTATCTGTAGCCAGGCGCAGAAACAACCAAATTTCACTGATCCCGACTACGCCTCTTACGACGTAACAAAGAATAATTGTTGCCGAGAAGTTGGTAAAGAAATAACAATGTTTACTCAGGGTCCAGATTCAATCATCCCTAGCAATACAAGTAGTAATTTAGGTGGAGATCCTACCAAATACTTAACAACGACAAGATACCCACAAAATGGTCCTTCAGCTGAAGGTCGATACTCTCGCTACTCTATCGTGACAGCGCAAAATCACGGACTATTCCCAGGAGCTATAAACGCCTTTATCTCTGGAAATACTCCTGTGTTTCAAGCGCCAATTGTAGCAGCAAGTGAAGCTCCAGCCGCCTATCAGTGGAAGACCATTGATGAGACTGCGCAGAGAACTTGTTGTGGACGTGGTTGGGTAAGAAAATTTGCAGACGGAACAAATGACTGGTCCAATAGAAATAGACTTAGTATTAGTCCTACTGAATTTTCATGTTTAAATACTAGATCAAAATTACAGTTCACCACTTCTCCGCAAGCGGACCTTGCTGTGCGAACTCAGAATTACTTTGGTGAATTTTCAAAAGTATGCCAATCACCTGCGGATAATGGTGGTTGTATTCAAGCTCCAATAACTAAATCAAGTGCTTTTGAAGTTCTTGAACCGACTGATGATGCAACGACTACTTTTGTTCTAAGTACACTTCCCGATGAAGATCCAAGCGGAGGAACTCTGTTACAAGTAAATGGTTTAAGTTCAGATGTTCCCTATATGCCAACTCCACTACGTCATGTAGCGAACCTCTCTAGTGAGGGACCATTTAACTACTTCCATAATAGTGACTTTCATCTTGCAATTAGAGTGATAGTGCCCGCTTATATTTCGGTAGTAGATGATACGGGTCTTGGAACAGCGATAACTCCAACTGGAGTGAATGTAGTAAAAATGACGGACTCTGTGGAAACTTCGAATTATACATTAACTTATACAGGAACATGTGCTGGTGCCCAGGGCATCAATGAATGGTGTTATAGACTCGTTAATGGCAAAGTTGTTATTGATGCTAGAGTCAGTGAAAATAGTGATAGTACTACTGATGTTGACCCTACAAATAATTTTTCTTATGCAGGACTAGAGATAACTTTTGAAAACCAAAATAAAATCGCAGCGAACCCTGAAAATGATCCTATGATTGCAGGAAACGACCTCTACTACTTAACAAAGTTAGGACGTCTGGAATTACTAGGTATTCCGCAAATCGTCTACGAACCACTCTATTGTAACTCTGATAAAGAGCAACTCATTGGTGGTATTTATAAACAAACAACTAGAACAACTTTTAATGCTGCTTCATTTGAGTACGACAATGCCTCAAATCCAAACGGAAGAGATATTAATGAAATTTATGGAAGTGCAGCTCCAGCTCTATCTGAAGCCAACCCTAATCCTCGTGTTGTAAATGGAACTGAAATTGATCAAACAACCATATGGTCTGATAATGAATTCATGTGTTGTAAGAACTTAGGTGAAGAAACAGATGATCCAGGACTCTGCTGTAGTGGTTTTGCTCCGGCACCTAGCGGTGGTGGAACTGGAAGCGCAGTACCAGCAAGGACATGTAAACTTCCCCCGGGAACAAATTTAAATGTGTATTTTAATAAATTTGTTTCTGGTGATGGAATGGGCTCTACTCAACCTGGTGGTGGTTTAGAAGACACTGACTTTGTACCTGAGACTGGTGAAGTTAAACTTGAATCAGCTTCTTACAATAAAATAAAGGCGCTTGGAGTCGCTTACTGTGACTCTGCAACGACTCGTGGAGGAGCTGCCTTTGGTTACTTCTTCGCAGAGCCTAATACTGGGAACTACTTCCAAAATGGTGCACTGGACGATAGTAAGATGTGGTCTATAAATGATTCTAATCTAGATTATGACGATGCTAATGATACGGGATTTGTAAGATTCCTCGATGGATTTAGATGGAATCATCACCAATATTGTAATTAATCTCACTTTCCCTACTCTTTCTTATAGACTCTGAATAAGAGTCTAGATAGAATTTTATGATGAAACTTTTATTCTTTTTATTTTCATTTACCCTCGGTGCGGCGGAAGTAAAGTTTCTGCCTCATATGGTTGAGCATCAAAATATAGGCTGCCCAACTAATGCAAAGTGTTCCAAGAAAATGGGAATTATCAGGCAGCAATGGGTCTCTATTGCGAAAGCTGGAACAAAGAAACCACTTAATAAACTTAAGTCCTTTGCCTCTTCCTATGGTGTACCTATTCCTCTGTGGGGGAAATCAGGAGCTGAAAAGAATAAAGACTTAATTATCTGGGACTCGCCCTGCTCCAATCACAATAACGAGGAACTCGAAAGATTCTCCATTGTAAATATCTTCTCAAAGAATTTAAAGAGCCTCGAGGGAAAAAGTGATTTAATTATTCCTAAGTCCATCCTAAAAAATCGCACACACACAAGGGCCTTAAATGTCCTGCGCGGAGATGCCCCCATCGCTTTAAGGGGAGATATCCTCTACTACATAAAAGAAGTTGAAGGCCTCTACTACGGCCTAGAGCTTAAAACCTCAGGTCAATTGCGCGTGGTAAAGGTTCCTAAAATAAGTAACTACCCCCACGAAGTGACTTGCTCAAAAGAAATTTTAGAGCAAATGAAACCTCTGCAGAAACATGCAAATCTCCACAAGGGAATTTATTGTAAGAATATCTGGGATCTCAATACTTCTAGTTATAGCACTATGGCCTTCGGCTGGAGTTGCCATTGAAATTTAAAAAATTCACCATTTGTTCATTTAATATTGAGAACCTATTTCTCCCTCCGTATAGTGAAAAAGAGAATTACACTCTCTACAAGTATGAGAAATCTCCCGCGAAAGTGAAGAAAGTCGCAGCGGCCATTTTAGATATTGACCCAGATATATGCTTTCTCTGTGAAGTGGGTGGCATAGATTCCCTAAAAAACTTTGTTGTCTCTCACTTGAACGACTCATATGACTACTCACTCATTCCCGGAAATTCAGAAAGAGGAATTGAGCTGGCCTACCTAGTCAAAAAGGGGCTTGAACTTGATTTTAAACATTTTACCCATAGAAATCGTCCTCTAAACTTTAATTATCCCCACGAAGAAAAAGAGAATTTTCACCAAACAAGTATGGGCAAGAAGGCGGTGCATGACTCTCACCTTCCCTCGCGAGATATCGCAGAACTCCGAGTCTTTAAAAAAGGTAGTGAAACACCTTCACTGATACTGCTGGGTGTTCATCTTAAAAGTCATCTCGACAAAGAAGGGATTGATTTTAGCGGAAGATTAAGAAGAGGCGCAGAACTGAAACAACTCGTGGCGACGCATAATATTCTTGAGAAGAGATATAAAGGAAAGATTCCAATACTTCTCTTGGGAGACTTCAATGGTAGAGCAACGCTCACAGCTCGAGATAATGAGTTTAACGATATTTACGATCACACTTCTCTCCAAGATATTCTAGAAATTATTAAAGAACCTATGGAAAGAAGAGTCACGATCCATATTTTCGATAAATCGGGTAAGGACCTTGGCCATCAATTAGATTATATCTTTATACCGCCTAAACTTCATTCTCAAATTATCAGCAAAGAAAGTGGCATTTATCTCTATAAGAATGAGGAAGGTGCTCCCTATCCTAGACCTACCACCCTCTATGAACGCTACCAACAACCATCGGATCACTTCCCGGTAGTTTGTACCCTTAAGAACCTAGAGCTTTAAAGTCTACCTATTTACAAGCACTTAATGCTCCACACAATGACAATGTGTGTAAAGAGAGACATATTCTCTCCCTATGAAAAATATTATCCTCACACTTATTGTATCTTTCCAAGTAAGCTCTTTCGCTCACGTTGCCGCCATTTTAGACAATGGAATGGACTACACTCATAAAGAGCTCAAATATAAAATCAAAATCAATGAACGAGAAGTTCTAAACTCTAGAGACGATGATCATAATGGTTACCGTGATGATATAAGAGGATGGAACTTCATTAATATGTCTAATAAGGTTTTTGATCTTCACAGAGATATAGAAATTACTGATGAAATCAAACTCTACTACGCCCTTAAGGCCAAGTTCTCTCTCGAAACTATAACTGATACTGAACTTGCGACTTATGAAGAACTTAAAAAAGACAAAGAACTTAAAAAGAAGAGAAAAGAGCTCACTTCATGGATTCATGGAACTCACGTTGGCGCGATTGCTGTAAGCACTAAAGACCTCCCTAGAGAATTAACTTCTAGAGACCTTAAAGCTCTTATTATTACCTATCTAGGTAAGGCCACTGAAGGTCCAGCTAAAGCACCAGAGTTTACTCCTTTAAAATCTGGAACAGAACTGCAAAAGAAGAAACATATTGCTTCTCACTGGAAGAAGTACATCTCTTGGCAAGTGAAGAAACTCGGTCTTGCTGTGGAGTATGCTGCCAGTAAAGCTGTTGTCATCAATGGCTCATTTGGACAAAGTTTTAAAGGCGCCAAGAAAATGGTGAGCGCTGTTTATAAAGAACAATATGATAAGGAATTATCAGACGAAGAAGCGGTTATTCAAGCGAGAGTCTTTATGACTTCTCTCATTGAAAAGTCTACGATTCTCATTAAGCGCTATCCTAAGATGCTCTTTGTTTTCTCTGCCGGAAATAAGAAGTCCGATACGGATGAATTCCTTCACTTTCCAAGTTCTATTAGACTACCAAACCTATTGTCTGTAGGAGCTTCATTTGATTTTCAAACGATGGCGTATTTTTCTAATTTTGGTAAAAAGACAGTAGACCTATTCGCTCCTGGTGTGGCCATTAAAAGTGCCATACCAAAACAAGAATATTTAAAGATCAATGGCACAAGCCAAGCGGCTCCATTTATTACTAATGTGGCACTAAAGGCCTTTACCTTGGCCACTAAAATTGGTGTTAGGTTAACTGCTAAGACACTAAAGCAAATCATTATGGATACCGTACAAGTAAGAACTGAACTTAAAGACAAGTCAGTATCTTCAGGTATCGTTTATCCAAATAGAATCTATTCTGCCATTCGCTTTCTACGTGATCACAAGAGGCTAAAGGCCATAGCTCTGGCCATTAAGAAATACCCTACTATTGTAATCAACAAGTCACTAAAAGTTGAAGACGGCTTCTTGATGGAGCTTCCAGAAATCAATTAGTTATTTACTTAATCAACTGGTAAATTCAATTGCCAAGGAAAATTCTTCTTTGGCCAATCTTTTAAATTCTTTAATTCAATATCATATTCAAATACCCGATGAGTTAGACAGGAATATCTTGTAAAAGGAGATTGAATCCATGTCTATGACGAAAAAATTTACATTTCTTGTGGGACTATCTACGAGTGCTGTTTTTCTAACAGCCTGTTCTTCAGGTTACTCATATAGAAGACCCGAATCAATTAACGATAAAATTAGTCGTTACCAATCTAGAAGTATAAATTCTAATGTCGTTCCAGAAATGGCCCTTAGAGATTTCTCCTATAAGAGAAAAACCAGAGGTCCTGCTTCAGTTTCGTCATCAGAAAAAGACGAAGGTTTAAATCAATATAATAATAAGAGATTATATTTCTTAACCCTCTTTTCTCAGTATCAGACAATGAGTAAGTACTCAGATAACTCTAGTTCTCCAAAGCTGAATCACTGCCCTAGTTTTCATACGAGTTTTTTAAACTATAAAGAAATGAATCAAGCTAAGGTTAGTAAAGTTCAGTATAAAGTCCCCTATTCAAGTTCAGAAAAACTTAATGACCAAAAGTTTCTATCAAACTATCCTGAATTCTTGTTGCCTGTGACAAAAGATAATTTAAGACCTAGAGTCATAGATTATGTTGCAAAGAAGAATTACTCAAAAAGTGAAGTCGCAGGAATTGTTAAAAATGCCATTAGTGTTCACCTCTCTAAAACTTATAGTGAACTCAGTGAACTATGCGATACGGGTTCAAGCTCTAATTACTATGTTTACGAAAACCTTATTACACATATTAAAACTAAGAAGAAAATTTCTCCCAATAGTATTGGTTTGAAAACACTCTTTAAAACAACTCTATTTTCAAACATGGCCTTGACCAATTCTTTAAAGAAGAGTCAAAAGGTAAAGTCCAGATCAATCGCCTCTTTCGCTAAGAAACAAAGCTACGATAAAGAAGTCATGAAAAGGCTCGAAGTCCCTTGGGTAGAGAGCTACTTCCACAGTAAATAATTCATACAAGGTCCTACTCTAGGGCCTTTTTCTTTACCTATGTTATAATAAATCTATGAGTGAGAAGATAATAGTCAGCTCTTGTTTAGCTGGTTTCTGCTGTCGCTACGACGGAGACCATAAAGAGCGTTTAGACATTGTTAAGATGGTACAAGAAGGTCTTGCCATCCCAGTCTGTCCTGAGCAATTAGGAGGCCTTCCTACGCCTAGAGAGCCCGCTGAAGTCCAGGGAGATAAGGTCATTACCAAATCGGGAGCAGATGTCTCCGCAGAATATGAAAGAGGGGCCAACGAGGCCTTAAAAATGGCACAAATCATTGGTGCTAAGAAAGCTATTTTAAAGAGTAAATCTCCCATGTGTGGCTGTGATTTGATCTATGATGGAAGTTATTCTGGACAAATAAAAAGCGGTGATGGAGTTTTTACAAAGCTCTTAAAATTAAATTCAATAGAAGTGGAATCAATCGATTAACAACCTAGAGGAAACTCTAATCTTATAGTTGTATTTTTGCACTCGTTATCTATCAGTAAAGAGCCGTTATGATTTTTGGCCGATTTAGCTGAAATACTTAGACCAAGCCCAGTCCCTTCTCCAATATCTTTAGTTGTAAAAAAGGGTTCAAACACTCTAGATTGTATATCTTCAGGAATTCCACTACCACAATCAATGATTGAGAAACAAATATTTCCATTTCTCTCTTTAACATCAATCTTAATCCAGGGCTCCGAAAGATTTTTAATAGCATCTGTAGAGTTGTTGATGAGATTAATAATAACTTGGGTAATTTGGACTTCCTTGCAACGTATATAGAAACTCTTTGGAAGATCATTAAACTCAGTTGTAATTTCCACGCCTTTTTGAGCAATAGATATTTGACATAAATCAAGAACTCTTTCGATTATATCGTAGATGTTTACCATTTCGTAAACATCATCTTCAGCATCACGCGCCAAGGTTTTAAGAGAATTAATAGTCTTACACATTCTATCAATAGTTCTATTGATCATATTAGCAAAGTGAACAAGTCTGTCCTTATTCACTTCTTCTTGCTCAGATAATGACTTTATTTTCTTTCCACTAAAGGCCAGAACCGTCAGAGGATTATTTATCTCGTGGGCAATATTAGCGGCCATCTCCCCTAAACTTGCCAATCTAGCAGAGTTAATTGAAGCGGCTTTTTGCATTTGAATTTCTTTTTCTTGTCTTTTAATCTTCTCATTCGTCTCTAGATTCGCCCTTTCAACTCTTCTCAATATGAGATTGATTGAATCATTTACATAATCAAGCTCATCAACAGTTTTTGCAGGTCTATCGAGACTCAGTCTTTCAATATTTAAAGAGTTTAAATCAACTCCTCGCAGAAATCGAACAATCCTATCGAGATGTCTAGTCACAAGAAAGCGAAATAGATAAAGCATGGTAAAACTCACAATAAGAGTTTTAACAAATTGTGAAAGGAAGAATACTGTAAGCCTAGAAATTAAATTCTCGTTAATATGCGCCTTAGTCGACCAGATAACCAACTCTCCAATCTTATTCACCTTCTTATCTGGATTCAGAAATAAGGGAAAAGTTCTAGAAAAGCTAACGATCTCCTCAATCTCAGTCTTCTTATTCTCATAGAACACATTTTGATCTTCATCAGTTACAGCAACTCCCACAATATCTCTCACCTTTAAAATAGAATCGAGCTGAACTTGTATTTGTAGATCATCTAAGTTCCACAGAGATCTCGTGAGTGAAGACGAATTTGAATTTCCAATTTGATTCAGAGACTTATTTAAATAAGTGATATCTTTCTTATATTCAAAGTAATAATGAAAGGCAGTTGTTAAAGAAGTAATAAACGAAGACGCGAAGAGAATGGCCACCATTAGCTTCTTTCGCAGGGACAAGAATTTCTTAACTTCGCTTGTATTAAAATCGTTCATAAGTGAGTGAAAACATACCGTTTGACTACACTTTTGTCTAGCAGAAATATATTTAGGCTAAGCTAAGAAAACACCGCTAACCGACTGAATTAAAACAAAAAAAGCCTCACATTCGTGAGGCTTTGCAGATAATTCATTGTAAACTTTATTAACCGATAAGCTTAAGAGCTGCTTGTCCTTGAGAGTTAGACTGAGCTAACACTGAAGTACCAGCATTTGTAAGAATATTAAGTTTAGTATTCTTAGCTGTCTCTGCAGCAAAGTCAGTATCTCTAATTCGAGAATTTGCAGCACTTAAGTTCTCAGAAGTAACCTGTAGGTTATTTACTGTAGAAGTTAGTCTGTTTTGCTTGGCTCCAAGCTCTGCTCTTTGTCCAGATACCTGCTCTATAGCATTATCAAGAGATTGAAGTCCTGTTTGAGCATCATCCTTAGATGAAACTGTAAGACTATCAACTGATAAACTGCCTATTCCAGCATTTAACTGATCTGTATTAAATGAAATTCTATCTTGGAATTCGTCATTATTAATACCAATTTGAAAATCGTACTTATCTCCAGCACCACTTAAAAGCTTTTTTCCGTTGAACTCAGTCACTTGTGAGATACGCTCAATTTCTTGCTTTAAGTTTTGATATTCAAGATCAGTAAATTTTCTCTCAGAATCACCTACTGTATCAGAAGAAGATTGAACCGAAAGTTCTCTCATTCTTATTAAGATACTACCTATTTCTGATAAACCACCTTCAGCAGTTTGAATCATTGAGATACCATCGTTAGCGTTTCTTTCCGCTTGATTAGTAGACCTGATATTAGCTTTCATTTTTTCAGAAATAGCTAAACCGGCAGCATCATCAGCAGCACGAACAATTCTCGTACCTGAAGATAACTTGTTTAATGTTTTTGCTTGTTCTGTGTTGTTTGCACCTAGCGTTCTTTGAGCCGCTAGTGAAGTTGTGTTAGTTGCAATACGCAAACCCATATGATTCCTCCTTGTTAGTCCGTCCCTTCCAAAGACTTGATCACCTAATACCGTGAGGATCAATAAGCATACTGCTATAGATATGTTAATGTCTGAAACTGTCAATGATGACCCTTGTTTCAATTAGCATTTCGGCGCTCCCCAGAGAAACTTAAGAAAAAAATGAGAAAAAGGTATTTTTTTTGTAAAGTAAATAACCGAGCTTTTTACTTCAATCTGGCTTATTTTTTTTACTATAAAGGATAAAGATTACTAACCTTTTCTCTTCAATAAGACGATAAATATGCATGAGTACTAAGCCCCTAATATTCGTCTATCCATTAACTGAAACTATGAAGAAACTCAAAGAGTCAGTAGAAGGTATTGCACAAGACGAAGGATACGAAATTTACGAAGTAGATGATCTAGTTGAAGTTGCTCAACTCGTCCCTACTATTGGTCAATCCCTTTCTATTTATGGAAATCCTAAGAAATGTGCAGGTGCACTAAAACAACTTCGAAAGGTGAACGCGAAACTTAATTCAAAAATACTCTTGATAAATGAAAAGAAAATACCAAGAAAGACTTTAGACAAGTTTTCTAAAATTGGTTTGACTGAATTTATTCATGAGCCTGTTGCTCCTAAAACACTCCTCTACAAAGTAAAATTACAACTTAAATCTATCATCATTCAAGATGAGGAAGAAGAAGAAGAGGAAGGAGTAAAGTCACTCGATACAGGAGAGACCGAAGATGGGGTTGATGAGAGTGAATATAATACTCTAACCAAGAAATCAGAATTTGGTGAAGAAGATGAGTACGGTTATCAAAAAGGTAAGAAAAAAAGTAACATTGAAATAGCAGAAGAAGAAGAAAAAGAGAAGAAGAAGAGCAACTACCAAGAAGAGGCCATAGGGACTCACTGGGGTGGTAAATTAGGTGAAGATGAAGAAGAAGGGGAAAATCTAACAAAGAAGACTTCTAAAGATGAAAATGAAATCGATGGCTTCTTACGTGGAGAGACAAGTACAGCAGAAGATCTTGAAGAAGAGGAAGAAGAGAGAAAGAAGAAAGCTCTCTTAGAAGAAGATGAAGAAGATCTCTACGATGATTTAAAAGAAAGATCAAAATTTGACCTAGAAGAAGAGTCTGAATTCGAGAGGAAGAGAAAAGAAGAGGAAAATCTTGAAGAAGATTTACGCCAAGACAGAATAAATGATGAGATAGCTCAAAGTGCCTACTATAAAGGTAAAGTTAAAAGAGGTGAAGTTGAGGAAGAAGAAGAAGAGAAAGAGAAAAAGAAGAAATCTCTTCTCGAAGAAGATGATGAGCCTGAGATAAAACAAGAAAGAGAAGAAGATGACGAAGAAGAAAACGAAAAGAAGAAAGATCTTAAATTAGAGCTCGAAGAGGAAGAAGCAGCAAAAGACCTCTTAAGAGAAGATGATGAAGAGGAAGAGGACAACTCAAAAGATGTAAAGCTTGAAGTTGAAGAGAGTGACTTCTCCCCTAATGACAAAACAAAGAAAGAAGAACTCATAGATGAAGAAGACAAAGACGCAAGAAAGAAAGAAAAAGCAGATGAAATAGATAAGTACTACCGTGGTGGTGTCGCAAAGAAAGATGAAGAAGACGAAGAAGATGGTGAGAGCAAAGATCTTCATCTAGATAAAGAAATCACTCTAGATGACGGCAGTGATGATTTAAAAGATGAAAAAGAAGACGACGACGATATCGCTGACTACGAAGATAAGAAAAAGAAAGCTCTTCAACTTGAAGATGAAGATGAAGCAGCTAAAGATAGAGAGAGACTAGAGGAAGACGAATCTGGAAATATGAGAGGAAGTGTCTCAAAAGAACTAGATCTTGAAGATGATACAGGGGCAAAAGATCTCCTGAATGAAGAAGAAGATGATGACTTTGATGAGAATGGAAGAAAGAAAAAAAACAATTCAGAACTTTTGATAGATGATGATGGTAAAGATAAAGAGTTCTCAAAAGAAGAGCTAGAGGGTGGTGATTTTGCCCGTAAGAAATTAGATACTGATCTTGATTTTGAACATGATAAAGGTGCTCTTAAGGCCAATAGTAAAACAGATAAAATAGAATCTCATTACAGTAGTAAAAAGAGTGTCTCCCATGTGGATGATGATTGGGATTTTGCCAAAAATAAGAAAGATCAGCTCCAAGAAGATGAAAAAAAGAAGAAGTCTGAAATGGAGATTTCCTTTAAACAAAAAGTTGATCTGGGTGAGCAAACAATTGACTATAGAAAACTTCGCGAAGAATTTGGTGGCATCACCATGGACCGAGAGGGGAATAAAGAAAAGAGAACAGGACCTAAGTATTACGGAGGAGAAAAGGCAGATGATTCAAAGACAGCCTCCTACTATGGCAGTGATCTGGTAGAATCCGATCAACTTACAGAAGAAGAACAAGCTGAAGAAGATAAGAAGAAAAATCAAATTTTCGAACCAAATGATGTGGGTCTTCACAATGCTGTAAAAGTTCTAGCTCTCTACTATAAGAAGGACTCTAAACCTGAAGAGGCCTATAATTTTATTACGAGTAAAATTAAAGAAGAGTTCAAAGGTCACACTAGTCTATTTCTATTTGATAGAGCAAAGGGAAAATTTATAGAAAGCTTTAGCTCACTTAGCCTTTTCACAGAAAATGAAGAAGCACAACTCGAAGAAGTTCAAACTAAGTGGAATGAGTTAGAAAAAGAACAATATGAAACTTGGAATAAAACAATGCTGCCTACTTGGACAGATGAAACATTTCAAGCTGATAAAATCCAATTCATCTATCCTTTTTATGAAGGTGCCACTTCAATGGGATATGCAGTGACCTGGCTTGAAAATGGTTTTAAGGAAGATAAACAAAAGATTCTAGAAGTCTATTTAGAAACATTAAGAGGATTCTATTTGAATAAATTTCATGAAGCTGGAAATACAGGATCCTACAATGGAAAGAAAACCAGTGAAAAGAAAGAAGGAAAATTAAAGAGTTTCTTTGGTGGTCTCTTTGGAAAGAAGGCAGGATAAATGAAATTACCTACAAATTATTTCTACATTGAACTAGAGGCCTTAGGAGAAACAAAGATTTTTCCTTTCCACCTTTATATCTTTAACCCTACTAACAACAGCTATAGCGCCTTTCTACACGCCAATAGTCCACTCACAGAAGACAAGATAGATTTTCTTGAGTTTATTTTAAATAAAGGTGGGCGCTTAGCTGTCGATATGAATCAAAAGAGAACTTTCCTAACAAGTAGTGGACTTAAAGAAGAAGAAGTCCCAGGTCTTAAAGAAGAGGAAGTTCACGATCTAGAAGTAGCTCGTGAAGCTCATCTTAAAAACCTCGAAGAACAAAGCTCTACCAATGGTACGGTCAAGTTTAAGGAAGATCTCAAAAACTCATTAGCAGAAGATGACTTTATGGCAATGATAGAAAGAGTAAAACATGAGACGTTAACTTTTAGTGTGAGAAAATCACACACTGTAAGTCTTGCGAGTTACCTTAGTGAAATACTCTTAACAGAAGATAGCTTTATCAATAGAATTGTAGCCGTTTCCTACTTCATGGCAAAGAACTGTGACATGAAAGATGAAGAGGCGTTAGCAGATATTATTTGTGGAGCCTTCTTTTGTCACCTTGGTATGACACAAATGGATTACAAGCTTACTCATAAGGCCCACTTAGAGTATACTAATGAAGAAAAGAAACAATATAAAAAGCACCCTAACCTTTCTCATCATTTGCTAAATAAATGCGGAGTAGAGTTAAGTGAAAGGTGCAAGAATGTTATCTTTCAACACCATGAAAGAAATGATGGTTCTGGATACCCAATGGAAAAGACCGGCGATCATATTGATCAACTTTCTTTAATACTTGGAGCTGTCACTCATATATTTGAGTATTCAGGTGGATTTACTACAGGATCAAAGACTGACATGATTACAGTGATAAGAAATTTAAAAAATAAGACATTCACTGCTGGACTTGAATTCGAGTTTGGAGATAAAATATACGAGAACATTATAAATTTATTAAGTACAGATACAATTGAAGAAGCCGCTTAGGAGAAATAGATGAGTTTAAAAGCCAACATGAAAATTCTTGTTATTGATGACATGGCAACAATGAGAAAAATTATTAAGAACATGTTAACTCAAATTGGTTTTAAAAATATTACTGAAGCCGATGATGGATCCACAGCGTGGCCAATGATTCAGGATGCTCTAAAAAGTCCCGAGCCCTACGAGTTCATTGTTTCAGATTGGAACATGCCTCAAATGAGTGGATTAGATCTACTTAAGAATGTGCGAGATACTGAAGAGTTAAAGAAACTTCCCTTTCTCATGATTACAGCAGAAGCTGAACAAGGAAATGTAGTGATCGCAGTGAAAGCTGGCGTCAGTAATTTTATTGTTAAGCCATTTTCTGCGGCAGTACTCAAAGAGAAAATCGAAAAGATTTTTAACTAGGTTAGAGAATGAGTTTATTAAATGACCCCACAATGAAGGAAGTTGTCGTTGAGTTCTGTAATGAATCAATGGAGCTCTTCAACCAATTAGAATCGATCCTAGAAGACTTTGAAGACGACACTACAAATGTCGCCAAGCTTGAAGAGTTTGGACAAATCATTGATAGAGTCATGGGTTCAGCTAAAACAATTGGGGCAGATGAAATTGCGATTTTTTGTGAACTAGGAAAAGTCATTGGTTATAAAGCAAGCCAGATTGATGATCATGCCCTACTAGAAGTTGTGGCAGCGATTATGTTTGATGCCCTAGAACTTTTAAAGAAAATGATCAATAGTATAAAAAGTGGCTGTGACTCTGAAGTTAAGAGTTTAAGTTCAAAAGCATTTGTCACAAGATTAAATTGGTTAAAAGATAAATTTAACGACATTGAAAGGGCATCCTGTGCACCAGACCCTTCCGGCAATATGTCACAAACATCAATTGATGACTTAATGTCGAGCTTAGGCCTGTAAACTGGAGAAAGAATGAGTAAGGAAAAGAATTTCATAGAGTTTTCGAAGCCCTTCATAGATGCAGCGAAAAATGTTTTTGAGACTATGGTTTTTACTAAACTGAGTCCCCAAAAACCAATGATTAAGAAAGATAATGTCTCAAAAGGAGATGTATCGGCAGTGCTAGGACTTAGTGGCGAAATGACTAAAGATGGTACCGCTATCCCCTATAGAGCGATGCTTGTCATATCTTGGCCCTATGAGACTTACTTCAAAGTATCCAGTGCCATGCTCATGGATACTTTCACAGAATTTAACGATGAAATTGCCGATGTTGGTGGAGAGATCTGTAATATGATTATGGGTAATGCCAAAAGAGAATTAAATGGAATGGGTTATTCTTCAAATATGGCCATCCCCTCAATGATAGAAGGAGCTGCGCACAACATTAAATATCCAAACGGAACTGTTGTCATTCTCATCCCTATCACTTCTGCCCATGGAGATATGTACATAGAGATATGTTATACAGAAGGTGATTAAGAAAATTCTTCAAAAGGGAGATTAGATCTCCCTTTCCATACATTGAGATTAATATCATAACTCTTCTTTTCTTCATCTATGACATCAACTTGAGCAAATGAAAGTTGCTCACCGTAAGAATTTTTTCCAAAATCTAAATGAAACATCCTAGTCCACGTTCCCGTATTTATAAATATTTTCCCATCTGAAAATGATCTAATACTAGGATCATGAGTATGTCCCACGATCAAACATTGCACCTCAGGACACTCTTTAAAGAAATCTTGGGTCATTGTTTCGTAATCTTTAAATAATTCGAGCTCACTCATACAATGTTTAATCATTTTTTTAAAACTCTTCTCTTGCTTAAAGAGGTAAATGGATCTCACCATAATGAAATAGAAAACAACTGAGAAAAGAAATCTTAAAGTGAAGAAAGTATCGTATATAAAACCATTAATTAGAAACTTCTTGATAGGCCTTACTGCATTAACATGATCTCTCTCTTCCTTAAACTTATTGATCACTCGCGTGACAAAATATGATCCCCACGGAGGAAGAAAGTACTTCTTTCCCTCATCACTTTCAACAATAGAATCCTCAGGATGAAAGTGATGGGCCAGCTCATACTCATGCCCATGCTTTAGGACAACACCACCAACAGGAGAATACTCTCCATTATTATTTAGAACGACTTCTACCCTACTCTTAATCTTTTCATCAAAGAGAGAATAGAATCTCTGACGAAGAGACTCAAAAACAAATTCAGCATCGTGATTACCAATTATATAAACAAGCTTTTTATTCTTAACAGAAACAAACCTATTCAGCGCCTCAAGAACTTCAGGGTGCGCCTTAATGATCATATCTAACTTGCAAAGGGCCGCATCTTCACTCCAAAATTCATCATCAAAGAAATTAACGAAAGGTACGGCAAGTAGGTCAAAGAGATCTCCATTAATAATTAATTCAACTTCTTTATTATGATAATCTCCAGTTGAATAATAATCTAAGAAATCCACAAGCTCTTTATCAAAGTGAAAATCTTCCAGATAGTTTCTCTTACCATTAACAAGAACACCTGCACCCAGGTGAATATCAGAAATCACTAATATGGATTTTGATGCTTTATTTTTTCGAAGGAATCTCATAGGCCTTTTTTCCAAAATCTAAGACAACTTTTTGAAAAGCTGGCGATAAAGGGATGAAGTAATATTTGGTATTCTTTTCAAACACGAGTTCAACTGATTTATACTTTCCAGGTTTTATGGTTACAATCTCGCGATCAGTACCATTTTCATTAACAACTTCACCAATGAGTTTAACTAGAGTCTTATTTTCAATAATGACACTAATTTTCTTGGTTCTCTTAGCAGGAGATAAGACTTTGAACTGCTTATTATAGGCAGTCACAATAAAAGCATCTGCCCTCTCGAGAGAGAAAGAAGTTTGCGAGAATAAAAGTAAAAATAATAAGATAAATCTCATAGGACTATCTTACCAAGTTATTGAAATTATTTTGAACGGAACATTTTTCCGGCAAATTAAGCGACTTACTTAAAAGTGGATCATGCCGATAAGTCATATATGAGAATGCCTAAGATTTTTCTACGAGGAACACATTCAAATATTGCAAAACAGTTCTATGAAAACTCAGAGCACCAATGGATATTGAGTGACCAGAGAATACTTGAGTGTTTCAAATTGGTTCTTGAGACACTAAATAAGAATAAAAGAATGCAAAGCTTCTTAAAGAACTCTCTCTTCATTAGAACTAATGGGAGTTATGCCTGCGCCATAACAGGTAAGAAGATTGTGATATTAATTTATCCTGAACTAATCTCCATTATGAAATCGAATAATTATAAACAAGCCGTAGCAGTTCTACTCCACGAAGTAGGACATATTATTTTGGACCATCAACAAAGAGATATTACAAATACCATGGCACAAATTGAGGCAGATCTCTTTTCAAGTGAGTTAGGATACGGTGAATACTTATTTGATTTTTTAAATGAGAGAAATCAGGGCCCACAAATTCAGAAGAGATTACAGGCACTAAAACATGTTCTAAAAAAGTCAGCTTTATTTTAACGCTACCAAGATATGGCAGCGTTAACTGATATTCAGAAACTGTTAGTCGTTAGTTCCCATATAAATTTCTTTACAAGCAACATTTTGCCCTTGTCTCTGAGTAAGGCAATATCCTGGATAGTCTTTGTTTCTTTGTTTTCTCGTACCAAGAAAGTTCCTTAAACTATCGTTATTCATGTTGTGATTGAAGCATTTAAACTTAGGAGGTCCTCTTCGTGAAGGAATCTTCTCAACTTGACAAAATCTAAGTTTAACATCTACTTCTGGATCTTCCTGAACATTTGATTTAACATTTGAAGAAACTCTTATTGCTTTTAACATGTTAGAGCGTTGCTCTCTACCTGCAATTCTACTCTCTCTAAAAAATTGCCTTATAACACAATTTGTAATGTCTACATTGTTTAAACCCACAGGACCTAACATTGAAAAACTCTCTTGCCTCGCATAAGTAGTATTAGACACATAGGAAAGATCAGAAAAGCTATCAGTCGTTGAGCACTTTATATGAAACCTCTTCTCTAAAGAAGTCATTTCAAGGTACGAACTTCCCTGTTGAGTTCCATAAATATTATTCGAGATTTGAAGAGTTACAGCTTCATTATTATTTTTCTTATTTTCCCAGCAAATATCTACAAAGTACTCACTACCAATTCTTTCTGACGCCAATTGAAACTCAACATTTGATAAAACATGATCACCTAAACTAGCTGAAGCTGTATTGAAATCAACAGACCCTGAAGCTCTTACAGTTACGTTTGAAAAGCCGCTTGAATCTTCTCCAAAATAGTCAGCAATATCAAAGTTTAAAAATTCAAAGTTATGATTTGTATCTATCGTACTGGTACAGTTGTTACCAATACAAACCTCATGCTCAGAGTTGTGCTTTTCATGCTTAATTCCAGCATTACACATCCAAACTTCATCAACTTCATCACTTGAACATCTACCTAAGTAATCGTGATGCTTATGGCTATGTGAGTTAGGATTTGTATTAGCAATAGTAATTCCTAAATGAGTTTTTGCTCCATCATAGTCCACACATTTAACAAATGATTGACTATCATCTCCACCAGGTACGTGACATATTTCAACTTTATGCTCAAAGTTTTTTTGATAATCTGTGCAAAATGTATCTACCCCATTACCATATACGGAAGACATTACACTTAAAGTTACAATTATTATTTTTAACATTATTAAAACCCTTAATGATTATATCTTGTTAAGACCTAGTTCTTTAATTGCTAGAAAAGAGTTTTATTCTCTTCCATATTTATAATAACGTCTGCACCAAATTCCATTTCAAATACTCCATTGTCACAGAAAACAAACTGAACATCAGCGACTCTTTGTGATCCTCGGTTTTTCTTAAAAAGAACAATTGGGTAACGTGTTCCATCTGTACAAAGACTTCTAAAATTTCTTTTTAAAGATGAACTATTGAATCTATCAACGTGGTTATAAATACTTCTTGAAGAGAAGGAAACAAATTCACTTCCCTTAAGTGAGCTTAGGACTTCACCATCAAGAGTTTCTACTCCTGTATTAGTGTAGGCTTTACCCATATAATTAAAGATGTAAGTTAGAGTAATTGAAGTTCCAATACAGTTATGACAAGTCTCTTCTTTTACTTTACACATTGTAGCTTCACCGCAAAGGTCTAAGCACATTGTGTCTTCAGAAGAACAGTAAAATGATAATTCTTTTTCATACTTATCATTCCAACTTGACTCTACTGTGTAAGCAGAGCTTAGAGATGAAATAGAGAAGAGAATTATAGATAGTAATAAGTTCTTCATTATTATTCCTTAATGATTGAGCTACAGCTAACTGGAACTTTAATTTTTCCAATTCGGCAACCATTTGTATTGTTACGACTATTTGTTCTTAGTTTAATTTCTTTATTACAAGTTGAAAGCTTAACTGTAGCTGTTCCATTCTTTGGAGCATACATTTTCTCAATCACACCTTTTAACTTATCAGTAATCGCTTCTGCTACATTCGTTTCACAAGAGTTAGCAAGACAACGCTTCCCTTTTCTAAGAGATCTAACACACCTCTTTGGAATCTCTCCAAACCTTCTATAAGTTTCAGAAATAAAGTTAGGATTGGCTTCCCATGATCTTGGAATATTATGAGGATCTTTTAATCCCTTATAGAGTCTAAAAACTGCTCTAAATAAGAAGAATGTTGGACCTACATCAGTTGAAAGATGAACAAGTGAGTTTGTCACTGTTTCAAAGTTTAACTTACAAGCAATACACTCTGAATGTGTTGTACTAGCATTTGGATCAATATCCGAAGCTGTTCTTACATTTAAGTTATTATCTTCATTTGAATGACAAGCTCCAACACTAATTCCTGCAAATCTATAAGAGTCGTAAGGATTGAAGTTAGTTCTTGAAAGAGACACTGCACAAGGAACACCTAGAAGAGGTCCAAAGTCAGCGACTAGAGAAGTTGTCACTCTCGTTCTTTCATAATTTGTATCGTAAGAAATTCTTCCGTCTTTTACTAATTGATTAAATGAAACAACTTGTCCTGGCTTAAGATCAAATCTTCCGTAGATCATTCCTGGAGCTGCAACTGAAAGTGCCGCTTGAGACATATCAGAGAAGAGGTTAAACAGAACCGACTTTGTTTTATACCAAGGATCGTATACCTTACAGGCCGTTCTTTCAGCATATGGGTTAAACAATGCTGGAGTATTTATTTCTTGTTGCATACTCCAAAAAGTAGCAGCGTATTGAGTTACTGAATAAAGATCAACAATTGACTTTAAAATATTTCTTGAACAGTCACTAGCGTTTGTACAAATAACATCTTCAAGAGCAGCTGTATCAGCATAGGCCTTCCAAGCAATTAAAGGCTTGTTAGTCTTTAAGTATTCAAGATTTTTTTCTTTAAGAGTAGATTTAAACTTACTCTCATATACTTTAGAAATATACCAAGTAGAAAAACCAGTTTTATCTAGAGTAAATGAATCATTCCAAATCTGTTTTTGATCAAGGGCCGCACAACCACTCATAACTTTATCAGCAATCTTACTATAGTAATCAAAGAGAACTTTTGTCTTCTCTACAGAGATCTCACCAGCGAGACCATCAATAAGAGTAGTCTCTCTGAGTAATTTAAGTTTACCTTTTAAGAAACTAAATTCATTGTGATCTGCAAAACTATACTCAGCACATAAGTAGTAGAGTTCATTCTTTAATTGATCTAACTCAGGACTAGTTGTCCCTACAGAATTTATTAGAACTGAAAATCTCTTCTCTAGAAGGTCAGTTACTTTCTTAGGATCTAATTTAGCTTTTGCAATATTTAATGTTGAAACTGCATGAATAAGCTTCTTCTTCATGAGGGCACGAGTACCAGCAAAGTTTTCTCTGAAGTTTGCTAACCAAGATTCTGCGTTAGCAAATCCACCAAGGTCTAACTCATCAATATTTACAGAAGTAAACGGATCAGCAAGTAGATCATCCTGTGGTCCTTCTGGTACAGAAGAAAGGACATCTAAATCAAGAGCATTTTCTCTAAAGTCTTCTTTAGCAAATTCTCTCATTGCTTGTTGAGCAAGATAATCACCGTCACACTTAGGAGCTGTAATTGACTTACAACCATTAGGAACGATCATCACAGCATCTTCAACTGCTACACCTTTAAATACGCTAGCAAAAGGACTTGCGATTTGCTTCATCTCTGGAGCATTTCTAAAGGCCCATGAGAAATATAATTTTACCGAGTTCCAGTAATCAAAACCTTTCTTCTTCCATCTTCTATCGTGAAGATTTGTAATTTCTAATTGGTAAGCTGCCACTTGTAAGTTCTTCTGTGCTTCGACGTCATTACACTCAGCTAAGAATGTACTTGAATCGAGCGCTGCTCTTGCGATTGACTCTAGCGCTGCCTTATCAGGCTTTGTCCCATAAAGGTGTGCTTGTAGAGGAGAGAACTTCTTTAAGTAGTGACACTTAAGTTCTGTATTGTACTGATGTTTTTTGAAGTTTTTTTCTAATATGTAACTATCTTTTGAATGGAAGTTATCTACGTCGTAGAAGTTTACTACTTTCGTTGCAGCAGGAACTTTTCTAGAACCAATCTTCCAAAGTTTTGCGATATAATCATCTAGGCCTGAACAGTACTCATCATTCTTACATGAGAGCATTACATTTTTATATTCTGCAGGGATATGCAGATCATCATTTGTTGTGTCAGCAGACAACAAAGGAAGTTCCCTATTCATTATTTTTTCATGAATAAGTTGAATCATTTGAACTACAGAATATCTAAAAACTTCAATTCCGTATTTTGTAAGAGTGTTTGTGTCTTCACCTCTGAGCTTAGCAAGTCTGTATACGGCCTTGGCCACATCAGTATTTGTTACTAAAAGAAAAGCTGAATCAGTTGGAACTTTTGAATCCAGTGCACATCTAGCACGATTCGAAAATCTCATATTATTCAGTTCAAACTTTGTTGAGCTAGAATCGACACTCATCCACTCGCGAGGTGCTGCAGTTGATGAACCTATAAATCCGATAAATAGCGTAGCTATTAGTAATATTTTTTGCATGTTAGTCTCCAAATTCTTGCCGATAATAGCAGAACTCGAGGTTGAGTAGTTATTTTATGAAATATTTTCTTGGTATTTTATTTAGTCTTTTATGCTTTGTTTTCAATGCCTTACACATAATTGACCTTCCCTAAGGAAGGCCAATCTATATATAAAAATTATTGCATTGTACAACCGTTAGCTCTACTCATGATAGTTGTGTAGAACATGATCATTGCTTCGTCAGCAGGAGTGAAACCTCTTCTAGTTCCGCCTTCTTCTGTCATTAGACCAAACATGTATCTGTTGATCGCATAGTAAACAGACTTAGGTACTTTAATTCTTTGAGTACATGCACCTCTTCTATACTTTACAGTAAATCCCCAATGTTCAGAGTCACCGTTAGTGTTGTAACCACCGTTACCAGTATAGATATTTGTTCCACCACCGTTACTGTTAGAATTTCCTTCACCTACGTTAAAAGCAACTTCAAATCCACCGTAGTTATTTGTTACTGCGTGAAGAGTACAAACACCATTTGAACAAGCCATTTCAGCTTCTTCATCGATTGCTAAAAGGATTGAGTTGTCAGCGAATCTATCAAATTCAAATTCTCTTTCTCCACCAGCAAAAAGATCGTCTACGTTAGTAGCAGATACGTTTAGTGCAAGCGCTAATGTCATTAATGCAATTAACTTTTTCATTCATTTCTCCTAAATTATTCGCACACAGTGTGTGGAATTTGTTCTGTATAGTTTATATTTCCTAATATTCTTGATTTTCTAAAAGTTTTAACTTTGATTACAGGTACTTCATAACTATCTGCTTGCTTTTCACCAACCTCAAATGACATTCCAAGTGTTAAATAAGGACGATTTGAAACTTCAGCACATTTAGGTGATCCAATTAGACATACTTCCTTGTATATTGGTGGCCAGTAGTTAAAGTTGGATAGAGTATCGATTCCTTCACCTTCAATGAATCGCCCTAAATTTCCACTACCGTTATACATATTAATTGTATTTATAGTTCCGATAGTTGTTATTCCAGTAACATTTCTTAATAAAGGAATACCTGATGCTAAACTAATGGCGAAATCAACATTTGGAATTCCAAGAATAGGTTTAAAGAAAGAAGATACTGTTTTTCCAAAATGATCATAGTCAAACTTAGGATCCTTGAACTCAACTTCTAGTATATATTTTTTCCCAGCGACAAAAGAAAGCTGATTAAAGTTTTTTAACTGAGGCTCAAAAGTTCCCTGCCAATTGGCCGGAATAATTCCCCCCTCAAACCAAGAAGAGAGATAATATTTTTTACCATTCTCTACTTCATATAAAGAGATTTCACCAAAGAGTGGTTTCGAATAATTACAAGTACTAGTACATAGTCCATTAAAGCACGATTTTTTTTCACATAAGTTACTAACGGCCCATGAAGGTTTTAAACCAAATCTCTTACCAAACTCAGTAATTTCAAGTCCAGCCATTTGAACATCTGGTAACTCAAATCGAGCAGGAACTTGAGGAACATTTATTCCCCAATCATCAGATAAAGAAATCATCTTCTTACTAGGTTCTATTTGAAAGTTAACGACTCTAGATCCGATAAGAGTTAGATCATAAGTTGAGCCTGAATCGTCTCCAGCAATATTTACCGTAGTCATTGTATTAATTTCTTGTGGCTCAATTCCACGAGTTTTTAAGAAGTTTTCATCAGTACATTTCTTATCGATACTATAAGTAACAACAAATTCACTATCTGGAAAAATTCTGAAAAAACAAGTTCCACCTTTAAAAGTTGAAGTTTGATCATCGATCTTTGTTAACTGACAGTTATCTTGTGATTCTGTATATGTTAATTTTTTTCGACTCCATTGGCGAATTTTTCCAGTGACACATTCATTCATGAAAGTCTTTTTATTTTTAAAGAATGATCTTCTTGTCTTAAGATCAAATGTAGGAAAGCCAGTATTTTCAATTTTACATGATGGGGAGTTGACTACATCATTGTAAGAAACAGAAACATGAGAAGACTTTATTCCATGAACTGTAGGACCGTTCCCTAGCAGTAAATACTTTCTTCTAAGTCCCGCATCTTTACACTTATTAATAAGGAGGCCAGGAGTTTTACCGTTAATTTCACCTTCGCTTTGGTATGCGTAAGTAATTTTTTTATCAATAGATGCAGAATGGTTAAGAGCTCTATAAGCATTAACTTTACAAAGTTGAGGTCTAGCGTAGCTATTTATTGATAAAAAAACTAAAAATAGAGAAAGCAAGTAAGTGTTTTTCATTTCAAATCCTAATAAATAGAACCTGTGATAAATCACAGGTTCATTTTTAAAATTAATTATTAATCGTTAAATGTTTGAGTAAGCTCAGTGTTAAGAATAACTTGCATGTTGTGCGCAGAATTAATTCTTAGTTTTGTCGTATTAGTTTCGATGAAAGAGTATCTAACAACACATTTCTTAGGACCAACGTTTCCAGCTTCAGTTTGGATAGAAACATCTGAATAGTAAGCAGCAGCATCATTTTCAATTGATGCATAACCAGTAGATGCTTCAAGTTTTTGTGTTGTACCGTCAGTACATACAAGTTCAACTTTAGTTTTAAGTCCTGAAAGAAGTTTATAATCTTTTAAACCATTTGTACCACGTGCAGAAATGTCAGTGAAAGTTGCATTAGCGCTAGCAAGAACTTCAGTTACAGAACCGTAGTGACCGCCCCATACATTTTCTTTTGGACCATCGTAACAGATGTCAACAAAGTACTCTGCACCGTAAAGTTCAGAACTTAATTCAAAGTGAAGAGACTTAAGAGCAATAGGGTTACCATTTTCTGCTTTGTGAGCAGTTAGGCCAAGTGCGTTCTCTATTTTATGTAGTCCATTAGCAAATCCTTCACCAGCAGCAACAACATACTTTAAACCACCATCAGCAGCTCTGTGTCCAGTTTCAGAAGATCCAGAAACGTAAGCATAGTTATTGTCTTCATTTAATTGTACAAGACCGTAGTAGAAACCACTTTTAGTGAAAGTTCCTGGAGTAGTCGCTGTAGTAGAACCGTTACCGGCGTTATAACCTAGAGTGTCTCCAGCAGCAATGTGCTTAATACCAGCATTACATGCATAGATGTTTGGTCCTGATGAAAAGACTTTGAAAGAAAAAGTGTTCTCAATTGCTTGAGCAGAAAAAGATGTTGCAACAACTGCTGCACCAATTAGGGCTTTTTTAACTACGTTCATTTAGTTCTCCTTAAAAAGCGGTTTATATCAAATTTGAAATTTGAATTACAAAATTTTGTTATGGGGAGTTAATAGAAGTAATTTAGTACTACGTCAATAAAGATTTAGACCTGTGTGAAAAATAAACACGGTTCAACACAGTAATATTATTATTATATTAAGATAGGAATGATAAAGCTTAGTTTATTCGAACTATAAATACTTTAAGTTGAATTAAAGTAATTATTTTTACCTCAAATTAGAAGCTTCAATTCCTTCAATGCGTGTATTTCGTCACGAATAGATGCCGCTGATTCAAAATTAAGCTCTTTCGCCTCTAATTTCATCTTCTTAGTTAGGTCTATAATTTGTTTATCAATAGATTTTGGGTCTAAGTGAGCATCAAAGGTCAGCTTGTCTTCAGCTCCACGTTTCTTAGAACGAGTACCTCTAAGGGTTTCAATGATTCCCCCAGAAACTTTCTTCTTTATAGTCATGGGAGTAATATCATGAACTAAATTGTACTCGTGCTGGATCTTTCTTCTTCTGGCCGTTTCCCCTATCGCCTTCTCCATACTCTTAGTATTCTTATAGGCGTAGAGGATTGCTAAACCATTTTCATTTCTAGCGGCGCGGCCCATTGTCTGGATGAGCGATCTCTCAGAACGAAGAAATCCTTCTTTACATGCATCTAATATAGCGACGAGTGAAACTTCAGGAATATCTAGTCCTTCTCTTAGAAGGTTAATCCCTACAAGAATATCGAACACTCCAAGGCGTAGATCACGGATAATTTCCATTCTCTCCAGCGTATCAATATCAGAATGAAGGTAGCGAACCTTTACTCCCACTCCTTGATAATAACTTGTCAGCTCTTCTGCTAACTTCTTGGTAAGAGTCGTAATGAGAACTCTTTCTTTCTTTTTAACTCTAGCTCGCACTTCAATAAGAAGGTCATCCACCTGAGTTGTTGCGTCTCTGATTTCAACCCTAGGATCTAAAAGTCCCGTAGGTCTAATCACTTGCTCAACATACTCTCCGTTTGTTTGTTCAAGTTCATAGTTACCAGGAGTCGCTGAAACATACATGACTTGATCAAGCTTCCCTTCAAACTCTGTAAAGTTAAGAGGCCTATTATCAAGTGCAGATGGAAGTCTAAAACCAAAGTCCACGAGGTTTTGTTTTCTTGCCCTATCACCACGGTACATCCCACCTACTTGCGAACAAGTGATATGAGACTCATCGATGATCATAAGAAATTCACCTTTAAAGAAATCAATTAGTGTTGGAGGTGGATCACCCACATTACTACCAGTGAGATGGCGCGAGTAGTTTTCAATCCCAGAACAAAATCCCATCTCTTCCATCATTTCAATATCTAATAAGGTACGTTGCTCGAGTCTTTGTTTCTCAACTAATTTCTCTTGCTGTTGTAACTCTTGTAGCCTTTCTCGCAACTCAAGCTTTATAGTCTCAAGCGCTCCTTCAAGTTTTTGCTCACTCACTACGTAGTGAGACTTAGGATAGATCACAACTCTCTTTAAAGTTTGTAGAACTTTTCCTCTAAGGGGATCAACAATGGAAATGGATTCAATCACATCGTCAAAGAATTCTATGCGAATAACATTACTATCTTCATCGGCCGGAAAAACTTCAACCAGATCTCCCCTCACACGGAAACACCCTCTTGAGAAATCAACGTCATTTCTTTGAAATTGAATCGACACTAGATCTCTAAGAAATTCATCTCTATCAATTTCATCATCTACAAAGAGATTTAACTTTTGCGATTCATATTCATCAGGAGAACCAATCCCATATATACAACTCACGCTGGCCACAACAATAACGTCATCTCTTTCTAAGAGACTCTTGGTGGCACTATGGCGCAGTTTATCTATTTCATCATTTACGCTGGCATCTTTTTCAATGAAAGTATCCGAACCAGGAACGTAAGCTTCCGGTTGGTAGTAATCATAATAAGAAACAAAGTACTCAACTGCACTGGTTGGAAAGAACTCTTTAAATTCAGCGTAGAGCTGAGCGGCCAGAGTTTTATTATGTGCTAAAACAAGTGTTTTCTTTCCCAGATTCTTTATCACATGGGCCATGGAGAAAGTTTTACCAGATCCCGTAACTCCGAGAAGTGTCTGTTCTCTCTTACCCTCAAGATAGTTACTAGTGAGCAGCTTTATAGCTTGGGGTTGATCTCCGCAGGGAGAAAATTCAGAAACTAAATCAAACAACTTATTTTTTTCTTTCATGTTTTCTATATTTGGTTAAAATTAATCTATGGATATTAAACAACACCCAACATTAAGTTATAAGAAAAACAAACTTCATTTAAGTGGTACTTGCATTCATTCTATAACCAAAGAATTGAAAACACCATTTTATCTCTATAATGTAGAGGCCCTAGAGAGGAATTTTCTAAATTTCTCTAATTGTGCAAATGATCACAATATATTTGAGCCACTTGTATGTTTTGCTCTTAAGTCCAACCCAAATCTAAATCTCTTAAAGTCTTTAAAACGTCTGGGAGCTGGTGCAGATATCGTCTCAGGCGGAGAACTTAAACAGGCCTTGAAAGCAAAAATATCTCCCATGAAAATTGTTTTCTCAGGTGTTGGGAAAACAGAAGAAGAAATCACTCTCGCTCTAAACTCTCATCCACAGGGAATTTACTCCTTCAATGTTGAGAGTGTTGAAGAGTTAGAAATGATTGCTAAAGTCTCTAAGAAATTAAATAAGGTGGCGCGAGTTGCCCTTAGGCTTAACCCACAGGTCAACGTAAAAACTCATAAACACATTTCTACTGGTGGTAAGAGTCACAAATTTGGCATTCTAAAAAGTGACATTGAAGGTATTCTCAAAAACAAGAAACTTTTAAAAAATGTATTACTGGTAGGACTCTCCATTCACATAGGTTCCCAACTCACTTGCTTGAAGGCCACTGAAAAAGCCTTAAAGGAGCTTTCAAATCTCGCCCTTGCTTGTGATCAGGACTTGGAGTTCTTAGATGTAGGAGGAGGCTTAGGAGTTCCCTATCATCCGGATGAACCGCTAAGCTCCATTGATGAGTACATGTCTCTTGTTTCTACTACTATTGAAAAGTATTACACTTCCAAAAAAGGTTCCCATCAAAGACAACCAAGAATTGTTTTTGAGCCAGGCAGATATATTGTCGCCAACACTGGCGTTCTAGTCACATCAGTTATTAGAACAAAGAGCTCTGAAGAAAATAAGTTTATTATCGTTGACGGTGGGATGAATGACTTTGTCCGCTCTTCTCTCTACGGAGCTTATCATCATGTTCTTCCTCTAAATAAGAGATCAGGTGTATTAAAAGCTAGTCATGTAGTGGGACCCATCTGTGAAACTGCGGACAGTTTTGCGAGCAATAGAGAGTTACCGCCCATAAAGACCAATGACCGAATCTGTATTGGTGACGTCGGTGCTTACGGCTTTAGTATGAGTTCAATTTATAATATGAGAGAGAAAATAAAGGAATACGTCATCGACAAAGAAGGCGTACTAATAAGTCATAAATAGATCAGTTTTTTTTAAACTGATCTACCTATGCAAAGTAATCGTTAATTGAAGTTTTAATTTCTTTCTTATCATCACCATTCGATAGTGCAATCTCTTGAACTAATAGGTCACGACACTGATCAAGCATCTTCTTTTCACCAAAGCTTAAATTCTTCTTAGCTTTTAAAAGGAAAAGTGCTCTTAGTACGTCTGCAATTTCAAGCAACGAACCAGTTTTAATCTTTGTCATATAATCACGGTAACGACGATTCCAAGTTGAGTTATCAACTTCAACTTCATGGTTTTGTAAGAGCGTGTAGACTTTTGAAATCTCATCACTTCCTACCAGTCCTCTAATTCCGTTTTCTGAATTTGTAGGAACCATAACCGTCATACCATTGGCGATGATTTTAATGATGTAGAAAAATAATTTCTCTTCACCAACTTCTCTTTCTTCGACATCGCATACCTGTCCTACACCGTGGCCTGGACAAACTGCATAATCACCAATTTTAAACATAATAAAAACCTCCAAAAATATACTCACTCATTTATATCGCATCGCGTCGTGAGTCTCAATGGACCTTGAAATATTTACAGGAGTGTAGACTTTAATGACGATTAATTATAACGACTATTCTATGTAATTTCAATGACTTAAAGAAAAATGAAGATAAAAAGGCCAGATTTACACCTGGCCCTTTAGCTATTTGAATAGAATCTTAAATACTAGAATCTTGAAAGTACTTCGTTCTTATCGAAGAAGTAGTTGATTTCTCTATCAGCAGAAGCTTGAGAATCAGATCCGTGAACAGCATTTTCACCGATAGACTTAGCATAAAGCTTTCTAAGAGTTCCTTCAGCTGCTTCAGAAGGATTAGTTGCTCCCATGATTTCTCTGTTCTTATCAACAGCGCCTTCACCTTCTAGTGCCATAATCATAACAGGCGCAGAAGTCATAAATGATACTAGCTCTCCAAAGAAAGGTCTTTCTTTGTGCTCGATGTAGAAACCTTCAGCTTTTTCTTTTGAAAGTTGAACTAATTTTGCAGCAGCAACTTTAAGTCCTTGTTTTTCAAAGTGAGCGATAATATTTCCAATATTGTTATCAAGTACTGAGTTTGGCTTGATAATACTTAGTGTTCTTTCCATTATATATTCTCCTTAAACGAAATAATCTCTTAAACGAAATTACTTCTTACCTAATACTTCTTCCATCTTGTGTCCAAGTTCAGCAGGTGATCTTGCGATCGTTACGCCACACTCTTCAAGAATTTTAAATTTTGCTTCTGCAGTATCATCTCCACCAGAGATAATTGCACCAGCATGACCCATTCTCTTTCCAACTGGAGCAGAAGCTCCTGCAATGAAACTAACAACAGGCTTAGTCATATTCTTTTGAATCCATCTACCAGCATCAGTCTCAGCGTTACCACCGATTTCACCGATCATAATAACTGCTTCAGTATCTGGATCTTTTTCAAATAATTCTAAAATATCAATAAAGTCTGTACCGTTAACTGGATCTCCACCAATACCAACACAAGTTGATTGACCAATATCTCTTTGAGTTAATTGGAAAACCGCTTCGTAAGTAAGAGTTCCTGATCTAGAAACAACACCAACTTTACCTGGCATATGAATGTGACCTGGCATAATTCCAATCTTACACTCACCTGGAGTAATAAGACCTGGACAGTTAGGCCCAATCAAACGAGTTTTTGATCCGTTAAGTGCCGCTTTAACTTTTACCATATCAAGAATAGGAATTCCTTCAGTAATAGCAATAACAAGAGGCATTCCAGCATCAATACATTCTAAGATTGAATCAGCTGCAAACGGAGGTGGTACCATAATCATGGCCGCATTCGCTTCAGTTTTATCAACGGCTTCTCTCACTGTATTAAAAACAGGGAAACCTTCATGTACTGTTCCACCTTTACCAGGAGTTACACCACCAACAAAGTTCGTACCGTAGTCACGAGATTGAAGAGAGTGAAAAGTTCCTTGTTTACCAGTGAAACCAACAGTAATTAATTTAGTATCTCTATTAATTAGAATGGCCATTACGCCTCCCCTTTAGCTGCTTCAACTACTTTCTTAGCAGCATCTGCTAGATCGTCAGCAGCAATAATAGTTAAGTCAGACTCATTAAGAATTTTCTTCCCAAGAGCAACATTTGTTCCTTCTAAACGAACTACAAGAGGAACTTTTATTCCAAGAGATTTCGCTGCCGCAACAACACCCTCTGCAATAATGTCACACTTCATAATTCCACCAAAGATATTCACAAGAATAGCTTTAACTTTTTTATCAGAAAGAATAATAGTAAAGGCTTTCTCTACAGTTTCTTTAGTCGCCCCTCCCCCTACGTCAAGGAAGTTGGCAGGCTCTCCACCGTGAAGCTGAATGATGTCCATAGTACCCATCGCAAGACCAGCACCGTTAACTAGACAACCAATTGTTCCGTCAAGAGCAATATATGAAAGACCAAACTTAGCAGCATCAAGTTCTTCTGCAGATTCTTCTGTAGGATCTCTTAAAGCTTCAATTTCTGGATGTCTCATAAGAGCGTTATCATCAAAATTTAATTTTGCATCAAGAGCGATAATTTCTCCGCCCTTAGTCTTAACCATTGGGTTAATTTCTGCAATTGAACAATCAGTCTCAATGTAAAGATCGTATAAACCTTTAAAGAATTTTGTCGCTTCTTTAACAAGATCTTTATCTTTGATTCCAATTCCGTAAGAAAGTTTTCTTCCAATAAATGGAGTAAAACCAGCAGCTGGATCAACAGCAACTTTTATAATTTTCTCAGGAGTTTCTTCAGCAACTTTTTCAATCTCTACGCCACCTTCACTAGATGCCATAAAAGTTACTTTTCCAGTTGTTCTATCAAGAACGATTCCAGCATAGTACTCATGCTCTATCTCACAACCTTCTTCTACAAGTAGAGTTAGAACTTTCTTTCCCTCTGGACCTGTTTGATGTGTAATAAGAGTTTTACCTAGAATGTCATCAGCGTGAGCTTTAACTTCATCTAAGTTTTTGGCAAGTTTAACACCGCCAGCTTTTCCTCTACCACCAGCATGGATTTGAGCTTTAACAACCCAAATATTTCCACCAAGCTTCTTGGCTCCGTCAACGGCTTCGTCAACAGACCTAGCTACCTGACCACCCAGAACTTTAATTCCGTACTTCTTCATCAGTTGTTTAGCTTGGTACTCATGTACATTCATGAATCTCTCCTAAGTATTGTTTTAAATTGTTCCCATAATAGTCGCAGCTAGTGCATGATACTAGGAGCAACGCTTCATAACAGATTGATTTTTGTCGGTTTTATAGCGAAAATCATTAATATTATTATGAATCCCATAAAAAAGGTTGAATCATGCAGAGCAATAGAGAGTATTTTTGTCTAGAACCCGCCAATTTTCGTTTAGATGGTGGCGCCATGTTCGGAATTATACCCAAACCGCTCTGGAATAAAGTTCATCCCTCTGACGAACAAAACCGAATTGACCTGGCGCTGAGACTCCTCCTTATAAGAGAAGATAATAGAATCATTCTCATCGACACAGGAATTGGGGATTTTAACGACGAAAAGTTTAACTCTCGTTTTGATGTGCGTGGAAATCTAAAACCACTAACGGCTGCGCTCAAAGTCCTAGGACTTACACCTGATGACGTTACTGATCTCATTCTAAGTCACTTGCACTTTGATCATGCGGGAGGCATTGGAGAGATGGTCGACGGAGAGATGAAACCTATTTTTAAAAATGCACTCTGCCACGTTCATACTCAACATTATGAATACGCCCACAACTCTAGCGAGCGCGATGCAGGATCCTTTCATTGTCAGAACTTTGACCCAGTCATTGATTGGTATAGAGACCAAGGTAAAATGATTTGGCACAAAGGAAATGAAGGAGTGATTATTGACCTAGCAGACAACCCTATAAAGTTTAAATGCTCTCATGGTCACACACCGTTTCTCATGCATCCCTATGACGACAAATTTATCTACTTAGCGGATCTAATTCCTACTTCTAATCATGTACACATCCCCTGGGTCATGGGTTACGACATCAACCCAGGCGTTACAACAAAAGACAAGAGAGAATTCTTAGATTTTATTATAGAAAAAGACCTTAAAATTATTTATGAGCACGATCCCAAGTTTTGGGGAGGACAAGTTGAAATGACGCCTCGTGGACCTAAGACTAAAGCAGGATTTCCACAAGAAGAACCTCTGGCCTACAAGATAGAACTTTAGAGTTTTAAATTCTTTATTTCGAGCTCTACTATTTTCGCCTTCTTGTTAGCGTCAGCGGAGAGAAACTTCGATCTCTTAGAGAAGAGCTTTAACAGTCTTGTGCGACTCTTCTTTCTTAGTCTCTTATTCTTCTGAGTCATGGTCACCATATCTGAGGCCATTTCTCCAATACTCTTTCCTAACTCGAGAACTTCTTCATACTTTTTCGAAAGAAGAGGGTTAGACAACTCATACTTCTTATAGAGTTTATGGGTGTCTAAAATTAAACTCTGAAGAATCGGTCCAGCTTGCTTGGCGTAGAGTAACTCAAAAGACTCAATATCCTTACCTCTACGAATAGCAGTTAAAACTTCTTCATAAATTTTATAAACACGACTAGAGATTTGCTCAAAAGTTCTATACTTTTCAAGCCTATCTTTATAAGAGATTTTTTTCTTCTTAAGTAATTTATCAAAATATACCGCTAATTTAGAGTTGAATTCCTCTATGGTTCCATTATAAATCAAACTCTTTCCGCGGTAGCGATACTGCTCAGCAGGTTTTATAAAATCTACTTTCAACTTCTTAGTGAGAAATTTTGACAACCTTTCTTTAACTCCAACAGGAACTGTTAAGAGTTGTACATAGTACTCACCTGGGAAGAACTTCTCTCCTTTAACAATTCTAAGTTTATTAAATCGAGCGACACCATTAATAATTTGCGACTTTCCAGTAACAACTATATTTCCTCTACCTAAAAGTCGTTTTTCAACAGATGTTAAAGTTAAATAGGCCTTAGCCTGGTGAGGAATATTTGTAGCAAGTAGAAAACCTTTTGAGTCTTTTGAAATAAAAACTTTTGCTTGAACCTGACCGTTAAAGGCCCTCGATTTAACTTCATCTATTTCTTCAATTTTTAAGGCCGAAAATCCCTTTAAATCAACTTCTAAATTAGTGCTCTTAAAGATAAGATAACTTGATAGCATTAGAACCAGTAGACAAGCTGCACTTCCAAACCACAGTTTAAAATTGAATCCCGGCTTCTTCTCTCTAGGTTCAATATCATCCCAGCTAAAATCATCCTCTACCTTAGCGGAAACTTTATTTTCAATTACTGGCGCTGGCTCAACTTCTGGCTCAGGCCCTATAACAGGTTCTGCTTCAGGCTCAACGACAGCTTCAGGAACCTTAACTGGCTCAGGTTCTGGTTCTAGTTCTAGTTCAACAATGGGCTCAATGAACTCTTCCACAGGCGCAACAGGTAGAACTGGAGCTTCAATTTCAATAGGAACTTCGGGGAGATCGGGAATCTCTGGTAGAGACTCCATTTCAAATACTTCAGGAGCTTCTTCTAGAACTTCTAATGGAGCTTCATCAGGAGTTTCAATTGGTAAGTCTGGAAGTTGTGGTAAATCTGGTAGAAGGACTTCTTCTACCACTACTTCAGGAGCTTCATGATTAAAGTCATCAAATTGATCAAGTGGATACCAATCATCAATCCCTTCTCTCCAAAGGGGAATTTGACGATCAATTTTTCCAGCTTCTAACATTTGTTCTATTTCAAATGTAGAGAATGGACCAAGATGATGGTCTTGTTGAAAGATAAACCATGATTTTTCCATATGTTATACATGGTATCCAACTCTAGGGAATTGCTCAAGTTATTGATTGAAATAAATTTGCTTAGCCTTTTGTCATTAAAACAATTTTCTACTACTATGCCTCCCATGAAAGAAGACTATGACAATATTGAAGAACAACTAAAATCGAGAAGTAGTGACCGTTTAAAAATACCTACACTCGATTCCCAAATGGCCAAGAGTATCGAGCACCTCTTTTTACTTAGTGAGTCAGATCTTGGAGTCATCAGAAATGGTGGACGCAGAGGAAGCAACTATGGCCCTCGTGCCATAGTGCAGACTCTTAAGAAAATGGCGGCCCATAAAGAACACAAACTTGCAGAGGAGAGCATCAGGGGGAAACTCAGTGATGAATCTTTCAATGAGCAACAAATCTGTGACACAAACTCTATAGGGAAACTTATAGAAAATTCGCCTAATGCTAACTTATGGCACATAGGTGGTGGCCATGATCATATCTACCCTCTCCTAAGCGCACTTAACAAAGAGCATAAGAATATAACCGTCATTAATATCGACGCACATCTCGACACAAGACAAGATAGTCATTTTCATTCAGGTACACCTTTCAGACAATTTGCTAACGAATGCAAGGGTGAATTCAAACTTCTACAATTGGGAATTCATAAATTTGCCAATTCGACCTCAACTTATGACGCCCTCGCCAAAGGTGAAATGAAAATTTACACTAATGCTCAACTGGAAAAAGAGACAGCAAACTTCACAAGTATTCCCTCGTTCTTGGATAAAGAACTATTTGAGAGCAAAGATGAGCTCATTGTACTCAGTCTAGACTGTGACGCCATAGACTCAATGACAATGGAAGCTGTGAGTGCAGTTAATCACGATGGACTAAGCTTAAAGTCAGTAAAGGCCATTTTCTCATGGTATTACTCACTATCTCAAAATAAGAAAGTTGTAGGGATATATGAATATAATCCTATTTTTGATTCTCTGTCATGTAAGGGAGCAAGGTCAATTGCATCTTTGATTGAAGCTTTTCTTTAGGGTTAAAAAGAAAAAAGCCCATGGAGAGATCCATGAGCTTTTTTTTGAGAGACATTTTGTGGAGTTATGAAAAAATCCTTTCTTCGTAGCTCCTACACACACACACATACTATATAGCAAGTGCCGTGCCAACTTTCACTTTCTGGGTACACGCTATAACTAACTGAAATAACATATATCTTTACGCAGAAAGCCAGACAAGTTTTTGACAAGTCCTTGATTTGAGAGTCAAATCACTGACTCTCCCCTTAGATATTTACCTAGAGTGTACGACCCATCTTCCAAAGCGTCGCGGGCAGTGGAGCGGCCATAGATTGTTTTGACGTGTTGCCAAATTTTTCGAGATTCAATTTGTACGATATCAATTTCAGCGACATATTCTTGATTTAATTTATTGACGCTAATTCTGCCTTCACGGAAAGAATCACCTTCAATAGTGATGAAGTAATCTTTGGGAAATTCTTCCTTCATGAACATCTCCAGATGCGTTACAAGTCATATACTCACTCATAGCTACCACGTCAGGAGATCAATTGAATAGAATTATTGAGCTGCTTACTGAGCATCTAAAATTTGATTAAACTCTTCTAAAGTAAATCTCTTTCTAGATTTTTGCGCTTCGAGGGGTTTCTCTAAGGCCGCCGGTGCTCTTTTAGCAATTTTCTTAATGATTTTAATTTCACCTGTATCTGAGTCTTTCTCTAGTTCAAATAACTTTTGACCTTCATTGTCCGCAACAACAACTTCTGAACCAAACTTTTCATACATTTTCTCTAAATGATCTTGGTCAGCACTTTGTAATTCAGCATAGGAATTGAATGAATTCCCCTCAAGTCTTGAGGCACTTGAAAATATTTGAGCGTCTCCGGCCTTTGTCGCTGTTAGTAATGCGGAAGAACCTCCAGCTGAACTAGCAGAAGAGGACTGTGCTTGCGAGTCTTTACTTCTTCTCGATGATGAGGAAGATGCAGAAGATGAACTCGTAGGATTAGAGAATGATGAGTTATTAGATGTTGACGAAACCGTTGAAGGTGCTGAGCTTGATGAACCTCTAGATACTGATGTCCCACTCTTTCTTGGTGAATCATTTTGACTTTTACTTGAGAATCCTTTAGATGAACTCTTTCTAGCGCTAGCAATTGGAGTCCTCTTTATAGGTGCCTTTGCTTTAACTACTTCAACAGGAACTTCTTCTTCACTCTCAATGGAAACTTTTTTAAGTTCAGATTGTGACTTAGCAAGATCTAGTTTCATTTTCTCTAATTCTAGTTTTAGTTTTTCAACTTCAAGGGCAGACCTAGAAGTTTCCAGTTTACTGGTAGTAGTATTAGAATCAGTGTCAACACTTGAAAGACTTCTAAAGTTACTTGCTGAGTTTGAATTAGATTTCCCATCAACTTGTGAGTCATTAGCGTATTGATCAGTAGCTTTATTTTTAAAGTCACCCTGAGCTTTAAATCTGGAATTTTGGGAATTAGAATTAGAATTAAAGTTGGAATTACCAGCATAGTTTGACTGAGAATTCATTCCATCGGCCATAAAGTCCTGCTGATTAAGTTGAGCTGAATCATTTTGCTTGAATTCTTTATCCGAATTTAAGAGCTCATTATTTGCTGAAGTATTTTCTGCTGAGGAGCTTGCTACTGAATCAGTAGCTTCAGAATCAAGATTTGCAGATTCTGCTATATTCCCTTCATTTAGAGAGTTATTAAGATCGACTTCTATATTTTTCATCGCCTCAGCTGTCGAATTTTGAATATCAGCTTTTACACTTTTATTTAAGTTTTCATTCAATTCTTCGTTATTAACTAGAGTCCCTTCAAATTCAGATGGGTTATTAGCAAGATCATTTTTAAATCTATCGACGACATTTGAGTCGGGGTTCATTTTTATTTTTGAACTCTCCCAAGAATAACTTTCTGTTTTTGGAAAACTCGATGAAGGATATCCTCCAAGAGATAATTTTGACCAGTCTGCTGTAAAACTTGTAGTGTAATCAGCATTTATTCCATAATCAGTACCTTCGTAACCGTTACCACCGGCTTTAAAGTAAGAGTTATAATTAGTGTCAGTCTCATTGTTATCATCAGTATTTTCAGTATCGGAATGCTTTAGACTCAAAGAAGAAGTTGCAAGCTCCATTAATGGCTTAATTTCAAAATTATTTTCCCCATTCGCTAAAGAAGCATGCATTAAGTTCGTATTACCCGTACTAAAGTCTGCTTTTGTTAAGGTATAACTTAAACTGTCACCGTGATAAATGTTTCCAGTTCCTGCAATATCAATATTCATTCGAGGTCTAAAGTGATTTCTTGCTCTTGCCATTGATTTTGATTTTTTTCTTCTCGATGTCTTTGCCATTTTCTGTGTTCCCAAGTCATTGGCTACACAATATAATTGATCAAATTTAAACTTGTCTTTCTTAGAATAAAACTTATCTCTGAACTTTGCAGCATTATCATTAAAATCAAAACTAATTTTAGAATTGTCTTTCATTTCTCGGCAAGATTTCTTAAAAACCTTTATGGCATTTTCACATGTAGTACTTAACTTTTCGTTTGTATAATCATTAAAAACCTTGTCCAAAGATTTAAGAATTTGTGCTTTAGAAATTTTCTTTTTAACAAAAACTTTACTTATCTCTAACTTCCCTTCAAAGAAGTCCACTTGCTCTCTTACAGCACTGCTCAAAGAAAGCTCAGATAAAACCATTTTTGACTTTGGTCCATCCTTAACTCCTTTAAAAATTTTCGAATTTTCTATAATATCGATGAAAGCTACATCTTTTCTCTTCTCTACATCACCATTAAAATAACGATATGTTGGTTCTAAGTGACCTTGCCACTTTGCAAAAATTTTCTCTGCAATTCTCTCCTTTAACTCTCTCTCGTATAGTTCATTAGTCGTATTGTAAGAATAGGAATCTTTCTTACCCTTTATTTTCAAAAGTTCCTTACTTTTAAAAAAATCAAGACTATCATGTAAGTCACTTACTCTGTTGGCCATAATTTGACCTGCGAATGACAGAAATCTCTTGCTCTTATTCATTCCACGACCAATATCATTGGTCACAACATCTAAAGAAAATTCTTTAGAACAATCCTTACAGGAAGCTGTATAGTCGCTTAAAATGTCACTCATTTCTTCAAGATCTTCTTCAGAACAATCAGATTTAATTGAATTCATGAATTCATCATTGTGCTTACAGCTTGGAGCACTATTGGGATAATCCTTCTTCCCTTTGTTAGCATTTGATAAACCAGCATGAAGAGTTTCATACTTATAAAGAGCTAGTGCCTGAACACTTTCAAGCATTATATTTTTCCTACTTTCTTTGATAAGATTCTTTTCAAATTCTTTTATTTCTACATCCGAAACTTTTTGCTCATAAGTGACTTCAGAAACGCAAGAACAAAACTTTTCTTGATCTTCATATTGGTCACAATAATTATAAAGCCCTACTTCCATTAGCTCATTGAGAGTATTACTAACAACAGGATCCCTCTTACCTTGGCACACGGCTTGGGCAAGTTGAAAGTTGATTTCCGCATTCTTCTTAACTTCATCTTCTGAATAGGTTTTACTATCGATTCGATACTTATTCAGCTGAGCACGTTTAGAATTTTTGCTACCTCTTGTATCCTCAAAAAGAGCAAGAGTTGCTGAGTTCATAAAAAGTAATACGACAATAAGTTTAGTTACGTTCTTCATACCTGTCCTATTCGGTCAACTTTAAGAAAAAGTTTAGTTAATACATCTTAACGCGTCATCTCCTTTGAATTAAGAAGAACTAAACTTTTATGGAAATCTCAATACTTCAGACGATACGCATCAATACTTTCAAGGGCTTGAATGTTGTAAATATTTTTTATCTCAAAGTCACTAAAGCCAATATTAGTGGGCAGTTTCACGGTTACAAGAAAGGACTCCCCCTTCGACAACTAAACATGGAGATGTATTTACCAAATTAATTTTGTCACTTTAACTAAAAGAAATTACTTAATTTATCGTAATTACAAGCGTATAATCCGAATAATTCAAACTGATAAAAATTTTATTCACCCTTAAAGGAGTAATTCTTCCTATGGCTTCATCAATGCTAAAGTATGCGACTTCTTCAGTCGTAAAAAAACAAGTGATGGGCGTCACTGGTCTACTATTGTGCGGATTTTTAATTTCCCACTTGATCGGTAACTGTCTCATGTACTTAGGACCTGAAGTATTTAACAAGTACGCTCACGCCCTCGTTACTAACCCACTCATCTACCTTGCGGAAGCAGGACTAGCCTCTATTTTCTTAATCCACATAGGCCTTGCAGCAAAGCTTACGATTGAGAATAACAACGCTAGACCAGACAAGTACTTCGTTAAGCAAAAAACAGGACATGGAGCGACTTTTGCTTCATCTACTATGCCTTATACGGGACTTATTATTCTGGTATTCCTAATTCTTCATTTACTCGACTTTAAATTTGGCCCGCTTCACACTGCTACTTACGGCGGAGTTGAAATGAGAGATATCTACAAAACAGTTGTAGATTACTTCCAGAGTCCTCTTTCTGTTCTTTGGTACATCTTCTGTATGATCGCTCTTGGTATTCATGTGAGTCACGGATTCTGGTCAGCCTTCCAATCAATTGGATTCTGGCACACGAAATACACTTGCTTACTACAGTGCCTTGCTAAAGTCTTTGCTGTTGTCATCACTCTTGGTTACTCAGCACTACCAATTTACTGTTACCTTCAAGGAGGAAACTAAGATGAGCGATATCAAAAAATTAGACGGGAAAGTTCCCGCAGGTGATATTCAAGATAAGTGGGATAACCACCGTTTCAACATGAAACTTGTGAACCCTTCTAATAAGAGAAAGTACCACGTAATCGTTGTGGGAACTGGTCTTGCGGGAGCTTCTGCTGCCGCCACACTTTCTGAGCTTGGTTATCAAGTTAGTACATTCTGTATTCAAGATTCACCAAGAAGAGCTCACTCAATTGCAGCTCAAGGTGGAGTGAACGCCGCTAAGAACTATCCAAATGATGGTGATTCAGTTTGGCGTCTCTTCTACGACACTGTTAAAGGTGGAGATTATAGATCACGTGAAGCAAACGTTTATAGACTAGCGCAAGTTTCCAATAACATTATTGACCAATGTGCGGCCCAAGGTGTTCCTTTTGCCCGTGAATACGGTGGAACATTATCAAATAGATCATTTGGTGGTGCTCAGGTTTCTAGAACGTTCTATGCTAGAGGTCAAACAGGACAACAACTTCTTCTAGGTGCCTACTCGGCAATGATGAAAGAAGTTGGTAAAGGAAAAGTAAAATCTTATACAAGACGTGAAATGGTTGAGCTAGTTATTGTTAACGGTAAGGCCAGAGGAATCATTACAAGAAACGTTGTAACTGGTGAGTACGAAAAATTCTCAGCAGACGCTGTTCTTCTTTGTACTGGTGGATACGGAAACACTTACTTCCTATCTTCAAATGCTATGGCGTCAAATGGTTCAGCTGCTTGGAAGGCCTATAAGAAAGGTGCCATGTTCGCCAACCCTTGTTACACGCAAATTCACCCAACTTGTATTCCACAACACGGAGATTTCCAATCTAAGCTGACTCTTATGTCTGAGTCTCTTAGAAACGATGGCCGTGTTTGGGTTCCAAAAGCTAAAGCTGACAAGAGAGCAGCGCTAGATATTCCTGAAGAAGAAAGAGATTACTATCTTGAAGAGAAATATCCTTCATTTGGTAACCTTGTTCCAAGAGATGTTGCGGCCAGAAATGCCAAACAACAATCAGACCTTGGTAAAGGTGTAGGTTCAACAGGCGTTGCAGTTTATCTTGATTTTGCAGATGCTATTAAAAGAGATGGTATTGAATCTATTCGAGCGAAATACGGTAACCTCTTTGAAATGTACCAACGTATTACTGATGAAAACCCATACGAAGTTCCTATGAGAATTTTCCCAGCCGTTCATTACACAATGGGTGGTCTTTGGGTTGATTATAACTTAATGACAACAGTCCCTGGTTGTTTCGCTCTTGGTGAAGCTAACTTCTCTGATCACGGGGCCAATAGACTTGGAGCTTCTGCTCTTATGCAAGGTCTTGCTGATGGTTACTTTGTGATTCCTTTCACACTTGGTAACTACCTAGCTGGTGAAGATCTCATTAATCAAAAAGTAGATACGTCTGCTAAAGAATTTGATGAGGCCCTGACAGAATCTGAAGCAAGGTTTACTAAGCTGCTTGGAATCAATGGGAATAAGTCAGTTGATTCATTCCACAGAGAACTAGGCGTTGTTATGTGGGACAATGTGGGAATGGCGAGAACAGAAGAAAGTTTAAAAACTGCGATTAGTAAAATCAAAGATATTAGAGCTGACTTTTGGAAGAACGTTAAAGTTACTGGAACAGCTGACGGAATTAATATTGAGCTTGAAAAGGCCAATAGAGTTGCTGACTTCTTAGAACTTGGAGAACTAATGGCGAGAGATGCTCTTGAGCGTAAAGAGTCTTGTGGTGGTCACTTTAGAGATGAATACCAGACAGAAGATAACGAAGCGAGAAGAGTTGATGACGAGTTCTGTCACGTTGCCGCTTGGGAATTCACTAGTGTTGATAAAGAGCCAATTAGAAACATTGAAGAATTAAGTTTTGAAAATGTAGCACTATCACAAAGATCATATAAATAACGTCAAGGTTAGGAGTTTAAAATGAGTTCAGAAAATTTAATGACTTTAAATCTTAAGATTTGGCGTCAAAAAAATAATAAAGAAAAAGGTGAAATTGTAGACTATACAATTGATGGAATCTCTCCAGATGCTTCATTCTTAGAAATGTTAGATATTCTAAATGAAAAGCTGATAAAAGAGGGATCAGATCCTGTGGCCTATGACCACGATTGCCGTGAAGGTATTTGTGGAATGTGCTCACTGATGATCAATGGTCAAGCGCATGGTCCAGAAGCTGAAACAACAACTTGTCAGCTTCACATGAGAAAGTATAAAGACGGTGACACAATTGTCATTGAACCTTTCAGAGCAAGAGCATTTCCTGTTCTAAAAGATTTAATGATTGATAGACAGGCCTTTGACGATATCATCGCTGCCGGTGGTTTCGTTAATGTTAATACTGGAAATCCACAAGATGCGAACGCTATTCTCGTTCCAAAAGAGAATGCTGAGCTTGCGATGGATGCCGCTAGTTGTATTGGTTGTGCCGCATGCGTAGCTTCTTGTAAGAACGCATCAGCAATGCTCTTTGTCTCAGCAAAAGTTTCTCAACTTGCACTTCTTCCTCAAGGACAAGTTGAAGCTGATGAAAGAGTTAAGAATATGGTTTTAAAAATGGATGAGCTCGGATTTGGTAACTGTACTAATGAAGCTGAATGTGAAGCCTCTTGTCCTAAGGGAATTTCTATTAGTAATATCGCAAGATTAAATAGAGACTTTCTAAAAGCTGCTGTAACTTCAAACGATTAAAAATTTTAATGGCCCTCAATTGAGGGCCTTTTTGTATGCAAGTCTACTCAAAAGCCACTATTCAATTTCTCAAAATTTGTAAGGCCAAAGCTAAGATCATTTTAAATGATGAAATGCGACTGGATTATTCTAGAAATAGAATAAAGTGGAAGAACTATACTCTCCCCCTAAACTTCGTCGTTTTTGAAGATGAGAAGAGTTTAGGATTTTTCAATCATCATCTCTACCAAATAGGTTTTAATAAGAGACTTCTACTATTAAAAGATGAAAACATTCTCGCCAATGTGATCAGACATGAGCTTGCTCACTTAGAAACGTTTCTGCTCTACTCAGGATCTGTTGATGACCATGGAGCTGAGTACCGAGAAGTTTGTAAATCTCATAATTGGAATGATGAAGTCTATAGTTCAAAAATTATTTTAGAAGATAAACTTCCCTCTCTAACTGAGTGTTATAAGAGTCACGATAAATTAAAAGAGAAAGTAAAAAAGCTCTTAAGTCTTTCCCATTCAGACAATATTCATGAATCACACTTAGCGACGGCAAAGGCAAATGAACTTCTCTTAAAGTTTAATCTTAGCCATGCTGATCTAGACGAGGATGAAACATTTCTTTTAAAAGTGATGGAAGGTAAACGTATGAATGCCAAAGCTAAGGCCATTTATGAAATCCTCACCACCTTTAATGTGCAACCAGTGTTTAATCATGCCAAGGGTTATTACTACCTGGAAGTCATTGGAGCGAGGGCCAATGTTGAACTTGCTGATTATGTCACAAGTTATCTAGATAAAGAGTTGGACTACCTGTGGGAACTTGCGAAGAAGGAAAACTCAAAACTAAAAGGAATGACCGCTAAGAACTCTTTCTTTAGAGGTGTGGCCATAGGTTATAAAGAACAAATCACTCATGTTCAACAAGAGAGCTTTTCCACAACTGATCTCATTGTCTTAAAAAAAGATTTAAAAGTGAGAGTTGAAAATGTTTACTCTAGGCTTTCCTACACAACAGCAAGCAGAGTGAAAAACCACTCTCTTTCCAGTCAAATTGGCAAAGAAATGGGAAAGAATTTAAAAATAAAAAAGAGTCTTAAAAATTCTAAAATCATAAAACTATTAAGGTAAATTATGACACCACAAGAACTAGGTATCCTATTTAAAAAAATATCTAAGTACGATCAAACAATGGGCCTAGAATTCAAAATGATCGGACCTGGTGAAATAGAATACACTCTTGAAATAACAGACAAGCATCTCAGCAGCCCGGAAACATGTCATGGAGCTGTTCTCGCAGGCATGATGGACTGTGTACTGGGATTAACTGTACTCTCTCACTCAGTCACTTTAGATAAGCTGTGCTCTACAGTAGAGTTTAAAACAAACTTTATCACCCCTGCTAAACTGGGAGATGTACTTATAGGTACGGCTCAGCTAGATTATGTAGGAAAGACATTGGTCGTTTGTAACGGAACTATCCTCTCTAAAAATGATGGAAGAATGGTCGCCAAGGGAATGGGAACTTTTAATCTCTACCCCTTATCAAAAAAGGATTTAGCTAAATGGAGTTAAGAAAAGTTAATCAAAAACTCTTCGTAGGATCACTTCTACTAGGCCTATGTGTGGCATTAGGTGCTCTAGGAGCACACGGTTTAGAGAAGACATTATCAGCTAAACACTTAGCGACTTTTATAACTGGTGTTCACTATCAAATGATTCACTCCTTTGGCATCATACTGCTAGGAATTTTGACCCAGATCTTTAATAAAGAATTCAAAAGAGAATTTATCTGCTTTCTCGTTGGTATAGTTTTCTTTAGTTTCAATTGCTATATCTACGCCATAAGTGGCGTGAAAATCTTTGCCATGCTCATCCCCATAGGCGGAGTGACATTCATCGTTGGATGGATACTTTTAAGTCTTAATTTTTTAAAGAAGTCTTAAAAAACAATACGTTATTACAACTGTTCAATAAATAAATCTTATATTTTTCTCAAGTCCTACCCCAATGCTCCGAAGAGAATATTTGAGAGCATTAATAATGAATAGAATATTTTTCATTTAAAGGGGTAGCAGTGACTTCAAAGAAGAAAATTGAGAAATACATCACAACGTGTACTACAACTTTTAAGATGTATGATCATGAAGTCATAATTTCTAAGAACAAGGCCAACCTTTGGCACTTCACTGCTAAGAGACAAGAGAATAAATATCTTGTTTACTGTGCGCCTCAACTTTCAAAAGTGAAATCAATTATTAAAATTGCTTTAAAGAAAATTCCAACAGGTTCGCGTTTAGTTGTGATTTGTAATGCTTACACCAATGAAGAAATGGAACAAGCAGAGACTTTGAATTATACTTTAGTAGATATTTCAACCCTCCAGAAATACGGCACCGAGATGCTGGAGGCAAAGAATATGAATATGTCTCTTCCTAAGGCCGCTTAAACTTGCTTTTCGTCTGGACCATATAACCACTTGTGCTGTTGTCCGATCACTCTAAATAATCCACCTGCTTCTTCATTCCACTTAATTACATTTCTAAATCTCTCAAGAGGAAATTCTTCATTTAAATTATATGATGGAGTTAAATTCCATGGAAAGTTAAGCGTTGTGTTCATTGAAAGCAATTGATTGTAGGCATCAGTAGTTGCGATCATATCTTCATGAGTTTCTATCACTGCTTTGATTTGAAACTTACTAGGGTAATTATTAATTAGAGTTGAAAGAAGTTCAACTCTAGTTTTAACTCCGGTACTAGGAGTTTTAAAATCCATACTTATGTAATCAATTTTTTCAAAAATTTCAGGAACAATTCTCGTCCCGGCAGCTTCAAGGTTAATATAGTAACCTCTACTCTTGAGCTCAGTGACAAGTTCTAGAACATTTGGAACATGACTTGGGTGTAGAGGATCACCACCTGTAATCGAAACTCTCTTTAAATTCTTTCCACCGGCATCTTCAATGGCACTGAGAACTTCTTCCTTAGTCCATCTATTTCCTTCGAAATCCCAAGTGTCCTTGGAGTCGCAATTTAAACAACCAATTGTACATCCTTGAAAACGCACGAAGACCTGAGGTGTTCCAATATGGACCCCTTCTCCTTCCGTCGCTAAGTAAATAGAATTCATCAAGTATGATTTCAAGTTGTTAACCTTCCTATGTTTGACCCCGTTATAGCATAAATAGAGCTTGTCCGAGACTAAACACTGTAGTCTTTACACAGAATTCATAGGCTTTTCAAGCTTCAAGCTGACAAATAGCTAAGATTTAGGCCATAAAGTCTTCATGAGCGATAAAAAAGACCTACTAGGGCAAGAAATTGATATTAAGAATGTTGACCGTGAAAGGTTGAAATTGAACTCAGTGGACCTGCCTGGACTAGTAGCATACGCCACAAACTCCTCTAGTGCCCTTATCCGCCCTGAAGACGAAGGCAAGATAAAAAGTCGCGCCCTAAGGGCCATGCACCAGCAGACGGCCAATCAGATGGACCAGCTCATGGATCAAATGAGACCTCTTATTGAACAAGCAGCAAAATTAAAAAAACGTGTGGAAATTAGTGAGTTAATCTACACTTCCAAAATTTCCTTTGATCCCATCATCGGACAGCTCTATCACTTATACTTAAAAAAAGATGGTGAACACCTACTCTCAATTATAGGTCCAAAAGAGTGGGGAGATTCCATGCCCTATGAGAAATTTGAATCTTCAGTAAAACTTATGGCCGATCATACTTGGGAAGTTATCTAAAGTTGGGTTACAAGCTTTTTTGAACATGTTATTCTTTATTCATGAACTTAAACGAAGAATTTAACACCGTAATTTCAAAACTAAAAAAAGACGAGCGTCCTCATATCAAGTACTCCGAAGAAGAGTTCAGCGAACTAAATGAACTCTGGAGTGGATTTCTTGAGGACAAGAACTTTAATGAACTCATTAAAGTATTTTGCCTCTTAGATAATACTCAAAACTATAGTCATGTTTTCTCAGAAAATATTTATAGAACTTTCAAAGAAACTGATGAAGCAGAATTTCTCATTTACAATTTAAGTGCCGCTGCTAAACACATCATCGCCTACCACCAAAAACGTGGAGAGCGAACGCCCTTTGAGTTACTAGAAGTTTTAAAGAAACTGATTAAACATAAAGACCCAGAAGTTTTAGAATGGACACTTAGAACTATTGAAACTCTAGGTAGCCAAGCAATGTTTCTAAAAGATGATATAATAAATGCGAAGCCCGGAATACTTGCTATTTTTGATAAGCATAAGAAGGCCTCAAAACAAATTATAGAAATGCTAGAAAAGAGATGGGCACCCCGTGAGTAATAAGTTTGATCCACAAAATTCCTATGAGAAATTAATGAGTGCCACCAATGCTGGCGGTGGAAATCACTTCATTGACTCTCCAGAGGAGATAAAAGTTCAAATACGTCCTGACAAGTCCGTCTCGCCTGGAAAGTTTTTAAACGATCCCATCATCCCCGGTGGATTTAAAGCACACCCCACTACTATTAGGGCCATGAGAAAAGACATCTTTGTAGGCTCCACTGAGGTCTTTGCTGATCTCGAATTTCTTATTCACTGTGAGAGCTGTAAGAGTGAACTAGACGTTCAATTCTGGCACTTCTGCCCTTTCTGCGAAGCAACATTTACTAAGAAGTGCGTCAAGTGACTAAAACCAAGTAAACATGTCAACAATTGTAAGATTAATAGGTTTTACGAGTGCTCTGGGTCACAAGTACATTAACATCTAAATAAAGTAGATTAAGCAGATGTAAGAAATTGCAATACTAGAATTCTTTAATTCGTGTATTCATTGAGTTACAACTGTTCTACAAAACACACACACTACATATTTTAAACGAGAGAGGAAACTCATGAAACGTGAAAACAAGTACCTCAGCAACAAGCAAATTACCCAACTTAAAGATACGCTTCTTGCAGAAAAGGAAAGAATTTTCAACAAGGCACAAACTAATGAAAGTTATTGCCTTGATAAGAATGAACTTAGTGACCCCGTAGACGAAGCCTCAGTTAACGTTCAGACATCTCAAGAGATCAGATTCAGAAACCGTGATATCTTTTATCTAAAGAAAATTAATAAAGCACTCATGAAAATTGAAGAAGGGACTTATGGCCTTTGTCAGGATTGTGATGATGAAATTAATTTTGAAAGACTAATGGCAAGAATGACAGCGGAACTTTGCATTGGTTGTAAGGAAGAAGCAGAATTCTCTGAGAAGAATAATTTCATTCAGAGAAAATCTAAGTCACTTGGTAAAACAATGTCTGAGCTTTCTTCAAGAAAATAATTTAAAACGAGCTTCGCATTTGCGAAGCTTTTTTTTAATCTTTTTTTAGAGACTTCAATGACCCCCACTCTCCAATGGGGTGGTAGAAAAATGATTTCTCTGCAAATTTTACGGCGTCTAAGTCAGTAAATCTACTTGCGTACTCCATCTCTCTTCCATAACTTTCTTTGGAAAATGAAACTTTAATTATTCGTTCACTTACTCTAGAAACCGATTCATATTCAAATCCGAATTCTCTATTTTCTAACTTTCTCATAAATTCATCATTTATATTTACATCATCATTTAAAGATAAAATGAGAACACCTGGATCATGGCCATCACACTTTGAATCATTATCGGCCAATCCAAATGATTGAACTTTTGGTCCCTCACTATCAAGTTTTAGCCAAAGACAATATCTTAGATTTTCCTCTTTAATATTCATGACTAGACTAGCTCCATGAGAGCTACAAAAAATTTCTGCTGTGTAAGAACCATCAAATGTTAGTGGCAAATCGAGAGAGAGAATATGACTTAGATAATTGTCGTCTAGATTCATAACCTGGCCATCATTAAATGAGACGACTTTAATAGAAGTTTCTTCTTCACTAAACCAACACGTTCCTTGATTCAAGGATTGAACATTCACACTCTCCGCACGGGTTAAGTTCACGAATATTCCAAATAGTGTTATCATTAAAAGAAGTTTAGACTTCATAGTTATTTACTCCGATATTTGCTGTACTTAATTTATCGGAGATTAATTTGACTACTTTACACTGTTTTTACATTAATTTTTATTCAGTGTTATTTTAATAGGATACACCCCATGCCTGACAAGAAGGCTCAAGTAATAAGTGATGTAGTTTTGTCTTTTTATAAGGTGGCCACTGTGGATTTTCTCATTGGTTATCAATTTAGAAAGATCCAAGAGTTTCAAGGGAGCTCTCCCCTAACGCCACCCATAGAGGCCTTTAAGAACCACCTACCTAGGATTGAAAAGTTTTGGCGGATGCAGCTTCTAGGTGAAAAATTAAATGATGGTGAGCGATTTGATTTAATGAGTATTCACAAAGATCTTCTCGTTAGAAAAGGTGAAGTGAACCGATGGGTATTACTCTTTAAACAAACTCTATTAGCTTATGAAATGGATCATCCTGAAAATAAAGATTTTTTGAAAAACTGGAATAAGAAAATTGAAGAATTTGAAAAGCGATTTCTCACTTTTCTATTTTGATTTTTTCGGGTTCTTTGCTCCGTAGACTTCTTTAATAAAACTTTCTAAAACAGGCTCACCTTTGACTTCATCAAAGAACCAGTTTCTAGCGTAGTACTGATCGTAAGCAAGTGCAGCTTTTCGGGCATTCTCTTCAGAGTCAAATTCCATCGCCATAAGTTCTATTAAGCGTACTTTTATTCTCTTACCTGAGCCAATAATGCAGCCATCCACTTGATAATTTTCACAGAGTACTCTTTTAGCTGGATCAGTAAGAAGTATTAATTCAATTGAGGGGTCTTTTTTTACTGCTAGTTTCCACATATCACTCGAAGTAAATTTCTGCTCTTTTGAACAAGAAGAAAAAAGTAAAAAGAGAATAAAAAAAGGCCATGTTTTATACATGACCTTATTATATACTATCTCTTGGAAATTTATCTAACTTTTCTTATATCTTGGAGTTTTCTTTCTTCCAACCTGTGGTCTCTTAGAAACTTTCTTCACAACTTTTTCCTCAGATTTATTAGACTTAGAAGCTTTCTTCTTAGTCATAGTCTTTAGAATATTAGAGTTAATAGTTGTTAGTTTTAAAAGTGACTGGTTTTTAATTGAAGTATTTATTCTAGCAATTAAGTTGAAGTCTTTTGATGTGACAAAATTAAATACTGAACCTTTTCTTCCACCACGACCAACACGTCCTGATCTATGGATATAGAATACGGCTTCAAAAGGAAGGTCATAATTTAAAACCCAAGCTAAGGCAGGAATATCAATCCCTCTAGCGGCGATATCTGTACAGATTAAAACACCACCCTTCTCTTTGAATTTTTTAAAAGATGCTAATCTATCCTTAGCTTCCATTTCACCATTTAAGATATAGAATCTCTTACTTTTAAATTTTTCTTTTAGGAATTCATAAACTTCAACAGTTGTTTCTTTACGGTTACAGAAAATAATACCACTACCAGCAGTTTGCTTCTCAAGAAACATCACAGTCATATTATTTTTTTCTTTAAAGTTTAAATCGATGTTAAAAGTCTCAATCTCTTGCTTTAGTGCATGACCGCCAACTTCCAACATTTGAAATTTTGTTTTAGAAAAAACATCATCCTTATATTTATTAAAATCACTAGGCATAGTTGCAGAGATAAGAGCAACAGTTGTTCCATCCCACTCACAGTAACCCCAAAGTTTTTTAATATCTTTAAAGAATCCCATATCTAATAAAGTATCGGCTTCATCAAGAACTAAGTATTTAACATCTGATAAAGAAAGTTGTTTCTTTTCAACCATAATGGCCAGTCTACCAGGACCAGTCACTAGAATATCTATCGCCTGTCCCCCTAAGTCTTTACTCTTATGTCCACTTTCTCCACCAAGAAGTAATCTGACTCTCAGCTTTGCAAAGTGAGAAACATCCTTGAAGACATTGAAAACCTGAGTAGCAAGTTCTTTAGTTGGAAGAACAATCACGGCCTTTGGAGACCCTTTCTTAACTTCAACGCCCTTGGCTTCATCTTCTTTTAAGTTTTGAACAATAGGAAGTGCGTAAGAAAGAGTTTTCCCTGTCCCCGTTTTTCCTAGAAGTGAAATTGATTCTCTCTTAGCTAATAAAGGAATACCTTTAATTTGGACAGGCGTCGGACCTTGAAACCCCTGCTCTTCTACAAAAGCTAGTAAGTCTTTGTCTGTTAATAAGTCTTTAAAATTCGCCATAGGTGTCCTCAAGTAACTAAAAATATAAGTGTGCGATTTTTAACAGAACTTACACGCAAAGTCATCCACCAATAAACTATTTACAAAAAAAGGGGACCAATTAGAGGTCCCCATACTTATCAATAAATTTAAATGACTTATCTAGAACTCAAGTCTGAGGTTCACAACGTGTAATGTTGAAGGCTTAACCCCATCAACTTCAGATTGAATAGGTAGTTTTAGAGCATATTCCAGATTTAAGAACCAGAGATCCATCATAGGAGAGAAAGTAATATGTTCATTATCGATCATTCCTCTAACTCTCCACTTTAATCTCTCTTCCCAAACGTGGGCCAAGAGATCAGTTCCTAAGTAGTAACCCTTCCCAAAACTATAACCTCCACGGTGGTGTAATCCACCAAAGACGTTAAGTCTAAAGTTACCAAGGTTATAGATATATTCACCTTGTAAGCGAATCAACATATCATTTCCATAAAGTGTTTCGCCTGCTTTTTCCTTATTATCACTCATCGTGGCCAATTTAACTTCTTCAAGTGCCAAGAAGGCCTTGAGATCTTTATTCTTATAACCAAACTTTAAATCTGTTGAAAGTGTAACTGTTGTATTTAACTCATCACCGAATTCAGCAATTTCACCTTGTCCCGCTAGGGCCGTATCTGTCACGATAACTTTCGCATCCGCTCTACCCATTCCGTAAAGGTTAAACGATCCATACCAATTATCTTCATACGTATAGTCGATATAGAATCCGGCCTTTCCTTCACCTTTAACATAATTATAAATAACAGGAACAGTTGTATCATCAGGAAAGAAGAACTTATTTAAAAATGGAGCAGCTGTTACGGCAGGAACACCACAGTTATCTACACCGTATTGAATAATGTCTCCACCATTTGCAATTCCAGGAACAGAGAAGTTACAAACCTTTAACAGGTCCCTAATGGCAGGATCTAAACCAGAAGAGACGTATTCCAGAGCTGCATTAACATCCGCGTTCTTAGTTCTAATTCCCATAAGAACACCAAAGGTGGCTCCTACTCTAAAATTTGGCTTTAGTTTAACTCCCTGAATTGTAAAAGAAGGAAGAGGAAAACCGAAACCAACTTTTGCCCTTACATTTTGTTCTGTCTTATCGTACTTTCTAAGAAAGGCCTGGGCGGCAGTGATTTTAGCAGCACTTCCACCAGCAGTTTTGTCAATTTCCTCACCTTCATCAATCACATCAAAGAGGTTCTTATTAAAGAGACCACCAAGTTCTAAATAGAAATCGTGTCCAACAGCATTTAAACTGTCGTGAGTTTTAAATTTATCTTCTAGAAACGTATAACGTTCAATAACATCATACTCAGCAAATGCTGAAGAGGTTGTGAGAGCAGTCACTAGTAAGAGACCAACTGATCTCTTTAATCGGTTTTTAATTGTGCGCATGTAGTTCTTCCTTGAAATACCTGTTTATAAAAAAAATCTATTTCCTCTAGGATAATGAAAGTCCTTGGAATTTAATACGTGGGGGAAATATTGCCCCGCACAAACATGTGAAATATAACTTTATTTAAATGTTTAAGAGGGTTGCATTAATCGCTATCTCTGCGAAAATAGTTAGTAAGATAATTACAATAAGGAACTAATTCTTGAGTGACCCGGTCAGCTTTGTGCTAGATATTCGTTTTCCAGATCAAGCTCCTCAGAGAGTTTCCGTAAGCGGTAAACTTGTCATTGGAAGTTCTGAGAAAAGTGATGTCAGTATTGAAGAATATGGCCTCTCCCCTATGCACTTGAGTTTTAGAGTTCATAACTCTGTCCTCTCTTTACATAATTTAGGGGGAAAGAATGAAACTCATCTGGGAGAGCAACTCCTAAATCACGGAAAAATGTATATATTAAATATTGGAGACGAACTTAAGCTTGGTGATATTGAAATCATTATTAGAGCAGAAGCAGACAGTCATGAAGTTTCTGATGAGTACAAGAATCTCTTTGAGAATAATGATCAAGTCGTATCAGAAGAAAGTGCTAATGAAGCCACTGAAGAAATCTCTAACATTAATGTAGAAGATATTGAAGAAGATTTAGAAGAAGAAGTTGAAGCAGAACTAAAATCTGATAAAGCTCCTGTAGAAAAGAAGTTTGATTTTAGTAATTACAGTAGTGAAGAACTATCTGATGAAGAAGATTTTGAAGAAGAGTTCGATGAGGACGCTGAGGGCGAAAAATCAAATTTCCTCACTAAAGTCACCTCTCTCTTTAAAATAAAACAAAAAAAATCAAATCCACGAGAATTGAAGTTTGATAAAGCAAATGTCAAAAGAACTTATAGCCCAGCACCAGGAATCTTTACGAGATTCTTCTCTTTCATCTCGAAAGTCTGTATTAGTATTTCACTTGTTATGGAGGTATTTCCTCTCTTTGAGATTGATGCCCTCTTGGCTCCTCATTTCAATAAGATTACAAAACTCTTAGAAACTATTCCCTACGGTCACTATTTAACAAATAATTTAATGCAAATTGTCTTGGTATTTATCGTGCTGGAACTTTTGTTTTCACTACTTCTTGGAATGGGACTTCCAGAACTTCTCTTTGGTGTGAGAAATGAAAAATCATTCCTTCTCAGTAGAGTTCAAGCTGTTTTGAGAACACTCATATCTATTGTTACAACTCCTCTTATAATTTTCGACCTTCCTAGTATCGTAAAAAAGAGAACTCTTAAAGAAGTGCTCACGGGTTCAAGACTTTCTGTCCCCTCTAAATCTCTGCAGATAGTCGGAATATTTCTCTTTTTCCCACTATTTCTCTTAACTCCAATTGTGACTCCAATTATTTTAAATTTGGATTCATTTAAAACAATCAACATCACTGAACAAAGACCTATCAAAATAAAGAAAGACCATAAGATAAAGAGAATCTGGCCATCTAGTTCTATGAAAGCAAAGTTTTCAGGAAAGTGGGATAAGAGAATTACTATCTTGCCAACTATAAAGCCTTTTAAGAAAAAGGTTATCCCTGGTGTTGATTTCTATCAAATGGAGAAGAAACTTAAATGGTTAAAAGTACAATATTTTACAGATTTTAATATTCTAAAATCAATTAAAGATAATAGAGATGTAAATCCTATGTTTGCAATTCACTATCCAGATCTTTTAGAGAATTTAAACAGTAAAAAAAGTAGGGACTTCTCACCGGCCGCTTTTGATCAATTGAAAAAAGTGATTCTTAACTCATTAAATTTAAATTTCAACGATCCTCTCCATTTATTTATAAACCATGGTCCATTCTTTAAAGATCTTTCGGCACTAAAAAGCCAATTAATGGGCCAATTACAAGTGCAGCCCAAGTCCAAAATCTCTTACTACTCTACTCCAAAGAAATTTCTTTTATTTAGTGAATATCGCTCTTCTAAGTATTACAAAATTCAGGTGATGGTCCTCAACCTAAAAGGACAAGCTATAATCTATAAGTCTAATTCAGAACTTAAACATGCAAATTTTGCCAAAAAACAAGTAAGTAATCTCTTTCAAAATTATAAAATTCTAAAGAATACTGATACAGCCAATTCGTGGGACTGGTCCAAAACTCTAGACCTTCTAAAGACAATTAGTGAAACAAAGAAAGACATTACTGATTTAGAAATTGCTAGCGTCTATGATTTCTTTTTTGAGAATTCTCTAAAAGTCATGAATGAAGGTAAAGAGTTAGATAAGAGAAAAGAGCTATTAGAAAAGTACTCAATCTACTTAGTCAGTATTCAGACTTACTTAGAATCCTTAACTGAATTTACGACTCTCCCCAAAGTTTCGGAGTTAGTAGACTCTCTAAATCGTTTAAATCAGGCCCTAAAGAATAAGAATTTAGATTTTTTTAGTATAAATCCATAAATACCCATGGAATTGCTTCATACATGTTGCTTACTACTGGAAATTAAGGCCTTTTTCTGTCATAAACTGTTAAAACTATTTAGGAGTATAAAACTATGTCCAGAATTCAGGACCAAGTCAAAGAACACTTTCAATTTGAAGTTACCCATGTAGATAAAAATTCTAAGGCGAGAGCAGGAATGATTAGGACTCCCAACGGAGATATCCCAACTCCTGTCTTCATGCCGGTTGGAACTCACGGAGCTGTTAAAGCACAGCAACCACAAGTTCTAGAAGATATGGATACGAAAGTTATCCTCTCAAATACATACCACCTTCACTTAAGTCCGGGTTCTGATCTGATTAAGAAAGCTGGAGGACTCCACAAGTGGATGAGTTGGCCCAGACCAATTCTTACAGACTCTGGTGGTTTTCAAGTTTTCTCTCTACAAAAGAAATCGATTAAAGAAGAAGGTGCTGAATTTAGAGATCAAAATGGAAAGACAGTTCTTCTCTCTCCAGAGACAAGTATTGAAATTCAACAGAACCTTGGTTCTGACATCATGATGGCCTTTGATGAATGTATCCCATATCCTGCCACCAAAGAATATACAAAGACTTCTATTGATAGAACTCACAGATGGCTTGATCGCTGTATTGAAACTTGGACCAATCCTAAGCAAGCACTGTTTGGAATTATTCAGGGTTCTACTTATGATGAATATAGAAAAGAATGTGTAGATGAACTCGTAAAGAGAGATCTTCCAGGATACGCCATTGGTGGAGTTTCCGTTGGTGAAGGTCCAGAGCTCATGGAAAAGATTGTGAAATTTGCAGCACCACTTATGCCTGTAGATAAACCACGTTACGTAATGGGTGTTGGAAATCCAGAAGACCTTCTTATGATTTGGGAGCACGGAATTGATATGAGTGATTGTATCATCCCTACTAAATTTGCTAGAGGTGGAACTTTCTTTACTAACCGTGGAAAGATTAGAATTAAGCACAAGAACTATAGAAGAGATTTCTTTCCTATTGAACCAAACTGCGATTGCTACACTTGTAAGAACTTCACTCGTTCTTACGTAAAACATCTCTTTGATTCAAATGAAATTCTAGGAGCTATTCTAGCGACCACTCACAATATCGCTTTCTACAAAAATCTTGCAGAAAGTGCGAGAGAAGCTATCTTAGAAGACAGATTCACTGAATTTAAGAAAAATTTCTTAGAGAAATATAACGGTAACAAGAAATAAATATTGACCTTCTCTCTTGTAACAACACGTTGCAGGAGAGAGTTTCACAAATGTGAAAAACTAATTCTTTCATTATTTCACTTTAATTGAAAAAATTGCTCCACCATTCTACCAATAAAACATGAAATTCTTGATCCTATTTTTCTATTTTTCAAACTCTATTGCTTCTATAGACGAAGTTCAATTCAACCAAATTGCCAAAAAGGTCATGAGTTCTATGAAAGAAGAAATCATAGGATCAGGGATGGATATTTCCCTTAATCTCGATTGGAACTCCACAGTTGTAAATGCAGGCGCCAATAGAAGAGACAACAAGGGTAATATAAATTTACACGGAGCCTACGCTAGGTTAGCTCCAGTGACCACAAGATCTTTCGCTCATACTATTTGTCACGAACTGGGTCATCTCATAGCAGGTGGTGTGAAAGTCATGCCAACCAAGAAGTATAGCGCTGAAGCAGAAGCGGATTACTTTGCGACAAGTGTTTGTTTAAAGAGAGTTTTCAAAAGTGTAAATTCTAATTCATTTGCAGATCTTTCAATCTTTCAAAAGAGTCTTTGTAAGGATGAATATACTGCAAGTGATGAATTAAACCTCTGTGCTGAAATTCTGCTCGCTTCTAAAGAACAAAGCCAAGTTGAGAACTTCTTATTGCCATCTGAAGCTTACACTGATTTTGATCAACTCAATCTCTCAACAACTTCTATCACTAACTTTAATGGCTACCCTAGTATTTCTTGTCGCTACACCACTTCCCTCTACGGCGCTTTAAATAAAAAAAGGCCAGCGTGCTGGTTTAACAAAGAAACGATTTTAAGCAATTCAAATTATGTCACTCAATATAGATACTATGAGGCCATGTTTATAGGGTCTGTTTTCAATATAAAAAAGACACATTATGGCTGCAACTTTGAAGTGAAATCAATTGATTACTTAATGGGAAGTTACCTATCACCTCTCACTGAAGATGATGTAGAAGGTTTTACTATATATAAGTATGGATCTTGTAACTTTGATAATGGCAGTGATCTTTCAGGAACACTCACCCTCTATGAGGATGAGTTGTACTTTAATTTAGATAGTAAAGATAAGTAGTTACTTACTACACCCTTTTTCTTTGTTACATCTCTCTTTTAAATTTTTAAACTGAGTTAGTGAATCAGGGTTTTCATTATGGGCGACATTAAGCCCTCCTAAATCTCCCCAAGCACTATAGCGAACAGAACCATCTGCGTTTATAGTCATATTCTCTCTACATTTAACCTTTGGTCCACGTGTCCTGCTATAATTATTATCTCTAATACAAAGTTTAGTAGAGCCATCACTTTGTTTTTCATAATGAGAAACAAGAACTGCGTGAGTCATGAACTTGCTGTCTTTACCGGTGAAAACAATTTGCGGTTGTTGATTTTGATCAACTTTCTTCACTATATCTTTAAAGAATTTTTGATTTTCTTTTTTAGATCTAGGATTACTTTTCAAGGCAACATCAATTCCATTAAAGGTCATGGCCCTATCTGCCCATGAGTGAGCAACTTGATCGGCGATATATTCTTGAATACCTGGTTCAGAGGCAAAATCATTTAAATTCTTATAGCCTGGAATATTAACCGGTTCATTATCAATAATTTTGTCCACAATTTCTTTATAGTAATCTAGCGCCTTGCCGTACTCTTTCTCGTCTTTTGACTTTAAAGAATGTTTAGGTGTTTCATTTTCCTTGAAGAAAGCTAAGCGATTAAATTTAGAAGTGACTGAAGCATGTCCCCAACAAAATCCTTGAGTCGTCGTAACACTAGAGCCTCCGCCACCATTTCTAAAAGGAAGAGAATTTTCTTTAAAACTTAATTCTCCCAGAGACTTTCTCTCAGGTCTCTTAAAAATATCAAAGTTATCCGGACACATTCTAGAACAAGGACATTCAGCAGTAGTACAACTTCCCCAAGGAACGCAAGAACATACATTCCCTCTCACAGCATCAGTTATTTTTTCAATATCTGATAGATTATCAAGGGGTGCTTTTCTCTTTACCCAACACTCGTTAGTATTATAACTCTTTTTGTTATCATCTTTTTCTGCAATAGAATTATATTGAAAGTTACTAATACCATTTGAAATGGCTTTAAAAGGAGTGGCAAAGAGGTTTTTTACTGCGTAACCGGCACCTAGTAAGTTCTGATTACAACTCGAAAGAGGTAGCAATAGAAGTAGTACTAATACAAAGAAGGGAGTCTTTAGAATTTTTCTCATTTCAAGTCCTCCACCGCTACAGCAAAGTACAGCCGAGACTCACTTTGCTTCTTAAGTGAAGACTTTATTTTTGAAACATCCTTACTAGAAGGAGTTCTTCCCTTTTGATAATTCACTAAGGTACGACAAACTTTCATACTCCAAGCAAAGGAGTTTGGAAATTTATCAAGAGTTGATTTACAACTTAATTTAAATTTCGCTTTACCTAGAACTAAAGATCTCAGTAAATCAAATTGCACTCTATTTACAATATCACTATCGTAAACACTCTTATCATTGATTAAACTAAGGGCCTTCTTATATTCTTTATTCTTAATATAACTCTTAATACTTTTATCTTTTGAATACTGACCAAAGAAGCCACGAAAATCTTTAGCTGGTTTATCACTAAAGAAGCTCTCCGAGATAAAGTTCATATAACGAGAAATTCCCGCTTCTTTGATTTTTCCAGAACCTTTTAAATACTTCATCACTCTTTCATAAGTCTTCTTAGTTATTTCTCTCTTCTTAGCATGTTCAATTGCCATGAGATTAATAAAAGCTTCAGTCTTATCCTCACTCACCTTCATAGCAATTGCTAATTCATAGTATTCAAGGGATTTGTCGTAGAATTTATAAGAATAGAATTCTCTGGCGGCTAAATTGTAGAAATAGAACTTTGACGTATCAGTAGGTTTTGAAACCTTCATTTCATCAAGAAAGAACCTTTCAATTTGCTCAGCTGATTTGATCCTCTCATCTGCGGCAAATGAATTGCCAGTGAAAATTAGACATAGAAGTGACACTAGAAATACTTTCATCTCGACCCTTTTTAAAACTCTCAGTTAATTTTATAGAAAAACGCTCAGAGATAAAAGGGGAAGCTAATTGCCCAGTGAAAACAACGTCTTTTAAGCTACTTATAGCTTTATCTTGAAAAATGAAGTGACTACTATCTGAGATAATATGGAGTATTTAACTATAAATTCTCAGATTTTTAAGTTTAATTGAAGTTAACATTTCCTTAATAATTAACATTTAGACTCTACTCATGAAAATAATCTATCTCTTGCTCATTTACTGTTTATGCCAATCTTCTTTCTCTGAAGAAAAAATCTATAGGTTCGGAATCGTTACCAAAGATTCTAATATTCCCTTTTTTAAAAGTATTAAAAAAGGATGCCTAAGAAGGGCCAAGGAATTAAAGAATGTGGAATGTCTCTTTGCTGAGATGAAAGCAGGGAATTCTCACTTGCAAGAACAGGCGATCAAGGATCTCGTGAGTAAGAAAGTTGATGGGATTGCTATTGCGATTATAAATTCAGAGTTTACCAAGAGAAGTATAGAAAACTATATTCCAAAACACATTCCAGTTGTCACAATAGATGCAGATTTTTCTAAAGAAGTCTTAAAGCCTAACCCTAAAATTAGAGTTTCCTATATTGGGACCAATAACTACGTACTTGGATATGAGCTGGCTAAACTCTTTGTAGATGAATCACTAGAGGCGAATGAGTTTTGTATAATAAGTGGGCATCGTTATTCATTTAATTTAAACGAAAGAATAAGAGGCTTTATGAGTTATATAAAAAAATCCTCCAAGGACAAGTACGTTTCAAATAAGAGGTGTCCCCTATATAGTTTGGAAAGTTCAGACAAGGCCTTAAGTCACTTAGTTCGCTCACTCTCTTTTAAAACACATGACGGAAAACCACTGACCGTTGCAGTCATGGGCGCCTGGCCTCAAACGAATTTAAAAGACTATATTAAATTAACCTCTCATGTTTCAAAGAAACTTAATACAAAAGTAAATGTATTCGCTATTGATACAACATCTTCACAAATTGAATTATTAAAAAGAGGTCATTCCCTTGGCAATGTAGGTCAAAGACCAGAACAAATGGGAGAAATGGCCATTGAAATTTTACTTGATATAAATAAAGGAAAAAAAGTAGAGGAAGTGAATTTTACGGGAGTCACAAAGTGTACTCCTAAGAACTATCAGAGTTGTTTAAAATAGATCTAAACTATAAAAAAGGGCCACTCTAAAGCGGCCCAATTCTTAAATATAATAAAAATTTAACTAAAACTAATTCTTAAGACTCAATAGCAAGAGAGATCATTTTAGTGAGTTTCTCTAAGTCTTCAAGTTTTACGTTGTGAAAGAGAGAGATTCTAAATTGATTTCTACCTAACTTTCTATAAGCATCAATTCCATTCACTGAACCTTCTTTAGCAAAGATTGAAATGAGTGCACTGGCATCGTACTTATCATCAAGATCAATTGTCGCAACGGCGCGTGATCTAAATTTATCTTCTTTTACATAAGCACTTAAGTATTCTTTTTCTTCTGCCCACGAGTAAAGAAGCTTTGCTTTATCTTCAGCATAAGCAATCGCCTTATCGTAACCACCAAATTCATTCATGAGCTTAACTTGCTCATTAATAAAGAAGAGAGTTGAAATAGCAGGAGTGTTGTAAGTTTGATTCTTGGTACCATTTGAAATAGCAGAATCAAAACTCATGATTCCTGGAATATAACGTTCTTTATTTCCTTCAATTTCCTTTGCTCTCGCAAGTGCTTTTGGAGACATAAGGGCAATCCATAATCCACCTTCAGAGGCGAATACTTTTTGCGGAGAAAAGAAGAACACGTCAACTTTTGAAACATCACAAGGAACTTGTCCTGCTCCACTTGTTGCGTCAACACATAGAAGTGTTTGATCATCAACTTCTGGCAGACCTTCAATTTGTACGCCTGTTGAAGTTTCATTTAAAGTCATGGCAATAAGGTCAGCGTCAGCAACATTTTGACCAACAACACCTTCACCATATTCGGCCTTAACTTCTTCAGAAGTTATCCAAGGAATAGAGTTGGCTGATTTATACCACTTTGAAGAAAACTCTCCACAAGTGAAGTGAGCTGATTTCTTTTTAACAAGACCAAGAGAGATCATATCAAAGAGAAGCGTTGCGCCACCATTTCCAAGTACAACTTGATAGTCGCTTGGCATATTAAAATATTTGGCAATCCCTTCTTGTACTTCTTTTACGAGGTTTTTAACTGCTGGTTTTCTATGGGAAGTACCCATGAGATCTTGTCCTGTTGCAGCAAGTTTTTCTAAGAATTCCACAGGAACTAATGAAGGACCGCATCCAAAACGTGGATCACTTGGTCGTAATTCTTTGGGAGTATTATAATTTTCAAACATCGCTTCATCCTTGGTGTGGTTTGTTGAGCCTATGATAAATCGAATCTCTCCTTTTGAATACCCAATTATTAGAGGTTTCTATTGTCATAGTGAAAGAATTCAACAAAAATACTCCCATGAAAAAATTATTACTTACTATAGTGCTTATTATGACTCCTAGCATCTTTGCTCAGGAAGTTGTGGCCCCAAAATCATTCTTTGCCTTCACTGATATATTTGCAGGAGCGGGAAACCTTACTCAATTTGTCGGCCGTGTTCAAACTGATGAATCTGGTTCGACAAATTCATTTGAATTTAATCCTTACATAACAGGTGGTGCAAGCTTTCACCTCTTTGAGAGTTTCACTTTTGACCCTGAACTCTCTTTTGATTTTCCAGATTCTGGAGATGATAAATACATTACGACTTGGACTTATTGGATTCAAATGCCTGTGGCCTATCGTTATAGAGACCTTAAATTTAAATTAGGACCTGGTTTTCTCTTTAATAGAATTTCTGCTGAAGGTGGAACGGTCACTTTAAATAATGGAACAGGATCTAGTGACTTCCCCATTCCAAATGGAAGTTCTACTTCAAGAAACCTTACGCTAAATCTTGCAGTTGAATGGAACTTCGTAAAAGATGTTTCAGGAAAAGTCGAAGGGTGGGCGATTAATTTAACAGACAGCGAGTCTAGAAGTTTTAATTATGCTTTTAGTTTCTACTACCACTTTGGAGCACCATCATGGGGATTCTAATTCTCTTAACAAGTATTCTTTTTCAATTTAACTCCTACGCTACTTTTTCATTAAACACTTCTTTTGCTGCGGCATTTGGAAAAGATGAAGTTGTAGTTAATTTAGCTACTCACTCCTGTGATCAAATTCCTTTTACTAACGATGAAATACTCTCCATGGCAGTAGAAGGTGTTGATACATTATGGAATAGAGTGCCCACCAGTAAATTAAAATTAAGAAGAGGCTCTCACGTTACAGTAAGTGGAGACTTCGCCACAGAAAGGATCTGTGTCACTAATAGTGGCTCTTGTGCCCCCAACTCTGCCTTAGCAGGCGCAACAGAAGTTTTAATTAGTTGTAATGATGATTCAGGAGCAGGTGCAGCGAATTTCCCAAGCAATAATGTTCTCGCCGTAACACTTCCAATAAACACTTCCGGAAAAGATATTGTTGGTTCAGTCATTCTCTTAAATAATAAAGTTGGAACAGGACTTGCTACTCTTACTAGAGAAGAGTTTGTGGCGGTACTCGCTCACGAAATTGGTCATGCCTTTGGTCTTGGTCACGCTTCCGGTAGAGACTCTCTCATGTACTATACAAACGTGCCCAATAGAAAGGCCCTAGGCTATGACGACATCAAGGGAATTAGCTATCTCTACCCTAGAGAGCAACCTACGAGTTGTGGATCTATTGCCTACATCGATGACAATCAAAGAGGAAAGGGAATCTTCAGCTTACTTCTTCTTGGGACTATGATGTTCTTTGCCTTAAAACAAAGAACACCACAACTAGTTCCCGTAAAAGCTTAATCTAGGAGTGTCCCCCTGTGGCGACACTCTTCTTCATACTCACTCAGCCAATTTTTCTCGACTTCATTTAAGAGAGAGAAGTTTATCAATGAGTGATCAAACCCGATATATACAAGTGGTCTAAAACACAACATACCTACAAGTGTTGGATGCTTAACAACACTGACAATATTCTCTAGTCTCACTCCACCAAAGCCTGGTAGATAAATTCCCGGCTCAATTGAACCTACATTTCCAATATTTATGGGAATTGAACTGGTGGGAGAAAACCTTAGTCCACCTTCATGAACATTTATTCCTACACCATGTCCGGTTCCATGAGCATAATTATATCCGGCCTGCAGAATAGGCGTTCGCGCTAGAGCATCAATATAACTCCCCCAAGTTCCCTCAGGAAAGATGGCAGCTTGAGCCTGTAATAGACCTTTTAAAACTAAGGTATAAATTTCTTTTTGCTTGTCAGAGGCAACGCTTTTTCCAAGATAAATTGTTCTAGTGGTATCAGTGGCAAAACCACCTTCAAAATACCCTCCAGAGTCTAAGAGCGCCAACATTCCATCTTCGGCCAGTAAGTCCTTACTTGGTGTTGAGTAATGCATGATAGAAGAATTGGAGCCAAACGCAGAGATCGTTCCAAAACTATGCTCCAAGCTTCCCCTATTTTCATAGCACTCAGTAGTCTTATTAAAGAAATCCATTTCAGTTATAGTTTGATCTTCATGAAAACCTTTCTTTAACCATTTCAAAGTATCAACAATGGCCTGATCACTTCTAGCAAATGAATCGTCCATATAACTCATTTCACTAGCACTCTTAATAGCGTGGATAAAAATAATGCCAGATTCTCTTTCTAAGAGATTTTCCTTATTAAATTTCTCACTTAAGACTAAGTAATCGGTAAGATTTATAAGAGCAGGATCGTAGTAAATTTTTGAAATAGAAGGATCGACTTTCAAATCTTTTGAAAAGCTATCGATCTCACACTTAGTCACTTTAATAAATTCATCTTCTACAACACAGTCATAATGACTTGGAATTGCCAGTTCGACAGATTCATTTGTAATAAAACAGCGTCCCATAAAACTACTTTGAAAAGGCAGTCCGTAGCCTCTCATATTAGTTATCCAAGCAATGGAATCAAGAGAGTTTAACCAAAAAGCTTCTCCCTTTTTTAGAAAGAGAGCTGCCTTCTCTTTTGAAGAAAGCAAATTCCCTACCTTCGAAATAGTGGCGTCTTTTTTAAAAGTTGGAAGCTCAATAAATTCTCTAAGATGATTTGTAGATTCAATACAAGTTTTACTAACAATAGTTTTAAACTCTTCATAATGTCCAAGAGGAGTTCTATCTCCATCTAGCCATAGTGAATCGATATTCAGCTCTATAGCTTTTTCACAAAGAGCAGAGAATAGAGAAACACCAAAGGGACATTTTTCAATTTTTACATTACTTGCTTTAACTTCAAGGTCTGCTTGTTCATGGTAGCGACCATCTACAAATAAGTAACACTCTCCACTGCTAGTAAGTAAGACATCAGCAACGGAACCAGAGAACCCTGTGAAGTAATAACGAACACACTCCTCCATAGGAACATACTCATTCATAAAAATATCAAAACTCGAAATATAGGCGCCGTCTAAACCGGCCTTTCTTATATAAGAACAAAGTGCTTGTATATTTTCTTCTATTTCTTTTGTCGTTCTTGTATAGCTCTTGCTCACAATCACCCCTATTAATTAAAGTTTACATTTAAGATAGAATTTCACTTGTGAAAATCCTTGCGCCCCAAACCATTCAACATACTGGCAATAGATCGCCTTATGAAGCTTAGTTTCTTGATAATCATAGAAAAGCTCTTCCCCTAAGGGAGTTGATAGAAAGGGAATGGTGAGCAGTAACATGATGACTATTGTAGAGATGATTTTTAACATGATTTAACTCCTAAGATTCCTTAAGGTAGCACTTTTGCCCAATATAGGGAAGATTCCGTAACGAATCTTGAGACAAATAGAATTCCTTGAAAGAAAAGACTTTAGTTTTTATAACTTTAGCCGAAAAGATAATAAATATTAAATTCTAAACAATTTTAAGGATTTACAAGAAAATGCAAACGAACCTAGCAAAATTTGTCTTCATCATTTTAAGTGTCTTTCTACTTAAGATAACTGTTGCTGACACACTAAGAGACGAGTCTAGAGCTCCCTCGAGCACTGTAAAAGTGACTAGCCAAGGTATTCGTTAACCAATAAGTCAAAACTTTCACCCCTCTGAATATAATTCTCATATTGATCAAAAGAAGGAAATGCTGGGGATAGTAGTATTATTCTCTCAGAAGTATCCTTACTCATTCTCTCAACCACTAAGTCTAGAGTTTCGAAGTATTCACAAGGAAAACGATCAGAGATTTCATTCATCAATAAACGACCAGATTCACCAAAGAGATAGAGTTTAGTTACGACATTCTTTAGAGAGTGAAGTTTATCTCCAAGTTCATCTCCGTGTCCTCGAAGTTGTCCCCCTAGAATAAGTTCAACGTCACTTTTAGGGTAAGAGAACTGACAAGCATTTAGAGCTGTAAAAGTAGCTTCCCAGTTTGTACTCTTAGCATCGTTAAATACTAAGAGTTCCTTACGGGCAGCTCTCTTTTGCAACCTATACTTGACTCCACTAAATCCCTCTAATCCCTCTACTCCTTTTGTCCAATCGATTGAAACTGAAGCTAGAAGTTTAGTGGCAAAATTGAGATTACTTAAATTATGCGAGCCAATGAGATGAAAACGTCCCTCTAGTTCACTATGAATTTCTTTTAATGCTTTTGGAGTTTCTAGTTTTGAAACTTTAATTCCAGCGGGAAGATCTTTTTCATACCCCGATAGGTCTCCAACAAATATATCTTCATTTAAATTCATGCGATCAACAATATGAAGTTTTGCCAGAGCGTAATCCCTTACTTCCTCGTAGCGCTCTCCGTGACTTGGAGTGATATTTAAAATAGCAGCTGCATCACTTTTAAAAGTTTGCATACTCTCAAGTTGAAAACTGGATAATTCTAAAATAATGAGATCACATTCTTTACGCTTATTTGAGAGTACTTCGTAAGCATAATCCGCAAAGGGAGTTCCAATATTTCCCCCAAGAAAAACACTCTTTCCCGCAGCTCTCGCCAATAGGTCAATGAGGGTTACCGTTGTAGTTTTTCCATTAGTCCCTGTAATTGAAATAATCTTAGAAAGTCTATCGCTCAGGGCCATATATGCCAGCTCAATTTCGGAGATAACTACGACACCCTTCTGCTTTGCGGCCCTTAAAATTTCAATATCTCTAGAAATACCAGGAGAAAGAACAATGAAATTCATTTGCAAGAGTGCACTCTCACAGTCAAGCTGCCCCTGCTCCATAAGAGTTAGCGAGGAGAAAGATTCAACTGAGTCTGACCATTGTTCGATATTTCCATTATTTACGGCCAAAACCTCGGCCCCTAGGTGACCTAGAAGTCTAACAGCAGAGATACCAGATTTACCCATACCAATAACTGCAAATTTTACACCTTGAAATACCAAGAATAGACTCCTTTAGAGCTTTAAAATAAGATATAAAAGCATTATAACTGCAACAAAAACGCAATGGGAAATGTTTTGAACTTTAAGCAGCACTTTGATCAATTAACCGAGTTTCTAAAACCCTATGAAGGTATGTGGAATGAAGAGCTATTAGACGATTATCCTCGTCATATGGCGCCCTATCAAGACTCTTGGATTGATGAATTAAGTGCACTAAGTAAGGAGCAACTTTGGCGATTTGATTGTTTCTTAGAAACAGAACATATTCAAAACCCAGAAATTCTAGAACTCTCCAAAAAGAGAAAAGATCTCATAGAGTTAGAACAATTTAAAATTTACGAAAAGAAATCTTATACAGAATGGGCCTTTAAAAAAGTGAAAGAAAAGAAGCGTCATGAGATCTCTCTCATCACTTCTCTAATTACTGAACTCAATGATGATCATAGTTTTTCTCACACTACAGATATTGGAGGAGGCGTCGGTCACTTGGCGCGTATCCTCGCTCACTACTGTGGAATAAAAACCAAAACCATTGATATTGAAGCGGACTTTCAAAAGTCGGGAATAAAAAGAGCGAATGCTTACCCTCTCCCAAAGGGTGCCAATGATTTAGAGTTTATCAATATGAATTTCATCGGTGATAAAGATCAAGAGATTATGAAGAATGTATTTTCAAAAGATTCTCTCACTCTCGGATTGCATACCTGCGGTCCCCTCGCCAATGCCCTCATTGAGACTCACATAACAATGGGTACAAAGATTTTACTAAACTTTGGTTGCTGTTATCTCAAAATGAACCCTGAAACAGATGTGAATCTATCTCAATACGCAAAACAAGGAAATCATCTAAAGCTTAAGAAATGGGCGCTTACTATGGCCTCCCGTGGTTATACCAGTATGAATTTCAATGAATATCTCTTAAAAGAAAGAGTGAAGTCCTTTAGATACTCATTACAACTTCTTCTCAATAAGATTGTTGGAAAGTCTCACTTTGTTTCTGTGGGCGATGGTCACTCGAGAGAGTATTGGGGAGATTTTTCTGACTATGCTATGAAGCGTCTCAAGGTTTTAAATCTTGATAGTGGCTACAATGAAGAGTTGCTCACTGAATTCTATGAAGATGCTGACATAAAGAAAGAAGTGAAGAGAATGTACTTGGGCAATATTCTTAGGTGGCAATTTGGAAGATGTTTAGAGCACTATATTTTAACTGATCGTTGTCTGCTTCTTGAAGAAGCGGGACAGAGCGTGGAATTAAAAGAGCTCTTTGATGAAGAGCTCTCCCCTAGAAATATTGGTATTCTCGCAACTCAAAAGATCTGACCTAAGAAGTCTTAGGCCAGAAATCTTTTTATCTTAGAAATAACATTTCGTAATAAGTTGGAAGTTGCCATAATTCATTTGGCATCATGTCTTCAATCTCATTACAAGAATCAGCTAATTGTTCAGAGAGAGGAAAAATCACGTTGGCAATTTCAACAGACTTCCTAACTTCATCTTCAATACTAGTTTCAACAGCATTAGTAAGATTGTTAAAGTTCGCGTAGAGAGTTTCCACATTGAAATTTAATTTCTTATAAATATCAGTTTCTACTGAAGACTCAAGGCCTATTTCTCTTTGCAGTTTAATCACTTCTGCTAAGTTCTTCTTAAATTCAAAAGCTGCTGGAAGAACATTCTTTTTCACAAGTCCTAAAAGAGTTGAAAATTCAATTTCTCTAAGAGTGTTGTACCTTTCAATGAGAACATTGAAGCGCATTTCGAGTTCTTGCTTCTTAAAAATTCCCTTCTCAGACAAATAACGAGTTTGCTCAGTATCCAAGAGTACAGGAAGAGCATCAGCAGTATTTTTTAAATTTGGAAGTCCTCTTTTTTCAGCTTCAACAAGCCATTCTTTTGAATAACCATCTCCATTGAAAATAATATCCCATGAATTTGTGATCCACTTCTTTGTGAGTTTCATAAGTGCACTGTTAATGTCACTTTCAGAGCCTGACTTCAATTCTTTCTTTAAGAATGTGATCGAATCTTCAAAGACTTCTGCCACTGCGGCATTTAATAAACTTAATGGGAAACCAACTGATTGAGTAGAACCTACTGCTCTAAACTCAAACTTATTACCTGTAAAAGCAAACGGTGAAGTTCTATTTCTATCAGTGTTATCCATTGCAAGGTTAGCTAATTGATGAGCACCTAAATCTAGAATGACATCGCCTTCTGGACTAAAAGCACTTCCATCTTTTATGGAACTAAAAATTTTCTCTAGCGTAGAACCTGTAAAAACAGAAATGATTGAAGGAGGTGCTTCATTGGCACCAAGTCTATGATCATTCCCCTGAGAAGCAATTCCCATTCTTAAAAGTTTTGCTCTTCTATGAACAGCTTCAATAACAATCGCTGTAACAGCTAGAAACTTTGTATTTGAATGAGGCTCACTACCAGGCTCTAAAAGGTTTAATCCTTCATCAGTGGCAAGAGACCAGTTTAAATGTTTCCCGGAACCGTTGACCCCAGCAAAAGGTTTCTCATGAAGAAGGGCCACGAAGTTATGCTTCTCTGCCACGTCTTTAATCGTCGACATAACCAACTGATTGTTGTCAGCTGCAATATTGGCGTCTCTAAAAATTTGAGCAAGTTCAAATTGTCCAGGAGCCACTTCGTTGTGTCTTGTCTTGGCAGGAATTCCAAGTTTGTGTAATTCAAAATCAATCTCTTCCATACAAGAGAGAACTCTCTCAGGGATTCTTCCAAAGTAGTGATCATCAAGCTGTTGGTTTTTTTGAGAGATAGAACCAAGAAGTGTTCTTCCTGTCATAACTAAATCAGGTCGAGCATAGTAGAAACTCTTATCAATGAGAAAGTATTCTTGCTCAGCTCCACAAGTCACATTCACTCGCTTAGTGTTCTTATAACCTATGAGGTTCATAAATTCAGTGGCCAGGTCATTTAGAATAGTCACTGAACGAAGAAGAGGAGTTTTTATATCTAGGGCGTCTCCGTAATAAGAAACAAAAGCCGTTGGAATACAAAGAGTATTTCCATTCACGCCTTCAACAATGAACATAGGAGAAGTTAAATCCCAAGAAGTATACCCTCTCGCTTCGAAAGTACTTCTTGAACCACCATTTGGAAAAGAAGAAGCATCTGGCTCACCTTGCATAAGCTGAGTAGCAGAGAGTTTTTCAATAGGACTATCATTTTCTAAATCTAAGAAGGCATCATGCTTTTCAGCTGTTGATCCCGTTAGTGGTTGGAACCAGTGACAAAAGTGAGTGGCTCCATTTTCAATGGCCCATTCAGTTACGGCCTTGGCCACAATTTCTGCATTTTCTTTTTTTAAAGTGGAACCAGTTAAACAAACTGTTTCTAGTTCTTTTTTTACAGACTCAGGAATTCCTGGTGCAGAAGAGAAATGAAAGACATTCTTTCCGTAGTATTCGCTTACCTTTAGAAGTTTTCCTTGGGCGTCTCTTGGTCTTTCAATCGATCGCTCAGAACGACTAATCGCTAGTTTTTTCGCTTCTAACCTTGTATACTTCGATGGCATGCCTATTCTCCTTAAGTCCTTGGGAATCATCAAACAATAAATTTACTATGGTAATTCTACAAAGAAAATGGAGGATCTGTCTACAGGTTTATCTAATAAAGATTATAAGTTAAAGCTTATACTAAAAGAGAATTTCTTCACAGGCACTAACGCGGCTCATGCAGAGAACGAGAGTTGCGAAAACGAAAAAAAGAACTTTAGCAATCACTTCCTGTACTTCATGTGGCATCATCGTTAACCTCTCCTTTATAGAACCTATTTATAGAAAAAAGATGACGCTTATGCAACAAGAAATTGATCTCTACTTTTCGAAGATTACCACCGTCTTTTTAAATACTTATGAAGGAATTATTCCTAAAGCTGTTCTTGAGAGATACCCTTCAAAGAAGAGAGCATCCCATCACTATACTTCTAGATTAGCGCTACTAGAGGCGCTACAAAATTGTGGTCTCAATCAATTTGAAAACTACTCCGATTTAGGTATTGTGAATCATCATCACATGGAAGAAGCAAAGAACGCTCTCGTCTCCCTTTCACATACCAATGAATTCGCCATGGCCGCGGCTACATATTGTGAAGAGATAAAATCCATTGGAGTGGACTTAGAAAATTGCAGCAGAGAGATAAAACCAGGCATTGAGAAGTTCTTCATTAATGAAGAAGATGAAATCAAGAGTACACTTCACCTATGGTGCATCAAAGAGGCAGCGTTTAAGGCCATCTCTCCTCTGTATAAAGACGATAAACAACTTGTGCTTAAAGATATTGCAGTCAAATCAAATGGTGATTTTAAGCTTCTCTTAGAACCAGCCATTGACGGCCATTGGAAACTTGCGAGTAAAGAGCAAATGCTCTTCACCCACGCACTTATTTTAAAAAACTCTCAGTAAGTGATTCATTTAAACTTTTTAATGACTTTATAATTCTAGGTGCTTTCTCTATAAGTACAGGAACAGTTACGATGTAACCTAGTCTTGAGACAGTGAAAGTGTAAGTGGTATTAATTTTAAGAAACTTTTCATGCTCAGAAAAGTTCCCCTTATGAATTCTCATTCCCTCAATGGCAATGATTTCATCTTCGGCATTGAGACCAAACTTATGGGCAGGAGAATCGAGAATGACATTTTTAATTTTTACATTTTCAGCATCATAACGAGGAGTGATCCCAATCCAAGGTTTTGACTCTTCTGTATACTCTACTTTCACACCCATAACTTTTAAATATTTTTCAAAGTCTATCTCTTCTGTAGAACGAATCATATGAGCAAATTCATCTTTAACTTTCTCACCGGCCAGGGAATCAATCATTTTGTAAACTTCTGAGTCTATCATTCCAACTGCAGGATTTTCTAGATACCTCTTCCACAGCAGACTCAAGAGATCATTAATACAAGAATCATTTCTCTTTAATAAAATATTTAAAACAAAGAAAACGAGCCCACCTTTTAAATAGTAACTAATTGTTGAATTATTAGAATTCTCATCAGGTCTATAAAGCTTAATCCAAGAATTAAATGAACTATCTTCTAGTGAATGAAATTTCCTCCCAGGAATAGAGAAGTACCGATTTAAATTTACTTTCATTCTTTCTAAGTACTCTTCTTGCGTGCAAAGCCCTGCACGGTGAACAAAGAGTTGATCCATAAAGCTAGTTAGACCTTCAGTCAACCAATGCATTCTAGTCATGGCCTCAGAGAGATAATCAAAAGGACCAAGCTCAAGTGGTCGTATTCTTTTCACATTCCAAGTGTGAAAATATTCATGGGCCACAAGCTCCAACCAATCAATGTAACCTTTCCTATCAACCATACTGGTAGAACTATATTGAAGAGCAGTTGAATTCTTATGCTCCAATCCTCCAAAGAGACCAGGAGCAAAGTGAGTCATAAAGGTGTATTTTTCGTAAGGAATATCTCCCATAGTATCTGAAATAGTTTCTACAATAGTTTTAATATCTTTCTTTAAATCATGATCGTGAGGCATGGTACTTCCATACCAACTAAGTTCATGATCAATACCTGCAACTCTAAAACCATCTGTCTCCTGACAACCTATCTCTATAGGAGAATCAATTAGGTCATCATAGTTACTAGCAGAGTAAATAAAAACTTCTGGCTTAATAGATATATCTCTTAGACCTGTAGAAATTTTTGACCATAGAGGAGGAAAGTTAATTTCCACACTTGGCTCAACAAGATCAACACCAACAATTCCCATAAAAACACTTGGACCGTGAATAAAGGCATGACTTAAATCTATATGGGAAGTTCTCACAGTAAGCTCATGACAGAACACGTCATAACTAATTTCAAACTGTGAATTATCTCCGTTTAGTAAAGAGTTTTTAAAATCAACTTCATAGACCCCTTTATCCGTTTGCATAAATTGGTAATACTCGCCTACTGCATTTAAGGCCTTAAAATTACGAATATTCTTTCCATATTCACGCATTAAATAAGAGCCAGGAGACCAAGAGGGAATAAAGAAAGATAATTTATCGTCAGTCTTATTTCTAGCACCTGTGATTGTGACACTTAAGTAATGAGTTTCAGGTTTTTCAATATTAATTTTATATTTTAAATTCATTAATTTCGATCCTGTTAAAAAAATGACTTGAAATTAAGGTTCCCTTTAAGCTAGAAGTTTAAAAAAAACGAGTTTCAATTTTTAAAAATCTACATTACAAACTTAGTAACATCAAGTTTGACACGACACACACAACTAGCAGAAGAGAACTCATATGGCCTTTATGGAAAACAAAATAAACCCAGAACTAGTTAATAAACCTGTTGTTTATTTTACAGAGCGTGCCCAAGAACAATTAGAGCTCATTTTAAATAATGACTTTACTCTAGCCGGTAAATATTTTCGAATTCTCGTCTCTGGAAAAGGATGTGATGGTTTTACTTATTCAGCAGGTTTCACAGATATAAAAGACGATGATTTTCAAGTTAAGATTGAAAATGGAGATGGCGAAATTACGATTCTCCTCGATCCATTTGCCGCTTTCTATCTACAAGAAACTTCGGTAGACTTTATTCAAGATTTCGAAAAAGATATTGAAGGATTTGTTATTACAAATCACCTTCAGAAAAAATACTCTGGAAAGTTTTGGAGAAAATCTCCTGAAAAAACTCCACCATTATTGGGTTAAGTCCCAAGGAGTTCAACTAGAGATAATAGGAAGAAGTTATCTATGGACTACCGTTACTTAAAAGCATTCTTATTAACAGCAGAGTTTGCGAGTTTCTCAAAAGCTGCTGAACACCTCAAAATTGCACAATCCGCAGTTAGTCGACAAATAAAATTATTAGAAGAAGCACTTGATGAAGAACTTATTATTAGATCTTCTAAAAAGGTACTCTTAACAAATAAAGGTAAAGAACTTTTTCTGGCCGCTAAGCAATTTAATGAGATGGCCGAAGATATTTTTCAAAAAGAAGATTCGAGACCTCTTCGAATTGGAATACTTAATGGACTCCTCAAAAATTGGTTCACTCCCTTTCTCACGAAGTACTGTAAAAAGTATGAGCGCAATCTTTCTATTCACATAGAAGACCAAGGGGACTTAAAGACAGGAATTGAAGATGGACGTTATGATATAACATTCTCAACTGAAAACCTTCAATCAGAACTTGTCTCTTCTTTAAAATTATTTGATGAGAAACTTGTTCTCATTGCAAAAGAAGAAACTGACTTAAAAAAGCTTCATGAATATAGATGGATTGTTTTTAGTGAGGGCGATAACCTTTTTAGACTTTGTAAAAAAGAGAGTAAGAATTTAGTAACTGTTGACTCCATTCACACAATTTTAAATTTAGTCAAAAATAATTTAGGAATTGCTGTAGTTCCCGATCACGTTTTAAAGAAAAATGAAAATCTCTGTATCTATGATTTACCAAATCTTCCCAATTCAGAAATATTCATGACGACATTAAACTATAAGCAAATGCCGTCTCACATAAAAGAGATTGCAGATCTAATTCAAGGATCTTAAAAGCCAAATGAATTCATCTCTCACGCTCTTTTCATCCAAACAAAACTTTGAGAAAGGAATGTAATGAATTTCATTTTCAACTTTTAAATGAAAGCCATCACTGCAGACATCAAATAAAGTCACATCACCTTCCAATATTTCTAGAATTTCATTTCGGTACTTAACCAGAGCATCAAAGTGATCACTATTCATATGTTCAATAATTTTAACCTTACTTTCTAACCAAATAGGATGAACACTTTGATACTCATCTTTTGAAATCCAATTAATTTTACCAAAGCCTTCTATAAAGCGAATTTTTTCAGCACACAATTTAAAGAAACTAAAATCGTGAGTCTCAAAATATCTCTTAGACTCTGGGAAAAAATGAGTGTAGAGCTCTACAGCTCTTGCTCCTTCCCCTTCTTTTTTTACAATCTCAGCTATGGCCATGACACTACAACGGGCAGCTGTTTGCTTATTACCCTTATGGTAATCAAAGACTGTAAAAGAAACTTTGGGATTAAGGTGAATATTCTTCGTATGGGTAGCAATTTCACTAATTAAAATTATGATGTCGCCGTTAGGCATGAGAACGTAGGGACAGATAGAGCCATAAGGAAAGGTCTCACCTTCATGATCCATTTGAGTTGATAAAACTCCTGTATCCATTTTATGTAAAAGATTGCGACAAGCAAAAGATTTTTCTAACATAAGTTCCTCCAGAAACTTATGTTAACACCAAAAATAAAAAATTGAAGATTATTGCTCTATTGAAACTAGAAAATCTGAATCCAAGTACACTTGCCAAACCTTTTGGTCAGCTTCTTGGATCAAACAATACTCAAGAACTTTTCCAGTCAAGATACGTTTCAGTTCTGTTAAGGCCGAAACATAAGGAAGATCTTCATCAGGGAAGTAGTTTCTATATCTAGAAATAGCATTATTAAAAAGTAAAACTAATTCACTATGATCACTTCTTTCACAGTTTAATTCTGAAATAGGACTTCTTTCATCAAATGAAATCACCATTGACTGCTCATAGTCCCAACGAGAAGACTCAAGCGCCCAAGACAATTCCTCAATAGCAGAAACTGATTTAATTGGATTAGTATCAACTGCAAATGAATTGGCACAAAGAAGAAGGATTAAAATGAATAAGAAATTTCTCATTATTAATCCCATCTATTAAATACAATATTTACAGTGTCGAGCATGTCTTTAGATATAAAGAAGTAACCTAATTCATTTTCTAAATAGCAAACACTTGAAGCTGGATTTCCTGGCATGATTTCTTTACATGAAATTTTTACGGCCGCTTTTTCTCTTACAGAAGCTACGCATCCAATATTAGAAAATAGTTTATCAAGGGCCTCAACAGAATAAGACTCAGGAGTAACTTCAAATTCACCATTAAGTTCATAGTCGGCAACTTTAAAAGCACCACTATCTTGCGAGTAATCACTCGATAGAGTTTGAAAACAATCTGCAGCACTAGCATTTGTTGAAAATATGATTGAAGTAAAAATTAAAATGGATATTAGTTTTTTCATAGGTCACCTCACTGTTAAATCTACATAGGACCGATATCTCTTGTTGGCGTCAATATAGTCCTCATAGGGGAAAAGTTAAACAATATTAGTCGGATAGTGCCTATCTAATTATTAGATACGAAAGACTGAGGTGTGTCACAATTTCGATGTTAAACAGTGTCAGAAACTACGGGAAAACAATACGTTAGAGTTGGATTAAAGCATGTCCCTGTATTTTTTTTAATTTATACGCAGAGAGTCAGAAAATAACATAGTATGGCGCCATGAAAATAATTATGGCATTTCTATTCATTCTTATCTCATTTGAACTCAGCGCAGCTCAGTTCTCCTGTACTTTGATTCTTGAAAATGAAGAAGCTGAATTAGTACATACAATCTTTAAAAACCAGATCGTTTCAGAGAATGCTATTACTGAAGTCAATGAAGACTACTCCATTGTGATTAAGAACCTAAATAACGACATGAGGCTCTTCCAGTTGCTAAATAGGTCTCAGGCCGAGAAGTATGAAAAGTTTGAAGAATATGATGCAGAACTCATGACTCACTCCACAGATGACCTTGTTTTAATTTCAAGTAGTCATGTGGGCAAACTCGCCTGCCAAAAGTTGGAATAATTTTTATTCTATTGTTGTACTAGAAAATTCTAAATCAATAATTCTTTTTAAATCTTCGTGACGTCTCTTTCGTCTAAGTTTAGCTTCGTCTGTAGGAGATACCTTAACAGTAGGCTTAGTTTCTTTAGATGTGTTTTTTACAACCATCTTCTCTCCACTAGGAAGCTCTAATATAATTTGCTCCTCACCTTCAAGAAAGAGCTTCTTTAAAATATCTGCTCTTTCTGATTCAGGAACAGACTCAATCGAGAAATCAATTTGTACAACTCTCCCTGATGAATCAGAATTGAGAGTACTTTTACTAATTGAATAGTTCTCGGAACTTGAAGACGAATTTTTATTCAAGCTTATTTTACCATTGGATGAGTCTCCACGTGTTCCTTTAGAACCACTAGAACTTTTAGTCGTATCAGATGAACTAGATGCTTGAGGAGTTGATGCCACAGATCTCGCGTTATTAGAATTATTAGAAGTTTGTACGCTGGAGTTATTACTTGCGGCCGTTGCAGTATTTGATCTGCTCGCCTCAGTAGTCGGCTTAGTATATTCACGGCCGGAACTATACAATGATTCAGAACTAAAGCTTTCTGAAGGTGCATAATCCTTCTCAACTCTTTCCGCAACAGGAGCTATTTCCACTTTATTAGTTTTAGCCTTGATGGCCACTTCTTCTTTCTTTAAGTCATTTCTTTGTTTTTCTAGGTCTTTTTTGAGTTTTAATATCTCAGCCTGGAGAGAATTCTTTTTTGTAGATACAACCTTACTAGAAGAAGATTTTTTTTCATTATTATATAATGTTTCAAGAGCTGCGTATTGCTTCTCCAATTCCATTTCTCGTTTGGATTTAATACTTCTTTCTAGCTGTTTTTGAGGAACAGGAATTGTGTTTACTGATCTCTTTTGTTTTTTTACACTAAATATATTTTCAGAGGGTTTAACTTCTCTTTTAACAACTTTTGAAACACTTTTAGTTATGATCCTTTTAACAGCAAAATTATCTTTTGAAATTTTTGCATCGAGCATCCGCTTCTGTTTCGCAGGAAAGTTCTTATTAAATAACTCAATCCCATTTACAAGGTCTCTATCTCTTGATTTCGCTTTTGTTCTTTGATTGTAATTTCTTGAACTTCTCTTCATCATCGATGAAGCGAGATCAAAACGTCCGGGGTTGGACTTCTGAGATGCCTTAGCAACTTTTCTTACTTCATTATTTAACAGGCTTTTAGCTTTTTGTTCACCTGCAACAGCGATTAACTTGTCACTTAAAGATGATTTTTTATTGGCATAGTTATCTATACTTTTAATTTCTATCTCTAATTGTTTTGCAAGTGCTTTATTTTCATTCGCAAACTTTATTTTATTTTTCTTGTTTAAATTTATTTTTAATTCTAAGTTACCTAATAACATTGGAGCCATTGCTATAAAGACATCTTTAACCTCTGCTCCATTTTTAACCAATAAGATATCTTCTCTCTTTTGTCTTCTTTCTACTAAGTCGATAAGTTCCTTATTGTTTTTATCGAAGTGATATTTTCCAGTATCTTCGTTCTTAATAAGAAATCTTTTCGATACAAGGCCCTCTTGATATTTTTTTTCTAATTCAAGATAATAGATATCAGCAGTAGCTGTATCTATCTTTTCTTCACCTGCAAGTATTTCTGTATTAAGCTCTTCCGCTTTTCTATCTGCAGCAGATAAAAGTAGTTCATTCAGTCCATATTCTTCTAAAATCTTTTTTGTCTTTTCTTTTTGCTCTTCAGTCAATCCATCAAGATCAACCAATGACCTTTCCTTACAGTACATTTTATCTAAATTGAAATATGTTGCTTGCCTATTTTCTTTAACTTCTTCATTACTGGCATCAAAGTAATTTTCAAAAAGACTCAGTAAAACTTTTGAATTATCATTATTTGAATCAAAGAGATCTATTTTCAAGTTATTTATTTCTTTCACAAAATTTTTCTTGGTAAATTCCTTTATTCCTTTTCCAAGCTCTAAGCACTTCTTTGTTAAATCTCGAACTAATAAAAACTTCTCTTCCTTTCGTAAATGACGAGCAGGCTTAGCCTTTCCAGTACTCATGTTAGAAGTTAAAGCATCAAGGGCCAATAGGTTTAAATCTACTGGCAAGGTATCTGAATCCTTGAGCCACCTAACAATATGAAGTCCCTTAAATCTCTCCAAATCAGCAGTACTATATCGAGGTTCTTCACTAAAGGGTATTTTTGAAACAGAGCTTTCAAAGCTCGTAGAAAAATCACCTCTATCCTCGAGTAAAAAACTTTTCAATAGATCAAATTCCCTACTCAAATCTTCTTGATTATGTCGCTTAACGCTTCTAATATCATTCTCAACCTTTTTAGACATTGCAAGTAGGATCTTGTCACTGAGATTATGTTGTTTTAAGACATCATTATCTTTACCAGAAGCTTTATCGTTAATGAGACCTGTATCATTGTATAAACACTGATCTAAAACTCCTGGCCCTAAGCTCTGGGCCATCTTTAAAATGTTATCATAATCAGGATAAGTATCTAAGAACTCATTAAAATCCTCTACAATATAACCTGAACCTTTTTGTAAAATAATAGAAGTTAGTTCTCTCTCTTCTTCTTCATCAATATTAAATCCATCATTAGAAATCATCTCTATACAATTACAAAACTCTTTCGGATCTTTATGGTTATTACAATTTATCTTTTCAAGATCTAGACCTAGATTAGCAAGGCTTGGATCATTTTCAACTTGTCTCTTACAATTATTAATGATTTCACTATTAAAAATTTCGTCATTAATACTGTATTCATAACTAATAGAATTTATACCAGGAAGGGCAAAGACTGTGAGGCTGAAAAAGAACAATAAGAATTTGAATAATAACTTTTTCACTAACCTACTCCATTAACTGTATCTAGTAATCGACTTAATTGGTTACTTACTTAAGAATTTTATTCTATTTCTTTAAAAAAATTTTATTTATTAGGGCTAAATTAGAAGTTTTAGCTTGGAGTTTCTAGCTGTTGAATGTTATCGAAGGGTTACATGACAGTAAAAGGTAAAGAAAATTCACTTTTCTCAAGTAAATAAATTTAAACGATGTAGCAAAAAGTGGGCAATTTACAGGAGTAAAGTTAAACCATTTCCTCAGAATTAGCAGAGAGAACTAACTCACCCTTTTCGACTTTCCTTCTCACAACATCCATAATTTTCTCAAGACATTGTTCAACCTCGGATACCGGTCTTGGCTTGCCGTTTAGAACGTCCTCAAGCTCAAGGCGAATAGACTTGGAAACATTACCAAGGATATGTGAGCGCAACTCAGGAGAAGCGATTCTAAGCGCTAGCGCCAAGTCGTCTAAGTTAATTTCTCGCAATAATTCAACTAACATTTTAACAGTGAGATAAAGTAAATCTTCAAAGACAACCATTTCTCTTTTTAAAAGCTCTGCGCGCTGTGGATCTTGTTTTGCTATGTCCGCAAGAATTCTCAACCTATCGGCCGTAGGTAGGGCCGATAACATTTTAGCTGCTGCTTTAACTCCACCATTAAACTGCATGGGAACCTCAGTAGTGTGGCTTATCTGTTTCTAGATAATTCTTAACATAATCCTCTACCCCATCTTCTAGAGACGTGAATTTAAAATTGGGTAAGAACTCTTTAAACTTATTCATTTCAGCTTGAGTGTAATATTGATATTGATTTCTAATAGACATAGGCATATCGATAAATTCAATACTCTCTTCTTTTTTCATCGCCTTAAAAGTCGCTTTAACTAGGTCAAGAAAACTTCTAGCTTGACCAGTCCCAAGATTATAAATACCTGAAAAATTCGCCCCACTAGGATTCATCATCTCAATCATGACTCTAGCGATATCTTTTACATAGATAAAATCTCTTAGTTGTTTTCCGTCTTCAAAGTCGTCTCTATGTGATCTAAAAAGTTTCACTGAACCTGTTTCATTAATTTGCCCATGGGCCTTGTGAACGAGAGATCTCATCTCTTCTTTATGATACTCATTGGCTCCGTAGACATTAAAGAACTTTAATCCAAACCACTGTTTTGGATAACTTTCTTGTTTTAAAACCCACTCGTCAAAAAGCTGCTTAGAATAACCGTAGGGATTAAGTGCAGTAAGTTTAGGAATTTTCTCGTGCTCATCACTATAACCTAACTCTCCGTCACCATAAGTGGCAGCAGAAGAGGCATAAACGATGGGAATATTCTTCTCAGTAGCAAGTTGAAATAAGGCCTTAGAATATTCCACATTATTTCTCATAAGATAGTCCATATCCATCTCAGTAGTAGCGGAACAGGCACCCATATGAAAAATGAAACTCACAGAATCTATGATCTCATCAACTAACCCTGTTAAGAGTTCATCACAGTGAATATATTCTAAATATTTCAAACCTAAGAGGTTCTTCCACTTGGGAGTACTTTCTAATTTATCGACAATTATTATATCTTCTCTACCTAGAAGGTTGAGCTCTTTTACGAGTACACTTCCAATGAATCCGGCACCGCCTGTCACTAAAATCATGATCTATTCCTTACTTTCTTTAATCTTATTACTTAATCAATATGTTACATTCTTTTCAACTACTTAACCACTATTGCTTTGTTAATTTGCCACGCACTAAAGGCATCAAATAAAGCACCAATAATTATAACAAGCTGATTTTACATTATTATTAAGGGCATATCAAAATTCATGAGATGATTTATGAAACCGTTGAACGTTAGAGGGAAATATGAAGTGTTTACTGGCGTGGGCCTTACTCTTAAACACCACATTTGTAACTCAAGGTACTTTTCAAGGAACTGAAAAGGGTAAAACTCTAATTGCCAAAACTTGTACCCCAGACTCCTCTCCCAGATGTAAACAACGTCCAAAATTTACCTGATTTAAGACGAATGATGTTTGGCTAAATACGGATGAACAACTAGCGCCACCGCTAAAATCCCCACTTCAAAAAGAAAAACCAGAGGAACCCAAAGTCCCATCATAGTGATGACATCAGGCGGAGTGAGCACGGCACTGATCGCCGCAAAACCGACATATACATAACTTCGCATGCCTCTTAGAGATTGCTTTGTCACAATCCCCATGAATCCTAGGATCAACAATAAATTTGGAAGTTGAAAAATGATTCCAAGAAATACTAGAACTTTTGAGGCCAAGACCAAATACTCTTTTAAAGATATATTCGCCGTAACATTACTGACTCCAAAACCCATTAGAGTTTCAAATGTGAGTGGAAAAACGATGAAGTAACCAAAACATATTCCCAGCCAAAAAAGAACAAACCCCACAATAACAAAAGGCCGAACCCCTTTAGCTTCATGTTCGTAGAGACCAGGTCTGATAAATTTCCATAATTGATAAAACCAAAAAGGAGAGGAAACTATAACGCTAGACCAAAAGGCCACTTGAAATTGACTTAGGACTTTATCTAACAAACCTAGGTAAATAATTTGACCAGGGTTAGTTTCATTACTAAGAGCATCTCTCAGCGGTGTAAGTAAGAGTTCAGAGATGACTTCTCCCTGACTGTAGCAGACAACAAAGCTCACCGCTAAAATTAGCACCACTCGAACCATAATAGTTCTCAGTTCCTCTAAATGCTCAACTAAGGACATCTCTTTCAACGAATTCTCCAACACTTGGACTTATTGTGACCTATATATTATCTTTAAGTTGCCAAAATTACTTAAGTTATAGGCTTAAATACCGATAATTACTTATATATTACAAAGATGTTTTTGGCAAAGTGAGCTTACTTGAAAAACTTAGTACTTTTGATATTCATTTTCTCAATATTCTCTACTCAGGCAAAGGATAAGAAGTCTAACCTACTCCATTGCCTAGGAAAGGAAGAGCTCTCTCTCCACAACTCAAGGCGAACAGGTCCTCATTACTTATTGAATCAAAAATTTATCAATGAAGCTTCTTCCGCAGGTGAATTCAAATTAAAAGAAAAGTATTTTAAGGAAATTTGTATAACAAAAGAGTTTCCACCATCTATCGGCCTACTTAAAAATCTTCTTATTAGAGAAACTGAAATCTTTAAGAAAGTTTTTTCAAAGAGCCCAAGTTTCTTAGCTCTCTATAAAGCGAACTATGAATCTCTTGTTGACCGTGCTCCTCTTATATTATTTGAATTCCTAGCATTAATTCAATCTCAGACTCCCTATCCTCACTGCTTAAAGGAAAACATTCCACAACTTGAGCAGTTTATGAGTAAGTTTCAATACCTACAAGAAGAGCTTGAGCCAAGAGAACTTATTAAGAATAAGAAACTGATCTCTAAAATTTTCATGAAGTTAAAATATCTTGAAGCCATTTATGAAGCTTGTGATAAAAAACAAAAAGTCTTAATCAAGAAGGTTAAAACGAAGAATTAAATTAAGCTTAGATTCAATATGCTCTTTAAGGGTGTCCACAATATATTGTCCATTATCTTGAGGCTCAACACTGAAGTCAATTTCTAACCCTGTGATACTTTCTATTTCAATCTTGTATCTAGTAAGCTCTTGATCTTTAATCCACTTATTTTTTAGTTGATCTATTTTTAAAACAAAGTCACTAGGAGTGAGCCCAAGAGGTCGAATCCTTTTCCCATCACTATCAAACTCAACGGCCAAGTCTGTCTCTTCTAGGTTTTCAATTATGCTCTTACTTAGACACTTTTCCAAATATTCAACAACCCTTGAGTGGCAAGTGCCACAACCAATAGTTGCTCTAAGCTCATCAGCAATATCCAGCACAGTCGCCTTAGGATAACTTTGAACATGTTCCTCAATATGCTGTTCGTAAACTCCAAAACAGCGACAAATAAGCTGTTCACTTTTAAACTTACTCAGGGATTCATGATCATGGTTTTTACCATGATACTGATCCAGAGCAAGATGCAGGAGAAACTCGGGCAGCATGATGAATTGTTTTTTTAAAATATCTTTATGACCTTCTTTCCAACTTAATACCGCTTGCTCAATACCTTCAAGTCGAACTCCTTCTAAAACAAGAGCAAAGGATTGAAAGACAACAAACCAAGGATCTTCTTTTGCACAAAGAAAATAAAAGCCCTCTAAGCGAGAGCGATTATTAATATCTAAATAGACTTGATAATTTTGAGAACCTATTTCAATTGCAGATTCAGATGAAATAAGAAAAGGCTTTTGATTAAAATTACTCATTAAAGTTTGAAAATTTTCTCTTCGTCAGAACGTAAAGTTAAAATCTCATGACCAGTTTCAGTCACAAGAATTGTGTGTTCAAATTGAGCTGACCACTTCTTATCTTTAGTTATAACTGTCCAACCATCTTTAAGCACCTTACAGTGCCTCTTACCTAAGTTAATCATAGGTTCGATTGTAAAAGTCATTCCTGGTTTTATTTCTGGCCCAGCACCACGTTTACCTACATGTACAACTTGTGGCTCTTCGTGAAACTCTCGGCCAATTCCATGACCACAATACTCTTCAACAACAGAGTAGCCATGATCATGAGCAATCTCTTCGATCACAGCTCCAATATCTCCAATATGCCCACCAGGCTTAACTTGATTGATTCCTTCCCTCATACACATGTAAGTGACTTCAACGAGTTTTTTCACCTCAGGAGAAACCTCTCCAACGAAGAAAGTTTTATTTGTATCACCGTGAAACTTTTTTAAGTAAGTCGTAATATCAATATTTAAAATATCTCCATCTTCTAAAATATCTTTCTTAGATGGAATACCATGACATATTATTTCATTTCTAGAAGTACAAATAGACTTAGGAAATCCGTGGTAGTTTAAAGGTGAAGGATAAGCACCATTTTCAATAATATAGTCGTGACATAACTTGTTTAACTCTTCTGTAGATACACCTGGCTTAATGAATGGTTCTATATACTCCATAGTTCTTGTAGCAAGTGTACAAGTCTCTCTCATTAGTTCAATTTCTCTACTGGATTTTATTGAAATCATAATCTCTTCCTTAAATACGCCAATTCATTGGCAATTAGATCTTTTAAGTCCTACAAGGCCCGAAGTCAATAAGCATTACCTAATTTCAACAGTTTAACCATGGCTAATCTTTACAGAGGTCATTGACGCACGACGCATACAAGGATAGTTTCACTGAGATTAAGTTAAACATGAGAGGCAGTTTTGAAACTCATACCCATAATTATATCAGTATTTTTAAGTCTAGCGACTATAAATTCTTTTGGTTCTCAATTAAGTGTAGATCTAACGAATCCAGACGCTATGTTTTTGGAGTTAAACTCCGCAGTGGGAGAAACAAAGTTCTCCACGGGAAAAACAGAAGAAGACTTTCTGATTAATAGAAAATCCTTCCTAAAACTAAATAAGTCCATAAATAGACTAGACAAATTTTCGCTCTATTTTGGAAAAAGACTCAGAAAAGAAATTGGTAGAGATGAGGTCCTTAACGGACACCAGATTTCTATTTTAGGTCACCTTATAAATATCTATCACCATGTTGCGATTAAGTTTAACGAGCTAAATTCTTACGCGAAACCTTCAGAAATTAATGAATTTCTAGATCCAAGAGACTCTATTACATTTGGGAAAGATCTACTCTGGTTATCAAGTTACTTAAAACTCTACAGTAGTTTTTATCAAAATTATCAAACCTACTATCACGATAGTAAATTAAGAAGATTATTAAAAAATATTGTTAAAACAAAAGCAAATGTAAATGGTAAAGAAAAAGAGCTCTTCATTATGATGTCTCACATTCTAGAAAATAGTCATAGAAAAGTTATCAGGGAATATCTTAGAGTTTTTATACAATATAAGAAAGATATGAACTCTAGAAATAAAGGCCATGAACTAGATCAAGAAATAAAAGAGATGATTGCCAGTATTCCAGAGTCTTTCGCCTACGATATAGTACTCTCCAAAAATAAATTTGAGATTAAAAATCATGTCTTTGTAGATACGTTGGTTTCTTTCTTTGGAAGTATAACAAATGCCATAAGTGGAATGTTTGGAAACTTAGTTGGAAAAATACGTTGGCGTCACGGTTACCTATTTAATGATGAACAAATTCAAATATCTCTTGAGAAATCTCTAAAACCGCTAGATATTATTCTTGAGAAAACTCCTTTTGCCCTTACTGACGCTTTTATACCTGGACACTTTGGTCATGCAGCAGTCTATTTAGGTTCTAAAGAACAGTTGATTGAAGCTGGGCTTTGGAACTCTGAAGTCATTGCTCCCTATCAAAAAGAAATTGAAGCAGGCAAGAGGATCATTGAAGCTGTCAGACCTGGTGTTAGACTTACGAGTTTAAAAGATTTTTTAGAAATTGATGATATTCTTATCTTGAGAAAACCAGACATAATTAAAAACAAAGAGTTGTCTCTAAAGGTATATTCAAGAGCTTTTGATCAATTAGGTAAAGAATACGATTTTAATTTCGATGTTGAAACAACAGACAAAATTGTTTGTTCAGAGTTAATCTTCTTAGCCTTTGGTGAAATCACTTGGCCTACAGAGTATATCTTTGGTCGTCCAACTATATCTCCTGATAACGTAGCAGAGCTCATGTACTACGAAAAATCTCCTGTGAATTTTGTTTTAAATTATTGGTCAAAGAAAAAGGGTCAATTAACAAAAGTAAAAAGCTCAAGCCTAGCGAAGAAAATAGGTTACGTTTTCAACAAAAAAAGAAGTCGAAATGGCAAAGAGTCTTTTGACAAAAAAATTAGAAGCTGTAAAACTATAGTTAAGAGAAATATTAGAGTTGGAAGTCGTAGAAGACGTAGAATTGAATTAAGGGTTTGTAGAACAAAACTTAAACAATTCATTTATAACAACTCTACTAGCTATAGAGATACACAATATGTCAGTGAATAAAAGTTATCAAATAATTAGAAAAAATGTTTCCAGTTACCAAGGTGCAAACTTTACTATTCTTGAGAAAAAGCACCTTGAAATAATTCCTGAAGTTCTTTATCAAAAAGAACCTCAGGAAGGATTAAAAAAAATTATTATTACAACTAGTAATACTCAAGTAGAAGACTTAAAAGACCTAGATGACATCGCACTACTCTTGCACCCAAATTCAGGCTATGACAATCTCCCCATAGAATTTGTAAAAGATGTGAACTTTCCAATTGTAGTGGGAAGTAATATAAGAATGAATTCAGTTGCGACCTATATCATGTCAGCCATTTTTGAACATACTAGTAAAATTGGCCATAGTCCGGAATGGGATAATACAAGAAAATGGTCAAGAAACCTTGTGAGTGATCGTAAAATCTTAATCATTGGTCATGGCCATATTGGAAAGAGAGTTGAACTCATATTAAAAACTCTAGGTGCGAGCCCTAGTATTTATGACCCTTATAAATTTGACAACAAGCTAGATCCCACAGATGTAGAAATAGTTATAATGGCCTGCAGTTTAAATAAGAAAAACGAGAAAATGATTGATAAGGAATTTCTAGCCAAGCTGGCTCCTTACTATTTATTTATCAATGCAGCGAGAGGTGGACTAGTAGACCAGTCAGCTCTCGTGGATAGTTTATTGGCAAACAAGAGGGCCTATGCTTATCTTGATGTTTTTGAAAAAGAGCCTTTTGAGAGTAAAGATTTTCTTGGACTTAAAAATATTACTTTAAGCTCCCATATAGCTGGTGTACATAATTCTTTAAATACAAATATTCTACATTTTGAATGGAATGTGATAAATGACTTCATACATAAATGTAAGGATCTTGAAGAATTCAAGAGCAAGTATAATGATTCTCTTCTTCAAAATAGAATTAGAGAGGATTTTTTAATATAGGAATAAAAATGACAGATAACTTTATAAAGTTAGCGAAAGATCTACTATGCCCTCCAGGCGATGGTGTTTATACAGTTAATACTGCCAAAGAAAGAAAAGCACATCTGCACAACAAGCTTTACGGCACGAATGAATCTATAAAAGAAAAATGGCATAACTCTCTAGGGGACGTCTTAAAAAATGATGCTCCACTCATCCTCGGAGTCTGTAGTGATACTGGCGGAGGCATACAAAGAGGAGCTAATTGGGGTCCTCTTTTCTTAAGATCAACACTTTTAGAAGAACATCCTGAAGTCAACTATGTTGACCTTGGTGACGTTCGTGTCATCCCTCACCTCTTACATGATAAATACCTAAATGAAGACACAATCAAAAATTGCAGAAGAGCACTCTATAGTGATGAGAACTCTAAGCATCCTGTTAGCGCATTAAGTATTACAGAAACAATTTGCGATGAACTCTATGCAGCCTTTCCTGAAAAGAAAGTCTTTGGCATTGGAGGGGATCACTCAGTGAGTTATCCGCTAGTTAAAAGTTATTTAAAGGCAAAGAAGAAACAAGGGATAAAAGCTGCGATCATTCACTTTGATGCTCACACAGATCTCCTCGTTGAAAGACTGGGAATTGACATATGTTTTGGAAGTTGGTGTACACATATCATCCCCTTCTTAAACAAAGCAGAGCATTTAATACAACTAGGCATTAGATCTAGTGGTAAAGATAGATCTCACTGGGAAAATACTTTTAATGTTCAACAATACTGGACTCAAGAAATACAAGAGAGAGGTCCTGCGCAAATTGCTGAGGAAGTAAAAAAATACCTCATAGAAGAAAAAATAGACGAACTCTATGTAAGTTTTGATATCGATGCTCTTGATGAAAAATATGCCAGTGCCACGGGAACTCCAGAACCAGGAGGCCTAGCTCCGGATCAAGCTATTACGATCATAAAGCTTTTAGCTTCTGAGTTTAAAATTACAGGTGCAGATATGGTTGAAATAGCTCCTCTTGTTTGTGCTGACCACGTAACTCATCCAGAACCCCATACAACTCTAAGTGTTGGAGCAGCAATTTCTGCACACCTTATAGAGGCCATGAATAGTGGCAATTCTTAAGTTCCCCTCCGTTGATAAAGCCGATGAGAATGGTCTTCTAGCGATTGGTGGAGACCTTGAAACAGAGTCACTTCTGCTTGCCTACGAGTCAGGAATTTTCCCATGGCCTATTTCTGAAGATATGCCATTGGCCTGGTTCTCTCCAAATCCAAGGGGGATTCTAGAGTTTAAAGACTTTCATATGGCGAAGAGTTTCAAAAAATTCTTGAAAAAGTGCACTTACACGATCGAATTCAATCAAAATTTTGAAACAGTTATCATGAATTGCGCCATCGCCAAGAGAAATGACCAAGACGGAACTTGGATTACTGATGAGATCATTTCACAATATATAAATCTCTTCAAAAATGGATATGCCTATAGTGCTGAAACCTATCTTGAATCTAATGGTATTAAAAGATTAGTGGGAGGAGTTTACGGAGTTTGCATTAGTAACTTCTACTCAGGCGAGTCCATGTACCACATTGAAGACAATGCTTCTAAATTTGCTCTCTATCATTTAATCCAAAAGCTTAAAGCAGGCGGAGTAAAGTGGTTTGATACCCAAATGGTGACACCTGTAGTGGAAAGTATAGGTGGAAAAGAAGTTGATCGAGAAAATTTTATTGAAATGTTAAATGCCACCGACATACACAAGAGAATTAAACCAAATCATCTCTAATATTTAGAGTTTAACGAAAGTCCTTTCTCATATACTTTATTCATAACTTCATCAGAGATATTTAACAGGTACCCTATTTTCATGATTTGATTAAGAAGGGCCTGTTTATAAACTCCATTTTTATTAAAACGAATGGAAGATGTTGTAGATTCAAATGGAAGTAAAACTCCAGGGGCCACATGAGAAAGCCTTTCACTTAAGGCAGTATCCTCAAAGATAACAATTTCAGGAACTATCGTTTGGTAAGTAGAAAACAGTGATCGCTTAAAATAAATACAATGATCGAGATAGAAAATTTCTCTAATCTTTGCCCGTACATTATTAGAATACCAAGAAGTAAATTTTAAAAGAAAGTGTGTTTGATCAAATCGATGAGTTAAACCACCCCACTTCAATTCCTCGTAATGCTCTAACATATACTCAATAGCTGTAGCATCAATGAAACTTCTAGGGTGATGTAGGAAAATTAAATCATTTTGTGCACTATAAATTCCAACATTTAATCGATGTGCCCTTGAATGCCCCTGAGTTTCAATTAATATTGCTCCATAACTTTTAACTAATTCTTTAGTACCATCTGTGCTTCCACCATCAACACAAATGACTTCAACCCTTGGGTTACAACATAATTGCTTCAAGGAAGCTTCAAAAAATGTAAGACTAAGTTCATTGAAGACAGAAAATATTATTGAAATGTTCTTTTGCAATGACTACTCTCTCTTCATTAAATCAATTTTCCAGAGACTCTCACCATGAGAAGCCAGAGGTCTATGATCAGTAAGAGTTAACACTTTGGGGGAACATACATCACTACAAAGACCACAAAAAATACAGGCACTGACATCTAAAATAAAACTCTCTAGTTGATCAGATTTCTCTTCAATACTCAAACAATTCGTAGGGCAAATCAATTCACATTTCTTGCAATTAGAACAATTTTTAGAATCTATAAGTTCAGGGAGTCCTCTAGAAAAACTAGTCACTAATTGTAGTCTTGGTTTTATTAATCCAGAAATAATAGTGACAAAGTAAACTCTAAGCGATTTTGCAATTGCTCTAGTGGCCCCGATTGATTTATATAGCTCTCTTTCTAAGATCATCTATCAACCTCTCCTGCAACTATATTCATCGAACACAGAGAAATCATTGCATCGTTTACTTTCGTGTTTTCTAACATTGAAGAAAATGCTTGTGCCGAGAAAAAAGATGGCCCTTTAATTTTAACTCTATAGGGTCGATTCTCACCGTCAGAAGAAATAAAGAAACCTAACTCTCCATTTGGAGTTTCTGTCATTGAATAACCTTCACAAAGATTTGGAGCAAAGTTAAGAGGATTTAAATCTAGTTCAGTCTTAAGTTTATCAACACACATTTTCCCAAGAGGTAAGCTATCTAAAACTTGTGAGATAATTTTTAAAGATTGACGTATTTCTTCAATTCTTACTAAGTAGCGGTCATAACAATCACCATTAATCCCAAGAGGTATTTCAAATTCGACATCTTCATAGAAATAATAAGGTGAAACTTTTCTAATATCATAATTGACTCCACAGGCCCTTAAGTTCGGTCCCGTTATTCCAAGATCAATGGCATCATAGGCATTTAATGTGGTTGTACGAAGTCTTTCTATCCACAATGTTGAGCGAGTTAAGTGAGTGTCAATCTCATCCACTTTTTTAGAAATAACTTTTAGTGTGGTTAAACAGTCGTTAACCCAACCGCTCGGAACCTCTACACTCATTCCACCAATTCGAGATATTGAAGAATTAAAACGAGACCCACACAATCTTTCAAAAAGCGAAGAGACGATCTCTTTAATACTGATAGAAAGTTGGATAGGTTCAAACATTCCTACCGCTCTTGCAATTGAACCAATACATTGCGTATGATCACTCACTCTTGCAAGTTCACTGGCAACCATTCTCATTGCCTTGGCCTTATCACTAATCTCAATATTAACAAGATCTTCTACTGCCTTACACCAACCGATATTATTACTTGCAGCAGAAAAGAAGTTCAATCGATCAGTCAGTGGAATGATTTGCGTATACAATTTTTCTTCACATAATTTTTCTATAGATCGATGTAGATAACCAACTTCTAATTGAGAGTTGAGAATTCCATCTCCCTCAATTTGTAGATGTAACTTCATTGATCCTTTTAGCGCCGGATGAATTGGACCGATACTAAAACTATCGACTAGATTTAACTTATATTTTGGAACATCTGTAATATTTTCAAATATGCTTTCTTCAGAATCCAAAGATTCATCCAGCCCATTAAAAGAAAAGTCTTTTCTAAAAGGAAACCCTTTAAGACCACTTACGCTAAGTAATCGCTTTTCACTTTCAGTGCCAAACGAGATACCAAACATTTCCCAAATTTCTCTCTCACACCAGTGAGCGGCTGCCCAAAGATCACGACAACTAGGAAGAACTTCATTCTTTTCGACATCAACATTCACAACGACTCGAAGACGTAAATGCATTTCCATATTTAGAAGTATATAGACAACTTGAAATCGTCTTTCATTTTGCGGGTCAAACGACTTCTTCTTTAAAAGATCTAGGCCAAAGATATCAATGAGCATGATAAATCCAAACTCTTCTTTCAACTTTTTAAAAATACCTTTAATATCTTCATTGGGTTCAAGAATCAATTCTGCATTAGAATCATCTATGACATTAAGTTTACCACTATAGTAGTTTAAGAACGAATTAGGAGTTACCACTTGCCATCACTCCCATCTCAATTCTTTGTTTTAACAATTTCATTCCATCCATTATATCTTGTGGAGTTGGAGGACAACCAGGGATAAAAATATCAACAGGGATATCCTTAGATACATCTTTAACGACATTATACGATGGGAAGGGTCCACCAGACATAGGACATGCTCCTATGGCCACGACCCATTTCTTCTTAGGCATTTGCTCATAGGTTTTTCTAATAAGCGGATAGGTTTTTAAATTAATTGTTCCACCAATTAAGAGTAGATCACTATCACAGGCCTCTATTTGTTCAGGACTAAAACTGTCATGAGCAAATTGGTCGTTAAAGTGCCATCCATACTCTAAAGAACAGCATGCAGTATCAAATACGAAAGGCACAATCGAATGAGATTGAACCCAATTATCAAATTTTTCAAGAAATGAATCAGCACGTGTTGTGAGTGCTAACTTATCAATTCCTTCTGGTCCTTGTGTTTGTAAAAACGACAGGCCGTCTGCCTCTCTAGCCATGAGGGTTCCTTTAATTACTTTTCTAATATTCTAGAAATTTACTAAGATATTGTAAACTAAGCTATTGAATTATATCAGTTCTCTTTCGCATACCTTTCTCTCCAAAGCTCTGCCAATTAATATCTTGAGGAAATAGAGAAACCTTTTCGTAACGCTTGCGGTCACACGAGTAACCATCCCCTGTACTTCTAACCCAAGAATAGAGCTTTTGATGTGTGGCGCCAGACCCTTCATCATATTCAATATAGCGATTATGCTCCTGGAATGAACGAAAGAGACCAGTTTGAACTGTAATGCTCATATCAAAAGAACGATCAAGTTCTCTGCTTGTGCAGTTTGCCAAGTTTCTCTTGTGACCATACATTCTCTTTCCATTTGCCAGCATAGGATTCTCAATCCAAGTTTGTCTTGAACACGAATAGATATAACCTAAACGCTCAGCATTAAAAAAAGAGGTTAAATAGCTAAAGAACCATAGTCTTCTCTTATTTGCATTTATACTAGTGTCTCTGACGAACTTCTGGCATGTGAGGAAACGCTTTCGATAATTCTTATAAAAGTGTTTAAAGTAAATCGAAAAGTCAGAAGTTCTAATACTAGTATCAATAACATCTTTTTTCCTAACCTCTTCAATCTCACCACTGAGAACATTTCCACTTAGAGCATCTTTCTTATCCCAAATATGAGCTATCTTTGGACTTAATCCTAATTTATTTAATCGCTTCTTCTTTCGTATTTCTTCAACACTACTCCATATATGATCATAGAATTTATGACAGCTATTTCTCAGAACCTTGAGCTCTTTGAATTTAAATAAATGTCCCTTGCTAATGGAATTAACTAGTGATTCTTTAGGTCCAATATTACCTATAACCCTATAAGCGGGCGTATCTTCCTTACCAGAGATATGCCTTCCATCACTATTTTCGATGAAGGTTTTGACATAGGGCCAATCAACAATTTTCCTTAATTGATTAATATGATGAATTCTTTCGAAGGTAGGATCAAATGGATTAACCGCCACCAAAACTAAACGCGACTGCCACCTATTTTTCCCACGGCAAGGAAATGATTTACAGTACTGCTGCAAAACACTACCCACCACACGAACTCTTTGAGATCTTGTTGGTGTTAATTCAAAATCTTGGAAATATCGATTCTTTCCAAAGACTATAATTTTCTGTGGTGTTCCAAGTTGATCTAGTAACCTTGGAACAAAACCTTCTGTATAAGGAGGTCTATATATATTTCCAGAATACTTCTTCCAAACATCCTTTTGGTCACAAAACTGATGTCTGCGATACATCTTTCCGGAACGGAGATCTAATTTATACTTATTTCTCGCTCCTGCGGGTGTCGTCATGACAAAATTAATTGAGTTATCTTGCCTAGAAGCAAAAGGCACAAGGTCAAAGAATGGATGGATAAGATACTCACCATTGTGGGATTTATGATTATAGAGATCATTGGTCTTTAACCATGAGGACTTTGCCACGACAGGTACAATTTTATGTGTCTTCTTAGCACAACTAGAGATTAGCAACACCAAAATAAGAGTTAGATATATTTTCATGAGCATTCATTCCCTAACTTAATTAAATTTAATAATTAATTTTAACACACTGTTCATACCTTTCAAGAAGATCTCACTTTTTTTAGTACTTAAGGTAGACTTTTTAAAATACTCTGGTAATGTTTAAAAAATAATTTCTGCCCTGGTGATGAAATTGGTAGACATACGGGATTTAAAATCCCGGGGCTTCACGGCCGTGCGGGTTCAAGTCCCGCCCGGGGCACCAGTTTTTCTACCAAACGAAAAAAAACTCACGAAAGTGAGTTTTTTTTGGTTTAAATTTCCTATAAGTTCACGGAGAGACTCTCCTTAAGCTGATTTCTTATTCTTATTTAAACAATTATTCACGTAACTCAGGATATCTTCCTTAGCTTCGTCAGGTAGATCGACGAACATTAAACCAATACCTTTTGGTTTCTCTACAGATACATTCTTTATTTGTGCAATACAATTAAATGGACTCTCTAGTGCTCCACTTGGAAATAAGACACGACCCTTACCATTCATTTTGAAAACTTCTTCATCTATCTTAGTCATTTCAATAAAGACACCACCAGAACTTAAACTAGTACAGTAACCTCTATACTCTTCTCCACCAATTTCAAATGTAACGAGTTCATAAAAAGGAACTCTGACAGAATTTCTTTTTACAAAGAATCTTCTATTTTCGCCTTCGCCGTGAGTTGTGACAGGAACTGACAATTCAAATATATCTTTACATGGCTTAAAGGCCTCACCCTGCTTTTTAACTCTACTCTCTTTAGTTAATTCTCCAGCTTCTTTCATGTCATAAACTGTAGAAAAAGAATGCGGACCAGATTTCTTACCGTCGTCCCCTTGAATGATCCATACAGAATCATTTACAACTTCAAAAGAATCTCCAATAAGTCTACTTAACTCTTCTTCATCTTGCCCACTCGCCTTAACTAATTCGATTTTCGTATCAGCTTCTTTGAGTTTTTCTAAATCAATTTTCAACTGTAAAGTCTTGTCCTGCTCGTTCTGTAATCTATTAGTGTAACCTTCTATCTCTTGCTTTAATTTTTCTAGTTCTTCTTGTGAATCATCATCAACAACAACGTCACTTTTTTGATTCTCGAGAGCTTTAATTTTTGCTAGAGACTTTTCAGACTTTGCAAGAAGCTTAGTATATTCTGCTTTATATTCACTCTTTCTTGTTTCGACTTTACTATTTTTATCTAATAGCAGCTGATTTGCTTTTATTAATTCTTCAATTTTTGTATTCTTTTCAAGAAGATCTTTATTAGAGTTCTCTAGTTGTTTAATTTTTTCACTATGATCTAACTCTTGTGAGCGAACCTTGTTCTCCTCACTCTTCTTTACTTTTAAGGCTTTTTCAAAATTATCAATAACTTCAACTTGGCCTTGGTTCTCGTTCATAACTTTAGACAGCTCTGACTCTAAAAAGGCTATTCTTGTTGTTGCTTTTTCTAGCTTAGCCTCTTGGAAAGAAATTTGCAGAGTATGTTTTTCATTCTCTTTGCTAGATTGACTATCAATTAGACTTTGGTTCTTCTGAACATGAGCATGATATGAATCTAGCTCATCAACTTTCTTAACGAGAATCTCTTTCTCATTTAAAAGTTCCGAAATATTTTTCTTATAATGTAGCTCTATTTCTTTATTCTTCTTTTTAAAGTGACTAGAAACTTCACTTAACTCATCTGAACTTCTTTTTAATTTTCCTTCGAAGAAAAGATCTTTTTCTTTGAGTTCCTTTTCCAGTAGGTCAACTTTCTTTTCAAGTTTTGCTTGATCTCCACCCACAGGTCCGTGAAGGAAGTAATCAAAGGCCTTTTCAAGAACTCTTTCATTAAGACCTTCTTTCTTTGAATGGTCTTCATATTGAGTAAAGATCAATTTCATATCATGATATTTTTGCTCTTGAACTTTTAATGCGTAACTTAGAGATTGGTTCTTCTGAACTAATTCAAAGTTTTCTTTTTCGGTAAGAACAATGGATTCAAAGCTCTTAGTATTAGTATTTTTGAACTCTTCTAATTCATGATAGATTTTTTCTTTTTCAGTCTCTAGATGAACTTTCGCTTGTAAGAGCTCCTCTTCCGCTAGATTAAGCTTTTTAGAGCTTAAGAAGGCATCAGCCTTAAACTCACCTACAACTTCTTCTAGATTGGAATTTAGTAGCTCTTGTTGCTCTTTACTTTTTTCTAATTCAAAAACAAGAACATTCAATTCACTCACACCACTTTGTAAGCTAGAGTTCTCTTTTTTTATATTTAGCAACTCAATCTCGTGAGTTCGCCTTACGCTTTCTACATGATCGATACTGCTTTGCTTAAGTTCTTCATAGAACTTTAGTAAGTAGAGATAATCTGAATCAACTGACTCTTCTAAACTCTCACTTGGCAATTTATGGGGAGGAATAAAACTTGGTATCTCTTTTTCAATGGAAGCTTTAAAAACAAAACCAGTATCTCTAAGCACTTGTATTTCACAAACCTTTATCCAACTTCTCACTCTTAGATCAAAGACATAATCCTGCCCTTCAAGCTTAGAACTTTCAAGAAATGATACAATTTCAAAAATATCAAATATTTTTAAAACTTTATCTTGAATCTGTAGTAGGTAAACTTTTGTGATATGGTCCTCCAAAACACCGTCATCGTAATACTTATCGTCACTTAGGACATAAAACTCAACATTTTGAGACCTAAAAAGCTCAATTATAGCCTCTATAAGCATTTGAAATTAGAGGAAAAACGTAGTTTAATTATCAAAAAAAGAGATTTTATTGAAAAAAATCAAGTTTTCTCAAGTTTTATCTCAAGAAAAAACTCCTAAGGTTTTTAATGATCTCTGCGATCAGTTCTTCAATTTCAATTACCAGCAAACTGAAAAGTCTATTCCGAAAAATAATCAATCTATTGAAACCTACGAGGGCGAGAGACTTGATGAACAAGCGCTCAATACGAGTTGGTTTGATTATTACCAAATGATAAATTTTCTTGAGAGAGAAAATCTCACCATGCTTGACCTTGGAGCTTCTTATGCCAAAGGTAGCTTACTCTCCTCTCTTCTAGGAAAAAACAATATCTATTCTATTGAAATAGTTAAAGAAAGAATCGATCATGCAAAGGAGATGGCCCAAAAATTAAAGCTCAACAAGAATTTATTTATCTGCGACGATGCCACCCAGTTTAATATGGCCCCCTTTGATATAGTCTTTCTCTATCAGCCAGTAGGGAAACTCTTAAATACATTACTCAATAGAATAAGTGAAACTGAAAGTTTAATGAAAGTCTGGCTCGTCGAATCACATGGAGACTTGATTAACAGAGTGACTTTTGACAATCGTTTTACAGATAAAGTAATTCTCTTTCAGCTGAGTTCTAAAAGACATGATATGAACTTCTATCAATTCAAAAATGAAAACCAAAAGAAAAGGCAAGAGCTAACATTTGAAGATAAATTTTATCAAGCAGAATTTGTCGAAGTGCAATCAACGAATCCTATTCTGGGAGTTTTTAACTGGCTTACAACATCAAAGAAAAGTTACATAGATTACTTAGAAGAAACTCCTACTATTAATTTAAATGGCAGACGTTTTAAACTTAATTGTGCTCACGATAAAATCGTAAATTTCTCACCGAAACTCACCGTATTTCAAAAAAAGTATATAAATAAAGACATCATTCTTTATAAGGAAAAAGAACAGAAAATTCTAAAAGTAATCTCTGCCCCTGAAGAGGGCCTAGAATTGAGTTCAAATGGATTTATTTCTAAAGAATGTCTTTTAGATTAAGCAGCTTTCTTCTTTCGATAATTATTTAAGAGATGAACATTCTCTTTTAAAGTCTCTACTTCTTTTTGTAATGTTTCTATAAATTGATTACCTTCAAGTATTTTTGCTTTCTTATTGGTATTCTTAATAGATAATTCCTCGATCAAGGTCAAATACCTATTCTTCGTTTGATCCAATTCTTTTATTAAGATCATTTGTTGACCGTGATCTTCTTGTAGATCTTTAGAGTTAGACGTTAGTGAGATATATTTCGCCTTAGCGAGTTCTAATTCATCCCGTTTTCTCTTCAACTCTTGCCTAGAGTGCTTAACTCCCATAGTAGAAGATATCATCAAGCTGTTAGCATTAGAAAATGTTTCATTTAAGCTTGTTAACTCAAGCGTTATTTGCTTCTCTTCAACAGAGATAGAATCTAGTTCAGTTTTCTTTTTATCAATTATAGTTTTTCTAGTAGTTAACTGATCCTTTAGTTTACCTTTTTGACTCTTAAGTTCTTGGACAACACTCATTTTATTATGATATTTATTTTTTACATTGATATACTCTTTATCAATATGTCCATAGTCTTCCTGAATGCTTAACAACTCATTCTCAACTTCACTCTTGTCTCTATCAACTCTAAGTATACTACTCTCCAGTCTTCTTTTATCAATGTACGATTTTTCGCAGAGAGAACTCAATTCTTTCTTTTTATTTTTCAAGCTAATAAAGTTGTCATTTAATTCAACTTGATAACCCTCAAGTTCGACAATTCTTTCTTCGATCTCTTTTTGTTCAATAACAGTTCGTTGAACAATTTCATTTTCGGCATAAATATGCCCATCGACTTCGCTGATGTCACTAGTGAGAAGATTAACTTTTTCCTCTAAAGACAATTTGGAGTCCAGCAAGCGAATTTTTTCAGTTTTTAATAAACTTAGAGCTTCATTCTTCTTAGTAGCACTAACATTTTTTCTAATTTCACTTAAGGTAAGATCTTTTATTTGAGATTGAACATGTCTTCGATCTCCAATGAGTTGCTTTAATTCACAATTCTTAGCAGAAAGATCATTAGTTAAAAATGCCAATTGATCTTGTACCTCATCTCTTTTAATTTTTAATGATGTAAAACTAGAAACCTGTTTTTCAGAGTCCTTCTCCACCCGTGATAGATTATAAGATTTTTCTTCTAGATTCATACTAGACTTATGTAATTGTGATTTTATATTTGAAATATTATCCACGATCTGATCTCTAGAGCTTGAAACTTTAGAAATATCATAATCTAACTTCTCATTTTGAACACGGCTTTCTTCAAGGTCTTGCTTATTAAGTGAAAGTTCATTATCTAAACACTTATAGTCATAGCTTAAACCACTTAACCTTCTTTCAAGCACAGTATTTTGAATTTTATGTTCTTCTAGATCACTAAGAAGTACCCCATTCATTTTTTCATATTCAAAGTTATCATTTTCTAAACGTTGAATTTTTCCTGTTCTCATTTTAAAGATTTTTTGTAACTTATCAACCTCGTTACTTCTTGAGATATTTAGTTCTTTCTTACCTGTATTCTCTTTAAGAAGCTTTTCGTTCTTAGTTTCCATTTGAGAAATTTGTGAATCATACTTCGTAATGATTTCATTCTTTACTTGTAGTTCATTTTCGATGGACTTCTTTGTTTCAATTAATTCTGAATATAGAGACTCATATTCATTAAATTCTGCTGTTAAGACTCTTCTTTTGTCACTAATTGAAACTGACTGACTCTCAAGATTAGAGATATCAATTTTGATATTTTGTATATTTTCTGAAATCTTAGAAAATTTATTATTTTCTCTTTCAAGCTCTAACTCGCTCTTAATCAAGTCCTGCTTTATATTATTTTCTAATTTCTTTATGTTTGCGAGTTCATCTTTAGCAAAGCCAACTTCTTCAGTTTGCGAAGATATTTGTTTATTTTTATAATCTATTTCGTTTCTTATTGATGTAATATTTTCTTTATTTATTACAATTTGCTTTTTGTAATCTGTAATAATATCTTGATTGGCCTGAATGACGATTAGAATGTCATTTTTATCTCTATGAGAGAGTGATACTTGTTCAGACAATTTACCGTTTTCAAGTGTAAATACAGAAATCTTTTCTTCTAATTCATTCTTAGAATTTTCTAAACGAAGTAATTCACTTTGAATAGCTTCTGTCTCTACACGTTGATTAATTATAGTCGATTTTACTTTTTCAATATTAACACTAAAAGTGCTTATATCTGCTTTAACTTTAATGAGTTTAGATCTAATCGATTTATTCTTAGTTTTCTCATAGTCTAATAACTCTTCGACTTCTACTTTCTTGTGTTCTAGGTCAGTTAATGATTTTGTATTTTCTAAATAATTTTCAAGCTCAGTTTTTCGTACACTTTTTAAGGATTTTATTTGTCCTGATTTATCATTTATATTTCTTTTGAGTACATTTGATTCACTAGTGTTATTAATCTCAAATTCTTTTTCAAGAAAAGACTTAGGGGCATTCTCTGTATCTTCATTTTCCGATTCGTTAAAAAAGTAATTTTCAAACTTTTCTTTATTAAAGCGAGGGGGTGCTTCAATAAGACTTTTCTTATTCTCTTCAATGACTTCTTTAATGATTGGAGGATAAATCTCTCTATCGATCTCTTCAGAGAGTGAATCGCTAGAGAAGCTTTTTAAAGCATCCTGTAATTTAAACTTCTTCTTAATTGTCATGAAGTCCTCTGTTCACAATAGTTCTATTGTCTTATCGAGGTAATTTACTGAGAATTGAATAATGGATGAATTAGAAATGTTTTTGGAGAAATTTGCCTAGTTCGTTACTGGAGAAGAAAGGTCTAGTGTTCAAGGACTAGGCGTTAATGTGGGCCATTTACGATATATTTAAAGAAACCGTATTAGTTGTTTCATCAATTTTTAAACAATCTTCTTTATTCTCAGAAGACTTATCACACTCATCTTTCTTGTCACAAAAAGAACAGTCATCACCCATGAGTTTTCCAAGTCCTCCACAAGAACCTTTTAATTTTTTATTGCTAAAAATAACCCCTACGGCCATTCCTGAGATTGCAGCAAGCATTACAATAAGAGAAACTAAGAACATTTTCATATAAAATACCTATAAATTAAGTTTGGTAAACTCTGTTGTTTGCTTTATGACAAATTCACTCGATGAGTCTAATTTATATATAAAGTAAGCAGCAATTTTTAACTGCTCAGCCACTTTAAAACCTTTTTCAACACCCATGGACATTAAAGCCGTGGCCCATGCATCAGCGTTCATACAAGACGCACTATCTGCAACACTAACACTAGCAAGTGTATGTGACACAGGCTTACCAGTCTTAAAATCAATAGTGTGTGAATAGTGAGTATCTCCTTGTTTAAAGAAGTTTCTATAATTACCACTAGTAGCTAGGGAGTGTGTTTTTAATTCAAGTAACCTTTGGTATGGACCTGCTTCTTTTTCCAAACCTGGAGATTCAATCGCTATGATCCAAGGTTTACTTCCCTTTGAACCCATAGTTTTGACTTCGCCACCAATCTCAACCATATAATTCAGGATACCTTGTTCCTCTAATATATTGGCGACTTCATCAACACCAAAACCTTTAGCTAGAGCGGACAGATCAACGTAGACATCTTTAGTCATCTTCTTCCAAAGAAGTTTTTTGTAATCTAACTCAATCTTATCTAAACCGACATTCTTAAGAGCATTGTGAATTGATTCTTTAGAAGGAACTTCCCTCTTTCCCTTAGGTCCGAATCCCCACAGATTAACTAGAGGTCCAATAGTTGGATCGAAGGCGCCATGACTTTTTTCTCCAACTACCAAAGCGTGCTTTACGACTTTCAACAATTCAGCTGAAATAACTTGCCACTCTAAGGACCGACTCTTGTTAAAAACTGAGAGTTCAGAAGTTGGAATATAGGTCGACATACTTTGATTAATGCTTTGTAAGCGCTTATCTACTTCTTCTTTAAAAATGGGAGATTTATCAGTACTTCCCTTACCTATATAACGTATATGATAGGTCGTCCCCATGGTTTTTCCTTCAAATTTCAACAACTTACTTGATGGAGAACAAGAAAGTAAGGAGAGGAGAATACTGCACAATAAGATAATTTTCATAATTGCTAATTATCAAATTTTTAACCCTTTAGCTAATCTAATTAAAGAATATACGTTATTAAACATTTTATATTGATTATAGTCGCAAATTATGGTGTAAAGGGTGTGAAAAGAGGTATTAACAATGAGTCATATTGATAATAAAGACAAATTTGAGTTTTTTTTAAATCACCTCGAAGATCATATTTATGAAATTGATCACCACGGTAAGGTCATTTTCTATAGCAAACATTTCGAAGAGCAGACCTCAAAAAATCTAGTTAATTGTTATCTTCAAAACTTACTTCCAGTAAGTTCGCAAATGGACCTAATTACGTCACTTCAAAAAGTGACAACTTCTCTTTCAACTTATAATTTTAACTTTCAAAAAAATTCGAAACATTACAATCTTGCCCTCATTCCCATACTAGATTCAGAACACGTTCTCTGTGTTATTCGAAATATTTCTGAACTCTACAAATTACAGGAGAATGCTCTAAGAGATGAAGCGAAACTCTTTGAAGTCGCAAAGATGTTTAAGTTAGGTTTTTGGGAATATGACTTAAAGAATAAAGTTATAAATTGCTCTAAAGAGTTACGAGAAATACACGAAATTCCAACTCATATTGAAGTTAATGAAGACTATTGGATAAATTCGATTAGCAAAGATACTAAAATTTTATATGTCACAAAGTTTGAAGAGTGTTTCAAGAGTGGTTACTTTGAATTCTCTCATGAAATAGAGACATATTCTAAGAAGAGAAAGTTTTTAAAATCCGTTGGTAGGGCCATAACAGATGAAAAAGGACAACCTGTTTCAATCGTAGGCTCTCTACTAGATATGACAGAGCAAAAGATTGAAGTTGAAAATAATTGCGAGATAGATAAGATGGCATCTATTGGAAGAATGGCCGGAAGTATAGGACATGAGATAAATAATCCCTTGGCCATTATTTCAGGCTACGCTCAAAAACTTAAAAGATTATCTAAGGATGAAAACTTAAGTAGTGAACAGCTTTTGAATTACGCTCAGAAAATTGAAAAAACAACGATGAGAATAAAGAAAATAGTAGATTCATTATCAAAAGTTTCTAGAAAGTCTGATGATAGTGATATTCAAAATATATCCCTCGCTTCCATCATTGAAGACACATTGATTCTTTGCCAGGAAAAATTTAAGAACGAAGGAATTTATGTAGATTCAAATCATTTAGAAACATTTGCTTGTTTAAAGACTAATCCTGTTGAAATATCTCAAATTTTTCTAAATTTACTAAATAATTCTTACGATGCAATCTCTCACCTAAAAGAAAAATGGATTAAAATTATTATTGAAGTTGGTACCAAAGAGGCCTCCATTAAGGTCTTAGATTCAGGAACTGGTATTCCAATAGAACTTCACAAGAAAATATTGGAGCCTTTTTACACAACAAAACCCTTTGGTAAGGGCACAGGTCTGGGCCTTAGCATAAGTGGAAGTATAGCGGAGAAATACGGTGGGAACTTATCTATTGATGAGACTTGTCCAAATACTTGTTTTAAAGTAACGCTTCCAGTGAATTGGCACACGCCTCATGGGATTTTTCTAGCAGGAGGATTCATCCCTTCGAAGCACATAAAATCAACTAAAAGTTTATCTTCTTAATTTAATACTCATAAGGGATTATTTTTCCAGGTTTTTGATCTTTCTTCTTAAGAGATAACTCTGTTAAAAATACTATTCTCTCTTTTGGCAGCGGATGAGTTTGAAAGTACTTACCAAAGACTTTAGACTCTGAAGAAAGCTTACTTATTCTTTCAAAGAAACTAAATGCTCCATTAAAATGACCATAGCTCCTGTGAAGGAGATCAATGGAAAAACTATCGGCCTCCCTCTCTGCATCTCTATTTGATCTTAGAATATTAAATTTTAGCGCCTTCGATATATAATCATTGAAGAAATCACCAGATCCATTTGCAGCAAGGGAAATGGAGAGAATAATGACAGCTTTTCCTAAACCTTGCAGGTGATGACGGTATTTATAGTGACCTAATTCATGGGACAAAACTAATGCCAGAGAGTTCTCAGTCTTTGTTTCCTTTAAAAGTTTTTCATGAATGACAATCCTTCCTCCCATGTGAGCAAGGGCGTTTTCTGAATCGTCTTCTATTATTTTAATTTGAAATTCTTTTGTCTTTAACACTGAATGCTCTAGTAACTTATTTAGAATTATTTGAACATTCTTTTCTTTTTCATTTTGCTGGTAACTTGCATAGAACTTTTTAAATACAAAGTTGTGTAATTTCTCTTCAAAACTATCTGGAATATTTTTAACTAAGACATTTATACTTAATTCAAAAATAATAAATGTAATGGAGAGGATCACAAGTGTTGAAGCCAACATTTTAAAAAAGTCTTTTAGAGGACTTCCCTTACCTACGTTGACTTCATTTTCAAGATTTTTGGGACTATACTTCATTAACTTTAATTGCTGTTCCATAGGCCAGAACTTCAAGACTTCCAACACTATTATTTTTCGGCCCCTTAGAAATAGAAGAAGTTTCAATTCGAACATTTAAAATCATATTAAAACCTTTCGCTTCTTCTTTCATTCTAAGTATCGCTTCTCTTCTACCTCTATCAACTAATGATTCATAACTTCTAAGCCTTCCTCCAAAGAGAGACTTAAGTCCTGCTGAAATGAGCTTAAAGTAATCAATTGAGATTACGGTAGCTCCAATAACTAATTTCTGATCCTCTATTTTAGAATCATCAAAAGGAGGTTTCTTAAAATTGACCACAGCAATTGATCGAGATGACTTTTCTCTTTCTCTTATTGATTTGTAATGTTTCTTTTCGTTTGCTTTTCCAAATGTAAAACCTAGAACAATCAAAACACCAAATATTACTAACTGTTCCAACTCTTACTCCACTCTTACAGCTGTTCCATAACAATAAAGCTCAGCTGCTCCTTGAGCTACAGATGAAGTTGAAAAACGAACATTAACGATGGCATTGGCTCCGGAGTTCTTCGCCTGTGCGATCATTCTCTGCATCGCCTCTTCGCGGGATTCAGTGAGAAGCTCACTATAGCCCGTGAGCTCTCCACCAACTATATTCTTTAGTCCTGCCATGAGGTCTTTACCAAAGTGTTTCGCCCTTACAGTAGATCCAGTTGCTAGACCAAAGAACTCAACAACTTTCTTTCCGGGGATTGTTTCAATATTTGAAAGTAACATATTTTCTCCTAAGTCATTTAATACTTAAAAGAATAAAGCAAAAAAGTTTAGGAATCTATAGTGAAAAAATTGGCCACTGGGGTTGTGGCCTAATAGATATTATTCGCAATCAATTGAACTTATCATTTTTTGAAAAGGTACATCGCTATTAAAGAGACCTTTACCTTTTGAAACCATACCCATTTCAGCATTATCTATGTCATAAAAATCACCACATGAACTCGCTTCTCCGAATGTTACAGAAAGCACTCCCATATTGACTAATTTTCTACTGTCATGAATTAACTTCTTTCCTGATTTCTTTTCAAGTGAACAAAAAGAAACTGTAATATTATATCCAACGAGGCTTGCTCCTCTATAAGCTTTCTCAATCATAAAGATATCACCTTCCATAGACTTTCCTATATAGGGCTTAACTTCTCTCTTAGACTTCATACGACCTTTAACAACGGATTCCATATAGAAAGCATTTTGTGCTTCACTATCGTCTTCGAACATTTCATCATTAATAGGTAGGTGGTATTGAATATCTTTTGTAAGTCTACCGGTACTCTTATGCTTATCAGAATAGAAAGCTTCACACTTCTGGCCTGTTTTTAGTTTAGCAAAGGTTCCTGCATTTCCTGTTAGTTTAGGAATAGATTTAGTAATTTTCTCTACTGCTTTTTCAACTTGGTTAGAATGAGTTGATACCTCTGAGTTCGATACACAGTCTATACAATCAACTGAAGAGATATCTCTTGAGTTTTGAATTCCAAATTTTGGACTTAGTGAAACAATAGACAATAAGACAACTGCTATAAATTTTAGATTTCTCATATATATCCCCTTTAAAAGTATTTCCCTTATAAGAGCAATAGATGTGCCAAGAAGTGATAATAATAACAGCTAGTTACAGTTAGTAGTTTGTAATATGTTTAGACGTGTCTAGATATTAGACAATAAAAAAGGCCGCTAATAAAGCGGCCTTCTCATTAAAAAAGTAATTTGAATTGGTAATCTCTATCCACCAAAATCATCAAGCATGATATCTTCAGCCTCAACCCCTAGGTCAATTAACATATCAATTACACACTTGTTCATGATTGGAGGCCCACAAAGGTAGTACTCGCAATCTTCTGGTGCTGGGTGACTCTTTAGGTATTCATCAAGAAGAACTTGGTGAATAAACCCAGTGTAACCTTCCCACTTATCTTCTGGCTGAGCATCTGAAAGTGCACAATGCCAATAGAAGTTATCATTTTCTCTTTGAAGCATATCAAAATCTTCAATGTAGAACATCTCTCTCTTAGAACGTGCTCCATACCAGAAGCTCATCTTTCTATCAGTCTTAATTCTCTTAAGTTGATCGAAGATATGTGAACGCATTGGCGCCATACCTGCTCCACCACCAACAAAGACCATTTCTTTATTAGTTTCACGAGCAAAGAACTCTCCAAACGGACCAGAAATTGTAACTTTATCACCTGGCTTACAGTCAAATATATAAGAAGACATTTTCCCTGGAGGTGTTCCTTTCGGAGACCTTGGAGGAGGGGAAGCGATTCTTATGTTAAGTAAGATCATTCCTTCTTCTTCAGGATAGTTGGCCATAGAGTAAGCTCTAATAGTTTCATCTTCAACAGTTGAGATATTATCCCAAACTTTGAAAGTGTCCCAATCTGCTCTGTACTCTTCTTCAATATCAAAGTTTTTGTAATCTATTGTAAGCCCTGCTGGCCTTTCAATTTGAATAAATCCACCGGCCTTGAAAGGAACTGATTCACCAGCAGGTAGACCGATTTTAAATTCTTTAATAAAAGTCGCAACATTGTGGTTAGAAAGAACAGTACATTCCCATTTCTTAACACCAAAGACTTCATCTTCAACTTCGATTTCCATATCTTCTTTAATAGAAACCTGACAAGCAAGACGACAACCTTCTTTTGCTTCTTTCTTAGTGATGTGAGAAGTTTCTGTATCTAGAATCTCTCCCCCACCAGCGTGAACATTCACTTTACACTGTCCACATGTTCCACCACCACCACAGGCAGAAGAAACAAAGAGTTTTTGATCAGCAAGGGCGTTTAGTAACTTTCCACCTGCTGGTATTTCAACAGTTTTTTCACCGTTGATTGTGAGCTTAATATTTCCAGAACTAACCAACTTTGACTTAGCAAAGAGAATTATTAGTACAAGGGCCAAAACAACCACTGTAAACATTAAAACACCAAGGATAATTTCATTCATAATTATGACCTTTCTCTAATATTGTTATTAAAGTTGAATACCTGAAAAAGAGAGGAACCCTAAGGCCATAAGACCTACTGTAATAAAGGTAATTCCTAATCCTTTTAAACCATCAGGTACATCGCTGTATCTCATTTTTTCTCTAATTCCTGCAAGAGCTGCAATCGCAAGGGCCCAACCAATTCCTGAACCTAAACCATAAACACAACTTTCTGCGAAATTATAATCTCTCTCTACCATGAAGAGTGATCCACCTAGGATGGCACAGTTCACTGTGATCAAAGGAAGGAAAATTCCAAGGGCAGCATAGAGTGCTGGAAAAAACTTATCTAAAACCATTTCTAAAATCTGAACCAGTGCTGCAATAACACCGATATAAGAAATAAGTCCTAGGAATGAAAGATCAACTCCTGTCACACCGGCCCACTCAAGAGCATTCTCTTTTAAGAGATAAGTGTAGAGAAGATTATTCACAGGCACTGTAATGACTTGAACAACAATAACCGCAACTCCAAGACCTAGGGATGTTTTAACTTTCTTAGAAACTGCTAAGAAAGTACACATTCCAAGGAAGAATGAAAGTGCGAGGTTTTCAATAAATATCGCTTTAATAAATAAACTTAAATAATGTTCTAACATCTGTTACTCCTTTTCCACTTGGTCAACTTTCCAAGTACGTAATCCCCAAATGAAGATTCCGATAAGAAAGAAGGCACTTGGAGCTAATAAGGCCATACCGTTTGTTTGGTAAAAACCACCGTTTCCAACTGTTGGGAGAACTTCAAATCCAAGAAGTTTTCCACTTCCAAATAATTCTCTAAAGAAGGCCACGAAAATTAAAACTATACTGTAACCAAGTCCGTTACCAAGGCCATCAATAAATGACGTGATCGGACCGTTCTTCATGGCGTAGGCTTCCGCTCTACCCATAACGATACAGTTTGTAATAATCAGACCCACATAAACAGACATCGACTTGGCAATATCGTAAACGAACGCTTTTAAAAGCTGATCAGTTACAATCACAAGTGAAGCAATCACAGTCATCATAACAATGATACGAATGCTTGATGGCACATGGTTTCTAATAAGAGAAACAAAGAAGTTTGAAAATGCTGTAACTAAAGTCACGGCAATACACATAACAAAGGCTGTCTCTAATTTTGTTGTAACCGCAAGAGCAGAACAGATCCCAAGGATTTGTAGAGCAATTGGATTATTTTCAGTTATTGGAGCAAATAATACTTTTTTGAGGCTCATTACTGAATCCCTCCTTCTCTAAACTTAGCTAGGAAAGGTCCAAAACCATCTTTCCCTAACCAGTACTGAATTGTTCCAGATACACCATTAGAAGTCAGTGTTGCACCAGAGAGACCATCAATTTCAGTGTCAGTCTTTGCAGTACCTTTAACAACTTTTAGAACTGGTTCAAAAGAATCATTTAAGAGTTTCTTCCCGGCCCAAGTTGCTTTCCATGATGGATTATCAATTTCACCACCAAGACCTGGCGTTTCTCCGTGAGCGTAGTAACCGATACCTTTTACAATAGTCGTACTTGGCTCAAGCACAAGAAACCCATACATCGTAGACCAAAGTCCCTTTCCATGAACAGGAAGAACAAGCATTGTTGTCACTCCATCTTCTTGAATAAGGTAGGCCTTAGCGATCTTAGCTCTCATTTTGATTGAACCCTTATCAATAGAGCGTTCAATCATAATGTTTTGCTTAGGGTCTTTGGCTGCTTTCTTTTGATTGTAATTTTCAACATCACCTTCAACAACTTCACCAGAGGCAAGGTCAACAAGGAGAGGCTTTACATTCTTATAAGCAGCTTCAATTTCTTCTCTCTTAGCAGTGGACTTAATAAGACCAGCTGCGACTAAGAGATTCTTTTTAACATCTAATTTTATATTCACTTGTTGCATTGGTCTTAATGATACCGCTGCTCCAGAAACTAAAACTGAACAGACAATACAAAGAATAAGAGCAACTAATAGTGTTTTTCCTGTTTCACTTTTCATAACAACTCCCTATGCCTTAATCCGAGCAGCTCTTCTCTTGATGTCACCATTTACAACAAACCAGTCGATCAGTGGTGCAAAACAATTTGAGAAAAGAATTGCTAGCATAACCCCTTCAGGGAATGCTGGGTTAATAACACGAACTAAAATCACCATGAAACCGATAAGAGTTCCATAAATAAATTGTCCTTTAAAAGTCATTGATCCTGACACAGGGTCAGTGGCCATGAAGACCATACCAAAGGCAAACCCTCCGAGCACAAAGTGCCAAGCTGGAGTCAGAGCAAACATTGGGTTTGTCGTTGAGCCGATCGTATTTAAAAGTAGAGCAAATAGCATTCCAGAAATAGTCATTGAGAGCATTATTCTCCAAGATCCAATTCCAGAAACAACAAGAACAAGTGCACCAATTAAACAAGCAAGAGTTGAAGTCTCACCCATTGAACCTGGCATAAATCCAAGAAAAGCATCCATCCAGCTTACTGTGATTGCAGCAGGTCCAGCGATTGCAGCTTGACCAAGAGCAGTCGCCCCAGTGAAACCATCAACTGCCGTCCAAACTGCGTCACCTGAAATCTCTCCAGGATAAGCAAAGAATAGAAACGCTCTAGCTGTAAGTGCAGGATTTAAAAAGTTCTTTCCAGTTCCACCGAAAACTTCCTTTCCAAAAACGACTCCAAACGAAATCCCAACAGCAACTTGCCATAGAGGAATTGAAGGAGGAAGAATGAGTGGAAAGAGTAATCCTGTTACTAGGAACCCTTCATTAATCTCATGCTTTCTCGTTGTTGCAAAAACAACTTCCCAAAATCCACCAGTGATATTTGTCACTAGAAAGACTGGAGCAAAAAATAATAATCCATAAACAAAGTTTGAAACACAATTGCTAGGATCAAATCCTAAACCAAGGGCAGCCATGATGCTCCCTCTCCAACCGTCTAAACTTGTTAATCCTTGAGCTGCTAATGCTGTATTGGCCTGAAGCCCAGTATTATAACAGGCCATTAATAGACAAAATGTCAGGGCCATTGCAACTGTTACCATCGTTCTCTTTAGGTCTATCCCATCACGAACGTGTACTGATCCTCGACTCACTTCACCAGGAGTGTAAGCAAAAGTGTCTATCATTTCATACATTGGATAGAACTTTTCTAGCTTTCCGCCTTTAGCAAAGTGGTGGTGTTGAGAATCAAGAAAACCTCTTAAAGCTTTCATTTATCCTTCCTTCTCAATAATTGTTAAACTTTCTCTAAGAATAGGACCAAAGTCCTTCTTACCTACACTAGCAAAAGTACATAGTGCTAAATCTTCTTCATCAAACTCTAAACAACCAAGCTGTTGAGCTAAGTCAGTATCCTTAGTCAATAAAGACCTAAGAAGTTGAGTTGGAAGAACATCCATTGGTATTACTCTTTCATACATTCCTACAGGAACCATAGCTCTTGCAGAACCATGAGTTGTTGTATTCATGTTAAATTTCTTAGAAGGAGTAAAGAACTTAGAAACAAAAGTTCTCTTTATAGAGAATTTATTAAGTCCTGGCATCTGCCAACCTAAGAACTCTCTTTCACGTCCTTCTTCTAAAATTGAAATTTGATTGTGGTAACGTCCAAGGAAAATATAAGCATCTTCAACTTTACGACCATTTAATACAGAACCAGAAACTATTCTAAGTTCTCCAGACTCTTGCTCATTGGCAACGATATCTAAAACGTTGGCCCCAAGAGTTGTTGTAAGTAGTCTTGGATTCTTAGCCTTTGGTCCCGCTACAGAAATCACTCTTTCAGACCAAATTTTTCCAGTCGTAAAAAGTTTACCAATTGCGATAACGTCTTGGTAACCAGCATGCCACACAGTCTTGTCAGCATGTACTGCATCTAAGAAGTGAATATGAGTTCCAACTAATCCAGCAGGATGTGGTCCAGCAAACTCTTCAACTACAACATTAGTAGGAGTAGAAATTTTTGAACCAGCGGCCTTACATACGTAAGTCTTTCCCTCTGTTAATTTTGAAAGAACTTCAACACCAGCTTTAAAATCTTCAGCGTATTGCCCAATCACTTGATCAGGGTTTGCCGCCAGAGGATTTGTGTCCATAGCATTAATGAAAACGGCCTTAGGAGTATCAGTTAACAAGGCAACTTTAGAGAATGGTCTCATTCTTAGAGCTGTCCATTGGCCAGACTCTAAAAGCAGGCTTCTAACATCAGAAGAAGAAAGATCACTTACACTTCTTTTCTTGTAGTGAGTGAGCTCAATTTGCTCGTGACCTGTAACTTCGACTACTAGAGTTTGAAAAACTCTCTTAGCCCCTCTGTTAATTTCTACAACTTTTCCATTCACAGGAGAAGTGTAAGCAAGACCCTCATTTTTTTTACATTCGAAAAGAACTTGACCAATTTTAACAGTTTCTCCAATTTGAACTTTCATTGAAGGCTTCATTCCGACATAGTCAGAACCTGTTAAGGCAACTCTTTTCACTTGAGGACCAGCTTCGATTGTTTGCTTAGGTGAACCAGTCAATGGAACATCTAAACCTTTTTTAATACGAATCATGGCAATAACAATCCCGTTTAAGCGTTAATATGAGTATTTATATAAATTTTTAAAATTTTGGTTTTTGTTTTTATACTAAAAATATCGCAATATGTAACTACTTCATATTAAAGAAACCCTAAATATATTCAACACGTAGCATACAAATAAAAAGAAGTTAAGGGAAAGAGACTGACAAGAAGAGATTATAAAAAGAAGAGAAACTCTAATCCCCCACTGACATTAGAGTTTAAAAGAATCGGGGAAGCCATCAAGGAATCCCCGAAGTAAAAACATTAAGCGTTAATTAGACAACACTTCTTATATTTTTTCCCACTTCCACAAGGACATGGGTCATTTCTTCCTATCTTAGGGCCAGTTCTTTTCACTGAATCACGTAGAACTTCGCCTTCTTCAAAGACCCACTTAGAATCTTCGCGCTTAAAAGAAGCTTTTTCATGGTGAACAACTTCTTTATTTCCTACTTGGTAAGTGGCCTTGAACTCAACTAAACCAGTTTCATCAGTTGACGCACCGTCCACAGTATCTACAATCTCAAGCTTCTTCCATTCACTTTCTTTTGACCAAGCTTCGATCTCTTGCTTGTTAAGACCTTTACGCCCCTCTTCGTCCTGAGTAGCAACAATATAGTCAATTTCATGTTTAACGAAGGCACAATATCTTGAACGCATCAATTGCTCAGCTGTGTCAGCTGTTTTTGTTAATTTATGTAAAGGTTCACAACAACTTGCATAATCACTTCCTAATCCACAAGGACAACTCATAAAAACTCCAATGACCTACTAAGTAAGTTATTATTTTCAATTAATTTTTAATTCTTTATATACCGAAAAAGTAATAATGGAAAAGGGAAAAAATATATTGTCTGTTCGCAGGCTTAAACACTTAGTCGAGAATGCCAAAGTCAGTATCTTTGGACTGATTTTGAGTAGTTTCATTCTACTTTATATTCTCCACCCCCTTATTCCTAAAGAAATTCTCTATAGCTGGCTACTTCTTACTGTGCTCACCTCAATTCTACGTTGGTATTTCTATCATCGATTTTTGCAAAAATTTTATGAAGACCAATTAATAAAAACTGAAAAATACGAGAACCTCTTTTCGCTATTTGCTTATATTTCATCTCTCACCTATGGAGTTTTTTCCTATTGGTTCTACGACTATGTGCCGTACTCTATCAAATCATTTCTCATTATTATTGCAGCAGGTATGTGTGCCGTTGCCATGAATGGTTACGCTTCTTCGAAGAAGATTTTTATTCCCTACTCAATTCTCATCATGTCTCCTTTCGCAATATGGTATTTCCAACAAGGAACACAACTGAACTACATCATGTGCTTTTTAATAATATTTTTTTGCGGCATGATTATTAAATCATCTTTAGCTATGAATTCTTACATTATTACTTTCATGGAAACCAAACAAGATAACGAACACCTCTTATTGAATTTGAAAAAAAGAAAGAGGCAACTTGAGACTACAAACAAAGATCTAATTAAACATATTGAACAGATTGATTCGCTAAAAGAAAAACTTATCCAACAAGAAAGTCTGGCAGGTCTTGGTGTTCTCACATCAGGCCTTGCTCATGAAATAAGAAACCCTCTTAACATTATTATTAATGCTTCAAAGATTTTAGAAACAGTCATTGATGATTTAAAAGAGGAGAAAGAAAAAATTGAACCAGTTGTTACTATGGATCTAGATGAAGCATTCTCTGATATGGACATAAGTATTGATCTCATAGGAAAAGAAGGAAAGAAGGCAGATGAAATTGTTGGTCACTTGTTAGCTTCATATACTACTCAAGAAGAAGACCAGCGCAAACCGTTTAGCATTAATGAGTTGATAGAAGAAATGGCCGATACAACCTTATTGGCGATGAAAGGTAAAATTTCGAGTTCAAAAGGAATTTTGCAAAGAAATTTTCAAAAAGACATTCCAAAAATTAAAGGTCAAAGAAATGAATTAAGTAAGGCCATTTATAACTTAATATACAATTCGTTTGAGGCCATAGATGAAAAGTACTTAAATGATCCTGAGAATTATCATCCTCTTTTAAAAATTTCTTCAAAGAAAGTTGAGAGTTCAATCCTAATATCTATCTATGATAATGGTATTGGCATTTCAGAAAAAGATATGAAATTAATTTTCACACCTTTTTATACAACTAAACCGACAAACAAGGCCACTGGACTTGGCTTAACAGTCTCCTTTGAAATAATTAATAATCTCTTTAAAGGGGATATAAAAGTAGAGTCAAAGCTTGGGCAGTTTACAAAAATAGAAATTTCCATCCCTATTCAATCAGAATCTAAATAGGAGATCAGTGAAGAAAGTATTCTCTTCATTGAAGTGAAACTTACTCTCAAGAAGTCTATTAGAGACAAAGGTAAAGTGCTTCTTTATTTCTTTTTGATACCATGACCTTGAACGTCTTATGGCGTATTCATCTTTAAAGTCCAAATCTTCAATCTGCCTATCAAGTTCCTTATTTGTAGGAACGGAAAAGTACATATACTTCACGCGTTTAGAGAGTATCGGGAGAATTGTTCTGACTTCCTCATCCGTTAGGTATTGAAAAACCGAAGTACAAATGGCTAAATCAAATTGCTTTTTAAATCGATCAGACTCACACCACGAAAGTAAATCGAGGTTATAGAGCTTTAGATTTGTTGAGTCGACAGGACTTATCCCTCTTTTCTTAACTTGTTTAAAAACGTGTTTTGAAGGTTCTATTCCTACAGCACGGTAAGGAATAAAGGCCTTTAAGACCTCTTCAAATAAATGACCTAGCCCAAAACCTAAATCACAGACACTGCTAATATCAATAAAGTCTAATTCAAAAACTGACTTCATATACTTTGCATGATTAGCTGCATTTCCTATTCCATCCATTTCAGAAGGAGAGGCATAATTCACGTCCCAGTATTTTTTTGCAAAACCTTTTGCACCAGCGTCACTCACAAACACTCTCCCATGGTCTCTTGGTACCAAAGTAACCAATAAATAATCTATAGAATCCAAGCGAGATGAGACTCAGCCAAATTGGTGTTAAGGAATTACTATAGAAGGAATATAAACTAAACGGCAAAAATGCAATGAAGAAAGCAAAGAACATCTGCGTTTTTAAATAAGAAAATTTGCCTAGTCCAAAGAGCAGCCCGTCATAGACATAACTAATTGAGACTATAACCTGAGCAAGTGCCAAGAATATCCAAACTTTAGATAGCTCATCTTTTACTACTTGATCATTTGTGAAAATACTCCATAACAGATTTGGAATACAAAGATAGGTAATCGTAAATAAGAGACCTATGAGTAATCCAAGAAATAAGAGCTTCTTTTCCATGGTTTTGTAATCGGAAATATTCCTCTGTGCCTTAAATTTAGCTGCGAGAATATTTCCACTAAGGGCAACTCCATCAATTAAAAAGGATGAGAATAACCAAAACTCTAAGAGTATCTGATGAGCTGCCAGTGGATACGTTCCAAGCCTGGCTGCGAAACGAGTACTTAAAAAGAAACATGTTGTTAAGATAAGAGATCTAAAGAACATATTTAGAGAATTTTTTCCAAAGTTTATCCACTCATGTCTCTCAACAGGAACTAGAAAAAGAGAGAAGGAAATTTCTTTCTTTTTAAAAACAAAGTACATCCCCGTAAGCATCGATACTACAGCAGCAACAACAGAACCCCAGGCCACTGCAGCAATTCCAAGGTCAGTATAGTAGAGCCAGTACCAAGATAGGGATACATTAATAGCAGTTGAAATAAAAATCAGTCCAAAGCAAACCCTAACGAGCCCGAACCCCCTAAGAATTGAAATGAGAGTTCCCGATATAATGAGAAAAGTATGTCCAATTAAGCGAATAGAATAATAACTATCCACTATAGGAGATAATTCTGGAGTGACTCCAATTAATTTAAAGAGAAAGCCTCTAAAGATGTATAGCCCAATAGATGACAAGACACCGATAATAAGAGAGAGAATCAAAGCAACTTTAATGCGCCCAGAAACTTCTTTAAAGTCTCTTTTAGAGTACGCCTCACTCACAGCTTGAGTAGAAGTGTGAATAAGAAAATTAAACACCCAAGTAAAAGAACTTAATAAAATAACACCGAGTGAAAGCGCCGCTAACCAAGTGGTATTAAAATTTCCGATAAGGGCCGTGTCAACTACACCAGTAATTGGCTCTAACAGCGAACCAAGTATACTTGGAAGAGAAAAAAGAAAAAGCCCACTAGAAGTGAGCTTTATTTGATTATCCATTAGAATGGTTTATTTACGGCCATATAAACTGCGACAAATAGAACTGTTGCGATTCCCCAGAATGCCTTTGGTTTAATTGAGTCTGGAAGTCTCTTAGCGAGAACTGGACCTGCAACAGCTAAAACTAGCCATAGACACATCTTTACTATTACCCAACCAGGAAAACCATCACCATGGCTCACACCAATTCTAGCAAGTAGTCCCATTCCAGTGACTAAGATAAGCAGGCTTGAAATTCCTGTTAAAATCTTAAAGTACTTTGGTTGAGTTGAGTGGTAAGCCACCCCTAAACCTGCAGCTACGATAATAATAAAAGCAATGTGTAGAAATTTGTAAAACTCGTAAGACATTTATTTTTCCTTTTGTGATTGGTCACTTAATAATTTACTTTCTAATCTTTCAAGAGACAAACGAATTTCATCAATTGAGCTCGTTATTTGTCCTTCTTCTTGGACTATGTCATCTTGCATATTTTTCATTCCAGAACGAATATAGCGAAATTCTCCCTTTAGCCTACTAACTTGTCGCCCTAAAATAGAATTGGCGAATAGAGCAGTATATGTGGCGAATAAAGCCGTCCCCAAAAGCATCAAAAGAATACCTATAATTTTTCCAAGAGTCGTGACAGGAACAACATCACCATAGCCCACAGAAGTAACTGTAGCAAAACCCCACCAAATGGCATCAATAAAAGCGTTCATAGATGGATTTAAGTCTCTTTCAAGCATGTAAATACAGCCAGAGAAGATAAAAATTGAGGCATTTCCCACAATTGTGAGAACAATAAATTCTTTCGACTTAAAGAGTCTAGTTAGTCGGTTAAGTATTGAGGCTTCATAATTGGCCATTATTACTCTCTTTTCCAATCTTCAATGATTTAGTAAAATAGTATTATGAGTAGCTCAGACAAATCAAAAAGAAAAGGTAACAAAATATATCGCGGTGCGTACACGTACCTGCGTAATACCAATATTTACTGTGAAGAAACTTTTGAAGTCTTTAAAGAAAAGAATGATTCAGGTCTACTCTTCTCTAGTCAGCTCATTTCCAGAGTCTCTACTGGAGAGCTCTTGAATATTACTGTGGACTACAAGGTCAACAAAGATTACACACCAACGACTGTAATTATCAACAAGAACCTTGGAGATGAAAACGTCGTTGAGACTTTCACATTTAATCACAAGAGAAATTCAATCACTTATACCTTTCAGAGCTCCAAAGAGGAAAAAGTTCTTGAACTAAATACAACTCCAAAGTTCTTTATCTCAACTCCCTCCCTAGCAACGAGTATGCTCTATCTTCGCTCCAAGAAGTTTGATTCTACGTCAAAGAATATTTACAATGTTCTGGGTAGTTCAAATCAGTGGAAGTATGAAAATGAACCCTCATTTAATGCCATATCGGTTCAAAAGATCTCACTAACAAACGAGTCGAGAAATATTGAAGGAGGAAGTGTTCAAGGAGTTGAGTATAGAATTCAGCAGCATTATGATTCGGCTGAAGAAGCCGAAAAAGATGATCAATCCCTTAAGTGCTTTGTCAGCCAACACGTGACTATTCCCTATTTTCTCGAAGATGGCACTGGAACTAAAATTGCTGTGAAATATCTAAATGACCTCTCTGAGAGAGAATTAGATTAACGGCAAGCTTTATTGGTTTGGTAAATATCACCTAGTCTCTTTCTCACCATATGACACAATTTTGAATAATCCACTTTCCTTGCAGACATTCTTTGATTGACGGCTTCTATGAGACTTATGTAATTATCCTCTGTCTTATTTAGAGTTTCCATTGAACATTCGGAATCTTTTAAGTTTTCTGTAATTATGGAAATAGGCCTCGAGTCGAGATCAGCGTCACCTTCTCCTATAGATTCTAATACGTCCTTCATTTTACAAATTTTGAAATGACTACGTTTGTAATATTTAATATTCATCAATATATCGTCACCAACACTAGAGTTAGCATTACAGAGTTGTTTAACTGAGTAAGGATTGAATCCCTCTAGACTTTTCTCAGGGTATTTATCATTGAGATAGTTCCATCCCCTGGCCTCAAAGGTATCCTTCGCTTTGTAGATGAGAAGTAAAGACGCCATCTTGCGGCACTCAGTAGCAGAAGTTAAATTTGTAAAGAATAAGAGACTCAGTAGACCAATTAATTTCATAACCCACTTAGTATAATCGAACTCAAACTCTCTACATAAATACAGTAAGTTAGAAAGATTCAGCCTTCTCAAAAAGTGGGCAGCTACTAGTGAAGAATAAAATCCTTCACACTCTCACAGGCCACATCCAAAGTGGTTCTCTGAATTTCGTAGGGCTCCATAAGTTTTAAGAGCTTCTCCATCGTCCTTCCCTTCCAAGAACGAATTCGTGCATCAACGACAATGACGCCACCAATATCACTTTCAGTTCTAAGCAGTCTTCCTAATTTCTGATGCAGTGATCTAGTTCTATGGGCAAGGTAGTAATCGGTAAATTCATTTCCAAGGTTTGCTTCGTAGAAATCTCGTCTCTCTTGAATAACTAGATCCATCCTAAGGTCAGGAATTTTGTCCACGAAGACAAATTGTAAAGAGTCTCCAGGGATATCAATCCCCTCTCCAAACGATTCCATACCAAGAAGGATTCCAGACTCAGAGTTCTTAAAATCTTCTACTACGTTATTTCCCATTCCCTGGATAAAGAGAGGAATTTTCCCTTCAAACTTATCAAGTAGAATTTCTCTGGCAATTTCAAATCTAGATCTCGCAGAAAAGAGAAGTAAACTTCTTCCCCCAAGATCACTTATGAGCTGACCTATTTTATCCATAGTCTTTGGCACAAACATTTTATCCCAAATTGGAAGCGTATCATCGCAGAGAAAAACTTTTGTTTTATTTTTATAGTCAAAAGTTGCAGGTAAGAAAAATCCACCTTTAAATCTCTTTTCGGGCTCAAGGTAGGAATACCCAGTGGCCCACTCAATCCCTCTTGCTCCTTGATCACCTTTAGCATTTCCAAGTGTTGCTGATGTAAAAATGACAGAGTCAGAAGTTTGCAGAAGTCCATCATGTAAGACCTTACCCACATTTACAGGAGAGGCGCTTACACATAACCCATACTCTCCGTGATACTTGATTGAACAAGTGTAACCGGGTTTCTTCTCAGGTTCGCCTAGGGCCGTTTCAAGAGCTCCTTGGATATCATCTAGCACTCCAATAAATTTTTCAAAACGAGTATAGGCCACGATTTGATTGTCATCAGTCAGCTCTTTCACATCCCATCTTGAATGATAAGGAAGAAGGTAATTATTTAAGGAAGTGACAATATAGCGAATAGAATCCAAGTGATTAAAAATGGCCATGCCAAGTTCATCAGTTCTCTTTCTATCAATCATAGGAGCTTCATTCCAAAAGATGTCGGTGTACTTTGGACGCTTCTTGAAATAACTCTCAACCACAGTTGGAAGACCGTGTAAGTGATCCTGTAACATTTGTTGAGTCTTTTGAACTTCACCTCTAATTTGCGTGATGATAGGAGTACTCTCTCCTTCAGCACTTTCATGTTGAGCTAGCAGATAGAAGAGTGAACCAACACCTTGAGAGTGTAATAGGGATTTATTTAATGAATTTAAATCGTCCTCAGAAACCTCTTGCGTGAAAGCAGAAGTTGTCTCCCCTTCAATTTTATGAGCTTCATCAACAACGACAAATTGTGGTCTAGGAAAACTTCTAGGCCACGAGAACATGAGGGCATGATTTCCAATAATGATATTGGCATCCTTGGCCTCTCTTAAACCTTTTATATAAGAACAGTCTCCTTTAAATGGACAACTCTGACCTGTACAAGATCTAAAATCAACAGTGACATCTTGTTCTTTAGTTTCAAAACTCTTAATCTTTCTCTTCATAACAAAGGGAAGATCTCCCCTCGTGATTTGATCATCAACATGGGCCTTAGAGTTATGATAGAAAACTAAATCAAAGTACATATCTGTAAACTTATCAGGAAAGTCTTTTGCTCCGGAAAGAAGGTCTTCCTCCTCTACGCTTTGTCTAAACAATAGCTCACAGAGATGGTTTCCAGATCCTACCAATTGCCTAACTTTTAATTCGTTATCACTAAGTCCTAAGAGTTTACGCAGCTGAGGAACATCCTTACTCACTGCTTGATGTTGAAGTGTTTTTGTCCCGGTTGCGATCAAAACTTGTTTTTGCTCACTAATAGCAAAGAGCGCAGAAGGGATCATATAACCCAAGGTCTTCCCTGTCCCAGTAGGAGCTTGTACGAGTGAGTGAATTTTATTTTTGAAAGATTGACCCACTCTTAAAGCTAGAGTCTCTTGTGAAGAACGATATCTATAAAAAGGTGTTTTCTTTCTTACTGTCTCTTCATCACGAAAGATATCTTTTAAATTCTCACCACTAAAATCAAGTGAGAATAGCTTCTCGCCTGGATTCTCTTTCTCAGTTTCAGGATGGAGGGATTTCCAAGCGATATCACAGTGATGATCTAAATCTAAATCAACATGCCCCGCCAGCTCTTCTAGCTCTTCATTAGAGAGGTTAAAAAATTTAAAGTACCAGTAGTCTTCTAAATTATATTTTCTAAAGAGGTTTTCAACCGTAATGGAAAGTTCATGGTCTCTCCTAACTGTAGCTACAGCGATCAGAAGAACTTTTAAGAGATCGACTGAATCTTGATAACCACGATGCTCTTCGTGATCAGCAATACCCCATTCACAAATAAAATGTTCTAATTTCAAAGAAGGTTTGCCAGGGAATAATAGAGAAAGAAAATATAAACTATCTTCGTAACTCTCTCTTCCAGAGCCATCATCAATTTTACTAAAGTGATCACCAAGAAAAGATTTCTCAAATTCTGCATTATGAGCAATGAGATGATGTCCAAAGACATCCATCACCTCTGGCCCTACACTTTGCCAGCTTGGAGCATTGACAACCATCTTAGTAGTTATTCCTGTCAACTTTTGGATAAATTTAGACACTTTTCCGTCGTACTGAACTAGCGAGCTATAGGTCTTAATGAGCTTTGTACCCTCAAACTGTAAAAAACCCACATCAATGATTTGATCATAGCTTGGATCTATTCCCGTTGTTTCAATATCAATTGCTGCCCAACGACCAAGTGGATGCCCCATGTTTCTCTCCGAAATTTTACCTTAAGTTTGTGTGTATATGCTTATTGATATTGGCAATATCATCATTTTATTTTAGTCTGTGAAGACTAAAAGACAAGGAATCCTTATGAACACAGCAGTTATTTTTCAAATTGAATCATTTCTCATCCTCACACTCATGATTATAGGTGTTTACAATAGACGCAACAGAATGCGACATGTGAAGATAATGTCATGTGTTATAATATGGGATATCCTACTGATACTACAGATAGAATTAACACGCGGTGCCGTAGCTAAAGCTGCAAAAGTTTTGACCAACCCTTTGATGTTAAAAATTCACCTGTTCTTTGCCATTGGGTCCGTTGTGCTCTATATATTTATGGTTGTTTACGGCAGAAAACTTCTAAGTGGAGATGAGTCAGTTAGATCTAAGCACAAGAAGCTTGGATGGACGACGCTAACGTTTAGATTTTTAACACTTGTTACGAGCTTTTGGGCCGCAGCAAAATAAGGACATTTAATGGAATTTCAACCACTCGTAGAACTCATTCAATCAAATATCGAAGACGCAAAAGTTCAAATCACAGACTTAACAGGAACTCAGAACCATTTAGGTCTACTTGTTGTTAGTGATGTCTTTTCTGGAAAGATGCTCATTGCTCAACACCAGATCATTATGGACATATTAAAAGAAAAACTAAAAGAAGAAATTCATGCTGTGCAAATTAAAACTTTGACACATGAACAAGCTAAATCCCAAGGGATTAATATTTAATAGGAGTATATATATGAGTGATAACCCATTTAACATTTTAGGTTCAGATAAAGTTCCTCAAGAAGGTGCAACTGCTGTTACTGACACTAATTCAGGAGCAGATTTAAACGAAAGAATTAAGGCCCTCATCTCTTCAAGTGAACTCGTTCTCTTTATGAAAGGTAATGCGGCCATGCCTCAGTGTGGTTTTTCAGCCAACTCTATTGCTATTCTTGATTCACTAAACGTGAAGTACAATACTTTTGATATTCTTTCTGACATGGATATTAGACAAGGTGTAAAAGAATTTTCAAACTGGCCAACTTACCCACAACTTTACTTTAAAGGTCAACTTGTTGGTGGAAATGACATTATTACAGAAATGTATCACTCTGGTGATCTTGCAAAGACAATTGGAGCCTAAGTGGAAAACTTCAACGACATAGCAGATTGGAAACCAAAGAAGCTAAGAACACTAAGAAATAATCTAAATAATAGACTAGCTTCTTTTAAAACTTCTGGTGAAAAAGCAAAAGATCTTCAAAAAGGTAATAAGCTAAGTGGACTTGGTGAAACTGAGTGCCAAACACTCTTAAAGCAAGTGACGACTCTTTTAAAAAATCAAAAATAATTTAACTTCTTCCTCTTTAACTTTTAAAGAGGAAGAGATAAATCTTACAAACACTTCTCTATTTTAACTGACTGTAGACAACCACTTGATCCCTTTCATTTTTAATTTTCACTATTTTTGAAACTGGTGTGTTGCCAGGTATTTGTACACCAGAACTCACGACCTCTTTAATTTTTCCCTCATTAGCACCAAGAATCACAGAATGTGTTCCCGCATGTATCGCCTCAAAAGCAAGACCAGCATAGGGAGCGACAACCGTTAAAAGGGCCGGAAAGATAAGAGATTTTGCATCCATGTCAATCTTTGATTGAACATCTCCCTTGGGAGTCAACACAACCTTCTTACCATCTGCAGAAACATCAAAGACGAAGGGAATATCTAGGTCAGTGAGATCTCGGTTCCCTAAAAATGAAGTGGGAAGACCTACTATATCTTGCTCTCGTATTAAATCAGAAATACTTAAAACGTAACTTTGCTTACCTTCATCCCATTTAATTTTTGGAGCTTTCTTGAAAGTAATTCTGTGTTCCGTGGCAAAGAGAGCACGGTTATCACACACTTGGTATGACTTATTTTCTACCATACAAATATCTAACATATTCATTTTGTGAAGGGACTTAATATAAGAATTAAGAGTGCCTATATTCAGCGCCACCGCAATGTCGTAATCTTCCTCAATACCTTCAATGGGTGTTGGATTAACATCAGGAATATTCAAAGAGAAACATCCCCCAGAGCAAGCTGATAAGAGAACATCAAGCGTCTCTTTCATCTTAGTGACATTCTTAACAACTAACTCAAGACCTAAGCGCACATCATTCTCTTTCATATTCTGAGCAAGACTCTTCATCGCTTTTGGTATATTTCTCTCTATTTCTTTTAAAAGTTTTAGGCTTTTCTTCTTTCTCTTTCGCTCAAAAAAACCATCCACTTTCTTAGCTTCTAATTTAGAAATATTTTCGACTAAAGCATCTTGCATCTTTTTCAAAAGAAATAAGTCCTCATCTAAACTTGAATTACCAAGGGAGAGAACGCCTTTATTAAATTTATCAAATTCACACTTTGAAGCTTTTAATTTCTTTAAACAACTTTTTAATTCTTTTTCAAAGTCCTTATCTATAGTTGCAAGTTTCTCATGATTAATGAAATCATTTACATTTACAGTTGGGAGACCTTGAAAGAACTCATTATGTAGAAAGGGAAGATCCCCTAATGTAGGTTTTAGAGATTCGCGTAAACTATCTTCTATTAACTTAGAAATAAGAGGTCCTGATTTCTCAGTCATCTCTTCAATGATGGGAAAGTCCATTTTCATAATTGCCTGACCAACAAAGAATACATTAAAACTGAAGTCTCCTTCAAAGTACTTCTTCGCCTCTTCCAGACCTAAATCAACTGCGCGATCAATGTAGGAATCTTTTAGTTCATCCATTTTTTTGGAGTGCCAATTTTCTAGCTTCTCTTTAGTTAACTTTTTATTCTTAATTAATTCCTTCGCTTCATCTACAATTTTCTGCATGTCTTTTACTATATTTTCATTAACAATTTTATCCATCTGTTCTTCTGAGAAGTCGGTAAAGTCTCTTCTGCCTCCTACTCCTAAACGAATAGAACCTGCAGGAATATCTCCTTGGAAAAATTCACTCTTGAGTTGAATGAGATCAACCATCTCACCTTGGTCGTTGAGATTGACCTGAAATTTAACACTTGGTTTCTTTCCTAAGAGATTCTCACTGAGAAATAAACTAGTACTCTTCATTCCAATTAACTTATCTCCATCAAATAAACTGTCCACGTTAATATCAGTAGAGAGTTCAAAGTTCTCAACTGGAATATCTATAGTGCAACTATCTATCGTGCACTCAACCTGGGCCTTACCAAGTTTAAGATCTTTAATTTGCATATTATCTAAGGATACTTTTGTGGGTATAGGTTTTGCGAATTCGCGCCAACCATCAACTTGGTCACTTTTAAAGAGGGCCGGTATACCAGGGCATTTCTTCCAGCTCTCTTTAGTGGACATGGCCTTCCACTTCTTTTTCGAACACTTATCTGGATTCCCCATGAGATCAACATCTCCAAGATCAAGACCTGAGACAGTCTCTTCAATTAATCCTAGCGACTGATCAACAGCTTGATCTACAATTTTTTGCAGTCCTGTTTTTGTCAGAGAGACTTTCACCTGGCCTGCGCTCTTTTCACGACAGTCCTTAGCTAATGAGGAGTTCATTAAGAAAAGAAATAAGAGTGTAGAAAAGAGTGTATTGAAACCATGTTTAACCATGAATTCTTATCGGGTAATAAAGAAGAAAACTATAAGAAAGAAATAGTGATAACTATCTGAAATCATTCGTAACAATAACTAGGAATTAAGCTTATTGAGCCGGAGTTGCGAGGTTTAGCTCAGATTCTATTTCCTGGATGAGATCATCTAGGTCAAAGGGTTTAGAAAAGAACTTCTTGGCCCCTGCATTTATAGCGTCTTGAATGGAAATATCAGCTTGCCCTGAAACAAAGAAGAACTCAGGTCTCTTCTCTTTAGGGATGGAGTTCACTTCATCTAAGACCGTCATACCATTACCATTTGGCATTTTATAATCTGAGACAATAACATCGATGTGATTTTCACGAATCAATTTAATGGCATCATTTCCACACTCTGCAGTGAGGGTTTTGTAACCATAATAGATAAACTCTTCTTCCATTAATTCCAGGATATCAGGTTCATCATCGACAATAAGAACTGTAATATTACTTCTTTCTACCATAACTAAATATTATTTTAATCAAGAATTGTAGTTTTGGAAAGCTTCAACTTAATAAATCTTACTAAAAACCATAATCCGATTATATATACTCCAAAATTAAAGATAAAATATAGACCATATGCAGCAGATCTTATGGCTGCCTGCACCATAGGATGGGTAATTATAAAGGGAACATACTGAGGCGCCGTGGCATAGTACATTTCAACAAAAGCAACACCGAATGAAAACGACATCAAGTACTCATCTCGAATGTGACGGAAGTAATCTAGCACATAGTGCTGTTCCATGAATCCCGCTGAGATTAAGTAACATTGGTTCTTTTCTAGGAACTCAGAGATAGATAATGGTGTCGCTGATAATGGTGATGAAAGTTTAGTGTAAAATCCAAATCTATCCCTCACCGCTAGTGAGACATTATAGGTTCTATCATTTGTTAATTCTTTAAGATCAAAGTAGCCACTTGTGTTAAGAACAATTTCATCATCAGTGCTGAGAGTTTCCGTAACAGTGGCCTGCCCGAAGTTCACATTATGAGCACTTAGATCAAAGGCAGTAAAGTCTCTAAAGTAAGTAAGGACTGATGAAAGTGTGTAATAGTATCTTAATCCCGCATCACCGATAATGACGCTCGTAAGGACTGGTTGAATATCTGAAGTGGCTCCCGAGCCATCGTAGACAACACCACTAATGTACAACTGAACATAGATACCACCTAGGCCCGTTCCGGTTGTAGGATCAATAGCTCCGAAATTAGTATCGTCTGTTAAATGAATATATCCATTTACAATAACAACTGAACTCTCAAAAGTAGAACAATCCACACTAACACCTGAAGGTGCCACTACATTACAAACAGAGTTAATAGTAAAGTTGGTGCCAAAAGTTGTACAGGTTCCACCAGCAGGACAATCTACTCCAGTGGATTCACTTAAGAAGTTATAATTCGTTGTCGTGTCTTTTAAATACAGTTTCCAACTTCCATTGGAAGCGCTATCACTAACAGTATCTGTCGTTATTCTCAAGTTTAAGGCAGCTAATAAGGGTAGATTTGTTGTTAAGATATGATTATCTGTTTGAGCAGTTCCACCAGCGGCCATTGGGATATATATCTTTAGAGGTGCACTAGAAGCGGTACCATCTCCAGAAACAGAATTAAATGGAGCATAAATACTGTTGATATTGATATCGGAACCAGCAGCAGCTAATCTAACCGTACTTGCAGAGCTTGAGAAACAAAGAAAAAATAAAACATGCGTCAAAATTATTTTCATATTCAACAATTATCTCTTTATTTTACGACTTACGTCAATTAAATTGCGCTTGTCAGCTAAAGCTAAGCATGGAATATTATTTAGCTATGAAAACAATTCTAATAATGATCTCCCTGGTACTCCTTCAATCATGTTTTGCGCCAAGTAAAGCTCAAAATAAATTACAAATTGTAAAGTCCATGGGGGAATCCACGGCTAAACAATTTCCAACAGTCAAACATCTCTCCATCGAAGACTTTGAAAAGCTTGAGGCCTCAAAGTACGTTCTAGTAGACGTACGCTCTGCTCCAGAGAGAAGAGTTAGCATGTTGCCAAACGCTATAAGTAAAAGTGAATTTGAAGAGAACCCTTCAAAGTACCAAAATAAAACAATCGTCACCTATTGCACCATTGGTTATCGCAGCTCAAAATACGCCATAAAATTGCAAGATAAAGGCCTGAAAGTTTTCAGCTTGAAGGAAAGTATTCTTGGCTGGGCGGTAAGAGAGAAGCCTCTTTATATAGAAGGAAAGGAAACCAGAAAAGTTCACATCTATAGTGATGCTTGGAACTTTCTTCCCGAAGGTTACACGGGAGTCTACAAATAGAAACTCTCATTAATATAAACGGAACCATCACCACAAAAGAAAAGGCTTCAGTCTCAGTCTTCGATCGAGGTTTCCTCTACGGCGACTCCATCTACGAAGTGACACAAACTTTTAATCGTTCGATCTTTATGCTCGAAGAACATTTAGACCGTCTCTGGTACAGTGCTGGAAAAATGGATATGCCCATTGATTTCACACGAGAAGAAATTATCACTGAAATCACTAGAGTCCTGACACAACTTGATAAAGAGAATGTTTATATAAGACTTATTCTCACTAGAGGTGAAGGTGAAATTGGGCTAGACCCAAATCTTGCAACTAAGAATAACCTCGTTATTATTGCCATTGAAAAAGAAGAGAATCCGACTTGGTGGTATGAATCGGGAGTGAGCATGATTGTTGCTCACATCCACAGAAATCCTATTGATGCCCTAGACCCTAATATCAAATCAGGAAATTACTTAAATAATGTTATGGCCATGAGTGAAGCTAAGAAACTAGGGGCTTTTGACGCCATTATGTTAAATGTTGATGAACAAGTCACAGAGGCCACCACTTCTAATATTTGGATAGTAAAAGACGGTTGTATTATCACTCCTCCCATAAAGGCTGGGCTATTGGGTGGAATCACCAGAAGATCACTTATAAAAATAGCAAAGAAGAATGAGCTTTTAATAAGAGAAGAGAACTTCAATGTAGATGAATTAAAAAGTGCCGATGAATGTTTTCTCACCAGCACCACTAAACTAATTGTCCCTATTACAACAATCGACAACTCTCCCATTGGTGATGGGAAACCGGGTCCCATGACAAGCCTACTCTTAAAATTGTATAAAGAGACTAACAAGATTTAGGAATTAGAATTTTATGGATAATCAAACACAGAAAAATGCTAAGACGTTACTGCGTATTCTAACTGAAGATAAATTTAAAAGACAACGTGCTCCTTATGTAATCGCTTTTGGAGCTCTGGTCTTAGGAACTATCACTTACCTCTTTTTTAGCAGTTCATATGATAATAAAGAAAGCTATTATATAAGCAGAGAATCCAAACTCAGTATAAAAGATATAGACCAGGCACAAAAAGAAGGTATTAATCTCGAAGCGCTAGGAGATGATAAGAGACACATCGTCTACCACTTAGCAAAAAGTCAATACAACCTAACAATCTTAAAATATCTAAAAGACACAGGTATAGACTTATTACTTCTGGACCAAGAGGGAAAGAATACACTCGAAAGAATTATTCTCAGTCTTAAATTATCAGAATTTAACCTTGAAAATCATTACTACGGAAATATTTCAGTTCTTTTAAGTTTAGGAATGAAAGTTAGTGACGATACAATTAAAGAAATTTCAAAACTTTGTCAAAATGGCGCCCTAGATACCTGTTTAAAAATGGCGTTCTACTTCAAGGCCATTGATAGAAAAGAACATGCCAAGAGTTATGCAAAGAGATCTTGCTATAGTTCAAAAGATTACTATATTTGTAAAATTGCCTCAAATTATATTTTAAAGGATTAAAAATGACGCCTTCAAAGAATACTCAACAGTTAACAAGAGAAGAATTAAAACACGTTCTCAGTGTTGCTCGTGGAGACGGAGAAATAGACATTCTCATAAAAAATGTAAAAATCATGGACCTAGTTAATGGTGAAATTAATGAAAGTGCCATAGCCATTGCGGGAAAGTCGATTGCGGGAACTGGTCTTGAATACCTTGATCAAAAAGCCAAGAGAACAATAGACGCCAAGGGAGCAGTTGCTGTTCCTGGTTTCATTGATGGACATCTGCATGTTGAATCTTCAATGATGCACCCATTTGAATTCGAAAGACTCACTCTCCCTCTTGGAACAACTACCGCCATATGTGATCCCCATGAAATAACGAATGTTATGGGAGACAAAGGTTTTAGCTGGTTTTTAAGATGTAGTGAACTCATGAAACAAAACCTCTTTGTTCAGGTGAGTTCTTGTGTACCTGCCCTTCCAGGCTTTGAAACAAACGGAGGACCTTTTCCCATCGAAAAGATGAAGAAATACAAAGATCATCCAAATGTTCTAGGTTTGGCAGAAATGATGAATTTTCCTGGAGTCATCAACGCATTTGATGAAGTTCTAGATAAGATTGAAGAATTTCAAGATATGAATCTTGATGGTCACTGCCCACTAGTTCAAGGAAAGCAATTAAATGCTTATATTGCGGCAGGAATTCAAAACTGCCATGAAACAATTACTCAGGAAGAAGGTAAGGAAAAACTCTCTAAGGGAATGGCCCTAATTATAAGAGAAGGATCTGTTGCTAAGAACTTAAAGACCTTAGCTCCTCTTGTTAATGACTTTAATTCCATTCAGTGTCTTCTTTGCACTGATGATAGAAACCCTTATGAAATTTTTAATGAAGGACATATTAATTACTTAGTCAAAAAAATGATTAAGGAATTAAATATAGCTCCACATATAGCTTACAGATTAAGTTCTTATTCAGCGGCCAAACACTTTAACTTAAAACGCCTTGGTTTAATTGCTCCCGGCAAGCAAGCGGACATAGTCTTATTAAGTGATTATCAAGAAGTCGAAATTCAACAAGTTCTCATGAAAGGTGTTCCTGTTGCTGAATTAAACCTTCCAGAAAAAGTGCAAGAAAAATTGAAAGAGTCTAATCCTCCCATTGAAAATACAATGAAGAGAGAAGCTTTAATGGACGGCGATATTTCTTTTAGTTTTGAAAAGGGAATTTATAACGTTATTGAAATAGTTAAAGACGAGATCATCACAAATCATTTAAAGATTGAATTTGATGGTGAAAAATTCTTAGAAGACGATATTAGAAAAATTGTTGTTATAGAGAGATATGGACACGGCGTTAAGCCGGCGCTTGGTCTTGTTAAAGGTTCAGGTCTAAAAAATGGCGCCATCGCCTCTTCTGTGGCCCATGACTCTCACAATATAATTGTTATTGGAGAAGATGAAAAAGAGATGACAGTGGCCGTAAATAAACTTCTCGCAATGGGCGGTGGTTTTTGTGTCGTCGACGAAGGTAAAGTTGTGGCCTCGCTAGAACTTCCCATTGCTGGACTTATTAGTCTTGAAAATGCTGAAGTTATTACTGAGGGAATTGTGGCGTTAAAGGCAGCTTGTTCTGATATTGGGGTTCACTTAAATGAACCATTTATTCAGATGGCCTTTCTAGCACTACCAGTAATTCCTTCTTTAAAAATCACAGATAAGGGATTAGTAGATGTCACAAAATTTGAATTCATTGATTTAAAAGATTAAATAATATCAGCTAAGAGCTCTCTACATTCTTTCACGTCTGCTTCATCAGCAAATGTGGAATCAAGGGAGAGCCTCTTTTGAAATTTATCGAAAAGATCGTTAGCTGGGGCCCTTAATTTATAGGTGGCCCCTTCAGATACAGATTCTAAGCGTCGCATACGCAATTCATCAAGAAAGTTGATATACACTGACTTATCAGGACTTTCCTTTAGTTCAAACTCTATGCGATCTAAGAAATCCCACCAACCTAATTTTCTATATATTCTATCTAAGTACATTGAAAAACTGTAACTCTTACATGTAATAATGACCAGTTTAAAGAAACGTTGTCAGATAGTTGCGGAATGTGTCAAACATCAAAAAAAACTGTACCAAAAGTTTTTTTTTTTGTTAAATAGAGCCTATGAAAAAAATAATATTAATAACGATCTCTTTTATTCTTTCCCTTTCATCCCTCGCAGCTCCCTTCTGCGTTGCTCATAGAGCAATTGGCTTCGGAGAACTGGAAAATTCCTTGAGTGCTTTTGAAGCTGCAGGCAGAGCAAATGCACAGGGAATCGAATTTGATCTCTTACATTCAAGTGACGGTAAGACATTGGTCTACCATGACAGTATATTAAAGAGATTAACTCTTGGATCTACCTGTCCTGTAGGAAAGAAAATCAATGACCTCACTAGTAGAGAGATTGGAGAAAATTGTAAGTTGAAAAATGGAGAAGAGATTCCTTCATTTGAAAACACCCTAAAAGTACTCTCAAAATATGATTCGAAGATTTTTATCGAACTTAAGGACACTATAACTAATTCTGATTTCCAGCAAATAAAGAAGTTCTACTTCGATAGACCTGAAAATGTTTTCATTATTTCTTTTAGCCAAGAAGCTTTAAAGAAAGTTATAAGTTACCGCCGAACAGATGAATTCTTTAATCAAATTCGAGTGATACGTTTAAAGAAAATTGTTTATTTTGGAAAGTTAGGAAACTATGACGGAATTGATGCTAGATATATTCGCAAGTCCAAAGTAAAGAAGTATCAGAGGCAAGGTAAAATCGTTGGAGTTTTTACCAAAAATTCAAAGAGAAAGATTAAGAAGTATTTAAGAAAGGGTGTAGATTTTATTACAACTAATAAGTATCAGCGCTGTGAAAATATAATCCATTCAATGAACTAATTTATTCATAGAAAAGGCCTTCAACAGAAGGCCTATTAAGTCTATTATTGAAGCTTCTCACTAAGTAAGTGAAGGAGAACTTCTTCCTTATCCATTTTTAATTTATTATCTTTAAGATATTTTGAAAGCTTTTCTTCTAGAATACGACTAGAAGCAATTTTTCTAATTTCGAGTTTATCTTCACTAGTAAAACCCTTTGTCATAACAAAGTTAAAAATATCTTTTATTTCTACTTCGACTCCAAGGTCTGCCATAGTGGCCCAAACAAGTTCAGCCTCTTCAGTTTCATTCTTCGTAAATTGAATAGAATATTTCTTAGGAATAGTATTTTCAACAGATTTTATCGCTACGCTCTTAGTTATTTGTTTTTTCTGCTTCTTAGTTACGAGGGTCTTAGTTTTAAGAGGTTTCAACATTTTCAAACCTTGCTTCTCAATTTCATCCATATCATCATCTAAGATTGCATCAGAAAATTCAAAATTCCCATCAGTATCCATACCTATGATACCTATGGCCTCAAGATTTCTTTTCACTTCAACATTAATATTTTGAAAACTCATAGACACTCCTTGTCTTTAAAAAGATTTGATCTCCTTAATTCTAACAGTGACTTAAAAATTTCTCAATTATTTATAGAGACGTTTAGATTAATTTTTACGTGATAGGGATAAAGGGCAGAACACAATTCATCAAAGTCTGCATCAGCGTGTTCACTCCAGTGTGTAGAGTGGCTATTATAGAAAATATGGGCCTCAAGCTCACAGTCATCTTTCTTGCTTAATTCAACAGAATCTAATTCCACATGTAAAATTTTTGCGATTACAGGCCTTAAACTAACAAAGTCGGCCTTAACATCTTGGGAATGTGAAAAGTAAAAAACCACACAGGTGTCAGAGTCAGATTTCTCTACTAAGTTATCAACTGGAAAAGTTTCTAGTAGTTCTTCACTTACGCCCTTAAGTCCTAAGTGCATAACCAGTAAATGTTTTTGGATGCTAATTTTTTTCAATCAAACCTCAAGAAAACTTGATTATAAACAAAAAACCAATTCATTGAAAGATATCTTTGAATAATTTCGTAAAGTTATGCTAGGTGCCATCAATAAATATTAAAGACACTATAATTTACGTATAAATATTCCATTTGGAAACATCTTTATTTAGTTAATTAATTGTAATTACAGCTCAAAACTTTAGCGAACTGCTCAATTCTATTGACATGAAGGTGAATTTTAGATAAATATGTCGGACACACATTCCAGAATTTGATGCGGGGTCTTAATTATAAGATGTGATGTGTGTTAGCCATATACCCCAAGTCACACAATAAGGAGTCTGAAATGGCAAAAGCAACTACGGGTAAGTCTCGTTTTAAAATCCAAAGATCACTAGGTCTTGAACTTCCAGGTCTTGGTAAGCCAGGTGCACTAGAAAGAAGACCATACGGTCCAGGTGTACACGGTAACAGAAGAAAGAAGATTTCTGACTATGCTGTTCGTCTTAAAGAAAAGCAAAAATTAGTATTCCATTACGGTCTACGTGAAAAACAACTTGTTACTTACGTTAAACAAGCTAAGAAGAATACTTCAAGAGCGTGGATGGACACTTTAGTTATCACTCTTGAGTCTAGACTAAATAACGTTGTTTTTCGTCTTAACTGGGCACCTTCAATGGCAGCAGCATCTCAAATGGTTGCTCACGGTCAAGTAATGGTTAACGGTAAGAAGCTAGATAAGTCTAGTTACATTGTTCAAAAAGGTGATGTAATCACTCTTTCTGAGAAAGGTTATAACAACCAAGCATACAAGAGTTCAATTGAGTCTCCAAGAATGGCAACTGTTCCAGCTTGTTTCACAATTGAAGCTGATAAGAAGAAAGGGACACTAAGTGACTACCCTCTTCCTTCAGACATTCCATTTGCATTCGAACAACAATTTGTGATCGAATATTACTGGAAAGTAAAATAATCTTAATTCAATTTTTGATTATAGAAAGGGCCTTATTTTTAAGGCCCTTTTTTTTGGCTTAAAACCACTGAAATATATAAAGAGGGAACAAACTGTCCCCTCTCAAAATTCCTTAATTTATAAACGGTGATACTCTTTTTTGAGATTTCGTATCTAATGAAAGTAATTCCTTAATATAGAAAATGTCTCCATGAATATCTAAAAACTGAAAATGATCATCTCGAACCTTATTTGGCCACTCTTCAGATCTCATATAAAAAGTTGCTATTCCACTTCTAGTTTCCACTAAGAATTTTCGAAGTTCAATTTCTTCCACTATCTCTAGAATCTTTGTGATCTCGTGACCTAGCTCTTCAATGTAAAGATGTTTAACAACAATTTCTTGCTGCTCAACTTCTAATTCATTAAGAGATTTCAAAAAGAAAACCTCATTCTGATCATCATCAAGTATTGAAATACAAGACATTCTATCTTGGCTTGGAAAACAAGGGTGGAGTGTAACCTCCTTCCCTTTAAAGTATAGTTGTCCGTTTGCTTGTTCCTTAAACATTTAAGTCCTCCTTTTACAGAGCAAAGTTCTTATTCATTTCTTTTTGCATGTTATGCAACTTAAAGTAATGACCTTGCTCATTCTTTAGGAGTTCTTCATGAGGTCCAACCTCAGCAACTTCTCCTTTGTTAATTACAAAAATTCTATCGGCCTGTCTCAAAGTTGAAAGTCTGTGGGCAACAGCTAGAACTGTTCTCCCCTTTACTAACTTATCAAGAGCGTCTTGAATTTTTCTCTCTGTTTCAGTATCCACAGCACTTGTTGCTTCATCTAGAATGAGTATTTTTGGGTCATGTAAAATGGCCCTAGCAATAGAAATCCTCTGCCTCTCCCCACCCGAAAGAGTATGGCCCCTTTCTCCAATTATTGTTTCGTAAGAATCTTGAAACCTCATAATAAATTCATGAGCATTCGCAACTCTTGCTGCTTCAATAATTTTATCTTTAGATATATCTGGTAAACCGTAAGCGATATTTTCCCAAATAGTTCCATGAAAGAGAAAGGGCTCTTGTAAAACCATTCCTATATTTTCTCTAAGCCAACCCACGTCGTAATTTTCGATAGGTTCACCGTCGATTAAAATACTTCCACCTTGAGCATCGTAGAAACGACTAATTAATTTTGTAATTGTGCTTTTTCCACCACCACTTGACCCTACAAGACCAATCATTTCTCCAGGTTCAATATTAAAATTAATTCCCTTAAGAATTGGTCTTATGCCATCATAAGAAAAAGTCGTCTCCCTAAATTCAATTCTTCCCTCAAGCTCACTAGGTCTTAGAGCTTCACTCTTGTTTACAATTTTTGCTCTTGAGTCCAAGATTTCAAAAATTCTATGAGCTGAACTTAAAGCTCTATTTAGCATTCTTGCCATTTGACCTATAATTTCTATTGGAGCAGTGAACATAGTCATATAGAGCAAAAAGGAAACAAATGTCCCAGCACTAAGTTGACTCTCTCCACTCTCAAAAAGTCTTGGCAAAGCAAAACACCAAACAGTTAAAACGATCAAATGAATACTTAACATTAGCCCTGGCCAAAATCTGGTCCAAATTTGGTGAACTTCTTCAAACTGATCAGTCACTACATCGTTAATTCCATTGAAGCGCTTAATCTCCCTATCGTGTTGGTTAAAGGCCTTTACAACCTGCATACCTGGAATTGTGTCAGATAATACATTTGTTAAGTTTGCCCATTTTCTCCAACACTTTAGGAAGACACTCTTCATCTTCTCTCCGTGCTTGTAGATAGAGAAAAGAAGGAGAGGAACAGGTACTGACATAATAAGTCCTAACCTGTAGTCCATAGTAATAAGTACCGCCGATAAACTTAAAAGAGTAATTAAAGCAATTCCAACTTCAACAACTCCAAATGCTATAAAGTCCCACACTCTATCCGTATCTGAACTCACACGGCTAATAATACTCCCCGTCTGTTTCTTAGAGAAGAAGTCCATATCAAGAGATTGAAGATGAGCATAAAGTTCAACTCTAAGATCTCTTGCTACACCTTCTCCAAGAATGGACATTTGATTCAACCTCATCCAACTGAAGATCTCACGAATAACAAATGTTGCCCCGAGGGCGGCCATAATAACCCAACCACTCTTTAGAGCAGTCTCTACAGGAAGTACTCCATCCTGATAAGGTTTAACCAAGTCATCAATAATCTTTCCCGAAAAATATGCGGGAAGAAGTGATACTAAAGTACTAACAGCTGCACCAATAGTTCCAATAATAAGTTTCCTCTTATAGGGAGCTAAGTAGGATAAAAGCCTAAGTAGTGTTCCCTTATCATCAACGCTTGTTTCAGATTGAACTTCAATAATAGTTGAAAGAGCATTTGAGTGATATTCCTTGTCAGGATTTATATCAAATGCCAAATTCTCACCCTTAACTTTCTTCTCCAATAAGAATTTTATTTTACCCATCATCACTTTCTGCTTACCTGTATAGTAAACTTCAAGAAGTGGAGGAAGGTCGTCAGCTGTAAGTATTTTTAATCTAAAACCATTTGATGATTTTCTCTCAATTACTCTTGAGATTTTATTAATTGCAAAGTCTTTTTCTAACTTTAAACTCTTACCATGAACTAGATAAAATCTCGTTTCAGTAACGACTATCCAACTTCCACTAAAATGAAATGAGTTATTTAAATCGCTATAAGCATATAAAATAATCTCTTCACTAATCTGTTCTCTTACAATTTCAGGAAGTTTTTCTTCCTGACCAAAGTATTTTTTTAATTCAATATTCTTATTCATTTCTTCTCCGTTCAAAAAAATTATCTGTTGAAACTTGGTGGATGTAGTCCGCTTGATTCGACATAGTCGATGGGGCTGTGATTAACCACTTCGTAATTTTCAGGCGAATGTCTCTTGATTAAGACAGGCGGACTAAACATTACTCCTACTAAATTCATCAAAACTTTCAACTGAGCTTTGATTAATATTACCCAGATATTTACGAGGCTTTGTAGGCTTTGTTTAACTCCAGAACGCAATGACTGAAGTTCGTTTAAAAAATTATATTTATAGATGTACATATATTTCTCCTATATTCCATAGTAAGTTATTGAAAAATCAATCAAACTGGCGCCAAGTTTGAAAAAAGATTCAAAAAATTTGCGAAACTCTTTTGAGTTTAGCTAGTAAATTTAAAAAAATTGGGTTTTCGAGTTATCTAATTTAAGACAGAGCTCTGATAATCGTGCCAAATCCCATATCTAGATCACTTGTAATTAAAGTCATCACTATGTTCTTCGGCTTAGAAACCACAGAGTTATCCACAATATAGACATTACTCTTTTGAATTTTCTTAAATGTCATAATCATGTTTACCTCTCCAGTTATTTGGAAAATTTCACACAAAATAGTGTGATGCACATAAATTACATTATTAAAAATTATTGTCAACAGGAAAAAAAATATAATTGAAAAAAATATATTGAGAATGAAACATCCCTATTTCAAACTCAATGGGAAATTTAGAATAACTTTACTCAAATATCATTACAGAAATGGCGCCTCCAAGTTGCCCCTTAGTTCCAACAACATCTTTTTGATGAATGTTAATTCCATCCTGATTGGCTTCACCTCCGTGACATCCCATACATTTCTTGTTGTAGTACTCAGGAATAATTTGTCGAAAGGCCTTCTTGCCTTTAACTAGAACAACTTCTGAAAAAGGAGTTCCCTTTTCGTAATCAGCTCTCTTAAAAATGGTTTCAATGACACGATTTTCCCAGTCATCAGGAGCATTAGATTTTTTAACTAGAAGTGCACTGGGAGCAGTAAGCTTTAAAACAATTTTTCCATTATTTCGAGCAGAGAACGTATTCATAACTTCAACAGCGAATCTCGCGGGTAAGAATTTTCCATCATACTTCTTTGCCCCTTCCTTAAAATAAGTATCGGGACTGTAGAGAAAGTCTCCATCAAACTGACCTTTGACAGCTTTTTCGATGGTCATTCTAATTGACTCTACAAGATGTGCTTTAACAGGATCAGAAGTATCAAATTTATCAGAGGTTACTCTCTTATAACGTTTATTTGTTTTTCCAATAAATTTTTCAGCATATTCAGCTGGAGTCATTCCCTTAAGTACCCCTTTGGGAGTTACAATTAAACTTTTATTCTTCGTCACAACCGCCCTAGAGGCCCTAAAGTATGAGGTCAAATGGTAAGACAGAGTTTTATTATCATCAGCACTAACCATTTCCATGGGCAAAAGAGTTACTAACATCCCTAGAGAGAGAACTCCTATTCGAGTTTTCATATATCCTCCTTTTAAAGACTATCTGCTTTCTTTTCATCTTCTTGCTCTTGTTCTTCATTGCTAAAAGTTTCTGTAGCAATCTCATCTTCTTCAGATATTTCAAAATCAATTATATTATCTAATTCTGAGGCGTATTGTTCATCTTCACTCTTAGGATTATTGACACTTGCTTCAATCGTTCTGACGTTACCAAAGATTTGAGTCTGTAAACCAATGACAACATTTTCTAGAGACTGAATCTCGTCATTCAATGTATTTGATAATTCAGAGGCATCAGTCGCGGAAAGGTTTGCGGAGTTGGAAGCAGTATCAATTACTGACATAGCTTCATTTATATTATTAATACCTTGAATTTGTTCTTTTGCGGACGAGGAGACTTCTGAAATTTGTATTTTAATTTCATCAATTCTCTTTACTAGTTTTTCAAATACTAATGTGCAGTCTGAAACAACATTATGACCAGAATCTATATTTTCTTTATTACTGACAACAATTTTCTCCGTACTCTCTATAGAATCTTTTACGATACTTCTCACTTTGGTAATACTAGTACTAAGCATCTGCTCTATCTCATTAGAGGCCTTACCACTCATTTTTGCGAGGTTTCCAATTTCTTCTGCCACGACAGCAAACCCGGCTCCCTCTTTACCTGCACGAGCTGCCTCTACCGAGGCGTTAAAGGAGAGAAGTTTAGTTTGAAAGACAATGTCATTTATGACTTTAGTTTTGACATTAATTTCTTCAATGATTTTTTCGATCTCACTCATCTCTATATTTGAAACTTCAGCTTGCCTAACAATATTGTTATTTCCATTTGCAATATTTTCGATGGTTTCCTTTAACTTCTTCATTGTCTGCTCACCCTCTAAGGCAATTTTTGAACATTCTATAGTGCTTACACTTGAGAGATGAGCATTCTCACTATTTCTTTCAACGATGGCCGAGATTTCATCTAAGGTGGCCATGGTTTGTTGGGTTCCTGTGGCTAGCCTAGTTGAGACATCTGTCAACTCTCCTGAAACGTTAAGAATATCTTTACTGACGGTATTAGTATTTCCTGACGTTGAATTTAAATGTTCTATAAAATTAATGATGGGTCCAATAATTGCTTTGGTGATTAAAGTAATGAGAACAAAGGCCAATATAATAGAAGCTCCACTGACCATAAGAAAAATATTTAAAGCACTTATAACTTCAATTTTATTTTTTTCAGATAGAATCAACCACGCTTTACTTTCGTCAGTAATATCAAAGTGAACAATTCCTTTTATGATATTAGTATTTTTTATTTTTGGAGCAACCATTGTTTGCTCACTACTTATGATATCCAAAAAACTTTTATCTGTAATACTTGAGATCTTGAAATCTTTGTTACTTACGATTTCATCTCCCCACCTTTTCTTAGCATCAGGATGAACAGCAAAATGACCAGAAGATTTAATCAAATAGAAGTGTTCTTCTTTTGTACTTTTAAACCAATTTAAGAAGTGTTCACAGTATACTGATAAGGAAATAATCCCCACCCTCTTTCCATCTCCATTGAAAATATTTTTTGCAATTTTATAAACGGGAATATTTCCTTTGACGAGAGTACCTTCCTCTCTTAAAAGTATAATATCGGTTGTGTGATTTTTTGAGGTTGGATTATTTTTCACAAAAGTGAGATATTTATCTTCCCTTTCTTCAAGTAATTCATCAAAGTCAATGGTCTCTGGCCCTTCTTTAGTTTGAACCACTTTCAAAATTTCACTATTATCTTCATCAAGATATATGATTTCTTGAATATATTGTTTCTGCTTTAAAATACTCTCTGCCGCTTGAGTAAAGCGAGACTGCCACTGATTAACAGTAGAGCCTGTGACAACATCTATTCCATTACCTTCTCTCGCACGTACAAGCCCCTGAACAGCAGGAATACTTGTAAAGAAATTAAAATCTCTTATATTTGATTTATTAAAGTCGTTAACTCTTTGCACGAGAACTGCTAAATTTGCATTTGTGGAAAGTTGATCAGCATCTCTGATCAGTTTATTATTATCCTCAGTATTTTTAACAAATAGAAAACCGATAATAATCAAAGGTAAGATTAGAACGATTAAATGTGAGAAATAGAGTTTGGTACGTAACTTAAAATTCATCATCAACCTTTCCTTTTTTCTTCTTTAAGAAAGTATGAATGAAAAGTATGAGGAAATTTCGAAATGAACTTATTTTTTTTTAACAATCAGAGGCAACACCCCTAAAGAATAAGGAAGTAAGCTTCTGATTATAGAGGAGTCTTAGGAAATATTGTTACATTGGAAAACGAACTTAAGAAGAATTATAGTAAGAATTACTGTTTATCGCCTTTCATCAGTCTAGTTTTTGGAAGTAAGATAGAATGAGGCTTCACAGTCACTTTTTCCCCCACTATCACATCTCCCATAATCGAGGCCTTAAGCCCCACTGTTGCACCCTTTCTAATTATGACGGGTTCAACTACTAAGAAACCACCCTGTGCGTAGTGAGCAAAAATAGTGGCTGAGCCACCTATGGTGACATTATCTTCAAGAGTAATTAAACAGGGGTCAGATATATTCGTAGTATTAATCATGACACCTTTCCCTACTTTCATCCCCATCATTTTATAAAAGAGAACATTCAAAGGAGAAGGAGTGGCCAAGTCTAAGAAAGTATATCGAACCAATTGCACAAGGGCGTTATGATAATACCAAGGGAGAGATTGTAATGAGTACCATCCTCCACGCCAAGGCTTAAGTTTTAGAAACATAATTTTATTAAAGAAGGGAACAATAAAAATTAAACTGATTCCATAAATTAAGTACGCTGCGGCTAAACTTAGACAAGTGATAAAACCATGTCCAATACCTCCAAAACCTTGACTAAATTCAAAACAAAATTTTACAAGATAGAATCCTGGGGTCAGTGCAAGTCCAATTGATACGGCATAAGTTATAGCGATAGGAAGCATGGCCAGAGCAAAAGCAACACTCTTAAAACTACGCAGTAAACTTTCAACGACACCGGCAATTCCCTTTAGATCGGAAGTTGTAGTGTGGACATTAAATCTACGACTCTTAGGTCTAGAAGGTGCCAGGTCATCACGTAAGTGAGGTAAATCTTCTTGGATTTTATTTTTATTTCTACTCATGAACTGATTATAACATAAGATTATTTTTTGGATTCTCTAACTTTAGTGGAACTTAAGTCCATGTAAGGATGACTGCCAAGAAGATCTATTGTGAGATTGTCTTTTACTTTTAGAATTTGAGACTTCACCCGCTGAATCTCTTCCAAATCATGAGAACGAAAGAGAACTTCGATGGAGTTTATCATTCCAAATAGGCTTGAAGAATCTTTCCATTTAAAGATATGGCAAAAATTATCATCTCCCATGAGGAGAGACTTTTCCTTAAAGACAGTCCTATCAATCCAAGAAACTGTTGGATTAGCATGCTCTAGCCCATAGAAACCGGGGAATATATTATAATCAGTATCTTTAAATCTATTCAATAATTCTTTTAAGGATTCAAAGTAACATGCATGCCCCTGCTCTTCTTTCCAAGGATTACGATCGGGAACAATTATAATATTCTCTCCCTTACTTCTTCTTAAACATTCATCGTGTCCCTCATGCCAAGGATTAAAACTTCCCCCATAAAATGTTGCCTGATCGAAATTAAAAGTACTTTTGAGGAATACACTTGGAAGCTTATAACAACTCTTTTTAAATAAAGGCCATAACTCCCCTAATGCTTCACAGACAAGGGCCCCTTGATTTTCAACAAATTTATCTACAGAAAGAATAGGTGAAAAATTATAATGAGCAACAGTGTAATCATCTACAACTGCATAGAAAGCGCTCAGAGACTTGCGTTTTGACATTGGTGTTGAGTCTAATTCATATTCATAAACGAGTTCATGACCAAGCTTCCCCTCTCTAGTAAGCAGGTGTAACTCGTCATTAATAAAACTAAAAATTACGAATACTTTAGTCATTGGCCACTCTTTGTATTTTTGTTAAAGATATTAAATCATAACTAAAAAGAAGCAGAGCAGACCAGATAAAAATGAAAGAAAAAACATGTACATTGGTAAAGTCTTCTTTATAGACGAAAACCGCTAAGAGGAACTGTAAACTAGGTGCAATATATTGCAATAGACCAATTGTTGAAAGTGGTATTTTTTTTACTGAATGATTAAAAGCAATCAATGGAGTAAGAGTCACAAGCCCTGCAAAAACCACAAGAATTTGTTCATAAAGATCCACCTTAAAGAACGAAATATTTTTAGACTCTTCTCTAAGTACAAAAAATATTAAGAAGGGAATGAGACAAATCAACATTTCAAGAAAGAGGCCTTCAATTGCAGGAATATTTAATTTCTTTCTCACAAGTCCATAGAGGGCAAAACTAAAGGCCAAGAATAGAGAGATAAAAGGATTTCCTACACCACTTAAAAAGAGAATGATCATTCCAAAAAAAGCGAGTCCAACGGAAACCTTTTGTTTTAGTCTTAAATTCTCACCTAAGACAAGCACTCCAAGAGCAACGCTAATAAGAGGATTTAAGAAGTAGCCAATGCTTGTTTCTAATACGTGACCATGTCCAATCGCCCACACAAAGACAAACCAATTTGAGAAGATTAGAGCCGCTGAGAGACAAATGCCAATTCGTTTCGTTTTCGAATCCAAACAGGATTTTATTTTTTCTATGGGCCTGGTAAACAGGAAGAAACAAAATATTGTTCCAATTCCCCAAATGATTCGATGACCTAACAATTCATAGGCATCGAACATTGGAAGCTCTTTCCAATAAATTGTTACAAAACCCCAAAATATAAAAGCAAATATGCCCGAGAGAAAACCACTTTCCATAACTTATTTATAACAAGACTTAGCTTTCTGGACTAGTTAAATAAGGTTAACAAATATTATGATTTATGTTACTTTAACTTAAGGGGTAAATAATATTCATGAAATTTTCTGCCAATATTGAAGGAATTGAATTCAAGATCACTATAGAACGGGACAAAGTTTACAAGGCACACAACCCTTTAAACTCCTTCTCACTACAAGATTTAGAAGATATTAAAGACGGCATAGTCGCTATCTACTCAATTATCGTTCAATCATCCAAGAATAATGAAACCCTAGAGCACTATACAACCGGGATACTTCTCTCTTCAGACGAGTCTGAGATTCCCGAAGAATTAGAAGAAATTCTTGATGATTTCGGCATCGTAGAACACGTACTCAAGCACTGGAAGCTCAATGAATCCAGCTCGTTAGACCCAGACTGGGCCCTACCAATCAATAAGTAATATTTTCACGACATGTTGCCATGCGTCACAAACTAGGATATCTAATCCCAATATATTTAATATGGGGCTTATCTTATGAAACGAATTATCATTCTCTCATTTAGTTTTCTAATCTCTCTTAGTGCTCTCTCAACAGAGTTTTCTAAATTTGAAGAAAACCTTGAAACCATTATCTCCTCCGATGTGTCACTTGCTAAAAAACATAGGGCCATTTACCAGCACACCCTAAACTTAGGAGCCTATGGGCTTGAGTACATTGCCACCAGAGAAAGTGGTAACGGACTTTTTATGGAGCTTATTAAAGAGAGTTTCAGAAGTTATATATTACTTAGTGAAACCTATAAAAGAGACTTACTAAATTCATCTTATTCATCAATAGATGGAGTCACTTCGCTGAACTCTCTGTTTCTCATTGAAAGAACTCAATCTCTTTATAATACCTATACTGAAAATAAGGCACTAAGACTTATTCTTAAAGATCAATCAAAAGTTATGAACGATCAATTTGATGATTTTTTTAAAGATGTACTTGGATCAAAACCAAGAAAGTCTTTATTAAAATTTCTCGTAAGTGTGGATGAAGATCAAACTAGAGATAGAGAGAAATCGGTTATCTACTCTAAGTTTAAGAACCAAGAAGACTTAAAGGAGTTTGCGAATAGAAAGCTACATATTTTTGACTATCTTACAGGTGCACTTTCTAATACAGGAAGTAGCTTAAGCCAACTCTTTGGATCTATGGCAGGTCCTATTGAATGGGGAGATGGCGGACAACTTAAAGATGATTTAAAAGCACAAGCTAAGATCTACTCTACGCTCACACCATTAGACGTAATATTTGAAAAGAAAACTTTTAAACTCACTGATTATACAATACCAGGAATTTGGGGACACAATGCTGTATGGCTTGGAACTAAGGAACAACTGATTGAACTTGGTATCTGGGAAGCAAAAGAGCTTGATTCCTTTAGAGAAAGAATTGAAGAAGGTTATTCTATCTTTGAAATGCGAAGATGGGGAATCACTTTTGCCAAGTTTGATGAATGGATAAATATGGACCTCTTTGCCTCCGTAAGAGTAAAAGGAATTCTTAAAAGAAGTAAGAAGGACCTTTTAAAAATTTATAGAATTATGAGTGAACAAGCAGGAAAGAAGTATGACTTTGGTTTTGATGCAGACACTTCTAAAAAGATAACGTGCTCTGAAGTTATCTACCTAGCTTATGGAGATATTAGCTGGCCTATTGCTCCAATTCTAGGAAGAGAAACCGTTAGTCCAAATGGTATGGCAGAATCTATCTACTACCAAGGTTCACCTGTCGAGTTTGTCTCTTACGTTGTTGGAAATAAAAACAAAGGTGCTAAGTTTCATACTAAAAAAGAGTTTGGAGATGTCATGGGCTTTGACCTTCAAAGAGATGGAACATATAAACAAAGGTATAATGTTTGTAAGATAAAGAAGAAGAGAAATAGAAGAAGAGGTATTAAACTTGTAAATAAATGCCTAGCTAAAACTAGGCATCTATATTTAGAAAATTAGTAGCAACGACCTTCATAATTGTAAACTTTATGGGCATATCTTTCTTGCCCATAGAATTTACCTTCAATACTATCGCTTCCGGGAGCTAGTAGCTCAACGCTTAATCTCTTATCAATTATATCGATATGATATCTCACTTCTTTCCAGCCATACCTTGTTCTGTATTCAGTTCTACAAGTCACTTCACCGTCAGAGTTTCTCTCACAAACAGTATAGGGCTCATCCCAAGAACAAGACTCTCTGTCTCGGCGAACAGAACCATGCTCTACATCAGTTTTGATGGAACCAAATACATCATAAGCTTGTTTAACATCAGCGCTTGATAACTTAATTTCACCGTTCTCAGTTGGAAATTTTGTTCCCCTAGGAATGGCGAAGATAAAAGAATCATCACCGATAACGAGTTTCATTTTTCTTTTAGATTTCAATTTAATTTTCGCGGAATAAACACCTTCGTTAAGAGTAGTAACCTTCCCTCTTTTTCCTTTTAAATTAATATCAGAAAAAGTTTCTAGGCTCCCATCAATGGTTTCACATGAAACAAAAACTAAAGATAATAGTAGTACTAAAATACTGCTCTTCATAAACTCTCCTACCTTACTAGTGCTGAACAAGTTGCAGACACTGTTGGACCATCATTCACTGGACCAGAAAAAATATTATAAGCATCTACACCTAGACGACAATTATAACGACACTGAAAGAGTCTCGTCGCAAGCTCTAGTCTTCCCCAAGGATTTCTAAACCAAATCTTGTAAGTGTAATTGATCACTCTAATGGGTCTGTCGCTATCATTCCAAAATTCACACTGAAGCATTGGCCCATAAACCACTTCACCTTCGATAGAGTAAGTCCCTCTATGATCATCTCCGGGATGAACTTCTTCACTTGAATAGGACTGGATACTTAAAAACATGAAACTAGCGATCGCTAGAAACCTAGTGAGGTTTGTCACAGTTAAACTCCTTTTTAACTTAAATAAATATAATTATGGAAAAACTAGGATCAAAAGAGAATGAAAAAATACTGAAAAAGCCTCACTTCTGAAGAAGAGAGGCCGTATTTAAATATAAATTAGTTACATTGTCCCTTCGCAGAAAGTTTATTTTTAATCTTCATCGCTTGGTTCTTACTGTACCAATGCTTGTTGTATGGAGTTCCATTCACAGAGACCCTATGCCAGTTCTTATTCCTCGAATGAGTTTCAAACATACATTCTGGTGTGGAGGAGGCTATCTCTCTCTGAGCAAGAGCGTGAGAGTTGGTAGCAACCTTGTCTTTAGTGGCGCAAGAAGTGATTCCAAAACAAACCACGGCCATTACTAATAAATTCTTCATGCATTCCCCTTTTTTTATTTAGTGCATAAATACTTATCGGTTAGTCTCCTCTTAAACTTTAGTAAAACACTCAAGTAAATATGTAATAAGTATCAGAGTTCAAAAAGCTTAATAAAAATTCACTCGACTTTTTTAAAAATTCGAGTAAATTGATCTCAGATTATCTTACTTTTGCCTTAAATAACGGAGATTGACTCAATGAGTAGCACTATAAAATCAACTACAAAGAATATAAAAGTTTATGAAACTTCAATTGTACCTAAAGGTGAAGAACTAGCGCCAGTTAGACCTTCTGGATATGTTGCAACTTCAATGCAAATCGAAGTTCTACACGTTATCGTATTTGTTTTCTTATTCTTCGCTATTTTTGGTGGGATCTGGAAACTTGCGACTCAAAATGAAAAAAAAGAAGAGACGGAAGTCAATGCAACTGGACTCAATCACACAACAAATGCTTAAGTCTTAATACACTAAAGATATAGAGGTAAGAGTTCATCTTACCTCTTTTCTAGTGACTCAATGATCTTATAGATTTTTTTAATTACTGATCGTTTCGAGTTTTGTCTTTAATGTAGACAAATTTCTTAATGACGACTGCTGCAATAATCAAGAGCACAACCAAGTGCCATGTTTGGAATTGAAATTGATCATTCCTTATTGGAACAGTTTGATCAGTTACGAGTGAAGAAGTCTTTTGAGTGCTATCCATTATGTAATCCTAGTTTAAATATTATGAGTCTCTTAATAAATTAACTTTAATTCTACATGACAATATACTTGATTCAATAGGTTGTTGAAAATATTGAAAGAAAGTTAAGAAAATTGTCATATCCTACTGATTTTATTCGATTTCATAATGGCGATAAGTTTAAAATTCTAAGTGAAATGTGACCGGACCATCATTTATTATTGAAACACTCATTTTCTGACCAAAGACTCCTTTTTGAACTCCAACTTTCAAAGCTAAGAGATCACAAAATTTTTCAAAGAGTTGATTGGCCCTTTCAGGCTCCATAGAGTTGTCAAAACTTGGACGATTTCCTTTCTTACCAGACCAAGATAAAGTGAACTGACTAATGCAGAGGATCTCTCCCGCATATTGTAAAATATTTAAATTCATTCTATCTGATTCATCAGGAAATATTCTTAGATTTAAAATTTTCTCACAGGCCTTGGTTAGAACGGAATCTAAATCACCTTTCTCCATACAGACAAGTAAGACTAGTCCCTTTTCAATGGAGCTGACTATTTCTTCGTTAACGCTAACACTAGATTTAAGAGATCTTTGGACGACAATTTTCATAATTGACTAGGCTACCAGACGCTTCTTTTTATACTTAAGAGAATCAGCATAATCCTCTTGTAAGAGTTTATAGCTATCTTGTTCATCATTTTTTATTTTTTCAAAACGTGATTTTTCATCATCTAAATTCTTGCCTTGATAATTAGAAATCTCATTACTGAGTTTAATCTCTTCTTCTTTATCGATTTTAATTTTCGAAAATATATTCTGCAATCTCTCTACATCTGAAATATTTGATTTTATATCCTCTATTTGACTAGACCAAAGAGAGATATTCTTTTTTGCCTCATCAACTGAATGATTTAATTCATTGATAGAAAAGTCGAAGCTTTTAAGCTCCTTTACGAAGTCCTCTTGAGACTCGTATTCAGAATTACCAAGTTCTTGCTCACTAGCTCGAATTTTAACAACCAAATCATCGTAAGAGTTTTTTAGAGAATTAAAAGTTTGAATATCTTTATTTACTATATCTAGCTTCTCTTCAATCTCAGTAATATAAGCGCGAGATTTTTTTAAATCTCCTAACTTATTAACTTTCTTTTTATTCCCTAGATGAAGGTCAATACCATTTAATTTTTCCGAACCTATCATGTCATCAACAAAGTCGGCATTAGAGTCAACTCTAAAAGAAGTGGTAACATCAGGAATTATAAAGTCTTCAATATTATCAAAGTAGTATTGAAAATTTTGATCACCAAAAACAACTTTATCTTTTATCTTTAATTTGATTTCTGTATTTGAATCAATGTTATCACCATTGAGTTTTGTTTTATTAGACGACTCTAGATCGATAATAAATATTCCATTAGACTTAATCATGACTTTAAAATGCAGTCCACTCACCCTGTGATCAACAACAGAATAGTCACATTCCTTATTTCGTCCAAAAGTCATCCCGTCAATTAATTCGACAAGAACTTGTTTTTTAGAATCAAAGAAAAATGGTACGGCTTTAGTCACTTCAATTTCCCTTTCAAGATATATACTGATTCATACACCTATATTATCGGTCAATTCATTGAAAATCCTTAGTAACAAAGGCTAATTAGTTGAAAATATTTAATTTGCATGAATGATCATTGCAAATTAATTATGGCAGTACTTTGTAGAATAAAGATTAAAAAGTTTAAATAAATAGTGATTTTCTGGTGAAACTTTGTAGAATAATGTCATCAATAAATTCACTGGAGAAGTCGATGACTCGTCTGTATTTACCAATACTTACCATACTATTCTGCTTGGATACTTGGGGATCCTCCCACCAAATTGGAAAGGTCACCCTACTGAGAGGCAAGGCCCGTATTATAAGGGACGCCGGAGAAGTTAAACTTTCCAAGGGTTCAAGCATTCAAGAAAATGATCTAATTAAAACCGCACCACAATCTCTAGTCAGAGTCATTTTTTCTGACAAAACAAAAGTTCTTATTGGACCAAACAGTGAGTTTCAAATAGAAGATTACTCTGTTGAAAAAAGAGTTAATGTCTTCAAATTAGTGACAGGACAATTTAGGGCCAAGATTGAAAAGAAAGTCAGAAAAGGAGAGAGTCTCGATTTCAAAACGAAACTGGCTGGACTCGGAGTGAGAGGTACTGAGTTTTTAACCAATTCATATATTGTTCAGGGAAAGAGTGTTACTGATACGGCCCTACTAAAAGGAAGTCTCGCCACCTCAATTGAAGGAGCGAATTCATTTCAATTGAAAGCTGGACAAGCTTTCAACACGAATGCTCTAAGCATGGGAAAAGGTCTTACTAAACTTAGTCCAGAAGTCGTTGAAAAGCTCCTCGCCTCTGCAGACTCCCTCTTACCAAATATGCAAAATCTCGACGGAACATTTAATAAAATAAATGATTTGATCAATAAGTCCCTTTCAAACTTAAGCAGTCCCTCGCTAACTCCTGCAATAGTGGGAGCAAGTTTAGGCATGGCCACAGTCTCTCAGAAGATAATCCCAAAATTAAAGAAAAAGAAAAAGAAAAAAAGAAATAAACAGAAAATTGATCTTGCAAAAGAACCTTGGGATATTAGAGATGCACTTATGAGAAAGAAGGCATTGAGAGTAACTAATGATTGTTTCTACTGGTTTTATAAAACTATCCCTGGTGGTGGTGAAGCTGAAAGATTTCGTAGAGAGAGGGATTGTGATGAGTTTGATAATGATCTTTAAGGAAAGAGTTATGGGTATATTTACAATTCTAACATTACTACTTCTTACTAGTTGTGGAACAGCAAAGTTTGTTCCTACAAGAGATGTATGTACAGTTGAAAAGCATTGGAAGGATAGTATTTATCAGGTCAAAATAAATGGAAGAAAAATAAGTCCTCACTGGTTCTTAGAAGACGATGCTCTTGAAGTTGCCTATATACTGTCCAAGCAAAATAAATGCGTGAGCATGTGAGATAAGGAGCTCTACGCTCCTTATTTTATGATGACGTTGTTTATAGACTCGACAAATAAATCATTTTCTCCAAATCCGGTCCCATCACTTAAGTGCACCTCTACCGCGGATTTTAATAGCCATGCAGTGAAAGGAACTTCTGAAGCAAATGTCACAGATAAAGTTCCCGAATAAGTTAAGTCTCTTTTATTCTCTTTTAGTTTACGAGGTAGAATATAAGCTGAGTCTGAAACTTTTCCCTTTATAGAGTAAGACAGTTCCCAAGTTTTAATCCCTCTAACTTCCCCTTTTCTCATTGAGATCACTTTAATTTCATCAAATATAGGAGCATTTTTTGGGGAATCAGAATCGAGTTGATCGAGATATAAAAAGATTAGTGCTGAAAATTTCAAACCAAAAGCATCACCGGCACTTCCCGTATTTGCCCTTAGATGACAAACAGCTGGATCCTCAGTTGAGTCGGAACCTAAGTAGTAATTGATAAACTCTCTATCAAGATCGAAGTCCTCAATATCAGTATTCCAAACGGTCGTGTACAAAATATTTTCATATACGTAGTGGCACTTAGGTCCATCGTCCGAGTGACTCTCAGTCAATTCACCGCTGGCATGTATCACCTCATCGGTAACATTGCGACTAGCTGGTCTCCAATTTTCCCAAGCAGCAGAAAGGTCTTCTCTCATTTTATTAATATCTTCTACGTTAATCACAAAACCAGGGTTCTTTAAATTGCCACCAGAATTGTCACTTCCACATGAAATAAGAATTAAGCCCATAAATAGAATTAGCATTTTCTGCATTCGTTTCTCCAAAAAAGATATTTTTTAAATTTTATAATTATGGTAGCCAGCAGGCAAGAAGTTATATTGACAAGAGTTGGCACTGCGACGAGTCAATGTCAAATCGTAAGGATTGACCAACTTTAAATTTTTGACCGTGGTTTATGAGGATTTTAAATTTTTCAATTCCACCCATTTGAACCTGTCCTTCATAGAAAGATCCCATATGAACCAGCTTCTTTAACTTTCCTTTGAAGCTACCATTTTCTGATATGATGCAAGCTTCAGGTCTTATGAGCATGTAAGCAAAACTTTCTTTTTTAACTTTTGAATCAAAACAGCGTAGAGAGAATTTTCCAAGTTTATTTTCTTGAAGATAGTCGTCTCCATTAACTTCTAAAACTTTTCCTGCCATTAAGTTAGCTGTTCCGGAGAACTTAGCAACCCAAGCATCATGAGGCCTTAAATAGATATCAGATGCCCCAGAGAACTGTTTAATCTTCCCATCACTTAAAACTAAAATACGATCTGAATGAGAATAAGCATCTTCTAAGTCATGAGTGACAACGATGGCAGAGATCTTTCTTTCTTTTAAAATTTCTAGGAGCTCTTCTTTCAATTCATTCCTAAGTGAGCGATCTAAATTGGCAAAGGGCTCATCAAGAATCAAGAGTTTGGGATTAGTGACTAGGGCCTTGGCCATCTCAACTCTCCCCTTCTGACCCGTTGAGAGTTCGCTGGGGAATTTATGATCTTTATATTGTAGACCAAAAGTTTCGACCATATCCCTTATGAGGTGATGCCTCTTCTCTTCATTTTCTTCGACTAAATTTATTCCAATATTTTCTAAAACTGTTTTTGACTCATCAAGGGATAATTCTTGAGGAACATAAGAAATTTTTCTTAAAAGAGATTCATTCTTTGATTGGTGAGTTACAAGCTCTTTACCGGCAAATAAGACAGATCCTGATTGAAAGTCCAAAAGCCCAGAAATAATTTTTACGATGGTGCTCTTTCCGGTCCCACTAGGACCAATGACACTTACAATCTCATTATTTTGAATTGAAAAGCTAAGGTGATCAACGGCTGCAATAGATTTTATATCAAAGCTTTTAAATACATCTTTTACGACTAAGAGGGCCAAAATTATCATCCTTATGTAATAGCAAAAAGCAAAATTACACAAGGACATGAACTTAGTAAAGATCTAGGAAGCTTTTGCTTTCTGGTTCCTTAACTCCCTGATTAAGCGCTCTCCTAAGACGGCATACCTTTCCTTAGCAATGGACTCAACAAATTCAAAGACTTGCTCAATAGTTTCATCTCTTACATTATCATCTTTTAAGAAGAGAGTGATTTGCTCATACATGGATCGCTTGAATTGAATAAAATTCTTTACTCTAGTTAGACTCATTTTGAGCAATTCTTCATCAAAGGGTTTTTCAAAGAAATCAAAAGCACCAAGGTGCATCGCATCAAGCACGTGCTCATAACTTCCGTAAGCGGTTATCATAATAATACTAGGAGTTTTCTTTAATTCCCTAGTGGCCTTCATTAAATTCACGCCATCCATTTTCGGCATTTTAAGGTCCGTAAGAATAATGTCAGGGTTGTGGATTTTAATAATTTCAACAGCTTCAACACCATCTCCAGCAAAGTAGAATTCAAGTTCAATCCCTTCAAAAGACTCTCGAACTTCAAACTCAAGTAGGTCACGTACCTCAGGTTCATCATCAGCAATTAGAACTTTTATTAAATCCATATTATTCCTCTTTAATAAGCTACTTAACCTAACGGTAAATTTTGGTAAGAGAATAAATCAAATTATCCTTAAGAAATCAGGACATAAATTTGACACATATTAAAAAGAGTTGAATAAATACAGGACTATTTAGAATGGAGATTTCATGGCATCAAATATTTTTAAACCAGAACTTTGGAATGAGGTTGCAGGCTTCAAGTTTACAGACATAACTTACCATAAGGCCAAAGACCAAGGAACTGTTAGGATCGCTATAAATCGTCCTGAAGTAAGAAATGCATTCCGTCCTCAGACTGTAGACGAACTGTATCAAGCATTTGATCACGCGAGAATGAGCTCCAACATTGGAACTGTGCTTCTTACCGGAAACGGGCCATCACCAAAAGACGGTGGTTGGGCCTTTTGCTCAGGTGGAGATCAAAGAATTCGCGGAAAAGATGGTTACGAATATATAGGAGAGGAAGGACAAAGGGATCCTGCAAAACTTGGAAGACTCCATATATTAGAAGTTCAAAGACTTATACGCTTTATGCCTAAAGTCGTTATAGCTGTTGTTCCCGGTTGGGCCGTGGGTGGTGGACACTCACTTCATGTGGTTTGTGATATGACCATTGCAAGTAAAGAGCACGCCGTTTTTAAACAAACAGATCCAGATGTAGGAAGTTTTGACTCCGGTTATGGTTCTGCCTACCTTGCAAGACAATGTGGCCAAAAAAGAGCGCGCGAGATTTTCTTTCTAGGTTTAAATTATTCAGCACAAGAAGCTTTTGATATGGGGATGATAAATAAAGTTGTTCCCCACGACGATCTTGAAGATGTTGCCTTGGAATGGGGAGCTCTCATTAATTCAAAATCCCCAACTGCAATGAGAATGTTGAAGTTTGGCTTTAACATGTTAGATGATGGACTAGTAGGTCAACAAATCTTCGCAGGAGAAGCCACCAGACTTGCCTATGGGACCGAAGAGGCGCAAGAAGGTCGCGATGCCTTCCTAGAGAAAAGAGACCAAGACTTTTCAAAATTCCCTTACCATTATTAGTAAAATAGAGAGGGTTTCCTCTCTATAGATACTGTTTTGACACTGCTCGCCAGTGTAAACTTTATAACCAAATGGCCATACATGATGAAAATCATTACATTTTCATCATGAAAATAGCGCCACTTATAAGTTTGCTTCTTTTGTTAAATATTCAAGTCTTCGCGGACTCATTTAAGATCATCTACGGTGAAGATGATAGATTTGAGCCGGCCACTCTGGAAGGTTCTAGACTCGAGCTCGCCTCAAAATCAGTTGCCGCCATCATCTCAAATTACTCTCTTAAGAAAATTGGTCAAAGTATTGAAATAGTCGCTCTAAATTTTGGAGAAACGACAAGGTATTGCCCAAGTGTTCCCTACCAAGGTCAACCAACAGCTGCTAGTTGTTCATCATTTCTTGTGGCCCCAGATATCGTCGTTACCGCAGGTCACTGTTTGAAAACAGAGTGGGATTGCAAATCAAAGTCATTTGTCTTTGACTATAGAATGGATCTTCTTGGAAGTAGAGTTGGGCCGTTCGATCGTTATAGAGTTTCTAAAAATCAAGTCTACGGTTGTAAAGAAATCCTAGCGAGAAAATTAGATAGAAATGACACCAAAGAAGATTGGGCCATTATTAAACTTGATAGAAAAGTTTCTAACCGTACACCCTTAAACTTTAGACAATACGGAAAAGTTGAGAAAAACTCTAAACTCTCCCTTATGGGTTTCCCAAATGGACTACCTTTAAAAATTGCGATTAATGGAAAAGTGAGAACTAATAATAAAGCCTTTTACTTTGTTGCCGACATTGATGCTTTTCATATGAATTCAGGATCACCTGTTATTAATCAAGACACCTTAGAAGTTGAGGGAATCCTTGTTCGTGGTGAAAAAGATTTTACGTCAAATCTTGGCTGTAAACAGCTAAAGATTTGTAAAGAAGACACATGCCGTGGTGAGGATATTTCTAAAATTACAAAAGTACCTTTAAAAAAGTACATTTATTGACTAAAGACCAAAGCTCTAGGAGAATTTAATAAATTTCTCCATTGGTGGTCATATGAAAATCTTCTTTCTTTTATCTCTTCTACTCTGTCTCTCATGTAAAAAACAAGACCCACTAAAACTGCCAGGAAATATAACTTTCAAAAGCTCACTTGAAAAGACTTTGAGAAAGTCAGTCAGTGATAAGGGAGAGAAATATATACCAAGAACAAAACATTTAAATCCAGACAATTCCCCTAAGTTTATCAATCGCCTTATATTAGAAAGTAGTCCCTACTTAAATCAACACGCTCACAATCCTGTAAATTGGTACCCATGGTCCAAAGAAGCTTTTGAAATAGCGAAGAAAGAAAATAAACCTATCTTTCTGTCCATTGGTTACAGTACATGTCACTGGTGTCATGTCATGGAAGAGGAAAGTTTTGATAACATAAAAGTCGCCACTTATTTAAACGAAAACTACATAGCCATAAAAGTAGACCGTGAACAAAGACCAGATGTTGACAGCATCTATATGAAAGTCGTTCAAGCGATCAATGGAAGTGGAGGCTGGCCTATGAGTTTATGGCTTACTCCGGATAAAAAACCTATTTATGCTAGAACTTATATTCCTGCTTTTGATGGAGATAGAGGAACTAAGAAAGGTTTTTATTCAATCTTAAAAGATATAAGAAAGATTTTTGTTGAGAGAAAGAGTGATGTAGAAAAATATGGTAATCAAATCACAGAGGCACTACAAAGCGTTAATCAAAAATCAATAATCAAAAAGATTAATGACCAATCTCTTGTAAAAAGAGTTCTTAAAAATTCGCTTCTTAGTTTTGATCCCATTTACGGTGGAGTGAATAGATCTCCAAAATTTCCGAGCTCTTTTCCCCTGTCTAACCTCATTCAAAATTATTCGATACTAAAAAATAAGTCGTATCTTAACATGATTACAAAAACTCTAGATGAAATGGCCAAGGGAGGAATTCACGACCATATTGATGGCGGATTCCATAGGTACTCTACAGACAAACGCTGGTTAGCTCCACACTTTGAAAAGATGTTATACGACAATGCCTTTCTTACAGATATTTATACAAAGGGCTTTCTCATTACCAAGAAGAAAAGTTATGAGTATATAGTGAACTCCACGATTAATTTTATGTTAGAACAAATGTATCACAAAGAAATTGGATTTTTTTGTGCTATAGATGCTGACAGTAAAAATCATAAGAATGAAAACGAAGAAGGTTATTTTTATACCTGGGGACTAAAAGAGCTTTCAAGTAATTTTCCAAAAGCAAAACAGTATTGGAATATTCCTGAAAGAGGAAACTTTGAAGGACGAACAATCCTCACATTAAAGAATCTAGATCACTTAAACTTAGAAACCTCTACTCAGTATGATTTGTTAAGAAAGAATATCTCAAGCTTTAGACTGAATAAACCCTTTCCGATTGTAGATAGGAAATCAGTTGTTGCTTGGAATGCCATGGTGATTCATTCACTGGCAACTTCAGGATTTCATTTTAAGAATAAATTTTGGACCAATAAAGCAGTAGAAGTTGCAGAATTGATTTGGAATAGACAATTTGTAGCAGGAGAGCTGTATAGAATCTTTTTGAATTCAAGGCCGCAAACCAAGGCCTTCTTAGAAGACTACGCTTATTTAATAAAATCCTATATTACACTCTTTGAAACGACTTCAAATCAATTGTGGCTCGATCGCTCCATTCAACTCGTAAAGATATTAAACTCTAAGTTTATGGATCAAGAGCGTGGAGGATATTATATTTCAAGTATTGACCATGAACTCATTTTAGCCAAAGATCTACCAACTCACGATGGAGCTTATCCAAATGGAAATAGTATTATGGCGATGAATCTCGTGAAGCTCTACGATCTAACTCTAAACAAGGAATACTTTGAGAACTACAATAAACTTATTGAGAGATATAGTGTATTTCTTGAAGGTGGACCAAGCTCGTTAAGTGAAATGGTAAGAGCAATGGAGGCCAAGAACCTAAATAGAAAGCAAGTGGTAATTATAACCTCAAAGACCCCTGGAATCTTAGTTGAGACATTGAGACAGAATAACTTTCCTCAAATAAGTTACGTGATCGCCAAAGAAAACTCTTCATCATCGCCTCTATTAAAAGATAAGAGATTAAAAAAGAATAGAGAAACTGCGTACGTATGTAAGAACTTCATTTGCAATCTACCTACAGGAAGTGTGCAAACTCTATTAAAGCAAATTAGAGATTAAAGAAAAAATTCAACATCAGGGCTCCAATTAAAGTTGTCGACATTATCTGTAGTCACTTCGTGTTTTGTAATAGCAACAGAATCTTTCAACACTTTAAGACTCTCCACATGTGCACCCCATGAGTTGAGTTTTTCCAAGTTTGTAAGATCTTCTATTAATTTTTCTATGACAGCATCTTCAGATGCCTCAACCGAACATGTCACTAAATTTCTATCAGAGGGATCATTAGTGGCCCCTGCGTGAATATTTCTTTGAAGACATGCTCTTATAAAAGTTTGTCGAAACATTATCCCCTGAACTTTCCCTATGACTTGAAAAGATTTAAACATAACTCCTCCATTAAATCCTTTACTATCTATCCGTAAAAAGGATAAATTTTCACTATGAAATTATCTCATATCCCACTCCATTCTAGCTGGAAAACTCATTTAAAAGATGAATTTAATAAAGAATATATGCTTTTACTTGAAGATTTCTTAAGTGCTGAAGCCGATAAGGGTAGAACAATTTTTCCTAAAACTAGTGAAATCTTTGAAGCTTTTAATCAAACTCCTTTAAACAAAGTGAAAGTCGTAATCATTGGTCAAGACCCCTATCATGGGGAAGATCAGGCGCATGGTATGAGCTTTTCAGTTAATAAGGGAGTTAAGATTCCTCCATCTCTTAGAAATATTTATAAAGAGCTGGAGTCTGATCTGAAGTTGAAAACTCCTGAGCATGGCTTTCTAAAAAAGTGGGCCAAACAGGGAGTGCTCCTACTCAATGCCGTTCTAACTGTTCAAAAAAGTGAAGCAGCTTCTCACCAAAAAAAGGGTTGGGAAACTTTCACAAGCAAAGTTATTGAAATTCTAGATGAAAACTGCGAGGGATTAGTCTTTATTCTTTGGGGCGGTCCAGCTCAAAAGAAAGCTGCAAAAGTAAATAGTTCCAAACATCTTATATTAAAGTCACCACATCCCTCACCTCTATCTTCTTATAGAGGTTTCTTTGGCAGTAAACCTTTTTCAAAATGTAATGACTATCTTAGAGGCATAGAAAAAAAAGAGATCAACTGGAAAATTGATTAGACTTCCTACTTGGATAATTTATAGAGCCTTCTAACTCTTGATAGAGAACTAGGATGAGTGTCTAGCCAATGAGTTTCATCATCTACTCTGTGAATTAAGAAGTTTTTTAATCGACTCCTTTGAAATTCATTTATTTTGAGTAGTGCCGAGGCTAAGTACAGCGGATCACCCGTTAGTTGACTTGCAGTCAAGTCTGCATTGTATTCATAATTTCTCATGAGACCTAGAATAAGTAATTGAATAAAATTAGGTGCAAAGAGAGCTGCTAACAAAATGGGTAAACCGATACTGACCTTTCCCATTAACACTAGAGGAAGAGATAGTAGCACCAAGATATTTACAAAAAAGCTCAAAAGACTAACCATTGCGTAGGATATATGCAGTAACTTCAAAGTTTTATAATCTTGATTCTTTATATGTGAAATTTCATGTGCCAATACTCCATATAACTCAAAAGTATTTAAGTGATTAATAAGGCCATAACTTATTCCTATACCCGACTCATGACTATCTCCTATCGCCATGGAGTTTGGAAGATCACTTGGTATGAGATAGAGGCTTGGCACATAGTTCAACTCAGCTTTTATTGCGAGAAGATCTACCATTTCATAAATTTTAGAAAATCTCTCCCGCCCCAATTCCTTAGCTGCGATGGCCCTTAAAGTGACATGCTTACTAATCTTATAAAATTTTGCAAAAAAGAAGGGCGTTGATAAAAAGAGAAGAGTTAAGAGAATACTCTTAAAGAAAAGAAAAGCTGTAACTCCTGAAACTAACGCAACAGACAATAACAACAAGAGGTTTTGTTTTCTTAGTCTAAGTAAATGATACTTTAAGCGATTTTTGTTCAACAACTCTTACTCTCTAGTGAGTCCCATTAAATAAAGGGAATTGCCTATCATCAACTCATTTCGTATTATCTCACAATGATTCAAACAAATAAATTAAAGAAGAGCTTTAAAAGCTATAAGAAGAAACCTGGCTTCCTAGGATCTATACAATCCCTGTATAAACGGGACTATATCACTAAGGACGCTGTAGCTGATTTTGACTTGGATATACCTGAGGGACAAATCGTAGGCCTATTAGGCCCTAATGGAGCAGGTAAAACCACTCTAATGAAAATGTTTACAGGAATTATTGTACCCACTTCTGGTGAAATCAATATTCTAGGGCATAGACCAAGTGACCGTGAAAAATCCTTTAGAAAGAAAATTGCCCTCGTAATGGGTCAAAAATCTCAACTGTGGTGGGATATTCCCGCTATGGATTCATTCTTACTGCTACAAAAGTACTACGAAATTTCTAAAGATGATTTTGATGAAAAAATTGAACATATGAGTGAATTATTGGGGGTCAAAGAACTTCTTCATATTCATGTTAGAAAACTCTCACTGGGTGAAAGAATGAAAATGGAGCTCATGGCCTCGCTCATTCATTCTCCAGAAATTATTTTTCTTGATGAGCCAACAATTGGTCTAGACTTAGTGGCCCAAGAAAACATTAGGAACTTTATAAAAGATTATCACAGGAAAAATAATTGTACGATCATTCTCACCTCTCACTACATGGCCGACGTACAAGAATTGTGTTCAAAAATAGTTCTTATCCTAAATGGGAAAAAAGCTTATGACGGTGATATCCAAGACTTCGAAAAGCTTCTTGGACATGAAAAAAGAGTCTCTTTCTCATTTAAAAATCCTATATCTAATGATGATAAATACTTTGAACAATACACACCTGAATGGGCTGAAGGTAGAATGCAAGTTGAACTACTCATTCCTGAAGAACAGTTAAGATCTGTCAGTTCCAAAGTCATTACAAATTATGAGGTGGAAGATTTCAATACAGAAGTCCTTCCCATTGAAAAAGTGATGAAGACATTAATTCTAAACCCAGAGATTCTTAGTGCTGACAAGTAATGCCAATATTTCGAAGTGGGTTCAAACAATAAAGATATCTTGGTCTCAACTTACCGCCTATAGAGTTAATTTCTTCTTACAAGTTATTGGACCCTCTCTCGTATTCTTTTTTATTAAATACAATTTGTGGTCTTCAATCTATAGCTCCCAATCCGGGCTGATTATTCAAGGATATAATTTCTCGCAAATGATTCACTATCATGCTTGGAGTCTAGTCGTTTCTCTTATCGCAGGAGGATATGCTTCACACAACCTTGCAGAAGACATTAGAATGGGAAGGATTTCAAGTTACTTGATTTATCCTTTTAACTTTTGGGAATTTCATACTGCTTCTTTTATCTCCTTTCAGTTATTACAAACTTTTATTTCCATGATCACAATTGCATTTATTTTCTCTATTGGAATTTTTCATAACTTAAGCTTTATGGCCTTAATCTATGGCTACTTGTTTTGTTTTCTAGTGAGCTTAATGTGGTTCACTCTTCAATATATGACAGGGATTTTAGCCTTTTGGCTTGAAGAGACATGGATCTTAAGAGTGATTTTACAAATCATGGCAGCTTTTTTATCAGGAGCGATCCTTCCCCTTGAACTTTATCCAAGTTGGTTAGTAAAGGTATTAGACTTTACTCCCTTCCCTTACTTAAGTTACTACCCTATTAAGGTATTTTCTGGAGAAATTTCTCCATTCTCGGGAGCCCCCCTCATCATTATTTTTTGGATAGTAACCTTTGCCCTCATCAATCGTTTTATCTGGAGTCGTGGAATGAAACTCTACACTGCAGCGGGGATGTAAATGAACAACCTTAAACACTACCTAAATGTTTATGGCAATTTTGTCAGTACCAGCTTCTCAACCGCCATGAGTTTTCGCTTTAATTTTATTCTGCTTATTTTCATGGATATATTCTTCTATTTCTCAAGTCTAGCAACCGTGAGCTTCATATTTGATCACGTTTCTGCCATTGGTCCATGGAATAAAGAGCAGCTCATGTTCTTCATATCATTTATGTTATGTGTCGATCACTTACACATGACTCTCATCAGCGAAAGTTTTTGGGTCCTATCAAGAGATATAAAAACAGGAGCGATGGATTTTATAATATTAAAACCTATTCACTCAATATTCTCCTGCTTTTTTAGACATATTAGAACATCAAGTTTTTGCAATACCTTTGTAGTCTGGGGATGTCTAATTTACTATGGTAGAGAAATAGAGTTAGATACTTTAAGTTGGGTACTCTTACCCTTCTTAGTTCTCTTATCATTTACTCTACTAGCACTTCTTGAATTTATCATTTCAACCAGTATGTTTTGGATGACAGAAGGGATGGGAATTAATTTTCTTAGAATGCAATTTCAAAATTTAAGCCGTTGGCCTAATTTCATCTACTCTTCAATGTCGAGAAGATTTTTTACAATGGTTATCCCAGTGCTTCTCATAGGTTCAGCACCTGTTCACTTTATAATTGATCATTCCAAGTGGCATTACCTGATTTATTTAGTAATAGCTATAGTCCTTAGTTACATAGTTCTCATGTACATCTGGAATAGGGCACTAAACCAATACGAATCAGCCTCCAGCTAATTTAAGAATATCTTTTGTTAATCAGCTCTAAGTAATGACGATGAGTTGCTAATGAATAAGAAAATAAGAAGAGTTATATTTAGGTATATACCCATTGCTATCATAATGATTTTTCTAGCTCTTGGTATATTCTCTCTAGGTTCAACTTCTAGTGGGCTACTAGAAAATAATCTAAATCGATGGCTCCCTTTTGCAAATAGATTAGTCATTGGTTTTCTTGCGGCACTACTCACCTCTATGGCACTGATCATTACCCTTACTGCAAATCTCTATACGCCAAGACTTGCAAAATTATTTGTTCAACATCCCATTACAATTGCTGGAATTGGATTTATTCTCGTAAGTAATTTATTCACCATCTTAGTAAACTTGTTTCCAGAAAGTCATTTTCTTTATAGACCTCTTCTCATTACAGGTTACACCCTAACCATATTAGCGATTGGTGGAATCATCCCCTATCTTTACTTTGTAAGTCAGTTTATTAAACCAAGTTACTTCCTTCCTCTCTTAGAAGATCAAATTAAAGTAGGCTTTGTTCATATAAAGAATAAGAAGAATGACCTCAAGGTAAAACAAGAGACCTTTGATACATTTGATGTTCTTGCCAATATTGCCTACACGGCCTCTAAGCGCGATGACAAACAATTAATCATACAAGTATTTACAAGTATGCACGAAGTCTTCAATGAGTTGATGCAAAACTATGACAAAGAAAACACTCCTTGGAGAAAAGTCGACCCACAGTTTCTTCAAGGAATCTCACAAGAGGGCAGATTTCATCTTGAAAAAGAGCTCATTTGGCCAGAGGCCTATATCCTTGGAAAAATGGAAAAAATCCTCTCCCACTTAGAGAAATCGCACAATGAGGTCATCCCTTTTGTATGTGAAAAACTCTTAGAGACCCTTGATGAAGCTCTTTACCACGAAAGAGAAACTATTGTTGAGATGCATTTAATGGTATTTAATTCTCTTTTTAGAACGAGCTTAAACAATAAGGATCTTGAAAGGTTTCAATCAATGTCTTATTACTATCGCTTAGCAATTGAATTATTAGAAGATAATCATGCCATGATGACATTTGCGACTCAAAGCTTCATTCACTATGCAGATGTTGCTAGAAAGAAGAATATGCCAGTTGCCCTTGAAGTTGTACTCTTTGATATTGGTCGCATAATACTTTACTTTGCCTATGAAGATGAAGATATTGCCATAAAGTATGTGAATAACTATGTTCTCAAAAACTTTGATCAAGAACTATTAAAACAAAGTTCCTTTTCTGACATTTATTTTAGGGCGATGACTAAAACCTATTGGGAATCTAAGGGGAAAGGGTTTGAAAGACTCTCTAAAACAATATTCAGTGACCTCATAGCGAATGAAGCGAAGCATATTCAAGCTCTTGAGAGTCTCCTCTCCTTCAAGAGAAGTTTACATTGGGAATTTAACGATAGACTTCTAAGCTTTGCTCATTTATCAGATAACGCTCATGCTATAGCAGAAAAGTTTTATGATAATAATAAAGCAGCTTAGAGAAGAATTTCTTTGAGATATTTAAAATCGATGGGCTTTTGCAAAAAACCATCAGCACCTAATTTCTTCGCTTTGATATTATAATCTTCGCTCTTGTAACTCGAAATAATATAAACTTTTTGTGTGTCATTGTTTTTCTTGATAACTTCTAATAATTCTAATCCGTCCATATCAGGCATGTTGATATCACTTAAAATAAAATTGAATTCTCCTTTATCGGAAGATTCAATGAACTCCAAAACGTCTTTTGCAGAAGTGAAGAAGTTGAATTTTATATCATTATTTCTAATTTCTCTTTTGAATTTAATGTTAAACAAAGGAAAAAGGTCAGTTTCATCATCTACCAGAATTACATTTATCATTTTCTAATAATGTCATAAAAGTAAGTCATACACGTAATAATTTAAGCTTAATTTAGATTGTTGGAACATTGTGAAGGCCTATCTCTGCTAACACAGGGAAGAACATATTTATTTGTGTCCCTTCATTTATTCTACTTTTAATATCAATCTTTCCCTTCGAATCTTTTACAAATCCATAAATTTGACTAAGACCTAAGCCTGTTCCTTGACCTATATCTTTAGTAGTAAAAAATGGTTCAAAAACTTTATTAATGACATGTGAAGGAATCCCTCTACCAGAATCAGTAAAACTTAACTGAACATACTCTCCTCGGTCCAAGAGATCATTAGCTGACTGAATTGAAACCCTATTTGTTTCTATAGTAATTTTCCCCCCATGAGGCATAGCATCTCTAGAGTTTATCGCCATATTAATACAAGCGTTTTCAAGTTCCATAGGATCGATGAATATATCTTTCACGTTCTGACAAAGGTCGACCTTCAAAGTAATTTTTTCATTTAGACATTTCTCTAAAATATCACTCATTTCCATAACAAGATCATTCACATTTTGGCGGGTTGGAGTTAACGCCTCTTTACGACTGTAGACTAGTAGCTTCTTAGTAAGTTTTCTTCCTCTATCAACTGCATTATTTGCAGTGATGAGATATTTATTAAAATCTCTTCCTCGCTCAATTGATTTAGTGATATTTCTAAGACTTCCCTGGATAATCATTAAGAGATTATTAAAGTCGTGAGTTAATCCTCCAGTAATTTGTCCTAGAGCATCCATCTTTTGATTTTGCCTTATTTGTTCTTTTTGAACTTCTAACTTCATTTGCAATTGCTTACTTTGAGTAATGTCTTCACTAATAAAGCGGTACCCTATATGTCTTGCCTTATCATCAAAGAAAGGTTTTGCAGAAATAGACCAAATAATCTCTGAACTACTCTCACTAAAGTGAAATTCCAAATCTCTAAAACTTTGGAGAGATTTAAGTATTAAGAACTTTTGCAAAAGGGTTTCTTTACATTTATTCCAAGGGTGTGCATCAAGTAAGTAAGTATCCACTTTGTCTGAACTAACAAAGTCTGAAATATAAGTAATTGTCATATTCAAATCAGTTTCCCAAACTACTCGATTTTTGAACTGAGAAATATCTTTAAACCTCTCTTCGCTTTTCTTTATATCTTGATAGTTATCATTTAAATCTTCGAACATTATTCCCATCATTTGAGAAACTTTTAAGAATTCATCTTTAAATTCAAATTTTTCAGTGAAACTCTGGTTTGAAATATTTTGACAATACCTCATTAAATTCTTTAAAGGTTTTGTCACATAGAAATTCATGACGAGAAGTAGAGTTCCAGCGATAGCTATCATTTTCAGTAAGTTTACTAAAATAACAAACATAATCTTTTTACTGAATTTATCATAGAACTTAGAAAGATCAGATTGAACAATAATTTTCCCAACCATGGATTTCTTGTTTCTAGTTTCAAATATTAAGGGAAAAACCTTTGTGATTTTTTCTTCAAAATTATTACTTCCAAATGTAATGAGTCTAGAATCTAAAAGTTCAATCCTCATAAAATGAATATTTCTTTTCTTGGAAATACTCTCCACTAAGAAATTAATTTGTTTTTGATCATTTTCAAATAAGGCCTGAGCAAGATCGGCCACGTACTCCTGCTCAATCCTATCCAATGAGGCTTCAATGAGGGATTTATCTTTCTTAAAACTTACTGATAATTGAACTGCTGAAAAAGTAAATGCAATGACACCACTAAGGAACACCACTAAGTAAATCATCTTAGTAGCTACACTGGTTGGCGAAACTTTCTTTTTAATAGTTTCCTTATCCATTTTGCAAACTCCATTTTGCGAGATTAAAGACGTCCTGACTTAATCTGTTTGGAATATATAAGTTTTTTATAATTTGCTAATCCTTAGCTAAAAACTTACTCAATAATTTTTATCAAGAAAGTGCCGCTCAAGGCCATAAGGAAATAACGTTTTTGACTAACAAAAACTCTCTTTCCTAAAGGAAAGCTAAACTTTAAAGACAAACTAAAGGAATAATGGAGAAATATTGACAACCTAAAGGAATGGAACCCCAGCTCACTGAAATGCGCTGCTAAATTAGCAAGCTGGGGCCATAGGGATTTCTCCCCAAACATAAATTATCTTCACATTTTTAAATAAAATAATTTTACATTAATAGTTTTAACAATAAACAGCCACCTGCACAAGACTAGAATTATCAAGATTTCTTATGCTTATAAAATACATAGTATTTATACTGGGTAACTAATTAATTTTGTAAGAAAATTCTTACAACAAACCAGCTCACTGCATCAAGATTTATAAAGTTTCATTTTATGATTGCTTCACACTTTATCCATAGAATTTAACTATCAATGTGTTCCTCTAACAAATGGATCGCCTATGTCTATTCCTAAGAAAATTTCATCCTATATGGATTCAAAACATGTAAGTTACAGCCATATCCTTCACCCTCCTGGTTACACAGCTGAAGAAGTGGCGAATAAAATTCACTGTCTTAAACATGAACTTGCCAAGACCATAGCGGTGCATATGGATGGTAGAGATATATTAGCCGTTATACCTGCTAGTGATATGCTGGACATTCACTTGCTACAACAATCCTTTGGAGCAAAACACATTAAGTTTTTTTCAGAGAACGAATTGAATCAAAAGTTTAAGGATTGTGAAACCGGTGCTATGCCCATATTTGGTCACCTCTACGGAATGGAAGTCATCGTATCAGACAATCTTCTTGAAGATGGTGAGATCTATTTCAACGCAGGAACCCATATTGACGCAATAAAGTGCAGTATGGAGGATTTCATAAAATTAGAGAAACCAATCTTTGCCCATATTTCAAATCTGCATAAGGATAACTTTGTCTCCAGAGATCTAGGTTATTAATCCCTTGGCAGCTCTATTAGTGACAAACCCCCTAAAGTATGGATAATATTCATTAAAGGGGTTTATATGTCACAAATACTAATTGATTTCAAAGAGCAAGTGCTTAAGAATTTAGCTAACCACGGATATCCAGAAAAGAGAATTTCATTTCCTCTTGAGAAGATGTACGAAGTCGCTGACAACAAAGGCCTAAGCTTTAATAAAGTCTTGGAACTCTTAAAAGAAGAAGGTCATGATAGTGAACTGGCCGTAGATAAAGTCATCTTTTTTCCAGTACAGGCACAACCTAGCGAGCAAGATATTATCGCCCAAGCGCAAGACGCCATGGCAAATATGTCTCCAGAACAACTTGAATCTATCCAAGAGATGATTTTAGGAATGAACCCTGAAGACAGAGATGCACTTCTTAAAAAAGGTAAAGATCTGGGACTAGTTTAGTCCCCTATTTAACCTCATGAAAAGATTCTATAATTTAGAAGTTCACTACAAAGGTCAAAACTACTTTGGCTGGCAAAAGCAAAAAGACTTCAAAACGATTCAAGGAACTCTAGAGACAACTCTAAAAGATTTAGTTGGCTCTGACTCTATTCGAACAATGGGCTCCAGTAGAACAGATACAGGAGTACACTCTCTTGCGAATGTCTGCTTTGTTCAAATCCCCTGTGAATTTACTCCACAACAATTGAAAGAGAAATTAAACCAACTCTTACCAGATGAAATTCATATAGAGCGCTGTGAAAGAACCTATAGTCACTTTAAAGTGATTTATTTTGCAAAATCTAAGCAGTATATCTACCTTTTTAAAAATCTTCCTGAAGATATAGAATCAAACTATTTTACAAATATTCCAGAAAAGTTAAATATTGAAAAAATGAAAGAAGCGACCAAGTCTTTTATAGGTGTTCATGATTTTACTAATTTTAGCTACAAGCCCTCTAAGAATGCAGAAAAAGTAAGAGAGATCTTCAAATGTGAAATCGTTGAATCACAAGATTATATAAAAGGTGAAGACCGTGAAGACTGTTATGCTCTCGTTATAGAAGGAAGTGGCTTCTTAAAACAAATGGTGCGAATTATAATGGGTACTCTATTTAATATAGGTCACGGAAAAGTTGAAATTGAAGACATTGAAGTGTCCTATGATTCTAGTGTTTTCCATAAAACAGGTTTTATTACGCCAGGAGCTGGACTCTATTTAAACCACATTGATTTTATAAGAGATCCCTTCAAAGGCCATAAAGTACAAGAATGAATTTTATATCTAAATTTTTTAATTATTCCTATTTTAAAAAAAATGCTCCTAGCGCCTTTAAAAAAACGTATCAAGATATGGAAAATTCAAAGGCCTACAAAAAGTATTGCCAAGAATTACATGGTACAGACTATCGCTGCTTAAACACTTTAAGTAAGAAACAGTATTTAAAACTTAAAGAAATTATTAAAGAACAAAGCCCCGAACTCTTACTTGATATCGGTTCAGGCAATGGCAAACTCACTAGCTCTCTAGCAAGAGAGTTTAATTTTAAGGCACACGGAATTGATTTTGCTCTTTGCCCAAGTGATGAAGCTGGAGTGACCTTCTCTAAAGATGACATAGAGTCTTTTAAAAGAAATGAAACCTATGATCTCATTATTTCAATTGATTCCTTTTATATGATTCGAAACTATCGAAAGTTTCTTAAAAACTTAAAAAATCATTTGGGAGAGAATAAGAAAATCATCCTCTTCTTTACCTTAGTAAATAACTCTTTTAATAACTCTCCTATTCCCAAGGCACTGGCAAAATTGAGATTAAATTATGAAATAACAGAGTTTTCAGAGGATGATTTGCAATTCTGGCAGAAATCCAGAGAACTTCTAGATGAAATGAATGATGAATTTGTCGATGAAAATCACTTTAAGTTATGGAATATAAAGAAGAAAGAGGCCGATAAGAATATCTCACTTCACAGCACTCAGCAAACTCACCGATATCTTCTAATAATCAACTAAAGCGGTTAAACATTCCTTATTGGGACATATCTGCAGGCTCACAACTCGTAGCAGCAAAGGTTATAATTGTTCTAGGAGGAAGCCATGGCGGTATCCGTAGACGAAGGTTTTAAACATTCCCAAGAATTACAAAAGCTTGAGGCCAGAAGAAGAAAGCAACTCGATCAGTTGAGATCTAGTTACGATAGCCAACTCAACTCTAAAGATGAATCCTACAGCGAAAGAATTGATAATTTAAATGAAAGCTTTAAAAGTGATAAGTCCTCTACTACGAAGTCTTATGAAGTCCAAATCGATAGTGCAAAAGTTGATGTTAAGGAAAAAATCTCACAAATAAATGAAAGAAATGACAAAGATATAAAGACCCTCAATCGAGATTTTATTAAAGAGAGATTAGAGACCAAAGATAAGTTTCAACAAGAATTGAAAAGAGCTTCTTACATGTATAAGAAAATTATTGATGGAAAAGACCGAGATATTGAAAATATAAAGAGAAACTATGATCGCCGACTAGAGAAACTTTCAAAGAGAAATAGCAAGGAAATCGCTAGTGTTCACGAGGGCTATGAAGATCGAATAAATGAATTAAAAGACAAACAACGAATTGAAATTCGAAATATCACTAATAGTTTTAAAAACAATTCTTAATTTAGACTATTTTAAACTCTACAATTCTTGATGCCCGCTTCTAATGAAGCGCCAACTAATCCTTTACCAATGAAAACAATCTTATTCACTCGTTTATCACTTCCCCATTCTCTTCCATGATCAAATTGAACAGAAGAGTAAACCCCTTGAAAAACAACTCGCTGATCATTGCCTTCAAAGTGAAGCACACCCTTAGATCTGTAAATGTTATTGGAGTACTGAGTGTATAAAACGTTTAAAAACATTTCAAAAGAATGAGGATTTAAGGCGCCCTCAAACTCAAAGGAGACAGAATTAATTTTATCACCATGGGAGTGGGTCATTTTTTTAAACTCTACTCCTTTGGGAATCTCAATAGCAGAGTCGCTCTTATCCTCTATATTCATTTGTAAGTGTTTTGGAGAATCGCTTAAGAAGAAAGCATATTTTCCAACATGTTCTACCTCGATAGAATATTGGGTAAAATGTTGGTCTTGAAAGTCTAATAAGATATGTTCTTCAGTAGATAATACGGCCTTAGCTTTTGACCTTCTCTTAGGAGAATAGAAAAAAGATGTAGCATAACTTATGGCCTGCTTATTAATATCATCTTCATCGACTTTAAAGAAAACAAGTTGCTCGTTGTGGTGAGTATGATTAAAACTAAGTCTATGCGTCCCCTCTTGAAGGGATATAACTCCTCCCCATGCAAAAGGGTATTCAACACCACTTGGTTTCGGCATTGAATCTTCAACAAGAGAGAGATCAAATGAACTTCTTCCCATAACTAGTGAAAGGTCTACTTGCGCTTTAGTTGTTTCAAAGACTTTCACATGAGGGTTATTTTCTCGTAACTTTTCTCTAATTTTCTTAAGTTCAATTTCAGAAACAAGGTCAACTTTATTTAAGAGGAGCGATTCACTAAAAGCAATTTGATCATGAAAGGCCACTTCTTCATCTTGATCAAAGTTTTTTAAATTCAATTCATAATGAGCGCAGTCGATTAGACCTATAACTGAATCAAGAATAAAACTCTCACTTAACACAGGAGAAGAAAAGAAAGTTTCTATGATGGGACCAGGGTTGGCCATACCTGTGGCCTCAATAACAATTTGGTCAAAGTCTTTAGAATTATCTAGAAGTTTAGAAAGAGACTCAACCAAGTCTCCCTTCATTGAACAACAGATACAACCATTGTTCATTTCTACAATGAGATCTTCTCCACCTTTAAGAAGCTCATCATCAATTCCAACATCTCCAAACTCATTCTCAATAACAGCAATTTTCTTACCATGATCACCATGGAGAATATTATTAATAAATGTTGTCTTACCTGAACCTAGAAAGCCCACGACTAATGTTACTGGGATCTTTTCACGCATTGCAATACCACCTTCTCTCTTTCCTTAATTCTACCCTAAATTCAACAGGTGGCTAGACTCATTCTCTATGTTAAGATCAAATTATGAAAGAAAGTGATATCAAAATTTTAATAAAAGAAGCAGGTTTAAGTTTTACTAAACCAAGAGCGGCTATCTTAAAACTCCTAACTAGAGACCATGGACCTTACTCTGCCGATGAGATTTTTGAACGTCTTCCTGAGGGTATTTGTGATCGAGCGACTCTCTTTAGAACATTAAAACAATTTAAAGAAAATGGAATTTTAAATTCTATCCGTTTTGATGAAGATTTTGCACGTTATGAATTTAATCATCCCGGTCATCACCATCATCACATTATTTGTAAAGTTTGTAAGAAGGTCATTGTTCTTGACCACTGTTTTGTTAAAGAGATTGATGAGAAAATTGAACTTATGGGATACAAAGATGTTGAACACAAACTAGAGTTCTTTGCCACCTGTCCCGATTGTCAGCACAAGAAGTAACTAACAGTGTTTACAAGTTGAGTCTTTGAAATTGTAAATGTGTGCAGAAACAAGAAATAGTCCAGAGATAATATTAATCACGACTTCAAGTTCATGTATTTCACTGTGGCCATGTGAAGCACCGTGCTCGCCTACAAAGTGAATAAGTAATCCTACAAATAATCCAAGTAATCCAATAGATCCAAGAACCAATGGTCGCTTATGAGCATTGGTACGATGAGTTTTTAAGAAGCTTAGTAGCGCCGTAGGTGCCACTAAGAGAAAAAGTAGTATGTGAACCCACTCACTCTCAAAGTACTCTGAAACACTCGGCGCCATAACAAGAAGAATGGGAGTCGCAAGACAGTGAATACAACACGACAACGAGAGAAAAATCCCTACTTTATCCATTCTTTGCTGCTGCACTTGATCCACGTATACCTCTTTATTACAAAGAGGTTATACGAAGCTTTTTCAATTAATGCAACTTAATTGCAAAAATGCCCTACTTTTTCCAATATTTGTTGAGGAATTTATCACGCCCTGAGTTGTATCGATAAAATTTATAGCGAATAGAGCTCTTTTTATAATAATCTTGATGATAATCCTCGGCCGGATAGAACTTCTTTAAAGGAGTAACTTCAACCACGATATCCTTCTCAAAGATCTTCTTCTTTTGCAGATCAGCTTTACTGGCCAGGGCCTCACTCTGTTGCATTTTATCGTGGAAGAAAACCGCTGGACGATAGTGACTCCCTTTATCAACAAATTGTCCGTGTGCATCTGTGGGATCAATATTTCGCCAAAAAGTGGCCAAGAGAGTCTTATAACTTACAATACTTGGATCATAAGTAATTTGAACAACTTCAGTGTGACCAGTACTACCAGCGCTCACTTGTCTATAGGTTGGATTCACAACACTTCCACCGGCATAACCAGAGATGGCCGACTTAACACCATCTAATTTTTCAAAGGGTGGTTCCATACACCAGAAACAACCTCCAGCAAAAGTCGCCTTTTTTAATTTCTCAGCGCCCGTTACTTGAGTTCCAAATACAAGTGATAGTAGAATTGCGAACTTGATAAATTTCATATTGCTCCCTAGATTAATGCTTAGAACGTTCTCTTTATTAGTGTTATCGAGATACAGTTTTGTTACAATTTATTAGATTTTATTTAATTATACACCAAGGCTCCTTCTAACATGTTGAAAAAAGATCTCATAATCAAAGGTCCAAAGAACGCTAAAATAAAAATTATCTTGGCCCACGGTGCGGGTGCAATGATGGATAGTGATTGGATGAACGAATTGACTACTTATCTAGTTAAACAAGATATTCAAGTGATTCGATTTGAATTTCCTTATATGAACGAGCGAAGAGTTTCAGGAAAGAAACGTCCACCTAATACAAAGAAAGTTCTCCTAGAAACATGGCGAGAAGTTTTTGCACTAGTGGGTGACAAGAATACTTATATTGGTGGAAAGTCTATGGGTGGTCGCATGGCCACGCTCATTGCTGATGAGCTCAAACCCAAAGGTGTTATTTGTCTTGGCTTTCCCTTTCACGCACCAGGAAAAGATCCCAAAGATAGAATTGATCATTTGAAAGAAATCAAAACAAAAGTTCTTATTCTGCAAGGAACAAGAGATAGCATGGGAACAAGAGAAGATGTTGAAGGCTATACTCTAAGCAAGAAAATCAAAGTGGAATGGTTTGAAGATGGAGATCATGGCCTTAAACCTCGAGTGAGAACTACTGGTTGCACGTTGAGCGAATACCTTCTCTTGGCCAGTGAAAAGATTAACAAATATTGTAAATAAAAAAAGCCCAACAAACGTTGGGCCATTATTTTATCCTACGACAATATTTACAATTTTCTTAGGGACAACAATCATTTTCTTAATTGTCTTACCTTCTAACCACTTCTTGGCCTCTTCACTTTCTAAAACAGTTTTTTCAATTTCATCTTTAGAAGCATCAAGAGCAATATCCATAAGAAATCTCATTTTCCCATTAAAAGAAACAGGATACTTATGAGTACTCTCAACTAAGTACGACTCTACTAACTTAGGAGCATTGGCAAAGGATATACTTGTAGTATTTCCAAGTGCTGACCATATTTCTTCACTGAAGTGAGGAGCGAAAGGAGAAAAGAGAACAGTCAGTTGCTCTAGAATTTCTTTCTTATTACATTTAATTTTAGCGAGATCGTTTACACAAATCATAAATGCAGAAACAGATGTATTAAATGAGAATGTGTCTACGTCTGTAAGAACTTTCTTAATACAAGTATGTAAAACTTTGTGTTCTTCTTTAGAAGCCTTTTCATCAGTGACAATGAACTCTTCTTCTTTGTAGAAAAGTGCCCAAAGTTTTTTAAGGAAGCGGTGAACTCCTTCAATCCCATTTGTATTCCACGGTTTTGATTGCTCAAGAGGCCCTAAGAACATTTCATAGAGTCTAAGCGTATCGGCACCGTACTTATCAACGATAGTATCTGGGTTTACAACATTGAACATGGACTTACTCATTTTTTCAACGGCGTATCCACACTTATAAACTTGTTTTCCATCAACTTCTTCTGTGACAAATTCAGCGTCTTGGTATTCTGCTCTCCAAGCTTTAAAAGCTTCCATATCTAAGCAGTCATTATTAACAATATTCACATCAACGTGAAACTCTTGTGTGTCATGTTGATCTTTTAAACCAAGAGAGACAAATTTCTGCGTTCCTTTCACTCTGTAAACAAAGTTAGAGCGACCTTGAATCATCCCCTGGTTCACAAGTTTCTTAAACGGTTCTTCCTTACAAACAAATCCAATATCAAATAAGAATTTATTCCAGTAACGTGAGTAAACTAAGTGCCCTGTGGCGTGCTCTGCTCCCCCAATATAAAGGTCAACATCTTGCCAGTAGTTATTCGCATCTTTTGAAACAAGTTCCTTTTCATTATGAGGATCCATATATCTTAGGTAGTAAGCAGATGATCCAGCGAAACCAGGCATAGTAGACATCTCTAATGGATATCCATCTTTTGTTTTCCAGTTCTTCGCTCTTCCTAGAGGAGGTTGTCCATCTTCAGTGGGAAGGTATTTATCAACCTCTGGAAGCTCCAGTGGAAGATCATCAACAGATAGAGTGTGAGGAATTCCATCTTTAAAATAAATTGGGAATGGCTCTCCCCAGTATCTTTGACGAGAGAAAGTCGCATCACGTAACCGGTAATTTGTTTTCTTAATTCCTAATTTTCTAGAATCTACTTCATCAACCATTTTCTTAATGGCCTCTTTTACATCGAGTCCATCTAGAAAATCAGAGTTCATCATCTTCCCTTCTTTGGCGTCATAAGACTCAACAGATATATCGCCCCCAGATACAACTTGCACCATGGGAATATCAAAGTGTTTGGCAAAAGCGTAATCACGAGAATCATGAGCAGGAACGGCCATAATAGCACCTGTTCCGTATCCACCGAGAACGTAATCACCAATCCAAATTGGAATCTCTTTTCCTGTGAAAGGATGAATACAGTATGAACCAGTGAAAACACCTGAGACGCGTTTTACATCTGCAAGACGATCTCTCTCAGTTCTCTTCTTAGTCTCTAAGAGATAAGCATCTACAGCAGATTTTTGTTCACTTGTTGTGACAAGCTCTACAAGTTCACTCTCCGGCGCAAGCACCATGAAAGTCGCACCAAAGACAGTATCTGGTCTCGTAGTAAAAATATCGAATTCAACATCTAAACCTTTGGCCTTGAAACAAAGTTCAGCACCAACAGATTTTCCAATCCAGTTTTTTTGCATTTCTTTTAATGAATCAGACCAATCAAGTCCATCTAACCCATCTAATAACCTTGGAGCGTAAGCAGAAACTCTTAAACACCACTGTTGCATTTTCTTTTGTTCTACAGGGTGAGATCCCCTAACAGAAAGTCCGTCTTTAACTTCATCGTTGGCAAGAACAGTTCCAAGACCAGCACACCAATTTACGGCCGTATCAGCGAGATAAGCTAATCTATAAAGCTGAAGAGTCATCTCTCTCTTTTTAGTATCAAAACTCTTCCAATCACTGGCAGAAAATTCTTCAATTTCACCAGCGTGGGCATTTACAGCAGAGCTTCCGCCCTCTTCTAATTTTGAAAGAAGCTCACTAATGGGTTTCGCTTTATTGGCATCAAGATCATAGTAGTGATCAAACATTTGAATAAAGGCCCACTGAGTCCACTTGTAATACTTGGGATCGCAAGTTTGAACTTCCCTACTCCAATCGTAAGAAAAACCGATACCATCTAATTGTTCACGGTAGCGAGTCACATTATCTGCAGTTGTTTCCGCCGGGTGACGACCTGTTTGAATTGCGTATTGTTCTGCTGGAAGACCAAAGGCATCGTAACCCATTGGGTGAAGAACGTTGTAACCTAAGAGTCTTTTAAAACGAGTATAAATATCAGAGGCGATATAACCAAGTGGATGACCCACGTGAAGGCCTGCTCCAGAAGGATAGGGAAACATATCAAGTACGTAGAATTTTGGTTTAGAACTGTCCTCAGTCACCTTAAATGTTTGGTTCTTACTCCAGTACTTCTGCCACTTTGTTTCAATTTCTTGAAAATTATAACTCATTGCAATAATCCCTTTTGCTCAATCGCCTAAATAGTAATATTCATTGGTATTTTTAGATAAATTTGGCTCAATTGTACAGAAAAAGGCAGGACTATGGCGAATTAAATGGCGAAAAATCAAAGATTCACTCAGAGAGTGAACCTTTGCGTAGGACTACTTCAAAGTGTAGTGATAAATAGGAAAACTTCCCGTCTTCTTACAAGAATATTTAGTGACAGTTTCAGGATTTTGAATCGTTAATTTATTACCAACAACTGTGTAAGTGAAAACACCTTGCTCTTCAATTCCAAAGGCATGTTTTCTAAGTCTTCCTTCCCAAATTTTAGCGTTACATTTAACACTATTAAGCGCCAAGTAACCTTCGTACTTATTGTCTTCAATGTAAGAGAATTTACCTACATTAATTTGCGTACAAAAGAGTTTAAACGGTGACCAGCTGGCACTCTTAGCAACTGCTGTCATCTTCATATCAATCTCAGTGACATCAAGAGCAATAGTATAGCTCATAAACTTTCCACCAAGCTTTAAAGCTTCTCCATTAGAACACATGATTTTATCGAGTTCGTAGTGGCCCACAGGAATATCTGCAAAAACAGAAGTTGATAGTATTAAGAATAGTAATGCGAGTTTTTTCATTTGCTCTCCAATATTTAAAAATGGTTTATTTTATAACTTAGGCCGACTTTTACATCCAGTCCTATTTCATTAATATTTGATCCATGCTTTCTATAATTTCGATTGGTAAAGTTATCAACTCGAGTCATTACCGAAAAGCCCTTTAAAGCGCCTCTAATAAAACTCTTGGTGACAAAGATATTATGAATAAAATATCCCGGAGTCTCATCTGTTCTCTCAGTTGTATCTCGATTGATTCGGTCCTGCTTTAGAGTATTGATTCCAAGGTAACCTAATACCAATCCGTATTCATCAAGGTGATATTTAAAATTGTAATTGTATTGATCTGCCGGCATGTCGGCCAGATATAGACCTAGAGTTTTATTGGTTCCTCTATTTCTAGAATAAGATAGGCCAAATTCAACTCGGTCATAGAGATAATCCATTCCAAACTCACGACCTTTTAAACTCACTTCTGGAATGTTAACAAACTTAGTCGTTCCATTTGTTCCCTCAAAAGGGTCCCCTTCAATTTTTTCAAAGTAGATATAATTCTTAGCTTCATTCCAATAGTAATTGGCCTTTAGAGTTAAGAGGTCATACTTAGAAAAAATATTCTTTTCAAATTTTGCCCCCACTTCCAGCATTTTTGAAGTTTCATGTTCAAGCTCAGGATTTGGAGTAAAGAAGTTATCAGAAATAAAGAAACCGTCCCCTTTATGGTGCAATCCATCCACATAGACATCTTGAATCTTTGGGGCGTTAAATCCTTCTGAATAAGTTCCTGTGAAAGCAAGAAATTTAAAAGGTTTATAACTGGTTCCCAATTTCTTAGAAAGCTCCGTCGCTTGCTTAGGAGCGTGACTAGGATTATTAGAAACAAGATCGTAATTTTGATAACGAAGTGCTGGAAAAATATCAATGCTCTTACTCACTGGAATATTAACTTGAGTGAAGGCACTTTGCTCTGAGCTCTTTCCGCCAGGATAAGAAGCCAGCTCTCCCCCGTCGCGTTCTCCGGATAAAGTATCTTGCACCAACTCTAATCCAGTATCTAAGCTGAGATCTTTGCCATGCATTCTATTTATAGAAACTCTATTCTTTAGAGATCCACCACTTGTTTCAATTTTCCTAAAGTCATGTTGCTTATCACTTGCCCGCACTTTATCTAGCGTTTGAGTAGTAGAGTAGAAAGTTGAATGTAAATTAAGGTAGCGATTATTCTTAGGGTTTGTTGCGTACTCAAGGTTGTAAGTACGACGAGTAATTTCATTCACACCATTTAAATCACCAATAGAGACAGGAGGATTAAGAGTTGGGTTCATGGGAACTGTATCGTTACGCCTAAATTGCTCAAAACTTACTTTCAATTGGTCGTGTGAGTTTGTCTTAGTGGTAAACTTAGTAAAGAAATTCATATCATCATAAGATGAATTTTCTAGCGTTGTTCTATCCCCTAGAATTGCATCTTGGGCATTTCTCTTAGTCACAGTAAAAAGCAAATCACTATCATCAAAGCGAGTATAAGTTTTCAAAGAAAAGAGCTGCTCTCTATTTGAATTTGTATATGCACTCTTAAGTGTTGATCCAAACTTTTCACCAGGAGCTAAGTAATCACTGGCGTCCTTTGTTGTAAAAACAACTCCACCGCCTATACTTCCACCCTTAGAAAAAGCAGAAGTTGATTTATAGATTTCCACTGATTTTAAATTGTCAGGATCTAGCGCCAACATAGAACTATGATCTGTGCTGAAGTTTTGTTTAACTCCATCGATATACATGAAGAGCTTCTTAGAACCAAGGCCTCTAATTTGAATCTCTTCACCTGAACTTCTAGGACCACCAGTTGTTGTCGCTCCAGGTGTGAGTCTTAAAATATCATCAATCGATGAGGCCTGGACTTGAGTCAAAGACTCTTCATCAATTTCTTCAACAACAGAATCGCCCTCCACAGAGGTGACGCCAAACTCATCGACAATATAAATTGATTCGAGTTGATTGACCTCTTGCGCAAAAGCACTTGAACAAAAGAGCAAAGGCAAGATAAGAAAAAGGCTTTCTTTAAAAGAAATAGAAAAAGACATGGTAATAATTAATCATATTTTATACGAAAAAGTGTCATATATTTGTAGATATTTTTAGCTAGAGGCCTCTATATACCAGAGGAATTTCGACTTTTAACACTTGAGTTTTAAGCTTTTCAGGCATGATCGCAAGCTCGGTTAGGCTTTTAACCGACTCTAGAGCAGATTGGTTGAGCAGTGCGTATGGCGTCATTTTCTTGAGACGTACATCTTCGATTGTATTAGGCCAGCGGATAGCAAAAGTCACAACAACTTCTCCTTGCTGTTTTAATCTTCTGGCCACACGTGGATAGAACTTATTCTTTAAAATTGACTGCCTAACTTTTGAAAGATACTTGGCCACCATATCTCTGTGTCCAGAACTTTTGGTGATAGGTTTTCTTAAAGTCCTTTCCATAATCTGACTAAATTTAGAAATTTTCTTCGTAGGTTTTACTATTTTCTTTTGAACTCTCTTAGAAGACTTTTTTACCACTCTCTTCTTGATAGGAGTTGGTATCGATTTCTGTTGTTTCTTAGAATACTTACGATTTGTCGTTTTAAGAGTGATACGAGTTCTATGAACCTGAGAATAAATACTTTTTACTTTTTCATTCTTGTTTTGAAAGTGGATATAAATAAGACCATGCAGTGCTAGCGAGAGCACAATAGATAAATGGGTAAAACTTGTCTTAGACAACTTATTCATTTCCAACCTTGTTAAAGATATAAAGTAACACAAAGGCAGGAGAATTTACAGACCGAGCTAACGGTCTGTAATAAGGATAGTGTAACTTACTTAACTTCCATTTGGGACTGCGAATATCTCTCCATCCCAATGCTTTTAATGAGTTTGAGCTGAATTTCTAACCATTTAATATGATCTTCTTCAGTGTCTTTTAAAAGTTGTAGAAGAATACTGCGCGTTTCGAAATCACTTTCTTCTTCACAGATTTTTATCGCCACTTTTAAATTCTTGGCCACTAGTAATTCTAAATCGAGATCGTTTGCTAGCACCTCTTGAACATTATTTCCAACGTCAAATGGCTCTCGAGCCGCCATATCTGGCATCCCTTCTAGAAAGAGAATTCTATCAATAAGTTGATCCGCGTGCATTTTCTCATCGTCAAACTCGTGCTCAAGTCTTGCTGCGACTTTATCAAGTCCCCAGTCTTTTAAAACTCTATATTGGATAAAGTAAACATCCATTGCCGTGAGTTCACCCGTAAGTAAGAACTTAAGTTGATCTACGACCTTTTGACTTCCTTTCATCGATACCTCTTTTAAAAATTAATGACAAAATGATAACAATTCTATGAAGTATCGGAAAGGATTTAATAATTTGAAGATGAAATTTAGCAAAAAAAAGAGATCTCACAGATCTCTTTAGTACATTATTTTAAAATTCGTTGAAGTAGGACACATCCTCGTTTCCATCAGTGTTTATTATCCAATGAGAAATAGGTCTCTTCTTTCTATCTTTTGGAGTCACAACACCATACTTAGTTAATATTTCATTTAAAGAACTCTGTGACATGGGACAAGAAAATCCCCTTTTCTCCATGGCGCGCTTGTATTTTCTCGCTCCATTCTTTGTGGCAAACTTAGAACAATTCACACTCTCATCCATACTTGCATCGATGTAGTTTTTAAAATCAATAGGGTTTTCCGTATTAACTACAAATGAATTGTCTACACATAGTATATAGGGTCCTATATTTTGGTCGGCACCTAGAACATCGTCTCTTCTTTGCAGAACATGATTCCAAAATCTCATACCATTGAAGTTGGCAGAAAGATCACCGTAAGCAAAAACCCCTGTGGCCAAGATATTTCCTCCAAGAATTGTCTTCTCGCTAAATATCCCTCTCTTTAATACCTTTCTTAACTTCTTGCCTTTAATGTGATGACTCTTGAAATACTTAAATCCCATACCAAACATATGCTCTAATTTATCAATTCCCACCAATTGCTCACCTACTTTGATCATAGGACTTAAGGCCAGCGGACTATTGGCCGCAGATTTCTTACCTAAAAGGTATCCATCAAAAATACTCCACTCCCCATAGATTGATTCATTTAAAGGAATCGCTCTCTTTGCAGTATTATTTGAATGGAGTAAACCTTTCACTATTTCGCCTTTGGTATGATTGGCAAAATAATTTCGAAGCTCTTTATACAGAGCAAGTTCTGCTTTCTTAGAATCACATTCCCCTAAGGCCTTAGAATTCTCTACCGCCTTTCTTAGTGATTCATTGGCGTCACTATTTAATCTATCTGAGATATCTTCTAAGAGGTCATTCCTACTTGTGTAATGATCTGCTTCAGCAGCAAAACCTGCTCCCGATAAGAGAATACTTCCCAGTAAAATTAAATTTTTCATAATGTCTCCAATTTCAGGAAACATACCACACTTACAACGCATCGCAACAGTGTTGAAATTATTATCCTTCTATAAGGTGATCAAGAGATAACTAGGTCATTTTATTAAAGACTATACCTATTCGAAAAAATCCCCGCTGTCCCTTGCCCTCAAGCGGGACAATGTAATTGATCATTCCATCTCGGATCTCTCCTCTAAGTTTCACTTTCACAACCGCCAATTCATCATAGAATTGAACTTCACTGCAGGGAATACGAATGGAAATACCTCTCTTAGACTCATCAATAACAGGTTTGGAAAATTCTTTAAAGAAAGCATTATTCACGCGCAAGGAAAAGAAGACTTCTCTTCTCTTACTAGGATGAATTCGTTCGTGTTCTCTACCGTTTTCAATCATAAAATTTTCCGGCCACTTAGCAATGACTTTAAATTCAGAGTTAAAAATAATATTGGCCTTAAAAATACAATTTCTGTGTCTAGTGTAGAAATAAACAGGAAGCTGACTTGAAAAAATATACTTATCTTCCTTTGGTGTGAACTCAATTTGCTGTTGGTAGCGATTTACTTTCATCATACAAATCTTCATCACTTTCTTTTTAAGCTCAAGAGATTGCCATAGAGTAATGGGAGATTTTATAAGTCCTATGGCCTCGAGCAACTCTCGCTGAGTAGTAGGATTAAATATGTTTATAAATTTCATCTTGCCCTCCTGGCAACATATTACTTATTGCCAAGTGGATGCCAAAACGACCTTTTGAATATTAAGACTTTAGAGGAACTGGAGCCAGAATGCTGCCAAAACATTAGTCGATCTACAGCAAAAAGGCACAAAGAAATGGGGTTTAAACTTAATTCAAACTAAAGAAAGGCCAGCAAGAGAGCTGACCTTGGTAATTTATTAACCTCTGATAGCACGCCAGATTGATCTAAGTACTAGGTAAGGAGCGCCTATAACAACAAGGGCACCATTCCAAGCATACTTAACACCAGTCCAAGCACCTTTTACAACAACTCTAGCTACATCAAAAGTTGTCTCAACTGCAAATCCAATCACTTTACCAGTGGCAGAGAAGATCTTTTTAACAATTTTTAATGTAAGTACAGCTTCAACTCCATTAAGAATTAAGACGACAGGTCTTGAAGTTACAACTGCTTTAATGATTTTATAAGTTCCTTCTGCGATATTTCCAATCACTTTAAAAGAAGTTTGAATGGCAATTTTAACAGGCTTGAAAGTTAGAACTGCTCTAGTCGCTTTTAAAGTAAAGACGATTGTTCTTTCAACTCCATTGTAAATACCTTTAACAGTGAAAGTGATCACTTTCTTTCCACCATTTAAAGCCGCTCTTACAGGAGGAAGATCTGTTATGTACTCTAAAGAATCAGCAGCAACATTAACAACTGTTGCACCTGCTACGATAGTCACTCCAATTACAGCGACACCAGCATCTTTAACTGTTTCAATTATATTTCCAAGAGTTCCTTTCTTAGTTTCGATGCTCTTTAAAAGAACTGCATTCTCTCCAGCAACACCAATACTTTTAACGTAAGAGTTCATTTCATCTAAATTACAATCAGATGCTTCCATACATTTTTCAATCAACTCAGTTTGTACATCTGTGAGTTTTGTCCACTCTTGCCCGTTAGCAAAAACAGAGTTTGAAAGTAATGAGTAACAAATTAAAACTGCGAATGTTTTCTTAAATGATTTCATATCTATCTCCCGATTAGTTATTAACTTATGAAATAGTTTTATAAGTCTGGGAGATTTTTTACAATAAAAGCCGTTGACAAGAATTACGATTTTTTGTCAAAAGTGTCTTTAAATATAAATTTATTATATAAATACAGCTACTTAAGAAGAAGAGCTAAATTGTACTTCTTAATTAATCCCCATACGAGATAATAAATCTTTGGAAGGACGTTTATACCCACATCTAAAATCCACAGCTTCTCTTTCTTTTTCAGAAATAAAATAAGTGAGTTCTATCAGTGTCCCATAACCAGCATCTAATCTCATACCAGTAATAGTGAAGCCGTACTTAAGTTTAGGAATGATAATTTTATTATTAGTGCTATTGTGAAAACTAGTAATCTTTAAGTAACCTCTTTCTTTGGCAAACTTTACAGAAGCGTCCATCATCAATTTATAGAGACCCTGACCTCGGTAGTCTTCATTCACAAAGCTCATCGCCATAAGAAGGCTTCTGCGCAACTCTTGAAAGGAAAAGCTTCTCGCTATAATTTCACCTTTGTCACGAATGACCATGTAGATATTATTTTTATCGTCGGGCTCATGATTGACCGCTTTAGAGTTCTCTTTCTCGGCCTCAGTATAGAAGACCATATTTCCAGGATGAAGAAAATCTGCGAACTCACGATCACGGTCCTCTTTAAAAGTTTCAAAAAACTCTTCACTTCCGACAATTTCAACTTCCAACTTACTATTATGCATAATCGTACCTTTTAAGTTCTTAGACTCTTCAATTCTAGAGAGAGGAAATGTTTAGGTCAAAAGTAAACCGTATTACACCTTCAAATTAATGCATCTTGGCTCCAGTCCTAAATTGACATCAACTAACCACCTGTAATTGCGTCATTTTTATTGGCACTCTTCTTGCTTTAAGAGTTAAAAACTAAATAATTGAATAGTTTAGAAATATCTTTTGAGGGAGAGAGTAATGAAAAGTTTAGTAATTTTGAGTATGGCACTCGCATTTGTATCTTGTAATGACTTAGACGGGACATTTAAGGCGAAGAAAGACTTAGTCTTTAAAACGAAGAAGAGTATCTTCTCTAGCAAAATGGTAAAAGTTAAAGTTCCGGCCGGAGAGCATAAAGCGAGCATTAAATTTTCTTCTAAAACTAAAATGAAAATCGACATTAAAGGTGTTGATAAGAAAATCAAAATTAAACTTCCAAAAGAATTAAGTATCAACAATAGAAATGATGAATTCTTTGTTGCTGGTGAAGATGTAAAGCAACAATATGACTTTGAAGGGAAAATCAAAACAACGTATGATCGTTCATCAAGTCACAGAGGAACTGAATCTTGTACTTATACGACTTACATTAGAGAGTGCGAAAAAGTATGTCGTACTAATGAAAATGGAAGAACTCGTTGTAGAAGAAGATGTGAAAGTGTTCCTGTAACCAATCATGGATATCAAGATGTTGAATACTATTACTCTACAAGAGAAACAAACCTAAAACTTAAAGTTGTAGACCCATCTACTTCTGCAAACTTAGCTGTATTTAAAGGTTATGATTCAGATACAAGTAAAGTTGTAACTTGGTCAGGTAGCTGTAGATAAAAGTCCTAGGGCCAAGAGATTGGCCCTTTTATTTAGTAATTTTAATTTAGATTCCATTTATAAGTTCTTAAAATTTTATCCAAAATATCTCAAAGAAATTATCCTATTCTTAAGAAGTTCCTAATCAGTTTGGCGGTATACTGATGAAGAAACAGTTCTTGAAATTGAGGTAATTATGTTTAGAATGCTGTTCGTTGACGACGATGAACTTATGCAAGATCTTATGGCCGTTAAACTTAAAAATTTAAAAGAATTATATCTAGACCTCTCTCTTGATGGTAATGATGCTCTTGGAAAAATTGAAACGAATCAATATGACCTCATTATTAGCGACATATGTATGCCGAATATGACAGGAATTGAGTTGTGTAAAATAGTGAAACAAGGAGATGAGAATATTAAGTTCGCTCTCTTTTCTGGAAAAATAAGCCTTACACCCACCGAGATAATAGAGACTAAGGCCGATTACTTCATTAATAAAGACTCTACAAATTTCCACAATATCATTTCTATCATTGAAAATTTATTTTTAAAAAAATTTCTCTATAATGAAGCGGCCTAGAGTGAACGAATAAAAAGGTCCCAAGCAAGAGACCTTTCAGTTTAAAGATTTAGTAACTTTCCTATTTTTAGAACACCCTCACTTCCCGTAGCGTACACAGCATCCATGACACAATTTTTACGATAATTTACTTCGTGATCTCCTTGCCCTCCCACGAGAATACCATTAACTTTCCCCGTAGAGAGATTTACTATGGGAGAACCGGAGTTTCCTCCAAACGAGCTAAGTCTTGCACCAAAGTAATTTTCACTTTCATCACGATTAGGAAATACAACTTTTCCACTTGTGAACTTCATCATAAGCCCTAGGGGGTGACCCATCATTTGAATCCTATCTCCAGCTGAGACTTCTAGACTTTCAATTTCAAATCCCGAAACGCCTTTTACTTTTCGATCAAGAGTCACCACTGTAAAGTCTTCCTCTTCTTGTGTATTGTAGTCAACTTCAAAAACTTGATCTTCAGAAACGAAAATTCCCTCTCTATAATAAGGGTTATTTGAAACAACTTTTCTATTATCGTTAGCAACTGTAAATACCACCCTCATACTACTGCGATCGCTTGAGGAGTTATTTCCAAAGCAATGACCTGCAGTTAGAAGTTGTTTACCATTAGTAGATACATCTCCAGTATTAAAGAGAAAACCGGTACAAAATCCTGGAGTCATTTCCTTTCTAAATTTAACTGAGTGACAAACAGGCATCTCATATTGACTTGATAAGACATCTTCTAAAGTACTACCTACTATTTGCCAAATATTCTTCCCATCAACTCTTCCCGCTAGTCTCATGTCCATCTTACTAACGAACATAGCAGTTTTCTTTGCTCTTAAAACTTCCTGTGGGTTAATGTTGTCAGAACATATAGATGTAGAATCATCCACTCCATAGACGGCCTTAAACCTTCCTAGCGGCAGAGTATTAGACTTACAGCTTGCTTCAAAAGAAAGTGATTCACTAATATCAATTGCCTCTAAGCTATAATCTTGAGTACTTTCAGAAATGGCCCTAGGGGGAATATTTTTGGATTTAGGATCAGTTGAATTAGGACCTCCACAAGAGGCTAAAATTATCCCCAGTGAGAGAAGTAGAGTTGTGTTTGAGAGTTTCTTGTTTAAAATCATTTATTGCTCCTTAAATTGAATTACTTTAACTAATACAATTTAAGTGCCAACAGTAAGTACAGGTAACTCACTGATAAAACAAGGATATAACTGTTCCATATTTGAAACAGTTTCTAATTTGAGAATGGTTTATTAAAGGGAATTAAACGTAGGTATCAAAGGCAACAGGATCTAAAACTAGCTCACCTGCTCTCTCTTTATCTCTCATATATTTCACAATTTCATCTTGCGCCTTATTAATAGCAGAGGGTGGCTTGGCCTGATCTAACTTATAGAGAAACTCTTCTCTCATCGTCTCCGTCACTTCAGTCATAAGATCGAAAATGAGTTCTTTAGATGCGATTCTAAGTGCCGCAGCTAAGAGGTCTAAATTAACTTCTAAGAGAAACTTTTGTTTCATACCGGTTGTTAGATATCGTAAGCGATCTATAACTTCGATTTGTTCTTTAATATTATTTGCAAGAGGGACATTATCTTCAGAGATTTTTCTAAGAATTTTCTCTTGATCAAGTTCTGTTAAACCGTTAAAAGTTGAAACATTGATGCCTTTCATTTTAGTCTGTTTTTTTTCTACTACTGAGCTAATTGATCTGTAGGTGACACTATCAAGAGCTGCAGTAAATTTTATTCCAATTTTAAAAAGATTAGAGTCTTGTTCAACAGAGACGTTATAAGGAGTGATGTAGCGAATCTCTCCCAAGTGACCTGACTCAATTTTTTGATCTGTGATTGCAGTAATGTAAACACTATCTCCAACACTCAACGAAAGCATTTCTTCTTCATGAATGACCAGGCCTAGACCTTCTACAGAGAGATCTTTTAAGATACAAGATCTATGCAGAACATTTTTTTGATCATTGGCTGCACCTGCCGTCTTAAAAGAAACATTTTTGAAATCTTGATACTTAAAAGTAAATCTTTCAATAACTCGTCTCTCTTTCATCATTAATTCTACAGGAGTTTTAAAGATGAGTTTTAGCCCCTCAGTTTTAAAGGCTTCTTTTTTAAAGAGAGCATCACCTTTTGCATAGTGGACAAAGACTGTTAGATCTTTAGTCAGAGGATACTCTGCTTTCTTATAAGATGAGTCTAGTTCGAGAATAGTATTTGAGGGGTTAACCTCTACAATTCTTCCGTGAAATTTTATTTTTTCTTCTGCTCTATTTTGCCAAATAGTAACATCTTCCTTCTTGTCACAAATAATTTGTAACTTTTCGAGAATTATATCTTTTCTGTAAGTTGACCACATTTTCATAAAACTAGAGACTCCTAAATAAGAGCCCCTATTGTCTCAAATTTTTGAAATTTTAAAAGACTAAAATGTTGTTCCTCTAAGAAAACCGAGTATAAAGCTACAATAAATTTTTAATAAAGAAATTTAGTGTATGCCCAGTGCTTAAAGTTCTATTTCTTCTCTTTCTTACGCCATGTCCCTCATCAGGAAATAAAATTAATGTAGAGTTAATTCCCTTTCTGTCCAGGGCTTCTTTGAACTGAATAGATTCACCGGCCGGAACTCTGGGATCATTTGCCCCTTGAATAATGAGAAGAGGATCTTTTAGTTTTGAAAGGTAATTTATAGGAGATAACTTCTCTAAAATTTCTCGGTCTTTTATCAAGTGACCGTACTCTGACTCTCTAAGGTACCTTCTGTGTTCCGCTGTATTTTGTAGGAAAGTGACCAAGCTACTCATTCCAACTCTCGCCACTCCCGCTTGATAATGACCAGAAAAAACAGTCATAGCGTAAAGAGTAGAATATCCGCCATAAGATCCTCCCATGACTCCTACTTTTGGAATAACACCATTAAAGCTCCAATTCTTTTTAATATGAATAGAACAATCTCTAATATCAGTTATGACATCTAATCTTTTTCCTGCATTGTCTGAGTTTAACCATTTCTTACCAAGACCTTTACTTCCTCTGACATTAGGTTTCACAAATATAAAACCTCTCTTCACAAAGAGTTCAGAATAAGGGCTAAAACTTGGAAGGGATTGTCCTTCAGGACCTCCATGGAAAGACACAACAACTGGACAAGTTTTTTTCTCACAGCCTTTAGGTCTTTTTACTAACATTGGGATCTTAGTTCCATCTTTTGCGTCATAATACTCTAAAGACCAAGGTCTATAATCAGAGGGGTCAATTTCAGGAGAGCTTGGAAGAGTCCATTGCTTAAGAGTTTTCTTTTTCCAATCATAGACATAACTTGAGCGCGGTTTATTATGAAAGCTTTGTCCAAATGTTGTGTAGCGACTATTTACCGTAGTTGAGCCATAGTAAGTATGTAGCGACTTTGAAAACCTAGGTAGTCGTGACTTTTTCAAACTCTTTGGATGATAGGCATCCATTTTATAAAATCCATGATCATTATATGTGACTAGTAGACGTTTAAAACTCTTATCTACTGAAAAACTAGTCACGTCTTTATTTGCTTTAGGTGTGATAGGTGTAAATTTCTTTCCATCATAGAGATAGAGTCTTTTAAAATCAGAAAACTTATTAGTGAGAATAAAGTAGGTCCCTTTCACAGGAGCGAAACGAACACGGTAACTCTCATTTTCTCCTTGCCCTACTATTGGCAAGAGACTCTTAGTCTTTTCATTAAAGAGAAAATATTCACTAGTCACATTACTTATAGCGTGACCTAGAATCATATCCCCATTGGTCTTTAAATCGACAATATACCAATAACCTTTGCCTTGATAGAAGAGCTGCTTCTTCTTAGTTTTTATATGGTATTTATATAAATTCCAAATTGTTGGGGATTCATCATTAGCGCGGAAATATATATACTGACCATCAGCACTTTGATCCATGTAGCTCATCTTCACTTTATCTTTTCCAAAGATCAGTTTTAACTCTCCACCTTTTGTAGATTGTAAATACAGGGCCGGATATTCATTTCCATCTTTATCTCTCGACAAAATAAGATACTTTCCATCATTAGTAATATCTTGAAGAGAAGTTCTATTCTCTCCCCCTGTCATTTGAACAGGAAACCGCTTGGGTCCATCAATTTTCCAGATCTGTCTTGTTCCTGTCACCGACCAAGAGAAGAACATATTCTTTCCATCTGGGGTTAACAGTCCAAGGCTGGTTGAGCGAATTTCATGTTGACCTTCAATTTCTCGAGATAATTCACTGGGAATAGAAGTTGGTTGGTATTTATCTAAAACCGATTGAGAAATACTTTCGGCACCGTGGCCTGCATACTTCTTCTTCGTTTCCGTGGCACATGAGAATAAGAGGAATATCGCGAGGGGAAAAATTATTTTTTTCATACTGTCTCCAAAAATTGCTTTTGAAAACAGTACAAGTGGCCATTAAGGATGTCTACTTTTCAATATCACAAGATTTCGTCTCAACACTAAAGAATTCTTTCTTATTGAGAATTTCAGCCCTAGATTTTTCTAAGTTGAGAAGACGATTTATTTTTGTTAACTCTGCTTCATCAAAAATACACTCACAGATTTGATCACTCAGTTCCACATACTTTATAATAAATTTCATGACCTTCTTCTTACCGGCTTCATTATCGCTGGCAGAGGCCATATAGCTCACATCTTTGACAGCTTTTGTGTACTCACTAATTTCTTTAAGACCTAAGGTTGCTGCGGTCCCATAAATGCGATCAACCATTTGGCCAATTTCTGCAAATTTAGAACTATCTTCTAACTTACTGGCAATGAGCCCAGAGATTGAACTTACCATTCCCTTTCGAATTTCTTTGATCTCATCCACGAAGAATGAGAGCATCTCCTTATCCATTAAGTTCTCCAAAATTTTATTTCAGTCTATTTTACGGTTTATTAGTCAATAAAATGTAATCAATTATGGAAAAAATCACAAATTCGAATAGTTATAAATAGTTAGAATCATAGAACTTTCACTATGGTAAGAAATTTTACTCAATAAATAAGTCATAAGGTGAAAAGGTCACAGGGAATCTTGTGCACTTTTTTAAGCTCAGGTACTTAACAGTAAAACCAGAGACATTGAAAAGAGGAGAGCCTTTACAAACTCCCCTATGCACTCTTGAACTAAACCTTAAGCGTGGATTTGTAGCTGATTGTATAAAGTAGATTAAAATTGAATTAAGAGAGAAGTTGCACAAGAAAATTTAAGAAGCTTTCTTCACTGCCGAGACCATTTTCTCAACTAAGATTTCAGGCTTAATGGGTTTAATTAGATACTCAGAAACACCTGAATTAATCGCTTCAACTACATGTTGTCTATCGTTATCTGCAGTCACCATAACAAAAGGAATTCCTTTAAAATCTATACTATTTTTTAAGTGATTCAAAAAAGAGATTCCATCTAACTTAGGCATATTCCAATCGGCTAAAATGAGCTTCACTGGGCTATCTTCAATAAAAGCTTTCTCTAGAAAGTCTAGCCCTTCAACTCCATCTACAACAGAATGGATATTTTTAAAGCCCTGTTTTCGCAACAAGGTTTTAATAAGATTTCTCGTATCGAGATCATCCTCCACAACAAGAATTTTCATATTTGCCGTTATTTTCATAAGACGATTATAAAATAAACTTGTTAAGGAATTTTTAAGAAAAGTATAATTTAAAGATTATTTACCTAGTCTATCTAATTCATCAAGTAACTTCTTGATTCCTGGCAGAAGAGGAAGCTCAACTCGCTTGCACTCCTTCTCTAGCGCCTTAAGAAATTGTATTGGAAATCTCTTCTGAATCATATTCACAATCCAGATAGGTATTGAACCTTTAGGTTCTACAAGAATTGTCATCTTAACGGAGCTCTTATTTCCATGCCTTTTAAATTCAAGAGTTCCATAAGGCATGAATGATCTAACAACTTTCTTTCTTGGAGGATAATCAGGATGTTCAACAGAGTGAGTATCCACTACTAGAACTTTCTTATCACGGTCCACTCTCAGCACATTCATAAGTACCATATCCCTATCCGCAACGGGCCAAGGTAGATCATTATTATTGTAAGTGAGGGCTTTTAAGTCAGAATATCTAACTATCGTTTTCTTCTCGACCATATTTGGGGCCCACTTAGTAGTCCCTGCTACATCTCTAAGGATGGCCAAAACATTTTCTAACTTAGCATCCAAGACAGCGCGAGCAGTAAACCCTACGATTTTAGAGTTCTTAGCTTTCTGTGAGTGAACAACGTAGCCACCTTTATCGTAAACTTTCGTCCAATCATTTTCATTAAAGAATTTTTCAAGCTCGCTGGCCTGTGAAGTAAGAGAAAAGAAGAGAATAAATAAAGCTAAGACTTTCAATGAGTTGCCCTTAAAATAATGATTTTTTATATGCTAAAACATATCTTAATTTAATTCAATTAGGGAAATATATCTCTCCTTTGAAAAGTAATTTTACTTAACTTTTACTTAGAAGAAAAAGTAAGAAGTACCCGACTAAAAAGGAAGGAAAAAATCGTATTTGACACACACTATCAATAGTCTTAACTTGAGTCCATGAAAGTACTTATTCTCTCACTCTTACTCTCTTTTACAACACAAGCTGAACTTAGCTTTATTGGTTTGAACAAGCTCCATCCTGGTCAATTTGCCATCGGTAAAGCTGTTATTGCTAAGAAGATTAAAGAGGTTGAGAAGGCCTTTAAGAAAGGTAAAATAAAAAAGTATCTCAAAAAGAAGTGGGCCCCTGTAGTGCTTGGTCCAGATAGAATGTACTGGCTGCTAGACAGGCACCATACAAGCTACTCAATCTTGAAATCAGATATCCCACAGCTTCACAAGGGTCTCTATGTAGAGCTCTTAGCTGATTGGTCACACTTAAATTTTAATGATTTTAAAGAAAGAATGATTTCCAAGAAATATGTCTATTTGCTGGGTGTCGACTTTGAAGAAGGTGACTTCTTCGATCTTCCAAAAAGTCTGGTCGAATTAAATGACAATCCCTTTAGAAGCCTCGCCTACTACGCAAGAAAGAAAGGCTGTTTTGCTAAAGTAAAAGTCCCGTTCTTAGAATTTCTCTGGGGGCAGTTCTTCTATGATCTTGGAGTTGAGATCGAAAATGGTAATTTTGAAGCTCCAATAAAAAAGGCCTTAAAGCTCTGCCATCAAAGTAGTGCCAGTAAACTTCCTGGATACACTTTAAATTGACTACTGTAATTTCAACCAGTTAGATAATCTTAGTGAAATAATAAATTAAAAGATTTTGCAAAAGAGCAGTAAAAGTTTTATATATCAAACATCTGTAACAACACTCAAAGAACAAGGATGTATATGAAATTTTTAATTCCCTTTCTAGTGCTCTTCTCTTCTGTGGCAAGTGCCAAAACGTTAACAATCTACACTTCTAGAAAAGAACATCTTATTAAGCCTATTTTAGACCTCTACACTAAAGAAACTGGCGTAAAATTCAACTACACAACAAATAAAGATGGCGCTTTAATACAAAGACTAAAAGCTGAGGGAAGTTCAACTCCTGCAGATTTACTTTTCACTGTTGACGGAGGAAACCTTTGGTACGCCTCTACACAAAATATCTTAGAGCCAATTAATAGCCAAATACTTGATAAGAATATTCCTGCAAGTTTTAAAGATCCTAAAAATCTTTGGTTCGCTTTTTCTCTAAGAGCGAGAACAATTGTTTACAATCCAAAGACAGTTAAAAAAGGTGAACTTTCTACTTATGAAGACCTAGCAACTAGTAAGTGGAAAGGAAGACTATGTCTTAGAACTTCTAAGAAAGTTTACAACCAATCTCTTGTGGCAGAACTCATCGACACTCTTGGAAGAAAGAAAGCGAAGAAAGTAGTAGCAGGTTGGGTTGCAAATACTGTGGATATTTTCTCTAATGACACTTCTGCCATTAAGGGAGTGATCTCAGGTCAATGTGATGCAGCTATTGTAAATACTTACTACTACGGAAGACTGCTTAAGAAAGATCCCTCTATTGGTGTAAAGATCTTTTGGCCAAACCAAAATGATAAACTTGGTGTTCATATAAATGTTTCAGGAGCCGGTTTATTAAAGTACTCTAAGAACAAGAAAGAGTCTAAGAAATTTCTTGAGTGGCTTTCAGGTGGAAAAGCTCAAGCATTATTTGCTTCTCTTAATTTAGAATATCCAGCAAACCCAAGTGTTGATCTAGATCCACTTGTTAAAAGCTGGGGAACTTTTAAATACAATAAAGAATTTAATCTTTCAAAAGCAGGAATGCTTCAAAAGGATGCCATTAAGTTAATGCATGAAGTTCAATACAAATAAGCAATTTGCTTTTCAAAAAATTTTTATTCTAGCAGTATGTACAGTTGTCATACTGCCTTTTTTGGCCCTTCTTTTCAGGGCCATTTTTGGTTTGGATTCTGATCCCAGTGTCTGGATCCATGTCACAAGAAACGTAATTCCTAACATACTTAGTAATACTTTCTCGCTGGCGCTATATACATCCCTATTCTCTATTCTCATGGGGACCTACTCCGCATGGCTAGTCACTTTAAGTGATTTTAAATATAAGAAGATATTGCATATTTGCTCTATCCTACCTTTAATTTACCCACTCTACGTCATGAGTTTTATCTATGTGGGACTTTTTGAATACTCTGCCCCTACTATGACTTTCTTTAGAAATGAATGGGGAATCAATCTTAAACAATTTATAGATATCAAATCTGTCACTAGTATTTCGCTGATTTTTTCTCTTTGTCTTCACCCATACGTCTACTTACTTTTAAAGCAAGCTTTTGAGGGACAAGGTGATCATCTTTTCAAAGTATCAAGATCTCTTGGGTACACTAAAGTTGAAAGTTTCTTAAAAATTACTCTGCCGCTAGCTAAACCTTGGATCTTTGGTTCTCTCGCTATTATTTTAATGGAAACACTAGCGGACTTCGGCGGTGTTTCAGTTTTTAACTTTGATACTTTTACCACTGCTATTTATGAATCTTGGACGGGAATGTTTTCGTTTATTACGGCCACAAAATTGAGTGCCATCCTAATCTTCTTTGCCTTACTTGTACTTGGGGCGGAAGCAAAGTTAACTTCTAAGCAGAAATTCTTTATAAAAAGTAAGAGTGGATTTGTCGCCCCTTTTGAATTAAGCCAATTATTTAAATCTATGGCGCTCATTTGGCTCTTACTTTTAATTGTCACGACTATATTTATTCCTTCTTATCAACTCTTTAGCTGGTGTAAGGATAATTTAGACCTACAAAGTTTATTAAATAATTATCCCTATTTCTACAATACCGTAAGACTGGCCTTTATTACGGCGCTGGTTACTACCATCGTGACCACCTTACTTGCTTCGAGTTCAAGGTTTTTAAAGTCAGTAAACTGGGAACGTTTAACAAAGCTCACAACTCTGGGTTATGCCATACCTGGAAGTATTATTGCAGTGGCAGTATTTGGGTTATTCACTAAAATAAAAATTTCTCTCGGAGATTTCATTAATCAAAATTCATTTCTCTACTTCATTTTGGTTGTGGGCTTAATGACAAGGTTTCTCTCTATCTCCTATAAGAATATTTTCTCTTCCTTTAAGAGAATATCTCCCAATCTTGATAAAGCGGCAGCACTCTTGGCCAAACCTAGTGTGATTATTTTTAAAATTCATATTCCCTTAATTAAATCTGGAATAATTTCAGGTTTCCTCATGGTTCTTATAGAAGTTATGAAAGAAATGCCCATGACTCTAATGCTTAGACCCTTTGGTAAAGATACACTTTCAGTAAAAATTTATGAATTCACTTCTGAAGGAGATTGGGAGAGAGCGGCCATACCTGCGTTACTCATTGTCCTGGCAGGTTTTATTTCAATCGTGATCATGACAGTAGTAGAAAAAATAGGAAGTAAAACAAAATGAATATCTTACAAGTTTCAAACTTAATTCATAAGTATGACAAAGAAACCATTTTAAATGATATGAACTTCACTTTAAAAAAAGGTGAAATCCTCTGTGTCCTAGGTCCAAGTGGTTGCGGAAAAACAACCCTACTTAATTGTATTTCTGGGTTTGTAGATATTACGGGGGGAAAAATCACTTGTAAGGAACAGGTCGTCTCTGAAAGTAATTTCACAATGCCTCCAGAAAAACGAAATGTATCACTCGTCTTTCAAGACTATGCACTCTTTCCTCATATGAGTGTCAAAAAGAATATTCAATTTGCTTTAAGAAACAAACCTAAGAATTACCAAGAAGAAAAAATAGTAGAAGTTTTAAAAATGGTGGGACTCTTAGAGAAGATCAAAAACTACCCTCACGAGCTCTCAGGTGGCGAACAACAAAGAGTGGCCATTGCAAGGTCAATTGCTTCAGGAAACGATTTACTGCTCTTAGATGAACCCTTTAGTAATCTAGATCCCAATCTAAGGCAAGAACTTAGAAGTGAGCTTAGAAACTTACTAAAGAAGAATGAAATAAGTGCTATTTTCATTACTCATGATCAGTATGAAGCCTTTGATATGGCCGATAGAATCGCAGTTTTAAATAAAGGGAAAATTGAGCAAATAGACTCTCCAAGAGAGCTCTACCAAAATCCAAAGAATACTTTTGTTGCAAACTTCTTAGGCAGTAAGAATTTAATAAAAGCGATCTACGATGAGAACACTAGTGCTTATACATGCCCTCTCTTTTCAATTCCTAGAGAAAGAATAGAAATGAGTGAAGAGGTTTACTTCTACTTACCAAATGATGCCATTCAACTAAAAGAAAGCGATTTTATCAATCATGATTTTGAAGTTCTTGGAGAACATTTCAGAGGAGATAATCTGGAATTAGAAATAAAATTTCGAGATATAGAAATGAGTATTTCAAGGCCAGCTTACGCCGTGAATATAAGAGACAAGTTGTTAAAGCTCTATTTTAATACGGACTTAATTAAAATCATTCCTGTATAAAGTCTTTAATGTGAACGAGTTTTAATATTTCCAAAATTTGTAAGAATGATTCTCTGTAAATCTAAACTAGAAACTCTCTTAATAGAAGATAGCTTTTCATAAGCATCCTTTATTGAATACTTATCTTGATCATCAGTTTCAAGAAAAAGTCTCTCAATGGGAATATCTTTTAGAGACTTAAAACCCTTAGAAGACTCTTTATAAAGCATATTACCGTATGAGAAGTAACATCCTCTAGAGATAAGATCTTTAGTTGTTTGAGTATCACCGTTATAATTGTGAAAAACTAAGCGTCCATCAAAGCCAGACTTTTTTACACATTGAATAATATCAGAGTAGGCCTTCACACAATGAATCACGACGAAGGGATCATTTCTTTTCTTAGCGATATTTAATTGAAAGATTAACATTTTCAACTGTAATTCAAAATCCACATCACAAGAGCGATCAAGTCCAATTTCTCCAATGCAGAGAACGTCAGCTTCAAGCATGATTTCTTCAAAAGAGTCTAATCTATCGAGATACTCTGGCGTTAACCACCATGGGTGGAGACCAATACAACGGAACTGACCCTTGGTAAATTCAATGGGTCCTTTTCTGAGATCGATATTGTAGAATTCAATACCGGCGTCTTCTGTCACTTTATGAGTATGAAAGTTTAAGTACATAATTTTATTATAGATTATTTTGAAAAATTAGAAAGGCTTAAATTTACTTCTTGCAGATTTCTCTCACGACTTCGCTAGCGGCAACAAACCCAAAGGTTCCAGTCACAAAAGTAGCCGAACCATAACCTGAATTACAGTCAAGTTTTAAGTTTTTTTGGTCTTCCTTTTTTATTTGGCAAACACTGCCATCTTCGTGAGGAAAGAAAGGAAGTTCATGGCAAAATACACTGAGAACATTAAAAGGCCTTCCATCTCTTGGGTATCCCAGCCTTTGTCTCATTGTCTTTCGCACTCTTTGCAACAGACGATCGTTCCAAGTTTTAGAAAGATCTTCCACTAGGATTTTTGTAGGATCTTGTTTTCCGGCGGCTGCACCGGTGGTCAGAATTGGTTGACCTCTTTTTAAACATTCATCAATGAGTAGTATTTTATTCTCAATGGAATCAATAGCATCCACCACATAAGTAAATTTATTAGAAAGTAATTTGTCAGCTGACTTAGGTGTGAAAAATTCTGCCAGAATATTTACTTTGAGCAAGGGATTAATAAGTTTACATCTCTTGGCCAAGACCTCAATTTTAAGCTGACCAATTGTTTCGTCAAGGGCATGCAATTGTCTATTTACATTGGTCACACAAATATCGTCTAAATCGATGAGAGTAAGCTCTCCCACTCCAGATCTTGCAAGGGCCTCAACACACCAGGATCCAACTCCCCCAACTCCTACGACACAAACGTGAGCGGCCTCAAGTTTCTCTCTGGCTTCTGGTCCGTACAGTCGGGATATTCCACTGAATCTATAATCGTTTTCACTCATGAAATCTATCTAACACAGAATTATTAAGTTGCAAAAATGAACTTCAAAACCCGTAAAAAGTAGTGACATTTTGACCATGATTTGTAGCTTTTTAGAACCTTGTGTCATTTGAAACTGACAACTTCTCACTTTAGGGGCCATTACTCTAGATAGCACACCAAGTGGCTTGAAATAAAAGAATCAAAATGGTCTTATTAGCCTAGCTAAATTCAACTAAATGACTTGGATTTAAAGGGAGAGCAAATGCGAGAGACTTTTAAAAATGGCCTAACTCTAGGTTTAATCCTTTCAACAATATTTCTTGTTTCATGTAAAGACGAAGAGAAGAGTTGTAGTACCGAATTTATCAAAGACCTGAATAATTTAAAATCTGAATTCAAAGTCTCCTACTCTTCCACAACTTCTCTATCTAATTTTGAGAAATTTAGAAGTGATATTACTTCTTTCATAGAGACTCACCCAGAAAAATGTCAGAGTGACGGAGAGACCTTTAACCCAAATGACGACTTAAAAGAATTTCTAAGTTTTACAAAAATCAATCGCGAGATTCGTCCCGAAGTTATATATGGAAATGATGATCGCGTCGAAGCCTCAGCAGCAAGCGATGCCCGCCATAGAGATTGGTCTAAGTCAGTAGCAGTGCAAATTTCCACAAATAAGATTGGTAGCAATGGTGAACTTCCTAGTGAAACAATTGGTGAGAGTATGTCTCTCTGCTCTAGTGAGAAATACAGAGACCAAATTAACCCTGGAAGATGTTCAGGGTTTCTCGTCGCTCCAGATCTCCTAGTGACGGCAGGACATTGTGTTCAAAATCAAAATGAGTGTGATCAATATAGTTGGGTCTTTGGTTTTGAAAAGGGTGTTACAAGTGTTGAGAACAAGAATGTCTATAAGTGTTCTTCCATTATTTCACGCGCTTTAGATGACTCCACTAACGCTGATTACGCCGTGATAAAGCTAGAAAGAGTAGTCTCAGATAGAAGACCTCTTTCATTTAGAAGTTCTGGGAAAATTTCAAATAATGCTCCTATTGTTGTTATTGGACACCCTTCAGGACTTCCTATGAAAGTTGCGGGCGGAGCGAATGTAAGAACTAATAGTGACGATTGGTTCTTTGTTGGCAACCTAGACACTTTTGGTGGCAACTCAGGTTCTCCAGTTTTTAATAACACTACAGGTGTAGTTGAAGGAATTCTTGTGCGTGGTGAGAATGACTACAACTGGGAAACAGATGCAGAAGGCAAGTACTGTCGAGTTGTAAATCAATGTAAAGATAATGAGTGTCGTGGTGAAGATGTCACAAGAATGACTATGGTTTCGGGGCTTCCAAAAGTTCAAAATCCAGAAGATATCTTTAACGAATTCTATAGCGATTCTAAACTTCCTAAGATGGCACAAGGAATTGTTTTTCCCGTGCGTGTAAAACAATCAACAGACAAGTACCTAGCGGGAGTTCAATTTCTTGATCTCTGTGGCTTGCACTTTGCCACTAATGCCCAGCCTAGTACTTGGCAGGATTCTAGCGTGGAAGAATGTAGCTCAGGTAAATCAAAACTCTTACAAGTTGTTGAATCCTATATAGCTGGCCCTTAAAGGTCAGCATTCTTCATAATATCTTCATCATTGTAAATTAAACTTTTAGTGAAGTATTTAATTTACAGGAGAGAGAGATATGATTACTCCATACCTAACGCCTATCGATGAAGCTAATAGTGAAGAAATTGAGATGTACTATAAAGTCGAAGAGGCCATGCAACACAGTGGTGAGCTTAAGATGACTGAAAAAGAAATCTATAAAGAAATTGATGCCCACCAGAGTGTGAATTTTTTAAAAACTCATGATCACTTTCATTTTTTCACTTTCATTTTCTCTACTTGGATGATGTACATTGCTTATCAAAACTACATAGTCTACGAAGTGTTTACTTTTTCTACGATACTCATCCTCATTTGCAGTATTGGTATGTTAGGTCTTTCTTGGGTAGTGGCCCATCCAAGGTTAAAACATGAGAAAGTGGCCAGAGAGTATTTTCGCACTCATCGCACTCTCTTTCTCTATAACACCTGAGCCAAGAGTAAATTAGCCGCCATATAATACTTCATTAAGTCCACTGCATTCTTAGAGGAACCTTTCTTCTTTGATCAATGTTTTTTATTATCAGATATAGGCCCTAATTAACTAAATCAGTAGCATTTTTAAAGGAGAGCAATATTTCTGTTCCATGCTCGTGTGGAAAATCTAATTTTGTCTTAGATTTAACCTTAATTTGTCCCTCATTAAGTTCCACAAAAGATTTAACAATGGGCATTCCAAAACCAGTTCCCCGTTCTCCCAAAGTTCCCTCTAGTGAAGTCCTGGAATTGCGATCAAAGAGAATTTCAAGTTGTTCCTGTTCCATCCCCCTACCGATATCTTTGATACAAATTTCAATTGAGCTAGGTTTAGGAGTTACATCAATGCGGATTTCCCCATTCTGATCAGAGAACTTTATGGCATTGGAAAAGATATTATTTAAAACTTGGTACTTTAGAGAAGTGCTGTGACCTAAAATATGAAGATCCTGATTCTTAGTAAAGTCGTAATGAAGTTCAATATTCTTAGATTTAATTTTAGACTCAAAGAAATGTAGTGATTCTTCAAAGAGACTATTGAGATGAAGTTTCTCAAGACTTAACTCCACTTTACCTTCTTTTATCGCCTGAATATCCCTAATCTGATTCAAAATTTCAGTCATCGCCTTACCACTAGAGTCTAACCTCTCTAGGTACTTTTTCACTCTCTCACTTCCAGATTCAGAAAGTAGCGACTTAAGCTTCTTTGTTGAAATAGTCACAACAGTTAAGGGATTACTAATATCATGTCCTACTATTGTAAGAAGACTATTTATTTGCTCATTCTTAGCAATTAATGTTTGATAAAATTTTTCTCGGTCAAGAATATAAGCAAGAATGAAAACAGAACACAGTCCTATAAAGCCAAAGCTTAAAAAGATTTGAGAAATGATAAAACCTTTTGGAGTCACCAAGTTTGGAAATACATAGCCACTGATATGAAGGAAAAATAAAGTTAAAGAAGTCAGAATAGAAACAGCTCCCCAAACGAGTAAGTGTAATTGTCCTCTTACCACTCCCGCAATAAGAGGCAGAAGTGCAAACCAAATGATGATAGGACTTTGAAAACCACCAGTTACTAGGGCCCAACTAAGTTGGAAGATAAATCCGGCAGAGACAAAAGTATTTAAAGCGAGTGGAATGCATCTCGTTCTGTAATAAATGAACAGACTTGAAATATGAATAACTGAAGTGAAGAGTCCTAGCTTGTAATGATTATCATGATCTACGTACAAATAAGAAGTGAGAGAATAACCCCACATGAGAATGGACGTCATGAGCACAGAAAGTAATAAGAGAGAGAACTCAGATCTCTCTTTCTGATTATTAAAACCCTCTCCTTTAGTAAAACTAAGAAGGGTTTTATTATAAATTTTGATAATTTTCCTAACTAACATCAAGTCAACTATAAGCATTTAGCAACTCAATGAAAACCAATTAATAGATTTTTGTAATTGTTAGTGACTTAGCAAAGAATCGACATGTTAGGTCAACATGCTCCAAACATCACCATCGAATTTGAAATTCTGCAGCTTCAAAGTATTCTGCTTACAACTATCGCAGGGTTGATAGGAAGGATCAGAACGAATAATCGACCAGCTCTCATCAATAGTAACAGAGAGCTCTTCTAATAACGCTACACTCTCTTTCCTCGCCACACAGAACCTCTCATAGAGAGTTCTAGTAGGATGAGAATTGACTTCCTCTAGCATTAGTTTATTCACCTTAGCTGGGATTTGAGTTTGAATGAGATCTCGCTCAGTGACAAACCTAGCGTTACAACTTGTACAACAGTGAACTTTTAGATTTTCTAATTTATCTTGTTCGAATTCTACAAGCTCTGAAAAAATATCCTTCTTGAGTTCAAGGCATTGAAAGTGAATATTTATAATCGTTCTAAGTTTCCAAAAGAGCGTAAGACTCCAAGGATCGGATATATGAATATCATTTAAAGTCCCTGCTCCCCCGTATGCGGAAGTGTAGCGGTCATAAGCTGTATCAAAATCAGAGTCGAGCATATTCTCAACAGCGTGCATGTGATGGGCCCACTGGGGTTGTTTTTCATACTCGAGAAGTAGTGAAAAAGTAGAAAGAAATAATTTTAGTTTATCCAACATAGATGCCTCAATAATTTAGTATAAGAATTTATAGCAAAAACGGCGCTTTATGTCGTGTAAATCTTTACAGGGTCGTTGTACATTTCCTAACTCTCTGCTAGTTTCCACTACTTATGAGCTATACACCTGAACTACTACTACCTGTCGGAAACCTTGATATGTGCCTTGCGGCCATTCACAACGGTGCCGACGCCATTTATGTTGGAATGCCTGAATTTAATGCGAGAGGCAGAACGACGGATCATACCTTTGAGCAACTCGAAGAGATGATTAAACTCTGTCACCTCTACGGTGTGAGAGTAAATGTCGCTTTTAATATTCTTATTTTTCAAAGCGAATTAGAGAGAGCAAAAGAGCTCATAGAAAAACTCTTACCTCTAAGCCCCGATGCTATTATTGTTCAGGATTTAGGTTTAGTGAAACTCATCAAAGCTATGGCGCCGAAGCAAATTATTCACGCTTCAACTCAAATGACCATTACTAATGAATACGCTATTGATCTCACAAGAGACTTAGATATTAAACGCTACGTTCTTGGAAGAGAGAATAGTTTAGATGAAATCAAGAAAATTAAAGATGCCACGGATAAAGAATTAGAAGTCTTTGTTCACGGAGCACTTTGTGTCGCCTACTCTGGACAATGTTTTACCAGTGAGTCCATAGGTGGAAGAAGTGCCAACCGCGGACAATGCGCCCAGAGTTGTCGCTTTGAATACGACCTTATTGTAGACGGTGTAAAGAAAGACCTAGTGGATAAGAAATATCTCGTCTCTCCACAAGATCTTTGTGGAATCGATGAGATTGCAAAATTAAAAGAATTAAAAATAGATTCCTTTAAAGTTGAAGGAAGATTAAAAAGTCCTCTCTATGTGGCCAGTGCCGCTAGCTCTTATCGACAAGCACTAGATGAAACTGGTGACAATAAGAAATTAAAAGAAGAAATGGCCATCACTTATTCAAGAGGATTCTTTCCTGGCTGGTTAAATGGTGTTGATCACCAAGACCTCGTCAATGGAACCTTTGGTGACAATAGAGGACTAAAAATTGGTCAAATTCAAGAAATCAAAAGAAACGCCATTGTTATCGCATCAGACTATCCTGTACAAAAAGGAGATGGTCTACTCTTTACCGGTTTTGGAAAGAAATCAGTGATTGAATTTGGAACGATGATTTATGGTGTTTATAAGTTTAAAAACAAACGCTATGAACTTAAGTTTTCAAAAGATTTTAAAATAGATAATTTAAGAGTTGGAAACGACGTCTACCTAACCTCTTCACCAAGTGTTTCAAAAGAGTTAGCTAAAACATTTAGTGACAAGAGTCTTTTAAAGAGAAGAGATATACAAGTTTCATTTAAGGCCCACATTGGCTCACCAATGGAGCTGATGGTGACTCTAGATGAGACTACTATCTCTGTTAAGTCTGAAGCTGTACTCGAAGCTGCTAAGCGAGAACCAAAATTAGAAGATATTAAAAAAGAGTTATGTGCTCTTTCAGCCAGCGCTTTTAAAAGTGATGACGTACAAATTGATCTTTCTAATCCTACGCCATTTATTCACAACAAGACTTTAAAACTCTTAAGACAAAGTGCTATTGCCACTCTTTCTGAAGCTCTATTAAATAGAAAATCATCTGATTTAAATGAATTCACTCTCCCTATAGAGTATAGCGAGATAGAAACGAAAGATTCTAAAATTCGTTTAATGCTCAGAGAGAAAGCTCAAGTTGAATCACTTCTATCTTACTTAGATGATTCTCCAAATGTTAAAGAAATCCTAGACTCTATTATTTTAGATTTTGAATTCGGAAAAGACTACAAAAGTTCTCTAGAGTTGGTAAGAGGAAGTGGGATCCGTTGCGGAGTGGCCACCAATAGAATTCTAAAGCCTGGTGAATATCATCACTTAAAAGTACTTATCAGACTTAAACCTGACTATGTTCTTGTGAGAAATCTAGGTGCAAAAGAATTCTTTAGTAAATTTGCTCCTGAGCTTGAAACTTGTGGTGACTTTAGTTTAAATATTTCTAACTCTATCAGTGCAGATTACTTATTTAAAAAAGGTTTAACAACTATAACTCCAAGTTATGATCTTAATGAAGAGCAATTGATCGAAATGATTAATCACTCTAAGAATAAGAATTTTGAAATCACTCTACACCAATATATGCCAAGTTTTCATATGGAGCACTGTGTGTTCGCCGCATTCCTATCAAAAGGAAAATCTTTTAGAGATTGTGGAAAGCCGTGTGAAAAACATAAAGTTGAATTACACGATAGCTTTGGAAATAAACACTTTATAAAAGCTGACCAAGAGTGTCGTAATACTATGTATAACGCCACTCCTATTTCAGCACCCACGATGCTTAAGAAGTGTCATGACTTAGGTGTTAATCTCTTTAGGATTGAAGCCCTCTTTGAGTCTGGTAGTGTAATTTTCGAAAGACTTGAAACTTACAGAGAACTTATAAATGGTGAAATTGATTCTGAGGAATTGAATTTAAGATTAGGCCAAATAGAAACTTATGGTCTCTCATCTGGCCAATTATTTAAAAAAGACTCCTATCAAGATAGAAAGAAGTTTTAGTTTTAAATATTAAGAACTGGTTTCTCTAAGTCTTCGTCTTCATCGACGACTTCTTCAGTAACAACTTCTTCAGCATCAGCTTCTTCAATTTTCTCAAGCGGAAGAAGCATGGTATTACCTTCCCCTTTCATAATCTCAAGATAACCAGCACTTTCATCACTCGTGTAATACTCTGCTCTATTCATCATAAAGATATCAAGAAAATCATTAACATCAGTAGTTACATAAATTTGTATACTATCACCCTTTGCAACCTTGAAGGCCATTGGAGGCAGTGTAAGTTTAATAGTTTGAATTCCCTCTAACTCTTCATTTAGAACAAATGACGATCTTGAACTTCCCCAAGTTAAATTATGTGGAGACTGAGCGTTTCCATCTTTTAGATGTATCAAATAGATAGAAAGATTTGACTTCACTAAACTAGACTTCACCTTCAATTCAATCTCAGGAACCCCATTAATTTGCATATCTTCTAAGGCCTCATAAGAAAGCAGTGCTGTCTTATCTCCCATAAGTTCAAATCTATTATTTATTGTTACCGATTCTTCACTCTCAGCTCCCCCGGTTTGGGCAGTCGTAACATTTAAGGAAATTGTTTTCTCAGATATAGACTCATCTAGGTCAGCAATAAGAGAATCACCTTGAGCACTATCTCTATACTCTTGTTTCATAAGATCCAAATCTCCATTTAAGAAATCTGTTCCAATTTGTTCCTGCAAAAAGTTCCCACAGCCATGACCATACCTATGAAGATATAAGCGGTGATTTGAAGAATCTTGTGCATTTTCTAAAATATATCTATGAGTTAAAATTGTATCTCTACTATCTTGATCATCAAGCACACCTGCGATGTGAAAAACAGGAATAGTGACCTTTGATAAACCCTCTAACATTGATCTTGATTGCCAGTAACTCTTTAAGTCTCCAGTTTTTCTAGCATCCATTAAGTCTTGCCAATCTGCAATATCTCTTCCGTAGAGGTAGTTATCGTACTCATCAAAACCTATATCTTTGTGTAAATTGAGATATTCCATTTTTTCTTGAAAGCGACTGGTGGGTTTAGAATTTTCTCTCTTAGCAATGTACTCAATTAACCATGACTCTATCGTTTCACCTGCAGTGAAAGAATCAGTTTGAGCATTAGCTGGTGCACTACAGGCAATGACAGATTTCAAGGCCTCAGGTTTTCCTACAGCTGCCGCCAGAGCATTGTACCCATCATATGATGTTCCGTATGCAGTAACTTCTCCGTTATTAAATTGTTGTTTAGCAATCCAATCAATTGTCTCTTTTGAATCTTGAATGTTTTTTTCATGGAGCCATTTAAAGTCACCAGTAGATGCGTGTGATCCGCGATTTGATTGAATCACAAAACTATAACCATTCTTTACCCAGTTCATAGCGTCCCAAATATAGTAGCTCGTTAAATCGGTATGAAAGTATGGCGTTTTTAAAAAAATAGTTTTAGTAGGTCCGTTGTGATTGCTTAGGATAGTGGTAGAAATTTTCTTTCCGTCACTCATCTCAATTAATTTATGATCGAATTCAAATCCTTCATTAAAGAAGGGATAGAAGCTAGTAATTTTCTTATTCTCACCAACTCTATATGTTCCATAGAGCTTTTTCCCACTCTTTAATTGATACTTTACAAAGAGCAGTGGAAATTTATCTAAGAGAACTTCTGAGCTTATACATTGGTCTTCAAGCCCCTGAATAGTTTCAATATATTTAGCGTAATCTTTCTTAGTAATTTCAGTAGCGAAATACTTATCAACTTCAAATGGATTCTCAATGTTTTTATCACTAATCATTTGGCAAAAACCATCCACTACGGGATTTATTTCTTTAGCAATTGGCAGCCCATTTCTATTTGTTGCAAAATCACCTTGAGGCAATTGTGAGGACCTTTGCATTTGTTGCATTCTAAGAAGTTCAAGTTCACTAACCACTTTAGTGTACTCAAAGTCTTTCTCTTTCTTGGAACAACCAACAAAGGTTAAGACAGATAGTAGACAAATGATTTTTGATAAATCTTTCATAAAGAAGTAGGTCCTTTTAAAGTATTAATAGAGTCTTTAAAGCAAGAAATGTACCAATTCTAAACAGGGCTAAGTCCCTAATAAAGAGAAAGATTTTATACTTTTTAACGACTAACTTGAAGCACCTGTCTAGACTTTAGACACCTTGGTAGCAGCAATTTCATAGGATTCTTTTTAAGTTGTGCAAAACCTTTGAGGGTGTTACATTGTGCACAACTTAAAGGATTACAATATGTCTAAAAAAGTTTCTATTGAAGATGCCCTCTGCTTTAACCTCTATACAGCTTCAAGGTTAATGACCCAAGTTTATAGACCTTACTTAAAGAAAATAGGCCTCACTTACCCACAATTTCTTGTGATGACTCTTCTTTGGAAGGCCAAAGGTAAAGATAGCGACAAAGGCACCACAGTTAAGGAACTTGGTACGCGGCTTTACCTCGACTCGGGAACACTAACTCCTCTCTTAAAGAGACTTGAGGCAATGGAATTATTAACCAGAAAGAGATCCACACATGATGAACGAGAAGTTCTTATTACTCTTAGTAGAAAAGGTATAAACCTAGAAAAGAAGAGTGAGAGCATTCCTATGGAAATGTTTTGTAACTTAAATTTAACCATGGATAGTTTTATTGAGATTCGTGATGGTGTTAAGGAGGTTCTTGCAAACCTCCATGATAAAGTAAACGAAGATAAGAATTAGTTTAAGTCTGCTCTAAGCTTTGGATGATTAAAGTGTAGTCTGTGATCACAACCTTCACTCGCTGAAATCTCTGTATATTTAATTGTTCCAATCTTAGTAAAGCTCTTGACCTGTTCGCTACCTGCATTCATTGTACCGGCCACTTCAATAGAAAAAGTCATATCACCATTTCTTTTAATATTTTCAGCGATTTCATTTCTAAAGTCTTTTTCACTGTTATATTCAAATCCTTTAACAGCACTTAGTCTCATCCACATAGGAGTCAATTGTGCTTCTCCATCCTTTAGACCAAGACTTGAAATTTGCCATAATTGTCTAAGACCTGGATTGTTATCTGCATTTGTAAAAGCTTTTGAAACGAATCTCGCCATTCTAATAAGAAAGATCGCACCAAGACTCACTGAAAGTTCAGGTTCATTGGTTAATTTAGTGAGAGAAAATTTCTTAATTTTAGTTCCGCCAAGATCATCCATTGTGAAGAAGTTTGCTGTCTCTAGGTTTTCACTATGATTAATATCTGTAGTTGGATATATTTTTCCTGCAAGACCAAAGCTTCTTCTCTTTCCTCTCTTAGTGTCAGAAAGAGCAACTGAGGCCCTTGAAACGATTAGACCTTGGCTTCCCTTTTTAAAGTAACCAGTATAGATATTATCTTCATCAATTTTCCACTCTCCTAAGAGACAAGTTCCATTGGGATGAACAAGTTTTTCAAAATATGGAAGAATGTCACTTCTATTACTAATTGTTCTATTTGCCGACTGCTCGAGTTTAGACTTTCCCCATTTAGTGAGACGATTCATATTCACTTTTGTTTGTGGAAGTTTAGAATAAGATTTTTCCTGTACCGTTTCCCATACATCGGAAATATGACTTCCCTGGTAATTGGCCATAGCAGAATTAGTGAGCAGAACTAAGAGTAATAGTGATTTCATGATTCTTTCCTTTATTTCAGTTGTGCACAATCTAATTGTAACCAATCAATAAGTCAAATTGAGTTTAGTTATACTGTAAGTCTTGAATATTTTTCAATTTATGGGCCTAATCACAACTTATATGTCAAAAATGACCCATGAAATTTTTCTCCCTCATACTTTTTTGTCTGCTAGGCTACTCTGCCCTCTCACAAGAGGTGGGAGAATGCCTACCCAATCCAAGCTCTAAGAAATATTTAACCTACGACTTCACCGCTCCCTTCCCAAAGGTTGTGACCTTCACATGTGATTACGAGTGTAAGAATCTGGACGGCTTAACGACTCTAAATGCCCAGAGATCTGTACGAGTCACGAGTTCTAAAGACGAAGGGTTTAACCTGGTTTGTCTTGGAGTGAAAATTAAAACCGGAAGATGGGGAGTAGAGTTTGATAAACTAGTACCCTTCTTTGCTCATAATTCTCAAATGACGAAAATCAAGGCCTGGGCCTATGCTTCCAACATTAGTGTTGATCATCCTGCTTCAAAAGAACTTATGAAATCTTTCAAAGAAACATTAAGACAAGTATCCAGCTCATACACTATAGCGGGAACATCGAATACTCCCATCAGTATTGAGTTCGAAAATGCGGCCAAGACTATGAATAGTATCTTAGGAGAGCTGCCAGAAAATACTGAGAGCTTAGATCACTATGTGTCTATATTGGAAGAAAATAGAGGGATAATAGACTCACAGATGAATGCTGAGAGTCTTGTACAGAGATTTGTTCTAACTTTTGCTAGATGGAGACTTTCTTTCTAGCTAAATTACTTACTTCATAGACTTCCATATAATATTTTACCTATTCCCCTTAAAAGTAGCCCACTCAAACGCTCAGGTAATTAGTTCTAGCATAGAGAAAATAATAAATAGAAATTATTCATAAAATCTCTCAATTAGTGGAAACTAATAACGATAAGGAAATGGTAAGAAATAAGGGAGGTATATGAAGAGTAATAAAAGATTAAGTCCATATATCACGTTAATGTCTGCTCTATTCTTTTTTCTCATCTGTATTGGGGCCTGGGTAACATGTACCGTTATCACAGAGATTTCTCAGAATTCATTAAATATTCAAAATGAATTTATTAGTCCAAGATTACATTTTCAAAATATCTCTTTAGCCATTTCTGATTTGGAGACAAATATAATCAGTAAACAAAGTTTAGAAATAAAAAGAGAGCGACAAGAGCTTATTAAGAAGATTAGCAGAATCAATCAGGACTTTTCAAACGACTCATTGAAAAATCATCCCCTTAAAAAAGACTTTATGACATATTTAAATGATTTTTCTAAATTTAAAAAGTTACAAATCAAAAATAAAAATATCATAAGAAAACTTGCTCAGCTAAAGAAAATAAAATTACTTATAGTTAATATGAATGAGTATTCCAATCTTAATGGAATGGAGAAGTTAAATAATTTTTCCATTCTTAATCAAAAGAAAATAAGCTACCTACTCTCTTTCTTTGCTGTGATTTTAATGGTGGCCCTGATAGGTTCTTTTTTCTTTAGAAGGTTAATTAATTGTACCCACGAAGAAATAACAAATAAAGAAGCTCAGCTCTTTAATAATTCACGCCTAGCTTCTCTAGGAGAAATGGCCAGTGGTATCGCACATGAAATAAATAATCCTCTAACAATCATTTCGGGAAATGCCCGCTCAGTTAAAAGAATGATACAAAATGGTAAGATAGATCAAGAAGCTATTTTGAAATCCCTAACAAGAGTTGATGAAACAGTTAGGAGAATATCTAAAATTATCAAAGGAATGCGCACTGTTGCGAGACAAAGTCATGAAGCAGACAAAATGAATTACATCCAACTCACTGAACTCATAGATGACTCTCTCTTCCTTTGCACAGAGAAATACAACGCCTCTGGCATTGATATTATTATTGACATGGATAATGATACAAAAAAAGCGGAATTTCTATGTCATCATATACGTATTTCACAAGCACTAGTGGCCATTTTAAATAATTCCTTTGATGCCATTGAAGAACTTGAAACCAAGTGGATTAAAATTCACGTAAAAATAGACTTAAAAAGTTTTGAAGTGAGAGTGACAGATTCCGGCAGTGGTATTCCTACAAATATTGCAAAGAATATTTTTAATCCCTTCTATACAACCAAGGAAGTGGGAAAAGGAACTGGCCTTGGAATGAGTATTACTCATTCCATTGTAACAGATCACGGTGGAACTATTACTATTGATAGATCTTCACCCAATACCTGCTTTGTTATCAACATACCTATCATTGCTGAAAATGAAGTAAAGATAGCAAGTTAAAAAATAAACCCACCAGCAAAATCCCTATTGCCAGTGGGTCTATTTATCTCACGTCAGCATATAACTTAGGGGTTCGACAACATCGTGAGTAATCCGTAAAGGTGGAGAGACGTCCATATCAACACTTGCAAGTTCGTGGGTGAGATCTTGCCCGTGATCAATGACGGTAATAGCGTATTCAAAACTAGCACATGTAATAACTTCTATTCCATTATGGTAAAAACTTAAACCTCCCAGTTCAGTGACCCAAGGTCTTCCATAAGTGATGGCCTCAAAGACTTGGCGAATTGTAATCCCTCTCTCTCTTGCTTTTCTTAAACAATTTTCAGTAAGGATAACGTCTTCGATTAGCTCACTCATTTTCAACCTCTCGTTTGTTTTGTTGTTAAAACCATCTTGCACTATTTTTGAGCAAGATTGAGCAAATTAAAAGACTTTTGCTCATTTTGAGCAATAACTACACCTTACGGCACAATCCTACTCAATCATTCATTTTCAAAAACCCGAAAAACCGCCAACTTTTCCTGACAGTCTATATATTTTCAATATGTTACAATCTAGTGATACGTAAAACTTAATTACTTTTACTCATTACCGAAGAGCTATACACAGGAGAAAGAAATGGATGATATGAAGAGAGTCAATGTTCACATTCCAAAGGACTACTATGAGTCCATTATGGAGAGAGGATTAAAGCTCAGTGGCGTAATCAGAGAGGCCTTAGAAGATCAACTCAATCCAAATACCATCACCATCTCAGTGAGTGAAGATACCCATCGCATCTATATGGATCTCTTTAGTACTACTAATTGTGAAGATAAAGATTTTGAACCTTATCTGCGAGAAGCACTACAAAAATTTGTTAGCGATATCATTGAAAAGAGAAGCGATAAACTCCTCTCCTTAAAAAAGGAACTCGAAGTAAAGAAGTAGAGTATACTAAATAAAAAAAAGGATTTTGCTATGTTAAAGATCATACTCATGATGAGTTTAATCTCTACTACTTCCGCTAGAGATATTGGAAAAGTAATCTTTGTTAAAGGCAAAGTTACAAATACGGTTGGAAAGATAAAACGTCTCGTAAAGAAAAATTTTATCATTCAAGATAAATCTACTTTTGAAACTTTTAAAAAAGCTCTCGTAGTCATATCCCTCAGTGATGGTTCAAAAATTAAACTTAACGAACTTAGTAAACTCGCAATTTCAGTTCCTAAAGATAAAAACTCCCCTACCAAGACAGGCTTATATAAAGGAAGTTCATTCTTTCAAGTTATCAAAAATAAAATGATAAAAAAAGATAAGTTCATTGTTAAAACAAGACAGGCATCTTTGGGCGTACGAGGAACACAGTTCTTTGTAAGCTACGGAAAAAAAGTGAAGAGTAAAGATTCATGGATGTGTGTTAATAAAGGACTCGTATCAGTAAAACCAAAGAGCTCTAAAAAAGAAGTGCTAGTAAAGGCCGGAGAAGGTGTTCACATAAAAGACAAGAACAACGTCACTCCCCCTAAGAGTCTTCCATGGACCAAGAATTTAAACTGGGGCTTTGATCGCAGAAAAGGAAAACTTGATAACACAGTAAGTATTGAAGAAGCATACGGAGATATTCTTGGACAAGACTATGATTAGAAAACTCTTTCTTACATTTCTATTAAGTACTTCTATTCTCGCTGGCAATGTTCCTGCAGAGGGCGAAGCTGAAGTAAATTCTAAAATCATTCTAAGACACTTTCACCAATTTACTCCAAAGATTACTTCTCTTATTGAATATAATTGGTCACAAGAAGAACTTGAAAGAAAGGAAAAGTCTTTAAAGCTAGGTTTTAAATATAGAGTTCATAACAATGTTAAACTAGGAATCTTCTACAAGAGAGCTTACGGTCTAAGACACGACGATGATTGGGTTTGGCAAAATATGAAGTGGTTGTGGAATGACACAAACTCGCGGGGAGAAAATATTCTTATCGGAGAAGCCGGTTATAAGAAACTCTTTGGTAATTATATTTTTGAAACTCGTCTCACCTATGAGCATAACTTCTTTAATGATCACGATGCTATAAAAGTGAGGCCAGGAGTCACCTATCTCGTATTAGACGAGGGTGCTGCTTTTATAAATCTATTTTTAAACTATGAAGCGTACCTTCCTCTGAACTTTAGTGAGAAATCTATTTACGAGCAATGGATATATGCAGGTCTCCTCTATCACTACAGTGATGTCATAAAGCCTGGGGTGTTTTATAACTTTAGGAAAGGATATTGGACTTCTTCGAAAGATTTTAAAGATAAGAACCTAGGAAAGTATGAACAAACTCACTCTTCACATTATCTTGGAGTGAGTTTAAATATTTACTACTAACAAAAAGAGACGACTTCATACTCTCTATTAGTTCCACCCATCTCTAACTCGAAGGAATCGCCACCAACAAGATCCATCACGGCGTTTCCTATGGGAGAGAAGACTGAAATCACAAGTAAGACTTCTCCATCAATATTAATCATTGTTCCACCAGCAGTTGGTGCTATAAAGTACTTTTTAGAGTTCCCATTTAAATTAATTTCCACAAGAGAGCCAATCCCAATGGTGCTTTTCTTATTATTCTTCTCATCGCCGAGATCCTCAATCATCTTGACGTCCATTTCTAACTCGTCAACACGAACCTTTTGAGCCCCCGCTAGATAGCCTGCTTCTATACTTCTCGTATCCCATTTACTCTCGGCCTTAAATTCAGAATCTTGAGTGAGGTTTTTAGAAGTCGCATAAGCGCCTTTAGCTTTATCTAATTCAACATTTAATTGTTCTATGAGTTTTTCAATTATTAATTTCTTATTCAAAATTCACTTCCTAAAGTTTTCCAAAAAATAGAGTCACTATTAAAACACAAACTCCAACAGAGACAAGCATAACATCTCTTGCCACAATAATTTCGTCCACTCCCCTTACAATTTGCATTTTAGAGGGAACCTTTCCAGTCTTACTAATGAATCTCTCTCTCACTTCCCCTATCAATTTCTTTTTTAAAGGAGCTTCCTTGTAGAAAACAACTTTGAGAGCAAAAATAAATGTGAGCGCCAACCAATAGAGATTGTCCCATTCGTACGGGGAGAAGAGGTAAACTAGAACTAAAGGGACAATGACTAAAAGGATCAAAGTCAGAAATAATTTATATTGCAGTTTAAAGTATGTGAGTAATTGCTTCATTGTTACCAGATGATAAGTTTTGTTTATTGTTAGGTTCTTATTAGATTACTATTTAAATTGATTTCCATTTTACTTCAAAATACATTCTACGACCAGATACTGATAGCGTTAAAGGTGTGAAAACGCTAGATAACGCTACTTACCATTGGGAAAGATTAAGACAATATTCATTTTATAATATGTTGTCATGTATCATAAACTTTTGTTTGACAAGTCAAACCCACCTTTGCAATTGTACCTCGAACATTAAAAATATCATGACGAAAAAATAAAGGAGAATGGCATGAAGAGATTATTACTAATAACTTCCCTACTACTTTCAAGTGCAACGGGATTTGCGAACAATGAAGAGAGAGAAACTCTTGGAGATTCCTTAGATGTATCGGCCGTTATCAGAGTTGATAACTATTTTAAACCTGATGCAAATGGCGATCATCAAGATAATATGAGAATCAAAGGTTCAGTCATTAAATTTACTGCAACTATTTCTGAAAATATTAAAGCAGTCATTGCTCTAAAACTCGATAGAATGATCAGAAGAAATGGTGACAGTGTAGAGAGTTCAATAGAGCTGGAAGAATTTTTAAAGTATGCCTATGTTGAGATTAGAAATATTGGAGGAAAACCTATTGCCGTAGTTATTGGTAAGAAAGGAATTCCTATGGGTCTAGGTTTTGATCGTTTCTTAAATCACCACAACAATCCAGTTCGTGGACTAAGAAACTATGATCAGGTTTTTGGGATCACAGTCACTCTTGATTCAGAGACTCTTGGAAAAATTCAAGCTTCAGTATTTGAAAATCTTGAAGGAAGTAGTGATCTAGATATTGGGTCCGTTGGCTCTTATGCCATTAGATACTCTAGAGAGATTATGGACGGGCTTGAAGGAAATATTTCTTACGCTCACCTAGGACATGACGACAGAGAAGACGAAGACCGTATTAGTATTGGAGCTGTTTATAAGACAGATAGAAACACTTTTTGGGCGGAAGGGATCTTTTTCACCAATCATGCAACTTACGGAGATGCCACCGCCATAAATGCTGGAGCTTCAAGAACTTTTAAATTTGGTGAAGCTGTTGCCGCCATCAACTTTATTGAAGATCACATGACTCAATTAGCACTTGGATTAAATATTCAAGTTAATGACTCAATTCGAGTTGGTCCTGAGGTTAGATACAGTATGTATGATGACGAAGATAGAGATGATGAAGTGACTTATGGAATAAGAACTGAGATCAGGCTTAGAAAGAAGTAAAGTTGACCACTTAGGGCCCAATTGATTGGGCCCTCTATAAAGCGACACCTGACTATTAGTTAGACATCAAAAGTAAGATTTCAATATAAATTTCAATACGTTATCTCACCCCAATACGGTAAGAAAATTGCAAATAAAAGTTAATTATTTTAACTTAAGGAGCTTTGCGTGTTTAAAACACGAATACTTTCTATTCTCATAACAACACTACTAGTTTGTGCAAACATGCACTCAGCTCGTGCAGAGAGTGTATATGAGCTCTTATCAGTTGCTCTAACAGGAAGTCTTTCTAAGCCACAGAAAATTACAAAATTGGAAAAGGTTTTAGAATATACAAAATTAACCAATAAGATCATAGGTGAAAGAGAAGTAAAAATCCTCATTGAAAATGCACCTAAAGTTTCAAAAGATATAAGAGTCCTCGTCTTAAGAATAATGAATAGCTCCAAAAACATTGCAGTTCTAGAGCACTATGGACAGTACTTAAAAACTGGATCAGAGCTCATTTATAAGTTCTATATGGTCTCTTCAATGAAAGCTTTGAAAATTAATATTGACCCTGAGAATGATCAAGAGTTTGAAAGGTATAAGCAAGCAGATAGCGAGTTATCAAAGGAGTTGGTAAAACTTCTCAACCATAAAAATCCTAATTTAAGATTTGTCACTATCACTACTGTTGGTGCTAGACACGTAAAAGAAAGTATTCCACTTTTAATTTCACTCTTCGCTAAAGAAGTTGAACAAATAAATTTAGAAATCTCTAAAGCACTAGTGGAGCTCAATGCCAAAGAAGAATTAGAAGCAGCAATGCTAAATGAAAATGTTAAGATTAAGAAATGGGCCAAAAGAACTTATGACAACTTAATGAATGGCAAGAGAGAAGCATTCGCCCATTTAAAATCTCGTTCACTCATTCAAGAATTTATCCTTATACATCTACAAACTGAAGATGAAACAATTAAGAAAGATATACTAAAATACACGCAGCTCCTAGAAGAAGAAAAACCTCTAATAAAGGCCACTATTGAAATTGGAGCTTTTGGTTACAAATATTTACCAGAGAATGTAAAACTAGATGCAAAGTACGCCACTCTCTGTGAGAATGCCCACAAGGCCTTCTTTCTCTACCCAAAAAATTTAACCACTCAATATGATCACTCACAACTAAGTGAGAAGTATGCCACTTGTAGAACCTTTCTTGCCAGTAAGATGCTTGAGAAAGCAAAGTTCTACCTCTCAAAGGCACAGAGAAGAAGAAACTCTCACAGTTCCAGATCGGCCATTAAGATACTAAGTAAGCTTCTCTTAAATTACAAAGGTCTAGGTCATGAAATAGCTGCAAGTATTAATCTTGCGCACGCTTACTACTATGATCACAGAAAAAAAGAAGCAAAGAAGTTGGTAAATGAAATATTTAAAATACATGGGCAATTCCTTACAAAGAAACAAACAAAGAAATTAAACAAGCTCCTAAGGAAGATATAAGTATGAATATAAAAAAATACTTACAATTTATTCTCATGGCCTCACTCCAATTGTTCCTCTTAGGATCAGTTTGCGCTCAGGAAGAATCTTCTACTATTGAAGATGTTACTATTGAGAGTATTACTTATATTAACGACCAAGGTGAGACTCTTGAAAACCCTACTCTAGTGCATATTACAACTTTAGAAGTTGGAGAACTCTTAGATGCTGAGAAATTAATCACTGACGTAAACACCCTTTCAAATAAATTTCCTGAGTACTCTGAAGTTACCGCAAGAGTTGAACCGGGATCATCAGAAGATTTAATTCAGATTGTTTTTGAATTTCAATTAAAGAGAAAGATAAAATATGTGAGTTTAAAACTTACTCAAGTAGAAGAAATTTTAAACATACGTGACAAATTGGTAGCGCAAAAAGGTCTTCTACTAAAAGGTAGTGCTATAGATCAAGATAAGCAGACCATAAAGGAGACTTATCAAAAGTTAGGCTACCCTTTCGTTGAAGTGACAGAACAAGTAAATTCCTTAAATAACGATGGTGATGTGTCCGTAAGATATCACGTAGTCTCACTTGAAGGAAAAATAAATTTAAAAGAACTTAAAATCAAAGGTGGTCATTCTTTCGAACTTAAGAAGCTAAAGAAGTTGTTCAAGTCAAAAGAAAGTGGCTTCTTCGCTAAGAATAAATTAAACATTTTCACATTAGAGAGAGATCAATTAGAGCTGACCAAGTTCTACCGAGAGAATGGTTTTCTAGACATAAGTATCACTCATAAAATTAATGACAAGAAGAAAAAAGGTTATAGAGATGTCACTTTTACAATTACTGAAGGTCACCAATCGATAATTGATGAGCTATCAGTGAATGGAAATAAGGTCAAAGAAGAGAGTGAGATATTAAAACTCTTTAATTTTAAAACTCACAACCCATACAATGAAAAGAAATTCAGAATTGGATTACAAAAAATCAGAGAAGCCTACGGTCGTATAGGTTATCCATTAGTAAATACAATTACTGATTACGATCCAACAAGCAAGACACTCTCTATTTTTATTTCAGAGGGAGAATTACACCATATTTCAGAAATTAAAGTCACAGGAAATCAATATATGGAAGAAGAGGTCATTCTAAGGGATGTATCTTTTGTACCAGGAGAAATTGTTAATACTGATAAGATTCAAGAATCATTAAATAAAATGAGAAAGACTGGTTTCTACGATGACGTAAGGATTGACTACTCTCCAAATGCTTCAGGTTCAGGTATTATTTATGTCTCTGTAGAAGAAGCGAGAGCACACTATATTGAGTTTGGAGTGGGCTATAATACCTCAGGTCTTGGTGGTGATATTGGTTATAGAAATCCCAATCTCTTCGATGCGGGGAGATCAATTTCACTGAGCGCCTCTAAAGACGAAGAGCTTCTAAAGCTTGGACTTATCTATAAGGATCCTCACCTACTTGGCTCTGATTATGAAATGGAAATTTCACTTAATTATGGAGAAGCTGAGCAACCAGATTATCAAAGATCTAGAACCGCCATGAGATTCATGATTAAGAAACTCATAACAGATAATTTAAAGATTGGAATTGGAACGAGAATTGAGTTCATGGATATCAGTGATGTCTCAACAGAACTCGCTAATGAAGTTCACGATGCGAGGGGAACTTCCAGAACAATTGGAATGATAAGTACCATTGTCTATAAAGATGAAGAAGTTGACAGTGCTGGAGACTCAATTAGAGGTCACAGAATGAAGCTTGCGCTCTTTCCAAGTTATTCCGATAACGGTGCCTACCTAAAAGCAGTTTCAGAGTTCATGGCCCATAGAAGTCTTGGCAGAAACGAGCACGGAAGTCATCACGTTATTAGCGGAAGAGTCACCCTTGGTTATTCAAGTGAGAACACTCCATTTTATGAGAAATTCTATGCTGGTGGGCTCTCGACAATTAGAGGATATAAATCGAGAAGCCTCTCTCCAGACGGTAGTGTCGTCGGAGGAAGTTACGTGGCCAGTGGTAATCTAACTTATTCATTTCCTCTTTGGAAGAATATCTTAAAAGGTGTTGTCTTTGTAGAAGCAGCCAGTGTTGCCAATGATATAAGTGAACTCTCCAATGTTAGACTTGTTGCAGGAATTGGAGTGAGAGCAAACCTTAAGGACACTTTTCTAAGAAGTAATATTGAAGCAGGTTTTGCCATTCCTCTAAACGGTGACGACAACCAAGATATTCTTAGACCCTTCTACTTTATGTTAGGGAGTTATGATCCGGCGTATGATTTATAATGAGAAATAGAACTATAGTAAAAACCACATTCTTAAGTTTCTGTTTGGTATTAATTCTCATACCACTAAACTCCTTTGCTCAAAGTTCTAACTTAACGTTAGAGGAAGAGAAAGAACTTCTTTTAAGAATTGATCAAAGAGCAGAAAAGAGATGGGCACCACTTATAAGTAATCAAGAAAATCCCATATGGATAGAAGAGCAAACAAAACTTGGTATGTACGGAACTATCTACCAAAAAGGTTGGCTAAACCCTAAAGTCTCCAGACAAATAGTTCCCGATATGAATGATGGATTCCTAGTTGTTGACACTATAGCAATGGGAGATGAGATCATTACTCAACTGGCCACGCTTACTTCAAATCTGCTACTCTCCTTCTACTTCCCTTATGTGCAAGGGAGCCCAATCAGGGAGAAGAGATTTACAAATATTCGCCACTTTAAAACTTATAAAGAAGCTCTACTAGCTGAAAATTTTAATTTAGCAAAAATTCCATTTGAAAGAGAGGATTTTGACTCTCTTACAAATGGAGAAGTCATATCAACTCTAACTTCAAGTGGTATAATGACCAGGCTTTCAGTTGGTCTATTTGATCTCTTAGGAATTGATGTTCCAGCACTTATAGAACTAGGACCTAAAGTAAAGTTGTTACTGAAACACACTCTTAAAGTGAGTATTGCAAAAGAAGAAGATAATTTCGCTATCATTTCAATTGAAAAGATTGATGAAAATTTGAAAGGCATAGGAATTGGTCTGGGAGTTTACGTTGAAGATTTAATTTCTCTACCTGTATCAATAGGAATCGATGGTCATGATGGCTACTCTCCCCTTGTTATAAACTTTAAGAAAGTGAAGAAGAAAACAAAGTCTCTCGTTTATAAAATTGATTTAAATGATCCAGAAGGATTATTTGCTTACCAAAGTTTCTTAAAGAAGGACTTCACTGTCCTACAAGATCTTTCAGAGGAAGAAGACTCTCCTGTAAAATTAGATATTATTAAAGAGGGAGATATCTCAATTACAGAATCAAACTTTGCCATAAATCTTTTAATTTTTAGAACTGGAGAGAGAAATATCTTTGTGGACGCAAAGTTCAATACGACTCTTGGAAATGGAAATAAGTTTAGTTACGAAGAAGTTACTCTAAAAAGAGTTAGTGACCATTCAGGCTTCAGTGGTGATGAAAAAGAAGTCTTAACGTTTTCTACTATCGTTCCCCTAGATGGAGATAACCCTGATTTCTTTACAGATGCTAGTAGAGCGAGTTTTGTTCTAGATACTCTTTACTTCTATGAAGATAGTAAGGCGAAAGGAAAGGAATTGAATGCAATTTCTAAAACCATCTCTCTACTAGGAATACCTGCAGGGATCCCAGTTCTCTTTGACGCAAAAAAGAAGTATGGAAAGGTACAAATAGAGGCAAAAATTCGTTTCTCAACAGCCGCCATAAGTAGCGTCTTAAATGTATCTGATCACGAATTATGGATCTCCCTCGCCTCTTCATTTGGCTTAAGTGACCCCTTTAGTTGGGAAAGTGAAGAAGTACGTAGTCAGTATAAGAAGACGTACTACGTACCCAACTTTCTTAGAAGTCACTCTACTCATAATTCGAGAAGAAAGAGGTTAAATAAGAAGCAAAAGGCCAACCTTGTAAAACTTAAACTACTTGAAAGCGCCCATAAACTCTTTAAACGTTTTGCACAACTTAGAAGAAAAGATAAGTTAATCAATAAGGCGAAGAGCTTACTTACGATTCTAAACAATAAGACTTATGGAAAACAATTTCACAAGACCATGGTTGATATCGTGGGACTCGATCAAATTATGGGCCGTGGTTACATAAGAGGTATTAACTTCTAATGAATAGCAACTTTCTGAGTCTATTTAACGTACTCTCCAAGACGAAAATACTTCTAACTATCCAAAATAACATTCCATTCGCAGGACATTTCCACAATGGCTTAGTATCTAGAGGTATAAAACCTAAGAGGAAGAAATTATGAGCAGCGATACACTTAAGAAGTTGAATAAGAACGAACTAGTTGAATGCCTTGATACATTAGAATCAATCGCTCTTGATCTCATGAGTTCAAAAGATGCCAGAACTCTACTTCCAGGAATTGTTCAAAAAGCTATGGACCTACTAATTGCCGATGGAGGCTCTCTCTATCTACTCTCAGAAGATAAGTTGAGTATGCAATTTGAAGTCTTAAAGAATCAGAGTTTTTCTACAAAACATTTTGAAACTCTAAATATTTCTCTTGAGGAAAAGTCTCTAGCAACATTCTGTTTTCACAACAAAGAAGTGATAAATATAGATGATGTCTACTTACTAGACCCTAGTTTTGATTTTAAATTTAATGCTAGATTGGATTCACTCCATAATTATCATACAAAATCCATGCTCTCTGTTCCCCTAATCAATTCACAGGATGAGGCCATTGGAGTTATTCAATTAATAAATAAGAAAAATTTTTATTCTGAAGAGTGGCCCAATGAGTACCAAGAGATCTCGAACTCCCTTAGTTTCACACAAATGGATATTAACCTGCTTGAGAGGTTTGCAAAACTCATTTCAATAGGACTTGAAAACTCTAAGTCACATGTTGTCCATGAGTTAGAAGAGGAAACTCCTCCTCCGCTGCTTAAAATAGCTTAAAAAACTTTCTCACGAATCTTCCAGAAATGTTTTACTTTTCTAGCAATGACAAATCGTGGTTTCCTAAATATGGGAGCAATCAAAGCGATATGTTCAGCAGAATGGATATCAAATTTTTGACCAGGATTCTTTAAGTGTGGTCTTACAAAGTTATGAAAGAACGCACCTTTTTGATCATCCCTTGTTAGATAGAATTTTTCACTGAGAGACTCTCCATCAAAGTCATAGTAATTTATACTTAGCCTTTCCTGGCCTTTCTTATCTAACTCAACTTCAAAATTCATGGTGTCGCACTGAAGAACATGAGCATCTTTTAATTGCATCGCCTCTTTGAGTTTCTTATCGGGATCAATTAAGACGTTATCGCAAGTCTTACAAAGTCTCGCTGAAATATCATTTTCAATGCCGCAACAATCACAAATTTTAAAACGAAAGAGAAATCCACAAGGAATAACTTCAAGAGTATCTGGATCTTCAAATGCCCCCTGACACTTTCGTCCGTAGTGCTCTAACACATGTCCGTCACTATTCACTTTTCCCCAGAAGAGGTTTTTAAAACCGCAGTCCGGGCACAGAACATGAACAGGATCGCTATCTTCACCCATTTTCTCGTTACCCACTTCAGGGGAAAAGAGATCGTGCCCCTGACCGGTATAATCGAGAACTAAGCAATCTTCTTTATTCTCATATAACCTAAGCCCTCGTCCAATAATTTGCTGGTAGAGACTTACAGATTCAGTAGGTCTTAAAATGGCAATGAGATCAACGTGAGGAGCATCAAATCCCGTCGTCAACACCGAAACATTTACTAGAAATTTAATTTCTCTATTCTTAAAACTAGCGATGATTTCATCTCGCTCAATATCTGGAGTTTCACCAGTGACAATACAAGAAATACCAACAGGTAGAAGTCCTAGAATTTCTCTGGCATGTCTTACTGAAGAAGTAAAAATCATAACTCCATTACGCTCATTTGATTGAGATATAATGTGACCTACGATTCCTGGAGTCACTCTCTCTTGATCCGTTAAGAGCTCTTCTATATCTCGTATAGAAAATCCTCCTGATTCGCTATTAGGTCTAAGTTTAGAAAAGTCATAACAGGCCACAGGTGAATCAATCACTATAGGAGGAGTTAGATACTTATTTTTAATCATGAAACTAAGTGGTAACTCATAAACACATTTCTTAAAGAACCTATCCTCTTCGGATTTTATAAATCCCTTGTGATGAAAATTATAAATCCATCCAAGACCCAATCTATAAGGAGTGGCCGTTAATCCGAGGACACACAATTTTGGGTTGAATTTTCTTAATTTAGCAATGACTTGATGGTATTGAGTTTCCTCATTAGTGGAAACACGGTGGCATTCATCAATGACTAGTAATGAGAAATCTTCAAAGAATGTATCATCTGCCCTCGCTACTGATTGAATAGAACCAAAGATAACTTTTTCAGAAGTTTCCTTTCTAAGTAGACCTGCTGAAAAAATCCCTCCCTTTAAATCATAACTTTCATACTTGTCATGATTTTGCTCAACCAACTCTTTCACGTGGGCCAAACAGAGAACTCTCCCCTTGGCGATTCGGGCGAGTTCAGCAATCACTAAACTCTTACCTGCACCAGTAGGAAGCACAATGACCGCAGGGTCTTTTGTTCTTTGAAAATGGGTCACCACAGATGTTACAGCATCTTCCTGGTAGGGCCTTAATTTGTACATGGGATTATTTTAGAAAGCTTTAAGCTCTTTGAAAAGAGCTAGAGCGGTAATCGATGAATTATATGATAACCAAATTCTGTTTTGACAGGTCCTGAAATTTCGTCAATCTCTAGTTTGTAGAGACCTCTTTCAAACTCCGGCGCCATTTGACCGGAAGAAATTTGACCTAAATTCCCGCCCTTAGCAGCACTTTCACACTCTGAAAGCTCTTTCGCCAATTCTTCAAACTTCACACCCTTTGCGAGTTCTTCGAGCACGTACTCCGCATCTTCAATATCTTCTAAGAGTATATGTCTTACGCGGTAAAGGGTTAAGCTCTTATGCATTTTCTAAACCTAGCGGTAAGTGGAAAGTGAAAGTTGTACCCTTTCCTATGATTGAATTGATCTTCATTTCGCCATCATGCCGAAGAATAACATTTTTGACAAGCTTAAGGCCAAAACCAGTACCAGTTTCCCCTTCCGTACCAAATTCAGAATTGTGATTAGAACCATTTAAGATGTTCTTAACTAATGCTTGTTCCATTCCACAACCTTGATCAGATACTTTTAAAACGTATTGAGCACCATCTTTCTCTCCTGAAATATCAATAACTGTTCTATGGGTTGAGAATTTAATAGCATTAGTAAGAATATTTCTTATACAAGTTTCCATTAATTTGTCCTCATAGAAGAACAATGTAGGCTCTAGGTCTAAGGAGAAGTTAATATCTTTACTCTCTGCTTGCTCATTTACAAAGTTTATAGCTCTTTTCACCGTACTATTTATGCAACCTTCTTTCTTAGAGTTCTTCCCCAACTGAAGTTCACTTAAGGCCCATTCCACAATATCTAAGAGCATTTGATCTAAATTTAAAACAGATTTTACAATTGAATCCTGTCTCTCTTTAACTTTTGAATACTCTCCTCTCTTTAAGAGAGTATTAGACATAGAAGCTTTTGAATGAATAATTGCTAAGGGATTTCTAATATCATGAGCAATCGTAGCAAGAATTTTATCTTTGGTTCTATTGATCTCATCGAGCTTTAATTGAGTCTCAAATTCAAGCCGCGCCCAACGATCTATCTTGCATTTAAAAAAGAGTAAGAGAACTTCGATCACATAGAGCATGAAAATCATATAGTTGTGAACATCATTGCCAAAGGTAACCGCAGGGTTCTGCCATACCGCAAAAGTAATTAGTAAAACTATTGCACAAATATTAGTAGAGAGAAGTCTGCCAGGAAGAATGACATAGAAGCTCGCCACCATCATCATGATTCCAGGCAATAATGTTATGCTCGTTCCCTTGGTCCAAATAGTGAGAAGAAGAATAACCAATGTAGAGAGATACTTCATGGAATCCATCCACAACTCAGCCGACTGTGGACGTTTAGAACTCTTTCTATGGACATAATAAAAGCTAATAGAGATATGTAAGAGAATATATCTTAGAACAAGAAGTTCATTCGCCCCTAGCGTATGGAACACTCTATGGTAATCTCCAAATACTCCGGCGAAAACAAAGAAGAGACAACAGAGAAAGTAAGTTAGAAAACCATAGAACTTATTTTTCTGCCAGGTCGTTTCCAAAAACATTTTTTCTTTGGAAGCTTCAGCGAAAGTTCCCCAAATTGTGTATTGATTTTTCATGTAAACTCATCGGATCAATTTTGTAAGAGATGTAGTATATGTAAAGGAAATGACGCAGTAATGTAAATCAAGATTTCTTGACAATGGTTTTTTGCACGCCAAATTTGACGCGGTCAGAGAAAAGTTATTTCGAGGAGAACTGCCTCAAAAGATTAAAAAATTACAGAAAAACCAAATATTAAAATTTCACAGATAATTGAAGGTTCAATAAAACCTTTAATTACAGAACCTTAGTTACCACTCTTGCAATACCTCCCTTTTACTAAAAATTGGTAAGTTCGTGTATTTTAAAGTAAAACACTAGGGCAATTACAAGGAAAGTTAAATAAATGAAAACTATGAAAGAATTCGTTGAATACAATCTTCAACCAGAACTAATTGAGGCCCTAACAAACCACGGCTTCAAACATGCCAGTGAAATCCAAGATCTTACATTCGGTCCTATCTTAGATAAGAAAGATATTTTCGCTCTAGCAGAAACAGGAAGTGGGAAGACAGGTGCCTTTGCCATTCCTATGATGGAAATTCTTCTAGAGGAAAAAGCTCTAGATAACCCTTGCCAGCAAATCGTGATCCTAAGCCCAACTAGAGAGTTGGCTCAACAGACAAATAAATTTTTCGAAGTTATAGGAAAAGAGCTAGGAATCAATTCTGCCTGTATTATTGGTGGTGAGAGTATTGAGAAACAAATCGAAGAAATCAATAAAGGTGTACACGTACTTGTGGCCACACCTGGACGATTGAATGACCTTACTAAGCAAAAGAAAGTTGACCTCAGTAACTGCCTTGCAGTTGTCTTTGATGAAGCGGACAGACTCTTTGATATGGGATTTAAAAAAGACATTGAATTTGTTTTAAATGGTATTCCAAAATCTCGTCAGTTGATCATGGTTTCTGCCACAACAAATATGGAAGTTTTGAATACTGCTTTTAAATATGGTTCGCAACCTGAAGAAATCAGACTCAATGAAGAATCAATGTTAGTTGATAATATTGATCACAAGATTGCTATGATTGATAAGAGTGAGAAAATGCCTCTTCTTGTTAACCAACTTAGATCTATTGAAGACGCCTACGCCATCGTATTTTGTAACACACAATTTCAAACTCACCTCGTGGCAGAATGGCTCATGAAAATGAAATTTAAAGCCAAACCAATCTCTGGTCGTATGCCGCAAAATAAGAGAACTCGTCTAATGGAAGAGTTCAGAGCAAAAGAAGTAACAGTTCTTGTTTGTACTGACGTAGCCGCAAGAGGACTTGATGTTAAAGATGTAAACCTAGTGATTAACTATGACCTTCCAAACGAAGCTGCTAGTTATGTTCACAGAATAGGTAGAACAGGTAGAGCTGGTAAGCAGGGACACGCCATCAGCTTTTGTTCATTTGAAGATTGCGAAAACCTAGATCCTATTTACGACTTCATTGGAGATAAAATTCCTAAGATGGATTTAGAAAATGAAGATTTTGCAAAAGACATTTGTCAAAAACCATACCTCGATGCCAAAACTTTACAAGTTGTAGAAAGATCAAACGATAAGGCGAAAATGAAATCTAAGACTAAAAGAGACGATAATAAAAAGACTATCACTAAGAACACTAAAGAAATCAAACCTAGAACAAGTACGATTCCTTTTACTTCTAAGACATTCAAAAATGATAGAAGATTCTTTGTTCATACAGGTACTTCAAAAGAAGCTTCACAAAAGCTCGCTCTTAAGCACTTTGATTTTGATGATCTTCACTTAATTAATACTGAAGTTGTGGCAGAAGGTGGAAAGAAGTTCATCTTATTTGGTCCAAGAAAAACAACTTTCAAGCACACGCTTAAGCCTATTTATAAGAAAGTTCTCACACCATTTCTTGTGGGAATCCTAAGAAAAGCTAATATGGATCTCTATGTAAAAGCTTCATTTAAAGATAATAATCTTAAAGTGACTTTTACTGGTAACGATATGGGTCTTCTGCTTAGAAATAAAGCAGAGCTACTTACAGCTTTTGAAACTCTCACTAAGCAATACTTAATGAGAAAACTCTACGTTAAAGAAGAAGTTAAGCTTACGCTTAGGTGTTTTAACGAAGAGTACTCTAAAGATAATAAAGCTCGTGAGAAACACTACGAAACGAAAATAATCACTCTTGTTGATGAAATGAAGAAGAAAGTTATTGAAACAAAGAATTCAGTGCTTTTAAAATCAATGAATCCTGCTGAGAGAAGAATTGTTCACCAATACATCAGTGAAGATCCTAAGTTTAATTCTAACTCTGTGGGCGAAGGTCGCTTTAAGAAGATTGAACTTAGCTTAATCTAAGAACACTGGGAGCTTCATTTGAAGCTCCTTTTTTTTACCCTAAAACCTTATAACCCTTCTCTTCAAGATATCCCCTAAGTTTCTCCCTCTGATCTCCTTGAATTTCAAAAGTCTCATCTTTATAACTTCCACCTGTTGCACAGAGGTTCTTTAGTTCCTTCATCAGCCTTTTAAAGAAGGGAGGATTATTAGGGAATTCATAGAAGACTGTTACGGCTTTACCGCCCCTTCCCTTCTTTTCAATTCTCATCTTTAGCGTCGTATCTTTAGGAATGATCTCGACGAAGTCATTCTTTTTCTTCTTCTTGTTCTTATCTAGCTTATTCTTTCCAGAACCATCACATACGTAGACAAGCTCATAATCATCATCATTCATAGAACATCCTAAACCACTGGTTTTATAAGGCCTTAATAGTTGACAGTAATTTTACAATACTTAAGTAGGGAAATGTATCAATTTTTGATATATATAAGGAAAGGAGAAATTATGTTTCCCATTCTAGTTCTATTATTTACGGTCATCCCGGCCATTGAAATATATCTTTTATTTAGCATTGGCGCCCTAGTTGGTGGCCTCAATACAGTTGCCATCGTCGTTATCACAGGTGTGATTGGAGCAAGTCTTGCGAAGTCTCAAGGACTAGCGATTCTAGGTAATATTCAAAATGACCTTAATAAAGGAAGCCTACCTGCCAATCAATTGATTCATGGTCTCCTCGTTTTTGGTGGAGGACTGCTGCTACTTACACCAGGATTCTTAACTGATGTCTTAGGCCTTAGTATGGTCTTTCCAGGAACAAGGCACGTACTTGTGGCCTTCTTAAAAGGATACTTTGAGAAGGGAATCAAAAACGGAAATATTAAATTCTCATCAATGGGGCAATCTCAAGCAGGAGGATTTTCCTTCAGCTCTCATACAAGTCACACAGATCAAGCACAGCATCCTCATAGTTTTGAATCATCCAATCCAAAAGAAGTGGAGCCAGGCGTATTTGAAGCAGAGTTCAAAGAGAAGTAAAGTGCCAATTTGCTACCAAAACTAGAAGTGGTAGCAAATTGATTTCATATTTTCATATTCCTGAAACATTTTGACACCAATTCTCCCCCATTTACCTCATTATTTTTGGCACAGTCCTTGCTTTGTATAAGTCATCGTTCAAAATACTAAGGATTAGTATGAGTAAACCACTTAAGGTGTACTCTATTGTCCAATTTCACCACTAGAGAGGGTAGAAAAATGAAAAAAGCATTAGCATTAGTTATCACAACAGCAACTTTATTAACTCCAAGCGTATCTGCTGTTACTCAAAAGTTTAATTTCGATTTAAATGCGCAACACTCTAGAGGTCAACAAACACTTCAATTAAAGAAAATGATTAAGAATAAATATGGAAGGAAGGCCTTGCAAGGATTCAAATTAAAGAAAGTCACAATCTCTGCAAAATCTAAGAAAGGTGGGGCCGATGCAAACTTACAAGTTGGATACAAAGAAACTTATCCGCAAACTATCAGCGGAACACCAGAAAATTTTGATTCTCATAGTTCTGGATATAGTAGTTTATCTTTCATGGCACCAAGAGGCAGTCAAAGAGCTCAAGGTCAATGGAAGTTACATATCAAAGGTAATGTAAAGGTTGATTCAGTTAGTGCAGTTACTAAGATGCAACCAAGTTATAATTATGAAAGTGTTGGGCGATTTAATTTTCAACATCAGAAGAGTTTTAAGGTCGCAAAGATCGTAGGCTCTAGTGAGAAGATCAATGTAGGTTCAGGATTTAAAGCGATTCAAATAAGCGCTTCTGGAAAAAGTGTCAGTATCACTGAAGTCAAAGTAAAGTTTAAAGATGGTCAAGTGGTTACACTTGAAGAAATGAAAGGAAAAGTAAAAGGAACAAAGTCATTTAAATTTAAGCATGAGCTTGGAAAACCAATTAAGTTTATCAAAGTTTCAGCCGTATCAAATAATCTTTTCGGAAGCCGTGGAAAACTCCACATAAAAACTGCAACTGGCCCCAACAGAAGACAGTAATAAAGGCATCCTACACTAACACACTATCGGGTCCTCTTGGGACCCGATCTTGTTTGAACTAATCAACCATAAAGTCTTTCATCACTTTCAACATCTCTTTAGGCTTCTCCCCTAAAATCGCGTGTGAAGCATCTTTAATAACTTTTAGTTTTGAATTCTTAATCTTCTTCACATACTTTCTGGCCGTATCAGGTCTCGCCTCATCGTATTGTCCACAGATAAAGAGAGTGGGAACTTTAATATCTTTTAGATCTTTCAATCTTGAATAATTTTTTAACGTTCCCGTGGCCATAAATTCACTTGGCCCCCACATGTATTCGTAGACTTTATCACCATGGGGATTGATATTCTTCCCCATCGCCTTTTTAAGTTTCTTTATATTTCTAAAAACGTGTCTTGAGTAATATTCAATAACAGCTTCGCCATATACTTTAGAGTCTGTCGCCCCTATTTCGTGGCAATACTTAATAACTTTTCTAGTCTTGGCCGGAAGTTTTTCAACTAAGTCATTGGCATCATTTTGCCAATCTCTAGCACTGAACATTGGTGATTGAAAAATAAGACCTTTGACTCCCTTACCTTTCTTTCGAAGGTAATACTCAAGCGCAAGAGTCGTTCCCCAAGAACCTCCCATCAGGTAGAATTCTGTTAAACCCCACTCTTTAATGAGAATATCTAGCTCAGCAACAAATGTTTCAATCTTCCAAAGTCTCTTTGGAATTTCACTACTTCTTCCCCCACCGATTTGATCATAGAGGTAAACTTCCCTGTCACTAGATAAAGTAAATAGTGGAGACATTTTCTTGGACATTCCACCAGGTCCACCATGTAGACAAATTATTGGAGTCTTTCCCTTTCGTCCTTTCTTTTCATAAAATGTTGTTCCGTACTTATGTTTAATCTTAGCCATTGCACTTGATTCCTTTTAATTCATATTTTAGTCTAAGGGTAGTATCTACTAATCGCTCCTAAAAGACCACTGCTAGAAATCTCTAGAATAACTTATATTGTGTCTCACCAGTGATCACATAGAATGATTGTTATATTTTTAAAAGAGGAAGAAATGGAAATAGTAAAAAAATTGCCACTCTATTTAATATTACTTTCACTTGTAGGCTGTTCTACAGTGAATATGCGTCTAAGTGGAAAAAAAGATAGAAGACCTATTGAAGAAACTCAAAAGTTCTATTTGCTAGGTCTCGTTGGCGAACAAACCTTAATAATGAAAGACTACTGCGGTAAAGGAGTGAGTCATATAAAAGAAGAAAACTCTTTTGGTGATTCATTTCTAACTATCATTACTCTAGGTATTTATGCTCCTAGAACGGTACAAATTTACTGTCGTTTATAAGGAATTATCAATGAAAAATACTTCTCTCATAATCACTATGCTTTTTATAACTTCTTGTAGCACCATTCATTATCGGTTTGATAATCAACCTGACGGAACAGGTGGCAAGCAATGGCATCATGTCGGTGTTTTTCAAACTGTTGAATTTAGCGATGATGTCAGAGTAAAAGAGCGCTGCCCCAATGGACCTCATGAAATCACTTCTAGAAGAAATGGTTTCCAAGCTGTTATCGCACTCGTTCCGTGGTTAGGTTGGGCCTGGTCACCAACAGAAGTGAGCATTGAGTGCGCAGAGCTTGTGGCGATGAATGATTCAGAAAGAGGTGCAAACGCTAAGGCCAATGCTCAAAGTGATTCAAAAAATACCAACACCAATACTATAAATATTAATATCTCTCCTGAGATGCTGAAAAAGAAAGGTAGAAAAAAGAAAGAATGAAAATTGCAGCGATAATCCTTATTCTCTTTTTTTCAAAGATCATACTATCTAAGAGCATAGCTCTTACTCCTACAGCTGTGGTGATAAAAGTAAAAGGTCACGCCCTTAGAAAACATTTTAATCAAAAAGTATTCTCTGAAATTCGCTTAAATGACCCTGTCTTTCTAGGAGACACTTTAAAAACTGATAAGATATCAATTCTCAGAATAAAACTCACTGATAATTCCCTGCTTACGATTGGTCCAAAATCTGAACTCGTCGTGACAAAGTCTAAAGTAAAAAACAATGAAAGAAATATTATTAGTTTAATTAAAGGACAAGTGAGAACTTGGGTAAAAGAAAAATCTAAATCAAAAGAAGATGTCTTCAAATTCAACACGAATGACATATCTATTGGAGTGAGAGGAACTGAGTTCATAACCAGCAGCTACTTAGTACAAAATCAACTCTCCACCGATATAGTCCTACTAGAAGGAGGAATTAGAGGAGACTTTGGTAGTTCAGGCATAGTCGACTTTAATCCCGGAGAATATATAAACTCAAACCACCTTGATGCTGGAATTCAAAAACTAGATGGAGATAGCTTGGAGAGGATTTTAAATGCTAAGGAGTCCCTCTTTCCAAATCTCTTAGATGAGTCAGGTAAATTAAAAGACATAAAAGTACTCATTGAAGATTTCGAAGAAAACTATATCGAAGAAGATGAAGGCAATCAGTCCATAAATATAAATATTCATAAAAGCTCCACAACTACTGGTGGAGAAGACCAAGAGAACAACACAGAAGTAAATATAGGATATCCATAGCCTTTTAGTACAATATTGATAAAATTATAGAGATTGTTCCCAGTAAGTTTCCACATCGTCATTTTTGCTTTAAAATAACTCCTAAATAAGGGGTTTTTCTATGATTACAATTGAAGACATTAAAATTGCTAGAGAGAAGATTAAAGATCAAATTATTAAAACTCCTAGTACCTATTCTAGTAATCTTAGTAAAATCGTTAAGTGTAATGTCTATTTAAAATTAGAAAACCTACAACTTACCGGAGCCTATAAAGTAAGAGGTGCTCTCAATAGACTCATGAACTTAAGTGATGAAGAGAAAGCGAATGGAGTTATTGCCTCATCTGCCGGAAACCATGCTCAAGGAGTCGCTCTCGCGGCTAAGAAACAAGGAATAGAGGCGACAATCGTTATGCCTGTGACAACTCCTCTTTCAAAAATTCAAGGCACCAAGAAATTTGGAGCAAAAGTGATTCTTCATGGAAACTTCTATGATGAAGCTTATACAAAGGCCCTTGAAATTCAGGCTAAAGAAGGACAAACATTTATTCATCCCTTTAACGATGAAGATATAATAGCTGGTCAAGGGACCATAGGCCTTGAATTATTTGAATCCATACCGGATCTAGATACAGTCATTATTCCTATTGGTGGCGGTGGTTTAATTTCAGGAATCTCTATTGCTCTAAAGACTCTCAATCCTAAGATTAGAATTATAGGAGTTGAGGCCGCTCAGATCGCTGCCATGAAGGCCTCTGTAGAGGCTGGAAAAATTGTTGAAATTCCAAAAGAAAGAACTATTGCAGATGGAATAGCTGTCACTACAGTCAAAGAGAATACCTTTGAAATTGTACAAAAGTATGTTGATGAAATTGTCACTGTCAGTGAACTTGAGATGGCCCACGCTATAATGACGCTATTAGAAGTTGAAAAGGTTCTAGTAGAAGGTGCTGGAGCTGCAGCATTTGCAGCGCTCTCACATGGAAAGATAAAAGGAATTGAAGGCAAGAAAGTCGGAGTCATCGTCTCTGGCGGAAATATTGATATTAACTTCCTATCCAAAGTCCTAGAAAGAGGTCTCTCTGAAGATGGTAGGCTTTCTACCCTAAAAATTATGGTGCCAGACAACCCTGGAATTATTTCAGACATCTCCACCGTCATTGCCGAGCACGGAGCCAATATAGTGGATATTTACCACAATAGAACCTTCTCCAACACTCACCTAGGGCAAACAGCGGTACACATTACGCTAGAAACCAAGGGTCATGAGCATATTGAAGAAATAATGAAGGCCATCACTGAAATTAACCTCATTGTCAGCCGTAGTTAGCCCCTAACCTACCGAAATAATGGAGGGTGTTTAGCTTCTTTACACCCCCTGTAAACATTCTCAAATTGTCATCTGTGTTCCATCTTTAGGTTAAAATTATTTAATTATAAATTTACCAGGATGAACGAACCATGAGAAAGACAATGAAAGGTATGCTTTTAACTTTAGCACTAGCAAGTACAACACTTGGTGCGATGGCAGCTGAATCCCCTCTTAAATATCCTTTCTATGAAGTTCAAGTGGCAAGTGAAGAGTCAAACCTAAGAAATGAAATGATTGTTCTAAACAGTGGGATTGCTTCCCTGCAGATTAGACTCGATATGATTAAACGAGCTAAGAAATCCATTGAAGTGGAATACTTTATTTATAACCAAGACCAAGCAGGAAGAATATTAACTCAAGCACTCGTTGAAGCCGCTAAGAGAGGCGTGAAAGTTAGAATCCTAGTTGATAAGTCCGTAGCGGTTTTTGCCCTAGACAATCATATCGCAAAGGAATTAAAGCAATATGGCGTAGAATTAAGATTCTATAACGATGCTTCAATTTTAAAACTCTCATCTATGCAATTTAGATCCCATAGAAAACTATTCGTCATAGACGACGTGGAAGCCATTACTGGTGGAAGAAATATTGGAGACGATTACTTTGACCTCTCAGAACATTTTAATTTCCTCGATAGAGATATCTTTGTAAAAGGATCTATTGTTAAAGGAATGAGAGAATCATTTGATAAGTACTTTGGTCATAAAATTACAGAAGACCCAAAAGCTCCCACTAAACCTAAAACTTTTAAAATGGCCGCCACAAATAGACATAGAAGAGCAGCTCTTAGAAGAAAGTATAAAGCAAGTGTTAAGTCATTTAAAAAAGCACAAGAAAATGCAGTGAGTTTTCTTTTACAAACAGATGCAGATAGAGAAATGATGAGAAAAGTTGAGGCCATTTCAAGACCCATTCTAGATGCCAAGAAGCTTCATGATTGCCCTGAGACAACTTATGCTACAGACGTAGAAGGTGCAAGATTTTCTAAGAGAATAAAAGATAATTTTTCAGACAAGTTTAGAGTTCTTAGAAAAGTTCTCGATGTGAAAATTAGAGACACAAAAGACTCGATTGTAGTTTCATCACCATACTTCATTCATAATAATGATACTGAAGGCTTAATGGATTACTTAATTAAAAAAGATATCGATATTGAAATTTATACTAATAGTTTAGGTTCAACTGATGCTGTCTATGTAGCTGCAAACTTCTACAAGGATGTCTTTAAGTGGCAAGCAAAGGGAATCGTTCCTTATATCCATAATGGAAAATGGTTTCCTAAACATGAAACAATTAGTGAAGGTGTGAAGACTGCAAAATGGGGAACTCATTCGAAAACACAAATCTATGACAATGATGAAGTTATGATTGGAACATATAACGTAGATAATAGATCAAATTACTATAACTCAGAAATGGCCCTATTTTGTAAGGGAAATAAAGAACTCACAGCAGAAGTAAGTGCCAGCATTGAAGAGAGATCAAGATTTGGTTATAAAATAACTGGCGATAATGCAGCAGTTGATAGCAATAACCTCCCTGCGGATGCCTACGGAGATCCTACAGGAAAGAGTAAATTCATTATGAAAGCTATTGCAATTCCTTCAATTCTCTTAAGAGATCTACTTTAAGCGGCCTTCTTAAAAGGTTCCTTAGACTGACTAGGAACCTTTGGTAACCCTGGAGGAACAGCTGATTTTCTCACAGCTTTCTTTATAGGTGTTGGAGCTTGTTGTCTCACAGGAAATAAGTCTTCCTTTTTAAGATTAGAAATACTCGCCCCATAGAAGAACGAACACACTAAGTAATAAACCCACACTACCGCCATAACAATAGTATAGAAATTTCCATAATTCTGTGTAAGGTCTTGTTTAGAACTTTGCAGATAAATCCAATAACCTGACTTCCCCACTATAAAACAAGCGACAAATGCACAGGCCCCTACAAATGAATTCTTATAAGAAATATTCTTACCTGAAGAGAACTTATAAAAGAGTGTAAAGAATCCAAGCGATAAGGCAATGGGAGCGATTTGATAATCAAAGAGAAACTTCGTCACATCTGGTAAAGCCGCTGCCTTTGGAAAAAAGATCAATTTAAATAATATCTTATTTGAAATAATAATAAGTGTTCCAAGAAAAACACTCATCATTGATCCAATGGCAAATGACTTCATATCTTCAATTAGAAAACCACCCTTTGCTTCAGTCTTACTTATCGATCTTATTCCATACATAAGTGCAGAAACTAAACCTACTAAGGAGTAACCGAGAAAGATCAGATTAAATACGTTAACCGTTTTAGAAGAAGATAATTGTTGTTCCACTATGGCAGAAATACTCTTTAAAATCCAAGGTGCAAGTTGCGGAATATTAGCATTGATTGTCTCTAGCACAATCGCCTTAGATTGATTAATATCCCCTGTTATATATCCGAGTAGAGATATAAAGAGCAAGATTGAAGGACAAAAACTTAAGACAGCAAAGAACGTTGTAGCTCCCGCTAAGATCTCACCTTTCCTCTTCTTAAATAAGAAGAAGCCATGTAGTAATTTAGAGACAAGTACCGTAGTAAATTTATAACTATAAGACTCGTAATTCTTTCCAATTTCAATAATTTTATTTTGTTCGTTTTCCATCTGAGCATTATGGTTCATAAGTTGTGTTGAAATTTAGAAAAAGACTCTTTTCCAATAAAACTGGGAACTTAGAGTAGATATAAAGAACTGCAACCAAAGCGAATGAGACCCAAGAAATTGCCAATAAAATGGGTAGATATTGAATCTTTAACAAGAATTAAGCCTCTCCCAATAAGAAAAATAATAAAATAACCGAATGTATTAAATGAGAAAGTTATTAAACTGTTCATAGAAGATAAAAATACAATGATTAATAAAATTGAAATTTCATACAAAAAGACGATGAGAAAATTACAAAATATTTTGTCAACGCTAAATACACGCAAAAAAATTCTACTAGGTTTTAGTGTTCCTCTTTTACTTATGAGTATCATTTCAATTGTCATCTATTTTAGTATTGAAAAACTGATCGATACATCAAAATGGGTACAGCATACACAAGTAGTGATTACAAGTGGTCAAAGACTTGAAAAGAACATAGTTGATATGGAAACTGGAGAGAGAGGTTTTCTAATTACTGGAAAAGAACACTTCTTAGAACCTTTTGAAAAAGCTAAAAAGAATTGGAATAGTGATATTTTAAAAATTAAAACTTTAGTTGAAGATAATCCTGATCAAGTTCGCCTTATTGAAGAAGTAGATACCTTACAAAAAGAATGGCTAATAAAAGCTGCTAACCCTGAAATTGCTAAGAGAAGAACTATTCAAATCGGATCAAAGACCTTGAACTATATGCAAAATGTTTTGAAAAAAGGTACAGGGAAAAAATATTTAGATAATTTAAGAAAAACAATAAATTCAATTAATAATAAATTTACAAAAGCAGATAACCTAAGCGGAACCAATCTTCTACTCGCCATTTCAAAAGACATTGTTGATCAAGAAACAGGAGAGAGAGGTTTTCTTATCACTGGAGAGGACAGTTTTCTAGAGCCCTATCATTTAGGACAACAAAGTTATAGAAGGCATTTAAATGATTTAAGAATTATAATAAACCAAGCATTTAAAAAAAAAGAAGTCATAAGGAATATTCAAGAAATTAAAGAACTTACAAAACAGTGGATCGATGAAGCTGCAACTCCTGAAATAAATCTACGTAGAAAACTAGATAAAGCACGAAAGATATATGAAGAACAGGCAGGGCCAATAAAAGACTTAAAAGACTTAAAAGACTTAAAAGACTTAAAAGACTTAAAAGACTTAAAAGACTTAAAAGACTTAAAAGACTTAAAATTTGAATCTATTATAGGAAATGTCCTCGCGAGGGCGAGAGGTAAAGACATATTAGACAACTTAAGAAGAAAACTATTTCATTTAAGAATTATTTTTGAAAAAGCTGAAAATAAAGTTGCACAAAATATAGTGTTGAAAATTGAGAAGGCCATGGTTGATCAAGAATCTGGACAACGTGGTTTTCTTATTACAGGAAAAGAAGAATTTCTACACCCATTTAAAGAGGGTAAAAAAGATCTAACAATTTATTATAATGAAATTCAAACAATCGTTAAAAATTCATTTTCGAAAAAAGAATTGAATCTAGAAATCAACACTCTAAATAACCAGTATACGCAATGGTTAGAAAATGCTGCACGACCTGAAATAAATGCAAGAAGAGAAATCTCAAAATCAGGAATATCGACTCAAGAATTCTTACAAACAGTTCTTACTCAGGGACTGGGAAAAGGTCTCTTAGATGATATGCGTATCATTTTAGACAGAATAGATAATAGATTCAAGAAAGATAAAAACCTAGAAGGTCGATACTTAGTTGTACTCGTAACTAACTCATTACTCAATCAAGAAACAGGGCAACGTGGCTTTCTTATTACAGGAGAAGAAGATTTCTTAGCTCCATATAAGCAAGGGCAAAAAGATTTTAGGAATGCTATAACCAATTTAAAAATATTTGTTAAGTTTAAATACCAAAAAAGAAACAAAGAAAACATGAACAAAGATATAAATAAACTGCACGACAAGGCTATCGAATGGTCTGAAAGAGCTGCCAGACCAGAGATTGCTTCTAGACGAGAAGTGGCTAAGAGAAGTCAGAACAGCCTCTTTTATATGCAAACAGTTCTTCGAAGAAAGACAGGAAAAAACATTTTAGATGAACTTAGAGTTTTATCTAAAAGAATCGATTCGGACTTTCACAAAACCAAGCACCAACTTGGAATAAAATTAACTCTAAGTGCAACGAAGTCCCTTGTTGATCAAGAAACAGGGCAACGTGGATTTCTCATAACAGGAGAAGATCGTTTTCTTGAGCCTTTCAAAAATGGATATGAGACTTTTCAATCTGTGATAGTCGAACTTAAAGTGGTTGCGAATGATACTTTTGATATTAATACTACTTTAATCAAGGTGAAAGAAGTCGAAAGATTAGCTAGAAAATGGTTACAAACTGCGGCTCAACCAGAAATAAAATTAAGAAGACAATTAGACCTTGGTAAGAAAACATTTACAGATATAGAAGAGGCTATTTCAAATGGAACAGGAAAAGGAATACTAGATTCCATTAGAATTAAACTAGAAGAATTAGATATATTATTTGAAAAAGCTAAAAATCTTGAAGCTCAAAGATATGTTATTCAAATAGGTAAGGCCATGGTGGATCAAGAAACAGGTCAAAGGGGATTTCTCATTACAGGTAGGTCTGTTTTTTTACAGCCCTATGAATCCGGTAAACTATATTTAAATTCATCTCTTACTGAATTACGTAAAATAGTAAGTTCTAATTTTAAGAAACACGTCATGCTTGAGAATATTGAAAAGCTCCGCTTAAAAGCTGATGAGTGGTTAATAAAAGCAGCGAAACCTGAAATAGAAATAAGAAGAAAAATTAATAGAACTGGTGCTACCATGAACGATATTACGGACATGATAGAAAATGAAACAGGAAAGAACATCGTTGATAAAATCAGACTTAAATTAGTAAAATTTATTCAAATAGAAAATGCCCTCATGAAAGAAAGAGTTTTAGTTGCAGAATTCGCAGCTAAAAATACCGTAATAGTGACGATTTTCGGAACAGTTGTTTCGATAGTTATTGCCCTAGCAGTGGCCTTCTTTGTTTCAGGCACAATTGTAAGAAAGCTAAACCTACTCCTAAAGGGTACAGAAAATGTAACCAAAGGTGATTTTTCACAAAATATATCAATTAACTCGCAAGATGAATTCGGTCAACTCGGAAATTCATTTAACGCCATGACCATTGCTCTAAAAGATTCAATTAACAAGATGAAGAAATCCAATCAAGCCAAGAGTGAATTCCTAGCAAATATGTCTCACGAAATAAGAACTCCTATGAATGGTGTTCTTGGAATGCTTACTCTCCTAGAGGATTCAAAACTAGACAATGATCAAAGAGAATTAGTAAATACCATTAGAATCTGCGGTGATGGTTTACTAGTTGTCTTAAACGACATTTTAGATTTCTCAAAAATTGAGGCGGGAAAACTTCACCTTGAAGAACAACCTTTCGACTTTGCAAAGAGTATTGAAACTGTTTTATTCATGTTAGATCCTATGGCTTCAGAAAAAAATATTTCTCTATCGTCAAATATCTCCTCAAATCTACCAAAAGGTTTTCTAGGAGATGTCACAAGAATTGGACAAATACTTTTAAATTTAACTTCAAACGCCATTAAGTTTACTCATGATGGTGGCGTAAATATAAAAGTGACAGATCAGGAAATTGTTAATAATAGCTATATTATAAGAATAGCCGTAAAAGATACAGGAATAGGTATCTCCGATGTAGATCAAAAGAAATTATTTCAATCTTTTTCGCAAGTGGACACTTCAACTACCAGAAAATATGGAGGGACAGGGTTAGGTCTCGCCATCAGTTACCAACTGACTCAATTGATGGGAGGAAAAATGTGGGTAGAAAGTGAACACAAGAAGGGCTCCACTTTCTTCGTTGAAATCCCATTAAAATCAGTGGAGTTAAATATTCCTAGTGAGCAAGTAAAAACTACAGAACTACCAGAGAAGTCACTTAACATTCTCGTCGTTGAAGATAATCGTATCAACCAAGTACTAGCTGTAAAGTTGCTACAAAAGCTTGGACATAATACGAATGTTGCCAAGAACGGGGAAGTTGCCATTGATATGATAGATCAACAGAATTTTGATGTGGTCTTTATGGACATGCAAATGCCTGTTCTCGATGGTGTGAGTGCAACTAAGATTATTGTAGAAAAATTTGGAGATAAACGACCAAGAATTATAGCCATGACCGCCAATGTCTTACCAGAAGATAGACAGAAGTGTATCGATTCAGGAATGGATGACTTCATTGGAAAGCCTATTATTAAGACCACATTAATTGAGGCCCTAACAAAGTGTGAAAAGATAACTTCTCATAGTAAACGCCCTTTAAAGTTTCCCACTTCAGGCTAGAATAATCTAAATCAACTCTCCATCAAGACCTTTAACAAAGTTTTCAATTTCATCTCTCACTCTTCTATAAATCTCAAGGATCTCCTCTTCATCACTCATATCTTTAGTTAGAAATGGAGGATCATCAAAACCTACATGCTTGATTTTTCCAACACTAAAGTGGGGACAAGTCTCGTGAGCATTACCGCAAACCGTAAAGACATAGTTTATTTTATCAGCAGGAACTTCATCAGAAGTATTTGAAACGTGGGTTGAAATATCAATCCCTACTTCCTCCATAACTTTAACTGCTCTAGGATTAAGCCCATGCTTAGTAATACCTGCGGAATAGATATCAAACTTCTCGCCCCAATACTTCTTAGCGAAGCCTTCGGCCATTTGCGAGCGACATGAGTTACCTGTACATAGAAATAAAATTGATTGCTTCATATAAACCTCTTAAATTATTATGGACTAGATAATATCCTTTGATCAAGTCCTTATATATTTGCTAGATTAATGAAAAACTAACAAAGAGAAGAAAATGAAAATATACTCATGGAATGTGGCGGGACTTAGGGCCTGCGAAAAGAAAGGTTTCTACGAATGGTATCTTGAAACAATGCCGGAAGTCATTTGTATGCAAGAAACTAAGGCGCTACCAGAACAACTGAGTGACAGATTAGTAAACCCAGACTCCCATGAGGCCCTCTACGCCCCAGCTGAAAAGAAAGGGTATTCAGGAGTTTCTACATGGGTAAAGAAGGGAATCAATCACTCCCACACTATTGGCCTTGGCGTTGAAGAATTTGACTGCGAAGGAAGAACTATCATTACAGAATTTGATGAGTTCATTCTCTTTAATTGCTACTTTCCAAATGGACAAAGAGATCACGCCAGAGTTCCCTATAAACTAGAGTTTTCCAATATTGTAGCTAAGAAAGCACTCGCTTTAAAAAAGAAAACGGGCAAAGAAGTCATCATCACTGGAGACTACAATACTGCTCACCACGAAATAGACTTAGCAAATCCGAAAACTAATAAGAAATCAACTGGCTTTCTCCCAATTGAGAGAGAGTGGATGGATGAATTTAAAGAAAAAGGTTTCACTGATCTCTTTAGACACTTCACTCCAGATGAAAATGGCCACTACACATGGTGGACCTATAGAAGTAATTGTAGAGAGAGAAATATTGGTTGGCGTATAGATTACTTTTGGTCGACAAATGAACTCTTAAATAAAGTAGAAGCTTGTGAACATCATAAAGATGTTCTAGGTAGTGATCACTGCCCTATTTCACTTTCTTTGGACTTGTAATATTTTTAAAGAATAGACCCCTATTCTTTGACGATCTAAACTCATTTTCTAATTTAGTTAGGAGATGAGATTTAGAACTGTGTATGAAATGATAGAGATTTTCTTGTATAAACCTGTTATTCAAAGGAGCAAGTTTTTTTCCGAAACTTCTGTACTTAACGCTAAGGTTGTTGGTGATAAAAATATCCCCTCTTCCTTTTAAAAGCATTTTTACAGCAACATCGGCATCTAAAACATAGTGATCAATTTTTAAGCCCACTTTGGACGAATATAATTGAGGAGAAATGTCACCTCTCACAGCAATAACGGTCAGACTGGACTTCTTCTTTATCTCTTCAAGGTTTTCTTTTAAAACCCACTCTCGTATTTTAATATTTTCAATAATAGGTACATTTACTTTCAGCGCCTTGGAGTTAAATTGCTCATAGGAACCAATTCTGAGCCCGAGGGCATCCACTTTATTTAATTCAAAATTGTAAATACCTCTTGGCGAAGGGAGATATAGGTTTACAACTGAAAGACCCAACTTTTGATAGATTTTATCTACTTCTAAAGTAAAGTTTTGCAAGTTCTTCGTTTTAAGTTCAGTATGAGCAACTCTAATTTCTTCATTAGCAGAAGAGCTCAGACAAAGCGTAATGATTATTGCTAAGAAATTAATCATTTTTTAACCTCAAGGGAAAACTTTCCTTCTTTCTTAGATTTTCTAAACTCAATTTCTAATTGACTTAGAAGATGAGCTTTGGATTTATGAATGAAGTGATAGAGTTTATCTTGAAGGACTCTATCATTTAGCGGGACAAGAATTTTATACAGACCACTTACCTTAACTGCTATATCTGTTAAGATTAATACATCCGCTCGCTTTTTCTTTAACATTTGTAGGGCAGTTTGAATATCTAATGAGTAATGATTCACTTTTATCTTCATGCGTTTTGAGTAAGCCTTTGGAGCAATATCTCCTCGAATAGAGACTACAAAGTTCTTTTTATTCTTACTTACTCGCTCTAAATCTTCTTTCAGAACCCATTCTCTTATCCCCACCTTATCAAATATGGGGACATTCACCTTTATTGCATCTGGGTTAAATTTGTCATAACTACCTATTCGAATTCCTAGAGCATCAACTCTATTCGTTTCAAAGTAATAAATTCCCCGAGGAGAGGGCAAATTCAAACTCTCCACAGAAATACCTATTCTTTCATAAATATCTTTCAATTCCTCAACATAGAACTGACCACGGCTGGCCACAAGATGAGTGTAGGCAATCCTCACAACTTCCCTGCCACAAACACTAAAATTTATCAATACTAGAAGAATCAAATACTTAAACATGGGACATCATAGCAAGAATTTAGTGTAACTTGCAATTTGTAGCAAATTCGACACTTTATTGAGAAATTTGTGACTAAGTGCAAAGAAATATGCTAATTATTGCAAAAAAAATATTCATAATAGGAAAGAAAATGATCAGTGCGAATGATATAAGTTTAGCCTTTGGTGGCAGAAAACTATTTGATGAAGTTAATATTAAATTTATTCCAGGAAACTGCTATGGACTCATTGGGGCCAACGGATCTGGAAAATCGACTTTCGTTAAAATTCTCTCTGGTGATATAGAAGCACAAACAGGAAATATTGAATTAGGGACCGGAGAAAGACTTTCAGTACTTAAGCAGGATCACTTTGCTTATGACGAGTTTGAAGTTTTAAATACAGTTCTTATGGGTAATAAGAAACTCTATTCAATAATGGAAGAAAAAGACGCCATTTATGCAAAAGAAGACTTCACTGACGCTGACGGACTTAGAGCAGCTGAACTTGAAGGTGAATTTGGAGAACTCAATGGATGGGAAGCTGAATCAGAAGCCGCAACTCTCCTGGCTGGTCTTGGAATAAAAACAGACCTACACAATAAGCTCATGAAAGAACTCTCAGGTGCTGAAAAAGTAAAAATCCTCTTGGCCCAAGCGCTAATTGGAACACCTGATGTTCTTCTACTAGATGAGCCTACCAACCACCTTGATATCCAAGCGATTCAGTGGTTAGAGAACTTCTTATTGAATTTTAACAATACTGTTATTGTTGTTTCTCACGATAGGTACTTCCTAAATAAAGTTTGTACTCACATTGCAGATTTAGATTTTTGTAAAATTACAGTATACGCTGGTAACTATGATTTCTGGAGAAAGGCATCAGAACTTGCCCTGCAACTTAGAAGTGATCAAAGAAGAAAATCTGAAGATAAGGCGGCTGAACTTAAGAGTTTTATTCAAAGATTCTCTGCCAACGCTTCAAAGTCTTCTCAAGCAACTTCAAGACAGAAGCAACTTGAGAAATTAAAAATTGAAGATCTTCCGATCTCAACAAGAAAATACCCTTACATTAATTTTGTTTCAACTAGAGAAGCCGGTAAAGAACTTCTAAGAGTAGACGGTATTTCAAAAACAATTGAAGGTGTGAAAATATTAGATAATATTTCTTTCACTATTAATAAAGGTGATAAAGTCATCTTTCTTGGAAATAATGACGTTGCTCAGACAACTCTCTTTCAAATCCTTATGGGAGAAATGGAAGCTGACTCAGGGAAATTTGAATGGGGAGTGACAACTACCCAAGCTTACTTCCCAAGTGATAACTCTTCATACTTCATGGATGGTAAATACTCTATTACAGATTGGCTAAGACAGTATTCTGAAAATAAAGATGAATCTTTTGTTAGAGGATTTCTTGGAAAAATGCTCTTCTCTGGAGAAGAGGCCCTAAAGAAAACTGACGTTCTCTCAGGGGGAGAAAAAGTTCGTTGTATGCTCTCTAAAATGATGCTCTCAGGTGCTAACGTACTTATCCTTGATGGACCTACCAATCACCTTGACCTTGAAAGTATTACTGCTGTTAACGAAGGCTTAATAAAGTTCAAAGGAACTGCACTATTCACTTCACATGATCATGAGTTCATTCAAACAGTGGCCACGAGAGTTATCGATATCGATGTAAAATTGGTTGAAGATAAGTACTCTACCTATAACGACTACTTACATTTAAGTTAATAAAAAGGAGCTTCAAGCTCCTTTTTTTTTATACAAATAATTCTTCTTTCAGCTGATCTAGAAAATCAGTCATAACGAGAGTTCTCTTCTTTGCGAGCTCTCTACCTTTTTCAGTCTTCATCAGGTCTTGTAGTTTTAACAATTTTACATAGAAGTGATCAACGGCAAAAGACTTATCGTCTAGCTCTCTCTTTTTTGCAAATGGGTCATTAGACTCAAAAAGAGAACTACCCATTAATCCCGAAACATAGAATGTCCTAGCAAGACCTATACTGCCCAGAGATTCCATTCTATCGGCGTCCTGAATGACTCTCGCTTCCATAGTGGTTGTTTCTATATTGGCAGAATAGGAATGAGCTTCGATGGCATGAAAGACCCCAGGAAGTTTATCCTTTGGAAAATTCATTTCCCCTAGGATTTCCATAGTTTTCTCTGCCGCCCTAATAGAAGAAATCGATCTATCGGGATGATTCTTTGGAAAGCTTACAATGTCATGAAAATAAGAAGCCGCTAGCAGTACCAATTTATCGCAACTTTCATCGCAAATTTTTTGACTTAAATTCCAAACTCTTTTGAAGTGGTGCAAGTCATGAGAAGAGTCAGAAAATGTTAGTTTTCCTAAATGATTGATAAAGCGCTCTTCCCAGTTTTTTAAATCTTCCACCTAGCTCTCCATTTGACATAGTTAATCATTTTTTAAAGAATTAACACTTACGATATACATTTGGAGAGACGATGAAAACTATATTGGCCTTAATTTCTATAACGTTTTGCATACAAACATCCGCTAGCGTTGCACAATTTTCTTCGCTCACTTCATCCCTACAAAGCCGCTACCTTATAAAGGTAAATCATCTAAATGATGTTGCGAGAAAAGTTCGCTTGGCAACTCCTTCTCTCTTACAACGATGGGGAGTTCTAGGAAAAGGAGTTGAGGCACATTATAATGCCTATCTCAATCTTGTAGTAATTAGAAAAGAATATGTCACCAATGGCAGAGTTTACGATTTCAATGACTTTAAGAGATTGAATAAACCCTATCACTTCTCAACTTTTGGAAGCACTGTATTTCATGAATTAACTCATGCGGATATGGATGTATTCATTGAGGAGTCTAATTCATCTTTTGCTTATTTTCTTAAAGGTGATTTAAAGAAATGGTTCAAGAAAAATCACAGAAGATTTAACGCTAAAATAGCAGTGCACGAAACTCTTGGCTATACAGCAGATGGAATTGTGGAAGTTTTAGACAATGACATTTCAACCTTACTTCTTAACTTTGGGTATGACTTCTACAGAGGTAAGTGTTTTAAGAAATCTGCTCTGCTTAGAATTTATGAGAGAAGAAATTTAAAAGAAGGGATTAAGTTCTCCAGTGATGATGTGAGACCCTACTCTGAGAGAATGTTTCCTCATTCTATTTGGGTTAAAGGAAAAGATATAAATCTTAGAAGTCCTAGAATGCCAGATAATTATAGAAAGTTTATTTTCAGCTACTTTCAAAGAAGTTATGAACTAGCTAGCTCAAAATCTGAATATGCCAAGAAAATGAATGACTCAAAATATTTAAATATTATTAAGCGCTGTTACACTGACGCTGGAATAGAATTAGAATAGGAAGATATATGAATAAAATACTCCTTGTATTTTTGATCACACAAAGTGCATTTTCAATTTGTGTTAAAGAGTATCAATTAAGTGGTCTAAATCTACTTAATCAATTGAACTCTCTAAACCAAACGAGAACCTTCTACTTAAATAAGTTTGATCAATTTGTACCGCTTACAAACCTAAGTAAAATTAACCCAACTAAGAGCTATACACTCCAAGAAAATCAGACTCCGATCTTAAGAGACTATGACGATAGATATATAAAATATTACAGATATCAAAGAATGCTCGATTTCTTGAAAACTAAGAAACAAGAATTTACAAATCTAGATTATAAAATTGAAACTATTGGAAAGAGTATTCAAGGAAGAAGCCTCTTTTCTATTTACCCAAAATCAATAGATCCAAATAAGTCAGTCATTCTCATGTTTGGTAGACACCACGGAGATGAAGGTACTGCCAATTGGATTATTGAAGGTTTTGTAAACAACTTCTTAAATGACTCTGAATTTAACAGTAAGTTCCAACTTGTTCTCTATCCAATGGTTAATCCAGATGGTGCAGAAAATAGAGTTCGTTATAATAAGAATGGCAGAGACTTAAATAGATCTTGGAATCGTGAGCCCTCTCGCTCAAAAGATGAAATTCAAACTATTCAGTCTCACTTAATAAAGAATTTACTAAGTTCCAACACTCCAGTTATTGCACTTGATATGCATGGATCATTTACTGAGGACTTTATTTACCGCGTACAAAAAAAGTTCATCGATTTAGACTTCTATAATATTCAACAAAACTTTATAGATACTCTTGGTTCATTTGATACTTGGCAAAGAGGAAACTTCAAACATTCAAACGGTCATCCTAAAATGGCAAGAATACTTCTCGTGCGTGACTACAAACTCAACGCTCTCACCCATGAGACTCAGAGAGACATTTCTCTCAATGCCAATAGAACACTTGAAGATGTATTGAAACAAGGTAGAGATGTCCTTAACAGTATAAAGCTACTTTACTAGAAACTGATCTTTCCAAAAATCGACTCTACTACTCTCAAAGGCCTTAGGGGAACTCGTTCCCCAAATGGCATTGGGCCAAGCGCGATCAGTTTTCTTTCTACCAATAACATGAATATGAAGCTGAGGAACGATATTTCCAAGGCTTCCCACATTAATCTTATCTACTTCCATTTCTTTTAATTTTCTACTAACAAGAGTGATCTCATAACTCAGAGTCATTTGATCTTCTAAAGTTAAATCACTCCAATCAATCATATTTTCTCTTAGGGGAATAAGAAGAAACCAATCCACTTCTCCATCTTTAATTAAACGGAGTTCGCACAAATCCATTGAAACTATTGCTTCTGAATCATTTAATAATCTCTCATCTATTTCCATTATTGCTCCGTAAGAAAACTTAGTTGTAATCGCTTTTTTCAGTCATTACATCAAGGGGCAAGTGATCTGCTTCTACCACCACTTCATACTTTTCTTTAGAAAGTATTTCCCTTTTATAGAACCAATAGTAACAAACTCCATTTATGATTCCTAGAACCAATCCTAAGAAATGGGCCAAGTAACTTGTAGTCGCACTGTAGCTCGTTGGAACTAGCACTATAAGTCCAATAGCAAATGCATTGATTAATCTTCTCATTAAAGGAATATGTCTCTGTATAAAGAGATAGAGTATAAGCCAAAATCCCCATAAAAAATAAACAACTCCAGAGGCGCCTACAATTGTGATGTCATATCTTGCAAAGTAGAGAACTAAGAAGTTCACAACTCCACCCATAACAAAACTGAGCAATGGATAGATAACCAAGCCGTAGTGAGAGATAATAAAGTAACTCATAAGCCCCAGCATTAGAGCATTAGATAATAAGTGATCTAAGCTTCCGTGTAGAAAAGAAGTAGTAAAGAGTCGCCAATACTCTCCCTGGCTAAATACGTTAGAAACAGAAGCTTCTAAACTTAGATAACCTTGCCAATAAAAGCGGCTAAGAATTAAACACAATCCCAATAAAACAAAAGATACTGTAAGTGCGTAGGAGTACCTCTTTGATGATAGAAAATTACTTTTTAAAACGAAATAAAAACTCATTCCAACTCCTGTAACACAAATATGGGGGGTGATTTCCTTTCGTCAAGGCTAGAAAAATTACACAGAACTTATTTAAGGAAATAGTTCCCTAACAATCTATATAAGTTAATGATATTAATAGACTATGAACAAAGTATTACTCAAAATCTTTCTTCTCTTTATTTTTGCTTCCGAAGTAATTGATTATTTGCCAAGAGCTTAAGAATTAATTAATAATTATAGTTAATATAAACTCTATTTTCTTTGGTGCCCTAATGATGAATCAAAACCTTATTTTCGTTCCCTGCTTTATTCTCATGATGACAACTGCCTCTATTCTCTGTCTCATGTTTGTAAGAAGAATAAAGTCCATTAAATGTGGAGACATAAAGGCCAGCCATTATAAAACCTATGATTCTGGAGACAGCGAACCTAGATTAGTCATTCAAGCTTCAAGAAACTTTTCCAACTTACATGAATCCCCCACTCTATTTTATGTACTATGTCTCTTCTCACTCGTAACTAGCGGAGTTGATCAAGTCTTTCTCTACCTCTCTTGGGGTTATGTAACTCTAAGAATGATCCATACCCTAGTTCACGTAACGAGTAATAAAATTAATCCTCGCCTTCTAGCTTACGGACTTAGTTGGGTAGTACTAGTGACCATGGCGATTAAAACTTTGATCAACATCAATTAATTCAATCACTTACAGTGTCTACTTTCCCAACACCCCCTTGTAACTTCTTCAAATGATTACTAACAAATTCCTATATGCTCTAAAATAAATTTATTAAGGAGTATATTAATGGAAAGACGACCACTAAAAACAAGAGGGGCGAATTGGGCCCGCGGACTTGCGAAAGTCCTAGCAGGAATTGGTATTACACCAAATCAAATTTCAATTGCCAGTGTATTCTTTGCTCTTTTAAGTGGAGTATTTTTCTACTACTCACAATTTAGCCATAGGGGAATATTTCTACTCTTTGGCGCTACCTGTATTCAGCTACGACTCATTTGTAACTTAATGGATGGCATGGTTGCCATTGAACATAATAAGAAAACAAAGACCGGTGACATATTCAATGATGTACCTGATAGAATTGCCGACTTCTTTATAATTGTAGGAGCTGGGTACGCAGTTTCTGATCAACTACTTGCTCTACCACTCGCTTATACAGCAGCGGCCATTGCCATAACAACGGCCTATATAAGAGTGCTTGGAGCTTCATTAAAATCTTCTCACTACTACTTTGGTCCCATGGCCAAACCGCATAGAATGGCACTTATAACACTCTGTGCATTGATGGAGATGATACTACTAAGATTTAAAATTGATCTTGGTTTCTCACTTCTCTATATTTCTTTATACGTTATGGTTATTGGTGGAGTGATCACTTGTTACAGAAGACTAAAAAGAATCACTTCAGACCTTGAAGGAGAAGAGCAGTGTTAGAGCAATACTTCCCAAATAGTCTACTTACCAGTGAAGTCACTTCAGTACTTGGAGTTATTCTAGGACTACTAGTCTTTTTTTCGACCCTCTTTTTTATTTGGGGAAAAGTAAAGCCTAAGGCCAATTTAGAAGAGTTAAAAAAGAGAACAAATTCTTGGTGGATTATGTTCAGTGTATTTACTGCAATTATGTTTTTAAATAAAACTATTGCTGTTTGTGGTCTAGCCTATTTGAGTTTCATTGCTCTAAGAGAACTTACTTCCTCACTAGGCCTTAGAGAAACTGACAGAAGAATGCTTGTTTGGTGTTACTTATCTATTCCTCTGCAGTTCTACTTTGCTCACCAAAATAATTACGGAATGTTTATCATCTTTATACCAGTTATCTTCTTTATGATTTTACCCATAAGAGCAGTCATTACAGGAGATACTGAGAACGTCACAAGATCATTTGCCATTTTACAATGGGCGCTAATGCTAACTGTTTTTAGTATTAGTCATATAGCTTTTCTCTTAAATAAGAAACCTCTTGAAGGGTTTTCAGCTGGAAACGGTGGACTTCTACTCTATCTAGTTTTTCTTACCCAATTTAATGATGTTCTCCAATTTATCTGGGGAAAGACTTTTGGAAAGAGAAAAATATTGCCAAAGGTTAGTCCTAATAAGACTTGGGAAGGGTTTCTTGGAGGAGTTCTTTCAACTACGGCGATTGGTTATTTTTTAAGATTTCTTACGCCACTAACAGGAAAACAGGCAATCATCACGGCCCTTCTCATTGGTGTTACGGGATTTTGCGGAGATGTTGTCATCTCTGCCATTAAACGGGATTACGGTTTAAAAGATATGGGAAATTCAATTCCCGGACATGGTGGAATTATGGATAGAATAGATTCTCTATCTTATACCTCTCTTGTCTTCATGCACTTAGTACATTATTTTGCTTGGGAGTAAACTATGCAAGACTCAACACATACAACAAACTACAAAGAATTCTTAGACCTTTATAAGAATCCTTTATTTATTATGTACAGAAGAGCTCTTCTCTTTCTTCTCTATAGAGTCGGAATGAAATCTTTTCTTCGCTTCTTTATTGGAATGGAGTTCTGTGAAAACAAATCTCTTCGAAATGAAAAACAATATATTATTGTGGCAAACCATAATTCACATGTTGATACTATGGCAATTCTCTCTTCACTTCCAACGAAGTCACTACCCTACGTTCATCCTGTAGCGGCTGGAGATTACTTTGGAAAAACAAGTATCACTTCTTTGCTTATTAAAATCATAGTGAACGTAAAACTCATCAATAGAAAGAACGGTGGAAGAGAAACCATTGAGAGTATGGATAGAATGCTTAAAAGAGGTCGCTCAATTATTATTTATCCAGAAGGAAGTCGTGGAACGCCAGGAGTGATGCAAGACCTTAAAAAAGGTGTGGCGATACTATTAAAGAATAATCCTCATATTCCTTATGTTCCGATTTACTTAGACGGACTAGATAAAGTCATGCCTAAAGGAGATGGTCTTCCAGTTCCTTACACTTCAAAAGTGACTATTGGAGAGGCGAGAAGAATTGAAAGAAATGATGATATTGATTCTATTTTAGAGAAAATACAAAATGACCTTGTGAGTTTAAAATGAGCGGGCAAACTGTACCTATAATTATTAATCTCTTCGCGGCCCTCATTGGAGCAGCTGGACAATACCTCTATAAAGCAGGTTCACTTAGGCTAAAAGAAGTGCCTCTTTATTTGAATTGGCAAATTATATCAGGAGCCATCCTCTTCACAGGAGTGATGGGACTATTTATTTGGGCCTTTAAATTGGGAGGAAGGATTTCTATCACTTATCCCATGTATGCGACGACCTTTATTTGGGGATGTGTACTAGGAATAATCATAGACAAAGAACCCTGGAACTCTGCTCAGCTTGTAGGGCTCCTCTTGGTTGTAGCGGGAATAACAACTATTGCTATCAACGCAACTCCTACAACAAACTAGATAACTTCTTGAACAAGAAATGAGAGGTCTTCACCAGTGAAGTCTCTCGCTTGTACCTTCTTAGAAATTTCAGAAAAAGAATACACCCTCTTATCGTAAACAACCACAACACTTGTATCACCCACACTTAAGAAATTATGTTCTCCGTATTCCGTGTACCTTGTTGCACCAATACTGATGATACATTCAGTTGGCTTATTACACTTTAATAGGTATTCATTAATATTTTCAGCGGGACCTACATCTTGTTGTAGATTCATTTTTTCTACAATCCAGTCTAAGAGCTTGCCGTGAAAGTAGCTATAACTAAGAACATCACTATCTTCACCGTACATATGAACAGAGTTATCCTTTATGTGAAAACTCGCAATTTTAAAGTGATCGAGAATTCCTCCTTCGCTAAAAGAGTCAATCTCTATAAGATCTTTTGAAATCCCTTTCGACTTCTCTCCCCAATTCTTCTTTTCGCTAATTTTCTTAGCGTCAGGTCTTCTTATAGAACAATCATTATAAGCACCAAAGAGTTTAGGAGTAATAGATTCCACTTCATCACCGCTATAGTGAATATCACAAATGATGGCAACCTCCGGCTCTATTTGCACGTCATATGAAGTCTCGGGCATTTTTAATTGAGTACTTGCTAGTGGAAATACACTTAGAAAGGATTCACTAAGATTTGGAAGGTAGAAAGGAAAAATAGCTTTTGGCTGGATTTCATCAGAGACTTCAATTTTTTTAAAATCTGCTGCTTCATTCGCTTGCTCTAAGTGTCCTGCAAAATTACCAGCAACTCCAAATCCAATCATTTCATTATATTTCATATATCCTCTTAAGACTTTGATGTTTTCTTTAATAGTAACATTATCTCTTCCATTTTCTCATCTGTTCTTTTGGCCGATCCTGAATTGATCGCCTCTTTTACACAACTATTTAAATGGGCCTCTAAAATTTCAAGTTCAAGAGACTTAAGGGCACTTCTAATCGCCTTAGTCTGTGTGAGAATATCTATACAATATTTCTTAGAGTCAATCATTGTCGATATCCCCTTCACTTGTCCTTCAATTCTACTCACACGGTTCTTTAATTTCTTGTGATCTGCACCGGTTTGATTCATATGAGATTCCTTATTCTAAGACTATTAGAAACGACTGAGATGGAACTTAAACCCATGGCAACACTGGCAAGAATCGGTGGCATAAGAGGGCCATCAATGAGAACTAGTGCCCCTGCAGCGATAGGAATTAAGAGTGAATTATAGATCATAGATAAGAATAAGTTTTGTTTAATAATCTTCATAGTCCCATAGGAGAGATCAATGAACGAGACGACTTTCTCTATATCGCCTTTTACGATTGTCACGTCAGAAGCACTTATGGCCACATCAGTACCTGTGCCCATTGCAAGAGAGAGGTCAGCTATCGCCAAGGCGGGAGCATCATTTATCCCATCACCTACCATGGCCACTTTCTTTCCACTTTTTTTAATCTCTTCAATATGTGAGGCCTTATCTAGAGGTAAACAATTTGAAACAACTTGGTCAATGGCCAGCTCAGAGGCCACCGCATTTCCTACAATTTCATTGTCTCCAGTAATAAGCCAAGTTTCAATCCCTCTCGCTTTTAATTTTGCAATCATCTCTTTAGCATTAGGTTTAATCTTATCTCCAACCACAAATTTAGAAACAAATTTCTTATCCTTAGCGACATAGATAAAACTTCCAACTTTTTCAGAGGGAGCATCTTCTGATAAATCAATTTCAAATTCTTCTAGTAGTTTCTGACTTCCAATAATATAAGCACTTCCTGCAATATCGGCCTCTATTCCCTTTCCCTTATGCACTTCAAAGAAATCAGGTTCAGAAAGTTTTAAATCAGATTTTGCAGCATAGTTTATTACGGCCTTCGAGAGTGGATGTTCAGAGAAAGCTTCAATTGAAGCCACATCTTTTAAAATCACTTGTGAATCTTCATCGCCAAATGTTTTAAACTCCACAACCTCAGGTCGTCCGAGCGTGAGTGTTCCTGTTTTATCAAAGACAATAGCATCTATACCATTGGCCTTTTCAATAACTTCACCACCTCCAATCAAAAGCCCCTTTAGAGAAGCTTTTCCAGTGGCGACAACCACGGCCGTGGGAGTAGCAAGACCTAAAGCACAGGGGCAAGCGATCACTAGCACTGCAATGAAATTAGAAATAGAATTACCCCAAATCGGCTCGCTTCCAAGGAAGAACCAAAGACAAAATGTAATAACCGCCATAGTAATAACTATTGGTGTAAAGACCGAACTGACCTTATCTGCATATCTTTGAATTTGCGGTTTATTATTTTGAGCAGCTTCAACAAAGTGAACAATTTGAGCTAGGAAAGTATCACTTCCAACTTTTTGTGCCTTAAAGTCTATGACACTATCGCCATTAATAGTTCCACTAAAAACTTTATCACCAGTACTCTTAGTTACAGGTATTGGTTCTCCAGAGAGCATAGATTCATCAACAGCACTTGATCCCTCAATAATTTTCCCATCAACAGGAAATTTTCCTCCGGGTTTTACGCGGATGATATCTCCTATAACAACTTTACTAATACCAACTTCAACAAACTCATCCCCTCTTTTTACAAGGGCATCCTTAACACTTAACTTTAAAAGAGAGTCTAGTGCTTCTTTAGTTTTTCTCTTTGCTCTTTCTTCAAAGTAATTACCAAGATAAACAAATGAAATAATAAATCCCACTGCTTCAAAGTAGACATTTTGGGTGAGTCCCAAATTTATCGATAACTCAGAAAAAAATGTTATAAAAGTACTATAAAGAAAAGCAGCACTAGTACCAATACCAATTAAGGTATTCATATTTGATCTTCCAGTCCTAAAGAAAGTGAGAACAGACTTTTGAAAACGAAGTCCAATCCAGATCCAAACAGGCAGAGCCAAAAAAAATTGAATATAGTGATTTGCCTGGTGACTAGGCCAATGCATGAGAGGTCCCATGGCAAAGAGAAAAAGAAATATAGAGAATGTTATAGAAATAGAGAATTTCATCAAGGTGTTTTCAGATTTCTTAGTATCAGATCCATCCTCAACTACAAAGAAGTCTAACTCTCTAATCTTCTCTTCAATGACCGTTTGAATATCTGCATTAGTCACTTCGATTAAGGCGCCACTAGTTGCAAAATTAACAGAACAAAGCGTTACGCCATCTAGGGCACCAACTTCTCTTTCAATTGTTGATGCACAACTAGCACAGCTCATCCCATCAATTTTAAGATGTAGCTCTTTCATATTAGACTCTGAGAGATTTTGGAACAATAAAGCCTAAATCTTCAATTTCAGTTTTCATTTTCATTGCTGAAAGTTCTATATCTCCTGAAATTATCACGCTCTTGTTCTCAAGGTTAATCTCTACGCCTGATACTTCACTGAACTCACTGAGAGCTTTCTCAATTTTTCCAGAACAACCAGAGCACTTCATACCTTCTACTAAAAAACCTATATTTTTCATACATCCCCCTATACCCCCACAGGGTATACCCAAAAAAGAAAAATAGCAAGTTTTTGCTCTCCTAGCTTATTGCATCCTCACCCTTTGTAGGGCAAAATAAATTAAGTCGAAATTACGGAGGAAATTATGCAGGACAAGAAGTCTAGGATCACGTCGTGGTTGGAAAATGTACACCCTGTCATTTTCAATACTTATGCTATTATTGCCGCATTCAGTGCCTACTTTGCCATGTACGCCTTTAGAAAGCCTTTCTCTGTTGGAAAGTTTGATGGTGTCGTAGATATCTTTGGAATGGCGATGGATTATAAAGTGATCCTGATTATTTCTCAGGTGCTAGGTTATACTCTTTCAAAATTTCTTGGAATCAAAGTCGTTTCTGAAACTAAAGGCAGCAGAAGAGGGATTACTCTTTTGGCACTTATAGTGTTTGCAGAGCTCGCCCTGCTCATGTTTGGTTTTCTCCCAAGACCTTGGGGTATTCTCTGCCTCTTTTTAAATGGACTTCCTCTTGGAATGGTTTGGGGTATGTTATTTGGCTTCCTTGAAGGAAGGAAAACATCAGAACTCCTTGGAGCTGGAATGTCAGCGTCTTATATTTTGGCCAGTGGAGTTGTTAAGTCAGTTGGTAAGAATAATATAAATATGGGAATCTCTGAGCAGTGGATGCCATTTGCTACAGGGATGATGTTCTTACCAGTTTTTTTCATAGCTGTTTATCTCCTCACTAAATTACCAAAACCAAACAAAGAAGATGTCGCCCTAAAAGTAAAACGTGCTCCTATGAATGGAAGTGACCGTTGGGAGTTTTTCAAAACTTACTCAAAAGGATTAATCCCCCTCACCTTTCTCTATATGTTACTCACAGCTTTTAGAGACTTTAGAGATAACTTTGCTAGAGAAATTTGGGACTCTCTTGGTTTTCAAGGAAAGGCCTCCATATACACTCTCAGTGAAATTCCTATTATTGTTATAGTACTTTTAAGTTTGGCCCTATTATTTCTTATTAAAGATAATAAGAAGGCGATGCGTTTTATTCACTATATAATGATCACTGGAACTGTTTTAATCGGTGTCAGCACTCTCGCTTTTCAAATGGAAATGATTGGTCCTGCGACCTGGATGATTCTCGTGGGATTAGGTCTCTATCTAGGATACGTTCCTTACGGTTGTGTTCTCTTTGATCGTCTCATTGCAGCCGTTGGGTTTGTTGGAACCGCTGGTTTTATGATTTATATGACTGATGCATTTGGTTACCTTGGAAGTGTTGGACTCATGCTATTTAAAACTTTTGGAAATCCAGATATTTCATGGCTAGATTTCTTTATTAAACTAAGTTACGCAACTTCAATTCTTTGTACCTCTTGTTTCCTAGTTTCTTATCTCTATTTTGAATATAAAGTTTCAAAAGTTAATACAAGAACAAAACATGATCAAAATAGTGATCAAGATACAGATGAACCTGAGGTGTTAGCATGAAATTAATCTTAACTTTTTCATTACTCCTCTCTTTAAACTCTATAGCAAGAGAAATTAAAGTTCATGGTCACAGAGGAGCAAGGTGGGATCGCCCTGAAAATACCCTCGCGGCTTTTGATTACGCTCTTGAAGTGGGAGTAGATGTTCTTGAAATGGACCTCTCAGTAACAAGCGACGGTATACTAGTACTCTCTCACGACCCCTATATTGATCCCAAGATTTGTCTTGCAAAAAATGGAGAGAGACTAGAGAAACCTATTCCAGTTAGGACACTAACTTTAAAACAAGTGAAAGAATTTGATTGTGGAAGTTTAGTCAATCCAAGATTTAAGGATCAAGTCCTTAGCCCTGGTGAAAAAATCCCAACTTTTAAAGAAGTATTAGAGTTTATTAGAAATTCAAAACATAAGTCAGCCAAGACTGTTGAGATAAATGTAGAAACAAAATTAATTCCTTCTAAGAGAGATTTAACTCCCACACCTAAAGTCTTTGCTGAACTAATTGCTAAGGAATTACAGCAAGCGAAATTTACCGCCCGAACCATAGTTCAATCCTTTGATGTGAGAACTCTTAAACAAATTAAAAGTCTTGATTCAAGAATCAGAGTATCACAACTCACCTATCAAAGTATGGTTGACCTCGTTGGTGCAATAAAGGGAATAAAAGGAGAATACTCTTCTCCTAATCTTCACTGGATCAACAAAGAAATGGTGGATAGTCTACATAAGAATGGAATTAAGGTTGCCCCATGGACTGCTAATAAGAAAAAAGACTGGGATTACCTCATCTCCATTGGTGTCGATGAAATTATTACTGATCGCCCCAAAGAGTTACTTGAGTATTTACGTATGAAGAAGCTTCATCTCTAAATTAATTTTGAGATAATTTTGAGTTTTTTTTTAAAGCGTTTTAAAATATAATAACAACAGTAACTTAAACAGGTCTGACACTTGAACGATAAAGAAGAAATTAAATTTGCCCCAGTCCCTCTTTCAAAACTCCATCCCAATGAAGAGTTGTGTTCTGATATATACTTACGAATTAATGAAAAATATATTAAGTATAAAAATGAAGGAGAAATTCTTCCTTCCGAAAAATACAACCTCTTTTTAAATAAGGATGTTAAAGAAATTTATATCTCAATTTCTGATGTTCAAAAATTTATGGATTGGATGGTTGGCTTAAAAGAAAGAGCTGTAAATATTATCGTTGATGATATTGGAGAGGAACATAGACATCTAGTAGAGGCCAGAGAAGAAATTTCAGAAATTGTCTATGAGGTTTTTGCAGATAAAGAAATGGATTCAGCTCTTGTTGAACATTTGAAAAATAATATTGAAAGTTTCATCAATAAAGCACAAGCGACTAAAGAATCTAAAATGATTATTGCGAAACTTGTTAAGCATAATAACTCTCTTGCTGATCATAGTGTGAATGTCGCCAATATTGCTATTTACTTGGCCATGGCCCTAGGACATGGTCATCAATTTGTCTTAGAGAATATTTACCTAGGCGCTCTACTTCATGATTACGGTAAGGCGAAAATCCCGGCAAATGTCTTAGAAAATCCAGGAACTCATCTCTACTCACAGGCCATTCAATTTCACCCTATAAAAGGAGCAAAGGTCGCAAGACAAATGGATAATATTAAGGACCAAGTCGCCACTATAGTGGAGCAACATCATGAACAATATGATGGGAAAGGTTTTCCAAATAATTTAAAAGGGGAAGAGATTTACGATCTTTCCCAGATAGTTGCTCTCGCCAATCGTTTTGATAATCTCTGTGATGAAAATGCTAAGAAATCAGAAATTGAAAAATTTCGCGCTTCTATTAAGGCGATTGAATATGATCGAGGGAAACTCTTCAACCCAGACCTTATAAAGCGCTCTGTAACAGCACTAAAACTCTCCTATGGTGGCTACGAGAAGTAACAACATTTCGGTTACTTACTACTATCCAAAATGAAAGAATTACATAGAGTCTTACCAAAAACAAATATCCTTTAATTGGCTTCCCTGAGATGATATGTTTTTTTCATCTTTGGGGGATCAATTGAAAATACTCACACTACTAGTATCTTTACTTATCACAACGACTACTCTTGCAAGAGAAGTAGACCAATACATGGCCTGGGGTCACACTCTAAGCGACTCTGGTCCAGTCATTGATCAATACATTAGAGATGGACTTAAGAAGGCCATAGTAGAAATAAATACTAAGAAGTATCACTATGTAACGAAGCGAAGACGTGGAACTAGAAGACGTATAAAAGTAGAAACTAATTGGTATAAATCTTGTACTCTCGTGGCCCACAAAGTGATGAGAGAAGCTTTCTACTCACCGACTTACCAGAAGATTGAAGATTTCGTAGATAACGATCCTTCTCTCGACAGGTATCCAAGACGTCCCAGTACAAAAGACAAAGAGCTTAGAAAGAAATTAAAAGAAACTCCTAATTTTGGATTCATGACTGACAAAGAATACTTAAAGAGAAGTATAGTGAGAACAAGCCCTCTAAACTCTCCCCTAGCTAGAATCGTAAATGTTTATGGAATCTACTCAGGGGCCGATAAATTTGGGCACTTCACTTCATTTGGAGTGAGATATCTTAAGAAAATTCACAAAAAAATGAAAAAAGGTTTAAGTTACGAGCAGGCCCTCAAAAAAGTTTTTAATTATGGCTACACGTCGGAAAAAAGTTATGTAGGAATGCTCTTTACTAAAGTTTTCTCTAGAGGAGATCTAGAAGCCAATTATCAAGGACTCGTATTTTCTAAGTCTCTTTGTGATAGCTCTAGTACTTTTAGACTTGAAAATAACGGAAAGTCCTGGTCATTTAAAAACTTAAATCAATTTTCCATAAGAAATTACATAAATCCAAATTGGGATGAATCTCATAACAACTCTCTTTTCACTGCAAAGAAGTGGAATAAAGCTGTTATCCCTACAGTGCTAGAAAATAAGTACTGTGAGAAATTAGATTCAAATTGGGTTAGGGAATTAAAAGAGCGCTACATTACCCTAGAAAAAAAGAGTCTGAATAAAGAATTTGAAGGTGCTTGGATAAAAAAGAAATTTGATTCCTTTGATCCTAAAACTCACTCTCTAATTGAACTTTGTTCTAAGATTAAATAACACATAAGGAGATAGAACCTACTTCTTTTTCTTCTTTCTTCTTTTTGGCTGATTACTCTTGCCTTTATTAGGGTTTGTTAACTTTTGCTTAGGCTCATCTTGGTAAACTCTAGGAGGAGCTCCAAAGTATGTATGAGTTTGATCTTCTTTGATTTCACAACCTAGAAGTTTTTCAATCGCCTTAAGATATTTGATCTCTACAGGATCACAAAATGTAATGGCATAACCAGCACGTCCCGCTCTCGCTGTCCTTCCAATTCTATGAACGTAAGTTTCAGCTTCAATGGGAACATCATAATTAATGACGTGACTCACTCTTTCTACATCAATTCCACGGGCCGCAATATCTGTGGCCACAAGTACTTTAATAACGCCTTTTCTAAAGTTGGTAAGAGACTTCTCTCTCGCCCCTTGAGTTCTATCACTATGAATAGAAGCACAACTAATTCCTGCGTCATCTAAATGCTTATAAACCCTATCAGCACCAAGTTTAGTCTTAGTGAAGACCAGTACACTCTGAGTGTTTTCTTCTTTTAGAATTTCGATGAGAAGTAATGGTTTATTTGTTCTATGTAGGTGCTTAACAACTTGATCAATTTTTTCAATGGGTGTTGCTGAAGGAGCAACTTCAATTCTTTTTGGATCTGTTAGTATAGTGTCCGCAAGTTTAGATATATCTTCAGGCATGGTTGCCGAGAAAAATAAACTCTGCCTAACTTCCGGAAGTTGATCTATGACTTTAGTCACATCAGTAATAAACCCCATATCGAGCATTCGATCAGCTTCATCTAAAACAAAGACTTCAAGTTGATCTAACCTAACATGTCCTCTTTCTAAAAAGTCCACTAAACGCCCCGGTGTGGCCACTAGAATGTCGACACCTGTCGATAGCTTCCTAACTTGATTAAGAGGTCCTACACCACCGTAAATCGCTGTAGACTTCAAGTTAAGACCCTCAGCATAGAGTTGAATATGGTCTAGAACCTGGATCGCTAACTCTCTTGTCGGAGTCATAATGAGAACACGGGCTCTCTTACTAAAGAGCTTAATATCACTTCTTTTAATATTATCAATAATTGGCAAACTAAAGGCCGCAGTCTTCCCCGTTCCTGTTTGAGCAATGCCTAAGAGATCCCTCTTCGTTAGGATGATGGGAATAGCTAGGTTTTGAATTTCAGTTGGGGTTTTATAACCTTTCTTTGTGAGCGTCTTAAGCAACTCAGGAGAAAGGTTTAGATCTTTGAAGTCTGACATTTACTTTGCATACCTTTTAATAAATTTTCTCTATTTTGGGAAAAAAAAAAGGAGATCTTACGATCTCCTTCTCTTTAAAATTTTGTCAAATTTGAAAAGTACTACTTACGAGATACGTTTACAGCGCAAGGTCCTTTAAGTCCTTCACCTACTTCAAATTCTACAGAGTCACCTTCATTAAGAGGACCTGATTGAATACCAGTGATGTGAACAAAAATGTCCTTTCCACCATTGTCTGGAGTGATGAATCCAAAACCTTTTTCTTGATCAAAAAACTTTACTTTACCTGTTTCCATAATAAATTCCTTAAACGTATTCGCAATGCTAAACGTATTCTTGATGCCAAAGAAGTCAGCATCTAATTATCTTAAAGACTTTATATTACCATCTTCCGTATATTGCAACGGTAATTTTGTTGATTTCTCATTTCTTTTAGAAATATTTAGCTCGACGCAACTTAGATGACAGAAAAACGTTATAACTGCCTGTAATCACAAAAATATTACATCTAAAACAAATAACTGATATTGAGAAAAAAACTTAAAATAATATTGAAAATACTTCATTATTTAAACCAAAAATAGCAGTAATCTAAAAAATTAATAAATTAAATCCAATAAAAATAACAAACTTTTTATTCAATCACCCAAGTTTCGCCAGAGTTGAGCAACTCTTTAAAGTCACCCTTGCCTTTTTTTAAAGTGACTTCTTTAATTTGAATTTCAACTTGCTGATCAAAAGTGACAACTTCTTCTTGCAGAACAACACCATAGAACTTGGGCATTGCAGATTCTTCATTGGCGGCCAATAAAAGATAAGATTGATTCCTATTAGTCTTATCATGAATAAGCAGATCTTCTTCTTTGTACTCACTTCCAATTCTTACAATATGTAATTTCATATCTTTAAAAATAATTCCCTTCTCTCTTTCTTTTCCAAAGATCATAGGATCTCCATGTCTTAAGAAAATGGCATTGTCATCACGAGACTTCCTATTGGTATACTCGTCATGACAGCCGTCATTGAAAATAACGCAATTTTGATAAACCTCAACAAAGGAAATACCCTCATGTTGGTCGGCTTCTTTAAAAGTCTCCATCATGTGTTTTGGATCAGTATCTAAAGTCTTACTAATAAATGTAGCCCCCGCTCCAAAGGCTAAAAGACCTGGATTAAAATTTCGATCAAGGGAACCAAAGGGAGTAGATTTTGTCACGATGCCTGTTTTAGAAGTAGGAGAATATTGACCTTTAGTGAGACCATAAATTTCGTTATTAAAGAGCAGTAAGTTAATATTTACATTTCTTCTTAGAAGATGAATAAAGTGATTCCCACCAATAGAGAGGCAATCACCATCACCAGTAATTAGCCATACACTTAAATTAGGATTCGCAACTTTGATACCTGTGGCAAATGCTGGAGCTCTACCGTGGATAGTGTGATAACCATAGATACCCATGTAATAAGGAAAACGAGAAGAGCAACCAATACCAGAAACACAGACAATATCTTCTTTCTTCTTACCTGTTTTTGTAAGCGCCAATTGTAGACTTGAAAGAACTGAATAATCCCCACAACCAGGACACCACTTTACATCCTGATCACTAGTAAAATCTTTCTTATTATAATTTTTATCACTCATAACTCAGAACCTTAGTTCAATTCTTTTTTGAACACTTCTTCAAGTTCACTAATTTTAAAGGGAAGACCTTGAACTTTATTATAGCCGATCGCCCTTACACCAAATTTAATATTGATAATACCTTTCAGTTGTCCGAGATTAAGTTCAGGAACAATAACTTTCTTAAATTTCTTTAAAATATTTTCGATATTTTTAGGCATTGGATTTAAGTATCTCAAATGTATGAGAGAAATTTTCTTACCTTGTTTCTGTAGTGCTCTTACCGCCATTTGAACTGATCCGTAAGTTCCTCCCCAGCTCACAACTAGTAGATCACCACTCTCATCTCCTTCAATTTGTTGAAGAGGAATATTGTTTGCCACTCTTGCAATTTTCTCTTGCCTAATATGAGTCATCTTTTCGTGATTTAATGGATCGTAACTCACATCTCCAGTGATAAAATCTTTTTCAAGACCGCCTACTCTATGTTCAAGTCCCTTCATTCCAGGAATCGCCCATTTTCTCACAAGAGTTTTCTCATCTCTTGCAAACCATTTAAAGTTTTCGACATCTATTTGTTCTGGATCAACTAACTGATGTTCTATTTTTGCGTAATCTTTATCTACGTCGGGTAAGAGCCATGGCTCAGTTCCATTTGCCACATAGCCATCATTCAAAAGCATCACTGGAGACATGTGCTGAAGCGCCAACCTAGTCGCTTCATAGGCCATATGGAAACAATCATTTGGTCTTGAAGCTGCCACTACAATAAGCGGAGACTCTCCATTTCTTCCATAGAGAGCTTGATAGAGATCTGACTGTTCAGTTTTTGTAGGAAGGCCCGTGGAAGGACCACCTCTTTGAACATTCACAATAACAAGCGGAATTTCATAGGTAACTGCAAGACCGATCGCTTCAGCTTTAAGCGTAATTCCAGGTCCAGAAGAAGTCGTCAAACCAATACTCCCAGTAAGAGCTGCTCCAATAGCAGAACAGATGGCCGCAATCTCATCTTCAGCTTGAAAAGTTTTGACTCCAAAGTTCTTATGCTTTGAGAGTTCATGCAGAATATCTGAAGCAGGAGTAATGGGGTAACTTCCTAGGTAGAGGGGAAGTCCAGCTGCCTCTGCTGCTCTAAGGAATCCCCAAGCGGTAGAAGTATTTCCATTAATTTGTCGATACTTTCCTGGAGTAAGTCTTGCTTTTGGAATCGTATACGTAGAAACAATAGACTCTAAAGTTATGGCCATATTGTATCCGGCCTTCATGGCAAGAATATTAGCAGAAGCAAGAATGGTCTTCTTTCCAAACTTATCATTCACCCACTCTATAGTTGACTCAAGGTTTCGGTGGTAAACAAAGTAACAAATACCAAGTGCAAAGAAGTTCTTACACCTCTTCTTACTCTTTACATCAAGATCCAAATCTTTAAGCGTCTCAATAGTTTGAGTATCTACAGGAACCTGAATTAAGTTATAGTCAGCGAGAGATCCGTCATCCAAAGGATTATTCTTATATGTTGCTTTTTCTATGTTCTTTTCACTAAAGGCATCGGTGTTCACGAGAATTGTCCCACCCTTTTTTAAAGAATGAATGTTGGCCTTTAGCGCCGCAGGATTGAAAGCGACCAACATATCTGCCTCATCACCTGGAGTGATAATTTCAGTAGATCCTATTTTAACTTGAAATCCAGAAACACCAGCAATTGTCCCCTGAGGTGCTCTAATTTCTGCCGGAAAATCAGGAAAGGTTGAAATATCATTTCCCATGAAGGCAGAAGTATTTGAAAACTGAGTTCCAGTTAATTGCATACCGTCCCCAGAATCACCGGAGAACCTAATGACAACACTCTCTAATTCAATACGATTAGCCACCCATGCGCCCTTTGTTAAAAACAAACTGAAATTTTAAATTTCTACAATTTCAATAGATATTTTAAGATGAGCTCTATGCCGTGCACAAGTTGAGATAAACATAATTGTGATGATTCTGATTTACTTGACTCTTCCGTCATGAGTGGCAGATGAATAAAGCCGACAGAAGTTTTTTGATTGAAACTCTTATGTAAACTGCGATACATAATCTCGTTACAAATGTAGGCTCCAGCAGTATTTGAGATTTCACAGGGAACTCCACTGGTACTTAATTCTTTTTCCAATTCTCTAATGGGCAAAGTGGAAAAGTATGCTGCATCTGCCTCTTTAATAATAGGTTCATCAACTATTCTCACACCCTTATTGTCATCAATTGGAAAATCACAGACATTTATGGCCACACGCTCCAAAGATATTTTTGACCTTCCTGCTGCTTGCCCTAAATGAATAACGAAGTTGAAATCTGTTTGATCCATTAAGTCAGAGACGATTTTAAAGGCATTTTCATACTCCACAGGTAAGAGCTTTGTTTGAATCTGCTCATGATCTTTAAAGAAATCTAAAACTAACTCAGAAGAATTCTTTTCATGTTCACCAAAAGGTTCAAATCCTGTAAGCAGTATCTTCATTAATTTCCCTAAATTATGAATTATAATAGATGTAATTAAAATTACGTGGTAATTTACTCCAATGCAATATAAATCAAAAATCTCAAAAGACGAAATAAACGAATTAGAAATGCTTAAGTTTGATGGACCTATCGAAGTCGTTACTGACGTAGAAAGGGCGCTAGAAGTGGCTAAACTTCTTGAAAATGAAAGTGTTCTTGGTTTTGATACTGAAACTAAGCCGAGTTTTAAAAAAGGAGAATACTATGATATTTCTCTCTTACAACTCTCGACAAAAACTCATATCTATCTATTTAGACTCAATAAATTTAAATTTCCAAAAGAATTAGCTGAGCTCTTAAGTAATAAAGAGATAGCAAAAGTTGGCGTGGCCGTACGTGATGATATTAAAGGTCTACAAAAACTTCAGGCGTTTAAAGATCAATCATTCTTTGATCTTGCCACAAAGGCAAAAGAGATCGGAGTTGAAAACTTTGGACTTCGTGCCCTATGCGCTATTTTTCTCGGTTTTAGACTTTCTAAGAAGGCTAAGCTCTCTAACTGGGAACAGGACACACTCACTCAGGCGCAAATTCACTACGCAGCTTGTGATGCTTGGGTTGGTCATGAGATCTATGTAAGAATGGAAAGTAAAGACATGGAAGTGTGCCCGGTTTAAAAATCCCGGGCCATAACTGTTCTTCTACCATCGGCCTTTGCACTTTCTACCGCACGGTCGCACTCTCTTCGAATAATATCCGATAGAGCATCATTAACATCTGATGAAGTATTCATATCTGAGCTGGCCTTTATATAGGCCTTGAGTTTTGAAACTACCACTAAGACATCATTTGGAATGTCTGAATTAGATAGAGAACTAGAAGTTTCACTTGTTGTTGTTTTTGGCGTGATGATGCGAACTTTTGGAGCACTCTCCCACTCAGCTTTTGACGGGGAATGATACTCTTCCGACCAGGCACTCTTGTGATTTAAAGTGGAGCTATGAACTCCCCAGCAATCTACAGAACAAAATTGAGCAGGAGCACGTTTCTTGTCACACCCACCAACTGAGCACTTATAATACTTGGTTGAAAAGTTGATTTCTTTCTTGCAGACAATGCACTTGCGCCAGTAATTTTGATCCATAAAATATCTCCAAAGTTATTAGAGATATTTTAACAGAAGTTGAATTTATTAAAAGAAATTAATTGAGGGGAAGATCTTCGAAAGTGACTAAACCTAGATCACCCTTTCTAAAATCATAGAGAATTGTTTTATAAGTTCTCTCAAAGTCCGACTGACCTTTATGCATGATAAAGTTTCTACTCTTGGCAATTTTCTCTAAGAGTTCAGGAACATTTCCAGTGGCGTCCTCTAACTTATATTTTTCAATGAGACTCTCGGGTTTATGTTTTGCCAGATACTCAACAACAAAACAGGCCACATCTTCTTCACCTAAGATTTGATCTCTAATTGCGTGAGTTGCACAAAGCCATAGACCTTGTAGACGAGTGTCGATTTTTCTAGGCATGATTCCAGGAGTGTCTAGAAGTTCCATACGGCCCTCTAGTTTTATCCACTGCTGTTGCTGCGTAAGTCCTGGTTTATCACCACACTTAGCGGCCTTCTTACCTCTAAGAGAATTAATAAGAGTCGACTTACCAGTATTTGGAAGTCCTACCATCATCATTCTAAACTTTCTAACCGTTTCACCATCTCCACCGGAAGCTAATCTATTTGCAAGAACAATCTTTCTCGCCATTTCAGTGATGTCGTTAATAGAAGATCTCTCAAGAACGTTTACAAAAATAAAGTTCACTTCATTCTTAGTAAACCAATCAACCCATCCTTGTAATTTATCAGGGTCACAGAGATTCACTTTATTTAAAACAATGAGACGACACTTATTACCTACGAGAGATTTAAGGTCATCATTTCCAGAGAGAAGAGGAATTCTAGCGTCACGAATCTCAAGAACGATATCCACCATTTTAAGTTTACCACTCACCTGCCTAGTCGCCTTGGCCATGTGACCCGGGAACCAATTAAAGGCCTTAGTGTGATCGCGGTATTCTGTGAGAGTTACGCCTTCTGAATAGCTTCTTGTTTTCTTCTTTGCCATTTCTTCCTCAAATATATTAACTTTCAGATAGTTAACGGAATTGACTCCATATATCAACCCAAACTGGCTAAATAGAGAAATAAATACAAACGTTTAGGCCTTAAGTGGCTAAAAATAGTTGATCGTGATAAAAAGCCAGCTAATCAAATAGGCGCTACTATGAATGACTTCACAAATTTAAAGAGATACCCACAGGATTCAAACTCCCAATTATTGGCCTTTGATGCCGCCGATGAGCTGATTCTTTCCGAAAACTTCGAAGAGTTTAAAGACAAGAAGATTCTTATTATGGGTGATAACTTTGGCGCACTCACAAGTAAACTTATTGAATTCTCGCCCACGGTTTACAACGACTCATACGTCTCAAGTAAGGCGATTAAAATCAATTGCAAGAATGATATTGCAGTTATCAACGACCTCGAAAATTTAAAAGGTCCATTTGATCTCGTGGTCCTGCGTCTACCTAAGAATCTCTCCTTCTTTGAAGATATGCTGATGACTCTTACAAGTCTCTTAACAAAAGACGCTAAAGTCATTTGCACTTCCATGATTAAACATATGTCCAAGGGACACTTTGATCTCATCAATAAGTACATTGGAGAGACTACAACAAGTCTCGCTAAGAAGAAGGCACGATTAATATATGCCAACTATAGTCTCGAAGTAGTGAAATCAACCTATCCTATTCAAATAGAAATTCCAGAATGGAAAGAGAAACTCATCAATCAAAGTAACCTCTTCTCTAGAGAGAAACTTGATATTGGTACTCGTTTTCTCTTAGAAAATATTCCGACAGGCGAATTTCAATCCATATTAGATATTGGTTGTGCCAATGGAATCGTGGGACTTCTTGCTAAGAAGAAAAATCCCAACGCAAAAATCATTTTCACTGATGATTCTTTCATGGCGATTAAGAGTGCTAAGGAAAATTATGAATTGAGTTACTCCGATGAAGCTGAATATCTTTGGACTAATTGCTACGAAGAAGAATCATTTGAGAATATTGATCTCGTCCTATGTAACCCTCCCTTTCATCAGGGAAATACTATAGGCGACTTCATTGCTTGGCAGATGTTTGTGGACTCTAAAAAGAAACTCAATACGGATGGAATGATTCGCGTAATTGGGAACAAACACTTGGCCTATAATTCAAAGCTAAAAAAGCTCTTTAAGAAAGTAGAAATTATTAAGCAGAATAAGAAATTTATGATTATTGATGCTTATAAGTGATTACCTAAACATGAACCTAGAACTCTTAAACCAGCAAAAATTAAACTAGGTTTCCAAAGAGACTTTAAGATCACCTTATTGATACTTCTCTTATCTTTTCCACTGAGTGAACAATAGCCAGATTCCACATAACAAGGAAGATGAGACTTAACTTGCGCCTTCTTAAACTTCTTACAGCTTAGCGTTTCATCAGTGTTATTCATTTTATCAATTAAACAGAGACGAACATTACTTACCCAAACTTTACCATTTTCAGAAAAGCGGTCAATCTCAGTTTGAAACTTCATGCAATACTTTTTACCAAAGGCCATCATATAGCCGCGCTTTCCACAGTGCTTCTCTTCTTCCACACATGAGTAGAATTCACAGTCGTCTAAGAGTTCATCGCAGTTAAACTGAGCCGAACTAGAAAGTGAAAATAAAAAAATAAAAAGGATTGCCCATAAAGATTTCATAATGTCTTTTATCACTATCGATCAGGAAGTAACAAAAGGCTGTATTTTTTACAAAATGAAGGGCGAATGAGGACAAAATCTGAATGCTTCAGTTCTGGAATAAATCAAATTAAATAGTCCGTATGAATTTATCAAAGTGGTATTTTAAAGTAGATAAATGAAGTCCTCGGTTATCTCTAAACCCTCAATGAAGAGGGCCTTTGAACAAAAGGAGAGGTCATGGAGGACTTCATAAGGGTGATCACGATAATCATTCTTTGTTTGCAGCTGATAACTGCGATCATTGAATTATTAAAATGATCTTTAGGGCCAAGTGTATAGAGCACTTGGTCCACCTTATGAATTTTATCACGAAAGAAATCTCTAAATCAAATCAAGAAAAGCCCATTCGTAAGTAGCTAGAACCACGAAAAGTAACCGCGTACCTTTAGTTCTTAACACATAGGAAATACTTAGGTATATTAGGGCCTTAAAATAACCTCTGGAGACCTCATGACCTTTAAAGTCGATTCAACTCTTTCAAAGAAAGAAAATGCCAAGAAACTCAATACTTCAAAAGCAAATATCCTCATCTATACAGCAAAGAGTGAAAAGAAGGCCCTTACTGGTCTCTCAAAGAAGGTGGCTCCATGGGAAGTAAAAGAAGCCAAGGCCGCTAAGAGAACGACTCTCAGCGCAAAACAAGGTCCAATATACCTAGTTAATCTAAAAGAAAATACTATAGGTTCGCATAACGGTCTCCTATCTGAGAGTCCTTACGCATGTGCCAAGGAATCTCTTGGAAAGTTAACAAGTGAGCTTCTAAAGAATAATTCAAAAGAAATCACAGTTGAGTTCTTTGATGTGACTGAAGCTCAAATTATAGGATCAATTGTAGGTCTTGAACTTGCTCTCTACAGATATGAGTCTTCAAAGAAACTTGGAGAGATAAAATTTAAAGTAGATGGAAAACCTCTAGAGCCAAAAACGATTACAAACGCTAAGAGAATTGGTCTCTCTATCAATCAAGCAAGACACCTAGTAAATCTTCCACCAAATGAATTAAATCCTGTGACATACGCCGACCAGTTAAAAGAAATGTACTCTAAGAGTAAGACAATTAAGGCGACAGTTTTTGATGAAAAGAAACTTGCAAAAGAAAATTGCAATCTACTTCTAAGCGTTGGTATCGCTTCAGATAATCCTGCAAGAATTGTTCACCTAGCTTACCGTCCAAAAGATGCAGAGAAAGAAACTTACGCTCTTATCGGAAAAGGAATCACTTTTGATTCTGGTGGACTTGATATGAAGTCAGCGGCAGGAATGCGTCTGATGAAAAAAGATATGGGTGGTTCAGCTTGTCTCGTAGGATTTTCTAGATGGCTTGAAAATAGTGGAATCAAAAAGAATATTGATATCTATTTAGCACTTGCTGAAAATGCTGTAAGTTCAAATGCTACTAGACCTAGTGATATTATTAAAGCTAGAAATGGAATGACTGTTGAAATTCATAACACAGACGCTGAAGGAAGATTAGCTCTTGCCTCTGCTATTGATTTGGCCCTTGATAAGAAACCTGATTACATAATTGATATGGCGACTCTTACAGGAGCTGGAAAAGTTGCTCTTGGACAAGATATTGGAAGTTTATTTTCTAATGATGATGAGCTTGCAAATGATCTACAAAAGTCTTCTGCTTTAACAGGAGATCTTATGTGGAGAATGCCTCTCTACTCTCCTTACTTCGTAGGACTAAAATCAGAATTCGCCGATATGGCAAACTCTGCTTCTGGTCACGGTGGTGCAATCACTGCGGCACTCTTTTTAGAGAAGTTCGTAGGCAAAGCGAAGTGGGCACACATGGATATCTTTGGATGGACTAGTGGTAAGAAGCCAAGCCTTGTACAAAAAGGTGGAAGTGGTCAAGGTGTTGAAACTTTGATTAACTACTTCTCTTAAAGGTACGCGGTTACTTTTCGTAGTTTTAACTACTTATCAGTTATCTTTTCTTGAATTTGAATTAGAGATTTCTTTCATAGTAAAATTCATAATGTGGAGTAAGTGCTATTAACACTTACTCCCAAAGACCACTTTAAAAATTCAATGATCGTAGTTACGAGCTGCAAACAAAGAACGATTATCGTGATCACCCCTTGTGAAGTCCTCCATGACCTCACCTTTTTCAAGGCCCTCTTCATTGAGGGTTTAGAGATACCCCAGAATTTCATTTTTTTGAATGATTAGGAAAGTGGTTCCAACTTTCTGTTTATACTTATTGAAAGTTGGTCTATGAAAGAATGCCCCATCTTTTATAGAGGGATGTTAATCAAGTTTTGGAATTCTTTAATAGAGATTCAATTCACAAGACATCAATTTCCTACTTTCAACAACTTCAAGATGAATAAATTACAGTAAATTCAGTTTATGGCTGACTCAAGTGCCCGTTATTGATATGAAGAGAGATATTCTACTTAGGAAAATTTAATGAAATGTGCTTTTAAAATTCTGCTTCTTGCGAGCTTTGTGATTGGGACTGTTCAGGCTGAACTACACCCAAGTGATGATAGAAAATCCAAAGGTCCTGATTCTCCTAAGTTTTTGGATGCTGTTGGTAGGTTGACTGTTTATAATGCTTTAACGAAAAAGGTTAATTATTGCGGAGCTACTCTTGTTGGATTTACATCAGATAGAAAGAGTAGAATCGTAGTAACTTCTGATCACTGTATACAAGGAAATAAAAAGTCGTGGAAGACAACGACGAAGTCTGGAAAAATTATTGACAGAAAAATTGTCAAGGTTCTAGATAGCGACTCTCTTTCTGATTACGCAATACTTTTACTAGATGACCATGTTGAACCTAGTGATGTGGCTCCTCTCATTATTGATTATGAAGGAGGAGACTCAGTAGATAGAATGATTGGTCGTGGTGGAGAAGCAGTTGTTGCTGGTTACTCTGCTGATAAAGAGCTGGGACAAGGTGGAAAAGTTCTTACTTACGATGATAGTATAGAATCAATTGGTAGTTGTGATGATGAAGAAAAGTGTCCAGTAGGGGGTTCTACAAGAGGTGCTACTACATATAGTGGAGCTTCCGGTGGTGCAGCTATAGTTACTTTTGAAAGTCCAAAAGCAAATGTTAATAAGGGAATTCAGCACTACTTTGTAGGACCTATTAAAGGTGGTCTCTCTGATCATTTTGTAAGTTCTAACGGAGTAAGAGGTTCCGATAATACGATATTTACTTTCCATGAGAGGTTTTGGAATCCACTCTTTGATCACCTAGTTGAATACAATGGTGCTGTTGAAGGTATTGAGTAATAAACATGAAAGTAATCTTAAAAATAATATTTATAACTAACCTATTAATTTGTTCTACTCTAGCTGAACTTCACCCAAGTGATGATAGAAAAGCCAAAGGCCCCAATTCTCCAAAGTTTTTGGATGCTGTTGGTAGGTTGTCTGTAACAAAATCAACAGGTGCTACAAACTACTGTGGAGCTTCTCTTGTAGGATTTACTGCTGATAGAAAGAGTAGAATTGTTGTGACTTCGGCTCATTGTCTAAAAGCTGATAATATTTCTTGGAAGACTACGACTAAGTCTGGAAAAGTAATTGAGAGAAAAATAGTTAAAGTTTTAGAACATGAAACTCTTTCAGATTACGCAATTCTCTTATTAGATGATTATGTTGAGCCTAGCGATGTTGCCCCTCTTATTATTGATTATGAAGGAAGATCAAGTGTTCAACAAATGGTTGGAAGTGAATTAAATGGTAAAGCTTACGTTGCTGGTTATTCAGCAGATCGAGAGCTCGGGCAAGGTGGAAAAATTCTGACTTACGATGATAGTATAGAATCTATTGGCACTTGTTCTAATGTTGACGGAAGATGCCCAGTAGGTGGTTCAACAAGAGGAGCTACTACGTACGATGGTGCTTCTGGTGGAGCAGTTGTAGTTACTTATGAAGACGATCTAAACGAAGTAAATACTGGTATTCAACATGTATACGTAGGGCCAATTAAAGGTGGACTATCTAATGATTTCTCCAGCTCAAATGGTGCCAATGGATCAAACAATACTATTTTTACTTGTTATGAAAGGTTTTCTAAACAATTATTTAAACACCTCTCTGAATATAATGGTTTTGTAGAAGGCATCGAATACTAAAGTATCTAACCTAATCTTTGCTAAATAACTCCAAACCAAAACCAAAGCACTTCTATTAAAGAAGTGCCATTCTTTAATCTCCTACAGAACAAGTAATTATTTACGTAACTTAATTCTAGAGAGTTAGCAGAATCAAAGTCCCGAAACTACAAACTTCCTTCAGCTTTCACTGAGCAAGGTACTTATACTTTTTCTTTAGTTTTGAAATCAAACAACAAAATCAAAAAAAAAGGGCCCTCGAAAGAACCCTCAATGGTATTTAAAAAATATCTTTTAAATTTAAGCCTGAACCTGACTAGTAAATCCTTCAGTATGAATAAACTCATCAACTGCACCAAGCTCTTTAACTTTAGCAGTACAACTTTCCACAAATTCAGTGGAACCAGCAATATAAATACTGTGTTTAGAAAGATCAGGATAAAGCTCAGGTAAAATTTCAGGAATTCTTCCCGTTAGTCCACCAGGGTTCTCTTCTCTAGTAAGCGTATACTTATAATCAAAGTTTCTAAATTTAGTTTTTAGAAAACTAAAGTGTCCAAACTCTAAGAGATCTTCTCTAGTTCTAGCAGAGAATAAAACGGTAGCAGGTTTTCTAAAACCACCACGTAACATTGCTGCAGTTGCAAGAGACTGAATTGGCGCAAGACCAGATCCAGAAGCTAAACATAGAACAGGAGTTTCAGCAGAAGGATCACCAATAAATGTTCCGTAAGGCCCATTCATTTTCACCATATCACCTTCTTTGACTTCTTTATGAACCCAAGAGCTCGTCTTCCCATCTTCTACTTTTGTAATATAGAGAAGAATTTCACCTTCGTGATTAGGAATATTAGCGATTGAATAACAACGATCAGGAATATCATTTTCAGGATCACCCATTGTCACATATTGACCGGGCCAAAAGCGCATAACTTTTCCAAGAGATCTTAGACGAACACGACAAATTGTCGGCGTCACTTGAGTCTTCTCAGTCACAGCGTAACGAAGGTTTTCCATTGGTGGAAAGAGTTTTGGAAGAGCGTCTTCAGTACCATATTCAATTTCAATAAGGTCACTTTTAACTTTGGCCATGCACATGAGTCCATAGCCTTCTTCTCTTTCACTCTTAGGCAGTGCCATATCAAGAATAAACCCTTGATCAATTTCACCACTACAAACTTTAGCCTTACACTCTCCACAAGCGCCCGCTCTACAATTATTTGGTAGAGCGTAACCTGCTTTCTCAAGAGCAGACAAAACTGTTTGTCCGCTCTCTGCATTTATTTCTTTACCCGAAGGCAGTAAACGAATTGTTTTCATTAAAATACCGGGATGATGTCTTCCATATCAATATCAGTGATTTCTTCACCAGTAATTCCACACTCAGGAATTGCAGGAAAAGGAATGTCATACTTATCTAAAACACCTTTTAGATTCATCATGGCATCAATCCAGTTTTGTTTCTTGGCGTCGTATTCAGGAATAAAGAAACCAACTTCTCTACAAACTTTTTCACCAGCTCTTTGATTCTCAATGAAATCATCTGGGATATCCCAAAATTCAGTTGGTGGTTCAAAGAGAATAGCAGAGAGAAATAAGTAACCCGCTCTAATTTGCCTAGTGATAACTTTCTTATCTTCAGCACCAAGTTGTGGATAATCTCTTTCCATCAGACTCATACAGATGGCCATGTGACGACCTTCATCGCGGCCAACTTTAGTAAACCCTTCTTTGAAAACAGGTTCAGTACAACCAGCAGCCATTTGGTGAAAGATTGTAGCTGAAGCAATTTCACCCATTAGGAATGAGCTAAAGAGAACAGCTAAGCTATACTTAGGCACTGCTTTCTTATAACCTTCCCAGTAGCGTCCACCGTTGAAGTAGAGCCACTTAGCATTCTTTTGTAACTTCTTACCAAGCTCTGTCTTTGGCTCGTATGTAAGAGGATCTGGATGCTCAAGCATCTTAGTTATAACTAAACCACAAAATTGCTCATGGTTTTGCTCATCACGAGTCACAGAGAAGAAACATCTTCTTACGGCATCTTCTTCGTGAGCTTCATAAGTTTTAATCATAGCTGCTGCAAACACTGGAGGTGCTGAAGCATCAAAAACTGAAAGAATGGTCCACCAATAGGCAATCGACTCTCTCTCTTCCCAAGAGTAACTATCAACATCCAAAGTATCCCACGGAAGTTTGGCAGGATCCCACCACTCTTTCTGAGCTGCTGCATAGATCTCTTCCATCTTTTCAGTCTTACGTACCCAACTAAGCGGGTAGACATTTGGCTGAGGTGTTTCAGGTGGAAATTCCATAGATTGAGCTAACTTTTCTTTCGAAGACATATTTCGTTCCTTTTCATGGTTTTGTAGCTGGGATGTTCTCTAATTTACCAAGGGATAGTAAATGAAAATAATCAGCTTCTTGGTAATTAACGCCAAGCAAACTGTGAAATTTAGGACGATTAGCTCTTCAACTATCGAACGTCGCGTTATAGGCAAGTATTATTTAAACTTAATATTCCATTATCAATATTTCTTATGTTGCAAAATGTTCTAATAAGCAATAAATTTTACTTATGAAAAATCTACTCTACGTCGAAGACGAAAATGACTTACAGTCAATCTTTAAAAACGAAGTCATTAAAGGGACTTTTAATGTTTACTCTGCTGATGATGCTCCATCCGCCATTGAACTCATAACCGAAGTTCCCTTTGATATTATTATTTTTGATCTCTTCTATGTGGGAAAAGGTTCCGCCAAGGATATTTTAAAAGTCATTGAAGGGACTAAGAAAAAAATTGAATCTGAGATTTTTATACTTTCTGGTTATGCCACAGAGTTGGAAAAAATTCTCGGTGAGTATTCACACATCTTAGATCCTAGGAATTCTTTCTTAAAGCCCGAAGGATTCTTCGAGCTTATAACGAGATTAGAAAAGTATTCTTAATAGTTTTCTTCGGATTTACTGTTAGAATTTTCTCTTAAAGTAATGCCGTGGCATTTCTATAAGTTCTAGTTTCTTTATATCACTGGAAATTTCATCCATGGTCACAGCAACAAGAGTTCCTTTGTTGTGACCAATAACAAAGACTTCATATTCTTTCGAATCAACGATTACACTGTGCTCTCCAAACTTTCTCCACTCATCATCAGAGGATAATTGATCTGTAAAAAGATCAGCTCCAAGAGGAGATCTGAATCTATAAGAACAGACAATATTTGCCGCGAGGATCATAGACTCATATTGAGAGAGTCCCTTGATTCTAGATTTTGTTTTAAAGTAATCAATTGTGTAACTTAGAAGAAAACTATCCTTCTCAGTGAGCTTATAGAGGTAACTATCGTGCCCCTCTAGTCTATCAAAGCGATTTAAAACAACGGGAGACATGAAGACAAATCCACTTGGATGAATAATTTTCGCCGTCTCTCCCACTGTATTTGAGATTTGCCATGCCCAATCTGTACTTGGAAAATCTGGTGTTGCGTTTGACATGAGCTATCCCTACTTCTTTACTTTCAGAAGCTCTAATTGCGCTTCAATAAGTTCTTTATCAATTTTTGGAACTAGAGCTTCAACTGTTTCAGTGAGAAGGTGTCCCTTTGCAAAAATCGTCTCAAGTACACTTAAGTCACCTTGATAAATTTTCATAATTTGCTCAACATTTGTAATATTTTTAAAGTGATTTAAAATGTTACTAGAGAGCTTTGGAAGAAAAGGCTGTAAAATAACACCAAGACAAAGAGCGTAAGTTGAAGAGTATGCAAGAGTCTTTCCTGCAGCGTCCTTATCAACTTTAATCGAGGCCCAAGGAGCATTGTCTGAGAAGTAGTTATTGGCTTTCTGACCAATGCTCATGACTTTCTCAATTCCTTTTTTAATTGAGTATCCATCAATTAATCCGTTAAGCTCTAGTATGTCTTTACTAAGCTCTACTCCCCACTCACTGGCAGCAAAACCTTTGTAGTAATCAGCTGGCATCCCTTCGGCCCAGTTCTTTTGAGTAAACTTTAAACAACGGTTTAAGAAGTTTCCAATATTATTGGCTAGCTCATTATTTACTTTTGCTTGTAATTGTTCCCAGCTAAAACTTGAGTCAGTCGCTTCAGGGAGAATTGAAAGAAGGTAATATCTAAGAGCATCTTGACCAAATTCTTTTATGGCACTTCCCGCATCAACGTAGTGTCCAGTTGATTTAGAAAATTGCTTTCCTTCTAGGTTTAAGAATTGGTTGGCCGGAACTTGATCAGCTGCCTGGCAAATTCCAGAAGCTAAACTCATTGTTGGAAAAATAATTGTGTGAAAAATAATATTATCTTTTCCAATGAAGTGAGTCAGTTCAACGTCGTCATTATTCCACCAGTCTTTTAGGTAGTCTTCACTTGAGTTTGTATCTTCTAAGAATTTTCTTGTATTTGAAACGTATCCAATAGGAGCATCAAACCAAACATAGAGTTTCTTTCCTTCGCAATTAGGAAGAGGAACATCAATTCCCCAATCGATATCACGAGTGATTGCTCTATCGTGTAAATTCTCTTTAGTTAAACTATCAACATAAGGATAGACCGTTTTTCTCCAGTCTTGTTTTGTGGCAAACCACTCTCTAAATTCCTTATGGTACTTAGAAAGAAGAATGTAATATTGAGTTACAGTTACTTCTTTAATATTATTACTTCCGCAAATTTTACAAACTGTTTTAGTAAGTTTTACGGGATCAATGAACTCTCCACAATTTGGACATTCATCACCTCTAGCGTGCTCAAAACCACACTTATAACAAGTCCCCTCAACGAAACGATCAGGAAGATGGTTCTTACAATCATTACAATAGAGTTGCTGAGAATCTTTTGGTTCAATGTATCCTTTCCCGTGAAGATTTTTAAACCACTCAAGAACTTCCTTCTCATGGTAGTCAGCAGAAGTCTGTCCAAAGAAATCAAAATCAACACCGTAGTCTTTAAAAAGCGCAGCGTGCTCATTGTGCCACTTGTCCACATACTCTTGATAATCTTGACCAGTCTTTTTAGCGTTTAAAATAATGGCCACACCGTGCTCATCACTACCACTTATAAATAAAGTCTTATGACCCTGTAATTTTCTATGTCTATTGTAGACATCACCTGAGAGATAAGCTCCGGCCATGTGTCCGAAATGTATAGGTCCGTTGGCATATGGGAGTGCCGAAGTGATAAGAAATTTCTTCTGTTGCATTGATTTGGCTCCAAATATTAAAAACTAAAGGAAAATTTAGCAAAATTGAGTGAATATTGCTATAACTTCCGCCATTAACACAGTGAGAAAAATATGGCGATTAAGATTCCCAATAAGGCCTTTCTATCATTCAGCTTTAAACAGTGCGTCGATACGTTCTGGCGTGCAGGTATGCAAGTAGAGCAACACTGGAACAAAGAACAAGAGCGCAACACTGCCCTTGAGATCCTAAAAAAGAATCTAAAGACTCTACTCTCTCATGAAGAAGTCCAGGTTAAAATTCTAGCGAGTGAACTACTAGAAACTTACCCTAGTGATGAAACCACCATGCAGAACTGGCTCATGAAGCTTGAGAGGCTTGCTGCTAAGGATCTAAAAGACAGCGACTTTCTTATTTCCACTGTGGATCAATTTGATAAAGAAGATACTAAATCTCACCCCATTCACATTGTCTTAGACAATTTAAGAAGTTCCTTTAATGTGGGAAGTCTTTTTAGAACTGCAGAGGCGCTAGGGATTGAGCAGATTCATCTCTGTGGCTACACTCCAACTCCTGAAAATTCTAAGACTGCCAAGTCGGCGCTTGGAACAGATGAGTGGATAAAGTGGACATACTGGGAAAGTACTCTTGAGTGTTTAGAACATTTAAAAAGTGAAGGCGTGACTCTCTACGCTTTTGAAACTGAGCAAAATGCCATTCTTTTAAGTGAAGTGAAACCGGCCAGTAAGTCAGCTATAATTCTAGGAAATGAGCGCTACGGTCTCTCCTCTCCGACGCTGAATAGGGCCGATCATATTTTAAAGATAAATTTACATGGTAAAAAGAATTCGTTGAACGTAGGAATTTGCGGTGCTATTGCATTAAATCACTTCGTGGAGACAATATGAAAAATCTATTAGTGATATTATTCCTACTGGCAATTTCACTTAAATCACAGGCCTTCTCTATCCAAGACTTCAAAGTTGGAGATGTGATTCTCTTAGATCTTGATTGTCCTAGTTGTCAGATCATTGAAGACGAAACAGGTAGTCGTTTCTCTCACTCAGGAGTTGTCATCTCTAATGGAAGAGAACTCTTTGTGGCCCAGGCGTTAGGAAAAGTTCACTTTGTAAGAATCAAAACCTTTCTCGAGTTCTCAAGAACTAGATTTGCACCACGAAATCAAAAGTATGTTGTTCTAAGACCAGTACTTAATCTTAGAAATTTTAAAAAGAATCACTGGAAACTTTATAAGAATAAATATGAAAATGTTTCATTTGATCACAGTTATGAATGGGATGATGAAACTCTTTATTGTTCTGAGTTTCTCTTTAAATTCATGAATGAGTTGATGGGATTTAAAGATCTTAAAACTTATAAAATGGACTACACGAGAAATTGGGAATTTTGGACAAGATACTTTGGTCATACGCCACCACAGGGGAAAGAAGGTCTCGCCCCTGATGACTTCTATAGATCAAGTGATTTTAAAGTGATCTTTGATTCACTACTTTAAAGCTTCCTGAACCATTTTTGAAAGCTCTCTTCCTTCAAAGCGCCCCTTTGTAGGACCTGAGAGCTCCTTCATAAGACTTCCCATATTTGGATTTTCTAACTTTGCTTTAGCTTCATCGATCATCGTCTGAACTTCTTCTGTTGTTAGCGCCTGTGGAAGAAACTCATTTAAGACAACAACTTCTGCTTCAATATCTCTTCTTTGATCAGAACCCTCAGGATACATAGCAATAGAATCTTTCATTTTCTTAGCATAAGAAATAACAATATCAATTTCCGCCTGTTGCTTCTTTGCAGTGTCATTTTCGATAAAGAGTTTCTTTAAATACCTAAGGGCATTTAATCTAATTTTATCTTTGGCCTTCATAGCGGCCATAATTTGCTTACTTACATTGTCTTTTAAACTTTCGTTCATATCTATTATCCTTATTGGTTATTATTAAATATTAAAAAATCTTAACACCAGTTAAACTCTCTGAAACTTCCCATAACTTCTTTGCAACTTCCCTATCCATTGACTTCTTACTTGAAGAGACTACTACAGGGTGTCCTTTAAACTCTCTAAAACCTGCCGGACCAATATACTCTCCACCACTTAAACTCTCATCACAAGCAGCTCTTAGAGTTGGTAGTGCACCAACACTAGCAGGTTGAGAAATCACTTTAGAAATAGATTTCATAAAGCCTGGAAAGTATTTAGTAAGATTTGTAACAGCGATTCCTGGGTGTGCTGCAATTGATTTAGTCTGAATCCCTTTTTCTTTAAAGAGACGATTGAGTTCATAACTAAACATCAAACAAGCAAGTTTACTTTGTCCGTAGGCCTTAGTCTTGCTATAGCTCTTTTTAAAATTTAGATCAGAAAAGTAAATATCTCCCCACCTATGAGCGAGACTCGCGAGACTTATTATTCTTGAATCTACAGTATTTGTAATCAGCTCTAGGAGATGACCTGTGAGAGCAAAGTGAGCCAGATGATTCACTCCAAACTGACTCTCGAAACCTTCGTTTGTGAGAGCGAGAGGAGGACACATGAGTCCGGCATTATTAATGAGTAAATCTAAACGGGAGAACTTCTCTTTTATTTGATTAGAAAATTCTTCAACACTCTTTAGAGAATTCAAATCTAGCTTTATGAAATGAAGCTTACTCTTTGGAAAGTCTTTTTGTATTTCTAAAATAGCAGCTTTGGCCTTTTCTTCACTTCTACATGCGAGAATGACTTCGCAATTTTTTGCGGCGAGGGCGAGAGTCGTTTCAAAACCTAGACCAATATTCGCTCCAGTGACAATGGCCACTCTTCCACTGAGATCACCTATTTTTGAAGTATTCCAAACATCTTTCATCGCTATCTCTTTTTATGAACTTATTTATAAGTTTTTAAGTACTGTAAATATAGGATTTAAAATATCGCGTCCGAGCACTTTACTTCTTTGGTCAGACCAACCATATTTTACATTTGGTAGATTCGCATTATCTTTAAAAGGCATCTCTAAAGTATAAGAGAGGCAATTGAAACGATCCCCAATAGCATTACAGGCAACTGTCATATTCCCTTCGCCTTTCTCGTCTATGTCATATCCAAATTCAGTTTGAAAATCCGGAGAAGTTTCAAGAAAACTCTCCTTGAACATATCTTCAAGGCGCTTGATTTCATCTGTATAAGAAAGATTTCCTTCACTACCCGCAAGAAAATTATATGGAAGGTTTTCATCACCATGAATATCTAAGAATATATCTACTCCCACTTCGTCCATCTTAGCTCTCACATGAAAAACTTCAGGGCTATTTTCAAGTGTTGGTGTTTGCCACTCTCTATTTAGATTAGCTCCATTAGCATTTGTTCTTAAGTGTCCTCTAAAAGCTCCATCAGGATTCATATTGGGAACAATATAGAAAACCGCATGCTCTAAAGCTTTAAGTGCAAGAGATTCGTTACCATCAAGTAATCTCTCTAAGAAACCTTCAACAAACCACTCGGCCATAGACTCACCTGGATGTTGTCTAGCAATCATCCACACTTTCTTCTTAGAAGGATCATCTTCGCCTATTTTTAAAAGGCTTATATCTCTTCCATCAAGAGTTTCACCGAGTTGAATCAACTCGCATCTCTTATCCATTTGAGAAGTACTCAAAAGGTCTAAGTGTCTCTCAAAACTATAAGGAGCAAAGTAAGCAAAGAACATAGAGTCATGTTCCATAGTGTGCTCGATTGTTAATTCACTACCATTGAACGTTGTTCCAGGAATACGAAACCATTCTTTACGGTCATAAGAGGCCACGACTTTATAATCTTCCCATCCGGGAACGTATGCACTTTTGGAAACATTTGTAATTTTCATTTTGAGTTCTTGAAAGGATTTGGCCTGTACTTGAAAATGAAACCACTGAAAGAAATCTGAGTTGCGGTCTTTCTTTATTTCAAGACGTATATCCATCGGATCACTTGCAGCGAGAACACTAATATTACCACTATCAAATTTATCTGAGATTTTAATCATTTCTATGTCCGTTTGTTTTGAAAATATCAAGGCCTCCAAAGAGTGAGGAGACCTTGTTGAAAATTTATTTTATAGAGAAGCGAGAATTGAATTGAAAGTTTCACTTGGACGCATGGCCATAGAAACTTTAGTTGTATCAGCGTGGAAGTAACCACCCATATCAACTGCTACTCCTTGAGCTGCGTTTAATTCACCTACAATTTTTTCTTCGTTAGAAGTTAACTTCTCTGCAATTGGAGAAAAGATACCTTTTAACTCTTCATTAGACGTTTGCTCACTTAATGCCTGTGCCCAGTACATAGCAAGGTAGAAATGAGATCCTCTATTGTCTAACTCTCCTACTTTTCTTGAAGGAGACTTATCAGTTTTAAGAAATTTACTATTAGCATTATCTAGCGCCACTGCTAGTACCTTAGCTTTTTCATTTGAGTTCTTATCTGCAACATCTTCAATAGAAACACCAAGAGCTAAGAATTCTCCAAGAGAGTCCCATCTTAAGTGATTTTCTTTAGTGAACTGCTGAACGTGCTTAGGAGCTGATCCACCGGCACCAGTTTCAAATAATCCACCACCAGCAAGCAGAGGAACAATTGAGAGCATCTTCGCAGAAGTTCCTAGTTCTAGAATTGGAAATAAATCCGTTAAGTAATCTCTTAGGACATTTCCTGTAACAGAAATTGTATCGTCACCATTTTTTACGCGTTTTAGTGTAAAGTTGATGGCTTCTTCTGGAGACATGATTTGAATATCAAGTCCCTTAGTATCGTGATCTTTTAAGTAAGTATTCACTTTTGCGATGAGGTTCTTATCGTGTGCTCTATTTTCAGATAACCAGAAGATTGCAGGTTGTCCTGTAGCTTTCGCTCTACTTACACCAAGTTTAACCCAGTCTTTCACAGAGACATCTTTTGTCTGACACATTCTCCAAATATCACCAGTAGCTACTGTGTGCTCAAATACTGTCTCACCACTTTTATTTACAACTCTAATTGTTCCCTTTCCTGCAGCTTCAAAAGTTTTATCGTGAGATCCATACTCTTCAGCTTTCTTGGCCATTAGACCAACGTTAGAAACGTTACCCATTGTAGTTACATCAAAGGCACCATTCTCTCTACAGAAGTTAACAGTCTCTCTATATATACCTGCGTAACAACGATCAGGTATTGTAAATTTTGTATCTTGTAGTTTTCCTGCTGTATTCCACATTTGACCAGAAGTTCTAATCGCTGCAGGCATTGATGCATCAATGATCACATCAGAAGGAATATGTAGGTTTGTGATTCCTTTGTCAGAATCAACCATCGCCATTGCCGGACCATTTTCCATACAGGCCGAAAGAGCAGCTTCGATTTCAGCTTTCTTATCGGCAGGAAGAGTTTCAATTTTTGAATAAACATCACCAAGACCATTCTTAACATTCACTCCAAGTTCTTTGAAAGTGTCTGCGTACTTATCAAAAGCATCTTTAAAGAAAACTTCAACGGCGTGACCAAACATAATGGGATCAGAAACTTTCATCATTGTAGCTTTTAAGTGAAGAGAAAAGAGAACACCTTTTTCTTTGGCGTCTTTAATTTCAGCTGTAAAGAATTCTCTTAGAGCTTTTACACTCATAACAGAAGAGTCAATCATTTCTCCTGCAAGAAGAGGCGTACTCGCCTTTAAAACTGTAACATCACCATTATCTGCAACGAATTCAATTTTAACATCATCATCAGCGCTCATAGTTGTCGATTTTTCACTTGAATAGAAGTCTCCATCTTTCATGTGAGCTACGTGAGACTTTGAAGTTGTCTCCCATGCTCCCATTGAATGAGGATGAGCTTTAGCGTATTCCTTAACTGGTCCCGCCACTCTTCTATCAGAATTCCCTTCACGAAGAACTGGGTTCACTGCAGAACCAAGTACTTTAGCAAATCTATTTTGCAGTTCTTTGTCTTCAGATGAAGCTGTATTTTCTGGGTAATTAGGAATTTTATAACCGTGTTCTTGTAACTCAGCGATACAGGCCTTGAGTTGTGGAACAGAGGCTGAAATATTTGGAAGTTTTACAATATTGGCTTCTGGAGTTTTAGCAAGAACACCTAGTTCACTAAGAGCATCAGACATTTTCTGAGAAGCACTTAGGTTTTCAGGAAAATTAGCAATAACTCTTGCTGCTAGTGAGATATCTTTTGTCTCAACTTCAATATCAGCTGTAGACGCGAAGGCCTGAACAATTGGAAGTAATGATTGAGTAGCTAATGCCGGAGCCTCATCAGTTATAGTGTAAATAATTTTTGATTTCTTTGACATGAATTTTCCTAGGTAATTGGTAATAAATACGGGGATTAGAATATAACATGGCCCCCTTTATATAAAGTAATAACTGCCTCTATGCACAGCGCATCTAGCATTTGCTTGAAATGTTCACTGATTTGATCTGGCTGAGTGCGTAAAACTAACAAGAAGACTGATGTTTCAAAATAGAAGTATTAAGACAATACGACTCACCTATAGTTTAAAAGATAGCAGATCTACCATAAATTCCTACTAGCTCTAAGAACTCTCAACTTGTTGTAAAAAACTACAACTAATGATAAGGTGGATTTATGTGGAAGGTAACTTACACAAAGCAAGTTGAAAAAGAGATTTCTCGTCTCATATTGAATAAAAAACTAACAGAGTACGACTTAGAAATCATTGATTTTTGGATTTCGATCATTGAAGAAAAAGGTCCCGAAGAGCTTGATAATTATAAAATCTTTAAGGATCATAAGCTTAGAAATGAATGGGAAGGTTTCAGATCTTCAAGCTTTAGTATTTCAGGTCGAATAATCTACAAACTTCATAAAAAGAAAATACTGATCAAGATTATTAAAGTTACAACTAATCACAATTACAAGAGAGACTAGTAATGAATAATGATTTTTCAAAACTTATTCAAAAGTTAAAAAAACATGAGCTGTCTTCCGGTGGTGTGATTAGGGCCATTCGTCATAACTGGGACTTTACCCTAGATGAGTTATCAACTCTTACAGGAATTCCTAAGGCCACTATTTCAAGACTTGAAAATAATAAGCAAGATCTAACAAAGAAATACGCTGAGAGGTTGGCTGCGGCGCTTGGGGTGAATCCCATAGGATTGATGTACCCCAGTGGAAAACCAGTATATTCGAAAGAAATTAAAGAAATAGAAAAACTTCGGGCTAAACTTTTAAAAATAAAGCTAGCCTCTTAAGTCTTCTAGATTAGTTTTGTTTCTTAAGAAAGCAAGTAAGTAGAACAATTTTAGTTCCATTCACTCGTCCTTCAATTTGACCTTCGATTCCGTTGAGAGAAATATTCTTAACCATAGTTCCACGCTTAGCTGTGAAATTGGCACCTTTAACGACAAGGTCTTTAATGAGAGTCACTTCATCACCATCAACGAGTACAGTTCCGTTGCTATCTTTTACAACCACAGGAGCATTACCCTCTTCAGGAATTCCAGCTTTCGCCCACTCTAGTGTCGTCTCTTCCATGTAAATTTGTTCGATAAGATCTTGAGCCCAACTCTCAGTGGCTTTTAGTTGATTTAACATTCTCCACGCCATGACTTGCACAGCAGGATGTTCATTCCACATTGAATCATTTAAACAACGCCAGTGGTTCGCTTCAACACTATCAGGATTTTCAATTTGTTCCTTACAAGTAGAACAAAGCATAATTGACTTATCTATTGATCCATCACTTGGCACTACGTCTAAAGTTGCTAAGTCAGTTGCACTTAAACATAATTCACATTTTGATCCAGATCTCGTTGAAAGTTCACTTACAGATGCCATAATTGCTTCGTCCTAAAATAAAGTTGATATTGATTTGAAAATTTATCATAAATTTTTAAAAGCTTCTACCAAAACGTATTCAGTACTCAACTAAACTGTAAGTAAATCTATTTTTGCGGCCAAGATGAAATCACTCTCCACTAGGGACCCTATTTTATGAGTCCAAAGAGTTACTTCTAAATGACCCCAGCCAAAAGAAATTTCAGGATGGTGGAATTGCTCTTCAGCTAGAACGCTAATTTGATTAGCTAAATCCCAGGCCCGCTTATAGTCAGAAAACTTATAGGACCTGAAAAGACGATTACTCTCAGATTGTAATTCCCAGTCTTTATGCAGACTTTTCAAAAGTACACTTCGCTCATCCAAAGGCATTGGATCAACTCCCCCTTTGCAAGGAATACAGCTTTTCTTTGAAAGAGAATTCATAAAGACCTCCGAGGGTTATTATTTAATTATCTTAAACGCCCACCACAGTGAGGCATACTAGGAGCGTAAGGATTGTGAACTCTCCCCATCTTCTTAGTATTTTGAATCCATTTCTTTTTGACCATTGGGCACCTATAAGCACTATACTTTTCTCCTAGATCATATTTATTCATGATGTGGATAAGTGCCATTGAAACCATATGATAGTTTTGATTATTTTCGTCTCTCTTACTATCAGCTTTGATTTTAGTTAACATCATTTTAGAATGTTTTAAAAGTTTCGCCACATCCTTATTAGAAATATTACCCATCGCTTTGGATACTTTCATGGCCGTCGTTTCAACATTTTTCCCGTCATATTTAAAGAAAGAAGCATGAAGCTCTTCATTGGCCTCAAGTGTTTTAATAATTTCAGCTTTCGCCTTATTATCTAATTTGATTTTAGCAGCTGAGGCTGAAAAGCCTAAAAGTCCAATAATAAGACCAAGTACGATTTTTTTCATGAAATACTCCTTTATTTAATAGATATAATAGCGAAAAAATTCATCTTCACAATACATTACGAGCGCTTTGGGAGATTTGTGACAAAACTCTCTAAATATTCAGATATTTGTTGTCATATTAATGAGTTACAGAGAAAATTTAACTTTCAATTAGTATATGTCACAAAATCCATTTTTGGGTCGTAATGAAGGGTGAAGGATGAATCCATTTGTAGATGCTGAAGAATTCAGCGACGAGCAATTAATGGAGAAATATCAGCAAGGTGACTATATGGCCTTTGAAGCTCTTTATTTGCGACATGAATCAACAGTCTTTACCTACCTCAATAAGAGAATGGCGGATAGTAGTGCCAAAGAAGAGATCTTTCAAAATATATTCTTAAAACTGCATAAGTGTAAGCACCTCTACAATAGTGAACATCTCTTTATAAAATGGCTCTACACAATTTCAAGATCCGAGCTGCTAGATTTTTGTAAGAAGAAGAAAATGAAAACGATAGAATTTGATGAATCTCTTTATCAGGACTCACAAACTCCCAAAGCTGAGATCAATTTGGAAGATTATAAAAATCTTTCAGATAAAGAAAGAGAGGCCATCTCTCTTAAATACTTATCTGATGAAGACTATGAAACGATTTCTAAAAAGTTAAACACTTCTACCTCCAACGCGAGAAAACTAATCTCTAGAGGTCTTAAGAAAATTAGAATTAAGATGACTGGAGGTACAGATGAGTAAGTTAAACACGGGCAAAGACTTTACCGATTTTAAAACCTCAAATGAAAATAGACCTGAAACGATACTTCGAGCAAGAGTTCTTGATTTTGTAAAAAATGAATTAAACCCTAGTCACACTCTCGTCTTCACAAAGCTCCTATGTATCCAGGCCTTTGTGGGTACCTTGACACTGCTGTTCTGTCCGCAGTTTGATATGAGTCTTACAAATAACTATGATCTCTTTCACTTCTTTCACCATAAATTTGGCGCTCTAGCGTGTATGTCTCTTTGTGGATTTATCTTTATCGGATCAGGAGCTATCTTTGCGGCCTACCTGTTAAAAGTTGAAGAAATTTATAAAATCAAACAAACGAATAACCTTTATTACTTTGCAATATCTGGTCTCTCTATTCTTACCTTTCTCGTTCTTGGTGCTGATATTTATCTCGATCTAGCCGCCATGTGGTTTCTCGGAGCTGTAGTGGGAGGAATCCTTATGTTAAATATCAATAAGTCGATTCGATTCAATCTTTCTAGAATGGCATAAAATACTTGTCACAAAAGGTTCATACCTCTCGTAATAATAAGTAAGGTCATCAATTTGGAGAAAAAGAAATGAAGTATTGGTTTTTGATAACAATATTGGTTTTGCAAACAAATGCTTGGTCACATAGTGAACATAAGCACGAAAGCCTTGATGGTAAAGTGATTACGAAAGTTGTATCTAACAGAAACCAACAAGTCTATGTTGAGATAAACAATGCTTACTTAAAAGAAGTGAAAGCTCTCTTTAAGAAGTCTTGTTTCAATTGTCACAGTAGTGAAATTAACTATCCTTGGTACTATAAAGTTCCAGGAGTAAAACAATTAATTGATCACGACACGAGAGAAGCTAAGAAACACCTAGATTTCTCTAAAGACTTTCCCTTCCTTGGTCATGGAAAACCTTTGAAGGATCTCCAATCTATTTCAAAGCAATTAACTGAGGGGAAAATGCCTCCCCTTAGATATGCCATAATGCATAGAGATGAATCACTTACTGATGTAGAAGTCCAAATTATTCAAAATTGGATTAAGTCATCAATCGAGAAATTAAATAATGAATAAGAACAAAATGATATTATTTGTCTTCATGCTTTCAACTTCAAAGTTTACAGAAGCTGTAACTTTTAACGAAGCTGCTAAGAGTTTAAGTACTCATGAAAGTGTTCAGTCTATGGAGAACCTCTCCCTCGCTTTAAGAGAGAGGGCCAAAGAGAGTGGTTCATGGGGAGATCCCACCTTCAGTGTGATAGCAAAGAACTTTCCAAAAAAGACTTTAAAGAAGAACCAAACCCCAATGACTGGAATTGAATTTGGTATTTCTCAAAAGGTGTCGCTCACGACGAAGTATGGAAATTTTGTAAATGCAGGAACTGCATCTGCCAAGGCCCGGGAATACAAGGCCCGAGATAGACAAGTTCTTCTCACTAAGAGTCTGTGGGAAATTGTCATCGTAAGAAAGAAAATTTTAGATGAACTACAAATTCTCAAAGAAAACAATCAGTGGATTATTAAGATTTTAAAAATCAGCAAGAAGCTCTACGCAAATGGAAGAACTTCTCAACAAGCACTACTAGAGCTTGAGATTAGAAAGTCAGAGTTAGAAATTGCTCTTAGCAATAAGACTTATACGCTCTCACAACTAGACGATAAATTAGAGTATTTAATCAAAGGGAAAATTAATTTTAACACAATTCCTTGGAAGTTATTGAATACAAGTAAGAAATCAAAGCTTGATTTTAAAGAACTCGCACTAAAACAAGATCTTGCTTCGAAGGATTTCTTATTAACAGCTGCTAAACTTAACTATATTCCAGATATGACATTTTCTCTGGGTTACACAAAGAGATCAAACATTGACGGAATGGGAGATTTCGTAAGTGCTTCAGTAGCATTTCCACTCCCCTTCTCCAGTAAGAAGTATGCGATGAATGCAAGAGCTGTACATGAGAAGTATAGTCTAAAGAAAGACCTAGAAAACTTTAAAAGAAGTAAAAACAGAGATATTGAAATCACACGTAAAGATATTAAGAAAGTCCAATCTGAAATTTCAATCTTAAATAAAAAGACCATTAAGTTTGCACAAAACTCTAGAAAAATAACTTCTAAATCTTACGGTCTTGGAAATTCAACTTATTTAGAACTCTTACAATCAGAACTAAAACTACAAAGTATTTTATTAAAGAAAGTTACACTTGAGGCGAGTAGAGACATATTAAAAGTCTCTCTCAAGTATATCTTAGGAGAATCTCTACATGAATAATTTTAGACTCATATTCTTAACTCTTCTTCTAACAGTCAGCTTTGGTTGTACCAAGGAAGCTGAAAATAAGGCCTCAATGGATACCAAAGAGGAAGTGCACGATCACACTAGTAAAACTTTCTATACCTGTGCCATGCATCCTCAAATTAAAGAAGACAAGCCTGGAAAGTGTCCCATTTGTCACATGAATCTCACAAAGATTGAATTTGATGAGAGTGACAAAGAGGAAATGAAAGAAAAGAAAGTTGTCGTTGCACCAACTTGGATTTGTAAAGACTATCCAGATGTTACAAGTGAATTTGAAGACATCTGTCCCATTGATGGATCTCCTATGATTATGAAAATGGATGATCAAGTAAGTAAAGTTATTGCGAAAGTTAAGCTTAGAAAATCTCAACTTAAACACTTCTACCCAGAATATTTCCCCGTTACTAACATGAAAATGAGCAAGAAAGTACGCTTACTAGGAAGTGTTCTACAGTCCGAAGAAAAAGAGAGTAGTATTCCTGCCAGAATTTCCGGAAGAGTGGAAAAGGTATTTGTAAAATCTACGGGTAGTTTAATTAGAGTTGGTGACCCCGTTATTAAAATCTATAGTCCAAAGCTAATTACCGCTGGAGAAGAGTATCTTCTAGCTAAGAAGAGTTTTCTAAAAACGAAATCTAAAGAATTTAAAGATATGCTCAAACAAAGTGAAGAGCGTCTCAGACTTTGGGGAGTTAAGAAAAAACAATACAACTCATGGTACAGAAAAGGGGTAATTCCAAAAAGTATCGTCATCTACTCTCCTGCTACCGGAATTGTGAGAAAGAGAAATGCTGTCGTAGGAAAGTATTTTAAAGAAGGACAGAACTTCTTTGAGCTCTCTGACCTCTCAGTGGTTTGGGTGGAAATGGATGTCTATGAACAAGACGCAGGAATCGTAAGCCTCGGTCAAAAGGTTGAATTAGAGTTCACTTCTGTTCCAGGAACTATTATCGAAGGTAGTATTGATTTTGTTGATCCTATACTAGATATGCATTCAAGAACCTTAAAGATTAGAACAACAATTCAAAATTCCACAGGAAAACTAAAACCCGGAATGGTTGCCGATGCCATACTTACAATAAACTTTGAAGGCACTCCCCTAGTTATTCCAAGAACTGCCATTATTGATACTGGTAAGAGAAAAGTCGTTTGGCAGAAAGTTTCTAACAAACAATTTAGAGCGATAGAGATTCATACAGGTCACGAGTCAGAAGGTTATGTAGAAGTGAAACATGGTCTTAGTTTAGGTGATGAAGTTGTCATGGAAGGAAGTTTCGTCCTTGACGCTCAAGCACAACTCTTTGGAGGATACGAAGATCCTACAAGCGAGATGGACTCTAAGAAAAATGCGCCGGTACACAACCACTAATTAGGATTAATAAATGATTCAAAACCTCATAGAATTTTCCATTAGAAAGAGGGCGATTGTAGTCACAGTATTTGTTTTTGTGGCACTTCTCTCTATCTTTAGTATGAAAACAGCTAGAATTGATGCCATCCCTGATATTGGGGAAAATCAACAAATCGTTTTTACTAAGTGGACGGGAAGATCTCCCAAAGATATTGAAGAACAAGTCACCTATCCTTTAAGTATTCTGCTACAGGGAATTCCTGGTGTTAAGAATGTGAGAGGGATTTCCGCCTTTGGTTTTTCTACTATCTATGTAATTTTCAAAGATGATATTGATTTCTACTGGAGTCGATCAAGAGTTCTTGAAAAACTAACCGGTTCAAAATCAATCCTCCCAAGAGATGCCAATCCAGCAATGGGACCAGATGCCACAGGGCTGGGACAAGTCTTTTGGTACACCATAGAGAATACAAAAGGCTCAAAGAAACCAAAGTCTCTTGCTGATCTAAGATCTATTCAAGACTTCTACGTGAAGTACCTCCTACAAGGCGTTGAAGGAGTCAGTGAAGTTGCAAGTATTGGTGGTTTTGTAAAAGAGTATCAAATCGATGTAGATCCAAAAAAACTCTTTGCCTTTGATGTGCACTTTAGCAAATTGATTAAGTCCATTCAAAATAGCAATATTGATGTGGGTGCTGAAGTCGTTGAGGACGGAGACAGAGAATTTATAATTCGTGGAAAAGGATTTTTCAAATCCCTATCAGATATTGAAAATGTTGTAATAGGAGTTAAGAACCATATCCCCATTCGAGTTAAAGATGTGGCCAGTGTGGGCACAGGACCAGGTTTTAGACGTGGCGCCCTTGATAAGAATGGTATTGAGTCAGTTGGTGGTGTCGTCACCATGCGTTTTGGTGAAAATCCAAAAGAAGTCATAGAGAGAGTTAAAAAGAAAATTAAAGCGCTCAAGATGGGTCTTCCAAATGATGTAGATCTTGTCCCCTTCTACGATCGTACAGAAGTTATTGATAGAACTATTGGTACTGTCTACACTGCTCTCACACAAGAAATCATTATAACCGTCATTGTTATACTGCTCTTCTTACTACACTTTAAATCGTCAATTCTTGTGACTCTCACACTCCCTTTTGGAGTGGGTATCAGTTTTATTCTAATGAAGTACATAGGAATTGATTCAAATGTCATGAGTCTCTCTGGACTCGTCATTGCCATTGGTTCTATGGTCGATATGGGAATCATTATGACTGAGAATATCTATTCTCATCTTGCCGATCATCCAAATGCAAACAAGAAAGAGAGAATAGAAATTATCGTTAAATCAGCTAGAGAAGTTGGTCCAGCGATTCTAACCGCAGTGATGACAACCATTATTACTTTTCTTCCAGTATTTGGTCTAGAAGGAAGTGAAGGGAAACTCTTTGGACCTCTCGCCTGGGCAAAAACTCTTGCCATGTTTGGTTCAGTAGTTGTAGCGATCATTCTCGTTCCTGCACTTGCAACATTTCTTTTAAAAGGGAAGTTAAAGCCCATTTCAAAAAATAAAGTGAGCTCATTTATAGTTAATACTTATACTCCTGCTCTTTCTTGGGTATTAGAAAATAGAAGAATCTTCCTCGTTATTCCTGCACTCTTATTATTTCTTGGAGGGTTTGCCTACACGCAACTTGGAAAGGAGTTCATGCCTTCATTAAATGAAGGAGAAATACTCTATATGCCAGTGAGTACTCCAGATATTAGCATGACTAAAGCGAGGGAATTCCTGGCCTATACAGACAAGAAACTTATTGAGCATCCACTGGTCGAAAGAGCAGTAGGTAAACTAGGTCGCGCCAACACGGCGATTGATCCGGCTCCTGTGGCCATGTTTGAAACTGTAGTTAAATTAGTTGATGAAAGTAAGTGGCCCAGAGGAACATCTATCTATGACATAATGGCCGAACTCGATGAGCAACTGCAAGTTCCAGGTCTGGTAAATGCTTGGCTCTTTCCCATAGAAAATAGAATTTCCATGATTTCGACAGGAATTAAAACTCAAATAGGAATTAAGATCTTTGGTGATAATTTAAAAACACTCGAATCTCTCGCAACAAAAATTGGAAAAGAAGTAGAGAAAGTTAGAGGAGCCTACGGTGTCTATGCTGAGAAAATTACAGGAAAACCCTATATTGAATTTGATATTGATCGCGTCGCGGCTTCTCGTTACGGAATAAATACGGGAACGATTAATCAAATTTTACAAACTGCTGTGGGTGGAATCACCATAGGTCAGTTCTATGAAGGTCGAGAAAGATACCCTATTAGAATTCGTTATAAAAAAGAGCTTAGAGACAGAATCGATGAACTAAGAAGAGTTCTTGTGCCCAGTCCCCTTGGACAACATATTCCCATAGAGCAATTAGCACATATTAACATTGTCACAGGACCCGCGGCGATTCAGTCTGAAAATGGACTCCTAAGATCACTGGTTCTACTGAATGTTAGAGATAGAGACTTAATAGGTTTTGTAGAAGAAGCGAAGACTCATATTGAAAAGACTGTTGAACTGCCAAGAGGATATTCTATCCAGTGGGCAGGACAGTATGAAAGCCAAGTCAGATCAAATAAGCGCCTTGCTATGTTGGTTCCCATCGCACTTCTAATTAATCTAGTTATTATATACTTTGGTATTAAAAATCTTAGAAATGCCGCCATTATTTTTAGTGCAGTTCCCATAGCCTTTGCTGGTGGACTTATCCTACTTTGGATTGGTGGATTTAATACTTCCGTGGCCGTATGGGTGGGATTTATTGCCCTCTTCGGTATTGCTGTGGATGATGGCGTCGTGATGATGACCTATCTGCAAGAAGCAATAAAAAAACATAAACCACAAGATTGGAATCAACTAAAAGATTGTATTATTGAAGCGGGATCTAGAAGAATTAGGCCCCTTGTGATGACGACGACTACTACTGTCGTCGCTCTCTTGCCAGTGATGTGGGCCACAAGTACCGGAAGTGAAGTGATGAAACCTATGGCCATTCCCACACTAGGTGGAATGTTAGTGGAGCTCGTCACATTATTTATTGTTCCTGTGACTTACTCCTACTTTGAGCAAAAAAGAATAGAAACTGTCACAACTTAAATTAGAGTTGTGACAAGACCAATGAGAGCACCAAAAACACCACCCCAAACTACGAGCCAACCAAGGTGTTCTCTAATCATTTCTTGAATAATTTCTTTAACCATAAGTGGCGTGAGTTCATCCAATCTTGAATTCACGATTTCCGATACACTATCTGAAAGTGAAGAATTCCCCTCACTACCTTTCATAAGAGAATCAATAAATTTCTCATCTTCAATAATTTCAGCAATAGATTCTTTAAATTTAGCTTCAAAATGAGGCTTGAGAGGCTCAAGAGCTTCTTCCCCACCAAACATAGCGAGCATAGGACCAAAAGAAGACTCAGTTATAGCTCCTTTAAGTTTTACAAAAATTTTATCGAAATCTATCGCCTCAAATATTGATTCTTCTTCAATTTGAATAAGACTAGATTTATTTTCACTGAGAAACTTCTCAAAATTTTCTTGGGTAAAGAATTGATTCATAATCATATTTCTTATCCCCTCTTTAAATTCTTCAAATCTCTCCGTTATAATTCCAGAACCGTAGAGAAAAGGAATTTTTTCAAAGAGCATGTGAATCGCTAACCAATTAGTGATCGCGCCAGAAAAGGAGTAGAGTCCCATGGTTTTGACTTCATGAGAATACATTGGAGTTATATAACCTACACCGATAAGGGCAATAGAGAGACCATTAGTAAGTAAGCTTTTATTCATGGGTTTTCCTTATAATTTAACTAAGATCAGTCATTCTAGCTTCTAAGAGATACTCTTGTAAGAGGCTTTCATCAATTTGCTCTAAATTTTTAAAAGTCAGAGTAAAAACCTGTTTGCGAGATCCCTTTTCCAGGATTTCCTTGGGGTCATCCATTCTATAACCATAGCAAAACCCCAACCAGACTCCCTCTCTTGGACCCTGTGGCACCACACTGGGCCAAATGAAACACACCCTTCTCTTGCCAGAGAAATAGGGAACGCCATAGGAAATCTTTTCCACGAGATCAGGCAGAGTCATTTGTACGATTCTTCTTAGTTCTGTAACAATTTTAAACTCATTCTGTGAGCATTTTGACACATGTGCTAAGAATTTTGATATTTCGGCTTTCTCCATAAAGAAATCATAGTATACGACCTTTAATTTGTAAGATTTTTTAGGTTGAAAATATTCTAGACTAAAATATAATAGTTTAGTTCATTCATTAACAAGGAAGTAAAATGAAAGCACTTTTAACTATTGCAGCAGTTCTCTTATTAACATCTTGCTCATCTACTAAGAAGTATGATTTTCAAGCCCCTGAGTCTTCAAAGAAACCAGTAACAATGTGGCCTACTTGGATTAAAGATAAAACTAAAAAGAAGAAATTTGATGGAAGAATCAATCTAAGAAACAACTCAGAAGAGTTTGTCATTGTTAGATTTGGTGATGTGAGATGTAAAAAAGGTGATACTTACGGTATTCTTAGATACGTATTTTTTAATGCTGGTGAAAAAATAATTGATCTTCAACCATCTGAAGTAAAATCATTCAATACTGTTTGTAAGCTAAATAAAAAAGTCGAAGGAACATTCTCTTACGAGTTAAAGAGAGTTTACTCGAATCCTTCGAATGACGGAAAAACTACAGGTAAAATGATTCAGAAGAAAACAATTTGGACTTCTGAGAAAATGTAAAAAAAGAAACAATCACTAAATCTGGAAAGCTAAATGAATCGTTTAAAATATATCATTCTCTCAGTGTTACTAGTTTCTTGTTCATCGAGAAGAATTGTTAATGTAGGAAATGATTCATTTAATTTAGGAAATAGCGCAAAAGTATATCTGACCACCCTTAAAAACAAGGGTAAGAAATTTGACCTGGGTCTTTCTATCACAACAAGAGATAGAGGCCCAATTCTGATAAAAAAAGAAGACTTTGAATGTGGAAAAGGAAGTGTCAAAGGACATATCTATAAGTTCGGAAGAAGAGCTATTCCAAATATCATAGTAACAAATGAATTAATGAAGAATTTTCTCATCGTCTGTAGTGTAGACAGTAGAGTTGAAGGCGATTACTACGTTGAATTTAAGAAGGTCTATTCACTAGATACAAATTCATTATCCCCGGGAAGGCTTCTGCATCAAGATTTAAAGTGGATTTTTAATTCGAAAATAACTTCAAAGTAGCACTACAATATTTAACACTTTTATCTTCATTAGTAATAACACCATTAATATAACTAACAGGGCCCACTTGCCTATTTAAAGTCACACTCACAATTAATTTATCACCAACTTTCGGCATAGCATCTTCATAGAAAACCTTGTCAAATCCTACCAAGAAAGCCTGATCTAACATTTCAGTTCTACCCGCTAATTGTTCTCTATGGGCGTTGATAAAACCAAAGGATTGCGCCATAAGTTCGATATAGGAAGATTGGCGTAATTCACCTTTAGTGAAATACATCTTACTCTCATCTAAAACAACGACACACTCTCCAGAATCACCAATAGAAGGAATAACATAGTCTATCCAAACCATTGGACTTCTATGGGGTAGAAAACCTTCTAATTCTTTTACTGCAATCATGAGTCTAGCCTTTTACTATTTCGAGAGCTGATTTTCGATCAACTTTGGCATTTGAATTCTTAGGAAGAGAATTCACTATTTTAAAATTATGTGAATTGAAATTTCTATTAAATTTTTCTTTAAGTTTGAATAAAATATTTTGAATGGACTCTTGATCAGGACTCTCTATAAGTCCACCTAGATCTTCACCAAGTCTTTCATCATTTACACAAACAGAAACGACGTTGAGTGAGAGTTCATCAAGTAAGTACGCTTCAATCATCTCAAGGGAGAACTTCTCTCCCCCACGATTTAAAACTAGATTATTTCTTGAGATATATTGAAGATTTCCATCATCCTTTTTCTTAATAATATCAGACATTAGGTATTCACCACCGGGGAATATGATTCCATTGTTTTGAATGATGGCGTGGCAAATATTTTCACCGGCAACTCTTAAACCGTCTTTTTCACAAGTTAGTTTCACATTAGGAAGAGGTGCCCCTAAGTTTCCATTCTCACCAGGATGAACTCCTGGTGGAAGATGAGTCACTCCAGGACTCGCTTCAGAACATCCATAACCAATACTTGGCGCTTGAATTTTTAAAATATCCCTTGCTCTTTCCCACAGATTAACAGAAACAGACTCTCCACCGAAGATACTCGTAAGAGAAGCACAAGGCGTGAGATTCTCACTATCTAAATAACTTAAGAGGTCTTTCATATGAGTGGGAGTTCCTAGAGTTAATGTCTCTGCTCCACAGTTCTCAATCGTTTCTAACCATAACTTATGACTCTTTTTAGAATATACCCCAACATCGAAGAGAAGTTCTACTCCTCTATCAATAGCGAGAGCGTAACCTAGAGATAGTCCAAAAATATGATAAGGCTGTGGGTAGCAAACGATTTTCTTAAAATCAGTTTCACTGAAGAAACTCATGATTCCATCATTTGAACTTTTTAAATTACCTTTTGTATAGAGAATGAGTTTTGGGAAAATATCAGCTGATCCTGAAGAGAAAAGTCCAATAGAAACAGTTTCTTTAAAGGTTGTTTTAGAATCGTTATAGAAGCTCTCCTTCCCAAAAAATTCTCCAAAAAATTCCACCTGACCACTAGGAAGATATTCATAGTAGTCACTTATATCATCAATTCTCGGAGGACAGAGAATGAGTAGGACATTATCGCTGGAGAGAGCTCTCTTAGTGAGTTCAAAAATCTCTTTTGAATGATGTCCTTTCCAAACAAGTATATTCAACTATAAAACTCCCATTCTATAGAGATAGTTATCTTCTTCCCACATTCCACCAGAAACCGCGCAAGTCATGGCACTTGTCATAAACTTCTTCTTTTCTATATTCTTAACTTTTTCGACAAAGTCTCCTCTATAAAAGAGTTGTAGGAGATTATTAAAGCGGCTCACGCCTTTCTTTATTTCAGCGTTATAGTCTTTTATATTTGCTTCATCATCTAAGAAAATCGTTTCATTCTCTAAAGAGTGAAGAATATTTTCAGAAATGAGTTTTGCTGACATTAAACTTAAGTGAACACCTGAAGAAAAAACAGGATCTAGAAAACTCATAGCGTCTCCTACACTGGCCCATCTCTTTCCACAAAACTTATCACTTGTGTATGAGAAGTTTGAAACAACTTTAAAGTCTTTAGTTCTTGTGGCATTTTTCAATGTTCCTCTAAGCCATGGGTTTTCTTCCAATCGCTTTTCAAAGAATTCTTCAAGATTATCAGCAGCAGCTAACTCTGCTTGATTTGCCACAATTCCAATAGAAGTGGACTCACCTTTAAAAGGAATTTGCCACGACCAGAAATTATTTTTTAAAATACCAATACAGATATCACCTTCATTTCTTAGAAAGCTTCTATCTACTCCAGTAAATTGAGTAAAAACAGAGAAGTTATTCGAATATGTAGGATTCGCTACTCTATCTACGAATTTTCTATGAATTAGTGCTTTAGATCCTGTAGCATCGATAACAAACTTCGTTTGGTATTTTCCTTCAGTAGTCTTAACCACAACGTGGTCGTCAAAGAATTCACTATCCACATACTCTTCAGGTTGACGAACTTCAACGCCTAAACTCTGTGCATGTTCTAAGAAGTCTTTATCAAAGATTTCTCTATCAACTTCATAGCAAAATGGATACTTGGCCTTACCGCCATCATCAAAATCAAAGTAGCAACTTGTGTCTTTTGCAACATCGACAAACATGGCTCCTTCTTTTCTGATGTATTTTCCTTCAGCTAAAACTTTATCAAAACCTAGATCTTCAAAAATTTCCATAGAGTATGGAAGAAGTGATTCACCGATTCTAAATCTAGGAAAAGTTTCTTTTTCAATAAGAAGGACTTTCTTTCCAGACTTAGCTATATACGATGCTACGGCTGAACCACCAGGGCCTCCACCGACAACAATCAAATCATACATCTAAACATCCCTTTTCTAATGCTAATTTAATTAAGTCTTCACGAAGAGCATTGATCTTACGATCAAGTCTCATATCTTTGTCTACAAAATTCACACTCTTTCTAATCAATTGGTAAATCTCTTTAGAAGTTTCACCTTTTAATTCAATTTCTCTAATATCGATCGCCTGTGCCAGACAAGTTAAGTAACAAGCAAAAACTGTAAAGACAGTTTCTAGTTGGTCACTACACTGAGTTGCTGCACTCATTCCTAGAGAAACCTTATCTTGGTTATGTGATTCAGAAGATCTTGAAAAAATACTATTTGGTATACACTTGGCCATGATTTCAGAAGTGATGGCCGAAACATTTTGATGAACACCTTTTAAACCGTGATAGAGATGTTGTTTCTCTTTTGGAATATTCTTCCAATTCACAAGGTTGGGCGTTAGACCTCTATTTGTCTTATCACTAATAAGAAGGGCCAATTGACGATCCATAAGGTCCGCTAAGTTCCCCATACATATTTTCAAGTAATCCATTGAATGAGTAAGATAACCTCCATAGAAGTTACCACCATTGGCCAGGTTGCCTTCTTGGTCAAAGAGTGGATTATCTGAAACACCATTAAATTCAACTTCAATCCAACCTTTCATTGTCTCCAACGTTTCATGGATAGGACCTAGAACTTGTGGGGCACATCTTAGAGAGTAAGGGTCTTGAACGAAGTCACTAGTGATTCCTTCATGACTTTCAATATCAGCATATGTTTGTCCTTTATATGATTCTTGATCTAAGAGAGAAGAAATCATTGAGGCCATTTTAGATTGCCCTACAAAAGTTTTTGCTTGAGCATTTACAAGCTCACCAAAGGCTTCGTTTCTTCCGTTAATAGAAAGACATAACCAAGCAGAACATAGAGTTGAAAGTTCTGTTAAAAAATTCGCTAATCTATAATTATGAAAAGAGAGACCAACCATTGTCGTGGTTCCATTAACCAGCGCAAGTCCTTCTTTTGGTTTTAATCTGTAACCTGAGTAGAGACCTTTTTTAACAAGATCTTCTAATTCACAAATTTCACCTTGATAGTAAACTTCACCAAGGCCTCTAATATTGTTAGCAAGGTAAGCAAGAGGAATTAAATCTCCACTAGCTCCCAAAGATCCTTCTCTTGGGATTACAGGATAAATTTTCTTATTATAAAGCTCTTTCATCTTATTAAGTAAATCAATACTTACTCCAGAAAAACCTCTTGAGAGAGAGACTATTCTAAAAAAGAGAACTGATTTTCCAACATCTTCACTTAGAAATTTACCAGTTCCAATAAGAAGGTAAGAAACAAGATTGTCTTGTAGTTCTTGAGAGTCTTCATTATTAATTGTTCTATAACAACTTTCACCAAAACCAGTAGTTACACCGTAAATGGGAATTCTCTTCTCAAACCAACTTTGAAAATTCTTATACGAGTTATCTACTCTCTTCTCTAGACCTGTTGAGAAAGTGACTTCTTCACCATTATGACTTCCATAGAGTAGTTCTACAGCTTTATCAAAATCTAAATTTTCACTTTCAATTACAACGCTCATACTATTTTCCTAAATCCGACATGGTTAAAATCCATTGTCACCTGTTCACTATTTGTTAAAAAATTTCTAAAAGATAAATCATTTATAGTTTCGTTTACTTCAATATTCTTAAAAATATTCACTTCTAACTTATATTTAGAAAGTGAGGTACCTACTTTATAAAAGTCACAGAGAAAGATCTCTTCATGTTGGTTAATATTTATAACCAGACTAGACTTCTCAGAGTCTAGTTGAATCATCTGGGAGAGCGTTCTCATTAGAGATTTAGAAGCTCCTGCCAAACAAAAGACTTCTCCTTCAAACCCTGAAATAAGTGAGAAAGAAAGGGATCTAACATTAGGCAAGGTATGGACAAAGTGTGAAGGAGAGAATTTTCTATCCGTTACAAATTTCCTATCCGTTGGAGTTGATCCTTCAGCGCCCACTACGAAAACTCTATCAATGCCTTCAAAGAAGTCTAGGTTTTCATAAGTCGCCTGCGCCAAACAAAAAGATTCTCCATCTAATTGATGCCAACGATTAACTTTCTCTCCCCAAACTGGAGGAGTTCTCTTATCAAAAGGGATTTCAGTGAGTCGATAATCAATTTGCATTTGATCTCCCCACTAAAATGGCACCATTTGTTCCACCAAATCCCAAAGAGTTCACCAATACATTTTTAATACTAAGAGATTTAACTTCGTTATAGAGATAGCTTTTTAATTTTAGTTTTTCTTGATTTGTTTCTTCTGCTTTAATTCCAATGGCCTCACCATGAGTCATTGAACTTAACGCTAAAACAAAATCAACTGCTCCACTCGCACCAAGACAATGTCCTACAGACCATTTCGAAGCCGTAACCAAAAAGTCACGTTGATACTTTTCTTGAATATTTGCGAGTACTTGGTCTTCTGTTGCATCATTAGCAACAGTTCCTGTTCCGTGAGCAAAGACAAGTTCAGGAAATTGTTCAGAGCTTACAATAGAATCAATACAGTTAAACAAACCCGCTCCATCTGGACTAGGACTCGTCACCGCATGGGCCTCATTGTAAATACTGACATTTTTTAATTCAAATTCATTTTCTTCGTGAGAAAGAATAATACAAGCAGCCGCTTCTCCTAGAACCAATCCATCTCTATTATCTTGAAATGGTTTGCAATCAACTGAGCAAAGAGCTTTCAATGACTTGAAACCTGTTTGAATAAAGGGACCAACATAGTCAGCAGCGAGAATAACAACTCGATCACACAATCCATTATCTAACCACATCTTAGCGAGCTTCAAAGAAGCGTGAGTGGAGGCACAAGCGTTACTCACACATTGCTTAAGTGCAACATTTTCAATTTTATTTTCTAAGAGAAAGTGTTCAAGAACCATATCTATAGGGTCTTCAACTTCTTGCCCGTGCTTTGATAATTTCGCTTCGAGATTCTCTTCCCAAATAAAATCTTCAATGGCACCTTTGGTGGCAGAATAAATGAAGCCAACTTTCAAAGAACTTTCTAATTTTGAATTCTTTGTGGCGTTCTTATAGGCCACACCTAATCTCAGGACTAATTCATCTCTAACACTGTGATCATGATTTGAATTTATAGTGCAGGCCCTAGGAGAATGCTCTTGAATAGACCAATACTCTCTGACTTTCGTGGGCCATCCTGTGATGTCCAAATCTTGAATGCCGATTTTTTGAAGGCGAATACTATCCCACAGCTCTTCTTTATTAGAAGAAATGCTCGTGGAGCAATCATATCCCTCAATATAAATTCGTCTTTTCATTATTACTAATTACCAGTATTATAAAAAAATGATTGAAACTGACTCTATTTTTAAAATTAACAAAGACCTTTTCCAAATCCAAAATGATGGCTTCTTACTTACATGGGATATTCCAAAGGACTTACCCTACTTCGATGGTCATTTTCCTGGAAATCCTGTTTTACCTGCGGTTGCCATAATTGATTTAGTTCAGAGAGTTTTTTCAACTCTATTCCCAGAGGAAAACACTAAAATAAAATCAATTAAAACTGCAAAATTTACGGAATTAATTCGACCATCTGATCAACTGCTTCTGGAGTTTCAAATCATACCCCATAGAAGAAGTTGGTCATGTAAGCTTTTCAACCAATCTCAAAAGCTTGTATCAAAAGTTCAAATTCAGTTTGAATCAGAACTTACTTCACCAATTAATTTATAAATGTCGCCTAATGTTCTAGCGTGCTGAACTTTTTCAACATCTAGTTTCATACCTAGTTCATCTTCAATATGAACAAGCATGTCTACGGCATCTAAACTATCAAGACCAAGATCATCAACAAGATGAGCTTCACTTGTTAGCTTTTCAATTGGTAATTCAAACTCTTCACTAAGAGTTACGTTAATTTTGCTAATTAATTCTTCTTGAACCACTTAACACTCCCTACTACATTAAATTATTAATAATTACTGAGGTGTTCATTCCACCAAATGCAAAATTATTTGAAAGTACTGTCTTGATAGATTTCTCTACATTTTCAGTAAGAACATTTACGCCCTCTGCTTCTTCCATAATATTTTTTACATTTCTATTTGCAATTAGTGTTTTATTTTTCATCATTTCTATAATTGAAATTATTTCGACAGCACCACAAGCAGCCAAACTATGACCTAAGTGACCCTTTAAACTACTCACGCCCATATCAGCTCTTCCACCGAGAGAAGCAATAGCTTTGATTTCTTGAATGTCTCCTACTTTAGTAGAAGTAGCATGAGCGTTAACGTAATCAACTTCAGAGATTGATTGCCCTGCATCTTTAAGAGCAAGATTCATTGTTTGTGCCATTTCTTCAGACTGCGGCTGACTCATGTGAATTCCATCACACATAAAAGATCCACCACTCACATGAGCGTAGACTTTTCCACCACGAGCTTTCACATGTCTTTCTGATTCTAGAACGATAATTCCAGCACCTTCAGAAACAACAAGCCCATCGCGATCTCTATCAAAAGGACCAGGTATGTCTAATGGATTATCATTGTAATTATTTGATGAGGCCTTAACCACGTCAAAAACTGAAACTGAAGAGTGGTGAAGTTCATCGGCTCCACCGACAACACACACATCATAAATTCCAGCGCGAATCATTTGCAAGGCCATAACAACAGCTTGAGTCGAAGAACTACATGCTGAAGAAGCAGCAATGAGTGGACCACTATAACCAATCGCAAGGGCCACATTGGCAGCAACCGAGTGATTCATAATTTTAAAAAATGATGTTGAGAGTTGCCCCTTAGGACCTCCGTTTTTAATCATTTTTTCATAATATTTTTCTAAGAAGATAGGAGAACCTGAAGTACTACCAATCATTAATGAAGTCTTTAAATTATTTGTACGAAAGAGACCTTCCTCTCCAGTACCATTTCTAGAAATATCAAGGCCTGCATCTTTAAGCGCATCAACAGTTGCCAAGTAGGCCATCTCTGACATGGGAGACATTGATCTTCTAACATTTCTTGGAAGTCCGGAAGCATCGTACTCCTGGGCCGGAGCACCAACAAAAGAACTTAGGCCGTTATAATCTCTCCACTCAGGAAATTCTTTAAAAGCGCACTTTCCCTCTTTTAGGTTAGCGAATAACTCACTCGAATCATTCCCAAGAGAGCTCACCACTCCCATTCCTGTAATGCAGACATTTTCCATATTTATACCTAAAGTTGTTCTAATTCTCTTAATATTCTCTTAATTCCGACAATATGACCAGCGGTTCTTAGCCCTGAAACAGAGGCCCCGAGCAGTCCTGGAAAGAGAGTATTTTGTCCCGTCAGGTACATATTATGAAAGTGACTTCGAGGTCCAATCGCTCTAGCACCAGTGTTTTCAAAACTATGATAAATACCGTAAGCGGAACCATTTGGAGTTGGGTTGTAACGAATATTAGTGAGCGGACTTGAGTAACAAACCTTCTCAATATTATCCTTAAAACCTGGAAACCTCTTATCTAACTGATCGAAAATAGGGACAAAGAGCTCTTCCTTAAGTGCATTATACTCTTTGTCATTTCGCTTTAATGTTTCTAAATCCCAGCCGCTAAAGGTCTCTCCAGCACAGGAGGCATGAATAGTAATGGGAAATTTATCACGTCTTTGAATATCTCGCTGCGGTGAAGTCATAAAGAAGAATTGATCTTCTCTTCTAATTTCCTCGGCATGAAAATAAGGAGGTACTCCTTTTGGAGCAAAGTAATAATTTCTAAGGGGATTAATTCCTAGAGAATCCTTTAAAATAATATAGGCCCCAATAAATGCAGAGGACTCTTTCATCTTCCCTAATCTACTAGAGAAGGACTTCTTTAAGTTTTCTTTGCCAACCATGTCAAAAACATGTTTTGGATGAATGCCTGAAATAAAGAGATCTGACTCGTAGCGGGATCCATCCTTACAATTGATCGCTTTGATATCCTTGCCGTCATCCGTAACCTCAAGATCGACAACTTCTTTTCTCAAGAGGACTTCTCCCCCCAACTCTTCGATCCTATCCACTAATCGCTTCGCCAACAACTGACCGCCGTGGCGAAAACCGTGGGCCGAAACTAAAATAGAATCTATTAAGATGGAATGAATTCCAAAAGAGAGATCCTTAGGAGATACGCCATGTAAAATACAAGGAGCGATCAATAGATCATAGAGCTCCTTAGGAATCTTAAGTGAAATTAAAAAGTCATGTAGACTCATCTTAAGATACTTAAGCATGACAGATTGATCGGATTCTTCTTTAAAGTAATAAGTAGGAAAACTCACTGCGGAGTTTTTTATTTCACCAAAGTATGTAGAAATTTCATCACCAAACTCTGGAAACATCTCAGTTATTTTAGAGATGTTTTTCTCATAACCTTTGCAATAAGAATAAATACCGTTTTCAATATTATACTCATCAGTATTCTCTGGATCTAGGGCTATGTAATCGTCTTCGTGATAAACGCCTAGATAATTTAATAATTTATGAAAAGGTAGACCCTCATCTAGTGCCCCAATATAATGAGCACCAGTTTCAAAACGAACTCCAAACCTTTTAAAACAATGGAGAAAACCGCCAGGCACACTATGTTGTTCTAAAATAGTAACTTTGTGACCTTCTTTTAAAGTCAGTATCGCTGTGGTTAGAGATGATATTCCCGAACCAATGATTGTGATTGTTTTACTCATGAAAAGTATAGTCCCCCGTTCACACTCAAAGTTTGACCTGTCATATAAGATGCTTCATTTGAAATTAAAAATGAAACAACCGAGGCCACTTCTTCAGGTTTACCTATTCTTTTAAGAGGGATATTTTTCTTCATTTGATCAAGAAAAGGAATTTCAGCAGTCATCTTTGTTTCAATAATTCCAGGAGCAACGGCATTTACACGAATCCCTCTTCTCCCAACTTCATTGGCCAAAGATTTTGTCATGGCTATGATTCCTGCTTTACTGGCCGCGTAATTTAATTGACCACCATTACCAACTTGTCCAGAAAGAGAGGACATATTCACAATGGCGCCTCTCTTCTTAAGCAACATCTTCTTGGCACACCAGCGCATTAAATAGAAACTACCAAACATATTTGTTTCGACAACATCTCTAAAGTCATCATCACTCATAAGACCTGCCAGAGTATCACGAGTGATTCCGGCATTATTCACAAGTCCGTAGATAGATAAATCAGGATTCTCTGCTAGAAATCCTTCTAAGGCACTTTCACATTGCTCACGGTCTTTCACGTTGAATTGTAAAATACTACAAGCGCCATCAAGTTCGTTAATCTCACTTTGACACGCAAGAGCTCCGTCCTTGTTACTATTGTAATTAATAAGAATATGATAACCATCACTCGCTAGTCTCTTAGCGACCGCAAAACCGATTCCGGCAGAACCACCTGTAACAATAACAACATGATTTTTTAATGGCATGATTAAATCCTTTAAATTAAGATGAATAAATGATTTTAGAAAATAATCCTACCAAAGCGAAACATCGCTTGTCATTACTACTATTCATTCTTTTGGGAATTATTGTATTTCTAATTGCATCACCTTTCTTCTTCTTTTTTGGAATTTTAGGTCAATTTTCCTTAACATTTTTAAATATTTTTTATTTCGTCCTACGTTCAGCAATTTCTATCTACATTTCCCTCAGTGGAATATCATTTGATCTCCTAGACTTAGAGGAACTTAATAAACTCAAAGGTCAAAAAGTTGTACTCATGGCCAATCATCGCTCGCACTTAGATATGTTCATTTTCCTTGCGAATGTATTTTCTCTGAGAGCTGCCGCCAACTCGTATATCTTTAGAGTCCCTGTACTAGGGCTTATAATGCGGCTCTCGAAGCACTTTGAAATGGAAAAAGGTGATGTGGAGAAGCTGGAAAAAGCAAAACTTGAAATTAGCTCAGCAATAAAATATAAACATCGTGTTCTCTTTTTTCCAGAAATGACAAGGTGTCCCTTAAACTTCCAAGGGATCCAGAAGTTTCGCCTCATTCCTTTTCAACTGGCAAGAGATGAGGGAGTCAAAATTGTTCCCATTGTTTTATATGGTACAGATAAAGTTTGGCCTAGAGGAACTTCAGCTATGTTCACTGAAAACAAACTTAAAGTGAAGGCGCTTAAACCCATAGATACTAGTGAGTTTAGAACTAGTATGGAACTCAGTAAATATACTAAAAGAGTTATGGAAGAGAGCTTAATGGAGTTACAAAAATGATTTTAAGATGCTTACTTTGCATTCCTACATTTAATAATAGCGAAGCTATTCTTGAAGTTATCGAAGGCTGTTTGAAAACAACGGCTCTTCCCATTCTCGTTTTAGATGATGGATCAGATGTATTAGTAGAAACTCTCATTGAACAATCTTCTAACGAACTCATAAAGAGTGAATTAGGCAATAGACTCTCCATTCATAGACATGAGGTGAATTTAGGAAAGGGCGTAGCGATTCAATCAGCATTTAAATATGCTCTTGAACATAGGTTCACTCACCTACTCACTATTGATGGAGATGGACAACACAAGCCTGAAGACGTTAAAAATATCCTCCCAGTCATTAAGAAAAATCCATGGTCACTTGTTATTGGAAAGAGAAAGTTTCAGGGTGACAATGTTCCAACGTCTTCAAAGTTTGGAAGAAAGTTTTCAAATTTCTGGGTAAAGTATCAAACAGATTTTCAAATTGAAGACTCTCAAAGTGGATTTAGATGTTATCCCCTATTCCATGTACAAAACTTAAGTTTCTTTACTAAGAGATATGATTTTGAAATAGAAGTTCTCATACGTTTACTATGGAAGAAAGTTACTGTGGTAGAAGTTGAGATTGATGTTTACTACCCACCAGCTGAAGAGAGAGTTTCTCACTTTGATAAGCTCTGGGACAATGTAAAAATCTCACTGCTAAATACCGCTCTTGTTATTGTGTCACTCCTTAAGACTCATACAGGTGGAACCAAGGGAACCATATCAGTGGCCCTAGGTGTTTTCTTTGCTGTGCAACCTATTTATGGACTACAAGCTTTTGTGTTGGCACTCTTTGCATTTGTTTTTAGACTTAATTTTTCAATTATGTTCTTGGCCTCACAAATTTCCATACCACCACTCATTCCTGTGTGGACCTTTATCTCACTCAAGCTTGGCTCTTTTGTAACAGGTACTCACTTGGAGTTATCTTTTAAAGCTGTCAGCTTAGAAAAAGCTGAAGAATTTCTCACTGCTTGGATTGTAGGATCCCTACTCTTGGGGTCGATTCTTGCGGGACTGGTTATTATCTTCTCATTTGCAAAAGGTGGAATTGCTAAGAGGGAAAAGAAATCTTGGACAGGAAAAGATCGTGGAGGAAAGTTTGGAAACTTCTTCATGGCAACAATGACAAATCACTTTGGACCAAAGTTTGCTTACACTTTCCTATTCTTCATTTGCCCTTACTTCTATATTTTTGCCCCAAAGGCAGTAGTCTCACACAATGAATACTTTAAAACTCTCTTTCCAAATGAAGGCTTCATAAAAAGGCAAATAAGAGTCTTAAAAACTTTCTTTAATTTAGGAAAGGTTCTCATTGATAAAATCTATGTTAATAAGAATGACCTCTCAATTTTTGAAGTCAGAAAGAACGGCTATAAGAATCTTGAAATTGCTCTTCAAAAAGGAAGAGGACAAATTCATGTAGGTGCTCATATTGGAGGCTGGATGCTTGCATCTAAAATGTTTCCAAAAGAAGAATTCAAAGATATTAAATACAATATTGTTGAATACAATACGGGAGAAGGTCAGAATTCTAAGGATAAAATTTCCGAATCTGCCATCAACTTCATAAACACTTCAACGGGAGCACCGATTTTTGAAATCAATCAAGCTCTAACGAATAATGAAGCTGTCATCTACATGGGAGACAGAGTTTACTCAAACAATGTGCAACTTATTTCATTTTGTGGAAAGCTTGTGGCACTTGACTCTACTCCTTTTAAAATTGCCATGGCCAAGAAGTCTTCTCTTTGTTTTTCTTTTGGAATTAAGAGACCAAACCTTGTGTACGATCTCTTTATTACGCCACCCATTGATTGTGAGCTAAAAGAAAATGAAAATAAGAAAGAGAAGTTATTAGAAATTATGCATGACTATACAGAGGCCTTAGAAGAGAAAGCTAGATTTGCTCCTGAGCAATGGTTTAACTTCTTCCCTTTCTGGTCAACATCTCCACAGGCCCAGTCGGGACTAGAGTTCTCCAGCAAGAAAACAACCCTGCTGCAAGAATAGAATAGACAAAGATACTCGATACCTGAGTTGGACTATGCCCTCCAACTCTTAAAATCAGAGTAGAAATACACAGAATTAAAATTAGGATATTTAGAAAGATATTAATTTTCTTCATTTTTCTTATACTTTGTTATGATGACATTTACAGTCATGGTATTTTCTCTTGAGATATTGATTTCTTCTACTAGCCCCAGTTCATTTCGAATAAATTTAAAATGAAAACCGTAGACTTCGTCATTACACGTTCTTTGCTGGCAGATACTCTCTGTTAATGAATACATTCTATGTAACAAATGTACTAGATTCTCTATCCTCTTCTTTGGAATTGGAAAGAAGTTATGATCGTAACTGAGAGTTTCAACTTTTGTTCTAAGGTCTTGCTGATAATCAATTAATGTATTTCCCATTCCACTCAGGGCCACCACATTAAATTTAGAGTCACTTATTCTATTGATACCTGTAAAAGAAAACTTAGGTCCTTTAGAAATATCAATACTCACCTTATGAAAGTATGTTCCCTCTAAGAATAACTTCTTTTCTTTCTTTACGAGAGTCGAGCAAGAGACTAATAGAAAACTTATGAGAAGAATTAAACTATTTCTCATTGAGTTTCCCCTTTAGTCTATCTACCACAGGCTTAAATGGTGGCTTTTCATTTAAAGCGCTCTGCCATAACTCTTTTGCTGCATTTAAATTCCCCTTACATGAGAAGAGAAAGTTTCCATGTAACTCCATAATGTCATGGTGAGAAATATTGAACTTTAAAACACTCTCTAATTTCTTATCCAGTAAGTCACAATTCTCAGGGAGAGATAATTTCTTATAAGAGCTAACCTCTTCCAAAGTATTCACAATATCCCAGTATCTTGAAAGTGTAATATCATTATCCTTAGGATATTCACTCACAACAACCGGTCTCTTATTTTTGAATGATTTTACTAAATCATAACCTATGAACTTTCCCTGAGCTCCAGGGCCTGAATTCACAAAGAATACATTCTTAGCTTCATCATAAATAGTACTGTGAGATGCGATAAGGGAATCAATCGCTCCTCTGTGACCTAGTTGCTTACGACTTCCTTTAAAGAGCTTTTTATCTCTAAGTACTGATATGGCGAGATCAACTCCTTTAAGTTTTGAGTTGTTTAAAATCTCTACCCCGCGATCATAACGATGTTTGGTTGTGAGTTCCGATTTTCTATACTTATTGACAGTGTCGTCATTAAAAACTTTTGCCAGTAAGTGATTAGATACAATAGAGTTTGATTTAATGTAGCGTACATTAGAGCGTTTTGGAGTTTTCTCAACCACGGCCACTCCTTGATGGGACCCGACCACAAAAACTTCAGTGATAAAACTCTTCTTCTCTTTAATAATTTCAATTGCCTCATCTAAAGTAGATGCCTTGGCCAGGACATTTTTTATGATGAGAGTTGTGGGAGTTCCCACGCGAGCAAAGTCCTCAGAACCTGCCGCATTGATGGCAACGTAGACACCTTTTGCATTAACTCCTGTAACAACTCCAACCATTCCTGCCCAAATTACCGAGACGTAGGAAATGGAATCGTCATTTGGAAAACTCCATTTTAAGTAGAAGTTCTTTCTAAAGAAGCTATCAATATCAAAGTCAAAGTTACGACCAATAACAAAGGAATCATTTTTATCTTTAACAATGGCAGAGAAACATCCCATATCTCCTCTATCACTATCTACAAACATCTGACCGACTTCGTGGATACCATGGTAGGCAAGTTGCCTTGTAAGTGGAGCTCCATAAGAATCAAAACGAGGGTGTGTACTCTTAGCAACTCCCTGCATTTCTAAGAGTGATTCCTTTTCAATAAAAGTATCTAGTCCTTGAAACCACAACATGGAGCCAAAGAAGAGCAACTCTTGCCCTAGTTTTGAAGGAATGAACTTATTTAAATAACCGGTCATTAAGAGTTCTTGATCTAGTAGTCTATCTTTGGTGAGTTTACCAAATTCAAGACCTCTCTTATAACTTGATCCGTGTAATAAGAGATGTTCGTGTTCTAATTCTATTTTTTCAGACGCCTGTCCACTTAAGTCTTCATCGCTAATATCATAGGGAACAACTGTTCCCAGATGCAATCCCATTAAGTAAAAACAAAGTGTTAATAATATAAGGCTAGAAAATACTTTAATTTTCATTGTTCCTCCAAGTATAGAACGAAGGTAGTACATAGAAAGTTGAAAACCAAATCCCCACAAGGCCTATGACTATCGCCAGTCCCAGATCTCTTAGAACATTGTGAGAACAAAGTACAAGAGGCAAGAAACCAATAATTGATGACAGCCAAGAGATAAAGAGACAGCTATTTAAATCAAATTTGTAAACATCAGCGTCTTTGTAATAGTCCGTAGAGAAGATTCCATAGTCCACACTCAGTCCATAGATTAGGAAAACCCCAATGATAGACATAAATGAAATGGGAAATGAAAACATCCTCTGTACTAAGAGATAAAGTCCTAGAGAGAAGACAAAGGGAAAGAGACACATTAATGAGTGTGTCAGACTTCTATATCTAATGAGTAGAATGATAAAGATCGAAAATAGTGTAATGGGAGTGAGAATGAGTAACTCGTGACTAATGTTTTTTGAAAAATTCAAAAAGATATCACTTAAGCTGACGATTCCTTCTACTCTCTTTTTTAATTGTTCACCAAAGCTATCTTTAGAGGAGAACCACAGAGAGATATAGGAGTCTTCATTAACAAGATGTTTTAAATATTTGGGAGTACTGGCCCTCTTAAGAGGACTCTCCATGGATGCATCTAGGTTATTAAAGAAAGGTGCGTAGAGTTTTTCACTAGAGACAAGTTGCTTTTTTGGCAGAAGAAAGAGCTCTTGCCAGCTAGCATAGTTTTTCTTTTGAATCGCACTATTTGGTAAGTAGGAAGCAATAGACTCTCTATTTATGGGAATATCTCTAGTCTTATCAAAGTCTAAAAATAAATTATCTATTGCCGTTTTCTTATAAAGTTTGAAAAATAGTTTATCTTTACTCCACGATTTATAGAACCAATCTCTTACGGGTTTAGCTTCACTATCTATATAATCAAATCGATTAAAATCAAAATTTAAATGAATAAATGGTAGAGAGAGAATGCAAAGAAGCGGAATCATCGCCACTAGGAGAAACTTCTTTGAGATTCCAAAACCAATTTTAAAATCACTTCTCACTTTCATTTTTTTAACAAAGATTTTTGTGGCCACAAATGAGACCACGAGACCAATGACAGAGAAGAGCATCATCTGCTTTAACAGTGGAACTTGGCTAAAATAGAAAACAATGAACACTATGGCGGTAGTTAATAGTCCAAAGAGATTTGATGACCAAACTCGCTTGGAGTTCTCACCCATTAGAGCATGAATTCCATAATCTAAACTAAGTCCTACAATTCCCACACCAAAAGAAAGAGTTAAGCCATGTATACTTCCATAGATTGAAATGATTGATAAACAAGCTGTTACCACTCCAAAAGATATGGGGATAAAGAGCAAGATCACCGAGTGAAGTTTGTAAAAATAGAGAAAGGATAAAAAGAGAATGATTAGTACAATAGTAGACATGGTCACTAATTTTAAATCTTTCTCTATTTGCCCTCTATTGCCGTAGAAGCCCTGATGTCTACCAATGAGAACAGCGTTGTACTTCTTTAATAACTTGTATAATTTATCGGTTTTCTTAAAATTATTCGGTGAGTAGGCGAATTGTACCGGAATAACAGAGCGACCATCACTCACATGAGTGAGCACACCTTTCTTCCACTTAAAATCATCACTAGAAAGCTTCTTAATTTTTTCAAAGAACTGTTCTTTATAGTTCATAGGATCAATACGGGTGAGCTCTAATAACTTCTGCCCCTGCTCACCCATTAAAAAGGAAAGCTTACTCATCTCTATAGTAGATTTCTCATTGAGCTCCAAAGCTTTTGGGGCCATATTGAAATGGAATTGATCTGTTAAATAAGATTGTAAAAGTGGCAAGTGATCCGAGAGCTCCGGTGCACACATGAGTTTTTCAAAGTAAGTATCTTGAATTGCCTTTAGATCACTACAGAGAGTTTCCACATCAGCAGATGAGTCCACCACCACATAATTCCACATACCAAGTTCGAAAGACTCAAATGTTTTAATAAAGCTCGATACATTTTTTGGAAAGAAAATATCTTGATCAGTTGAGATGTAATTCTTCTTGCAACCACTTATGAGAATTAGGACAAGAAAAATGAGAAAGAATCTACTTTTCATACTTTACCAGGGAGTTTTTAAAAATAAATGTAATTTTATCCCCATGATGTTCAAATAACTTCATCTCTTCAATGGGCTGATTACGCCCCACCGTGAGATGTATTTTCTTAAAGAGCGGTTTCTTATCTTTAGGAGTAAATTCGAAAGTTCTCTCCTTTATCTTCTTAATTGAATATTTCGCCGTTATGAAAGCGAGGTCTAACTTGAGCCAGCCCTTTAGGTGCTTTATGGGGGACAACATTTTCTTAGAGACGATACTTGAGTCAATCTTCTTAGCTTTCTTACCTTTTTCGTATAAGAAAATAATTTCCTTATCAAAAACAAACCTCATTCCACCGGGAGAATCGAGCTTCCATTCAAAGTAATGTGGCTTGATAAAGCTCAACTTCCCCTTAGAAGTTAGGGACATATCTAAACTTGAAATATATTTTATTTGATTAAAGTCAGACTTTATTGACTTAATTTTCTCATACTTTTTCCACTCTACCAATAAAGAGGACTCCCCCAGCGAGTGGAAAGAAGAGAAAAGTAATATGAAAAGTAAAAAAAATTTGTACATCAATTGTAGCTTTATGGTGGACTATTATTGTCTCGAATCCTATACTTCTTGATATTATCTTTAAAAGAATAAAAAAGGAAGTAAGCATGCCAATTAATGATGCGCAAATTGTAGATATTGCAACGACCATTCTTGACGCAACTGGCCTAGAGCATATCAACTTAGATGAATTAAATGATGAATCTATGCTTGGAGCTGCTCCCCTTGAATTGGATTCAATTGATATTCTAGAAGCTGTCGCTGCTATTGAAGATAAGTATAAAGTTCATATCGTTGATGCCAAAGAAGGGGCAAAATACTTTAAGAGCTTACAAACTATTTCTGATTTTATTAATTCAAAAAAATAATGAATCCAGTAGACACTATTTCCATAACTGGTCACGGTTTAATTTCTCCAGCAGGAATAGGCCTTGATGCTCTATGGGAAAAGTGCCTTTCTAATAACTCAGTCATTAAAAATGGTCTGGGTGTTATCCCGAAGAGTGACTTTTCAAAAGTTACTCAATTTGTAGAAAATTCAAAATGGTGTAAGTCTATTCCGAAGGTAAAGAGTAAAGCTCTCTACTACTCACTCTTTTCAATAATGAGTGCCATTGATAGTGCCAAATGGATCGAGCTTAATAAGACCGACACCATAGTCATTGGTACAACAACCGGAAATTTAACAAGCTGGGAAGACTCTCTTATGAGTTACTCACTTGGAGATGATAAAGATCAAACAATCGAAAGTATAAGAGAGCAATCTCTCGGGCAACTTAGTGTTGAAATAAAAAAGACTTTGGCCTTCACTGGAAAAGTTCTCATCACAAGTTCCGCTTGTAGCGCATCTACTCAGGCAATTACACTCGCCTATCAACAATTGTCTTCAAAGAGATCTGTTCGGGCCATTGTTGGTGGAGTTGAAGAACTTGGAAAATTAACAATCAGAGGCTTTGGAAGTTTAAAACTTTTAACAGAAGATAATTGTAAACCTTTTGACCAAAATAGAACGGGAATTAATCTCTCTGAAGGTGGAGCATTTTTTACCTTAGAGAGAAATAGCGATTCTCCTTATCTTTTAAGAGATGGATCTACTGTATTAGATTCCTACCATATGACTTCTCCCCATCCAGAGGGAAAAGGCTATCAGAAATCAATTCATGAAACTTTAGAGTTAAGTGGATTAACAAAAGAATCCATTTCACTTATTCATGCCCATGGAACAGGTTCATTTCATAATGACCAATCTGAAGGTTTTGCTCTAAACGCAATATTTGGTAATCAAGTTCCAGTCATTAGTACAAAAGGTGTCCACGGCCATGCACTAGCAGCAAGTGGAGCTTTTGAACTAGGGATCATTTTAAAAGTACTTGAAACACAACTCATTCCTCCTTCAAGTGCGCTAGTCGAACAAGATCAAGAAATAGATCTTCTATTGCCAAGAAAACCTCTAGAAGGAAAAGTGACAAATATTCTAAAGGCCACACTAGGCTTTGGAGGAGTAAATTCTTCTTTCATAGTTTCTAGGAGAGATGATGCTTAAATTAATCTCATCACAAATAGTCTCCATGAATGATATTGAAGAAGAAATCTTAGATAGAAAGAATCGAAAGAAATCTACGAATATGATTCTTTGTGAAAAAGTGATTGGTCAGATCTTAGAAGAGATTACCCTCAGTGAATATGACCTTATTATATGCACAGGAGAGGGAGAATTAGGACAAACTTATAGCTTCTTCTCTTCACTTGCCAGTAAAGATCACGCAAGACCAATTTTCTTTCAAAATAGTTTACACAATTCAACACTAGGATCTGTTTCTCTTCAGATTCCTAATATTCACTTAGGTATTAGTGCTAGTAATGGATTTATAAGTTATGAAACAGGAATTGAGATGGCGCTTGCCTCCAGTTCAACTAAACCTGTGATCATTGTGGGAATCGATGCTTATCCTAAAGAGCTGCTTGAAGTAAAAGAGCGTATTTATGGAAATGAAATCAAATTAAAAAGTGGTGCTTGTGGTGCCCTTTTTCTAAAGGATTCAACAAGTGAGTTATTTAAGTCTCATAAGGGAAGAGTTTTAACAGACATATGTTTTAACACTCACTGCGAAGCTCCAACTTCAAGAGAAGTTTTTCCGGCCAATGGACTCGAAGACATACTTAGAAAATTGAGTCAAAATCATACTAACTTCACCGTCAATAGACCCGGTGGCGATAGTATAGTGTACTCGTTTGAATCATGAGTTTTCAATCCCTCTACGATAAATTCACAGGCCCTTGTATTAGAAGAATTCACTCTAAAGAGCTCACTATAAAATCTCTTTTTTTAACATTTGATGATGGTCCTCACGATGTACTCACAAAGAAAGTCTTAGAACTCTTAAAGAAATATCAATCCAGAGCAACTTTCTTTGTTATTGGAAATCATGTCAAAGATAACTTAGACATTGCAAAGTTAATTATAGAAGAAGGTCACGCAATTGGAAATCATACCATTGACCACGACACTAACAATTACTTTAAAAATAAGTCACACCTAAAAGCTTGGGTACAAACTTCTGAAGATTTTCTAAAAGAACAACTTGCTTGTGAAGTCGTGGGTTTTAGATCACCTCTTGGAATGAAAACTCCTCCTTTAATGCGGGCGCTAAAAGAAGATCAGTTACCTCTGATTCTTTGGGATACCCGATTCTATGACACCAATAATGAGCTCACCAAAACGAAAATGGATACTGCCCTAGCGAAATTGCAAAATGGGAGTATAATTCTATTACATGACACTTTAGAAAGTAGTAAACAAGAGAACTTTCTCATACAGCTTGAATACTTTATTACTTGTGCCAAGGAAGAAGGTTACAACTTTCTTCCTCTAACAAAGGCCATGGTGACTAATACGTTTCAGGAAAAATATGGACTTAAAAAATAAGAAAATTGTTGTTCTAGGCCTTGCCAATAAGAGGTCCATTGCTTGGGGAATTTTACAAAATCTCAAAGCAAGAGGTGCTACAATTGGAATTTGTTATTTCCACCAATCAAATCTAAAAAGAGTGAAACCTCTTGCTGAAGAAATTGAAGCGGATTTCTATATTGAAGCCGATGTCACGAAGACTGAAGAAATCGAAAACCTGCATAATGTCATTAAAGAAAAATGGGGAACTTTTGATGGACTAGTTCACTCCATAGCTTTTAGCCCTAGCGAAGAATTCAATAAGAGATTTCATGAGTGCTCAAAGAAAGGCTTCTTTGAAACACTTGATATTTCAGCGTTCTCTCTAGTGAGTCTTTGCCAAGTTCTTAAGCCCCTCTTTTCAAATAACTTTTCCATTATCTCTATGACTTATTATGGCTCTAAGAAAGTTCTCCCTGGTTATAATTTAATGGGAGTGGCCAAGGCGGCTTTAGAATCTATCACTATGTACCTGGCCCACGATCTAGGTAGAGATGGAATAAGAGTGAATGCTATTTCTGCGGGACCTATTAAGACACTAGCAGCAGTGGGAATTCCTAATTTCTCTACTTTCTTAGATAATATAAAAGATCACTCTCCCCTAAAGAAGAATGTAACCATTCAAGATGTGGGAAATCTCGCAAGTTTTCTACTCTCCGATAACTCATCTTCTATAACGGGACAAGTACACTACGTAGATGCTGGTATATCTATCGTAACTAAATAGGAGCTATCCTTGAAAAAAATCAATCTTATTTTTCTACTATTACTAATTAGTAGTTGTTCACACCTAAGAAAACCCTTTAATCAGAGACTTAATGCTCTCTCAGAATGTGAAATGGAAACGTTCATAAATAGTATTCTTGGGGAAACTAAAAAGAATATCATTAGAAATGAAAACTGTTCAGAAGAAGAGCGAAATAAGAAGAGATCTCTTCGAAGAAAAGTAAAAACATTCTTTAGTAAAGATCATATCAATAATTTTAAAAATAGTGTTCCTGCCAATCACTATGCCTACGCCAAAAAAGAGATGGCGAAAGATCATCAGAATATAATAGACATAGAAAAAGAAAATCGTCCTGTAAGTCGAGTGTTGTTGGCCTTACGAGAAGAAGAGATTTCTGATCACATACTTATGATTATTCCAGGACATGCAAGCTCAAGTCAAAAAAGTGATATTGCTTTAGATGAGACTTCACTTGAGCGTCTAGAAATTGCTTACAAGATTTTTAAACGAGATCATTATGCGGCGATCTTAGTGAGTGGTGGAAATGTTCACCCAAAAGACACTCCCCACAATGAAGCCTATGAGATGAAGAAAGTCCTCATGAAGAAGTATGGTATTCCCGAATATAGAATTGCTATAGAACCCTATGCAAGGAATTCTATCACCAATCTTAGAAATGCTGGAAGGTTCATGATTAGACATGGAATAGAAAAGTCTCTCATAGTGACAACGAAGGCACAGAACTACTACTATGCCTTTAATGAAATTAGTTTCCTAGACACGAGATCAGAGGAGTTACTGGGCTATAAATTAGGTGGATTTAAACTCTTAGAAAAAAATGCTACAGAATATAAGGTCTCGCAGTCTGTCCTTAGTGCAGGAACAGACCCCTTAGACCCTTAATGTTTAATCTAAATCAGCTTTTCTCTTGGCCTGAATTCTAAGTTCAATCTCAACTTCAGAACCAACCACTGGACCAGACTCGACAATGTCATTCCAAGTAAGACCAAAGTCTTCTCTCTTAACAGTAGTCTTCGCTACAAATGAAATTCTCTTCACATCGTAAGCATCAACTGAACCTAAGTACTTTGTCTTTAGAACAACATTCTTAGTGACACCGGCCATAGTGAGTTTTCCGTGAATATCAAATTTCTTTCCATCCTTTGAAGTCACTTTAGTAGAAATGAATTTCACTTTAGGATTCTTCTTCACATCAAAGAAATCGGCGCTTCTTAAATGCTTATCTCTTTTCCCATTAGAAGTATCAATCGACGCTGCATCAATATCAGTTTGAAAAGAAAATCCTTTAATAGACTTAAGAGGATTACTAGCGTCAAATTTTAAAATTCCAGAAAACTTATTAAACTTCCCTTCTACTGTTGAAATAATAAGATGAGTGATCTCAAAGCCTACTTTTGAGTGGGCGTTATCAATGACCCATGCTTCAGTTTTAGCGAGAGTAAATGTTGAATAAAATAATGCTGCGACTAGGATTAATGACTTCATAAGTTCCCCTTATTAAATTTACTTGTTTTTTATTGGTATGATATTTTTTCTATAATTGTTTCATCTACTTCTATTTCACTTATATCGCTGCCATCGAGAAATGCATTCCACAACTGGTAAATACCCTGAGGTATTGATATTTCATCCTCTGTTTGAGCGAACCAGAACCAATCGAGTCTTGCTATCTGAAAGAGATATTGAATATTTTCTAACTCAGCTCTCTCTCCAAGAAATTCAGAAAAGCCTGCACCATACTGATTCATATCCGTCATCTTTGGAGGAGTTGAAAGAAGAAAAAGTCTCGCAAAGTATTGAAAGTTTCCCTCACCTAGAATCACTTTAACTGCTTTATAAGCATTACCTAGATGATCAAGATGATTATAGAGATAATTATTTTTATAGTATTTCATATTGGAAGAAGTTGTATCTTTTAAAACTTCACTCGAAGTTTCCCCCTCTTGATTTAAGATATCACTGGTAAAGTTTGTGAGAATAGACTTGAGGCTATCCATGAATCGCCCCCTCTATTTTTTTAACTTCTGAAAGTATTTCCGAAAATGGTGGGAGATTATTATCTCTTTCATAAACAACCGGTAAATTCTTTAAGTAGAGACTAGCCCTCTTTACAAGCTCAATCACTTCATCGTCCACATTAGAGCCATGGGTATCCACATAGAGCCCGTCAAAGATATCAGGTCCCGCTACGTGAACTTCAGCGACCTTCGCCCAATTGATTTGTTCAACGAAATCGACTGTACTTGCAATTGAATTTTTCTCATTGACCCAAATATTATTAAGGTCAAAAAGAATTAAAGCATCTGTCTTATCTATTAACTTATTTAAGAATACGAGTTCACTCATGTGTGACTCTTTATATTCCGTATAATAAGAAAGGTTTTCAATTAAAATTGGCGTTTTTAAATTCTCTTGAACTTGTAGTACGCGCTCACTCACATTCTCCAAAGTTCTATCAGTAAATGGAAAAGGTAAGAGATCATGAAAGCTAACTCCATCCATTGTTTGGAAGCTTAAGTGATCAGATATTTGAAAGGGTTGAAACTTATCCATCAGCTCTTTTGTTTTTAAAAGATATTTGGAATTAATGGGGTCAACACCGGCCAGATTCATCGACACACAGTGAAATGAAACTGGATAATTTTCGCGAATTTTCTCTAACTTCTTATGATGAGGCCCATCCGAGTGCCAGTTATCAGTAATGACTTCTACAAAGGGCACTTCAGGCATGAGTTCTAAAAATTCATCAATGTAATCAAGGCGCAGATTTAACCCCGCGCCTATAATTTTTTTAGAATTCATTACTTAGATAGTTTTCTTCTTGTAAACAACACCACCAGTAACTTTCTCACAAACACCTTGTGGAACATAAACCCATTCTTTTGGATCGTTATTTACTTTAGCTTGTCCCGCACAATCGTGTCCGTTAGCACCACAATCATTAGCACCTTTTTTGGCAATTCCTCTACACTTTACAATCGTGTCACCTTTTTTGGCCCACTTTGGTGCAGCTTCAGTATTTGAAGTTGATACTGCCATTAGTCCTGCAACTGCTACGCTTAAAATAATTTCCTTTTTCATACTAATCTCCTTTAAGATTTGTAGTTAGTTAATTTAAAGACATTTTTGTTACGATTTTTAATTCAAGAAAATCTAAAAAAAAGCATTTTACTTGTATATTCAACCACTTATGATAGATATAAATTGTAGCAGAACGATGTTAATATTCAATAAAAATCAACTAGAGAGATAGTTTATGAGCGAACACATGGTCACATGCTTGTGCAAGAAAGTAGAATTTAGCTTTGAATTAGAGAAGAAAGAATTCGCGGCTTGTCATTGTAAGATGTGTCGCAACTGGGGCGGTGGCCCACTCATGTCTATCCTCAATACTAGCAATGTGAGCTTTGTAAAAGACTCAAGTATAAAGAGATACAACTCTTCGAATTGGGCAGAGAGAGGATTTTGCAGCGAATGTGGTACTCACCTCTTTTATAAATTTAAAGGAAAAGAACTTTATCATATCCCTCTTGGTCTACTTGCGAGTGACGAAGGCTTTAAGTTTGATATTCAATTCTTCATTGATAAGAGCTCAGATCTTTACTCCTTTAAGGAAGAGACAAAGTGTTTAACTGAGAAGGAAATTTTTGAAATGTTCTCTTAAGTGATCTACTAAAAATCATAAGCAATATTTGCTAAGAACGTTCTTGGAAAGTATTGCTCTTGAAAATTTGGAACCCTAGCATCTTCACCTATTAAGTTAGTGGCCTTTAATTCAAATCTTAACTTATTTGAATATGAAAAGCTTAGATTAAGATCTAATAAGAAGAAACCTTTGTGTCTAGAAGACTGATCCTCAACTCGGAAAGAATCAATAAACTTTCCAATTAAAGAACTCCTAATAAACCTCCACTTATAGTAACCTCCAAAATTGACCATGGTTGTCGGAGTTCCTTCGACTTCTTGTCCGTATAAGTCAGAGTCATTGGTTACACTTGGTACTACTGATTTAGAATAAGAATAATTGATGAAAACCTGTCTTTCTTTTGAGAAAGTGTACTTAGCTTCAAAATCAATTGCGTTGGATTTTGTTTTTCCGGTGTCATTTCTATATGAGTCTTTACCATTAAATGTTCTTCTATTTATCGCATCTTTTGTATTCGCTTTTGAAATAGAAGCACTAATGCGTAAATTTTCATATTTATGTGTAACTGCAATTTCCAATGATCTCACAGACTCAGCATCTAGCTTACTTTGTTTTAAGCTTCCTCCCTCCTGAATAACACCAGCATTTATAAGAGTTGACTTTAAATCGGGAGATCTTAGAGCGGTTCCATAGATGAACTTCAAGTTAGTATTTCTAGTTAAACTTTGCACAAGAGACAGTCTTGGAGAAATCTTTGATGAGTCTGAGTAATCTGATTGAGAATTATCATACCTTAGCCCGGCCGTAATAAGAAAACCGTTTAAGAAATCAAAACTTGTTTGATATTGCATGAAAAGAGAATAAGTATTTAGCGAGGCTGAACCTCCCTCAACAAATGAATTTGCTCCAGTTCCGTCACCCTGTAGAGTTCCATCCGACCTAGGAGCTCTTTTTCTTGTGTCATAGTTTCCACCAAGTATGAATAAGGAATCTGAAGTCATTTGATAATGACCTTCCACTAAACCTTCAATCCCTTTGTAGACAAGATTGTAATTGTATCTCAATCCCTCTTCAGATGATTCACTTAATTTTAAATAACTAGTGAGAAATAACTTTTCATTTAAATATCGATCGTATTTCGCGTAAATTGAATTGGTTGAAAATGTGTAGGCAAAACCATTAAAGTTAGATGAATCCTCAAAAGTACCATGAGTATTTTCAGTTAGAAAATATCCGAAGGTAAAGTCACGGAAAAATCCACTGAGCGATTTAAAGCTAGCATCAACATGATAATCATTTGCATCATCAAAACCATGGTTTGTTCTAGTCTTGTCAACATCGTAAGCTTTTGTTCCACTCTTATATCCTCTCAACTCCCCAGTAGGACCTTGCTTACTAATGGCAACTCTTAATTTGCCTTGAATTTCTCCATTATTAAATATCGAGTAGGCCCTAACTCCTCTTGTTCCATGAGATCCAAAGAAAAGTTGAGTTGAGGCATCATGAGTATTTTTCATCGCCTTCTTTGTCGTTAAATTAATAACACCAAAAAAAGCTCCAGTTCCATATAGAGCAGAGGCTGGACCTTTTAAAAATTCAACTTTTTCAATTCCAATGAGTGAGAGATCTCCATCAACTGCTCCTCTTCCATTTCGAAGATGATTAGTTGGAAGACCATCAAGAAGGATGAGTACTTTATTATTATCGAATCCTTCAACTTTTTGTCCTCTAACCATCAGGTTTGTTTGTCCTGCATGAATATTTGCACTGGAGAAACCTGGTGTTATGGCCGCTAGTTCTTTTAAAGTATAATAAGACATTCTTTGAATATCGACTTCCGTATAAACTGTCACAGAGGAAGGTGCTAGAGAGTTATCTACTTCATTCTTGCTGGCCACAGTAACTGTGACTTCCATAAGTTCTTTTAGAGATTTATTGAAAAGATCTCCATTAGCAAAAACTGATTGTGTAAAAAAATAGACACTCATTAAAAGTAAGTATTTTTTGCGCATGAGTTAATCATAATAGAAAATAGATTTTTTTTAAGTGGAAATCATTTCTGATATTTAATTTATACTAAATATAATTTGAAATAAGAGACTGTTACGTTTCTACACTTTATAAGAAACCTATGACAATCTACCAAAAATTAATAAATTTACAATAGAGACTTATCTACTTAAAACTATCTAATCTACTGTAATCACAAGACTTTTGATCTTAGAAATACTTTGTCTCTCTAAGATCAAAATTGTATACTATATGAGTCTAAACTATAGAAAATACGATAGGTACCCGCGTACCTTTTAGGAAAGAGCATGGATATAAGTAAAGTATTTAAAAATAATGAGAAATGGATTTCTGAAAGAATATCAGAGGACAAAGATTATTTTAAAACTCTCTCAGCCGAGCACAACCCAGAGATTCTCTATATCGGTTGTTCTGACAGTCGCGTGACTGCAGAAGAATTGATGGGACTTGAGCCTGGCGAAGCTTTCATTCATAGAAATGTAGCCAATATGGTTGTAAGTATTGATTTAAATGTCATGACTGTAATTAACTACGCCGTCACTCAACTAAAAGTGAAACACGTTGTTGTTTGCGGACATTATGGTTGCGGTGGAATAAAGGCAGCACTAGAAAATAAAGACCAAGGAATCTTAAACCCATGGCTTAGAAATATTAGAGATGTTTACCGTATACATAAGACAGAGCTCAACGCCATCACAAGTGAGCACGAGAAGTATAAGCGCCTTGTCGAATTAAATGTTCAAGAGCAATGTATTAATCTTATTAAGACTGCTGCTGTTCAACACGCGGATCATACCAGAGGAATTAAAGTTCACGGTTGGGTCTTTGATATGGAAACGGGCAAGCTCATTGATTTAAAAATTGATTTTAATAAGATCATTAAAGAGATTGAAGAGATTTATAAACTAGAAAGTTAACTTTAGAAATTCCATGCTTCTAAGTTTTCTTGATTTTCACTATAGTCTAACACTTCCCCTACAGTTGGATCTTCTTGCATAGGGTAATACAGGTAAATATCCTTATTATTATCTAATGCCCACGATCTTAGATCGATCAACCCCATCGCAGAATGAAGGCCTTGAATTCCATCTATTGCTAATGTATCTGTTATAACATACTCACTTAAGGATTCAATCTCAGTGTACTGAGACAAATTAATGGACCTTGCACCAATCCTAAGAGCTTCATCTTCACTAGTAAGAGTTTTCTTATCATTCAATTGACCCATATAAGCACCATCAATAAAAGCAATGAGAGAATTCCTTTTTCTTGTCACTCCCGAAGGAATATTGGGAGAAACAGAAGCTGATACAGAGTCTTCAATAGTAATATTAGTTAATAGAGAATAATCTATTCCATTACCTTCTTCACTCCAGTCTTGCATTGAAGTCTTATGCCATAAATCATCATAAGGTTTATAAATTAGGTACTTTCTATTATCTTCAGGAGACTTCTTACTTCTATAGATTCTAATTTCACCCCCTTCAATTACATCTCCGTTATCATCAATATATCCATAATCCCCAGCCCAGTACCAATTGAACCCCATCACTTTAAAGCTTGAAACATTATCAGAAGTTTTACCTATCCACATTAGACTTACTTTATGAACGCCATCTTTTAAGCGATTATTCCAAACATCAACACTAGGAGCAAAAGTAAAACTCTTGTTATTTGAATTAACCGCAAAGAATAATGTAAGTTCATTAAAGTTTTGCACCATATCTAGTTGGTTAACTATAAGACCAATCCCCCTATTTTCAAAATGTAAGAGACTCCATAAAGAATTGTCGACAGTATTTGTAGTATTAACCATCATACTAACTAAGAAATGACTTTCATTTGAAATCATAATGTGTTGAGCTAAGACTCCAGCATCTAATGATAAGTAATCGTCAACTCCATCAAAAGTAAAAGCTCCAATAAATCCTGGATGGAGAATAAAGTCAGGGTCATCAGAATTGATAACTCCATCACCATCAAGATCTCCTAAGGGACCATCATTGTTGTCAAGGTCAGCAAAGTTGTTTACATATCCACTAGTATCACTTGACTCACAAAATTTAGAACTTTGGTTAAAGTCACCTAAGCCATCGCCATCTATGTCTAAATAAAAGCTGATGAGATCATTTATTTCTACATTTGAACAATCTTCAGGATTAGAAGGAGGGCCGCTAGATTGAGATGAAGTAGATTCTTCAGAAGGATATTTTTGATTAATACCACACGAAACTAAATAAATTAATATCAGAAGTGAAAATAGAGTTTTCATACTTATATTACCGCAAGACTTGTACCAAGAATAAGTCATTGAAAAATGAAACTAAAGATTTTAAAAATCTCTATATGAGACAGTTGGAAATATATAGTGTGTCATTGTGAAACACTTTCTCTCGATAAAGACTTAAGCTAAAAATGAATATAAAGACTTAGCCAATGAAAGATCATTGGCCCAACTTGTGCAATTAAAACCACAAGGTCTAACTAAATGGCCACTAACCGGAGGAACGTATGTTGAGAATCTTAAAAGCTTTAACCCTATCCGCATTATTGTTAACGATTATGCCTTCTGCTTTCGCAGAATTAGATTCTAAGAATGCTATTGTAACATTAGAAGTCGCCAAATTTGCAAAGATATCAGGACTAGAGAATTTTGTTTTACTCCCCGTATCAACAGATGGTGATGCAAATTCAGTATACAGTGGATTTGATATGTTTAACTTAGAATCAAACGCCGCAGTATCCGTAACTTTAACAGGAGATCAATTAAGTAACGGAGAAAACACAATCAGTACTGCTTATGAATTAGATGAAGGTGGTCTTTCATTTGACACAGATGAAGGAATTCACAATGAACAGCATAAAGTCAGTGCAGAAGCAATTCTTGGAGAAATTTCAGCCCAAGAAGCAGGTGGATACTCAGCTCAAATAGTAATCACTGTTGCTGCCCTTTAATTCCCCTATTCGTTAGAAGATCAGATAGGGCCAAGTGCCCTATCTGTCTTTCAATAAGGAGATAAAAATGAGACCTGCTTCTAAAAATCTAAATTTACTGCTTTCAACAATACTCATATTCCTAGCACAAGAAGTTTTCGCTGCTGATCTATCAGTTCAGCCTCTATATTTTGAGTATACAAATTCTGGTCAAAAGGAAGAGTCTTTTCAAATAAATGTCCAAGCAAAGGGAAATGTGAAAATCAAAGCGACAATTTTTGAAGCAAGTCAAAACATATCAGGAAAATTAGACTTTACTGAATCTTTAGATAAAGAAACTATTATTCTTGAAAAAAATATATATAGCATAAAAAGATCTGGCCTCATTAGAATTAAGGGAACGGTTAAGTTTCCAAAAAAGAAAAAAGAAACCAAAGTTTATGCTGTAATGATTGAAGAGGATAAGGGTGGTGCCAAAAAGGGAGTTGGTATTCATGTCAGATATGCAGTTGTATTCAAATTACAACTAAGTGACAAGAGAGTCTATGAAAGAGCAATACTAAGATCGGCAGAAGTGAAAAAGTTAAAAGGAAACAAAGTCATTCAATGCCAAATTGAAAACACAACGAGCAAGGACTTTAAAAGTGTTACTTTCGCTTATATAAGAAATAGTAAAGGAAAACTAATTGAAAAAATAATTCTAAAATCCCTTTCATCTTGGCAAAAAGGAGCAGATGAGTCCATCGTCTTTCCAAAGAGTAAAGTAAACCTTATTGGAAAGTTCAAAAAGAACTTAATGCCCGGAGATTATAAAGTCACAATTCTTTCAAAACTAAATAGAAAGAAAAGTGTTATAAAAAAAGTAAAAATAACAATTAAAACTACAAAAGAAGAAGAATCAGCAACTCGCACTGCACCGAGAGTTTCTATTCTACCAAAGGATATTAAAATTAAGGTAAGACCCAAAAAGCAAACAAGTTATAGAATTAAAATATCAAATAATTCAAATAATGAAATGAAGCTTTCGTTTCCAATTAACGAGAAGAAAGATTCTAATATTAGTATTTACCCAAGAGAAATAAATTTACGTGCAATGAAATATAAGTATGCAATTATTAAAATTTCTCATGATATCAATTTCGAACTAGTAACAAAGCAGATAAGTATTATGAATAAAGGAATTAAACTAACAACTTTACCAATTAGTATAATTCCTACAAAGTAATTCTTACTGGAGGATTCAATGAAATCATTAATCCACATTATATTACTAATGACTCTTATTTCATGCTCAACAGTTAACGTAAAAAAGAACTCACTAAAAAGCTCTAATCTGCTAGACAGTGAGATTAAGAGCTGTGGGGAGTATATAGAAAAGGAAAAATCAAATAAGTTTAATGAAGAAAACTTAGGAATAAAGAATTATTTAGATAAAGAGAAGTATACTTTTGAATTTTTAGATCTAGATGTGAGAGAGGCTTTGTTAGAGCTTTCGACAATTTCAAATATTCCAATAGTGTTTGGTGAGTCAGTAACGGGACTAATTACCGTAAATATTAATGAAAAATCATTCCTAGAATCTTTACAAATGATTACATCAGCAGGTCCATTCGATTACAAATTTGAGAATGACTTTTACTATGTTGGTGTTGTGATGAATAAAGCTCCTTCATGGTGGAGACTTGCTTATAATCATAATTACTATACAAAGAATTTAACTCCAGAAGAAATCATCAATCAGATAAATCCTCTCTACCGAGAATATCTTGTTGGAGATAACTCAAGAAACGTTCTCACAATCACAGCACCTAGAAGAATATTAATTGATATCATGAATCAGCTTGCTTTTGCAGATAGGGCCAGAAGACAAGTTAAATTAAATATATCAATTAGTGAAGTTTCAAATCATGGGAATAAAATTCTAAGTGGCTTAATGGGCTCTCCTTACAGAAATGGTCAATTAGGACAGCTTGTTTCTTTAACTCGGGAAGGTTTAAGTTCCTTCGTAAAAAATATGAGAGCACTGCAAGAGACTGGAGATGTTCTAGTTAAAGCAAACCCTACCATTATTACTCAAGATGGTCTTTCAGCTCTTTTTGCTTCAAGTGTAAGTGATATGAATCAAACGATTAGAAAGAAGGGTCATATAATCCCACTGAAGGCAGGAATTAATCTAAAAATAACACCTTCAATAACTGAAAAAGATAATATAAACCTTAAGATTGAACATTTAGAAATGGGAGAAATAGAGGGACGAAAGGTTACCTCACATTCATTATCAACAACAATACGAGTTAGGAAAAATGAGTCATTACTTATAGGTGGAATGATTACGAGTAAAGACAAAACACAAGTGACTAAAATTCCGATTATTAGTGAAATCCCACTTCTCGGTTGGTTCTTTAAACACGAAGAGAAATATAAAGAGACATCAGAAGTCATCTTTTTAATTAAACCGGAAATATTGTGCGATTAATATTGAGTTGTTTCATATTCTTCTTACTAAATACTCAAGTTCTAGCTTATTCATATTCCAGTGAGTATTCTCATACAAATTTCGAAATTTCACCTGAATTTACGGAGAGAATAAACCTCATGCTACCTGAATATAAAGAGATAGATGAATCTTTTCTCAATAGCTCACAAGAAGCTGTTTTTACTTTGAATGAAGATGCTGAATTGTACACTACTTTTCTATGGGAAGGAGCAGGGTTTAAAAATAGTTTTGGTCTTTATACAATAGATGAGAATGAAAATATTCAAAGACAAGAGATTATCAAGAATGCATCAATGAGAGGAAGCGGTGGTCCTTTAAAGATAGGAGATACCTTTAATCTAGGTACATATTCTAAAGATACTACATTTGGTTTTTATATAAAGCCTAATGGGTTTTATAGAAATCACAATGAAGGGCATTACTTTTATACAGAAGAGCAGCGAAACATTGATGGAATTAAACATACTGTTTCTTCTTACGATGAAGAGGAGCAAAAGGTCGTCATTGGATTTGAGGATCTTTGGAATGGCGGAGATAAGGATTATAATGATTTAATTTTCTCAATATTCACTACTCCTATTACTTCAATGAGTGAACAAACAGAGCTTCTTCCTAATATAAATTCTAGTCAGCTCTTAAACCAGGCCACAGGAATGGTAACAATGGACGTTGCAAAATTTGCAAAAGTTCAATCAGTAGAGAATATTGTAATGTATCCTCTTGAGCTTAACCAACAATATAATGTTAACTTTAAAGGTCGTGGAGATTTTAGGATTGAGTCAAATTGTGGAGTTGTTATAACAGGAGAGGTTACAAGTTTGACTAATGGATACGTTGATATTGAAACATCTCACCAACTAGATGAGTCAAATTATTCAATTATAACACCTCAAGCTCAAACACATAACAGCCTGCACTACGTAGATGTTTTTTCTCATATTACTAACCTTTACGAAATAACTCCTGGAGATTTTCAAGGAACGGTTACAATTACCGTATCACCCTACTAAATTCCATACTTTTTTATTTTTCTATACAAGGTAGCACGGCTAATGCCTAAGTCTTTTGATACTTTAGTTAAATTTCCATTCTGAGTCTTTATTGAGTTTCGAATAAGTTCTAACTCTTGATTTTGTATTTGTCCCGAAACTCTTGCTATTTTTTTACTGGTATCCATATGAGAGCAGAGACTTCCAAAGTGACCAACGCTTAGGTCATCAGGAGTTACTACATTCCCTTTAGAAAGTATCATCATTCTTCTCACTGTTGATCTAAGTTCTCTTATATTTCCAGGCCAGTCATAAGATTTTAAAATATTTAATGAACTCTCACTAAATGTCTTACCTAATTTTCCTGTTTCTTTCTCGTATTGAGATATGAAATGACTGACTAGAAAATCAATATCCTCAATACGTGATTTTAAAGGAGGTACTTTTAGTTCAATATCAGAAAGCCTATAATATAAATCAGATCGAAATTTACCTTCAGCAATAAGTGACTTGATATCTTGACTACTTGCAGATATCAATTGAATATTTAACTTAATTTTCTCATTAGAACCAACTCTTTCAATCTCTTTTTCTTCTAATACACGTAAAAGTTTAGCTTGAATCTCTAAACTAAGATCACCAATTTCATCTAGAAATAGAACTCCATTATTAGCAAACTCAAACTTTCCTATTTTTAGTTTATCTGCACCTGTAAAAGATCCTTTCTCATGACCAAACAACTCAGATTCAGCAAGAGAGTCTGGTATAGCTGGACAGTTAACGCTTACAAAGGGAACATCTGGCCTATGCCAGCTTTTATAAATTTCTTTGGCATAAAATTCTTTTCCACTACCAGACTCGCCATACATGAAAACAGAAATATTTTCTCCTGCTATTTTCTTTATAATTTTGGTCAATTCATTTACTTCATTAGAACGTGAAAAATATTCATAATTATACTCATTTGTGGTTGCTTCAATTTCATTATCACCAATGGCATCAATTACACTTGAGATAAGATAGTTTTCTTCAAATGGTTTTTCTAAGTAATTATATGCCCCATTCTTCATACACTCTACTGCTAAGGAGACATCACTATTCCCTGAGATAATAATAATGGGAATCTCAATATTTTTTGATATAAGTCTCTTTAGAAGTTCATCACCTCTCATTCCAGGAAGTCCTATATCTATAATGATCAAACTGAGGTGAGAAAAATCTTCCTGCAAAACATCTTCAGCACTACTGAGAGCTATAATAGCAAAACCTACCCTTTTCAAGGATCTTGCCATAACTTTTAGCAGAACATTATCGTCTTCACATAAAAGGATTTTTTTCAAGAGACCTTCCTTTTTCCATGAAAAGAAAATAAATTCTCTAAGAGGTCAATGGCTTCCTTATTATAGATTGTTCTAACACTTTTAAATTGACCTAAGACCTCTTGGATATCTGAGCAAGGTTCTTCACCATGTGAACCATAGAGTACGTTAAGAAATTTATCAGCAACTGCCACATATTGTGAGATTGGATGAATCTTCACTCTCGATATACCTTTAGGAAACCCTGTTCCATTGATTAATTCATGATGATGTAAAACAATTTGAACAACTTCGTCTGGAAAGAAAGCAATTTCTCTTAATATTTTTGCACCTAGTTCGGGGTGTGATTCATAATCAAGCCTTTGTTCTTTTGTCATCATATCAAATTCAATCTCGTCAATACCTTTTACTAAATCCTTTTTTCCTATATCATGAAAGAGGCCACCGGCTGATGCTAAAAACAGAGTTTTAGCACTCTCCCACCCCTTTTTTTGAATAAGAGCAACGGAAAGAATTGCGACAGCAATGGAATGATTAAAAATGGATGGAGAATTCTTACTAAATGACATTAGTGTTTCAAAAGCAAGTGAATCATCCATAACAATTTTTATCGTTCGTAACAAATTATTTAAAGCAATTTCAAATACTTCTTTGTCATTTGTAACCGTTTTGAAAATGTACCGAAGAGCAATTTCTTCTACTCTTGTATAAAAGTCTATCTTTCTTTGTTTACTAACATGAGATGAATCAGAGATTTTCTCACATAAAGCATTTTTAATATTCAAGAATTCTTTAAAGTCTTGAGTTTTGATATAAAGAGAATCGACACCTTTTGATTTTAATTGCTTTAACCTCTCCCTTGTTAAATCTTCTCCTTCGTGAGCTATTTTTATAATCTTAAGATCATTGAGTTTTAAAAATACTGGATGAGAGAATTCACTACCTGTTAAGAATGACTCGATCTCTACTCTCATGAAGTCTCTCTCATCACCACGTAAAGAATTTCTATCGTGACTCGTATTTAGTACATAATCAATGGCCTCTATAACTTCTTCACCTATAAACGGTTTTGCCAAAAAATAAGAAGCTCCAAGTTCATGGGCTTCTGTAGTTTCAATAAGCTTACTAAACCCAGTCATCATGATGAAAGGTATATCGTATTTCCGTTTAACTCTATGAAGTAATTCAATCCCGTGTATATCGGGCATTTTGACATCAGAAACAATGATATCGATGTAATCAACTGCAAGGACATCTAATGCAGTTCGCCCATTATCAGCTTCAACAATAGAAAACCCATTACGCTTTAGTATTGAGCAAAGAACTTTTCTAAAGTTCTTATCATCTTCAACAACTAAAACTTTGATCTTTAGCTTTTCTTCACTCATACAGCTTCTCCAAGATCAATTTCATCAATTTGAATTATGGGGATTGTAATTTTAAAAACTGTCATTTCATTATCTCGTAAATATACAAGTTTTCCCTTATGTGATTCGACTATACCTTTATTTATACTAAGTCCTAGACCTGTTCCCTTGCCAACCTGTTTCGTCGTAAAAAAAGGTTCATACATATTTAATAAATTTTCTTCACTTATACCTGGTCCATTATCTTTTACAAGAATAATAACTTCTTCATTGTATTCACTGACTTCAATAACTATTTTCTTATGTTCTATTAGTTCTACGGCGTCTTTTGAATTATTTAGAAGGTTAACAAGAACTTGTCCAATTTGAGCAGGATTACAAAGGATTTCGACAGGCACTTTGGGCAACTTAACTTCAAGTTCAATTCTATTATTTAGAAAATTACTCTCACATATACTTAAGACACTCTCTATAATAGAATCTATCACTACTAGGGATTTCTGTTCAGATGGTCTTCTGGACACTAGCTGTAGTCCAGAGATAATCTTCCCCATTTTTTTTGCAGAATCAAACGAATCATCTACCATTTCGAGTAAATCAACATCTTCAATCTTGTACTCTTTAAATGCCTCTTTAATTTGACTAAGTACAAGATAAATTGATCCTAAAGGAGTATTCAGTTCGTGTGCAACTCCAGCAGCGAGCTCTCCAACGGATGCAAGTTTTTCAGCACTAAAGAGATCTCCCTTTAACTTATTCTGTACTCTCATATCTTTTGCTAAAACAACGTGATGTATAGTTTTATAGTTAACCTGGTAATTATTAATTGTATAAAGGAGTGGTATTTTGGATTTATTTTCATCTATATAAGTTGTTTCTAATTCGACATTAACTTTATTCTTTGAGAATCCTTTTATAATTTTTAAAACATTTTCTCCAATGAGCTGATTACCGAATATAACCTTAGCCTTATCATTCATTTTAATTATTTTATTATCATCATCTACTATGACTAGCGCGTCAGAAATTTTATTTATAACTGAAGTTAAATACTCTCTCATCAGAATTTGTTCATTCATATTCATGAAAGCTATTACCACAATAATTATTCCAAACACAGAGAGAGAGGAAACTAGTGTATTTGTATTTTTTAAACTTTGGATCCTTTTTTTACCTCTTATAGACAAGCTCGAAACTCTCCCTAAGATTAAATTCTGAATCTGAAGGGTAAGGCCCTTTAATCTGTGGGTGTGAATATTATGTAGTATTGAGAACTTAGTACTTGTAATTTCTCTACTGTTCATCAATTCTTGAATTTTATGAAACTGATTTAGCTCATTTAATAATTCAATTTGAAGTTTTTCCAACTCTGATGAGATTTTTTCTTTAACCTTAAATTTGATTAATGTTTTTAGATCGTTGTATTTTTTATTTAGTTCAACTTCTGAGTTCACTTCCCCTAAGCTGATAACCTTTTCATATATCTTTGTATTTTGTCTCATCTGAAGATTCAATCTCTCAACAGAGTTAAAGTAGCCAATTGAAAAGGAAGAAATATCTACAAACATAATATTAAAAAACACTGTAATTCCCATAATCGGAATACTAAGAAGTAGTAAATAACGAGTAAATTCCTTATTTTTTTTCACTAATAAATGACCTCACTAACATTTGATAAAACTTCATTACTAATTGTTAGCTTTAATTTTTTTAAAGTTCTAAAATTTAAAATGATATTCACCTTACTGGTTGATTCAGAAACTAATTCACTTGGCGTCAATTTCTCTAAAATTATCTTCGCAGCCTTTTCTCCTGAAAGACTTCCTATAGTTGAAAGGTCAACAACAATTCCAAATAAGGAACCATCTCGAACTCCTCTCTTATTGCAAGAAAAAGGAAGTATATTATTACTAAGTGAATGCTCTATAACTAATTCCTCTCCTCCAGATTGCAACAATGTATCGCAGGCAGAATATAAGACATCCATTTTTTTAGATATATTTGATAACTGATATTTTAGACTATTTAGATTCTTTGCTTTAATATCGAAAATTTCGATACCTCTCTTTAAAAGGTTTTTCTTAAAGTCTTTGAATTGTATATTTGAATTTGATTCAATATCTCTTCTAACAAATCCTACGAGCTTAGTTTTAGGTTTTATTTTTAGTAATAATTTAATTTGAGTCTCTGCAGATACATAATTCCTCGTCCCTACAAGATTATTAGTTGAATTTTTAAGTGAATGTATAATTTTTGCTTCTACAGGATAAGTCACAATAGAAAAAACAATCGGAATTGATTTAAAATGTTCTTTTACGATTAATGTACCAGGAGTCGTTAAAGAGTATATTAGGTTTGGTTTCCACGACCTTGCCTCGATAGCCAACTCATTTTGCTTCTTTCGACTAGTATTTGAGAGATATTCTTTGAATATTATATTCTTATTATTAACAAGTCCATACTTCTCTAGGGATCCCTTGAAAGATTGTATATTTTCAATATATCCCTTAGAGTTAGACCAAGAAAAAATAGCTATACGAATTTTGCTTTTTTCTTTAGAACTACTATTAGTGAAATTTACCTTGTAAATTATTCCAAGAGAAATCAAACCTATAATTAATAATATTTTCTTCATAAAACTCCTCAATAACTATTCGGAGTTTATTTATGAAATTAAATCAAATACGGAATTCTTAACTTTATCTAGAGACTATAGAATAGGGTTCTAGAAGTAGAACCCTTAAGTGATTTTATCAATTAATTGTTTTCTGTATTAGAAAGATTCTTAGAAATTTCAACTATATTATCTCCTGCAAAATTTCCAGTATGAGCTTTCGTTTTAAGTTTACTTGCTTCTAAACGATCCGCCATTTCGGCCATAGTACCAAAGTACTCGAGCGACTTTCCTTTAAGCTCCATAACATTATTCATTCCATGATCAGAAAGAATAGAGCCAAGCTCTGCTTTTAACTTATCGATCATTTTAAATCCGTCTAACATAATACCCGTACAAACTTGTAGCGTCTCAGATCCCATACAGAGAAATTCAGCTGCCGAATGACCATCAACGATTCCTCCCACTCCACTAATAGGAGTTTTAGGAAAGGCCATAGCAAGTTCACCAACCATGCGAAGGGCAATAGGTCTCACCGCCTTATAAGAGTAACCACCAAAAGCAGAAACCCCTTTCACGTTAGGATTAGGTTTAAAAGTTTTCATATCAATATTTGAAAGAGAGAGAATAGTATTAATCGCCACAAGTCCATCGGCACCAGCATCAATCGCTGCTCTAGCAGGGTCACAAATGTCGGTGATATTTGGAGTCATCTTCGCCCAAACAGGAACACTACCAGAGGCGTCTTTTACCCAACTAGTCACTTGCTTTACGATCTCAGGATCTTGCCCCATGGCACCACCCATTTTTCTTTCTGGCATTCCGTGAGGACAAGAGAGGTTTAGTTCAATAATATCTGCTCCGGCCCTGACAACTTTATCAGTGAGTTCTTGCCAGCGTGCCTGATTAGGCTCTTCCATAATTGAAGCGACAATGACTTTATCGGGGTAACTCTTTTTAAGATCTCTAATATATTGCAGCCACTCATCACAGGAAATATCAGAAATAAGCTCGTTATTGGTAAAACCAATACATTTTCCATCTTCATTCAACTTTCCATATCTAGGAGCGATGTTGCGAACCTGAGTGTGATCAAGAGAAAATGTTTTTAGTACAGATCCACCCCAACCTGCTTCAAAGGATCTCGCGACAACTTTGGCGTTTGTTGATGGAGGTCCTGAGCCCACAAGAAAAGGATTCTCAAATCTTACACCATTAGAGTAGACCTCTAGTAACTTACTCATAAAAACTCCCTGAATTATGTTTTAAATACTTATAAATTTTTTAATATAAAAAAATAACATATTTTGTTTATCAGGTAAATTGACGAAGTCCATTCGCCATCAAAAATTCCGATAAGAATAGCTATAGGAGAAAGAATTCAAGATTAGGAGCAAGAAAGATTAAGTAAGATTTATTACCTTACTAAAACTGTAATTTAACTTAAATTAATTTTAAACCTTCATAAGATTTGATAATATCAAATGTATTTTACTATTGGCTGAAGCCGGAAATAAAAGCTATGAATAAGGTTCTCCTATCAATTTTTGTTCTCTTAAGTCTAGCGACTCAAGCAGAGGATTTAAGAATCTTCACTTGGGATGGCTATATTACAAAGAGTGACCTTGTAAATATCAATGGGATTTTCAAAAAAAACCACTTAGACATACAGGCTAAAGTCATCTCTCCTTTCGCAGAGGGCTCTGATCAAATGTTCAATGTCATTCGACAAAAGAAATGTGATGTGAGCTTTCTTACACTCTTCTTTGTCAAAATGAATCGAGAAAAGATTACGCAACTACTTCAACCCATCAATGTAAATTCTAAACGGCTTACCAATTATAAAAAGCTTCTTAAGAGTACAAAGAGTTTAGACATGGGTATGAAGAATGGTAAGCCACTCTACATTCCCTACGGTGCTGGTGTTTACGGCTTCTATGTAAATAGAGATAAAGTCAAAGTAGCAGATGTTCCTAAATCAATTGGAGAGCTATGGACTCCAAAGTGGAAGGGAAAGTTCTCTCTTAATAAAACACAAATTTGGTATAATATTGGAATTTCTCTCATGGCGTTAGACATGCCTCCCTTTTATTTGAATAATCTTTTAAATAATGGAAAGAGACACCTTGCTCTTGAACTTGGTAAAGAGAATGGAATTGTTCAAAAGAAAATGAATCAACTCTATGCACAGGCTGGTCATTTCTGGACCAGTGGAACGGTATTTAAAGATGAATTAAGTATAGTCTCTAGCTGGGGTCCAGAGATCCAAGAAGAGAATAAGAAAAACAATGGAAATTGGCAGAAAATAAATTTTAAAGAAGGTAATATTGTTTGGCTAGATACCATTAATTTCATGAAAGGAATTAAGGGAGATAAATTAATAGCGGCAGAATTAATGGCGAATTACTTTATGGGTAAGAAGGCACAAGAGAGAATTGTAAAAGATCTTTCAATGATTTCAGCTTCCAGTCTTGTAAAGAACAATCCTCTCGTAAATGCAGACCCTCATCTCTTTAGTTCTGAGAGATTTGTTCCTCCCTACTCTAAGATCTCAGATAATCTCATGCAGAAAATTTCAAAAAGGGCCTTTAAAAATAGGTCTAATTAAACTCCATAAAAAATCTTGGTATCGATCTTGTATTAAATAAGTAAAAGAATTAATACAAGAGGTTGAGTAATGAGATTTCAAGTAATTACGTGGGTAATACTGTCTATTTTTTGTTTATGTGTCCAAAGTAGCTACAGTGCTCCTATCGACGCGTCTACTCCTTATAATGCGAGTAGAACAGACACTAACCCCTACTCAGAAGAGAGTATCGTAAACCTTACGATTCCCTTTGATGAAGATTTTAAGAAATTCATCATCGATCAACTAACGGCTCCCGGCACACAGATTAAAGAAATTTCAAAACTCTCTATTGATCCCATTAATAGATTATTTATTTTAGAGGGAACTGCAGAGCTCCCTGCCTATGTTATGTCAGATATGGACAATATTACAGGACATGAAAATAGTTTACCCATGGAGCATAGGTTTAATATTTCATTTAAACTTCCCTCAACAAAGAAGTTAGCACTAACCAGATATTTTCAAATTGAAATCGTTGAATTTAAACTTGGTGGACATTCCTACCTCAAGGCCTTTAACCGTATTTCTCAATTTGCCACAGGTCTACTTCTGAACACAAGTTTCATGAATTACATGCTAGATGTGAAACCAGAAATGCGTACAAGTGAAGATAATGTCGCTCTACAAATTAAAGAGATGATTGAAAAGAAAGGATTAAGATTTAGAGGAAACACAATTGCATTTAAATTAGATATTTCAAAAATTCCATCCCTTACGACCTACGCTAAATGGCTAGAAGATTTTCGCCTCTGGCAATTCTCCCCAGTTTTATTTTTAGGAACAAACGATCTCGTGGCCTTAAAAGTACAGGGAGGATCTGGAAAACCTTCTAAGAAATGGTTAGCTAATGTTGCCAAGAGAGATGAAGGTGATCAAAGCTCACTTAAAGACGCAAGAGAAGAATTCTACAATAAGTACTCAGACATAAGTGTCTTCATGCAAGAGATGGATGAGTTTTCAAGTGCTATGAAAGTACAACTAATGCTTGAAGAATTAGATATTAGAGATATTAACCAGCTCTCAAAACTAAGAAGAACCACTGAGACTAGAGCGAGAAAATCACTAAATAAAAAGAACGCTCTCTTTCTTGCAAGTCCCTTAGACACTTACGAAAATACAAATAGAGATGCTAGAGAATACATTATTTCAACAATGACTAGTATTAAGAGAAAAGTTCTTCTCAATAGAAAAATTAAAAATGGAGGATCAAATTCCTTGGGTGTTCCTTTCCTAGAAAAGAGAATTTCTCAGGACACTTTTTCTCAAGCAGTAAGATTTTTCAGAGACTTTGAATTTGAAAATGAACAAATGTTTAAAGAATTACATATCTTCTATGACCCTACAATTCCAGGAATTAGTATTCGCGGAATGATGAATATTAATTACAATACTTTCATGGCCATGGGTCTTGAAGGAAGTGGTATAGAATGGAATAAGACTCCATGGAGACCTGCAGAAGACACATGGGGCAGTGCTATGCCTTTTTCTACAACACTTAGAATTAAAATGTTAGATGACGGATGGCTTGGGCTTGATGTGAACTCATTTTCAATTTTTACAGGAAGTGAAAGAACACCTATTGATACCAATTCAGAACACGGTGGATCTGCTATCAGGTTTATAAAGATGGCACTCGTGAACACTATGGCCGCTACTCTCATAGAAGATCCTCTCGCCACGACAACAACTCCAACAGAGGGAGAACTTAATGCTTCTGAACAGAGAATTAGAAGCAATATGCTTACCCAAGGGCAAGATTTTAACAATGTGACTAGAGTTGATGATGACCTCACTTCCCTAGTGAATCTCGCAAAAATTGATATTGAAAAGAACCCATTCATTCTTGCAGGTAAAGAACATATCCAAGGCAAAATGGAACACTTCTTTAAAGAACTTATTAAGTACGATGATGAATCGGGACTGATTCTCTTTAAAGTAGATCCTAAAATAGTTGCTGAAACAATTATGGATAGTGAGAACACAGTTCAAGTATGGAATATAGAGTCTCTCTATGATGAAAAATTAAACCAGACTTATCTAGAATTTACTGCTGGAAATAATAAGAGATCAAAGAAATACCTAAAGACTATTCACTCAAGAGATGAATTCACTGCCTCACAAAACTTTGTGGGAATTGATGAAGCGAGAAAGACTGCTCCAGCAGATATGAGAATGAAGGTAAACCTTAAAAGTTTTGAAAGTCTCATCAATAAAGTTCTAGCAGATGCCTATCACAAACAAAAACTACAAGTCGATAAAGCGATGGGTAGAGATGAAGAAAGCGAACACTATCTAATTAAAGACATGGGTCTAAAAGTTGTAGAGAATGGAATTCTTAAGTTGAATTTATCCATGACTTACTTAAAGAAAGCGAAGAGATCTTTTATAAATCCTGCTCGGTACTTCAGTGAGAAGTACAAGACCACGCAAAAAACAATCAACCTAAGTACTGAGATTGCGCTAAGTGTAGAAAAATTAGAAAAATATATCTCTAAGATCTCCCTTGCTAAGAACGAAGTTTTTCTTGGGAATGAATTACTAAGACTAGATCTAAGAAAGGCCTCTTTTACAACGAGAGGAGACACAACAACTTTAGATAAAATCACAAATATAGTTGCTGGTGATGTCGACTTTAAAAGAGGAATGATTGCTAAGAAAGTGAAGTATGTTGTTTTAAAATTCATGAAACACTTTCTGCACTCAACTAAAGAGAACAAGAACGGAAATATTGTTCTTGGTGGATTTAGACTCAATCAATTCATTAAACTTCTCACTCATAAAGAAGAAATCTTAATACAAATCAATCCTCGTTTTGCTACGGCAGCCTTTGATATTCGCTTACTCCCAAACCAAACTTTTAATGGTGAAAGCCTCGGTTTTACTCTTAATAAGAAAGCTAAGACCTTAGGTATTGATTTCAGTACAAATGGAGCCATGGCCTCAGTGGATAAGGGCGAGTTACTTAGAATTATGGTTGAAGCCAATCAAATGATTGCTCCTTACTTAAAAATTCAAAACAAAGAAGAATTGATCCAAAAACTTAGAACGAGTACTCTCTTTGATCGATTCTTTTATAATTCAGACTATAAGAAGATGAGTTTAGTTCATAGGCTTAATCGCGTACTTACAAATTACACTGGCCTTCAAGACATTGTAAAAATGGACAGCTCTGTAATTGATGCCATTAATAATTCTCTAAGTACTAATTTTAGTCTTCCCCCTCAAGCTCCTACCAGTGATCTTCCCTCCCTTTCGGGAGTTGAACTCATGTACGTAGCTTCAGTGGCGTTAGTCATTAAAGAAAATATTAATAAACTGATTAGTCACATGGAAGATATGTCTCTTACAAATGTTCAAGGTCTTGAGCAATTTGAAGAGAGATTGAAATTACTAGAAGAGAGTTTTATCGCTCCACTCTATAATCACTATAAATTACACTTCAGAGCTCACAATAGAAAAATTGTAAATAAGGGACCTACTGATTGGAACTTCTCTTATTTTCCAGATGCTAATTACTCTGAATCTGTATTCAAGCAGCTACAAAAATTACAAAAGAAGTAAGCTACTTAGCCAGAAGAAAGCGCAGGGGGGTAGAAACTCTCCTCGCCCAGTCTATTTCATTATGACCGGCCAGAGGAAAGACAAAGTATTTTAACTGAGTTTTTTTAAGTCCTTTCTTTAAGACAAGAACCCGTTGTAGTTTCTTTACATGGCGTTCATACTTTGCATCAATTCCAAATCCACCATGATCCATATAGAAAGCAATATCCTTAGGAGCAGAAGCTCTATTTTTTAAAAATCTAAAAATAGAACCTTGGTGAATAAAGGCAGGTATAGAAAGCCCTGCGGCCTTACTAAAGATATGTGGATAATCCCAAAGCATGGTCAGAGAAATAAGAGCCCCCATACTGGAGCCCATGAGAGAGGTATTCTCTCTATCAATTTTCGTTCTAAATGACTTATCAATAAAAGGTTTAACGGTGTTCACTACAAAACGAGCATACTCTCGACCTGTTCTAAAGTAATCATACTCATCGTAGCGAAGTTTTAAATCACTACTCATGCCAACGATGATCGCCTGCTGCGTATTTTCAAATCTACCCATAGCGCGGTCAACACTCCAAACTTTTCCAAAACTGCTAAAGTGAGGATTAAAGAGATTATGACCATCGTGCATGTAAATCACAGGATACTTTCTATTGGGGTACTTTAAATAATCACTTGGAAGATAGATATGTAGATCTTTGCTGTAGCCAAGTTCTTTCGAATAAAAATCTTTAATAATTCTAATATTGTCGCTTCTACCAAGATTTGGGAGATCTTTCCAATTCGCTATATTAACAATGACTCTTTGATTTCTCTTTGTCTTTTCTACTTCAAAATTACTATGAGCAGCTCCAAAGGAGTTAGTACTTTCACTACTCCACTCACCTCTAGTCACTTTGAATTTTACTTTCTTAATTGTTTCAGGAAAATTTAAAACTACTCTATAGATATGAGGAGCAATTTCTTTCAAAGAATGGCACTTAACTTTCCACTGACAGAGGGACTTGCTTTCCCCTGTTAGAAAGAATGAACTTCCAGCGGGCGTAAAACTTGGGGTCTTAATTGTAAAATCCACGCTCCACTGAGCCTGGGAATGAACTACTCCCACAGAGATATACAAAATGATGGCCATCATTAGCTTAATCAAACAATCGTCCTTGGTTTGAACAATAATGGTAACGACTGAAAATAGCTTTGTCCAACGAGTTATATCAATAAGTTACACGCCATTTCTCACTAAATTCTTTTGAGTATTTAGCCGATAAGTTCATGAGATGATTAAACTTCAAGGTACTGAAAAAATGAAAATCAACACCATCGTATTACTTCTGCTAACTATCAGCTTCGCTTCCTGCACCAAGAGCTCTCTGACTAAGAGAACTCCTGCTTCAGATCCTGATGCTCATGCCATAAGTTCTACAACGAATCCCAAGCGCTCGATTCAAGAAGTCTACGCCGCTTCTCCAGTAGAAGACATGCAACAACTCTCCAATGCGAGAATTTTGATTGCAGATTATGACCTCTTAAGAAGAGACTTCCCTGCCCTACAGAATCTCTCCAACCCACAAATAGATGAGTGGTTACTTAAAAATACTGCTTATATAAGCTCTCCCCAAGCAGCACAGACTGTTGTGAACACACCAATTCCAACTACAGGAGCTACTAAGAAGGCCTATAGGCCTCGTCGCTACAACCGCGCCAATGTCTTTGATGTCTTTGATCCAAGTGATGAAGGGAGACAGGTGGGAATTATTGATGTGAAAGGAACGGGTTCTCTTGTTCCAGCACAAAGGGACCATGGCAATGGCGTAGCGACTCTGGGAGAAAGTATCAGAGAATTCATCTATGAACGCATGATGAGAGATATTGTAAAAGACTCTGGAATCCCCAATAAGATTGTAGGTTCATATGCAGTGATAGACCCTGGCTTTGACGTTGTCCATGCGGATGGCTCAACATCTCCTGCAGGATTTTATCTTAGACAGGGACACGATAGATGGGTCTCAGAAAATTCTCATCAAAATGAATGGTTACCTAGAAATGCGACGGCAAGAATTCAAGAAGTTTTTAGAAGATACGGAGTTGATCCCAATCAAAATGTTCAAGGAACTAAGGATCATCATATTTTTGATTTTGGTCACTTTGTCGTTCGCGATGACCTAGCTGAATCAGATGCGGCCAAGAAACTTCCTTTTAATATTTGGGGATATGATAAATCAATTCCAGAACCAGGTGGAGACAGATGGTTCTATTCTAAAGTTGATAATCCTTGGAATTGGTCTCACGCTCTAGCAGACTCTTGGAGAAGAGGAGAGGCCAATAGACACAACGTCTGGCAACACTTTGAAAACCTTGTGAATCCTGCCAGTGAGGCGATAAAAAGAGCTCCTGCCGGTGGTGGAAACTGCTATGACAGAGCTTCTCGCATCATAAACAACTAAGGCCTTAAGCTTCGAAAACAACTCTTGGGAGCGACTTGACCTGATTTTTAATCTCTAAAAATTCTCCATGTCTTGGGTGATCACTTAAGTGCACCGCTTGTTCTTTATAAGAAACTACTCCCATATTATCCCAAGAATTGAATGGCCTAAAAATAGTTTGATCAACACCTAATTTCCTCCCTAGTTCTACAAAAGAAATAACAGAGTGAAGATTTTCAAAACGGACTACAAAGCATATTCTAAAAGTATGAATCCTTCCGCTCTCTCTTAAACTCTTCATCCAATACAGATTCTTTAGTAGTAGATTAAAGTCTCCCCCACGAACTAATTTATAGGTCTCACTATCTCCAGCATCAATGGAGATAATAATATTTTTAACGAAGTCAGTACCAGGACGTAGATCGTTAAAACTTTTCTCATTCACTAATAAACCATTGGTATAGAGGATGATCTCTTTGAGCTTTGGAAAATTCTCTTTGGTGAAATTCTTAAATTGTTCTCTATGCCATTTAGTGAAAAATGCCTCACCATCACCGGCCAGTTGAATTTTAGAGAGCCCTCTGGCGTTTTGATCTAATAGATGTTGCGCTCTAGCTAGTCTCTCCTCATCTTCAGGTTTATTGGTAGTGATAAGAGTTGAACGACAACTAGGACAAGCGATATTACATCTAAAGTCCCCTTGCAACACCGCCATGGAAGGAGGAGCAGGCATGAGAGTCTTTTTAAAATTCATTTTCCACAAATTCTTGGAGTTGAAACTTGTTTGCGGAAAAATGTACCTAAGGAGTCCTAGAAAATATAAGAGAGAGAGAATAAAGGGAGAGAGCAAAGTTGTTTGACAAATATCAGTCTTACAATAGGATAAATTTCCCGCATACATTGAAGCTCTCAACTTCACTGCTTGCTCGCCATTCCAAAGATTATCATCACTCTTTTCAATTTTAAAATAATCACTTGTAAGCCAGTCCCCACAACAGGGAATAAAGTCACCCTTGCCGCTAATTTCAATTTTAGAGAAAGCGAGAGGACAAACTCTCTTACCAAAGAGAGGAAGGCATAAAATAGAGAGAATCAATTTCTTCATCCCCTAATTATAGGGTCCTACGGGAAAAATGTAGAGAGAATTCTCCGAATTATCCACTTGGCACAGCTCTTGTACTATTAATCACTAATACCCTTAAAATAAACAGGATATTAACCACTTAGAGGACTCTAAAGTGTTAAAACTTTGGTCGCTCAATTAAGAATTTTACACTCACCAGTGCAAAAGGATGTGAATATGTTTTTTAAATACTTAAGAAAGTTTCTAGTCTTTGCCGTCATTTTTCAACTCGTTGGTTGTGACATGGTTAGTATCAATGCTGAGACAACTACTCTTGAAAAGGTCATTGCAGGACTTGAAAGGGATGCTGGCAGAAGTAAGGCACGAAGAGATGAAACAGTTCTAACTGCGAAATCAATTAATAAAATAGCAAAAGAAATTAGAAATCATTTAAACCATCCTCCAAAACTTAAAGGTAAGTTATCAGAAGATGCTCCAGAGTCTTACGAATTTGTAAAAACAAATGGAGAGAAATTAACCAACTGGATTAAAGAGTATAAGAATAAGTCGCAAAAGCTTATGAAAATCGTTCACTCGCTTGGTAGCAAGAACTACGAGACAAACGAAGACTTCTTGCCAGTGCACACACAAAAAGAAATCATAAAGAATGAAGCTTTAATCTTCTTCTCACTACAATATCTAAAGAAGTTTAATACCATAATGCTCGATATGATTGCACCGATGACTATTGGGTCAATGCAAGAGTCTTATAAGAATATTGCTACCCTTGAGAATTTTTCAAAAGAAATTCAAGATAACTACTTCACTTTTCTAGGTCTACACGTTGTTTTAAATAATGACCTTGCTAAGACTACAAAGAATTTAGGTGATTATAGAGAAAGAAATAACCTACCTAGATATATAAGAAATGCCATCACAATAACAGTTAAAAGAGTTAAGAAGGCTGACACTAAGAGAACTGATTCCATGGCCAATATGCAGGAACATTTAGGAGATGAGAACTTTACAGAATTTCTTGAAATCCAAAAAGACTTCATTGCAAAATTAGAAACAAAATCGATTCTCTTTGATCCTAATAACCCAGATTCAATTGTTTCTAAGATTTTCGTCGTCATTTTAAATTTAACTTGGGGACTTCCCAACACTCTCATAGGAGTCGGAATTATCTTAGCAACTGCTATTGTCTCTCCCTTTACTCCCTATGTTGATTTTCCAACATTTAATATCTCGGCCAGTGGACAACAAATCTATGTTGATACTTCTGGAATGGGACCAATGGCCGGAAAGATGAGTATGGGACTCTTTGAATTTGATAACCACGCCGGTTACCACTTTGCGAGTGGACACGAAGCTGGACATTCAAAACAATCTGCATTACTAGGACCATTCTATCTTCCAGCAGTACTTCTCTCCTACTCAATCTCAGGATTTGATCAAGGATTTATTGAGGACTGGGCATGGGGATGGGCCGTAGATTAATGAATAAAACCCTCTTACTACTTTCACTTCTTTTACTTGCCTCTTGTGCAGGTAAAAGAGATGACCTTGGAACGAATTTCAATTTTTCAAGTGCTCACGTGTTAGCTAAAGGAGATAGAAAAGTCTATCTAGATGATTCTAACCAAGACCTTGATCTCGCTTCCATTCATGATGATTTTGACCTAGATAGAATTCCAGATCTATTCGACGATGATATTGATAATGATGGAATTTTAAACTACGCCGACAAGTACCCCTACGACCAAGAAAAAGAAAACGAAGACATTGATACAGATGGTATTCCAGACTTTATTGATTTTGAAGTTATGGGCGACTATAAAAAAGGTTATGTAAAGGCCCACAAAGTTTTACAAGAGCGTCTATTCAAAGAGAGAAATGTACTTATCATTAGTGTTGACCGTGTTTTAAAAACTTCAGAAATCGATGCCCTTAATAAGGAATTTTTCACCGGAACTCTCTCCTCATTTAAGAAACTTCCACGCTTAAAAATTATCTATAAAAGTCCTGAAAACCTCTATGATACAAAATTCGCTGAGTACAATAAGTACTGGAAGACGATTGTCTTATATCAAAATTCATACTTTGAAAAAGATCAGTTTAATTTTAACAACTCTCTAGTCCATGAAGTCTTTCACTCAATTCAAAAGTCTCATAAAGAGCTCTATCAAGATTTTATAACTACTGTAGGTTGGAAAAAAGAAAGAAAAGGTTTTACCTACTTAGGAAAATTCTACTCTAATTACGATATGAGAAATGATCCAGATGTATTGGTGGAAGAAATAACTTCAAACAACTTCCCTTCTGATTATTCAAAGTTAGGACCTGAAGAAATGTTTGCAGAATGTGCGACGGCCTTTAATTTTCTTAGAGAGTCTGATACTAAAACTCATCTCTTTGATGAAGATAAGTATAATCATATTAAAAACTTCAAAGAAAGTGAGTCTTATAGGTTCTTTGAAGAGTATTTCTCTAACTTGTAGTGACTACTGACAGAATTGAGCTGGCTTAACTGCGTAAGTAGGATCACAGTAACCTGTCCACTCTCCAATCCCCGTAAAAATATCACCATCAAAAGTAGAGTATCCAAAGACCCATCTCAAATGAGAAGTCTTTGTTGGAAAGAAGTAATTATTAGTCATTGCAGCTGGTTCAAAACCATCAACTTGATAGCACCAACCATGGGCACGCATTTTAGTCTCAGATATTTTCTCAATCGCCTTCTTACCTGTCGGCGTATTTATAATTGAATTCATTCCCCCATCAGTTCCTAGGAAAGGAATATCAAAGGCGGTGAACATTTCCACACTATAGAACCCAACAGACTGACTTAGATCACTTATATCGTATTCAACTTCAATAACAGCAGTCTCAGAACAAGGACCAACAACTTCAAGAGTTACGGCAAATGTATGGGTTGAGAATAAGGGCAATAGTAGAATGAGTGTTTTCATATTTTTCCTTTGATGAGACTCCATAATTAGCCTAGAGAACTAATAATGACAAGAGCTTAACAGCTGTAAGCTGGACACTGATTCTATTTTGCCATAGAATTAAAAGACTAATACGTGGTTTTTCAATTGGTTAAGTAAGTATAATGAAAAAAATCTTTCTCTATTCCCTGATGACATTAATTCTCTTTGAAGTATCTTTGCAGGTCTTGGGACTAGGTGTCACTTTCTTTACTAATAGAGACAATGAAACTGCAATTACTCAAACAGCAGGAAAGAAGATATTTAAAATCCTCGTTCTTGGTGAGTCCACTAGTTACGGAATGCTATTAAAGAATAGATTACAAGACGCCTACCCCTATCAGGTGGCGAAATTCTTAAAAGATAAACGTAGAGATATAGATTTTCAGGTGATCAATCTCTCTTATCCTGGCCAAACAAGTTACTCCATAGCTAATACATTAGAGCGCAATCTAAAAAAGTATAAACCGAACTTGGTGATATGCCACTTTGGAGTGAATGACTCAGATCCGGTTTTAAATCCCTTTCTTCAATTGAAATTCTATCACTTATCAATTCCTACTTTTATAAAGAAAATTAAAACTTTTAAACTCATCACTCTAAGCTACTTATATTTTAAAAATAGAAAGAACATAAGCCAGGGACTTGAAGGTCAGTTCATTTTTGAAAACCGTGCCCTAAATAACGGTCAACATGATTTTTCCTATGTGGAAGAATCCAAGAAAACCTATCATCAAATTTTATCCACCATTAAATCTCAGAACATCCCCTATCTAATGCTTTCCTATTTCCATACTTATGAAAATATTTTCACCCTGCTAGCAAGTGTACAAAAAGAAAACAATGCCCACTATGTAAATCTTAAATTAAAAGACAGAGAGAAACTCCAGGACCTATATGCAGAAGATCTATGGCATCCAAGTATCAAAGGGCATACACATATTGCCAGAAAAATTATTCAATTATTAAAAGAGAATACTCCCTATTTCTTTAAGGCCTTACAAGATAAAAAGCTTGAGTAAAACTTATTTTTTAATTAGCATAGAGTCATGAAACTTCTCACCGTTTTAATTTTAATCACCCTTATTCAATCCCATGTATTCGCGCAAAGTGTGAGAAGACCAAACGTGGAAAAGTCCACCCTTGAATTAGGGGCCGGAGCAGTGTTTGGTAAGACACCTCACTATCCAGGTTCCAATCAACATAATGAAATCCTCTTTCCCTTTCCTGTTCTCATTTATAGGGGTGATAGATTAAGGGCCGATGAAGATGGTGGAATTAGAACGAGATTTCTCTATTCCAAGAAATTTGAATTGAATCTAAGTTTTGGTGGTTCGCTACCGGTAAGTTCTAAAAAGAACACGGCCAGGCAAGGTATGCCTAAACTACAGACTCTCCTAGAACTAGGTCCTGGTTTTATTTTTCACTTTCTAGACAAGTACAATTCTAAGAAGTGGAAACTTTCACTCAATATTCCCTACAGGCACGTAGTCTCTACCAATATCAAAGACACTTACTTTAGAGGTTTTGTTTTTAATCCCATTCTCTATAGTTACTATGACTTCACTGAAAATTTCTCCATCTTTACTTCCATTTCAGGAAGATGGGCGACCCAGAGATACAATGACTATCTCTACTCAGTGGATGATCAATTTACCACAAATTCAAGACCTCGCTATGAAGCTAATTCTGGTCACGTTCTCATGAGTTACGGTCTTGCCCTCATTTACAATTACAAGGACTTCACTATCTTTACAGGTATGAGTATTGATGACGCCAGCGCTAGCGCTAATAAGAACTCCCCACTCTTTATTAAAGAGCAGAGTTATTCCACTGCCATAGGCTTTACCTACTATTTTTATAAGTCTGATGATTAAGACTTTATAGACAGCGCGTCAAAGAGGTTCATAAAATCAAAATAAACCCTTCAAATACCTAAATTAAAAACCTATCATTGTAGCTATGAAAACTAAAATCTATCTAAGCCTAATGACTCTTTGTCTTTGCGTAAGCACTCTCGCAAAGAACGAAATCCACTCTCATAAACTCTTCTGGAAAGATAAGCACTCAAGCTCTTCTCTCATTAAAGATGAGTTCAATTTAAGAACTTATAAATTACAAACGAATAATTTTCTCAGAGACAATTTCCCAGCAAGTCGCACCAGAGAAATTACTGAAAATAAAAACTTTCCCGTTATAAGAACCGGCTCAAACTTATTTGATTCCATTTACACCATGTCCATTGAAGAGCTGGTAGAAAATAGTGTCGAACAAATTTCTGATCACGCCTTCATCACTTCTGATTGTCACTGTTTTGAAACAGGAAAGAAGTGGAAGTATGTTTGGACCAGAGATATTTCCTACTCCGCTCACCTCTCGCTGGCGGCATTAGAACAAAGAAGAACTAAGAATTCTCTACTTTTTAAAATATCAAAAATGAGAGGACTCGATGAGAGATCCCTAGAAATTATTCAGGACACAGGAACTGGTGGCAGCTGGCCTGTCAGTACCGATAGAGTAATCTGGTCGCTAGCTTCAAGTGAACTTTTAAAGTACTTAGAAGGAAATGAGAGAAGAGAGTTTCTTAATAAGAGTTATACTGCACTTAAGAATACGGTTGATCACGATAGAATGGCTATTTACGACTACAAAGACGGTTTATACTCAGGAGAGATGTCATTTTTAGATTGGCGTGAGCAGAGCTACCCTAATTGGGTCAAAGAAAATGTCATTCATGTGGCCATGTCAAAAACACTCTCCACAAATATTGCCCATCAATTGGCACTAAAGAATCTCTCATTCATGGCCTTAGAGCTTGGGAAGATCAATCAATATGAATTCTACGCACGACTAGCAAGTGATTTAAAATCATCAATAAATTATTACTTCTGGGATCAAAACAAAGGTCTGTACAAGAGTTTAATCACGACTTACTTAGATACAGCTTCCGTTGATAAATTCGATCTGCTAGGAAGTTCCATGGCGGTCCTCTTCGAGATTGCTGAAACAAAAGAGCAGAAAGAATCCCTTAGAAATTATCCCATGGTTAAAGCTGGTGCTTCAGTACTATGGCCACAAGATCAAGAAGCTCCTATTTATCACAATAGGGCCATCTGGCCCTTTGTTTCTAGCTACGCTCTACTAGCAGCTAAGAAAGAAAAACAAGCAGATATCTATAACCACATGTTTGAGTCTCTCATTAGAGGCTCTGCACTGAACTTATCCAATATGGAAAACTTTGAATTTCTCTCACTAGGAAATTGGGTAGACGATGGAAACCGCTCAGGTCCAGTAGTGAACTCACAGAGACAACTCTGGTCAGTGGCCGCCATGCTCTCTTTAAATCTAGATGGAGTCTTTGGTAAGGAAGTGAATAAAGATGCTATTCGTTTTACTCCCTTTATTACGGAGAAAATGAGAAACACTATTTTTAAAAACTCAAACGCACTAAAACTTACAAATTTTAAGTATCATAATAAATTTCTGAATATTACAATTACTCTTCCAAAGAAAAAGAACTCATATAAATCAAATACCTACTTCAAGATCAAATCCGTTTCCCTAAATGGACAAATGAGAAATCAATTAGACTTTTTTACGGCCTCTGATTTAAGAAACTCAAATCAAATCAATATTATTCTTGGAGAAACAACCTATGGCGGAAATGGATTTAACCTTCTCGACCTAGATGATCCCCATGGTTTAGGACATAGTGACTTTGAAAAAGTCTTCGCTCCTCTCACTCCTTCTATAAGTTCTATCACTTTTGAAAATGAACAACCTGTTATTAGATTCAATCATGAGACTTATAGAAATATCACTTTCAATATTTATAGGAATGGAACATTAATTGCTTCAAAACTGCGTGAGACAACTTTCTCTGACTCAGGTTATAAGAGTAATGAGACTCCTTGTTACACTGTAGAAGCTGAATTTAAGAGTAGCTACAATAGATCACAACATTCAGAACCTCAGTGCTACTGGGCCCCAAAAACCATTACAACGCTACCTGTGACCGGACAAGGCGTGAGAAGTAATTCAGAGCTCCACTTCTATTCAGAACACGGAAAACTCTATTTAAGAAATTGGGGAAAGAGCAGTGATGTCTTAGAATTTAATAATCAATCTATTAATAAAACTGGAAACTACGCCCTGCAATTGAATTATAGCAATCTAGGAATTATCAATACGGGAATAACCGCTGCGGTGAAGAAAATAGAAGTGCTAGATGAAAATAGAGAGAGTGTTATATTCTCTGGAGTCTTCACTATGCCTCATCACAATAGTGCTCGCTATTGGACTGATTCAAACTTTGTTAATGTAAAATTAGAAAAAGGTCAGAGATATACTTTTAGAATAAGTGATTTCTATAATATGTCTTATTTTGAACACTTCATGAACTACCTCTACCGCGGAGGAAGAATGGGTGTTTATAATCGTGTGAATATCTCTGAGTTGAAGTTATTACTTCTTGGCCTTGAAGATTAAGAAAGTAGATAAGAGCAAAAAAAAAGCACGAGTTAATCAAAGACTAATTCGTGCTCATTAAAATATTTTTTAATTCTAGAAACTAGTAACGATCGCCTCTAGGCTCTTGTGGCTTAGCTTCGTTAACTCTCATTGGACGTCCATCATTATCTAGACCATCAAATTGAGAGATAGCTTCTAAAGCTTCATCATCAGAAGACATTTCAACAAAAGCAAAACCTTTACTTCTACCAGAATCTCTATCAGTGATTAACTTTGCAGTATCAACAGTTCCAGCTTGTGAAAAAGTTTCTCTGAGTGTTTCTTCAGTTGCAGACCAAGGAAGGTTCCCTACATACAATTTTCTACCCATTTTGAATTCTCCTATTTAAATGGCATGGCACCAAGCTCAAGAGAAGTTAGACAGAATATCTGGGAAAAATCTCGGAACAGTTGCTTATAAATTAATTGCTACATAATTAACACACGAAAAAGTTCGTGCCAACAATTTGAACTAAGAAATACTCGAATACGCTTTGCATACAAGTAATTAACGCGCCAAGCCTGCTGAAATATGTTTCTAATAGCTTGTATCGTTTTCTAAATTCATTTTACTTACTTATAAAAGCTATATTTACTAAAATTTATCCATTGGATTCAATTTGTTTGAAGTTCTTTTCTATCCCTATTACCAGATTCCTCTGGCCTTCTTCGGCTCGATTTTACTCTATGAGGGAATCGTTAACGCAAACGATCATTCAGTTGCCGCCAGAAAATCAAAAGAAGAGGTCCACTACACTAAGAAACATTCAGCATATAATTATCTTCTTCATTCTCACTTATTAATTGAATAAAATTATTATACTTTTGAAATGAAATAAATTTCTTACTTAGAATTTTTAATATTTCATCATGGTCAGCAACCTTATCCAGTAGAACTGTGTCAGCATAATCATTGGCCAGGAGAAAAATAAGCGACATAGGGTGAAGAGATTTCTCAGGATCTCTTATAAAGCCTATGCCTTTTCTATTCCCGTGATGTTCACGAATTATAGTGTGAGTGTTTTCAGGAAAGAATGAAATTTGTGTGTCTGACATTAAGGAAGAAGTTTTAAGAGCATGTTTTTGAACTAAGAAGTATTCTTCCTTATCAATATCATTCGCTTTAAACATCTCTTCTAATTCTTCATCACTTCTTATTTTTGCAATTCGTTCTTGGTGAAGATCAAATAAAATATTCTGAAAAAATGCTGCAGAAGAAAATGTTTTCTTCTGAGAAAGAGAGTTCCATCCAAGTTTATTAAGCAGTAAGAAACTAATATACGTTGAAAGAAGCGCATGCTGCAAGAAGTAGGAATCACTCTTTGCAAGAAGGCTCTCTAGATAACTCGTAAAGTTCACTAGATTAATCTTATCGGCCTCTTTCATAACCTCAAGAATACTCTTATCAGCCATATCTGCGATCTCTTCAATGTCTCCACCATCATTGAGGTGAGTAAAGATACTCTCTCTTCCTAGTTGTAAGAAATCTAATTTTGAACCATCGTCTTGTTCCGATTCAAAGGCCTCAAAGGCACTTACTGTATAACAATTAGCAAACTTTAATCTCTCACTAGAGAGAATGTAGAGTTTTCTAGTATGAGTTTTTTTCAATTTTAATAAGATAGCATCTGTAATCTCTTCTCCTTTATCAAAGCACAATTCATACACGGCTTCTTTGGAGTCAAGACGATGTTTTGTAAAAACCTGAAAAGGGCTATTCTTGAAGACATTGAAGAACTTTAGATCTATGGGAAATTTACTAGGAACTGGACGACTGTTCATATCAGCAGCCGAAATATCTAAACTTTTTGAAGTACTCTTTAAGAGCTCAGAAATGGAAATAGAATCTAGAGTCTCATAGTTAAGATGTCTACCAAAGCGGTGAGCTTGTTCTCTCTCCTCCGGCCTTATAAAGATCATGGGAATTTCTTTTAATCTATCCTCACCAAGTAAGCCTTTTAAAAGAACGTAAGAATTTGTATCACCCAACCACTCTTCAACGATTATGAGATCGATAATATCAGAGATATCTTCAATCCCATTTAAATCGTGCTCACCGTACTTTAAGATACAATTCACCCCTGCATAGAAAGATAGATTAATGGCAAAGACATTTGAGAGCCATTTATCTTTAATTATCACAAGAGCGTTACTCATTCATTCTCCAAATTCATTCTATTTAAGTCATTCAATTCTAACTTAAACCTACTTTATTCAATTAGTTCATTTAAGCTGACTAAGCTATTTCAATAAGATTGATGGGTTAACTAAAGCCTGGAAATATATATTATTTACAAACGATGCCACAAATAGCTGTTTTTTGTAGTCCCAAAGACTTGTTCAATAAATTCTTATGACTTAAACTTATCCTATGAACTTACAAAACCTTATAAAACACCTTACTGACTGGCTTCCTTTTTCCGGTCTAATAATCATCGGACTAATTTCCATTTTTCTTGTCCAAAGATTTCTTGATAATCAGAACAAGAAGCGAGTAGACACTAATAAAGTCTTCCCCCAGTTGTTCGTGTTACTGCTCACATTGGGATTAATGGTCATTGTCATCCTTGCAAGTCCACTTAGTGACGACACCAAGGGTGATCTACTGAGTTTCTTTGGAATTATCATCTCCGCGGCCATTGCTCTCTCCTCCACCACATTCCTTGGAAATATCATGGCGGGCTTTATGATAAGGACCCTGAGGAAGATACAGCCTGGAGATTTTCTACGAATTGATGACTACTTTGGAAGAGTGACTGAACTAGGACTTCTACATACTGAAATTCAAACGCCAGATAGAGATCTCACCATTATGCCCAACCTCATGTTAGTGAATAAACCACTTAAGATCATGCACAAGGGAACTATTATCTCCTGTGAAGTGAGTCTTGGTTACGATGTTCCAAGAGAGAGCATTGAAAAAGCGCTGCTCAAGGCAGCTACCCAAATGAAACTAGAAGCGCCCTATGTTCATATTCAAGGGCTTGGCGACTTCTCTGTCCTCTATAAACTCTCCGGCTACCTCGATGATATAAAAACACTCATCTCTTCAAAAGCACAGCTCCACGCCAATGTACTCGACTCCCTTCACCACGATGGGATCGAAATCGTCTCCCCGGCCTTCATGAATCAAAGAGTCTTTAAAGAAGACGCTAAATTCATCTCCAAGAAGACAAAAGGTTCAAAAAGAGTCCACTCTGATGCTCCAGAAAAAGTTATGTTTGAGAAGGCGCAGGAAGTGGCAGAGATCGAGAATATCAAAAATAAAATTATTGAGATTAGAGACAGAATTACAGCGCTCAAATTAGAAGTAGGAAATGATCAAGAAATTCAAGTACTTGAGAATGAAAAGGCTGCCCTCAAAGAAGTGATTAAGAGAGAGTCTGAAGAGTCTAAAGGGTAAATATTATAATTGATCGTCATTCTCCGTAGAGTTTGCTAGGTTTGGCAAAAACTAAACCGAGAGATCTATGTTAACGAATAACGATATTTTTAAGAAAATAAGAATTGCCCTTCAACTCAAAGACGAAGAGATCATCGAGATCCTAAAACTTTCTGATTTTGAAATGAGCAAGAGTGAGCTTTCGGCCCTCTTTAGAAAAGACGATCATCCTCACTTTAGAGAATGTGGTGATCAAGTTCTTAGAAAATTTCTAAATGGTTTAATCGAAAAAAAACGTGGACCAAGACCTGATAAGCATAAGAACAAAGATTAATTCACTCACTTCATTTGAGGTCACAAACTGTGACCTCACAAAATCAATTCCTATCTAAGACTACTCATCCTTTAAACAATCCAAGCTATTACTAACTCTCCTTTTCCCTCACTTTTGTACCTCCTCTCTTTAGGAGAAGTACATGACTACAAAGAAGAGAAAATTATTAGAAGTTACAAATAACATCCACATCTTTAGAGATCAAAAAGTGATGTTAGATAGAGACTTGGCAGAACTCTACGATGTGGAAATTAGAGTTATTAATCAAGCTGTAAAAAGAAATCAAAATCGTTTCCCTGAGGACTTTTGTTTTAAACTAAATACTGAGGATCTTGAGGCATCAGGATCACAAACTGTGATCCTGAGAAAGACAAATTCTCGAAATTACATGTACCCGACCGTATTTACCGAACAAGGTGCCTATGCACTCTCCTTCGTTCTAAGATCTGACAAAGCAGTAGAGATGGGCCTATTTATTGCGAGGGCCTTCACCTACCTAAGACGCTTCATACTCAAAAATGAAAATCTCATGATGGAGTTAAAGAATAATGATCATCTTTCTAAAACATTTTCTAATTTTGAAAAGAGAATAGAACAAAATTTTATAGTCTTATATAAGAACAACACTGATCAGAAAAAGAAATTTAGTGCTATCGAAAAGAGACTTAAGAAGTTGGAAAAGTTGTTGAAGTAACTTTAGCACAAAACATCATTATTTATGGCAGATTCTTGCATCAATTTTCAGTAAGTAAGGCTGAGTTTTATTAAGTTAAACATAATTATTTCAAGCATGAATGTATATTCATATTCCAGAGAATAAAGTCATTCATAATGTATTAATGAAAATCCTAAAGGCAAATCAAAAAAAGACAGCATTAGTATTTAATGAAGATCGAAAAATCAGAAACTCTGTAAAAGATCTCCTTAAAGATAATGTATCTGAAATCTCAATTATTAATGCAATAAGTTTATCCGAATGCCTTTTAAAATTACAAAAACAAAAATTCACTTTACTCGTAATGAATTCTAATACGATTGTTGAAAATAATAGTCGATTTACAGACCTAGTTTTTAAAGAAAAGAATAGCTCTCCAGACAACATCATTCTTCTCGGGCCAAAAAAAGAGATACAACATAGCGAATCTGTTTCTTTAAGTTATCTAGATGAACCTTTTAACCCTGAAGAATTTGTTAAATTGGTTAAAAATATCTTCTTTCCAAAATCAAAGAAAGAAGCCATGTCTAAAGAGATTGTTAAAAAGCTTTCGGCAAAGCTACTTACTGAGTTAGCAATTTCTACTGATGAAACTGTTGAGATGCTATCAGGTTTAGAATTGTCCAAGTCTGAAATATACAAACGATCTAATGAAGGTATTTCGGGTGATTTTTCAGGGGTTATTAATATTGATTCAAAAATTTTAAGATTATCAGTGGCGATTAGTTTTACGAAACCATTATATTTAAAGATATTAAATAAATCTTTGGGAAGTGACATTACAGAACCAACTGAAGAGGAATCAGCATTTGTAGGTGAAATTTGTAATCAGGTATGTGGATTACTAATTGAAAAATTAGGTAATTTCCCAACTGACTTAATGATAGGTCTTCCAGATGTAGTTGTAGAGCCTCAACACAGAGTCATTCATCCGTATGATGTTCCAGTAATAGCGATACGATATAAAACTGATCTTGGGGATGTTGTTATGGAAGCGGCCATAGAGGGGAAGATATGAAAATCCTATTAGTTGATGATTCAGCTGTCTTATTAAAAATGCTCAAAAAGTCAATACAGAGGATAGCTGAAGATCGTGTCAGAATAGAGACTTGCCTAAGTGCTAGTGAAGCAGAAAAAATACTTCGTGAGGAAGAATATGACCTTCTGGTAACTGATATCGTCATGCCTAAGAAGTCTGGAGTTGAATTAATACGAACAATAAGAAAGACTGACAATAATATCAAAATTTGCGTATATTCATCACTCAGAGATCAAGAAACATTAGATGAACTCGATAAATTGAATATAAGTTTATTAATATTAAAACCTGGAGTGGTTCCTGAAATAGCGAAGAAAATTTTAGATCTCGTTTTAATTTTATGAGGGAAGAATATCTATCTTTAAAAGTCTTGTGTAATTAATCAACACAACCCAATCCCTCTTGAAAAGTTCTCCCTCTAGTTATGAAAGTTACTTACTAGTAATTAAATTCAAGCCCAACGGAAAGCATTCTACCTCTATTTGTCTGATGATTTGTCCTCACAAAAGTCGTATTTAGAAACTCATCATCAAATAAATTATCAAAATAGGTAAACACTTTAACTTGCTTATCAATTGAATATTCTATTTTTGTATTAATTAGAAATAGACTGTCTTGTTTAAGTTCTTTGTATTTATGTTTATATATTCCATTGATATTAAAATTCCATTTACTTCGATTCCAATTTACTATTAGACTACCCATCGTAAGATAATCAGGGACTACAGCTTCAGTTTTTTCTAATTTAAAATTATGTGAAAAAGAAGATTTAATAGAAAAATTATTTGGTAACTCATTTACCATCTCTAGCTCAATACCTTCTCTACGATTCTTTTTATTATTTCTAAAGTTGAATACAGACCCATTTACATATCCTTCAATTTCATCTTTAGAAAAGTTTATATAATAAGTACCCTGAATTCTGGATTTTAAAAAATTTTGTATCAATGTTAATTCATATGTCTTAACTTTTTCGGGCCCTAGGTTAGGGTTTCCTTTAACAAATGTTGTATTTTGATAAAGTTCTCCTATAGTTGGGGATCTAAAAGCTTCTCCATAGATAAGTTTAGCTGTAGTTTTAGTCAAGATATTAGAAATGATAGAAAGCCGAGGATTAATAGAGCTACCAGAAACAGAGTTACTATCGACCCTAACTCCTGCAGTTAAGTTTAAAAGCTCACTAAATTTCTTTTGAATTTGAAGAAAAAGTCCTGAGTCAGTGATACTTGGACCTGGAAACTGAGGACCATTTTCAATAATTTCACCTTGGTGAGTGCCTGAAGAATCGAAATTACTGTAGCTTAAATCTTCAACAAGCCTAACGTTATGAATCTCAATTCCTGATACGATTCTTAATGTAGTAGAGAATTCTTTTTTATAAATACTATTAAAATTAAATCTTCTTTCTGTTGAATCCCAACCTGAAAAAGTATCTGATCCATTAGTGGTTCCTTTGTAACCAAAAGGGGAAAAATAACCTTCTACAAAACTAAATGAATTTTTTAAACTTTCCTCATCCCCTAGTTCTAGTAAATGACCGAATTCAAGACCAAAATTATAAACTTCTGTTTTATTTTGATCCTTTGAGTATGAGTTCCCATCAAGGTTCGATCCACCAAGGTACTTCCTAACCGAATATATTAAATCTAAGTTATAGTTTTCAAATCTCATTTTTAAGCCAGTATCTAACCTCTCTTTTGAGTCCTTTGCCTTTGGCACAGCTCCTGCGGTAGACACGCTACCATTACCTGAAAGAGTTGTGTCTTGATAAGTTTCATATTCATAATCATTATCTTGATAAACTTCTGAATATAAATCTAGTTCGAATTTTCCTATTTTATGAAAGAGTGAGGCAGAAACATTTATTTGTTTTGCACTTCCCGCCTCAATATGGAACTCCTTCTTCTTGCTTTTCGTTGTTATTTTAATAACACCAAAGTATGCATTAGCACCAAACATTGCTGAACCGGGCCCTCTTATGATCTCAACCTTTTCAACCCTTCTTAGAGAGAAGTCATTGCTTAGAAGATAGAATCCTCCAAACAGTCCTTCGTTCATGCGAATACCATCAACCAAAAGAAGAACATGTGAATAAGACCTTTGTCCACGAACACTTAATGCTTTTCTATCTCCCAAATTTGAAACAGAAAAAGAAGGAACGTGTTCCAAAAGTTTGCCTAAGGTTTTTATTCCCATTTGACTAATTTCTTGTGAGGTAAATACTGTAACGTTAGAAGGAGATTCATTGATCGTTTCAACATATCTTGAAGCGACACTAACTTTAACATTTAGTAAGTCTTCAAGACTATAAGAAAAGTAATTTGGAGCTTCCTTTGAATAAGAAAAATTCGTTAATCCTAATGCAAGCGCAAAAAAAAAGATCTTTTTCATCATATGCCCTCCGCAATTGTTTATAAAAGTCTCTCAACAAGAATACGATATAAATATAATACTTTAAATAATTCATACTTAATTTAAGTAACAAAAATAATCAACTAAGAATTTTGAATAGATTGACTCAGCCAAATAGTTTTCATAAATTGCAAAATACCATTATACTTTTTATAAGTGATTCCGTAATTATTGTACTCAAGAAAGAAATGATATCTATGTACCGAAGATCTAATTCGACATTCATAATATTTGAATGCCTTAGGATAGTTGTCAATTGAACAAGCTTTCTACAAAAAATATAAAATTATTCAGTTAAAGAATAAAACTCTTTCCCTAAGATCAAGTATGTTCTTTATAGAATATGTTTGCTCTAAAGTTTCAATGATAACGATTTTCTCGACAATGATGTGGATTAATGAAAAGATTAGTTGAGAATCTAAAGTTTAATATTGAGATATAGTGAGAAAAGGTAAATTAACTCATATAGTTTTTAAAACAGCAAAAATTGGAGAGACTCAAAACTTTTGGGAGTCGATACTCTTGCAAGAAAATCGATCTCAACAAGAGAACTATCTAAGTTACGAAGTAGGGTCATTTATAGTGAACTTTTTGGAAGACATCAATAATAGAGGCGAGTTTTCTAATATAATTTCTCACATAGGACTAGAGTTTAGTACAATACAAGATATTGATATAGAGTTTAAAAGAGTTTCTGAAACACTTCCAAATATAAACAATCCTGTTGGAGGAGCTGGAAAAGGTCCGTATCGTTTTTATATAACTGATCCTAATGGTATAAAAATTGAGCTTGAAACTTGGGACGGAAGCTCAGACTAACTTTAGTCTCTATACTAGTTAATACTCCAAATAATTAACAACTTCAATAAATCAGGAACACCTTTGATCATTTGATCCACCTATAAACTAATTCATTTTTTTAAAGAAGTATTAACAAATTACTAATCATCACAACCCAATTCCTTTTGACAATTTTCTCTTAAGTTGTGAAGTTGTTTAATAGTATCTGAATCCACATTGTGGGCAATAGTCATCTTGGCAACTTCAGGACTTCCTTCTTTCTTAGTGTAATGAGTACTTCCATCACGACTTGTATATATTGTTTTACCTGCTGTTGCTTCCTTATCATCAAGGTCAACTTCAATATACTCATTAGTCATATCGGTCATTTTTGGATAAGTAGTTTTACCATCTTTATCGATTGTCATCTGTTGGGACTTCCCACATTTCTTAGAGCTATTAAAAGAATTATCTCGAGTTGAACTATTATTATCTCTTATACAAATAATTGTTTTATCACCTTCTTGATAAACCTTAGAAGCGAGCACTACGTGAGTCACACTCCCCTTTCCTTTGGCTGTAATAACTAATTGAGGTTGTAGTCCATATTTGAGTTTTTCTTGTACATCTTTAGCAAAACTCGCTGTACTCTTCTTAGACATCGTTTTTCTTCCGACTCCAGAAACAACATTTTGTGAACTCACGGCACCGAGTCCTTGAAAACTCATCGCCTGATCTGACCATTCATTAGATACCGTTTTTCCAAGATATAAGAGAACAGAATCTGATTGATCTCTTTTTGAAGAGAATTCCTTTAGGTTTTTATAACCAGGAATCACTCTTGGTTTATTATTCATAATGTCGTCAATTAAATCTTCCATATACTCTAGGTAATCCTCATCACCACGTTTACAAGATTTCTTCTTTATACAAGGAACCTCTTCGTTTGGTCTAAACTTTGCGAGACGATTAAATTTAGTCGTAGCTGAAGCATGGCCCCAGCAATAACCTGCAGTCATTCCCTCTTCAGAAAAGACAAAGGCACTACCACTATTTCTAAAACCAAATGAGTTTGAATCCATATTTGTATTCATTGAAGTATTATCAGCGTGATCAAATATCGCAAGCCCATCAGGACATAGCATTTCACATGTACAAGTCTTAGACTGTGGACAATTTGCCCAAGCGACACACTTACAAAGCTTATCACCAACTTTTGCGAGACTATTTTCAAGAGAGTCGAGTTCTTCTTTTGTTATTGATGCACAAACACTTTCTCCTGACCTGCCTTCTGAGTCCTTAGACATATTTTCTTCTTTCTCTACGTAGGAGTCCCAGTTATTGCCTGTCACCCAATTCTTTCCTCCACTAAAGAGATCAATTGGAGAGAGAAGTAAATTCTTTGCACCACTCCATGTGGCCTTGAGCTTCTGTCCTCCAAAAGCTGGTTGCCCAACAAATAGGAGTATGAGAACAAGAAATAATTTAAATACCTTCATATTTCTCATTTCAACTCCTTCAAGGCAAGAAGCAGGTATGACTTATCAGAGTATCTCTTGCTGAAATATTTTTCTAATTGCGAAATACTCTTATTTGAAACTTTTGAGTGCTTTAGATATTCGTGTAATGAACCACAGATCATCATTGTATATGAGTAATCATCAGGAAATTTCTTATACCTTGGAGCACAAAGCAGTTGAGATGACTTAATAGATTTTTTCAAAACAAGAACTCTTAAGAGATCATAGAGAATTTCATATTGAACTCCAGCGTCTGAGACACCATTTGGATCCAACTTAGCTAGCGCCATTCGATATTTTTTCTTCTTAATAAGCTCTTCGAATTGTACTTTTCTAATTTCAAAGTTATAAAATCCTTTTGATAAGCTAGAAAAGTCTTTCTCTTTTATAGAAGAATCAAAAATCTTCGTTTTTAAGACTAAGTTTAAATAGTCACTATAGGATCCTTTATTGTAATTAGGATTAGCAGCAAAATACCTCTTAGCATTACTTACAGACTTTCTTATAGACGCAGTATCATTCTTCCTAATAGCAACAGAGATAAGGTTAATATAAACCTCTGATTTATCCTCATAGACCTTTAATTCTCTGGCCTTAGTGTAATATTTTTTAGCAAGTTGAATATTAGAAGAGTATAGAAATTCTCTTCCTGCCAATACGTAGAGATAGTACTGCTTTCTAGGAGAGAGCTTTTCCTTTTTAAGGTCACTTTGAATTTGTTGTTCTATTTCTTGTGGAGAGCTAGCAATTATTAAATTTGTAGAGAAAAGACTTATGAGAATGAGAATGAGAATAATCGATTTAGACATAGTTAACCTTTTAAGTTCGTTTATTAATAATAAGATTAACATAAGTACTTATTATTTAACATGAACCAGGCTTAACTAACTGAAATAACTACCTTGTCGGCAAAAACTAGTGTGTCTCTTTATAGGCAGCTCATCTTCCTTACGAAAGAAGTGCCACCATCTATTTAACCAGCTTAATCCCATCTTTACTGATGGTAATTTTTCTATCTCTATAGAGCATTCCAACAGCTTTCTTAAAAGTCTGCTTACTCATAAAGTATGTACTCTTAATAGCTTCTGGAGAACTCTTGTCATAAATTGGAGACTCTCCCCCAAGACTAGCAAGAATTTCAAGAATTTTATCTTTTGAATCAATGAGGTTTTGTACACCCTGCACCTGAAGAGCAGCATCTACTAATCCATCATCTCTAAGCTTCTTCACTACACCTTTATAAACTTGGTTAAACTGAATCGTCGTGAAAACTTCATTATCATAGAGCATTCCAATAAATTTCTTATTGATAATACATTTATAACCTAGATCAGTTTTTTGAACCGGCACGATATCAGCTTCGTCACCGCTCATAATATCAAAGTCAGATGACTCAATATACTTTCCAAGTTTAGTCGTTCCGTAAACTCTATCCGTTTCATCTTCAAGACAAACGCGAACAATGTGATCTTCGAATTTTCTAACTTTGATCTTCTGCATATTTCCAGGCACAAGTAAGTCTTTATCAATCCCCCAATCAAAGAACGCACCAAACTCTTGAGTTTCTACAACTCTTAAAAGAGCATACTCACCCACTTGCGCGAGAGGAATTTGATCAGTAGCAATCATGCTACCTTTTGTATCCATGTAGATGAAAGCTTCAATTTCTTGATTAACTGTGAGGTTCATTGGACCAAGCGAAGGCGGCATGAAGATTTCTTCAAATGAATCATCTTCTTTTAAGTAGTATCCAGAAGATGTCTCTCTAACTACTACTAATTTATTTACCTTACCTATTTCGATCACGAAAACTCCTAACATTTTAAAATTAGGTGCAATCTATGTCCTTAGGAGCTAGTAGTAAAGTAAAGAGTGAAATTTACAGTCTTAAGCGAAGCCGACCTTGAACTTCTTCTTCTTAATGCGGCCATCTCTAAGCTTTTCAACCACTTGATCCACGACTTCGCGCTTAATGGCCACGTAACTTAGAACATTGAAGATTGAAATATTGCCCACATTGCTAGAATCAACCTTCGCCTCACCCACAATTGCCCCCAAGAGATCTCCTGGTCGCAATTTATCGCGCTTACCACCACTAATGTAAATGGTTTGCATGGGAGGAGTCAGATCATAAGTCTGCTCGATTTCAATGTCTGAGATCTCTTCACACTTACAATTCTTAACAGTGTAGTCTTCAATATCGTCGAGAATATAACCCTTATTATTTAGAAATAAACTAAAGGCCATTCCCTTCTGTCCCGCTCTTCCTGTTCTTCCAATTCGGTGAACATAGATTTCAGGATCAGTAGGTAGATCGTAATTAACAACCGCTGCGAGATCACTTATATCTAATCCTCTGGCCGCAACATCTGTTGCCACTAGAATAGAGAGACTACGATTAGAGAACTTCGTCATAATTTCAGTTCTCTCATTCTGCTCAAGATCTCCGTGAATTCCAGCAGCATAAATGCCCTGCTTCACGAGAAACTTTGCCACATCATCAGTGATTCTCTTAGTCTTACAAAAGATAATCAAACGATCTGGACGGTACTTTGAAAGAATTTTTAAAAGAGCATCATTCTTTTCCTGGTGCCCTTGTACTTCGTAGAAGATCTCATCAATAGAGCTCTCCACATGCATAGTATCAACTTTCACTTCTACAGCATCGTTTTGAAAGCTCTCTCCTAACTCACGAATTTCTTCTGGATAGGTGGCTGAAAATAACAGAGACTGTCTGTCTTCTGGCAAATACGAGATGATATTCATCATTTCATCATAGAAGCCCATATCTAACATTCTATCGGCTTCATCTAGCACTAGAGTTTCAGCTCTATCTAAATTTAAAATTCCCTTCTTAAGAAAACTTTGTATACGTCCTGGCGTTCCCACAACAATGTGAGCTCCATGGGAGAGAGATCTTTCTTGATGATACTCACTCGTACCACCACATATAGTAAGAACTTTTGTATTCTTAGACATACGGGCCAGAGTTCTAATTTCCTTGGCCACTTGTTCAGCAAGCTCTCTTGTTGGACAAAGAATGAGGCATTTTGGATAGGAATCTCTCATGTTTAAAGAGTTTAAAATCCCTAAACCAAAGGCAGCGGTCTTTCCACTTCCTGTCTTGGCCTGAGCGATAACATCGCGTCCTTCCAATATAACTGGAAGACTCTTCGCCTGAATGGGAGTCATTTGGTGGAACTTAAGCTCTTCAAGGTTTTTTAGGAGCTCTGGTTTAAGTGGTAGTGTATTAAATTTTTCGTTCATGAGTCTATATAGCAGCTTTATAAGCATTAAGCGATTGCTGTGGTTAAACCTCAAGAAAAACCTGTAATTTCTTCCTGTTAGAGGTGAAATCGAGCTAAAGAAACCAACTATTTTTGTCGATAAGACTCTATGTTGAAGTATCTTTCTTTCATTCTCTTAGTTTCTCTCTTTTCCTGCTCAACGGGAAAGTTAAAAGAGCGCTTTCCAGCTTCTCTCTATGGGGAAGAGAATACTGTTCTGATTAAGAAGAGACAGAGCTGTCAGTCCAGAGAAGAGAGAGTCTGTTACAAGAAATTCCCCTTTAGTAACCTTAAGAGAAAGTGGTCTGAAGTTTTTAAATACCAATTCTTAAATCGCCAAAATATTATTCAATCTAAATACCTTGCCTGCAAAGTAGATCGCCTCATTAGTTGTTCAAATAAATATGGCTTCTTTGAACAAGCGGACAAGTGGGTAAAGTTTCAAAGAGGTTTAAATACCCAGGCCTCCATAGATTCCTCGAAGAACAACACGCTATGGCGAGGAATGAAGAGGAGCTACAGTTGGAATAGTCCCGACTTTATTTTAAAACAAATTCAATTACCAGCAGTACAAGTGAAAAGGATCTGGTCACTTCTCTACACTATGAAGAAGACCTATAAAACAATTATGTCCCTTGGTTCTAAAGTTGCAGGTAAGACTCAAGATGTGGCCATCAATTTACTACATGGAACAGGAATAGCGATTACTCCCAAAGCCTCAGCAGGTTTTGGTATTCAGGCGAATTTTGAAGCGATTATTCACGATGGAAAAATGGGCTTTTTCTGCGCCCCAGGATTACAGGTAGAAACTGATGTGGGCATTAGTGTCACTTTAGATGTGATTAAGACTTTTGGGTGTAAAGATAATGAAGAGTATAGCGGAAAATTCCTAAGTGTTGCTGCTGGCGTGTCAGCCGAGATGATAGGGCTTCCTTTTTCTATAGGGGGAAGTTATAGCATTGGAATGAAGTTAAGAAAGCTTTTAGCTGAATTGGCAGAGGGAAAGAAGCAAGGACTCTTTAATCCTTCCGAATTAATGTGGGAAATAAATAGTATTGCCCATCTTCCAACTGCGAAAGTTATGGAAATATTTGGCTCTAAGAAGTCGGCCATAGGAGCTCTGATTATTTTAAAAATCTTTGCTAAAATGTCTTCTGAAAAAGGGACTGAGTCCTATAGAGAACTCGGTAAGAAGATAGTTGAAGTTCAGTCGTTTGAGAACAGTTCAATACAAGAAGAGAGTCTCTTTCCCATTGGCGCCATATTAAAAACGACAACCTATAAATTAAAGAATTGGATCGAGAAAGAAAATCCAGGATTGAGTAATTTAATCTTTGCCCTTGATTCACTTTCTCGAAATATAAATACATGTGATGCAATTTCAGGGCAAATTGGTCTGTCTTTTAGTTTATCTCCCATATCTGTGAGTTCTTCCATTTACCATTACACAAAGATTGGAGAAATTGATGTGAGAGATCTCATGTATCTGGCATCTTTTGCACCTGCGAGATTAGCGACACTCTCCCTTTCTAAAAAAGAATTTAAAAAATTTAAAACAACTCTCAATCGCGTGATGAAAGAGATTCCCTTTAAAGAGAAATTCGCCACTTGTTCACAAGAGGCAGGAGAAGTTCTCTTTGACGACGTCTCAAATCTCAAGACAATCTTTGAATAAAGAGATCCCCCTCATCTCTTGAGGAAAAATTGAAACAACTTCTCCTAGCAGCTGACGATAAATAGTCATGCTATATATAAAGAAAAATACTCGCCCAGGTTTTATTCCACTCACCATCATTTGTTTCTTACTAGTGATGGGTCTAGGGCGAACGCTATGGGAAATATCAGATCCTGACCAATTAACAGCAATCAATTTAAGTGCTGCGAGTAGAATGATCAACGGCATGTTTGGAGCTACGCTAACCGCCATTGCTCTCATAATTTCCTTAGCTTCGAATCTCTACACTCCAGGGCTAGTCAAAGTTTTTGTAAGGCACCCACTAATCATTACAGGACTAAGTATCATCCTGTTTAATCACATGGTTCTCATACTAGTGAATTTAGTTCCGGTTGATCACGCTTACTTTACAAATTTTATACAGTTATCCTATATGATAAGCTGCTTTTCCATGGCGGCCATACTTCCCTTTCTCTATTACATTAGTCAGTTTTTAAGACCGAGTTACTTCCTGCCTCTTCTGGCTACAGTAGTCACGGATTCACTGGATGATTTAAATGCAGGACATGATTTAAAGAGAAACTATACAAAGATTTTTGACACTCTCGATACCATTGCCAATATTTCTCTCACTGCAAGTTCTAGAGATGATAGACAACTCATGATTCTAGTTTCTGACATGATTCATGAATGCCAAATGAAATTAATAACAGATCCACAACGCTACGATGCGCCATGGAGAAATGAATTTCAAAAATTTATTCCAGGTCATAGCGATGTTGGAAAAGAGTACTTAATTGAACATAAGTGTTGGCCAGAAGCTTATATCATGGGAAAGTACCATCAAATCCTTAAAGGAATTGATAAAGATCAAGATGAAGTCATCAGTAAGACCTGTGAGAATCTCGTGGAGTCTCTCATCGTCTCCATTGAAAATAAAGATAATATCATGATTGAATTTCACCTCATGTTAGTTAATCGACTCACTGAAATTGCTATTCTACAGGAAAAGTTTGAGCGGATTCAAAGTCTTTCTCACTACTTTAAAAATATGATTAAGCTTCTCTCTCATGATAAGGAAAATTTAAATTTAGCCTTCCACAGCTGGTTTCATTTTGCGGAACTTGCCTATCAAAAAGATATTCACTTCGCCTATGAAACTTATCTCTATGACAGTGGGCATCTTCTCTTAGAATTTTCATCCATCGATCAAGAACAAGCGGGATATATTTTTGACAAATTTATAAGTAAATTTTGGAAAGATGCTCTAAAGGATAAAGGCAAACATGAAATTGTCACGAAACGAGTGGCAGTTAAAACTTATTGGAATTCACGCTCTCTTGGTCACAATTTCTTGGCCAATAGTATTCACGAAATGTTTCTTATGGATGATATAAATCATAGGACAGTTTTGACTGAAATATTAAAGTATAAAACTCCACTGCATTGGTCATTCTCAGAGAGATTACTAAGATTTAACTACCTTGATGATAAATCAAGTAAGCTGGCCCACCAATTCCTAGACTCTAAAGCGGCCTAGAGATGCTCTGAAATTTTTGAAAGAAAAGATTCAGAGTACTTATCACACTTACTTTGTCCCACTCCATTTACCATCAGAAATTCTGTTTTATTTCTCGGCATGAGTTGGCACATATCGTGGAGAGACTTATCTCCAAAGATCATATAGGGAGGAATATTACCTTCCATCGCCATATTACTACGAATTTGTCTGAGTTCTTCAAAGAGGTCTATTCGTCCATGACTGGCAGTTATGGCACTAACCTTGCGCTTAGCGAGAGGTTTATCTTTTTGTTTTCTAAGATTGAAAACGATTTCTTTTTTTAATATTTCTGAACTCTTAGGAGTGAGGCATAGGTTTCTATATTCCCAGTTCTTTACGGCAATGTACTTTCCATTTAAAAGCTGTCTTACAATACTGTTCCAATGGGCTTTGGCCTTATCTTTTCCAATACCATAGACAGAGAGTTTATCGTGTCCGCGTTCAGTAATTTTGGCGTTCTTACTCTCCCTTAAAACATCAATAATATGTCCGGCTCCAAAAACTTGCCCCGTTCTAAATATGACCGAGAGAACTTTTTGCGCATCTACTGTGGCATCCCAAGTTTCAGCAGGATTTAAACAACCATCACAGTTACCACACTTATCCGAACTCTCTTCTTCAAAGTACGAAAGAAGATATTGTCTGCGGCAGTTCACTGTTTCACACAGAGATAACATAGAATCTAATTTCTGCCTTGCCGAGACTTTATAGGCCTCTCCAGCATTAGTGGTCTCAAGCATTTGTGAGAGTTTAATCACATCTTGTAAACCATAGACCATCCAAGCGTTAGACTCTTTTCCGTCCCTGCCCGCACGACCAGTTTCCTGGTAATAACTCTCAATACTTTTTGGAAGATCAAGATGCGCCACAAAACGAACATCCGGTCGATCGATCCCCATTCCAAAAGCAATGGTGGCCACAACGATGATACTCTCCTCGCGGTTAAAGTCCTCTTGTGCTTTCTTCTTGATATCAGCACTGATCCCAGCATGATAGGCGACGGCATTGTAACCCATGCCTTGTAAATCTGAGGCTACTTTCTCAACTTTTCGTCTTGAAAGACAGTAAACTATTCCCGTATCGTTTGCGTGGTTTTCTTTTATGAATTCATTTAATTGTTTCATCTCATTATCGCGTTCACAAATATGATATTTAATATTTGGACGATCAAAAGAAGAGACAAACGTTTTTGAGTCTTTAAACCTTAATTGAAGAGAAATATCATCTCTAGTCTTTGCATCTGCCGTGGCCGTAAGAGCTAGAAAAGGAGTCGTGGGAAAAATATCTTTTAACTCTCCTAGACGAGTATAGTCTTTTCTAAATTCATGCCCCCACTGAGAAACACAATGAGCCTCATCAATAGCAACAAGAGAAATATCTAAATTTGCGAAGAAGTGAGCAAGAGATCCTGAAAGAAGACCTTCAGGAGAAACATACACAAGTTTCACTTCACCATTTAAAATTTTCTGTTCAGCAATTCTTCTCTCAACTTGATCTTGATCGGAATTTAAATAACAGGCTTCAACACCGTTAGCATTTAAATTTAGAACCTGATCGTGCATGAGAGAAATCAAAGGTGAGACAACCAGAGTAATACCTTCACTAAAAAGTGCGGGCACTTGAAAACAAACAGACTTACCGCCACCTGTTGGCATAATGGCCAGAACATCTTGTCCATCTAAAATAGAATTGATGATTTCTAACTGATCAAAGCGAAAGCTAGCGTGACCAAAAGTTTGTTTTAAAATATCGTGTAGTTTAGTGTCTCTCATGGGAAAACATTACAATAATTGAGAGATATATTCTAGCTTTCTATGAGTCCTATTCCACTTTTGAATTGCGCCTTACTCGCACCGCGACAAATGACCTTGCGTTATCCAAACATATATTAGTTATGGCCTTTCTTAACCAAGTAATCCTGGAGAGAAGCTAGATGATTTAGCGAGTAGATCACAAATGACTCTCTATATTCTGAAAACCTTTTAAAATTCAGTAGATAGGAAGGGTTGCTAGTAGATTGATTTAACACAAAACAGTTGTCTGATGTGTGCCTATTCCTTGCCTACTCTAAAGCCCCGTGTTAATTACTTATCCCATGGATAATCATAGAGAAAATATAGAAACTGAGTTTACTCAAGACGAGATTAACAACGCCATAAAGCTCCTTAAAAGCTTTGCGGACAAGAGTGATCAATTAACACTTCTAAGTGAAGAACAAAGAGTAGAAATGCTTAAGTCTTCAGGAAAACTTTCTCGTCCAAATCGCGAAGAAATTAAAAAGAGACAAAAAGACGTAAAGAAACTTCGTAGTCAGAATACTATGATGCTAAATAGAAGAGCTAGAAAGGCCACAGGTATTCGTTCAGCTAGAGAAACAGATGTCTTCATAGCTCCTGCACAACTTGAAAATTTAAATAAAGCAAAAGCAGAAAACCTGGAAGAGCGCGAATATACGACTCCAAGAAATTGCTACGTTTGTAAGTCTAAATTCTCAAAAGTTCACCACTTCTACGACAGTATGTGCGAACCTTGTGGGGATTTAAATTACTTAAAGAGGTATCAGAAAACTGACCTTACAGGACAAGTGGCATTAATCACTGGTTCTCGTTTGAAGATTGGTTTTCAAGCAACTCTCCTTCTCTTAAGAGCTGGTGCAAAAGTTATTGCCACCACTAGATTCCCTGTGGACTCGGCAATTCGTTATTCGAAAGAGCCTGGTTTCTCTGAATGGGGACACCGCTTACAGATTTATGGACTAGATCTTAGACACACTCCAAGTGTGGAGCTCTTTGCTCGTTACATAGAAACAAATTATGAGCGCCTTGATATTCTTATCAATAACGCCGCTCAAACTGTACGTCGTCCAAGTGGTTTCTATTCTCACTTAATGGAAAATGAGAGATTATCAATTGCTGATCTCTCTCCAGGGGCAGCTTCTCTTTTAGAGAATCATAATGGTTGTATTGATAAATTAGTGGCCCATGATAAAGATGGAAAGAATCTTCCTGTCGCTTGGCAAAGTAATGCTCCAGGAATTGGAATTAGGGCTTCAGCAGAACTTTCTCAAATCCCATATAGTATTGATGACTCGATTACTTCTAAAGAAGTTTTTCCTGTGGGAAAACTTGATGTAGATTTACAACAAGTGGACCTTAGAAAAACCAATAGCTGGCGTCTGCGTCTGGGTGAAATTCAAGTTCCAGAAATGCTAGAAGTTCAATTAGTGAATGCTGTAGCACCATTTGTTCTTGTGAATCGTCTAGTGAGTTTAATGAGAAAAGACTTCACTGGTAAGAAGCATATTGTAAATGTGTCGGCGATGGAAGGAAAGTTTCACCGTTTTAAGAAAGAAGATCGTCACCCTCACACAAATATGGCCAAGGCCGCACTTAATATGATGACTCACACTTCGGCACTAGATTTTGCTAAAGATGGAATCTATATGAACGCGGTAGATACTGGCTGGGTAACAGATGAAGATCCAGTAGCACTTTCTAAGAAGAAAGAAGAGCAACATGATTTTCAACCACCACTTGATATTGTGGATGGTGCTGCCAGAGTTTGTGACCCTTTCTTTGATGGAATTATGACTGGTAAGCATTGGTGCGGTAAGTTCTTAAAAGATTACTTCCCTATTGATTGGTAAATTTGCAAGTAAAAGAAGGAGAGGGTTCAAGGAGAGCCCCCCTCCTAGAGAGAGATTTATCTAATTAAATAACTAAAGTAATTTAGGTTTATGACAATATATTTCAAAAATACAAGTGGTCATAGTAACTCCTTTTTTTAAGATTTCATTTACGCAATTTTATTTCTAAGCATCAAAATCCCTTCATCCATAATATCTGAATGACTTCGAGAATAGGCCCTTAGTATTGGATCAAACTCCTCTTTTGAAAATTCAAAAATCTCTTGAAAATCATTGTAAAATGTTTGCCAATCCTCAAGCATAATATCAACGGGGCTTCCTATGGGCGGGGAACCAATTTCTTCAACTTGAATTTTTGCATGTTTTAGCATGTCTTTTCTATTTGCAGGGAGGACAACTCCGCGAGTAGAAAGGGCCTTCACAGTGTCATTACTTATTCTCGCAAAGTAGTGACTGCCAGTTTTAGCAAGCGCATAAAGAGGTTGATTCCTTTCACTTTGAAGTTCAGTAGAAACTTGATTTAGTTTGGTACACATAACATTAGCATTTGCTAGGATTTCAACTAGCTTCCTATCAATTGATTTAAGTTCTGCATTCATTTCATTCTCCTAGTTAGGTATTGTTTAAAAATTAGTTTTAAACTTTTCTATGAATGAATCTTCGTCTGAATATAGACGAAACTCAACTTACAAATATGTAATGTGAAAAATGAGAATTTATAATTTACTGGATAGGAATTTAATAATCGAATCTATTCTCTTACTCTTAGAAGGTTTTCTACTGGTGAGTAAAAAGATGCTATGGGCAGGAAGTTTCCAGCTCTTGAAGAGAACCGTTAATTTTCCCGTTTTAATTTCTTCTTCCACTAGGTACCTTGGAATATTTAATATCCCCACCCCGCGCTCACAACCCTTAATTAGACTAATGAGATTATTAGACTTGTAACTTCCTGTGACATGTATTTTCTGCGCTTGATCTCCCTTATTAAAAGACCAAATAAAAGGACTATCTCCTCTCATATAGAGTAGACAATTATGCTTTGATAAATCAGACGGTGTTCTAGGTAAACCGTATTTTTCAAGATACTCAGAAGAGGCCACGATCACTCGGTTCAACTTTGAAAGTTCCTTCACGTAGAGACTAGAGTCTTTTAATGAGAAAGCTGTTCTTATACTTAAATCTATATCCTGCTCAACTGGATCTAAAATACGGTCCGTAAAACGTAGATCAATATCTATGAATGGATATTGGATTTGATAATCTGCAAATATTTCGGCCAAGAGATTCTGACCAAGAGTTGTCGGTGCCGTAATATGTAAAGAGCCTCTAACAAAATCCTTTGTCCCCTTAAGTTCATCCTCTAAATCAGTAAAACCATTGATGAGGTCTCTTGCTTTATCTAAAGCAATTTTTCCATCCTGAGTGAGAGCGATAGATCTTGTGGTCCTTTTAAACAGTTTTATTCCTAAGTAATCTTCAAGTTTTTGAATTTCTTTAGTGATATTTGAAGGTGTTACCCCAAGTCTCTTGGAAACAGCAATGAAAGAGCCTTCTTTTTGGACAAGAGTAGCTAATTGGAAGGCATAGAGGCGATCGAATGTGGTTTTCTTAATTATTTCCATATTGGAAATAGATTGTTTCAAATTACGACTATTGTTTCAAGTTAATAATAGCCGTAGAGTAAATATTATCAGCTTAAACAAGTTTAGGGAGTCAAGAATGTTAGAAAGAGTAGTTATTATTGGAGGAGGATTTGCTGGAATTGCGGCAGCTAAGGCTTTGGCGAATACAGATTTTGAAGTGACTATAATTGATCGGAAGAATCATCATCTCTTTCAGCCTCTCCTCTATCAAGTGGCTTCTGCCGCACTCTCTCCTGCTGATATTTCTGTTCCAATACGGGAAGTAGTGAGTAGTGCAAAAAATATTAAAGTCTTCTTAGATGAAGTAAGTTTCATCGATAAGTTGAATAATTTGGTTAATTGTAAATCAAACAAGACCTATGAATTTGACCATCTCATCATCGCCACCGGAGCGAGACCATTCTACTTTGGAAATGATGATTGGAAGAAGCTAGCTCCAGGACTTAAAACTCTCGAAGACGCTCTCTCAATTAGAAATAAAGTTTTAAAGTCTTTTGAAGAGTGTGAGCTTACTGGTAAGGAAGTTTTAAACTTTGTGATAGTAGGTGCTGGACCTACAGGAGTGGAGCTGGCTGGAGCCTTTGCTGAAATTGCCTATAAGATATTACTAAATGATTATAAGAATTTTGATGCTTCTAAGACGAAAGTGTATTTGATTGAAGGAGGAGGAGAAGTTCTTCCCTCTTTCTCTGGCAAACTCTCACAAAAGGCCAAGAGCTACTTAGAAGAGCTTGGGGTAATTGTTCTTACTGATAGACGAGTCTCTAAAATTGAGAGAGGTGTCATTCATATGGGAGATGAGAAGATACTCTCAGAAAATATCATTTGGGCAGCGGGAAATAGGGCCTCTCCACTTATAGATATTCTAGAGGTCAAGCAAGACCGTATGGGAAGAGCGATTGTAGAGAGTGATCTTAGCTTAAAAAATTATCCAAATATTTATATTCTAGGAGATAGTGCTCACTTTATAGGAGCTGATAACACTCCTCTCCCCGCCCTTGCTCCCGTTGCCTCTCAACAGGGCAAACATGTAGCGAGACAGCTCAAGAGAAGAAAATCACTACCGTTTAAGTACTTAGATAAGGGAAACATGGCCACCATTGGTAATTTTAAAGCTGTTATGAATTTTAGGGGGATGAAAGTTTCTGGACCTATCGCTTGGTTAGCTTGGAGTTTTATTCATATTCTCTTTTTGATTGATTTTAGAAATAGAATCATGGTTTTTACCCAGTGGGCCTTTATCTTCTTTTTTAAGAAAAAAGGAGTAAGGATTATTACAGATAGGGAGTAGAATGAAGAGGACTTATTTAAAAAGAGAGAATTATGAATATACTCATTCCCCTACCTGCAAGGGACTTTGATCCCACAGAAGTGGCGGTACCTTTTAAAATTTTAAAACAGCACAAGATTACTTTCGCAACTCCCAAGGGTGAGAAGGGAATTGCTGATATGAAAATGATTGAAGGTGATGGACTAGGCCTCTTTGGAATGTTTCTCGTAGCAGATAAGAATGGAAAACAAGCTTATAAAGAACTTACAGAGAGTTCAGAGTTCAACAACCCTATTTCCTACGACAATATAAATATAGAGAGTTTTGATGCCCTACTACTTCCAGGTGGACATGCACAGGGAATGAAAGAATTTCTAGAGTCTTCTGTGTTACAAGATTGCGTTGCTCATTTCTTTGATAACAACAAACCAGTGGCAGCCATTTGTCATGGAGTGCTACTTGTGGCGAGAAGTAAGTCTTTGAAAACTAATAAGTCTGTCCTTCATACTAGAAAAACCACAGCGCTACTTAAGAGTTCCGAAAATTTGGCCTACCTACTTACTAAGAAAAGACTTGGCACTTACTATAAGACCTATCCTGAAACGACTGTGGAAGAAGAAGTTATTGAGAACTTAGAATCTGAATCTGATTTTATTCAAGGACCCATGGTTCTCTTGAGAGATTCTCTGAAGAAATTGTCCCGTGGCTTCTGTGTAAGAGATGGAAACTACCTCTCGGCGAGATGGCCGGGAGATGCACATAAGTTTGCAACGGAATTTAATGGAATGCTCAATGAGATTAAGAAGCTTATTTAACACCAACGATATAGGCATTCCAATTCACTGAGTTCTCCTCTTCTAAAGTTTGGTAGAACTCTCCATTCCCGAAACCATCTTTGTCGCACTTTTCCCAGTAAACATGACTCTTAGAAAAACCTGCTTCCTCTAAAAGATCCTTGAGTTCTGTAAGACTCCACATTCTAAAGTGATAAGTGTAAGCATTCATCACCTCGCGTCCATCGGGAAACTTAAAATGAATTCCATAGTGCGCTAAGCGGTCAATAGGATTAAAGGACTTTCTTTCAAATTCAAAAATAAAGGGACCTAAGTGATCTGCATGTTCTATATCTCTTTCTTGTACTTCAGGGATTTCACTATCACTTCCACCAAAATTATCCATAATCATCATGCCGTTATCATTTAATGAAGTGTGACACTTCTTAAAGTAATCTAATAGCTCACTTCTCTTATGCAGTAGACAATAGGAAAAGTTAAAAGTCGCTATAACATCAACAGCCTCAGTCTCTACAATACAATTGCCTTCAATCGCCTGCAATCTTCCCTGCTCACTCTCATTCATATTAGCGAGGTAATTCTTTTTTCCGTATTCAACAGTTTCATGATCAATATCAATGGCGATAGCTGAGCGTTCAATATCAGATTGCACCCAACAACAACTTAGGGCGAAGGTACCACTAAAGTCTTCTCTAAAACTCTTGGCCTGTTTTTGAAATATTTCACTATATATATTAGAGATTCGTTCGATATCACTCATGGGATCTTGCACAGAGGCTAAATAGAGGGCGTGTATATCAACGGGTTGAGTCTTTTTCATTGGGAGTTTCTTTGTGAGGGTTAAATTGTTTGAAACATTAGCATAATTTAGATAATTTACCATCTATAGGTTTTAAATTCACGGAATGACCTTATTTCAATGAATTGAAACAAGATAGAACCTCATAAAAAACTATCGTAAGCGATCAGAATTAGTATAATATTAGACATGTCTGACGCCTTATCTATTCTTCAAACAGTCTTTGGTTACGATCAATTTCGTGGAGATCAAGAAGAAATTATTAATCATGTAATTGCTGGAAAAAATGCCCTAGTCCTCATGCCGACTGGTGGAGGGAAATCACTGTGTTACCAAATTCCAGCTCTCTCTAGATTTGGAACAGCTGTCATCATATCTCCCCTAATAGCTTTAATGAAAGACCAGGTTGACGCTCTCCTAGATAAAGGAGTCGAAGCGGCTTTTCTCAACTCTTCCCTATCTCACGCTGATCAAGGTGAAATCGAAGAGAACCTACTTGCTGGAAATTTAAAGATCCTCTATGTCTCCCCTGAGAGACTAATGTCTCCATATTTTCAAGGAGTCCTCGATAGGATCGAAATTTCATTATTTGCCATTGATGAAGCCCATTGCGTTTCACAATGGGGACATGATTTTCGCCCGGAGTATATGGAACTAGGAATCCTCGCAAAGAGATTTCCAAACATTCCTAGAATCGCCCTAACAGCAACAGCTGGGCATGCTACCAAAGAAGAAATCATCCGCTGTCTTGGTCTACATAACTCCCCTGTCTTTATTGGTTCATTTGATCGACCCAATATTCACTACTCCATTGAGAAGAAAGGCACTAAAGCTCTAAACATATTAAAACTCATTGAATATTTAAGAAATGAACACCTCAACCACTCTGGCATTGTCTACTGTCTCTCTAGAAAGAGTACAGAAGAAACAGCAAAAGAGCTGGTAAAAGCTGGCTTCAAGGCACTGCCTTATCACGCTGGCCTTTCACAGAAGTATAGAGATAAGGCGCAAGAAAAATTTATTAAAGAAGAAAAAACAATTGTTGTAGCGACCATTGCTTTTGGAATGGGTATAGATAAACCAGATGTGCGCTTTGTGGCCCATATGGATCTACCAAAGTGTCTTGAGTCATACTATCAAGAAACCGGTCGCGCTGGTCGAGATGGACTTCCTTCAAACGCTTGGATGCTCTATGGACTAAGAGACTTGGTTCTCCTTAAAAAGATGGCCTGTAGAGGCGTGAGTTCAGCTGCTAGACGTCGAGTTATCGAAGAAAAGCTAGATGCCATACTTGGCTTTTGTGAAACCACCAAGTGTCGTAGAGAAGTTCTCCTAGGTTACTTTGATGACCCCTACACTGGCCCCTGTGAAAATTGTGACACTTGCCACGCACCTGTTGCCAAACAAATTGATGCCACGGAACTTTCGAAACTTGCTCTTAAGTGTGTCTACGAAACATCACAGAAGTATAACTCTCACTATATGATTGATGTCTTGCTTGGAAATATTACAGCTACAGTGCAAAGCCATGGTCATTTAAATATTCCAAGCTTTAAGGCCGGACATGAATATAATGAGGCCCTTTGGCATTCAATTTTTAGGCAATTGATCGCCCTTGGTCATTTAAAAATGATTATGGATGGTAGTTCAGAGCTAAAACTGACTAAAAAGGCCATAGCTGTTCTTGAAGGAAGCGAGTCCGTCTACCTTAGGGCCGATTATAAGAAAACAGTGAGTAAGACTACGGCAAAGACCAAAAAGAAAGCATCTCCCAGAAAGAAAACAAAGAAAAAAGCAGCAGTATCTAACGACTTCATCCCCTACGACGGTACCGATAAAACACTGCTCGAAAATCTTAAAATTTTTAGAAATAATCTAGCGAAGAAGAAGAGAACACAAACCTTTAAAATTTTTCCTGATAAAACCCTTGTAGAAATGGTTGAACATAGACCTACAGAACTATACCAACTTGAAGAAATCCACGGAGTGGGTCCAAAGAAATTAAAACGCTATGGAAAGATATTTCTCGATATTCTAGTTGAATTGAATCAATAGTAATTTTAAGACTTCTTCTTCCCTTTAAAATGCTTTGTTAAATCAACATTAAAGTGTCTTAAGCAACCAAGTATTAAAACCACCGCGGCAGCTTCATCAAGATTACCAATATAGGGAATATTATCCGGAATAAACTCTATTATGCCTGCTGTTGGATTTAGAATATATAATAACCCTAAGAGTCCTCCAGCAATTGCTACTATTGATTTTAATCTATCTTTATTCATTTCAAAGTGTCCTAAGAATAAAAGTTACTTAATTCTAACATATATTGCAGCTTCTCAAGCTACATTTTGTCGAGAATAGAATTTAACAAGAACATCTTCAAGCTGCTTTATATCCACTGGCTTAGAGAGAAAATACTCCATTCCCGCTTCCCTACACTTCTTCTTATCTTCTTTAAAGACATTTGCAGTCATAGCAACAACTCTAGGGCGAGAAGAACCATAGGTAACAAGAAGGTCCTTAGAGGCAGCAATACCATCCATTACAGGCATTTGAATATCCATGAAGACAATTGAATAATGACCTACACTTTTCGAATCAATCAGATCCAAGGCCTGCAATCCATTTTCGACTATGTCACAGCTATAACCTAACTTTTCAAAGGTCCTTTTAGCAACCTTTTGATTTTTGATATTATCCTCCACAAGTAAAATTTGATGAGGATATAAGTCAGATAATTTTCTTTCTTCCATAATGTATAAATCTCCAATTTATCAATAAGTAGAAACCTAATAACCTATCGGGTTACACTGAAAAAGTTAAAAACAATTAAATTGAAGAGATATCAATTTTACCTAAAGCCTTTATAATTTCTTTATTTTATATAAAATTCTAATCGTCATCATCATCGTCATGACCGTGGTGATTCCCATCGTGTCCATCATGCCCATGCTTCTTATGTTTATCATGATATTTTTTGTGCTTCTCCTTTATCCTTTTTAACCTTTCAATTTTCTTTTCCTTAATATGTTTAATTCGTGCACGAATTTTGTCATTTTTCTTTTTTCTTCTTTCATTAATTTTATCAATTTTCTTTTTCAATTTAGCTTTCTTTTTCTCCAACTTAGCCACAAAGTTGTCGTTTTTAGAAAATAGTGCTTTAAATTTTCTAAATTTTGAACGAGCTTTGAACTTATCTTCTTTATACTTAGAGTGACTCTTATAAATTTTACTTTTAAGCTTATGGTACTTGGACAAGTAATTAGCAACCACCTTACCTTTTTTAATATGATGTTTTAAATCACCATCATGTCCGTGATCAGAGTGCTTTGTAAGAACATCTTCAATATGATCCTTTTTTGAGTCAAAGAGATTAGTTACAAAAGCAATTTTCTTATCTTTACGAGCTTCACTCTTAGCTAGAATTCTATCAACTTTACCTCCGTGAGGATGACTTTCGAGAACTTCTTTTAAGTGATCATAACTTCTTACATAATTAGCTATAATTCTAAGTTTAGCTTGCTCCAATTTATTTTGGATCTTATCAATTCTTCTTTGTAGATCGGACGTCGGATCTGGAGTTGGATCGGGGTCCGGAGTTGGATCTGGGTCCGGAGTTGGATCTGGATCCGGAGTTGGATCGGGGTCCGGAGTTGGATCTGGGTCAGGAGTTGGATCGGGGTCCGGAGTTGGATCTGGGTCAGGAGTTGGATCGGGGTCCGGAGTTGGATCTGGGTCAGGAGTTGGATCGGGGTCCGGAGTTGGATCTGGGTCCGGAGTTGGATCGGGGTCCGGAGTTGGATCTGGGTCCGGAGTTGGATCTGGGTCAGGAGTTGGATCGGGGTCCGGAGTTGGATCTGGGTCAGGTTCATTAACCACGACCTCTTCAGGCTCAGGCGTAAATATATTTGCTTCGATAAGCTCTTGTAACTCCCTCAAAGCTTCAGGGTCTGTTGTACTAGTACTAAAGTCTTGAGACCCGCCAGAAATTCTACGCGATTGGGTTTGAATTAAGTAGGCCTTAAGGACTTGTCTTAGAGAATCAATTTCTCCAGAGAGTTCATCAACAACAATTTCTTTTAAGTTCTCATCGCTCATGAGTTTACCAAGCAATGAATTTTCATCATCTTTAGATTCTGTAGATTCTGTAGACTCTTTTGTTTCTTCAGAACTACCCGCTACTTGAGACTTAGCTTTCTTCTGCTTGGCCTTTAAGACTTTTTTTAAGATTTTATCAAACTTAGTAATATCATCGGAATCGGCCATATAGACTTCACTTAAGGCCTGCGAAATGAGTAACGAATAAATAAGTAAAATGATGCCAATCTTCTTCATACTTTCTACTTCCTTATAGTGACTTAATATTCAAATATACTTTCTTAATCAAATACTTCTTATCTGAGTTGTAATACTTAAGAAGTATTGGTTTTGTTCCTTTAGAGTCTGATGTCACTAAAATAGATAGACCCTCCAAAGAAACTTCAAAATCTAATTCACGCAATTCAGAAACGGAGGGAAATTTATCTGAAACAAAGGATAATCCCTCCCCTAAGATAACTTGAACACTTGGAAACTTATCGCTTCCAAGCAACTGCACTTTATAGATATTATCGTCTACTACATTAAAACTTGTCGTAGTTCCTATGTTGGAGTTTGAAAAAGTTAACAGTAAAACAATGACTACTGAGCTAGTAAAATGAATCATACGTCGCTGCACTTTCCACCTAGAATAGTCCTTATAGATTACTGAACTATCCTTAAAGTTTAGATTCTCAAATTCCTGAATATAATGCTCGTATTTAGTCTTCATATATTTAAGACGACTCAGAGTAAGGGTTTGTTTCATCTAAGATTGATAATAATTTCTTTCTCGCTCTGTGCAGACGCAATTTCAGCGCATTCTCACTTATATCAAGGAATTGTGCAGATTCTATGTAGGAAAGTTTTTCAAAATCAACGACGAGTAATACGAGTCTATCCTTAACCTCGAGTTGAGAGAAGGCGTAAGCCAGATCATGTAAGAGTTCTAAGTCATGGTTATTTCGATCAACGAGGGAGTTTAGCGGTAACTCCTCTAAAGAATTAAACTTACTCTTTTTAATATCTAAGAAGTTGTTTCTTGCGACAGTAATTAACCAACTGTAAATAGCCTTTTCAGATTTAATACTATGAAGATTTTTTAACATTTTAAGAAATGTTTCCTGTGAAATATCCTGGGCGAGATTGTAATCACCTGTGAGAAAGAAGCAGAATTTTAATAAACGAGGTTGATAAATTTCAATGAGAAATTGAACACAATCGTTTCTGCCTTCTCTTGCACCAATGAATATTTGTTTAATATCTTTCATAAAATATACCAGGTTATACCTATTGAAACTTGTTCATCGAATTCATAGAGATCATCAGTTAAAGACACCCCTACTTCATTTGTTTGCGTATCTAAATTCCCGTCATCAATGGAGAGATTACTATTAAAGAATATATTAACTTTCTTAGTTAGATCGTAAGTCAGCCCTAAACTTAGAGAGGTTTGCGTATTTTTTCTGATAAAGCCACTACTAGAGTCCTCTTTATAAACTTCTCTTAAGTAATTTAAGGAAGTAGAAATGGTGAAAACTTCTAGTGGATAAAAGTAGAGTCCTAAACTTGCGCCTGTGGCTTTCTTACTTAGAACATTATCAGCTTCATCTTGAAATTGATCCTTAGTAAGAGATAGTGATGCACTAAAAGAAAACTTCTCTGTAGAAAATGTTTCGCTTATAGAGAGACTATTTGATTTACCATTTAAATAGCTTTGTTCAATACTTTCAGGATTATTCTGACTTGTGACAAAACTTAATGATGTAGAGAAGAACTTGAGATAATTGATGTTTCCACTAAAGCTACCGCCAGACTTCGTAAGGTACGGCTTCTTACCGGAGTCCTGCTTTGTGAAACTTGGCAATAGCTTTATGTAGCCTAAATTACCAAAGTAAAGAAGAGACAAACTTCCTACATGTTCAACAAAGCGGTCATCAGATGTTTTAAAAGATTGATCAAAGCTTAGATCATAATTAGGACTAATACGAAAGCCATTGAATACAATAAAATCATACCCTAAACCAAAACTTAGAGAATATTGAGATTCCTTACTTCCAGTATCTACTTCTGTGACATTTAAGGGATTTGTCGTATAATCAAGAGTTGCTCCAAGAGTTATATTCCAAGGAGAGACTACAGCTACAACTTCAGATTCCTTCTGCTTGATAAGAGACATTAGAGCACTAGCATTACTAATTATGTCAGGATCGCTAGATTTTTTAGCTGCTAATCTTAAATTAACTTTAGCAAGTTTATTATTATTAAGTTTAAAATAACAAATTCCCTTTATTAGGTATAACTCAGGACTTGAATAACTTTTGCTAGCAAGCTCTAAGTTCGCAATAGATTCAACATACTTCTGTTGTTTAAAATACTTAAGGCCAAGAACAAATTCAAGAGGAATAGATTTTTGTTCACGATCTTTTGATTTCTTCGCTTCTTTTATTAATTCAACTTCTTCTTGAGCAAGACCTCTAACAGTAGGTCTTAAATCTTGACTCTTTAATAAAGAGCGAAGAGTCAATTTAGCGGTAGAAAATTTCCCCAATTTTTTATAACACTTTGACATGTACAGAGCTGCGACTTGAGAAAGTTCACTATCAACCTCTAAGACTCGCCTATAAGATAAAAGTGCTGCTTGATAATCTTGCAAAGAGAAGTAAACATTTCCTCTATTGAAGAAATATACACCTTTCTTAGAATTCTTTTCACAGAGATAATTCCAAAACTGCAAACTCTGAATATATTTTTTCTTTTTAAATGAAGACATACCTAAATCAAAAGCTTCCTTTTCTGTGAGATGGATTTTCTTTGAATCTGCATATAGTAATCCACTAAGCGTAATAGCTATAAAAAACATTAAGAACGTTCTAAGTACTAACTTAAATTTCTTCGTCAAACATTAACCCTAGTAGGTATAATTTAAACTCACCATAGTTTTACTTTCCTTATAATTTGCTTCGTTTAATAAACTTTTTACTTTTATAAATTCTTGATTAAGACCAATAGAGAAATTGATTCCGAGTTCTGAATCTAAACCAAACTTCAATGTACTTTCCTTCTCCACACCCTTGGAGCTGGCCACGACGCTATCTTTGTGTTTAAGAGAAAAATTAGAGAATTCTGAGCGAAAAGTGAATCTCGTATAAATTTCGTAGATATTAAACTGTGCCGAAAAACCTGTTTTGGATGTTTTTCCAATTGATTGCTTAGACGAGCGATCTGAAACTAAATACTTGCCTACTAATTCATAGCGGGGAAGGAAACGTCCTTGTAATTCTGCCCAATAGTTAAATTGTTTCCCATTAAGAGTCTCTGAAAAAGTGTCATAGTTTTTAAAATCTGCTCCAAATGAAACAGATCTCCATTTGTCTATTTTAATTTTTTCTTTCACAGAGACTTCTATGAATTGATAAAAGAAACTACTCTCGGATTGGTGTTTAACACTTTCAACATTGTAAAAAGATTCGTAGAACATATTATTCTTTTCTAGTTTGCTGGCCTTCTTAACTTCTAAATCAATATTTAAATCTCCAAATCCATGACTAATTTTATTTTCGATTCCTATATTAAAAACCCAAAGTGAAGAGCTCTTTACATTTTCGTGACTAGAGAAATACTTAGTTAATTCAAAACCAAAATATGGTGTAGAAACCCAGTTAGATAAGAGATAGTTGTTATGTTTAATTTCAAAATCAAACTCCAAGAACGAGCTACTTACATTTGAAACTTTAAATGTTTGGCCAAATGCCTGATCAGTTACATTTGAACTTGTACCTAGAGCGAGAGAAGTATTCACTTCCAATACCTCTTTAATACTATCAAGTGCTCTTCTAAATTCTCTTGCAATGTTTTCTAATCCATCAACATCTGAATCTTCAAGGTCTAAGAGCTCATCTCGAATCTCATTATTAAGAATAGCTTTCTTTACAAATAACATTTGCGATAAACTCTTCTTTAAATTTCGTTTGATCTTTGGAGTTAAGATTCCATCTACATCAATACCAAAAACTTTTGATGCAATTCGAAGTTGTTCTGCATTTGTCATATCTTTAATAACAAATCCCTTACTAGCAGTAAGACTTAAACCTTCAGGGGGAATATAATCCCCAGTTTTTTCATCAACGCCACCAAATTGATCAGAGAGAATATAGACATTATTTTTTTTATCTAACTTACTTCCAGGGTCAGGTTGAACATAAATACTCGTTTCTATATCTAAATAACCACCGGACCTTGGTGCATAAGCTCCAGTTTCATCATCATAAAATCCTTCTGCAGGAGGATCATCAACATAAGTTTTATAAGTTCCCTTCTTATCCTTTTCACCATTACTAACAACTTCACTCTTATTATCAAAGTCCAGATTTACGTTACTTTTTAAAATCTCGTATTGTTTTGGAGAAATTTTAGTAGGGATAGTGGCAATTTCTTTAGTAGGTATGACTCCTGAATATCTTCCCTCTCGTACAACTTCAGAATCCTTTCCATCTAGGATGGCATCAAAATCATCAACCTGCATCAGACCAAGAATTCTTTTTTCAACCTTAGTAGAAAGTAGATTCTTCTTCACTTTCACAAAGGCCACTTCCCCCTTAAACGTAATCATGGAAGTAATATGGTTTTCAGGGTTGTGCACAGTCAAAAACTCTGTTCCCCTTACCCCAAGTGAGGCATGGCGAGTTTTTATAATGAGTTTATGTTTTAGGTTATCGTGCACCCTTCCCGACTTCTTAGGAATATTCGCTCTGATCTGACCTTTAAGAAGACTAACAAATGTTGCTTTCTTCTTACCCCCCTTAACCAATACGATTTTAGTATTGGCACCGATTGAAGTTTTCCCACCAGCTAAAAAGGAGATTTTCACAAACGTTTTATCATTTGTAAGAATGGATGTGTCTTCGAGAAGCTTCATTCCCTTCTTTATAGGAACAACATGTTGTGCGCCGGGAAAGAGGACACTTCCGGATCCTTTCAAAAGAGTTATTGTAGCAATAATCCCTTTGGCAGAGGTGGATGAGAAATTGAGTAAAATAGTAAGTAGTAGTAGTTTTTTCATAGAATAATTCTATTTTATTTTGGATTTTTTTATCGAAGCAAGAACTTATGAGTTCTATTTCTTTAAAGAAAATTATGTTGCATGAAATGATAAAAAGTCGAAAAGATAGCAGGGAGATTAGATGTTTAAGATTGTACGCTTTGTCGGACTATTTAATTTGGTTGTGTTTTCTATTATTAGTGTTGGTATCTACCAATTTCAAAGACAAATAGAATACTCTAATTTTCCCGTATGGGTGAAGAACATGCTTATTTACCCATCATACTTTGAAGATCGCTTCTATGATTTTCGTATGAATGTCTCACGTGACAAAACACCTATTTCTAAGGATATTGCCCTCGCCGCAATCGATGATCTCTCTTTAAAAAAACTAGGACGTTTTCCTTGGTCAAGAGCAACCTGGGTTCCTATTATTGAGAAGCTTGACCACTACGGTGCGAAAGTCATAGCTTTTGATGTGGTCTTTTCCGAAGTTGAAAGGTCAATTGCTAAAATAAGCCCCGATGAAGAATTTGCAACTGCAATAAAGAAATTTCAGAAGCATGGTAAGAAAATTATCATTCCTTACTCGCTAGCATCTATAGATCAAGAAGAAGATAATGTATCCTTGAGTGAAACACCTGATACTTTATATAACTTCATATTAGAATCTAATCAAGAAGCAGAACTTAGTTTAGAAATCTTCAGAGTCATGTCTACAACTTATCCCATAGATAAAATTCTTGCAGCAGATCCTGTGCTTGCTTTTATTGGAGCGAAAGAAGATCCTGATGGAGTGTTTAGAAAATATCCTGTCGTTGCTAATTTAGACGAAATGTTTCTACCCTCAATTGCTCTCTCAACTTATCAGTTACTATCAAAAGAAACACCTCAAATCAATATAGATGCTCAAGGATCTGGAGTTTTGAAATTACCCTACGGGGAGTTGGAGTTGAACTTCGGAGGAGAAACTAAAATCATCTGGTTAGGAGATAGTACAAACTTTTTGAGCGTTCCTATTTATCAATTACTAGAGGCCAGTAATGATGACCCTGATATGTTTGAAGCGTTTAAAGATAAAGCGGTTTTTATTGCTTCCACCGCATTTGGTGCCCATGATTTGAGATACACACCTGTAGATCCTAAACTTCCAGGAGTTTTCTTTCACATGAATATGGCGCAAATGATGCTTGATAAGAGAAATTTTGCCCCCAAGAATTCTTCATTCCTATGGTCATGGTGCTTAATGCTCTTAGGAACTTTTTCTATGATTGCTATATCTTGGAAAGAAAGTGCCTTCTATGATGCAATTTTTGTTATTTCATTTTCCCTAGGTTTAATCCTTTCTGATACTTTTTATTTCTCCCCACTGGGTTATGAACTTACGCTCTTCTTTGTACTTCACGCAGTCATTGGTTCTTATTTATGGATAACCATGCTTGATTTTTATAATACGACTAAGGACAAAGCGTTCTTGAGACAAGCTTTTGGTAACTATATTTCTCCCGAACTTATTGAGATGATGTATGACAGTGGTGATCAACCTACTCTTGGAGGAAAAGCAGAAGAACTCACCGCTTTCTTTACAGACATTCAAAGTTTTTCCTCTTTCTCTGAAAAATTGTCGGCCACAGAATTAGTGGAACTTCTAAATGAATACTTAACCGTCATGACAGATATTCTCCTAGATGAACATGGGACACTGGATAAGTATGAAGGAGATGCCATTATTGCTTTCTTTGGTGCTCCTATGCATCAGGATGATCACGCCTCTAGGGCTTGTAGGGTTAGTTTAAAAATGCAGGAAGCACTACTTGAATTAAGAGAGAAATGGGTCAGCGAAGGAGACAAATGGCCCGCAGTTGTTAAAATTATGCGTATGAGGATTGGTTTAAATTCTGGAGAAATAGTGACTGGAAATATGGGCTCAAAAAACAGAATGAATTACACTATGATGGGAGATTCTGTGAATCTCGCAGCACGCTTAGAAGAAGCGGCCAAACAATATGGAATCTTCAATCATGTGACAGAATTTACTAAGAATTTAACAGGAGAAGGTTTTGATTGGCGAGAGTTAGATACTATAAAAGTTGTAGGAAAGAGTGAGCCCGTAAAAACGTTTGATCTCCTAGGGAGCCACGGAGAAACAGAAAAAAACTTATTAGATTTAAAAGAGACGTTTGAAAAGGGACTAGAGTTTTACAAGAATAAACAGTGGGATGAAGCTATTAAAGAATTTACTACTAGCATCCAATTTGAAAAGAATAGATACCCTAACAAAATCCCTTCAATTAATCCTAGTGAGGTTTATATTAAGAGGTGCCATGATTTTAAAGAGAACCCGCCACCAGAAGAATGGGACGGAGTCTACACCCTTACAGCGAAGTAGTGATTTCATTTTCGCTAAAAGTAAATACTGTATAAACCCCAGCGATAAAGAGTGCCACCGCTCCCATTTGGTGAATTGATGCCATGAAAATAGGAACAAAAGTTAAGAGAGTGATCACTCCAAGAGTAAACTGAAGAACCACCATATAAAGCAGGTGCTTAATAGCAGATTTTTGACTTGTGTTTAACTGGGTCTTTCTTGATTTATAGAACATAAAACAAATTAAGAGAGAAAGCGTATAGGCCAGTAGTCTATGAATAAAATGAACAAACGTATTGTCAGAAATCATTTTCGATAGCAAAGAGCTTATCCCAGAAAATTGTAATTGCTCAGGAAACCACACTTCCCCCATCTTTGGAAAAGTATTGTAACCATGACCGGCACCTAAACCTGCCATGAAGGCTCCATAGATAATTTGTACAATAATTAAACTAAGAATAATGCATGATAATTTTTTCAAGAGAGAAGATTCACTCTGTGCTTTTTCTGCACTAGGCAATTCTCTTAACGCCATCCAAAAAAATAGCCCCATTATGAAAATGGCGAGAATGAGATGGGCGGCTAATCGATAGTGACTAACATAGGGATCATTCACTAACCCACTCTTAACCATGTACCAGCCCATAAGGCCTTGCGATCCTCCAAGAAGTAACATTCCCAATATTTTAAAGTTATCTTTTCTAAGAAGTTTCTTTTTAAAGTTAAAGAAGATCCAAGGAAAAATCAAAACAGGAGCAAAAGAGCGTCCAAGAATTCGATGAAGATATTCAAGATAGAAAATAGATTTAAATCCTTCCAATGTTAGAGAGCTCTTCGTTTGTTGAAACTCAGGAAACCTCTTATAGTTTTCAAAGGCCTCTAACCAACTCTCTAGAGATAAGGGAGGAATGACACCCATAATTGGTTTCCAATCCACCATGGATAAACCAGAACCAGTTAGCCTAGTTAATCCACCAACAAAAACCATGAGAACAGTCATGGCACTTAGGATTAAGTACCAAAGAAATATATCTCGTCTCTCTAAATTCTTAAACATTTTATAAGATCCTTTCATTAGAATATTTTTGATTTATAGCTTTTTGTAGAGGTATTTGGCCATAAATTTAAAATATCATATAGGATCTTGTTTAATTATATTAGGAACTTAGCTCAACTTGCTTACTTTCTTTCTGCGTAAACCATATCCCGGCCATTGCAAAGAGAAGCGAGGAAATCATAGAAATTGAACTCGATACACTAGGATTAGCGAACCCTAGAAATAAATTAAGAATCAAGTGCCCAAAAAAACCAATGAGTGAAGCTCCTCCGATTAACCAAATAGGAAGTTCTCTATTCATTAATACTCCTAATAAAATTGGTGTAAATGACGCTGCCGCTAGAGCATAAATTCCCTTTTGCGCAAATAGTCCCACTAACATTGGAGGACTCCACGCTAGAGCAAAGGAAAAGAGACCAATGACTATGAGAACTACTCTTGAAAGTTTTAAAGCATTTCGCTCACGAGTTTCTTCATTTAGATTCTTACCAAAGAAAGGTAGATAAATATCATTGACCACCATCGCCGAGAGAGAAACAAGAATTCCATCTAAAGTAGAAAGTCCAGCTGCCAGTAAAGTAAGGGTAATAAAAACTAGAATATATGGTCCAAAAGTACCGGTGGAGAATTCTTGAATGATGTATTCGCTCACTACCATATCTTGTCTGTCTACAACGAGACCTGATAATTTAGCGTAAAATCCAACAAAGAGCATGAGACCAAAAACCGTTCCTACAATGAAAGTAGTAGCAATAAATTTAGAAACATCTTCATCTTTTCTAATATAGAGAATTTTTGAAAAGATGTGAGGCTGAAACATCAGTGCAAACGTTATGAGAAATGAACTTATGAAAACTGAGAAATAATCATAGTAGAGATGACTATCAGGATTAACTATAGAAGCATAACTTTGACTAATGGATTGCAATGAAGTGAGAAATCCCCCTTCAAAATACTTTAGCCCCGACCCAAAGAGAAAGAGACTGATTAGAACCATTAAGATTCCCTGAAAAGTGTTTGTATAAGCATGGGCATAAGTTCCACCCATGAGTACATAACTAAAAACAAACGTAATGCACATAACGAGTGCCATTTTCTGGGAAACAGGAAAGAGAGAACTTAAGAGAATTGAGCATCCCACTAAAATGAGTACAACAAATGTGACACTTAATAAATTTATTACAGCAAAAAATAGAGAAAGACCTCTACTTTGGTAACGGTGATATATCCAATCAGGAATAGTTAAACTTCCCTTAGACTCTCCAAGTTTTCTAAACCCTTTAGTTAAAAGAAGAAAAGCTGTAATAATTCCAAAACTAGCTGCCACTGCATAATGCAAGTAAGCTGCTAATCCGTGTGTGTAGACAAAACCTGGATTAATAACAAATGTGGCAGTAGAAGAAATTGAAGCGGCCATGGTAATACCAATAAGAACTGGTCCCATATCCTTATTGCCAATAGAGAATCCTCTAAGATCTTTGGTTTTCTTCATACCTAAGTATGAGAGATAGAAAGTGAATGCAACAAACACAAACGTAACAACGTATTTAAAAGTTTCAGAATTCATAGTTTATCTCCCTATTAAGGTGGCCATTTCTTTAAGTTTATTTCTATTTACCTTTCCATTCGCTAAGAGTGGAAAAGTGTCTAAACACTCTACTGAGTGAGGAAATTTATATCTAGAGAGCGAATCCTTCAAAAGATCTCTAATATCATCAGATGAGATCAATCTTTGTTTGGTCTGTAAGAACGCGTGTCCCACTTCCCCCCATTTCATAGAAGGGATAGCGACTACTACAGCTTCTTGCACGCCCTTAATTGTCACAAGTTGCTTTTCGACTTCACCAGGATAAACATTCTCACCCCCTGAAATATACATATCTTTAATTCGTCCAGTAACATAGAAGAAACCGTCTTCATCAAAACGAACGAGATCTCCAGTTTTAAAATATCCATTATCTAGTGATTCATTAAAGCGGTTTTCATCTGCATAGTATCCACGACATAAGTGATCTCCTTTAATAAGAAGCTCTCCTACTTCATTAACTTTTGCAATATCTCCGCTAAGGCCTTTTACTAATACATTAGAGTGACTCATAGGTTTCCCAATAGAGCCTAGTTTGGTAATAGCATCAATTGATTCCAAGAGAAAACAATTTGGACCAACTTCAGTTAAACCAAAACCTTGTTTAAAAGAAAGATCTTTTTGTTGATACTGTTCTATGAGTTCAACTGGACAGGCACTACCGCCAGAGACAAAGAAGCGAAGAGACGAAAAGTCCATATAATCAAAGCTGTCAGTATCTGCAATCATCTGAAACATTGTGGGAACACCAAAGTAAACAGTTATTCTTTCTTTAAGAATAGTTCTAAAAACATTTTCCACATCAAATTTTTCTGCCAGAACAACTTTTCCCCCTAAGAATAAAAGAGGTAAACACAGAACATTATAACCACCGGTGTGAAAAAATGGCGTTTCCACCATTGTCACATCATCATTTGTTAACTGCCAATTCTTAACTGTTCCCTCTTGGTTTGATAACAGCATTCTTCCATGCATGAGAACACCTTTAGGGATTCCTGTACTGCCGGAAGTGAATTGCATGAGAATATCGTCATCTAAAGTCGAAGAAGTCTCTTCAAAGTATGCCGACAAATCTACATGAGTAGTAGCTAGTTCTCTAAGAGTAGCGTAATCAAATTCATTGAGATTTATATACTTACCACTGTAATTTTGCTGTTGTTCACCTTCTGCTAAGAGAACTTTTGCCTCAATACGCTCTAGAATAGAATCAACTTCTCCAATGGATAATCTAAAATTTAGTGGAACTAAAATGGCCCCTAACTTTGAAACTGCAAATAGAAGTGAGATATGCTCAAACCTATTTTGTGCGAGGATTGCAACACGGTCCCCTTTTTCAATACCTAAGTTCTGTAGATATAAGGCCCATGAGTTTGCTATATGACTAAGCTCAGAATAGTTATAACTTAAATTTGATCTCTGATCCACAATAGCGGTTTTCTCAGGATAGAGAACTTCATTCAAGTGGAGAAAATTATTCCACTTCATGCAAGACTCCTAACGAAAGGAAGAATTTCATTCATAACAGTCAGAGGATATTCTAAAATAGAGGCATGCCCACCTGGAACAATTCTCATTTGGATTTTCTTTGATTGAGCTCTTGCTTTATTACACATATCTTCATGTAGAAAAGGTGGAGTCAGAACATCTTCTCTTCCAACAACCAAGAAAACGGGGCAATGAATAGCTTCTAAAGAAACATCTCCTTCCATAGCTCCCTCAATTAACCCTTTAACCGCATGGGCTTCCATTTCTCCCGCTCGTTCTCTATAGAATGCAATGAGACTGGGATTTTTTTGCAAAAGGCTTTCGCCCCAAATCCAAGGAGTCGCCACATCGAAACGATGAGTTGCACCTCCAGTTTCAAATGCTTTTAGCCAGCTTTGTAATTTTAACTTTAATAATTCACTTGGTTTGTCGTAAGTATCACACGCAACGACTCCTAAAACTAAATCCCTATTTCTCTTGGCGAACTCGAGGGCAATACGCCCTCCATTACTTAATCCAAGAATTGTAAGATCTTGTATGCAAAGATCCTTAATAAGACTTTCTAAATCTTCAACATGTTTAGAAAGAGTATATATTCCATCTGGTTTAAAACTCTTTCCTTGTCCACGACAATCGTATCGAAGAATATGAAATTCATCGCCAAGATTCTTAACGACTTCATCGTAAGAATTTAAATCTGCAAAGAGTCCATTAACTAGAACTAACCACTTTGCAGAATCATTTTTAGATTTTTGAATATGGTGGTAGATTTCTAACCTAATACTACTCCCCCATCCACATTCAAACATGTTCCCGTAATAAAACTAGCATCTTCACTTGCTAGAAAAGCGTAAGCTGCAGCTATATCTTCAGGCTCACCTAATCTTCTAAGAGGAGCTTTCCCTTCCATCATTTCAAGAACTTTTTCTGGCATTTTTCTCACCATAGGCGTTCCAATAAATCCTGGAGCAATAGCATTAACTCTTACTCCATCTTTTCCTAACTCCTTGGCCATTGTTTTTGTCATGGCAATAACACCTGCTTTAGTGGCAGTGTAATTAGTTTGACCAAAGTTACCATAGTGAGCAACAACAGAAGCTGCATTTAATATGACTCCACTCTTTTGCTCTTTCATTTTAATGGCGGCCATTCTTGAGAGTTTAAAGATAGCTGTTAAATTTACAGCAATAACTTGATCCCATTGATCATCAGTCATTTTGTGAACAGTTGCATCTCTTGTAATTCCAGCATTATTTATAAAAACATCAAGTCCTAGATTGACTTGCTCTTGTATTTTATCAAGACCAACTTTAGTAGTCACATCAGCTTGCAGATAAGTCATTCTCTCAGGAAACATCGCCTTTAGTTCAGACTCTTCTTCTGTTGGCATATCAACCAGAACTAAATTTGACCCTTCGTTATAAAATCTTTGAGCTGTCGCTCTTCCAATTCCTGAAGCTGCACCTGTAATAAAAACTCTACTTGTACTTAAACCTTTCATATCTACTCCTTATAATATTTCTGTAAAATCTTCTAAATCAATTGTGTTCTCATCCCAACGAAGAGATATGGCCGACCATGTATAACCAATTCCAGCAGAAGCAAGAACCACATGATCACCTTTCTTTAAGAGCCCTCTTTTTTCAGCCAGAGCGAGAGATAGAACCTGGTCGGGAGCACCGAAGTGTCCGTAGTGATCCATATATATACTTTGTTCTGAATTTAATTCTAATTGATCAACAATTCCATCATGTGCAGACTTCTTCATATGTAGAAGTGCTAGATAATCAATAGGTTTATGCATTGAATCTTGTGCAGCAGTCTTAATAACTTTTAAAAAATTATCTAAAGATCTATCCGCTAGCCGCTCTCTCATTCCAACAATATCTGGACAAGTAAGGAACATCTCGTGATCTGCAGGTTTAGTGCTAAGAGGTTTCTTTGTGCCTCCGGCTGGAATAATAACGTCTAAACTAAAGTCACCATCAGTTATAATAGAACTTTCAAGAATAGGATTAGTTTCCCCACGCTCCAAGAGCATCGCCGAACCACCATCACTAAGATTATATAAGAAACGAGAAGTTTCATCCTTGTAGTTCACAAGATCACCTGTCTTATGACCACCACAGAGAAGAACACGGTTTAATTTCTTATCTGTTGTCATAAGAGATTTTGCGAGACCTAAGGCCAAAACATTGGTTGAACATCTTGCTGCCACGTCAAAAGCGTAAGCATTCTTTAGACCCAACTCTCTTTGTACATAAATTCCTGCAGACCAAACAGGGTGTTCTTTGTATTCTGAACCCGTCCAAATAATTAGATCTATACTTAGAGGATCTATGCCTTTAAGAACTTTTCTAGCAGCATTGACTGCCATCATTCCAGGATGAGTGTCACTGTCGGCACGACACTTTCTTATAATCCCCATTTTCTTTTCAATAACTTCTTTTGGAATACCTGATTCAGAAGAAATAAAATCTGAGTCCTCATATCCTTTAGGCAACCATACTGCTGCTTTCTTTAAACAAATATTCATAATTGTAATCCTAAGTATTCTGAAACGACATTTGCTGTTTCTAAGGGCTTTTCTAAAAAGAAGTGATGATCACTTTCATCGATGAACTTCAATGTTGCGTTTGGTATTTTATCTTCTAAAACATAAGCATTCTTTGGAATTACAAAACGATCATCAGCTCCAGAGAGAATAAGTACTGGACAAGTTATTTTTGAGAGATCAATTTTTGATTGAAGAAATTTATCAACTGCACTTTGTTGCAGCAGCACTTGTGAAAGCTTAGGCATATTTTTCATTCTTAAATTTAAAATTTCTTCAAAAAGTTTTGGTTTTTCAATTTCAACACTGGGATGAACTGTAGAGTTCAAAACGAGTAAATTATAAGTTTTTGGATCTAATTCAAATGATCTCTTTATACTTTCCTCATTCAACTTATTGAGCGCTGGAAAATCTTCTCCACCAGAAGTGGTACAAGCGAGGACTAGAGATTGAATTCTATCCGCCGCTTTAAGCGCAACTTTTTGAGCAATGAATCCACCCATACTAATTCCCATCACAGAGAAAGCCTCAATACCCAACTTCGCCATGAGCTCAATCCCGTCAACAGCTAGGTCATCTATGAGATAATCCTTAGAAACTAGAGAGGATTTACCCATGCCACGGTTATCAATGAGTATTAATTGAAAGTTCTTAGAGAGTTCATCTCTTAGAAAGTCAAAATTGTAATTGGAGCAACCAAAACCAGAAAAGCACAGAATTGATGGTCCAACCCCCTGAATTTCATAGTGAATTCTCATATCATCTTTAATAAAAAGACCCGATTTAATCATTTCTTCTCTCAATAATTTTCATTTCAAATGTTTCAATATCGATGAACTCTCTCAAGATGATATATTGATGTCAAGAAAATTGTACAGACGTACAAAAATAACTATCGCTACGTATAAAACGTTTTGAGTTGCCACAAACATTGTGATAGGTTCTGAATATGGAAAGTACCAGCACCGCAAAGAATGAAATTGACCCGCTTCTCTATGACCTCTTTGAATTTCGCCCTAGAAAAGGTGATCTTAAAAAGGTTGAGATTATTAAGGCCTCTATTGAGTGTCTGGCAACACTGGGCATTGAGAAAACTTCTTATGAGGCCATTGCAAAAGTCATAGGAACTCGTCGTGCTCATGTGGCCTATCACTTTGCGGATAAACATGAAATTTTTAAGTCGGCGATAAAATACATCCTGGCGACCTATCAACAAATGTCTCTTGAGCATATTGCTAAGGCCACCAGTGGCGAAGACATGCTGATTAAATATGTGGAAGCTGCTTTTAGTTGGGCCGATTTACATCCCAAGCAAGTGTCTGTGATTCTACTTCTCTACTACTTTTGTAGTATTGATGAAGACTATTTAGAACTAAACGATAGAGTTAAAAAGAAAGGACAAGAGAGAATTTACTTTATTCTCAAAGCACAAATGAAGAAGAACTTCACCAGTGAGAAGGCCAAAGCATTGAGCTCTATCATTCAGAACTTAACTTCTTCTACAATTCAAGATTGTTATACAACTAAGGACTATTCTCTTAAAACAGGTAAAGAGAATGTATTAAGTATTATTAAAACACTTGTGGAAACTTACTAAGGACAAATTGTGATTAAATTTCTTTTTACATTTTCTTCAGTACTACTTTTTTTACTTTCGCCAAATTTAGAAGCGGGAAGAATTGAAAGTGGTAGTTACTATAGCTTTAATGGAATGAGATCTTATAAAGTTTTTCTTCCAAGCAATCACAGTGAAAGTACTAATCATGGAAAAATACCTGTCATCATCGCCCTTCACGGTTGCATGCAAGATAGTGAATCATTTGCAGCGGGAACTCGTCTAAACGAATGGGCAGAGAAATTAGGTTTTGCTGTTTACTATCCAGAACAGTCTAAATTTTTCAATATCTATAATTGTTGGAATTGGTTTCTTCCTACAAACCAAATGAAAAATACTGGAGAGGCAGAACTCATTATGGGTGGCCTTAAGAAAGTGACTAGAGAGTTTAGTTTAAACAAAGATAAAACTTTTCTGTTAGGTATGAGCTCTGGTGGTGCTGTGGTTTCTATACTGGCCAACTGTTACCCCAGAAGTTTTCAAGCAGTAGCAACTCACCACGGAACAATGTATAAAGCAGCAAGTGATGTATTTTCAGCAAAAGAAGTTGTCTACAATGGTAGTAAGATAGCTCCAGAAGTTGCAGCAGCGAAAGGATATTCTTGCTCAGGATTTACTCCTAAGAAAAACCCTCTTCCCGCAGTTATCATTCACGGCTCAAGAGGAGCTGTCATGCGAGCAATCCATGCCACTCAAGTTGAATCTGAATTAAGAATTTTTAACGACTATCTAGACAATGGGATTCGTGACAATTCTCTAGACGATGAAATGACTTTTGAAAAATTCACGCCAGACAATCTCTATTCATACGACGTAGTTACTTGGTCTCACCGAGGTCGTCCCTACATTAAGAGATATATGATCGAGACTCTTGGTCACGCTTGGAGTGGTGGTGACAATCAATACGAATTCAATGACCCCCATGGGCCAGATGCTACCAAAATCATCCTCGATTTCTTCTCTGAGTACGGATTAAATAGATAATTCCTACTCTTAAGCCACTGTTTTTATATAGATAATACATTTTAAGGAAGTTTTAACTTGAAACTTACATACATGTAAGTAAGAATGGTCCTATGAGAAATGAAATACTATTAACTGCAGAGAAACAAATGATGACCGGAGGTTTTGAAAACCTTAACTTCGGGACTATCGCTAAAGAGTTGGGAACAACTCGAGCTAACCTGCACTATCATTTCAAAAATAAAGAATCTCTCGCTATCGAAGTGACGAATAATTACGGACAAACTCAGTTTAAAAACTTCAGCGCACTTGCTGAAGGTTACAAGGGAAACTTCTTTGGTTTCATCCAAGGAGTAGAAGACAACTTCTGGCTACAGGCTGAAGCCCTTGGTACTACTAGTATTTGTGTCTGTACGCAAATGGCGACTCAAAATAGTTTACCTGAAAACCTTCAGGGACTAGCTTGTAGTTTCTATAGAAAATTTGAAGAGTTATTTCAGTCTACTATTCAAGATGCCATAGATAATGGTGAAATCAGAAGCGACCTAAATGCTCTAAGAGAAGCAAGAAGATCTCACACTATTATGCTTGGAGTGATGACTTGTGGACAGCATATAGGAAATGTCGCCCAGGCCAAGAATGAATTATCAGGTCTATTGAAAGAGTGGGCAGAGGGACTTAAGTAGTCCTTTTTTTAAACAACAGCACTTACTTACTTGTAAGTAGGTATGATTATAATTACAAATAGTTAGAACACAGAATGTTCTTTTTTTTAAAACTAACGACTTACTTACTAGTAAGTAAACAAGGATACACACATGAATAAGCGAGAGAATTACGGGGCTCGATTAGCAAAAATTGTCATTAGCAATCCCTTAAAGACCATCTTCTTCTCCATTCTGCTGGCACTAAGTCTCGGAAGTGGAGTGACAAAAATTACCATGAATAGCGACTACCGCTATTTCTTTGGAGAAGACAATCCACAGAGATTGGCCTTTGAAAAATTACAAAATGTTTATGCCAAAGATGATGGCCTACTCATTGTTCTCTCCCCTAAAGATAAGAATGTTTTTACTAAGAAAACAATGATTGCTCTTAAAGAAATAACTGAGCGTTCATGGAAAATTCCTTTTTCAACAAGAGTTGATTCCCTTACAAACTTTCAACACACTAAGGCCATAGAAGATGACCTCATAGTTGCAGACCTAGTAAAGGATCCAAAATCACTGACACAAACAGAATTACAAGAAATTCAAAAAATCGCTCTAGCAGAACCACTGCTGGCCAATAGGATTATCAATCCTGATTCATCTGTAACCGCCCTTAATATAAAGCTTAGTTTTCCAGGCAATAGTCCGGAGGAAGTTCCAAGTGTTGCCAAATATGCCAGAGAGTTAACGGCAGAATTTGAAGAAAAATATCCTCACTTAGAATTTAGACTCTCCGGTCTGGCCATGATGAATAATGCTTTTAACGAAGCGGCCATGAATGATATGTCGACTTTAACACCAATTATGTATGCAGTTATTCTTTTAATAATGGCAGTATTACTAAAATCAGGAATGGCAGTTCTCGCCACCTTAAATGTAATTTTCTTCTCAGTTGTTGCCGGAATGGGAGCAGCGGGACTTTTTGGAATACCTATTACTCCCCCATCATCAATTGCACCAACAGTTATTCTAACTCTAGCGATTGCAGATTCTATTCACATTTTAAAAAGTATTCTCTATTCCATGTCACTAGGACATTCCAAAAAGGATTCGATTATTGAAGCCATGGCAGCAAATTTTACACCTGTCTTTCTGACGAGTTTTACAACTGCCATTGGTTTTCTCTCTTTAAACTTTAGTGATACTCCTCCTTTTCATGATTTAGGAAACATCACGGCAATGGGTGTAACAATGGCCTTTGTTCTCTCTGTAACATTATTGCCTGCCCTTGTTACACTCATGCCTTTTAGACAACCTAAGAAAATCGTTAAGAGCGGTTCACCATTTGCTGTAAAGTTTGCAGATTGGATTGTAGATCATAAGAAAGGAGTTCTCTTTACAACTCTTTTTACAACGGTTTTTCTTGCGGTACAAATTCCAAAGATTCAACTTAATGATCAATTTGTAAATTACTTTGATAAGTCTATTGAATTTAGAAACCACACTGACTATGTGATGGAAAACTTAACTGGAATTTACCAGTTAAACTATGACCTAGGTTCTGGAGAATCAGGGGGAATCTCTAATCCTGCTTACTTAAGTAAGGTAGAAGAGTTTTCTAACTGGCTCAGAGCTCAACCTCATGTCATTCATGTATCAACTGTTACGGATATCTTTAAGCGACTCAATAAGAATATGCACGCCGATAGAGAAGAATTCTACTCTCTTCCAACGAGTAGAGAACTAGCAGCACAGTATCTTCTCCTCTATGAAATGAGTCTTCCTTATGGATTAGATTTAAATAATCAAATCAATGTTGATAAAGATTCAACGCGAGTGATTGCTACATTTTCAAATGTTGAAACAAAGGACTTACTTAGTTCAAATACTAAGATCGAGCAGTGGTTAAGAGACAATGCACCGGCCACTATGCACACTCTTGGTTCTTCACCTGCCATTATGTTCTCTTATATTACAGAGAGAAATGTTAAGGCAATGGCCTGGGGAACACTCTTAGCGTTTCTTTTAATCACGGGTGTTTTAATAGTTTCACTTAGAAGTTTTAAATACGGACTTATCTCACTACTACCAAATATTATTCCTGCGATACTCGCCTTTGGAATTTGGTCACTAGTTGTAGGAACGGCGGGATTTGCCATTGCCATTGTGAGCTCAGTGACCATAGGAATTGTGGTTGATGATACAGTTCACTTTCTCTCTAAATACGTAAGAGCTAGAAGGGAGAAAGGACTCTCAACTAAAGAGGCGATTGAATACTCATTTTCAACTGTAGGCTCTGCACTCATTGTTACTTCAGTCGTGCTTTCGATTGGGTTTTCAATACTAATGTTCTCAGCCTTTAAAATGAACGTCACACTTGGTGCTCTCTCAGCACTGACAATAATTGTCGCTCTCATAGCTGACTTTACATTCCTACCAGCACTACTTGCAGTAGTTGATGAAAAAGAAAAAGAGAAGTCTAATATAAAAAATAAAGGAGATAAAATGAAACTTAAAAACGCAGTGGCTTCAATTGCCATAGTAGCACTGGCCTTTGGTCTAGGTTCTACAGTCAAAGCAGAAGAGAATAAAGGTCTATGGGTGGCTACGCAAATTGATATAACAAATGAAGGATTTGTGAATCAAACAGCAAATGTAAAAATGGTACTTCTTAATAAACAAGGACAGAAGTCCACGAGACAAATGAAAATTAAAACACTAGAAGTGAAAGAAGATGGGGACAAGTCATTAACCATCTTCAAAACTCCTAGAGATGTAAAGGGAACTTCATTCTTAAGTTTCTCTCATGCTGTTGGTTCTGATGATCAGTGGCTCTACTTACCTGCGCTAAAGAGAGTGAAGAGAATTTCTTCAAATAATAAGTCAGGCCCTTTTATGGGAAGTGAATTTGCTTATGAAGATATCTCATCACAAGAAGTTGAGAAATACTCTTACGAGTATATTAGTACGGAATCAAAAGTTTCAGTAAAAGGTCACATAATTGAACGCTACCCGGTAGACAAGAATTCAGGTTATACTAAACAAATAGTCTGGGTAAACGAAGAGAATTGGACGATCCAAAAAATAGAATTCTACGATAGAAAAGAGTCTCTTTTAAAAACTTTAAACTATATCGGATACAAGAAGTATCAAAATGGAAAGTGGCGACCAGATGAAATGCACATGAAAAACCACCAGACAGGAAAGAGTACTAGTTTAGTTTGGAATGATTACAAATTTAATCAAGATATTTCGGACAGAGATTTTAATAAGAACTCTTTAAAGAGATTGAGGTAATACTTGAAAAAGCTCATAGCACTTTCATTTCTATCATTAATGACGTCCCAAACAATTGCACAGGAATTCACTTTTTCAGGAGTAGCGAAAGGAGAAGTTCGCTACTTTCCGGAAGAAGGAAAGTATGGAAATACAGAAAAGCTACAACCATCATTTGTGATAGAACCTCAAGCGATGTACTCATGGGACAATGATAGACAAGTTACGACAGTCATTCCCTACTTAAGGGTGGATGAGCAAGACAATGAAAGAACTCACTTTGACTTAAGAGAAATGAGTTATGTTGGAGCTTTCAATAATATTGAGACACGTATAGGAGTTTCAAAAGTATTCTGGGGAGTGACTGAATCATACCATCTAGTAGATGTGATTAATCAATCAGATTTCGTAGACAATATAGATGGTGAAGATAAACTGGGACAACCCATGGTGAATTTGAGTTATCTCACGGACTATGGAACGTTTACCGGTTTTGCTCTACCCTACTTTAGAGAGAGAACTTTTTCAGGTAGTGAAGGACGTTTTAGAGGTCCGCTAGTCGTCAATACTGATAAAGTGCAATACATGCACGTTGATGGGCAAAATCATACTGACTATGCCCTTAGATGGTCTCACTACTTTGGAGACTTTGAATTAGGACTGAGTTACTTTAATGGAACAAATAGGGATCCTTTTTTCAAAGCGATTAGTTCCACTGAGATAGCTCCTATTTATACACAAATGGAGCAGTACTCGATTGATTCACAATATATTTATGAGAACTGGTTACTTAAGACAGAGATGATTGTGAGAGACTCACAACTCGAACAAAGATTCTTTAGTACTGTGACTGGTTTTGAATATACTTTCTCAAATATAAAACAAACTGGTTTAGATGTGGGAGTTCTTGCAGAGTGGCTCTATGATGAGCGAGGAACTAAAACTCAAACTCCTTTCTACGATCATACATTTATTGGAACAAGGATTGCTCTCAATGACGTAAAGTCCACTGAAATTCTAGCAGGAATGTTCGTGAATAATCACGATATGAGTTTAACTAGCTATAGAATTGAAGCGGAAAGAAGAATCAATGAAAATTGGAAATGGGAAGTGAATGCCAACATTATTCATGAACCCGCCCCAGTGAGTGGACTATATCTCTATGAAAAAGACAGCTACATTGAAGCGAGTATTTCTTTTTATTGGTAGGGATTTCCCTACCGATAATCTATGGCATTGGCGCCAAAGATCACCATGTCGAGACCACCATTATTTGGAAAGAACTTTAGTCTAATACCTTCTCGCAACATCCCGGCTTTCTTTGCTACTTTATGAGACGCAATATTTTTAAGTTCAGCTCCTGCTTCAATCCTATGAAACCCAAGTTCTTTAAAAGCAATCTTTAGAGCGGCCTTACTGGCCTCAGTGGCGTAGCCCTTTCCCCACGAATGATTTTGAATTTGATAACCTAAATTCCCCCAACTCATTTGTTTATTTATAAGGAAGAGATCAACTTGTCCCACATGGGCTCCCGTCTTCTTTTCAAATATTCCAAAGATAAAATGTACTTTTAACTTTCCATGTTCTCTATAGGTAGTAACTTTTTCTTTAAACTCTGAATAAGATTCAAAAGAAGTAGTGTAAATAGGTTCATCGAAGGTATTCACTTTCTTAAGTCTAGCAGCATGCGAAAGCTGACAGGACTTAAAGTCTGTTAACTTGTAAGGTCTAATAATTAGTCGCTTAGTTTTAAAAAGAATTTTAGAATAAGGTGTCGTTTTTTTCATAACTAAATTCTAACTCTAAAACGAGTTTTGTGAAATCTTTTTTAAAGAACCACTTCTTAAATAAATCTATAAATGATAGATAGTCTCTCTCTAGGAGAGAACTATGAAAATAATAATCGCATTGCTAATCTTGGCATCACAATCGACTTTTGCCTGTAATAACTTTGAGGCCTTAATTGTTGCTAAAATTACAGAGATTAAAACTATTTCTACAGGAACATGTCTTGTTTCCGTAGGTGATTTTTCTTACTTTAGAGAACATGCTCTATGCCCTCTAGATATGAGTGAAATACTAAATAGTGGAATAACATTAGAAGGAATTAATTGTGAGAAATCGATTGGAGATTCCATCGATGGTGTTGTTATTTCAAATGGCCTTAAAATCGTCTTAGATTAATTTCAAAGCGTATTGAGAAAGTCCACCAACCACGGATTGGTAGATATTGTGTTCTACCAATTTCTCTTCTCCAAAAGTATCTCTGAGATAGTTTTGGATGAGAGTGAATTGTGCCGTACCACCGGTTAAGCAAATTTCATCTACGTCAGATGTTTTCATTTGAGCTTGCTGAAAAACTTCCATCATACTCTTCATAATTTTATCAACCACTGGTTGCATTTTTTCATTATAATTAGCCTGACTTAACTCTTGCTCAATATTAATTCCAGGGTATTGGTAATTGAAGAGATGTGAACTTTCTAGACCCTTACAAATTTCAATCTTTGATTTTTCAATTTGATTAAAAATAGGAAATCCTAACTGGCACTCAACAAGAGTGAAGAGCTGATCTAGTTGCCTTTTACTTTCCTCATCAAGAGAAAACTTTTGAATCTCTTTTAAGTACTCCCAAGTCTCCCTCTCTCTTAAATGAGTGATATGAGCTGGAGAGCAGAGTTTACTAAGAAGTAACTTTGGAAATTTAAGTATGTTATTTCCCATAGGAATTTTAAACTCAAACTCAGAGCCAAAATGACGAGAGACAAATTTCTTCATCATTTCTCCATCTATGGCATCCCCTGCAGTAAACACTCCACTGATACCAAGAATATCATCTTGCGTGTAAAGTCCTTCATGTAGCTTCATTAAAGTGAAGTCTGAAGTCCCCCCTCCAAAATCCGCAATCAAGACTATTTTCTCCTGCGAATTATCCTTGTCGTAATCCAAACCGGCGGCCAAAGGTTCAGGACAGAAATGAATCTCTTTAAAACCTGCCATCTCACAGGCTTCTCTCATTCTATCTTCTGCCAATTGATCACTGACTTTATCTTTAGAGTATAGAGCAGGTCTTCCAAGGACGACTTTTACAATATCTTCTCCAATTTTCTTATTCGCCCTTTCTCGCATTTCTCTTATGAAAGTTGCGATGAGGTCGGTAATTTTCATTTTCTTATTGTGTACTTCAGTACCTTTATAACTCGCTTCAGGAAGAAACTTCTTAAGTGATCTAAAGAATCGTCCCTCTCCATCATTTTCCACATACTCTGCAATCGCTTCATCACCAAAGTGCCAGCGACCTTTTTCAGCAGTAAATAAGAGAGACCTTAGAATATACTTCTCATCGCCAGAAAGAGGTATTGGAAGGATATCTCCCTCATTAGAAATATAACTTAGTAATGAATTTGAGGTTCCAAAGTCGATTGCGTAAAAGGCCATATCATTTCCAAATAAACTTACAGTAAACGACTAGGATAACATAATTGAGCTTGGAAAGGAAAGCTCCATAGAGAAAGTATCATGAGTCTGAGTTGCTTCGAGCGAGCAAGTTATACGTTGAGCTAATTGCTTAGTAATAAAGAGACCTATTCCCTTATTCGCGGCACCATTTTTCCCACTAAACCCTGCATCAAATATTTTCTTCAAAGGAACTTTCTTGCCCACCTTGATAGAGTTTGAAATAACGAAATAAAGATTTTTTTGATTTCTAGTAAATGAAATTTTAATAACACTATTTTTGAGATCATCATTAACTATTTCTTCTAGTGCATTCTTTATGATGTTCTTTATTATAATTTTAAGAATTGCTTTATTCGTATAGAGTTTAGGAATTTGAGGATCAACTATAATTTCAACATCAATATAGTTTAGATATTTCTTATAACTATTTAGGACTTCAGAAATCAAATCATTCGTTTGAACATCCCCTGTGTGAAGAACTGCACTTTGATCTTGCGAAGGCCAAATAATATTTGCCGTTTCTAGGAGTTCATTTAAACTCTCCACTGATTCAGAGTTAGGATTGGTTGTATTCATTAACTCTTTAATCGGTTGCTTAATCTCATGAATGAGAAAGCCCACATTCTTTCCTATCTCTTGAAAGAATAAAGACTTCATATCGTCTTCAAGTTCAGCATTTTTAATTGTAAAAAAAACGACAAAAGAAATGAAGTAAATAGGTAGAATCGCACCATAAATTATTTCTGAGAGCTCTACAAAATCAGCGACACTCCTACCTCCTTGCAGTGACTGTACGGCACAGTAGACGAGAATTAATCCAATGCCATAGCTTATGAGAAAAGACTTCTTTGAGAATCTAAAGAAGACCACAATTCCCATAAAGAACTGAATGAAGGCAGTGTAGTAAGAATAGTTCAGATTCGCAGTGTAATAATAACAGTAGAGAAAATAAATTATTGCGATAATGGGTTGAGCTAGATTCCTGAAACTAGGAATGACTTTATATAAGTAGACACAGAGAATTGGAGAGATTATGAAAAGAGCTTTCATAGAGAGATAACTAAGAGTTAATTCCGCGCCAAGACCTAGCACATCCCACACCATGATCATTAAATTGGAAATCGAAATATAGATGACCATTTTGAAAAGTTTTGAAAACTCTTTTTGAACATAAAGTGATTGGGAAATTGAAGTCATATTTCTCTCTTACATTTTCTCTATAAAGTTCATTTAGCAAAATTAAGAAATCTTCAAGATTGCCTGCAACTATTGTAAATCACAACTGCAAAATGTTAAAATATATTATGAATAGAATTGTTTATATAGATGATAATCCCGCAAAAATCCAGGCATTTCAAGAGAACTTAAAAGACTTTCAAGTAACCGCTTTCGAAAACCCTTTTGAAGCTTTGGATGCAATAAAAACTCTCACTTTCGAAGCAATTATTTTAGATATAATGATTCCTCTACTAGATGGTTTCCAACTCTACGAGAGAATAACCAAGTCAGATACATACTCTGGACAGCCTATTTTCTTTCTTTCCTCAACTAATGATATTGATGTAAAACTAAGGGCATTATCGCTTGGTTCATGTGAGTTATTAACGCCAGAGATGTCTTGGCCGGAGAAAGTACAGAGGATTTATAATAAGTTAAATTCTGCAAACCAAACAAGTACTGTATTAAGTATTGAAGGGATTAACTTTGATCACAATATATTTAAAGTGACTAAGGAAGGACTCTCCGTAGAACTCACACCAAAGGAATTCTTTCTCTTCAAACTAATTGTGGAAAATAAGGAGATTTCGACAATCGAAGTCATTGAAAAAGTCTGGAACAATACTCAAAATATGTCAGAGAATAACCTCTCGACTCACTTCTCTAATCTCAATAAGAAGATTCGCTCTCTAGGCTTTAAAGTCTCTAGCAAAAGAGGAAATGTTTTTGTTAGATCTCTTACTCAAGATTAAAACAATAATTTCTGAATCATTTAACCGAGTTTTCGCAAGCGTGGCGGTACTCGATCTCTTTCATTCTCAGTTAAGAGATCTTCCATACTTGTAAAAGACAAAGGATCTTTTCTATAACTAAAAATCTCTTCTACGTTTTTAAATAAATTTACACCAGCACTGAACTCTATATCTTCTGGTCTAAATTGTCCTGGATGCTCGTAACCTGCAGCATGGGAGATCTGAATGAGCTCTTTTCTAAAGTGATAGATATAATTTTGAAAGTTCTTAGCCTTTACTTCTGGATTCACTCCCCCTTGCAACCACTTGTTTTGAGTTGTAATTCCTGCGGGACAATGTCCGGAATGACACTGCTGTGCTTGAATACAACCAATACTTAACATCGCCTCACGGGCAATGTGGACAATATCACATCCCATAGTCATGGCCACAATAGTACGATCAGGAAAACCTAGTTTTCCGGATCCTATCCACACCACTCTTTTTGAAAGACCTTTTTCTTGAAATAACTTAAAGACCCTTGAAAAACCTAGCTTGAATGGTAGCGAGACATGATCAGCAAAAGTGAGAGGTGCAGCTCCAGTTCCTCCTTCACCACCATCAACAGTTATAAAGTCAGGTCCCTCACCTCTCTCCTTCATAAGACTTGCCAACTCAATCCAAAATTCATCCTGACCAATCGCCGCTTTGATTCCCACAGGAAGACCTGTCGCTTCTGCTATTAATTCTATAAAATCTATAAGTTCTCCGGGGCTAGAGAATTCACTATGGGAATTGGGAGAAAGGCAGTCGACGCCCTGTGGAATACCTCTAACTCTTGCAATTTCGGCAGTCACTTTTGCTCCCGGTAAGATTCCTCCCTTACCAGGTTTTGCTCCTTGGGAAAGTTTTATTTCTATCGCCCTCACTTGTGGAGTGTCTGCAACTTTTTCCCTTAATATTTCAAGGGAGAATTTTCCAAATTCATCGCGACAACCAAAGTAGCCAGTCCCCAGTTGCCACATAATATCTCCACCCATTTTGTGGTAATCACTAATGGAACCTTCTCCAGTATTGTGGTAACAACCTGCTAGCTTGGCTCCAAGGTTTAATGACTTAATGGCCTTCTCCCCAAGAGAGCCAAAGGACATTCCAGAAATATTTACGATGGAAGCTGGGCGAAACATTTTCTTGCGCTTATTAAACTCTCCCATAACTTTCAAGCAAGGTAGTGCCATGGGATTATTTTCATCTTTATACACTCTACTATCTGCCAGAGGTAATCCTGCATTTTTGATAATGGGATAACCAATCGAATAAATAACCTCACTGGTACCAAAACCAAAGGTATTATTTTCATCTTCAGCTGAAGCATAAATCCAATCTCTTTCAGATCTATTAAAAGGCTGTTCTTCCTTATCATTAGCTACCCAGTATTGGCGCATCTCTGGACCAATCATCATTAGAATATATCTCAAATGTCCAAACACAGGGAAATTGTGAAGTACCGCATATTTCTTTTGAACAAAAACATCAAAAATAAATACGAGAGAGAAAAGAAGAAAAGATCCCACTATCAATGAGATCCATGGATGTGTAGTTATGAGATTTATCATAAGTATTAATTCCTCGTGTACCTTAATCTAAATGGATCCAATTGGGTTTGATATTCGCCACCAGTTTCACAAGCGTAAACGGGATTTTTTTTAATATTTCTTTTATCATTTCTTATTTTTTCAAAGACAAGTAAGTCTTTCAACTCAGTTGTTTCACTAATCATCGAAGTGCTGTAACCACCGCTATACTTTAGAGACTTATCTGGCGAATAAATTTGGAAAAAAGGAAGGCCATGTAGCGTCCTATTATTAATTTCCATTTCTTCAAGAGTACTTAATTGAATAAGAAAACCAGCTTTTTCAAGTGCGGTAGTATGGAGGTTTCTTTTTCCAAAATAAATGACCTTCTCGCTGGCTCCTTTAGTCAATCCTCTCTTACTCAAGTATTTAAAAATTTTAATGGAACAAGTACATCCTTCACCTAGCACATGAACAATAGTCCAGTTACTCGTAAGCTTTTTAGTGGAAATCATTTTCCCCACAGGTGCACCATAGTTTAAGTAGTAACCGCTACGAATAGTGGTTACAGCTATAACTAAGAGTAAAAAATAAAAGATTCCTAAAATCCATCTATGTTTTTTCTTTTTCATAGATGTCATTTCGGATTGTTTAGAATGAATTTGATTTAATTAAATATTAAGGAATACCTTATAAAAGTTCTTAAGAGTTAGGAGTTGCAATGGGCATTTTCTTATTAATAGTCACAACTATAATAATTAGAAAGGCAAAGACTATGGTTTGCAGTCCAATGAGCTCGCCAATAAATAAAGCAGAAATAGAGAGAGTAATAACTGGTTGAGTTAGTTGTAATTGACTAATTCTTGCAATACCTCCCATAGCGAGGGCCTTATACCAAAAGAAAAAGGCAAAGAGCTGACTTATCAGAGAGAGATAAATTAATCCCACCCAGTGCTCAATCGCAATACTTGTTGGATCACTAGGAAATAAAGTTATCGCCGGGTAGAGAACAAATGGTAGAGCGAAAATTGTGGCCCAACAAATAACATACTTTCCTCCCATTTCTTTTGAGAGTGTTCCACCAACGGCATAACCAATAGCAGCACAAAGAACGGCTATAAAGAGAGCAATATCTCCTATTTGAAAGTGTCCTCCCCCTTTTAATAAGGTGAATGAAACAATCAGGATACTTCCAATAACTGAAGTCACCCAAAACCAAAAGCTCGGCTTATCTTTAGTAATCATTGTACCAAAAATTGCCGTCACCATGGGAAGAAGCCCTACCACAACACCTCCGTGAGAAGCTGGGACATATTTCATAGCGAAAGAGGCCATAACGGGAAAACCTAGAACTGCGCCAAAAGTGACTACTAAGAGAGGTCTAATTTGCGCTTTTGTGGGTTTAACGGCCTTGAGCAAGAATAGAACTACAATAGCAGTTAAACCTGCAATGAAGGCCCTAGCAGAACCTATGAAGAATGGATCAAAGGAAGGTGAAATGTATCTGGTCACAGGAAGTGTAATACCAAAACACAACACTCCTATAATCCCATAAATTAAACTCTTCATTTCATTTGTCACTACAACCTCACTTTCTTTATATTGCCTAAAGTTAGTAAAGTTGTCCAAGAGAAGGTATAGATGATAAAGTTAATACACGTATCACCTTAGACAAATTGGAATTATGACAAAAGTAAATAAAAAGGGATTACACCCGCGAAATCTACATGACGACTCCTATGACTTTGAAAGTCTCATGCAGACAGAAGAGACCCTCTCCCCCTTTGTGAAGGAGAATACCTTTGGTAATCTATCTATAGATTTTGGAAACCCTAAGGCAGTATTAGCTCTCAATAAGGCACTCCTGAAGCACTTCTATAAAATAGAAAATTGGAGTATTCCCACAGGTTACCTCTGTCCACCTATTCCCGGAAGAGTTGACTATATCCACTACATTGCAGACCTCTTGGCAGAGTCTAATCAAGAAGAGATTCCCACGGGTAAGAAAGTCAAAGGTCTCGACATTGGTGTGGGCGCAAATTGTATTTATCCTTTAGTGGGAAATAGTGTCTATGGTTGGAAATTTGTTGGTTCTGATATTGATTCAAACTCCATAAACTCAGCAAAATCAATTCTAAAAAATAACCCCTCTACAAAGGGCAATATCAAGTGTCGTTTTCAAAATGATGCTAACAAGATATTTCATGATTTAATTAAACCTGATGAGAAATTTGATTTCACAATTTGTAATCCCCCATTTCACTCTTCCCTTGAAGAAGCACAAGAGGGAACAGCTAGAAAGATCTCTAATTTAACTGAGAGTGCCAAGAAGAAGGGCATCAATAAGAAGGCCAAACACGAAACAACACTGAACTTTGGCGGTCAGAGTACTGAGTTGTGGTGCGAAGGTGGAGAGGTTAAATTTATAACCAGAATGATTATCCAAAGTGAACATTTTAAGAAAAACTGCCTATGGTTTACGACTCTTGTTTCAAAAAAAGAGAGTCTAGAAAAGCTCTATAAAGAACTCAAGAAAGTGAATGTCTCGGAGTTAAAAACAATTGAAATGATTCAAGGGCAGAAGATAACAAGATTTATCGCTTGGAGTTTTCACAGTAAAGCTGAAAGAGAAACCTGGTACGAGAAGTAATCCTCGTACCAAAACTTTTTATATATTATCGCACTTTTCTAAATTACTAGTTTCTTTTAGAAGCTCAACAATTCCTGGATTGTGGGCACTACCAATAATCACAATTTTTGCTCCAGCATTTTCAATACGTAGTGAATCTGCTGATGTGTAATTCACAATGTTTTCGGCCATTCTTACATTTCTTGCGTCAAGGATATAACTATCTTCTGCAGAGGGTTCAATATAACGACCAATTTCAAGAGGAAGGTTAATTCCCTTTTTCCCATATTCAGATAAAGACTCTAATGAGTTCATAATATCAAAGGCATTATTTAATGTTGTTTCTAGAACAACTTTCTTATCTTCTAAGACTGAATTACCACCCAAGTCAAAGAGAAGGCCTTTCTTCCTTGCCACATTAATCGTACTTCCAAAGAAGTTGAAAGTTAAATATCTAGCGAGAACTCTTTGGTAACCTAAGACTCCAGCAAATTCAGGATTTTTTCTGATAAGCTCTCTCACTTCATCAGCTGGAACACCTTCTAACATTCTCACAGGAAAGGCCTTAACAACTTTCTTTCCAATGAGTGATGATCTCAATCCCTTAATGTGCGCCTCACCTAACAGGACCACAAAGTTAGATTCTTTATCACTAAGCACATCTACTTCATAAACGTGTTTTCCAAGTAGAGCACTATTTGGTCCCACTCTTTTTATTTTCTTAGCTTTATTAATGACTTTAATTTGTTTCTTAGTTAATCCTGCTTCAAGGTTGCAGACTTTGGCACTGACATTAAAAGATATCAAAAGCCCTAAAAGTATTGAAATTTTCATTGTGTTCTCCCATAAGTTTTTTGGGAGCATACCTCAAGCTTCAGACTTTGTGGATTTTCAAGTAAAGAATACAAGTTATACAATAATTTTGGACACTTAGAAGATTCTAGGGGCAGGTTCCAATCATAATTCTCTCGCCATACTTACCTCTGGCGAAATGTCCCTTAGTTCGGTGAATTTGTTTATAGAGCTCTTCATTACAGAGTTTTGAAATGCTTTTTTTACACTCTCGTTCGTTTAACCTTCCCAGAGGTTTATAGGGTCCACGTCCATCCCCTGCCCGAATACTACACAATTTAGTAGGTTTCCCGCGACGATCAAATGTGGCATTCTCTTGAACCTTCTTCTTACTACAGCCGATTAAGAGAATGGTTTGAAAAAGTAATAGGTATTTTAATAATTTCATTTATGTCTCTACTGACCAATCTGATGTTGTCTAGAACTAAACTCAAATAAATTATAGCCAAAACTCCAAGCGGCATAAATCATAGCGGCATGCCTAAATGCCTTGGCTGGATTATTCTTTCCCATGCAGATTGTATTATAAATAAGAGCTGCGACCCCTACATTTATAGTGTGATAGATAGGTGCCACTTCCATGAAGAAGAACATACGATCCTCACCCTTATTTCCTGTATGAATTAAGGAAGCAAGAGCATCACCCTCTGGTCCTTTATCTTCTTCATACATTTGAATAGTTATCGCCTTTAAAATGGCATCTTTAACTTGTGGGTCTTCAAGCTCTTCTTTTGAAAACTTAGTGAGATCAATTTTAGTATCTATCTTTGCTTCGCCTTCATTTTTTCCAAAAGAGAGAACACTTTTAACAGTATTGAACATATTGTCTTTGAACTCCTGATAAGCATTTCCCTTATTCAACATTTCATCGAGCTCAACTAACATCTTCTTATACTCAGGATTATTTTTTAAGTTATCAAATTTCTTTTGTAGATCTGCTTCTGAAGCTGAGAAGACTTTTTCATAGATAATACTATCCACTTTAATAAGGGATATGTCTGATACGGCTCCTTTCCAGACTTTTGAAAAATAGCTTCCAGTAGGTTCAGACATGATCTTAGCTAAGATCATATTCAGCGTGGACATGAGTACAACTTCATAACCTAGTTTTTTGAACCAAGTATTCATCCTCTCTTGATCTTCCTTATTGTAGGCATCAGCAAGTTCCTCACGATTAGCAAAGGTAAACATAGAAGCCGTACTAATAGGAGTTACAACTAGAGCGAACTTTTGAAACCTCTTGCTAGCAATAGCGTTATCAGCAGTTTTAACTTTAGCGTGACAGGCATAACTAAGATTTTCAAAACTCTCTCTCGCCACCTTCGCTTCTTTCTTTGCCAAACGTTGTATTTTTAAATCACTGAGATCTGTATCTAACTTATATTTTAACTTTATTTTTTCTAATTCCTTTAATTCATACTTTTTGAACTTATCTCTAGACTTTAGAAAATCATCGTATCGTTTAGACTTGTTCTTTCTTCCGTTCTTCACAAACTTTAAATCACTCAAGACTTGTAACTTTCTCTTTTCATGAAATGAAGTTGCATAGGAAAGATAATAGAAGAGCTCCTCTGCTTTCTTTTGAGTTTTAGGAAAATGGTCATACTCATTAAGAATGAGTTTAAATTGTTTATCAGAAAGTGGAAGATTTTTAAATTTCCCGTGAAGCTTCTTTGTCGCTTCAGTAGAGTGGCCAGAGGTACTTATCCAGTAATAGATTTTCTCATAGGTTTCATCAGTAACTTTATCAACACTCTTTTTAGTAAAAGGAATTTTATCTAGAACTTTTTTTCTCCATGATTTTTTGGAAAAAAAGAAATTCTTCATGGCACTATTGCAACTAGTATCTCTAGATAGAGAACTTGGCGTTCTCTTAATCTTGTTGCTTGAACAAGAGCTTAGTAAGAGAAAGAGAATGGGAAGAATTAGTTTAATCATACCTAATACCCATCGGTATAAATCAGGTTTTGAATAAGCCTTATTTAATAAAACTCAGTGAAATACTAATGTAATTTTGAGATGTTATGAATTTAAAAAGAATTGAGCTTTCTTAGAGCAGAAGCAAAGATTTTAAGCGCTTTTGAAGGTTTTGATAAGTGAGCCAATGACTCTCTCGCCACCTTTTCATCGGCCTCAACTACAATCTTAGTCTTGGCCCCAACAGAGCCTAGAGAATTGTTTTCTCTTTGTAGTTTAGCAATTGTGGGACTAACTTTAGTGTCTACTTTCATGAATTACTTATCGGGTTTATCCTCAAATACTTGAGCAATAATGTCAAATGCTAAAGATTACACCCCTTTAAATAATAAAATAATATTACATCTCCAGAGAAACTCTTTAATTGAGTTAAAATAAGGGAGTTTTAAATCAGGAGGATTTATGAAAACTTTCGCTTTGGTAGCGCTGCTATTATCTATGCAAACATTTGCCAACCTACATCTTGCCCCACCAACATTAAATTTAGAAAGAAGTTCAAAGGGAATCTTTGTTGATTTTAAAACAGCTTCTTCAGTTATCACATACGACATTAAAACGAGAAAGGCCCTAGCAACAACAACAATTGAATTCTCTCAATCAGTAGCTGGAAAGCCCATCTTTGATTTAGTGAATAATCCTTCTTCTCTTCTCATTGATGGAGTTAGTGCTGTCTCTAAAACAACTTCTATGAATGGCGTTTCTAAAGTTCGCTACATTGATAAAAAACTCACAATAGGAAATCATACTTTAGTCATCGAAAATGATATTACTAAGAACTTATCTTGGAGCTCTACTTATGTAAGAAGTGCATTTTGGATGAGTGACCTAAGTGATAGAAAGTATCTTGAACAGTACCTTCCAACAAACCTTGAATACGATCAGTATAAGAATTCATTTGAAATTAAAATTATAAATTCAGAAATTGAACATGTGCTCTATACCAATGGAGATCTTTTAGAAATCTCAAAAAATCATTGGACAGTAAGTTACCCTGAGACTTTCACTGCTAGTTCATTATTTTTCCACATGTCTAAGAAAGGACTAAAAGACGAGAAGAAAGAAATTTATAAATCAATTGATGGCAGAGAAATTCCTGTAACAGTTTACACGAATCAATCAGTAAATAGATTTATGAGTTCGACGCTAAGAATTCTTGCAGAACTTGAAAAAGATTACGGACCATGGCCACATAAGCAAGTTATCGTTTACGGAGCTGGTTCTGGTGGAATGGAGTATTGTGGGGCCACTATCACAAGCCACAGTGCTCTTGGACATGAGCTGACTCATAGTTACTTTGCAAGAGGAATCATGCCAGCACATGGTAACTCAGGTTGGGTTGATGAAGCGATAGCGAGTTGGAGAGATGGAGGATATAGATCTTATTCTAAGAGAAGTCTTTCTAAAACTATAATGGCCTCGCATTCTACTTATCAAAGAACAACTGATAGAAATGCTTATTCAAAGGGAATGAAGTTTATAGGATATCTACACGGAAAGTTTAAAGAGCAAGAAAGCTTCAAAGTCTTCTTAAAGTCATTCTTTGAAACAAGAAAGTTTAAACCTTTTAAAACTCATGAATTCAAATCAGCGGTTGAGGCCTTTTACAATACGACTTTGACTAATGAATTTGATACTTATATTTATGGAAGAAACGGTATTGATAAAAGTGATATTAAAGTAAAAGAAAATGCTTTTCACCCTCACTTAAGCTCAAAAGAATTATTTAATCTACTTTAGATAAAAAAAATAAGGCCAGCACCATGCTGGCCTTTTTTTGGTTTAGTTTTGTATTTTTTGAAGGATCTTCATAGCTCTAGCTAATTGTTTAGCGGCTGTTTCTAATGAACCAAATTCAAGGTTGTCTAAGGCACGTTCAAGAGCTTTTTCTAATCTCTTAATTTTCTTAACTGAAACTGTTACAGTCATACCAGGGTTTCCTACATCTCCGTCATCAGGATTCCCTTGACCTCCACCGTAGTAATTAACTCCAGCGTTTTGAAGACACTTTACAGCGTCAGAAGTTGAACTATTGGCAGTACTTAGACAAATATTTTCAACTCCATTATAAAATTCCTTATCCTTTAAAGCACTCACACAAGATACAACATTATTCGTATTGATTGATGCGACTTTAGTACACACCTTGACTGCACTATCTTGAATGTAGGAATTCTTTGCGGTCTGTAAACATTTGACCGCTTGTGAAGTAGAAGAGTTGGCAGTGGTTAAACAAGACTTAGTAATTCCTCCAGAATATGTTGCGTCGCCAATGGCGCTCATACAACTTTGAACATTATTAGAATTTATAGAAGCGACCTTCTTACAGACTTTAGCAGCGCTTGGTTGAATAGATTTATCAACGGCTGCTTGCAGACACTTTAAAGCGCTTGAGGTTGAGCTATTAGCGGCTACGAGACAAACTCCTGCTGCTTCATCAGAGATGTAAGCACCTCTGGATATAATGGACACACAACGGGCGCCATTTGAGCTATTGATACTTTGTATTTTATTACAGACATCATATGACGTTGCGGCCATGGCACTTGAGCCTAAAACTGTAAATGCAACTAAGGCGATTTTTGCTAACTTCATCATTCCCTCCCAAGAATTTGTTCTTAATTAATGTTTATCGATTTGGTTTTTATAAGACAATGGCACCTATCTCTCTACATGAGAAAAGGGTTCGATTGTAAGAATTTGATAGTTTTAAGGCAAAACTTACACCTGAAAGGGGCCAAAAGAATACTACACTCACTAATTCCCATTACTTATTGTTTTTCACTCTCAATTAGCTGAAATTCATGTATATATATTTCCATGTTCGTAAAACTAGTAAGTCTATTCTTACTCACCTCTCTCCTCTCAACTGTCGCCTATGCGAAAGACAGACAAGAGCTACACTTTCTCACCGTAGATTACTGCCCACTCATGTGCCAATCTGCCACTCAGAAAGGAATTATGATCGACATTCTAGATGAGATCTTTCCTGCTACTCAATACAAAGTAAAAGTTACTTTTGAACCCATTATGAGGGCCTTTCAAGAAATAACCTCAGGTAAGTATGATGGTTTTCTAGGTGGAAACCAGATCCAACTAAAAGAAAATATCTTTCCAAAATTTGTCACAGTCCCAAACCCCACTTACTTTTATAAGTTAAAAGGTTCTAAATGGAATTATAAGAATTTAGATTCTCTAAGAAACGAAAGCTTTGTTGTGGTTAGAGCATTTATCTATCCGAATACTGAGATAAACGATTATATTAAACGAAATGAATTTAAGAATATTCAATATATTAACAATCTAGAACATCTACCTAGAATGATTTCTCTCATTAAGCGAAAAAGGTACACTAGCTTTCTCGCAGGAGAGATTGCTACAGAATACTACTTTAAAAAATCCGTTCTAAAAAATAACATAATATCCGACCCTAAAGAAATAGGCATTTTTAATAACTCCATTTCTATTTACCCTAGTGGTAAGAAATCACAAGTCTTACTGAAGCATATTGATAGTGAATTCTTAAAAATTTACAAGAGTGGAAAGCTGCAAGAAATATATAAGAGCTATGGTATTACTCGTAAAATAAAACTCATTAAAAATCCCCCGAAGTCTTAATTTATCTAAAATTTCTTAAATGTCTTCTCAACGAAAATATATCTCACCCCCTACAAAGCCGCATTAAATATACATTTCAAGACTCTTAGTCGGACTTTTACTTAAGGATATTCATCCACTAAATGCCTCTATGCGTATTTAAAATTTCCAAAATTATTTCAGAATGAATCATGGAAAAAATAATTAAACGACTACTCTTACTAAGTTTATGCCTTTTCATACCGGTAAAATCATTTGCTCTAGTGGGAATTGGTGGCTACGTGCCCTTTGGACTTAGTACTCAAAAAACAAAAACTGGCTCTAGAAGAACTCTCTCAGCAGAGCCCTACATTCTTTTTAATACAACGCTATCGGCTCCTTTTAATCAAATCTTCATGCCCGAATTTGGTTATGTCTTTCATGCCACTGAGAAATTTGATGACTATGATAAATCAACCATGTTTCTGTTAGCAGACTTTGGATATCAATTTTCATCCACCTTTATCCTGCGCTACGGTCTTGGACTCTTTAGAACTTCCATTGGAGGAGATGGTGCAACAGTCACTCTCTCTAATGGAAGTAGTACAGCTACTTTCTATAGACCCAGTGAGACTTCAACAAGTTACAACACCACTTGGAACATAGGTCTACAAGGAGACCTTACTAAGAACTATGCCATGAAGTTTCAGTTCTATTTATTTGACCCTATCTCTTCAACTAGAGACGTGAGTTATTCCCTCTCTGTTACTTATAATCTTTAAAGGATAGTTATGAAGAAGTTTTTTTTATTTTCTCTAATATTTCTTACTCATTCCACCATGGGCTTCACTTTAGTTTCTAACCCGGCCACTAAGTTTAGCACTACAGAAATCACTGTGAATGTTTCAAATGATAGTTGTGCAGGGGCAGGAATAACTAACACTGTTCTCTTAGATCTAGTAGAAGAAGCTGCAGAGGAATATTGGAGTCGCGTGACCACTAGCTCACTGGTTATTAATAAAGGCTCAGAAGTTGCCGTTTCAATAAATGGTGAAACTTCAATAGGTGCTGCGGCCTTACTTACAACTGCAAACACTATTATTGTAGGTTGTAGTACTAATGTCACTCTCTTTCCATCTCCCGCCGACGACAATACTTTGGGAGTAGGAGGAATAGCGAGCTTCTCTGACGGAAGTGTAAGAGGAGCATTTCTAGTTAATGCCAATGGAAATTTTATCAATCAAGGGCAAGCTGAAAAATTAGCAACCATAGCTCACGAACTAGGTCATAGTCTTGGATTGGGACACTCTTCTGATCCCGTTGCCCTCATGTACTTCTCTATTGGTTCAAAAGTTCAAGAGAGATTAACTATGGATGATAAGGATGGACTGACTTACCTCTATCCCAATGAAGATGCTCTACCTGCAAGTTGCGGAACTATCGCAATTGATAACGATAAAGGAGGAGGAGGAGGATTTCTCATGCTCTCACTAATCTTCTTAATTACTCTTATGGGTACTAAGAAACTGAAAACTCAACAACTTGAGCTAGAAACTTAAGGCCCTTGCAGTTATTTTAGTAGATTTTTACGTATGGCATTGGCTGAATTCACAATGCCTTTTTTTATTTGTTTTTTAGCAGCATTTAAAAGTAAACCTTTGAATTTCACATTAATATTATAAGTAATTATCGTTTCTCCGTTTACATTTATAAGGTGATAGCTGGCGCTTGTAGAGGCAAGAAGTGGACTACTCTTAAGTCCTGATGCTTTAGCTAGTCTCTTTCCAAGAGACTTCCCTACTTGTTCTGTTAAAATTGTCATCTCGTTTTCACTTCTAGTGATAATCACTTTTGAAAAGAACTTCGAGTTCATAAAATCATTAACAAAAGTCCAAGTGTAGAATTGATCATCAGCATAATCTATATTTCTAAGAACTGTGATTCTATCAACTGAAGGAAGATAGTTTACGCAACCAGTTTGGCAGGAGTTTTCGTAGTCAGTAATGTGTGAGAGAACAAGTTCTAAGTCTTTAGTCGTAGAAAATGTCATCTTATGACTGGCACTACCTGCAAAAGAACTAAGTGAAAGAAAAAGTGTCATTGTTACAATAATTGTTTTCATAATAACTCTCCCAAAAAAAGTGTGGAGAAAAAAAGTACCATGAACACGTTCACAATTCTAGAAAAATAGAGAGGCAGTGGCAAAACCTAACATACCGATATAAAAGAAAATGAAGATTATTTCCAGTCGACTAAGTTGTACTTTTTAAGGATTTTCTTTAATTCACCAGACTTTCTAAGCGCCACCATTCCCTTCGCGACAATTTTGGCATGGGACTTATTATGAAACGCCACATAGAGCTTCTTTGTAGGACCAACCGGGCCAGCGCTTCTAAAAGTATTCTTAGAAATTTTAAGCTCTTTAACTTTATTCCAAAATACCGCCTGGTCTTCGATGATAGTATCTATTCTCTGGTGTCTTAGAATATTTATTAATTTAGGTAACGCTTCTTCACCGTGAGAGTATTGAATTTGAGCAGGATTTTCTTTAAAGAACTTAGCAATATGCGAATCAAAGTCATAACCTTTAACAGCTCCGACTCTCTTTTTAGAATTTTTTAACTGGGAAGTATTTGAAAATTTCCACATTTTTTTACTATGAGTAAAGAATTGAGCAGACATCATCCCCTGCTCTAGAGATGGAGTATGAAGTCCTACTGACTCAGAATCAATCGCTCCAATGATTCCATCAATGGTCCCAGCTCTTGCTTCCTTCATGGCCCTAGTCCAAGGCAGCAACTTGTAAACAACCTTTTCGCCACTTCCAAATAACCTAAAGGATTCTCTAACGATCTCAACCATGAAACCTGGATTCGAACTACTGGGTTCACAGTTATAAGGGCACCAATTGTCTGCACAGATAACGACTTCTTTCGCACCTAGTGAAAGAGAGAACCAAGTCAGAAATATAAGAGATACCAATTTAATTTTCATATGATCTAACAGGATTTCGTGACTTCAATCCCAATTCTCTCATCGTCGTTTCCGAGGTACATTAAGTTGTCTTCTATTGTACAACTTAAGTTCATAGATTTGGTCACAAACTTATCAATCGGTCCATTTTCAACCACTTCTAAGTGAAATATATTAACCTTCTCATTGTTATCAAACTTCGCTTTTATCTTGGGAAGCCAATCCTGTGCTTTCTTTTGATGATAAGTGAAAATAGAAACCTTCTGAGATTTTCCAGCAGCTTGCCTAATTCTCTTCTCATCTGGCAGACCTAATTCAATCCAGTGAATAATGTCACCAGTTAGAGCTTTTTGCCACAGTTCTGGCTCTTCAGTATTGCTGAGTCCTTTGGAAAATTCCAAGTCTTCGTGGGCACAGTAAATGTAGGCCAAGAGTCGGTACATCATACGAGCTTCATTTTCAGAAGGATGCATCGCCAAGGTGAGATTATCATCTTGATAGTAGTGAGTATTAAAATTTGAGATGTTTAAATTTACTTTAAAAATAGTAGCGCCGAGGGCCATTGTGACTTCTTCCTTACTTCAGTGAATATAAGCGTGTACGACCATTACTATGAATTCCCTTGGAGTTGTATTTCAAGGGAGATTCTTCTGGTGTAGCTAACATTTGCATAGCAATTTGTGCACAGATATTCTTAGCATCAAACTCACTATTGCACACGATTGCATAATCCAAATGTTCCTCTGTTCCCAGGGGACACACTAGATACTTTCCAAGTTCTGAATCTTTTTTAACTTCATACATTGTGGCAAACATGCCATTTGATTTTGTCATAGTGAGACTATAACACGATAGAGCTTAAGTTGCTGTGTTAAGTTGACCACACGCAGCTAGAACATCGTCCCCTTTAGTTCCACGAATAATGGTTGGGATTTTATAGGTATCTAGAATCTCTTTAAAGCGACCCACTTGTTCGTAGCTAGGTCTCTTATATTTGGTACCTGGAAATGGATTAAAGGGAATCAGATTGATATAGGCCTTCTTTCCCTGAATCAACTCTCCCGTTTTATGAGCGTCAATGTCTGAGTCATTGAATCCAGCTATAAGAAGATACTCATAGGTGACAAATTGTTTCTTCTTTAAGGGAATAGCATCTAAATACTCTAGAACTTCTGCTAGAGGGTATTTCTTATTAATGGGAATAAGTTCATTTCTCTTTTCTTCAAATGGAGAATGAAGAGATAACGCTAAATTGACGCCAGGAATTTCATCCTTCCATCTCTTTAGTCCCGGGATATAACCTGAAGTAGAAATGGTAATCTTCTGATGCCCTACAGAAGTTCCATGACTTGAGAGAAAGATCTCACAGGCCTTTTTCACATGATCAAAATTATGGAGGGGTTCACCTTGTCCCATGAAGACAATATTTAAGATTCTCTCTTGCCCTGGCCTATTCTTTGCTAGCCAATGCCAAGCTACAAGAAATTGTCCTACGATCTCTTCTGTTAAAAGATTTCTCTTAAGACCTTGCGTTCCCGTAAAACAAAAGGAGCAGTTCATGGCACAGCCCACTTGAGAAGAAATACAAATGGAATACTTATTATGAAAAGGAATGAGAACCGATTCTACTTTTTTCCCATCATTTAATTTAACTAAGAATTTAACCGTACTATCTTCAGCTTCAGAAACTGTGTCTATAACTGGTAAGTCGAAGTGAATGTTCTCTTCAAGAAATTTAATCGTTTTCTTAGAAACGTTATCCAGGCACTGACTGGTTTGTTTCTTCTTGTAATGCCAAGTGTAGAGCAGAGCTGCGGCCGTAGGATTGAGCTTATTCTCAATGAGAAGATTTTCAAGATCTGCAAAATTTAGTCCGTAGAATGATTTCTTCAAAGTCGCGCTCTAACCTGTAAAATTATTTCTTTATGTAAGGTAATCTTTCAAATACTAAGGTTCTATTATTAGAAGGCATCTCATGGTCTTGTAGTAATTTAAAACCACCCTTAGTCATACAACTTACGACATCTTCAAAATTTCTAATTCCTGATTTTTCATTTCTGTCTTTTAGCCATTTATCAAAAGCTTCATTACTGTAGCTTGTGTATTCACCAGCATAATTAAAAGGCCCGTAGAAGATCACAAGTGCGCCCTCTCTAAGGCGTTTACCAAGAAGTTTAAAGAGTGCCTTATCTTCTTTCCATGACATTATGTGCAGAGTATTGGCACTAAAAACGTAGTCAAAAACACCTTTTGGAAGATCATCCACACCCACTTTTAATATTTCTGGACCATGCACGTTCTTCATTTTAGCCGAACGCAAATGAGCTACAATTGCCCGCTCATTTTCTCTAACATCACTAGTTACCCATTGAAGTTTTGGAAAATGTTCACAGAAATATGTAGCATGTTCACCTGCACCACTTCCTACTTCTAATAATCTCTTGTGATCAATAAAGTACTTAGATAAAATATCTAAAATAGGTTCTCTATTTCTAAGTACTGCTGATGAAATTTGTTTACTCATACCTTTCCTACTTTTTGGAATACTTTCTAGGACCACTGTGCTTCTTTTTTCTAGACTCTGGTGTACGACCGTGAGCTGGTCTTTCTTTTCTAGGTTTAGATATTGTCGCAGAGGGAGAAAATTTCTCAATGTCTGATAGGTTATTATAATGTCTCATTTCTTTATTAAACTTCCACACAAACATAAGCTTAAGGAGTTCTTCTTGCGAGAGATCAGAGAACTTTTCAACTATAAGATCAAAGGCCACTTCAGTTTTAAAGTCTTCCCCTTTTGCTTTAATCGCCGTGAGAATTTGTGCAGCTGCATCCACTTCTCTTTCCACAAGATTTCTTTTTAAATCATCAATAGAAGGAAGCTTAGCCAATTCAATAGTTTTATTAATATGTCGTTCAATATTTTTCATAGCGAATGACGACTTGGGTCCCACGATTGTGTAGGCCTTACCTTTCATTCCCGCACGTCCAGTTCGACCGATTCTATGGACATAACTTTCGTTATCTCTTGGCAGACCAAAATTGAAGACATGTGTGAGGTTATCAATATCAATACCTCTTGCTGCCACGTCAGTACAAACAAGAATATTTACTTTCTTAGTTTTGAAATTTCTCATGGCATGGTCTCTTTCAAATTGACCCAAATCTCCATTTAAAACATCTACAGCGAGTCCTCTTTTCTTGAGGTCATCTCCAACTTCTTTTGTTTCAATCTTTGTTCGACAAAATACGATTCCATAAACGTCTTTAGCATCGTCAATTAAGCGAGCTAGAGCTTCTTTAAAATGTTTGTCTCGCACAACAAAATACTTTTGTTCAATATCATCGTTACTAAGCGACATGTTCGCAATTTTGACAACGATTGGATTATTAAATTCGTTCTTAATTAACCTGATAATCGGTTTGGGCATTGTGGCCGAGAACATCATTAACTGTCTCTTATTCGGAAACTTGGAAAGAACAATTTGAACATCTTCAAAGAAACCCATCGTCAGCATTTCATCCGCTTCGTCTAGAATACAGAATCTGGCTTTATCCAATCTTAAATGACCTTTGTTGATCATATCAATAACTCGACCAGGTGTTCCCACTACAATATGTGGTCTATCATTTCTTAGAGCACTAATTTGTTTGTCGTAATCAGTTCCCCCGTAGATACAAGTTGATTTTACATCTGTGTACTTACCTAGTTTAACAAGTTCACTTTCAACCTGATTAGCTAGCTCTCTCGTGGGAGCTAAAATAATTGCTTGAACATAATTACTTTTAGTATTTATTTTTGAAAGTAAAGGAACGACGAACGCCACAGTCTTTCCGGTTCCCGTTTGCGCCTGTCCAACAAAGTCACGGTCCGTATCATTGAGAACTGGAATCGCCTTTTCTTGAATTTCAGTTGGCGTAGTGAAGCCCATTTCGTCTATTACTTTTTGAACTTCAGGTAGAATATTTAAATTTGTAAATAATGAGTTACTCACTAGTCCTCCAGGACTTTTTATATGAAAGATGTGATTAGGCTTGAGACTAAACTAGAATTTATAACAAAACGTTAGAGTTTGCTTGAGAGCTATGTTTCTCTTTCTGTAATCAATTAATTTAGAACGCATGAGGTTCTTTAATGCGTAGGAATAGTCCTGAGAATCGAGAACATAATCCTTATGAGTTTTCCATTCAATTGTAAGCTCATCAAAGAGTTTAGTTTCTTTAACTCTAAATTTTCCAAGGTCTCTTATATGGTAGAGAATAAAACATTCATCTTTATCTACTTCTAAACCTAACTCTTCAAAAATAATTTCCATGATTTTGAAAGTAAGAGCTTGTCTCTCACCTTTTGGAATCTCATTAAGAGCTCCGGGTAAACCTCTAAAGAACGTTTCCATCTTAAAGATGACTTGATCAGCAGTGGCATGTTCAAGTTTGTCCGCATCTATACCGATTTTTATGCATTTATTTAAGAGCCTAGTTAGCTTCTCTTTCTTTTCAATTTCAATTCTATCCAAGATAGTTTGTATGAGTTCTTTCATCTTTAATCCATTCGTTGTTTTTTGAGCACTTGTATCACAATGACGCACTAATAGAAACAAGTGATTTCGATGTAATTGCCATTACTTAGCTTACAGACGGCCCCTTAAATAAAATCTTCTGAGAGATCTTTACCTTTTCATTTCAAAATTTAGTTTTTATAATTTTAGAATCAGTAAATTTACAGGGCAAAACCGAATATGGAATTAAGCGCTCATCGCAATCATCGCAATCTCAAGTACCTTAATTGGTTACGAAAGCAGCCCTGCGTAGTTTCCGGTAAGAAGGCTGAGTGTGCTCACCATATTCGCCTTGGGACAAATGGTGGAACTTCACTAAAACCATCTGACTACTTTTGTATTCCACTTCTCAATGAATTTCACACAACAGGTAGCTCTGCTCTGCATATTATTGGAGAGGAAACTTTTCTTAATCATTTCAAATTAGATAAGTCTCAGCTCTTTTTAAAATATCTAAGTCAATATCTCTTAGAAGTTTTTGATGTGCATTTTCAATTATCAGGATCTAGCGACGAAGAACTTCTAGAGAAAATCATAGCGTTACTTGAAGCAAAGAACCTCTTTGTTGAAAAGAAGAAGAAACCTAAAACAAAGAGTAAAACTGATTCACCAAAAGTCAGTCTTACAGAAAATGATTTCTATCAAAAATCAAAAGAGCTTAAAAGAGTCAAAGATAAAGAACTTAGAGATAAGCTCAAAAAGAATAAGACAGTCATTAAGGCCACAAGTTTAAAAGGTACAGAGTTTTACGAAAATGCAAAAGAGCTCAAACGTGCTAGGGACAAAGAACTTAGAGCGAAGTTGAAGGCCACGAAAATAAAAACAAAGAGCTCTAGTACTGGGTCTGATTTCTATGAGATGGCCAAAGAAAAGAAAAAAGCTCAAGAAAAAGAAATGCGCGATAAGAACAAAGAACACATGTCTAAGTATAGAAAAGAACAATATAGAAAGATGAAAGAATCAAAAGCAAAAGCATCAGATAATATTTAAGAGTGGTAATTATTTTTTGCATCGAATTCATCTCACCCATCAATTAAAATAATCCTATGAAATTGATAACCCTTTTCATTATTCTCATAGGACAAAGCTGCTTCGCGGCCTACGATCCCTGTAAATATTTAAAGCTCAATAGTTGTGGAAATACCCACTCTATCAATAAGGGTCTAGGTGCCAGTAGACCCACTTCATCAAGTTCATTCAGCTCACCCGCTTCCATGGCCTCAGTAAAAGGTTTTGGCGTAGAAGCTATAACTTGGGATGGCTTTGAATTTAGCTTTGTTACTGGAAATGGAAAGGTAGGAGCAGGAGTTTCGAGTTCAAACTCAGATGACACCTTTTTTGGAAATACCGCCAAAGAATTAACTGAAGACTATGAAGGAAGGATCCAAAGTGATAACGGCAAGTACAAGTCAAAGAAGTACACTTTTGCCACTGCACTTTCATTATATAAAACTAAGAAAGGTTTCTTCTCTATCAATTTAGGTCTTATCGGTAAGTATGTTGAAGAGACCTCTAATATTCATCTAGGTGGAGGTTTAGGCCTTTCTCTTGGTCCACTTAACTTAGGTTATTCCCGCTTTAAAGATGAGGGAACGGCAACGACGCTAGATTCTAACTCCTTACGAACTGCAACAGAATTCTATGTAGATTCTTACTCCCTTGGACTCAATCTCCCCTTTATTACTTTCGACTACACACTATTTACCAATCGTATAAGCACTGTTGAAAAAGTTCACATCTATTCTGGAGGATTCTTTTATAGGAAATTTATCTTCTCCTATGGCAGGAAGCTTGAGATTTCCGATAGACGAAAATACGACTTTGAAAATAAAGCTTTCTACACTTATGATCGAAAATGGAGCAGTTTTGCTGGTGTCCAATACAAGTTCAAAAAGAAATGGGTCGCTGGCCTGCTTTCAAATTACTATCTAAACCAAGAATTATCGTTAATCCTTACCGGATTCTTTTAAGTTTTCACCCTAACTATCTAATATTACATTAACATTTTACTTTTTCATTCGTGTTTTCCTCACTATAATAGGCAAAAAATTAAAAGAGGATTATATGGGAAGAAAATGGGCAAATATTGTTAAGCAAAAGAGTGCTAACGATAAACTTAGAGGTCAGATCTACACAAAAATTTTAATGGAAGTCACTTCAGCTGCCAAAGTTGGTGGTGAAGATCCAGGTACAAACTTCCTTTTAAAAGTTGCCCTTGAAAAATGTAAGAAGAATAATGTCCCTAAAGATAATATTGATCGCGCCATTTCTAAGGGTTGTGGAAATCTTGATGATGGTTACAATGACATCACTTATGAAGGTTATGGACCAAATGGTGTGGCGATTTTTGTTGAAGCCTCAACAAATAACCCTACTAGAACAATTGCCAATGTGAGAGTTCACTTTAAAAAAGCAGGTGGAGCAGTTGGAACTACAGGCTCTCTACAATTTGTTTTTAATAGAAGAGCTGTTTTTGAAATTCCTCAAGGTGCCTTAGACGAAGATGATTTCACTATGGAAATGATTGAGCTTGGTGCTGAAGATATTGAACTAGAAGATGGATTCTTTAGTATTACTGGTCCCATGGAAATCTTTGGTTCAGTTTCAAAGAAACTTGAAGAATTAAATGTTGCCCCCGAAGAAGCGGCACTAGAGCAAGTACCCTTAACTTTCAAAGAAGTTGATGACGAAACATATCTAACGATTATGAAACTTGTTGATTCTCTTGAAGAAGATGAAGATGTTTTAAAGGTTTATCACAATATTGAGTTTGACGAACGTTTCGCTAATCTCTAAATAAGGATTTTTTTTTGGCATCTCTACAAGATACTCTCATTGAAACTATTTCTAAAGACCTAAAAGATCTTGGGTCTTTAGAAAGCGGAAAAGATCGCAGAAAAGAATGCTCTCTTCTGCTTGCAAGAATCGAAAGTGCTAAGAAAATCATGTCAACGAATGAAAGTTTAATGAAAAAATTAAGCGACTTTCAACTAGAAACGGAGTCGCTTAAGAATGGTTAAGAATCCTGCTTATTCAGCAGGAACTTCTGGCCAAAAGTCTCCATTTAAAACATCTTGTACTTCTTTTAAAGCTAAACTCTTCTTAAAAATGCCTATGTACCCTAGCGTATATTCGTCCTCAAATATTTTCTCATCAATGAAGCTATTAAAAAGTAATTCAATTTCATCACTCTTTAAAACAGTTTCCATAAAAGGCTTTAAAGAAAAATGACTTGTCTTCTCTTTTTGAAAAGACACATTACAAAAATAAAGAGGGTCAGAGATAGTTAAAACTGCACTAACTTTAGAGCCTGGTTTTGCAAAGGTATAGATCCAACTAATTTCCTTTTCGTCCAAAACGATACTTTCTTTACTCTCACAACTAATTAATTCAATACCTTTAATATTCGTGAGATTAGATTCAATAAAATCTCTGATTTGTTCATCTGGGTGATTATTCTGACTCATTACTTTGCTCCTAAAATTAACTATTCAAGCATTATTGCGCGAGCTTAAAAGTTAGTCTACAAATGAACGCAAAAACCTTTAAATAATAGTAAAATCTAGGTATCTTAGCTTATGACAGAATTTAATCCCAAAAGTCTCATCAAGCTCAAAACGATGCCAATGCCTTACGGAAAACATAAAGGTGTAACATTGATTGATTTACCGGAAACTTACGTCGTCTGGTACTACCAAAATGGCCTCCCAAAGGGAGAATTAGGCAATCTTTTAGCCGAACTCTACGAAATTAAGGTAAATGGGCTCGAGTCCTTAGTTAAATCCATGAATTTTAGCATGAAATTGCTATAAGGTCCCTTTCCAAAGCCAAGTAAATACGTGTATTTATCAGTTGGTAATCAAGAATAGAATTATACTCAGGAGCAGAAGTTGCACTATATATTGTGTAAAGACACCAATTGGATCAAGGCCCTCAAAGAAGAAGTAAGTGATAATTACACTAAAGAGATCACTACTGAGAGCGGTCTCGCCTTAATGAAAATTCCTAGTGAAGTGAACCTTGCAGGTGGATTTCTTGCATTTTCTACAACAACTCTTATAAACGCAACTGAACTTCCTGAGGAATCTATTTCTAATCAGGCGAAGAAAGTTGTGGAGCTCATTGCTAAAAAAATACCAGAAGGCGAAAAGATAAATTGCCACGTTTATAGTATTACCCACAAGTATGGAATTTTAGAAACGGGTCGCGCAGAACTCTTAAAAGAAAAAGTTGTTAAGAATCTTAGAAAAGAAAAAGTTTTTTGTCTTAGAAAAGGTTTTGATCGTTCACTTTCTTTTATACAAGTACTAGTCCTAGCTGATCGCTCAATTGCTCTGTCTGTTTTGAGTGTAGCGGAAGTTAAAACTTATCACTCTTTAATCTCTCCTTATATCGGTGGCTTTAATAATGTTGAAGACGACAAGAAGGCTCCTTCTAGGGCCTTTAAAAAGATCGTTGAGGCGCAAGAAATTATGGGAAGGTCCATAACTGACGGGGAAGTACTCATTGATCTTGGAGCCTGCCCGGGTGGATGGACTTATGTGGCGAGAAAACGTGGTGCTAAAGTTATAGCCATCGATCGTTCTGAGTTGCGCGAAGATCTCATGGCCGATTCAAAAGTAGTTTTCCTAAAGACTGATGCCTTTAAGTACGTTGCTGAAGAAGAAATTGATTGGGCCGTATCAGATATTATCTCAACTCCAGATCGAGTTTTAGAATTAGTTGAGAATTGGGTCATTGGAAATAATTGTAAGCACTTTATTTTTACTATTAAATTTCAAGGTGATGAAAATTACAAAATCCTTAGTGAATTTAAGAAGATTGAGAAGAAGAGTGAATTTAAAGTTATTTTAAAGCAGCTCAATGCCAATAAGAACGAAGTGACTGTCATGGGCTCAAGAAAAGATATCTAAGTGCCAAGTAAGAAACCTGGCACTAAAAAAATTATTCGTCCCAAAGATTTGCAATTGTATAAGGAGAGCCCTCTCCTGTGAAGAAGCCTCCATTTACATATCTAAAGTGCTTATCGAGTTCAGCAATTTTTTCCATATCACTATTTTCTAATTCAAAGTTTTGAGATTCAAAGTTTTGGATAGCACGCTTTGGTGTCACCGTTTTAGGAATAACAATAACTCCCCTATTCATATTCCAGTTTAGGAGAATTTGCGCAGGTGATTTATCATACTTATTTGCAAGCTCAACGATCAACTTATTCTCTAAGAGAGACGGTTCGTTTTCTGCCAACATACCTTCCGGTCTACCTGATGATCCAAGAGGACTATAGCCCGTGAGTGTAATGTCTTGTTCTTTACAAAATTCAACCAGCGCAGTTTGTTGTAAGAAGGGATGAAGTTCAACCTGATTTACAGCTGGTTTGATTTTGGCCATACCGATGAGCTCTTGTAATTTCTTTTGACTAAAATTGGCCACTCCAATTGATTTTATGAGTCCCGCTGTAACGGCGTTTTCCATTTCTGTATAGGTTTCAATAGTTGGAACTTCTGTAAGAGCGAGATAATCAGAACCCTCAGCTGGAAATGAAACGTCCTCTTTAAATACAACTGGCCAGTGAATGAGGTAGAGATCCAAATAGTCTAATTTTAGATCACTTAGAGTTTTCTTAAGTGCTGGAAGAACATTTTTCTTTTCGTGGGAATCACTCCAAAGTTTTGAAGTTATAAAGAGTTCTTCTCTTTTGACTACGCCTTCATTAAAGAGCTCTTCTAACGCCTGGCCCACTTCCTTTTCATTACCGTAGCAAGCGGCACAGTCAATATGTCGATAGCCATCTTTAATTGCTGATTTTACGATTTTATAAACTTCACCGGCATCAGAGAGCCAAGTTCCTAGTCCAAGCATTGGCATTGTTTTTTGATTATTTAAAGTTTTAGTTTTCACATTGATCTCCAAAAAGTTTGAGTTAGACCGGTGACAAATATTCTCAAATAGATTTCTATATCTGGCCCCAGTGTCATTTTGTCACTTTTCCATAATTTTGGAAAATTAATAATTTCCGTGACAAGATGCACTGCTATACAAAATATATATTGGCATACTAATTGCCTATAGTATCTGCGTCACACATTATTTAAAGGAGAGAGAAATGAATTTATTCAAACTCTTAGTAGTCTTGTCACTACTAAGTTTTCAAACAGTATTTGCTTCTGAAACTTTTGACTATGCAGGTCAAAGATCTGAAGAAGTTAATTTAGAGGTCACAAAGGAAATCACACTACACCGAGTTGAGTACGTGGATGGAACTTGTGAGAGACAAGTTCCATACCAAGAAGAAGTCTGTGGAAATGAAACGAGATACCGTCAAGAATGTCGAGACGTTCCTGGTCACAATAACTGTTACAACCAGTCAAGACAGGTCTGTGAATACGTCACTAACTACAGACAAAGCTGTACAACAGGACCTAGCAGAGAAACTTGCCGCAACGTAACTCGCTATAGAGAAAATTGCACAACAGGTCCTAGTAGAGAAGTTTGTCGCGATGAACCAGCTAGAAGAGTTTGTCGTACGAGAAATGGTGTTGAGAGATGTAGAGACGTTCCCGGAAGAAGGCACTGTACAACTAAGCCCGGAGAAAGAACCTGCAGAAGAGTTCCCTACCAAGATAGAGTTTGTAGAACACATCCTGGAGAGAGAACTTGTAGAAGTGTTCCTTACCAAGATAGAGAGTGTAGAGATGTTTCTGAAAGAGTCTGCGATTGGATTCCCACTAGAAATGTTTGCGACAGTATTCCTTATCAAGAATGGGTTTGTAGAGATGTAACTCGTTACAGAACTGAAACTTATGCTTGTAAGAAACCTATCAATGTTCCTTACCAAGCTGAAAAGAAATTCATTCGTAACGTTTCCTTCAAATTCACTGATGAGGCCCAAGTTGGTAATGCAAAATTCAACTTATCGCTTAATGCTGATAGCTCATTAGTTGTGCAAATTATTAATAACGATAAAGAGATCTCTTATATTCAATCTAAGAAGAAGACTCAACTTGTTAGTGATACTGACGAGGAAAATATTGTAAACACCGTCTACAAGATCAACTTTGGTCATCTTGAAACATTTTTAGCACCACTTAGGACTGAACTAAAGAGTTTATGGATGAATAAGGCAGGAAAATTTGTCTTAAAAACAAGCGGAAGTGAAGCCCTTAAAGAGGCCTCGATTACCATTGATGTTGTTAAAAGAAAAAATGGAAAGAGGCACTTTAATAAGGCCTTTAAGTTAAGTGAATTTACAACTGCAGATTCTAAACTCTCCATTGATCTTTCTAAACACGGATTTAGTAGATTAAAAGGATCTTTTGGTAAAGCTGTTAAACTCAAAACGCAAATCAAAATCTCCATAGAAGCTCCCAAGCATCTAGTAGACCCTATTACTCAAAGTTTATTTGTCACTAAAGACTTTAAATTAAAAGTTTATAAGAACAAATAAGCCCCCCTCATAATCTCAGGCCCTCTATAAATATGGACGGTCTGAGATCTTTTTCCCAATACTTGATGAATCTTATTTTTTATTTAATATTGTTCCGTCAAAATTCATAAATTTGTTACAATAATTGAAATATTAAAAAGTATGGGAAGAGTTGATGAGAAAGCATTTTTATATCGCGTGTATAGTTTCTATTATTATAGAATTGATTTTATTTAAATATGTCCTTTTGGGCTTCTACCTCACAGCTCCTATTGTAATAATACTTATATACTTAGGTATGGTGGACTCCCTACAAAACAAACAAACGATTAGAAAGAACTATCCTCTTGGAGGAAGACTTCGTTACGTAATGGAAGAGTTACGACCAAAAATTTATCAATACTTTATTGAGTCCGACATAGATGGAACACCCATTGATAGAACTAAGAGATCTGTGATCTATCAAAGGGCCAAGAAAAGTTTAGCTACGAAACCTTTTGGAACTCAAGAAGATGTATACGCTATTGGTTACGAGTGGATTAACCACAGTATGTATCCTCTAAATGTAGAAGAGATTTTAAAAGTGTCTAAGAGTATCACTGTTGGAGGAAAAGATTGTAAGCATCCCTACGATTGTAGTCGCTTAAATATTTCTGCCATGAGTTTTGGTTCACTAAGTGGTCATGCCATAGAAGCTTTAAATATGGGCGCCAAGCTGGGTGGTTTTGCCCATAATACTGGTGAAGGTTCCATTAGCTCCCACCATTTAAAACATGAGGGAGATCTCATTTGGCAAATCGGTACAGGATACTTTGGTTGTAGAACAGAAGATGGAAATTTTAGTGCGGATAAGTTTACAGAGAGAGCTAAATTAGATTCCGTGAAAATGATTGAGATAAAACTCTCTCAAGGAGCAAAGCCAGGTCACGGAGGAATTCTACCAGCTGGAAAAAATACAGAAGAAATTGGAAAGATCAGAGGAGTCAAACCGCATACGCGTATAGATTCCCCTCCTTATCATAAGGCCTTTACAGACAATGTTGGGCTCTTAAATTTTATTAAACAACTAAGAGAACTCTCCGGAGGAAAACCTATAGGTATAAAATTATGTTTTGGTTCACGTACAGAGTTTCATGATCTGTGTAAAAATATGGTGAAACTAGGAATCGCCCCTGACTTTATTACTGTCGATGGAGGAGAGGGAGGAACAGGTGCCGCTCCCCTAGAGTTTTCGAATTCCATTGGAACTCCCCTAAAAGAAGGCCTAATTAAAACTAATAATATCTTAAGAAGTTATAATTTAAGAGATGAACTTAAAATATTTGCCAGTGGAAAAATTTTCACGGGCTTTGATATGGTTAAGGCGATTGCTCTTGGTGCAGATTCCTGCTATTCGGCCAGAGGAATGATGTTAGCTCTTGGCTGTATTCAGGCACTAATATGCAATACCAATCACTGTCCCACAGGAATTACTACGCAAAATAAAGGATTAGAAGGTGGTCTGAATGTTAAAGACAAAGGACCTAGGGTTGCCAACTTTCAAGCAGAAACACTGCACAGTCTATGTGAAATTCTAGCTGCTTCTGGAACAGCTCATCCGTGTGAACTCGACAGAGCACATATCTATAGACGCGTAAGTATGACAGATGTTAAAAATTATGAAGAAATATATCCTAGACGTCATGTAGAACCTGAAGAACAGGAAGGTTTTACCTTGTAAAAACAGGGTATTACTTACTTTTCTAAGTGCTTACTATTTAGCCACCCCCTGTAAAGACTTCAACTAGTATCACTAGGAGAGAGTTGTAATTTAAAATAGCGACACAAAGAACAATTCAATTTTTGGAGTCACTTGTGAGAATAGCTATTTTAAAAATTCTACTACTAACAATTTTTAGTAGCTTCACACTTCATTCAGCTTTAGCAGAGAGCGCTGATCAAAGAGAATTATTAGCAAGTTGCTTTGATACTGAAAAAAATCTACTAAAAGAAAGTTTAAATTTTTCAAAGAGGACAAACTTTGGTCTCTCTACAAAGATTGAAAGTAATCTTAGTCTATCAATAATAAATGAAACACAGGCACAGGCGCTCTTTCAAGTTCTCACAAATAAACGCTATATCCCTTTTGATTACGTAGAAATGGGTTGTGAAGCTAGGGCCCATGAAATGGCGAGGATTATGGATGACATGTGCCTTAGATCTGGAAAAGCTTTTCTCATGGGAGATATCCGTTATAGATCAATTGGATGGTTACATCATGTGGCACCAATTCTTTTGGTCGAAAAAGATGGAATAACCCAACCTTATATATTTGATCCCTCAGTATTTGATAAAGCGGTTCCCCTTAGTCTTTGGAGTGAAAGACTTAAGAGAGGTAAAATTCTAGGCCGCTATAAACTAGCGCTCACCAGTCAATTCGTCTTCATGCCATCTGAAATCGATGCCAATCTTACAGACTATAGAATAAGAGATATTGTGAAAACGAAGGCCGGTCTGGCGCTCTTTTCTCTCTATGAAGGAGTCAGGTCAATCCCGGAGACCACTATTAAGTTGCTTAAGAAAGTTATAAAGTAATTTAATTAAAAGGACCTTTTATTTAATAAGTGAGCTAGAACCTGACTCAATTTTTGAATATCTAGAGGTTTTTGTAGGCCATAATCAAATTGCTCAATGGCGCCGACTTCGTCTATATAACTACTAAGTAGAATAATAGGAAGGTTCTTTCTTTTTGATTTTAAATTATTAAGAAGATCTAACCCATTGTACATACCATCTTCAAATTTAAAATCAGTAACCACTGCACAGGCTTTTTCTATATTGGCCTCATCTAGCAGTAATTCTTCTGCACTTGGGTACCCTATAACGGTGAAGCCTATTTCAGCAATCAAGTCCATATTTACTAGTGATAAATTGGGATCATCTTCTGAAAATAATATGAGCCCCTCACCTTTAACTAGCTCTTTTGTAAACTGAATATACTTCTTACTATTTTCAACTGTTGCCACTGGTATATACAGAGAAAAAATGGTGCCCACTCCTAGCTCTGTTGTGGCGTCGATGTGACCATTTTGCATTTCCATAATTTTCTTACAACTTGCCAGCCCTAATCCATTACCTTCAGACTTAGTTGTAAAATAAGGTTGAAAAATATTTTCTAGTACTGTGTCTTTCATTCCTCCAGCAAAATCTCTGCACTCTATGAGAATATAATCTCCACATTTTAAATTTTCTATTTCATTACTTTCTATATGTTTTTGATGCATTGAAATCACAAACTTTTTCTCTTGTTCATTTGCCTGCTTGGCATTAGCAATAATATTATTAAGAACCTGGTAGAGCATGCTTGAATCAAAGATCACTTTTGCTATATCGTCTGCAATTTCGAAATCAACATTCATTTTAAGGCCAACATTAAAAATAGGAATATTTGAATCGAAAAATTCTTCTAAGTCTAAAATAGACATAAAGGTGTGTTCTTCTTTAGTAAAGGCCATGAGTTTTTTACCAATTTGTAAGGCCTTCTTTCCTGCTAAATTAATTCTCTCAAAAGCTCTCATATGCTTAGAAGGATCCATTTTTCCCTTTAGGGCAATATCTGTAAATCCAAGCACGATAGTTAAACAATTATTTATATCGTGCGCGACCCCTCCCGCGACCTGAGCAAGGACATTTAATTTTTCCTTTTTAATATTTTCTTCCTGCAACTTAACCTTTTCTGTCACATCCAGAAAAGCTCCTATGACTCCATCTATTTCTTGTAAATCATTTCGTAAAGGTATTTTACTTGTCTCTACCCAGTGCTCCACTCCATCTGTACCAGACATTGGTTCAACAAGACCTATTTCCGAATTTCCAGATTCCATTATGTTCCTGTCACAACTCACAAAGAAATCTGCTTCGTCCTTTGGCCAGGGCATATCGTAATCAGTTTCTCCAATAATTTCTTCAGGATTCGAAATTCCAGCAATCTTCGCAAAAGGTAAATTACAACCTTGGTATACAGAGTGACGATCTTTCCAAAAGAAATTCATAGGCATCGTGTCTAAGACCTGTTGTTGCATACTGCGTGCATTGACGGGATTAACATCCCCTTCAATTGCACCCTTTCTCTCTTTATCGTTGAATGAAAGAAGTTTCATAAGTCTGGAGATAATTTTTGATTCTTTTGAGTTTTCTATGATGTAATAATCGATGAGATCAATTAAGTCTTCGCAGATAGAAGTCGCTTTCTTTTGAGTCTGTGCTAAATCATTTGCTAGGAAAACAACTTTGGGTTTAAGAGAACTATTCATTAAAACGTTTTTAATCATCGAGTTAATCATACTCATTTCTTTTATATCATTGGCAAAGAGTAAAATGTCCACAGTATAGAGTTCTAAGATGCGATCAAAGCTCAACTCATCACTACTAGTGTGAAATCCTACATAAGAAAAACGATCCTTTAAAAGTCCATTTAAATGAGCATTTTGAATTTTGTCATTCGTTATTAAAGTAATTGCCATAATCATATTTCGACAATTTTTTAGAAATTAGTGAGAGGAATAGAGAATCTTGATATAAACTTAAACGAACTTATTTGATTAGGTAATTTAGCTTTAATAATTAAAGCCCAATCACTTCTAAGAAATGAGACGTTTGTTTTTCTAATTTGGAAGAAGAAATTTCTAAACTAGAAAGTTTCATGAGTCCTTGAATGTATGTCACAAGGATTGAGGCCGTTAATTTTGGATTAATGGACTTATCTAGTTCACCTGAATCAACAGCTTGCTCCAATTGAATAAAAAAGAATTCTTCAAAATTAGCAATTTCAGTTTGGACGAAATTTAGAACTTCTTGATCTTTTAATAATTCACTAGATAAGCTATTAACGAGTAGACATCCACGAGGTGTTTTCTTATCGCTAAAACATTTAAAAACATCTTCAAAGAGTGAGCGAATCCCTACTTTAAAACTCTCGTTAGTTGTTAAATGATTCGCCCTCTTGGCCGTAATCTCTTCACCGTAAAACTCTAGCGTTTTTAAAAAGAGAGATTTCTTATTTCCAAAAGTATTGTAGAAAGAACCATTGAGAATATCCATTTCGGTTAGGAGGTCTTTAAGTGATGTCTTATCGTAACCCTTTTTCCAAAAAACATTCATGGCCTTGCCTAGGGCCTCTTGCAATTCAAATTCTTTTAATCTACCCATAAACTTTTCCTTATCATTTGATCATAGCATGAAGTTGAGTACTTGCTCAAATAAATATGAGCACCTAACCTTTTGTAATTACAACAAAAATAACACATTCTTGAGCAGTCACTCAAATATCCTATTGCTATTTCTTCCGAACAGTATATATTTGAGCAATCACTCAAGTAAATCTTTAAGGAGTCAAATATGAGTAAAGCAACATTAGTAGTTTCAGGAACAGTTAAAAATCCAGATAAAGTAACTCAGTATAAAGAAGTGGCGATTGAAGTTCTAAAAAGACATGGAGCAATCCTTCCTCCCCTCGCTAGAGAAGTTACAAAAATTTTGGCCGGCAGACAAAATCCAAAGAGTTTACTAGAAATAGAATTTCCTAATGAACAAAATATCCTCGATGCTTTTAATGACCCTGAATACTTAGCGGTTGTTGGTTTAAGAGATGAGGGTTTTGAAGATCTGAGTATTTATATTGCTGCGTCTGAGGACTAAAATGAGAAAATCTAAAGCAATTCTTTTTCTCGGAATTTTAGCAACGCTCATAAGCTGCGCTAGATTAACAGATACGAGTACCACGAAACTGTATGTCTTTGATTGCGGAGAAATTACGGTAAAAGATATTTCACTATTTTCTCCTGGAGTAGATCTTGGAGTGACAAAGAAGTTAACCAATTCTTGTTACTTAATTGTACATCCAAAAGGAAATCTTCTCTGGGATACAGGACTTTCTGACCAATTGATCTCAAGTACAGAAGGAGTCACAGTTGGGGCAGGAATGTTTCATTTACAAGTGAAGAAAACACTCATTTCTCAATTAAAAAAAATTAACCTAACTCCAAATGATATTGATTATGTGGCGCTGTCTCACTTACACTTTGATCACACAGGAAACTTAAACCTCTTTAAAAAGGCAAAAGTTCTCATTCAAAGGGAAGAGCTTAAGGCGGCATTTTCAAATAAAGCGAAACAATACCATTTTGATCCAAGTTCATACGCAGAAATTGATAGAGCGAACTTTCAAGAAGTAGAAGCAATTTATGACATATTTGGAGATAGCTCCGTTGTGATTCATGCGGCGAAAGGACACACTCCGGGTCATCAAGTTCTACTTGTTAACTTAAGAAATGAAGGCCCAATAGTATTATCAGGAGACCTCTTTCACTTTGAAAAGAATAGAGACCATAAGAGGATCCCTGCTCTAAATTTCGATAAGCACCAATCTCTTGAGGCGATAAATAGAATTGAAAAGTTGATAATTGAAAAGAAAGCTAAATTGTGGATTCAACATGATATTGATCAAAATTTAACCATAAGACATGCACCCAATTACTATTATTAATTGAAAAAAATTTGATGTAACACCAAAATGTTATACTCATAATAAAATGAATAAAAAGGAGTAAGAAGTGAATACAATAATAAGTTTTGGATTATGTCCTTTCGTACAAAGATCTTTGATCACAATGAATTATAAGAATGTTCCCTATGATGTTAAATATATCGATCTGGCAGATAAACCAGAATGGTTTTTAAAACTTTCACCCCTTGGAAAAGTTCCTATTCTGCAAGTTGAGGATGTTGTGCTCTTTGAGTCTGCAGTTATCAATGAATATGTAGATGAAGTGAATGGAGACTCTCTTCACTCAAGAGACCCCTTAGTTAAAGCGAAAGAAAGGGCGTTTATTGAACTTTCAAGTTCAGCTATCATGAATTACTTTCAAGCCGCTATTGCCACTGAAAGAGAAGTGTATGAAGAGAAGAAGCTTCAACTCGAAAAAAATCTCTCATCGCTACTCGCAGAATTCAAAGGGCCATTCTTTAGAGGAAGTGAATTCTCATTAGTAGACACTTCTGTTATTCCCCTAATACAAAGAATTGCTCTCACTGGAGATCTAGCAAAGAATCTAAAGCTTAGTGAAGAGAACTCCAAGAAGCTAATCTCTTGGTCTAAGAACACTCTTGCTATGGAAGAGGTTAAAAAGTCAGTTCCCGAAAATTTTGAAAATGACTATAAGACATACTTAAAAGAGAAGAATAGTTACGTCTTCTCTCTCTAAATTGCCACCCAGAGTCTCTCTCAGCTTTATATTGAGAGAGACTCTTTTTATCATTCTCACGACTTAACATCTTATTGGTCAATTTTAATAATACATTCACACTCTACAACTATCATTGGTTCATACTTTGTCTTTAGGTGAAAATGAAAAAGCTTATTTTCCTACTATTGATATTCAATATGAATCTAGTTCCAGCGGTGACTTGTTTTGAAAGATTTGAACACTACGATGAATCAGAGAACCTCTACTCTTGTACCAATATTGAAAGTTTAGACTGGGTAGAAATTGGTATCAATGAAATCTGTGAACTTGATAAGAATTTTACTGTTTTTACGGCCAAGGAAAACTCCTATGCAGGACGAGCCGAGTACCATATTTGCTGCACTATAAAAGAAGGATGGAGGTTTGAATATACATCAGGAGAAGTTAACAGTGGTTGCTGGAAAAGGGTCATTAAAACAGTCGCCCTACCTAAAAATGCTCAAATAAGTGACTAGTTCCTAAACACTCCCTTTCATTTTTACATCTTTGTTGAATAAAATCATATAAAACTAGATACTTACCTAATGAAAATCAACCTTGTGAGCATTTTACTACTATCTCTAAACTTAGTGAGCTGTTTAGACACAGATCAATCTAGCTTGAGTGAAGCTCAGTATACGAGCTCAAAATCAATCTATGGAAGTGAAGACAATAGAACTATTCCATCTCTTCATGGGGATGAGTTACTACAAGAGATTTCCAAGTCCGTTGTAGTACTCACGCGATCAAAAAAGACTCCAATCACAAGTGGTTTCTGTAGTGGAACGATTATTAAAAAAGATAATAAAGAATATTTAGTCACCGCTGGTCATTGTATTAAAAGCTATGACGATTGTAACTTCAATGTGGTTGCAAACTTTGAAGAAAATAGTGATCTAAAACAAGTAATAAAAAGTTGTAGTAAAATTCTCTTTCTAGGAAAGAACTCTCCCGATATGGCGATAGTAAAACTGGCCGATGATGAAAATCATATCCCGGCTCTAGATTTTAAGATATCAAAACCTCAACTTAACACTCCCCTCGCAGTGATTGGACACCCCGAAGGACTTGCTAAGAAAATAACTGATGAGTGCCAAATACAAAATGAACCAGGAAGAAAATTTAATCATCAGTGTGATACTTTCTCAGGAAATTCTGGATCTATAACTGTTAATTTAGACGATTATGGATTCACTGGAATTCTTATTAGCGGAAGAAAGGATAGAACTCGTTCAGGTGAGTTGATTAGGTATACTAAAGGTTCTGAATATTCCACCAATATTTTTTACTATAAATCAATTTTGGAAGATGTATTCAAGGGTCTTGAAGTTAAAGGTAAACTAGAAAATGAAAGACATTACTATATTTATTCAGAAGATCTCAATATCACTTGTGATCAAAGAGTAGAGGTTGAACATTGCTTTAGAGTTATCAAATTAATTGAAAAACAATTAAATACACTCTTTGATAAAGATTTTAGTAAACTCTTAGATCTCTCAACAATTCATTTAACGGATCAGAATAACTTCATCCAAAAAAACTTCATTTCAGCAAATGATACTCAAGAAGAAATCATAAGAACTCTACTAAAGAGAAGAGAAAGCATTAAAAAGAAAGAACAAGCTGCCTATGCAGTTACAAGTAATACCATGAGAAATGCCATGTTTGTAACAGCTAGTGAACAAAATGACATACATATTCAGTGTGGATTCGCTATAACTGATAAAGAAGCTTGTAAGAAAACAATTCAACTCATAGTTGATGCTTTAAAAAAATACCCTAACATCAACCTAGCTGTGCTTGGAACCGCTTCTATTTTCATAGAAGACTCTTGGTCAAAGAACATTAGTATTCAAATCCCTTTAGGTGCTTCGAAAGAAGAAATAGAAAGAAGGTTCTTAAACGTCTCTCTTGGTGGAAGCTTAATTACAAATTTTGAATCAAGTGGGATAAAAATAAATACAGAGTCCTACTTCACGACTGCCTTTGGATCACTAAGATCATTTAAAGAAAATATTGAACAAGTATTCTCTGACTATCCTAAATTTAACTCGATTAGTTTGGACTTAAAGACTATCTATTTTAAATCCTATAACTGGATTAACACTTTTGATGCTTCTTCTCTGACTTTTACTCCCGAGTCTACTTATGATGATATTGTGTCTATCCTAGAAAAGAGATATACACCTCAATTCAAATAGAAATATTTCTCTCTCCTTCTATAACCTAGCACTTCATTTAAAGTGCTTTACTCTTACATTACAACCTAGAGACCTCTCTAAAAATGCTTTATAATTATATATTCAGTTTTTTACTAAGGTGTAATGAAAGAGATGAAGAGATGAATTCCACAAAGACAGGAGCATACAAAGAATTTATTCAAATGATGCTCCTGCAAGTTTATTTCACTTACGTTCAGGCGTTACCACTGATTATTGTTTCTGCGTTTTCAGTAGGACTGGCCTGTGCCTTTCAAGCAAACCTAGGACTAGCACTACTAGGTCAGTTAGAAAATCTTGGACAAATTCTCAATACAATTATCTTTAGAGAAATCACCCCATTAATAGTCACAATATTAATTGTCATAAGAAGTGTAACTGCGATTACCAGTGAAATTGCCATGATGAAAGTGAATAGAGAAATTGAAGCGTTAGAGATTATGGGAATATCTATAGAGAACTTTCTCATAAGACCACGTATTGTTGCGGGAAGTATTTCCTTTTTTTGTATGGCGATTACATTCTTTGCATTTTGCACACTCGGTTTCTGGCTATGGCTAAATAATGCCTCAGGAGTACACCTCTCCTCTCTACTCCACTATTTCTTCATTACTATTCGCCCAACCCACGTTATTTTCTTCACTATAAAAACTCTGCTCATTGGTGCCTTTATTGTCTATAGGGCCTGTCACCATGGGATGTCTCTAAGTAAAGCGAGTTTTGAAGTTCCCATTGTTACAAATAAATCAGTTGTGGAATGTTTAATTCTTGGAGTTTCTCTACAGGTGGCGGTCACATCAATCTCTTACTTACTTTTCGATGTGGGCATATGAAAGAATTAATATTAAAGGCCACAGATTTAGTAGGAAGAACAACTCAATGTATTTTAGGAGCAAACATTCCTTATAATTTCGAACTCTACGCAGGTGAAGTAGGTATTTTATTTAGCGAGAATGAATCAAGTGAACTTGGAAGGTTAATCGCAGCACAAGGGACAATTAAAAGAGGTTCTTTAAAATATCACACAGACATTGGTTTTAATGAAACAAGTTCTACTTGGAAACAAAATATTGGTTTTGGATTTAGAGAAAAAGGATTATTGTCGAATCTCTCTCTCTTTGAAAATGTTCATTTACCAGTCAATTACTATAACGCTGATCCAACTTCTGCTAATCTCGCCTTAAAAGATATTGGAGTGAGTGAATCTCTTTGGAATAAACGCCCTCATCAAGTCAGTCAATCGATTCAAAAGTTGACTCTCCTTGCAAGAAGTATTGTGTTAGCTCCAAAGCTTCTCTTTCTTGACGATCCCAGTGCCCTACTATCTCCTACAGAAAAGAAAGAATTCTATCACTGGATACAGAGACAAAGAAAAAAAGGATTGGCGATACTTATAGCAACTGATGAAATTTACCGAGCTGCGACTTGGGGTGATTGGTATATATGTCCAAGAGACCATGTCAGAAAAGATGACTTTAAAGAAATATTCTCACCAGAGCAATTAGATATTCAAGCGGCCCTAAAAAAGCAAATGAATAAAAAGGATTTTTTTGATGAACTTTTATCATCCTGAGAAAAAAGCAATCGTAAGTATTGTTCTTTCAATCGCCATCTTTACTGCCGCTATTATTTACGTGGGACAGAAGAATTTTTGGTTTTCTAAAGTGGTTAAATATACAACTCTTATCGGAGATGCCCAAGGTCTTAGAAAAGGTTCAACTGTCAGCCTTAAAGGAATTCGAGTAGGTGAAATCACTAAACTCTTTGTGAATGAAGAGGAAAAGATTGAAGTTCATTTTCTAGTATTTGCAACAATGGCAAAACGAATTCGCAGCGGAACTAAGGCAGTTATTGTACGATCCTTTCTAATTGGAGAGAAGAGAATCGATTTACAGCTAGGTCCAAAGGATAATGCCATGATTGAAGAAGGAGGAGTCTTAGAAGGAATAGACTCAAGAGAGCTCTCAGATATTATTTCCGGCAAGGGCCTCACCCCCATGATTAAACGCATGGAAAAAGTGGGTAATAATTTAGAATCTCTCATCACCAAAGTTCAGCCCACGTTAAGTAACGTAAATGAAGCAGCCAAAAGTATTAGTGCCTCACTTGAAATCGCACAAATCATGAAAAGAGATTTTCTTGACAACAAATTGGCCAAGAAGACCCTACAGGACACCAGAAGCTTTCTGAAACCTTTTAAGAATAAGGCGAGTACAATTGAAGATCTCATAGAATCGGCCCATAAACTGGCTTCAGAGATTGGAGAGAATCCCAATCTGACCAAAGACGTGATGCAAACGCTAAAAGAGGCCATCATCACCCTCAAGGCGATTCAGAGGACTTGGATGCTTAAGAGTCATGTGGAGGATGTAAAAAAGAGCGACGACGAATAAGAGACATGACACATCTAGAAAAGCGGTGTAAATAGAGTGAATAAAGAGGACAATATGAAAAAAATATTTAATATCAAGGTTTCAAATAAGAATCCTGAACGCCAAGCAGACTCTATTAAACATGAAGTGAAGAAGTACATTTCACGTGAAAGAAGAAAGAAAACTTCCGAAAACGTTGATTTTTGGGACTTTGATTGCAGAATTGGTCTAAATGCTGAAGAAGCATCAACGGTTGAAATTTCTGACATTAATTCAAATATCACTAAGTTTGTTGAAGAGAATATTGAGTCTTTTTACTTAGAAATTTTAGCCAAGCCTGGTTATAAGCCAGCTAAGCAGAAAGAAAAGAAGTAATTCACTCTATTCCATACATTTTCTGATATTTGTTGATCATACTTAACCAATCAACAGATGCATTCCACTTACGTGCCTTCATATAAACACCTATGTTGGCGCGATCAAGTAAAATAAAGTTCTCGTCTGGCACCGTTTTATCTTTAAACTTAATGGCATTTAGAAAATTAAATAAAGATTGAAAGGGATTTTCTCCCTGCACCTTCTGTTTCCCTTCAACAATAAAGGGAGCGTAGAACTCATGGATCAATTCAAAGTACTCTTCAACTCTCTCGTCAGTAGCATCATCCTTTAAAAAATTAAATTCACACATGTGTTTCTTAAATTTTGTAAGATCATGAGTTGAAATAGACTTTGAAAATGAGAGATAACGAGTGATAAAGTCTTTCGTAAACTCTTTAGTAGCACCAAAGTCTAAAACGATAATTTTATCATGCGTAAAGAGATAGTTTCCATGCTGTGGATCCGCATGAATATGCCTATATTCACACAGAGCTGTAAAATGAAAGTCATAGAAGGTCTGGGCAAGGTTATCTCTCACCTCTTGTGGATAGTCGAGAGTCTCTTCAAAGTGATCTCCTTCCATAAACTCCATAGTAAGAATTGTCTTTGTAGAAAGCTCTTCAAAAACTTTTGGAATGAGTATCTCATTGCTGTCTTTAAAGTTCTTATGAAATGACTTTATATTCTTGGCCTCTTGAATATAGTCACACTCTTCTAATAAAGAGCGCTTTAGTTCATCAATAATGTGATCGGAAGCTTCCATATTTGGAATCACTTTTTCCAACATTTTTTTAATGGTGTCCATTTGTTCAAGATCTTTCTCTACAATACTCTCTATATTTGGATATTGAACTTTTACAGCTACGTATTCACCTGACTTTAATTTAGCTTTATGAACTTGTCCGATGGAAGCTGCTGCAATGGGTTTATATTCAAATTCTAAAAAGAGTTCATCGGGGGATGTCTGAAAGGAGTCCTGAAATTGTTTTATTAGATCTTCTTTTGGCATATAAGAAGTATCTTTTTGTAAAACTTTAAAGAGATCTGTCACCTCTTTGGGCAACATCAAGTCATCAGTGATAGAGATCATCTGCCCTAATTTCATCATGCCACCTTTGAGGTGACCCATGGTAGAGATAAGCTCTTTAGCCGCTTTAATTTGCGCCACATACTCTTGTCCATCTTCAATCTTAGAAGTAAGTTCTTGTGCCTTCTGTTTCCCTTTTTCTAGGGCGTAAGCACCAGTGGCCTTAACTAAGGTTTTTCCAATTTTAAAGAGTCTACCAGTTTTTGAATTTGAGATTTTGTCTTCTTTCATAAGACAATATTAAGCCTGATAAGGAAGCTAGGAAAGAAGAAATTCTTGCCAAAAGTTCCTTACTCTCCTATTGCCGAAATCTGAAATCAATGAATTGTTGGACAGTTTCGGGGTCTATGTCATTCAGGTTTTGTAAATTGATTAGGGCCTCAACCTGTTCTTCACTACTTAAGACTGCATACTTCTTTCTTTTCTTTCCCCATGACCAACCCCAATGATAGGCATTTTTAATGGGAGAGAGATGGCCCAAGCGAATCCCGCGGTACATAAGTTTCGCCCAAAAGGGAGAGGCGACCTTTTCTACACAGTTTCTAAGCTCCACATCTGCCCTCTTCTGCTCTCTCTTATCACCGGCAACCCAGTAGGATAAGTCGTGTTTAACGCAGCAGTGGGCCCAAAGGTTTGGCTCTTCTTTCGTCCCCTCTCTAAAGAAAGTACACAGATCGGTTTCAAAGGGTTTCAGTGTTGGTCGCAACTTAGAAGCATGACCGTTAGCTATAAGGAGTGAGATGAAAACTATTAGAAAATTCATTTCATAATATTATCATAGAGTGCCTAACCGACAGAAATGATCAATTATGAGTCAAGGCACCTCATTAAGTAATAAATACCTACGCCAGTAATCTTTATTGACAGAGCTGATTAAGAAAAGTAGGTTGTGCACAACTTAACGGAGTTTTCATGAATATCTTACGAAGTATTGCACTTATTATCACTCTCTGCTTTTCGGCCACAATTCAGGCCAAGAAAGTTGAATTAGTCTCACTCAATCCTGCGAGAGAAAATGCTAATCTCTTTCTCCCTAGAGGATATAAGAAAGCAGCGAGTCTTCCCCTTGTGATTTCTCTCCATGGTTTTGGTGGCAATCAGAATCTGCAAAATTGGTATTTAAAGTTAAAGAAATACACTTCAAAAGCTGGATTTATGTTGCTCATTCCAAATGGTACAAAGAACTCTGCCGGTAAGGGTTTTTGGAATGCATCCAACTTTTGCTGTGACTTTGAAAAATCTAAAATTGACGACCAGGCTTATATCTTAGGGCTCATTGAGAAGATTAATAATGACCCTAAACTGGCAAGAGTTAATCGTTCAAAGATCTTTGTCGTGGGTTATTCAAATGGAGCATTTATGGCCCATAAACTCGCCTGTGACATGAACTCTCCCATCAGTGGCATTGTTACCCTCTCTGGAACAACTGACCTAAGAAACGATGCAGGAGAGCTCATTCCACCAGAGTTAGCTCCCTGTGAACATAATCGTAGTATAAGACATCTCCATATTCATGGAACCAATGATCAAACCATCAAATATACTGGTTTTGATAATGGTAAGACCGGTCTACTCTCTGTTGATCAATTTATGAAAAAGTGGAGTATACAAAATAACTGTCGCGGCGAAAGAGTTGAAGGAAGAGAATTGAATACTCATCTGCAAGATTTTGGGAAAGACGCTCAGACTTATAAGTGGTCTGACTGTGACGCGAAATTAGAATTAATAAAAATCAATGATGGAAATCATTTCATTTTCTATAAGAAGAAAGTGGCCAAGAGAATTATTAACTTCCTCTTAAAGTAAGTTTTAGAACCTAAGACATTGCAAGTAGTCTTAGGTTCAATTCACAATTAATACAATATTCCCCTCCACTCTTCTTTAATTTTAAATTCTTTTAGGCTTTATTCATTTACTTTCAAGTAGTTAATTTATTAACAAATGTAGCGACATTAACAATTAATCAATAAAGAAGTGCTAAAATTCCCCATATAGGCAATCACGTCTATCAAGGAGTCTCCAATGTCGTTAATTAAAGATACAAGTTACTTCACTCTCGCTGTCGTAAGCGGTGAAGATATAAAAATCGCTGGAAAAGTCATTGGTCACGTAGAGAATAAAAAAGTCACAGATGCATCACATAGAATCATTGGATATGTAGTTGGCAATACAATCGTAAACGCGAGAGACAGTCTCATGGCCACATTTAATGAAGGCAATATAGTAGATGCGCACAATCACGTTATCGGTCACTATGATGGAGGACTTCACGCAGGAGCAGGTGCTGCAGCTTTTCTCACTTTAATACCTAGGTATGCAGCTTAAGTTTCTGGATATTTTTCAAGTTACGGTTAGGCCCTCGCTCCTCGCAAGGGCTAAGCTGTTAATTTTAAGTGTGTAATTATTCCTACAAGAGAATGAATTAATGAAATTAGTATGTTACAAAACCCCCTAATTCAAAGGGTAAGAAATATATGTCATTAATTAATTCAATCCGTTTAAACAAATTCATTAGCCAAAGTGGTATGTGCTCTAGAAGAGAAGCAGATCGTTTTATTGAACTTGGAAAAGTGACCATAAACGGAAAGAAAGCAGAATATGGTGACCAAGTTTTTCCTGGAAATAAAGTAACAGTTAACGGACAAGATATTGAACCACGCGATGAAGAGCGTCTCGTAGTTTTAGTCCTAAATAAACCAGTAGGAATTGTCAGTACTACCGAAAGTAGTGAGAGAAGTAATATTGTAGATTTTATTAATCATGGGCTACGTATTTTTCCCATAGGAAGACTCGATAAAGATTCTCAAGGACTCATTTTTCTAACAAACAATGGTGACCTCGTAAATAAAGTCCTGCGAGCAGGAAATAACCACGAAAAAGAATATATCGTAACGGTTAATAGACCTATCACAGATGAATTCCTAGCAGGCATGAGTAAAGGAGTTCCCATTCTTGGTGTCGTAACTAAGAGATGTAAAATGGAGCGAGAGTCTACCAACTCATTTAGAATCACTTTAATTCAAGGTTTAAATCGACAGATTCGTCGTATGTGCGAGCATTTCAATTTTGAAGTCACTAAACTTGAGCGCGTTCGTATTATGAATGTGAGCTTAAAAGGATTACCTGTTGGAGATTGGCGCGATCTCACTGAAGCTGAACTCACAACACTCTTAAAATTAACCGAGAGCTCAAGCACAGAAGCAGCACCTAGTAAGAATAAGAAACAAAGTGCAAAACCTGGTCAACAAAAAAAGAAAGCGACTAAGAAGAAAGTTAGCAAAGCTTCTCTAATCGCTGACAAATGGATGCAAAAAGAAACGAAGAAAACCACACATAGGCCTGGTAAGAAATCTAGAAGAAGATAACTCTAGATCTCAATCGCCCCTATACTTGCTTTAACTTTTCTCTGCTCTTTTCTCAACTCTCTTTTGGCAAACGCTTTACTAGGATTATAGAGTCCTGGAAAGAGGTGGTGATTCTTGTGATAGTAACCACCAGCAGTTAAAGCATTCATAATCTTATAGAAAACCGTTCCATCATGATTCTTAACCACAACGTCTCCGGATTCATCTGGTTGATGAGAGATATAATTTAAATGAGCAAAACCTAAGAAGTAAGACAGATACGAAGGTATATAGAAAATCAAAAAGCCCACTGGTCCAAATAAGAGAAACCAAAAGAGTATTTTACTTACAACTCCCAACTTATAGATGAGGATTTGTGATTTAATATTCGCTTCGCTTTCCTGAGACTTACCGTGAAATTTAAAATAAGCATTAATCAACACTTCAATAGTTTTGTCTTTAGAAGTGATAATAAATTGAATAAAAGAAAGTCCTAGCGGAGGATGTGGATCTAGTTCTGGATCATCAGTGTGTATGTGATGAAGCATATGACCTACTCTGAAGTTGCGCATCCCATCTAAAGTATAAGCTCCACAAAATTCACCGATGACAGTGTTTAACCAACGAGGCTTAATATTTCCGTGAGAAGTATTGTGAAAGGTCGTAGCAATAATTAATCCAAAAACAATTCCAGAAAGTACTATTGCAATTTGATAGAGGTGAAATTCAAAGTAGAAGAAATCTTTTCTAAGAATTAGCAACAATCCACTCAGGATAGAAAATAAAACGAGATTTCCCTTAAAGTAATTTAAAAAGTAATTGGGATCTTTCTTATAGAAGTTCATGACTTTAAAACTCCTGTTAAACCACTGAGTAAAGACTCAATGAAACTTGGTTTCTTGTCTTCTTGGATATTTGTTGGAATATAAGTAATATAATCAACATCATTCTTTAATTGAATTTTTGAAGGATTATACACCTGAGGTCTTCTATGGTGATTCTTGTGAAAGTAACCTCCAAAGGAAATCTTGTTCACGATTTTGTAGTAGTAATTATTATTTAAATTTACAATCTCTGAGCTGCCGTCATCATTTACAATATGAGTAGCATAATTAATATGAGCGAAGACAAAGATATTTAAGACATACATAGGTATATAGAAAAGTACAAAGAGTTCACTTCCAAGTAGTAAGTACCAAAAGAGAACGCGCAGAATAATACTTATATTAAATGCTATCTTTTGCAATTGAATATTGGTGCGAGTAGTTTTATTTTCTCCAAAATAAGAAAAGTAACTACGCTCAATTACTCCTAAAGTTGCCTTTACTGGTGACAATAGAAAGAAAAAGAAAGAGTAACCCCTGGGCGGATGTGGATCCATAAGAGGGTCATCTGGAAATTTATGATGAAACATATGTCCTAGGCGAAATCCACCAAAACCATATAACATGACCGTTCCGAGAATTTCTCCAACTAGGTCATTTTGTAAACGAGTCCCCGTATTACCATGGGCACAGTTATGTAAAATACTTGAAGGATAACCACATAGAACGGCTCCTAATATAGGAAGAATAATCATCCAAGTTTCAAAGTTAAATGAAAGATCAAATCCTCGAGTCAAAAATAGAATGGCGCTTAGAATTGAAAGAATCAATATAGTCTTTAAGCAATACTTTAAGAGATAGAATGGATCTTTTTTAAACTTATTCATACTTAACTCCTATCAACGTTGCTTTAGAAGTTGTACTAGGGCCATTTTTTTGCCAACGTATTAAAGTCGTATCTAAAATTCTATTCACATGAGAACTATTTGAGCGCAATACCCAATGACCACCTTCAATAACTCTAACGACGGCATCAGTATGAAATTTCTCAACCTCATCTCTATTTGGAATATTTAAGAATTTATCTCTATTGCCCCAAATGAAAACAGTTGGTGCTTTTATTTTTACGATTTTTTTAAAGAAGTAACTAAAAATTCTAAAAAATAGCACTTGATAAATATAAATACCTCTAAAAACACGGCTATCATTATTTCTAATATCATCAGAAGGATCTAGTTGACTTTGATTATAAATAAAGTTTAAAAGTACATTAGGCATCATCTTTTTTACTACATAGCGCCCAAGAAATGATTGGACTAAAAAAACATAGTAAGACTTTACCCATTGAGTGATATTCAATTTTCGCTCAAAGTATTGTGCAAGAGGAAGTCCATTTAAATTAACAATTCCTATTACTCTCTTTTTTAATTTATTATAGATTACATTATTTAAAAAACAGCCTAAATCGTGACCTATTAAGATAATTTCTGTTTCAGGACTATACTGAGCTGCTTCTATAACTGCGAGGACATCTCTTTGTAAGGGCTTCGCTTTTATACGAGTATTTTCAACTCTATTGTTATTTAAAGTTCCATGCATGAATGGGGCGATGATATGGTATTGCCCTTCAAACTCTTCCATTTGCTTATCCCATCCGTAAGCATTATCAGGAAAACCGTGACTCATAAATAGTATGGGAGCATTCACATTATCACTGGGAATATTTATAAAGTGTATGTATTCACCCTCTCGGTATATAGAATCTATGCAGTACATAATTCACCAACCGTCTTTGTTTTAGAGAGAGGAATGCTTGGTACTCCAAATCTATCGAGGAGCTCTTTCACATGTTTTTGTTCCGACATATGAAGTGCACTTGAAATATACGGAGTATCTTTAAATAAACAATTGATAATTTCCAAAGGATTTCTCTGCCCTAGCATTCCTTCTAAAGATGCTAAAGTTTTAAAGAATGGATGATGATTTTCGAACTTCTTGAAATTTCGAATTTTAAAGAGTTGGTTAAATGTCCAAGTTAAATTAAGAACTTCAGCTATAATGAAATCTAACTTTTTGAGTAGTAAGCTTTGCGGAGTATTAGAAAATTCTTCATGAACTTTTAACATCATAAAAGCATAACTCTTATGTCTAACTTCTTCTTCAAAGTGAAGTTTATGTAATTGATAGTAGAGAGGATCAACTGAACCTTTCATACCTTTCATATATTTATATATAAGTATTGATTCTTCTTCCACAGCAGCGATCAACCACCATATGGCCATACCGCCTGCTAACGAATTTAATTTATAGATTTGCGTTGCGATTGAATTATTTGCTTGAGGGAGAAATTGTCTTAAATCACTAGGATCAACATTTACTTGCGCAGCAAAGCTGTCGATATAGCGATTGAATGCCATTGAGTGTTTCATTTCATCTTCATAGAAATGTTCACCTAACTCAAAGAGTTCAGGATTGACTGGATACTTTCTTAAAAAACGATTCCAAGTAGGTTCTTTTAAATCATTTGCCACTTGTTCAAGTTGAGCAATTGAAGAGGCGACAATAAGTCCCATCAATTGTGAAATAACTAACTTCTGCTCACTAGTGGCATTTGGAAATAACATATTGTTCTGATTTAATGGCAGCAAGGATTTAGATAAATCGACTCCCCCAGACCAATTAAGGTCTTTATCTAGGTCCCAGCCTTTACTCTTTTGTACTTCTAATTGTCTTGAGAGCATGACTTCATCAAAGATATCAATTTCCTGCATGGGGTTCCTTTTACTAATTTAGTATCTATATATTTAACTCTAAATAAGCAAAATAAGTGCCACTTCATCAGTCCTACTTTAAGTAACTTAGAGCATTCTAAATAGACACCTTTTGCATAGGTGTCTAAATATAATACGTTTTTCAACTTTAAAGTGATTAAGGCGCTTCACGTAAGCAATGTAGTACCCCATAGTTTTTCAACACAGATTATATCTTGTGATTTCAGATAGATAGTTTGCCCTTGATAGACCTCTTTCTCATCTGTTATAAAGACCAAAACAAAACTAGGAATTACAAATGACTTCAGAAAAAGAAAATAATAAAGAAACAAGCCACGATCATTCACATGAGGGACATGTACATGGACCAAACTGTAATCACGGCCATGATAAAATGCAACCTATCGTAAGACAGTCACCAAAAGTTGGACGTAACGATCCTTGTTCATGTGGTAGTAAGAAAAAATTTAAGAAGTGTTGTGGTAAATAAATTAAGAAAATACTATTTATAAAGAAAAAAGGCTCCTATGAATGGAGCCTTTTTTTTTAGTTTCATCTAGCCTTCTTGATAAAATCTTATGAATCTCCCGCTAGAGAACAAGAGTACAATCAAGACATACACTTTATCTAGCGAGGTCATTATGTCTGATAGTAATTGGAAACTTGAAATGGACTATACAGAAGCTTGTAATTGTAATCATGGTTGTGGTTGCCAATTTGCGGGTTTTCCAGATTTTGGGTCCTGTGAGGCCTTAATTTGTTTTGAAGTGAAGAAAGGAAAACATGAAAATGTAGATCTCTCCGGAGTGAAGATAGCCATGGGAATTATGTGGCCTAAGGCAATACATGAAGGAAATGGCTCCGGCGTATTATTTATTAATCAAGATGCCTCCGATGAGCAAGTTTCAGCGATGGGTTCTATTTGTTCAGGTCAATCGGGAGGAATGCCTTTTGAAGCATTGGCCACAACATTTAGTACTTTTGAAGGACCTGTAAGAGCAGATATTAAAATGGATCTATCGGGAAGAAATCCTTCGGTAAATATAGAAGGAGTTCTTAGTTTAAAGAATACCCCCATAAAACATCCCATAACTGGTGATGATCAAAATGTTCACATTACTTACCCTGGCGGAGGATTCCTATGGAATGATGGAGCCATTTGCACCACAGACTCCATGGAGTTGTCTCATAAGGATTTAAAGTTTAAACACCCTGGAAAGTTTGCAGCTAAGGCAGATGTCACTTGGCCAAATGGATGAGTTCACTTCTTACAAGAGATAGCTTTAAAGTTTCAAGCTGTCTCTTTGTGATCACACTTATGAGCTGGGTATATATGATCCTCATGGCGCTCTCGATGCGGGCTATGGAAAGTCACTCACCTCTTCTTTGGGGTTTACCGCAACTTACTATGCTCTTCTCAATGTGGGTGATCATGATGATTGGTATGATGATTCCATCAGCTAGTCCCTATATACTCATGTACGATCAGGTAAATAGAAGAAGAAAAGAAAGAAAAGTTCCCTACGTAAGTACTTTCCTTTTTGTAGCAGGTTATCTAGCGATTTGGACAATCTATAGTTTGATCATTACGCTCGTGCAATGGCAACTACATGAGTATGCCATATTAAATTCCTCCATGAAGAGTTCCGTGACTATGTTTAATTCAATCATCCTAGCTGTAGCGGGCCTCTACCAATTTAGTAACTTAAAATACACCTGTCTTAAGAAGTGTCGCTCCCCTCTACACTTTCTTACCCATGAATGGAAAGAAGGAAATTTGGGAGGCTTTAGAATGGGCCTCATGCACGGAAATTATTGTCTCGGTTGTTGCTGGGCGCTCATGTCTCTACTCTTTGTGACAGGAGTAATGGATCTAACATGGATCGCTCTCATTTCCTTCTATGTCTTAGCAGAAAAAGTTTTCCCTAAAGGAATTCTTATTGGAAAACTGACTGGGATACTCTTAATTCTATCTTCAGTGATAGCTTTCTATTTTTAATAATTGACTTAGAAAAATCTATACTTCCCCATTCAATCTTAATAAAAATTATATTAAGTAGCTGTCTTAAAGTTCGAAGAGAATTTATATATAGACTTACTAAAATGAATGAGGACTAAGTATGAAAAAACTAAACTTAATAATGGCATTATTAGTTTTATTCGGTTGCACTAAAAAAGCTGAAGTTGGTAATGCAAAAGAACTTTTAAAAGATGTTAAAAAGAAATACAAAATTGTAACTATCGTAAAGATAGACGGAATTGCATGGTTTGCAAGAATGCGTGAAGGAGTTCATCAATTCGCCAATGAAACTGGTCATACAGCTACTCTAACAGGTCCTACAGAAGCAAAGGCGGAGCTACAAATAGCACACATAGAGCAAGCAATAAAAGATGGAGCAGATGCCATAGCAGTTGTCCCTTTCAATGTTGAAGCTCTCGAGCCTGTATTAAAAAAGGCGAGAGAGAAAGGAATTGTTGTTATTGCTCATGAAGCATCAAATATGAAAAATGCGGATTACATAATTGAAGCTTTTCAAAATATAGAATATGGCAGTCATTTAATGGATCACTTAGCTAAATTAATGAACTACAAAGGTAAGTATATTGGTTTTGTCGGTAGTAAAGATTCAAGAACTCACATGGAGTGGCAACTCGGTGCTGAAATAAGACAAAGAGAAAAATATCCTAACATTTCAAGGGAGGGTGACTATATAGAAAGTAAAGATAATCACTCTATAGCTTATACCCAAACAGTAAAAGCGCTCAAGAAAAATCGTAAGATCAACGGGATCCTAGGATCACCAATGAGTACGGCTCCAGGAGCGGGACTAGCAATAGAAGAGCTTGGTTTAAAAGATAAAGTTTCAATAGTATCGACAAGTTTAGTTACTGCATGTTCCAGATATCTTGAGAGCGGGAGTGTAGATCTTATTTCCTTTTGGGATCCTTCTAAGGTTGGTTACATCATGAACTTAATGGCCGTTATGGCACTAGAAAAAATGGAGTTTAAAAACGGTATGAACTTTAGAGTTGATGGTTATACGAATGTTCAAATTGATAAAAGAAAGAAGAATTTATTCTATGGTGCTGGTTGGACTGATGTGACGAAAAAGAATATGCACGAATATACATTTTAACTTGAACTTTATACACAATATTTAATTGGAGAATTAAATGAACAAGATAATTATTCTTCTCTCTTTAGTTATAGGAATGAGCTGTAAAAAAGAAGTAAAAATTAAAGAAGCAAAAGATCTGATCAGTGACGTCAAAAAGAAATATAAGATTGTTACTATTGTAAAAATAGATGGCATTGCATGGTTTTCTAGAATGCGTGAAGGTGTTCACAAATTTTCTAACGAAACAGGGCACGATGCCACGCTAATAGGTCCTGTCGAAGCAAAAGCAGAACTCCAAGTTGCACAAATAGAACAAGCAATTAAGGATGGAGTCGATGCTATTACCATAGTTCCCTTTGATGTTGAATCTGTTGAACCCGTATTAAAGAAAGCAAGAGATTTGGGAATTGTTGTGATTGCTCACGAAGCTTCTAATATAAGAAATGTAGATTATATTATCGAGGCTTTCGATAATATAGAATATGGAGCTCACCTAATGGACCACTTGGCTAAGTACATGAACTATCAAGGAAAGTATATTGCCTTTGTTGGTAGCAAAAAATCTAAATCTCATATGGAATGGCAACAAGGGGCTGAGCAAAGGCAAAGGGAAAAGTATCCCGACATTAGTCGTCTAGGTGATTATCTCGAAAATGCTGATGAACATTCAATTACCTTCACAAAGGCGACCAAGGCCCTTAAAACTAATCCAGAAATAAGTGGAATCCTAGGGGCTCCCATGCCCACGGCATCTGGAGCCGGACTTGCCATAGAACAGCTTGGCTTGAAGGATCGAGTTTCACTTGTAACCACTGGTGTCGTATCTATTTGTGCAAAGTTTCTAGAAAGTGGAAGTGTTGATCTCATTTCTTTCTGGGATCCCGCAAAGGTTGGATACGTAATGAATTTAATGGCCGTAATGGCCTTAGAAAAAATGGAACTTAAAAATGAAATGAACCTTAGAGTCCAAGGTTTTACAAAAATTAAAATGTCTAAAGAAAAGAAGAATTTATTCTATGGTACTGGCTGGACTGATGTGACAAAAGAAAATATGAGTGAATACCATTTCTAAGGAGTGAATAGATTTTGAAATTTACGAAAAGTTATATTTCTATAAAGACATCTAATGGATCTATAAGGTCTAAAACAATGATTGGTATAACTTTACTATCTCTACTGATACTTCTCAGTGGAGTTTCAAGTTATTTTATAAACTCCTCAATGAGTAAGAGAGAAAACCGTTATAATAAATTAATTGATGAAAACACATTAACTGCTAGCATGATTTCAACTCTATTACTTTTAGAAAGTGCAGTAAATGGATATATTCTTACGGGTGATAACAAGCAACTTGATGACTTTAACTACCAATCGGCTTTGGCCAAACATTTTATAAAGAGGGCTCAGAAAGAAATAAAAGCGACACAAATGAAGGTCGTGATTAACACAATCAGAGAGCGAATTGAAAAAATAGATCGAGATTTTTCATATATTAATAGATTAGAATATTCAAAGATCATGATAGTTCCCGATAGTATTGAAACAATTCAACACATCCATAGGGAATTTATTTATGTAAAAAACTCTTTGCAAACAGCATTTCTCTCTATGAAATCAGAATCAGATAAACTTAAAAGAGAACAATTAGCAAGTTCAGATAATTCATCCCTAATAATCAATTCACTTTTTATAGCACAGCTTATAACAGTCTTGTTTATTGGATTCCATTTCTTTCAATTTATTCTAAAACCACTATATAAGAACAAATCAATCTCAGACTCTATCTTTAACTCTATTCCTTTTACCCTCATAGCACTTGATACCGAGCTTAGAGTAACTAAATGGAATGATGGAGTTATAAAAACAATAGAGAGTGCTGAGAGTTTAATCCTAGGAGAAAAAATTGACGATGTTTTTCCTATTCAAGATTTCGATTTGGAAATATTAAGAAAAGTCATTAAAGATCATCAAATTTACTCTACCATAAGAGAGGTCTCTCTTGAAAATCATGAAGTTAGAATTGAATCTTTAAAAATATGTCCTTTACTGGATAGTAATTCTAAGGGGGCAGTCATACTTCTCGAAGATATTACAGAAAGAGAGCGTTTAAAGAAAAGCTTTATTACAAAAGTTTAAACATATTTCTAAGATGCAAGCTTTAAATGAACAATGAATTCAGTCCCATGGCGATCCCCCTCTTGAACCTCTTCAAAACTATGCACCTCTAACTCTCCCCCAAAACTTTCCACATACTTCTTAACTAGAGGCATACCAAATCCTGTACCACTCTCCCCATTCGTACCAGTTCTAGAAGTTGGCTTATCTAGATCGAATAGGTTCTCCAATAATTCTTTTGGCATTCCTACACCTTCGTCTCTAACAGAGATACAAACCCCTCCTTCTTCACAACTTATATCAATCCAAATTTTACCTTTTAGGTGAGAAAACTTTATGGCATTAGAGAGAAGGTTGCCTATGACTTGGTTGCTAAATGATCCAGGGTTTGCCATGACTTTCTCATTACTTGTGTGATTACTAATACAGAGGTCCAATTCCTTTATATGCAATTTTTCAATATATGAATCAGCGGTATTCTCAACGATTTCCATTGGCACGACTTCAGTTAATACAATTTTCTTCTTCCCATCTTCCATCGCTTTCATATCCCTAATATGTGTAACAATTTCCGTTATCACATTTGAACCTTTTTCAATTCTAGCGATTGAACTACAATACTCCTCTTTTTCAACAACACTCAAGAGTTTCTTAGTATGGGTCTGAATGATCATCAGGGGGTTACTTACATCATGAACAAGAACTCGAATCAACTCTTGTTCCGCTAGTTTTTGTTTCTTGAGTAAACTCATTACAGATTCAACTTGTACTCTATTAAAAGATGTTAAAATCACTCCTGTTACAAGCATAGAAATGAGAGAAACTTTTCCAATTAAAATAGATTGCTCTCGTGTAAAGACATCGGCAGGTAGCATCCCTTGAGATTCAACTAGGTAAATCATCAGACATAGTGAGATACAAATTAAAGAATTTAAATATGCAGCTTTAGAGTCTAAGAGAATCCCCGCACTAAATGGAATGATCATGTACCAAAGAATTAGAGGAGAAGCTCCTCCCCCAGAGAAAATAGAGAGAAAGAATAGATCAATAGATCCTGTCACCATTATGATCCATGCTCCATATCGATAATCCCCAGTAATACGGTAACTATAGAGAGAGAGTAAAGAAACTAGGCCAGAAGTAAGAGCAAACTCTCCGAGATAAGGAACGCCAAAATATAACTTATAAACACCCATGAAATAGAGATGAACAATGACTATCACTATGGTAAATGAAACCACTTGCCTATCTTTTTGCAATTGATAGGGATCACTTCCTTCCAAAGTGGATTTTAAGATAATTTTATCTACGAAGTTTGAGTACCATTGCATATAACTCTATCGTCATTGTCAGATATTCCCTTATATCAATTTATCCTCAACTTCTACTATATCCATTAAGTAAGTGAATAATTGTATTTATGGCCAGCGTTCTTATAGAAATTATGAAAGACTGGAGATAAGAAACCCTACTGAGTCATAAATAAAATCAAGCTACACAGGCTTTAGATAAAGGCATAGAGAATGAAGAATCAAACTGTGACATCTATTGTTCATCATCACATCAAAGAAGGAAAAGTGGACAATTTTCTCCTCTGGCTAAAAAAAATCAGAGGAGAATCAAGTAAGTTTGAAGGCTACATCGATGCATTACTCATCGACTCTTGCGGAAATAAGAATGAAAGAATCTCAATTTTTCGATTTGAAAGCCAGGGTTTATTAAATAAGTGGCTTGATTCAAAAATTCATCAAGATTTATTAATTGAATTAAAGCTTATAGTTGAAAGAGAAACACATATTACATCTTATGCTGGTTTAGAGTTTTGGTTTGATCAAGCTCCGCAAAATAGAATGAAAATGTCTCTACTAACTTTTATTGGACTTCTTCCACTAGTTCTCTACATACCGCCTGTGATAGAGAAAATTACAGGCTTAAATGATGTGAGCTTAAATGCAGTGAGTACAGCAATAATAGTACTCATGATGACCTACCTAGTTATGCCGTTTGTAATGAAAATTACGAACCTGTTAAAGAGAAGCTAATACTGTATAACTTTTCATGATCTATATGATGGCGAGCTTTGCCATACTCTTTTTATAGGAATAAACTATATTTCTATAAATAAAAAGAGGAATCATTATGAATAAAATTTTAATTGTGCTCACAACCCTACTTTTAACATCTTGCGGTATGCAAAGTATCCCAACTTCACTCAACGAAGTTGAAGCCAAGTGGGCCGAAGTACAGAATCAATACAAGAGAAGAAGTGATCTTATTCCTAACTTAGTATCAACTGTTAAAGGTTATGCTAGTCACGAGAAAGATACTCTTACAGCTGTAGTTGAAGCCAGAGCAAAGGCCACATCAGTCAATGTTGATGCTTCTAAATTAAATAAATCAAATATGGCCAAATATGCTCAAGCACAGCAAGGCCTCTCATCAGCGCTTGGTCGCTTAATGGTTGTTGTTGAAAAATATCCAGATCTTAAGGCCAATGCAAATTTTAGAGATTTACAAGTTCAACTAGAAGGAACTGAAAATAGAATTACTGTGGCAAGAAATCGTTACATTGAATCTATAAAACAATTTAATAATCTCATCAGCGTTCCACCAACATCTTGGTATAATTCAATGTTCTTAAAGCATGAAAAGAAACCTCAGTTTCAAGTTCAAAACTTAGAAAAGGTTCAAGATGCACCTAAAGTAGAATTTTAGTGAGGTCTTTAATAAGCCTAGGACTTCTTCTAACTCTTTGCCTAAGTGTAGCGGCAAAAGAAGTTCCAAGTCGTGGAAAACCGATTATCGACCAAGCTGGACTCTTATCACATAGAGTTAATCAAGCTTTAACAGGTGCACTTTACAGAATTCAAAAGCAAACAGGTAATGAAATCTCTGTACTCACGGTAAAGTCGCTAGAAGATGAAACCATTGAAGGCTATTCGCTTAAAGTAAGTGACCAGTGGAAGTTAGGACAAAAAGGGAAAGACAATGGTGTTCTCTTTCTAATTGCGGCTGATGATAAGAAAATGAGAATTGAAGTGGGTCGCGGTCTCGAGGGAGACCTCCCAGACATTACCGCAGGAAGAATTATTCGCTCTATTAAGCCCTACTTCAAAAAGGGTGATTATAAATCTGGAATCATTCTTGGTGTTTCTCAGATTGTAGAAAAAACGGGTGGAAAATTAACAAATGCCCCAAGAGTTAGAAACCGTAGATCGAAGAAAGGTTTCTCAGGAATAATCTATCTACTCTTTATTGCTGTAGCTCTTTTTTCAGGACGTGGAAGAGGTGGACGTGGAGGCAGTGGTCTCCTAGCAGGAATGCTTATAGGTAGTGCTATGGGCGGAGGAAGATCAAGTTACGGAGGCGGAGGCTTTGGTGGCGGAGGCGGAAGCTTTGGTGGAGGCGGCGGATTTTCCGGCGGCGGCGCAAGTGGAGATTGGTAATGAAATTAAGCGATAAAGATAAGACATTAATAAGTGAAGCTATTAAAAGTGCTGAATCAAAGACTTCCGGAGAGATTGTTCCTGTAGTTCTTAGTCAGTCAGACTTCTATCCTGCGGCCCATTTTAGGTTGGCCTTAATCATTGGAATGCTATTTTCCTTTACTTGTTATTACACCTACGATTTTGATGATCCCATTATGTTGTTATGGATTCAAATCCCTGGGATGATAGTTGGTTACCTCCTAGCTTATATAAAATTCATTAAGCGTATATTTACGACTAAGTCAGAAATGGAAGAAGAGGTTTACCAAAGGGCATTAGAAATTTTTCATAATCATAGAGTTTCTATGACTAAAGATCGCACAGGAATTATGATTTATATTTCTCTCTTAGAGAGAAAAGTTGAAGTCTTGGCCGATTGTGGAATAAATGAAAAAGTAGAGAAAGATTATTGGAATAAACTAGTCTCTGGATTAATTTCTAAAATCAAAGACGGGAAAATAGTTGAAGGACTTAACGCTGCTATTTCTGAGTGTGGTCACAGCTTACAGGACTCATTCCCTATTCAAGAGGATGATGAAAATGAAATTTCAGATGAGTTAATTACAGACCTTTAAATATTATCTCTGTCGCAATTTTGTTCAAAAATTGTGACAGAGTTTACTTCTCTTCGTATAATCTCAATCGATGAATAAACTAATATTACTTCTATTATTTTCCACAACCCTATTAAGCTGCTCAAGTTTAAATAAAATTCCTACAAAAGGTCAGCTCGTTCACTACAATATAGAAACGACAGTGGACGCTCAGATAGCTAAGTACTATTTAGAAAATTACCTCACTAATCAAGTTACAAACCCTAAGCTGCATCAGGAGATTCAGATCATTGATAAGGAATTTAAAAACCTTCCCCTAGGTCGTGAAAGTTTAAAACTATTATCAGAAAAAACATCAGTTGACTTTGCCACTCTCTACTTTGGAAATAAACTCTTAAACAAGAAAGAAAATGACTCCGTTCAAGAACAATTTCTTTCTAATCTAAAAAATATTGAAGAAGTGAAATTACCTAGTAACAAAGACGACTTTTTAATCATTATGGTACCAGGTTTGGATTATATAGATGTTGGGCACCTCACTGGAGCCGATCTTAAGGCCCCTATTGCAATTTTAAGAGACAAGGGATTAAACGTTGAGTTTGTCCCTATTCACCCCATGGGATCTGTCTCCGCTAACGCAGCAGATATTGTAAATGTCATTAAAAAGAATCAAGACAAAAAAATTATTGTAGCGGGTCCAAGCTCTGCGGGAGCTGCGATCCACTTAGCCCTTGGAAAACTTCTTGATAAAAAAGAGCTTAAAAGTGTGAGGGCCTGGTTAAACCTAGGGGGAATTCTGAATGGAAGTCCTCTAGTCGATTGGATCGATTCAGGAATGACTGTTCCTATTTATGCAATTGTTCGCTGGTTTAAAGATTGGGAAAAAGAAACATTTGAAAGTATGAAAACAAAAGCTAGCCAAGTTCGTTTTAAAACCTTAGATGTTCCCAAGCACATCTTCATTCTCAATTACCTTGGTCTCTCGCTTTCTGGAGATATTTCTGACTTCGGTATGGATAAGTACAAAATTCTCCGAGAGTTAGGTCCTAATGATGCTCTTACGTTACTACCAGACGCAATAGCTCCAAACTCTTCCACTGTTTTAGCTCCAAAAAGTGATCACTTCTTTGGAGAAGATCCACTTATTGGTAAGAAGGCTCTGGCCTTACTTTATACGATTTTTGACAATATTCATTAGTAGTTAAATCTTTAAAATCACTCATCTGTTTAATTTGTTTACACCCTATATACTATTTACACATCCCTCTAATCAGCCCCTAAAATGAGTTATATTAAAGAGTAACTAACAACCAGAGGCAGTATGAAAAAACTACTATTGATAGCGTCAGCACTACTATTTGTTTTTAATACAAATGCGTACACTACTAAAATAAGGATTAAGACATCTAAAATTGAAGATGCTTGCTCCAGTAGAAATTTAAATGACTTCAGTGGATTACAAATTACTTATTTACAGAAATTAAATATTGGTCTTTCTAATGCTGAGTTAAAAAATGTAAAAGTGACACATTGTTCAGTTCTTGAAGAGGCAAAAGTGCTTCGTGATAGAAGAGTACGACGTGGAAAAATTTATCCTAGAAAAATAAAGAAAGGACAAATCGAGCTTGAACTAACTTTCTTACAAGGTGTAGAAGAATACTGCCAAAACTCTGAAGAACATTACTTTGTAACATTTGGTGGAGTTACAGTTATCTCAAATGATCAGAACCTTAGAAATTTAAAAGCTTTAGGAATGACTTTTCTAAGACACTACCATCCAGGACTAGGTTATGGTCAAGTCGATGTCACCATCCCTTCTTGCGCAATAGAGGCCGTTACTAAGTAAGCTACTTATAAACAACTTTAAACCTTTCACAAAGAAGTATATCTTCTTCGTGAAAGCCACCATACTCAGAAAAGAACTCTGTATGTACTTTTCTCCAATGCTCTAGAGTGCGATTTCCTTCACCTTCTTCATAAGCATGTTTTTCAGTGATTTCATTATATTTACAAAGAAATGTATCAGTATAAAAGACGATACACTTTGGATTATTTTCTCCATCACATATGAGGCTATAAACTCCAACCTTTGGAATCTCATCTTCGTAGCCTTGATAGGCCCTAAGTAAACTACAAGTCGCTGTCTTCTTGCCCGCTAAGACAAGAGAGACTAAGTCATCTGCCATTTCAGAAGTATTTCCAAAGCTCCAGGCGTCAATGGAACTTGCTTTTAAATATTCTAGTTTAGGATTAGCTTTAATAAAGTCTAGCCAGAATTTTCTTATAGAATCAGTAATTACAATGCTCATAGTGTCTCCATACTCAACTATTATAAACTTAACCCTGATTTTTGATCAAGTTTTAAAATGTATGGTGACGTGGCTTATTCTTTAATCACCCGCCAAAGCGAATCCACAAAGTGACCCTTCTTATCAGAAAAGTTCTCCACAATTTCAAAACCAGTTTCTTTAGCTAAATACTCTATGTCTTTTTGTAGATATTTAAAAGAATACTCTAAGTGAATCGCCTCAAATTCATCGAAGTGAAAATTCTTTTCCAAATAATCGACTCTCACGGTTTGTGACTTCGTAGAGATGAGATAACTTTCCATAGCACCAATATTTGGATTATAAGTTCCAAAGTGCTGGAAACTTCCTATAACGAAATTCGCTCCCAGTTCATTATTCATTCTATTTAAGACATTTAAATTAAACTCAGAAGTCACACCCTTGTCGTCGTTGTAGGCATTAATTAAGAGATTAATATCCTTCTTCATATCAAATCCAATTAAGATATGGTCATCCTTTGATAGATTCTTCCAAATAGTTCTTAGAAAAACTAAGGAATCATGAAGGGAAAAGTTCCCTATATTTGAACCGAGAAAGAGAACAAGCTTCTTTCCTTCCTTATTTTTATTGGCCCATTTAAGCGCCGGGATATACTCTCCCACTATGCCAAAGGTTTCAAAGTCATCTTTATTTAACTTCTCGCAAACTCCTTTTATAGCGTCCTCAGAAATATCAATTGGGTTATACTCTAGAGGAACATCATTATTAAATAATTCATCTAGTAAAAGTTTTGTCTTGTGACCATCTCCGGCCCCAAGTTCTACCACATTTAATTTCTGTGTATTAAAGTGACTCACAATTTTTTGCTTATTATTCTCTAAGATTTCTTCTTCTGCTTTTGTAGGATAATACTCTTCTAAATCAGTAATCTTCACAAAGAGTTCTGAACCTTTATCGTCATAGAAATATTTTGAAGATAAGTATTTCTTCTCGCTAGTAAAACCTGTTAGCACATCTTGTGAGAATTGCTCCTTGAGGGCATCTTCATCACTGTTCTTAATACTATCTAAGACTTTATAATTCATATTAAACCTTATTCCTTGCTAAACGAATGCCAGTAAAGGGCCATTGTTTTTCTGATTGATAAAAGTTTCTATAGGTCTTTCTAAAATGTTCTCTAAGGGTTGCAAAGGAACCACCTCTAAGTACTCTTTGAGCATTGGTAAATTTTGCGTTGTATTCACCAAGCGCTCCCTCAGGTTTATGATAACCGGGATAACTCTCATAGTGACTAGACGTCCACTGCCAAAGGACTCCAAACATATCATTGAACTCACCAGTGACGTGTCCAGCTTTTGGCATTAAATCACCTTGATCATAGAATTGTCCTTCTAGTTCAAGAGACTGCGCTGCCAACTCCCATTCTTTCTCGCTAGGAAGACGACACTCTCTCCACGTAGCATAGGCATCTGCTTCAAAGTAACTTATATGACAGACTGGCGCATCAAGGTCTAACTCCCTAAGACCGTAAGGAGTGCTTTCTAAAAAAGAACCAAGAGTATTTTTATCTTCTTTCCAATAGAGAGGATTCTTCATAGATAAATCCCAACCGTCACTTAACCATAACTCTGGCTTCTTATATCCACCGTCTTTTATGAAATCTAGAAACTCTCCATTGGTTACAAGTTTATTACTTAATTCGAAGTCCTCCACGTAGACTTTATGCCTAGGGACTTCATTATCAAAAATATACTCATCACCATAGTTTTCTCCAATCTCTTTAACTCCTCCGGAGATTAAAACAAATTGTTCCTCAATTTTCTTAGAAGTAGGAAACTCACCTTCCATCCAGACAGGATAGAGAGGATTTGTTCCGAGAACATGTTTAAGATCCATAAGCATCAGTTCTTGATGTTGCTGCTCATGATTAACTCCAAGCTCAACGAGTTTTCCAATTTTAAGTTTTTGATCTAGAGAGAGATTTGAAGTAAAGAGTTTAATAACTCTAGCATCTATATCATCGCGATAGAGTTGAATTTCGTTAGCGGTGGGTCTAGAGAGAACTCCTCTAATACACCTATTCCAATGCTCGCCAACACTTTTGTAGTAACTGTTAAAGAGATGATGATAGAGCTCGTGAAATGGTTGGAAATCAGGTTCGTAGACTTTTAAAATAAAAGTTTCATAGAACCAGGTGGTATGGGCCAAGTGCCACTTTGCAGGACTCACATCCTCCATACTTTGAACTGCTAAATCTTCAGGAAATAGTCCATCACATATTTTAGCCGTTAAATTCCGAGAACAGATAAATCTCTCTAATAGTAAATCTTGATTTTCCATACTCACCTAATTTTAAACTTTCTTCTTACATTTTCTTTTTTTCAGCATGATTTTTTAATTCATGCATAAAGCCTTTAATAGAATTTGCAAATTTAGCTTTTGCAAACAAACTATTCATTGCACTGCCTAGAAATCCATAATTTAGTGCATAGTGAACTTCAAATCGTATCACTGATTTTTGGTCATCACCTTTTACACTCCAATTTGCATAGGATTTACTATTAATTGGATCTGAAGAATCATCAAGGGTATAACTAAAACCATTCCCTTGATCCCACTTTGATATTGTCTCAATTATATAACCACCATCTGAAAGATTGCAATGTCTAGACATACCAATCTCACTTCTTTTTTCATTAAGGTAATGGGCTTCCTTGACAGTATTACTCCAACTTAAATTGTCATAATCCTCAAGAATTTTCCAGACCTTATCTTTAGAGGTGCTCACTTCCACTTCATAAGCAATTTTAGTAAACCCTTCATCTGGACTTTCAGTAATCATACCTATCGGTGCAGAGCTACAACTCACTAAGATTACACTTAGGGCCAATATGGCAGTATTTATTATTTTCATATAATTCTCCTTAACTATTTCTCATTGTGTTGTTCTATTAAATTACTAGTTTTTGAAACCATTCTCATCTCTTGCTTCTTCTTGATCTTTTCTTTAGTTTCCAAAGACTGCATCTCTACATCTTCATGATAGGTTTGAGCTGTGCTGTCATGATCTGTAGAGCACATTCCAAAAGCTGGACCACTAAGTCCGGTGAAACAAATTAGCATCATTAATAATTTCTTCATTCTAATCTCCTACTATTTCTAGCTGTGAATTTATCAGAAAGTCTTTTCGTTCTATCCGCGCGAAATAAATTTCAAAGTCTTCCAGTAATTTATTAAACATTCTTTTAATATTTGGTTTTATAATGATTTTTGATAACATCACTCCAAGGAAACTAAATCTTGGAACAAAACGCATTTGTACATTTACTTTTGAAATCCCTCGACTCACCTCAGAGATAGAAAAACTTACTAATGCTTCTTTATAAGGAAGAAAGTCAGTCTCTACTGATAATTCAAAAAAGTGATCTTCCTCTGAATAGCTCTTCACAGTTTCTCTGATTTCACCACCATTTTTCATAACGCAAATTCTCTGTGCCCCAATTCCTTTTTTAATACTTGTCACAACACGGCTCTCTAAGACCTCACTACTAAAAATACAGAGATTTTCCAAATCGCTCCAGTAAGACCAGATTAGTTCTACATCCCCTGCGTATTGCTGATCTAAGTTTATGGTTTCCAGTTTTGTCATCGCGAACTCCCTAGACTAAGTATTTATCAATATTGATAATTCCAAAATAAACAAACAGTGGGACAGGTAGAGTAGCCAAAGTGATGATTGCCACAAACTGCCTATACTTAAGCTTATTTTCAATTCCAAGAGTAAATGAAATTCCCCCTCCACCTCCAAAAATAATATTCCCTGGAAAATTAAGCAGGATAGCGAGAGTCAGCCCTCTAGGAATATATATGGAAAAAGTATTTAGATTTTTCATGATTCTATTTTCTTTTAGGTTCAACCTTCCTCTAAATAGTCTTCCAACAAGAAAGGAAGCACTCAACCCTACTATTGTTGCAGTGTAAGCAATAAAAACTCCTCGTTCGCCAAACATACACATGAGACATATTCCTATCTCCGCTCCTGGAAAAAATGGAACTGCGAGAGCAACACTATAAGCAAGTGCTATATAGAAAATATAATTTTCTCCGAATCCCCTTTTAAATTTATTTAAAAAAACTATTAAAGAAGAAACATCAATGAAAAACCAAAGAGAGAGAAAGCCAGCAATGATGAGTAAGAAAATCTTCCATTTTAAATTATTCACTAACGACCTCAAACACTTTTGGACTGAAGGCAATTTTTCCCTCGAGAGGCTTAGCTTCATCATATGTTTGTAAATAGCTCCAAATTGCTAAATCAAATTCATCAATACTCCAAAAAGTACTTTCTCCTTTTAGGTAACAAAATAATTTCTTCTCATTCTGCTTAAGCTCTGCGGTTCTCACATCTTTAGGATCAAAGTAATAAACAGGAGGGTAACCTAAACCTCCAATCTCTTTTAACAGTAAGGTACTAGATGACTTCGCCAATAAAGTATTTCCAAGCCACACTTCAATCTGCTCTTTTGGATGTTCGAATATCAAATAGTGATCCATAGATTAGGTCCTTACAAGAAAGCCACTCCCTTGCTCCTATTTACAGTATCGCCCAAGACTGCTATTAATTATAATTACTAATTATTACAAATAAGATAGATTTTCTAATATGGTTAACCAATATACAGACACTTAGGGGGTGGCAATGTTCAATGACTTCAATAAACTTAGAACTTTCATAGAAGTGGCTAACGAAGGTTCTGTTTCAAAAGCGGCCAATAAACTCTATCGAACTCAGTCAGCAATTACCCAACAGATTCAACAATTAGAAGAAGAAATTGATTTACCTCTTTTTGATAGAAAGAATTCTCGTATTTATCTAACTCCAGAAGGAAGAGAAATTTATGAGTTTGCAAAAGAGAAGATGTCGCAAATTAGCGAACAAATTTCAACATTAAAATCTGATACAAAGTCTTTGGGCGGTACAATTAAGATTGGAGTAAGACCCGATATTGGGCTTTTTAATTTACCAATCTTGATTGCAAATTTTAGAAGAAATTTTCCAAATGTATCTTTTCAAATTGAATATGGTTATGCAGCAGAAATTGAACAAATGCTTATTGATAATAAAATCGACTTGGGAGTTCTATTGTTTGTTAAAGATAAGAAACTCTTTGAGATTTATCCCCTGGATAAAAAAGATGTCATCATGGTCGCTTCAAAGAAATACTTAGAATCAATTCCAAAAATTATGAAACCAAAAGATGTACTCAAACATAGTCTTCTTGATTTCGTAGATGATGTTGAAACTAGGGCCTTTGCTTTCTGGGCGAAGAAGGTAAGTTTAGAAGTTTTAGCTGAACAAAGAAAAGTCAAGGCCACTGCAATTTGTCCTGACAATGCCATGATGAAGGCACTCATTGAGAAGCATATTGGGATTGGTCATCTTCCAAAATATCTTGTGGAAGCAGAACTCATTCAAGGAAGCTTAGTCCAAGTCCTTCCAAACGTCGCAAAGGATTATACATTATCCTTTGATCTAGCCGTTAGAAAGACTCGAAGTAAAGCTCTAGTAAAAGAAGAATTTCTTAATCACTTTATAAACGAAATGAGTTAAATTTAATCAAAGAAATTACCAAGATTTCCAAGCCCACCACTCTCACCTTTTTGTGTTCCATTGGCACGAGGAGCACTTTGAATAACTCTATCCGCTAGTCTTGAAAAGGGCATGCTTTGAATCCAAACGGTTCCTGTCCCTTCAATTTTAGCGAGGAAAAGTCCCTCTCCACCAAAGAACATAGACTTTAAATTACCAGCTCTTTCAATGGAGTAATCTAATCCACTAGTAAAGGCCATGAGACAACCGGTATCAATTGAGAGTGATTCACCCTTTAGTTCTTTTTTAACAATGGTACCGCCAGCATGAATAAAGGCCATTCCATCACCAATTAGCTTTTGTAAAATAAAACCTTCTCCACCAAAGAATCCGGCACCAAAGCGCTTAGTAAAAGCAATACTGATTTCTGTTCCAAGTGCTGCTGCTAGAAAGGAGTCTTTTTGACAAAGGATTGTTCCGTACTCGGCCAAATCTAAGTCTACAATTTTTCCAGGATAGGGAGCAGCGAAACCGACACTCTTCTTTCCTTGCCCAATATTTGTAAAATGAGTGAGAAAGAGAGATTCTCCCGTTATCATTCTCTTACCTGCATTTAAGATATTTGAGAGCCAACCTTGGTCAATCTTAGAACCATCACCCATCTTAGCTTCAAAATTAATTCCGTTTTCAAAGTAAGTCATCGCTCCGGCTTCAGCCACTACTGTTTCATTAGGGTCTAGCTCAACCTCAACTAACTGCATATCGTTACCAATAATTTTATAATCGACTTCATGACATTTCATATATGATCTCCATTGATATTTTGAATTTGATTAATTTTCGTTATCTCTAACTAAAAAGGAAATGATTTTTGAAAAAAAAGGGTCACACGGAGAATCCGTCCAACCCAGTTGTCTTAACTCACTAGACCCTTAGCGGTCTTAGAGAGCCAATCAAGTCCAAGGAAGAGAATCATAGGTTTACCATAACACTCTGCTGGAATATCAGCTTTAATTTTCTCATGGAGTGTTGGCATTTTTGACCAATGCATTCCAAACTTTACATGGTGAGCTGTGTGGTAACCAAGATTACCTGTCAGTCTATTATACCAAACAGAATCAACAATGTTTCGGCTCGCCTTCTTAGGGTCCTTAGTATCAAGTCCTGTGTGATGACTATAAGTAGCATCAGCAGTTAGAACTAGAGAGACAATCATAGGAATCCAAAAAATGAGGATTGCTGAGATAGGTTTATAATAAGTTAAGGCACCAACAATCGTTAGAGTCGTAATACTCATCATAAGAAATCTCTTCAGAACCTTTGGATGTTTCTTTCCAACTTTAAAGGCCCTAATATAACTTGTAATAGAAACTTCAGCAGTGTAGCGAAGTCTCTTCATCGTATCACCTTTTGAGTTCTTCCAACGAGATTCATCTTTATCTTGATCTAAGTAATTTAGGTGATGACCTAAGTTGTGATGAAGCACCCACGTGAATCCAAAAATTCCCGTCTGAAGTCCATACATAACCTCTAGCATTCTATTAAAAATAGGAGTTTTAAAAGTTTGGCAATGTTGGTGATGATGATTCCATGAACAAATATTTCCCTTTGGCCAAATCCCTAGGAAGAACCAGAAGATAAGAAATGGAATACTCTCTACATTTAAGTAGATTAAAATATCGATCAGGAAATAAGTTGAAATAATTAAAATCGGAAGTCGATCTTCTTTATAGTTGAATACTTTCATTAATCATCCATAATATGAGTTTGATAACTCGAACATTCTACATATTTTGACTAGGAATTTAAACCTTTAAACCAATCTTAAGATTATTTTGACAACACTTTTACATATTTTAGTTGTTTATTATTTAATTAACGCCCAATGACAGAATGCACAACAAGAAGAAGGGATAGATTAGACATCGAGAATCAAAGACTTTGGTTTCAAATCTTGGTTGAAGGCAATCTCTCCTCACCCTATAATCAAGTATTTTATGACGACACTTATTTAGTAATGTTTGGGTTTTCCACTTTCTTTATAAAATATTGATTGTAAACATCTTCAAATTGAACATTTCCCATGTCCCAAATTTGGCGAAATTTTAGGTAGTTATTAAACATACTCTGATCTTGATGAATCATCTCATTAACTCTTCCTATAATCTTCTTTCCAAGCTTACCTTTCGAACAGGCTGCTGCTACTAGCTTATACTTAGTTTCTTCATCAATACTGTAATAAGTATATATATCTTTATTGATGTGATTTATTTTCATTTCACTAAAATGAGTAATTCTCTGACGAAGGATATAATCAACACGATCTGAATCAAGATAATCTACACTGAGTTCATTGCGACTATTTCTAAACTCGTGAACTTTATTTGTATTTAAGTAGGGTGAAATGTAATCTTTTAAGTGAGGATATCTAGAACTTGTCTCTCCTGCTGGAAATAAAGGAAGTATTCCCAGCCTATACTTGGTTTTAGCAAGAAGATTCTTTAGGGAAACACTTTTCTTACCTCTTAACTCCTTATCAAGTTTGGAATCCTTCTTTACAATAATTCCAAATTTAGGAGTAAAACCATAAGAGCTAGAATAGATAATTTTATCAGACCAAAAACCTAACCAGAGATGAATAGTGCAAACATTCCCCTCCTTCCAAATTTTTGAAACTCTACTTAGTGGAAAATATTCATATTTATGATTATACTCAGGAATTTTTGAGTTTACATAATTAAGAAATTTATCGAGATAGCCTTCATTTTTAAACTCTCCCCTTTCAATATATTCAGGTAATAACTTCCATTTCACCCACAGGATAGTTTCCTTTTCTTTGGAGTTACTTTGCTGAAGGGCCCCTCCCATAATTTGAGTTGACAATAAACAGAGGAATGAGAAAACGATTAATTTCATCCCTACAATTTACCATAAATAAAGAATTAAAAATTCCTTTTATAGAGATAAGTATCTGATCAAATTGTTTTCACAACAACTGAATAGGAGCGGTATTTCATTATCCTATATGACTAATTTCACGTTAATTAGCGAATATTTCTGTGAAATCAACAATTGTAAAAGGTTCAGACCCATTGTTCATATTATTTGAACTTGATAAAAAAATCTTGTTTTAAGATAAAAGATTGAAGTCAATTATTGCCAAATAAAAGATTCATCGCCTTTGCTTAGAAGACGTTTCTAAGCAAAGGCTCCCTCTAAAAACTCTCACTTAAATCTAGAATAAATAGTATAATGGAAGTATGGAAACAACTGCTGAAGACATATTACATTTCTGGTTTAGAGAACTCACTCCCAAACAATGGTTTGCGCAAGATTCTGAGTTAGATCAACAAATTATCAAACGTTTTACTACTGCCCTCGAGCTCGCATCAAAAGACTCTCTTATTAAATGGAGAATAAGTGCCAAGAGTCGACTAGCCGAAGTCATTCTCCTAGATCAATTCTCGCGCAATATTTACAGAGACACACCAAAGGCCTTTGCTCAGGATGAACTCGCTCTACGCTGCGCTCAAGAAGTGATTGAGCTAGGTTTAGATAAAGAACTCACAAACATTGAGAGGTCCTTCCTATACATGCCCTTCATGCACAGTGAGTCGCTACAAGTCCACCAAGTAGCAGTTAAACTCTTTAGTCTTCCGGGACTAGAAGACAATTATAATTTTGAATTAAAACACAAAGATATTATTGATCGCTTTGGACGTTATCCCCACCGAAATCAAGTACTGGGCAGAAACTCGACCGAGGAAGAGATTGAGTTTCTAAAAGGTCCTGGTTCTTCTTTTTAACTAGTGTAATTTCAATATGATATTTGAGAGAAGAAAAGTTGCAAAATTTCAGGAACAAGATTGTTCGCTCACTTTAAGAGAAGCGATGGAAGAGTTCTACTCGATTAATTCAAAACTTTTCTCAAAGCCAGATCCATTAACAAATTGGACAGAACTCCTTGTTCATCACGATGTAGGACATGTTTTCTTTGGTGTTAATACATCTCTTCTTGATGAAACAGCTGGCGATTGTTGGACCTTCTTTGCTACAGATATGACTTTTAAAGAATATAAAGATTATGCCAATACTCCAGAAGGTAAGAAACTTATTCAAGATATTGGACCTAAACTCTTGGTAAAAAGCCTCATCTTTGGAATACCTCTCATGTGCAAAGTCTTTCTAAGATCTAAGAAAATGTCTAGAAAATGGCAAGTGCGTGGTTATGAAGAATACCTAGACATGCCTCTGGGAGAGATTCGTAAACTCTTTAAATTAGAGATTTTAAAGTATTAACTAACTCGCGATGAGAATATTTTATTTGCCATCTTTCTTAACTCTAAACTTATCTAAGAGGCCATTGAGAACTTCCATCTCTCGATTAAGAGTTTCTTTGTATCTATAATCCATAGTTCGGCGAGTTTCAATTTTAAGGTCAGATCGGTAGTGATCAAGAACTTGTGTAACTTCTTTAATCTCGACTTTATTGAGTTGAAAGTTCATAACTTCCTCCTTCTTAAAAAGATTAACCAGTACATTATAACATATTTGCGTAGCTGCTAAACAAGAGTTCTTTAAGAGAAACTAATCTGATTTCTTATCAACTTCTTCAATTTTCGCTAAAAGCTCTATCAAGTTAAGTGAGCTAGCGCTTACTTCTTCCGACAAATGAATTGTATTACCTGCGAGAGTTGTCATTGAAGACATGGTGTCACTTATGACTTGGATTGATTCGTTTATATTGGTTATCCCCAGAAGTTGTTCAGCAGAGGCCCTATCGATTTCTTTACTAGCATTCTTGATTTTATCAAAATGGCTGGCAGTTTCAATAATAAAATCACTTCCCTCCTGAGCGAGACGAAGTCCATCACTGATCCCCACACCACTCTTCTCTCCCAATACTTTTATTTTTTCTTGTAGAGATTTTGAGATTTCGTTTATTTTAAGACTGACACTATCTACTAGATCATTAATTTCAACGGCAGCTTTTCCACTTGAAGAAGCAAGGTTTCCAACTTCTTCTGCTACCACAGAAAAACCTTTACCCATTTCTCCCGCTCTTGCCGCTTCTACGGAGGCATTAAAAGAGAGAAGTTTAGTTTGAAAAACAATGTCATTAATCACCTTTGACTTACTAGCAACTTCATCCATTAAGGCAACCATTCCCATTAAATCCTCTGCACCTGCATTTAGATCATTAACAACGCTTACATTATCATTAGAGAGAAGCTCCATTGTTTCTCTCATTGTAGAGATTTTGTCTTTCGTTTTATCTAGTAATTTTACGGCCTTCTCAGTTCCCTCATTCGTACTTTTTACATTATCTTGATTTTTTAGCATCATATTTTCAATCTCGACAATACCTGAACAGGTTTGAGTAAGGGCCGAGCTCTGAGAGTTTGTATTATCGCTAAGCTCTTTCATGGAACTATCTAGAGTTGAACTTGTTTGTTCATTTTGTTTGACCACTTCTTTTAAATCATCGAGTAACTCCCCTTGATTATCCACAATTCTTGAGGCCTTAAAACTAATGATGAGACAAGGTACAGCTTGAAAAACGGCGGCAATAAAGTGGACAGCATAGAGAGCAAATGAATAGTCGATGGGGAAACCAACGCCCGGTAAGAAGTAGTAAGTTCCAATATGATGAGAGGAAATTGTTATTACAGCCGTTACAATGGGAAGCGTATGGGCAAAAGCTATCAAAAAACTCATACTCACGAAGAAGTGAAAGTGAAACTCGGGAAGTCCTCTACCTGCATAAATAACCATAGCAGACAAGGCCATGGCATTTATTCCATAGACAACATAGAGTAGAGGTGACTTTTTCAAATGCTCACAGGCAAGTACACTAGAGACACAGACAGCAATAGTAATACCAAGATTTACACTATAAGATGTTTTATAAAACCATGACATGAACAACGCTAACGGAAGATGGCAGAAGAAAACAATATTTAGAAAACGTGATGTTTTCTCATTATGATCATTTCTAAATTTATTATCGAAATTAAACTTCATGTACTCGCTCATTATTCCCTCATTATTTCTTTTAATATTTCAAGCCAAGTGGATCGATACTATTGGCAAATTCCTTACCTACGAGACAGCCAAAAACAGGGTTCGATTGAGCAATCCCCTTTGCCATCAGCTTATCAATAATTGGAAGGTCCATGAATTTACTTCCTCTAGAAATCATTTTTGTTGAATAGCCTCCGCTATAGAGTAAACTATGATCTTTTGAATAAACTTGAAAAAGAGGAACTCCATTTATCTTTTTTCTATTCTTTTTTATTTCTTCCATAGTTTTAAAGTAAATTTCATAACCTTTTGATTTAAAGTCAAAATCTAAATCTTTCTGAGAACCTAGAAAGTAAATAATTTCTCTGATGTCACTTCTTGCTCCTCGTTCATACAGATACTCCGCGGTAAACTCTGAACAACCACACCCTTCCCCCAATACATGTAAAACCTTTAAAGTCTCTCCGCCTTTATGAGTAAGTAAGGAAATTTCTTTTGGCGAAGTTGCACTTGCGCGTAGATCTAAGAAATGCCATGAATGAACAATCGATAGCACTCCCATAATGGAGATTCCATACGATGCGACAATGCTGTATTTTAGAAAAGATTTATACTTCATGGAAAATTTATCGGATTTTTAAAAGGAGATAAGAGAAAAAGATAAACTCTTCAGAGAATATTATATTTAATTTAGAAGTTCTTTAGATTCAAGATTTTCTTTAACTTTAATCAAGTCACTTCTAATTAATTTTCGTTCTGATTTACTCACGCATTTCATTAGAGCCTGTTTTGAAACCAATGAATTGAGTTGTTGTTCTGCCTTCTTGAGATTTACTATATCTCCTCTCTTGGAGAAACAACTTGCAACACTTCGCACTCGTTTAGAGATGGGGTTTAAATTCGGACAACGCATCCATTTAGATTTCTTATAGAATTCTTTACTAAAATTAAATCTATTACCAGGTTTAGGAAATAACTCAGAGACAATATCTCCAAAGCAACGAACAGAGATATCTCCTCTGCCATACGATCTAGACTCTGCAATAAGAATAGGAGTACAAATGGCCATGCCTATTATTATTCCTCCTCCGTATTGGATTAAGAACTCTCCAGTATAAGAAGTCCCCACCAATAGATAATTGACAAGAGAAGTACTCGTTTCTCTAGCTTTATCCACAACCCGATAGCCCATAGTATCGGGTAAGGCCTCAATGGACTCTTCACACTTATCTATTTTTACCATTTGAGTAAATTTATCAGTTGGTTTATGAGCACAACCAGAGACTAACAAGAGAACTATTGTAAGAAAGAAGCTATTCAATTTTTGCATAGTGAATTATACCATAGATATTTCTCAAGGAGTCTCGTAGGCATAAGCTCAATTTTGAATAATGACTATATCCCAGGCCTTTAAACTACTCGCAGGGCTTCGAAGCAGTAAAGCTTCACTACCTTTGAAGATGAACTCTTCTTCAGCTTGAACAAGTTTACGCGCCTTGTGTATATTCCTACAGTTTAAAATCACCCTAGTACAACGATTGACTCGACCTGAGTTAATATAGAGATTTGTTCCATCAGCAAGTTTATTCACAGTTCTTAGTTTCTTACCAAGAATCATTTCAAAAGATTTATGCCCTTTAGCCGTCAGAGTAAGTTCAAAACCATGAACACTATAAACAGTGTTGGGGTGTGTTGGAATGCTAGGTCTTTTCCTAGTCTTGATTCCTACTTTAGAATCAAATGGTTCGTATTCAGTAAACCAAGGATAGATTGAACGCATTCCAATATTTTTAAAGTTTAAGAAATTCCAACCGGGAAGTTTGTCTATAGAATTTTCTTTCCAAGAGTAATTCTTATGCGTGAAATGACTTGTAAGCTTCTTTGAAATAGATTTATAGAATTTTACGAGTTTCTTTTTATAACCAAATGAAATTCCTGCTCGGTCATAACTCTTACCACCCGCACCAACTCTAATAAATTCAAGGTAGCTAACTTTGAATAAATTATCACCTTCAAACATGATGAAGCGACAATGTCTCTTTCCAGGATGTTCTGTCTTATTTGGACTAAGGGTAAAACCTCTCTTACCTAGAGAGTTAAAAAACTTATGTCGATCATCTTGGCAATTGACATGATCGAAGTAAATATTTTTAAACATTTCAATCCTTTTTATTCTAAGTCTAGCTTTTGAATATCATGAAGTAAAATGTATTGAGAGAAAGTCATTTAGATAAGTTTTCCATTGCGTCCATTTTTAGGCGTAGTCATTTTAGTGGAAACATCAGGAAGGCGCTGTTTTTTACTAAAATGTTGAATAAAGCTGATCCACATGGGACATAGAAGCAGAGTGGTAGCAATGATATAGATCGCCATTTGATATTCAAATTCCCCAATAGTTTTATATTGTAATCCAATAGAAATCAGAACAAAGCTAAATTCACCGATTTGCGAGAGTAGTCCTCCGCCATATAAACTCTGACGCCAATTCATGCCAAGAAAATTAAAGATGAAAGCATTGATAAAGGTATTTGTTAAAAGAGCAAAGAAAACCATAATGAAAATAACAGGCCAATTTTCCATCAGAAACAAGGGATCAATTAACATGCCAATGGAGACAAAGAAGAGCGCCACAAAGAAGATATAGAAAGGCTGAAGACTCCTAGAGACCCAATCAGTCTCTTTTGTTGAGGCCACGATAATCCCCGCGGTAAAAGCGCCTATAGCACTTGATAAGTGAAAGAGCTCAGAAATAAATGCTAAACCAAAACAAAGTAGCAGAGCTGCAAAGACTTGCAATTCGTGGTCACGTTTGATCAATTTACTAAAAGGTAATTTTAAATTTCTTTTAGTTTTGGCCATCCATACGATAAAACTTATTATCGCTGTCCCTCCTGTAATTTGTAATAATAATTCCTTAACTTCAGGAGTCTTTCCACCTAGAAATTCAATAATGATAATCATAGGAATGAGTGCTAAATCTTGAATAAGAAGAATACCTATCACATGACGACCAATATCTGAGTCCGTTTCTTTTCGATCTTCTAAAATTTTTAACACCACCGCAGTGGAACTAATACTAATCACAAATCCTAGAAGAATAACTCGTGCCCATGTCCAATCTAGCCAGAGACTGAGCGCACCAATGCACAAGAGACTCGCTACAATCTGTATAAAAGTCCCACCAATCTCAATTTTCCAATTGGCAATAAGTTTAGACATAGAGACTTTCATTCCCACAAAGAAGAGCAGTAGCATAACTCCGATAGATTCTAATCTAAGCATGATTTGATGGTCAGAAATAATACCCAGACAGAAGGGACCAATTATAATTCCTGCAAATAAGTAGGCCATAACATATGGGATTTTGAAAAATTTTAAAGTTATTCCGAGAATAATTATTGTGAGTAAAATACCAGTAAATGAATGTATCGTAGGGTCTAAATACATTTTCTCTCCAAAACACTGCCTTCAGTCTACAATGACTCTATCAATACTTTATGAAGATTTTCATGTAAGTGAATTTTAAGGATTAATTAAGGACTTTCAAAAATCCATTCCAAACCAAGGGGCAGACTTAATATCATCTAAACATAGATCTCTAGTTTCCTTATCAGTTATGCTTTCCGCTAAACGAAGGGCATCACTGTAATAGACTTTGGCACTCTCCCTGTCTTCGTTGAGAGCACAAGCTCTCGCTAGTCCCTCAAGGCTATAGAAGACATCGAAGTCTCTTCTAGAGTCTATGGCAGAGTCTGTATAGTCCTTACACTTATTGGCGTGTAATTCCGCTTGTTCTTTATTGTTGGCCACACAAAATGCTCTTGCCAGCATCCAATGTCCCCGCGCTAAATTAATATCCCCACCTACATGGGCCCATAGATTTAAAGAGGTATAAGCATTTTCAAGCATTAAACTTATTTCTTCTTGAGTGATATGTTCTTTTCCAAAGTAATTCCATACTTCAGTATTAGTTTTCATGGCCAATTTCTTAATGGTTTCTTTATTTAACGAATTCATTTATTTCCTCTTAGTTAGCAGCACTGCCTAGAACAAAGTGATCGACTTCCTCTTTAGTCATAATAGGAGAAAGAAGTTCATAGAGATAAGGCCTGTAATAGGACTTTAAAAAAATCTGCTCACCATTGGCATCTCTCTTCTTAATTCTTTGTAATATTTTTGGATCATTAACATGGAGGCCATGAGTTTCACGAATCGTTCTCCAATCACTCACTCCCATCTCGCCAATTTTATCCACATAGAAATTATGCCAAGCATCGGCAGCTTTAATCGCCTTCTCAGACCTGGCTTTTGGATCCAGTCCTTTAGCAAAAATAGAATTTTTGGCGGCAATACCGTAGGGACAAGCACCATTGGCACATTGCTGAACTCGACCACAACCAAGAGCTGAGCCCATCCAAAATCTAGCACTAGAGACATCATCGGCACCAAGAACCATCATCTCCACAGCGTCTTGTGGATAAATAACCCCGCCACTCGCTTCAAGATGTACCTGATTTCTTACTCCCAATTTCTTCAAAATAGCATCCATAGAAATGACAGCGTGCTGAGTTGTCATACTCACACCCGCTCCCTGAGGAGCATTTCCAGAACCACCACTGAAGTGTGTCCCTACCCCATCAACTTGAATATGATCAGGCAGAGCATTGTGATCTCTAAGGTATTTAATTCTCTCTAGGGCGAAGTTTAAATCTCCCGGAGCAATTTTTAAAGACACTGGCTTCTTAGTCACAATTTTTGTAGCTGTGATTAACTTTGCCAATTCTTCATGCGTGTACTCATCAATAGATTTTGGAGATTGAATCCCTTTATTCTTATTGATTTTTCTCATGGCCGCAGTGATAGCATCCACTTTATTTATATCAACTTTTGATCCTCTCTTAGCGGCCTGATCCAATTTAAATTGAATCATAGCGACGCTTGGATGATCTCCAATTTCTTTTAATTTATCAAAATCAACAGCGAAACCATCATTTGATCTAATACCATTTAAAGCCGTTCCAAATTGAGCAACGATTTTACTACCTTTTACATTTTCTTTAGTTAAAACTTCATCTCTTAGCTTCATGATCTCTTCAATGCGTACATTGATCTCATGATAATCCATTGAGCCCACCTTAAAGTCACCGGTTTCTAATCCCCAGAAAATCACTTCTCTCCGTAACTTTTCAACATCACCATCAATCAGCGCCAAGTGAAACATTGGTCCACCCTCTCCCGTATTGACAGTCATTTTAACACCCTTACTGGCGGTTAACTCCGCTTGGGTGGCCAGTAGTGTGATATGTGACTCAGCCGAGAGTTGTGGAAAGCTCATTCCTGAGATATTCATCATCGCCGAAGCTTCCATTTTTTTGATCTTAACCACTTTTCCACTGGGAAGAATGATATCTCTTCCCACTAATTTAGTGTCTTTGTGAATTTTAGCAATCGCCTTGTCAGAAACCCCCTGGGCCCCAAGAATATCCACCCAGCCTTTAAAGTAATCATGTCCAAAAGACCCACTAATTTTTCCAAGTTCATGTAACTTTTCAACAAAGGACCACCTTTGCAACTCTCTACCTGGTGCCTGTTTTGAAAAGTACTTTCTAAACATTAAACCACCGTGTTCTAGGGTATTTCTAAAAAAGTCCAGTGTTGGTCTAAAAACTTTAGTGGCAAAACCTAGTTGCAGCTTATACTTAGTTTTGGCGTAGAGATATTTTGGATTAATATTAAAAGCGGCACTTAAATAATTTGTGGCGGCTTTATCACTCTTCGTCCTGGCAAAAATATCACCAGCCTGATCAACAGCAAGTTTTGCACTATCAGTCGCAAGTAATTTCTTTTCTAATTCTTCTAGAGTGTCTTCAGTTAAATTAGAAGATTGTTTATTAATTTTATAAAGTGCTCCAATGAAATTTCCTTCATAGGTATCTGGTAAGTGCAGACCTTTTATAAGATATTCATTCTCTCTCTCTAGAGCATCGAGCGCTTCAGTGGATAGTGTGTAATCAAAATCACTCTTGCGCATAAGATTTAAACTCTTATAGGAATCAAGAATGTCTAGCACGTCTTTTTTGGGAGAGAAGTTCTCCATTTTTAATCCAAGATTTTTAAGTTTGTTCTTTAGGGCCTTCTTCTGCTCACCACTACTGGCGAGAAATTCCGCCGTAAGATCAGCATACTTGCGATTCATCTCACTCTTGTAGATGAGATTCACCGAGAGCACACTTTCAATTTGCCCTCGCAGTTCTGTTGAAACAATATCAGAATCAGCAAGCGCGTGTAGACTCTTCACTAGCGAGCTTGCCTTTGAAAGTTCAAACTTCTTGGCCGCTTTTAAGAAAGACATCAGCGCACTGGAACATCCATTGATATTAACAATGGAAATACCGTCACTGGCAGGTGTTCGCGATTTATAGTTAGAAACATGAGAGCAGGAACTTAAAATAAAAAGAGAAATGAGTAGGACTATATTTGCTTTCATTTAAGTTCCGATAAAGAGTAAAATCTAACTTACTTTTCGGGTATTTAGGTCAATCTCTTAAGACTTAATTACTCCTAAATTGACTAAACTTTAGACACCTTCCTCATTTATTTCAAAGCAAACTCATTAACCTCAATTCTAAGGTATAAAAAGGCAAATAAATTTTAATGAAGAGGAAGAAAAATGAACAACTCTGCTAAAGTTCTTATATTGTCAGTACTTTGTATTTACCAATCTCAGGCCTCTATTCTTGGGTCATTGGGAAAGTTATTTCCTTCTAAGAATACTACAAAGGTCTCAAGAGTCACTCCCGCACAATCGATTCGTAGTTATGCCATAGGAAATGTAGAGAATAGCCAAATCGATAGACTGGTTGTTAAAACTAACGATGGTGAATTAAGTGATAGTGTTGTGCTTACTGATATGAGTGATAAGTTGATGGAAGTTGATATGAGAAACATGGACTTCGCCGAGGGCCTAGAAGAATTTCTTGGAAACCCATCTAGGTTTGGAAACAAATATATTAGAGATAAAATTAATTCTACCATTCAGCTACATGTTCATAACCATGTGCTCTTAAAGAAAATGACTCAAGCTGAGAGAAGTGCCTTTCTTCAAGATCATAAAGATCATGTAAAAACTTTCATCATCCACTTTCAAAATAATATCAAGGGAATGAATGGAACTAGTGGTGTGGTTAGAGAGCTAGATGATCACTGGAAAGCGATCAGACAAGTTTACTTTGATTTAAATAGTTTAGATTAATAATTATAAAAGGACTCTACTTAGAGTTCTATTTTATCTATCTTCCTACAAAAATAATTCCAATCGGCAGTGCAAAGAAAATAATCCCCACATAAGCAAAGACCAACATACGCGTTTTCTCGATAGACTCTGCCAATTTATTTGCGAGCAAAATAGGCAGCTGTCTCATTTTCAGAATGGGAAAGAAGATCAGTCCCCCAAAGACATTAAAGAGTAAGTGAACTAGCGCAATAGTAAGTCCTGCCATATTTCCAGCGAGGGCCGCCATCAATGCAGTGACTGTTGTTCCAATATTGGCGCCTATGGTGATGGGATAAATGGCACTGACAGTGAGCAGTCCAGATCCGGCCATAGGAATGAGCAGAGAAGTTGTAATGGAACTTGATTGCACGGCAACTGTAATAATAGCTCCAAATAATATTGCCCCGTAAGCACTCTTAGTTAATAATTTATTTACTAATTCAGTCTTATGATTCTCAATGAGAGTTTTCATGGTTCTCACAATGGTTCCTAGTGAGATAATAATTATTATTCCTGCGAAACCTATCATGGCAAAGCCTGCGTATTGCCCATCAATATTTTCCAGCGCGAAGTTCTTAATAGCTTTCACTGGAGGATTGATTATCGCCTTAATGGGAGATTGATAATTAATGCCTGACACACTTCCATACAGAATTGAACTCATATAGGTGGCGGCCTTTTCAATGAAGCCTGTGAAAATTTCGAGGGGTAAGAGAATGATGACGGAGAGGATATTGAAGAAGTCATGAACGGTTGCTGCAGCGAAGGCCTTCTTAAAGTTCCCCGTGTCACTAGCGTATCCCAGTGAAACGAGCGTGTTCGTCACGGAAGTTCCCAGATTGGATCCCATCATCATGGGCACTGCTCCCTCCACAGAAATAGTTCCCGCCGAGACAAGACCCACAATTATAGAAGTAGTGACGGATGAACTTTGCAGAAGGACAGTGGCGAGCATTCCAATCATAAGAGAAACCAGCGGCATGCCTGTCATAGAAAAAAGAGTGAGAGCGAAGTCCCCTCCCATCAACTGAAGTCCACTAGAGAAACATTTAACGCCAATGAGAAAGAAGTATAAAAGGATAAAGACGCAGGAAATTCGTTTCACCAAATCTCTGATCTGTTGGTTGTGTAATTGACTAAGGGATTCTTTAAAATCTTTCATCGCATACATCTCAAGAGTCTGAAAAATTTAATATATATTAAGTATGCAACTAGTTTAGCCCACTCAGAGTACGCTCCGATTTAATTTATCTTAAGCAGTTTCTCTCAAAGATTTCTATTTATGAATTCCATATATATCTAATATCATGAGGCTTTCATCAGGTTGCATAAAACGAACGGTCGTGCTAAAATAACCTCATGGCAAAAGGATTAGATACAAAAACAACCATTTTAGAAATCGCCTTAGAGCAAGTACGAAAGTTCGGTTTTGAGTCTCTCAGCATTGGCGAGTTAGCAAAACTAGTGGGCATGTCCAAGTCTGGCCTCTTCTCTCATTTTAAATCCAAAGAATTACTACAAGTGACGATTCTAGATTACGCTGCAGAGAACTTTATTCTCAAAGTAATCAAACCCGGACTAAAACTTGAACGAGGACTTCCAAGACTGGAAGGCATCGTACAAAATTGGCTCAAGTGGTCCAGTAGTCACAAACACGGTGGCTGCCCTATGACTGCCGCTTCCGTCGAGTTTGATGATCGCCCCGGCATCGTCAGAGATGCCACTAAGAAACACTTAACAGCACTTGTGAACTCAATAACAAGATCCATCACCTTAGCTGTAGAGGAAGGTCATTTCAAGGCCGATACTGACTGTAACAAAGTCGCCTTTGAACTCTATTCAAATATTTTAGGGCTTCACCTCTACCAAAGACTTTTATCAATCGATGATTCAAAAAAAATGTTTGAGCAGTCTGTCGCAGAACTATTTAACAGACAAAAAGCTTAGACCAGGAGAAAAGTATGCAGGAACGAGATATATTACCAAACTATTTAAGCACGAACGTTCGTATGCGAGATATTAAGAAGATCACCAAAGATCTCTTTGTGGATTCTATTAGAATGAAGATGAAAGTTCTAAATTTCTTCTCCGAACGAGTCGCGGCCAATTACGCTATCAAGGTTTTCTGCACCACTAGGTACTCTAGAAAAACCACTAAAGAAGTAGAAGCAGTTTTTCAAACTGCGAAGCTGGAAACTCTTCAAATTCATGGTGAAGAAATTAAGGTTTATATCTTTGGCAAAGAAAACACCAAGAGTATTTTCCTTGTGCACGGCTGGGAAGGACAAGCGCGGGACTTTTTTAAAATGATTCCTCCCCTAGTTCAGGCCGGGTATAGAGTTATCACCATCGATGGTCCAGCCCATGGTTATTCAACTGGAGAGAGAACAAACTTAATTGATTTTGCTCTCACCTTAAAAAAGATTGTTAAAATCTATGGACTCTCCTACGAAGCTTTCATTGGTCACTCTTTTGGTGGGGCCTCTATTGTAAAGTTTCTAAGTGATAACCCACAGGTGAAAGTGAAACATACAATAACCATCAGCTCTCCTAATAAGATCATTAATATCTTTAAGAACTACGCTAAGTTCATGCATATGAGTGACTCACTCTTAAAGAAGATGATCTCTAATTTCAAAGAGACCAGTGGTGAAGATATAAATGAATTAGAAGTCTCTAAAATGTATAAGAAGATAAACGCTAAGAAATTACTGATCCATGATTTTGGAGACAGTGCTATTAGCTATAATGTTGCAGAAGAAATTTTAGAGAGTGATAAAGAGATTAGCCATCTCAAGACTAACTCTCTGGGACATATGCATATTTTAAAAGCGGAATTAGTTCACAAAGAGATACTTGATTTCTTAAAATAAAAAGACTTGGGAGAGGAGGAATTAAAACCTTCTCCCCTTTGCTTTCTTGGCCTTCATACCTTTTGCATTTTTCTTCTTCTTAGAAGCACTAGTAATGCTTGAGAAGTCTACATGAAAAGGTTGATCAGCATCGATCTCAATTTTCTGATCAATCAATTTTTCAATAGTTCCAAGACGCGCAATTTCAGAAGGAACGCAGAATGAAATAGCCACTCCACTTTGTCCCGCTCTACCAGTTCTCCCAATACGGTGAATATAATTGGTAGGGTCTTCAGGTAGGTTATAATTAATCACGTGAGAAACATTCTTTATATCAATTCCACGAGCGGCCACATCAGTTGCCACGAGTACTCGAACTTCCCCTTCACGAAAAGAGTTAAGGGCTTCATCGCGCTCTCTTTGTGACTTATTACTATGAATTGCAGCACAGCTCACTGACATATTTTCAATGTGCTGAACGATAATGTCTCCACCCAACTTTGTTTTACAAAAAATTAAAACAGAAGAGTAAGCACTGTCCGCTAACATAGTCTCTAAAAGTTCATTCTTATTTTTCTTCTCTAAGGCGTAAACTTTTTGAATCACAGTATCAACCGTCGAAGTCTCCAAATCTACTTTAACCTTAATAGGATTAATCAATAACTCTTTAGACAATTTCTCAATTGCAGGAGGCATCGTTGCAGAGAAGAGCAATGTTTGGTTTTTAATAGGTAGAAAAGAAATTACTGATTTCACATCCTTTAAAAAGCCCATGTCCAACATCATATCAGCTTCATCTAAAACAAAAACTTCAAGTTGCTCAAAACCAACATGACCACAATTAATAAGATCTAACAGTCTTCCAGGTGTGGCGACTAATACATCTAGTCCCCCTTCAAGTGCTTTAATCTGAGGTTGTCTTCCTACTCCCCCAAACACAACTTTTGAACTAAGCTCTAGGCCTTCTCCATAAGTTGTAATATTCTTTTCAATTTGAGTCGCCAACTCTCTAGTGGGAGTTAGGATCAATGAACGAACTTGATTAGGTTTAAGCACAACATTCTTTCTTCCGAATCTATCTAAGATAGGAATGGAAAATGCAGCGGTCTTTCCAGACCCCGTCTTGGCAATTCCTAGAAGATCTCTTCCCTTTAATAAGTGCGGAATACTCTGAGCTTGAATCGGTGTTGGAGTTGTATATCCCTTCTTCTCAACTTGTTCGAGAATTGAAGGAAGGAGCTTTAATGAATTGAAGTCTTTAAGTATAGTCATAGCGCCAATTAGTAACATTTTTTACTGGATATTACAGCTTAAAGGGAATTTCTTCTCGGTGAACAACTTCTTACCCAAGTTATTGTAATGACTCACAAAGTATGTATAAATAGGACATATCCTAAGATCTGGTTAGCAAACCCCTTAAACAGTTTTTACTTAAAGTTGATATATGTTTGTTTATTGAAGCTCGGCCACCTGAAAGATATAAGACCCTGGATACTTTTCGTTCTTCCGATTACTTACAATTTTTTGTATTGAATTGATTTGATTTAAAGAAAAATGTCATGATAAAATTCATAAGGTGGACCAAGTGCTTTGAACACTTGGCCCTAAAGATCACTTTAATAATTCAAGGATCGCAGCTAGTAGCTGCAATCCGAGAATGATTATTGTAATCACCCTTATGAAGTCCTCCATGACCTCTCCTTCTGAAAAGGGCCTCTTCATTGAGGCTATAGAGATAACCGAGGACTTCATTTTTCTACTTGAATTTTCTTCTTAGAGATATTTATTGCAGAATTAAATTTGATTTATTTCAGATTTGATTTTTTTGAATAATTAAGAAACTGGTTCCAACCTTTTTTTATATTTGTTGAAAGTTGGTCTATGAAAGAATGGCAAATCTTTTATAGAGCAAGATTTCTCAAGTTTTGGTGTTCTTTCATAGAGATTTAACTCACAAACCACCACTTACCTTCTTTCAATATATTCCAGTGGAATAAATTACAGTAAATTCAGTTTACAGCTGACTCAAGTGTCCGTTATTGATATGAAGGGGGATATTCTACTTAGGAAATTTCATGAAATCTGTTTTAAAAATTCTTCTTCTTGTGAGCTTTGTGATTGGAACTGTTCAGGCGGAACGTCACCCTACTGATGATCGTCTTGTTAAGGGTCCTAATTCTCCAAGATTTTTGGATGCAGTTGGAAGATTGAAAGGCGTACATTCTGTAACCGGAAACATTAATTGGTGTGGGGCTAGCCTTGTTGCTTTTACTCCAAACCAAAGAAGTAGAGTTATTGTAACGTCTTCTCACTGTTTGAAAGCGAATGATATTACATGGTCAACAACAACCAAGTCTGGAAAAGTAGTTAAAAGAAAAGTTATAGAAACTATAGATAGAGACGGTAACTTCGACTACGCCTTCCTCCTACTAGAAAGCTTCGTAGAAACAGAAGACGTTATGCCTTTAATTATTGATTTTGAATCAGGAAACTCAGTCACAGGAATGGTGAACAGCTACAAGGCCGATGTCCATGTTGCTGGATACAGTGCTGATATAGAAGTAGGAAAAGGTGGAACTGTATTAACTTACGATACGACTTATGATTACTTAATGAGTGTTGAAGACTCTCGCCGCCATCTAGTTGGCGGAATCAGTGATGGTGTTACTACTTACGCAGGAGCTTCTGGTGGAGCAGTAATTTTATCTTTTGAAGACGAAACAAACGAAATTAACCTTGGAGTTCAACACGTTCTTGGTGGAATCATAAAAGGTGGAGTATCAAACGACTTCACAAGCTCTAACGGTATTCAAGGCTCAAACAATACTCGTTTTGTTTACTACGAAAGGTTCGCTTTTCAACTATACGACACTTTAGTTAAGTACAACGGTGCAGTTGAAGGAATCGAGTGGTAAGAATTAAAACAACTTTAAAAGCTCTCCTATATTCTTTATGAAAGAACTCACAGAGAAAAGAAATCCACTTCTATAAAATAAGTGCCATTCTTCAACATACAAGACTATTTCTTATGACACTTCTCATAGAAGCTCTTATAAATCTTTGGCTGAAGCTGATAACTCCTAGGCCTCCACTTATTTGAACTTCCAAGTGTATTTTTGACAACCTTACATAGGTTAATCTTCATTCCATCACAAATAGCAACGATATTGTAAATACTAATATTTATATCCAAATAATGATTAGTAATCATTCCTTGTCGATTTATATCCACTGCTTTTTGCCTCTCGCTAGTATTGCCTATTCGATCCCTCAAATCATCCATTACATCAAACATTTGATTTAATTCAATGGGGCTTTCAACAGAACTCTCTAGAAAATTAAAACAACGATCAATTCTCAATTTATCAAGCCACCATTTTTTCCTTTCTGCTGTACCCATATCTTGAGTTGTAAATAATGACCAATTTTTTAACTCTAATTTCGTAACCTCTCTTAACTCATATGGAAGATCGTTCAAAATTTCATTTGCAAAAATTTCGAGGTCATCCCTAAGACCGTTCTTATTAACATCTGCCCCCTGGATAGTTCCAAATGCACTTGAGTAACTTGGAAATGGTGGTTCCAATTGTCCATCAACCTCTTTAGGTTCATATGTGTAATGCATATAGGTGTAGATAAAAACATTTCTATACATAAAAGCAGTTATCAAAACTAAAAATATAATAATAATATTGCGCTTATTCAGTATCTTGGATTTTTCTTTCGACATACAAAAATTATACACTATATTTATTTTAGACAGACAAGCAACGAAAAGACTTCCGTCACACTTTCATTCTTCAAGAAATCTCTATGAAAGAACTCACAGAGAAAATCAAAGCGCTTCTATGCAAGAAGTGCCATTAGGTAATACAACGGCTTCCATATCTGTAGAAGGTTTCCTAATCTTTAATACAGAACTTTAGTCAGTTTTGAGAGTTCTTTCATAGATGAAATTGGTGGATGCAATAGAATAAACCAAAAATAAAACTAATATTAAACAATTTCCGATCTACTTCACATTATTTATCAGCGTTATATACAAATTCTTGTTCAGACTAAAAGTATTCATCAAGTTTTCTTGGGTTTTAAAAGTTGTTATCTTCA
>MAAO01000005.1 GCA_002163155.1 Halobacteriovorax marinus | reverse complement strand
ATTAGGACATATACAATATATTGTATACATAAACTTGTATATTTATAAACTTTACAGTCTTCTTATTGAAATATCAAAGGGTTATTGAACACTGTCCTTGAATGATATCTTCGGAATTTAAGACTTTTCCTAAAGAATGGCACTTATTTTATAGAAGCTTTCTGCTTTCAATCCTTTGATTTATTCATAGAGACATCAAGAAATCTTGATAAATTTCTATTCTGTAGAAAATTCATTGATATTTATTAAAGAGGTGGCATTACGAGTTTCAATACTAAAACGTGAGTAATTTATGAAGTATTTATTATTAATAAAATTTTTATCTCTAGTTCCTCGATGGCGATAAGTCTCAAAATAATTATTTTTAAAATTATTTTTGATGTCGATCATCTCCGCCACTGTATTCTCCCTAAATATATTGAGAGTATTATAGAGAAGAATACTTAGATAGTGCAGCCTCTTGAAATAATTACTTTTTGTAATATAATTTAGGAATGAATATCTTAAATAAAATTAAAAGTAATAGAGTCTTCAAGATTGTGATAGTTTTCTTGGCCATATACTTAGGTTTTGATCTAGCTTTTGAAGATGAATTCCTGTCTAAACTTCAACATCCTGGAGGTAGACATGACCTCTTTGGAGATAGTTTTCAACTGTCTGAAGAGGTCTTAGAGAATTATATTATAACAAAATATCCAATTGCTTATGAGAGAAATAGACCTAATTACAGTAATGTTAGTAATTACATAAAATCCAACTCTGATACTTCTTATTATGAGGATAGGAGACTTTTAGATCTTCATAAGTCATGTGGAAACTGTATAGGGAAAGATCGATTAATTACTCCACGTAGAATTGGTTATGTAAAGGCTGAAACAAAACTCAAAGTTTTATACAAATTTTACTATAAGTATGAAGAACGTATGTTGTCTTCTAATAATAAGTTTTACTATTATATAGTGCAAGATGTTGAGTCAGGCCAAAAATATGAAATCCGCGACAATGATCTTAAAGATATTATAAAAAAAGGTTCAACGAATTTACGTGATGATGCCAAATTAATGGTTAAAACTGTTAAAGGTTTTAAAGATGGAAAAATGAACTCTATTTATTATTGTTTATATGAAGGTTATTATTCTGAGTATTCTTTTAATCAGTTTCTCGGTGATTTTAAACTTTCTAGTGAAATTAAATTTGATTTTAAATCTAAAGAATCTCTCAAACATTATATTTGCTTAGATATATCATTTAAGACTGTTGAAGCATATTTAACTTTCGCATACTACATTAGCGACTGGTAACTTTGAGTGGAGAAAACGCACTCCAGTGGTCAATTCTCTATAAAAGAACTCCAAAACTTGATTAACTTTCCTCTATAAAAGAATTGCCATTCTTTCATAAAGGCAGATCAGTCGGCTATTGATAGCTTAAGAAAATAAGAGATCTAATCGAAGGTTAGGGAGTACTTCTTTAAGTCTTTGAACCTTGAGTAGTGTTGGATTAGCTGACTTAGATGATTCTAATTTTTGATAACTAAAAACACTTTTATAATTAAGTAACTTTGCCATTTTTGTTTGCGATAGTTTTTTTTCATGTCTCGCATGTCTAAGAAGTAGAGCGAAGGCAACTTTTGAATTAACAGCTACTGTTACTATTTGCTCAACTTTTTTAACTCTCTTTTTGGGTAGAGGAAAGTCAATTTTAGAGTCCTCTGGTTCATCTAGGTAGAGATTCAATGCTTCTTTCATATTCTCTAATAATTCATCTCTTGAGTCTGCTTGAGTTGAGCAACCTTCAAGTTCAATACACTCGGCCCAGTATCCTTTTTTTTCTTTATGAATTTCGAAGTGGTATTTCATAACTATCCTTCACTCTTTAGTATTCTCTTAAGTAGTTTAGACTCAAGGCCTTTTTTCAATTCTTTGTGCATAGGGATTATCTCTATTTGATTATCCTTTGCGACCTTTACATGACTGCCTTTTTGAGAAATTCGTATCCAGCCATTTTTTAGATAAAGCTTTAACATCTCTTTACCACTTAACGGCATACTGACCTCTTTATATTACCACTTTTAGGTGGTAGGTTCAATTTATGGAAGATTGTCTTTCAACTCTTTGTTTTTACTTCTGCTTCTTAACGAGTTCTTAGTTCAAATTATTCATAGTTTGAAATTTTAAAAGGAAAAAAGCTCTGATTTTTCAAACATGAACTAGCAAAGACGAGCTCCAAACTTATTCATAGTTTTGTAAAACCATAATTAAACATTTTCCATTTGATATAAACCCCAGTAACATCGTACTTTCATAGGCTTATGAACTAGTAATTTTTACTAAGAGCTATAAATGCAGCTGATTTATGTGTATATTGCACAGCGTAATCACTCAACGATTAACGAGGTTAATATGAAGAATATGATGACTTTCCTATGTCTGGCCGTACTTTCAACTCCCACCTTTGCGGGAAGTGTGCAGAAAGTGTTATACGGAAAAGATGATCGTCAGGAAGTAAGTAGCTATCCAAATGAAATGTTTCAAAAACTAGCTCAGTCTGTTGCAGGACGAGTGAGTAAGTATGATCTTGAATTGGAACAAGGTTCAGAATCTTCAAACGCAATATTGGATTCAATTCGTGAACTGCGAGAACTCTATTCTTCACTGGGTTTATCATTTGATGAAAGCTCTTTGACTTCTACAGTAAGTACAGATGCAGTGGCCACTCCAGGTTCTTTTTATAAGTATAGTGCGCAAACTCTTGGGGACAGAATTAATGCTTGTTCTGAAGAGCGATTCACTAAGCAACCAACTCTTATGAGTTGTACTGGCTTTCTAGTAGGTAAGGACCTCTTAGTAACAGCAGGTCATTGTATGACTTCAAACTTTGATTGTTCTGGCAATAAGTGGGTCTTTGGCTTTACTGAAGGCATCGATAAGATTCCTTCTAATAGTGTTTATAACTGTAAGGAAGTTGTTTCTCAGGAACAAATTTCGCTTCCTTTTATTGGAACAACTGATTACGCCGTTATTCGTCTAGACCGCCCCGTAACTGATAGAGCTCCTTTGAAGTTTAGAACTTCTGGGAAAATTAGAAGTAAGGCAGATGTTCTAGTAATTGGACACCCTCTAGGACTTCCTCTGAAGATTGCAGACAACGCTACAGTGAGAGGAACTTTTGGAAAGACTTTCAATGCTAACCTAGACACTTACGGTGGAAACTCTGGTTCTCCAGTTTTCAATGCGAGAACAGGTCTTGTGGAAGGTGTACTGGTTCAAGGTGCTGAGGATTTAGATTATCAAGGGTCTTGTACGGCTTCTCGTAGTGAGAATGGGAAGAAGGAAGTGATTTATAAAATCACACGTCTTAAGGCCCTACAAAAGCTTCACAAACAAGGAAATTTATAATAGTTTAGCTCCTCTTCTAGAGGGGCAAAACCTCTTCTTTTTTATACACCTACACCATTTTCGCTTGAACTAATCTGATATATAAGTTATACCTAATGTTTCTAAACAATTTCCAAGGAATCGTTATGATTGAGACTTCTCAATTACAGACATTAGTGGCCGTGGCACGCGCAAAGAGTTTTTCTAAAGCTGCCGAAGACTTAAGTGTTACTCAGTCTGCTATTTCTCAAAGTATTAAAAACTTAGAAAATAAAATTGAAGTGAAACTCTTCAAACGCTCTGGAAAGAAAGTTGTTCTCACACAAGAGGGAGAGAAGTTATTCTCACTCGCTTCGAACTTCCTAGGAAACCTAGGGGATACTTTAGAAGAGATTCAACATGATAAGGAAAGCATGTCTGGTAAGGTTCGTATTGGAACTCTAACTGGTGTTGGTAAGTCATGGCTCGCTCACGAGATGCTTGAGTATGCTAAGGAGTGGGATGATCTCACTGTACAAATTACTCTTGGTTTTCAAGAAGACCTAGTACGTGCCTTTGAAAGTTACCGTCTAGATTTTCTTATCCTACCTGAGGAATCACTTCCAACTGTTGGAGAGAAGGCGCTTCTTAGTGAAGAGATCTCTACTGTAGTTTATCCAAAGGACGCTGACTTTGAAATTGATCCTGAGAATTTAAACTTAGAGGATCTTTCTCGAATTCCTACAATTTTATTTGAAGAAGAAGATCACCTCTTACAGAAATGGAGTCGTGAGATCTTTGGAAAATTTCCTAAGAAATTAAACGTTCGCTATATCATCAACTCGCACGGAAATATGTTACAAGCTGTGAAAGAGGGAATGGGGATGGCCGTTGTGCCTAAGCACGTTCTTAGTCGTTCTTACTTTAAGGACCACGTAAATACTCTTGGTGAGAAGTATGAAGTTTCTAACGGAAAGTTCTACATTGTTTACCACAAGGGAAGTGAAGACTTACTACGTATTCAGTCGACACTCTCTATGTTAACTAAGAGTGAAAACCCTCTAAATTAAATGAGTGATTCAAAATCTCTTAAAAATTTCTCTGAGCATTATCCTAAAGAAGTTAGGGAGCTCTTATCTCTTATTTTAAGTAAGGGCTTCTCGCTAACTCTAGTTGGCGGTGCGGTGAGAGATTTCTTATTGGACGGTGTTGTCTCAAAGGATTTAGATTTTGAAATCCGTTTATCAACTCATCTTTCTGGTGATGCATGGTTAGAGAAATTAGCGACTCTTGGAAAGAGTCTAACTAAAGATCACTCTTATAAGGTTGAAGTTCTCTCTTTTAATATTCTACGAATTAAAATTGCTGATTATGAAGTTGAACTCTCTTCACCGCGACAGGAAACTTTTCTAGATCGCGAAGCTCTGGGACATTCTGATTTTAGTGGAACTTTTTCTTCGGACTTAAATTATACGGAAGCATATAAGAGAAGAGACTTCACAGTGAATGCCATTGGGATTGAGTTTCTAGTAGGGGATGAGTTTAAACTCGTTGATCCTTACTCTGGTGTGAAAGACTTATCTTCAAAGACGCTTAATTATATTGATGAGAGTTTCTTTAAGGATCCTGTACGTTTTCTTAGGGCGCTTCGCTTTAAAGTAAAACTTGGGTTTACTCTCTCTAGAGAGCTTAAGGATAATATTGTCTACTTTAATTTAGAGAAGCTCTCTAAGTTCTACTTCCTACAAGAGGGAAGAAAAATAGGCCTTGAAAGAATGGTTTATGAGATGAACTTCTCGGTGAGAAAATTTGCTGTAAAACTTCCTGCTTGGGCCAGTGAGTTCTCTAACATAGATACTAGTCTTCTGAGTTGTATAAATTCTCTAGAAGAGCTTTTAATCGCTCATGCTAAGAACTCTAAAACTAGTGTTGAGTCCATTGAAAAACTTGCGAAGGACCTTGGAATAAAGAAGAGTGTACCTAGTGCTCTAATCTCTTTAAGGAAATTAGCTCAACTTGATTTTAAGAAAGTGTGCGATGAGATTTCTGGACTAGAATTTGATAAAGCTTGTGCAGTAGAAGAAATAAATAGTTTAGTTCTTGCTAGAGCTTTAAAGTCTAAGAACTCTAGGGAACTCGTTGGAGAGTTTCTAAGTGCTTCGTTTGTAGAATTTATTTTCTGTGAACTAGAGGGCCTTGAAAAGTTTGAAAGTCTTAAAAGTGGAATCGTTCCAAAACAAAGATCAATGCTAGGAATATATTGTCACATCAATAAGAATTAAGATTTTCTTGATATGATTAATTCATGGAAATCATCTCTTTTAATCAACTAGATACCCATATTCAAAAACAGTATACTGAAGAAATCAAAGCGATCTTCTTTGAGTGCACTTCTGTAAAGAATTTTAGAGATGAAGAGCACCGTGCAACATTTTTTAATAAGTGGTGTGGTGATTACTTAAAACTATCTCCGAGAAATTTCTACTTGGCCATTTCTGCTAACGAAGTTGCAGGTTACCTATCTGGTCACTTAGATTCTGAATTAGCTTTGTCTGAATTTGAAATTCCAGGCGCTGCTGAGTTCACTGAGTATTATGAGCAATATCCTGCTCATTTTCATATTAATTGTGCCCCCCGCCATCAAGGAAAAGGTATCGGTAGGAAATTAATTGAGCATTACGTTTCGAGATTGAGCGAGAGTTCTATCGAAGGTGTTCACTTAATAACTTCTACAGATGCTAATAACCTTGGTTTCTATAGGGCCTTAGGATTTGATAAAGAGATCCTAAGGCCTTTTAATAAGGTCGAGCTCCTGCTCATGGGCCGGGAAATTAGTGCCTAAATAAATTATGTGGCATCTTTTTTAAATCTATGAAACAATAAATGTAGGTAGAGACTAAATAGAGGATAATTCTATGGTCGATTTGCATTCAATTTTAGCTGGTCATACTTCGAAAAACGACGATTCCAATCTTCCGGAATTAAATGATTCTCATGGTATCAGTCCGTCTGTTTCCGAAATTCCTGATTTGTTCTTTGATAGTATTTTACCAAAGTTCAAACTATCTCGTGTCGAAATCATGGTGCTCATGTACTTGTATCGTCGCGTTTGGTGTCGCCCCAACTTATACAAGATGCACGGCATCTCTCAGTTGATGAGTCACACTGATATGGCCAATAATCTTAGTCTACCTCTTGAAGATGTGTACCATGCTTTAAGAAACCTTGAGGATTACAGCTTCATTAGCACTATTAGATCTGGTCAATACTTCGTTCGTAAGTACTTCACTCACGAAAATGACGATAATTTTGGGCAGACCTACGACGATTTCGAAATTTAATTATTTTTATTTATACTTATAACAGCTTTGTAAGATGTTAGTTTTCAAGAGAAAATGCATTTTAAATGAGAAACAAATCAATGGCTTGTGTTGATTTAAAAATGCTCTTATAATTTTATTTATGAGGGAATATGACGAAGACTAAAAAAGAACATATTATTGTTTATTGCGGTGACGACAAGAGTTACTTCCAAACACTGCAGCAAAGATATGCTCAAACTTATTCACATTTAGGAATTACGCTTGTTAAAGTTTTCTCTAATGATGAGGATAGTTACCTTTCTCTATTCGTAGATATCATTGAAATAGCTCCCGTCATTGTCTATATCGATTTTTCTTTCAATACAAAGAGTTTTCTCAAACTCTCTAGACAACTAAAAAGAATCTCTACTTTTGATCAAGTTCCTGTAGTGGGACTGATAGATGGCAAGGATCATCTCAAAGAATGCTGGGCCTCTGGTGTTAATTTCACTCACTTAAAAGGTGGGGAAGTGCACGATGTGGTTTATCATCCCATGTTTGAGGCGATGCCGGACAAGGTGAAGAAACCAACATTCGCTAGAGGAAAGTTTAAAAAACCTCTTTCGGTCGATCTTATCAATGATTTTAGAATTGGTTACATCACTCCAGACTCCATACATGCGGAAGGAAACTTTCCTCAAAAGAAAGGAGATGTTGTTGAATTAACTTCAGCTCTTGATAAGAAGTTAATTCCTTCCAAACACTTCACTGTCAGTGAAACAGATAATAATGATCTCTATTACGACTTTGATTACTCCTATGATCTGTCCTTTAAATTCATTGATGATCCAGATGGAAACGAAGATGCCAAGGCCAAGGCCATGGCGATGGAAGATCCCAAGGCGAAGGCCAACCTTATTAAACAATTAAAAGCTGCAGAGAAATCTAGGGCCGAAGATCATAAGGACCTCCTGCGAATATGTAAGAAGAAGCATAAGGCCTGGGTTGTAGATAAACTGACTTTCTCTAAACCTAAGAAGACCAAAATCTTAATCATCGATAAAGATATGGGCTTCTTAAAGAATGTAAAAGGTTCTCTGGATTCAAAACCTTTCACTATTCGTTTGCAAACAGAGTTAACAGAAGATATCCGCTCTCTGAGAAGGATCTTTCCTCACATTATCGCATTGAACTTTGTGAATAAAGACTTCTTAGATAGTATGCAAAATCCGAACTTAACGGAAATAGAGAAACAAGCTCTTACGGAACAACTGCAAGAACTAGAAACAAGTGCTCTTAATCAAGTGGGAAGACTCGTTAAGAGAATTCGCGCCACTGAAGGTTACACACCTTTTGTTATTATTTTTAACTGTGAAAATTACACTTCAAAGTCGCTGCAAGATACCTACGAGTACCCGCTGATTATTAGTCACACGGGAAACATGGATCTTGAATATATTTTAAAGATGGCGGAGCTCTTCGAAAAGAAACAAGAAGAGAAATACACTAAGAAAGTAGAACAGAAAATTCTCGCTCTTAGAAAAGAAGATCCTAAGAAGTACGGCAGACTCACAAGAGATGATTTTGAAGAAAAGAGATACTACGTAAGTAAGAATGATGAATTAAGTTTTGTTTCAACGAAACTTAGAATTGATGTTCTCTCTATTTCTGAATCTGATATGACTATAGCCACTGAACAAGAATTAAGTCTTGGTACTTATCGTTTAGAAATTCCTTTTAACTGCTCTATTTCTCTAGTGCCAGTCGATGGGAAGAATTTTCAAAAAGATGGAACAAGATTACTTTATAAGGCCTTTATTCACTCCATTGATGAGCTAGATAAGAAAGAAGTACGTCGTTATGTTAATGAGACTTTCTTTGAAGACTTAAATGAAAAGAGAGATAAAGAGAAGGACCAATTTAAAAAACTTCATCAAAGTAAACTCGATCAAATTAGTTTAGATAAAGAGAAGTCTGATGATGAGGTACTTGATGATCAAAATGAAACTGATTGATCATACTTAAGAAAGCTTAAGTCTAAATTTCCTTATTTTCATATACTCTTTTTAAATTTTTTGCTAAATTATTGCATGGAAAACTATAAAATAAGTTTAGAAAGAGAGCATCGCTCACTAGCAAATCACCCTTTATATTCAGAGTTAAGAACTGTTGAGAACCTCAGAGTTTTTATGGAATATCATGTCTTTGCCGTGTGGGATTTCATGTCTCTTTTAAAATCACTTCAAAGAAAAATTACTTGCGTACAACTTCCTTGGACACCTTCTCCTTATTCTAAAGACCTCGTTCGCATGATTAATGAAATAGTCTTAGGCGAGGAAAGTGATACTGACCCCGAAGGTAATGCCTGTGATCACTACACGCTCTATCTAGATGCTATGAGTGAAGTAGGAGCGTCTACTGATTTAATGGAAGAGTTTATAAGAGAATTTAATTTTAATACTTTAGAAACTCCGATTAAGAACTTTGTTTCTTTTAATATGGATCTCGCTCTTGGCGATGAACCTCATAAAGTTGCAGCAGCTTTCTTCTTTGGAAGAGAGAAGTTAATCCCAGATATGTTCACTGGTGTTCTTAATCAATTAAAACAACAGAACACGGTTTGTCCTAAACTCATCTACTATATTGAAAGACATATTGAACTGGATGGGGATGAGCATTCTGACCTCGCCAACAAGTGTATGTTGGCCCTGTGTAAGGGTGATGAGACTAAACTTAGAGAAGCCTATGAGGTTGGTCTTGAGTCTCTTAGACTAAGAACAAAACTTTGGGATGGAGTCTTAGAGAAAATTAAAATTGGACGTTCATCACTTCAAATATGATCAGTTTATTCTTTTCTAGTTTTCTAGCGGCCACTATCTTACCCATAAGTTCAGAGTTTCATCTGGCCTACTTAGGTAGCACGACAGAGAATCCCTACTTACTCATTTTGGTGGCCACCCTTGGAAATTCTCTGGGGGGAATAAGTTGCTACTACCTGGGAAAATTTGGTCGCTGGGACTGGCTTTCAAAGTACTTCAAAATTAAACAATCAAAAATACTCAAGTTTAAAACAAAACTAGATTCATTTAAGGGATGGCCGGCATTCTTCTGTTGGCTTCCTATCATTGGTGATCCCATCGCCGTTACCTATGGGCTCATGAGGTCTTCGCTCACATCTTTTTCTCTCTATATGGTACTTGGAAAATTCTTGCGCTACTTAGTGATCGTACTCATCATCCGATAAAAATTCTCGGCTAATCTATTCTTTTCTTACTTGTTGATCTATTCACTAGTGCGAAAATTCTTTGTCCCTTAAAATATTATTATATTTGCATACATTCATTCGTTCAATTATTTGTCAGGAGGATTAATAATGAAAAAAATGTCTAGTCTTTTAGTAATCATGCTATTTTCATCGCAAGTTTTTGCAGTAGCAAGTTTTGAAAAGAGATTTAAAATTGTAAGAAATGATGATGGACAAGTTATTTCGGTAAAAGAACCTAGTCTGATTTCGAACTTCTCAATTAAGCCTTACATTGAATTTATCAAAGAAAGTCTAAAAACTGAGCAGACCCTAATGAAACAAAAGGGTGATTACGATGCTGAAGTTGAAGAATTACTAGCACCAGATTTCATGGAAAAAGGTGATAAGTCTTCTGAAAATATTGTCTACGTTGTGAACTCAATGAGAGCACTTGAAAATTTAGATATTGATGCTGTTTTTAATTCTCCTAAATTTAAGGAAGTGATTAGACAATATGAAAAGAAATTAGGTTCAGCTCTTTCTTACTTAGATCCAACAATTATTGCTAAGCCTGATAATTCAAAATTCTTCTATAAGAAGCATGTAACTTATCAAGTTGTTAAATGGGCACTTGATTTTGCTAAGAAGAGACTAAGTACAATTCCTCTATTAAACACTGCGAGTTATGTATTAGTTGAAGTTGAAAAAATGGTTCGTGAGAAAAGACTCTACCACCAAAATATGCTTCTTCACTACTTAGAGTCATATCCTGAAGGTGAATTAGGATTTACTAAAGGCGAAGCTGATAATATTTTCTCTTCAATCTATGAAGCACAAATCCCTTGGTACGCTAAATGGGAATCTAATGCTGCTAGTGCTAATTGGGCAACTTACGGTTCAAATAAATTCTACACAGGATTTAGAACGGCCACATCAAAGTTAAGATCTAATAGATTTAGATACTCTTCAATTGATAGAAGATTAAACTATGCTTTCCAGGAAGTTATAGAAAGTGGTGATGAGCAAATTGTAAATCTCGTTAATTCAGAAGCGATGTTCAACGGTAAGCCAGCAGTTGCTTATATTAAAAATAAGCCAAATAAAATTAAGAGAAAGAGAATGATTCTTCAATTAGCTGGTCTTGGTGTAAGTTTCTTACCACTTCCAAACTTTATTAAAGATCTGGCTTCAAAGTATATGAAGTCTTATTATGAGAATCAAAAAATTACAGAAGGTGCGCTATTTGCTTACTTCGAAATTGCTAATAATAAAGAAATGCAATTAGAACTTAAGAAGCAATATATGAATCCTTTTGATAATTCTTTAATTTTAGAATAATTGATATTTAGATAATTTCAATATGATAGGCCCTCTTGCAGGGCCTATTTTAATTTTAGGCAGGTCATTAATTTATTCGTCGTAATATAGGAAATCTTAGTCTTCATTATCTTCGCTAGATCAGCTTCCTCATCAACTGTCCAAACTCCAACTTCTTTTCCAAGCAGTCTTGGAAGCCAGGCCATAAACTTTGTTTTGTAATAGATATCAATATCGTAGCTAGATAAATTTAGGGGAAAGACTTTATAAACTCGCATAAGTCTCACATCCTTCCAAAAGGCATTCTTCTTTTTTAACTTCTTGGCGACTTTTAGACTCTTGGATTTAAAAGAGATGAGACGCAGCAGTTCTGGTTTTTGAGAATTGTACCTTTCAATTAATTTTAATGTTCTTAGATTTGGTTTATCTTTGAGCTCAACAAACGTGTAGAGATTCTTATCTTCTAGATACCTTAAAACAGCTTCTAGGGTAGGGATTTCGCCATCACCTATGAGTTCACAGTTCTCTCTAATCTCTTTTAGGGACAATTCTTTAATCAACTGAGTTAACTTACAAGCTCTGCCTGCCTTAGACTGTACGGTTCTCGCTAATGTCTCATCGTGCATGACAAGGGCCACACCGTCTTGCGTATGCTGAACATCAAACTCAACTCCATCAGCTTGCTGATCTACCGCGGCCATTATGGCAGAAAAGGAGTTTTCAGGATGATTTTCTGTAAAGCCTCTATGGGCAATACATTGTGGTTTTGCATATAATGTTAGAGAAATTAATGATAAAATGAGGCAAGTTAGTATTCTCATAAATGGCTCCTTGTATAATTTATCGGAGAGTTCAAAGAATATTGAAAATCCTAGTTCCTTTGGAGGAAATATATGCCAGTGGCCTTTGGTGCTTACCGCGTAAGTCATAAATCTATAGAACACCAAGATGCTCTCTTAGAGGCCGTTAATAACGGTTGTACTCTCATTGATACGTCTGCAAATTACACAAGTGGTGAAAGTGAAGAACTTATTGGTCAAGTACTCAAGAAGTCTGGAAAGTCTCCCATTATTGTTTCTAAAGTAGGCTACGTGCAGGGGATTAATCTCAAAGTTATGCAAGAGCTCAATGAAATAGGTCAAGCCAAAGAAGAGCTAGTTAAAGTGAATGATGATCTCTGGCATTCAATTCATCCCGATTTCATTAGAAATCAAGTTAACCTTTCACTAGGTAGACTTGGTCTTGAAAAATTAGATGTCTATCTGCTCCATAATCCTGAGTATTACTTCTATGAAGAAGACGCCTCACAGGATGAATACTATAGAAGAATAGAGAAGGCCTTCTCTGAGTTAGAAGCTCTAGTCAGCGAGGGACTAATAGGAAGTTACGGAATAAGTTCAAATAACTTTACCCTTCCTCCTGAAAATGAAAAAGTCACTCACATTGATAGAGTCATGCAAGCGGCCAAGAATGTAAGTTCTGATCATCATTTCAAGTACATTCAATTTCCTTTTAATATGATCGAAATTGAGGCCTTAGAAAATTGGTACCATGGAATGAGTCTGTTAAATACAGCTCAGGGAATGGATTTAAAAATTATGATCAATAGACCTCTAAATGCTTTTAAAGGTGATCAACTAATTCGTCTCGCAACTTACGATAAAACTCATCCAGTAGTAGATGAAACTTACGCTCAGAAGGTTTTTGTCACAGCTCTTATGACTCTTGAAAAGAGATTTAAAGAAGAGGAACCAGAAGAGACGATCTATAATCTTCCCCTAGTAAAACAATTTAACGATATGTGGAATACCGTTAGAACTCAAGATGCAGTCGAGCAATTATACTTCTCTCACTTCTTCCCATTTATCGCAAGAATCTGGGGAGCGGATCTAACTCCTGAAGAGAGTCAGCCCTTCTATGATCTCTATGATGTGTCTCTAGCATACGCTAGAATGAATATGACAAAAGTGGCGAAAGACTTTGAAGAGCAAGCGATTAGTGCCGGACTCATTGAGGCTGGTGAGACCCCTTTGCAAGTAAGACTCCTTGAAAAATACTTAACTTATCCCATTGATTACGTACTAGTGGGAATGAAGAGTTCTGACTATGTCTCACAACTTAAACATCTTTTCTAAGAGGAATAGACCTTGAAAATACCCTTAACACTTCATCAATTTATTTTAAAAAACCAAATGGAATCTGACTCAGGTGTTTTCTCTTCTATTATGGAAGATGTCGCACTTGCTTGTCGTATGGTTGCTGCGAAACTTCGCTACGGTCATATCTCTGGAGATATGGGTAAAGATGGCAAGACTAATGCTAGTGGAGATTCTCAAGTCTCCATCGATATCTTGGCCAATGATATTTTTGTAGAACTTTGTAAGAATAACGGAAATATTCGAGCCATTGCCAGTGAAGAGCTTGATGAGATTCATTATTTTGAAAATGCTAAGGACGGAAAGTATATCTTGGTTATTGATCCACTAGATGGCTCAGCAAACTTAGAAATTAATGGACCCGTTGCCTCTATCTTTTCCATTTGTCTGGCACCTGGGAAAGAGAATATTTCAGAAGAAGATATTTTTGAATGTGCTAGAAAACCCGTCGCCGCAGGGATTTGTCTCTACGGTCTATCCACTTTCTTTTCTTATACAACTGGTGATGGTGTGCATGGATTTTCTCACGATCTCGAGTCGGGAACATTCCTCTACACACATCCCTTTATGAAAGTTTTACCAGTGGCGAAAGAAGTGGCGATTAACTATGCCAATAAGTGTTTTTGGAATAAAGCGATTACTCGTTATGTTGATGAGTGTTTCCTAGGAGAGTCTGGTCCTAGAAAGAGATATTTTAATACTAGGTGGTACGCTAGTGCTGCTGCTGAATTAAATAGAATATTGATTAAAGGTGGGGTTTTTATTTATCCCGCCTGCTCAAACGGAAAACCTCAAGGTGTGCTTAGAAAACTCTATGAAGCATGGCCCATGGCAATGATGATTGAAGCTGCTGGAGGAAAGGCCACTAATGGAGTGGAGAGAATTCTAGATGTTCCTGCCACTTCTTTGCATGAGAAAACACCTTTTGTAATGGGAAGTGTAGAAGAAGTTGATTTAATTAAAGCTTATCACTTAGAAAGTTAAGCACTCTTCATCTTTGTATTCTCAATCAGAAAGGCCACTGCTTTTAAGAGCTTCTCTTCTTCTGCAGGTTTTACCATCCAGGCGTTAATTCCTATATTGCGACCTCGTTCTTTGACTTCATCACTAAACTCTGTAGAGAGGACAATTATGGGAATGTCACAAGAGGTTCCAGAGCTGGCGCGAACTTTCTCTGAAAACTCAAAACCATTCATAATAGGCATATTGATATCTGTAATAATCAAATCAAATGAATGTGCTGCAAATAACTCAAATCCCTCTTGTCCATTTTCTGCTTGATGAATTTCGTGACCTTCTTTTTGAAGGCTATTCTTTATCATTTTTCTAATGACCATTGAATCATCTACAACTAATATCTTTGACATTAATACTCCAAAAAGGATTTAAAAGAATTCTATATCACCATCATTTGATGAGCTTTCTTTTTCACTATCTTTTAAAAATAATAGTGAACTTATATCAAAATTCTTAGATAAAACTAAAGTGTTACTTAGTTCAATAAAAGAATTTCCCAAGACTAAATTCCAATTATCTTTATAAGAATTTTCAGGCACTCCTGCTAGGCACGCATGACTAGTAAGTGATTTTGAAATTATAGGTAAACTTATATTAGTAATAATGTTTTTATTATTTAAGGTTCCTTTTAAGAGACCTGCATACATATTACAATATTCTTTCATGAAATCTTTAGTATGCTCAAATAGAACTGAATCTCTTGTATTTTCAAATACAGAACTGGCCATGGCCAATATATTTATAGTGGTGAAATTTATTATCATCACTCCACGGATATCGTCATTACCCCACAGTATGGCACATCTCCAAATATTTCCAGTCATCACTTGCTCAGCGTTTTTCTCAATTAATGTGATTTCTTGGTTAGAGCTGTGAGCAATAAACCTCTGTAAACTAGTCTCTCTACAAAACTTTTGAATATAGTCTATTTCAGGTTTTCTCATTAAACTTCCACTATGAATAATTCGACTAAATTATAACCTCAAAAAGAGAGAGACAAAATTAAGAGTAAAATAAGTTTTAAAAAAGTAGCTTAAACCTATAATGAATGAAGTCGTAACACTTTAGGAAAAAGCAAATGGATCAGGAACTGTTAGAACATTTAAAAGAAAAAGGTCAGGGGACCTTGGAACTTATCCATACAATGGAAAATTTTCTTCTCATCATTGGTTTTGATGGAAAAGTTCTTCTCACCAGCGATAGCTTATATGATAAGACGAATATTGTTAAAGAAACTTTCACTAATTCACAGTACTATGACTATTTTTTTAAAAATGATGCGACACCTCTTAATCTCTTTGATCTATTGCTTTTAACTGAGAAGGAAAAATCCCTTGAATTAAATATAAATACAGTCGAAGGTGAGCCTCCTATAGAGACTCTTGTTATCTCTTCTTGTATTCTAAAAAACTTCTTTCAAGAAGAAGATTACATACTTTTGCTCTTAGCAGATATGCGAGAACAGAAGAGAAACCAGATGCAACTCATGCACACAAATAAACTTGTCTCTCTTGGTGAAATGGCGACTAGTATTGCTCATGAAATAAATAATCCCATTACAATTATTACGGGGCAGTTAAATATGCTTGAAAAAAGCATACGGAAAATTGATGGTGATACGCAAAAGTCTTTGCAGATTACGGAGAAAATAAAAAAGAACTTTGATCGAATTACAAAAATAATTAAATCGCTTAGATCAATTAGTCGTAAAGATGAACACGTACCTATTGAGAAAATAAAATTGTTCGATATCTTTGATAGTTTAAAAGATCTCTCAGAACAAAAACTCTCAATGAGTAATACCGTTTTCTCACTCGAGGGTTTAAATGAAAAACAAGAGTTAATGGGGCGTGAAACACAATTACTACAAGTCTTATTAAACTTAGTTAACAATTCCCTTGATTCCGTTCAAGAAGAACAGATAAAGTGGGTTAAGGTTATTGTAGCGGAAAGTGAGGATCAGTATTTAATCTCTATTTTAGATTCAGGAAAGGGCATTCCCTTTGAAGTACAGGTGCGTCTCTTTGAACCATTTTACACCACTAAAGATATAGGAAAGGGGACAGGTCTAGGACTGAGTATTTCTAAAGGTTTAATTGAATCCCATGGGGGTAGTTTAACTTATGATAGTAAGTCTCCAAATACATGTTTTAAAATCGTTTTACCAAAGAAGCTAGATACAGAGAAGGTAGAGAATGAAGAAGTATAAATTATTGATTCTTGATGATGAAGAGGATTTATTAGAAATTATCATTGATATCTTACAAGATGGTGGGGTTGCTTCTGTGAGTGAAATTATCACAGTCATCAATGGAATTGAAGGTAAACAAGCTGTTAGTGAGCATGAGTTTGATTGTATCGTATCAGATATAAATATGCCGAGAATGAATGGAATAACTTTTGTGCGGGAAGTGCAAGAAGAAGGTTTTAAAAACCCTATAATATTTCTCTCTGCCCACGGCGATCCTGAAACTATTAAGAGAACTGAGAATTTAGAAATATATAAATTTATTCAAAAACCTTTTGATGGAGATGATCTGTGTGAAACCATTTTGGAGGCGTTTAAGGTAAATTCTTAACACTAGAGAATTTTCATTCCTATTGAAGTTATTCTTAGAAAGAATTACACTCAATTGAATGATGAAACACTTAAAAATTACTATTAGTATTCTTTTTCTAATCTTTATTCTCTATAGCTTGGCCTATAAGAATATCATTGCCCCTGAAGATAAATTGTCGATATTTGCCCAGGCCGCTGATATGGCGATTCCACTCTTTATGCTTTTTTCAGTAGTTCTTATGTTTTTTAAGAGACGTGTTGAAAATAAGGATAAGAAGAAAGTCAGTAAAGAAGATAGAGAGTTCTATAGCTCTATTGGCAAGGCCGATGAAATTAATAAGAAACAGAAGTAAGAAAAGAGCTTATTCATTACCTATATTAGGTGAATAAATTTTTGGTGACTTTATATTATATTTATTTAAAACCTTAGTGTAGTAACCCTTTCTTTTTAATTCCTCAATTCGTGAATCAATAAATTTTGCCAACTTCTTTGACTCCATTTCTTTGTTTGGATTTAAGCCAAACCACAAAGGGTCCTTTTTTAAACACCCTGAAATTTTTAAGTCACCCACATTATAGGTTTTACTCTTCTTAAGGAAATCAAAAACTGAGTTGACAGTGAAAATGAATGTATCAGCTCTTTTTCGTGACACCATGCCTATGGCGCGGTTTATATAGGTTTTATCATAGGAGAGGGTGAAGAAAGTATTCTTTACAGGATTACTAAGATACTTCTTTAGAAGCTTACCGTAAGAATGATCTCTATAGATAATGAGTTTCTTATTAACTAATGAGTTCGCGCCTTTGTAGTTCCACGAGGACTTCTTTCTTGTCCAGAAACAATGAGTTTGATAACCAATTGGAGTGTTGTGATAAGTTAGATCTGGTGCTTCTTCTTTTGCAGGAGATAGGAGCATGTCATATTTACCATGTTTTACAAAATGGATGGCCCTGCTCCATGGGAAAAACTCAGTCTCAACTTTATAAGGTCCCTCTTTAAAAACTTCTTCCATAATGTCATATAGGTATCCCTTCCGACCATTTTCATTCTCGGGACATATTTGTGGACACCAATCAACAGCTGCAACTTTAAGGAGTTTTCTTTTAGAAGTTTTGAAATCTTTAGCGTGAGTGATCTGGAAAGTGAGAACGATCAATAAAGATAGGTAGGTGAGCATAAGTTTTCCAAATAATGCTTGTTTTCTTTTAAGTATACATTAAAAACTTTCAAGTTTAAATGTGCTTGGTTGATCAACTTCTTTTAGGCAGAGATTAGAAATGGTCTTAATTTCTAAGTTATTAAAATAACGAAAAGTAACCGCGTACTTTATTTCTTTATTTTTTATCAAGGTAGTATTGATAATTTCCAGGGAAGAGAGTGACTCCACCTTTATCTACTTCCAGAACTTGATCCGTTAACTCGTGTAAGAAGTGCCTATCGTGAGAAACGAAAATTACAGTACCTTCATAGGCCTTAAGGGCAGTCATAAGAATTTCACGAGATGCAATATCAAGATGGTTGGTAGGCTCATCTAGAACGAGTAGGTTATTTCCCTTAGAGAAAATGACAGCTAAGACGAGACGACTCTTCTCACCACCTGAGAGATATTTAATTTTCTTATGAACATCATCGCCGCGAAAGAGAAAAGCTGCTAGTAAGTTTCTTAAGTAACCATCACTGGCCTGAGAGAGACTTGATTGAATTTCTTCAAGAACTGTGGAATTCGGTTTTAAAACTTCTAGAGAAAATTGGCTAAAGTAACCAACATTTATACTTGGCCCTAACTTTATCTCTCCACTAGTAGGTTGTGTTTCATTGCAAATACACTTTAATAGCGTTGATTTTCCCGCACCGTTCACACCAACAACAGCAATTTTCTGTAATCGGTTAATAGTCTTTGTGAGGCCTTCGAAAATCTTATTTTCAACTCCCTCACTACTTATCCAACTCTTAGCAAGATCTTTGATGACAACAACATCATCACTGCCTCTAGGAGGAACAGGGAAGTCAAAGGAGATACTTTCTTCTTCTGGAGGAAGAACAACGCGCTCAATTTTCTCCAGTTTCTTAATTCTTGATTGAACCTGTGCCGCATGTGAAGCGCGAGCTTTAAATTTCGCGATAAAGTCTTCTTCTTTTTGCAACATGTCTTGTTGTCTCTTATGTTCGGACTTTAATTGATCGAATCTAATATTTCTTTCTTTAATATAGAAATCGTAGTCGCCTGAGTAAGTGGTGACTCTCTTATTGCTAATATCTACAATTTTCTTAACAACATTATTCATGAAACCACGATCGTGGGTGGTCATAAAGACGGCACCTTTGAAATTTTGTAGCCAGTCTTCTAACCAAAGAATTGTTTCCATATCTAGGTAGTTGGTAGGCTCATCCATGATTATAAGGTCTGGATTGATCACGAGAACTTTCGCTAGGGCAATTCTCATTTTCCAACCACCACTAAAGTCTTCTACATTCTTATGGTGATCTTCTGGATGAATTCCCAGTCCTGTGAGGATTTCTTCCGCTCTGGTTTCAAGGTCGTAACCGCCAACTTTTTCAAAGAGCGTTTGCACTTCACCCATGCGGTTTAAAATAGTATTCATTTCATCTGGATCAAGTTCTGGATCACAGAGTTGTTCTTCAAAGGCGCGGAGCTTGACTTTCATTTCTGAGATTGAAGCATCACCTTCAACCACTTCTTCGAGAGCTGTACGCCCTTGCATTTCTCCCACATTCTGTGAGAAATAGGCGAGGCGTAGTCTTTCAGGCATTGAGATTTGCCCTTCGTCTGGCCTATCTTCACCAATGATCATTCTAAAGAGAGTTGATTTTCCTGCACCATTTGGACCCACAAGTCCTACTTTCTCCCCAGGGTTAATTTGAAAGTTCGCCTTGATAAATAAAGGCTCACCACCCTGGTTCTTTGTGATATTTGCTACATTAAGCATTAGGTTTCGCTTCCTCTACTTTAAATGATGAGTAAGTAAGCGCAAGAACCACTAATTGACCGAGGAAGAAACTTCCTAGGAAGATCGCTCCTCCTTCACTAAATCCGTAAGAATGAAGACCAGAGGCGAGAATATAATTTACTCCAAACCAGGCCATCATCACACTCATAAAGGCCCCTGCCACGAGAATAAAGAATCTATTATTAGGAATCCAATTCGTTGATTTCCCGTGAAGAATAGCTATGTATAAACACAGAACAATGAGTGACCAAGTTTCCTTTGGATCCCATCCCCAGAATCTTCCCCAAGAATAATCGGCCCAAACTCCACCGAGAATAATCCCTGTGGCCAGCATAACTGTTCCCGCTTTTAAACAAGTGTAGATAAGTTCACTGTAGTAGTGTTCATCTTTCTTACTCATATGTGAGAATTTCTTCTTGATAAGAACTGTATTGGCCAAAACCCAACTAAGTGCAAGCGCTCCGTAGGAGAGAATGATTGTTGTCACGTGAGTTGATAACCAAAAGTTATCTCTAAGCACTGGAACGAGAGGAGAAATAGAACTTGATAACATTCCCCCTGCAAAGTTTAACATCATAAGAGTACAGACGTTGTAGGCGAGTCCTACAAAGACATAGATTTTCTCATTCTTAAAGTGCCCAATAATAAGAGCGAGAACTAGAGATCCATATCCTGAAAAGAGAACAGTCTCATACATATTTGTAATGGGAGCACGACCCGAAATATAAACTCTAAAGGTCAGTATCGCTGTTTGCACGATCACTGTTAAAATAGCAAAGGCCAAGGCAAAGTGAAACTTTCTAAAAAGAGTAATACAAATTAGACCTAAGAAAGTTAAGCATAGAGCAACAACTGGAAGTTTTAATTTTACGTATTGAAGCTCAATAAGAAACTTATTTCCAACAGTCTTTTCATATTGTTGTTTTGAATCTAATAAAACTTTTAGAAAGGGAGTTTCAGAAACGGCCCTTGCCGCTTTAATTTTCTCTTCACTTAAGTAAGCTCCAATAGGAAGCCATGCTACATCAGTTTTACTGTTTACTAGAGGAACTTGCCAGTTATTGGCAGTCTTTATATCTTTATGTATTTTAATCTTACCAAGTAGACTTCCAAGAGACTTCTTATAGCTGCTAAAATCTTCAGCTTTTCTCCACTCATTTCTAAGAACTGCCGTTTGATCTTCAAGCTCATCATAGCTAATCTTCTTTTGCTTTTCGACTTCTAGTAATTTTTGCAGATCGACGTGCTCAATCTTAGCAAAGAGTTTGATCTTCGTAGGAATCCCAAGACCATTAATTGAGAGAAGACAATAACTCACCGTGGCCGAATTTTCTCCCACTTTAGATTTACCTGTTAGGTATTTCATCATTTCACTGGCGTGAACAAGAAGAGGTTTAATTCTTCCATCCTGTCTTATGGGAATAGCACTTAGGGACTCATTACAAAATTGAGTGTTTGCCGCTAGTGTCGAAAAACTAAGTAGAATTGAGAATAATAGTATTGCTATTTGTTTCATATATTTTCCGTTCGTTATTTTTCTAATTTAAAAAAGTCTGTAGTTTCTGATTTCTTAACTTTCTTCTTATTTAAAAGATAGTGAGCAATCGCTCCTAAGACTAAGAAAATTGAACCTAAGTATTTAAGGGGTCTTCCCTGATCAACATTTACACTGAGAGTTGATGAGTATCTACCTGTTTGGGGATCCTGCGAGTAGCTGGCCTGATAGAAGGTAAAACCAGCATGCTTTAGGGGATTATTCATATATACGTGATGATCAGTAGGTCCATCGCTAGTGAAGAGTTTTACAAAAGACTCATAACTAGCGGGGTTATTTGTTCCTGGACTCTTATCCATTTTAAACTTCGTTAAAATAAACTCAAAAGGAAGTGTGAGGATTTCTTTATCCAGTACAAAGGAGACTTTCTTAGAGTTGATTCTAAGAGTAATAGGTCTATCATTTAAGACCCAGTATTTATTTCCAAGAACGTCGATTTCTAACGCTTTAGTGAGACCTTTAATTAAACTCCCATTCTTTTGAATAGGCATAATTTCTTTTGGAGCAAAACTAGGGAATTCTCTGTCAGCGTGTTTCTTTAATACAAGTTCAAAACCCATCCAAGGCAGGTCTATAGTGTCGCTGTCTTTTTTAAACTCTGCCACATGCCACTTCTCGTCATCAAAGAAGGCCACTTTTCGTCCAAAGGCAAAGAGGTTTGGCTTATCTTCAAAGAGTTTCTTATTAAAGATTTTTAAGTGCGAATTTTTAATCACTTTTAGATTTTCATCTACAGGCCATGGATTAAAGTCAGGGAAGAAGGAGTAAACTTTCCCATTCTCTCTTAAGACCAGAAATTTATTATTCTCACTTGTCTTTCGTATTTTTATTTTTCGCTGTTCAGGAGTGTAACAATCATTCTTCTTACTATCCCAAATGATATAGCCACTCTTTCCTTTAGTGGTAAAGCAGTTGGCCAATCCTTTTGGTAAGTAAGTCACATTAAGCAGACCCATAGTAAGTGACGCTTCGAACTCAACCGCTTCTGGGTGAAGAGAGAGGGTCATTTCCTGAGAAACATTTGGGTTTGAAATAATATAAGTAGAAGAGTGAATACTTGAATTTAATGGATAGGGATTACTTCCCTTTCTCCATGTGAGAATCTTATCAGCAAAGGGGATGAAGTCACCAAGTTGGATATTTTCATACTTGTCATCTAGAGTAGTTCTAAAAGCAGCAAAGGGTAGTTTTCTAGTAACTGTCTTTCCCTCATCATGATAAATAATTCTAAGGACGTCATCACTTAGAATGACTTTTCTATTTGGAGAGTTAGGATCAAGTGAGAGATGACCATCAATTCCTGAGAACCAAGTAATGAAAGATCCACAACCCACCATGATAAGGCCTATGTGAATAGTATAAAAGCCATAGAGTCTTTTCTTGGGAGGCAGTCTTAAGAGCATGGCCAAGAAGATACTGGCGAACATTCCAAATTGCAGTGCCATAAATGGAAAACTTTTATAGAGAACGCGATTTACAAAGTCTGTTCCATAGTAACTTTCTAAGAAAGTTCCCACAATCATCATGAAAGAAAAGAGCGTAATAACGATAACAGCAAACTTCAAACCGCCGATGAATTTCTCGGCTTTTTCTATCTTCTTTTTTAAATCAGAAGGCATATGGGTCCCTAATATTTAAACTCTTCAAAATGGTGAAAAGCACAATAAAATTAATAGCTTTAGTCGCTATCTTCTACCATGATTATACCTTACTAGCAATTTCAAACGGTAAGACAAAAGTGCGAAACTCTAATTTATAAGTCTCGAATATTATTTGATTTTTGAACTTTTTAAAGAGATTTGTTTAGCCAGTCAAAGCAAAATACGAGGGAGTAGAGAATGGGCTGGTGAATGATGTAGATGAGCAGTGATCTCTTACCTAGGTATTCAAGCATTCTAAAGGGTTTTCCTCTAAAGACACTTAGCTGGTGAAAGTTTACACTCCAAAGTCCAAAACCAATGAAGACACAACCGATCCAAGGAAAGAGGGCTATATAATCCATACTAGAATGGGAGAGGACGATCCATGGAATATTTATCTTAAAAATAAGTTTCAATAGTAGTAGCACCACCCCAATGAGTGCTGAGGTTCTTGGGATTTTCATAAAAGGGATAGAGAAGAGTGACGCAGTTGCTATACAGTGAAGTGTGCCAAAGTAAACCCAGCGCGTAGGAAAGAGAAAATAGGTGTAGACACTAATGACTAAGGCTCCCGCTGCAATTTTTCCCCATCTAGGCCAAAACTTCTTCCAATTCATTTTTGGATGGTGAACAAGGGGCATGGAGAGTCCCATCGCCAATAAAAAGAGAAAAACGATGAGCCTTGGTAGCTCAAACCAAAAGAAGTCGCGATTAAAATCTATCTCAACATAGTTAAATAGGTTTAGGTCGTAGAAGAAATGAAATATGATCATTAAGACTATGGCAAAACCGCGAATTTGATCAATGAGGTGAAATCGCTTTATCATAGATAAATTCTAATTGAATAATGAAGGAAATAAAAGAGTGCTTTCCCTTTTAAAAAAACATTTTACGATCATTTTCTATTGTTTCTTGGTCACTTTGTTCGCAGGCTATGGCCAGTCCTTCTATATAGGTCAATTCATCAATTCAATTCGTCAGGAATTGGGCTTTACCAGAACGGAAATCAGTTTTCTCTATTCTCTCGCCACCTTTGTAGCTTCTTTTAATTTAGCTTATTTGGGTGGACTCATAGATAAGATGAAGGTTTGGTACTTTGCCTTGATCACAATTGCCATTATGGTGATCTCGCTCTTTTGGTTGAGTCTTTCCTATCAAATGATCTCCTTCTTTATAGGTTTCTATCTGCTTAGGGGTTTTGGTCAAATTGTCTTAGGTCTAGTGGCAAGCACTCAAATTGCTAAACTCTTTGGCAAGAACCGAGGTAAGGCGCAGACAATGTCTAGTTGGGGAAGAAGTGTGGGGGAAGGGTTATGGCCCCTCGTTATTGGTCTTCTCTTAGTTAAATACAGTTGGCGTGAAACTTTTCAGTTCATGGGCGTTCTCATCATTATAGTCTTGGTGCCGGCAACATGGTTTCTGTTAAGGAAATTTCCTAAATATTGCCTCTACGAGGAAAATGAGTCCGTCCTTAGAAATAGAAGTGATGAATCTAAGAGCTGGAAGTGGATAGATGTGCTTAGAGATTATAAAGTCGTAGGTTTAATGGTGAGTTTCGCCATTCTGCCTTTTGTGGCCACGGGGATTTTCTTCCAACAGGGCTCCATTGTTGAGGCCAAGGGATGGAGTGAAAAAGTCATTCCCCTAAGTTTTATTTTCTTCTCTATCTCTCACATTTTCACGTCCTACTTTGTAGGGCAATTTATCGACCGCTATTCGAGTCGTAAGCTCTTGCCATTTATGTTGTGGCCTTTGACTATTTCGGTGATTCTCTTGGCCTTCTTTGATCAGGCCTTCATAGGTCCACTATCATTTTCCTTTTTGGGAATAGCCGTGGGCATGAGTAGTCTTACGCGTAATTCATTTTGGGCAGAAACCTTTGGTACAGAGTCTATTGGGCGTATTAAAGGAATGGATTCAAATATTTTGGTGGTGGGGACGAGTATTGCACCTGTGTTCTTTGCAAAGCTCTTGGATCTTGGAGTAACATTAAGAGAATTAATGTTGATATTGCTAGTGATCACTTTTTTTGGAAACGTGGCCTTCTATGCTTTTAATAAAATTTATAAGAAATCGGAAAATCTATGAATAAGAAAATTAAATACCTCTTGGCCTTCATCTCTCTTTTGGGACCCCTGCTCATAGGCGGTGTGTATATCCTGTTAAAGCGCACTATTCCCTTTGGTAGTGGGGCTTTGGAGATGTCTATTTTAAAAGAAGCAGTCACCGTTACACGGGATAATGAGGGGATTCCTCATATCAAGGCGAAGAATAAACATGATCTCTACAGGGCCTTTGGTTATGTCATGGCCTCGGAGCGTTTATTTCAAATGGAGATCTTAAGACGAGTGGGCTCTGGAACTCTTAGTGAAATCATAGGCGAGAAAGGTCTTAAGATTGATAAGACTTTTAGAACTATTGGCGTTAGACGCTTCTTTAAAGAAAAATTAGATAGTGGCATGTTAGATAAGGAAATGCTCTCACAGCTTGATAGTTTCTATGAAGGGGTCAATTTCTTTGTGGAAAATGGCGTGCTTCCCATAGAATTTACACTGGCAGGAATTAAACCCAAGAAATTTAGTACCCTCGACGCTTATGCTGTCATTGGGTATATGTCCTATTCTTTTGCAGCATTCATGCGTCATGACCTGCTCAATGATAAATTAAAAAATCTCTTGCCTGAAAACCTGTGGAAGGAAATTCAAATAGAGCCTAGTGCCAATAGTGTCATGACAGCTAAAGTTGAGGGTGGGCTTAAAGAAATCTACAGCACTTTCACCGAGCTCAATGCTTCTTTTGGAGGATTTGAGGGCTCTAATGCTTGGGCGCTAAAGAGTAAGCGAACAACTTCTGGCAAATCTCTACTGGCGTCTGATCCTCATATTGGCTTTTCACTACCAGGAATTTGGTTTGAGGCCCATTTGAAAGTTGATAATGAGTTGGAACCTTTTGATATTTACGGTCACTTTCTTCCAAACATTCCCTTTGCTGGTCTGGCCCACGATCATTTTAAGGCCTTTGGTTTAACCATTTCCTATATGGATGATATGGACTTCTATAAAGAGAAAATTTCTCCTACGGGGAACGAATATGAGTATAAAGGGCAACTCAAAAGTATTAAACGCTACAGTGAAGTGATTAAAATTAAAGATAAGGACGACTTCTACCTACCTGTCCGTATGACTGAGCACGGTCCTTTATTGGATGAAATCATTGAACCTAAGGGAATTGCCCTAAAGTGGACCCTTCATCATCCGCTAAATCAACCACTACTGGCCTTTAAGAAAATGGGAGATGCTAAGACTTTTAAAGATTTTAAAAGTGCCGTCAGCTATGCAGGCTCTCCTGGTTTAAATGTGGTTTACGCAGATGCTAAAGATAATATTGCTCGCTTAAATTTTGGACTCTATCCCATTCGCGCAGCTAATAGTGATGCTATGAGTGTTTTGGACGGGCGGGGATCACAGGAGTATGAGGGTTATATTCCCTTTGAGGAAATGCCCCATGAGATTAATCCTAGTTCTGGAATTGTGCTCTCTGCTAATAATAGACCCATCTCGGCCAATGAAAAGTTTAGAGGTCTTTGGCAACCAAGAGACCGCTTCATTACTTTATTCTCTGCCCTTCATAGTAAAGAGAAGTGGAGTGTAAAGGAGACGATGCAGTTACAAACAAGTGTGTTGAACTCTGAGACGGAATGGATCAGAGAGATTTTCTTAAATGATCTTAAACTTTCTAGACTCAGTGATTTAGAGAAGAAAGCTCTTAGTGAGCTTAGAAATTGGGACCGAAGAGATATGCCCAACCGCATTGGTTCAAGTATTTATCACCAATTGGTCTTGCAGGTGAGTCTCAATCTCCTTGATGAATTAAGTGCCGCAGATAGAGAAAAGTACTGTGGACTCACTTCTAGGTGGTATTTTCTCCAGCGAATGCTTAAACGAGAGGATGCTCAGTGGTGGGACTTTGCAGCAACTGACAAAATTGAAAAGCGAGTCGATATTGTCGAAAAGAGTTTTAAAGAGACTGTGGCCTATCTCGCAAAGACCTATGGGACAGATCTCTCTGACTGGAATTGGGGAAAATTGCACACGATAGAGTTTGTTCATGCCTTTGGAAGAAAGAAACCCTTTGATAAGATCTTTAACTTGGGTCCCTATCCAGTTATGGGTGCCTACAATGATGTAAATAATTTTAGAGAAGTTGGCTGTAGTAATGGATTTAAGGTGAGAGCTGGACCTAGTACTAGAAGAATCATTGATTTTGCCCACATTGAGTCAAGTTATGGAATTCTTCCCATTGGAAACTCAGGTCATATGTTAAGTCCTTTTTACAAGAATCAAATGAAGAGATTTTTGACCGGCAAGTATCGTCTGCAGATTTTTTCAGAGGAATTACTTAAAGATCACACTGCGGGAACTTTAGAACTTCTTCCTGAAAGTAGAGAATAAGCGCCTCTTTACTTTCAATTTCCACCATTCCGCTTCCCTCGTTGCTAAGTCCATGGCTAGAAAGGGGGGAGAGTTCTGTGAAATCTTTTAATTGATACTTACACTGACCCACAATCTTAAGTTGGGTCTGGTATAAACTCATCAGACTAAAAGTTCCCTGTATTTCCAATCTCGTTCTTCCTTTGGGGATAATGAGACAGTTCTGGTCAATCTTGGCGATACATTTCGAATTCTTAATAAAGTGATAGATCTCACCCAAATTTATCCACTCGTGGTCTCTTCTTAGGCCTAGGAAGCCATGGAGAGAAATATGTTTAGTGTTCTTAGAGATAAGGTTTAAGGCAGCATTTAAGTCACTTTGATTTTTCTCACAAGGTAACTTGTGATCCATGGGCAATTTGCTGCTATCACCGTCTCCTATGGCATAAATCACGGGTGCAAGAGGACAGTGTTCTAGACCTTTATCAACAGCAATGATAGGTACTTCTCTAGTAAGTGCATCTTGATAGAGGTGATCTGCTTTAAATGGACAGGGTCCTATCAGTAGAAGTTCTTTAGCTTGAGTAATAGAATCTAATTTGCTTTGAGAGTTCATTGGATTTCCGCTTTTTAGTTTTGGCCGTTACTATGTGTTTGTTTAATTTTAATTGAGGATTATTTAGTTGGAAAGTTTTTCTAAAAGAATTTTGGAATTTTCGAAATCTAAGGATTTTGTGGGTAATACGGGGGAGTTTTCCTTTGTGGTTAAGAGCGCGGAGTTGAATTCTCGCTTCTTTGTGAGCTTAAATAGAGAAAATATCGGCTCCATTAGCTATGAAAGTGAACTTGATGGGCCTTTTTTAGGAATTTTTCATTCGCTCTGTAAGCTTTTTTCAAATTCAAGTCTAGATAGAGTTCGAACTTTCGCTCCAAGAGAGTTAGAGAGCTTTTTAAGAGACTCAAATCAAACTCCATCAGTCCCTGGTGATCAATTTCCTACTCAGTTTATTGAAGATTTTAAGAAAGTCCTACTCAGTTCGTACTTGGCCTTCTTTGCAGAAGAAGACATTTCTGGTTGGTGTGCTAGGGAAAATGCTACTTATGTAGGAAATATAAAGGCGATTAAAGAGTTTTTCACTCTAAGACTCAATATGATGAATTACTTTAGTGAGCAAAATATTGAAGTTAATTTAGTTCATTTAGCTGGGAAGGAAGTGGTTATCGAGTTTATTTCCACTGTAAATTCTCTAAAATTAGCGCCAACATCTTTATCCAATGAAGAATTTTCTGTGCTTGCTAAGATCATAGGGACAATAATTGGGCACGATCAGATAAATTTGGTTGCCGAGTAGCTTCTTAATCGTTAATATTCAGAGTATTACAACTAAATTACTTATTTGGGAGTCCAATGAAAACATTAAAGGCCTTTGTCGTCTTAATTACTTTGTTATCTAGTCAATCCTTCGCCGCTGATGCAGCAAGAGGACAGAAGTTATTCAAAAGCTGTGTACAGTGCCACGGTGCTGATGGTGCAGGAATTGAAAAACAAAAAGCACCACGTATTGCTGGTCAACACGAGTGGTATATCATTAGCTCTATAAAGCAATTTAAGGCCGGTAAAGAGAGAAAGAACCCTCCAATGCTTCCTTTCATCAAAAAACTATCTAATACTGATATTGCTGATCTCGCGGCATATATTAGCACTTTAAAGTAAACTCTTATAGAATTGAGTATAATAGAGGTTCATTTCGGAACCTCTTTTTCGAACAGCAAAGGATTGCTATGAGTTTAAAATTTATTAAGGCCAATAATTCTAAAGATATCAAAACTATTTATGATTACAATATAGATGCTTTCTCTGATTCTCCAGGTTTTAACTGGAACTATGATGAAATTAAGAAAGAAGTCAAAGATGGCTGGGAACTCTTCGGAGTAGAGGATAATGGCGAAATAATCGCGGCCCTCTTCTGTAAAATTGACCAAAAAGTCCTCTATTCTAAGAATACTTCTATTAAAATCTCTCATCAGGGCAGTGGTTTCTCCCATAAAATTAAAGATTTCTTTGAGACAACGGCTCAAGAGAAAAAAGTTCATAAGATCATTCACTACTGCAGTATCGACAACTTTAGAATGTATTCTTTGAACGAAAGTCACGGCTATGAAAAGTCTAACAGGCGTCTTGGAGAAAAAGGACAAGTCGTAGAATGGATCAAAAAAATTAAGAAATGATCTCCCTAGGAGGTCTATTGGCGAAAGGCCTATTCTTCCTAGAGAATTTTTTTTTAAAATAATCGAAAATAACTCAAGTGTTTTCGTTTTCTTTCGATTAGAGTATAAGTAATTAAATTTTAATATTAGAAAAACCACATAATACGAATTTTGGAGGATGTTATGGCAAAGAAAAAAGTAGCTAAGAAAGCAACTAAGAAAGTAGCAAAGAAAGCAACTAAGAAAGTAGCTAAGAAAGCAACTAAGAAAGTAGCTAAGAAAAAAGTAGCTAAGAAAAAAGTTGCAAAGAAAGCAACTAAGAAAGTAGCTAAGAAAGCAACTAAGAAAAAAGTAGCTAAGAAAGCAACTAAGAAAGTAGCTAAGAAAGCAACTAAGAAAAAAGTAGCTAAGAAAGCAACTAAGAAAGTAGCTAAGAAAGCAACTAAGAAAAAAGTAGCTAAAAAAGCAACTAAGAAAGTAGCTAAGAAAGTAGCTAAGAAAAAAGTAGCTAAGAAAGCAACTAAGAAAGCTGCTCCTAAGAAAGCCGCTGCTAAGAAAGCAACTAAGAAAGCTGCTCCTAAGAAAGCTGCTAAGAAAACAAAAACTAAAAGAAAGCCAAATGCTGCTTTCATGAGACCACTTACTCCTTCTGCTGAGCTTGCGGCCGTTATCGGTGCAAAAGCAGTTCCAAGAACTGAAGTAGTTAAGAAGATTTGGGATTATATTAAGAAGAATGACCTACAAAACCCAAAGAACAGAAGAAATATTCTTGCTGACGATAAACTTCAAAAAGTTTTCGGAAAGAAAGAAATTACTATGTTCGAACTAGCAGGAATTGTTGGTAAGCACCTTTCTTAATTTGATTTAAATTTTAAATTAAATATAAGGCCCTCTTTTTTAGAGGGCTTTTTTTTACCTGAAAATTGGCCATGAAAAAATTCTACTACCTCATTAATATTCAATTCATTGGTTTTCGCTACAGCGGTTGGCAGAAACAAACCAATGCTAAAACTGTGCAAGAGATGGTCGATAAGACGTTTCACTTCATCTTTGATCATGATCAGTTTAAAACTCTAGGCGCCGGGAGAACCGACGCTAAGGTCTCTGCCAATCAATTTGCTCTAGAGCTCTTTGTTCGAGATGAGCAGGACCCAGCAAAACTTCTAGCTGATTTAAATACCAATCTACCAGCAGATATTAGAGCACTAGATGTCACAGAAGTGGACGAGAGCTTTAAGATTATTAATGATCCGAAAATTAAAGAATACCAATATATTTTCACCTATGGAGAGAAGATTCACCCTTTTAGTGCACCACTGATGGTCAATTTCTCTGACTCATTAGATATAAATCTCATGAAAGAGGGAGCGAAACTCTTTGAAGGTAGACATAACTTTAAAAGTTACTGCTTTAGACCCAATCCAGCTGGAGAATTTGATAGATCCGTAGAATTGTGTGAGATTGTAGAAAATGATCTCTACACAGCAAGCTTCTTTCCAAAAGAGTCCTGGATACTACAAGTTCACGGAAAGGGATTTATGCGCCAACAGATTCGTCTGATGGTGGGAGCGCTGGTTCGTCTAGGACGTGGTGAGATCACTTTAGAAGATATAAGTGACTCGCTCATAAGTGGCGAAACAGCGAAAGAGGCAATAGGTTTTGTGGCCCCATCTTCTGGACTCATTTTAAATAAAGTTCACTTTGAATAAATCAATTTGGGAGTGGGATAAATGAAAACTCATTTAGGACGTAGGCTAAGAGATATTTTTGATCTCATTGAGTCTGGATATAGTGAAGTTTGGGATACTTGTTGTGATCATGGCCTTCTAGGCCTTGCAGTCATAGAAGAGAACAAATCAGAAAAAGTTCACTTTGTGGATCAAGTTCCAAGAATTATTTCTTCCTTAAAAAGAAAAATCAAATCCCTTGCTGTTATCCCTGAAGCCAGCTTTGAGTTACATGTTTTAAATGCCGAAAAAATTAAAGTTTCCAATGAGAAGTCTCTCATCTGTATATGTGGAGTGGGAGGAGATGTGGCGATTGGTATTATCAGCGAGCTGTTGAATCGTAACGATTTAAGTCAATGTGACATACTAATCTCCGCACAGTATCACATGTTTGATCTTAGAAAGTTTCTAAGAGATCATGGTTTCTTGCTGAAAGCTGAGAAATTGAGTTTTGAGAGAAGTAAGGGTTATGAGCTGCTCTTGGTGAGTCTTAGTAATGGTGAAGACATTGATCCCATAGGCTCAAAGCTCTTTGATAGTAAGAATAGTGAAAGTTTCAAGTACTTTAGAGCACTAGCTTCTCACTACAAAAGAAAGTCGCTAGGGGATGATATGTATTTAGAAACCTTAAAGCTCTATGAAGACTTAGTTTAAAATTCGTAATGGTTTTTAAAATGAATGCTTTCTAGGTATTCGAATATAGAAGCGATGGCATCTCTTTGAGTCACAGAGATGATGAGATGATGATCTAGTAAATGTTCAAGGTCACTGAAGTGTTGAACTTTTACACCGTAAATATTTTTTCCAATTTTCTTTTCATTATTAGTGATCCAGATAAAAGGGATCTCATTTTTAATAAGCTCTTTTGCTAACTTCTTTCCTGTGGGACCTGCTCCCCACAGACAAATCTTCTCAACTCCCACTATTTCTTTAAAAAACTGAACTTTTAGCGGGAAGAATTTTTGATCTCTATACTGCTCTAGATTTCTAGAGGCCCTGTGTTCATGATCACGCCAAAGGTGAGTGACATTCTTAGAGCTGACAATTTTAAAGTCGTGGGTAAAGAGCTTAAAGACAAAGTGATAGTCTTCTGGATAGATAGCATCTTGATAGCCACCTAGCTTATTGAAGTCTTCAATGTATAGTAACCAATTTGAAGAGACTAGTACGCATTCTTTATAAATTTGAGAATAGTGATTATCATTTTCACAAAGGGAGTTTAGCCAATTCTCATATTTTAAAAAACCATTGCCCATATCTTTATGACTAAAGTATTCAACTCTTCCGGTGGCAATGTGATTTCTTCCTGCGTTTTTTAACAGCTCTAGTAGGTTCTCTAGCTTAGTTGAAGGCATGAGGTCATCGGCGTCTTGACGAGTGACATAATCTCCCAAAATATGTTGTGAGGCGGTCTTTAGTGCCTCAATTATTCCAGTCCCTGTATTTTTGTAGACACTAAAGCGCGGATCAGATTTAGAAACTTCTTCTAAAAATTCATAAGAGTTATCACTTGAATGATCGTCAATGGCGATGACTTCAAAGTTGCTATAGGTCTGGTTTTGAATCGATTCAATGGTCTCTTTTAAGTGAGCAGACTCGTTCTTGAATGGCATGAGTATGGATATCAATTCAAAATCCTAATTTATTTCTTTATGGCAGAATATTGAAGCTTAAGCGTCTGATTAATCCATCTCTTCTTCTTAGAGATTTTATAGAGCTCATCGCAGTGAAGGGTGGGGTTTCCATTGGGAAAATCGCCCTGTCCTTTGAGAAAATTGACACAAGTCTTTGCGTAGTGATTTAAGTACTCGGGAAAATTTTGGTGAAAGAGGTTTATAATGGCCTCTCTCTTTTCAGTGACTCTATGGGAGAATACTTCGCCCGGAAGGGGATCAATAAATTTAAGTCTATTATAGACTTTGACTCTTCTGCCATAGTCCTGACCCATGGACATCATAGTTGTCCAGGCACGATTGAAATTATTTCCAATGATAGGATTAGAAAGAATGTAAAACACTAAGTAGGTGTCGCGTTCTAGTTGAGTCATTGCTTCTTTGGCACTAAGGATTTTAAAAGAAAAGTCTCTTAGTCCTTGTTTCTTGGAAAAGAGAAGTCCTTTAAGGTCTGCCAAGATAGAGTGCCAACATGTATTTCCAATACTGGTAGTGATAAAATTATTGATAACTTTGACTTCATCAACTTCTTCGAGGTTTTTCCTTAAATGATTAAATATAGCGGTTTTCACTCTTGGTTTTGGGCAATAGAATTCTTGTAAATCACTCTTTGTAATTTTTTGATAAAAGGTCCAATAATTCTTCGCACTAGAAAAGGTCCTTAAGATATTAACCATAGTCATGGCAAGATCAGGGTTTTGATTGCTAGAATTCCAAAAACTATAGAGCTGATCAGAACAAGTTTGCTTATTTTGTCTTTTTTCAAAACATTGCTCTAGATAGAATTCTACAAAACGATTTCTCTTTATTTGAAAGAACTCGTCTTTTATCAGCTCAGGCCATAGAGCCAATTTTTCAATTTGGGTGAATGAAGAATCGTTTAAAATTCTTTTTTCTAAGTAGAAGTCAATTTGACCTAGGGCCATATTCTGGAGCATCTCACTCCAATACTTTGTTCTCTTGGAGGGACGAATATCTTTGGCATGATTAAGAAACTCTTGAAAGTTCTTATTCTTAGATAATTGTTCTAAATCTCTAATATCGTATTTTTGAGCACTAACACGTAGCGTGAATATGAGTAGGCAGATAAGAATTTTAGAAAAAGTTTTTTCCATCTTAAATAATTGTAATCATTTGAATTCAGTGAGTCAATTTTAGGAGGTATATTTCTCGAGAAGTTCTTGTAGATTTGCTCTTCTATAAGGTTTTTTCAAATATGTTAAATTAGGATCAGCACTAAAAAGCTCTTCAACCTCACTAAGCACTGCTCCTGTAGTGAGAATGCAGGGAATATCCAAAGAATATTCACGAATTTTTAAAATGAGATCTACCCCCGAAAGGCCTGGCATTGTGTGGTCAGTGATAACAAGTTTATAGTTCTGTGGATTGGCGCAAAATGAAACTAGCGCTTTCTCTGAACTTGTGTGCACTTCAACTTCATGTCCCATCGCCTCAATCAGATCGGCCGTCAGTTCAACTAACTTCTCTTCGTCATCCACAATAAGAACAATTTTATCACTCATCTTTTTTCCACGTTTTCATTTTATCACTTCATTTTAAACTAAGGCTCTATTTATGCAAATAAAAAGTTTTCCCGTCGCGGGGCGTCGGTCGTTCAAGTGAAATTATTCTGTACGGAAAGCTAGGCGATTTTCGTCATTTATTGTAGATTTAAGTGTTTAAAATTATAAGTTAAATTAGGTGATTCATGGATATTGAAAAAACAATAGAATTAAAGAATATGCTTGTACCAAGTCTTAAGACAATGGATCTAAAAGATGGCTGGAAAATCATTTTCAATTCTGATTATTCTGTCTCTTTACTTGATGGTGAAAAAATAGAAGTTGGAGTGACAAAAGAGCTCTCTAAGCATTTCGATGCGGCCACAACAGATTTTAGAAAACAAATGTTTCTAAGAAGTGCTCCCTATCTAGTAGGTTTCTTCTTTGGTGAAAAAACTATTAGACTCTATTCTCCAAAATTGAGTTATGAACTCTTTATTATTCCTGAAGTCGAAAAAATTGCTGACAGAAGTACAGAGTTAAATACTCTCTTAAAAGAAATGAAATTTCACACAGAAACTGTGGCCTCTCTTTCTTCTAGGGAATTTCCTTCAACTTATCAACTACTCACTAAGAGTGCTGTTCTGCCTGATTTCTTAGAAGAAGAATTCTATAGTGAAGTAGACCGTGACTCTTCTAAAGTCATAGAAAGACTCATGGTTTATTTAAACTCCTACACACCTAGTTTATTTGAAAGACTTTCTGACTGGGGTTTAGGTCTTACTGCACAGTTTGCTCTTCTTAGAATTCACCTTTTAAAGTTCTTAGCGATTCTTCCTTCTCTTGATCACGATTTAGAGGGACACGAAGTGAAGAGAATTCTTCTAGAGTCCATAAGAAGACTAGTGGACGATACAAGAAAGTCGAAGAGATTAAATTTAAAAGGACAAAACAAGGCACTTCCTAAAACTTTATATGTTTATACAAGAGTGGCCTTCTTTCTTTGTAAGTACTTTCCTGCAAAGCCACTCACTACATTTGTGCGCTTCAAAGTGCGCTACATGGCCAAGAGATTTATTGCTGGCGAAACTATTGAAACATCGCAAGCAGCCTTGAAACTACTCTTTGAATCAGGGCGTGATGTGACTCTTGATCAGTTAGGAGAATTAGTTGTCTCTGAAAAAGAGGCGGATCATTACAGTAATGAAGTGATCAAACTCATTCGTGGTTTTTCTTTACATGTTAAAAAAGGTGATAAGAATGCTGCTGGAATTAATAGGGCACACGTATCTATAAAAGTTTCTGCCCTTTGCTCTGACTTTAAGCCCTATGCCCCAGATTATACTTATGATCACGTGGCCCCTAGGCTTAAGAAGATTCTCTTGGCGGCAAAAGAAGAAGATGTCTTTATTAATATAGATGCTGAACATTATGACTACCGAGACATCGTCTTTAAAGTTTATAAGAAAGTTCTCCTAGAGACTCCAGAACTTCATGACTTCAAGAGTACTGGAATTGTTCTGCAGGCCTACTTACGTGATGCTTATAAACACTTACAAGAAATTGTGTCCCTCGCTACTGAGCGTGGACTCGTTATGCCTATTAGAATTGTAAAAGGGGCCTACTGGGACGCTGAAACAATAGAGGCCGATGCTCATGGTTTTGATGCTCCTGAGTTTTTAAATAAAGAAGAAACTGATCTTCATTTTAGGCAACTCATTATCAAAATCTTTGAAGCAAATCCTCATGTGCAACTTTGTCTCGCTTCTCATAACTTCGCTGATCATGCCTTCGCTGTGACTCTTAGAGAGAAGAAGTTTCCAAGTACACCCATGATTGAACATCAGTGTCTTCACATGACTTATGAGGCCCTTTCAACGGCCATGGCGAAAATGAATTGGGTGGTGAGAAATTATGTTCCCATTGGTTCTTTGATCGTAGGAATGGCCTACTTGGTACGAAGAGTTATGGAAAACTCTTCCCAAGTTGGAGTTCTTACAATCATGCGCTCCCATAAGAAGCAACAATCTCTAGTGACACCTTGTGAGGTTCATAAAAAGAAAATAACCGATGGACACCTTGAGCGTGATAAGTCGCAAACTCATTTAACTGGGGATTTTATTAATGTGGCCCCTGTGCGTACTTACTTAGATGAGCAAAGACTATGGGCCGAGAGTGAACTTGAATTATTTAAAACGAGTCTTGGGAACTATTACCCAAATGAATTTTTAAAGGACGAAAAGAGAACATCTATTCCTTGCTCTTCCGCTCCTTCTATCTGTGTGGGGGAAATTCAATTTGCCTCTATAGATGACGCTAATAGGGCGGTTGAAATTGTGGACCGCTCATACAATGAAGGAAGCTGGGCCAAGTCTGATTGGACTCTGCGCGCCTCTTGTTTACTACGAGCTGCTAACGTTATGCTCGCAAGAAGAAATGAGCTCTCTTCTCTCATTGTTTATGAGGCGGGCAAAGCTATTAATGAAGCGCTTGCAGACGTTGATGAGGCCATCGACTTTATGACTTTCTACGCAAGAGAAGAGAGACGATTACAAAAACACAATAGTCGACTTGATTCTCGTGGTGCCGTGGCGGTCATTTCTCCTTGGAATTTCCCTCTGGCAATCCCTTGTGGAATGGTCGTGAGCTCTCTTGTTGTTGGGAATACAGTTGTCTTAAAATCAGCTGAACAAACTCCTTTAATCTCTCAAGTGCTAGTGGATATTCTTCACTCTTGTGGCGTGCCAAAAGATGTTCTCATTCACTTACCTGGTGAAGGAGAAACAGTGGGGAATGCTCTTGTTATTCATGAGAGAATTGCAGGAATTATTTTTACAGGTTCTAAAATGGTAGGAACTCTTATTGCCTCTAAGGCGCATAAGAGAATATATGATAACAAATTAAATGGCTTAAAATACCCGGTTAGAATTATTACTGAAATGGGTGGTAAGAATGCTGTTATCGTCACTGCCAACGCTGAATTAGATGAGACCGTTTCAGGAATTCTCTATTCTGCTTTTGGCCATGCTGGACAAAAATGTTCTGCAGCTTCAAGGGTTCTAGTAGATAATGCCGTTAAAGATAGACTCATTGAAAGGTTAAAAGAGGCCTGTGCTGATCTTGAAGTTGGTGTGGCCTATGAGTTTAAAACTTCAGTAAATCCTGTAATAACTAAAGCAGATAAAGAAAGACTTATTTCTCAGGTGGCAGAAGCCGCTAAAGAGGCCAACGAATTTGGTGGAAAGGTTCACGTAAATAGAACGGGCGAAGATCTTCCTGGTTTCTGTGTTGGTCCCGCCATCATAGAACTGCCTGCTGCAAGATCTTTGCATAGTGAGAGTTTTGCTACGAGAGAACTCTTTGGCCCGGTTCTTCACATCATAGGATTTAATCACCTAGATCACGCGCTTAAACTCTATAATGGAACAGACTACGCTCTAACAGGGGGAGTGTTTAGTCAGTCTCAAGATGATATTGATTATCTTACGAATAAAATGTTGTCTGGAAATATTTACGTCAATAGGTCTATTACAGGTGCCAGAGTCGGGATAGAACCTTTTGGAGGGTTTAAACTCTCAGGAACTGGACCCAATGCCGGTGGAAAGGCCTACTTAAGTTATCTTCACTTAAATCCAAAGAGAGACTTCAAATGTTCAGAAGTTAAACTAGAAGCGGGGAGTGATTATAGCTTTGATATATCCAGAGCTAGTGGTCTGCGCGGAGTTACAAGAGTTCAGAGAATGGATAAAATTCTCTCTCATATGTTACGCCACTTTGAGCATCTCTTTAGAGGAATCCGCGGTGATGAGAAACAAATTCTCACAAGCTTTTACAAGTGGGTCATGACTAATTACGAAGAGTATCTGAATAAAGAACATTGGAATAAGTTAATTCCAGGACAGCTGAGTTACGATGATTATAAAAATAGTAATACGAAGTCTGTGCTGATTTCATTTAATACTCTTCCTGACTTTGAAATGATTATTGAGGCCCTGGCCGCTATCGTCTCTGGTTCTGGTCTCACCATTCTTTGCCGAAATAATTCATCTTACGACTGGTGGATGGGAATTCGCGATGTAGTATTTGAACATGGTATTTCTAAAGAAAATTTCGAAGTTTACTTTGTTTCAGAAGACCTCTTGAAGAAAACTCTGGGGCATCCTGAAATCAAAAACGTTCTGGTTGACGGAGATGAGTCTTGTCTGCAAGAAGTTATTGAATTTTCTTATAGAAATTCTTCAGAACATAAAGTCATGAGAAACTTTAGCTCGAAATTTGATACAAGTGACATCACAGATTTTAAAAGAATTTGTCGTCAATATGTAAATGTCCGCTCATTTGCAGTGAACACAATGAGACACGGAGCACCTATGGATGTAATATTATGAAATCACTTCTAAGTTTTGGCTGTGGAAATATGGCCCGTGCGATTATTGAGGGCCTTTATAATAAGCAAGCTGAGCTTTCTTATACACTTTATACTCCAAGCCAAAAAAGAGCTATAGAGCTAGCAGGTGTAGTCAATGGTGTTGTGTTAGAAACGCTTTTAGAAGTTCCTAAGTGTGATTACTATATGCTCTCTTGTAAGCCGCAACAATTAAAAGAATTGGCCTCTGAGATTAAGGGAAAACTAAATCCCGATGCGGTAGTGATTTCCATTCTCGCAGGCAGTACAGTTGCTACTATTCAAGATCTCTTAGGAGTCACCAAAGTTCTAAGAATCATGCCCAACACTCCGGCCTTAGTTGGTGCTGGAGTTAATGCCTTTTATTTTTCAGATGAAGTGAGCGCCTCTGAGCGAGAGCACCTCGTTAAATTATTTGATAGTTTTTCTAAAGTGTTTGTCTTTGAAACTGAAGATGAAATAGATAAAATTACCGGCTTTAGTGGTTCTGGACCTGCCTATATTTTTGAATTCTCAAGGATCCTCATTCAGAAAATGGTAGACATGGGAATAGGTGCTGATGTGGCCAGTGAAATGGTGAAGTGGACCGTTTTTGGTGCCAGTAAGCTGCAGCTTGAGAGCAATGAGGGCCCAGAAACCCTAAGAAATAATGTGACTAGTAAGAAAGGAGTCACTTATGAAGCTTTAGAAGTTTTTAAATCAGAGAATATGCAATTAATGGTAGAAAAGGCCATAGATGCTGCTTATAATAGATCAAAAGAATTATCTAAAAACTCCTAGGGGAATCATGAGCGCTATAACTCAAAATATTTTAAATCGCCTACCACCAAAGTATAGAGACACAGCTATGATCAGAATTTTTGGTCTTTTAAAAGTGCCTCTTCTCTTTTGGTTAAGACCTACTGTGATTGAACTTTCTGATAAGCGTTGTGTTGTTAAAATTCCTTACGGAAGAAGAACAAAGAATCACCTAAACTCAATGTACTTTGGTGTTTTGGCCTGTGGTGCTGATTTAGCTGGTGGACTCTCGGCCATGAAAATCATTGAAAACTCCGGTGAGAAAGTTTCTCTTGCTTTTAAAGAATTTGACGCAAAGTTTTTAAAAAGAGCAGAAGGTGATACTCACTTTATTTGTGAGCAAGGTGAAGAAATTAGCGACTTTGTCAAAATGGTCATAGAGAGCGGTGAGCGTCATCATATGCCGGTTAAAATTGTGGCCAAGTGTCCAGATAAGTTAGGTGACGAAATAGTGGCCGAATTTAGCCTCATGCTCTCTCTTAAAAAGAAGTCATAACCCGTTATAGCTGCTCTTGAACAAAAGTTTATGTTTGTCTTGAGTTAGCTTTTTTCATAAGTAGTTTCAGTCAGTTGATCCTTGACGCACATCGTTTTGTGCGTCTTACACTCTGTAAAAGTTTTGTAATTCTCCGCCCCTTCTATTTTCATTCAATTTGACCTAGTTTCTAATGTCGAGAGTTTAATTATCAAAGGATAAGAAATGGAAAAATTTAATAGTAATCATTGGGCAGTCATATTAGGTGGATCAAGTGGATTTGGTCTAGCAACAGCTAAGAAACTTAGTCGTCATGGAATGAACATACTTATCGTTCACCGTGATAGACGTGGTGCCATGAGTAGAATTGAAAAAGACTTTGATGAAATCAGAGCAAATGATTCTAAATTTGTTTCTTTAAATATTAATGCTCTTACAGAAGTTGGAAGAGACGAAGTGATCTCCACTCTAAAAGAAAATATGGGAGAGAACGGAAAGGTTAGACTTCTTCTTCACTCAATAGCTTTTGGAAATTTAAAAGGAATTGCTCCTTCTAAAAATGAATCAGCCAGTGATATTGCCATTGCAAAACTTTCTGAAAAACTAGGTCTTTCTAAAGACACATTAACGAATGCCGTTGATACTCTCTTAGAGGAAGGCGTTAGTTCTCTACATACTCTTCAAACTCACAAGCATTCTGAAATGCTCTTAGGTGAAGAAGATATGGAACAAACTATCTACTCTATGGGGACTAGTCTTCTTTCATGGGTTCAAGATGTCTTTAAAAATGAACTCTTTGCTGATGATGCTAGAGTTATAGGTCTTACAAGTGAAGGGAACACTGTCGCTTGGAAAGGTTACGCTGCTGTTGCTGCTGCAAAAGTTGCACTTGAATCTATTTCAAGATCTATTGCAGTTGAATTTGCACCATACGGAATTAGATCAAATATTTTACAACCAGGTGTGACTCCAACTCCTGCCCTTAAACTTATTCCTGGAAGTATAGGAATGGAGTCTGTGGCAAAACTTAGAAATCCATTTAATAGAACAACAACTCCTACTGACGTGGCCAACTTTATCGCTCTTATGTGTACTGATGAAGCCGCTTGGATTAATGGATCTATCATTCGCGTGGATGGTGGAGAACAAATAGCTTCTCTTTAAATTAGAGTTAAGGTTAATTATTGATGTTGTACTTACATGGCGTTGGACATTTTCATCCTGAAAACATAATTGATAACCAATTTCTGGAAAACTTAGATATTGGAACAACTCATGAGTGGATTCTTGAAAGAGTAGGTATTGAATCAAGACGTACCGTACTGCCACTAGATTATTTAAAAGAGACTAAGAACGCTGATGTGGCCATGGCCCGTGAAGCTTCTCTTTATACTAATGCCCAAACAGGTGCCTTGGCGTCTCGTATGGCCGTTGAAAAAGCTGGATTAAAGTTAAGTGATATAGGCATGGTTATTTCTGGTAGTTGTACTCCTCAGTACAGCTGCCCTGCTGAAGCTTGCACAATTGCAGGTGAATTAGAATTAGAAGTTCCTGCAATGGATATCAATTCTGCTTGTTCATCAATGGCAGCACAGTTGAATTTTTTAAACACTATGCAACCAGATGCACTTCCTGAATATATCTTAGTTGTGAACCCTGAAAACAGTACTCGTTCTATTGATTATTCTGATAGAAGCTCAGCTGTGCTCTGGGGTGATTGTACAAGTGCTATGGTGGTTTCAACTAAGACACCATCTAAAATAAAAGTCCTACATAGTTTCTTAACTTCTTCTCCTAAAGGTTGGGAGAAAGTGACTTTTAGAACTGGCTCTCACTTTAAACAAGATGGAAGAACAGTTCAAACTTTCGCTATCAAAAGATCTCTCGCCATTATTAAAAAAATGAGAGAAATCATTGAAGGTGAGAGAGAAAATAATGTTAAATTTATCGGTCACCAAGCAAATCTACTGATGTTGAATTCAGTTTGTCGTATGGCCGAAATCGATTCCAAGAATCACTTCTTCAACGTAGACAAATTTGGAAACTGTGGTGCCGCTGGTGCTCCATCAGTTCTTTCTCAAAATATTGATTCCCTTGTGGCGGGTGATCTCGTGATCATGGGAGTTGTGGGAGCAGGTCTTAGTTGGGGTGGAGTTTTATTAGAGGTAGCTAAATAATGATGAATTACAATGAATTTTTAGATTCAAGCAGACTTGATAAAGAACAATTACTGGCGTGGGGAAATCAAACTCTAGTGAGCGATGCTCCTGGTTTAATTCCTTCTCTTCCAGCTCCGCCAATGCTTATGTTTGATCGCATTGTTAGTATTGAACATAACGGAAAGCGCGGAAGAATTGTGGCCGAACAAGATATCACTACTGATGCTTGGTTCTTTCAGTGTCATTTTAGAAATGATCCTGTGCAACCTGGTTGTCTTGGAGTGGATGCTGTTTGGCAATTGCTTGGTATGTACTGTGCTCTAAGAGGAGCAACGGGAAGTGGAAGGGCACTTGGTTGTAAGGAAGTTGAATTTGAAGGACAAATTAGACCCTACGATAAAGTTGTCACTTACGATATTGAAGTGAGACGTTTTACTCAGATACAAGGAACTTCGATCGTTATTGGAACGGGGAAAGTTCTTGTTGATGGTGAACAAATTTATACAATTAACGATGCCAAAGTCGGAGTTTTTCCTGACATTCAATATGGCGACTATCCCAATCGGTCTAAGAATAGTACCGGAGGAGTGATGAAGAAATGAGTGAGAATAAAGGAATAGCTTTAGTAACTGGTGGAGCCGGTGGTATTGGTGCCGCTTGTTGTAGAGAGTTAGCAAAAGCTGGATATAGAGTAGGAATTCATTATAGATCAAGTGATCTCTCAGCTAAGAAACTTATGGAAGAACTTCCAGGAAGTTTTCTTATTAAAGCTGACCTTTCCACAGAAGTTGGAGTCGATCATATTTATGAAGAACTTAAGGCCTTAGGTGGAATTGATGTTCTTGTAAATAATGCAGGAATGACAAAAGACGCTCCCCTTATGAGAGCGAAACTTGCTGACTTTGATCAAGTTGTTTCGGTTAATATGAGAAGTACTTGGTACCTTACTAAGAGACTAGGAAGAATGATGGCGAGAAAGTCAGCTGGTCGTATTATAAATATTTCTTCTGTTGTAGGAAGTACAGGGAACGCTGGTCAATCGGTTTATGCCATGACTAAAGCGGCGATAAATAGTTTCACTAAGACTTGTTCTTTAGAGTTTGCTCACTACGGAATTTTAGTGAATTCAATTGCCCCAGGCTTTATTGAAACACCAATGACAGAGAGTTTACCTGAAGAAGAAAAGTTAAAAATTATAGAAAGAATTCCACTTGGAAGAATGGGAAAACCAGAAGACATAGCTAGTATGGTGCGTTTTCTCGCTACTGAGGGAAATTACTGTACAGGGAATACATTTCACGTAAACGGAGGAATGTATGGAGCCCTCTAAAGTTCTAGAATATATTCCACAGCAAAAACCATTTCGTTTCTTAGATGAAATAGTTGAGCTCTCAGAAGATTACATTGTAGGTAGATACACATTTAAAGAAGATGAGTATTTCTACCAAGGTCACTTTCCAGGTGATCCTGTAACTCCTGGCGTGATCCTAACTGAGGCGATGGCACAAACTGGTGTGGTTGCTCTTGGGTTATATCTAACTGCGCTAAAAGTTGGAGAAGAAGAATTACCACAGTGGACAACTTTCTTTACGGATTGTCAGATGGATTTCTATCTACCAGTTCTACCGGGTCAGACAGTGACTATTAAAGGTGAGAAAGTATTTTATAGAAGAATGAAACTACGTTCTAAAGTTAGAATGTATTTAGATAACGGTGACCTTGTAGCAGAGGGAACAGTTGCAGGAATGGGAGTAAAGCGTGGGAACTAGAGTCGTAATTACAGGTATGGGAGTTATTGCTCCAAATGGTCATGGATTAGAAGAATATGAAACTTCTCTTAGAGAAGGAAAATCTGGAATCCGCTTTATTGAAAAAATGAAAGAACTGAAGTTTGGTTGCCAAGTGGCAGGTGTTCCTCAGAATGTTGATGAAATAAAGTCTCGTTATCTTGATGGTGAAAACTTAATGGCGATGAATGACAGTATGATCTATGCAGCGATTGCTGGAATTGACTGCTGGAAAGATGCAGGACTTGGAGAGGTCTCTCCTGATAGTGAAGTCGACTGGGATACTGGGGCCATCATTGGAACTGGTATCGGTGGAATGGATACTATCGGAGAAAAACTTGTTCCTAAAGTAGATGCTGGAAAAGTAAGAAGACTAGGAAGCACAATGGTTGAACAAGTCATGTGCAGCTCAGTGAGTGCTAAACTAGGTGGACTGCTAGGACTTGGTGGACAAGTAACAACGAATAGTTCTGCTTGTACAACGGGAACAGAGGCCATTATCAATGCTTTCTTACACGTTAAAGAAGGCAGATCAAAGAGAATGATGGCCGGTGGTGCCGAAGGTTCTTCTCACTATATTTGGTCAGGTTTTGACGGAATGAAAGTTTTAAATACTAAATTCAATGACACTCCTGAAAAAGCATCAAGACCTATGAGTGAAAGTGCTGCAGGATTTATTCCTGGTTCTGGCGCGGGACTTTTAATGGTTGAAAGCCTTGAAAGTGCAAAAGCTCGTGGAGCTAAAATATATTGTGAAATCGTTGGTGGTCACGTTAATAGTGGTGGTCACCGTGGTGGTGGATCAATGACTGCTCCAAACCCTGAAGGGGTGATGAGATGTATTAGAGAGGCCATGAGTATGGCGAATCTCGCAGCAAAAGATGTTGATGCTATCAATGGTCACTTAACTGCAACTTTTGCAGATCCTAGTGAAATTAGAAATTGGAAGAATGCACTTGAAATTTCAGAGTCAGAATTTCCACTTATCAACTCTACAAAGTCTATGATTGGTCATGCTCTTGGAGCAGCTGGTGGACTTGAGTGTGTTGCTACTGTTTTACAGTTGAATAAAGGTTTTATTCATGGTTCTCTAAACTGTGAAGACTTACATCCTGAAATTCAAAAAGTAGAAAAGAGTGTAGTTAGAAAGACAGTAGAATTTAAAGGGAAAGTTATAGCAAAATCAAGCTTCGGTTTTGGTGACGTTAATGGCTGTGTCCTTTTTAAGAAATATGAAGAATAATAAATCAGTTTATTTATAAGGAGATCAAAATGAACGAAACAGAAATTTACGAAAAAGTAGTAGGACTAATTAAGCCATACGCAAAAAATACAGAGTCTCTTTCGACTCTTACTCAAGAATCTAAAATACTAGAAGACCTAGGAGTCAACTCTGCACGTCTTGTTGATATTGTTTTAGCATTCGAAGATGAATTTGATATTGAAGTAGAGGATGAGGCTGCAGATGAAATCTGGACAATCGGTGATGCCGTCAAGCTTATCAACACAAAGCTTAACTAGTTTACCACTTAGTACAAAATTAAATTTAGAGATACAAAGGGCAGCATCGCGCTGTCTCTTTGTCTTCTTTGGTCCTTTGATGCACTTGTTATTTCACGTTAAGTTTAAATACCAAGTGGATAATTTAAAAGAGCTAAGGAAACAATACAAAGATCTGCTAAAAGAAGCCAAAGGTCCTGTACTAGTTTGTACCAACCACTTAACGTTGATAGATTCTATTATTCAAGGGGTTATTCTCAGTTCGATTCCTAACTATTTATTGCATTTTAGAAGGCTTCCATGGAATCTACCAGAGAAGAAAAACTTCTATCATAAACTCCATTGGAGAATGGTTTGTTACTTAGGAAAGTGTATTCCTGTTACTAGGAAAGCTTCTCCAAAACAGGCTAAAGAATCCACTGACAAAATGCTCTATATTTTAAATAGAGGAGATTTGATTTCAATTTTTCCTGAGGGTAAGAGAAGTCGTACGGGAATAGTTGATGATGAGGATTTCTCCTACGGAACGGGACAATTATTAAAATCACTTCCTAACACTAAAGTCCTTTGTATTTATATGCGTGGAATAAAGAATGGTGGTTTTGCCAACTTTCCTTCAAAAGGTGAAAGATTTCATCTCAGTATGAAAATGACCACACCAACTTCAGAATTAAAAGGTCTTAGGAAAGTAAGAGATCTCTCAATTCAAGTCATCAGTGAAATAAAGAAAATGGAAGAGGAGTACTTTGAGCATGAAGTGTCTAGTCGGAAATGATTTAATAGATCTACTTGAACCTGAAATTAAAAAGAAATCTAAGAACGAGAGATTTATTAAGAGAGTTTTAACTGCAGAGGAATACACTCTCTTAAAAGCTCAGAGTGATCCAGATATCTTTCTATGGACTCTTTGGTCTGCCAAAGAATCTGCCTATAAAATTTTGAAGAAAATTATTCCTGATTTAGTCTTTGCCCACTCACTCTTTCATGTGGAGAAGCATTCAGGAAGTCATGGCATTGTTAGGTATGATAAATATACTATTGATGTCCAATGGCAATATAGTGAATCTTGGATTCACTGTATAGGAACCTTCTCAAAGGAGGGACAGTCGCTCCAGGTTCTAGAATGGTCAGTTGTGGAAACTCAAGAAGTGACAACAGACTTTGTTTTCACTGCTGAAGAAGAATCCTCAATTTATTCTAAAGAATCCAAAGCGGTAAGAGAGTTGGCCAAGTTAACTCTACAAGGGAAATCTTTAGAAGATATTGAGATCCTTCGCTTTCCTCTAGGGGTTCGTTTTGGTCCACCTGAAATTTGGAAGGATGGTCTACAATTAGAGAGCTGGGACCTTAGTATGTCCCACGATGGAAGATTCGTTTCGGCCTTAATAGCAAAAAGTTAACTTTGTCTAAAGTTCAAAGATATTGTTTTTCATGTATAATATCTTATGGAAAAAGTACTCTTAATTTCGCTCTTATTATTTAGCCCACTTTGTATGTCGCAAGAGAAAATTTACCGTTTTGGTTTTATCGCCAAAGAGTCTCGTTCTTCTTTCTTCAAAGAAATTGAAAGGGGATGTATGGCACGTGCAAAAGAACTTCCCAATGTTGAATGTCACTTTGCCAAGATGGAAGAGGCCAATCCAAGAGTGCAAGAAATCAAACTCTTTGAATTTATGGATAAGTATAAAGTTGATGGTCTGGCCTTAACTGTTATTAATTCGGAATACATGCAAAGATCTATTCATAAACATGTTCCTAAAGACTTTCCCATTGTGACTGTGGATGCTGACTTTTCTAAAAAGGTATTGAAAGCAGAACCAAATTTACGTGCGGCTTATATTGGAACAAATAACTATGAATTAGGATTTCAGTTGGGAGAGCTCTATAAGAAGAGTAATGCTGGTGGTATAAATTCAGAATACTGTGTGATTAGTGGTCATAGTTATACTTTCAATTTAAATGAGCGAGTCAGAGGTTTTAATGAATCTCTAAAGAATGCTAATGGTGAAATCTTTACTCAGAATCCAAGATGTCCGCTCTATTGTTTAGAAAATTCTCCTCGCGCCATTAGTCAGATGGATCATATCTTTTCCGTATCACTTGAAAAGATGAAGAAGTCTTCTGTCATTTTCATGGGGGGATGGGCACAGCTTTCTACAAAAGCTTATATTGAAACCATTTCTAGTTATAAGAAATATTTGAAAAATGGAAAACTTTTTTCCTTCTCTTCTGATGCCCAACCTGCACAAATGGATCTTTTAAGAGACGGCCTCTCCAGTGGTAATATAGGTCAGAATCCTTACAAGATGGGTTACGATGCGATCGATATATTACTAGACTTAGTTAAAGGTAAGAAAATCAAGAAGGTCTATTCTACAGGAGTAGTTGTCTGTACTCCAAAGAATTACAAAAACTGTCATTAATATCCTTTAACAACTTCACCTTTGAGAATTTTTATTCCTGAGCTGGTTCCAAGTCTTGCGGCACCGGCAGCTATCATTTTCTTAGCGGCTTCTAAATCTCTTACGCCTCCAGACGCCTTAACAAGAACTTTATCACTCACAGTTGCTCGCATGAGTTCTACGTCACTAAGAGTAGCACCACCTGTTGAAAATCCAGTTGAAGTTTTAACAAATTTTGCTCCGGCCTTTTCTGAGAGTTGGCAGGCCCTTACTTTTTCTTCGTCGCTTAAGAGACAAGTTTCAATAATGACTTTAACGGGAACTTCTCTTGCAGCTTCTACTACGGTCGATATATCTTTTAGTACAACTTCATCTAGGCCATCTTTTAAAGCACCAATATTGATCACCATATCCACTTCACTGGCACCGGCCTCTATTGCTCTAGTGGTTTCAAATCCCTTAACTTCTGAAAGAGTTGCACCAAGAGGAAAGCCAATCACAGTACAAACTCCCACATCACTATCTTTTAAACACTCCTTAGCCGTTTCAATCCAGGTAGGATTAATGCATACTGTCGCAAAGTTGTATTCACTGGCCTCTTGGCATAATTGAACGATTTGTTGCTTCGTGGCATCCGGCTTAAGTAGGGTGTGATCGATGTAAGAATTGATATTATTCATGATGTCTCCTCATGATATAAGCTACTTGATAGAGGGATCATTTGCAATTGTTCAATAGATGATAATTCTGCTAGTTTTACCCCATGAGATCATTTAAGTGGTACTTCCACCCAATTTTTATATTCACTTTCTCCCTGATAGCACTCATCACTTCTCTGGTTGTGTATATCCAGTCTTATCTAGGTGTTTATGATTCTCTTCGAATTTTCGTAGATAAAAATAAAATTGAAGCGGTTCAATTTCTTGAAGCTGATACTTGGGTGACCATTCTCTTTCTTTCGGTGTTAGTGGCGATTATTCTTGCGGGAACAATTATTATCTTTGTTTATTATCAAAAAGTTATTCAGCTCTATAGGTTGCAGCAAAACTTCATTAACGGTTTTACCCATGAACTGAAAACTCCCATTGCTTCCATGAGACTTTTCTTAGACACCTTCAAGAAGCATGAACTCTCTAGGGAAGATCAACTCAAGTATATTGAATATATGATTCGTGATACGGAACGTTTATCTGATAACGTTGGACAAATTTTAAATTTAGGTAGAATTGAAGATAAGAACTTCACCGTGAAAAGGTATCGTCATAATCTCTTTCTTTTTCTAGAAGACTTTCTTGCCAAGAATCCACACCTCTTTGAAGATGGCGAAATAATTGTTAAGAAAATTGATCATGTTGATTATTTTGCGTTAATTGATACTTCATTAATGGAAATGGTTTTCATGAATATTCTCACTAACGCCTTTAGATATAATAATACAAAGAAACCTATTGTTGAAATTAGCTTTCGCTCTCTTGGAAGAAAAATGGCCATTGACTTTGTTGATAATGGAAAAGGAATCGATAAGAGTGAACAGCGAAATATTTTTAGAAAGTTCTACCAGATTGGTAAGACGACAAAAGGTAGTGGGCTAGGTCTATATCTTACGTCTCAGATACTAAAAATACATAAGGGAAGAATAGATATAGAAAGTGAAGGCCTAGAGAAAGGTTCTACATTCACACTATTAATCCAACGAGAGAGTACTAAATCATGAAGAAAGTATTAATTGTTGAAGACGAAAAGCATCTTGCCGAAGGTCTTAAACTAAATTTAAAGCTTCAGGGTCATAATGTTGAACATGCTGAGGACGGAATTGAAGCCCTTAAAATGTGGACTTCATGGCAACCTGATCTTATTCTTTTAGATATTATGTTACCTGGTATTGATGGAATCAAAGTTCTAGAAGAAATAAGAAAGGTTGATCAGAAAATTCCTATTCTCATTCTCTCAGCTAAAGATGCTTCTAGAGATAAAGTTAAAGCTCTCAATAAAGGTGTTGATGATTATCTTGCAAAACCTTTTGACTTAGATGAACTGCTCCTTCGTGTTGAACGACTTTTAAAAAAAGCCGATTGGTATAAAGAAGAAACTCAAAGTGCTCATGTGGTGGAAATGTATATTGGAGAGACTTATAGCTTTTCCAATGTGGACATCGATTTTAAGAAAATGGTGGCCACTGTTGGTGGGAATCCCATTCAACTTACAGAACAAGAGGTTAAACTCTTACAAGTTTTCATCTCTCATATTGGACAACCACTTTCAAGAAAAGAGCTACTTGAGACGGCCTGGGGCTATGATGGTGAAACTTCTACCAGAACTGTGGACAACTTTATTGTAAGATTCAGAAAATATTTCGAAGCTGATCCCAAGAATCCAGTGTATTTTAAATCACTTAGGTCTGTTGGCTATATCTTCGATCCGAAGTAAGTATTTGTGCGGCCAGTTACTAAATGTCGTTGTGTATATGAACATGGCCTTGTAAACTTGTCGGAAATTAAAAATCAACTATCAAAGGAATAAATATGAACCTCTTACAGGGAAAGAAGGCCTTAATCTTAGGCGTAGCAAACGAAAGATCAATTGCATGGGGAATCGCTAGAGCGCTTAAAGCTCAAGGTGCCGATGTTGGTATGACTTTTTTAAATGATGCTCTTAAAAAGAGAGTTGAGCCACTTTCTGAGGAAATTGGAGCGGACTTCTTAGTTGAAATGGATGTGACTAATGATGATCACTACGAGTCACTTTCTAAAGCTGTTGAAGAGAATTGGGGAAAATTTGATATCCTAATTCACTCACTAGCTTTTGCTGATAAGGAAGATTTAAAGAAGAGATTTTCTGATACTTCTCGTGAAGGTTTCAAAATGGCCTGTGATATTTCTGCCTTCTCTTTGATTGGTCTGTGCCAGTCACTTAGACCTCAGATGAATGTTGGAGCTTCTGTTATTGCTCTTACTTATCACGGATCAGTTAAAGTTCTAAAAGGTTATAACGTTATGGGTGTTGCTAAAGCTGCACTAGAGTCAAGTGTGAGATACCTTGCTGATGACTTAGGTCCTGAGGGAATTAGAGTGAATAGTATTTCTGCAGGTCCAATTAGAACATTGGCAGCAAGTGGTGTTCCAGGTCTAAAGAATTTTCTTAAAGACGTTGAAGAGAAAGCTCCTCTTAGAAAGAATGTTACAACTGAAGATGTTGGGGGAGCGGCAGTTTTCTTAGCAAGTTCTCTTGGCGCAGGTGTGACTGGTGAGATCCTCTATGTGGATAGTGGCCTTAGTATTATGGGTGCTTAATCTATAATAAAATTTATTTTTATATATGAATCGCCCTCTTTTGAGGGCCTTTTTATTTCTTAAAGCTCTCTAAAGTTTTTCTCAATAATTTCCGATATTTAATCATGGCAAGAGCAAGATCACTAAGTGATTTCGGAGAGTTAGCTGAGAAAAAAAGCTATGATCTCTTCAAGAGTATTTTGTACCGTTTGGTGCAGGGACTTTTCTTATTCAAAAGAAGAAAAGGGGAAGTTGTTGCGGGAGCTTCGACTTTCTTTACACTCTTAAGTTTCGCTCCTGTTATTCTACTCTTCATCAGTCTCATAGGGCTTATGATTTCAGATTCTGCCACGGCAAGAGATTATGTGATGAATATCGTCCATAGTTCTTTTCCAAAAGTAGACAGTTGGCTCTACTCAAATCTAGAAAACATTATTAATCATCAACTGCAAAATCATGGTTTTAGTTTCTTGGAATTTTCCTTCTTAGTTTTTGCTTCCATGGGAATTTCAACTTCCATTGTCTTTGGTATAAATATTCTCTCAAAAGTTGATCCTGATGGAGGTCTGTTAGGGGATGATGTTCGCTCTTTTCTAGCGGGGTTAGGAATTACTTTCTACATTGTTCTCTTAGTTTTTGTGGGACAAGAAGGGCCGGTGCAAGAGATGGTTAGGATTTTACCTCTAGGTGAATTCTTCATTCTCTTGTTTCACAATAGTTTCGTAAGTTCACTGCTCTCTTTTGTTTTCTTTAGTATGTTCTATAAATACTGCCCATCCATTAAGGTTTCTAATAAAGATGCATTTCTTGGAGGAGGAACTTTTGTTTTGAGTTTCCTCATCGGAAGAAGTGGTTATTGGGTCTATGTGAAATTCTTTAAAGATGATTTAATTAAAGACTACGGTCAATTTACAAACTTTATGATTGCTCTTATTTGGGTCTATTTTCTCATGTGTTGTTTCTACTATGGCGCCAGTGTGGCGTACTCTGGTAATGAGAAGATTTTTGAAGGTCTTAAGAAGAAGAGTAAGAGCAAAAGCAAGGTCAAAAGTAAGAGTAAGAGTAAGGGGAAGAAGTAGTTATGGAAATAGTTAGAAAATCCCTTTTTACTTTCTTAGATCTCTCCATGGATCACTTTCAAATTAATGAGTCTGTGAGAGAGAAGTATCTCACATACCTCATCAGTTCATTTCATTTGGAGATGGACATCATAAAGAAATGGTCTTGTGTAGGTAAGGGGATTGATTATCATACTTTCAAGACTTGGATTGCTAAAGACAATCGTTTTAATAGAACCACCAGAAAATGGCCAAAATTAGAGCAAAGAATTACAAGTCACTATCATCATACAGAGAACGTCTTAGAGAAAATGGTTGAGAATTCTTATGAAGATCTCTTGCTCTTCTATGAGGCACTCTCGTTACTTGCCCTCTTTGATAAGAAATGTTTAATGCCTAGAATATCATTTATTAATTGGGTCGCAGATTGTCTTCGTTTAGAGAGAGGAGATTGCGAAATTATTAGAGAGAATATCTTAAATGATTTTGAGTTGTCTTTCTCTCACGGTGAATTAAGTAAACAAGCAAAGAATGAAGTTTTTCTAAGTGGCATGAATATGGCCCATATCTCGGATGAACTCATAGATAATAATGAAATAGTTTTCTTAGAACAACTCGCAAAGCGTTTTGCTCTAGCTAAATCTATCAATCACGATCTCTACTTCTCTTATCTTTCAAAGAACTTAGCAAAGGGAAAATCAATAGAGTCTTATTCGCTTCATAAAATATCAGCTGTGTTATTAAATCTAATTGGTTGTGATAGCTCTATTGACCAGAGTGAAGTGAAGTGGTTTAAAAAGTACTTAAGTCTTCCTGAGAAGATGAGTGTTAGAAAGTATCTAAGTTCTGATATTTCAAAAGTTATAATGGGACTTAGTAATGAACAGCGAATGCTTTGTTATATCCTAGGACTTGAACTCTCAATGACAGACCAAGAGTTTCATGAAAATGAAAAGTTCTGGTTAGAGAAAATCTTAAAAGGGTTAGACACCAAGTACGAAATTTCAAATGATCTCTTTTATATATACCTAAGTGTAGTAGAAGCACATTTAAATGAAGCCTTTCGTTATGACTCATTCTTTCTAAAACCTTTAGAGTTTTTCAAAGGGAATAGGGCCAAGTTGTGTAAGAATTGGCAAATATCACAAATCTTATTTTCTAAGAAAGTTAAAACCAGTGAATTGTTTAACTTTCTCTTTGAAGAAGATTTCATCATGCAGCAGCAGGATCAATATAATTTTCTGATCGAATTTTCAGAAACGATTATGCACTATAAGCATGACTCTATTGTTTCTGGGAATTTTCATACTCTCTCTAGCAGTCTCTTAACTCACAGTGAGGAAGTTCTCTATAGTGAACTACTACTGAGTGAACTTCTGAAGATTTCACTCTTAGATGGCCAATTAGAGCAACTAGAGGAAGAGTATCTAAGGTCCTTGCAGCATAAGCTTGAAGTCTCTGATCGTATGATGCACCGGGTAGTTTTCTACACTTCTTTTCTCTTAGGTACTGATACCACTCTTAGGCCTCACTTGAATTACAAACGACTCTAGCTTTGACTTTTGGTTTTCATTTTGGTCTCATATAAAGATAACTTTATAGGAGAAACACATGAAAACAATCTTAGCTTTACTAGTCGTTTTAACGTCATTAACAGTTCTTGCCGAAGACAAGTACATATACCCACAACATTGTTCTAACTTTAGCTACGGAAATGATCCAGTAAGCTTTAGCTTTTCAAGTTGTGTGAATAATAACTTTAGAGATATGGGAAGAGATTTTGATCAGCCTCTATACTTAAGCTACTGTTCAAATTTTGGAAACACTGTAAGTTATTCTTATGTTAGTTGTATTAATAATAACTATAGAACTATTTCAAGAAACCTTGAGAATGTTTATCTTTCAAACTGTAGTAACTTTAGAACGGATGAGCTGTCTTACTCTTTTGTTTCTTGTGTGAATAACAATAATAGAGATATTGCTAGAGAGTTAAATAGATAATTTTATTGAGGGGGTTAAATGTCTCCCTCATTTAAAATTCTTCTTGATATAGAAAACTTATTTTCAAATTCATTCTTATAACTCTTTCTCATTTTCTTGCTCGTCTCATCCAAGTATTTTTGTAATAACTCTTTTGATTCTACAAAGTATCTTACACAGACAATTTTCTCATTCGCCACATCTACGTTGTAGTATTTAGCATCACTGAAGCCTTCAATAGTTAGCATCTCTTTAATATGATCCTTTAACCAGATCATATAAGCATCGAAAATTTCTTCTTGCACGTTGATAGTCACTTCGTATTCGACCATGATTACTCCGTTTCATTGTTAAGGTTTCATCCTCTTTAAAGATAACTCTTGTGCTAAGTAAAAGCAGATCACTTGTAATAAGTATCAAGGGTGTCAGGAAACAAACATGTGCTAAGGTATTAATATCACATGTCTTTATCTCTACTAACATTGTTTAAATTCTATACACCCACTGCAAAGCTTACAGGCCTTCTGTAAAAAACTTTATTTTCTGAGAAGATGTCTTAAATCAATTTAGTGAGGTGTGTATGAAGAAACCATTACTTTTAATGCTTATGTTATTAGTGACGGCCTGTAATGAGGTTGAAATTAATCAAATTGTGATCAAGAGAAATGCAGCTGTTTCTGGGAACCTTAAAGGCTCTCTTGAATTAGGTGATGAGAAAATCAAGTTTGATTTAGTTGATTCTGAACAAGTCATAAACCTTGATACTCATAAGATATCTTCAGTATATATGAAAATCAAATATAAGAATTTACTTACTATTAATGATGATAAGTTTTCGCCAGAAGCTGAAATAAGTTTTAAGGGAAAAATTAAAGAGAAGAAAGTAGTCGTTAGTGATGGTGATGTTGAAATTGATGATGAGGACCTATCTGGAGTTAATTGTAAGAACACAATGACAGTGACTAAAGAAGATAAAACACTCATAATTGATTTCACTAAATTTACTTCTCTACTTTCATGTAGTGGAAAGAAGTTAAACCTCTACGGACCAAATGAAATTGGTACTCGTGATTTAAACCCAAATGAAGATTCATTTTTTAAAGGAAATTTTTATTCTCTTGAAGATGATGAAAAGTTAGGTCGTGAGTTTACTGAAGATTTCTTAGCAAAGAATAAGGGATCTGTTTTAGACCAAGATCATGCAACTTCTGAATATATTCAAAACTTAATGGAGAAAATTGCACAAGTCTCTGACATGCCAGATCTTACTCCTAAGGCCTATGTTATTAATGCTAATATTATGAATGCTTTTGCACTTCCTGGTGGATATGTCTTCGTCTTTAGAGGACTCATTGACAGTGTTCAAGATGAGAGTGAATTAGTAGGAGTTCTTGGTCATGAGTGGGCCCATGTTACTGCCCGTCACGGAACTGAGAATATGTCTCGTTCAATGAGATCTATCGGTGCTGCTTTATTAGTTGCAGCAGCAGCTCAGGGTGTAGCCGCAGTAAAAGATGAAGATAAGTATAAAGTTCTTGCTGATATAATAAGTGTTGCCGCTGTTGGTGGAGCTTACCTTTCAATTTTAAATAAAGGGCGTAAAGCAGAACTAGAAGCAGATAGAATTGGTTCTCAATACTCTCAGAGACTAAACTTTGAGCCATGGGGAATTGCTAAAATGTTTCAAACATTTAAAAAGAATTCTACAAGTGGAAATGCCACAACTTTAGAGAAGTTAACAAGTTCACATCCAACTCACGACGAGAGAATCGATCAGGTAGCGAACCTTTCATCTCTATTCTATGATCAGGGTAAGGTTGATTATGTAACGAATACTACTGACTTTGATATTGCTAAGGAAGAGTTATTAGCAATTGCAGCTGATACGAAATTTGGAAGCGAAATCACTGGTAAGGCCTTTGTTGAAGGTCTTGGTAAGATGATTAAAACTGAGATTCATAGTCACTTTAAAGAAGATAATTAAATTGATAGTTTGCGGGGAGAGTGCTCTCTTCCCGTTTTCCTTTAAGAGAAGTTTTCAATAGTTTGGCAGATCGTTCTTAGGAAATGTTTACCATCTTTAGAAATAGCATAACTTTCCTTGTCATCAATCAAAAGTCCATTGTTTGTTAAATAGGAAAACGTCTTTTCAAGTTTTTCAAGACTTTCTTCCTCAATAACTTTTGCAAGGGAGCTTTTCGTTATTATATGGTCACATGTGACTTGGTGAAAGAGTTGTTCGAGACGTATTTCTTTTTCAGATTTTCTATGACCAATAACCTCAGCGAAGGGATTATACATATATTTTTCTAAGATTTTTTCTCTTTGAAAGAGTATATCTCCTACATTTGAAAGAGAAGAGACACCGAGGCCTAAGAGATCTACTGTCTTATTCGTCGTATATCCCATAATATTTCGGAATTGTTTTTCTTGTAAGTTACTATAGTGCCCCATACCTAATAGGGAGAATCCAGAGCTATGAAAAATATCATCTGCAAGAATATATAAGTCGTACATTTCTGAAACATTTAAAGGTTCATATATGCCATAGGCATTTTGCGGACCTGTTTGCCAAGGAACTTTAGCGAGAGGATAGTTGGATATACTAGTAGGAGCGAGCTCGAGAATTTTTGTCGCAGTATTTTCAAACGACTTCTTTGTCTGAAAAGGTAACCCGTAGATTAAATCGATATTGATAAACTCGAAGTTTTCTTCTCTCGCTGTATTAATTGTTTTAAAAATATCTGTTGTATGCTGATGTCTATTTACATTGGAGAGAGTTCTCTCATCAAGATCTTGCACTCCTAGACTAATATTTTTAAATCCATAGTTTGCAAGGGCCCTAAGTTGAAGTTTCTGATCAACCCTGGGGTCACTTTCAACTGTTCCTTTAAAATTTTCACTAACCTTAACGTTTTTAAATATTCCTTCCATTAGATAATTAAGTTCAGTTTCATTTAGATAGGTAGGAGTTCCTCCTCCTAAATAGATTGAATTAATGACCAGCTCATTTGAAAGGGTTTGATACTCTTTCCACTCTTTTAAGATTAGATCTATATAGTCTTTGAATTGTGATCTATCTTTTGTGACCTTTATATTACAACCACAAAAGGTACAAAGGTTTTCGCAAAAGGGGAGATGAATATAGAGGTCTACTTCTTTTAAATTCATAGAAGAGAGTACTTCATCTTGAGTAAACTTATGTTTCCAACTAGGGAGGGCCGGGTAGTAACTATAGCGTCTACCCGGAGCATGAAAATTTAAAAGAAGCTCTTTGAGATTATCCAACACTAGTAGAGAAAGTTCTCGTGAATATATTTGACTGCATTTCTAACGTTATCTTCTGGTGTATGTTGTAGAACTCCGTGTCCTAGACCACAAATCCATTTTTCAAAAGGGACATTACCATCTTGTAGGTCTTGCCACATGTGCTGTAAGTTAGTTTCAACATGTTCCCAAGGTAGGTGTAACCAGCTTGGATCAAAGTTTCCTTGTACGTAATAATCTTTTCCAAGTTCATTAAGCGCCATTGAAAGATCCATTCTCCAATCTACACCTAGAACATCAATGTTCTCATCTTCTATTGCGTGCAAGTAATTGATGTGAGTAAGTTTTGAATAATAAATAATTTTCTTATCCGGATGCTTCGCCTTAAAGGCCTTAGTCACAGATTTTAGCGCTGGGATAATGTATTTCTTATAATCTCTAATGTGTAATTCACCAACAGCAGTGTCAAAAAGGCACATGGCATCGGCTCCACCTTCCACCTGTTGAGTCATGTTTTCTACAAGCTCAGGAAGTAACTTTTCTAGGAATCCTTGGAATCTTCCATCATAGAGTCCTAGTTTTGAACTTGTAAGGTTACCTGCGTGACTCCCTTCGGCTGCATATGAATAGAGCGTAAATGGAGCTCCAACAAAACCTAGTAGAGTCTTTTCTGGTGCAAGACTTGCTCTTAAAAGAGAACAGGCATCTTTTTGAAATTTATAAAATTCCTTCGCAGGAGTCGTTGCTTTAATAAGATCTAAATCTTTTAAAGTATGAATTCTTCTCTCAAGAGTAGGAGGTCCACTCTTATAGCTAAGTCCCATTCCCAATTGTTCAAGAGGAAAGAGTAGATCTGAAAAGAGTATGGCCGCATCAAAACCAAAATCGTCGATTGGTCCGTGAGTAATATCGTTGGCAAGACTTGGTGTCTTACACATTGTCATAAAGTCCGAATCTTTTTTAATATTTTGGTAGTGAGAGTGGTATCTTCCGGCCTGTCTCATAAACCAAACAGGTACTCCTGTCTTTCCATTTGTCATTGTTCTGTCGTCAAATAATCCCATAATTCCCTCTATTTATTTATGACTAGTTTATAGCCAATTCCTCTTATACTTTTTATTTCTAAAACTTTATCTTTTGATGAATCACACCACTTTCTCAGCGTCACAATATAGTTATCTACTGTGCGATTCGAAGGGAATTTATCAGCTCCCCAAACCTTTTCGATAATTTGCTCTCTTGTAGTGGCCTCATTCTGATTATTTAACAGAAGCTGCAAGATGGAACATTCTTTTTGCGATAAGGCCTGAATTTGCCCTTCACCATTTTCAACTTCGAACTTCTTAAACCATATTTTTAAATCACCAAAGCTCAATTCGTCAGGGACGAGTCTCTTGTCATCTTGATGTATCAGTATTCTATTAAGTCTTAAGACTAATTCTTTTAGGGCAAATGGTTTAGTTATATAATCTTCTGCACCTATTTCTAAACCTTCTACGCGTATCTCAGGATCATTGAGTGCTGATAAGAAGAGTAGAACAAAGTCTTTTCGCTCTTTTCTAAATTCGCGCGCTAGATCTAACCCATTCGCATCGGGAAGACCAATGTCCATCAGAATGATTTCAGGACTAGACTCTCTAAAGAGAGATCTTGCTTCTTCACCTGTTGTGGCCAACTGACACTCATGTCCTAGACCATTTAAATATTCTTGGAGAGTTGTTCCAAGATTTTTTTCATCCTCAACGATGAGGATTTTACCTTTTATCATTGATTGACCTTTTTAAATGTAAGCTTTGTTAAAAGGGTGTCTTGAACAATAAAGTTCGCTCTTCCTTGCATTAAGGGCATGAACTTCTTTATAAGATATAGGCCTATTCCGCTGCCTTTTTTACTATTATATTTATAAAAGAGATTTCCTAGCTTTTTAATGTCACCAGTAAAAACTCCTCCATCACAGTAGGAGAGGTCTACATAATTTGAATCACTACTTTCCTTAATAGAGACTTTAATATTATTTGTTAATGAATGGTTCTTAGTATTTTCAAAGAGATTTTTAATAATAAGCTCTAAGGCAAATTCGTCTGCTAAAACTTCTTGGTCATAGAAACTATCTATTTCAACTTTTTGATCATAACCTAGATCTTTATGAACTCGCTTGATTATTCCTTCAAGTTCAACAGCTACAGGACTGAGTGTTCCACCTCTTTCTAATCTAGAAAGTTGTAGGATTTTATCCATTTGAACTTCTAGATTTGTTGTATCTTCTATGAGTCTAGAGGTTAGAGTAGTCAGTTGCTTATGTTCTACAGTTTCCACAAGATCAGTAATGACTTCGGACTGAAGTCTAATACTGGCCAGGGGAGTTTTTAATTCATGAGTAAGGCTTGCAAAGAAATCTTGTAGCGCCTTGGTTTTCTTTTGGTCTTTCAAATAAACCACTAAGAAACTCACACTCAACAGAAGAATGAGAATTATAAATGTTGATGTTTCCCACTTCAACATCTTTATAAGATTTGGCTTTATTCCAAGTTCAGGAAGTCTCACTGACATTTTCTCTATCTTATCTCCGAAAGAATAGAGGAGATAAGACCACCATGTCGCTAACGTCATTGTCGTAGCAATAAGAAGTGATGTGAGAATGAGAAGAGAGTTCCCTTTTTTCAACTTAGCTCCAAAGTCTCTTTTCTAAGTCTGCAATGAGTTTATCATCGTGTGCAAGACTTCCGAATCCTACTTCGTAGGCATTTGGAGAAAGATAAATTCCTTTATTTAAAAGAATTTCAAAGAGAGGATTAAACTTCTCAGTAATATCTGCTGGTATTTTATTTACACAATTAATCTCTTCACCTGGTACGATCCAGAAAAGAGAACTGTGAGACAGAACACTGTAATCAGAAAATTGTCCATCATTGAATTCTTTTAGCCATTTCTTAAAGAGAGTGACAATTTTAGAAGTGTTTTCATTGAGAGCTTCGTAACTTTTCTTATCTAAGAGCTCTAGTGTTTTCAAGCCTCCAACCATGGCCAAAGGATTAGCACTCAATGTTCCCGCTTGGTAAACTCCACCTATTGGGGCGAGGTTTTGCATAATATCGAATTTCGCGGCAATGGCACCAACTGGTAATCCGCCACCGATAATTTTTCCGTAAGTGACAATGTCAGGAATAATTCCAGTGAGTTCAGTCATTCCACCAAAGGCCACTCTAAAACCTGAAATCACTTCATCAAAAATAAGAAGTGAATCATTTTCTTTTGTGACTTCACGTAGAAACGTTAAGAATTCTTTGTCTTGAACTAAGAGGCCATTATTAGCTGGCAGTGGTTCAACTATAATTGCGGCAATTTCACCAGCGTGGTCTTTAAAACATTGAGTGATTCCTTCAATGTCTCCAAGTTCTAAGATTAAAGTATCTTGTGAAGTTCCCTCAGGAACTCCTGCACTTGAAGCTTCACTTGTCCCGGCAAGTCCTGAACCTGCTTTTATGAGCATGCTATCCACATGTCCGTGATAACAACCATTGAACTTAATAACTTTATTTCTCTTTGTTGCACCTCTGGCCAGTCTTAGTGCTGTCATAACAGCTTCTGTTCCAGAGTTCACAAAACGAATTTGATCTACAAACGGCAGTCTACTTAAGAGATATTCTGCAAGGTCTAATGAATAGGGCTCGCAAGCTCCATAACTCCAACCTCTAGAAAGAGCTTTCTTTAGCTCCTCTTCTACAAGTGAATTCTTGTGTCCAAGTATGAGAGGACCAAAACTCATGCAGAAATCAATATAAGAGTTTCCTTCTACATCATATATATAAGCTCCATCGGCCCTTTCAATAAATCTAGGCGTGGTGTGAAGTCCTTTGAAACTTCTAACCGGAGAATGAACTCCTCCTGGAACTAGTTTTGTTGATTTTGAAAATAATTCACTTTGTGTACTCATCTTATTTACCTTGGTTTAACCATTCTCTAAACTCAGTAGCGCTAGTGAATGGTTTTATAGCAATGTTTTGTTCTTTAAATTTTTGATAGGTTTTTCCAAGTCCTGTGCAATGAAACTTGTCTTTAATACTAGGTACTTTATTTACAAAATCTACGTATTGTAAAAAACTTGTCCAATAGAACACTTGTGTTTCTTCAAGACTTTTAATTTCTTCCACACTTAGCTCATTGAGAACTCGTTCGTAACATTTAAAAACTTCTCCATACTCTGAAGTCGCTTTATCGTGGGAAAGTACTGCTAGATCATTCTTCTGTTTCATTTGCGCAATACACTTTGAATCTCTTAGGGATTCTAGCTCTGCTTCTCCAAGAGAATCACTACTTCCATTTACCCACAGGCCTTTCTTAGCGAGTACTTCCATGGTCTTTGTTCCTGCAGTCCATAGGTTTTGTATCTCACTGAAGCTCTCTAAAGCATCTGTGCAATAGGTACTTGTGACAAAGACGTCATAGAACTTATTCGTTTTTTCAATACTTAGCTTCTTCTTTTCAACGAATTGATCAGAGAGGATAGTTTCATGGTTAAACTTCTCTTTTGGAAGTCCAATAAAGGCCTTAGCTCTATTTCCAGTAAAGTCTTCTTTATGATTTTCTAGTTCAAATTTAAAGACTTCTGTATCGTCTGAAATTCCTTGATGAATATGGATGTAATTATCTTCAAATTTTCTGACATTAATTCCTACTGCGAGGTGACAGCCTCCACCATAACTAGCGAAAGCTTTTCTCTCTCTTATGATTTCTTCAACAGTGTTTCTATCTTCAATTAACTTTAACTTTTCTTTAAGCTCAGTACTGGTGGCCAGACTTTCTATAGCCAATGCTCCTTGAGAAGCAGCAGAAGGGAATACCGATTGAGGAAGAATCATGTAATTCAATCCTTCAAGCAGTCCTTTTAGCTCTTGTAACGAAGAGTCTGTATGGGCCAATCTTTCAATTCCAGGAAGTGCCAAAACGATAGCATCGTAATTACCGTCACGTAATTTTGAAATTCTTGTATTCACGTTCCCACGAAGCATTTCAGTTTTTACTTTTAATGGTGTTGATACAGGTAGAAAACGCTCAAGGTTCTTTTCTAAATTAACAATTCTTCTAGGAGAACTTGTTCCTACAATAAACTCTGACTTGTTTTTCAAATCTTTAATGGTTTCATTTTTAATGAAGAGAATATCATGAGCATAGGTTCTCTTAGTAACCGCTGCGAGATCTATACCTTCGGGTCTCTCACTTCCTAAATCTTTATAGGAGTGAACAACGAGATCAACTGCTCCTGTGAGCAGAGCTGCATCAAGCTCTTTAGTGAAGAAATCTTTTCCATCTAGTTGCCACAGAGGTTTGTCAGTAATTAAATCACCTTGCGTCTTTAAGACTTCGAGTTCAAAAGAATCTCCAGTTAGTCTTTCTAACTCATCTTTTATTTGATTACATTGAGTGAGAGCGAGAAGGCTTCCACGAGTTCCAATTTTATAATGTTTTTTTTTAGACAAATTGAAGTTCCTCCCAGCCGAATGGAAAGCTGAGAGCAAATGAATTCTTTCGTTTTTGAACAAGAGTTTCAATCGCTGCGTGGGCCTTTAACACCTTCTGCTGTTTCTTGTGATTAAGCGCTTCACCGTATTCAAAAATATCATCGAGTCGGTAAACACTTTGTTTAGCACTATAAGACGTTTCTACCACACAGGGTGATCCTAAATCAACGAATAAGCGATTATCTTTTTTAGTCCAGTTAGTGAAGAAATCACCATCGTAAATAATTTTGTCTGCACCAATAGTATTCATAATAAAAGGGAACTCTTTCCAAGAAAGTTGATCGTTCCACTTTACTATTTGGATATTACTTTCTGGATATTTCTCTAGGAGCTCTTTTACCTTTATGTCATTTCTTGCACTGAGATATATAGTATATTTTCTAGATAATAACTTAATTAAATCTTCTGCCAACTGACCTGAACCTACGATGAGTACTTTTCCAGAAACAGCTTTCTCTGTGAGAAGCTTACGAGCAATTCCCGCATAAGTTTGTTGTCCGATTTCTCTTAAAAAAGATGTTCTAATTTCTTTAGCATCTTTAAAAAGCTTTTCAAGCACTGACATTACTTGTGAGTTTTTGACTGAGAGTCCTAAATACTCTGAGTAGGACTTCTTAAACTGACTCGTGATTTCATTCTCGCCAAGAAGTTTACTTTTTAAACCACAAATTGTTTCTAAGAGATAAGAGTAGGCGTTTTCACCAACATGAGTTTCCATTGAATCAATCATTTCACCTAAGTGATGAAAGGGAACAAAGTTAAAACCTAGAACTAGTGTTCTTTGACACGTCTTTAAAATGAAGAGCTCTCCATTTTTAGGGTGATCGACAACTGTTCCCGATGGTAAATTTATGACTTTTAATCCGCTTATCATTTCTAACCTTTGAAGGTATTTTACGTGTATAACGCTCGGCGTGAATTTTACGTATTATCAATATATCCCTGTAGTTATACTCTTTTGTCACGAAAATGTAGGTTTGAATTTTTTTTCAAACTGTTTCACATACCCAACTAAATGAGGTATTTGTGTTTCATGAGTAAAGTACAGCATATTGAAGAGAGCGAAAAAGAGCAGAAGCCTTACTGGGAGCGTTGGGGCGAGATTATTATGATCTTTGTCATAAAATACGCACCTAATTGGCTCAAGAATTCTTTTAAAAAAATCGATAAAAAAATTGATGGTGGCTTAAGTTTCTTCATGCGACATTGGGGCAAAACCCCCTTTATGATTGCCATGAGTAAGAAAGTTCAATACCTAGGAATTGAGAAATTATGGGATAAGGGACCAAAGGCCTTTATTTACTTTTTCTTATTCTATCTAATTAGGGATACAATTCTCTACATTATTATCCCCATATTCTTTGCAAAGGTAACAACAAGTTAATCCCTATGTTTTCAATAAATCAAATGTGGCCAATTTTAGGCGGAATTGCACTTTTCATATTCTCTATTAATTTCCTTGTGCTCTCTATGCAAGCGCTCTCTGGAGAACTTCTAAGAGGAATAAATGCAAAAACAGAAATCACTGCTAAGAACTCACTTCTTGTGGGGCTGCTCAGTGGTGCAAGTGTTCTAAGTGTTTCTTCCTGTACCAACTTGATTGTGGGATTAGTGAACTCGGGTATTGTTAGCTTCTATATATCAGCTCTTTATATAATGGGTGTGAATTTAGGAGCTTCGGTCTTTCCATGGCTTTTAACTTTTGATCTTGGAAATTGGTCATATCTACTCTTATTTATTGGATCCATTGGGCATTACTTTATTAGAAATCTATTTGTTAAACTCTTCTCACGGGTGATCTTGGGGATTGGTTTCCTTTACTTGGGATTGAACTTAAGTATCATTTTCTTCTCATCAGATTCCCTCTTAAATATCGAGTCTCTTCAGCAAGCAAGTTTTTTCTTTCTGGTTCTCGCTCTGTTAAGTGGTTTTATTGTATCTTATCTACTAAATAGTACCGCCATACTGATTGGCCTATTCATGGCCTTCTTCTACACTCACAATATCTCGGTAGAACTCTCATGTGCAGTGCTAGTCGGAGCTACTCTAGGACCAAGTCTTAGACTTTATTTCAACTCTAAAAGAGGAAATATTGAAGGGCAGAGGGCTGCACTTTTTAATATTATTCTAAATTCAATTTCAATACCTGTCGCACTTATATTTTTGCACTTCTTTAGTTCGTATTTCTTAGTCATTGAAGAGCTAGTAGGAACTCAATTTGTCCTTCCCATATTCTATTCAGGTATTAATTTAATAAATGTATTTATCTCTTTTCTCTTTTTTAAATTTATTAGAAAAGCTATTCTTAGGCTCATTCGCTCACCCGAAGTGAAAATTCCACAAAAACTTATTTTCTTCGGTGCGGCAAACCAAATGGTTCCAGCTACGTCACTATGGCAGGCGCATAGAGAAATGAAGAAAATGAAAAGTCTTGTAGATAAGATGTTTTCTAGGGCCTCTATCTATATGCATGCTATAGAGGGGAGTTCAAGAGATCTTGCTAAAATAAAAAAGTATGAAGATATCACTGATAATATCAATGATGAGATGAAGTATTTTATCCATGGACTGCTGGAAAACTCTCTTAACCCTGCTCAGACTAAGGAGTGTACATCTCTATTAAATGTGGCCAGTGAATTTGAAAATATAGCTGACTACATCAATAAATTTGTAACTCATAAAACCAAGCTAGTTCATGCTCATAAGTTGTCACAGGACAAGCTCACTTCAATCAACAAGCTCTTTGCTGAAGTTAATGTCTTCTATGAAACTTGTTGTGAAAACCTTGGAACAACTCCTCCTGCAACAACTATTGCTGGGCAAAGAAAAGTTTCACAAAAATTAAAAGAGAACTGTGAATCCCTTCGCTTTTCTCTTGAGTCTGAAGATTTGCTCTACTCTGATATGATCATAGGACTTAGAAAAATTCGCTCTCATAGCTTTAATTTATTTATGCTTAGATAGTTCAAAATGTCACTCATAGTCATAAACATCTCTTCCTTTAGAAAAGTCCTCGTTCAATATACTGATGTGTGATGCATCATTGTTGTAATCCTTTAACATTCAAGGTATTTTATTCCCTCACACATCACTTAATTTAGGGAGACCAGTATGGAACTTGTGTTTAATGCACAACAGATTTTAAAACGTCAAAAAGGATTAACTTTTGACGACGTATTAATGATACCAAGACATTCTCAAATTGCTTCGAGAAGAGTTCCTAATCTTAAAACACTTGCGACTAAGAATCATTCATTAGATATTCCTGTGATCTCTGCAAATATGGATACTGTTACAGGAGTTGAAATGGCCTGTGCTATGGCGAAACTTGGAGGAATGGGAATTTTACACCGTTTCATGAATCCAGAACAACAAGTTGAAGATGTTAAATTAATTCAAAAATTTATAAAAGAAAATGGGCTGACTCTTCCAGTAGCAGCTTCTATTGGAGTTAAAGAGGAAGGTAAGAAACGTGCTGCTCTCTTAGCAGATATTGGCGTAGACATCCTCACAATTGATATTGCTCACGGAGATTCTGTGATGATGTTAGAAACTCTTGAATACGTTAAAAAAACATGGCCACATATTGATGTCATAGCTGGTAACGTTGCCACTGGTGACGGTGTTAGAAGAATGATTGATCTTGGTGCTGATGCTGTAAAAGTAGGAATTGGACCAGGTTCAATGTGTACAACTCGAATTATAACGGGTCACGGTGTTCCGCAACTTACGGCCATTGCTATGTGTGTAGAAGAAGCTGTTAAACACGGAGTTCCAGTTATTGCTGACGGTGGTATTAAAACTTCTGGAGATATTGTTAAGGCCCTCTGTGCAGGTGCTCAGACTATTATGGCCGGATCTCTCCTCTCAGGTACACTTGAAACTCCTGGAGAGTTAAAAGGTGGAATGAAAGAATATAGAGGAATGGCCTCTAAAGCTGCTCAGGTTTCTTGGAGAGGTGAATTACCAAAAGGTATGGCCGCTGAGGGAGTTGATACTCTTATTCCTTGCAAGGGACCTGTTGAAGATACTCTATCTGAATTAACTGGTGGACTAAGATCAGGTATGACTTACCTTGGTGTTGATAATATTGCGGCGATGAAAGAAGCTGGACTCTTTATGGAAATGTCAGCTTCGGGAATGGCCGAGTCTAAACCGCACGGTAAATTATAAAGGAAGACAATGAATCTCTTTAATAGCCAAGAAAAAATTGTTTTATCTTACCCGAAATTAAAAGAACGAATTGACGGAAGAGAAGACTCTAAGGCCGAAAAAGAAAAGGCCCTAAAGATCCTAAAAGAAATTAGGGCCGAATTTTCTAAACCCTATATTAAAACATTTCAAAAATTATTAGATTCAACACTACCTAAATTATACGATGGTGTTAATTTCAACGAAAATGGAGTGGACTTTAAAAATCTTGTTAAAGAAAACTCTGTTGTTCTAGTTCCAAATCACCAATCTCATGCTGATTATGTGGCCATTAATTATATGGTCTTTAAGAAATATGGATTTCCTCTCTACGTTGCAGGTGGAAATAATCTAAATATTTTTCCTATTGGAAAACTCTTTAGAAAATCAGGATGTTTCTTTATTAGAAGATCTTTTGCCCACGATGTTCTCTACAAGACGACATTAGAAGCCTATCTCTTCTACTTACTCATGAATCAAAAGCCGATTGAATTTTTCTTTGAAGGTGGAAGGTCAAGGACAGGAAAACTCCTGCCTCCTAAGTATGGACTGTATCAAATGTTATTTGAGGCCCACAGTCATCTTCCTAAAGAGAAAAAGAAAGATCTTGTTTTTGTTCCTGTAAGTATTGTTCATGAGTATGTTCCGGAACAAAAGACTCTTGCCAAAGAATTACATGGTGCTAAGAAATCGAAAGAAAGTACGGGACAATTATTTGGACTGGTCAAATTATTTAGTTATCAATTCGGCTCTGTTCACATCAATCTTGGAACACCTGTAAAAGGTGAGAAAACGAGTGAAGAGACTCTAAAAGAAGATGTTCAGAATTTAGCATTTGAATGTTTTAGAAATGTCGGCGCTAATATGCATGTCACACCTTCTTCGGTCATAAGTTTAATTCTCTTGGACGAACCTGCTGGGGCCCTTGAGTGGAGTGATATTCTTTCTAAAGGAAAGCAGATTATTGAGTTTTGTGAAACCTATAATATTCCTTATACTGATTCGATGAAGGTGGGAAAACTTGAAGATAGTTTAGGGCGTGCCCTAGATATCATGATCGGAAATAAGAGAATTGAAGTCATTGGGAAGAGCACTAGAAGCCATACTTTCTACACTATTAAAGATGAATGTAGACAAGAAGTTCTCTACTTTAAAAATACTATCCTTCACCACTTCTTAATTCCATGGGTTATAAACTATGCGTGGATAAACCTATTTAGTGGAAGAATTGAAAGTGTTCACGATCTTAAAAAAATATTCTTAGAGCATAGAAGACTTTTAAAACATGAGTTCTACCTGCCAACGATTAAAGATTTCATGGAAAAAACTTTCTTTCTCCTGTCGAATATTACAGGAAGAGAAATTACTTCTCTTGAACAATGCCTAGAGCTCTCTCATAAGGAACTCTATACTATTGCCTCTAGTTTAGGAGCGTTCTCAAGATCATTTAATTATATTATTGAAGCCTACTATACTAGTGCTGTGGCGCTTAGGTCTTTAAACGAACTCCATCCTGATGGATTTAAGTTTGATGATTACTCAAAGAAGTACGTAGAAGTTCATACAGAAGAGAAGCAATTAGGGGTTGTGGTAAAATTTCCAGAATCTAATTCTGAACCTCTGATGAAGAATAGTATGAAGTACTTTCAACACGAGCAAATTGTAGTGAATGAATCTGGTTCTATTAAAGTTGCAAAGACCCAAGTTCTTAAAGACAATATTGATAACTTTGAAAATCTATTATTAGAACTTCGAAGATTTAACTTGCGGTCTGACGCATGAATAATTTCTTAGCTGAGCGCGAAGCTCAAATAAGAAAAGTTCTCTTTATTACAATGGGGCTTAATTGGTTCGTAGCGATAATTAAAATTGCCGCTGGGGTTCAATATAGTTATCTCTCTCTTAAATCTTCTGGGATAGAATCTCTCTTTGATGGAGGAGCCAATATTTTGGCCCTCATTTCTATTACCCTTGCCTCTAAACCTGCTGATAAAGGCCATAATTTTGGGCATCACAAATTTGAAACTCTTGGAAGTATCATTATTGGTATCGTGCTTATTTTCTCAGCTGTTCAAGTTTCTCTTGAGTGGCAAGAAGTGCGTACGGGCTCTGGTGAACATGCTGTCTTTGGTATTGTTCCTCTTTTAAGTATTATCATTTCCATGATAGTGAGCTTCTTTGTCTCTTGGTATGAGGGAAAGAAGGGAAGAGAGTTAAATTCATCACTTCTAAAAGCTGACGCTGACCATACATTTGGTGATTTTATTATTAGTTTTGGTGTCTTACTTTCAATTATTCTTTCTTACTTCGGATTTCTCTTTCCAGATATAATTTTTGGAGGAGTGGTATGTGTCTATCTCTTCTACCTCGCTTTTAAAATTTTTAAGACGAATATTCCTGAAATGTTAGATGCCTCTCCTGTAGTTGAAGAGCCCTTAATTAAATCCGTAGAGAACATAGAGTTTGTCTATGATATCCACCGTTTTAGGGCGAGAGGGAATATGAATTATATGCAAGTAGACTTTCACTTGCATCTCGAGCCAACTCTGTCTCTCATTAAGGCCCATGAAGTTGGGAAAATCGTTGAAGCGAAAATGCGAGAGCTACTAAAGGAATACTCTAACGAAGTGGATATCTTAATTCATATTGAACCTGATGGGACAGAAGATTAGTGAAAACAATAATAGGTAATAGTCGTTTAATATTTGATGAAACTTCCATGAAAGAATTTGATTTTGTAGCAAGTCTTGTCAAGGTGGATTCCTTTATAGAACAATCTCAGAAATTAACGAGGGCCAATGGTAATAGCTATATCTATTTCTTTGCTTCAAGCCTTGATGAGGAGCTGTTTACGAGCACCTCTTGTTGGGTTGGTAGGGAAGTTATAGGATTCTCTCCGTTAGATCTAATTGAGGATCTGGGTCTTGCGACTAAGGACTTTGATAGGGGCGAAATCCATAGTTTTGATGGGCCAGAGAGTCTGAATTTCCACGAGCTATTTAAATTAGAGCAGGAAATTCGCGATGAAAATCCATTTGATTCGACATGGAGAGTTAAAATTAACGTTAAGAATAACTCAACTTTTGCCCTCCAATTCTGGGAATAGTTGATTAATTATAAAAAATAGGCGAAAATTGTAGGAAATTTCGCTTTAACTATTCGTAGCGGCATGATATTTCATATGCTTATGCGAAACATATTTTCATCTGGAGGTGATTTATTAAAGACAAGCGTCGCGGAGGAAGAAAGAATCTTGGTCCTCGTATTAACGATCAAATTCGTATTCCTGAATGTAGACTAATTGGTGACGATGGAGAAGCTTACGGGCTTGTGACATTGCAAAAAGCTAGAGAGATCGCTAATGATCAAGGGCTTGATCTCGTAGAAGTTTCGCCAACGGCTAAACCGCCTGTTGTTAAAGTTATCGACTACGGTAAATTTAAATATGATCAACAAAAACTAGCAAATGAACAAAAAAAGAAGCAGGTTCAATCTGCTCTTAAAGAGATACAATTTAGACCAAATATTGAAGCTCACGATCTTGAAACTAAGCTTAATAGAGCTGAGAAGTTTTTAGAACAAGGTGACAAAATCAAAATGGTTATGCAGTTTAGAGGTCGTGAAATGGCCTATAAAGATCTAGGCCTTAAGAAGTTTAGAGATATTCTGGCTAAAGTTGAAGAATTTGGTGCTCAGATTGAATCTCAACCAAAAATGATGGGTAATAGAATTATTACTATCGTGGCTCCAATCAGAAAAACTAAAGCTGGTAAAATTATTGTTAATGCTCCAATAACTAAATAGTAATTTCAATATGTTACGGGACTTACGCCTGCGTTAAGTCCCTATTTTTTCTTCAATTATCTCAATTATTCCTTTTACAAAGCTATATAAAATTGTTATAAAATGCTGCTTCAATTATTAGTTTGATACACGGCTTATGCCGTAGGTGAAATCACAGGAGATTTAGCGATGCCTAAGATGAAGACCAAAAGATCAGCAGCAAAGAGATTTAAAGCTGTTGGTAATGGTAAATTTAAAAGAAAAAGAGCAAACTTAAGACACATTCTTGAGAAAAAACAAACAAGTGCAAAGAAAAGAGCAGGAAAGACTGACTACGTTGCTAAGAGTGATCTTGGACGTGTAAAAGTAATGTTGCCTTACGCTTAATTAAATCATTATTATAAACAAGACTGAGGCTTGGGACAAGATACTCACTAAAGTGAAGTAGAAGAGCAATGGCCCCCAAGTAATCGTTAAGGAGATTATATGTCTAGAGTTAGAAGGGGTTTTAAAGCCCGTAGAAGAAGAAACAAAATCGCTAAACTTGCAAAAGGTTTTCACTTTTCAAGAAGAACTAAATACAAATTAACAGCTGATACTGTTAAGAGAGCACTAGCTTATTCTTATGTTGGAAGAAAACTTCTAAAGAGAGATATGAGAAGACTATGGATTACAAGAATTTCTGCTGCGGCAAAACAACTTGATGGTTCATACTCTAAATTCATGGGTAACCTTAAGAAAACTGGTTGTGAAATAAATAGAAAAATGCTTGCTGAAATTGCAGCGACTGATTTTGATTCATTCAAAATCATCTTTGAATCAGCAAAAAAATAATTTATAAATTAATTGAAAAATAATTGAAAGCAAAGGCTCCGAAAGGAGCCTTTTTTATTTGTATTTTTCTACTTAGTGACAAGTCACTTCAGCTGAACAATTTCTGGTAGAGTTTCTTGAATACTGTCTACAGTTTGCCACAGCTAAGAGAACATTATCTCCAGCAACACCATAAGAAGTACAGTGTGTCTTGTAAGTCGCACAAGTTACATCCTTAGCGCAGTTAGCACGTCTATTTGTCGTGTGCTTAGAACAAGCTTCTATGGCCGCTACTACAGAATCCCCTGAATGACCTTTTGCGTCGCAAACAACTTTGTAGTCAAGTGCCATTGTGTTTACTGAAATAAGTAGTGCTAATAGAATTTTCATATTTCTTCTCCCGATATTTTGTTGAGTAAATATTTGATCATGGCAAATACTGTTGTTCAATATGAGTTATGTAAAAGACATGTAAAAAAAAAGGCCGTGTATAAAACACGGCCTTTAGATATTTTGAAATTTTGAAATTTAGATTTTTAACTATTGTGAATCAGTAGCTAGACAAGCTGCAATTGCATCTTGAAAAATCTGGTGACCAGCAATAAGCGTAGATGAGTTAGATCCACCTCTTGAAGAACAACCTCCGTGAGTATGAATAGCAACGATTTCATCAGTCGCTTCATTTAAGATTGATGAACCAGAGTTTCCACCCATTGTATCAGCAACGTGATTCATGGCCGAAGGATTTGATCTTGATCCTGCCATTACAATCGCACCTGTATGCGTTTGTTGCGCTAGGTTTCTGATTCTATCGTTTCTGTCCAGTCCGTAACCTGTAATTCTGATGATGTCACCTTTAACTGGAGCTTCGCTTGCTACATTGTAGAATCCTTGAACGTCACCAGCAAATAGACCAGTTTCATTGTTAGGAAGTACTCTCATAACAGCGTAATCGTTTCCAATTCCACCATTCTTATAAACTATTGAAGTTTGATCAATATCGTAAACATCAGAAGCTTTTGGATGTTGAATATTTCCTCTTCTATTAGACATTGGAGTATTGAATTCAGCTACTTTTAAAACTGATTTACAATGACCAGCAGAGATAGCACATGTACGACTAATCATAGTCACTGTACAACCACCACTTCCTGTTCTTGAATCTAGAGCTCTTGCAATTTTTGGATTTGTTGATGGCATTCTGTCATCATTAGCACCACAGATTGATTTATCACTAGCGTAAGATGAAATAGTCATTAGACCTGATACAGCGATGAGCGCCGCAGTTTTGATTAGCATACTTTCCTCCTTGAAAATTTGATAACTTAAAAATGATATCGGAGGATCAATGGGGAGTATACTTACAAATTCTCTCTTTTTCTGTCAGTTTAACTTGTACTTGAGCAACTGGCCCCACCTAGAACACAGAATTTTGCGCAAAATGGGTGATTCAGATGAACATCTTTAAATGATTCTTTCAAGGTATGACCTAATTCAAAAGTTTCATCGTAAGCAATGAGCGTGCATGAGAGGACCACAGGTTTGTCTTGACCCTTTCTCTTTACTATCATTCTCTCAGTTGAGCACATTTGATCTTTAGGTGAGATTCCTAGAATTTGCCAACAGTTGATTGAAATTTCTGGAACATCTTCTTGAGGTTTCATTTCTGGAAATACAACGAGTTTCTGATCAGTTAATTGTAGCTTTATGTTTAAGTCATCTAACAGTTTTTGATAACCAGCAGAGGCCTTTTCACTTGATTCCTTTGTGAGTGATCTGCCGGCGATACTCATATTGAATCCATTTTCTACTAACCACTTAAATGTTCCCATGGTGGAGTCAAAAGTGTTTTCTCCTCGTTCCTGTTCATGAACAGCACTAGTGTAGTGATCTAGCGACACGCGCAGACGTAGTAGGTCTCCGTATTTCTCATGCAGTGCCAATAACTTCTTCTCCCATCTCTTAATAACTTTATGGGCATTAGTGAGAACTAGGACTGGAATATTTAATTTAAGGCTGGCTTCAAGAATATCTATAATAGCGGGATTTAAAAAAGGTTCTCCACCTGTGAAAGCAATATTATCTAATTGCCACTGGTTTTCTCTTATCTCTGCTAGATAAGGGGTGACGTCAGCTAGGGAGAGATAGGTTAGACGATCATTCTTGGGATTTGATTCAATATAGCAATTCTCGCAGGCAAGGTTGCATAGTGTTCCCGTGTTAAACCACAGTGTCTTTAAATGAGTGAAGGGGACTTTTCCTCGTTCATCATTTTTAGCAGTCGTATAAAGGTTTTCCCATTTCTTGTAAGCTGTCATTTCCACTCGTTTAGTTGCCAGTTATAATTTAGCTGTTTCACTGATAGTTTAGGGTTTTGAATTTTCTCTTGGATTGATTTATTTTTGCTCATTCGTTTAGAGATAAATTTTCGGAAGTTCTTAAAATCTTTCTTATACCAACCAAAAATTTTCGAGATATAGAGCTTCTCTCCGTCAAAGTAATTCTTGCTGCGGTCGTTTAAAAATTCATGGGCCGCAGTTTCTAGTTGAGCATCTAGATTCTTAAATGTGAAGGCCTTCTTTTGTAGATTGGGACAACTTATACTGGCACAAACAACAGCGAAGTGAATTCTTGGTTCTTTAAAATTCCCGCGAATCATATCTTGCTCGATCCAATCTAGATGATGTTTTTCTTCTAGGAGAGTGAAGAAACTTATTTTCCAGGCACTCTTAAAGAGTGAACCTAGATCTTTGATTGATTTTAAAGGGTAGTTTGTGAGAATGAGCTCAATGGTAAAGGCATTATAGGCATTGATTAAGAAAGCGAGCTTCTTTGATGATTCCCAGGACTTGTATTCTGCCTTTTTGACAGAACTAAGAGACTGTAAATAATTGTTAAGAAGTTGTTTTTCTTTCTTTAATAAATTGTAGTTAATGAGGGACTGTGAATTCTCAATCTTTACATACTTCGTTAAAACTTTTTGCCACTCGCTGTGAGTATGATCAAAGCCCAAGGCATTGGTTGAAAGAAGAAATGTGAGAAGAAGAATCCACCTCATAGTTTTCCTTAACAGCAGCTTGATTTCTTAGAGTCTTCTGAGAAAGGGGCACTTTCACCACAATCTTCAAAGATTCCTAGATGAGTTTTCATGTCACCTTTGAATTCAAAATGCTCTTTAAATCTTGATTGATTTAACATGAGAAAAGTATTTCCACAGACTTTAAATTCTTCACCCTTTTTGATCAAATGGTGTTCGTCCAATTGAAAAGACTCTGGAGTCTCAGCAATAGTTCCCTTGTAGATCACAGATTGACCGAAGTCTTCACAACTTGGTTCTAGTTCTGCAATTTTAAAGAGACGATAAGTCACTGAGAAGAATTTTATATCTCCCACTTTTTCTTGGAGTTCAGTGTTTTGAATTGTGATCACTTCTGATTCAACATTTCTTGGATCGTGAAACCCTACTTTCTTAGAGAGATTAATAAAGTCGTTCCAGTATAGCGCTCCACTTAAACATTCTCCGTAGAGAACAGGATCTTTTACGAGTTCTTTTGGAACTCTTCTGTCAGAGTAAACATCAGAGAAGTATATTTCCCCCCCTGGTTTTAAAACTCTATAAACTTCTCTCATTACAGCTTCTTTATCTGTCGCTAAATTGATCACACAATTTGAAACGATGACATCAAAGTAATTATCTTCTAGATTGATCTCATTGAGTTTTTCAATATCGCCTTTGATAAATCTAGTATTAGATTTCTTATAACCAAATTTCTCTGTGTGATAATCAAGGTGACGATTAGCAACGTCTAGTTGTTCATCAGTCATATCAACACCGATAACTTCACCTTCTTCTCCCACAAGCTTTGAGAGTAGGTAGCAATCTCTTCCCGCGCCACTACCAAGGTCGAGCACGCGTTTTCCTCTTAGTGAGTGGGGAATAGTCAGACCACAACCATAGTACTTCTGCATCACTTCATCGTGAATGAGTTTCATGGCATCTTTGACGTAGGCTGGATAGATATCTCCAGTACAACAAGCATTAGTCTTTAAGTCATCGCTATGTTGAAGAGTCTTTCCGTAATATTCTTTTACTTCGTCTTTTGTTGTGTCAGCTGTATCACAACAATTTGTGCCTTTAGTCATATATAGTCCTCTTTAGTTATAAGTAAGTGTCGTTTAGCTATTTTATGTTACAAAAATGTTGCAGGCCAAAGAAAAATACTAGGCAAGACCCTAGAATTTCAAAGCTTTATCCATTAGTATAAGTGTAATTTTAATTCTAAAGAAAATTTCTAGAAATGTGAATTCGACAAACTAGTATATGGGCCACTTTAATGAACAACTTTAGTTCAAAAGATTTTATTCAATCATTGAGAGAGGGAGATTCCCAGAGTTTCGATTTGATTGTTCGCGCTTATACAGGACATCTGTTTAAAGCGGCGCTGGGAGTAGGTCTCTCCGAAGAACAATCCCATGATGTAACTCACTCAGCTTGGTTAACCTTCTTTGATGTAGTTCATAAGTTTGAAGGTCGCAGTCATATTCGAACTTTTCTCTTTGGAATTTTCTATAATAAAGTGAGTGAGCTTCGCAGAAGTAATCTCAAATATTCCAAGACTGACCCTATAGAAGATATTATGGAGAGTAAGTTTTCTTCTGATGGACACTGGAAGGAAGGACTTCCTGGGGATCCTGAAGGGATTTTGAGCTCCAATCAAGGCCTTGATATTATTGAAGAGTGTATGGGTAAATTACCTGAACTTCAAAAGGCCGTTTTTCAATTAAAAATAGTTGATGAAGATGAGAGTGAAAATATTTGTCACATTTTGAATATTTCTGCCACTAATCTAAGACAGCTTCTCTATCGTGCCAAAACACGACTGAGAGAGTGTGTTGAAAGAAAGAGTGTAGGTTAGTTATGAAGGAGTCATTTTGTGAAATTTAAAATGTTTTCTTGTAAGGAAATTTCTAAAGTCTCTTGTCATGAAGAAGAGTTAAAAGGGTTTGATAAATTAAATTATAAAATGCATCTCTTCATGTGTGATAAGTGTCGCAAATATGTCGCTGGCTTAAAATTTGTTCAAGAGAAGTTCTCTTCTCTTTTAAAGAGAAGATCAGAGATTAATGAAACTAAAATAAAAGTTTTGGAAGATGAAATCTTAGATCGTTTGAAATCTAAAAATGGGAACGAATAAGTTTTCCATTTTTAAAATGTCTACATTCACCACTCGCATGTAATTCAATGACCCCGTGATACTCAGTTCCATCTGGAATTGAACTCTTGATGGCACTTGCGGCAAGTATGAAAGGGGAAGCCACTACTGCGGCCACACCATAATTCTCTTTTATTCTCTGTTCATCATTGGCAAAGAGAACTCTGTTTGATTCCCAGATACTCATGTAAGGTTGCATGACAGCAGGTACAGCAAAATCAAATTGATGACCTAGCCCTAGTAAATGGCCAAACTCATGCAATAGAACTGAAGACATATCGTAATCTGAATTGGATGCGGCATTGTAACTAAAATCAAAATCTCTTTCGTTAACAATAATATCCGCGTGTAGCATTTCGTAGTAATCTCCTGAACCAGAAGATCTCTTTATTGCGAAGAATTGGGTTATTGCTAGTGCACTAGAGCTGACATTACTAAACCAATCATCGGCCTTATAAACTCCAATCACTGTATCGTTATATGAGCTCAGGCCCAAGGCTCCAAGGCTTGCCGTTGCAGGAGCAGGAAAGATAAAGAAGCCCTTTGAAGGAACAGCATCATCCCAGGCCTTTTCCATTTGTTCAACAGGATTTCTGCCGGCACCGTCTAGGTCACCTGGGTTAAAAGTGAAGTCTGCAGATATATTAATGGTGATAGGGAGTTTTCCATCTGCCCAGCGTATAGGGAGGTTCTGACTTAGGTCAAATGGGGCATTGGCTCCTTGAGTAGAAGTCTCCGTTGAAGAAGGCTTACAAGCGATAACCATGACCGACAAAAGAATGACTAAAACATATTTCATATTAACTGACTCCCTTAGTCCGTTAAAGGGTGAGCAATTAAGCTCAGTAAAGTCTTGTCGGTTATAGAATAAGGGAATTTAGGGTCTGGTTAAAAAAAAAGGGCCCTTTCTAGGGGCCCTATCTATAAAATATACTAATTTACTGTAGTTCTAAGCGTTTGCCTTAGCGTGATCTGCTAGAAATTGAGCTAAACCTTTGTCAGTTAGAGGGTGTTTAAATAACCCTTTGACTACATTAATAGGCATTGTTCCAACGTCTGCTCCTACTAGTAGAGCATCCCTTACGTGAGAAGAGTGTCTAATAGATGCCGCAAGAATTTTTGTTGTAAATCCAAAGTTGTCATAAACTGTTCTGATTTCGTCAATTAAGTCCATTCCACTGTGACCAATATCATCAAGTCTACCAATGAATGGTGAGATATATGTCGCGCCATTCTTAGCCGCGAGGAATGCCTGATTGACTGAGAAACAGAGTGTGACATTTGTTTTGATATCGTTGTCAGAGAACCACTTACAAGCGGCAATTCCATCTTCAGTAAGAGGAAGCTTAATAACAACATTCTTGTGAATTTTTGCTAATTCACTACCTTCTTTAATCATACCTTCTGTGTCAGTTGCTATAACTTCAGCAGAAATGGGTCCATCAATGATTTCACAAATTTCTTTAATTACGTCTTCTTGAGTTCTACCAGTTTTGGCAATAAGTGTTGGGTTAGTTGTAACACCGTCAATAACACCCCATTTCGCAGCTTCACGAATCTCGTCTACTACACCTGTATCTAAAAATATTTCCATGATTTCTCCTATATCTAGTCCTAAAATTGCCATTAGCTTAACCGTCATATTATCCATAGTAAATAGCTAATCGGATATCTCTTCCTAGCTGATTTTTTTGCTATTATGGGTCATAATAGTCTTATGAAATCTTTCGTACTCTGGTTTCTTTTAGTTAACTCCCTTATCTTTTCATGGCAAATTTATGCAGTGAGTGGAGAGGATTATGTGGATTACTCAAAGTTTTCCAAGAAATTAGCTGCTGAATTAAAAAGAGATATTTCTTATCTTGAAAAAACAGAAAATGAAGATTCATTCTATGATGGAGAATTTGACTATGCGTCTTTTTCCGCTCGAGTAACTGACCGCGATAAAACTTCTAATATTATAAAAATCACTTCTGAAAATAGAAATATAAAATTCTTCCGCGCCGGTGATACTGTTCATTTCAATATAGCAAGTTTACAGGACAGGAAGAAATGCGAAGGGCATGTTCGTTCCGTTGAAGATAAGTACTTTGTTATTTTTGTAAAGAATCTTATACCTTGCTGGGGAAAGACAGAATATTTTAGAAGAGGGACTGTTCTTGTGATGACCTCATATCGTTTGGCAGAGAGAGTAAGAGAGGCTTCTATTTATAGGCGAGTGCTACTTAAAAGAAAGAAAGATTTCTTTAAGCAGCTAAATAACGTGAATCACTTTGTGTGGTCTTATAATCAGCAAAAAGTAAAAGTCGCAGCGACTTATGATAGAAAGATGATGCAAGTGAGAAAACAAAAGCAGAGAGCTTTAGAAGAATTACAATTAAATAAGAAAGATCAGATTAAATTACAGAAAGAATTGATCTATAGACTGGATTCTATTGATGAGGATTTAAGTTTCTATCGTATTGAAAAAGATGAATTGGCCATCGATCGTTGGCACTTAGATCAAGACCTTGGTATTCCAGTTGGAAAGAGACCAAGGCCTATTAAACCAAAACTTTAATTCTTGGCAAGATGATTCTTGTATAATTCACCCATGAAACTTTCATTGTAGATATACTGTTCCATATGCGCTTTATAGAGCTTTAAGCTGTATGTAGGGGCCACACCCATCCATTCTTTAATCAGTGTCTCTGGGTGTTTAAATGTTAGCCATTTAAAAATACAGGCCTGTCTAAGAGATTTTGGAGTGAGTTTTATTTGTAATTTCTTTCTATACTCTTCAAATACAATTTCAATTCCTCTAGGACTTAGTCCTCCGGAAAGAATACGGTAAGGATTGGCATTAAAGAGTAATTCTTCAAAGTTTACGGAAGATTTAATTTTAGCATCATTCAACTTTAAAATATAATCGTTATAAACCGTAAGAAAAATCTTTGGTAGCATTATAGTGTAGGGGTCTCTTTTATCGTGGTGAATGAGTACTCTAGTTTTTTCACCGTCTACAAAGATACTACTTGTTTTAAGTTTAGAAAGATCAGAAACCTTTAAGCCGGCACCAAAAATAAGTAACATGACGACTTGATTTCTTTTGGCGAGTAGAGCGCTCATTTCATTTTTAGATTGAGCTTCGTCTAGCAGACTTACCCAGAGAGTTTTTACATCTATAAAAGGAGTTGGTCTTGGGATATCTAAGAATTTTGGTGAAGTAGGAATTTTTCTCACAGGGTTTGATTCATAGAGATTCAATTCAACTAAGTAATCAAAGAAAATTCTCAAGGCCTGTACTCTTCTTCTTCTAGAATTATCTGAAGTGTACTTTGTTTCTAGATAATTTCCATACATCTGAACCTGAGGGATAGAGAAGTTGGTGATATCCATTTTCTGGTCATTCACTCTAAGATAATTATTAAAGCAATCAAGATCCGTTTTATAGTTCTTTAATGTGTTGAGACTTCTTCCTTTGGATTTTAAATTTATAAAGAAATCATTTTGAAGTTGAGCGAGTTGTATTTCTGCGTGTGATCTATCTTGAGTCATTTATACTTCCATATTTATTCTTAAATAGCGCTCCAATATTTTAACTTCGCAGAATAGTCATTGTCTACGTCCAAAGCGATATAAGTTTTTAAAATTAGTGAGGTCACTAAGGGGGAGAGTAAATATTTCAAGGGTTATTTTATTTAGTGATGCACTGTGTTAGATTGCTGCAACTTTGAATCAAATATTACTTAATTTATATAATTAAAAACGCCTTTAGGAGGACGTATGAAAAAGTTTATTTTAGGAATGATTCTCGTATCTAGTGCAACAACAGCAATGGCCAGAGACTTAGATGTAAACATTAATCTTAATAATGACAGATTAAGAAGTTGTAGAGAAAAAGTTAGAGAATTAAAAAGAGAGAGAGTTACTCTTCAAAATTCTAACGATGTTATCTCTGCCAACCTTTCGCAGTGTAGAAGTGATTTAGCGAATGGTGGAAATAGAGGTGATATTAGACGTGTAAGAAGAGAGCTTAGAGAGACAAAACAATCTCTAGATAACGCTAATTCTACAATCACTCGTTTAGAAAACAAAGTAGACAGAAAGAACGAAAGAATTTCTGAGCTTAACTTAAGAATTCAAGATCTCGAAGATCAACTTAATCCAGTACCAGTTCCAAATGATTTCTATACTGTAAATGGAGTTGTTGAAAGAGAAGGTTACTTATATGAAGTCGTAGATGTTGTAGATTTCTTTGATAAATGTGCAAGACAATTCAAGAATATTTCTAGAGCTGATAACGCATCTATTGCAGTTAATTTTAGTGGTGAAAGAACACTATCGACTGGTGGTTGGTGGGTAGGAGCTGGAAGAGTTTGCTCTGAACTATCTTCAAAACTAGCTAGAACAAATGTTCCAACTAATTTAACAGCTAGATACACTGTTCAAGGAAGTGTTGAAAGCACTCTTATAAATATTAAGGCCGATACGAAAACTGAAGTGATGAGAAAGTGTCAAAGAAAACTATCAGAAGCAGGCGTTTCTAGAGCAGATAGTTTTGAAGTTCTAGTAAATGGATCTCAATATAAAGTTAAAACTACAGGTGGTTGGTGGAATGGTTCTGCAACGATCTGTAACGAAGTTGTAAAAACAATAAACTAATTAGCAAGAGCTGAGCCTGACACCCACACCGTCAGATAAAGTTCAATAAAATACCTTGGGCATAAGTCATTATTTGGACTTATGCCCTGGTACTTTTTTCAAAAAGGTTGAATTTAGTAAGCATTTTTGTTAAAAATAGAAAAATTCGAATATTAGTGAGAACACGAGATGACCTTTAATACAAACATGACTTTGTCAGCAGTTTTTGTGCAAGATAATTTTACTAACAAGTTTAGTGATTTTAGTCAGTTACAGGTATTATTAAAGGACCAGCAATCAATTCTCACTCTTCTAAATAAACTTTCTTATACATTTAATAATCTAGATCTACTCTATCAGGCCTTGAGTCACTCATCGTTTGCTCACGAGTATATGCTTGATTCTAGGCAGTCCTACGAAACTCTCGAGTTTCTAGGGGATAGTGTGCTTAGTCTCATTGTGATTGATGAGCTCTTAGCTAAGTTTCCTGCTCTCTCTGAAGGGCAACTCTCAAAGCTTAGAGCATCACTTGTCAATGAGAGCTCCCTTGAAAAATTAGCAAAATCCATCGCCTTAGAGAATGTCATTCTTGTGGGAAAGGGAGAGCTTAAAAATCAAGGTAATTCAAGATCATCCATTATGGCTGACGTGCTTGAAGCACTTCTAGGCGCCATTTATAAAGATTCAAATTTAGAAAGTACTAGAGCTGTATTTCATACAATTGTAGATTTGTATGAAAGAGAGTCTGGAGTGGTTTTCTATAACGAAGAAAACATCATTCAATTTGATTCTAAAACAAGATTACAAGAATTAACGATGGCCCTTTATAAGACTCTACCTACTTATAAGTCACGTGAATGTGAGGGCGCTGAATTTGAAGTGAGTCTTTGGCTTGATTCAAAATTACTAGCACAAGGTATCTACCAATCTAAGAAAAAAGGGGAGCGTGAGCTTGCCGCAAAAATATTAAAAGAATTAGAAACAGAAAATAAGAAATCTTAAGGAGATTACATGTTATTAATTGATCAACATCCGGATAATAAGTCGATTATGGTCGCCGTACTTGGTGCCCCAAACGTAGGTAAGAGTTCACTTATAAACTACTTACTAGGTTCTGATCTTTCAGTTGTTACGGCCAAGGCGCAAACAACAAGAAATAAAATTCACTGTGTATTCACAGTAGATCATACTGAAATCATTTTAGTAGATACTCCGGGTCTACATAAGACAAACCAAGAATTAAATAAGAGATTAAATGAGCAGGCGAGAGAAGGTGTTAATGGCGCTGACTTAAACCTACTTCTTGTTGATCTTACAAGACCTGTGCTTGAGCAATGTCAAAGCTTCAAAGACAATATGGAAACTGATGAGTTCTTAAAAACTTGGGTTATCTTCACTAAGTGTGATCGTGTTGAAAATTATCAAGACCTTCCACTAACTCTTGTTCTCGATAAGATGATGGAAATCCTTCCTGCTATCGAAAAAGGAATAGTTGTTAGTGCAAAAGAAGGAATCAACATGCACAAACTTACTGGTGTATTAGTTGATACTGCAATTCCAGGGCCTCACCACTACGATGATGGTTCTGTTTCAAATAAGAATACAAGATTCTTTGCAACTGAGTATATTAGAGAGCAGGCATTTGAATTACTTAACGATGAACTTCCGTATGAATTAGCGGTAGTTATTGATGAGTACAAAGACATGAAACCTAGAAAAGGCGAAGAGAATCCAAAGATTACTTCTCATATTTCAGCTTCTATTCTTGTAAATAGACCTTCTCAAAGGGCCATCGTTGTTGGTTCCAAAGGTACTATGATTAAAGAAATTGGAATGCGAGCCAGAAAGAAAATTGAAGCGATGGTTGGGGGACAAATTCACTTAAACCTTCACGTGAAAGTTTCTGAAAAATGGTTTAAGAATAATTACATATTAGAAGAACTAGGTCTTCCAAGGGCCACGAATTCTAATAGAGTTTGGCGTAGTAAATAGGATAATGACGATGAAAAATAGATCTATGGTAGTTTCATTAATCGGTAGACCAAATGTAGGGAAAAGTACCCTCTTTAATCGATTAATCCAAAAACAACACAAGGCCATCACTCACGATAAACCAGGTGTAACCCGTGACCGTCACTACGAGATTACGACTTTTGAAGAAGATCATAATATTGATCCTACAGATGTCATTCTTGTAGATACTGGTGGTTTCTATCCTGAAAGAATTGATGAAAGAGGCAAGAATACAGAAGAAGAAAATGCAAATAAGTTCTTTAATATAATGACTGATCACGCACGTATGGCGATTGAAGAGTCTGACTTGGTTCTCTTTGTGGTTGATGTAAGAGAAGGAGCACTTCCTTTTGATACAACAATTGCAGATTATATTAGATCACAGAAGAAGAAATTTCTTGTTGTAGTGAATAAGTATGACACTGACAATCAAGCTGGCGAAGAAGCTGAATTTTATTCTCTTGGGATAAACTCTGATGAAATGTTCTTAACTAGTTCAACTCACGGTCGTGGAATAATTCTTCTTAAAGAAAAAGTTCAAGAGATTGGAAATGAGTTTGCGAAGAGTAAATTAAAAGAAGCTCCAGGAATCTCTATGGGTGTAACACCTAGAGAGCAAGTGGTTTCAAAAGTTGCTCTCATTGGTGCACCAAACGCTGGGAAGTCTACACTTTTAAATCTCTTAGTTGGTTCTGAAAGAGCACTTGTTAGTGATATCGCTGGAACAACAGTTGATCCTATCGAAGGGTATTTTGATCTTTTCTTTGGGAAAGAATCAAAAGTCCTAGAAGAAGATCAAGGATTTTCTAAAAATGACGGATTACTCTTTAGTCAGTATGAAGATTTTAGAAAAAATAATGCTGCTGTTTATCAACAAATGGTTGATGCTTATGCCTTAGAAGAAATGTCTGATAAGAATGCGGGAATGGATCACTTTGAAGTTGATTATGAACTTTCTGATTTAGTAGACGCTTCTTTAGAAGAACAACTCCTTGAGCAAAGTGAAGAAAGAAGTGAAGAGGAAAGTCTTGATAAGAATTTTGATCAAGTTTTTACAGCTCCAGCTGATCTTGAAGAAAGTACGACAGAGCAAGTAGAAGTTGCAGTAGAAGTAGACGAAAATGATGGAAGTCATTGGCGTTCTATTCACCTCGTAGACACTGCAGGGATTAGAAGACAAAAATCAGTAAATGGTTTTGTTGAGTCTCAATCAGTATATAGATCTCTTAGAAGTATTACTGAATCTGATATTGTTGTAGTGCTTATTGATGCTACTAAAGGTATTGGGCATCAAGATAGAAGACTTATTGATATTGCCCTTGAAAAAGGGAAGTCAGTTATCGTTGCTCTTAATAAGATGGATCTAAAAAGGGCCGATCTTAAAGATGAAAAAGCTAAGAGAGAGTGGATTGCTCATTTAAGAATTGATATTCCTTGGTTAAGTTTTTGCGATATTATTACAATCTCTGCAAAACATAATAAAGGATTAAAGCAACTTAAAGAATCAATCAAGAAGACGGTTCTTGTGAGAAATACAAATATTCCTACAGGTGAGCTGAATAGATTTATTTTTGACCTCGTTGAAAGAAATCCAGTGATTGCTAAAGTCGGTGGAGCAAAGAGATTTAAGGTGAAGTACACTTCTATGATTAAATCAGAACCACCAACATTCTTACTCTTTACGAATAAGTCTCAAGGTGTTCCTGACAATTATAAGAGATACCTTAGAAATGCTATTCGTGAAGGATTTAAATTAGATAACACTCCGGTGCATTTAATTCTAAGAACAGGTAACGAACTTTCTAAGAGAATGAAGAAATCAAAAATGATGATTTCGTTTGAAGACTAAGATTACTAATAAAAGCTAGTGAGTATTAGAATGAAAATTTATGCGGTACTACTTTGTTTAATGTCATTTTCTTTAAATGCTAAAGTGATGATGATTTCAGACATTGATGACACTATTAAAAGGTCTCATATTCTAGGTTATATGACTGGTGGGGTTCGTACTACGAACCCTTTCATTGGCATGCCTGAACTGTATATGGCCTTTCAATGTCATGCTGAAGAAACAAAGATCAGTAAGAAGTTTTGTTTATCAAAACGCGGCATGGTTCATTCTAATAAGCGCTGGGTTAGTTATGTTACTGGTGCAGTTGGAAGACTTCAATTATTTGGTCGAGAGTTTATTTCTAGATCTAAGTTTCCAACAGGAACAGTGGCCGGAAGAACTGCTAATTTATCAACATTAAACTTTAAAGCTAAAGAAATATCAGAAATCATTTCAACTCAGGATTTTGATTTCATTCTCATTGGTGACAACGGTCAACATGATGTCGCTGCCTATAAGAAAGTGACGGATCGTTTCTCATCGAAGAACATAGTGACTTTCATTCATCAACTATATTCAGTATATGAGGAAGATAAGGCAAAGCGCGGGGTAAAACTTGCTAAAGGTCAGATTGCTTATTTAACTGCAAGTGATCTAGCATTAGAGTTTTATGCGCGTGGTTGGATTGACTATGAAGATGTCCTGAAAGTTTCTAAGAAAGTTTTCTCTTATATTAATTCTCGAGATGATGATATCTACGAAAAAGTTATTCCAAGCTGGACTAAGTGCGCAGCTTTTGTAAAAAGTTATAAGAGACCAAGTGTGTCTATAGACTCGCAGTTAGATGATACATTGAAGCGCATTGAAAAAAGACTGAATTCTCTTTGTCGTGGTCGCTGGTAGTTAGAACTACCAGTTCCAAATATAAGAAACCATCGTAGTATAGGCATCACCACCTAGATCATCAACTACTGGTTGAAAAGATCCTGTATTCTTATCGTGAAAATTAACGTTGTGATAGAGTATCTCAACTCCTAAGTAGGATTCTTTGAGTTTTATAGGAAACTCTAAACCGCCTCCAAGCCCAACTCCAAGACCACCACCGCTTCTATTTCCAATGTTTTCATTGTCGATAAATTTATTCGTAGTGTACCAGTATTCTAATCGTCCAGTTAAATAAGGATTAGAGTAGGTAATCGCCGTACCAAGATTAGCTGTGTCCATGTAATACTTGTAGCCAACATAAACTCTTAGTTGTCCGACCTGTACTAGACCTGGAGCTTCTCCATTGAAGCCTTCTAAGGTCGTTTGATCAAAGTACATAGTGTGACGAGAGAATCCAATCCCCATTGAAATAGCCGTTTGAAAATCTCTAAAGACAGTTAATTGTAAACCATAACTAGGAATTGCATTTTCTGTAACTATTCCTCTATTTCCACTAAAGGTTGTAATTCCAAGTGAAAAAGAGAAAGTGAAGAAGCGGCCATAGCGAAAGAATCTCTCATCTTCCATGACTTGGTTACTCTCTATATCTTCATTGAAATCTGAAAATATATCTCCACCAATATTTAAATCTTCTTCTTCGGCACTAAAGCCGTCACTTACACCGGCTTGGGCCAAGCATTGAAAAGAAATAAGAAAACTAAGAAGTACTAAACTTAAGTTTTTAAACGTCATCTATACCCTTATAGATAAAAATGGGCCGCGGCCACGATGAATGAATCTCCCACAGTTTGAATGCGAAAATCATCAACCTTATTAAATGAAACTCCAAACTCGAAACTAAAGCCAATACTTGCGAGTCCAGAAAAACTAAATTCACTCCCGAGAGTTAAATCTAGTTGAAAACCAGTCTTTGCTGCATTTCCAGCTCCTTGTTTTTTATTTATAAGTCCACCAAGCATTGCAGCATAAAAATTTAATTGAGGTTCATCAAATATGTTTCTAAAGATCTTTACGCCAGCACCCCAGCCACCAGAGCTGGTGTCAGTGTCAAAACCAATGAGTGCTCCAAGAGCAGTGGACTTAGACTTTTGAATTTTAAAAGATAGTGCAGGAATGCCACTTTTAAACTGGTTAGAGAAGCCTAGACCCAGTCTTCCTATCCGTTCATTGGCAAAACTAGAGGTTGCAAATACTGAAATGAAAGAGATGAGTAGTAATAATTTCTTACAAATATGACTTTGGTTCGTTTTCATTATGCTTCCTTGCACAAAAAAGTTGTGTTTTTTTTCTTCTTTTTTATTCTAAACATTCTTTCTATTTTTGACAACTTAGGGCAAGAATTCTAAAATTTGTAAAATTACTAATATGGATATTAATTAAGCAGCGTAATGCGTTGCAAAATACAAAGATAAGGAATTCTCTATGGCCACTACACCTAATACTCACAATCCTGTGGACGATGTTTTAAATGAAACTGAACTAGGGACTTTCATCTCTAGAAACATGGGACTGATTATCGGTCTTGTTATTGCGATCATTATTGGAGTTTTTGCTTGGGGTGGATACACATCTTTTACAGAAACTAAGAATGATAAATTAGGTTCAATCGTTTTTAATTTTAAGACTACGAACTTTACTAAGCTTGCTGAAAAGAAAATGTCTCCGGCAGATTTTACAAATGCTTTTGTTGTTATGGCCAATGAAGTTGAATATTTTTCTGGTCTAGTTCCTTTTGCCTTAATAGCTAGTGATGAGCTCTATAAGCAGAATGCGATCAAATCTTCTCTTGCAGTATTAAAGACGGTAGAGAACCAAAGTAATCCATTCATGGTTTACTTTGTTCATTCTAGAATGGCGGTAGCCCATGAAGATCTTGCTCAAAATGATCTGGCCATTGCTGATCTAGAAAGAATAGTTAAATCTAATATTAAAGTTATGGAGTCAAAAACTTATTTAGATCTTGGACGTCTTTACTTAAAAAAAGGTGACAAGGAAAAAGCTAAGAGTAACTTTCAATTCGTTATTGATAATTTAGGTCAAGCTGAGTTTGTAAAACTTGCTAAACTCTACATTGCTGACTTGGAGCTATAGTGCACAAATTTTTATTTTTAATTCTTAGTTTAAGTTTTGTTTCTTGCTCTGTTTTAACTCAGATTGAAGGAGTTAAAACAAAGCAACCAGGGTTTACAGTTGTATGGAGCAAGAATAATGATCCTGCTCACCAGACGGGAAACATGCCTATTGCTCTAAATTCTCCTGTTATTCACGAAGGTATTCTCTATGCTGGTCATAATGATGGTCACATGCAAGCTTTCCAACTAGAAAATGGTAGAAAGATTTGGTCAAAGTATGATGATAGTGACTATCACTCTAAACCTGTCGTTTATAAAGATTGGGTTATTTACGGTACAGCGAAAGGAAGGATCTTCTCGCGGCATCTTCTAACTGGAAAATCTCAATATATTGTTGATCTAGGTTCTTCTATAGAGACACAAGGTGTGATTTATAAAGACAGAGTTATCTTTCAAACAAGAAATCATAAAGTCTTTTGTCTAGATGTGACTACTGGGAAAATTCTTTGGACCTATAAGAGGTCTGTCCCTTATTTGACGACTGTTCAAAGAGCTTCAAAACCTTTGATCTTTAAGAATAGAGTTTACATTGGTTTTGCTGATGGATCTCTTGCAGCTTTTAGTTTAGAAGAAGGTGTGATTCTTTGGGAAAGAAAACTCTCTACAGGTAGTAAATTTGTAGATGTTGATTCTTCTCCAATTCTTTTCAATTCGAGACTCTTTGCAGGTTCTATTAATGGAGAGCTTGTAATGATTGAACCAAACTCAGGAGAAATTCTACGAAGATTTCCTTATAAGATCTCTAGAAGCCCACTTGTTCATGGTGGGAAACTCTATGTCTCGACTATCTTTGGCGAAATTCTCAAACTCGATAAGAATTTAATGGAAGAAAGTAAAGTCATGATTAATAAATCTGTTCTAAGTAGCATCATTCCTTGGAAAGGTGGACTAGCGGTAAGTTCTGTTAAAAAGGAAATACTACTTCTTAGTCAGGATGACCTTTCAATTCAATCTACTTTTGACTTGGGACATGCTTATAGTGGTGTCTTGGGTGAGCTTGAAGTCGGTGAGAATTATCTCGCTGCTATCAGTTCAAGAAATCGATTATATATTTTTAAATAATTCTCTAAAATGTTCTGGCCTTGTTATCTAACAAGGCCATTCTTACTATATCAAAGTGTTTCTCTCTAAATTACAGTTTCGCGTTAATATCTTTAAGCTAAACTCATTTTCACCTCTTTCCTTCTTCTTTCTCAAACAAGAAAAAAAAATAATTGTAGAATTGATATCGATCTTTGGAATACAAAAATCATATTAAATATTGCAATTGGAATGAGAAATGAAAGAAGCAAGACAAGCACAGGCCCTTGAAGAAAAGTTTGAACCTGCTCTGGAAGTTCAATTAGAAATGAGTCATGCGGAGAGTTCTGTTCATCATCAAGTAAGGGGACATGTTGGCTGGATGCGTCCATTCATAGATATCATATATGGAAAGAAGAAACATTCTTCGGAATATATAAATTCACAGAAGTTACCAAATATCATGGTTTATGGTGTTTTCATTGTCTGCATACTTCCTATATTTTTAAATTTTCTTGGAATAGATTTTTCTTCACCAAAAGTTAGCCTCGATGCAGCTAAAATAATCAATGTTGTAGATCATCGCTTTAATATACTAAATGGTGCTTTTACTCACGCTCTGCTTGAATGGGCTGCATTTACTACGGCCATATTAACTGTTGTCTTGGCCTTTACTCACTATGCAATTAAAAGAGACCCTGCAACGCCAATTATTGCAGTGGCACTGCTCTGCGCTGGATTCATGGATGCCTTTCATACACTAGCGGCCACTAGACTGATAGAAGCGGCTGCTCCCAATGAGAACCTTATCCCATTTACTTGGGCCATTTGTCGTTTGTTCAACTCTATTATCTGTTTAGTGGGAGTGAGTGTTTTTCTTTTTAGAAAGAAAAGCACTTCAGTAAAATATGGAACTCAGCTCATTGCACTGACAAGTTTGGTCTTTATGGTTGCGGCTTATGTGACTATTCATTTAGCCGCAACATCAGAGAATTTACCGCAAACTACTTTCCCAGGTAACATAATCACAAGACCTTGGGATGTGTATCCATTCCTAGTCTTTTGCTTAGGGGCCTTATTTTATTGGGTCTTTTTTAATAGACGGCCGGGGCCTTTTCTTCATTCTCTTCTTCTAAGTACGGTAGCTGATCTTGCTGTACAGATTCATATGGCCTTAGGTTCAACAGCATTATTCGATAATCATTTTAATATTGCTCACTTCTTAAAAATATTTTCCTATATGATTCCTTTTGCAGGTTTAGCTTTCGAATATATTCGTACATTTAAAACGGCTGAAAGAATATCGGATCAACTCTTGAAGAGGAATCGTGATTTAGATGATTTCACTTATATTGCTTCCCATGATCTTAAAGAACCACTCCGGGGAATTAAGAGCAATATTATGTTTCTAAAGCGGGATTGCGGGGCTGATATAACGGAGAAGGGTATTGCTCGGATTGAACGAGTTACAAATTTAGCTAATCGTATGGAAGATTTAGTTAAGTCGCTTCTTAAGTATTCTCAAATTGAGAAGGAGCGTACACAGAACGAAGTTGTGAGCTTAAATGAGATTGTCGATGATGCAATTGAAAATCTTGAAGTTAGAATTAAAGAAGAGAATGTTCAATTAAACGTAGCGAATCTTCCTGACATTCAAGGGGATAAGGTCAAATTAACTGAACTTTTTACCAACCTTATTTCTAATGGAATCAAATATAATGAAAAGAAAAATAAGATTATAGATATTGGAATTTCTCATTTTCTTATCTCTCCCGGAGCTGAATCTCGTAAGTCTTTTGGACCTACAATATATGTAAGAGATAACGGCATCGGAATTCCCGAAGAACATAAATTAAACATTTTTAAAATATTTAAAAGACTTCATGCTAAGGATGAGTATGGCGGAGGTACAGGAGCAGGACTTACCATCGTTAAAAAAATTATAGATCATCATGACGGAATTATTTGGATTGATTCTGATATAAATATTGGATCAACTTTCTATTTTAAGTTAGGAGAGGAGTAGATATGGAAATGAGTAAATTAATACTTGTGGTGGAAGATTGTGATGATGACTATGAAGTTTTATCTGAATCTTTTAAAGAAGTTGAAATTATAAATGAATTAGTTCGCTGTAAAGATGGTCAAGAGGCGCTAGATTATCTTAATAAGAATGGACGTCAAGGAAATCCCAAAAGACCTGATCTCATTCTTCTTGACCTCAATATGCCAGGTATTGATGGAAGAGAAGTTTTGAGGATTGTTAAGAGTGATTTTGAACTTCAGTCGATTCCTGTTTTTATTCTCACAACTTCTGAATCCGAGCGGGATGTGGAAGATTGCTATAAATTTGGTGCCAATAGTTATATTCCAAAACCTGCAGATTTTGATGGTTTTATTGAGGCCTTAAAAGTCATGAAGGGATTTGTTTTCGAACTCTCTCTCTTACCTAAGAATACTTAAGGACTACTTCTTTGAATGAGAATCTAAAAAAAACCATTCTTATCATTGATGATAACCCTGATGATAGGGAATTCTATTGTGATTGCTTAACCAGCGGTAAGGGGAGTTATCATTTCTTTGAAGCTAGTACTGCAAGAGAGGGGCTAAGACTATTTATTGAATATTCTCCTGACTTAGTGCTACTTGATTATCTTCTCCCTGATCAAAATGGATTGTCATTAATACATGATTTGCACAGAGAGAGAGATAGAGTTGTCCCTATCATTATGCTGACAGGAGCTGGTAATGAAGAAGTTGCCGTAGAGGCCTTAAAAGCTGGAGTTGTGGACTATATAGTAAAGGACCACGTCAATAGTGAGACCATGCAAAAAGTTGTTGGCAATGCAATTGAGAAAGCAAATCTTGAAAATGAACTCATTACCCATCAAATTAATTTAGAATTGGCCAATACTGGACTTAGAAAACATCAGAGAGCGCTAGAAGAGAAAAATAATGAATTAAAGAAAATTTCTGAAGCAAAGGGAATTTTTCTCTCAACAATGAGCCACGAAATTAGAACACCTATGAGTGCCATATTAGGTTTTACTGATTTATTAATTGAGAAAGAAGACAACTATGAGAAATTAGAATTTCTTGATCTAATAAAAGTTTCAGGTCAGGGACTTGTTTGCATTATCAATGATATTCTTACATTCTCGAAACTTGATTCAGGAATGGTTGAAGTTGAAAAAATTGATTTTAATTTACGCGATTTTCTTGAAACAACTATTAAGCTCTATTCCAATGAAGCACAGAAAAAAAACATTAAGCTTGATTTGAAGATTGATAAGGAAGTTATTGTATTTTACCTCGGTGATTCTCATCGCTTAAGACAAATCTTATCAAATTTAATTAGCAATGCACTTAAATTTACAGAAGTTGGAACTATCACCTTAAACGTTTCCAGAAAGTCACAAGGTGATCTTCTATTCGAAGTTATTGATACAGGGATTGGTATCGAAGAAAGTAAATTAGAATTAATTTTTGACTCTTTTTCTCAAGCCGATACATCTACGACAAGAAAATTTGGTGGAACAGGACTTGGCTTAAGTATTGTGAAGAGACTCACTGCTCTATGGGGTGGAGTTGTAGAAGTTAAATCTAATCCCGGAGTTGGATCTACTTTTAGTATTTCTCTTCCAATGGAGGAATCATCAAACATTTCGCTCTTAGATGAAAAGAAAGAATTTAATGTAGAACCTTTATCACAGATTGATTTAAGTTCTATTAAAGTTCTCTTGTGTGAAGATAATAATGTCATTATTAAACTGATGACTAAGTATCTAGAAAAAATGTCTATTAAAGTAGATATTGGAAAGAATGGTCAACAGGGAGTTGAGCTCTTTAAATCCAATGAATACGACATAGTTTTAATGGATATAAGTATGCCTATAATGAATGGGTTGGAAGCTACGGTACATATGAGGAACTACGAAGTTGAAACAAAAAAAATGGCCACTCCAATAGTGGCCGTCTCAGCTAATGTTTTAAAGGAAGATGTTGATTGTTATCTTTCTTCAGGTTTTAATGCACATTTACCAAAACCACTTTGTTCTAAAACCTTACGTGAAACTATAACATTCTTTATAAAAGAAAATCTTGAAATAAAGAATGCCTAACTTTAACAATTAAAGTTCTTTTCTCCGTCATCATCTACACTAAAATCTGCTTCTTTATAGACTTCTTCTTTCTTTTTTACAGGTGATCTATGACTAGACTTCTTGTTAGTTGAAGAATTATCCGAGAAATCCTTTGTAGGACCAAATTCTCGTCTGAATCTTCTACCTTTGGCAAATTCACTTTGATTAGTCATTCTAAATTGGTCGTGAATTTCTTCTTTATCAGCACAAGCAGCACAGATCCATTCAGCGTCTACTGTAGGATTCTTGTGAACGTATCTTTCAACATCAGGTTGTATGAGCTGACAGACTTCACAGAAATTTCTAATTTCTTGATGTTTCTCGATTTTCTTCTTGTCACGTGTTGTTACGGCTTTGCGCATATTCTGTGTTTTAGAAGATTTAAGACCAGCTTTCATCATTGCATCTTTTAAACTCATTACTTCCTCTATCCTTAAAAAGTCTCTATATGAATCATCTATATTACTTATTTTACCATCATTTTCAAGTCTCTAAGCATTGTGTCTAATATTCTAACGTGCATAAAGTTTTGACATTATTGCCAGCGTAATATCATGGAGTTAGGTGACCTAAGTTGGCATAATGCTTGCTTTAATAGCTGGTGTTACCATCATAAATCGGGAGAATTTGAGATGAATTTACTTAAAAGTTTTTTAGTTTATAGTGCGCTTTTATCGACAACAGCAACATTTGCGACACAGACGACAACTAATGTTGTGGCGACACAAAATTTTGAATCTTTTGAGACCAATCAAAGTTGGTACTTAAGTGACTTTGGGTTACAGGGCGAAAATTCTAGAGAGGATTACGTCAGTGATGATAGTGAGATAAATTTCGATATTTCTTGGACTAAGAGAACGAGAAATCACTTAGCAGATAGATTGGGATATTCGAGAAGTGAAATGACTAAAGAGCTTGCAAACTCAATATGTGAACCCAAGATTGAATTTGGTAAGGCCAGTGTATACAGAGCAGGCTCAAGAGATAATATGATTGCTGAACTTGATACGGATCTTCAACATTGTGGGATATCTGGAAATGAGCCCGCAAATATTAGAATAAGATCATTTATTCCAACAAAAATTGGTTACAAGTACAAAGTAAAATTTGACTATAAAATGAGAAGCTATGGTGGAATGACCGAGAAGTCCTATAGAAACCTCATCGTGAGATTTGGTTCAGAATTAGAAAAATTTGATCCTGTATTTAATGCTTTTTCTTCTAGAAGTTTAGAAGTGCTAGCAACAAGAAAATTTTCAAAATTAGTACTAAGAGATAATGGTATTCCTGATAGTTATGGAATCTTAATTGATAATATTTCTGTGGAAGAAGTTGGAAAGAATCATAATTATGATGCCTGCGAAGAAATGTTCAATGTAGGTACGAAAGGTTTTAGAAAGTGTATTGAAGGAGAAATTGATTTAGGTCAAGAGTGTGATTTTTCAAATCTCTCAGATTTACATGTTTTATATAGGCCAGGTAAAGGTGTTGTTGCGAGTAGAAAGAATGTATCAAATGCCTTTATTGATGAAGTTTCAACAACTGGGAAGATCAACTTCTTATCTTTAGGATTAAGAGGAAAAGTGGCCATCTCTTGTAGAATTAATGGTTACTCAGCAAGTTACCCTGTATTTGGTAAAACTTTAGAGCTTAGAGAAATTACTTGGGGTAATCAAAATATGCAATCATACCCAGAGCAAGCAAAAGTTAGAGTAAAGCTTGAGAGTTGTGATGAAGAGTCTTTAAATGGAGTCAACACAATCGCAACTGTCCAAACAAAAGAGAAGTTAACTTATAGTTTCTCTGAAAATGAAGAAGGGAAGAGTTACTCAGGTTGTAGATTAAAGAAATTAGTTGTTAAAGATGTGACTCCAAAGGGTCCTTCTAAAGATGGCTTTGATTTAAATTCTGTAAAGTTTGTAGATTAAAAAATATTAAAATTTATAAAAGAAAAAGGTCCCAGATTTGGGACCTTTTTTATTTAAACTTGTTTTACTGAGAGCGCAATTCCTTGTCCAACCCCAATACACATAGAAGCTAACCCTTCTTTTAATTCAGGATTCTTCTTCATTATATGAATAAGAGTTGTAAGAATGCGAGCACCTGAACAACCCAGCGGGTGACCAAGAGAGATCGCTCCGCCATTTAAGTTGACCTTAGATTCGTCTAGTCCTAACTCTCTGATACAGGCAAGCGCCTGTGCTGCGAAAGCTTCATTAAGTTCGACAACATCAAAGTCACTAACTTTCTTATTAAATCTCTTACAGAGAGTTTTAGTGGCCTCAATAGGGCCTAGTCCCATAACGTTTGGATGAACTCCTCTAACTGCTGCACCTGTCACTTCTACTAGTGCAGTCAGTTTGTGCTTTTTTAGAAATTCTTCTGAAACTACAACAACTGCACTGGCCCCATCATTCATCATGGATGCATTTCCAGCTGTTACTGTTCCACCTTCTCTGAAAACCGCGCGAAGTTTTCCTAACTTTTCAAGGCTGGTATCAGCTCTTGGTCCCTCATCTCTAGCAACAGTGAAAGAAGACTTTCTAAGCTTCACTTCGACAGGTAGAACTTCTTCATCAAAAGAGCCATTCTCCCATGCAGCATGGGCCTTCTTATGTGAATTTAGCGCAAATTGATCTTGATCTTCTCGAGTTATTTTATATTGCTCAGCTACTTCTTCAGCTGTTTCTCCCATTCCAAAGAGTGGGAAGAGTTCTTTCATTTTTGGATTTGGAAATCTCCAACCAAATGTTGTGTCATACATCTTTGAATCACGTCCAAAGGCACTAGAAGCTTTTGAAACAACGAAAGGAGCGCGAGTCATACTCTCTGCGCCTCCAACTACAAAACAGTCTCCAAAGCCAGCATTAATTCTTCCTACGGCGTCCATGACTGCATCTAGTGAAGATCCACAGAGTCTATTGATTGTTGTTCCTGGAACTTCATAGGGGAAACCTGCAAGTACTGATGACATTCTGGCGAGGTTTCTATTATCTTCACCGGCCTGGTTGGCACAACCAACAATCACGTCATCAATTTCAGTTAAATCAAAAGTTGCCTGATCTTTGAAATCTTTAAAGAGTAGCGCCAACATATCGTCAACTCTAACATTTGAAAGTCCACCACCAAGTTTTCCAATGGGTGTTCTCTTGGCATAAATTATATATGATTTGGTCATAGGTATTCCTTTATAAATTTGCTTCTAATCTTAATTTCTGGCTGGGTCTATATCTTTGATCTCTTGTGACATCATAGAGAGTCTCTAAAAGCCGTAAGATGTTCTTAGGGCCAATTTTTTTGACCCACTCAAAGGGACCTAGGGGATAGTTTACGCCAAATTTCATGGCCGTATCAATATCTCTAGGTCTTGCTAGTTTATCTTCTAGAGAGAAAAAAGCCTCGTTGATCACCATTGATATAACTCTTGGATATGTAAAACCAATTCCTGGATTTGAAACCTGGACACCTTCGAAATTTAAAAGTTTATAGAACTCTTCAATTCCGCTCTTTGTGGCCTCATCAATGGCGTAGTATTCATAACAATTATTTGGAGAATGAAAAGCGAGAGAAACTGCTCCTCTTAGTCCTGATATTTTCTCAATAAAGAGCTCTCCCCAATAAGTTGAAAGATCACTGACAATTGGAAAATCAAATTGAATATTTAAATTATTCAAAAGAGTCATTTTCTTATCAGCATCTAGAATCGAAAAATCGAGCACTAGGTCGCACTCATAATCCCTAGACCAATTTTGCTCGAAGGGAGCAACTGAATCAAGGTCATAGAATTCAACATCTAATGTCTTTAATTTCTCATATAACGGGTGATTCTTCGTTGCTAGAACGAGAAACTTCTTATTCGTAGTCATAGAACCCTCCTTTTGTTTTCTTACCAAGTCTTCCACTATCAACCATTTTCTTTTGTAGTAGGTGGGGGGCAAAGCGAGGATCATTATAGTAACTGTGCCATACAGATTCAGTCACAGAGTAATTAATATCAATTCCAATCAGATCCATTAATTCAAAGGGACCCATTTTAAAACCACCACACTTCTTTAAAACGTTATCGATTTCTCGCATCTTTTCCATATCATGGTGATTCGTAATTCTTAGGGATTCTCCATAGAAGTTTCTGGCGACTCTATTGACAATGAAACCAGGGGAATCATTACAAACGGCAACTTTTTTTCCAGCAGTTTCAAACCAAGTGGTAAATTCTGCAATAAGATCAACATTTGTCCAGTGACCTTTTATCACTTCAACTAACTTCATAATAGGAGCGGGATTAAAGAAGTGAAGTCCTAGAAACTTTTCTCTTCTCTCTGCACTCAGACCTTTGGCCATTGAAGAGATAGGAATTGAACTTGTATTTGAAGCTAGAATACAGTCTTTATGACAGAGTTCATCTAGCTTTTGGAAAACAGTATTTTTTATTTCTATGTTTTCAATGATGGCCTCAACCACCAGTGAACAATTCTTATTAAAAGATTCCCAGTTTGTGGCACTCAAATGACTCTTAAAACTTTTTACTTCAGCTTCTGAAAATTTCCCCTTTTTGGAGAGTTTATCCCAAGACTGATTAACAGCTTCAATTGCTGAATCAATCGCCTTAGGATTATTATCTAAGAGTTCTACTTTTAAACCTTGCTGAGCAAACCATTGAGCAATACCGCGCCCCATAGTCCCTGCACCAATGACTAGAACTGATTCTAATTTCATGTTTCTTTCCTAGTTACCTTTGAAGTTTGGTGCTCTCTTATCAAAGAATGCACTTAGGCCTTCTTTGTAATCTTCAGAGTTTCCAAGAAATCTCTGAGCATAAATTTCATTTTTAATACTTTCATTAAATGAATTGTCTCGTGCGTATTGAACATTCTTCTTTATAAGCTCAATACATTGAGGTGCCATTGCATTTATTTTTAGGGCAATTTCTTGTGCTTTCTTTACAACATCTTCGCTCACATCATTTATGAGACCATAGTCTTTCAGTTGATCAGCTAGAAGAGGCTCGTTGAAGAGAAAGAACTCAAGTGTTTTCTGATGTCCCATCGCCTTAACGAAGGTATATGAACTTCCTGCATCAGGAGCAAGTCCTAGTTTAGAAAAACCTGAAATAAATTTTGCTTTTGGAGCGGCATAAATAAAATCACAGGCCAGTGCCACTGATAATCCAGCTCCAGCACAAACGCCGTTAATAGCACCAATCACTAACTTCTTTGAGTCTTTAATACTTTGAACCAGTGGGTTCCACTCAGTTTCAAGTGTTACACCTAGATCTACTGGGGCTTCACTTGCTTGCACACTTCGGTCATTGAGGTCTTGTCCTGTACAAAATGCCTTGCCTGCTGCCGTGAGAATAATAGATTTCACATCTTGATCTTTATTGGCCGCTCTTATTGCTTTTACGATTTCCATTTTAGCTTCAGTATTTAAAGCGTTATAAACTTCTTCGCGACAAATAGTAATAATTTGCGTGTTATCAATATTTTCTGAACTTATATAAGTGTAGTCAGTCATTTAATTTCCTTTGTACTCGGGTGCTCTTTTTTCTAAAAAGGCATTCATCCCTTCTTTTTGATCAAGAGAAGAGAATGTTAAATAAAAATTTCTTCTTTCATATTCAAGTCCATCCCAAAGAGACATCTCTTGAGACTTATTGATGCAATCTTTTATGAGTTTTGCTGCAATAGGAGACTTGTCAGAAATCTTCTTAGCGAGTTCAAAACTTTCTTGCAGAAGTGTATTGTATGGAACTACTTTAGCAATGAGATTCCATTCAAGTGCAGTTTTTGCATCTATCATCTCTCCTGTTAGGGTGAGCATCATCGCCTTATTTTTTCCAATGGCACGAGCAAGTCTTTGCGTTCCGCCGGCCCCTGGAATAGTTCCTATATTAACTTCTGGTTGTCCAAATTTTGCGTTGTCGCCAGCTACGATAAAGTCACAAGACATGGCAAGTTCAGCACCACCACCAAGAGCGTAACCATTAACGGCAGCAATAATAGGTTTGGAGATGAGAGCAAATTGTTTCCACAGTCTAAGTCTCTTATCATTGAGTTGATCAATTGAATTGGACTCAACCATTTTTCTTATATCTGCACCAGCTGCAAAAGCGCGTTCATCACCTGTTATAATAATACATCTCACTTCTGGAAGTTCTTCAAGACGAGTGAGTTCATTTACAATTTCTTGCAGAAGCTCTGTGGTGAGAGCGTTTAGAACTTTTGGTCGATTTAATTTCAAAAGAGCGACTCTTAAATCGTTCTTATAAGGGTGGGTTGTAATCAATTCACTCATATTTATCCATTGGGCTTTAGGAAGAGTATCTTGTTTAGACACGGCGCAACCTATCGTTAATTTTAATATCTTGGTATTTTGGTATAGAAAGAGGAGAGTTTCAAGGTGCGTAGAGTGAAATGACGCGGTTTTCTTTTCACAATGTCTCCATTATTTTAAAGAGTTAATAAGTGACAGAGTTTTTCGAAGTGCCTTAAAATAACCAAAAAATTGATAAATTAGGAAGAGATATGACTATTGAGATATTAAATGGGAACGAACTTATCGTTCAAGGCGGTCTTGAGGCTGGATTTAACTTATACACGGGTTACCCAGGTTCACCACTAGCGGATTATTTTAATATTCTCTACAAGAGAAAAGACGAATTTCATAAGAAGGGAATTCGTGTTGCTATTGCAAATTCAGAAGCTAATGCCGCGGCCATGGCATCTGGGTGTAAGCAAGTTGGGAGAGACTGTCTCGTGGCCATGAAGTCCATGGGTCTACATGTGGCGGCTGATGCTCTCTCAGTTGGAAATTTTGCCAATCCAGGTACGACGACAATTGATCCTAAAACAGGAGAAGAAATCTATTCTGGTGTGGTTATTGTTGTAGGTGATGATCCATGGTCAATGTCGACTTCAACTCCTGCTGATTCAAGATATCTCTACAAACATTTACATATTCCTTTTTTAGAACCATCTACTCCACAAGAACTTAAAGATTGGATGAAGTTAGCGCTAGAGATTTCTAAACGTACTTCTGTTTACCAAGGACTGTTACTGACGACTTTTATGGCCGAAGGTGGTGGACGAGTTGAAGTAGGTCCACATAAAGAAGTTAATGCTGAGATTGTGACACTTGATCCTGCCACTTTTGATCTCTCTAAAAATGTCATGGTTCCTCCAAATTCTCTCAAGGCCGATGTGACCATGATTGAAGACCGTTTCCCAAAAGTTTTAGAAGTCTTAAATGAACTCGCACTTGATAAGACTTATGGAAAAACTGAATCCAAAGTTGGGTTTATTTCCACAGGTGTGGCCTTTGAAACGATTAAACAAGTTTTAGAAGAAGGAGCTCTTCTTGGGCACTTTAGTTTATATAAAATAGCTTGTTCGTATCCTCTTGTTGAAAATCAACTTCTCCCTTATCTAAAGGGACTAGATACTCTAGTTGTTGTTGAAGAGAAGCGAGGGTTTCTTGAAGCTGAGCTGAAGAGTTTCTGTGTTGAACACGATATAAAAATAAAAATATATGGAAAGAAGTTTAATGATGAAATTGGTTTCCCCGCACACGGAGGCCTGAGTTATGAAATCGTTGTTGATAAAACTAAAGATCTGCTAAAAATCTTAAACTTAGATCTTTGCCGCGATTTAAAACATGACTCAATCGATTCAGGATTAGATTTACCAAGAAGACTTCCAACTTTTTGTCCAGGTTGTCCCCACAGAGAAACACTGTCTCTCTTAAAGGAATTAAGATCTGTTTTAAAAGATGAGGAAGGTTTAAATCTTCTCACTCACGGAGATGTTGGTTGTTACTCGCTTTCCTTTCTTCCTCCTTTTAAAGAGATGCATAATCTCTCGGCCATGGGGCAAGGGGGAGCATTAGGTGCTGGAGTTGATATCTTTGCTGATAACCCTTCAGTTGTTCTCATGGGAGATTCAACATTCTTTCATTCTGGTTTAACGGATATTTCAAATTCTCTTCAAATTGGTCACGATATCACTTATATCTTATTAGATAATGACAATACCGCAATGACCGGACATCAGATGAGTCCTGCTTCTGGAATTTCAGTGGAAGGTTATAAGAGACCTCGCCAAAGTATGCTCTCTGTTGTGAAAGCGCTTGGAGTGACTGAGACCCATCAAGTGAATCCAAGTGATCGCTATTTTTATCGCAGTTTACTCGTAAATATTGTTCGTAAAAAAGGTGTGAAGGTTATTGTTTCTGATAAAGAATGTGCACTGACATACTTTGGTAGAAAGAAGGCGAAAGAGAGAAAGATCTTCTCTAAGAATGACACAATTCCTTCGAAAAAATTCTATCAAATTAATACTTCCGCTTGTGAAGATTGTCGCGTTTGTGTGGAGAGTACTGGTTGTCCTGGACTTACACAAGTTCATGATGCTTATGGATCGAAAGTTTCCATAGATCCGCAAATTTGTGTGGCCGATAGCTATTGTACAAAAATGAAGGCCTGTCCTAGTTTTGAATTAGTAGAAGTACTTAATTATCACCCAACAAAATATAAAGAAGGAAATAGTCTCTCCTTCGCAGATGATTCCATTGAAATGCCAACTGTTGAGAAGTCATTCTCTGACATAGCAAACGGCCAAGATTGGCGTATGGTTGTGACAGGGGTTGGTGGCTCTGGCGTGACAACGATTTCCCGTGTTCTCTCTCACGCTGCAAGAGATATGAATGGACGTGATGATCTTGATTTCAAGTTTATGGATCAAAAAGGTCTCGCTCAGAGAAACGGAAATGTGACAGGTCATTTAACTATTTACCATAAAGACAAATCAAAGGGAGCTGTGACTCCACTAGGTACAGCTGATCTGTTAGTTTCCCCTGATCTCTTAGATGCCAGTGGGCAGTTACACTTTCTCTCAACGAGTGGAAGGGCGATCATTGATAAGAAATTTCAAATGCCTTTGTCGATTCTCTTAGATGATGCAGAAATTAAAAAGACGATTTCAGAAAAACAATTAAGAGAAAACTTAGAAGAGAAGTTTGGTGAGCGTGTGACTCTAGCTTCTATGAAGGGCCTATGTAACGATGTCTTGGGAAAGAGTGTCTACGCCTCGGCAATGATTTTAGGAGTCGCTTTTCAAAGCGGTAAGCTACCTTTTACTTTTGAAAATATGAAAGATGCTTTTTCATCTACTATGCGTAAAGAAGAACTTGAAAGTAATTGGGTTGCTTTCAATCTAGGAAGAAAAGTTTATCTAAATGGTGATGAGTCGGTGAGAGATCAATATGTAAAGAAATCGACCACTAAGAAACTCAATCACTTTGCTCTTTTAGAAAAGAGCCTTAAGGCCACTTTCCTACCATGGCACAATAAAGATACTTTCATTGATCTATATAGATCGGCCCACAGCAGAATTATAAAATTACTACCAAATATTCCAAGCACTCATTTAGCCACTTATCTTCACGACATGTACGTCTTTGATAGAGGAATGAATGTTCAGCAGTTTCTAAGAGAAGCGCAAATGATTAAAGAGTTTGTAGATGATGAGTTTCAAGCTATTGCACTTAGGACTATTGCTAGAACATATTGGCTCAAAGATGAAATCTTTGTGGCCCATCAAATGATTTCTCCCATGCGTGATCAATCTGATCACTTAATGTATGAGAACCTTGGAAAATCTTATAAGAAAGAATTTATTAATCGTCCCAGCTTTGATGTCTTTGCTAGAAAAATTGAATTTGATATTAGCCCAAGACCATGGATGTTAAAATTTATGCGTCACATGAGAATTCTTCGTTTGATTCTTCCGGCCTGGCATAGAAAAGAGCGTGAGATCAATTTAGAGATTAGAGAAAAAGTCTTAAAACTTGTGAATAGACCAAGTAAGCAGATGTATACTGATCTAAAGAAGCTTGAGAACGTCAAAGGATATAGAGACGTTCGTTATAAGAGTGCCATAGAAAAAATGAGTTAAGCTTATGGGCACGATTTCTTGTGCCCAAGTTTACAGGCCTTTTTTAGCAGGATGTTTTTTTCCTTCTTGTTTGAGAGGGAAGCTAGTGAATTACAGCTATTTGCAAATTCTAATCTACAACCTTTCTTAAAATAGGCCTTGGCTGTTTTATTGTCTTTTAATTTTAAAAGAATTTTACCTGCTTTTTCACAACCCTGCGCGTTTGCATATAGACATGATTCTGAATAATACTTTCTTTGCGCCTGTGAGTTCTTTTTTGACTTGGTCGCTAAATTAAAACAACTCTGATGTTCTTTAAACTTACATCCTTTTCTCAATGTTTTGATTCTGTCTTTTCCATTTTGGAATTTTGAAAGGGTTAGACAGACAAGTGGACTTTCCTTGGTACAAAGCTTTCCTAATTCTATAATGGCCTCTGGAAGTTTATTTAACTTAGATAGAGAGAGAGCTTTATAATAACAGGAAAGTTGATCTCCTTTCTTACACAGACCTGTGAGATCACCTAATGCTAGTTTGTATTTCTTTTGTTTAAAATTTGCGATTGCAAGATAGGTGCAAGATTTTTGATCACCATTCTTACAAAGGTTGGTGTTAATCTCTATCTCCCCACCACTTGCATTCGGAGCAATTAAAACAATATTTTTACAGGCTCTTAAGTTTCCTAGTAAGCAAGATTTTGTAAATCTCAAATGGGATAAGGAGTAGTCTTTATTCTTTAAGTTTATCTGTGCCATTTTGTAACAGGAATTTGCGTTATTTAGCTGACAAGACTTTGAAAGCATCTTAACATTTTGAGTCTCCATAAATTCATCTTGACATGCTTTTTCTAGTCCTTCTTGGCAGAACTTTATTCTCTTTTTTGGTGCTAAATCGGCGCATGAAATAGTATTTCCTTTTTGACATGATTTCTTTAAGAGTCTATCTCCTAAGACTTTCTGTCCGGTTAGTTTTAAAAGATAACCCTGCAGCCCACAGGACTTGGTATTCTTTAGATGACATGCCTTTTCATAATAGGATATTGCACTTTTTAAATTTCTGGCCTTAAGTTCATTGTCTCCTAACTTTTTACAGGCCCTAGAGTTTTTCTTCTTACATAGAGTCACTAGAGAAGTGATTGAAGAGTATTTATTCTTACTTAAAAGAACCTTTAAAAAACAACCTAATTTATCATTTTGTTTACAGAGAGCGGAAGCATACTTTCTTTGTAGTGAAGGCTTGTCTTTATAGAAGGCATGGAGAAGACCTTTATTACATGCGATTGTCTCACCACTACGACACTGGTTTTTTATGGCCTTGGGATTGGTTTTCTTAGGACCACGTTTTCTTTCAGTTTCAAGTTTAGTATTTTTAAATTTTTCTGAACATCTCTTAGTCACTGCTATAACATGAAATTTCTTTATATGATCTGAATCTACAGGACATTGAATAATAAATTTTAAATCACTTGGTACTTTCTGACACTTTCTTTTAACTTTATTGAGAAGGTTAACTCTGGCATGAGATTTTGCTTCTTTTAATGTAAGAGCATAGGCAAAGTTATAAAATATCTCCATGCCATAGATTTTGAAATTTGTAGGTCTTGATAACTTTTCACCTTTGAAGTTTTGTATTTGATAGCAATTTCCATTCCAACCAAGGCCACTGTTTGCGTAGGAGTTGATATTTATAAACATTAGTAAAATTAGATACTTAGCCATCAGTTCTGCCTCTAGAATTAGTCAGTAAATTATGAAGTTTTAGATATTTTACCTTCATAAGTCATTAAAATCTTGTACATAAATATTTTCCGCTTAATTAAAACCAAGCTAGCTAGTATAATATTGAAATCATTTAAATAAAGGATATCTCATCAAGTTTGTATTCATAACTCTTCTATTTTTCATGCAAGCTTTCACTTCAATTGCTGGCTGTGATCAAGCGGACTTTGGTCCGCAAATGGAAGCCTGTTCAAAAAATCCTTCAAAGAGTTGGAATGGGAACTTATGTCGTTGTATGACAAGTCAAACTTCCAAGAGTGACAGACTTTCTTTTAAAAATTGCTCGGCCATGAAAGATGAGGCCAAGAAGAAACAATGTATGGAAGGATTGGCAAAGAGTGAAGGGCTAGAAGATACTACTTTTGATCCTGGCCTTAACCCAATTCTTTTAAAAACTTTTGAAATCGCTAATATTATTAATGGGGCCATCGTAGGTGGGGCCATGAGTAAGTGCTGGTCTGTTAAAATCGCCAAGTATACGGGAATAGCTTCTACAGTGGGTTCTCTTTACGCATATTTCAAAATTGATGATAAAGCTTTAAAGCTTAGAGAAGAGTTTGAAAAAAATATTCTAAGTGATGATGAGTACGCGGCTCAAAACGAAGTCTTCGAATTTCTAAGAAAAGAACAAAAGGCGATAGCCTCAATAGCTAAGTATAAATCTAATTTACACATGGTCGTGACTTTAGGTTACACCGCTTCAACAGCAGCTGCTCTGACTGAGGGGATTTCAGGCGGAAGTATGGCCGCAGCTGGTTGTCAAACTTCTCTAGGAAGAGTTTCTCCCGTTGCTAGTAAAGAAGATCTTCAAAAACAAAAAGAAGCTGAAGAATTAGAAAAAAAAGAGTTAACAGAAAAGTCTGATGGAAAAAAGAAAGAATTAGCAGAAGCTCAAGGTGACAAAGCTGCTTCCGAAAAATCACTAAAAGATAAAGCAGCTTTTGAAGAACAAAAGAAAGGCCTCGAAACTAAAGAAACGGAATTAAATAAAGAAATTGCGGAGACTACTAAAAAGAATGATGCTCTTAGTACTGAGCATGATACTAAAACGAATCAAGAAGTGGTCGCCTCTAAAAAAATAAAAGAGCTTAGTGGCGAAAAACAAAAATTAGAAACTGCTCAAAAAGATATTACTGCCAAAAAATCTGCATCTAATGATTCTTTTGATCAGGAAGTCGCAAAAAAGGGAAAAACTTATACTGAAGAATATATAAAAGAAAATCAAACTGTGACTCAGAATAAAGCTACTTCTGAACAAATGACCAGCCAAAGAGATTCCTTTAAGCAGGCGAACCCTACAAACGATTCAGTGATGGTTAACGATATTGAATCTCGATTTAATAATGAGATAGATAGTATTGATAATAAGGTTGTTGCAGGAGAACAAGCATTACAAGCTAAGGCGACAGAGTTTCAAAATGATATGACCGAAATTGCTGGTCAGAAAGAAATTGCAAATACTGCTTTCGATCAACAAAGTACAGAAATCACAACACAAGTAAATGCCTTAGATGAGAAAATTGTAAACGTAAAAACTGAAGTAAGTGATCTCAAGGCCGGAATCGCTAAAATTGATGCACAAGTAGAAGCTCTTCCGGACATGGCTAAACTCACTAAAAATGTTGAGGGAGTGAAAACTAATATAGGGGATCTCAATACTAAGATTAAGGCCATTGGTAGTGTTGATACTATAAATACTAATATCAAAGGGTTTGAGACTAAGATAACTGATCTCAACACAGATATTTCAGGATTAAAAACTGATATTGGAGTCATGGACACAAAACTTATAAGTACGAAAGCAGATCTTGCTCAATATGTAGATGTTCAAGGAGCTAGTTATTTAGACAAGAGCTATTTTACAGATGGTCTAACTAAAGTTGCAGAGACAGAAACCCGTTGGGCAGATATGCAGTATCATCAAGATAATAGTGAAAAAATAAATGATCGAGGAAAAGATAGTTTTAACTATTCTGAGGAATTAAATAGTGCCTATAAACTTGAAAATGCAGCACTTTCACCAAGTATTAGTAATAGTCAAAGAAAGTCTCTTTTAATTGAGGCCAAGAATAAGTGGAATAAGATATTAGAGAATACAGCAGATGAATCTTTAAAGAAAAAGTTTGAAAATAGAAGAGACTTTTTAGAAGGTCACATCAACTCAATTGAATCAACAGATAGTGCTTATAACTTTAAGCACTTTATAAAGAATGCTGCAAATCTCTATTTTAATTTTATTTTCCCATCTACTCACGCGGTAGAATCTGGAGGGGATAAACTTAAAACACTAGGTCTAGGAATGATAAAGAGCTCTCTGCTTTCTTATGGAATTACTATGCTCATTAATTGGATTGATACTCAAGGATATCCCATAAAAGAGAAGTTAGGTAAGTTCTTATCTAATTCCTACTCAGTAGCTTTTTTCTCGGGAGTAAATGCTTTCATTAATAAAAAGCTATGGGCAGCAGCTAAGAAACAAAAAGTCGCTTCAGAAAATAATGTTAAGAAATTAGAGGAAATACAGTCTAAGTTTACTTCTGATCAAGCTAAGTATTGTCCAAAAGGTAGAGATGATATTAATGATCTCACTTGTTACTGTTACAACGATGAAGGCGGACAAAATTCAAGTCGTACTAACTCTAAGAAATGCCAGGACCTTTGGGCCAAAGGAAATGTGAACTTATTTGCAGAGTCGTCCGACAAAACGAGGGCCAATCCTTCTCGTAATAGAAAAGGGTGTGTCGCTGCAAATAATCGCTTTGATTTAAGTTGTAAATGTAGAAAGTTTAAAGATCAAAATGGCCAGAATGCCTGTAAGAAAGCAGGATTCTCATCCTCGAACTTTCAAGCAGGGGTAGCTCAAGGATTATCCATTGGTGATCTGGAAAAGAGTTTAAATGGAATTAACAGTGGTTTATTAGCTTCTGGTGAACTTGATTTAAGTAAGGTTAATTCAGCTATTAATAAGGCCGAGAGAGTAAGAGATCTGCTCTATAATAAATTACCCAATAAAAATTCAATTCCAAATCCTGGAAAAATAAATGGAAAAGTTATGAACGCTTATTTAAATACTATCGGTGCCAATAAGAAATTGATTGGTGGCATGATGAAAAATGGTCTTTTAAAAGGACAAGGAATACAGCTCACAGGTAAATCAAACATGGCCCTAAAGAACCCTAATCGTTTAAGAAAGAATCCAAGTTCTCTACTTATGTCTGGTGGTACTGGAATGGGTGGCATTAAGTCTAAGAAGAAATCTTCAGGTGGATCAATGTTTGGAGGTGGTGGAACTGTAGTTAGAGGTTTTGATGGCAGTCCAACGGATTTAAATTACAAGAGTGATAAGAGATATAATTATAAAAACGCTGATATTGTTGGTGGTAAGGATAAGAATATCTTTGAAATCATCACCAGACGTTATCAAAAATCTGGTTATGAGCGACTCTTTGGTGACGAATAGCTTTCACTCATCTATAATAACCTTAAAGGTTAGATATGAGAGAGTCAGTTTGCGCAATTTTTGTTTATAGAGATGAAGTCTTTTCCATTACGAGACAGAACTACCTCTCTGTATTTCCTGGTTATACCGCCTTTCCTGGTGGAAAAATTGATAAGTCAGATAAGGAAATCACAAAGAGCTACATAGGTGAGCTCGCTAAGTTTGAACCCTATATTATGAGTGCTCTCATTCGCGAGATGAATGAAGAGATCAACTTTGATCTTGAAGCAAACCTGGACTTAATAGAATCTATTGATTATGTAGGTCTTGCTATTACTCCTGAATTTAATCCCTACCGATTTAAGAATTATTACTACAGAATTAATTTGAAAGAGAAAGTTGAATTCACTGTTGATGAAGGTGAAGCCTCCGAATCTGGTTGGACTAAGGCCTGTGATTTAATGGCAAGTTTTGAACGGGCCGAAATTATGGCCGTACCTCCAACTGTAAAATTATTTAAGGCACTAGAAGATAATATTCTCTTTGAAGAAGAATTAGATCTATCTCTCCCACATTGTCCAGAAACTGAAGTACCCATGATTGAAAGTATTTATGGAGTGAAGCAATTTCTTCCTCTGTCGCATACTTTCCCTCCGGCCAATAGAACAAATTGTTTTCTCATTGGAGACTCTAAGAGTGTTCTTATAGATCCCTCTCCTAGAGATGAGCAGGAATTAGAAAAGCTTATAAAACACGTTGATAAATTCTCTGTAGATGAAGTTTTTCTCACTCATCATCATCCAGATCATCATGAAAGAAGTGTGAAAGTAGCCAAGTACTACGGTGTGAAAATGGGGATGAGTGAAGATACTTATGAGCGAATTCTAGCGAGACATGGAGAAGATTACTTCTTAGATACGGAAATTCATTTCTACAGTGAAGGAGATATTTTAACTCAGTCTCTGGGAAAAGATATTCAAATCTATGAAGTTCCTGGTCACGATGAAGGTCAACTCGCTATTGCTCCAAGTACTATGAATTGGTTTCTAGTGGGAGATCTCATTCAAACTATTGGAACGGTCGTGATTGGTGCTCCTGAGGGAGATATGCTCAAGTATTTTGAGTCTTTAAATAGAGTTATTGATCTTTCTCCAAAATTTATCATTCCTTCTCATGGGATTGCCATTGGTGGGACTCATAAACTTAGTAAGACATTGGGCCATCGCCAGGAGCGTGAGGATCAGATTAAGAACTTAAAGCAGTCTGGTAAGTCTAATCAAGAGATCTTAGATGTCATTTATGAGGCAATTGACCCAAAACTTCATAAATATGCCATGAAAACCATTGTTGCTCATTTAAAAAAGTTAAATCTTTAGCTATAATATAAGAAAACAACTATGGATGGTGTTCGTTGAAAATTCTTATAATTTTTAGTTTTCTCTTATTTTCTATAAATTCATTTTCAAAATCAAAGATGGTCACATACACAGAGGCCTTCGATGTCTTTCAAATTGTTGATCACCTTTCAGGCTGGCACGAAAATAGCCGTAAAGAATATTATCAGTACTTTAGTAAATCATTCAATATGTCTCAATCAGATAAAATGATGTTAGAGACATATAGAAGAATTCGCTCCAAGTATCATAAAGAATATCCAGCTGCTAATGACTCTCTCTTTAGTGAGGAGGCCATTTCAGGAGATGTCTTTACAAGAACTTTTGCTAAAGTGAAAACTGTCGATAAAGCACTTTCAATTCTTAAGAAAAATAAGAGAGTGAATAATACTGATCTAAAAGAAATAGTAAAAGTGTATAAACACTTTAAGATGAGTATTTCAAAGTTAGTTAGAGAGAGTGCCATTCTAAAGGATGAGGCGCAGAGATTAAATAAAATATTTAAGAAGAAGAAGTTTTCATCCAATATTAAAAAACTAGATAAGTTCTTTGATCTTCCCACAAATAAAATTAAAGGCGGTCGCATCAAACTAGTCTGGTGGCCACCAACAGAGAGACCTATTGTGGATTTTCAAAGTGGGAGAGTCATCTTAAGGATTAATCCTATCAAACACACTAAGTACTTAGATGAAGATTTTATGCTAAAGGCACTGATTCATTCTCTCATCGTGAGCCTTGGAAAGAATAAGAAGGAAAACCTATCGAAAGTTTTCATGGACACATGTCCAAAAATAAAAGAAAGAGGAATCGCAAAATATCTTTGGTTTGAAGAACCTTTGTTAGATGCCCTTAGTAGATATTATCTTCCTTATCTTGGGAATAAGAAGAAATTCAATCCTTATACTGTAAGATCTGAATCTCCGTGGGTGGATGTTTTCTCTAAATATCTCTTTGGATTGACTCAGCATTCCATCGGACGCAAGACTAAATTCACAAGAGAATTTGTCACTATTAGTGCCAGTTATTGCTCCATGCTGCAAAAACTCTAGTTAGTGAGCTAAAAACACTCGTGCGCACGGGGTCAATTGGCTCATGTGCCTTGCCACAATCAGTCATATCTTATTAAAATGATACGATTTTATTCGCTTTTAATAGGATACAGAAATGGATGTTTTAGACTCCCATATCGATACAAATAGTGTCGATTTCAAAGAAAATAGAGAATTCCACTTAAATTTACGAGAAGAGTTTTTAGCTCAGATAGATAAAGTAAAACTTGGTGGCGGTAAGAAGTATGTTGATCGTCATCACAAACGAGAAAAACTTCTACCCAGAGAGAGAATTGATCGCGTTCTAGATGAGGGTTCTCCTTTTCTAGAATTATCTTCACTAGCTGCAAACGGAATGTATGGAACAGATGTTCCCAGTGCTGGAGTTGTTTGTGGAATCGGTCGTGTTCATGGTGTCGAATGTATGTTCGTAGCTAACGATGCCACAGTTAAGGGTGGAACTTACTTTCCCATGACTGTTAAGAAACATTTAAGAGCACAAGAGATTGCTCTTGAGAATAGATTACCTTGTATTTACTTAGTAGATTCAGGTGGAGCTTTTCTTCCAATGCAGGATGAAGTTTTTCCTGACCGTGATCACTTTGGTCGAATTTTCTACAACCAGGCGCAAATGTCCGCCAAGGGAATTCCTCAAATTGCTGTAGTGCTTGGTTCTTGTACCGCTGGAGGAGCTTATGTTCCGGCCATGGCGGATGAATCAGTCATTGTTAAAGGTAATGGAACAATTTTTCTTGCAGGACCTCCACTAGTTAAGGCCGCCACTGGAGAAGAAGTTTCTGCTGAAGAATTAGGTGGAGCTTATATTCATACTCACGAATCAGGGGTTGCTGATCACTACGCAGAAGATGAAGAAGAAGCGCTGATCATTACGAGAAATATCGTAGAAAATTTAAACTATGTCTCTTTGGGCGAAATCGCTGGGCAAAAGAAAATTTCTAAATATAAAGAACCTACCAAATCTAGTGATGAGATTTATGGAATCTTACCTCATGATACTAAGAAGCCCTTTGATATTAGAGAAATTATTTCTCGTATCGTTGATGGATCGGAGTTTCATGAATTTAAAGAAAAATATGGAACAACTCTTGTTACTGGTTTTGCGCGTATTCACGGGCATCAAGTAGGAATTGTGGCCAATAATGGAATCCTCTTTAGTGAGAGTGCTCAAAAAGGAGCTCACTTTATTGAGCTTTGTGGGCAAAGAAAAATCCCTCTCGTTTTCTTACAGAATATTACCGGTTTCATGGTTGGTAAGAAGTACGAAAGTGAAGGGATTGCTAAACATGGCGCTAAAATGGTGACAGCAGTTTCAACTGTTGAAGTTCCAAAGTTCACAGTTATCATCGGCGGATCATTTGGTGCTGGTAACTATGGAATGTGTGGAAGGGCCTATCAGCCGCGTTTTCTTTGGATGTGGCCAAATGCTAGGATTTCAGTCATGGGCGGTGAGCAAGCTGCTGGTGTTCTTACAACAGTTAAGCAAGGTGGTTTAGCGGCCACTGGTAAACCTGCAATGACTGAGTCTGAAGTTAAAGAATTTCAAGCTCCAATCTTAGAGAAATATGAAACTGAAGGAAGTGCTTACTATTCTACAGCACGTCTTTGGGACGATGGAATTATTGATCCTGCCCACACTAGAGATATTCTAGGTTTGGCGATTAGTTCTTCTTTAAACACACCAATTAACGAAAGTAAGTTTGGTGTCTTTAGAATGTAATAGGAAGTTTATGAGTAATTTAATTGAATATATTTTAGAAGATAATGGTTTAGCGACTCTTAGTTTAAATAGAGAAGAGATTCATAATGCTTTTAATGACGAACTTATTAAAGATTTGACTAATAAATTTAAAGAAATGGAAACAGACGATGCTGTAAAAGTGGTGGTCCTTACTGGTAAGGGAAAATCATTTTGCGCAGGTGCTGATTTAAATTGGATGAAGTCCATGGTGAATTATAGCGAAGCTGAAAATATCGCTGACAGCCAGAAATTATCTGATCTCTTTGAAACAATTAATGAATTTTCTAAACCCGTCATTGGGAAAGTTAATGGTGCTGCCCTCGGTGGTGGCGCAGGTCTTGTAGCCGTGTGTGATTATGTCATTGCTAGTGAAGGGGCCAAGTTTGGTTTCACTGAAGTCTTGCTAGGATTAGTGCCTGCGGTAATTTCTCCTTACGTCATAGCTAAAATTGGCGAGAGTAATGCTAGAGCGACATTTTTAACGGGTGAGCGCTTTGATGTCACAAGAGCAAAAGAGTTAGGACTTGTTCATCAAATTTGTCTCGATCGTCACTTCCATGGTGATTGTGATAAATTGGTGGAAAGATTTCTTAGGGCCGCTCCAGGTGCTCAAAAATCGGCCAAGAGTTTAGTTTCAAACGTCTTAAGGCTTAAAAATTCTAGTTATCAAGAAATATCAAAATATACCTGTGAAACAATCGCAAAGAGAAGAGTAAGTGCTGAAGGTCAAGAAGGTATGAGTGCACTCTTAGAAAAGAGAAGACCAAATTGGTCATCACTTAAGGACAAATAATGAAAAGTGAAGTTTTAAAGAAAATTGATAAAATCCTCATTGCAAACAGGGGGGAGATTTCCCTTCGTGTGATGAAGACCTGTAAGGAAATGGGAATTAAATCTGTTTCACTATTTACGGAAATAGAGAGAGATTACCCTCACGCTAATTTAGCTGATGAATGTATCTCTCTTGGGGAAGGTCCTCTTAGTGAGACTTACCTTAACCAAGATAGAATTATTGAAATCGCTAAGAAATGTGGCGCCAGTGCAATTCATCCTGGATATGGATTCCTTTCCGAGAATTCAGTTTTTGCTAATAAAGTAACTAGTGCTGGATTAATTTTCATAGGTCCCCGTCCTGATAGTATGGAACTCATGGGTGATAAGAAAACTTCTAAAGTTGAAATGGGAAAAATATCCATCCCTCTTATTCCTGGTTATCACGGAGATAATCAAGAAGATGACTTCTTAAAAAATGAAGCTGATAAAATGGGTTATCCTGTTTTAATTAAGGCCACTGCTGGTGGTGGTGGAAAGGGAATGCGTGCGGTTTGGAAAGAAGAGGAGTTCATTGAAGCTCTAAACTCTGCAAAACGTGAAGCTAAGAATGCTTTTGGAAATGATATTGTCCTCATTGAAAAATTTATTCAAAACCCAAGACATATTGAAGTTCAAGTCATGAGTGATACCCATGGGAATCACTTACACTTTTTTGAAAGAGAGTGTTCTATTCAAAGAAGGCATCAGAAAGTTGTTGAAGAGACACCTTCAATTGCTTTAACTGATAAAATTAGAAATGATATTACACAAACTGCTGTGAACATCGCTTCAGGTATTAATTATGAAGGTGCTGGAACGGTTGAGTTCATCATGGATGCTGCGGGAGAGTTTTTCTTTCTTGAAATGAATACGAGATTACAAGTTGAACATCCTATTACTGAAATGGTTACAGGATGTGATCTTGTTCAATTGCAAATTCTAGCGGCAGCGGGTTTACCTCTACCAATGAAACAATCTGAAATTAAACAATCTGGTCACGCTATTGAAGTCAGAGTTTATTCAGAAGATCCTGATAATAATTTTATGCCAGCAATTGGAACTATTTCTCATGTGGGTACACCTGAGCTTAATAATGTTCGCTTAGATAGTGGTTACGTAGATGGTAATGAAGTCACTATTAACTTTGATCCTATGCTTGCTAAACTTATATGTTGGGGCGTCGATAGAGAGACGGCCATTAGTAAAACACTTCACTCTTTAGATGAAGTGCCTTTCTTTGGAATTAAGACGAATAGAGACTACCTAAAGCGAATAGTAGGATCTTCGCCTTTTAGAGAGGGTGATACTTTTACTCACTTTGTTGAGACTCACGCTGAATTACTAAAAAATGTTGAATTAAGCGATGAGCAAAAGGCCCTTGGGATTGCAACTTTCTTATTAAATTCAAAAAGTACTAAGGCCTCTGGTGAAACGATAGATTCATCTTGGCAAAGACTACAAGGGTTTAGAAATATATGAAAAAGAAATTGGTATTAAATGGTGAAGAAGTTGAAATTAATGTTTTAACTAATCGTCACGGCCAGGTTGAATTTACTTTTAATGGTAGAGATTATTCGATTAAAGCAAATCAGTTAGGTCCACATAAAACTTTTTTGACTGGAACTCTAAACGCTAGAGTGATTCATACTGATCATGATTTCATGGTTGCTGGAAAAGAGTTACGAGTAGAACCACCTAATAGTTCAAGATCAAAGAATCGCACCGATACTGGGGGTCATATGCTCTCTCCAATGCCAGGAAAGATCTTACAAGTTCTGGTTAAAGTAGGTGACGTTGTTAAGAAAGGTGATTCCCTCATTGTTATGGAGGCCATGAAGATGGAGCATACAATTAAAGCTTCTGAAGATGGTGTTATTTCTGAGGTTCATTTCGGCGAAGGCCAATTGGTCGCTGGTGGAGTTGATCTCGTAGATTTAAATTGTGAGCAAGAGGCTTAAGATGTTTAAAAACTTACCAAAAGATGTTCGTATCATTGAAGTGGGTCCAAGAGATGGTCTACAAAATGAAAAGGTTGTTCTTTCTACAGAAGATAAAGTTCAATTTATTGATAAATTAGTTGTTGCTGGTTTGAAGAGCATTGAGGTTACAAGTTTTGTCAGAGCAGATAAAATTCCTCAGATGAGTGATGCGAAAGAACTCTTTGCCACCATTTCCAAGAAAGAATATTTTAATGATATTCATGCTCCATGTTTAGTTCCCAACTTAAAGGGAATGCAGATCGCAATAGAGCAGGGAGTAAAAGAAGTTGCCATTTTTACCGCAACTTCAGACACTTTTAATAAGAAGAATATAAATGCAACACTTGCTGAATCTCTCAAGAGGTTTGAACCCGTTGTAGCGCTTGCCAATAAGCACAATATGAAAATTAGAGGATATGTTTCAACTGTCTTTGGTTGTCCTTATGAAGGAGAAACTTCCGTTGATGCTCTTCTTAGTACAATTGCTACTTTAAAAGATTTCGGTTGTTACGAAGTATCTCTAGGTGACACTATTGGTGTTGGTAATCCTCTGCAGACAAAGAATATCCTTGAAAGAGTTTTTAAAACCTTTTCTGCTAAAGATATTGCCCTTCATTTTCATGATACTCGCGGTATGGCCTTAGCTAATATTTTAGCAGCGCTTGAATTGGGAGCTCTCAACTTTGATGCTTCTGCTGCAGGTCTTGGGGGCTGCCCTTATGCTAAGGGAGCTACCGGAAATGTCGCCACTGAAGATGTCGTTCACATGTTTGAAAGTATGGGGATAAATACTGGGGTTGATATGAAGAAACTCGCGGCCTCATCTCAATTTATTCTGAATAAACTAAATAAAGAGACACCTTCAAAATATCTAAAGGCCTTTCTCTCAACTGGAATTTAATATGTACCAAAATAGTTTTTCGCATTTACTAGTAGAGAAAGAGAATCACAATTTATTTCTGACTTTAAACAATCCTGACATGGCCAATGCTATTACAGATGAGATGATTGATTCATTAGTAGAAGTTCTTACATACGCCGATGAAGACGATGATATTCGTTGTATTGTTCTCACTGGTGCTGGAAAAGTATTTTGTGCCGGAGGGGATATCAAAGCAATGGAAAACTCCACAGGTATGTTTGCTGGAGAACCGGATGAATTAAGAAGAAGATATAGGCGTGGAATCCAAAGAATTCCAAGAGCAATTGAAGCTCTTAAAACTCCCATCATTGCTATGGTTAATGGTGCGGCGATTGGAGCGGGATGTGATCTTGCTATGATGTGTGATCTACGTGTATCAAGCGAAAAAACAAAATTCGGAGAAACTTTTTCAAAGCTCTCTTTAGTTCCTGGTGACGGGGGGACATTCTTTTTGCAAAGAGTTGTGGGTTACACTAATGCCATGGAGATGTTTCTTACTGGTGATATTTATAGTGGAGATTCTATAAAGGAAATGGGTCTCTCAAATTATCAATATAAGAGCGCCTCACTTTTAGAGGAAACAACTAAGCTTGCTACTAAAATTTCAAGTAATGGTCCTATTGCCATTTCTCTCACAAAAATTGCTCTAAAGTCTGGAAGAACTTCTAACTTAAATGATCAACTAGAACTCTTAAGTTCTTTTCAAGGTATCTCTCAAAGAACTAGTGATCACTTCGAGGCGATTGCTGCTTTTAAAGAGAAGAGAACTCCTGTTTTCACTGGGAAGTAATTAAGTTGACAGATAATTATTAAATAATAACAATAAGATAGAAACTTTTTCTTATTGGAATCTATGATTAAAAAAACGCACTTATTATTTTTGTTCGTAATTTTTTTAAACCTATCGTGTTCCCAAATTCGTTATACTTCAGAAAATACTATTCCTACTTATATTTCATCTAAGAAACATCATACTCGTAAAGTTAAGACCACTGGTCTTAGGAAATTCTATTTGTGGGGACTCATACCTAGAGAACATACAGTCAATTTAGATAGTGAACTCTCTGATACTGCTCTCCTATCTAGTGCTAAGATTGAAGTTGAAGAGTATCAAGATGGAATGGATGTAATTTACACATTTTTAACTCTTGGCCTCTATCGACCCATTCGCTACAAAATTACTTCATGGGGAGTTAAAGAATGAAATACCTATTTATTCTTCTGTTACTCGTAGGCTGTACTCATAACACTCGTCTTGTCTCAAAGGGTTGTTTTGGGAGTGGGAAATATAGTGAAACAAATGCAGAGTATAAGAAGCATGTTGAAGGGGTTTTTTATTTTGGAATGTCTGATGAAGTTTCTTTAAAAGAGATTCTTGCAAAAGAAAATATTGATTGTCGAAAAATCAAGTATATGAATTTTACTTGGAAACAAGGATTCTTTGAGTCTCTAGTCAGTGTTCTCCCTTTAATGACTAGTAAAACATTAATTATAGATTACGCCCTTAAGTAAAGTACCAAGGAAGGTTACTTTTAGTTTGAATAAAACGATGGCCATGGATGGCCATTTTTTTGTCACATCAACCAGCAAATAGTCACTCATAGATATGTATAAAACTATTATTGTTGCTTTCTTCTTTCTAACCTTCATAAGTGCCTATGGCATGAACGGTTTTAATTTAGAAGGAACGTTGATTCCAAGAAAGAATATTTTAAAAGGAGGGCCTCCTAGGGACGGGATTCCCGCTATTAATCATCCCTTGTTTATTTCTAGTGATAAGGCAGAGAAGATCTATTCTATTGATGACTATGCCATTGTTGTGAGTACAGCTAAAGAAACTAAGGCCTATCCTATTTCAGTTTTAAATTGGCATGAAATAGTAAATGACATTGTAGGGGACACTCATCTGGTAATTTCCTATTGTCCTCTTTGTGGAACGGGTATGGTGTTCTATTCGAAGCAAGAGAATGCTCAATTATCTTTTGGAGTTTCAGGACTTCTCTATCAAAGTGATGTTCTCTTATATGACAAACAAACTGAAAGCCTATGGTCTCAACTTCTCCTAAAGAGTGTAAGTGGTAAGTATAAGGGATCTAAGTTAAAGATTTTTCCTTCAATGCATGTGCGACTAATAAAATTTTTAAAGGAAAATCCAAAAACGAGAGTTCTCTCTAAAGAAACAGGTTTCTCCCGAGATTATAGTAGGAACCCTTACGCAAATTACGAAAAAACAAATACCTTATATTTTCCTATAAATGTTAGACCAAAGAAATATCACTTTAAGGAATGGTCGCTAATTATTCTTTCGAAGAATCCTGTTATTGTACCTATGAGTTCTCTTAAAAACTCAAAGGGGAGAGTTCTTATAAAAACTAAAGGTGAGAAAGTTCTCATTCAATATAATAAAGAAACACGCGAGTTAAATTGTTTGGGTCAGGTGAGTCAGTGTGTGAGCGGTTATTTTTTCGCTCTTAAAACATTCTATCCACAGGCGAAGATTCACCGCTAAGTGCTCTATTATACATAGAGAGTCATGACGCTATAGGACGTTATTAAAGGGTTTCTTTACCTTTAATTCTTCAGAGGATAGTATCTTTCACACATACACACACAAATTAACACAGAGAGAAATTATATGAAAATGATCATTGTCGAAGGTAATATTGGGGCCGGAAAATCTACGCTCACAAAAGAATTAGCAGATAAGATAGGTGCTAAAGCTTTCTATGAGCCAGTGGAATCTAATCCTTACTTAGAGCTGTTTTACAAAGACCCTAAGAAGTATGCCCTTCCAATGCAATTCTATTTAATGTCTATTCGTTATGAAATGCACCTAGAGGGAATTGAGCATATTTGGAGAACAGGACAACCTTGTATCTTTGATAGATCAATCTATGGTGATTATATTTTCGCAAAGAAGAATTGGATGGACGGGAATATGTCTGATCTTGATTTTGAAAATTATAATAAAATGAGAGCTGTCATGACAAAGAGTCTCATGGTTCCTCATACGACAATTTACTTAAAGAATGATCCAGAAATTACTTATAAGAATATAATTAGTAGAAGCCGTGACTGTGAAGCTGGTATTCCTATGGATTACCTGAAGGGACTCGATACTCTTTATAAAGAGCTAGCAATTGATCTGGCAAATATGGGTAGTGATGTGGTTGAAATTGATTGGAATGAATTCAAACCAGTTGATTATGTTCTAGATAGAATGAATTATCAAGAAACTGAAATCCTTTATAATCTCAAAAAAAAAACAAACCTAGTAAATCTTGATCATAGTTCTCTATAGATCTAGGTAAACTTAACTTTGGGAGCACTATGATGCTCCCATGTTTTAAATCGTATAAATGAATTTAATTACTTACTCGTGTGCGCACCGTGGCAAAGGGTTTGGCCCTGCAAGGTGTGTATTTGTATAAGTGCTAGAGCGTCACAACCTGTTGAAGCTTTATTAATCGCTCTAAATGGTGTATAATGACACCAAAATTCAATAACTTATTTCTAAATAACAAACTGATAATTTGAACTAAGGAAAACCCATGTCTAATTTCTTTGAAACTTACAACAAACATGTTGAAGAAAGAAAAGCTGAAGGAATACCACCTCTTGCTCTAACTAAAGTCCAAATGGGAGAAGTCTGTGAACTTCTTGAAAATGTCCCAGCTGGTAAAGGTGAAGAACTACTAGATCTTATTACTAATAGAGTTAATCCTGGAGTTGATCCTGCGGCCCAAGTTAAGGCCGAATTCTTATTAAAGATTGCTCATGGTGATAGTACTTGTGAGCTCATTGATAAGAAGCACGCAGTTAAACTCTTAGGAACTATGCTTGGTGGTTATAACCTCGCAGGTCTTATAAATATTATGAAAGGATCAGATAAAGAGCTGGCTGAATTAGCCGCTACTGCTCTTAAGCACATGGTTCTTTCAATAAATATTTTTGAAGAAGTAAACACTCTTGCTGCTACAAATAACTTTGCAAAGACTGTAGTTGAATCTTGGGCCAACGCTGAATGGTTTACAGCAAAAGAAGACATTCCTACTGAAATAAAATCAGTTGTTTTTAAAGTTGATGGAGAAATTAATACAGATGATTTCTCTCCAGCAGCATATGCCTTCACAAGAGCTGACATTCCTCTTCACTCAAATTGTATGGGAGGAGTTTTATTTCCAAGTGGACCAAAACAAATTCACGACCTAAAAGATAAGTTCAAACTTCCTGTGACTTTTGTTGGAGATGTTGTTGGAACTGGTTCTTCTAGAAAATCTGCTTGTAACTCTCTTCTATGGCATATCGGTAACGATATTGATTTTGTTCCAAATAAGAGAGACGGCGGAGTTATTATTGGAGAAACTATTGCTCCAATTTTCTTTAACACTGCAGAAGATTCAGGTGCACTTCCTATTCAAGCTGACGTTTCAAAGTTTGAAACTGGAAAGATTATAATTGTTCATCCAAATGCGGGAAAGATTACTGATGAAAATGGCAACACTCTTGCTGAGTATTCAGTTTCTCCTGACACTATTCTAAATGAGTATAAGGCCGGTGGTCGTGTACCTCTAATTATTGGAAAGCAGTTAACTGGTAAAGCGCGTGAAGCACTTTCTATGAGTACGATTGAAGAGTCTGGAATATTCACTAATCCTATAAATACTGTTCCTAAAGATGGGCAAGGCTATACGCAAGCTCAGAAAATGGTAGGAAAAGCATGTGGTGTAGAGGGAATTCTGCCTGGAACAACTTGTCTTCCTAAAATGACTACTGTTGGTTCTCAAGATACAACTGGACCAATGACTGCAAATGAGATGACTGAGCTTGCTTGTTTAAAGTTCAATGCTGATTTAGTTATGCAATCTTTCTGTCATACAGCAGCTTATCCAAAACCAACTGATGTGATCACTCACGCAACTCTACCAGAATATATTTCTAATAGAGGAGGAGTTTCTCTAAAAGTTGGTGATGGTGTTATTCACTCTTGGCTAAATAGATTACTTGTTCCTGATACTGTTGGAACTGGTGGAGATTCACATACTAGATTTCCTATGGGGATTTCATTTCCTGCAGGGTCTGGTCTCGTGGCCTTTGCTGCAGCTCTTGGAGTTATGCCGCTTGATATGCCTGAGTCTGTTCTGGTTAAGTTTAAAGGTGAGTTACAGCCAGGTATCACGCTTCGTGATGTTGTGAATATGATTCCTCTAAAGGCGATTCAGTTAGGACTTTTAACTGTTGAGAAGAAAGGGAAGAAGAATATCTTCGCTGGTAAGATTTTAGAAATGGAAGGTCTTCCAGAGCTAAAAGTTGAACAAGCATTTGAGCTTACTGATGCTGCTGCTGAGAGATCAGCTGCAGGCGCATCTATTAAATTAAATAGAGCTCCAATTGAAGAGTATTTAAAATCAAATATTAAATTAATGGAATCGATGATTGAAGGTGGCTACAAAGACGCTAATACATTGAAGAAGAGAATTGCGGACGTTAAAGATTGGCTAGCAAATGGTGTCCTTATGGAAGCCGATAAAAATGCTGAGTACGCGCACGTTATTGAAATTGATTTAGCTGAAATGACTGAACCAGTTGTTTGTTGTCCAAATGATCCTGATGATGTGAAAGTTCTTTCTGATGTACAAGGTGATAAAGTTGACGAGGTCTTTATTGGATCTTGTATGACTAACGTTGGACTCTTCCGTGCCGCTGGAGAAATCTTAAAAGGTAAGGGACAAGCTGGAACAACTCTTTGGATTGCTCCTCCAACTAAAATGGATAAAGATCAACTCGTAGCTGAAGGTTACTATGCAACTTTTGCAGCGGCCGGAGCAAGATTAGAAATGCCTGGTTGTTCACTTTGTATGGGGAACCAAGCTAGAGTGAGAAATGGTTCGACTGTGTTTTCAACGTCTACTAGAAACTTCAACAACCGTTTAGGAAAAGATGCGCAAGTTTATCTTGGATCATCTGAGCTTGCTGCTGTTGTTGCTCTCTTAGGTAAAATGCCAACTCCTGCTGAGTATATTGAAACAATGACTCCAGCACTCGAAGGAAAAGAAGAAGCTATTTATAAGTATCTTAACTTTCATGAGATGGATGATTTTACAGTTTAAAAAAGATAGATTTAATTATAGAAAAAGGCACCTATAGGGTGTCTTTTTTTTGGACATTAATTTTAGTGTTTTGGTCACTTGCAAGAAGTGACCAAAACCAAATATTTAGACTAGTTTTGAGATTTCTCTTTCAATTTTTAAAATTTTACGAAGTGACTTAGGTCTTAGATAGTCACCTTCTGATTCAATTATCTTTTGAATGTCTAAACGAAGATTCTCAATACGACTACTTTTATTCTTTTGCGTTAGCGGTATCCACAATTTTTTCTTTGCCATGATTCCTCCTTGAAATCTTTGAATAGAACTATTATCGTTTCTAGGTGCATGACTCTCAATATAATTTAAAATTAATTCAGCTGATTTAGTTGAGTAAAACTCTTCTAAATATAGTTTCTCCTTAAGATATTTGACGACAGTACTTATTCAATCATAAAATAGAGATTCGATAATTTAGTCCCTTGGAGACCTTATGAAATTTCTTGTTCTGTTTTTACTTACGTTTAATGTTATGGCCAACACTCAATATGGAACTGCTATAACTTTGAAGAAAACTATTTCTTTGTCACAGGCGATTAAGTCCAATTCAAAAGAAGAAGTTCTCATAGAAGCAAAGGTTGGAAGTGTTTGCAAAACGAAAGGTTGTTGGATGTCTCTAGAAGACAAGTCAGCTGATTATCGTGTAACTTTTAAAGATTATAAATTCTTTGTTCCTTTTTCTTTAGTTGGAAAAAATGTTCTAGTACAGGGGAAAATAATTAAAAAGAAAATGTCTCTAGCTGAAACGAAACACTATATTGAAGATGCAGGGGGAGACCCTTCAAAAGTGACAGAAGGAAAAACGGAATATCGTTTGGTGGCCTCTGGAGTTAAAGTCCTTAAATAAATTGTTTCTACGTGGAAGAGTTTAAGAGTAAAACTCTTCCAGAGCACTAATGAATAATGTCGCTCTTTTTGGAAAACCATTTTCTCTATAGTAGGTAAGCTTCTCAATTACTTTTTCAGCAAAAGGTGAGGAGTCATAATCTGAAAGTGAGAGGTTATCAACGCTCACTTTGAAAGGATAATTACAGGCCTCGCTAAAAGCTTTTTCAAGTGCCTGAGGTTTTACTTCTACATTCTCAAAAATCTTCTGTTGATCTAAGTCTCTTCCGTCTGGATTATACCAATAACCAAAGTCATCCTCTTTGCGTCGTTCATTGCCGGCCACACACCAATGGGAAATCTCATGCAGGGCCGAAGCGAAGAAATCACTTCTGCAAATGAGCTTATGTTCTTCATTTTCTCTTTTTGCCGCTTTATAGAAGGGTTCATCTGCACCAAAGATAAGTTCAGTCTTGTAAGACTCTCTAAAAGTTTGGTGGAAAATAGATTGAATATCTTCGATTTTAAAATTCATTGCAGGCAAGTTACCCTAAATGAGTTGATTTTTACATACTTTCAAAATATAAAAACAAAAAAATGAGAAACTTTTTAACTGTTTAGGCATGTCTAAGTACCTTATATTACGTAAGTTCTGGTAGCAGTATTTACTATTAGTAAATTTATTGAATTATATTAATTAATTTTTAGTTTCATCAAATCTACTTCTTGTGTAGAACTGTTTTAACGAAAAGAGGGAAACAAACTTAAGGAGTAACCCATGAAAAAGATGATAACTATTTTAGCACTTTCAGTAATGACTTTAACAACTTTTGCACACAACCCTGCAGCTCAAAACCAATCTGCACCTAAGAAAATGAAGAAGGTAGTAGTAAAAGGTAAGAAAGCAAAAGCTATTTACATGGCATTAGAAGTTGAAGAAATTACTAAAACTGGTGGAAAGTTCACTAGAGAAATAAAGAAAGTTGGTGCTTTAAGATGTGTTAAAGCGATAAAGAAAGCGAATACAAGCAAAGTAAAATTTAAGTGTATTCTTAAAGGTAAGAAGAAAACTAGAAGAGCTGGTGGACAACGTGGCGGTAGAAACCAGCAACAACAATCATAGTTTACTCTTTGATTAAATTCCATAAAACGCCCGAGTCGTACAATTCTCGGGCGTTTTTTTTTGCATTTTAATATTTACTTACGCATAACTTACGCATACAATTCTTGGAAACAAATAAAAAGGTAACTTTATTATGACCAAAGAATTAAACGTCATCCAAGTTCTCGGGGCCCGTGAACATAATCTCAAAAATATTGATGTAGAAATTCCTAAAAAGAAACTCGTAGTGATCACTGGTGTTTCTGGATCTGGAAAATCATCCCTGGCCTTCGATACTATCTATGCGGAAGGGCAGAGACGTTATGTAGAATCTCTTTCTTCTTATGCCAGACAATTTCTTGGTCAAATGGAAAAACCTAAGTACGACACGATTAAAGGACTATCGCCTACAATTGCTATAGAGCAAAAATCAGCAAGTAAGAATCCAAGATCTACTGTTGGTACTATTACTGAAATTTACGATTACCTGCGAGTACTCTTTGCTAGAGTAGGGACACAGTACTGTTACGACTGTGGAAAAGAAGTTGGAAGAGGAGACGCTGAAAGTATGGTCTCCCAGGTACTAGACATTCCAACAGGCACAAAAATCCAACTGCTAGCTCCAATTGTTGAAAATAGAAAAGGTGAATATAAAGATCTCTTAGATAAAGTAAGAGCTGAGGGATTTGTGCGCATAAGAGTTGATGGAGTGATTAGTAATCTCTCTGACGTTCAATCTCTTGCAAAGAATAAGAAACATAATTTAGAAGTCATTGTAGATAGATTAAAAATTAAATCTGGTGAAGCTTTTAAGTCCAGACTAAGAGATAGTATTGAACTTTCCCTAAAACACGGAAATGGACAACTCATCGTACATGTTGATGGACGCGAAGACATGCGCATGAGTGAGCAGAGAAGTTGTTGTGGTAAGGCCTACCCGGAACTTGTACCACAATTATTTTCTTTTAACTCGCCCCTTGGAATGTGTGAATCTTGTCACGGAATAGGAAACGTAACTACCATCGATGAAACTAAACTTATACCCGATGCAAATGTCCCTATCTGTATGGGTGGAGTTCGCGCGTGGGATAATTACTTTGATAAAAATGGAAATAAGAAAGAAATGAACTGGGGATTGGCCCGCGTAAATGCCTTAGAAGAATGTTGGGGACTTGATCTTTCAAAATCATGGAATAAAACGCCTAAGAAACTTAGAGAGAGAATACTCTATGGATCTGACGATCCTAAACATGAACTTCGTCTTCTCTGGACGGGGGATGGTAGTGAATATAATTGGTCCTCTCAATATGAAGGACTCATTCCAAGACTCATGCGACTTTTTCTTAAGAGTAAGAACGATGGAAAACGATCTTGGATTTCAAAGTACACTTCAGTTCTTCCTTGTCATGATTGTGGAGGGGAGCGTTTAAAGAAAGAAGTTTCCTCTGTTAAAATAAAGAAACTCTCTATTACGGATGTGACAGAATTTAGTATAAAAGAGGCGCACGAATTCTTCTTACAATTAAATCTTAAAGGAAATCAAAAACTCATTGCTGATGAACTCTTAAAAGAAATTGTTTCGAGACTAGGATTTCTTGTGAATGTGGGACTCAATTATCTCTCTTTAAATCGTTCAGGACCAACTCTATCGGGTGGAGAAGCGCAAAGAATTCGCTTGGCCTCTCAAATTGGTAGTGAACTCACAGGGGTTCTCTACATTTTAGATGAACCTTCTATTGGACTTCATCAAAGGGATAATAAGAAACTCATCGATACTCTGTGCCATCTGCGTGACATTGGAAATTCAATTCTCGTCGTTGAACACGATGAAGAAACAATGGAAGCGGCTGATTGGATTTTAGATGTGGGTCCAGGTGCAGGTAGACTGGGTGGTCAAATAATGGCGCAAGGAACTCCTGCTCAATTAAAGAAGAATAAGAGATCTATTACTGGAAGATTCTTATCTGGAAAAGATTGTATTGAAGTTCCTGCAGAAAGAAGAGAGTCTGGAGGGGATTTAATAAAAATAGTTAAGGCCTCCGCCAATAATCTAAAGGATGTCACTGCGGAAATTCCGATTGGTCTCTTTACTTGTATCACAGGAGTTTCTGGAGCTGGAAAATCTACTCTCATTAATCAAATTCTCTTTCCTGCACTAAATAACCTACTTCATGATTCGTCTCTAGAAGTGGGGGCACATAAGAGGATTGAAGGACTAGAGTTTTTAGATAAGGTTATTAATATCGATCAAAAGGCAATTGGGAAAACTCCAAGAAGTAATCCGGCCACTTATACAAAAGTCTTTGACCTTGTTCGAGATTTCTTTGCTATGCTTCCTGAGTCAAAATCACTTGGTTACAAGAAGGGGAGATTCTCTTTTAATGTAAAGGGTGGACGTTGTGAAGAGTGCCAAGGGGATGGGTTCATCACTGTGGAAATGCACTTCTTGGCCGATGTGATGGTGCCCTGTGAAAAGTGTAAAACTAAGAGATTCAATGAAGGTACACTGCGAGTTCTTTACAAAGGTCACTCTATTGCAGATGTCTTAGATCTCTCTGTCGAGCAAGCTAAAGAGCTCTTTTCTGTACATCCAAAAATTGCCAAAATTCTAGATACTTTAATGGAAGTAGGACTCGGTTATATAAAACTGGGGCAACCGGCGACAACTCTCTCTGGTGGAGAGGCCCAGCGAATTAAGCTTGCTAAAGAATTATCAAAGAGAGACACCGGTAGAACCCTCTATATATTAGATGAGCCAACAACAGGACTACACTTTAACGATATAAGAAACCTCTTAAAGGTTATTCAAAAACTCACTGATGCTGGAAATACTATTGTAGTGATTGAACACAATTTAGATGTCATCAAGAGTTGTGATTGGGTGATTGATCTTGGTCCGGAGGGGGGACAAGGTGGAGGAGAGATTATTGTTGTAGGATCTCCTGAGGATGTCTCAAAAGATAAGTATGGTCCAACAGGAAAATTTTTAAAGAAGTTATTGTAGAAAAGGTACGTCGTACCTTTTTATTTTTAAGCTGTATCGTCGTTGAGGTTGTCCATGAGACTGGCAAAGAAGTCTTTCTTATAGGTGTCGGCCTCTTCTTCGGACATATGACCAAAGGTGGTACGGTCTTGGTGAGTGAAGAATCCTTCTTTATCTAGGTCAATTATGAAACGACTCACGTGTCTAGGAGTTTCTTTACCGTAGATCTTTCTCTCTTTTGCGTAGGTCATAATGAGCTTTTGCTGTGCTCTGGTGATTCCCACATAACAGAGACGCCTCTCTTCAGAAATATCTTCACCATTTTTTATCGTATTCTTGTGCGGTAGGCTTTCCTCTTCAACACCAACCATGTAGACCGTGTCAAATTCAAGTCCTTTAGAAGAGTGAAATGTCATCATAGTCACTTCGTTCTTTCTCACATCATCATCTTCATCTTCTTCAGTATCTTGGTTATCTTGTAGAAGAAGTTTTTCTAAGAAGTTCTTTAAAGTCGCTTTTTCACCATTGTACTTAACAAATCGCTCTGCTGATTCAATGAAGAACATTACATCATTTCTTCTTCTCTCTACTTGTTTTGCACTGTCGTATTGGCGTTCAATAAACTTAAAGAAATCAATGTCTTCAAGAAGTTTACTAATTGCTTGAGGAAGGGGATGAAGCTCAAAAACTTCTTTGAACTTTTTAATGATATCCGTGAATTCTCTAATGTTTTTTTCACGATTTGGATCAAGCGCTGGATATTGGTGCAAGGCCTCAAAGAGTGAAATGTTTTCTTGTTCACCTTTTTCAAGGTATTTTTCGAGCGTACGTGTTCCTATTCCGCGATTTGGAATATTTAAAATACGTCTTAATTGTAATTGGTCTTTTGGATTATAAATAACAGTTAAAAACGCCATTATGTCTTTAACTTCTTTCTTCTCGTAGAATTTTTGCCCACCAATAATTGTATAGGGGATTTGATTCATACGAAAAATTTCTTCAAATGGTTGTGCTTGTAGATTTGATCTATAGAGAATGGCAATGTCTCCTAAGTGACCACCATTGGACTGATGTTTTGTAATTTCATCGGCCACGACTTCCGCTTCGTGTTCAGTACTTCCCATGGCCCAAAGATAAGGCTTAACGTTACTCTGTCTTCTAGTCCATAGAGTTTTATCACGTCTATTCACGTTTTGATGAATGACCTTATTGGCCAGCTCTAAAATTGGACTCACTGATCTGTAATTTTCTTCTAGGATTACAACTTTTGCTCCAGGAAAAGCTCTTTCAAAACTTAGGATATTTGTAATATCTGCGCCTCTAAAAGAATATATCGCCTGGTCATCGTCGCCAACCACACAGAGATTATCGTGAGTAGAAGTTAAGGCACTGATGAGATCAAATTGTAATGAGTTGGTATCTTGATACTCATCAACCATGATATATTTAAATTGTTCTGAATATTCTTTGGCCACTTCTGGAAAATCTGTAAATAACTTAACGGTCATAAAGAGTATATCGTCGAAATCAATGGCATTGTAGAATTTTAACTTCTCTTGATAGTATTCATAAACAAAGAGAAGAGCGTGATCGTAGGGATCTTCATCATCAAAGTACTCACTATCTGCGAAGTCATGTGGAGTAATACCTTGATTCTTCAATTTTCCAATTTTGGACATGATGATCTTTCGATCAAATTCCTTGCCGGCCTTAAAATGTTTTAGGGCCTCTCTAACTATTGAGATTTGATCTGCAGAATCATAGATACTGAAGTTCTTATGGTAACCAAGTTTTGTAATTTGCTTCTTTAATATTTTAACGCCTAGCGAGTGAAAAGTCGCCATGGTTAGACCTCGGGATTTCTTCTTTCCGAGTAAACCTATGATTCTCTCACGCATTTCTTTTGCGGCCTTATTTGTAAAACTTAGGGCCAAAATAGATTTTTGATTGATATTAAGATTATCAACCATGTGTGCGATACGATATGTAATAGTTCTCGTCTTCCCACTACCAGCGCCGGCCAGTATTAGAACTGGTCCTTCAATTGTGTCGGCAGCTTGTCTCTGCGCATCATTTAATCCACTTAATGAAATCATAGGACCCTACAGTAACGGATTGAAAGGGCTTAGCCAATGACAAAAGTGAGAATATAACTAGGCAGAAACACTGCTCGTTGGTACTATTTTTCGGCAATATATATAACTGATAAGAACTGAAAGAGTAAATAAATATTAAAGAAGAGGGATTTGTTATGGCAAAGAAGAAAGTTGCAAAAAAAGTAGCAAAAAAGAAAGTGGCTAAGAAAGCGACAAAGAAAGTTACAAAGAAGAAAGTAGCGAAGAAAGCGACGAAGAAGAAAGTAGCGAAGAAAGCGACGAAGAAAAAAGTTGCGAAGAAAGCGACGAAGAAAAAAGTTGCAAAGAAAGCGACGAAGAAAAAAGTTGCTAAGAAAGTGACGAAGAAGAAAGTTGCGAAGAAAGCGACGAAGAAAAAAGTTGCGAAGAAAGCGACGAAGAAGAAAGTTGCTAAGAAAGCGACGAAGAAAAAAGTTGCTAAGAAAGCGACGAAGAAAAAAGTTGCGAAGAAAGTAACAAAGAAGAAAGCAGCACCAAAGAAAATTAACTCGGATAAGGTTTTATTCAATTCAATTTTAGAGCTTGTTAGAATAACTTCAACAGTCATTCCTGATGATGTTCAAAAAGTTGTTTTAGAAGCTCTTGATAGAGAAGAAGAAAATACTACTGCTGAATATGCGATGAATATCATTAAAGCAAATATCGCACTTGCCAAGAAGAAGTCTCAGCCTATTTGTCAGGACACAGGGACGATTCTCTTTTATGTTTCTCATCCTACAGGTTTTAATCAATCAAAGTTCAGTGACACTGTTAAGAAAGCAGTAGTTAAAGCTACTGAGATTGGATACCTAAGACAAAATTCTGTTGATTCATTAACAGGTAAGAATGAGACAATGAATATTGGTCCTGGTCATCCAGACATTCATTTTCATGAACACAAAGGCGCTGGCGTTGAAGTTAGACTTATGCTTAAAGGTGGCGGTTGTGAAAATGTTGGAGCTCAGTACGCTCTTCCAAATACTGCTCTTGAAGCTGGACGTGATTTAGATGGTGTAAGAAAAGTTATTCTTGATGCTATCGTTAAAGCGCAAGGTAAGGGTTGTGGACCAGGTGTTCTTGGAGTGACTATTGGTGGAGACAGGGGAGCTGGTTATGTTTTCTCTAAAGAACAACTGCTAAGAAAGTTAGATGATACAAATAGTATTTCAGAATTAGATGCTCTTGAAAAAGATATTGTGACGACTGCTAATAAATTAGGAATTGGACCAATGGGCTTTGGAGGAAAGACTACTCTTCTAGGTTGTAAAATTGGAACACTCAATAGATTACCAGCAAGTTTCTTTGTTTCAGTTTCGTATATGTGTTGGGCCTATAGAAGACAAGGTGTCACTTTAGGAAAAACAAGCGAAATTAAATCTTGGTTATACTAGTAAGGACTAAAATATGAAAAAACTTCAGTACCCATTTAAAAAAGAAGAAATTAGAGACTTAAGAGTTGGTGATATGGTTTTAATCTCTGGAAAACTTTTTACAGGAAGAGATGCCGTTCATAAGAGAATTCATGATGGAACTAAACCTCCAGTGAGTTTCGAAAATCAAATTATTTATCATTGTGGTCCAGTTGTTATTAAAGATAAAGAATCTGGAAAGTTTGAAGTTAAGGCCGCAGGTCCTACGACTTCTATTCGTGAAGAACCTTACCAGTGGGAAGTCATGCGTGACTATGGAATCATTGGAGTGATTGGTAAAGGTGGCATGGGTCCTAAAACTCTAAAGGGTTGTGCAGATTATGGATGTGTTTATTTTCACGCCATTGGTGGAGCAGCACAAGTTCTCGCCGAAAAAATTGATTCAGTTGATAATGTTTACTGGGAGGACCTTGGTTCGCCAGAAGCTATCTGGGAGCTTTCTGTCACAGAATTTCCTGTTGTTGTAACGATGGATTCTCATGGTGGTTCATTGCATGCTGAGGTCGCGGCAAGCAGTGAAGAAAAGTTAAAAGATTTGCTTTAAACATAATTTTTAAAGGAAGAGTAATGAAAGGTTTAAATAAAGTAGTTACAAGTTATGAAGAAGCACTAGAGGGACTCTCTAATGATCAACTTCTCATGGTTGGTGGTTTTGGCCTCTGTGGTATTCCAGAAGGTCTTATCGATAAAGTTGTTGAAGTTGGAGTTACAGGGTTAACTTGTATTTCTAATAATGCAGGTGTTGATGGTTTTGGTCTTGGTAAACTCTTAGAGAAGAGACAAATCAAAACGATGATTGGCTCTTACGTTGGTGAGAATAAACTCTTTGAAGAATTATTTCTTAGCGGAAAGATGGAAGTTATTCTAACTCCTCAAGGAACTCTGGCTGAAAAGATCAGAGCAACTGGTGCAGGAATCCCTGGTTTTTATACGGCCACGGGTTATGGAACTCAGGTTGCTGAAGGTAAAGAGACTAAAGAATTTAATGGAAGAATGTATGTTCTTGAAGAGGCCTATCCTAAAGCTGATTTTGCTTTAGTAAAAGCTTGGAAGGCCGATAGATTTGGGAACCTCATCTTTAGAAAAACAGCGAGAAACTTTAATTCAATGATTGCTACTGCTGGAAAAATAACAGTAGTTGAAGTGGAAGAGATAGTTGAAGCTGGAGAGCTTGATCCTAATCAAATTCACGTTCCAGGTATATACGTAGACCGTGTAATCAAAGGAACTTTTGAAAAGAGAATTGAGCAACGTACTGTTAAACAATCATAAATAAGGTGATGAGATGGCACTAAGTAAAGATCAAATAGCAATGAGAATTGCAAAAGAATTAAAAGATGGATTCTACGTGAATCTTGGAATCGGTATTCCTACTCTGGTAGCGAATTATGTTCCTAAAGATATTGAGATTATGCTTCAATCTGAAAATGGTCTTCTAGGTATGGGAGAATTTCCTACTGAAGAGAATGTTGATGCTGATTTAATTAATGCTGGTAAACAAACTGTGACTTGTGCAACAGGAGCAGCTTTCTTTGACTCTGCTGATAGTTTTGCCATGATCCGTGGAGGTCATGTAGACCTTACAGTTCTTGGAGCTTTTGAAGTTGATCAAAACGGAAATATTGCTTCTTGGATGATTCCTGGCAAGTTAGTAAAGGGAATGGGAGGCGCTATGGACCTTGTTGCTGGCGCTGAGAATATTATCGTGGCGATGACTCATGCAAATAAGCATGGTGTTTCTAAGATTCTTAAACAATGTTCACTTCCTTTAACAGGTGTGCAATGTGTGAAGAAAATTGTCTCTGATTTAGCTGTACTTGAATTAATTGATGGAAAGTTTCATCTCATAGAGAGAGCTCCTGGTGTTTCTGTAGAAGAGATTCAAGAGAAGACAGAAGCTGAACTTGTGATCAAGGGTGATATTCCAGAGATGACATTTTAAAAGACTTTTAAACCGAAGGCCTTGCGGTCTTCGGCAATTTTTAACTTCTAGTTATTGTTACACCAAACGGGGTTAGCCGGAGGTAGGTTGCTAGGAGTACATTGACCAACCCATTCAGATTCACCAGTTTCTGGATATCCTATATAAGTTGTATAACCCATAAACCAAGTGATCTCTTTTTCATTTCCTAGTAAATTAAAATCACCCATAAGCACTTCTGGAACATTACCGTCAACGCTATAACACCAACCGTGTGCTCTCAATTTATAATCTGAAATCACTTCTAGAGCGATATCACCAACTGGAGAGTTGAAAATTTGAGAAATTCCATAATCACTTGCAAGATTTTGAATATTGTACTCTTTTAAAACAGTATGGCTTAATTCACCAACATTATTAAAAGTCCCATTTACTTGGGTCTCAAAGAGAGGAGTGGTGGAACATGCACCGATGATTTTGAACTCTAGAGCATTAGTATTTAGAGTTAAAAGCATGAATAAAGCTAGTTTAGCGATCATTTTGCGTCCTTTTTTTCACTTTTAGTAATTGATTTAATCACTTATACTTAAATGTATAAGAAATGTTCAGCTTTTGAAGTTTTTACAAACGACTGCCTTTTGCAGGCCTTATTTGTCAAAATGAATATTGAAATACCCCATGGATAGGGGTTGTCCACATTAAGGAGGATATATGAAAAATCTTAAAATCTTAGGTCTATTTAGTGCCTTTCTCTTTTCTACATTTACTTCAGCAGGCGTTTTAATTGAGCCATTTGTTGGTTTCGCTGCAGGTTCTGGTGATTATGCACGGACAGGTGCTACCACTCGTGAGACTAAGGAAACTTCCATGCAATTTGGTGGTCGTCTAGGTTATCAATTTCTTGGTTTAATGGGAGGACTTGAATATAGACGCTCTTCTGGATCTTATAAGTTTGATGGTCCTTCAACTCTTTCTTTTGGACTACAACCTACAAAGGCAGATTACTCAGGTTCTGAGTTTGGAGTTTTTGTTGGATATAACTTTCCTATTCTCGCAAGGGTTTATCTAGGTTACGCCTTTAATACAAAGTGGGAAATTGATACTACAAACTCTTGGCGTGCTGGAAAGGGAGATGAAATCTCTGGTAGCACAACAACGCTAGGTGTAGGTTTCACAGGCCTTCCTTTTGTAAGTATAAACTTTGAATATAGAATGATTGCACTTGATAAGTGGAAAGATATTTCTGCCAATACAGAAACTGTAGTGGATGAAAATATCAATCAATTATTTGTAGGGATTTCTCTACCACTAGATATTTAATATTTAATATTTGATTTGTATTGACCTCAATCGAGGTCAATACTATTGAAGTTTCTTTTTAAAGCTAAAACCCTGTCCGTATTCAAAATGTGTTCTATTCCAAACTTTTAATTGTTGTCCACTCTCTGAGTCCACTTGCGCCTCAAAACCTACTGGTGGAGCATCTTCTTTTTGAATGCTAACTCGAACATGTTCTACGTATTTGGCGCCCTTAGCAGTGATAATGATCACCCCTTGAGTCTTCTTAATAAGTACCTTAGTACCTTCTGGAAGTATTGTTAACATTTTATTAGCGTAGAGGTTCTTCCACTCAATACTTGGTGTATTTACATAAGATAAATCCCACGGAGAGTTTTCATATTTCGATCTTAGTGAACCGGTGAGGATTCTCTTACTTGGTCCTATTGTTTTCTTTACTGGTGCCTTAGAGGCAGGAGCTCTTTTAGATGAAGAGACTCTTGATTTCTTCTTCTCAGTCTTTGTGGATTTATGAGTTGTGATCTTTTTGTCTTTTTTCTCGTAGGTGTCCCAATTTGCTTGTTGGTCTTCTGGTGGACTAAGCAGTTTTAGTCCAAAATAAACTGGAATACTAAGGGCAAATATAAAGGCCATAATCTTTAAAAGTTTCATTAGTCGATCACCGTAAATTGATAGTTAATAATTTGATAAGGGTCAGCTCCAGAGTATTTATAGTCTTTGTACTCATCACCATTTTGCTCAAAAGGAGTGTGTACGTTTGGAGTATAAGTGTTTCCTGTCGCTGTACTCGTTATATTGTGACAATCTTCACAGTTAGTGAAAGTTGCTCTTAAGCGACAATTAATAGTTGTTCCAGGGGGAATAGAAGGACTTATTTCTAAGAAGAAGATATTAGATGCTTTAAATTGATTATTACCGTCAGCATCTTGAAAAGTCTCGGCCCATGTTTTCTTAGGATCAATTTTAGAATACCAACCTACGTCAGCTCCTTTTGGAGATCTCACGAGACAGTCTTTCTTATTTCCTATTCCTCCAAGACATTCACTCTCTTCAATTGCCTTAGAGGCCATGAAAGTTTCTTGGCTTACCCAGATGGCCGAACCAGAACTACTATCTTGAAAGAAGCAAACAGGATCAACAGATTCTGGATCAGTTCCTGCTCCGTTTTCAAGAGCTTCTGTTGAACAACTTGCAGTGGAAATTCCACCTTGACTTGAACTAGGGAAGTTATCACTTAAATTATTACAGGCCTGTCCGCTATCCATATGGTCCCAGTCGTTGGCCAGTATGCGAACTCCAGACATTACACTATTTGAATTGTTGTAGAGATTGATAAGAACTCCTACGAGCTCTCCCGGACTAATTTGTCCATTTCCATTATTGTATTTAAGGTTACCATTTTCAAAAATAGTACTACTCAGAGTCCCATCAATGAATCCTCCAGTTAATGCTTTGGCAGCTTCATTCATATCTGTGTAGCTATCAAAAACAAAAGCGGAAGAAGTACTAGGTCTAATATCTGTAAAGAGTTGGTTCTTTTTAATAAGAACTGTCTTTTGTCTATTGAGGTCTTGTACTTTTTGAATTGTTTCTACAATGGACCTGCTTCCATTCATGTCATAATTTTTAAAGAGAAGTAATCCATAATTATCTAGTAATTGCTCTAATCTTTGAATGTTATAAACATTGAAGTTACATAGCGCCGGATCAGTGGCAAGTGAAGATTTTGTAAACCTTGCAAATGCTTGAGAGAATCTTCTAAAAGTAATAGGTTTATTCTTTTGTAACCATTCTCTTCCGTTTTCAAATGAGTGATTAACACTACCTGCTGCAAATCCTTCAATTCCCGTACTTGTAAAATCTCCTAGGTAGGCGAGAGACTCCATAAGAAGTTTAAACGTGTATGATCTAGCTGCTGAATTACTAAAAGAACAAGCAACTTCTAGATCTTTTGTAAAGGCCACTAGAAAGTGAGACATGATTTGTCCAGCGTAGTGAATTTCTTCTTGTACTAGAGTTGGCTCATTGGGATCGTAACCTAGATAAGTTGGGTAAGATAATCTTCCTGTTACAGTTTCACTAAGTCCCGGCGCATGGAGAGCATCACTCTCACTCATAGGACGCGAGAGATTTAAGAATCTTCCCTGGGCCCATTCTCCCATGTGGGTACGGCCTGTCATATAGTAACTAAAGTAATCAGCAATACCTTCGTTAATCGCTTTACCTTCATCGTATGAGAAGTAACCCAGAGATGAATCTATACTAACGGTTCCTGCTGCATTATTTCTAAAGTTAAGAGCATTTGCCACAAAGGCGTGACCAATTTCATGGTAGAGAGTTGTAGGATCTTGCACGAACTTTACGTTGGTGTAGATACTGTCAAAACCAAGACAAATTGAATAATCCGATGGACTAAAGAATGCATTGTTTGGAAGGTCATCACATACGGCGTAACCTCTAAGTGGTCTCGTACTGTCCCAAAATGCATTGTTTAAATAGAGAGTACTTGGAAGTGAAGTTTGTAGACCAGAAGGACTTAATCCGTAGTATTGGTCATGAACATTAAAGAGATCACTATTGTATTTATCAATAATCCAGTTCATATGAGTAAACATTTGAACTTGGTTGAATTCATTTGTTGAAGTGTGAAATCCCCATTTCCCATCAGACGCCTGGTGAAGGGCGGTGAATTTGTCTTTCTTAACTTCAAAACAAAAGGGGAGAGATCCACAACTTTCTTGGAGATATTGATTGGAGGTCACATAATCTTGACCTTGTTTTAATAAAGTATTTAAGTTGGTATCTTGTGATAGATTGGCGTTTCCAGAGAGAATGATAGGATTGTCATGGAGCACTCGTCCATATCCTACACCTACTGTTGAAGATGTGTTAGTTACCCCTGAGGCACCTGAAGACTTCTTAGAACCACCACTTTGGCTAGGTACACAAGAAGTTAAACACAACGCCATAACGACGAGTGCAGACTTGTAATAAGTCTGCTTCGACAGAGATTTTTTAAAAGTTCCGTTTCTTTTTAATTCATCCATGTTTTACTTACGTCCTACTTGCCAAATCCCATTTGACCAGAAAAGTCGGTTCCACCGAGCTGTTGCATCTGTTGAAAATAACTTTCTGCACCTCTTTGTGAGGCATTAGCTGCTTGACACTGAGTGTCCGCAACTTTTTGTCCGATTCTTTGCCAATCACCGTCTAGTGATACATCACTTAGGCTAGCGATAGCGCGATCGATTCTTTTAAATTCTTTTGTTTCTTTATTTTCTCTGTCGTCATATTCATCTTGAAAACAAGTTGAAGATTCAGACTTCATACAGGCCTTAGCAGCATCCACTACAACGCTATTTATATAAGCTCCACAGAAATCACCTTTTTTAACATCAACTAAGTGTTTAGATAATTCATCAGAGTCGAGTGGTTCGTCTTCTTTTGCACTTTTTAATTCTTTTTCTGCAGTTTTCAATTCTGTTCTAGCTTCCGCAATTTTTTTATCAAGTTCTGTAGAACCTTTTCCTGTTTCTGCTGCTGCTAATTTCTTTCTTGCATCTTTTAGTTCAGAAGATTCAGGTGCTTTTTTAGTTTTTAATGCCTCTAGTTCCTGTTTCGCTGAAGCTACCCCTTCATTTGCTTTCGCAAGATCATCTCTGTGTTGTTTAGATGTAGATAAATCAGATTGCTCCGCTTCTTGAAGCTCATCTTGTATTTCTTCAAATTTATTTTCAGCAAACTTTAATCTTCTTTCTAAGGATTTATTAGATCCTTCCTTTGTGTTGTCATGTGTTTTAAGGGCCTGTTCCGCTGTCAATAATGTCTTTTTGGCCTTTACTATTTCGTCACTATTAAAATATTTACTCTCTTGAATTTCCAATTCTCTTTTAGCTGAACTAACGGAATTTTCTAAATTATCTCTTTCAACACCTTGATTGTTAGGAGCGTTAATCGCCTCTGATTGAAGAGTGTCACGTGCTGTTCTTGCTGCGTCTCTTAAAGATCTCAACTTTAATATTTCAGGTTTTCGACTTGAACTATTGCCCTCCACCTTCAATACCTTTGCTTCTGCATTAGTGATCTTGGTATTGATCTTCTCTGTCTCTTTCGACATTTTTTCAGAGTGAGCAATCCCATTTGCTTCTATTGCAGATTCTAGTTCACTCTTTGCTTTTTCAAGAGCAAGACTTTCACCTTCGCCACTATCATCTTTTTTAGCTTCCAACTTAGAAAGCTTTTCTTTGGCATCATCCACATCAGTTTGTCTACCCTTAGTCTTCTTCCCTTGAGTAAGGCTTTTAAGAATTTCTTCTTTTGACTTATAAGGCCTTTCATCAGAGTCAGTAATTTTCTTATACTCTTTAAGAGTGTCGGCAAAATCAGATTTAGTGACTTTCTTGCTTAGTTTGCCGTTACCTTCAAGGTACTTCTTAATGTTAGATTTTTCTTTAGCAAGCTCTGGAGGAATATTACTCATGAGCTCTTTTATCATTTTTGATCTAGCATCGTCTGAATCACCACTTCTACAAAGTTTTGCTAAGCTAGAAGGCTTGAACTTATTGTCATCGTCTTCGGTACCAGCTTCTCTTTCACTTTGTGATCTTGCACAGAGATTATTGTAGTCACTAAGAGCTAATTCAGTATCGTTAGAGAGGTGAGTGGAGACTCCGGCCATATCTTCATATAAAGACGCAGCTGAGTTTGATCCTTCACCACAACCAGCAGCTGGGTTAGAGTTACCAAGTTGTCCGAATCTATTACAGAATTCTCCAACTTCTCCCATCTTCTGTTGTTGAGCTTGTTGTTGTTCGGCGTTCCCTTGAGCTACAGCTTGTCTGTATCCATTCTCTACACCTGCACAGCTTTGCGCTAGACCTTCCCATTTTGCTTTTTGAGTGTCCATTGCTTGTTTTTGATTACCGATGTAATCATCAATAACACCTGTGATTTCTCCTGATTGTTCTTCAAGAGTATCTTTAAGTTTTCCAATTTGATTAGGAAGATCTTTCATAAAATCAAGTGATCCACCACCAAGAAGATCAACTCCAAATTCACTTTCCGCAGTTTCTGGCATTTTAATAAATAGCCCTTCTGGGTAGCTGAAGTTAGCACCTGGGAAATATTTCTTAAGGTAATCAGCGTCAGCTAGTACCTGAGCTTTAACTTGCTTAAGGTAAGCTTCTTCTCTAGCAACAAGAGCAGTTACGTTCTTGTTATAAGTTGCTTGCATGCTTTTTACTTTTGATTTTCTATCTTCAACAAGAGCAGTCGCTTTAGCGTAACAAGTTTTTACTTTGTCAGAACAACTAGCAGCATGTTTCACACAAAAGGCATCTGAACCTTGTTCAAAGACTCCAGAGTCAGAACAAGTATTTGTATTTTCAGATCTTCCAGAACAGTTGATAATTGAATCATAAATTTGATTACCAATGGCCGCTGAGAAAGTAGCTTCAAGTTCTTTGAGCTCGTTCATATAAGTCTTAGCTCTTTTGATTTTCTTCTTTTGTGAAACTTGTCCAGATTGTCCTGGAGAGAAAGTGTCATCTTGATCAAACTTAGTCTCACACTGAGAAACCGTTTCTTGAAAGAGACCGTAGGGAGTTGTCACAACTGTTTGTGCTCCACTATTTTTGTAAGAGATTGAGACGTCAGAACTGGCATATTGCTGATCTAACTGCTTAATTCTCATCATCTTATCTTCAATGAAAGAATCTGAATTTAAGATATTTGATAATGCCGTTCTATAGTTATTTAAAGCAATAGACCTATCTCCACTGCCACCAATTCGAAGAGAACTTAAAATTCTCTCTGGTGAAATAGCGACACCTTTGTCGGCCATAGTCACACATTCGTTAATGTATTTCTTTTTAAAGAAGTTTTCAGCTCCATTTGAAAATTCAGCAAAGTCTGTACTGAAGTTTGAATCCATTGGCGGGATTTCATATGAAGGATCAATTTTTCTAAGCTCTTTTTGAATTCTATTCACTTTGCTATTCATTCTTGAGATTTCAGTACTGATAATACCAACTACTGGCTTAGCAACACCCATTCTCGCAAGATCAGCTCCATTTATCGAGTTGTCTCCTGAGGCCACATCTTGACGCCATTGCTCGATACCTTGAGTTTGAATTTGGTTTTTAATTTTTTGAATTTGTTTATTTAAATCAGTTTCAATATTTGCACGATTCGATTGAAAGTCGCCGGCCTTTTTAGTCGTGGCGGTTAATCCAACTTTTATTCCATTGAGTCCAGCTTTTGAAGCCTTTGCTAAATTGTCTGTTCCAATTATATTTTGACAAGCAGGTGAGAAGAATTCAGAGAAGTCTTTTGTTCTAGCGTCAATGTCTCCACTTGCTCCACCAAAGAGTTCTTTATGGACATCTTCCATATCAGTTAATAATTTCTTATTTTGTTCTTTAAAGAATTGTGACTCTTTAGAAATTTTATCCATAAGAGCTTGTAGAGAATTTAGTCTATCTTTTAAACTTGTCACCATTCCTTGCTTAGCATCTTCTAAACATTGAAGACCCACTGGAAATTTTGAATTCTGTGCAGGGGAAAGAAGTTGTTCATACATACTAGTGTATGTTTGACCAATTTGTTTATAAGACTGAATAGACATTAATTCTTGTGGTGAAGATATATTTCCTTGGCAAATTCCTTCTGGAAAAGAAGATCTTGCTTGTGAGATTTTACAATGAGGAAAATATTTTGAGGGAATCACTTGTGGTTGTAGAGCAGACATTTGTGCGGCCAATTGCTGTGAGCCCATTGTCTGTTGCATAGATTGTTGCATCTGCATGAGTGCTGAATCCATGATGTCTGAACCATAATCAACCCAGCTCTTTTCTTTTTGAGCAAAGCCTAAAGGAGAATAGAGAAGTGCAAATATTGAAACAGTAGCTGACGCCCGTCTTAGTGAACTTCTTTTCTTTGATTGTAGTTTTTTATTAACCGTCATCATCTCTTTATTCCCTTTAGTGTTGATTCTTAAAGACATATATTCACTAGCTTATCGGGTGTTTAGTAAAAATATTTAAGTTTCTACTTACTATTTTAGGGTGTTAATGCGCCGTGACCAAGAGAAGAACTCAATTGAGTAATAAACTTGGCTTTAGGACCAAAACCTGTAGAATAGTGTTAGTAATTTTAGTAACTTCCGGCGGTGAAGCGAAATTCGTCACTTTTGAGTTTTTTGGGCCATTCGCCCACATTATGTGGAATTTCCTGTATTAAGCCGTCATTTCAACGTGTTAGATTATTTTGTCTAGTCTTGGGTAAGTATTTGAAACTATGAGTGTCTTATTAATTCGCTTGATTGCATGGTTAAGTGACTTTTGTCTATCAACCGTGATTTTTCATTATCTTCTATCCTTTGATGGATTTGTAAACTTCCACAATGAGATTTCTTTTCAAATCAAAAACTATGGAGTTTCGGTTCTTACGGCCAACTTCATTGCAGATACAGTCGCCATTTTCTTACTCACGATAATATTTCGCTTCTACTGGACTTTATTACTCGGTCGTTCTCTTTCGCAAAGTTTACTGGGTCTTAAGTCTACAAGTTCATTTCTGTGGGCCAGAGTAGGTGGAGGACTTAGATGTGTTTTAGAGCTGGCCATTCCTTTGAGTTTAGCTGACTTGCCAATGCTTCTGCGTTCAAAGAAGACGTTGAAAGAATATATTTCAGTGACCGAGTTAACGTTTAAGCCAAGTCTTTTTATTTATCCGGTTAGTTTAATCTTTATTCCCTTCTGTTTAATACTCTCTCTTAGTTCACCGCTGCTTCAGAATCTCACTTTTATCGATGGAATTAAAATTTCTTTCTCTAAAGAGAAACTCGAACCCATTGATAATAGAACTGACTTCTCAAAGTTTACTCACTACCCAAGTGAAAATTTTAAAATGAGCTCTTTTAGTTCAATCAAAGAGAGTCATCTACTTCTGGTTCCCTCTTTTGAAATAACTAGAGAGAAGAATAAGTTAAGAATTCGTCCCTATCTGGTTATTCACGATGAGCACAGGAGAGTTCAGGGAGATTTAAAACTTAGACAAAGGCTGTCTCTTAGAAAAATAATTGTTATTGCCAGTGAGTACAATCCTCTGTTTTCTAATTTCTATCCCGAGCTTAGTAAAATTTTAAAACGTCCTAGAGATTTCTATGGAATTAAGAAGTATAAGAATAAGTTTGGTGATCAAAAACTCTTGAATCCAATTGCTAGGGTAGAGTTACGAGGATTAATCCAATCCTCCTTCGAGATCTCTTTTAAGAATCTCTTTTCTCATGTCATAAGTAATGGACCATTTATTTCAGGTCATATTAAAATCAGAAACCTATTGCTCTCTCTTGTGGATTCGGACGTGGAACCAGAAGTTGATATTGTTAAACTTGGAAATTACAACTTTCTTAGATTTAAGCAAACTTTCTCTGAGCTTGAGAATTTGAATAAGGGAATGACTGAAACTTACATACCAGTGGAGACTTTAAACTCTGTTGTTTTAGAAATGAACTGGGGCAAGTCTCGTAAAGATGCCTTCACTAGAAATAATTTTAAAAAGAAGTTTCTAAGCTCTAGTCAGTGGTTCTTCGATTACAGTAAGGTTTTTTCTCCTCCTCTTAAGTATGAAAGGTTTAACGCTTTTACTCTATTAGACTATTTTACAATAAAAGGTCTAGGTACTCCATTTATCAGATCTCTTGAGAAATTCTCTTTTAATTACTTATTTGATCTCTCAGTCATTGCTATGAAGAATGATGACACTCTTTTAAAAGATTCTCTAATCGCAACTAGTAATCGACTTCTTCTTCTTATTAAATACAGAAAGTCTGCACTAACTGAAGACCGCTATAGTCAAAAGTTCACTCGTCTTATTAGCAATTTAAAAGAAGCGCTTGTCGCCAATAATAAACCATTTTTTGAGATCACTAAATGAACTATTTCACATCTTCCATTTATGGTTTAATTCAGGGATTAACAGAGTTCCTTCCTGTATCAAGTAGTGGCCATCTCGCACTTCTTCCCAAACTACTCACTATACAGGATCCAGGTCTTGCTTTTGATTTGGCAATGCATGTAGGGACGGCCCTTGCAATAATTTGTTATTTTCATAAAGAAGTCATAACAATAATTAAGGAAGCTCTCTTTCTAGTGATTAAGAGAGAAGCTCTCAGTGCTAAGAGATTAAATGCCTTATATATGGTGATTGCGACTTTTACTACAGGAGTGGTGGCCTTAAGTATAAAAGGTTTTGCCGAGACTAATGGCAGAAGCTCCAATCTCATTGCTATCAATCTCATTGTATTTGGACTTATTATGTGGATTGCGGATGCAAAGTTTAAGCAATCTTCCTTTGAAGTTATGAATACGAAAGGACAGTGGAAGAAGGCCTTTCTTATAGGATTTTTTCAATCATTCGCGCTCTTTCCCGGTGTTTCACGCTCGGGAATTACACTTACTATTTCAAGATTTCTTGGGCTCTCGAGAGAAGAAGCTTCTAAGTTTTCCTTTCTCTTGTCTCTTCCTTTAATACTAGGAGGGGCCCTTTTAAAGTTACCTGAACTAATGAAGGGAAGTGAAGCCTTTGATGTGGGAAGTTGCTTATTTGGGATACTGGTGAGCTTTATCGTGGGGATTATAACGATTCATTTCTTTTTGAAATTTATTAAGAGAATTGGGCTCGTGCCTTTTGCTATTTACCGAGTACTTCTAGGTGTGACTATTTATTTAACTCTCTAAGGATTTGTTCCGCAGTTAAAGATTTGCAGGACGTCTCCACTAGACTGGGCAAGTTCCTGTGGAACACAGTAAACTTGGTTATTCCATCTTAACCCTTCATTGAAGATCTTGGCCTTACCACTGAAGTCATTACTTAAATCATCACCATCAATAAAACGTTTTACTTGTTTATCACTTGCTTCATGACCTGGTACTTTTAAATCTGTGTGAGCAATTCCATAACCTACAAAACCAGAGGCACAGGCTTCTTTAGCGCAGGCGAGTTGTTGTACAGTTGATGCGTTCTTTATATAACCTGTTTCAGGATCAATTAAGCTCTCTGATAGGTCTTTCGCCTCTGATGAGACATATTTATTAAAGTAAACAGAGAGGTTAGTGTAGTTCTTAAGGGCACACTTATTAGTGTCTGGATTGATATTTCCTGAACAACAGAAACCTGGATCGTCACCCGCTACCATTTGTGTTCCAACTGGCTGACAACAAGTAAATTCAGAGTCAGAGAAAACTTGTTTCTTACTATCAAAATTACTCATATCATTTGCGGAGTAGTGACCACCTTCATATTCGTAGGCGGGAGTTCCCCCTCCAATGTAGCCAGGAATTGTGACTGCAGTTCCTGAGACGGCCCAGTTGCCAGGAGTTACTGAACATCTTAAAGATGTATCGGCTTTACCTTCAATAGGCACTTGAGCAATTCCTGTTAATTCAAACTTAGCAAACCATGCAAGATAAATATTGGCCTCAGAAGTTGAGATAGATCTCATGTTACAAGCAGGATCGTCTGGTTCAGCAGTTCCAGAGCAGCTAAAGTTACTTGCCGAGGGCATTTCTGGAGAGATGACTGATTCGGCCCAGTTTAAACACTGAAAGTTTGTCTTATCGACTAATTGCATTTTAGAAGGGGACCATGTATGTCCACCACCAGTATTACTTGAGTCAAAATTTCTAACCCAATTTCCTGTACAGCAAGTTTTAGCCGCTACTTCATTGAGAGTATTATATTGCTTTATTAATTCTGTTAAAGGTCTTTGCTCAGTAGCGGGACAACTTGTTAGAGGACATCTATCGTTGTCTCCAACTTTAAGCTGAGGATACTCTGAAGGTGTATCTTTCATTTTTGCGTAAGCTGGGGTGATTGCTGTATATCTTCTCGCGTTTGTGAACTCTATATCAATCCCAGGAACCTTACTGGTCTCTGGAGATAAGACATCATCGTGTATTTCATTTGAAATGATAATTTTATTACCCATTAGACGACAACATCTATTATTTTTAGCATCAAAATCAGGGTCAATTTTAGATACCTCTTGCGAACAAACTAGGGTACTTTGCCAAAATTCAAGCTCTGCATTTAGCATTCCAATAGAAGGACCATTAGAGACAGACTTTGTTTTATCTGTAATAAACTTATTGGCCGCACATTCAAAGTTAGTATGACAAGTTGCTCCTGGAGCTCTTAGACATCTATTTGGTTGTAGCATCTTTGTATTTACATAACCTAGGTCAAAGTCTTGTGTAAGTTGACCTGTATTATTAAATGGTAGCAGCGAATTTGTTGAAACATTTTGTGAACCAGCTAAGCTGGTAATTAAAACATCATCGTTTAATGTAGTTGATAGAGTTAATGAATTTTGAACATATGTTCCTGAACTATCAAAAGTAGGGCATGAACTTAAGTAACTTGGCTCAATTGAAGAGAGAGAAGTTCTAGTCATCCCTAGATTATTAACTTTGTCTCCAAAGTGCATTGTATCGGGAACAGTATAGTTTTGGAATTCAGGTGTCTGAGGTTCTACGTTCTTCCCAGGAAGGCATATGGCCGAGACATTTACTTGAGTGGCATTTGATAAGACTTGGTTGGGGATAACTCCCGTTCCATTATAGTCATAGGGTCTACCTAGAACTTTTGCAGAGAGACCAAAAGAATCTTCATCCGAACTAGAGAGTGTTCCCTGTGCTATTAAAGTTTTTATAGATTTTGCATATCTAGAAATTTTAGTATTAAAAGCAGGAACTTTTCCTGGAGAGTTAAAAGCTTGGCAATAACTATTAGACGCACAAGAAAATAACTTTGCATCATCCGTTTGATTGAACGTATCAGATGGATTTGAAATGGTATTAAAGTTTGCTAAACAAGCAGCGCCTCTACCTCTGTAGACACATCTCTTACTAGGCCCACTACTTCCACCATTCATGGAAATAAGTCTAAGGAATTTACTTTGTCCTGGAATTTCTTTTCCATTTTGGTCAAAGACAGGCCAGGCTGATTGTAAACTAGAAACACTAGCACAAGAATATTCCCAACCAAGTTTTGCTGCACAATCCCGGTCTGTATCACAAGAATGATACTTCTGACATTGGGCCCCATCACTATCATAATCCAACTGTACAAATGCTCCTGAGTTGGGAGTAGTTGAAGCTTCATTAACGTCAATTGAAAATGAATTCTCTATTGTTTGATCACCGTAATAAGCATTTATCGCTAAGTAGAGTCTATTTGTAACCGCCTTAATTCTTCTTTGATTACCAACGGAGAACCAAGTCACTCCATCAAATGAACCAATAACAGATCCATAATCAAAACCAAACCAATCTCTTTGATAGCCGTTAGCAAAGTAGAAATGTTGCAATGACATTCTGTCTTTTCTTTGATCTTGGCGATTGGCCTTAGCCACATGGGAGAAGGGAAGCATTGTCGCTGGGACAAAACAAGCTCTACCAAATATAAGATCATGCGATCTCATTTCACTAGTGGTTACATCTGTTGAAGATGGATGTGGAAAGTATCCACCACCTTTGAAAATAAAGTTACTTGGAAAGATTTTTGCGAGATTACTGAAGTAATCTGTTCCACAGTAAAAACAACTAGAGAAAGTTCCAGTGTTTACGAAAATATCGTAAGTTTTACCTTTTACTATAACAACTTCTTTTGCTTCTGTAGCAGCACCGGGCTGACCACTAATACTTCCGTTGATTTCATTAAATCCAATATCTGATGCAACATTATTTGGTTTTGTTAAATCACCACTGGTGTATTCAAAAGCAAGTCCTTCTTGTACAGGAGTTGTTAGGTTGACGTTTTGATGTTCAACTCCGTTGTCATTATCATAGAATCTCATAGGAACTGTTTTAGAACTCAGGAGAACTGTTTGTTGGAGTGGAGCTGGTGGTAGATTTGGTTGTGGATATTCGCACACAAAATCTGAAGCGATTAGTGAATTGCCTACATAAACAGGTTTAAGTGAACATGTTAAATCAGGACAATCACACTTTATGGCAATCTCTTGTTGCGCTATTAATTTACTATCAATAATGGCATGAACAGTTGTATCTACATAGAAAGTAATTTTTATAATTTGTGTATCAAACACTTGAAAAGAAGATTGAAATTCTACATAGGAAGGAGCTGAATTATTCGCGGTCCAGTCTGCACCATTTTGCACAATCGCATCATCAACTGTCACACTTATCGTTTTACTAGCGTCGGCATAGTAAGGTAGATTGAATATTTGCGAAGCTGGATAATGATCAGACGCCTTTCCAAGGTTTTGCCCTTGGACAAAGTACTTGTCACATTTTGCGAGTGTCGTTCCCACTTGTCTACAACTTCCGTCTACTTTATAGGTGACTTTTAAAGTGTCATCAGCAAGAGTTGGAGTGACTCCAAATGTTAGTTCTTGTGGATCTGTTAATGTGTCATTTCCTGATAAATTTCCACCAGGACCAATGGTGATTCCAGCTAATAGAAAATTGTCATTTTCAAAGTAAACTTGTCCACCATAAGTAATAGTATGGATCGAGTGATTGGGGATAGCGGCCGTACCCGAATAATAAGTATTAAAGTTTCTATCATCTACTGGAGTAAATACTGTTGCACTTAGATTTGAGATATTTTCAACAGTCGTAGTACAGTAGGAAACTTCTCCGTCCTGAGGAGTTGTACACAGGTAGAGTTCATATAATTCTTCAAGTCTTTGTTGTGCAGTAAGTGCAGGGTTAGTAATAGGTGGAACTGTAGGCTCTGGAGTAATAATAATTGGACACAAATTATAGTACTGAGGGTAACTTGAGTAGAGTGTAGGATCTAAACTAATTGCTGCAAGAGCATCTTGATAGGCACTTAAAGAAGTGTCTACACCAGTTTTAAGTGATTGATCATTTACACACTGTCCACTTACGCAGCAGTCATATCCCTGAGTTTTACAGACAGCTGAACTTGTACAAATAATTCCTGGGCTTCCTGGATTACTGATAGTATTTGAAAAAGTTAAACTCAGCTGATTCACATCAGCATCAGTCACTTCGTTTCCAGCATCTGAATAGAGAGTTGTCGTAGAACTATTAAACAAGCCTGAAGAACATGTAGGACAAACACTTAATAGTGAATAAGTGATGTTGTAAGTAGGATTTTGTGCCGACAGAGTTGCTTGCACTCCTGGAGTTTGACAGAAAGTTTTATTTTTAACTTCATCCCCTGGACTAATTAAGTAGTAATACTCTTGTGTATTAGTAGAGAAGTTATAAAAGTACTGTGGTGTAGCCGTGGCCACTAGGTAAGAAGTAGTCCCGCTGGTATAAGAAAAGACTAAACACTTACTACTCGTTGTATTGCCATTGCTTATATAAAAATCAATTTGTTTTCCACGTAAATAGAATCGATCATTAAATGAGACAGGAATAGTAATTCCCGAAGTTGATTGAGTAGAACCTTCTTGAAAGAAATTTAATGATGATTCAAAAGTTGGAGTTTCAGGAACATCAGATGAGCCACCTGAACTAGATGAACTGGAAGCAGAAGATTTCTTCTTATTTCCACTTCCTGATTCGACACAACTAGCTAGCGTTACGAGAAAACTCATAACCATTAGAAGTTTTAAATTGTACCAAATTCCGTTTTGTTTCATGTTCTTTAAATTCCTACGACTTACGTTTCGGTATAAATTAAGCTGACCTAAAGGGAGGAAGCGAAAAATCCTTTGTACTAGGTAAGTTTTGACTCTATTTTAAATGAAGCTGTAGGAATTCTTTAATGAAGTTTAGAATAATGTAATTACAGTACGTTAGAAGGGGAGTTTTTTTTGGGACTGCCCTATATCCAAGTCAGAAACTCGGATAAATGAAAGGGCAGAGGGAATTTGTTAATACTTCTTAATTAGATCGAGTAAGAGGAAGAGCCCCATTCTTGAGAATCTTTCTTTTAGTCCCACGCGGTCACCTCTAAAGTTAAAGATGTCACTGCCTGAAGTCTCTTTTGTACTCCAGCCAATTCCCACTGTTCCCACTGGTTTTTCTTCGCTGCCACCAGTTGGGCCGGCGATTCCGGTATAGGAAATCGAGATGTCACAACCAATGGCCACACGTGCGCCATTTGCCATTTCATGGGCGCACTCTTTACTAACAGCACCATGATTCTCCAAAGTCACTCTACTGACGTTCAGCATATTTTCCTTGATAGAGTTTGCATAACTAATAATTGAACCTAAGAGAACTCTTGAACTTCCACTGATATTGGTAATTTTTGAAGAAGTTAGTCCTCCTGTGCAAGACTCTGCAAAACCTATCGTGAGATTTTTCTCTGTTGCAAGTTTTACAACTAACTCTTCTAATTCTAGATTTCCAAATTGCCACACATATTCTTTTAAGGGAGAAGAGTTGATAAGCTCAATAACCTCTTTCTTAATTTCTTCTGATTTTGATTTATCCATATATAGAACTATATCTACACCTAGAAGATGGGGAAGTGAGCTCACTTTGGCCATCTTTGAAAGGTCTTCCCAGAGAGTTGGACAGAGAGTTGTAAATATTTTCTCTTCCGGCATTCCCTTTGTTCTTATAGAGAAGAGCTCTGTGGGTTTAAAGACTTCCGTACCATAGAGAGAGATGAGCTTTGGTGTAAATACCTCTTCCACCATAGAGCTAAATTCTCTAGGTACTCCAGGAGCACAGAGAATGGTCTTTTCATTTTCGTGGTAAAAAAGCCCTGGGGCCAGTCCATTTATATTATCTGTGAGTTCAAAATCTTGTGGATAGAAGTGATAATCATTGGTTTCTGTTGTCCACTCTTTATCAATTTTCTTATAGAGATTTTCAATGTGTGAAATTGATTTTGCGTCAGATATAAGCTCTTTATTAAAGTAGTCGGCCATCACATTCTTGGTAATATCATCTTTGGTAGGACCTAATCCGCCACTACAAAAAACAATATCGTGATCTTTAAATAAGATATCTAATGAAGCTTGAATTTCTTCTTTACCATCATGAACTATTTTTATTTGATTTAAACTCAGACCTAATTTTGGTAAATAGGTAGATAGCCAGTGGCCATTTAGGTCTCTGGTATTCCCGGCCAAGATTTCGTCACCAATTATGAGTAGTGCAGTTTTCATATATTCCTTAAAATTAAAGCTCTTTTCCTATAAATTATACCTTTCTACCGACAGTTAGCAAAGTTAATGATATGAAAGAGCATGTCTAAAAAAGTACAATTTGTTCTCGATTTTGAAGGGGATGTTGAAGAATATCTACAGAAGAAATATCAGAAAATGGTAGATTTTCGCATTTTATCTCAGGCGCTAGATGCCAGAGGATCTAACCGCGGAAAAAGACCTCGTTATAATTACAATATAGAAATTGTTGAAGCGGGGGAAAAGTTCTCTGGTGTGGTTGAACAATTTCATGAGCTGGGAGCTTTCAAGCAAACACCAATTATAATTGGAGCTGGGCCCGGTGGACTTTTCTGTGCCCTTAGACTTGCTGAATATGGCATCCCTTCAATAGTTATTGAAAGAGGTGAGAGAGCGCATAAACGAATGAAGTTTATTGCAAGGTTTTGGCGCTACGGAGAGTTCAATACAGAAAATAATGTATGCTACGGAGAGGGCGGAGCTGGACTCTTCAGTGATGGAAAATTAATCACGCGAATAAAATCACCTTACGTTCAATATGTCATGAATCGTCTTGTCGATTTTGGCGCCCCAAAAGATACAGCCTATGTGACTAATCCTCATTTAGGATCTAATAAGATTAGAGGTCTGATTAATAAAATAAGTGATTTCTTAGTCTCTAGGGGAAGTCAGATTCTCTATAATACACGAGTGGACGAATTAATTTATAAAGATGACCAAGTGGTTGGAGTAAGGTTAGATAACGGCAAAGAGCTTTTTTCTAATAATATAGTTTTGGCCACTGGACACTCAGCTAAAGAAGTTTATAAGCATCTTGAAGAAAATAAAGTGAGCATGAGTCCAAAAGATTTTGCAGTGGGAGTTAGAATAGAGCACCCCCGTGAACTCATTGATAAAATGCAGTACGGTGATTTTGCGAAAAGTCACTTAGGTGCTGCTAGATATAGATTAAGTTTTGAAAATAAGAAAACAGACAAAGGAACTTACAGTTTTTGTATGTGTCCTGGTGGATATGTTCTTTCTTCAGGAACTGAAGCTGATGGAATTGTTGTTAATGGTATGAGTAACTATGCTAGGAATTCTAGATGGTCCAACTCTGCGCTCGTTGTTTCTGTTAAGGCCAATCAAGACTTTTCAACAGAAAATGTTCTAGGTGGATTAGACTTTCAACACGGTATTGAAAAGAAGGCCTTTGAAGTTTCTAGTGAGCTGGCCTCTGGTAAAGAGTTGCCATCGCAAACTTTAAAAGACTTTTTAGATGGGAGTGTAGGTAAATCTACTATGCCTAAAACCTCCACACCTTCTGGTATAGTAGAAGCGCAAATTAGTGAAATACTTCCAGATTTTGTAACTAATCACCTAAGAGATGCTCTCACACAATTTGATCAGAGAATGAATGGTTTTGTTTCTAAGAATGCTCTGCTCTTGGCGCCTGAGACGAGAACTTCTGCCCCAGTAACAATTAGCCGCGACAAAGTGACTCTTGAATCTACTACTCATAGAGGACTCTTTCCTTGTGGAGAGGGAGCTGGACACGCTGGTGGGATTACTTCTGCGGCCGTAGATGGTGTTCGCATTGCTATGAGTATGATTCAGACCGAAAAAGGTCATGAAACCCTTTAATATCAAATATCTAGATTAGGTTAAAATCCTGTAAATTCTCTACAGACGATTGCAATAAATACAACTTATTGCTAGAAAGTAGTGGGAGTTTCCATGAAAAAAATAATTGAATACTTTGTTGATAATAGCTTTGTCGTGAACACTTTGAGTTTGGGAATAGTTATTCTAGGTCTCATATCAATATCTTCTATGAAGAGAGATCTCATTCCTCAGTGGAAGGAAAAGAGAATTTCCGTTTCAGCTTCACTTCCCGGAGCGACTCCTTATCAAGTTGAGCAATTTCTCACAACTCCCTTAGAAGAATCAATTAAGGCCTTTGCTGGAATTGAGAAGTTAGTCTCAACATCGGGTCCAGGTTATGTAAATATTAATCTACAAATAAAAGATTCTTTTAAAGATGTAGAAGATCTCTTTGAAAAAGTAGACGCCTCAGTTAAGAACTTAAGTTCAACCCTTCCTGATGAAGTTGAAAATCTGAAAGTGGTTAATCACAAAATGACTTCATTCTGGTTTTCATCTCTCTCTGTTTTAAATTTTAATGAGAATAATCCTATTCACCAAAAGTGGGTGAGTGGTGCAGAGAAGAAATTACGTCGAATTCCTGGAATTGTTGAAGTAGGGAATTGGTCTGCAAAACCTCAGATTTATGTGAAGTTTGATGCAGATAAACTTTCTAAGTATGAAATTGAACTCTCAAGACTTGTAAATACCATGATTAGAAGGTTCGCCTTTCTTCCTCTTGGGACAATTAAGAAAAATGGTAATGTGGTAAGTGTTGAAATAGAGAACGATGTTAAAGACATGAGTGATCTTGAAAATGTCATAGTGAAAGGGAATGCCAGCGGTAACCTTATTCGCTTAAAAGATGTGGCGAAAGTTGAATATAAAATAGCTGAAGCAGAAACGGCAAACTTTACCAATGGTGTACCCGCCATGACACTTGTTCTTTTTAAAGACTTAGACTCAGATATTATCGATATGAAGACTGATCTAGAAAAGGTCTTGGTAAAACTTAATAAAAATATCCCTGAAGAATTAGAAATCATTATTACAGGAGATGGTCCTTCTTTTATTGAAAGGCAATTAAATGTTCTCAATGTAAATGGATTCATGGGAGGTACACTAGTACTTCTTATTCTATTTTCTTTCTTTGGAATAAAATCTGCCCTGATGACAAGCTTTGGACTACCTCTTGCTTACTTGGCAACTTTCACAGTTCTTAGTCTTTTAAATATCAACATAGATCTTATTTCTGTTGTAGGAATGTTACTCATAGTAGGGATACTTGTAGATGATGCGATCATTGTCTCTGAGCTCTACATGCAAAAACTAGAGCTGGGGCTCTCTCCTAGAGAATCTGCAATTAAAGCTGTCAGTGAGACGATGATTCCTATTACTGGAACGGTTCTTACTACGATCATAGCTTTTGCACCCATACTTTTCACTGAATCAGGACTCTCTGATATATTAAAAGCGATTCCATGGGTTGTGATAGCGGCCTTATCAATGAGTTTATTTGAATGTTTCTTTCTACTGCCAAATCATCTCGCTCACTTTGTGAAAAAACCAAAGATTGAAAAAAAGAACTCTCTATTTTCAAAGTTGAGTCGAGTTTATTCTCGCGCACTCTCTTTTTCTTTAAAGTGGCGCTATATTGTTTCAGTTCTACTTGTAGTTTCTCTTGTTGGAACATTTGTTCTTACAAAAGAAAAGGTTCCTTTTAAATTTAATTTAAGAATAGGTAGTGAGAAAATAAAAATTGACGTTGTTTTAAAGAAATCTAATTCTCTCTTAGAAACACAGCAGTTACTAAAACCAATTGATACCTTATTAGCTAAAATTGATAAGAAGAAATACACTTATATGACGACAAAAATTGGTCGTAATTGGTTTAATGGAGAACGAAAGGAAGGCTATCGTTACGCTGGTATCAATATTAGATTCTCTCAAACTCATGAAAATATCGAAGCAGATAAGACATTTATTTTAAATTTAATTGAGAAAGAATTAGTAAAACTTAAAACTAGTGACTTTGAAGTTCTAAGCATTAGAAAAGCAAAAGATGGTTACGACGATAAGAAAGAAAATATCTTTAAATTATCTGCTTTCGTAGAGGGAAATCTTAGAGATCAATTCGTTATTGACGAAGTTAAGTCTGTTTTTTCTAAAGTTAAAGGTATTAAAGATGTCTATATTGATCCTGATCTCATTGGTAATACTTGGATGTTTGTACCCAATAAAGAAGCTCTCTATACTTATGGACTAAGTCCGATTGATTTGAGTGCAAGAGTTCAGGGTTATGTGCGTAAGAGAAAAATTAAAGAATATCGCTACAATGGTGAAATCGTAAATATTTACGGCTACTTTGAAGATGGTAAAGATCTAACTTACGATAAACTCAACAACCTTAAAATAAATGTAGATAATGGTTCAAGTGTCATTTTAGCTAAGCTTGGACAGTGGCAACAAGTAAAGTCGTTAAAATCAATATCACACGAGGATTTAAAGAGATCTTTGAATTTTGATTTAAGTTATGATGAAACAATACTTAAGAAAGAGAAAATTGGAGAAATTTTAAAAGCTCAGTTTCCTCTTTTAAAGAAGAAGATTCCACAACTTAGCTTTGCATTAGAAGATGCTGATATTCAAGAGGCCAAAAATTCTAAGGCGATGAATAAGATGATGATCTCCTGTGTGCTTTTGATTCTCTTTGTTTTAGCTCTCATATTAAAATCTTTTATACAACCTGTTATCATTGGTATGGCCATTCCCTTTGGTCTCATAGGTGTTGTATGGGCCTTCTACTTTCATGGTCAAGCGATTGATGTCATGGCGATGGTGGGAATTATGGGGATGGCAGGAGTTGTTGTTAATGACTCTCTCATTATGGTTGATACGATTAATAGAAAGAAATCCAAAGTATGGCAGCTCACTAGGGAAGATATTCACGAGGGTGCCGTAAGCCGATTTAGGGCAATTATCCTCACATCTATTACCACTTTAGGTGGTGTGTTCCCTATGGCCTACGGACTTGGAGGCGATAGTGGTTTCACTAAACCTCTAGCTCTTTCTATGGGGTGGGGATTATTGTTTGCTACGACTTTAACGCTCTTTGCTCTGCCTTCATTACTTGAGATACAAAGAGATTCTTGGAAACTTATAAATAGGATTCCAGGCCTTAAAGGTAAGTTTAATAATTTCGTAGCTCCAGTCGTGGAAGCTTCTGAGTACATTGGGTCTAATATATCTGCTGATTTACTTGTAAAAGAAGAAGTCTCTACAGATGGTGATCAATTACAATAGAACTCTTATAAATAAAATTTTAATCAGCGCTCTTTTTGAGCGCTTTTTTTGGTTTTATTTTACAACTTTTTCTATGTTATAATTTTTTATTTACTACTATAAATAGAGAATTCACAATGAAAGAACTCATTCTCCCCAAATTTTTAAAACCTGGAGACACTATTGGTGTTTTTACACCTTCTTCTCCCTCATACAAGGTTAATCCAGAGCTCTTTGATAATGGAATAAAGAACTTAGAAGAGATGGGTTTTAAAGTTAAATTAGGTACTCTAACAAGCTCTCGTAGTCACGAGGGTTACCGAAGCGCTTCTGGAGAGGAACGAGCCCGTGAATTTATGGAACTCATCAATGATCCCAAAGTCAGGGGACTCATTTCTACTATTGGCGGCTACAATTCTAATAGTATGATCGAATACTTAGATTTTGATCTCATTGCAAAGTCGCGAAAAGTTATTTGCGGTTATTCCGATGTGACTTCTCTACATCTTGCTATTTTAAAATATTCACGCCTTCGTACTTTCTATGGACCAGCGGTAATGTGCTGGCTTGGAGAGTGGCCCAATGGAATTAGTGAATCCACTGATTGGTTCTTACAAGCAGTTATGAATCATACTAGTGGAGAGCGTGAAGTTAAATGTCCAAAAAAGTGGTCAAATCATATGCGTGACTGGCGTAATGGTGACTGGAAGAATGTCAAAAGAGAATGGCAGGAAAATACAGGTTGGACTTCTCTCAGTAGTGGGACAGCTCGTGCACCAATAATAGCTGCCAACTTAAACACCCTTATGAGTGCTGCTGGTACTGATTATTGGCCAGAATTAAAGGGGAGAATTTTACTCATAGAAGAAATGGATGCCCCTTTATCTAAGGAAGAAAGGCATCTGACTCAGTTAAAACTTATGGGAGTATTTGATCAAATAGCAGGGCTTATTATTTCAAAACCTGAAGTATATAGTAGTGAAGGAGCTCCCTTTACCTATGATGAGTTGATTGTAGAAGTTGTGGGGGAGCGTGATTATCCCATAATCACAAACTTTGATTGTGGACATATTGTACCCATGGTTACTATCCCTTCTGAGACTCTAGTGGAGATCATCTCTTCCAGAGAGAAAGTTACTTTTAAATTTTTAGAAGAGAGCTGTTCCGAATAAAAAAAGGCCCAACTTTCGCTGGGCCTTTAGGTCATTTACTTCAAGTGTTAAATCGAAGGTTAGGGGATTAGTTTGAGTCTTGATCTTGTGGTGCTCTTTCCTCTTCTTTTGGGGCCTTAAAAATTCTTGGTCCCTTAGCGGCCTTGATAGAGAAGACAAATTCAATCTCTTCTGGGTAGAAAATTTCACCATTTTTCATTTCGATGAAATCTCCCTTTATAACTTTTTCAGCTTGAATAACTCTTCTTCTGGCTATTTCTAAGTCACCTGTTCTTAAAATTTGACCAGCAAAAGTTTGAAAACCAGCCGCTCTAGTCGTTGGTTTTACATTCTTTACTGAGATCTTTTGAATTTTAGCATTCGCAACTTCCATTCCGAGAAATACAACGAAAGCAGCAATTAACATAGTCTTTAACATTTCCATAGCGAACTCCTTAGGTCCTCACTCATTGAGGTTTTCCTGCGAACATCCTTTTTCGCTACAATCGTCATATCCTTATGACTTTCTTTGTCTTATCTATTACAAGTGTCGTGCCAAAGATTATGCTCCTAACTCGTGGTAATTACGTTTGCTAAATAGTATCACTTTGAACTGGTGTCATTGGGATACTGCGTTAGGTGCTTAAGTGCTACTAGTTCTATGTTGTTGAAATAAGGTAAAGGGCATAGGCCCTCTACTTTATCTCTTGTGACTCATTCTGACTTTAGCATCTCTGGAAATCTTGGCCCACTTCTTTCGTTCCAATTTTAAAAGTCCTTGATCCCTTCTCACTTTTTGAATTCTCTCCATATTTTTGAGCTTCAAGTAACTATTATAGCGATCACTTTCTAATTCTCCTGTGTCTAAGGCCTTGTTAACTGCACAACCAAGATCGTCCTTGTGGCTACAATTATGAAATCTACACTGCTTCATCAAGCTAAGAACATCACTAAAAGATTGATCTAGTCCCTCACTCGAGAGCCAGAGTGCAAAACCTCTCATCCCTGGTGTATCCAGTAGAATACTTCCATTATCCAAGAAATGCAGTGATCTAGTAACTGTTGTGTGGCGACCCTTATCATCGTCGTCCCTGATTTCTTGAATCTTTTGAACATCAGAACCTAAGAGGTGATTTACTAATGTCGATTTTCCAACGCCTGATGAGCCAATCAATATTGCTGTGATTCCAGGAGTTAAGTACTTCTCCAACTGTTCTAATCCCTCATCTTGACTGGCACTAAGTGCTATGACTTCATGAGAGTTTAAGATGACTTGGTATTCTTCTAAAACCTGTTCTACAGTTTGTTGATCAACTAGATCTGACTTGGTTAAAATGATAACTGGTTTAATGTTATTATCTCTTACTTGGGCCAAGTATCTCTCTAGTCGCCTGACATTTAGATTTCCATTTAAAGAAAATACTATAAATGCCAAGTCAATATTTACGCCTAAGACTTGTTCATTAACTCCTCCTGCTTCTTTTCTTCCAAAAGTATTTCTTCGTTCAAGAATCTTTTCAATCATGACAAAACTTGCATTTGGATTCTCTTTAATTAAGACTCTATCTCCTACAGCTGGAATGTTACCTTGTTCATAGAACTTTCCCGGGATTCTTGCTCTCACTTCATCATCTGCTGTTATTAAAATATAGGAATCTTTGTGTACTTGGGCGACCAGCGCCACAGTTAAATTGTTATCTGTTAATTGTTCTTTAAAAAATGGGCACAGGGCCGCAGTAAAATGTTTGTTCATTCATTTCCTTAAATACCTAAATAGGTATTTGAATAATCTCGCTATAGAACGCAGTAGTGCTTCTTTAGGGATTAAAGTTAAATTTTGTTTTTAATTTTTTTGACGTGATAGAGCTTTTGGAATTAAAGAATTGCAAAAGGAGTATCTGTCATATTTCTTTTTGAATCAATCATAAGGACCTCCTATATTTTGAGTTGTTTTGTTTAATATACTAAAACTTGAAAAAATGTCAAGCTGTGTGTAATTCAGGCACTCCTTAAAAGTACCTGAATAAATTTTCTTAGTTGCAGTAAGCGTAAGTATTAACCCACTGACCGTAAGAATTGTAACCGTTACATTCAACATACTGAGCTTGTTGAACAAAGAAAGTACAACCTTGACCGTAAGTCTGACATTGAATTCTTCTTCCGCCCCAGCATTGAGTGTATGCGTAACAGTTGTTTCTCTTGTTGTCTTTTAACACTTGTACTTCTTCTAAAGAGATTGATTCAACACTGTGATCAATTTCTTGAGAGAAAGAAAAGTCTCTTTCAGTAGCTGTAGTAGCGAAAGTTAAAAGTAATGTAGTAGCAATTAAAAGCAATTTCTTCATGTGTATTCTCCAATAATTAAAATTTACAACAAGATATAGATAGAAATTATTTAAGTCAAAGAGATTTTATAGTTCTAAAGAAAACTTTAGTTAGAAACTTTGCCAAAAAAAAGGGCCCTTAAAGGACCCTGACATTTTCTATTTAATTGCTTCTCTAATTTTTGATGAGAGGTAATCCATAATCCAAACAATAGCAGCAATAATAATAACGAGTAATCCAACTTCATTCCACTTTGCTAGACCTTGGTATTGCATAAGTAGCGTACCAATACCACCACCACCAACAAGTCCAATTACAGTTGCCATACGAACATTGATGTCCCAACGATAAATTGTAAATGATAGGTAAGGCAGAACTATTTGTGGAACAACTCCGTACCAGATAATTTGAATAGGGTGAGCTCCTGTTGCTGTCATCGCTTCAATTGGGCCGTCAGAAATATTTTCAATTTGCTCTGAGTAAAGCTTTGAAAGAGATGAAACAGAGTGAAGTGAAAGGGCCAACATTCCAGCGAATGGTCCAATTCCTACCCATACTGAGAAGATAATTGCCCAAACTAGTGGCTCAATTGATCTTGAAACATTTAGAAGAAATCTCACAACTGAATAAATTGTCATTGTTAATCTAGAGCCATTCATTAAGTTTCTAGCTGCAAAGAAAGCTAGAATAAAGGCAACTGGAAGAGCTACCGCAGTGGCAATGAAGGCCATGTAGATAGTTTCTACTCCAGCAAAAAGAGCATCTTGGATAATAGCGAAGTTAGGGTTAAAGAGAGCTAGAAAAATTCTCTTAGCACCGTGAAGTCCACTTTCAGAAAGGAACTCTCTTATACTCACTTGAGAAATAAGTAGTCCTGAAACAAATGTAATAGCAAAGATTACATAACCTAGGATTGTAAAAGGCTCAGAGAGAACTGTTTTCTCTGGATTTCTTTCATATAGACCATTCACTGCTTTACCAATAGAGACTCTAGTAAAAAAGAGAACTAGTGCAATGACAAATCCAAGTCCTAAGGACAATAGTGGTTGATCCCAAGAAAAATTTGAGTATCTTGCACCAATAATAGCTTTTTCATAAACGATTTTCCAACCGGCCAGAACGATATAAGACCAAAGTAGAACATCAATAATGTAGGCTTTTATGTGAGCTTTAACTTTCTTTAAAGCAGCACCTTTATTTTCACCAGGTAATATATCTTGTGTCATAGTATTCATAGCATCCAACCTTAATCTATTGTCACTTCTACAGCTTCTTCACCGTAGATAGTTTTAAACCAATTTTCATCGATATCTAGAGGTTGACCCTCATAAATTAACTTTCCACCTTTAAGAGCAATTACTCTTGAGGCGTACTGTCTTACTAGCGATAAAAAGTGGAGGTTACAAATTATAGTAACTCCAAGTTCTTCATTAACCTTTTTAAGGTATTGCATAACAGAGTGAGAAGTTGCTGGGTCAAGAGACGCAACAGGTTCATCTGCTAGAAGAACTTTAGGGTTTTGCATTAGGGCCCTAGCGATGGAAACTCTTTGTTGCTGTCCACCTGAGAGGTTATCAGCTCTTTGATTTTCTTTGCCAGCAAGACCTACGATCTTAATAAATCTCTTAGCTTTTTCTCGTTCTTCATCTGAGAACATTCCAAGAATTGACTTGAATATACTTGTTCTAGAAAGAGATCCAGCAAGAACATTTGTCATAACTGTCTTTCTAGGGATTAGGTTGAAGTGTTGAAAAATCATCCCAATTTTCGATCTAAGTGTTCTTAGAGGTTGTCCCTTGATATTTGTAATATCACTTCCTTCGAAGTTAATAGTTCCATGACTTGGTTCGTGGAGTCTATTAATACATCTAAGCAGAGTGGACTTTCCTGAACCAGAGAGTCCAATAACAACTAAGAATTCACCTTGTTTAACGTCAAATGAAACTCCCTTTAGGGCATGTGTTCCATTTGGATACTTCTTGTGTAGTTCTGTAACTTTGAGCATTCTAATGACTTCCGTTAGTTATTTTAAGTTTTCTTCAATGTTAATTCCAACAGATTTGATCATCGATCTTAGACCATCATAATCTGCATCAGTAGTATCAACGATACCTTCAACACTGTAGATATTTTTAAAGTTCTTTTTACCTGCTTCTGTTGAAAGAAATTTCTTAACAGCAGCGATGAATTTAGATGTAATTTCTTTGTCTAGATCTTTTCTAAAAACAAACGGATCATTTGGAATTTTTTCCGTAATTGTAATAATTTTTACTTTGTCTTCAACATCTGGGAACTGAGTCTTTACTCTTGCTCTTGCGTCTCTGATTTTTCCAGATTTAGAAGGAGCTGAGTAATAAGTTGCACCAGCATCTACTTGCTTTTGGTAAACCATTGTTACAACGTTGTCGTGCTTAATACCAAAAGTATGGTTAGAAACTTCAACATTAGCATCTTTTAATATTTTTAAAGGAAACATATATCCTGAAGTAGACGAAGGATCAGTGAAAGCAAATTTCTTTCCTTGAATATCTTTTACAGAGTTAATTCCACTATCAACGTGTGCAATAATTTGACCTTGGTAGTAGTCATGTCCGTATCTAAGAACTCTAAGTTTTGCAGTCGCTCCATACTTACTATGAGCTAGGATATATCCAAAAGAATTCATCACACCAATGTCAGCTCTCTTTGAACCAAAGGCCTCAACAACAGCAATGTAATTTGTAGGGATACCTGTTTTAAAAATTAGACCGGTCTCTTTTTCAAGAAACTTGATGAAGTCTTGAGAGTTTGTAGCGATCGTTTCTGCATCAACCGACGGAGTAAAGTAGAGCTTTACTGGATTGTTTACAGTTCCTAGTTTGTCTTCATTTTTGCATCCTACGAAAAGTGTCGCAAGTGTAACAAGAAGAAGTGCTGAATTCTTCATCGTGAACATGTGTAGTCTCCTAGTTTTTTTATTTAAAACAAATCAAATGGTTATCAATTATTTTTGTAAGGCCTATTTATCATGGAAAACTTGATAATGTCAGTTAGGTTTTACTAAAAAAGTGCAAATATTTAAGAATCTGTAATATTTTCTAGAATTTTGACCTTATAGTCGCGCTGCGCAATACAGTTCTTTCACATATAGGGAATATTCTTCCACAAATTTTCACAAACCTAATGTTTTTCATCAAATCCTTATGGCCAGTCGATAAGAAGTAATAATTCTATCTACAAGGATATAAAAAATGACAAAATGGTTTTGGCCCTTAATCATGCTTATATTTTCGCAAAGCCTCTTTGCTGGAAATCTTGTTAAACACAGCTTTAACTCCACTGGAGATGCTCTAGAGGTCTCTTGGACGATAGGTAAGCAACTTCTCTCTATCACTGAAAGTGAAAACCAGGGGCCTATGGTCTTTAGTAATATTGAACTTTCGGGATGGAGCAATACTAAGACGGTTGGACTTCCTTCTCTTCCTTTTAAATCAGTTTTATTGAAAGGATATCCCAGTGATTTTCAAGCAGAATTATCAGCCAAGAAGGTATTTGAACTTGATAGAGTTGCACCTTCTCCAGCGCAGGAAATGCCTTGTCGTTGTGATGTTATTCCTTGGAAATTCAATGTGGACTTTAGTGAAGAAGCCTATAATGCTGAGAATAGAGAACATGTATTTATTGAATATATAGGAAAGTTTCGAGGAACACCTATTACCCGTGTGAGGTTTTCACCTCTTGCTTATAACAATAAAGCAGGTCTTCGTTTTGTAGATATTGGTTCCGTCATTATACGCTCAAAATCTAAAATTAGAAAATTTACTATGAGTTCAAAAGGAAAAGGATATTATATCTTTGCCCCAAGTAAGTTTAAAGAGGCGCTAGCGCCATTACTTGCCAGAAGAAGGTCCGAAGGTTTGGATGCAAAATTTATGTCCCTTGAAAAACTAGGGACTGACTTCGAAGAAATTAAAAACTCTATTCACAATTTGTATAAGGCGTCTAAGTTCACTTATGCCCTTATTATTGGACACGAAGAAATCTTTCCAACTGAATACGTTGAAACACGTTTTGATGGAAGTACTCCAACCGATATGCATTATTACACAATGGATGGGGAAGATGATGTGATTCCAGATGTGCTTTATGGAAGATTATCTGTGGATACAAGCGAAGAACTTGAAAAAGTTATTTTGAAAACTCTGGAATTTGAAGATCGTTCATGGAAAAGTAGTAAGGGAGCAAGTCGTATGATTGCTATCGCATCTGATGAAGGAAGTGCTCCTTCTGATGTGGATTACGTAAGAAGTATGCAGGCTCCAATGAAGGATAAGTTTAATTGGATTTCTTCTGAGTTTCTTCAATACAACAACAACTCCACACCTGAGAATATTGTTAGTAAAATCAGTGATGGAAGTATTTGGTTGAATTATATTGGTCATGGTTCAGGTTTTTCATGGCCTTCAATTAATAGTGAAGAATTCACAACTCAGCATTTACAAGATTTAACTGCAGGTGCAGTGAAACCTATTGTTATAGATGTAGCCTGCCAAAATGGTCGTTATAGTAACGAAGGTAGAATGGGAGAAACTTTCATTCGAGGTGGCGATTCTGCAGGGATTAATGGCGCCGTGGCCTATTATGGCGGAAGTGTCGACATTAGTTGGGACCCTCCAGCTGTCATGGCAATTGGTATTTCTAAAGCACTAGGTGAGAATAATAATAGGCGCTTAATTGACGTAATTTGGCAGGGACAGCTCTATCTACTTGAAAATTATGATGATAGGGAAGGTGCACTGGAAAACTTCGTTTGGTATCATCTTCAGGGTGATCCGCTTTTAAACCTCTCAAAACTTAAGTAACTATCTAAAATCATTTGATACTGGGCAACACCTTTAGATTCTTTGAATCTAGGGGTGTATAATGACCTATGGCTTTAAATGTTAAAATCCTATTCACCTTAGATCATCCCCCGGTCAGCTTTCCGGATAAACCTGTTGAGCTGAGTGCATCTTCGAGTGAGCTAAATTTAGCAAAGGAAAATCTTCAAAAACACCATCTTCTCGAAAGCGAAGAGGACGAGCTCTATCACAATGAAGATGTCATTAAAGAAAAGATTAGTGTTTCAAGGAGATTGAACTCTTTAGAATAAACGGGGGAGTTATGAAAACGTTATTGTTATGTCTTTCACTTTTTCTGGCCAGTGGAGGAGCTTCTGCTCTTGAATGGGAAGATCTCAAGGGTTGTTATTTCACCGTAAAGTACAATGATAACTTTCTGGAAAATAGTAAAGATAACTACTCAGTTATAAATTTGAATGAAAATCCTTTGTTCTTCTTAGACTCAAATGAGGGAGAGTTCTTAGTCCACTCTATTGTCCTCTATAAAGGCCCCGATAAGTTATATCATTATCAGGATATATATATTGAAGATGGAGCTAATTCTAGGTCATATGGTGTTCTCATCAACAACTTTCGATCTTTTGTCCGTTATCGCTTTTCCCCTGAAAAAATTCTCTACTTAACAAATGAGTTACGTGCCAGAGAAATTGAATTGGATATTTATGAGGTTATTGCTTTTAATAAATACCGACATGGTAGCGACGTTTTTATTGAATCTGGAAGATTCATTCTGGAAAGAACAGAATGTTATGGAGAAATTGAAACTGAAGAGATCTTGACCAAAGGGTTAAAACTTCCTCTTAATCTAAAGTTATAATTTCACTCCGTAACGTTGTAAAATGGGGAATGAAAAAAATAATTTTAGTTGCAGCATTTCTTTTCTTTTCTCATTCTCATGGGCAGACAGCTCTTGGTACTTTTAAACTGGGGGATAACTCTGGTAAAAATAAACTAGAAAGAATTGAATCCCTAGAGAAACACCTTGTACAAATGAATACAATGCTAAGAGAATTAAAGCAAAATGTAGATAACTCAGGGAAAGATAAAGATCTTAAAAAGAAGGTAGATGATTTAACTCAGAAACAAAAACAAATCCTTGTTGATGTTGAAGATTTAAAAAGTAACCAAGTTCCGAATTTAAAGAAGAAAGTAGAATTCATTGATGTTGAGAAAGTAGAAAAAATAATTGAGAAATTTAATCTATACAAAGAAGAAACCGATAAAAAGTTAAAGGTTCTACAGGACTCATTAAAAGAAATCGATGAACAATTAAAGTCTGTAGGTTCTCCCATTAAAACTTAGAGAGTTATATTTGAAAATTATTCGAAAAATTCTAATCGCTTCACAAAACTCTCTATGGGCAGGAGAGTTAAAGAAAGCACTTATGCTTTCTAAGAAAATTGATTGTGAAATTTGTTCAGAGAGAGCAAGTGTTGTTAAGAAAATTTTAGAATATGATTATTCTTTAGTTATTTTTGAAAATAGTTTTGAGATAAAGAATATAGAATTTATTTTACGTTTGTTCACTAATCCTGATCAGACTAAACCAAACCAGATAATCTTTTGTATTAATGATTTTCAAGATTTAAAAAAAATAGATATTCCAATTGAATTACTAGAGATAATTTCAACCTATTCAATGCCATTACCAATTCATATATTAAATGAAATTATTACCAATGTGGCGTTACCTATATCCGCTCTCAACGCCAATGTCGATTCTTTAGACAAAGAATTTGTACAAGTTCTTATACGCTCTACTAAAGAAGTCTTAGAAGAAATGGTTCCAGAAGAATTAAAAGTTCAAAAGCCATGTCTACTTAGTTCTATGGAGGACTACCCTGAAATAAGTATTCGAGGAAAAGTTCTTATCAAATCAGAGTTTTTTACAGGATCTCTTTTTATATCTTTTCCAAAGAAAAGTTTTCTTAATATCTATGCAGTCGTAGTTGGTGAAAAAGTTTCTGAAATTTCTAGTGAAGAAGAAGATTTTGCGAGTTCAATGGCAAATATGATCTATGGAAGAGTAAAGAGAATTCTAGCAGATCAAGGGGTCGAACTAAATATGGCGATTCCTTCAGTTGAGCGTTGTGAAAAGTTAGATCAAGCTAAGGGGCCAATTTTTGTGATCCCTTTTTCCAGTGGCCATGGAGTCATTTATATTAAAATCGCTAAAGATTATATCTAAGATAAAGGATAGATCACTTCTACTAGATCTAGCCTTGGAGTCATAAGGAGAGTTGTCGCCTTATGCAAGAGTACATTAGGTATTTTCATTTCCATTTCAAAGACTTTCTTGAGCGCTGGGTGCTGAATGTCTTTAGTTGTGACTCTTGTACTCTTATGTAAAATTCTTTCTAACCTAGCAATAAATAGCCAAGCATGATCTTTGAGCACTGGCGGTAAATCTGGTAGCAAGACTTGAAACTCTTCGAGCAGACTTGATCTGATTTTGCTATGACTCTCTTTCATAAATTGAAAAACTAGAAAGAAGAATTGGCTAATCGCTTCCCACTTTGTGCCCTTAAGTTCGTCGTGTGACATTTGTATATGATGGTAGGCTAAGACTATATCTTTATGATCAAAGGCCACTTGAGCTAGCGCATAATGTCTCAGGCCTGTTTGAAATTGAATAGGGATGTTAGAAGACTTTGCAGATTTTTCTTCAATAGTACAATTGTCCCAAATGTTTTTGTGAATATGAAATTTTCCCATAAATAGTTTGGGAGCATTTCCTGCAATTGATAAGGCCCTACCTTTTGTAGGCATCATGGTCACTATATGAACTGAGCTGGGAGTTAGAGTGTCAAGATTCCAAACTTCATCATTTTTTAGATTAGACTTATTTGGAGTTCCCATAGATTTTAAGACATCTAAATCTGTAAGTTGTTTTTTCTTTAAAAGTTTTCTTATTTTTTCTTGGGCGCTATATGTTCTCATTTTATTATGAGGACCAATGGCGTAAGGAAAGTAGTCTTCCGTTTTGTAGGACTCACTTATTATATCATTGTTGAAATAAGTAATTTCCCCTTTTGTTATAACTCCAGTCCTGTAGACGAGTTTATCTCCCATGAGGTCTGCACTTAACCAAGTGCCATCTGGAAATGTCATATTAAAACACCAAGTCGTAAAGGAGGTCGTGTTTTGTAATATATTGAGGGCCGACTCTAAATCTTTTGATTCAAAAATGAGTTGATTACCAATATCAAAAACTGATCTTCCATGAATGTTTAATATATCTGTAAATTTCTGATGAAGCGCTAATGTTACACCATACTCATTCATTGAGGTGATACTTGGAAAGGGAAAACCAATTGAACCAAAACTATAAACTTTGGGAAGACCTGGAAAATCATAGAGAATAGTTCTCTCTCCAGAATCAAAGGTTTTTACAAGTGGAAAATCTAGAACTCTACCATGAACTGGTGCTTCTTCTTTGTCGTCCCAAAAAAAGAAGGAAGAACAACCAAGCATGGAACTACTAACAGAGGGTAACCACTTGCTAAGGCATGAACTTAATTCAGGTAACAATAGTGCGAAAATTAACTCTTTGGAAGAGATGTCGAGACCTGATGAGTAATTTTCAAGCCATTTTTTAAAAAATGTTTTTTGCTCCAATTGTCCGCTAAAGAAAGACCCTGCTAACTCTTGAAGAATTTTGTCAACTTTAGGGATGCCTAGTGAGAGAACAGTTTTCATGTGCTCAAGAAGCAAAGTATGCCCTTCACGGTCTTTTAGACCCAATTGGTAAAAGCTTTCACTTGGGTCGCCGATGAGATTAATAAGTTTAGGTTCTTCCATCTATGTCCTGGAGTATTAAATGGATATTTTAACTGTTTTTAACGATCCAAGCAATCACACTATGCAAATAGTTTTTCTCTGCTTAGCTGTATTTAGACTGTACTTGGAAGTTGTAGGCTTTAATTTTGAAAGGCTTCCTATTACATCAAAAATGTCCAATGGGCGTGGTTTCCATAGGACTGGATTATTCTTCAGCATAGGTTATATAGTTTTTACTGCACCTAGTTTTCTTCTGGCCCAGTGATCATTAAAGTATTGCCATCATATAGTTCAATTAAATTTTTCGAAAACTTATAATCAGTTGTTAAATTTAACTCTTGTTCGTCAGTTTTCTTTCTAATATATATTTTGACCTGAGTTTTATTAGCTTTTGCCTTAATCATCGAACCAAGCTGATAGAACTTACTGAGTACTTGACTGTTTTGTTTCTTGTTGAACTGAAAAGCTGGATTTTCTTGTAGAGTTCTCCAAAGTTTCCAAGGATCGACTTCTTTTGAGAGAACTTGTGCCAATGTTAAATATATCACTGGATCAGATTCAAAATTATCGCCCATAAGAACCAATTCATCTGGGATTCCCGTCATCATGAGAATATCCAATAAGTGATTGAGTTTATATAGACCTTGAATTTTTAAGTCTTTTGGAGTGAGTTCGCCTTCAAATAGTGAGAAAATTCTTCGATAATCTTTTAGAAAGATACCTGCTGTAAATATTTTATTCTGATAGAGCCAATCTCGCATGGAGTCTTCATAGAAGTGTGGAGAGGCGGAGAGAATAAATGGATGAAAATCTTTTCTAATATATGAGCGAATAATAGAGACGCTATTTTTTACTGTTGGAAAAGATGACATTGGCTTTGTCAGTGAATTATAGACATCTTTAGTACTAGAATATTTTGTGTCCACTAGCGTTTTATCAAAATCACAGATAATTAATTTCTTCTTGTTGCTTTCTATGACTAAGGGAATGAATGAGCCAAGGTGAAGCTCAAGACCTTTTCTTTTCTTTATTTCATAGGCCTGCAAAATTTTAATTTTCTTTGTTTTGTCATCGAGAGGTATTTTAAATGAATAATTTCCAAAACTATCAGAATCATATGTCTTTTTAAAAACTTCATTCTGTTGTTCATCGAGGCCAATGAGTTTCAATCCAAATTGACTAGATTTGAGCAATCTAAATTCTTGAATAGGAAATTTTGGAGTAATGAGTGATAAATCAACTGATCCTGGACCTTTCCATTCTTTCATGGTGCAGGAAGCCCGTACTGCAATATAGTCGTCAGTTTTAATGGCTAAAAAATGAACAAGGTTAGGTCTTTTCATAATCAAAGTTCTCAGGAATAATAATAACCTATTATATTTTAAAGAAAAGGTTTAAAAATGAAAACACCAGGAATGATAGATTTAGAATTAATTGGGCCAGTGAATTTTTATTTGGGCATGGGGATTGAAATCATCACTGCGTTAATTCTCGGAGGCCTTGTAGGTATTGACCGAGAAAGGAAAATGAAGTCTGCTGGTATTAAAACAAATATCCTCATTTGCCTTGGCGCTACTTTATATACTGCCATTTCTTTCATAAATATTCCTGATAATTCCATGGCCGATCCTAACCGTATTGCAGCACAAATCGTGACAGGAATTGGTTTTCTTGGTGCAGGGGCAATTATTCAGAGTCGAGGTCATGTGATAGGTCTGACAACTGCTGCTACTATTTGGGTTGTTGCAGCAATTGGAATGACTATTGGTTCCGGTTATCCAGTTGTGGCCATTCTCTTCACTTTAACCATTCTCGTGGTCTTAAAGCTTTTAAATCCAATCTACAACCTTATTATTCAGGACAAGGATAACAAGACATATCATGTTGAGATACTCTCACACGGAAGAGTAAAGCAACAAGTGAAGCAAATGCTTTTAACTGAAGTTAACGATATTAATGAACTTAGTGAAGAAGTTATTAATATTGATAGTGATGAACGAATTTTAAGTGCTTTTGTGACTCTTCACCCCACTAGAATGAAATTTCTAGGGCAAGAGCTCAAAAGTATTTTAAAGGTTGAGAAAGTAAATTTCTACGTTTCTGATTACGATAATAGCGAAGACAGTTAGAGCTTCGCTACTTTGAAGGTAAGAATTCCTTCATGGTAACTTTGAGTAATTTGTCTAGGGTTTAGAATTTGAGATGTTTCCATTTTCTTAGTGAAGATTTCACTTCTTTTTGACTTGCTAGTTGAACCATCTTCACTCGTTAGTTCATCTTGAAATCTTCGAGTTAAGGAAACTGTGACTTTCCTTCCATGAGCAGTAAGTCTAACATTTTCTTTTTCATGCTCAGGAACTTTTATTGAAACTTCATAATCCGTAATACCTTCTTTAATTGAAGGATTGATAGAAGAGACTTTATAAAAATCATCTCCTGCTTTTTCTGAAATATTTTTCTTGTACTTCATTTGATTTTTAACAATAGAATTGACTTGATTATTAAATCTCTCTTTAACTCTATCTAGTATTGATTGATGACTCTTGGCCATTAAATTATATTTTTGCTTGAAACTCTTATCTTCTTGTAGAAGAAGCTCTTTGTGATGCTCTTCTTTTGCTTTCATTTCAAAATTGTGAAATTTATGTCTTTCATTTCTTTCAACTAATTGCTTATGATTTTGATCTGAAAGTTTATTTTCATGATCTATAACAGCAGCTGCAACCTTTCTTTCATAACTGTCATCTGTTCTCTTGGCCATTTTTACATGTTGCTGCTCTTGCGCCGAAATTTTCTTATTATTTTCTCTTTCTTTAACATCAGAGTGGATTTTACTTTTAAAGTTTAAATCTAGAATAATTCTGTCAGACTCATCTTGTAATTTATGAATAGTTTCTGTTGTCTCTAAATTGATATCTTTAGCTTTAGTGTTGGCAATATCATATGAGTCTCTATACTTATAATCATAAATATTATTAATATCGTGTATTTTTTCTTGATGAGAGTCGGTAAGAAGCTTTTTTTCCTTCTCAAGCTTTGTCTGCTCATTAGCAAAATTAGACTTTATTGAATCAAGCCTTTGTTGTTTCGAGAGGATTTGTTCGCTTATATCGTTTTGATGGCGATCTTTGATATTGATGAGATCAATATCGCCTGTTAATTTAGTGTCAGCTTTTTTTAAATCGTAGAATTTATCTAAGTTCTCAATCTCTTGTTCTTTGGCCACAACAAGATCCGCTTGAGCATCATTAAGTTTTATAAGATAATTTTTAGACGTTAAATCATCAGTTACTTTCATTTTGAGCAAATACTCCAGCATTTTCTTCAGGACCACGACAAAGTTCTTGGTAATTTCCTGTGTGACCTTTACATGTCCAAGATCTTAATAGATCGACTTTTAAAGAGGTGTTACCTCCATGATAGCTCAAATAGCTAACAGGGTCTAATGTTGAGGTTACTAGGTAGCCTCTTTGATCAGTTGGTAGTTTCAGTCTAGATTTTACATAGTATTGAAACACTCTATATTCAGCCTTAGCAATATTGATAAAATTCATAGATAAGAATGTAATTAGAGATAACTTCTTAATGAAGGTGAGGCTTTTCATCCAGTATTCTCCCTTCTACTAAGTTCATAAAAGCTTTTATAAAGAGAGATCTCTCTTTTTCACTCATTGAAAAAATAACAGTTTTCTGTCGTTCCAATGATCTATGTTCTGATACTCGTTTAAGTATTTTTTGAGCCTTCTTCTTATCGGATTCACTTAATCTCTTACCTTTTGCAATGATAGTATTGATCCACTCATTTTCTAAGATGGGGTAGTGTCCATGGGTTGCCATTTCGATAAGGGAATTCATTGATGGTGATTTTCTTTGGGTTAAATTGTTCAATTAAGTCTCCTGTTAACAATCCTCATATTGATCTTATTCAATTCTGGCCCGTAGCTTTAGCGGGTAAGATTTTCTGACCAATCAAATTGTCGAAATTACAGGGACTTATAAATAAAATATTTAATTAAGTGTGAAAAATAGTCAGATTTAGCACAATTAGTTGAAAGGCCTAGCTAAATATGTGTAAAATATCTATGGACTCAAGAGGAGTCTGTATTTTTTAGAATCAAGGAAGAAGTAATGCTCAAAATATTAGCATCTTTATTTACCCTATCAATATCATTTCAATGTTTTGCTCTTGTTGACTACTCTGAAGTCGAAGATGTTAAGTCTTCCAGAAGAGCAGCACCTAATAGAAACCAACCGGCCATTATAAGAAAGGCCCCTGCTCAAAAAGCCAGTTCCAATAATTCTGGTGGTGGTGGAAATTTTGAACTTTCTACTCTTTATGAGCAGCAGCAAGTTAGCGCTCAAACTGATGATGGTGACTTAAGTAAGGTTTCCTTTGTAGGACATTTTCAAACAGATTATAACCTCTACTTAGATGTTTCTTATTGGATGGCAAACGCCACTTTAAATAGTTCTGAAACTTCTGGTGATTACGAACAGGGAAGACCTAAAGTCATTCTAGGTTTTAATTGGCTACGCTTTGGTAAAGCACAAGAGATGTCCACTGTTGATCTTTTTGCTGGTGGAGTTTGGAAGGGTAGCGACAGTGTTGCCAGTACTAGAACAGATAAAATAATAGGAATTGAAACTTCTAAGAGGTTTTACATTTTTGCTCTGGCACTTGGTTATGAGTATCACTTAACAGGAACTCCTGAGTCCGAATCAGAAACTGCGATTGGAAATATTGGTATATTGAAAACATCTTTAGGTTGGATGGTGTCAGGAGACATTAGTTTTGTCCTTGAAGCAGGTATGGTGAAGATTGATAGTGATTCAAATCTAGATCGTGCTAATCGTTTAACGGAAAGTACTCAGTTTTCATATTTAAGGCCTTCGGCGTTACTAGGTCTCTCCAGATCAGTATCTTTAGAGATTGGGGGAGTTTTTAGAACCAGAAGAGCTAGAGATGTAGATACACTATTAGGTGCTAAACTCTGGAATGTTCCCGGTGCTTATGGAAATTCTTTATTTGCAGGAATCAGGCTGTCTATTTAGGAGCTTCTATGTCATTTAAAAAAGATTTTTATTTTTGCTACGAATGCAAGAAGCCAGTTTCGAAGTTGGAAGACTTACTCTTTGTTGAATCTGGATCAACTCGATCTTTCTGTGGTGAAAAATGTATTGAAACTTTTTTTAAACCCATTACGAGTCACTTTGAATCAATTGAAAAGATATTACGAAAGAAATATGCTGTTGAGTCGGAAGAGTGTTTAAACTATCTCTCTGATGTGACTATCATGGAGAAGTCTATGACTGATCCTGATGAAATTTGGTGCCATGAGAATGGAATAAAAGAAGAAATTTATTCTTTTATTAAAAAAGTAGAAATAGAAAAAAATGATCCTTTCTATGTCATTATACTTTGTACAATCTTTGATACCTACCCAGGCTATGTACTGCTTTCTACAATTACTAGAAGTAAGTACTTAATGGAAGAGTTTCGAATAGGTGAAGAAGTAGATCTACAAGATCATTTCAGTTTGACTGCGGATGAAGGTGAGATTGAAGTTGATCATGCCGAACTTCAGGGCATCGAGCAAAAAAAATCTGAGCTGCTAGCTAATCATATTGACCTTCTCTCAGATGCAGACATTCCAATTGATAAGTATCCTTTGTATGACAACTACATTGAATCTACTATGGATGCTCCTGACGAAACTTTCAAAAGCCAAGACCATTCTGGAGATACAATTTATACTTATATAAAGGCCTTTGATAAACAGGGTGTATCTTTTTATTATTTTGTACTCTGTATGAAGTTGGATATGGGAGATGATATTGGTGAAGAGGTTATAGTGCCTGTTTTAACATTTCCTTCAGTTGATGGAGACCTGTATCGAAATTACCATAAAGGTGAACAGGTCTCAGGAAGTCTCAAAAACTAAAAAGCTTTATAGATATATTGTCCCACCTTTTTAAAGGCTTCGCAGTAAGTAGGATCTTTATATTGATCTAGGAATTGAGAACAATAGATATAGGCATCTGGAGTAAGTACATACTGATAAAAAGGTGCTGGATAAAAGTAAGACTTATCCTTCATCACCATGGCACCTGTTATAGAAAAATTCTGGTAGCCACTTCTATTTGCGTATAAAGTCACTTTGTAAATTTTCTTCGAGTTTGTAATCATTAAACATCTTGGTTCTCCAATATAAACTGAAGATGTACCACTATTATGTGTTGGTATTACACAGACTTGTCCGTCTGAAGAAGGTGACTTCACTTGAATCCATACATCTTTCTTATTAGTACTTAAGCAAATCGTGTGCTCACCCAAGTGAGGATGTGACTCGTCAAAGTTACTCTCTCCATCAGCAGACCATTTACAATGTTTGATCTCGTCAGGGACGGTGTTTGGAGTGTCTGTCGTTGTGTCACCACCTGTTGAGGTTCCGGTGGAGTCATCACTATTTGAATCATTATTACCAAAGGCGGAACCTGAAGTAGATGTGTTACTTTGATTGTCATTAAATGTTTTATTGTAAGCACTCCTACGATCTCTGGGTGCATCACATGAAGCTATGAGGAGTGATAATAAAATAAAAACTGAAACATTTTTCATATACTTTTCCTAAGATAAAACTAATCTCATCTACTTATCGAATATTTTACCTAATATTTTAGCTTTTTTCTTCAGTTTCCAGCTAAGTTGCCGAAAAGTGGTGTATGAAGGCAATAATTTTCTTCCTTTTAATCATAATCACCAGTGTAACAGGGGTTTTTCTACTCTGTTTCGCTCCCTATCACCTCTATAATGAGGTGCTCTCTAACGGTATTAAGTCGTCTATTTATGAAAGAGAGAAAACATCTACTTATCTGCATTCTGGAAGTTATTACAATATTCGAAAGATGCAAGGGATTAGTGGAGAGGCCGAGAACTTGTGGGAAACATTTCACTTTTCTGAATTTGAAATACCACTTCCGGTTAGACATCCTATGTTTGTTCTTATTCCGATTATTCATAGGAGAAAAGTTCGCCCCGAGATTGGTGCGAAGTTTAAAACTAGGGGAAAGTTAGATGTGGGAAGTTTTACTGTCTTAAAGTCCTTTAAATTTGATAGGAGAATTGAACATCATAAAATATTTGAGTTACCTTTTTTCAAAAACCATATTTTAAAAAAGAATGATAAGACAGTTTGGAAAGATTTATTTACAAAGAGTTTTTCTCTTCCAAAAGGAGAGCTTACAGAAAAATCGTATTGGATGAATCTTTGGAATATTTCCTATAAAGAACTTGTTTATAACCTCTATCTACTAGAGCTACGTTCTAAGTTCTTACCGGAAAATGCTAGGAAATTATCTTATTACAATAATAAATCATTTGGTATTATCGAGCTCATCAATATAGAAAGCCAAAAACAAGGATTAGAAGACTTATTTAGAAAAGAACTCATTTATGTTTATCATAATGGTTACATATATAAACTTTTACTGAAGTCTAGATATGAAAATCAGATTTCTGAGTCAATTAGAAAGAGAATCATGAAGGCCTTAAAATATAGGACAAGTGATGAGTCTTCCGCGATAGAAATCTATGCTAGATATAAAGAATTACCTTATTATAAGAGAATATCGCAGGAAGGAATGACTTATCTCTATGCTGGATGGAGCCACGTCACTGAGAAGAAGGAATTCATTAAAGAGATGATTCAATTTCTTGAACGTGGAAGAAATTCATACGACTATCTAGAGCCTCTTTACGAATATTCTTATAAGGAGTTCGGAACAAACTATTCTATTTTAAAAGATAATCTGAAAGAAAGTGCCAGTGAACAACTGAAAAGAAAGATAATAGAAGAGGAACAACTTCAAGATCAAAAAATAATAAATGAAATAAATACAGATGTAGAAGGTGAGTTTGAAACCGAAGATCAAAAGGTTGATTACTTTTTAAAAAAGGCCAAGGGTAACCAGTCAGATGAAGAATCAAATATTCTGTTTAAAGATTAATTGACTAAAGTAGTTAAGTAATTCTTCCGATACATATTCTATGTTAAAGAAATACTTAGAATTTACAGCTTATCCAGCTGTGATGATAGCGACCTATTCCATATATATGGTTTTACAATCTGTAGGACTACCTCAGATCGTCGCAGTATATGCTTGCTTAGTATGTGGTATATCTCTAATTCTATCCCTTGAATATTACAATCCTTATAGAGAGTCATGGACTCCAAATATAGGTAACTATAAACAGGATTTAACTTATCTAGTTTTTGTGCAAGTTTTCATGACGCTCATTATACGTTTTAGCATGATTGCAATTCTTGTAAATTATGGATTTGAGAAAGGAGTCATATTGGATGTGTGGCCAAGGCAATGGCCCATTTTTGTACAAGTCTTTATGATTATAGTTATTGGAGAGTTCTTTCAGTACTGGTGGCATAGACTTTCGCATAAGATATCATTTCTCTGGTCAGTTCACTCCGTTCACCATTTTGTTAAAGTTCTTTATTCTATCAATACTGCAAGATTTCATCCTTTTGATAAATTTGTTGAATATTTCATTGATGTATTTCTCTTTATTGCTCTTGGAGCAGATTTAAGTGTGATTTATCTCTACTACATTTACTTTTCAGTGAATGGTCTTTTTCAACATTGTAATACAAAAATTTCCATGGGTCCTTTGAACTATGTGATCGCCACAGCTGAACTTCATCGACTTCATCATGATATAGATTCTAAAAGGGCCATGCACAATTTTGGAAATAATACGATTATTTGGGACATTATTTTTGGAACCTACTTAGATCCTAAATTAGAGGTAAATGATATTGGAGTTGAGGGGAATGACGACCCAAAATCTTTTAAAGCTCAAATGTTTCATCCTTTTGGAAAAACTCTAAAGAAATATCTCATGCGTTTACTTATGCTTATTAAATATAAGAGACATTGGAAGAAGTATGTCTCACAGACTCATTCTCCCAATGAGCAGCAGGAGAGTTTACTGCTCTCAATTTTAAAGAAAAATAGTTCAACGGCCTTTGGGGTAGAGAAATCTTTTTCTAAGATTTCTAGCTATGAAGAATATAAGTTGGCATTAGATGTAAATGAATATGAATTTTTTAGGCCTTGGATTGATCGAATTATTCAAGGAGAGAAACAGGTTCTCACTAGTGATGATGTACATTACTTTGTATCGACAAGTGGGACAACGGGGCTTTCTAAGTATATTCCCATGACTGAAAAAGTTGAAAATGATTTAAAAGAAATGCAAAATGTTCTTATTTATTCCGCCTTTAAAAATAAAGAAGAAGCTTTTTCAGGTTTGCTCTTTACTGTCGTTGGTAGTGCAGTGGAGGAAAGAGTAGGAGAGAAATTTGATTGTGGCTCTATGTCTGGAAAACTTTATGCTAAAACATCCAAAATTATCACAAAGTTTCAAGCAGTCCCTGTACAAATTTATGAAATAGAAAGTTATGAATTAAAGTATCTTCTACTTTCTACTCTCGTCGTTCTTTCTCCTTCTACCACTCTCTTTTCTACGGCAAATCCCTCTACTCTCATTAAACTCAATGATATTATCAACGAGAGAAGATTTGATCTCATTCAAATGATTGAGAGTTGGAAATTCGAAATCTTTTGTAAAAGTGATCACGATAGAGAAATCATAGCGTCTATTTGTTGGAAGCGTTATAGAGAAAATCAAGAAGGGGCCATAGAAGTTTTAAAAAACAAGGGGACTCTATGTTTCTCTGATTACTGGCCAAATTTGCAATCAATTATCACTTGGACAAAGGGGAGTTGTGAGTACCTAGTCTCGACTTTAAAAAATATTACTCCAAATGATACTTCCATAATTGAATTAGGCTACTTAAGTAGCGAGTTCAGAGGAACAGTGAATGTTAATGGAGAAGACTCTAGATCACTTTCTACTCTAGGCTATAACTTTTTTGAATTTATGTTAGTAAGAGATTTTGAAAACGGTATTTATGATCCAATTCTCATAGGTGATTTAGTTCTCAAAGAGCAGTACTATATAATTGTCACTACTGAAGCTGGTCTTTATCGCTATTTTATCAATGATATTATTGTAGCGACAGAAGGGGTGGGAAACACTCCGTGTATTGAATTTGTTCAAAAAGGAAAAGGTGTTACCAACATTACAGGAGAGAAACTTTGTGAATCACAAATTCTAAGTTATTTCTCTGCAAGTAACGTACAAGTGAAGTTCTTTATCTGTTTGGCAGATCCCTTGAAAATGGAATATCGCCTCTACTATGAAGGGGAGCTTGAGGACTTTAGTGAACACCTCCATGAATATCTTTGTTCAGTAAATGTTGAATACCTTGCAAAGACCGCTAGTGGAAGATTAAAGAAAATTCAAACAGTAAGGTTAAAAGAGAATACAGGAGAGTTCTTTAAAGTGACTCAAGTCGCCAATGGACAAAGGGACTCACAACTTAAACATATGCATCTAGATTACTTGGATAACGTTAAATTTGTTTTCGAGGCTTATAAGAGATGAAAATAGCCAGTATAAGTGAAATAGACATAAGTATAAACTTTAAATTGAAGTTTAAACATAATACGAAATCAAGAGATAAGACGGAGTCATTCTTTGTTAAAATCGTTACTGATTCAGGAATGATCGGCTACGGTGAAGGCTGTCCTCGTTCCTACGTAACTGGTGAAGATCTTAAAAGTTGTCGCAAGTTTTTATCTGAATATGAGAATAGTATTGCTAAGCTAACAAATCTTGATGAATTAAAAATCTTTGTTGAACTTAATAATAAAGCAATATCTAAGAGTCCATCCGCATGGTGTGCCATTGAAATTGCCCTTTTGGATCTCTTAGCCAAGGAGAAGAGTATTTCCGTTGAGGAGATGTTCGAATTAAATCCCCCTATTCAAAATCACTCCATCACGGCTGTCATAGGAATTGATTCTCCTTTTTTATTTTTAAAGAAGCTCATGAAGTATCGTTTTTTTGGATTGAGTGATTTTAAATTAAAGCTCACGGGGGTAAAGAAAATAGACAAAAGAATTCTATCCTGGGTGAAATTTAGTGGAATTCCAAGTAAGCATGTGCGGGTTGACGCAAATAATATATGGAGTGATGAATCAGAATGTATAGCTGCCTTAAAAGAGTTAGATAACTTGATTTGGGCAATTGAAGAACCTTTACAAGAGCGAGATATTAAAAAGTTTATAAAGATCAGTAAAGAAACCGGTAAGAAAATTATTCTTGATGAGAGTTTTCTAAAAGTTGAAGACTTTGAAGAAATTAAAAGTCACCCTGATATCTTTTTAGTGAATCTTAGAATTTCTAAAATGGGAGGGATTATAAGATCGTTGGGGATTATTTCGGCTTTTAAAAAGCATGGTTTTAAATTTATTTTAGGTACCCATGTAGGGGAGACGAGCCTATTAGGTCGTGTTTCACTTTTTATTGCTGAAAATTTTAAAGAAAGTATCTACGCTATGGAAGGATCCTATAGTACCCATTTATTAGAAGTTGATCCCGCAAATCCTAATATTAAATTTGGTAAGAAGGGTCTTGTTAAAGTGAATGATTTACATTTAAAGAAAAGTGGATGGGGGATAGATTTTAATGAGTAAAATATTTTGTCTAGTACTTATTCTCTTTTCAATTTTCCAATTGAAAAATATTAATATTGGTACAGATTATAGACTTTTCTTTGGTGAAGATAATATTGATCTAGCGGCCTTTAATAAATTAGAGCGAAAATTTGGTAAGAACGATACGATTCTATTAGTGGTAGCACCAAAAAATAAAAAGATCTTTAATTTAAAAACTTTGCAGCTCATTGAAAAGATCACAGAGGACGTTTATAAAACACCGTATTCAACAAGGGTAGATTCACTTACAAACTTTTTACATATTGAGGCAAAAGAAGATGAAGTTGCTGTAGCACCATTGTTTGAATCTGAAGTTCATTTTACACCTGACCAAATTGAAATCATAAGAAGTAAGGCCTTGGCCCAGAATCAATTGGTTGGTAAAATTATTAATAAACAGGGATCTATCACTGGTATAAATATAACTGTTCATATTCCCAATGAAAAACCTAATGCTGTCTTAGAATCAGCTGACTTTATAAAGAAACATGTTGAGAAGTTGAGAGAAGAATATCCCGAAATTGAATTTCATCTCTCTGGAATCATAATTATGAATGATGCCTTTGCCACTTATATGCTAAAGGATCTTTTGTCTCTGACACCTCTTAGTAATCTGATTATATTTTTCATTATAGCTCTTTTCTTTAGATCATTCTATGTTGCTGGTCTTGTGATGTTTATATCAGTTTTAGCGAACATCACGGGGATGGGATTTGCGGGACTCACGGGGATTAAACTTACACCTCCATCAGGAATGTCTACAATCGTCATTCTTACTCTCTCTATTGCAGATTGTATTCATATCTTAACAAGTTTAAGTATGAACAATGAAGAAGGTCTTTCTTGGAAAGAGAGAGTGAAACTAGCGCTTAAAAAGAATTTTAAGTCAATTTTTCTTACTAGTCTAACTACTGCGATTGGTTTTCTGTGTTTAAATTTTAGTGATGCTCCTCCTTATCATGATCTCGGAAATATTTCAGCAGTGGGTGTCATCGCGGCACTTCTATATTCAGTTATCCTCTTTCCGTATCTTCTCTCTCTGAGAGAAGTCAAAGTTAAGTATCTCATAACAACTTCAATGCATTATTTGAGTGATTTTATTTACGCAAAGAAAAATATCATCTTAGTTGTAAGTACTCTTTTGACTCTTCTTCTTGGATACTTTTCAAGTCAACTTGTCATTAATGATACTTTTGCCAATTGGTTTAGCAAGAGCACTGAGTTTAGAAAGAGTATTGATTATGTAAATCGAAATCTCACAGGACTTTATACTTTTGAATTTGAACTTGAGACTAAGGATGATAAGAGCGTTTTTGATCCAGGATATTTAAAAGATTTAGAAAAGTTTAATGATTGGTGGATGAGTAAAGGCTATGTTTGGCACGTTGAATCTATAAATAACATCATGAAAGATATTAACAAGGCCTTTAATGGTAATGCTGAGAGTTTCTATAAACTTCCTGCCAAGCAAGAACTAGCAGCGCAGTTATTTCTCTTCTATGAAATGGGACTACCGCAGGGGTTTGATTTAAATAATAGAGTGAGTCTTTCTAAGAAATCAACTCGAATGACTGTGACTTTCCAAGATTTAAATTCAACTAAGGCCGAGAAACTAACCTTAGAAGCTTATGAGTGGTTAAAGAAGAACACAACTCACCTCAAACCTGTTCAAGCACAGGGTCCATCAATAATGTTCTCAAATATTTCTAGACGAAATTTAGACAGTATGGTGCATGGTACAGTGATTGCTTTTTTACTTATTACTCTACTTTTAATTTTCTCACTTAAAAGTTTAAAATTAGGGCTCATTAGTATATTGCCCAATGTTCTCCCTTTTATTATTACTTTTGGTATTTGGCAGATTCTCTATCAAGAAGTAGGACTTGCTATTTCTATTGTGACTTCGGCAACACTTGGTATAATTATTGATGACACTATTCATATTATGACTACCTACGCTAGGGAAATTAAGCTTGGTCGTGATGACAAAACCGCTCTTAGAAAAATGTTAGACACTTCTGGTGTGGCTTCTATTACAACTTCGGTAATTTTATCACTGGGCTTTTCTGTAATGTTATTTTCAGACTTTCTCATTAATTTTACATTTGGTCTTTTGGCCATCATAAGTATTACCATTGCTATTACCTTTGATATTTTAGTACTTCCAGCAATATTACTGACATTTATACATAAGGATAAGAAATGAAAAAAGGATTCTTAGGTTTAATTTTAGCCCTCATCTTTGTGGGGGCCTTCTCATTGATAGAGTCTTCCATTTGGACGAATAGTAAAATACATGTGCTCATTGCAATTGCTGTGATGGCCTCTGTTTATCAGCCAAGTTATAGCCCATTTAAAAAAGCGGCCAATGATAAAGATCAGGGAACGGCATTACAGATTATTTGGTCAATCTATATCTCTCAATTTCTATGTCTATTTGAGGCCATCTATTTTAAGTACCCTTCTTCCATGGAATGGTCTCCCTATGCCATTGCGGCTACTGTATTGGCAGTCTTTGGGTTAATTCTAAGAAGTTGGGCCTATAAAGAACTCGGTGATTTCTTCACCTGGCATATTAATGTGGAGTCAGATCAAAAAGTTGTAAAGTCTGGTCCCTACAAAGTTGTTTGTCATCCTAGCTATACCGGAGCTTTTATGACTTACTTCTTCACTTGTATCATGCTTCATTCTTTCTTTGCAGCAGGGGCGAGCTTTATTCTGATGTTCTTTTGTTTCTATAGGAGAATTTCTTATGAGGAAAAGGAGATGATTAAAGAACTTGGTGAGGAGTATGAGAGTTTCTGTAATTCTAGATCTAAATTGATTCCGTTCATTTGGTAAAGTTAGGTACCCCATTAAAGGGTACCTGATATCTTTCTTAAATTAATGACCGCAAGATTCACCGTGGGCATGTAAGTGTCCATGGCTTATTTCATCTTCAGTAGCGACGCGAATAGAAGCGACCTCTACGTCAAATTTCAGGTCTAGACCTGCTAGTGGATGGTTGCCATCTAATACAATACTTTCGGATTGAATTTCTTTAACCATAACTGGAATAGGCTCTCCGCTTTCAGTTTGAACTTGAAATTGCATTCCCACTTGTATTTTATCCACATCAGGAAATTCTGTCTTTGGAATTGTTTGAACCATTTGATCATGGTATTCACCGTAGGCGTCTTCTGCTTTTAATTCTAATTTAAAGCTATCCCCAACTGATTTTCCCGCAAGTTCACTTTCAAGTTTTGGAAGGATATTTTCATGTCCATGAATATAGACCATAGGCCCTCCCGCTTGATCAGAAGAATCAATTAATTGTCCTTCACCGTCTTTTAAGGTGTAGTTGATTTCAACGACATGGTTGTCTTTTACTGTATCTGCACTCATATGAATCTCCTATAATTATGATTTAATCTATTTTCTTTATATCATAATTCCCTTACTACTAAAAGGGTTCGAGCTCTTTGAAGCGAGTTTATTCAATATTAGGGAAGGGATGAGGGGAACTTTCCCATGTTTCCTGAATTATAGTCATCTATCGCCTGTAGGATCTCTTGTTTTGAGTTCATTACAAAGGGTCCATAACTAAAAATAGGCTCATTAATTGGTTCACCGTTAAGCATTAATAATTCACTACTTTGCATCGCTTCTAAGGCAATCAAGTCTCCATCTCTCTCAAAAATTGCCAATTCTCCAGCTTTAATTTCCTTTTGACCAACCTTAATAGAACCTCTTCTTACTAGAATTAAGCTATTAGTCATTTTGGGTAATTGTATCTCTGCGCAACTAGCGTTTTTAAGACATAAATCGTAGATATTTATAGGTGAGTAGGTTTTAAAAGAACCTTGATGAGTTTTATAACTGCCTGCAATGATTTTCATATCAACGCCATCTGAAAGTTCTATTCTTTCAAACTGAGTTTCTTTAACTCCCTGATAACGTGGTTCAGTCATTTTAAATTGCTTGGGAAGATTGACCCAAAGCTGTACCATTTCAAAATCACCTCCCTGGTTGGAAAATTCTTTAGAATGAAATTCTTCATGTACAAGTCCACTTCCGGCCGTCATCCACTGAACATCACCTTCTTTTATAATTCCTCCACCTCCCGATGAATCCCTATGCTCAACTTCTCCTTTATAAGCTAGAGTAACAGTTTCAAAACCGCGATGGGGATGAACTCCCACTCCTCTTCTTAAATTAGTTTTTGAAAACTCTTTAGGTGAGGCGTAGTCTAATAAGAGAAAGGGGCTTAAATATTCGCTTAGTCTATGATTAGGAGAGAACATGGAGCTGACTAAGAATCCATCTCCTACCCAGTGCTGTTCTTCTTTTTTTAGAATTTCTATCACTTCTTTTCTACTCATAAAATCTCCGCGTCCTAGAATAACTTCTCTGGACCACAAGGAATAATTCTATAAGGATTAATATCTTTATGACTATAATAGTAATGTCGCTTGATATGATCAAAGTTCGTGGATTCTTTAATTTCTTTTATTTCATATAGCTCTTTTGTGTACCTTGAAAGATTTTTATAATCAGAAATTCTTCTTATATTACATTTGAAGTGAACATAGTACACAAGGTCAAATCTTAAGAGGGTAGGAATTAGACGAAGATCAGCCTCCGTCATTTCATCTCCTGTGAGAAATTTTTTATTTTCTAAAATAATTTCTAATTCATCTAGACAAGAAAATAGTTTTGTCACTGCTTGCTCATAGGTCTCTTGAGTTTTTGCAAAACCGGCCCTGTAAACACCATTATTTACTGCATGATAAATCTGCTCATTAAGTTTATCAATCTCTTCTCTCTTTTCTTGAGGATAGAAATCTAGATCATTCCCTGTGAGATCGTTAAAAGATGAATTAAACATTCTAATTATTTCAGATGATTCATTATTTACAATTGTGCTAGTTAATTTATCCCAAAGAACTGGAACGGTAACACTTGTAGAAGCTAATGAATCTGCATTTTGATAAACTTCATAGAGATATTTGGCCTTATTCACTTCATCGCTTGTCGCATCTTTGTAATTAGTATTAAACTCCCATCCATTTTCCAGTAGATCAGGATGAACAACACTCACTGTAATATGTTCTTCTAGGCCTTTTAGTTTCCTGTAAATAAGGGCCCTGGTGGCCCAGGGACAAGCGTAACTAACATAGAGGTGATAGCGTCCTGAATCGGGTGTAAAGACCTCATTGGTAGAGCTAATAAACTCTCTAAAGGACCTAGGCTCTCTAGCGTAAGCTCCAGTCTTATCACTACTAATGATTGTTCCTTTTATCCATTTTCCGTCTACTAATTTACTCATGATACTATCCTCTATATTTTGATTATTTTGTAACTAATTTAATTTTTAAATGAACTAAATCTTTAATGACTTTATCGCCAAGTCCCTTAAAGAAATTTCCAGAACCATAAATCATGTCAAATTTTGTTCGGTCAAACTCAAATTCAGCAACATAAGCTTTTCCCGTTTTCTTATAGGGCATAGAAACATTTTGTGACTTTCCTTTAATAGTTAAGATTCCATATAGGTAGCCATCTCTTACTTGCGTGATTTTAAAAGTTGCCGTTGGAAATTTCTGTACATTGAAGAAATCAGCACTTTTAATATGTCCTAAGAACTTGTCTCTCCATTCTCCACTTAGATCAGTAACATTTATGGAGTTTATATCGGCCACAAAATTTCCCGACGTGAGTATTCCTTTGGAAACGTTAATGTTGGCTTCTTTCAATTTTATAACGCCTGTGTGTCCGGATCCGACTTTCTTAGTCGCCGTCCAAGTAAATGAACTCTTCTCCAAGTTCACACCAGTGGCCATAGTATTATTTATTGATAGTAGTAATAGAATTGTACTTAGTAATTTCATTTCGTTCTCCTTAATTTATGTCCAATTCTTTGTTTGGACTTAGTTTTCTTACCCTTACTCTACGGCAGAATAGGTTAGGAAAAAAGTACATTAATTTGATAAACTTGTGCTATAATTAGAACATGATTATAACTATAGATCAGATCATTTGTTTAAAGACTGTGTATGAAGAAGGTAGTATCTCAAAAGCTGCTGATAAGCTCTTTCGTGCCAAATCGGCGATTAATTACTCACTAAATAACCTTGAAGAGCAATTGGGCTTTAAGGTTTTAGATAAGAGTGCGTATCGACCAAAGCTAACTCCTAAGGGGGAAGAATTTCTTTTTAAATCGAAAAGCCTTACTAAAGAATACGATTTATTTTTAGAAAATTGCCAGAATATATTCTCAGGTGTTGAAATGAAGCTCTCTCTGAGCGCCAGTAGTATGTGCTCTTTAGAAGAGCTGTATAAAGTTATTAAGTCTGCCATGAACAAGTACCCTACAACAGAAATAGTCATGCATAGAGAAGTTTTAAGTGGTGAGAAGATGTTGGAGGAGGACCTCGTTGATTTGGCCCTGTTTGAAAATTTGAATAATAAAGAAAGTTATGAGTATAAGAAATTAGAAACATTTAAACTCCCCTTAGTTATTGCCAGTGATCATCCTTTCTTAAAGCTTAATAAGAAAGACCAAACTAGAAAAAACCTTATTAAACATCCTCATATTATTCAAAGAAGTACCATGAGAGATTTTGCACTAAATCGTTCAATTGAAGATGAAGAATTAAAGTGGGAAGTTACTGATATTCTCTCTAAGAAAGAACTTATTGAACAAGGGCTTGGTTGGGGAAGGCTCTCTGACCATATGATTACGGGTCTGCTTAAGAAAAAGAAGCTCACTCATTTAAAGCACTTAGATGTGGAACCTAAGATGGAAGTTTTCCTCTGCAGGAAGAGACATAAAGTTCACGGTGAAGTGAATAATTTTATTTGGAATTGTTTTTAAAGTATTTGCAGTCTTTCATATCGTACAGCTTTAAAATTTCTTTAATTGACCACTTCTTTGAAGTTTTCTATTTCCTGCTGTTTATATTGAAATAGTTTTAATTGTTTTAAAACTTGTAAGAGACACCTGCAAATATATTAACTCCTGATAGGGAGTTTAGGTAAACATCATTTTCATTTGCGTCTTCGATGGGTTCCAGATCTTTAATGATTAGCTTCTTCAAGGCCACACCTGCAAAAAATCCTAATTTTGAGTAAGGAAGTACTCTCGCAATTCCTCCAAAATTATAACCGTAGGCGATACCTTTAGTTTTTTGTACATCATCTCCCTGAATCAACTGGAAATCTCCAGAGAACGAGAGTCCTCCAAAGCCTTCAATAGTCAAATAGTGAAAGTGGAATAGGGCATAGTAGAGATTGCCATCTATAGTTAGTGTTTTCGCTTTTAACTCGCTTTGAGTTACAGAAATATAACTAAGTCCAAATCCCCAAGAAACTCTTTGAATCGGGTTTCTATGTTCCATATGAAGAGAGAAAATTTTAAAATTTGAAACGTCATCATTTGAACTATCTGAAATCGACTTCCATTCGTTTCCACCGGAGAAGGAGCCGAGTGATAGTGAGGCAAAATTATTCTCAGACAATTTGTCCTGATCTGTCTGAAACGTTAAGGCAACATCGTGTTCAGTAATTTTAGGGTTCTTGTAACCTTCTTCTTCATTGAAGGACTTTATGGAGATATCTTTTATCTGGATATAGGCAATTCTTCCCGATATTACGATAGGAAGTACTGTCCCATCCTTCCTTTCAACTTCTCCCACTCTTACTTTCTTTCCATAAGCGATGTAGCCAAGCGGAGTTGTAAGGTTTTGATCTGAAAAAATAACGGCCTTAGGAACGGATACCACTGCTATTTGAGCAGCTTGTACGCAGATCATGGAGATTACAAAGGCGATTGTGATTCTAAATAAATTTTTTATAATTGAGTTCATTAATATAATTATATTCTTATTCTCACCTGATTTCAAACCCTTGTATAAGGAAACTTCTTCTCCTTTTTTAAGTCATGAAAAAATGACTATCGTTGTTGAGGGCCAGTAGAATTAGGTATAAGTTAGCTTAAATTTACATATTTGAGGTTATAATGAGATTTCCAGGTAAGAGAAAAACGAAGCACTATTTCCCTGTTGCTGATGGGGGCAGACTATCGTTTGATACTGACTTTTCACGTAAAGAGAATATCTATATCGTAGGTATAGACCAGCTCTTAGTAGATATTGAAGTGGAAGTTAGTGATGAATTCTTAGAAAAGTTTGGACTCATAAAAGGTGAATCCAGCGTCCTCGACAATGATATTGTTGAGAGTATTTATCAAGAACTCCTAGGAGATGATAGAATTGTCGGAGAGTATGCTGGTGGGGCCATTGGCAATACACTACATAATTATTCTATCCTCGCTGATGACAAATCTGTGGCGCTTGGAACAATTTGTAAAAATATTCATGTAGGTGACTATGCCTTTAAGTATATATGTACAACTAGTTCAAAAGTTGATTTTTCTCACTTAGAACCAAAAAGTGGAAAAATGGCCCGTGCCATGTGTTTTCTTACTCCCGACAAAGAAAGAACATTCGGTATCGGTAAGGGAATCATGAACGAGTTAACTCCTGAATTTATCCCCACTGATATAGTCGCTGGAGCAAGTGCTCTACTTGTTTCAACTTATCTCTTACGTGATGAGAATTCACCCATTTTCGCTGCAACTATCAAAGCATTAACAATTGCTAAAGCTAACGATGTTCCAGTTATTCTTTCACTTGGAACATCCAGTTTAGTGAGTGAAAAAAGAGAATTCTTCTTAGGTATTATTGAAGAGTTTGTTTCGATTCTTGCTATGAATGATCAAGAAGCCAAAGCGTTATTTAACGAAGAAGATCCTCTATTAGCGGGGGAGAAGTCTTTGGATTATGTTGATATGACTCTTCTCACCGTAGGTAAAAGAGGTCTCTATATTTGTGCTTTTGTTGAAAAAGAGCTAGCGAGGCAAACTAAGGACATGATCCATACCAAAAGCTTGGCCGAATATAATGAATATGAGTACTCAAGAGCGATGGTGAAAGATAGATGTGATAATCCCATAAAAATTTATACTCATATCAACCCTTACATGGGTGGACCTGGTGAGATTAAGAATACAAATGGGGCGGGAGATGCTGCTCTAGCTGCCGTTCTTCACGATATTGCAGCAAATTGTTACCACAGAGAAGTTCTACCAAATTCTCCAAAACATAAGGATCAATTCTTAACTTACTCATCTATTCATCAAGTTTGTAAATATGCAAATAGAGTAAGTTACGAGGTCTTAAAGCAAAATTCACCAAGGCTATATCACGGACTTCCAGTTAAAGAGCAAAGCCTTGAGGAAAGTTACTGGGAAAATTAATTTTCAAGGACCTGGTTTAGATCTTCTACATTAAATTTTTGTCTTTTAAGTTTTGTAGGAGGCTTACCCAATTTTTCTTTTTTTACAGGCTTCTTTTTCTTAAGTAAATTTTTACTTTCGTCCTCTGAGGCCACATTTCTCTTGTTGATAGATTCAATATAGCCTTTACATATTTGATCTAGTTCTTCTCTATTTGTTTCATTAAGCTTTTGGTCAGAAAATTTACAAATCATTTCTCCATCTTCAGAAACAGCTAGTTCAAGTTGGAATTTTTCATTATTAAAACTTATTTCTACACTCTCTTTTGAACCTGACTTACTTAGAATTTCATCAAATTGCTCATTAAGGCTTAGACTTACGTTTGAATTTGCTGTTGAGTTTGAGTTGGCACTTGTTCCTGGATTAGCGTTTACTTGACTAGCAGTTGTAGGCGCTACTGTTTGCACCTGCTCTTGCTCTGAAAACTCCTCAGGTGCACTTGCCGCAACTGTACCTTGATTAGATGAAGGAACTCCAAATACATTAGTTCTTGAACTTGAACTAGCGGTAGGAGAGGCTTTCTTCTTATCTGAGGCAATCGCCTTGGACTTTTCTTTATATTGTTTTTTTACTTCAGCAGTTTTTACTCTGAGTTTATCAATTTCTTTTCTTAGCTCATCTAACTCCGTAATAGGAGCATCTTTATTCTCTCTTTCTGTGAAGTTTTCCTCTTGTTTGGTAATTTTTTCTTCAAGTTGTTTAATGTAATCAAGTAAATCTTGGTTCGACTGATCTATCTTTTGACTATTCACTTTCTTTTGAGCTATTTGGTTATTTTTAAGAGGTTTAGATGCTGTTTGTTTTACTCCATTAAAAATACTTGTAGAATTAGAGTTGGTTATATCGTTTGCTCTAACGAGATCTGTGGTAGTACTTTTATTTGAAAAAACGTTGGTCGAAAAATTTGTTCCAAGGTCAGAAAAAATAGAAGAACTTTCCTCTTTAGTATTTGTGGCGATACCACTTGTTGATTTTCTCATTGTATCAATAAAACGTTCTCCAATACCTCTGCTACTGTCATTGAAGTGGTGACTGTCTCTACCAATATCAAAGTCTTTTGCCATATTTTCTGCGAAAGAATCATAATCTTGTGAGCTACAAAATTTGGGCTCTTTTATTTTATCTTTAATGAACTGAGATACTTTACTTGTGATTTCTGCGGACATCTTTTGATTAGGAATTCTAATATCACAAAAACTTTGATGGTAATCTTTTTTGCCAATAGTTTTAGTTATGAAATCAACAGCGGCCCCCGATAATTTTGCAGGAGAACAGTTGATTTTCTTAAAATCTATTCCTTGTAGACCAGTGATAGTATTACAATACATATTGCTAAAGCCTGCAGCACATTTTGGCACTTTTGAATTAAAGTGTTTAGGGGTATCAAAGTGTCCCATATATTCAGTTATGCCATTTGTGTAATCTCTGTCTTTATAGTTTTTTACAAACTTCTTGGCGAAGGCCTTCTTGCTGATATTAGAATTATTTCCAATGTCATGTATTTGATAACTTAATTGTTCGACGCTTTTTACTTTTTTATTTTCGAGCTTCTCTCTTAGCTTTAGTAATGAGTTAACAAAATCATTTCTCTTGTTTTTTGATATCTTTAGCTTTTGACCATCTACATTTGATTTATTTCTCTTTATAGTAAAATAGTCAATGAAATGATTTAGTCTTCCAAGTTTTCTATGTGTTACAACTTCATCACGAACTTCTTCTTCAGTGATTTTATCTCCAGATTTACTAATAGCAATTTGATCATTAAGGTCTAGCATTAAATGATTCATTGCTTCTTTAGCAGAACCTTTATCTAGAATAGAAATTGATTTATCAAAATCTTGAGTTTTTAATCTACGAGTTTTGATCTTACTTTCTTGTAATTGAGAAAATTTTTCTTTTAATAAGAGTATCTTTCCATCTTTATCAATAGAGTGAAGATCATTTTGTTCACAGTAGAGAGCTTTTAGATTGAGTATATTTGATTTTTTGAACTTCTCTAAATCTGAATTTTCTCTAGAATTAGTCGAAGAAAAAATAGAGTCAATTAGCTTGGGGTCATCAAAAGCTAAGTCTGCCTTTGGGCAAAGAACATTTGTCATATCTCCGAAAGCGTAGGCACACATCATTTTTGACGATTCAAGAGCTAGTTTTTGGTTTTCACCCTTGTTTGATCTTAAGAAGTCATCCAGAGTCATGCCTGCTTTAGTTCTAGCTTGAATATTTTTAAGTAGTCCTCGAAGATCATTATGGGCCATCGATTGCAAGATGGGGTGAAGTTGAATGTTCTTATCTTTGAAATACTTGTAAAAATCATCCTTCAAGTTTCCAGCATTTGGATTTGAGTATTTTAGATTTCTGTGTTTTAAGAAACCATCAAAAGTCTCATCCATTTGAACGAAGCGGGGCTGATTTACTGACTTTATAAAAAGTTTTTTAAAATTTGGAGAATCTTTTAAACAAGAATCAGCAGAAACCTTTCCATAAGCACTTTTATTAGTGTTATTTAAGGCATTTTTAAATTTAGCAATGATAGCTTCATTAGTGTCTTCATCTGCAATATCTAGGTCAAGAGAATCTCCAAAGAGAGCTTTCATTCTCTTTCCTAAGTTTTCTCTATGGCCATCACAGCTTTTAGAATTAATGAAGTTCATTAATTTTGTTGGAAATTTTTTATTAAAGCAATGTCTCTTCTTTTTGTCAGTACCTAGAATGATATCTGTCTTAATAATATTTTTAAACTTTCCAACTAATTTTGCACCAATTTTTGCGTTCGCTTTAACTGTAAGATCTTTCTTAAATTGTTTTAGTCTATCTTTTAGAAGTTGTTCTTGTTTCTCTTCATTTCCTTTAAAATCACCTTTAAGAGTTTCTCTAACACAAGCACAGTTCACATTTTCGTAAATGTTCGTTGTTTTATTTCGGTCAGATCTAAGGCAATTATTTTGATATTTATGAGAATAACCCCTTGTAAAGAAACCTTCAAATACAGGATCATTAGGACAATTTAAATTCGTAATCTCACCATCTTTTGATACTTGTGCCTTTTGCGAACAGTTCATTTTTTCTACAATTGCGGAACTCTTGGCCCCATTAATATCAATGCCATATTGCTTTTGTAAGCACTTGATACCTTCTTGTAGATGAACTTTCTCGACTGAAAAATTCAGTGCATTTGAATGAGCAGAAATTAATAGAATCAATGTAAGTAAGATTTTTTTCATTTAGTTTCCTCTTCTCCAGACTAATTATCGGATAAGTTGAGGAAAATACTTAAGTATTTTTGTAATAGCTTGAAAATACGGAGATTTGTTGAAAATGCTTGCCCTAATTAATGGGCAAGTTTTGGAGATTCTGTATTCTTTCTTTTAAATCTAGTGCCTTAGTGAGAGACCTACCCATGACGAGATAACTTGCTCCATTTTGGAAGGCCTCTTTAGGAGAGAGAACTCTCTTTTGATCGCCAGTATTCCCAAGAGCAATTTCATCACTAAAGCGTATTCCAGGACAAACGGTGATGAGGGAATTTTCAAAAGATTTTACTAGCTCAAGTTCTTTTGCAGAACAAACTACACCATCAATCTTACAATCACTCGCTAGTTTAAATAGATTAATAAAAGCCTGATTCATATCAGTCACAGACCATATCTCTTTTAAATCAGCTTCATCTAATGAAGTGAGTATACTTACTCCGAGAAGTTTACATCCCGGTAAGTACTTATCTTTTGCAATCATTGCCTGTTTTAACATTTCTCTTCCGCCACTTAGGTGAACAGTAAGAAACTTAATTGGCAATCCTTCTAGTGAAGCGATGGCCTTTTTTACTGTGTTTGGAATATCGTGCAGCTTTAAATCAAGAAAGATATCAATTGGATAGAGCTTGTAAATTTCTTCTACAATACTAGGCCCAAATTTATTAAATACCTCTAATCCTATTTTTATATGAGTTATACCTGGATAACATACGCTTAAAAATGAAAAGATTTCTTCTTTAGTCATATTATCAAGTGCAACAAATACTCTTTCAGAGGCCTTAATCACGAGTGCATCTCCTGAAGGTTAACAGGAGTAATATTTTCAATATGACTTCCTGTAATTGATTCAACTACAGAAACAATATTCTCGGGTCTAGTAAAGCAAGGTATTCCGTACTGTATAGCAGAGTTTCTTATGTGTTCACCATCTGACTTTGAAGAACCTTTATCCATTGGAGTATTAAAGACCATGACAATATCTTCGCGCTTTAAAACTTCTAAGAGTGAAGTCCCACCTTTTTCTTCAATTTTTGCTATTAACTCACAACCAATTCCTTGGTTCTTTATGAATTCGTAAGTTCCTTTTGTGGCACAAAAACTATATCCCTTGAGATGGAGCTGTTTCAAATAAGGCATAACGGCATCTTTACTGTGATCAGCAAGAGACATGAGAATTTTTCCTGGCTTATCAATATTGGGATAGTTCCCAAGATAAGATTTTAATATTGCATGATCTTTATCTTGGTCAATACCGAGGGTTTCTCCCGTAGACCTCATTTTTGGTCCTAGGATAATATTATCTTGGATGAATCTATCGAAGGGAAATGTTGATTGTTTTACACAAAAGTAAGAGGGATTTTCTAATCTCCAAGGTTTTATCTTTAAACCTAACATGGCCTGAGTAGCAATTTGTGGTAGTGAAATATTAGCAGCTTTTGATAGGAATGGCAGTGTTCTAGATCCTCTTGGATTAGCTTCTATACAGTATATTTTGTCTTCCTTAATAGCATATTGAAAATTAATAGGTCCAATAATGTTAAGCTCTTTTGCAAGTTCAATTGAAATACTTTCCATTTTATCTTTTAGTTTTCTTGTTAACCTAATAGGAGGACTAATCATTCCTGAGTCACCAGAGTGAACCCCGGCGTATTCAATATGTTCACAAACTGTAAAAACACAATTTCCAGACTCATCTCTAATAAGGTCTACGTCGTACTCAATGGCCTGCTCTAGGTAAGTTTCAACTTGAAAAATAGTGTTGCTTGTTTTTAGTTGATCCAAAAGAGCGGGAGGTAAGTTCTCAACATCTTCGTGGGAGTGGAAGATGTACATACTCTCTCCACCGATAACGTAACTAGGTCTAATTATAACTGGTAGTCCAATTTCCGTTAAAGCATTGATAAGACTCTTATAACCTTGAACTTCCTTGGCCTTAGTGTGGGCAAGGGGAACCTTCTTAGTGATTTGGCTAAAGAGTTTCCTATCTTCAGTTAATTCTAATGTCTCTAAGCTTGGGCCTAAGAAATTAAAAGTTCTAAACTCATTTCTAAAGCTGTCTTCTATGTAGGAACGAATATTAATTCCTGTTTGTCCAGAGAATGAAGTAATCACACCAAAAGGATTTTCGTTCATTAAAATATCAAATAGATCTTCAGAGTAGAGAGCAGAGAGGTATAGCCTGTCTGAACTATCATAATCAGTACTCACAGTTTCAGGATTAGAGTTGATCATGATTGATTGAATGTTTTCTTTTTCCAATTGTTGGCAAGACTTTACACAGGAGTAATCAAATTCAATTCCTTGTCCAATTCTATTTGGGCCAGATCCTAAAATGACTACTGACTTGCCATTTTCTGAAAGAGACTCGGCTTCATTTTCATCCCAGTAAGTTGAATAGAAGTAGGGAGTTCTAGCATTGAATTCGCCAGAACAAGTATCAACAGCTTTGTACACAGGAAAGATCTTGTGTTCAAATCTCTTGGTTAAAATTTTCTGCTGACCTTGATTAGTTAAAAGCGCCAAGTATTTATCTGAAAGACCTAGACGTTTGTACTCTAATAGATGTTGTTTATCATCTATTAGTGTCTTGTCTTTTTTCAACTTAACTTCTGTGTCGTGAACAAGGGCCATTTGTTCTATAAACCACTTTGTGATTTTAGTTTTCTCAAAAACTTCATCGACAGAAAAGCCAAGTCTAAGGGCCTCAAGGGCACTCAATAGGCTAAGTTGTAGAGGGCTTTCTAAGCGATTTGTAATATAATCTTTACTTATACTAACAGGAGCCGTTTTTAGTTGGCTTAAGCTTGGTATTTCAAGACCTATTTCTAATGATCTAAGAGCTTTAAAGAAAGCTTCATTTAAAGAAGAACCAAGTGCTAAGACTTCTCCTACGGAACGCATTGATGGTCCTAGCTCCTGCGAAGAAGATGGAAACTTACTAAATGGAAAAATGGGAATTTTTATCGCTACATAATCAAGAGAAGGTTCAAAGGCCACTGGAGAAGCTTTTGTAATATCGTTTAGAATCTCTCTGAGGGTATATCCTACTGCTAGTAATGCAGATATTTTAGCAATGGGATAACCAGTCGCTTTTGAAGCAAGGGCAGATGATCTTGATACTCTTGGATTCATTTCGATGACAACAATATCATCTTCATTTTCTGGGTTTATAGCAAATTGAACATTCGCACCACCTGCTACGACTCCCATATGTTTTGCAATCGTCAGAGACATAGTTCTAAGTTGCTGATAGCAGCGGTCTGAAATTGTTTGAGCTGGAGCTACCGTTATTGAGTCTCCAGTATGTATTCCACAAGGATCAATATTTTCAATAGCACAAATGATGACACCATTCTTATTCTTATCCACCATGACTTCAAGTTCAATTTCTTTCCATCCAAGAAGTGACTTTTCCATCGTTATGGGAAACTTTAAATCTGTTGTAAAAACTTCATTTAAGTCATCTATGTTGTGAACGAGTGCAGCTCCCTTTCCTCCAAGAGCAAAATCTCTTCTGATGATTAAGGGATACTCAACACTTTTTTCAGCTAACTCTATGGCCTCTTCTTTTGAATGACCCCTAAATCTCTTTCCTGTTTGATAGCCTAAGGTATCAAGCTCTTTTGCGAATAGGCCTCTATCTTCAGTTTTATTAATTGTGTCTACGTTGGCACCAAGTAGAGCTACGCCATTATCTTTTAAATAACTCTCTTCTTCTAACTCAATACAGATATTCAGAGCTGTTTGGCCTCCCATGGTGGAGAGGACAGCATCAACATTTTCTTTCTGTATGATTTTTTTGATTGTCTCTTTCGTAATAGGCTCAATAAAAGTCCTATAGGCCATGTCTGGGTCTGTCATGATTGTTGCGGGATTTGAATTCAAGAGAATGACATCTACACCAAGATCTTTTAAGGCCTTACATGCTTGAGTTCCCGAGTAGTCAAATTCACTAGCTTGGCCAATCTTTATGGGTCCTGATCCTATTAAAAGAATCTTCTTATAAGGAATTTCTTTTTCTACACCTTTATGAACATCAATCATATCGTGTAAATCATTTACTTTAATGTCTGGTTCTACAACGCCGGTTAAGTATGATTTGATTTCTTCAAAAAATATTGAAGCGTCCGTAGGACCCGGAAGTGCTTCTGGATGAAACTGAACACTCTTAACAAAGTGATCAGTAGAGGATATTCCTTCAATTGATAAATCGAACAGTGACTTATAGTGAACAAAGTAATTTCTATTTGAGATATTCTCTTTAGCAATAGAGTCAAAACTTACTTCATCTGTGGCGTAACCATGGTTTTGACTGGTGATGATAATATTTCCCTCAATGTGATCAAAACATGGATGATTAACACCACGTTGACCAAATGGGAGTTTTATAATTTCGGCTTTTAGTCCTAGGCAAATAAGTTGGTGGCCAAGACATATCCCTCTTATGGGGACTTTGGTTTGCAAGAGTTCACTAACAACTTTGATTTCATCTGTATAATCTCTTGGGTCACCAGGACCATTTGAAAGAAAGATCATTCTTGGATCGAAATTTAAAACTTCTTTACTGGTTGAATTATAAGGAAGAGAAACTAGAGGAAGGTTTAGTGATTTTAAATTGTCTATTATAGAGGATTTTATTCCATAATTCATGACAACTATTGGATTTTTTCCTTCAATTAAAACTTCAGCTCTTTCCTGTGAGACCCTTTTTAAATCACTACAATGTAGCTCACCCTTTTCAAATTCTTCTTTTGAAGGAGCTTGCTCAGTTGTTGTAATGACTGATTTATGACTACCTTTTTTATTCACGATAAATTTTACTAACTGTCTCGTATCAAGGGAACTTATGAGAGGCACATCAATATTGTTGAGAAATTTGTTTGGTGAAAAGTTTCTGGCGATAATTGTTGTTGCATGAACTGAGCTGGACTGGCTAACTCTTTCATCAAATTCATAATTTCCAATGTGGGAGTTCGAGAAAATTATATGCTGTCCTAAGAAGGAAGGATCAGTCATCGTTTCTTGGTAACCACTCATTCCTGTTGTGAAAGCGGCTTCTCCCCAAATTCCTTTCTCTAATTGTTTGTCGTCCTTAGGTCTGTTAACTTTCGCTTTGAAAGTTGTTCCATCATCAAAGTGAATGAAAACGTTAGATTGTTGTAATGAATTATTAAAATCGATAACATTAGACATAGGTGTGTCTCTCCCAAATTTTAAAGGTAACAGTGCTGTATATTTGAATAATATAATTTTTAGTGAAAGCGAATTTAGTTTTTGAAGAAATCATTTTCTTTGAAACCAATGTTCTTTGCTCCGTTTTGTAGAATCGCCTCGATTAGAGACATTCTTAGATAAATTGAATTTCTTACTTGTTCATGCCCTAGGTAATAAGGAGAACAAATGAGATCTTTACTTATTTCAATACCAATATTGGCAGGGCCTGGATGCATGACAGGCACTTTTCTATTAAGAGATTCTATCGTTTTAAGATCGAAACCATATTCATTGTGGTAGTTATCAAAGTCGATATTTAGCTCTTTACCGTGACGTTCCTTTTGAGCTCTTAGAAGATAGAGTATGTCCATTTTTTCAAGAGCTTCTTGGCGTTCATGAGTTACAGTCACTGAATCACTTTGTAGGTTTTCAGGAACAAATCCTTTTGGCCCAAAGAGTATTATTTTGGCACCAAACATTGGAAGTAAATCAATTAGGGAATGACCCACTCTTGAGTGAATCACGTCTCCTGCAATACAGATTGTCTTTCCCTCTATACTTATATCATTCTCAAATAAAGTGAAGAGATCTAATAAAGCCTGTGTGGGGTGTTGATGAGTACCATCTCCTCCATTAATAATTTTTATTGGAGGATTTTCTTTAAATTTTGTAAGTTCATTTGAAACCGATGTTCTTATGATACATAGTTCAACACCTTGACCAAACAATGTCAGTAGAGTTTGTTCAAGAGTTTCGCCTTTCTTTAAAGAAGATTTTTCAGCTTCAAAATTTACGTAAGTACAACCAAGTTTTGCTATGGCCACTTCAAATGAATGTTTTGTTCTTGTTGAATTTTCTAGAAAAGATGTGGCGATGATTGGAGTTTTATTTGAAAAAGAGAAAGGGGTGTCTTGGCGATGCTTTAATTTCTGGGCCAATTCTAGGACTCCATCAATTTGTCGCTTATTTAAGTCTTTTATTGACTCTAAAACAGAGGGGAACATCTCCATTTCGCTTCCTTTTCAACTCTCGCTGAATTTGATCTTTCGATCCCAAGTCTAGTGGACTATACTGAATATGAAAACTCCTTTTTTTGGTTAAGTTGAAAAATTATGAAAGAATATCAACCCATTGACACGCCCGCCCAGAAAGAGGCCCTAATAAATGAATTTAAGGGAAATCTCTTTGAGTATCTTGTTGGTCAATTACTTTCAAGGCACTACAAAATTGAGGCCGACTTTACTCGCTCCTTTGGGGGAGAAATACGCTCGCAACTTACTCATTACGATCACTGGTTAAGAGTTCACGAACCTGATCTCGTTAGGCAACTTCCTATACTCGCTCAAACAGTTATTAAGTCTCTAATTGATTTTCTTCCAGAGAAAGTGTCAAAAATTTTTGTGATTGGTAAGTCTGCTGGAGGTTCACATAATAAGAGTTGGGACGAGGCAGACCTTCTTGTTCAGTCCTTTGATTTACTTATTCCTATTTCTATAAAACTTTGTAAGTCTCACGCTTTTGTGAATACAAAAAGTGCAGGAATAAAGAGTTTTATCTCAAATTATTTCTCTTCATTTTCAGAAGCAACTTACTTTCAAAATATAATTAATGAAGGCGTAGAAAGACGCTTCGAAAATATGGCCCTAGAGTTACACGAAAAAGCTGGTATAGAATTCTTTGGACGATTTGATCATAGATGGACTGACGCTGGTCATAGTGAACTACCTGGACAACTGCCTAGAGATTATAATGAAATAGTTGTTAAAACTTACTATGAATGTATTAAAGATATTTACGAATCTTTCTTGAATTTTAAGAAATCTAATGAAGTAGAGTTTATAAAGTCATTATTACCTTTAATAGGATTGAGTAATCCTGAAATCATTCAGGTTACTTGTTTTCACTCTGAAAGTGGTGGTAAAAAGTATATTCCTAAAGGGGTTCACCTCCTAGATGGGAAGTCCTTAGATGGTAAGAATACTAGTATTGAAATTTTAAAACTAAAAGATAATATAAGTTCTTTTGAGATGCAGCTCTTTGGACTTAGGTTGCAAGTCCGAGTTAAACCCATGAACAAATTTACAAGCGCTGCTTTTAAAGTAAATTGTTCCATTAAAGAAATCACATGAAAGAAATAAATATATTTATAGAAAATCAATCTGAAAATACTACTTCATTAATAAATCAAATGAAAAAGCATTTTAATCCCAAGGAAGTGAACAAATTAGGGCCTAATTGCTTAGTCCTTAAAGAAGGCGTCTTTGTCGATTGGAAATATCTACTTGAATTGATTCAATTAAATGCTGGTAAGAACCTTAAGTTTAATTTCTTAGAGAGTTATCTTGAAAATGGTATAGAGCTCGTTCGTTATATTGATAGTGGAATAAGTTATTTCTTCGAAACTGACGCAGCAGAAGTTGAGTTGCCCATAGTTAAGTACGAACAAGAAATTACAAAACAAAACCCTGTTCTCTTTCTAGATCGAGATGGGATTATTAATGTTGATCATGGATACGTTCACATTTTTTCTGAAATAGACATTTTTGACGACATGATCGAAGTGATTAAAGCGGCCAATCATTTATCTATTCCCGTTGTCATTACAACGAACCAGGCGGGAATTGCTCGAGGACTTTATACTCATAAAGAGGTCGATTTATTTCATAGAGAATTGAAGTCTTATTTACTAGAGCGTGGTGCTCATATTGATCATATTGAAATTAGCCCCTTCCATGAAAAATCTGGAAATCCTCCCTGGAATAGAGAATCATTACTCAGAAAACCTAATCCTGGAATGCATCTTAAAGGGTGGGCAAGAGTTCAAGGGACAGTGGCCGGCAGTTTGATGCTCGGCGACAAAGAAAGTGATCGAATTTCGATTTCCGGTCTTGAGACTTATCTTATAGATGATGGTTATAAAATTGAATCTGGAGAAAACGTATTTGACTCTAGGACTCAACTTTGTAGCGAAAGTGTAAGATACTTGAACAAAATGCTTGATTTTTCATAACTTAATGCCCAGTATTGTCTGTAAGAATTATTTATTGACGGAGTAATAAATGAAATTTGCATTCGTAATTGTCTTTGCGTTCTTTGTGTCTATTGCAGCGCGTTCCAGAGACCTATCATATAAAGAAAAAATGTCTGTTCTCGCAGTTAAAAATCATCTTAATCTAAAGGATTACTTTGTAGGTCAAATTGATCCAAATACTCTTCCTTTGAAAGACTATATCTCCTTTAAAGTTTTAGAACAATCTTGTGTGCCAGTTGCAAGTGCTCTTGAGAATATTTCTGAAGCTGAGGAAGAGCTTAAAGATCAGTCTAAGAAATTAAGAGTTTTCTATGAAGGTTGTATGGAAGGTACGTTAGGCCTTGGTTATCTTTATCAAAAATATTCGAAATAAGATTTTTAAAAATGTAATGAAGCGCCAAGAGTAAGGATATTCTGTCTAAACTTTTGGTTCTTGTTTTCAGAATTAAATTTATTAAATTCATGAGAGAAATAATACTCAGTAAAAGGCCCCTTTCTTCTGGAAAGCTTTATAAGAGTACCTATCTTTTCTTGATTCTTTAAAAGAGAATTCTTGAAGTCCCAGTAGGAGAGTTCAAATCCGGCACTTAAATAAGTCTTTCTTAAAATTTTCTTTGCTAGGAAATTAAATTTATTTTGATAGATAAGAGCAAATTCATTCGAGTTTTTCAGCTTTCTCTTCCCGTAGTCAAAGAAGTAACCAAGATTATACCTTCTACCTAAATTCACATTCTGGTGAAAGAATGTTTGTAGATAATTTCCTGACTTCTCATTTTCTTTCATATGAAAATCTGTGAATCTAAGACCTAGACTTGAAAAATACTTCCTGTGAACGGAAAAGTTTTCAGAAACAATAATTCTTAAATCTTTTGCGTAATGATCAAGTTGATTTTTGTTTCTATAATCTTTATAAGTGGCCTTATACTGTAAATCAATTAAGAGATGAGCAGGTAAGTGTAGGACTTTGTGTTTTCTTTTAAACTCTAGAGCGCCACCAAAGAGACCTTCGTTATTTCTTTTAACAAGAGCATCTTTTGTACGATTATGATGGGTGTAATTAGCAAATAATCTTGGTCTTAAGAGATATCTTCTATTATTAAAAGTTTCATGGTTGATACTACCATCGATCTTTAGTTTCATTGAATCAGCGTTCGAGATACTTGTAGGAACATCATAGAGCAATTCATGGACATTTGTATCGTATTCATATTTAAAGTCGGCATTGACTTCAATATTTGTAATTTCTGAAAAGCGGTAGAGTTTGTGTTCAATCTTTCTATTTAATTTATCTCTTATAAGTTTTAACTTTCCAATTTCCGCTCCTACCTTTGCTATAAAACCTTGAGTGGCATGTAAGTGCACTCCCTCTGGTGGAATGTAGTCACCTGTTTCACTGTCAACACCTCCAAAGTCTTTTGGGAAGTGATAAGTCTGGGTGGTATGGTCAAATGTTGAACCTTTTGGAGGAGAGATATAAAGTGCTGTATCAAAGTCTAGCTTTCCTCCAGGAAGTCCATGAGTATTGGCCACAAACTCTTCTTTCTTACTTCCTATAGGAGTAGGAGAGAGATTAGCATTTTCTGGCTTTTGAAAGCTCTCATTGCTTTTGTGAAAGATGGTTTTTGATTTCTTTGATGCGATAAAATTTTCGTTACTTTTTAATAGTTTAAATTGCACAGGAGATATTTTGATTTTCTCTGCTGTTTCATCAGTTCCTATGTGTGTTGATAGTAAATATCCAGCACTTATATCCTCTTTTACTTCATGTTCGAAATCTCTTTTTAAGGTCATGACTGAAGAGGAGTGGTTATCTTTATGTAATTCATAATTTGATCTCATCCCTTCTTTTACTTCACGTTCAGGTCTCTGTCTTACATGAACGCTTCCTTTGAGTGTCACTAGAGATGAAATGAAGTTTTCTTCATTGGCCACTAAGATGAGCTCTGTTCCCCTCACTCCTAGTGCAGCGGTTTTAGTTTTTAAGTAGAGTTTGTACTCATGGTCTTTGTAGGGAGAAGCATTCTTGTCTACTTGGGCCCTTATTCTTCCTTTTAATAGATTTAGAAAAGTTGGGTGATGTTCTTCTTTTGAAATTTTAGAAATTGTCTTGGGTCCAATTACTATTGTGGTCGTTTTATCGACCAATAATTTAACAAAACTTTTTTCCATTGTTTTTATAATTGTTTTTGTCGGAAGTTGTGTTTGCATACTAAGTGGTAAGAACTTTGAATGACCCCCTTCTTTGGGAGTGGCAAAGAAGATATGACCTCTTTTCTTTAGAACTTGAATGTTTGCGAGAGTATTTATCGAGAAAAGAAATATTAAAAGAGAAGTATAAATTTTTATCATTTAATAATTATAACAAAATTTTGAAATTCAGGGAGAGAAACGCATCTGTTGTGCATTGCGCGTTTTGGTTTTTTCTTCATGGTGCCCTTAACAAAGGGCCTATTAAACTTTAGAATTTAGCAAAGGAATAATTTATGAGTAAATGTGTTTTTTGTGAAATTCTTGAAGGAAATATCCCTGCTAGTTTTGTCTACAAAGATGAATTCGTTACTAGCTTCATGGATTTAAACCCAATCAATAAAGGACATCTCCTTATCGTTCCAAATATCCATGCGTCTAAATTTACTGACGTAGCTGTATCCATAGTTCCTAAGATGTTTGAGGCCGCTCAGCAAATATTAAAGGCGATAGAGTCGAGTGACATACCTTGTTCTGGCGCTAATCTCTTCCTCTCTGATGGAGAAGTTGCTGGGCAAGAGGTTCCTCACTCTCATCTTCATATAGCTCCTCGCTTTGAAGGTGATACTCATCGCATGGGATTTAGTGGAAATAAGGAAATTGAGTCTAATAGAGCTAGTCTTGATCAAACGGCCGAAATGATTAAAATTCAGCTCTAGCAGATATCTTAGAAGTGTCTAATATTTAAACAGTGTATAAAACTTAGCTCTTTATCTAGTCAGTAACATAGTGATTCTACTCATATATACTTGGTACAGGTTTTGCTCTTAGATTAGGAAAATACTTAAACTTGGAGTCACTCGTGAATCGAAAGATGCTAGCTTTTTCTTTATTACTATCATTATCTCCCTCAATGGTTTTGGCCTCTAATGATCTTGCAGATTCAGTAGAGTTCTTAAAGAATTCGAATGTAGATGAGGCGATTGTAAAAGAAATTAAACTCCTACAAAATAGAAATATAGTTCTCTCTACGAGACCAGCTTTTTGTCCTCTGAACTCTTCACGAAATGATGCTATTTTAAGCAGCGTAAAAAATATTGAAGCAATATTTAAAGATGATTGTCTTGATGGAAATCAAGGAACCCTTGATCAAGTGTTAGCAGGTGCTGCAGATGTTCAAGATAATATAAACTCTTCAAGAGCTAATAGTGGAGAAGATCCCGTTGAGACACCAAGCAACCCTTTAGGGGATAGTGTGGATGGACAACAAATGGCCTCTCTAGTTAACGGATTAAACACACTCTTTAATAAAAATAAATGTACAAGTTTTGATGACACAAGCTTTCTCGAACATTCGGCAAATGTAATTCAAGACTTTTCTCAATTTGGCTTATATTCTCCTTCTCCCACTGGCGTATCAGTGGCCTATGGAGGCCTAGTTGTAGGTTCAATTTTAAAATTTATTAATAACCTTTTTGAAGGACGCTTTGAATTTAAAAAAGATTCCGATAGAGTGACTTTTATAAAGCTTAATTGTTCCTTCTATGATGTTCGTATAAAAATGCAACAAGCAGGGATTCTTGATATTTCAACAGATCAGCATTATAAAGATTTAGCTGCAGTTAAGAAACTGATTAAGATTTTAAATGATTTAAGAAGTGGTGTTGCTGCTAATAAGAAATCAGCGATGGCAGAACTCTCAAAAGTTCAAGCAGCTTTTGTTGATACAATTGGTAGTGAAAAAGTTAAATTTTTAAACCCTCTTATAGCTTCACTAGAGCCTCTTGCTACGAAGCCAGGTTTTCCAATAGAAGCCCAAAGAGATGTTATCTTAGATATATTAATAACTAAATTTGAAAAACTAACTTCTGAATTAGAAAGTTATATTACTCCAAAAGCAGGAGCTAGACTCTCTAGAAAGAATAGATCATTAAGCCGATTGGTAAACTCATTAGATGAAATCAATCAATCTGAAAAATTAGAAAAACTTGAAACTTCATCTATAGTACAATTTAATTCATACGTAGCGAATTTAAAATACCATTTGGTAAGAGTTACCAATGATATCCAGGCCAAAAAAGATCAGGCGTTAAAAGATCTAAGCAAAGTTGAAATAAGTATTAATGAAGAAAGCACAGTTAAATACGAAGAAATCATAAAAACTTTAGAAAGTGGAAATGGGGCCAAAGTTGATTCAGAGATTGAAAGATTATTAACTGATCTTGCTGCCTTGAAAACTAAACTACTTTCTATCACTGGAAAGAGAGAATTTACAAGTCAAGATGGAGCCGATGGAGCTGATCTTAGAATTCTTGAGGCCAATGATCAAATTGTTGGTCATATTTATGGAACTTACGGTGAAAAATTTGTGAGTCACATGAGAAAGAAAAGTCACAAGGTAAATAATTTATTTAAAAAAGACTTCAAGAGTTTCGCTCAGAAAAACCTTGAAAAAGATGATGGAGTTTACAGAATTAAAGATGAGTCTGAGCTTAGCAGTGATCAAGTAGATAAGGCCTGTGTTTCAGCTAAGAACTTAAGAGGAACATGGAAATATTCTCAAAAATGGGCTGAAATGGGATATGACTTCCTATCAACTAATAAAGACATCTTTGGTGAAACAGACTCTGGATTTTGGAGTAATGATAGAGACACAATCTTTAAAAATTCTCAAAGTGCAATTTTAGCCAGAAGAATTATATCCGCCATAAAGATTACTAAGAAGAACTTAATAGAGAAAAATGACGCTGCAGTCTTCGTAAGTTGGCAAGGTAAGAAGCTGACGATAAAAGAAGCTAAGAATGTTATAAATGAGAAGTTTGACTATACACTTGGTCAAAGTATGTTAGAAATTCAGAATACAAGACCTCACAACGGTCTATTACAGACCCTTTATGGTCAATATAGATGTGATCTTCGAGCAAATTACGAAAAATAAGTTATTTGGCCGCTTTAGCGGCCATTTTTTTTGCCTATATACATAATCCCTCGCCCATAAATCTAGTCACTTATATCCATATATTAACCAGTTAGACGAAATCTACACCCCCTGATAGAATTCATTACAATAGGATTATGTTTTAGGGGTTAGGAATGAAAGAATATGACTTTGTCATTGTAGGTAGTGGGTTTGGCGGTTCTGTCAGCGCCTGTAGGCTAGCTCAAAAGGGTTATTCAGTTGCTATTCTAGAAAAGGGGCGACACTACTCTAAACAAGATTTTCCTAAAACAAATTGGGATATTAAAAAGTATCTATGGGCTCCAATCATTAGATGTTTTGGAATTCAATCCATTACTGTATTAAAAAATCTCATGGTTCTTCACGGTGTTGGTGTGGGAGGCGGAAGTCTTGTTTATGCCAATACACTCCTAAGACCACTTGCTAAAATCTTTAAGAGCACCGCTTGGCCTAGTAGTATTAACTGGGAAGAAGAATTAGAACCTTATTATTCTAAAGCTGAGAAGATGCTTGGAGTTTGTCAGAATCCCCATCTTGATGAAGGTGAAGAAGTCATAGAACAACTCTCTATTGACCTTGGTTGCCATGAAACTTTTGAAAGAACAAATGTTGGAGTCTTCTTCAATGATAAGCCAGGATTTGAGGTTGAGGATCCTTATTTTAATGGATCTGGTCCAAAGAGAACGGGATGCACCGTCTGCGGTAGCTGCATGATTGGATGTCCTGTAGGCGCTAAAAACACGCTAGACTTGAATTACCTCTTCTTTGCTAAGAAATGGGGGAGTGAGATCTTTGCAGAAACTACAGTTGATAAAATTGAGCCCACTTCATCTGGTTATTTAGTTCATACTATTTGTACTACTTCACTATTTCGTAAAAAGAAAACAACTTTTAAAGCTAAGAAAGTGATCTTAAGTGCTGGCGTCATGGGGACAATGGATATCCTCTTTAAAAATAAAATTAAACATAGAACATTAAATAACTTATCTAATCGATTAGGTGAAACTATTAGAACTAATGGAGAGAGTCTTTTAGGTGTGACAAGTTTTGACACTCATAGACAACTCTCGAAAGGGATCGCTATCGGGGCACAAATAAAACCTGATGAACATACAAAGATTGAAGGCGTTCGCTATCCTAGTGGAAGTGATTTTATGAAACTTCTTACTATTCCTCTTACCGGTGGAGCTAACAGGTTTTTTAGACCTTTTATGTTATTGGCACAAATGGTTAGAAGATTTATTCCTTATATGAAGGCCATGTTTAAAAAAGACTGGGCCAATAGTTCGATAATTCTACTTGTTATGCAGTCCTTAGAAACCAATATGACCTTCACTTATGGACGGACATTCTTTAAGGGATTTTCTTTTGGTCTCATAGGTGAAATGAAAGACGAGAAAATGAAAACTTATATTCCTATTGCCCAAGAGTCTGCAAAATTAGTCGCCAAAAATATAAACGGTGAAGCTTTAAACTGCAGTGCTGAAGTTGTACTGGGCTCTATAACCACAGCTCACGTATTGGGAGGAGCTGTTTTGGCAATTGATTCCAATTCAGGTTTGGTTGATACGAATCATGAAGTCTTTGGTCACAAGGGCCTATACATTTGTGATGCTAGTGTTATACCCGCAAATTTAGCAGTGAATCCTTCGCTTACAATTTCTGCTTTGGCCGAAAGATTTAGCGACCAATTTCCTATAAAAGAAAATTTTCAAGAGTTAGTTTTTACAAACTAAGGACGAGACTATGAAACATAAACGAAAGAAAATTGCAGTTTTACTATCCTTATTCATTTTATTCACTTTCATTTTCATGTTGGGCAGTATTCCTATTTTTGAAATTAACAAACTGCAAAACCAATTTGTTGATTTCAAGGTTAATAAGAAAGGAATCGTTGAGTACCACATTGTAAAAAAGAAACCTAAAAGTTGGGTTCAGTTAAAAGATATTTCTAAGCCAGCTGTCCAGGCCATTATGTTAAGTGAGGATTGGTTCTTCTATGGACACCATGGTGTTGATCTCTCTCAGCTAAAAGAAGCTGCAATTGATAGTATGAATGGTAAGAAGCTTCGAGGCGCTAGTACCATTTCACAACAGGTGACTAAGAATATATTCTTTACTCACGATCGAACCATAAAGCGAAAACTTAAAGAATTGGCCTCTACAATTTACCTTGAGAATAAAGTTTCAAAAGATAAGATACTGGAAATATATTTAAATATCATACAATATGGTAAGAATTTATATGGAATTAGAAAGGCCTCTAAGTATTATTTCAAAAAATCACCTAAGAAATTGAATGCTAAAGAAGGTGCATTCTTGGCCATGCTTCTTCCTAGTCCAGTTCGTTATGCTCAATCTTTTAAAGAAAGAAAGCTCACTGATTTTGCAAAGACTACTGTTCATAATATTTTAGATAAGATGGTTCTAGCAAAAGTCATGACAGCTAAAGAAGCTGCGCGCGAGAAGAAGAGAAAACTATCTTTTGAAAAGACACGACGTTCTCTTAAGGGGCATGGAAATATGCAAAGGATAAAAAAACTCTCTGATGGTAGAGACTGGGAGGAACGTTATAAGTACGATCCCGATTTATCACTTGCTGAAGACGTAGAGTATGATCCCGATGCCATAAATGATGACGACTTAAATATTAAAGAAGAATTTGCTGTTGATTAGTATATCTCTAGTTTTTTTTGAATATTTGATTTATCGCCTGTCCTATTTCAGAGAAAATATATCGGTGTCCTAGCTTTTCTAACTTTCTAGGATAAACCTCTACGCTATCGAGCATGAGACAAGAAAGTTCTCCAAAAACGATTTTTAAGATTACTGGAGGGACTGGGAATAAGTCTGGTAGCCCTATAGCTCTAGCCATTGCATGTGAGAACTCTGTACTACTCGTGGGATAAGGTGCCGTAGCATTTACTACACCTTCGTATTTTTCATTTTTTATCGCCATGAGATATATATTTACAAGGTCATCTATATGTATCCAACTAATAATTCTATGACCAAACCCAATTGGTCCTCCAAGCGCCAGTTTATATATGGGGGAGAGTTTCTTAATCATTCCTCCATTTATATCTAAAACTACTCCTAAGCGAGTTATTAGGTTTCTCTTAGATTTTCGAAGTAAGCTTGCTTCTTTCTCCCAATCTTGGCAAACCTTTGATAGAAAACTATCTGCCTTCTCTGACAATTCATCTAATCGTATATTAGTATTGGATTTATAATAACCAATTGCCGAAGTAGATATGAATAAATCTAAATCTCTTTCTAAGAATTTATTTAGCCCTTCTACTAAGAACTTTGTCCCTTGAACACGGGAGCGATGGATCTCAGCTCTTTGTAGTTTACTCCATCTCTTTTGTGCAATATTTTCACCCATGAGATTTATAACTATATCTGTACCTTGAATGGATTCTTTAGGGGGAAGTGAAGCAGTATCCCACTCGTAGAATGTACAAGGAACTTTCACTTTTTCTTCTGCTCGTTTAATATTTCTTGTTAGGACTTTTAGAGTGTAACCATCTGCGACTAGCTTTATACATAGCTTCTGACCCACAAGTCCTGTCGCTCCCGTTATTAGTACTGTCTTCATTTTCTAGTCCTTAAAATGGATACTTTTTTTCAAATTCTACTATTTAATTATCCTGAAACGATGAAGGAATGGGTTCTATTTATTGTTATAAAAAAGTTGTTAAACCTTTAACTTATTTCAGCTAGTTAGGGTAAGTCAATTTACCTTGAAAAATAAGGCCTAGTTGCATAATGAACCACATTTTAGTGTCACAATGTTAGTCAGTGTCAAGAAATGGACTCCTCTAAAACATGATTTTAGATAGTTATAATGGCCTAATTCTTGCTATATATTCTATGAAATATAATTTTTTGGAGGATGCTGTGCTTAAGCTTAAATGGGTTTCTACAGTTATTATGGCTAGTTTTTTATTATTCTCTTCTGCTTGTACAGATAAGTCAGGACTTGATAATTCGAGATCACTATCGAATGTTAATAATAAATCTAGTCCTAAAGATGAGACAACAGCTACTACCACAAATATTGAAACAACGGATTCAAATGATGAGTCTGGAGATGATCTTAATGGACTTGGATTAGAGGACTATGAAAAGGTTGCTAAGCAAATCTTCCTAGTTAAAGAGGCCATGAGCGATGAATTTCCTGTAGGTGATGGACTCACTTTTACTCTATATATTCTAAGATATCTTGCTGAAGTGGGAGAGTATGAACTTCCGAATGCTGATATTGTAAAACTTGTTTCTGCCTTTGAAACAATCTCAGGTGAGAAGTTAAATACAACAGTTCATGAAACTATTGCTCAAATAAGCAAACTAGAGTTTGGAAAGAAAAATAATAGATACTTCGTAAAAATATTTTCTAAAGATAGAAAAAAGGGAATCGTCATTGGTATAAATGAATTAAGCGAAGATGATCAGATTGAAGAAATTAAATATGCTAAGATAAAGAACAAAGCAAAAATTACTTTCACTAATGTAGATTCAACTCTAGAAAGAGCAGAAATTACAAGATTTCTAACGGAGAAGATTTCACTACCACTTATCTCTGAATCTTGGCTACCTCCACTTAATCAAATGCATTCTGATATAGAGCATGACATCAAAAATTACTTAAAAGAGACAAAAATAATCCCACTAAAAATTAGAATGAAAGGGATTTTTGTAAAAGTGAAAACTAATACAATTCTAAAGAATATGGATTTCTATTTACGTAAAGTTTATACATTACCTGGTAGAAAGAAAGATGATCTCGCTATACCATCATTTGTGATGCGAATGAGGTCTGGGGTTGTTAACGTTAAAATGACTATCGATCAATAAATCTTTTGCAGCTATTGAATTTTATCTATAGCTGCGATTCAACTTTCCTTGGTAAACTCTCTTTGCAAAATCTAAAGCAGTTATTCCTCCGGCCTTAATTTGTGAACTTTTATTTAATAGTAGGAAGGTATGCATTTTTGTATCTGCTACGAAACTAGCACAGTTCTCTTTATACTTTGTTGTTTCATGAATTCCTCTTGGTCCATAGACAAGCTCTCTATGTTTCGCAGGGGTGATGTTTCCAAAGAGAAGAGTCATTATTAAATCTTGGCTCCCCTGTAGAAAACCAATATTCCAATCGGGTAATTGATCACAAACTTTATCCATTTGATCAGCGACAAGTCCGTCATCGAAATCAATATGTACATTTATATTGTTAAATGCTTTTTGAAAGTTTTCTCTCATAGGATTTGTGAATTTCTTCCAAAACTTTTTTCCAAAGTGAAGACCTGGGCTATCTGCAATAATAACTTTCTTAGTCTTACTGCTGACTTCTCTTTCAAAAGTTTTGCTATGAATTAGTGTTCCTATAGCTCCTGCACTTGTTCCAAAGAGAATGAGTTCTTCTAGTTTTGAAAACTGAATGATTCCATTTTCTTTGAAAAATTTTACTGTTTTAACTATATTTGAATGACCTACGTGATTGGCCTTAATTCCTAAAAAATAAGAAAACTTGTGATCCCCCGCAAAGACATCACCTGTACAGTAAGGTAGATAGAGAGAGGAGTGTTTGGTAAAAGGTGATCTGTTGGAGTCATTTGAACTTAAAACCGAAAAACTTGGGAGTTCAATAATTGGGTGTAACCATGTTCGAATATTTCCACCGTAACAGCTCATTAAGTCCCAACAAGCACCACCCATCATAAATTCAACTAATAACTTTTTAGAATTTTGTGGATTGTAATAGACACTATAGTCTGTACCATCTCCACACTTGGCTTCCGGTATTTTAAACTTTACCCAGTCCCGGGCCATTGAAGTCAGAGAAAAGAGAAGAGGAAAGACGATAATCAAAAGTATCTTTTTATTCATATTCACCCCAGAAATTTGTCTATAGCTCATTGTATATATTCTTATTCGCATTTTTCTAGACGCAGGGGGTCGTTTGCAAGACAATATCAGAACATTCTGGTACGTTTCCCTTATAGGAGTAATAAAGTGACTAAATTAAGAGTTCTCATTTCTGATACATTCGACCCTTGGTTCAATCTCGCCACTGAAGATTGGATCTTTCGTGATATGGATCCACAAACCCACGTTCTCTATCTATGGAGAAATGAAAATACTGTGGTGATTGGGAAATTTCAAAATCCTTGGACTGAGTGTAATACTAAGAAAATGAAGGATGATGGAATTAAGCTAGCTAGGAGACAATCTGGTGGAGGAGCGGTCTTTCATGATTTAGGAAACACAAACTTTACTTTCATGAGTTCCAAAGAAAACTATGACAAATCTATTAATAACCAAATAATTATAAAAGCTTTAGAGAAGTTCAACGTTGAGGCCTATGCTTCAGGAAGAAATGATATTCTGGTTGAAGATTCTGAAGGTCCTAAGAAAATTAGTGGTTCAGCCTTTAAAGAAACTAAGGATAGGGCCTTCCATCATGGGACTTTATTAATTGATGCTGACCTCTCTAAGCTATCTAACTACCTTAACCCTGACAGAAAGAAATTAGAAAGTAAGGGCATTAAATCTGTGAGATCCAGAGTTTCGAATCTTACTACAATTAATCCAAGTATTTCTCATGAAGGCCTTTCAAAGGCCATCATTTCAGAATTTTTTGCTCACTATGGAGCAGAGTGTGAAATTGAAATATTGGACAATCAGTTTTTAAGTACAGTTGATAAACTAAATACATACTATAATACTTTAAAAGATTGGGATTGGTGCTTTGGACAAACTCCAAAATTTAATCACAAAATGGAAGAGCGTTTTTCTTGGGGAGGAATTGAAGTTCATATTGATTCCCACAAGGGTCTCATTACTGAGGCCAAGATCTACTCAGACTCCCTTCATCCAGATATGGTTGATCGTTTAACTCGGTCTCTGATTGGGAAGTTCTATACGCCTGATGGGGTGGAACTAGCTGTGAATAATGTCAAAGCTGAACTTCCAATGATTAGTGATGAATTATCAGAGTTTTGTCTATGGTTAAAGCAAGAAATTCACTAAGCTTTTCTTTTCATAAAGTCTAGATCACTATACCATTTTGGAATGGCGGAAAAGACAATTACGAATCCAATCAATATTTGGAAAACTTTCTTAAAACAAAATAAATTAATGTATTTAATTGGCACTCTAATGGTCGTGTTGACCAATGTGTGCCAAGTTTTTACTACAAGAATTATTGGATGGGTTATTGATTTCTTTAATCAAGATACAATACCTAGATTCTTTGTAAAAAATGAACAAGTGCAAACATTCTATACTCTATTCTTCTCGTTACTTGTATGTCGTATTCTTATCACTATTGGCCGAATGGGTTGGCGAGTCACTCTTGCGCGGCAAACTCATATGGCATCGGCTATGTTAAGAAAGAAAATCTGGGAAAATGCTAGGTATTTTAAGAAGAAAGATTTAGTTACTGGATTTACTAAGGGTAACCTTATGAATGCTGTAAATAGTGATGTAAACTCCTCTCGTTTTATTTTTGGATTCACCCTTGTTGCTCTTGTGGATGTTCTCTTTTTAGGAATATTTACTATTGGGACAATGATTCTTATTAACGTTAAAATGACGGTGATATCTCTAGTTGTACTTTCTATACTTCCCTTTTTTGTCAAAAAATTATCCTCTAGTGAAGTTAATCGATATAAGTTTTCTCAAAAATGTTTAGGTTACTTTAATGACCTCTCAACTCAAGTCATTAGCACCATTCGTCTTCAAAGACTTACTCAGACCGGAGAGTTTTGGGAGAAGAAACTCATTGATAGTGCGAACACTTTTAAAGAAAGTAGATTAAAGGCCTTGTTTACTTCACTAAATTATATCCCTGTTATGGGAGGTGCCTCTATTCTTAGTTATGTCGTCCTCTTTGCTGTGGGAATAGAGTTAGTGATCTCTAATCAAATGACTATTGGAGACTTTGTTTCAATGCAGGGACTCATTTTTTTACTGCAAGATCCTCTTATGGAAATAGGTTTTGTTATTTCTGATTGGAGAAAAGGGATGGCAAGTCTAGAGCGATTAAATGATATTTATATAAATCAAAAAGAAGATTATCTCTACAATGATGGTCACGGAGTTACTGATAGTGACTACGTTTTAAAGGTGCAAGACTTAAATTTCTCTTATCCTGAAAATAATATTAAATTAATAAATAATTTAAATCTCTCTCTTCTTCCAGGAGATAGGTTAGGAATTACTGGCATCATTGGTACAGGTAAGACAACTCTTTTAAGTATTCTTAGTGGTTTGGAAAGAAACTATGATGGAAAAATTTTCTTTCATGGGAAAGATTATAATACTTATTCTCACCAGGAACTTAGAGACTACATGAGTTTTGTTCAACAACGACCTTTCTTATTTGCCGACACTATAAAGAAAAATATAGAAATGGACTCAGAGCTAACTGATGATGAGGTTTGGTCTTTCTTGGAGCTCGCGGGTCTTAAAGAGGATGTAGAGAAGTTTCCAGGGAAATTAAATACTGCTCTTGGAGAGTGGGGAATCAATCTTTCAGGTGGTCAAAAGCAGCGACTAACTTTAGCTAGGGCATTGTCAAGAAAACCAAAATTGCTCTTTCTGGATGATTGTCTAAGTGCAGTTGATACTGTGACTGAAGAGAGGATATTACAAAACCTTGATAGGGAGCTTAGTGAAACGACTTTAGTGTGGGTCGCACATCGAAGTTCGACTCTAAAGTATTGTAATAAGTTTTTAGAGCTAACTCAAAATCAGGAGATAAGTGATGAGTAATAATCAATTTCTTCATAGCGATGAACAAGATGATAAAAACCTGAAAAAGAATGGTTTAAGTGATCTTTCATCTTTTAAATTTCTTGTAAGTTTTGGTTACAAGAGAAAGAAGAAGTTTCTATTTGCGCTTGTTCTCATGCTCTTTAGTTCGTTGATTGCCATTGTTTCATCACGCTCAATGGGACACTTAGTTGAATATGGACTCTTTCCAAAAGACTTTGATCTCTCTCTTTTTTGGGCGAGTTTAATTATTGGTTGTGAAGCCGTGGGCCTTGCTCTGCAGTGGTTTGGTCGAAGAATTCTCGTCTTGAACTCTTCTGAAACGATATTAGATATTAGAAAAAAACTCTTTTCTCACATTCAGAAATTGCCCCTAGGCTTCTATGATAAACAACCTCAGGGGAGAGTTATTACAAGAATCACACACGACGTAGAAGGCGTTGAAGAGTTCTTTACTTCTACTATTGGACGTTTTGTTAATGCATTCTTTATGGCCACTATTTCTGGTGCGGCCATGTGCTTAACAGATTTAAAATTAGGTCTTATTTTAATTGCATCTATGCTTCCGGCCGTTGTTCTCGTTTATACAACTAAGAACATGGTGAGGAAAGTTAATCGAAATATGTCTAAACTCTCAAGTGCTCTAAATTCTAAACTCAATGAATATCTTAATGGAATAGATGTCATACGCTCATATGGTCTAGAGAACTGGTCACATCAAAATTTTGATGAAGCTGTTAATGAACACAAAAATGCCCAGTTAAGTGCCAATCTTCTCTATTCCTGGACAAGACCACTAACTGCTTTCTTCTGTACTCTGCCTCTCATTGGTTTAGTCTTCTTTGGAGGACAGGAAGTTTTAAATAACACAATGTCAGTAGGGGTTTTTGTGGCGTTCATTAGATACTGTGAGAGATTTTTCTCTCCCATAATGATGCTGGCGAGAGAGATACATGTAATTCAACAGGCATTTACAAGCAGTGAAAGAGTTTCAAGTTTCTTTTCTCATGATACAGAAGATGTTGTATTAGGAGATGATGGTGAAGTGGCAGAGCACCAGTTTGAAGGAAAAATTTCTTTTAAGAATATATGGATGAGTTATGACGTTGATGACTGGGTTCTTAGAGATCTGAATTTTGAAATTCAACCAGGTGAAAAAATTGGATTAGTAGGTTCTACTGGATGTGGAAAAACTACCACAGTCAATTTACTTTCAAGGTTGTATGAATATCAAAAGGGAGATATTGAAATTGATGGAAAATCAATACGTTCATTCAATCGAAAATTTCTGAGATCTTCAATTGGCTTTGTGGCGCAAGACCCTATTATTTTTCATGGAAAACTAAGGGAAAACTTAAGCGCTGGAGAGAATCTCTCTGATGATGTTATATTAAATTGTTGTGACATTACTGGACTTTCTAAAGTGATGAAAGATTCAAAGATTGATCTAAATACCCAAGTATTAGAGGGGGGAGAGAATTTAAGTATTGGAGAGAGACAATTGGTCAGCCTCACTAGGATTCTCTTGGGAGATCCTAAAATTCTTATTCTAGATGAAGCTACAGCTAATATTGATCCTACTTATGAGAAAATAATCCATGAGGCCATAGAAAAGATTATGGCAAATAAGACTTGTTTGATTATCGCTCACCGCCTCGACACCATAATGAACTGTGATCGCCTACTTGTATTTGATCATGGAAGGCTTGTTGAAGAGGGAAGTCCTAAGGCGCTTTTGGACTCGAAGGGACAATTCTCTAAACTTCAAGTTGCTAGTCAGTTAAGCTAAATTAACTTTAACTTAATATCATTTTATCTTTTAAATATCCGATAAAGTAACTATGGCAACTGACGATGATAAGAAAATCTTTACATATATTAAAGATAACTTTTGTAAGAATGGAAATGTTTCTCTCACTCTTGATGAGTTAGATTCTATACAAGAGAAATTTCAAACAGAAGATTTACACTTTTATAAGAATATTTTTGATGAAGTTCCATGTACTATTTCGGTTGTAAATAGGGACCTTGAATATATAAAGGTTAATCAGACACTAGCTAATCTTTGTCATTTAGAGACAACTGACTTTATTGGAAAGGAAGTAGGCTTCTTTACTAATAATAAGTACTTTTATAATTTTGTTCATAAACTTTTTAAATCAGATGCTGGTAAACTTTCACAAGAAATTTCTACAACTTTTAACGACGAGAAAAAGGTTTTCTGGGTTTCTGGAAATATTATAAATGGTCATAAAGAAGCACTTCTTATTGGAGTGGATATAACAGGCATTAAACAATTAGAAGATCAGGCAGAATTCAATGAGAAATTAACGGCTCTTGGAGAAATGGTTGCAGGTATTATTCATGATATTAAAAATCCTCTAACAGTTATTATGGCCTCATCTAAATCTTTAAAAAGATCAGATAACCAAAGTGTTGAAAAAATATTAAAATTTTCTGAGCGTATTACTAATACTTCAAATAGAATTTTAAAAATTGTAAATAGTGTCAAAGTGTTTGTTAGAAATGCTGAAGATGATCCTTTCGTAAAGTCCGATCTTAAGGATCTTATTGAAGAAGCCAGTGATGTTTGTAATTCAAAAATTCATAAGAATAATATAGAAGTCATTATTATGAATCCAGAGAAGTCATTCTCAACTTCAATGAACACAACAAAGATTTTTCAAGTTTTTGTAAATCTTTTTAGCAATTCCTGTGATGCTATCTCTGATTTTTCAAATAGTGATAAAAGAGCATGGATTTCTTTAGAGTTTGACCAAGAAAATTTAATTGTTAAATTCAGGGATTGTGGCAAAGGTATTCCTGAAAGTGTGCAAGAGAGTATTTTTAAAGCTTTCTTTACGACTAAGTCTGTTGGCGTAGGTTCTGGGTTAGGTCTTTCCAATTGCAGAAGAATAATGAAAGAGCACGGTGGAGATATAGTCATTGATAACGATGACGAGAATACTTGTTTTGTTATTCAGTTTTCAAAAAATGAATAACATCATTTAAACTCTTATTGGGAATTTCTAATTGAGGAACATGCCCTACATCTTTGTAACTAATTAATTTTAAATTTTTAACATCTCTTTCCCATAGTTTTGCTTGATTGTGGGGGATCCATGCATCTTTTTCTCCCCACAGAAGTAAAGTTGGAGTTTTTAAGAGAGTTAGATTTGGTTCATGTTCTGCAATTTCAAGAATGTTTTGAAAGACTCCCATATAAGCATCATGATTTCCTTCTAAATTAAACAGTCTATAAAACCTTTCCTTATCCCATTCGCTCATTTTTTCTGGTTTGTTAAAAACAGATTCAGCTAAGTGATCAGAAATAGCTCTATTGTTAAAAGTCTTGGATAGCCATCTTGTAAAAGAGTTAGAGGCCATTTTTACAACGAATGGAGGATCGAGGGGGTAAGCTGCGGGAGATATTAATCCTAGCTTGTTCACTCGCTCAGGATGTGAGCTTGCAAAATTCCAAGCAAGATATCCTCCTAAGCTATTTCCAATTATATGAGTTTTTTTAATTTCTAACTTATCGAGGAATTCTTTTAAGAAAATAGTATAATTTTCAATGGTATAAGCTTTGTTCCATTTTCCGGTGAGTCCAAAACCGGGTATATCAACAGTGATGACATGGAAGCCTTGCTGAACAAGTTGATTTTTCCAGTATCTCCAAGTATGTAAACTATCACATATTCCATGGAGAAGAACTATAGTATCTCCTGTACCAATTTCTCTGTAATGTACTTTGAGATTATCTATTTTTAAGAACTTGCTACCAAGATTTTTATTTGCATAGTAGTTATAGTAATTCTTTTCGCTAGCACATCCATAAGAGAAAAATAACGATAGCAAAAGAAGATATTTTACCATGACTTCTCATCTAAAAATAAGCCGTGAGACATATTCACTTTTAGTGTCTCTACTTTTCGAACTCCTAGCGCTTCCATGAAACCTAGAACAAGTGCAATATTAGTAACTTCTGTCTTAGCGTACTTACCGCCAATCTTTCGATCGTTTAGTTTAGATCGTTTTTTTAAGGCGACTCTTAGTTGAGTTTGATTGTATATATGGCCCTTCTTTAAGGCCTGCTTTCTAAGTGAATAGTAGTGAACTCCACCAATTCCAAATACCCGTGCCTTTTCTATGTATTTTTTTATGTCTGAAGGAACATTTCCGTGAGCAAAAAAGCGGGAGAGTATCGTTGCTTTTTTGGATCTAGACTTACCAATAGGGTTAGGCGTATTAGTATCGTTAGGATAAAATCTTTCTAGGACTTTTTCTTTAAATGAAACACTGGCTAAAGTTCCTAAATAGTGGTGATATTTACCATCTTTGAAATACGTCATTTGCATACTTCCGCCACCAATATCCCAAACAAGAATTTTGTCTGATTCATCAAAAGGATGTTTGATCTTTGTTCCAAGGAATCCAAATCTGGCTTCTAAAGTTTGAGTGATGACATTAATTTCTATATCTGTTTCTTTTTCTAATTTACGTAGAGTTTCGCTTCCATTTTTTGCATCTCTAAATGCTTGAGTGGCCAAGGCGCTAAACTCTGTGGCGCCGATATCTATGGCATTCAGCTTTAGCTCCGTAAGCTCTTTTATTCCAAGTGAAATGACTTCATCTGAGAATGAATTAGCATTTTTATAAAGTGATTGCTTATAGGGGACAGCTGACTGGTCTTCAAATAAAATCTCTACTAGTTTATTTTCGCAAGAGTTTACTTTCGCAACGGTCATTTTAGTTGAGCCTGAACCAATATCAAAAGCTGCCCTAGTTACGATACATTCTTTTTTTGGAAGTAATGAACAACTTGTACTTAAAAAAAGTACAAGAAGTATTGCTAAATTATTTCTTGTAGACAAAAGCTTTCTCTCTAACATTTCTAATCTTTTGTTTAGTATTACTCTTAGTTATGGACTTTGAATCTCTTTTGTTCAAATAGATCTTATGCATATTGACCAATGTCTTTCCAATGGCACGTGCCATGAGTGGAGGGACAGCGTTTCCTATTTGTCTCCACTGAGCCGATAGTGGCCCCATGAACTGAAACGTATTTGGAAAACTTTGGAATGCGGCAGCTTCTCTTTGAGTGAGGTATCTGTCTTCAACAGGGTGGAAGTAGCTATGTCTATGGGTCATAATAGTAGGACTTGGTTTATTTCTGTCCAACCTTTGATACTTAGTTTGTCTAAAACGGTTCTCTCTTAGATTTACCCAGTCTACACCTAGCTTTAAAGAAGGAGTGAAGTATTTCTTTTCATCAGCTTCGTAACGAATTCCTTTTCCTTCTGGAATTCGTGCCAGCCTTCTTTTTTCAATTTTTGATTTTAATTGAGCAAGCTCTAGATCATGATTATAAGTGATTCCATTCTTAGTTGCTAAATTCTCTAGGGCGTCTCCTACAGTTACTGCATTACGAAAAGTCTTTGCAATAATGGTATCGTGAGTGAGTTTAGGAAAATTTATATCCGTCTGCACACGAGTACCAATGAGAATTGTTCTTCTTCTCTTTTCTGGTACTCCATAGTTTTGTGAGGACATAACCTGTACATCCATATCATAACCAAGTGTTTTAAATTTCTTAAATATATTTTGAAGCGTTTTTTCATTCTTCTTTGCTAAGAGTCCTGTGACATTTTCTACCACAACAAAGTAGGGTTGAGTCGTTTTCACGATACGAATAAATTCTAAGAAGAGAGCATTTCTCATGTCATCGGGGTTACCAAGACCTACGGTAGAAAAACCTTGGCAAGGTGGACCACCAACAACTACGTGCACAGGATTGCCATCTAATTTTTCAAGAAGGACTTTCTTGGTTAATTTTCTAATATCACCACAGTAAGTTTGGGCATACTTGTGATTCTTGGCAAAGGTTTCCATGGCATATTTGTCATGATCTACGCCGAGTAAACATTTTAGACCGGCCATTTCAAGACCACATGATAGTCCGCCTGCTCCAGCGAAGACATCGATGAAATTTAGTGTGTTTTTACTCATTTTTTCTCTATGGATGTGGGTTAAATATCTATTAATTATAAGATATTATCCGATTAGCTGTGCGATTCTGTCAAATTTTGAAGTTGAATTAAGCGGCTTTTTTGTGACTAAATAGGGGTCCTTCGAATTCTAAGTGTCCTTTATTTATAACTTCACTTTGACTGATAACAGCATCAAGTGAAAAGTGGCTATTTTTTGATCTAGTAACAACTTTTGTAACGTGTTGCAGCCACATATTTCGTTGATCACTTGTGAGTAATAGAATCTGCCCCTTCTGTGTTAGAGACTGAAATAGCGCCGAAATAAACAAGTCCTGTGTAGATTTTGAAAGATATTTTTCAGGTCTTTCAAGAAATAGGTAATCTGCACTTGAAAAGAGAACTTTAATGAGTGATGTAATTTTCTTAGCTTCAATATCAACTTGATTAGGGTAGAGGTTTTCGTCATCGAGTTTCTTCGCTAGTAAAGAAAGGTAGGTTAAACCTTTTTCGGCCAATAGTTTTACGAGACTTTTGTCTTCGTTTCTCTTCATTCCTGAATCTAGTAGTATATTTTCTTTAAGAGTTAAATTTTTAAGAAGCGTAGCTTTTTCTTCTACGTGATTAAATTTAATAGCACCACGTTTCCCACAATACTTTAAAAAGTAAATGAAGTCTTTTAACTGACTTTGATTGTGCTTTTGATTTTCAGTTTCAAAGAGAAGTATATCTCCCTTTGTAATTTCTGGGGCATTTCTAGATATCATATAGATCTTTTCGGAATTCGAGCATCTAGCTTTAGATATATTATGTCGGAGTTAGAGGCTCGGGTATAATGTGCTCTTTATTCCCTTGTTAAATAGTCTCTTATTGCCTCCATGCTGTTAAAGTATTGAAAATTTGTTATAATGTTCTCATGAATCAAGTTGGAAAAAATAAACGTGAAACAGTTCTTGTGGGAATGGATGGTGGAATCGAATCCACTGTTGCGGCTTATTTATTAAAAAAACAAGGTATGAATGTAATAGGTCTAGGGATTGTTTTTCATGAATATGATTATGAAAGTTTTAAAGTATGGAACCCTACTAACTTAGATGATATCAAGGCCATGTGTGATCAGATGGAGATTCCATTTTATGGAACAAATGTTTCGAGTTTATTTTATTCAAGACTTGTGGAGCCTGTAGTCTCAACTAGACTAGCAGGAGAAAAGTTTGAACCTATCATTGCTTGGAATAAAGTTCTTGTAGAAACCCTTTTAGAGAAGGGAAAGAAACTTAAAGTGGATCTAATTGCTACTGGACATAAGGCGAAGATTTTTAAAAATCAAAAAAGTGGAATTTTTAGCTTACTTGTTCCCAACGATATCACTTGTGATGAGACTTACGGACTAAGTAGGCTCTCTCAAGAAGAACTTTCTAAACTTATTTTTCCATTGGCAGAAATAAAATCTAATGAAGTGGACAAAATCTCTAGTCTTCTTGGTTTAAAATTCTCAAAGAATGACAAAGAAAATAAGCTAAAGAGAAGGACCTTTCTTTCAAGTCCTGACTTTATTTCTGCTGTTGAGAAGTTTACTGCTCCTAGTTTACGAAAAGAAGGAAGTATAATTAATTTCAAAGATGAAACAACTCTTTGTGAACACCTTGGTGTTCACTTGTATGAACTAAATCAAAGCAATATACCTTCAAAGGGGAGTTCTCTTGTTGATAAGAATTTACATGTTGTAAAAATCTTTCCTGGTAAACAATTGGTTTACGTTGATTTTATAGATAAACACTTTTTCACTCATTGTCGTTTAATGAGATTTTCTCACGATCCTGCTATGGATTTATCTAAGCCTCTAAAATGTTTTGTGCAGCTTGCAGCAGCAGGTGAAAAATTTCCCTGTATTTTGTATTTTAAGAATAATCGTTCGGTAGTTGTTGAGTTTGTAGAAAAACAAGATGGGCAATGTCCGAGAGGTGGTTACCAAGTTTTTTATAACAAGAAAGGCATGGGTGCTAAAGTCTTAGGTTCTGGAGTAGTGAGACACGCTGGATATTTTGATGAAGGCGAGTATAGAACTTTTCCAAAAAACCGTGATGAAGAAGAAGTCATCATAGATGAAAGTGAAAAGAAACCAAAAATTAACTTCGAGTTTTAAATTATGAAAAAAATATTGTTTTTAATTTTGATTACTTTTCAATTGAATACTCTGGCGATGGATAAGTTTGTCCTAAGATCTTACGATAAGAAAATTACAAATCTCTCTTCCGTAAAAAGAGTATTTAAGAAATATGATAAGAAACTTTTAATTTCTAACCTGAGAAGTTTTGTTTCTTGCTGTCGCCCCTCGAGAATGGTGGGGAGCAAGGGACATGAAAAAACGGCGAAATGGATTTTTGATAGGATTAAAAAAATAGATGGAAATTCTAACGTTATTATCGATGAATTCTCTCCCGATATTGATCATGCCATTTCTCTATACAGAAAAGATTTTCAAAAAGAAATCGCTGGAAACTATTCAAAGACATCTAAAACCTACAAAAAATGGAACAGTTTTACAAATTCAATGATTGGTCATTTAGGTAAACTTAGAAACGTTAAGGGGAGTAATGTCATTTGGGAAAAAAAAGGAACAATTAACCCTGATGAAGTCATAGTCCTTGGTGCACACTTTGATACAATAACATTTAATAAAGAAAATTTAAAAATTGACTTTGAATCTGCTCAACCCGGTGCAGATAATAATGGAACTGGAGTTTCTGTTCTTCTTTCTATGATCGAAGTTCTCTCTGAAGTTGATTTACCTAAAACAGTTAGAGTTGTCTTCTTTGATTATCAAGAATTTGGTTTTCTTGGAGCTAGGGCCTTTGTTTCTAAATATAAACAATCATTGAAAAAAGAAAAATTTGCAGGATTTGTAAATGTTCTCATGCTTGGTCATGATACTAAAAGCAAAGATAAAAAAAAGAAGTTTAATAATTTCAAAATTTATATAAGAAAAGAAAATGAAGCTCTACATGGTAAAGATCTGAAACTTGTTAAATCTCTTAAATCCGTTGGGGATAAAGCTCAATCAGGAGTAAAGTTTGATATTGAGTCCAATGGCTTTAACTCTGGAGATCATGTGAATTTCTGGGATGCTGGCTTTGCTGCTTGCACATTCTCTCAAAATTGGGAGGATGACTTTAACTTTAAAAATCATCATACCTCAAATGATTTTGTTGAAACCCTTAATTTCAAGACCTTATACAACTCTTTTCTCTACTTAGGCCCTAGTGTCTTGGCCTGGAGCTACGATATAATTTAACCCGGTCCCTTTCCCAAACGCAGATTTCTTGTTACAAGATTCTCATGAGTTTTACAGCACCAAACCAAATTAAACCTAATGAAGAAACCACTGTCATCGTTGGTATGTCCGGTGGAGTTGATAGTTCCGTATGCGCGGCCCTTTTAAAAGAACAAGGGTATAACGTCATAGGAATGTTCATGAAGAATTGGGAAGAAGAGGATGAGTTTGGCGTATGTCAGGCCTCTAAAGAATATGCTGATGTTATAAGTGTATGTGAAAAATTAGATATTCCTTATTATTCAGTTGAGTTTGTTAAAGAGTATAAAGAAAATGTCTTTAAACATTTTCTCAGTGAGTATGAAGCCGGTTTTACACCCAATCCAGATATTCTCTGTAATAGAGAAATTAAATTTAAGGTCTTCTTAGATAAGGCGATTGAACTTGGTGCCGATTATCTAGCGACTGGGCATTACTGTCAAAATACGAATCTTTCTGGTGAGAATAGACTCGTAAAAGGAAATGATCCAGGTAAAGACCAGACATACTTTCTCTATACAATGAAAGAAGAGAAACTTAATAGAATAATATTTCCTATAGGCCATCTACCAAAATCAGAAGTTAGAGCTCTTGCCACTAAGTATGATCTGGCCACGAAAGATAAGAAAGACTCTACAGGAATATGTTTTATAGGAGAGAGAAACTTTAAGAATTTTCTTTCAAACTATATCGCCCTAAAACCTGGAAAGTTTGAAAATTTAAAAGGTGAAGTCGTAGGATCTCATACAGGTTCTGTCTATTATACTATGGGACAGCGAAAAGGCTTAGGTCTCGGTGGACCAGGTGAGCCATGGTTTGTCGTTGGAAAAGACATAGAAAGAAATGTCATCATAGTAGAGCGTGGAGGAGAACATCCTGCTCTGTATTGTGATGAACTTTGGGCAGATGAAATTTCTTGGGTTTCAGCTGACTTTAAGTTTGAGTTGCCACTAAAGTGTCGTGCCAAGGTTAGATATCGTCAGGCAGATCAAGATTGTACCATTGAAAGTATTGATGGTGATTTGATTCATGTGACTTTTGCTGAATCTCAAAGAGCAGTGGCGGTTAGACAATCGATAGTTTTTTACCTAACGATTGATGAACAAGAGGTATGCTTAGGAGGGGCCATGATTTCTAAATCAGGACCCACTCATTATGAGCAATCACTCTAAGTAATAAGTTCTTCTATTTTATAACACTCTTAAATTCTTTTTTAAGACCTAGTGCTTTAAATGTTTTTCTTCCAACTTCTGTAGAGTGCATCATTCCATCAAATTCTTTAGTCAAGCTAGCTGGACCCACTGTTACCATCGTTACAGGAGTCGAAGTGTGAGTCGCTGTGGCCCAAACTGTATTTTGCTGATGGGCCAGAACCCTCGCTACGATATTTGATCTAATTCTTTCACCATAAATATAGAAAGAAGAAAAATCAGTAATAGTTGGAAACTTTTCAGCACCTAAGTATGAGTGACCTTTTTTAAAGAATTTGTTCTTAGAAGAATGCATGATTTCTGAAATATCTTTTGAAGAATATTTGTATTGAGTATACGATTCGAATAGATTTTTTATGTTTGGAATTGTTCTCTTTTCAGGAGACCACTTTGAAACTTCCCTTAAAATATTCGCGTTTGATTTAGTTTGTTTATACAATTTGTCCAGAGTTGAAAAATCTCCATAATTAAATTTAGATTTATAAACTCCATCTTTAAACATTTTGTTTGATACTTTTTCAGCACGTTCAACATTGAAACCATTGTAAGAGAAACCAAAACCACCCGTTTCGTGATCAGCAGTTACTATAACGAGTGTGTCATCTCTATCTTTTACCCAGTTCAAAACAACTCCTAACATTTCATCGGCCCTAAGCATTTCGTGAAGCATGAGACCAGTATCATTTGCATGACCGGCCCAATCTATTTGTCCTGCTTCTACCATGAGAAAAAATCCGTTGGATGAGTTTTCTAAATTCTTAAGGGCAAAGCTTGTCATTTCAGAAAGGGTTGGGATAACTCTATCTGCTTTGTCTTTATTTTGGGTATGCCAGATTCCATTAGGCATTGCTGAATTCGTAAACAGCCCTAGCACTTTCTTAGAAGTACTCTTATTAAGAGATAGCTTATCAAAGAGAACTTCGTATCCATCTTTTTGTGCTTTATTTATAAGATTCACATCATCTTTTCTCTTTGATTTCAATTTTATATGACTAGGAACTTGGCTTCTAAGTGATTTGTTACTTAGGGCACTTTTTGGAATAAAGTGTCTAAGCCCACCTGAGAGCATTACGTCTGGTCCAACACTTAGCATTTCCTGTGCAATATCATTTTCATTTCCACGACTAATATTATGTGCTGCATATGAAGCTGGGGTCGCGTGAGTAATTCTAACGTCTGAAACTAGTCCTGTTCTAAGGCCAGCTTTTTTTGCTGCTTCTAGAATTGTTTCTGTAGATTCTCCGTTGTCATCTATTCCCACAACCTCTGGCAAGGAGTACTCACCAGTTGCGTATTGAGTAGCAGAACAAGAAGAGTCGACAACAAGTTTCTTTCCAGGGTTTGTCATCACTAATCCTGTTTCTCCAATTGCCATGAGTTTTTCAAGATTTGTTTTTTGTCCATTGTAGAGAGACTCTTTGGCGTGTTTAGCATAGAGTTGTAGAAGAGAGATTTGTTGTGGACCCATTCCATCTCCAATAATAAAAACTACATTTTTAATTTTGTTATTCTTTTGATAGTAGTCCTTACCTTGTCCACAACTCGCTAAGAGTAATAGAGTGAGTGATAGTAATAAATTTCTTCTCATGTAATAGTCCTTATATTTCTAGTCTTCATTGGTTTTAAAGTGGTTGTTTCTTGAGTAATGATTAAACAAAGCTTTAGGTTTAATTATATACAAACAATACTGATTTTATAGAATAATCTTTAACAGAGTTACTTGATTATTAATCAAGAACGACTAGGAAATGGGTTTTCTAGTCATATATATTTTTAATATATATTCTAATTCTTCCTCGGTGCCGCCTGTATGTTGTCTCTGCCTAAAAAACAACTGTTCACCGAGGGAGATTTATTTACATTGAGTCAAACTTGATCAGAAAGTTCTGATACTCTATCTTCTTTATCTATTAACTAGAATTCACCATTTAAGTCAATTTGCCAATCTTTAAAGACTGGTTCAAGTCCAACTTTTTCTAGATCATTGACTAATGTTGTTAGAGAGCGAGTGTCGTCTATTGAGAATTGTTCTAACTCCTCATTTGATTGGACATATCCCCCTGGTGTAGTCTTGGATTCACAGCTTAAACTAGTCACACAAATCTGTGTAAGACCATCACGAAGCTCTTTACTCTCTCTGGTTGATAGAAGTATGGGCATCTCGGGAAAGCTAATTCTAAAGGCAGATAATAACTTGGTTAAAGTTAAATCACTCACAGGATATGAACTCTTTATTGCACCCTCTGCGTCATTTAGGCGAGGAATTGAGAGACTAAATTGAACATCCCAGTGATTGAGCTGTAGATATTTAAAGTGTCGATATAAGCTTAGTGCCTCAAATTGGTAATCTGCAAGGCCTCCTAAAAAGCCAAGAGTGACTTTTTGGAAACCGCCCTCTATCGCCCTAGTTACTCCATCCAATCTATGTTGATATTCTTTCTTTAAACCAAAGAGATGAACTCTATTATAAGTTTCAACATGAAATGTTTCTTGGTAGAGAACAAATGAATCTGAACCAGCTCTTTTGAGTTTACTCGCCTGTTCAGTGTCTACTGCACCAAACTCTGAAGCAATGGACTGAAAACCAATCTTTTTTGCTAGGGCCACAGCGCTTTTAAGATAGTCTATATCACTAAAACCATTCCTCTCTGCTGAGACGAGTAGAATGTTTCTATAACCTCTATTATATATATTGGTTAACTCTATGGATATTTCTTCAGCAGTGAGCGCCTTCCTTCTCACTTTATTCTTAATACTAAAACCACAATAGGTGCAGTCGTTATGACAGATATTTGAGAGGTATAAAGGAATATAAATACCCTTAACTAGTCCATGTCTAAGTTCTGTTAATTGTTTTGCTCTTAGAGCAATTTTTTCAATATAAGGATTGGCCTCCTCACTAATTAGAGTAAGGAATTCTTCTTCACTTATTGAGTGTTTCTTTGAATTTAGTATGTGCGAAATATTTGTATTACCTTTGTTCACACTTTTAATTCTAGCTTCAATATCTTCGGTAAAAATTTTGAAAGTCATAAGAAAAACCCTATTAATTGTTAGAGAGAAAACCTGTTAAGTGACTATCTATAGGGCTAGAAGGAGTGGCCTGTGTATTTGTTTTTGGTAAACCTGCAACGTAGGCAATTCTACCGGCCCTTACCGCCAACTCGAATCCTTTTGCCATTTCTAATGGATTGTTTGAAACGGCCATTGCTGTGTTTACGAGAACAGCATCTGCTCCTAATTCCATGGCCATTGCCGCGTCCGAGGGTCTACCCAAACCTGCATCAACCACAACAGGAACTCTTGCTTGTTCAATAATAATTTTCAACATTTCCAGTGTCTTTATTCCCCGGTTCGTTCCTATGGGGGAGCCTAGAGGCATAACAGTTGCGGCCCCAACGTCTTCTAATCTCTTTGCCAAAACTGGGTCTGCATTAATATAAGGAAGCACAGTGAAGCCATCTTTCACGAGGGCCTCCGTCGCTCTTAATGTATCAATTGGATCAGGTAATAAGTAATGTGGATCGGGGACTACTTCAATTTTTATCCAATTTGTTCCCGTGGCCGCTCTGGCTAGTTTCGCTAATTTTATCGCCTCGTCCGCATTTCTGGCCCCAGAAGTGTTGGGTAATAATTGAACCCCACTAGGAATGAAGTCTAAGATATTTCTTCTATCGCCTTGGCTTAAGTCTATTCTTCTTAATGACACCGTAATAATTTCAGATTTAGATTCTATTAAGGTTTTTCCCATTAATTCTAGTGAACTAAACTTTCCTGTTCCCACCATTAAACGACTTTTAAAAGTCTTATTTCCAATTTTAAGCATAGTTATTCCCCGCTAATGAAATTAGTTGTTTAAAAATTGTCTTACTGAAATGGGAGAGTTGGAAAGAACTCTAATCCTAGAGAGGATATAGATATATCCGACTAAAATTAAAGAGTAATTCTTTCCTACGCTGGCATTATCCAGATCAGGTCCAAGGGTTTTATCTTCTCAGCTTTATTCAAATGAATAGAGCGCCCCTAGAATTAACTATTTCTTGAAAACTAACATAGGAAATTAGCGATTGTATAGACATTAAAGAAGATGAATTTAACCTTAATTTGTCTTCTTCATATTGATTCAAAACGAATATGTGAAATAATTATCAATTCTTAGCATTTTGTTACTTGTTTTCAGGAAATCGGTTATGGCCTTAAAGGATGATATCGCAGTACAAGAAAAACTTCCTAGCTGGATTGTTTATTCTGTCATTCTCCTTTGTATATTGCCGTGGGTTCTTAACCAATTTGGTATTACTTTTGAAAGTGCAAACATTCCTTTTGATTTTCATGCTAATCAAAATAGTCTGATAGACCATAGATTTCTTACTTTTAAAGGTCCCTTTACCCATGCTCTTTTAGAGTGGGGTGCCTTCTCTTTGGCCATTTTAACTTGCTTTATGGCCTTTACCAATTATGCCATTAAAAAAGATCCTGCAACACCAATCATAGGGGTTGCACTTCTCTGTGCAGGTCTTATGGATGCGTTCCATACGCTTGCCGCCATTAGACTAATTGAAGCCTCTGCTCCCAATAAAGACCTTATTCCATTTACGTGGGCCCTTTGTAGATTATTTAATTCAATCATCTGCGTCATCGGAGTAGGGATTTTTCTAAATCGAAAGAAGAGTGAAATCACCAATCACGGACCTAAGTTTATTATGTCAATTTCTTTGGTCTTTTTAGTTATTGCTTATTCAACCATTACTATTTGTGCAACAAGTTCTAGTCTTCCTCAAACTCAATTTCCTGGGGCGATGATTACAAGACCTTGGGATGTTTATCCATTTTTTATTTTTATAGTAGGAGCTTTTTTCTTTTACAAATTTTATAGAAAATTTCCAAGTTCTTTTTCACATGCCTTAATTGTTTCAACCGTTCCTGATCTTGCCACTCAAGTCTATATGGCGCTGGGTTCTTCTGCTCTTTTTGATAACGCTTTTAATATTGCTCATTTTTTAAAAATAATTGCCTATGCAGTACCATTTACAGGACTTTGTTATGACTATATTTATACTAATAAACGCGCAGTAGAGGCCGATCGTATTAAGTCAGAGTTTCTGGCCTCAATGAGTCACGAAATACGAACACCTATGAATGCTATTATCGGTTTTTCAAATGAGCTTTCAGAAAAACAATTAAAACAAGATGAACAAGAAGAGATGATTGAATTAATCAAAGATTCTTCCTTGGGACTTCTTCGTATTATAAATGACGTACTAGATTTTTCTAAAATTGAATCAGATAAACTCACATTGGAAGTTATTCAATTCGAACTTAGGAGGACAATTGAACAAACTATGTTCATTATTGATCATCAACTCTCTAGTCGAAAAATTACATTAAAACTCAACTTTGATGAAAGTACACCACAAGCAATTGAAGGTGATCCCGGTCGTATTAGGCAAGTGCTTCTTAACTTATTGAGCAACTCTGCAAAATTCACTCGAAATGGTGAAATTTCTGTATCTGTTTATCCTGAAACTAGGGGCAATGAATTATATATCCACTTTAAAGTAAAAGACACTGGCATAGGTATGTCTGAGGCAGAACAAAAAACTATCTTTCAACGTTTCACACAAGCAGATCAATCAACTACAAGAAAATATGGAGGCACTGGACTTGGTCTTGCCATTAGTAAGAATATTTCTTTAATGATGGGTGGAGATATTAAAGTTCATAGTGAAAAGGGTGTAGGTTCTACTTTTCATTTTTGGATTAAGACAAAGGAAGTGAATTATAATGACCTATTAGAGCAGGTTGATGAAATTAAGCAAGAAGAAGAAAGTTTTAAATTGTCTCCAATCAATATTCTCTTAGTGGAAGATAATGTTGTTAACCAAAAACTTGCCATGAGAATACTCAAAAGAATGGGGCACGAACCTGACCTTGCTGAAAATGGTTTTGAGGCGATAGAAGCTGTTCATAAGAAAAAATACGATATCATTTTTATGGATTTACAAATGCCTGAAATGGGTGGATTAGAGGCCACTGCTAAAATATTGGATAGTCAAGAGTTAGACTCTTTTCCTACAATTGTGGCCATGAGTGCTAATGTTTTCAAAGAAGATATAGATGCTTGTGTTGCTGTTGGCATGAAGGGATTTATTCCTAAGCCCATCATGAAAGAGAAAATTTTAGAAGTTTTAACTCGAATACATCACAATAAAATGGGAATTGCTTCTTAGTTATTGAGCTTTCTATATACCAACATCTTTTATTTTTATAAAAAATGTATAAAATTTACTTTTATTTAATTATGGTATTGTGAACGTGTTCATATTTTGAGAGAGTGAACTATCTCTTTCATGGAACAAATATGAACAAAATTCTAATCTTTCTTTTTCTTCTTAGCCTTTCTGGAAAGTCTCTTAGTTCTGAGATTGATAATTTTGCTCATTTTAACCATCAAACTCCAGATGTAACACAAGACTTAAATGAACTAACGAATAATTTAATGTTAAAGGCGATCTCTAAGGCCAATAGTAAACACATTGTAGGTGAGTTCTGTTCTAAGAGTATTTTATATAAGTCTCTGAAAGGATCCTTTGCTAAACCTTTAAGAGGTCAAATTGAAGAGTATATTTTAAAAAAACCCGAGACAATACCGCAATTGAGAATACCACTTGAGCACTCAATCTATAATGGATTTAGAGGCATTGATTTCATCACAAGACTTCCTTATGGAAAACTTGGATCTATTGTAAATATTAATGGAGTGTATGTTGGTAGTGATAAATTTGGTCATTTTCATACAGAGGGCCTTGAATACTTTTTTAAGGCCTATAAAGATAAGTCTATTCCCGAGGTCCTAGGCGCCATGAAGTGGGGAATTAAAACTGAAGAGAGTTACTTTGGAAGGTGGACTACTGGTGTTATTTCTTATGCTGATCTAGCAGCAAACTTTAACGGCATGAGATTTTGGAATAATGTCTTAGCTTTAAAACCTGATATTCTAGAACAAAGTAACGGGCCCTATGTTGAGTGCTCAGATGAAAAATGGATACAAATAAAGCGCTTTGATTGGGGAAGGTATATTGACGAGACTTTTGATGAAACCATTAATTGTAATAAATTCTCTTCAAATAAATTAAGAACTCTTCATGACGCTAATGTAAAAAGAATTTATGGTGAAGATGTTTTCTGTGGTGCCAGTGAAGAATTGATTTATAGATTAAAAGAGAAATATAGTGAGTACTTTAGTTTACTCTCTAATATGACCTTGATCCCCTAGTGCAGTTTATTTAAAAGGAAGTTCAGGTCCCAGCATATGGCACATATAACCACCAGGGTTTTTTATAAGGTAATTTTGGTGGAGTTCTGAAGCTGGAAAGTAACCTTGGTTGGACTCAATACTAGTGACAACTTTATTAGTAAAAACTTTGAGTTCTTCGAGTTTTGAAATAATATCTTTTATAGTTTTAATTTCAGAGTCTGTATTAGTGAAGATGGCACTACGGTACTGAGTACCTTTATCGTTATGTTGTTGGTTTAAAGTTGTAGGGTCATGCATTCTAAATAGAAAAATGACGAGCTCACGATAAGTCACTTCAAGTTCATTGTATTCAACAAGAACAACTTCCGCATGTCCTGTGTCACCTTTGCAGATATCTTCATAAGTTGGGGCTTCAGTACTTCCCCCCATGAAACCTACCGAGGTTTTCTTAACACCGGTATGCTTTTGAAAATACTTTTCAACTCCCCAAAAACAACCTGCAGCGAAATAAGCACTTTTTAAATTTAAACTTGTTTCACTCATGTTTAAGGCCTTTAGAATTTCTTTAGTAGGTCGCGTAGCTTAACCATATCTGCTTTTCTGGAATGTCTATCGATGAAAATTCGATCATCTTGATTATTAGTTGCGTAGAGCTCGTAATAACCCTTGTTTTCAAACCCTTTCATAGTACTATCACTTTTCATTTTAGCGACATTTGGACTATCCATAAAATGATTGAGTTCAATTGAGTGACTATCTTTTAAAACTATTTTCTTCTTCCAAACAGCTATCCAAAAAACTTTATGAACCAAGCTCAATTCAGAACCTTGTTTAACAATAGATTTTTCGTAGAAATACAAACAAACTAAAGTTAAAGGAAGTCCTATTAGGACAAAAAGAACGGCAATGGAGAGTGCTACATTTATAGGATCTCCCGTTGCAAGTAATTTTTGAATAGGCGTATTCACTGCTAAGAACATAAAACCCATCACTACTAGTATGGCCGTTAAATAGCCCCAGAAGATGAGCGGAAGCCCATAAGACTTAACAACTATCGCTTTACCAGCTGAACTTTCAATAAAATCTATTCTATCAGTTTCTTCTTCAGAAACTGGAAACATATACATTAATCCCATGGGCGAAGATTATTAAAAGGTTGAGTTATTGGCAAGTAAAAAGGCTAAATTAGGGATAGACAGAAGTCTTCATCTCTAATCATTTCATCTATTTCACTTTGATCAAGGCTTAGAAAACATTTTGAAATCTCATTGAATATTGTTTGATCTTCCGTGAAGAACCTCTTCATGGGAGTAATATCAAGCTTAAAAATTTCACAGAACTTTAGCCAAAACTTTTCTTCAACAGCCGCCAAGGCCACATATTTACCATCTCTAGTCTTGTAGAGGCCATAGCAAGGATAGAGTCCATTATGGAGAAATTTACTGCGTGTTCTCGATTTCTTTGGCCAAAAGGCACTAAATATTTCATCGGTTGATTCAAAGAGGTAAGTTTGATGAACAACTGTCACTTCCTTCCTTTTAACATCTAACATTGCGGCGAGTAGGTCTGTAGCCGCTTTATGACCGAAGGCTATCCCTGCAATGGGAAGAAAGGGAGGAGAGATGATGGGCTCAGTTCTACCTTCTATGTGTAGCGCCAAGAGTCCAGTCATCGCTAGAGCATTGAGATCATGCATCGCATTTTTATGCTCTTTGGACGCCAGCATTTCTATCACCGCAATGGCGAGGTTCTTTTCTTTAAGCGATGTTTCATCAATTCCAAGTATCTTTTGAACTTTTGGAGGAAGGCCCGTAAGAATTCCATCAGCATTCTTTAAAAGATCATGAATTTCATCTTTTATTTTGTCTGATTTAAAGTCTAAACGTACGAGCTCTTTTTGATTATTTAACTCCTCATACCAGTGGGGAAAACTCTCATCAAATTCACAAAAGAGACCTTCAATAAAGGGATCTTTGAATACAATATCCTCTACTTTTATGACCTTCGCTCCAAGGCCCACAAGTATTTTTCCTGCAAGTGGACCTGGTAGTCTGTGAGTAAAGTCTAGAACTGTGAATCCTTCTAAGAGTTTAGTCATTTATTCTTCACTCTTTTGTTCTTCAGCTTCAGCTTCTTCTTCATCTGTTGGCGGTCTTAGAGTTTTAATAAATTCTTCTAATCCTTCTCCACTAAGTTCGCATTCTGTTTGTGTACAAATTTGCCATGAATCTCCACCGTCTCGAGTGTAGTCCAGTACAAAGCGGCTTAAGAAGTAAGGCATAAAGTTTAAGTATTGCGGGTTTTCAAGCCACTCATAAGGAATCTTAACGACTCTGTAAGCATTATCTGGGTAAGTTAAAGCTCTTAGTGCTTCTCCACAACTAAGTGGATTTTTTAAAGATTCATGAATGAAATCTTCTTGGACATCTTTAATCTTATCAAGATATTCCTTGTCAGAAAATAAAGTGGCAGCTCTTCTCGTGAGAGCAATCAATGTTGAAGCTGGAGACTTATAAGATTGATCTAGTGAGTTTACGCTCTGATTAGGATAGAGTTCGAAGTCTTCAGCTGTTTTTGCTCTCGTTAATATTCTATCGCCATCAATAAATTCTTTTAGAGTAAATTCTAAAGTGTCACAAAAATTTTGTTTGAAAACAGGATTTCCTGTAATTTCGTAGACTCGAAGTTGGGCCTCAGCAAAACAAACATAATCATCTAAGTAGGGAAGGCTCTGGTTTCTCGTAGTGGTATGGCGAATCTTCATTCCTTCTTCATCTTTAGATACAAGAAAGTTCTTATACATTCCTTCCATAGCAGTGTTAAAAAGAGCTGAAGCTTTTTGTCTTATAATATCAATCTGACAATATTGCATGACATCTACAAGAGCCGAAACAACCATGAAGTTCCAACTTGCAACTCCCTTATTGTCAGTAATAGGTGGAATTCTTTGTTTTCTTTCATCGAGTAGGCTCTTCTTCACTTTTCTGACGGTATTCCATCCTTCTTGAGTAAAGAAATCTGCCCTCTTTTCATACTTTAATGAGATGACGTTTAAGCCATTTTCAAAATTTCCTTCTTTAGTTATGCCAAACCATTCTTTTATAGTGTCGCTTTGATCTAGAAGGTTTTCATTTTCATCGGTAAAGTTCTTTAAAGCATCTTCAAACTCTTCGATTGTGAAAGAGTGATATAGACCTTCAACGCCTTCACTGTCGGCATCTTGTGCACTGAAAAAGTGTCCGTCTTCTCCCAACATTTCTGATTCGAGGTAATCAAGTGTTTGAATCAGACCATCAAAAATTAGAGGAGATGGGTAGACGATACTCGCCTTAGCTAAGAGGCGTAATAGACCAGCTTGGTCATAAATCATTTTTTCAAAGTGTGGGACTAGCCATTGTTGGTCAGTGGAATATCTATGAATTCCCCCTTTAGCATGATCGTAGATACCACCCATTAACATTTTCTCTAATGAAGATATTATATGTTCACCTTGATCTTTTTGAATCATACCTTCAAGCATTTGCTCAATGGCCCATTCATAGAAAGAAAACTGTGGAAATTTTGGAGATTGACCATAACCACCAAACTCAGGGTCTTCAAATTGTTTAACAGCATCCATGACCGCTGCTGGAGGTGGGTAATGACCCTGGTATTCGACCTTGTCTTTTGGAATGAGACCCTTGGCAATCGCTTCGGTCACATTTGTAGCATTTGTTTCAATTTGAGGTTTTTCTTCGCTATAGGCCCTATGAAGTTCTCTAGTTAGTTCACCAAAACTCGTTTGCCCTTCAACTGAATTTTTTGGAAAGTAAGTTCCTACAAAGTAAGGTCTCATGTCTGGTAATAAGAAAGCTGAAAGAGGCCATCCCCCTGACTGAGTGAAGAGGTGGCAAGCTTGTTGATAATAAGTATCAATATCTGGATGCTCTTCTTTATCAACTTTTATACAAATGAAATTCTGATTTAAGAATTCGGCAGTTTCACTATCTGTGAAAGATTCTTCGGCCATAACATGGCACCAGTGACAGGTGGAATACCCAATTGAGAGAAAGATAGGTTTATTGTCATCCTTGGCCTTCTGGATGGCCTCTGGGCCGTAACTATACCAGTGAACAAGGTTATCCTTGTGTTGTAGTAGGTAAGCAGATTTCTCTTCTGAGAGTCTATTATAAGTAGTATCTTGCGTCATTTGTTCTCCAAATTATTTCAATAGAAGATTATTCTAATTGAAGTTAAGCCCCAAAACTATCGAAATTAAAGAAAATTGCTTAGCAAGGTGCGTTTTAAATAACTCTGTGCATGGTAAATCTTTTCACAGGCCCTAGACAGACCAATTTTACAGGGGGTACAAGCCTTCTCGTATGTATAAACTAGTTAAAAAAGAACATTTCACCGTTTCTAACGGAGTACGGGTAATTGCCCACTCTCTTCAATCGAACAAGATGCGAGCGCTTTTGCGTTACGGTAATACTTTGATCATTTTCATGGTCATTGGACTTATTTTTTCTAAAGAACTTCAAAGTCTCCAATTTTTTGATAATGAGACACAGAAGATAGAAAGATCAGATTCAGCATATCTTTTAGATGAGAATTCTTTCTATCAATTTTCTTCAGTGGGTAAGTCGTTTGGTAATATCGAGCTACTCCACATGAAGAATCACTCTAAGAAAGAAATTAGAAGCCTTATTCTTCAATCTGTTCCTGGGAAATTAAAAATTCGTCTAGGAAGATACCTAAGGAAGACTATGGAGCTGTGTGAGCAGTATCAAGTTGATCCTTTTTGGGCGCTAAGTGTAATGTGGACGGAGAGTCACTTTAACTTCCAAGCAAGAAGTTCAGTTTCTGCCACAGGACTTATGCAGATAATGCCTGCAACGGGAAAATTCTTAAGCCGCTTATTAAAATTTACCACTGATGAAACCTTTGTTTATGAACAAATTGAAGATCCTTATGTAAATATTGAAATGGGTGTTTTCTATCTCAAAAGACTTTTAAAAATCTTTCGTGGAAATTATAAACTCGCTACAGTAGCTTACAATATGGGACCTGGTGGAGTTTATAGAAGACTTAGGCTTAAACTACCTGTTGGCGTTAAAAATCTTTACTTAGATAAGGTTCGTCGTCATTACAAGTTGGTTTCTGAGCACTTTAAGAAGTCTACTTCTTCAAGAATCCTTGCATTGCGTTCTACGTTAGTGGGTAAGAATCCAAGAAATAACTATCTTTATACTCGTCTAGAAAGCCTAGATGAAGTCTTTCACTTTGTTGAATTTAAGCCATTTGGTTATCGTTTAGCCTTTAACGGGTTGAGTCACCAAAAAAAATCTCTCTAATATCTCATAGCGTCTAGTTTTGCAGAGACTAAAATGGTAAATTATTGTCCCATTGAGTCTAAAATTTTCAAGGAAGTGAGAAGAAATGTCTTTATCGAAAGTCATTGCTATAGATGGACCATCTGGAAGTGGAAAATCAACTATAGCCAAAAAGTTAGCTGAAACTCTTGGAGTTCTTTATATTGACACAGGTGCCATGTTTAGATCATTGGCCTATACTTGTGATCAAAGAAACATTCCAATGGTTAGTGGCCCAGAAATTCAAAATTTTTTAAATTCTATACAACTTGATTACGGAAAATCATCTGATTTCTTAATTGGAATTGATGGAGTAAATTTAACAGACAAAATTCGTGAGCACAGTGTTTCTAAACTGGCTTCCATTGTTTCACAAGTTCCTGAAGTGAGGGAGTATCTCCTACATTTTCAAAGAGAACTGGCCAGTCGAGTGGTTTGCGTAATGGAAGGAAGAGATATTGGAACTGTTGTTTTTCCAGATGCTTTTTGCAAATTCTTTGTTACAGCTTCAGTTGAAATTCGCTCAGAAAGAAGACTCAATCAACTTAAGGAAGCTGGCACGGGTGATATGACACTTGAGCAAGTTATGAAAGATGTCCAGAAACGTGATGATAGCGATATGAACCGTGAAGTTGCACCTCTCAAGCAAGCTGAAGATGCAGCTCTCGTCGATACTAGTGATATGGAACTCAATGAAGTTTTAAAAGAACTTACAGGGACTGTGCAAAGTAAAGCAGAAGGGAATGGAATTCATTTGTGAAAATTCTTATTAATAGAACAGATGCTCTAGGGGATACAATTCTGACTGAGCCTATAGCTGCTCTACTTAGAAAGAAATTCCCTGAAGCTGATATTCGTTTTTTGGTTTCGCCCATTACAATACCGCTCTTTGAGAACCACCCATACGTAAATGGATGTTTCTCTTACAATAAGAAGCTCTCATTCTTAGCCAAAATAAAAAGGCTTAGAAGCATTTTCAAAGAATTTCATCCTGATATTTATCTCTATGCAGGTGGTGATCATCTTCCTAGTTATTACTCGTGGTTTAAACGGGTAGGTATTCGAGGTGGACTCGTTTCTAAATGGCCTAGTTTTCTCTTTTTAAATAATGGAATAAGACAAAAGCGCTCGCTAGTGACTATGCATGAGAGCGATTACAACTTGAATCTCTTAAAAGGCATTGGAATAAAGTATAATTCTAAAGAAAGAGCTGAATTTGCTCCGAAAATCCACCTAGAAGAATCAAAGAAGTTACAGGGCATAAACGATTTTAAAGTTACATTAAAAGACGCAGGCTTAAACTCTGAACTTCCCTATATTTTTATTCACCCAGGAATGACTGGTCATACGCTTAATTGGTCATCTAGGAACTATGGAAGATTGATCGATAAAATGGAGTTACTGCATCCTAATAAATATAATTGGATAATTTCCCATACTCCTGCCGATGAATCTTACTTAGTGGGAATTAGGGATCATGTTGGCAATAAAGAACACCTAAAAGATCGCTTCTTCTTTTTTGATGGATCTATAAAAGGACTTAGCAATTATATGTTAGTTCTTTCTGGAGCCAGTGCTTTTATTGGTCCCAGTACTGGTACGACTCATATTGCAAATACTTTAGAGGTGCCGATTGTAGGGATATTCTCCCCAATTAAAGTTCAAAGCTCCCTTCGTTGGGGACCATTTATTCGTGAGAAGGACAAAACACGCTTGGTCATTCCTGATGTAGTGTGTGGAGAGCGATTTAAATGTGCTGGTGCGTCGTGTCCCTATTATGAATGTATGTCAAAAATAGAAGTTCAGGATATAATAAATGAATTGGAAGATATCCTAAGTTTGGAGAAAAAGTGAAATCAATAATTTCAAATGAAAATTTTAAAAAAATAATTTCAAAATTTAACGAATTAGAACCTGTTCTAGTTGTCGGTGATTTAGGGCTTGATAAATATACTTACGGAGAAGTTAAGAGAATTTCTCCTGAGGCCCCTGTGCCTGTACTTGAAGTGACTAAGGAATGGACGACTCTAGGTCTTGCTTCCAATATCTCTAATAATTTCTCTTGTCTTGGTATTGCCTCGACTATTTGTGGAGTTGTTGGTGAGGATTCCCATGCCAGCACTTTAGAATCTCTCCTTGAGGAAAATGAACTTTCTACTTGGGGGGTCGTAAGGTGCTCTGAGAGACCTACAATTTTTAAAGAGAGAATCACCACTTCTACGCAACAAATTTGTCGTGTGGATTACGAATCAAGTGCCCCTTTGGTTGAGGCCACTGAGGAGCGTCTATTTAGTCGTATTAGTGAATTTGTTCCAAGCCATAGTGCTATTATCGTAGAGGATTACGGAAAGGGGACTTTGTCAGAAGAAACCATTTCTAAATTAATTAAACTCGCTAAAGAACACGGTAAGAAAGTTTTAGTAGACCCCGCAAGAACTACACCCCCTCACTTTTATAAGGGAGTTGACCTCTTAAAGCCCAATAGGGCCGAAGCGGAAATCATGGTTTCGCTACTTGGGAGTCAAACTACTGATGTTCTTGAAATGGCTAAAATTCTATCTGACAAACTCTCAATTCAACAAATTGTTATTACTCTAGGTGGCGAGGGAATGGCCCTTTATACTAAGGGAGATAAGGATGTTAAAATTATCCCCACGGTGGCCAATGAAGTATTTGATGTCTCTGGAGCGGGAGATACTGCTATATCCCTTCTAAGTGCTTCGCTCATCGCTGGTGGTAGTCTTGAAGATGCCTGTTGGTTAGGAAATTGTGGTTCTGGTGTTGTAGTGGCCAAGAAAGGGACAGCGACAGTAAATACACAGGAATTAACTGATTTCTATCATAAAATTTACTCAGAATATCACGACTAAAATTCATCTTGCTCCCAGTTCTTCTTCTACTGGGAGAGTATTAATCTGTTTATATTCTTTTAATCAATGGTAAATATTTACTAGAAAACCTCTCTTCTTCTTTCGTATATTATTGTTAAATTACATCTCTCTTGAATGTTGCTACGTGTTATACTGGGTTATAGCTCTTGGCCATGCCAATCTATTATAACCTTCTTAGGAGGCTTAGCAGAGACTAGGATAATCATTGAGAATTTTAAATTCATGATTAGGTAACCATTCGTTCATGTGTATCCCATGGTTAAGTGGGTGTCAGGAAACGACTCATAATTGCATGTTGGTTGCTACTATGCAGTTTTGAACTGCTTCGAAACGTTAGTCCTGCGGGGGGGATCGCCCCCGCATATTTTTTCCTCATTTTTACTACCCACATCGTCTTGATCAATTCGGTTTCATATGACAAAATGCGACGTTAAATACTGTTCTATAATTACATGAACTCTAAGGAAGACGTTGTATGATTGAAAAACTAGACTCTCTTTACAAAGAATTTGAAGAGAAGATCACAGGTCTTGGTAACCAGGCCGACATTTTAAACCTAAAATCTGAATACCTAGGTAAGAAGGGGCATATTTCTGAGGTTCTTAAATCTCTAAAAAATGCCACAAACGAAGAGAGAAAGCTGATTGGTCCTAAGGCCAATGAGATTAAAAATGAAATCACAAATTCCGTTGCTAAGAAACTCACTTTCATTGAGACAGAAGAGATTAATAAAAAACTAGCGAATGAGAAGATAGATATCACTCTAACTGATGCTGTGAGATCTAATAATAATTACTCTGGTGGTTTTCATCCAAGAACTCTCATTCAAAGAGAAATTGAAGATATTTTCCTCTCAATGGGGTTTGATATATTAGATGGTCCTCATATTGAAGACGAATTTCATAATTTCGAAGCACTAAATATTCCAGGAGACCATCCTGCTAGAGATATGCAAGATACTTTCTGGTTCCACGATCCAAATGTCGAGTGCGACGAAAAGAAGCATCTTCTTAGAACTCACACCTCAACGGTTCAAGTTCATGGAATGCAAGCGAGAAAACCTCCTTTTAAATTCATCGCACCTGGAACAGTATTCAGATGTGAAAGAACTGATGCTTCCCATGAAATGGTTTTCAATCAATTAGAGGGAATGATGGTAGGAGAGAATATTTCCGTCAGCCATCTTATCTATTTTATGAAAACAATCTTAAAAGAAATCTTCAAAAAAGAAGTTGAAGTTAGACTTCGTCCAGGTTTCTTCCCTTTTGTTGAGCCAGGTTTTGAGCTTGATATCAAATGTCTCATTTGTTCAGGAAAGGGATGTTCAGTTTGTAAGCAAGTTGGTTGGTTAGAACTACTTCCTTGTGGAATGGTACATCCAAATGTTCTTAAGGCCGGAGGAATTGATCCAGAGAAATATAATGGATTTGCTTTTGGGCTAGGACTTGATCGTCTTGTGATGATGAAGTACGGGATTGACGACATTAGACACCTGCAGAGTGGGGATCTTAGATTCAACTCACAATTTAGAACATTTTAGTTAGAGGAATATTATATGTTAATAAGTATTGATTGGATTAAAGACTTTGTTGCTCTCCCAACAGATATGTCTCCAAAAGAATTAGGAATTAAGTTCACTTTGGCCACTGCTGAAGTTGAAGAAGTTATAACAATCGGTGATCACTTAGAAAAAATTCGTGTCGCTGAAATTGTATCCATTGAAAAACATCCTGAAGCGGACAAGTTAAACCTTGTGACGTTTAATTTTGGAGATAAAGAAACTAAACGAGTCGTCTGTGGAGCTGCCAATGTTAAAGTTGGTCTAAAAACTCCCTATGCTCCTCTTGGGGTGAGTTTACCTAATGGTCTTACGCTCGAGCCTAAGAAAATTAGAGGAGTGCTCTCTGAAGGAATGCTTTGCTCTGAAGAAGAACTTGGATTTGCTGAAGATTCCGCTGGGATTTTAGAACTTCCTAGTGATGCTCCTATCGGGCAAAATATGATTGATTATTTCAACGAAACAAAAGATGTACTTTTAGACGTTGATAATAAATCTCTGACTCACAGACCTGATCTTTGGGGGCACTACGGATTAGCAAGAGAGTTTGGTGCAATCTTTGAAAATGAGTTAAAAGTTCCTTACAATTCAGCATGGGCCTCTAAATTAAAAGAAAAATTTAATGACGCTGATTCTCCAATTATACCAAAGCTAGAAGGTAAGAGTGCCTGTCTTGCATATTTTGGTTTATCTCTTGATAACGTAACGGTTACAGAATCTCCTACATGGTTGAAGAAGCGTTTAACTGCTGTTGGTCTTCGTCCAATCAATAATATCGTTGATATTAGTAACTACGTTATGGTTGAGCTGGGAATGCCTCTTCATATTTTTGACAGAGACTTGATTGCTGACAATACAATCACGATTAAGAGTCTTGAGTCCGAACAAGAGTTTACGACTCTAGATGAAGAAAAGAGACAACTTATTGCTGGAGACACTGTCATTTGTGATAGCGAAAAATCTTTAGTTATTGGAGGTCTCATGGGAGGTCTTAATAGCGGAGTAAGTGATAAGACTTCTAAAATCTTTATCGAAGTAGCGAACTGGCAAGCCGCCATGGTGAGAAGTACTTCTACTCGTCTTGGTTTACGAACAGATTCTTCTCAGAGGTATGAGAAAACCCTCGATAGTAAATTATGTGAGAGAACTCTTCTAAGGACACTTGATCTTATTTTACAACTCTGTCCAGAAGCGAAAGTTATTGGAAAGATAGAATATGATGGAATGGATTTAGACACTATCGAGAAATTAGTTCTAGATACATCAGTAAAGAGAATTAATACAGTACTTGGACTTGAAGTGAGTGAGGAGAAAATCCTCTCAATTTTTAAAGCACTTGATTTTGGTATCGAAAAAAATGGTGATGATTTAAAAATTGCTATTCCTAGTTATAGATCTACTAAGGACATTGATTGTGAAGCTGACCTCGTTGAGGAAGTAGGACGTATCATTGGGTATGATAATATTATTCCAACTTCTCCTAAGCTAACTATAGAGCCTGTAAGGTTAACTGCTGCTCAAGCACTTCACAGAAATATTCGAGACTTCATGGTTTATAATGGAAACTCTTTTGAAGTAAACTCTTATCCTCTAGTGGGCGAAAAGCTCTTGGAGAAATGTTCATGGCCAACTCGTTCAGGACTTAATCTCTTAAATTCTATTTCAAAAGATCACTCAATTATGCGTGACTCTATTGTTCCAAACGCTCTTGCTATAACAGCAACAAACGCCAAGAACAGTTCTGAATTTTCTTTCTTTGAACTGGGAAGAAGTTATCATAGAGGAGAGAAGAGTTTTGCTAAAGAAAAGAGTGAACTTATCATTGCAATGTACTCTAAAGAGAAAACTCCTTTCATGGACTTAGTGAATACGACTTCAAGAATGTTATCTTCAGTGAATATTCCCTATGATCTCTCTGAGAAGCACCCTAAGTTTAAAAATGAACTCATCAGTGAAGAATGGGCAGGAGTTCATCCTTTTGAATTTTTAAATATTAGAGTCATGGGTAAAATGCAAGGTGTGATCACTAGTATACACCCTCTAATACTAAGACAGTATAAAGTTAAGGGACACCTAAGTATCGCTGTAATAGACCTTACTCAGGTAGAGAGCCGTCCTTTAAAGGACAAGGTTAAGTATAAACCCCTCGCTAAGTTCCCAGGTTCTACTTTTGATTGCACAGTAGTTACTGATATCCACACTTCGGTGGCAAAAATACTCGCCTCTTTAAAGAAAGTTAAAATTAAAGAGCTGCAAAGTACTAAAGTCGTCGATATTTATGGCCCGGAAGACGATAAATTGGCCATTACGCTTCGATCGATCTTTATTGACCCCGAAAAAACCCTTAGTGGTGAATTTATTACAGACTCTTCGAATAAAATCGTAGCAGCACTGGAAAAAGCGGGATTTCCGCTAAAGTCTTAAAATCACGTAAAACAAGGGTCGCTTCTGCGGCCCTTTTTAATTGGTACTAATAAGTAGTATTAATCCTCCTTAAAAAGCCGCAAGCTATTGAAATAGTTTTTGTTTTATCAAAAAAAAAGATGAATATAATAAAAAAAATGGTTGCTTTTTTTGGAGAGCGTGCGTAGTATCCGTTCTGTTCCCAAGACAAAACAACTGACAAGCAAAGCGAACGTCGCTTTACTAGGCTCTTTTGTCTGTTTTTGGAAGCTCTTTAAAATTCGAATAATAGTTAATAGATATGAAGCTTCGGCTGATTATCAAG
>MAAO01000007.1 GCA_002163155.1 Halobacteriovorax marinus | reverse complement strand
CTGACCCCACTTCTTCCTCAACTGGTCTATTTGTAAATATGTTTTTTGCTTTTATGTTTTATAAAGCAATAATGTCGTTAAAGACGATGCCAGCTAATGTATAGATTTCTTAACTCTATTATTTTATTAAGTTTTCTTGATATTTCTATGAATAAATCAACAGATGAAAGTAAAAAGGTTCTATGAAAGAAGTGCCAATCTAGAACCCAACAGCTTTCCTGCCTGCAAAAGGCCGTCCCATATTTAACTCAGGTTTTTTGGTTGGGCTTTATAGTTCTTTATAGAAGTTCAAAATATTAGAAGATATGATAAATAAATCAATTCATATATCTTTCATACAAATGCCTTTTATTTTTCCCATACTTTTTTTCGTACATTTGGTAAAAGTACCTCTTCATGTCTTTATAATCTTTAGCCTGCTCAATAAAATGCTTCTTTCTAATTTCATTTGATATTTTACTATTAAAATGACAGACGTCTTCTAGGTTAAGTATTCGATGAAGATGTTCATCATCTCCATTGCTTCTCATATGAAATTGGTTCATGAATGATGACTCTTTTCTTAATTTTCTAAAAGTATTTAATGTCTTATCATTTATATATGATATTCCATTATCTAAGAAATCTTGATACCTATCTCCATCTGTTCCAAACTTATGTCCACCTAAGATAAAGATACAATCCCACATATACTTTCTTTCAACCCAAAAAGCTTCTTTATACTCGTGGCCTAAAGGGTATTTCATCACATTCTGCATCCTAATAGCATAGTTATATATTATCGCTTTATCGCTATCACCCAACTCTTTAAACTCTCGGTTCATATAAATTTCAACATCATCGCGTATACCGTTATGGTTTATATCGGGACCAACAAGATCACCAAAAACAACACTGAACCACGATGGAAACTTAGGCTCCATATTTCCCATATACTCTTTTGGCGAATGGGTTAACCACATATATGTGTGAGGAAAAAAGTCCAGGCACCTATAGGCCGTTACAATAATAACAAGGCTGGCTCCAATAACTGTAAGCTTCTTAAAGTTCATCAATATCCTATATTTTTATTTTTTCGACATACAGAAATTATACACTATTGAGGTTTTATATTAACAAGCAACGAAAAGACTTCCGTCACTCACCCATTACTCAAGAAATCTCTATGAAAGAACTCACAGAGAAAAGCAAACACCTTCTATGCTAGAAGTGCCATTCTTAGTAAGAACTATGCATACAATCTCATTTGATAGAGTGTTTTAATATATGAAGTAGCTCAATAATTAAAAATTTTGCTAGTCACCACAAACTTTGTCGTTATCTAGGACCGTAACAGTATTGTCAGAGTTTATTTGATAAGAAAACTTGTTATTGATTTCAATGACATCTGGTAAACCATTTCCACTAAAATCATAAGCATTGGTAACTTTAAAATCGTATAGTGATTCTACATGAGTCGAACTGAACGTCTCACCTATAATAACACTACTTGAACACCAAGAACCGTCTCCAACCATTCGTGGTAATCCCTTATCTTGTTTTATGAAAATAGCGGGAAAGTCCATTGTCTTGCCAATTAATGATTTAGTAACGTTGTCACCTCCGGCCCAATTACCAAGGTGAAACATTTTGTCTAAATTTTTCAATTTAAACTTACCTACAATCATCTGAAAACGTTTTCCTATTTTTGTAATTTCTGTATTTGGATTTGAAAAATTTAGGATATTCGAGAACTTTAAAAGTTCTGCATCTGGTTTAAAGTTACTGTGTCTTGCAATTACAGTTGAGTTTTTTAAAAAATCAGATTGCATTTTCGTCAAATCATTTTTAGTCAGATTAACATTTTTAGATATTGTACGAACTAGGTTTATGGGAAAAAGGATCTCCCTTTTTTCAAAGTTCACACTGATTGCACTACTACCGGGAAGATTCTTCAAGATACTCTTACATTTTGAAGAGGACGCTTTATAAGAATAGGCATGTGGTTGACACCCAAACTTCTCATAAGATTTATCCCAAGAAGACTTCAAGACACATCTTTCATTACCTACTTTAACAATTACATCTTTTTTATTATCCACGAAGTTAAATGAGAAAACAAAACTTCCTTTGTCATCTTTAACTTCTCCTCGTTTGTAAGATTGAAGATAGATATCTTCTATAGTCGAGACATTCTCCCCAACTGTATAAATATTAAATCCACCATGTCCATGCTCAAAACAACCATAGCTTAGATTTACTCCAATAGTCATAAGACTCATGACTATAAAAGAAACTCTTTTCCTTAACATTTTATTCCTTGGATATCTTCTTAGACATTTTTATAGCTCATAGAAGAAACTTTCAATTAACAAGAATTATACACTATTTTAGATTTGGACATACAGATAACGAAAGGCCTTCCGTCACTCACTCATTCCTTAAGAAATCTCTATGAAAGAACTCACAGACAAAAGAAAACCACTTCTATGTTAGAAGTGCCAATCAATAATACATCAAACCTAGTTGAATAAGACTCAGGATAGAGATTCAGACAAGAGAGAAATATCCGACTATCTTTATCCACAAATTAATATATTTCCAACTCATATTTCCTAACGTAACATTTTAGAGTATCTATTCTAGGAGATTTTTTTGAGAAGACTATTTATATATTTATCATTCTTCTTAATAAGTACTTCGTCTTTATATGCAACAACATTAGATCAAGAAAGTTTCGATATTCTTTCAGCTCAAACTCTTGATTCAGATGTATTAGATTGGTTTCCTCTCAATGAAACTAAAAAGAAATGCTATGAAACAAAGGATCATGAAAAATGCTTTTGGTACACTCTGGGTCTTAGCTTTAGAAATATAAGAAGAGATGAATCTATAAAAATTTTAAGAAAACAATGTAAGGAAAATCATCTGTTATCATGTTCGTCACTATCAACAACATTACTAGTTAAAACGCATTACGAAGAAGCCTACAGAGCAGCTGTAAAATCAGAAAAGAAAAAAACACCTGTTATCGGCTACAACGCGAGATTTTTTGTTCTATATCACCATATAAACTTTAAACATGCGTCTGACCTATCAGACTTAACTATAAGACACTTTAAAGACACTTTTCAACTTGGTAAAAATATATGTGAAAAGAAAAACATGGCCTGTAGTTTTGTAAATAAGTTTCAGTACTTGATGGATGAGCTTTCCATTTAACACTTTTAAGTTGTTTAAATGATTTGCCAAAATGATAGAATAAAAAATAGGGAGTATCTTGTTAAAAAACTTAACTACTCATAAAAGTTTCTATTAAAGAACAACCAAGAAAAAGAAATTAACTTCTATAAAGTAAGTGCCATTCTTCAATCCTTACTTTCTAGGCCAATTTTTGTCCTATCTTTTTTAAGAGCAGGAAGTTGTTCATCTAAGCAGTCAAGTTTTTCAAATACAACTTTAAATACCTCAGTAGTATCAGACTCTAATCTATTCATTCGTGTTACCAATTCTTTCTCTAGCATCATAAAGCTTCTTAACTTAGTGAATATCCTCATAATTGCGATATTCACTTCTATGGCCTGCTTACTATTCAAAATGCCAGACAACATGGCAACACCATTCTCTGTAAAAACAAGAGGTTGCTTCTGCTTTCCTCCTCGACCTGTCTTTGAAGTCGCAATTTGCGACTTCAAAGATAAGAACTCTTCAAAGCTTAGTTGAAACATAAAATCTTCAGGGAATCTATCAAAGTTTCTTTTAACCTGTTCATTTAGTCTTTTCGTCTCTACCCCATACAACCTAGCCAAATCGCTATCAAGCATAACTTTCTGTCCACGTATCACATAAATCATTTCTTTAATTTGATCGATTTCAAAATTCATAAAGACCTCCAAGGAATAACTCTTGCGATGTACCACTGATTTACGGAGACGTTATGTGAAAGCTTTATTCTTTCAGAAGTTTTTCATTTATGAAACAAAAGGAAAATTTAAAGACGTTGTGAACTGAGCATTAATTGCGATAATTTTATATCATTAGTACTTTAGAGTAACTTTGTTCTATAAAGTATCCACGTGAAATAGTGAAAGACCTCTATGCTAGAAGTGCCAATCTAAACAGACATTGGAGTTATTATATAAAAAAAGAACGTCCAAGGACGCTCATCTTTTATTTATAGCTAGTTACTCTTCTAAGAACTAATTCTAATTACAAACAGATTTTGCAATTCGTCCAATACTTGTCGTAATTGAATTTCCAATATGCATAGAACGTACTTCCTCTCTGGTTAAATCACGTTGAATTGTTCTTGAGTCTGGGATATCAACGAGGCCATTTAACTTCGTTTGAACCTCTTCTATATTGATAATTTTCTCAAAAAGGGCATCTTCACAATCAGTTGCAACACCAGCAAAAGAAGAAAGAGATATTAAAAAAGTTAATCCAATTAATAGTTTCATCATCATTTACTCCAATAAGTTAATCTAATAGGTTTTTAAGGTATGATACAAGAATGAGAAGAAACGGCGCAAACGACTATTGCCATAACATTGCTCATTGCTCTTGAAGTCACTTCTAGTCCTCTATCAATAAAACCATCTTGATGATTATCTATAGAATGATTCGTGTCTCTTAGAAACATCTCATCGGATTCTTGAAGTTCTTGTAAATTTTCTTGATTAATAACAGTTGTATAGGCCACATGATTTATGCCTTCTACAGCTTGAACACTTAGAGTGAATTCATCACAAGCTTCATTTTGTAATTTCTCGACGGGTAATTCAAAAGTATTTTCACCAATTAACTCGAGGTCAAATGACTCTGCAGGATTGAGCATTTTACTTCTGCCTGTTACATTATAACAAAGTACAGCAGAACTTTTAATTGTTTGGCCTTCTGAGGTCTGTACAGTAAAATCAAAACTGTATGACGATATAGAAACCAATAGTGATAATCCAAATAATAATACTTTCATTTTAAATCCTTATTTATATATGAATACTGAGTAATCATAAACTAGAGGTTTTCAAGTGCTCTTTCTATATCTGATTTAGATCTTTCAAAACTCAATTCAATTTTTAGCATTTCACCATCAGTTAGGTTTGTATTTCTCTTAACAAAATTAAGACTTATACCTCTTTCTTTTAACCTTTTTACGCTTGCTACAAGTTCAACATATCCAATGTCAGTCTTCACTATTTTTTCAAAGGACTGTATATGTTTTAAGTCATCAACGTGTGTAGTTAGAATAGATAAAATTTCACTTGGTTCTAATGTTTTTCTAGCATCTTGGATTGCATTTTTACACCCAAGGCTATTTTGAATATCCATAGTTTCTACTAATTCCCTCAATGCTTCTTCACTATCACAAAATTTTAATTCAGTTGCAAAGTGTGCTTCATCAGCGGCTTTTTTCATATCAGCTTCTGCAGTAGACCAGTCAATTGCAAAAGATGACGTTGAGGCCAATAGTGTGAGTCCAATTAGTAGTTTTTTCATAAGTAGTATCCTTATTCATTTGATTAAATATTTTATGCCTAACCGTTTTATATATTTTTTCTTAGTGTACAAGCACAACCGGTTTGACTACATAGAGTAAGTACTAAATATACGAGGTGTTAACTTTTAGACGGTCTACTAATATTTCAGTACTTTAAGGCAACACAGGGCCCTTCAAAGTGTGATAAAATTATTCAATTATATTAAATGGAGAATTAATGTTCGATATCTTTAGTTTCATACCTGGTTTTGGAAGTTTGGTTTTTGTTTTGATAGGCCTTACCTTTATACGAGTACATTTTTACTTCTTATCTAATGGTAAGAAAAAGAAAGCGAAACTTATCGGCTATGAGAAGTCTCTTAAAGTAATGAACAGTAGTTCAAGAAGTCATCATAGAGAAAAAAGAATCATGTTTACTCCCCTTTATCAGTTCAGCTTTAAAGGACAGGTATATAAGGCCTTTGCAAGTGGTTCAAGTAATGTGATTAGTTCCGATATCGGATCATCTCAAAGTGTCTATATAATAGATAACAATCCTAACTATTTTAGGTTTAGTAAAAGCTATGAGCTCTTCTTCGGCATAATTTCCCTTTTTATTGGAAGTATTGCCTATTACTTCTTATTTTTAAGGAATTTCAATTTACTAACTGGAGCAATATCCACAGTTGCATTTTGTTTTATCTATTTCATCATCTTAAAAAAGAGTATGAGTAAGATCAATCAAACTTTTAAAGGTGCTATTCATAAATTTATTCATAGAGAACACGTTGCAGATGAAGAGCTTGAAAAGCTCAATATCATTAGTACAAATGATCAAGTTGAAAAGATTCTACAAAAGAACTCTCTCGCGGGATTCATAATATGTTTGGTATTTTTATCTTTTATGTCGTGGATAGCTTATATGGTTTGGAATAATTCATCCATATCCTTAAGAGATCAGGTAATGAATCTGCTCTCAAATCCAGTTCAAAACTTTGAATTGATAAAAGAAGAATTTGCGAAAGGGAATAAACTATTAATAGGATTATCGTTTTCTGGATTTATGGGTGCTTTGGTGACTTTTGCAACTATAAAGCAAGCGGTGTTACTTGTAAGAAGATAGCGCTTAACAAAAGAAACTTATGGCCCTCAATTCTTGTGGGCCATATCTTAATTGCACAAAAAACCAAATACACTCTCTCCTTTTTAAACTGACTAAAGATTAAATATTTATTTTCTTATTAAACGGCCCTCTCTAAATAATTTCAGAAAAACAAATACTTACCCTAAAGTTCTCATGAGAAAACTTGGCACTGTATTTGCTTTAATTCATAGAGAACAAATATGAAAACGAAGTCATTTTTATAAACTGCGAGATTCGTGGGGCCAACTGCTCACACATACAACGTGCTAAATATAAAATAAAACTCATTATATAAAGGAAAGCATTATGAATAAGAAAATCAAAAGCACAGTGCTAATCGGTCTTTTAAGCATCGCAAGTATTAGTGCCTATACGTACTCGCAAAATGGACTAGATTCTAATTTACATATAAATTTAGACACCCGTTTAGAGCGTATAAGTAGTGAAGAATCACTCTTCTCTATGACTGCAGAAACAATAGCCAGCTTTGTTATCAAACAAAAAGAAGCTCGACGCAAAATGAGAGATGCCTTCTACGGCCTTAGTAGAACATTTACCAGAGATTCAGTACTTAATGAATATAAGCGTGTTTTAAAGGATATACCAAATAATGGAAATTATGCGACTCGTGACGTTCATAGAAAAACTCATGGCTGCTTTAAAGCAAATTTCTTAGTCGATCAAAACCTTAGAGAAAATATTAATAATGAAATTGATAAGAGTATTATTGAGAGACATGCAGACTCTACAGAGAATAGAAACCCTCTACCTGAAAGAATAGAACAAGGGAGTGATCTTGGTGTCTTTCAACCAGGTAAGCAATATAAAGCTTTAGTAAGACTCTCCAATGGAAACCCTCGTAATCGCCATGATAAATTTCCTGACGCTCGCGGATTTGCTGTAAAATTACTTCCTGAAAATATTGATTTGGAAAACGGTAATGCACTTGATTTAAACAAGAATACTGTTTTAGATATTCTTTCGATTAACTTCCCTACCTTCTTTGTTAATAGTGCAATAAAATATAAAACTATTAATAAATTGTTTCTAAACTCGGCCCTTGATAATCGTGGAGTACTTAGCTCTATGGCCTTAGAAGGAGCTTCAGTCTTTCTTCCTCGCTGGCTTAGAGGTGCAGGAATGACAAAACTAGAGCAAACGCTAGCACTTAAAGTAAATGGAAGTATTATTCAAAATCCTTTATTTGAAAATTACTTCTCTATGGTTCCATCTAGACTTGGTATAAAGAAATCGGCTAGAGCAGTTAAATATACTTGGGAGCCTATCGCCTGCGATGGAAGTAAACTAAGTCAAAGTGAGTTACAACGTGGAAAACCAGAGTGGAGTAATAATCATAACTATGCCTATCCTGTGCAAGGTCCCTTTCTAAGAGCAAAAGTACCAGCTTCAAAGTATGAGAATCCCTATTATTTAAGGGAGAAAGCTAAATCAACACTTGTGGCCGGAAAGTTTTGTTACCAATTGTATTTTCAAATGTACCGCGATCAAAAGAGTACTAACATCGAAGACTCTAAGGATATCTGGATAAGCTCAGAAGAAGAGAGAAAAGATTGGCTTAAAAATGTAGCAAGTGAAGTTGGAGATAGTAACTATACTAATTCCATCAAAAATAAGAAATTAGCTCCAAGAATTAAGGCCGCTATCCTAACTTTGGACCAAGTTGAAAGTGACCACGAGACAGCTAATTCTAAGTTCTGTGAGGACTTAAGTTTTAATCCTTGGCATGGTAATACTCAACTCCATAAACCACTAGGACAAATTAGTAGAATGAAGCAAAAGGTTTATAATCTAGTGAGAAGAACTAGACATCAACTTAATGGAATTGATTCAAAGAGTTTAGAAAATCAAAGAACTTCCTATTAATTCATAAAGACCTTCACTCGCCCTGTAATCTGATAGGGCGAACCTTTAATCCTTAAGTTGTGTGAACTATATTTCTAAAATGAATGAAAAATGTGCACTATCTCCAACAAAACTGACCAAAGTTTAAACACCTATTTTTTTATTAAACGGCCCACGCTCGACCATCCCTTAGAAAAACTAGTCACTTACCCCCGTATTCCCAAATGAATACTTGGCACTACTCTTGCTTTATTAATAGTGAATCTAATTAATCTAGGGGATAACTACTATGAAAACGAAATCACTTGTACTTTGTTTATTGATCACTCTCTTTGTAGGTTGCGAAACTCGTAACGAAACAATTGGAGCTGTAACAGAGACTGAAAATTCTTCAGATACCACAGTAGTTGAGCCCGTAGAGCCAACAGATCCACCAGCAGAAACACCAGCACAAAATTGTACTACTTACTCAGCCTACCTTGGAGCTGATCTCATACTTAACGGAAGTTTTGAAGAAGGACATTCTCTCGGCAATAATAGATGGGGAGTTTTCCCAAGCGTTGGAGCCTGGCATGCAGATACCACTTATAACGACGCCGGTATTGAAATCCAAACAGGACAAAGTATTGGAGGAATCGCTCCAAGTGATGGCGATTCAAAATTAGAATTTGATGCTCACGCAAGAAATGGTTTCACAGCAAGTGATGTGGCCGTATATCAAGATATAGATACCGACGCCGCAGGTGATTACATCCTCTACTTCGACTACTCTCCAAGAGTTGGTGGAAACACAGAGACAAACGGTGCTGAAGTTTTCTTTGATGGACAATTGATCGCCACACTAAACGCTGAAGTCGTAGGTTGGCAAACATATGCTCTAAGAGTTTCAGGAGCAGGAGACGCTACTAGAGTATCTTTTAAAGGTTATATTGATAACAACACTGTTGGTGGATACTTAGATAATGTTCACTTAAAGAAGATCGTAGATAATGAGGAGGACGCCAACGAAACGGTATCCTATACCTCATGTGTAAATCAGTAATTTATTTTAGAGAGCTTCTTTCGATAAGCTCTCTAACTCTTTCTACAAAGCCAGCATTTAACTTACCAACAAATTGAATTTCAACCCGACGGTTTAACTGATGATCACCATCAGTTGTTCCCTCTGATTTCAATTTTTCCTCACCCATACCAAGTGAAAAAATTCTATCTTTAGAAATATCTTCAGAAGCTATGATCTCTTCAAATGCTAAAGCTCTTTTTTCAGAAAGTCTCTGATTTTGAGCTTCATCACCTACCGCATCAGTGTGACCAATAATTCTCACCAATTCCCAGTGCTCAGGATTGTCTTTTAGAAGAATCGCCAAGTGGCGTAGAAAGAGTTCAGAGTTATCACTTAATTTATAACTTCCTCGCTCAAAGTTAACAACTTGTTCACCGAGAATAATAATTTGAGCTGGAACCTCTTTAACTGTTTCCACATTCTTGTAAACAATTTTCACGGGCTCATGTTTATTATTATAAACCTTACCACCAAGCTGAATACGGAACATTGAAACGTAGAGATCTCTTCCTCCCACATCGAGCGCTTTATGAATTGAAGCCCCGAGTCTCATACGAAAAGATTTAACCGGAATATCGTAATCCACTACAATACCTGCTAAGTTATTTGTCGTTTGTTCATTATTTACATTGAGCACTGAACTTGGTGCTGCAAGGACTTCTTCACCAAGTGTGTGTTGGTAAGAAACACCAGCACTCCATCTATTAGTAAATCTATATTGCGGAGTAAAATCCAAGAACATGGTCTTTGTGACGAGCTCTACATTTGAAGTGTCTGATTTTAAATTGAGATTATAGTAACCCACACCAAAACTTGCCATCCACTTACTTTGATAATAACTAGCAAAGATTGATACTGCAGAACCAAGTCCTGATTTATCTCCCCCATCGGCGGCAACATCAGTGCTTAATTTCGCATTTCCAATCGATATCCCACTGTAGATGAAAACATCACCGTGAAGAGAGTCGTAGGCAAAAGTATTGAATCCAAAGAGGCAGGCTGTAATTAGAGTTAGTTTTTTCATAAGCTAATAATAAGCTAAAAAAGAAATTAGTGCGATATTCTTGATAAGGGAACAATACGACCCTAGAAACCTAGAAAACTAATCAACTACTTCTTTTACTCGTCCCACATCTCCGCTCTCTAAGCGAACCTTTATACCATGAGAGTGATAAGAAGACTTAGTCAAAAGGTCTTTAACAATTCCCTGCGTGAGTGTGCCAGATCTTTGATCTTTTTTAAGAACAATACGAACCTCTATGCCAGGCTTTATATTTTCTCTCTGTGTTCCATCCATCATTTAATTCCTTTTAGAAATTTATTTCTCAGTAAGTGACTGCTCAAGGAACTTAAGTAAATCAGATTTTTCCATCTCAGTCATTCTAATTCCTCGCGAGCGAAGAATAGGATGAGCACTTTCCTTCTTTCTAAAGATCTTATATCTATCCGTCTCCACAAAGAGCGCATTCTTATAATTGCGCCCTGTAAATTCTCGAAGCCAACTAGAATCATACTTATCCAAAGATTTAACTCCCCCGTCATAGTGATTGATCACTTCCTTTAGTGTCTTATAAACACCTGAGTGAAAGTACGGCGCCGTGAGAGCAACGTTTCTAAGCATGGGAGTCTTAAAGAGATATTGATGTCTCTCAACTCCCGTGGCTTCAAAAACACCTTGATCATTTTTTCTAATATCGACTCCAGGTCCCGTTTGCGGTGAGGCCACACCCATTAAGACATTACCACCTAGCAATCTCCCTTGGTGACAGAGCACACATCTTCCTCTTTCAACAAAGACCAAGGCGCCTCTTTTTTCTTTCACACTGAGGGCACTCTTATCTCCCCTTAGGTATTGATCCCAAGGAGTCATAGTCACTGAGAATTCATGAGTTTGAAAATGCCCCAGAGCTTTTCCAAAGTGACCTATATTTAATTTCTCTGAATTTGGATAAGCTGCTTTAAAAAGATCGCGGTACTTCTGCTGAGAGAGTAATCTCTTCATGATTAAAGACCACACATCTAAATTAGATTTAGCATCGGCCAATTCATTCTCACCTTTAGCGCCTCTCATCTCAATATGAGAAGTGGGAGGAAATAACGCCTGGGCATCGATGGCATGACCCAATTGATCGGTAATCTCATAGGCCAAAGGATAGTCGCCATTTAGGGCAGGCTCAGGCGTAGTAAAAACTTCAGCTCGTTCATTGTAGCGAACTCGTGCGTCCCAAAAGGCCTTATTAATATCTCTATGACCCACATTATAAAGTGGAGGGGAATTTCTTGGCACAATGTCAGCGTTGCCAACTTGCACTCTTTCCAGTCCAAGTCCCTTTCCACCCGTTCCAATAGGAAGCGGTAGTCCATCTCCCGTGAAAGTGTCTGGATGATGACAAGTGGCGCAACTTATATCTCTATTTCCAGCAACTTCTTTTTCAAAGAAGAGTGCTTTTCCCAGCAAGAAGAGATCGATATTCTTTCCCGCAGGAATTTCTACTGGCCTAAAATTAAACTTCTTCACATATTCGCTAAGCTTAGTATCTAAGGGGTTTTCGGCGAAGCTATTGAAGGAAAATGAGATTGAAAAAAAGACTGTTAAATAGAGGTATACATTGCGCATTGTGACTTCCATGTGTGTGTGGAAGTCACTTTATCGTCAATCTGTTTGAGTCGTCAAACAAATCTTTAAACTTAATTAATTAAAAGAAATTCCCGTTAAATCAGCAACCATTCTCTTTACGATAGAAATCTGTTGTCCCTTCTTCGTATGGTAGTCAGCCCCACTATGTCCCCACCAGTCCCAACAACCAAACGGATTGCGGCCAGGAAGTGTAGCTTTCTTTGCCTGCGGAAAAAGTACTACGAGATTCAATTTATCTGCGGCTTCAGTGATTCCAGTTTTCTTCACAAATTGCATATCGATATGATCCACCGTTTGCGAACAACCATGGAAGGCCACATGAAAGTCACACTTTCCTCCGTCCTTACAAAATTTAGGAATATAGAGATAGGCACTGTCTTGCATGAGAGGTTTTGACTTCTCTTTGAAATATTTCTTTTGATCAATTGTTAAGAGCTCACCTCTTGCCACATCTTTTCGAACTTTGTTCAAAGGATGTAGATAAGTCAAAGACTCCATCGCTCCGTCGTAATTACAACTACTGATAAAAGGACTCGCCCCCACAGTCTCACAAGTATTTCCGAAATTAACAGTAGGATAAGTATGTCCCGCCTTCATATCATCAATCATTCGCACTGAAGTATTATTAAGGCCGAGTAAGTGATAGAGCCTCTTTAATTGAAAAGGCACTGAAGGATAAGCGACAGTATCTAGTAGTCCTGTAAAAATAAAAACTCGGTCATTCTTAATGTTAGCGAGAGAATCGACCTTACGTTCTTTAGATAATTTTCTGAGAAGTTTCAAAGACTCATCGGCGAGGTTATAAGACCTCTTCCCTTGCATACAACGACTAAGTCCCACTTGGAATGATCCTTTAGCACAATAAAAAGGACCCCCCGCAAATAGAGCTGCTCCGTTAACATTTTCATTATAGATTAAGTGAAATTGATGGGCGAAGAAGGCCCCTGAAGAAATTCCTGAAACCGTGATTTGATTGGAGCGTGTTTCGAAGTTCTTAGCGAAGGTATTTAAATTTAAAAGAACTAAGAAGAAAAAAAGTTTATTCATTTGGGCTCCATCAAGCTGTGCTTAATTACATTAGGTTTTGAAATTATTGTAGTCTTTTATTTTTTAATTTCCACCACTTAAGTATTAAATTCCTCTAACTAGAGTTATTTCCTGAGGACTATTCCACAAAGAATTAAACTCATTACAGAGGACTTTTTCTATTCTCGTAAATATTAAAGGTGAAGAGTGACTAAGAAGAAAAACATAAATAAATAAAGACTAAGCTGCATCATCAATTTCAGCAGAGTTCACTTCACAGTCCACAAAAGTAATGAATTCGTCTAGACCATGATCCCAAGGAAGTTCTGATTTATAGTATTTGTGGTTACTAGTATTATAGAAAGTAATATAACCCTCACCATCTATTTTAATATCGTGAGTTTCTATATCTCTGGCCTTTACGTAAGCAACCGTATTATCTTCAATACATTTTGCATCAATCATAAAAGCCTCCTTAATAGATATTTAATAGTTTACCCAAACTATGTGAATAAACTATGAACGGATTAAGGCTGTAATTTTCTTAGAATTTTTTTCAAGGTACCATCAGCTTTCATTTCATTAATGGCTTTAGAGATGGCATTTTTCACCTTTATTAAAGAAGGCTTCGCCTGAAAGGCATAGAATACGTCTTGAGTAAAAAGTGGTGTTTTGGGGTCATATTGCACAAGGCCCTGGACTTTGGTTTTCTTCGCCGCATGAATTCCCGAGACCTCTTCAACAATGAGAGAAGTGATTCTATTCTTTGTTAGTTTAAGCATATTTTGATTATCTCCAGGAGAATAATCAAAAGACAATTTGGAATTAGATAGGAGTTTTTCAGGATAAGAATATCCACGAGTGAGTCCTATAGTCCCTTTGGCCATTTCCAGTTGCTTCATTGTACTAACTAGAGTTTTCCTCTTAAGCGTATATACAAAATCTTTCTTTACATAAAATGCTGAAGAACGATAGTAAATAAACCCTTTATCAAAGCTAGAAGTTAACATAGGAAAAACAATATCAACTTCTTTTTTGTGAAATGAGCTACGCAGCCTCTTTGGAGGAATAATATTGAGCACGAGATTAATCTTTGCTCTTTTAGAAATTTCATTATTAAGCTCTACAAATGCCCCTGTCATATCTTCATTTAAGAGACCTGGTATTGCATTTGTGTAAACAGAATAGATGGGTGTTATAGAGTTGGACTCCTCAGCATAAGAATTCCCTGTGTAAAAAATTACATTGATAAGTATCAAGAATAGAAAATATTTAACGTTCACCAAAACTGATCTCTTAAGTAGAATAGAATATGAAAGGTATCAGATATTATACAACTTAAGAGGCTTTAGATACACTTAATTTCAATTTTAGATTTCTTTAAAACTTCAATAGCATCAGCTAAGAACTCTTGTTTAACCATCAGATAATCCGTGTCAAAAGTAGAAATAGCAAAGATACTTATCTTAGCTTCTGCTAGTGGAGCAGCTAAGGCAGACAATATTCCAGTCAGACTAAAGTCTAGCGGTCCCTCCACTTTAAGAATCCTCCAACTTCCTTCTACCACTTGTTCTTCTTTTAAGTACTTCGATTCGCAGACAATGGATAATTCCTCATCTGTTTTTGAGATACTATAGAAATTTGAATGAAAAACCCATGAGGGTATTTCTTCAGTAGGAGAACGTTTCAATACAGAATATTCACCTTCTAGAATTGATAATTTCATAACGCTCACTCCCCTACTTATGATTCAAACTTTGAAACATTTTGTTCACCGGACTTGAGATTAAAAATTTCACTTTCCACAAAGTTCACAATATCAGAAACCTTAGTTCCTAACATAGAACGAACCCCCACAGGAACAACACCACTAAGAAGATTGTACAGTGAAACTCCAATGGACTCTCCAAGGCGCTTCTCAGCTCTATCCCCAATTAAAAGAGAAGGATGCAGAAAGTAAGTAGACTCAAGAGCAAGTGCCCTAATATCTTCTTCCATTCTTCCTTTAACCTGATTATAGAATATTTTAGACTTCTTATTTGCACCCATAGCTGAAACTATGAATAAGGATTTCACCTGGCATTTCTTAGCAAGCACTGCGAAGGACACAACTAAGTCGTGATCTACAAAACTAAAGGCCTCTCTACTGCCAGCAGTTTTAATTGTTGTTCCAAGTCCACAGAAGAAGACATCCGCATCTATTTCTAAATTCTCAATGGTCTGAGTATCCATTTTCTCTAAAACAATCTGCGACAGCTTTTTAGAATCATGATCGATACTCTTTCTCGTAATCGTAGTCACTTTCTCTACTCTAGAGTTTGCTAACAACTTTTTGAGTAAATGTGAGCCCACTAATCCAGTGGCGCCAATAATCGCTATATGCATATTACAACCTAGAGAACATACTTCATTAAAAACCAAGTAATCGTCATCACTGAACCAACTCCAATGATATTGAGCGGAATCCCCGCCTTCATCATATCACTCACCCTCACTTGATTGGTTCCAAAGACAATGGCATTTGGCGGAGTAGAAATCGGCATACTAAAAGCAAAACTCGCACATAGAGTCGCCGGAAGCGCCACTTCAATAACAGTTAAACCCACTGGAGGCCCAAGGTTCATAATCACCGGTAATGCCACCACGCAAAGGGCGACGTTACTCATAATTTCTGTGAGCATTAAAGTCACCATGGCGAGCACAAAGACTAATCCGTAAACAGATCCTACGTCCATTGTAGAGAAGTAATTTGTCGCTGATTGAATTAGTCCTACAACTTTGAGTGAATGGGCCATGGCCATACCTCCACCAAAGAGCAGAACAATATCCCACGGAAGAAAAGAAATATCCTTTTGATCTAAGACCGGTTTCCAATTCTTGATATTAGTTGGAATGAGAAAGAGCAACACTCCCCCCATAAGAGCAATGGAAGTATCATTGAAAACTTTTTGATCTAATAAATTATGAATAACTCCTTTAAAAATCCATAGTCCCGCAACCAGAACAAAAACTGACAAAGTGACTTTTTGTGGTCCGTTTATTTTTCCAAGTTGCTTAACTTTATCTGTAATGAAGTTTCTAAAATTTTGATCAATGGGAACTTTGAAAGGAAACGCTTTTGATAGAACAAGGAACATCATTGATATAATAAAAATTCCCGTTGGGGCGGTTATAAGAAACCACTGATAGAATTCAATTTTCTTATTAAACATCTCTTCTAAGTAACCAATGAAGACAACATTAGGTGGTGTTCCAATGGGAGTCATCACTCCCCCAATATTGGCAGAGTAAGCAATTCCCAAAAATAGAGCTACTGACATGGGTTTTAGATACTGTTGAAATTCTTCTGCGATATTTTCTTTTAAGAAATTCATCACAGACAGAGCAATAGGAATCATCATCACAGTGGTGGCCGTATTACTTATCCACATACTTAAGAAAGTGGTGGCACAAATAAAACCAATGATTATTCCTTTATCTGACTTGCCGGTGAATTTTAAAATCAAAAGAGCAATTCGCTCACTCAAGTGAGTCTTCTCTAGCGCCCTCGCAATGATAAATCCTCCTAGGAAGAGATAGATCACAGGATTGGAATATTGAGGTGCAATTTCTTTAAGCGAGATAACACCAGAAAGGGGCATATAAATCAGGGGAATGAGAGCGGTAATTCCCAGCGGCATGATTTCAAAAATCCACCAAGAAACCATCCATCCCATCATAAAAATAGTAAGGGTCATGGGATCGGTAACTTGTAGAGCAATAAAACTTAATAAAATGACTAATGGGGAAAACTTAACGATCGTCTTACTCTTATTCATAGAATACCTTTCAATTTTCCCAGAGGATCTTTAGAATTTAGACTTTTGGAAATAATTTAATTATAGGCTCAAGTATACCTCATGAATGAAATCTATTGCTATAAATATGAAACTAATTCTGTGGACTAATAAATTCAATCCTAATGCCACTAGGTCCAAGTATGATGAAATGTTTAGTTCCACTGGGTCCTAAAGCTTGTGGTGCAAACTCTACTTCGTAGGAAGAGTTCTTAACTTTCAAGTGAATCTCTTCCAATTCACCCATACTCTCCACACAAATAGCAAAGTGATGTAAACCAATATTAGATTTTCTATCAAAAGCAACTTCTGGTGTTGTTTGCACTTTCCAAAGAGTCACCATAATCTTGCCATCAGAGACAAAAGCACTGGGATAACTTGCATCTTCTTTAACTAACTTCCAGCCTAAGGTTTCCACAAAGAAACTCTTCGCCTCTGAAAGTGAATTTACTGTTAAACCTAAGTGATGAATTCCCATTGTCATGTTTGACTTCCTTCGCCGTAAACTTCAATAACTTTTAATAGACTTGCCAGAGTGGTCTTTGAATTTTTAATTCCCAGTAACTCTATTAGTTCTTTATCGTGCTTCTTAATTAATTTCATACCTTTCATAACTGCAGCACCTTTACTTTGATTAAAGCTCACAAGAATGGATCTCTTATCATTGGGATTATCCATTTTGATCAGGACATCTCTCTCTAAGAGAAAATTCACGAGAACACTTACTGCTTGTTTTGTAATTTGCGCTCTCTTTGCAAGATCAACAATAGTTATTCCCTCAAAAGGAATATGAGCGAAGAGTGCCACATGAGAGGGTCTTAACTCCTCATCTCCAATTGACTTCTTTAAGGCCTCGAAGGCAAAGTTATTGTAAATACGTCCGGCCTTTATGAGCGCATGACCTAAGCTTGAATCTTTAAGTTCTTCAAATTCTTTGATTTTCATAAATTTATAATAATTGGCCCTTGCAAGATAGTCAACCTAAACTTACTATATGGTCAACTTAGATTGACGAGGTAATCATGATTCTTATATTCATTGGCTTTTTTCTATTTCTCTCCATTCACCTTCTCACTCTCTCGAAAGCGATGAGAAGTACTCTAGTTTCTAAGTTTGGATTAAACTCCTATAAAGCTGTGTTCTCACTAATCTCACTCTTGGGTCTTAGTTTCATGCTCACCGCTAGATTTGATGCAGGAGAATACGTTAAAGATTTAAATCTCACATTCTACTCACTTAGAGTTCCCATAATGGTGATCTCTAATATTTTAATTATTAGCGCTTATATTCCAAATAATCACTTGAAGAAATTCTTTAAGCACCCCATGCTCATTGGCATCATGTTGTGGAGTTTTTCTCACTTTATGTTCAATCAACATATGAATCACCTTCTCATGTTCATGGCCTTCTTTGTTTTTTCAGTGATTATGACTGTTGGATTAATCTATCGAGATAGATTTGAGACAATTCAAGTTTGTGCCAAGCCAGTTAATACGCTTATGAGTCTAGTTCTTGGAACAGGTATTTACTTGGTTTTTCTATTTCTTCACGGGCATATTGCAGGAGTAGAGCTGATTTAATTCCATTTCGGATGAATGGTCATTTTCAATTCAATAGTGCCTAATTCTTCGCAGCGACTTATCTCGCTCTCTACATGGGAGATGATTTCTGCTAAATTAAATCCCAGAAATAAGGAGTCAGTCTCTTCTTCTATAGCTTCAAATAATTCTAGTGCTCTCTTTAAATGACCAAGGCCTGGTGCTGGCTGTTCTAGCTTTAGTTTAATCCCAGCTGCCGCCAACATAATGATTCCTTTACAGAAATCAGCAATTGCTCCCTTGCGACCATGAGCATTCCAAAGCGCCTCTAAGTAGACATGACTCTCCCAGAAGTATTCTAAATTAAAAAGGTCCAAAGAAAACCTGAGAATCTCATTCTCTTCAGGAGCATCCTGTTCAACAGGTTCCGCATGGGGCTCTTCCTCTCCATGCATGTGTCCGCCAGGTTTATTTGGATGAGTACTTCTACCGGGGATGAATGCATAAATAGGGAGATCCATTTCTGGCATGTATCTTTTTATTTTCATATTAGTACGGGGGTACCTATCGTGTAATTAATAACTTATAGCTTGTTTTTTACCAAGAATATCTAGTATGCGTCCTTAAAACAATGAAAAAGTGAAACCTCAATGAGAATGTAAGCTTTCCGTCATTAAAATTCTAAATACTTCACCTTGAATTTGTACAAATAGCTTTGAATGAGTGAAACCAAGAGAGAGAAATAATCTAATTAGTTGTTATCACGATAGGTACCCTCGTACCTCATCTAATTATTTTATACCTTTTTAAAATCTTCTGAACACCGTCTTTAGCAAGTAGCTTCTTGAGACCTTGATTAAATTTTTCCTGTAGATTTTTATCAAGTGATGCTGGACCAATCTTCCAGTCCTTTATAATTAAGTTTGTATATAATTTCCTCTTTGGGAAAAGTTTCTTTGCAAGTCCGTGAAGGATATTTTGCTCCCCCACAATATAATCAACTCTACCAAGTTTTAGCATTAGGATTTGATTCTCTCTACCTGGTAATTCAGTATAGGATTTTGAATTTGCAACAGCTTTTTGATACTTAGGACCTAAGTACTGACTAGCATTTTGATAGGCAATGAATCTCTTTTTATAAAGATTAGTTAATTGAATATTTTCTTTTTCAAATGAGGCAACGACATCAACAAATGGGACAAATCTCTTGGTAAAGTAGGCCTTAATCTTAGTGCCGTCCTGCTTTGTAATAGGAGAAGCAAAGTCGAGTCTCTTTTCTTGAAACTCTTTTACTAACCTAGCGTAACCTAAGACATGAAATTCAACTTGAATGCGAACTTCTTTAAAAGCGGCTTCTATAATTTCTTTCTCCGCTCCCATAACTTTCTTCTGCTTCACATCGTAGTATGACCAAGGGTAGGCATCATTTAGGCCGACCTTTAAGACTTTACTCTTAGCAAGGGCAACTTGGAAGGAAGCCCCCCAAAAGCAAAATATCAATAAGGTTTTTAATAATTTCACGCTACTCCATTAATATTTATCAATATAAAACTCTAACAAAAATTATTGTTTTATGAAATAAATAATATTCCATAAGTGATATAATCAAGTATGAAGTATCTTATCATAATCCTCACTTTTGTAAGCTGTACAGGTGGAGAACCTCGCTACCCTAGAAGTATTGAGAAAATTATTGCCAATAAAGTGATGCAGAACAACTCCTACGATGGTGTTTTACAGAACTCTATAAAAGTCATAGGTATTCAGTCTTTGGGCGAATTTCCCATTTCAAGAATTAGAAGGTTTCACCGCAGATATGACTTCTCTGTACAGCTAAGATTTACTCAAGAATGTTATCAACTGGGAGACACGTGTATTAGCAAGAAAATTTACCAAGAATCTAGTGCTAAGAGATTTTACACCTTGAGAAAGAGAAATGAAGTGATTAAGAGAGATGTGTATATTTCATTTCTTAAAACAAAGGTTGGATGGGTGCTAGCAGATGAGGTTTTTAAAACAAGAGATTCAAAACTTCTCTCAGTTTCTACGAATCTTTAACAATGACTTGGCGTAAATACTCAAGTCCGCCCACGATGGCCGCAACCTGTGCATCCACACAATCAGCGTCGCTTACCTTGGGACTATCTGGATAAACTTCTGTAGTTGAATTATAAGTGGCATCCGAAAATCCTGTGCAGAGATTAAGCTCTTTTACTGGATAATTGATCACCCCTTCACTGGCAATAGACTCACCTATAATTTTTCCGCTCTTATCAGCGGGAGCAATGTGAGTGACTTTTTTCACAGATGCAATAATGGCCTTCTGAAAACCTTCGTTTGGATTATCTGAATCTCCTACTAAATAGAAACCATCGGGAATATCCCACACGTCTTGCGTGATACCATCTCTTTTTTCAAGAGCGGGTCTAAACACCGAATTATCAGTGTCCGTGGTTTCGTGGAGATCAATATGAGCGAAGAGCTCAATATTTAAAGCGGCCATTTCTTTTAGAAATAAATTGCACTCTTCAGAAGGACCGTCTTCAATAAATGAACGATTAGGATCCACTGTTTTAGGATTCCAGCGATTAATCGTCTCATATCCCCAAGGACTTATGCACGGGGCGACTATAATATTAAAATCACCTGCAAAGTTTTTCGCTTCTCTTTCTAAGAAAGAGAGAGCTCCGTGTACACCACTAGTTTCATAACCGTGCACACCACCAGTAATCAGAATTGATTTCTTTGAACTATCAAACTTAGTAGACTTCACTAAGAACAAAGGATATTTATCAAGATCGTAAGAAAGGGAGCCGTATTGCTTCACCGAAAATGTATCTCTTAAGCCGTTTATTTTTGTAACAACCTCATCCAAGTAAGAACGTTTGATAACTTGTTCTTTAAACCAATTTAGCTTTTCTTCGGTTCCCCATGGGACAAGGTCATTCTGAGTCATAACTTATTCGTCGATAAGGTTAATACGAACGGCACATGGACCTTTAGGACCTTCACCAATTTCAAATTCAACAATATCAGATTCACGTAGAACAACTCCTGCAAGAGCTGACTTATGAAAGAAGAGGTCATCTATATCTTCGTCGGGAGTGATAAAACCAAAACCTTTCTCTTCATCAAAGAATTTAACTTCACCGGTGAAGAGCATATTTTTCTTTTCTTCAGCCGCTCGTTCATTCTCTTCGATTTGTTCTTCGTCCCAGACAAGTTCATGAATAGACACGACCTTCTCGCCTTTGTGAATTTTTTCCAGTTGAGAGATCACATCAGCTTCGGTCTTTCCATTAACTAGAAAGTTCTTTCTGTTACGTTTTGTAGTTCTATCCATATCGTATTTAACAATTTTAACTTTTGCTTTCGTCATTTCTTCTTCCTTTAAATTTTCGTGTGCATCCAGTATATCATTCCACTGGCACTTTTCTTCATTTAAATAGGTTTTAGTACAATCTTTACTAAGGGTATAGCTATATTTTGAATTTCTCTTTTAAGAAATCAATAAATATACGTGTTCTCGCGGGAACCTTTTTAACGTAGGGAAAAACGATAAAAATAGACGGGTTAGTCTCAGGTTCATAGCTTGTAAGTAGAGGAACCACCGAGCGATTCTTCAATTCACTAGTGATATGCCACTTGGCCACATAAGCTATCCCCTGGTCTCTTTTGAGGTAATCAACCACTAAATCACCGTAATTTGTTTTGATATTGCCTTTTACAACCACTGGAACTTTCTTTTTATCTTTTTTAAACTTCCAAACTCTTTCGTTATTTAAAATTAAACAATTGTGATCCTTAAGGTCACTGGGCTTCACTGGCTTGCCATGAAGCTTAATATACTCTTTTGAGGCACAGACCACTCGAGTCGAATCCGCAAGTCTTACACACATTAAATTTGAATCTGGAAGATCTGACACTCTAAGCGCTATATCAAAGCCCTTGTCGACGATATCTACAACTTGATCACTCAGGTTTAGGTCTAGTGTAATTTGAGGGTACTTATTTATAAATTCATTAATAATCTCAACGAACATGCCTCTATAGAGTGAAGCTGAAATCGTTATTCTCAGGTTCCCCTTGGGAATACTACTCAGCTGCTCTTCATCAAAGAGCTCATGGTACTTCTCTAGGAAATTAAGGGTTTGAGAGTACAAATCGTGGCCATATTGCGTTGGCGAAATCGAGCGAGTAGAGCGGTAAAAGAGCTGTTCACCCACTTCCCTCTCAATAGCTGCTAACTTCTTACTCATGGTTGCAGGTGAAGTATTAAAGACTTCGGAACTCTCCGTAAGACTAAGAGTTTCGTAAATGGACTTAAAGACTTGGAAATCTTTGATGGAATCTAACATGTGAGTGATCTTAGCATTTATTCCAAAATGGAACAAATCTTATTCATTTATTCCTATTTACCTATATTTATTTCATGGCATTATGAGTGAGTAATAAAAAAGACAAACAACGGAGTCTCAATGTTGAATTTATGCCTAAAAGTAAATACAGATACAAACTTTACTCTTACAGAAGAGCAGATAAAGAAACCTCTTGGACACGATATTTTAGTGGCCACTAAGGCGGTATCCCTAAATCCAGTGGATCAGAAAGTGAAAGCGAATAAAGTCGGAAAAACTATTGGTTATGATGCCTCAGGAATCATTCTTGAAGTTGGCGCAGATGTAACACTATTTAAAGTCGGAGATGAAGTCTTCTATGCAGGTGACGTTACTAGAGAGGGAACTTTTGCTAAGTATCACCTTGTGGATGAGAGAATTGTAGGAAGAAAACCTACAACACTTACCCACTTACAAGCAGCCAGTCTTCCCCTGACTTCGATTACTGCCTATGAAGGTTTACATGAACAATTGGGAATTAAAACAGGAAAATCAATTCTCGTGATTAATGGAGCTGGAGGAGTAGGTTCAATGGTTATTCAGCTAGCTAAACTGCATGGACTCAAAGTCATTGCAACTGCCTCTAAAGAAGATTCAATAGAATGGGTAAAGAAACTTGGAGCCGATGTTGTAATTAATCACAGAAAAGATCTCCAAGAAGAGCTTATAAAAAATGATATTAAACAAGTGGATTATATTTTTTGTAATCACTCAACAGAAGAGAACTTTAACACCATGGCCGAAATCATTGCTCCTCAGGGAAGAATTGTTTCTATAGTAGAAGTGAGCAAGCCACTTGATCTTGGAAAACTATTTTCTAAAAAGGCATCTTTCTCTTGGGAGTTGATGTTCACAAAATCTATGTACCAAACAGAGGATCTTCAATCTCAACACGATATCTTAAATAAGATTTCAAAACTTATTGATGAAGGTAAGATTATTCACACGGCAAAAAATATTCTAGGAGTTCTTTCAGAGGACTCATTGAAAAAAGGTCTAAATGATGTAGCTGCTGGTGGAAGTGTTGGTAAGAGTGTTTTTGAAGTAGATTTTTCTTAGAATGATTTTAGAGCTTTTATTACCTTTAATAAGATTCTAGCTTTGAGTATTGAAAGAGCTCTCTATGATTTAATAATCACAGAGAGCTATTTAAATTATGCTATTTTGTCTTTTCTCACCAGATCTCTAAAGTCATCAGCACCACCAACGAATTTATCGTCGATGAAAACTTGTGGAACAGTGTGATGGCCTGTTGCTTTCTTAAGGCTCATATATAGTTCAGCATTATCAGAAAGATCTACTCGCTCATACTCTATCTTATTATCTATTAAGTATGATTCGACTTCATTACAATAAGGGCAATAGTCTTTTACATATACTTGTATTTTCATTTTATCATCCTTTGTTAAAATTAATCGTTTAGCATTTCTATAACTTCACTAGTTGAGAAAACACCATTTGAAATAAAACGAAAGTTTGTAATTGCAGCTCTATATCCATCACCTTCTGGAAGTTTAGCGGCAGCTGTTGCATCACTTGCAACAATAACTTCAAAACCTTGTTCGAGAAGTTCTCTCATGTGAGATTCAGTACAGAGGTTGGCACTCATTCCTGCTAAAATAACTTGTTCAATTCCATTCTTTCTAAGTTGTAAAACAAGATCATTTTGTTCTGGCCCGTAGATTTTATGAGGAGAAGTAATAATTGTCTTATCGTCGTGAATATACTTCTTATACTGAGGCATAAAATCCGCTCCAGAACCTTTGAATCCTTCAAGACTATAAGGACCTGTGCGATTAAACATACCAATTTTATGCATGAGTTTTTCTAGCGCTCCTTCAAACTTCCAACCCTTATCAGTTTTATAATAATAGTGAGGTGAGACAGCGACTGTAATATTCGCCTTCTTAGCGGCACTAAAAAGTCGATCAATATTATCTACAGTATTATTCTCTCTAACACTCTCCCCGACTACTCCCCAGGCAACCCCTTTTGGACTTAGGAAATCAATTTGAGGATCTGTCACCACCAGGGCAACTCGCTTCTTATTAATCTTGAAATTTGATGCTGGTAAAGCGGGTTTTCCTACAATTTGATACTTCTTAGCGAGCACGTGATTGTGATTCTTCGCTGATTCATGAGCTAGCGTGTTTGTCATTCCCAGTAGAAATGTCAGTACAATTAATGGTTTTAAAACTTTCATAATATCTCCTTTTTTAAATTATAAAGTTTCTGTAATTGCATATTCGGGCAAATACCAATATAATTCAAATCAATAGAAGTGATAGACAGTATTCACAGCGCGAATACATCAAAAGGGACGTTTATATGACTGTAAATATGTACGGAATTGATTTTAATCTCTCCAAACACTTAGAGGCATTACTACTTTTAAAAAATGTAAGTAAAGCTGCTCAGAAAGTGGGAATCACTCAACCCGCTATGAGTAACTCATTTGCTAAAATTAAAACTCATTTTAAAGATCCTATTCTTGTCAAAACAAAGACAGGCTATATACTTACGCCCTTAGCAGAAACACTACTTCCTAAAGTACAGAAACTAATGGAAGATTTTGATTCCGTTTTTCTTGAAAGAAAGTCTTTTGATCCTCTCATAGATAGTACTACTTTTAATATTATAGTTTCTGATTCATCAGGCTATGTACTGGGACCAAAACTACTTTTGCACCTAAGAGAACATTTTCCTCTTATTAGAGTTAACCTTCTTCCTATGGAAGATAACTTCTCAATTGATCAACTTGATAATGATAAAATCTCTCTTTCAATTGTTTCAACCTTAGATAAGAATTTACCAGAGAGACTTTACACTAGATTAATTAAACAGGATCCTTTCTCTGTAGCAGGTTGTGCAGATCATTTAGAAAAGCGTGCTTCTATTAGTTTTAAGAAGTATGTGGCGGCTTCACACTTTGTTGTGACACCCAAAGGAATTGATTCAAAAGTGATTGATCAAGAACTTTTAAAATTAGGTCATACGAGAAAAGTAACTAATAATATTTCTCACTTCTCTATTGCGATTAATTCAGTTTTAAATTCACCTCATCTCATCACTCTACCTACAAGTGTCCTTGAGGAATCCGCTAAATACGTTCCAATTAAGATTTTCCAACTTCCCTTTGAACTACCAAAGGTGAATCACTCTCTTCTTTGGCATGAGAGAGTTCACCGAGACGAAGGAAATATTTGGCTTAGGGATTTAATTTCGAAACTTACCTAGAAAGAGTATTTTTTATAGGACTACGACTTAGAGATGAGCTCTCTAATCTCTTGCAGGGACTTAGTTCCCTCAAGACCTAAAAGTGAATTAATTTCTTCAATGGTGTATTTCTGCGGAATATATTTTGGACAATTCCAATCAAATGCTCTTAATTTAAAGGTAAAGCCTCTCTCTATTTTGGCCTTATAATCAACGTCAACAAGTTTGTCATAGAGACCACTCTCTTTCATATCTTCTACTGAATGAACTTTTGCCTCGGCCCAAATTTTCAATCTACGCTTATTTACATAATCCATGAGAAAAAGACTAACGTTCTTGTGTTCTGTAACATTACCGGTTGTTATATATTGTCTATTTCCACCGTAATCTAAGAATCCAAATTCAGTATCACTTAAGAGTTTTATAAACCCCTTTGGTCCTCCTCGAAACTGAACATAGGGCTCATCTTTGGAGCTAATTGAGGCAATATAGAATGAATCTCGCTCCATAATAAAAGAAAATTCCTTAGGTTCAAATACTTTCCCCATATCCATCTCTTCCATCCTCTTATAACCCTTACGACTCCCCATCTCTTCTTGAATCTTTTTAACGGAATCAGTGAATGCCACCTCGGTAAAATTCTTAATTGTACTCATTTGCCACTCCTTGATTTGTTTTTCAAATTATTTAAGAGGGGGATCTCCCCCCTTACGAGAATTAGAAATTTATTATAGTAAACCCTTCTTCTAAAAGATCTTTATAACTTGGTAAACCAGTCGTACCTGGAACCGCATTATCCGTAATAAGCTCTAGTCCTACTTTTTTAATATCCTCAGCTGCCCCAAAAACATCAGCACAACCACAAGATGCTCCTGCAATTTTATCAGCAACTGCTGTATAGAGAGAGTGGGCAGGATGATCTTTGTCGATTAATTTAGACGGCCATCTTGTGCCAGTTCCTTGAAAAATTATTTTCACTTCTTTCCCAGCTTCTTTGAAATCATAGGCCGCTGCCAGAGCATTAAATACTCTACCAAGAGACTCTTGTTGTTCACTGTTTGGATCAGATAAAATAATTATTGCTGCTTTCATGATAATCTCCTCGATCATTCTCTACCGAACATTCGGTACGTTTATTATTAAACCTTCTAAACTATTTCTCTTCGTTATAATCCCAGTTCACTTAGTCCTGGAAAACTTACTGGACGAGCTCCAAAGTTTTTCCATGTAAAGAGAAGTTCTTTTTCTGAAATGGGAACATCGTTAATACTTGCTTGCCTTCTCTTCATTAGACCATCACTATCAAATTCCCAATTTTCATTTCCATAAGCGCGGTACCACTGTTTTTCTTTGCAGTGATACCACTCATACTGAAACCTAACGGCAATAAAAGTATCAGAGAAGGCCCACAATTCTTTTATGAGTTTGTAATGAGATTCCGCGCTCCATTTATTTTCTAGGAATTGAATTATTTCATCTCTTCCCTTAATGAACTCACTGCGATTTCTCCACTCACTATTTACACTATAGGCCTGTGCTATCTTCAAAGGATCTCTACTATTCCAAGCATCCTCTGCTAAACGCACTTTTTCTAGCGCCGTCTTGTGTGTAAACGGAGGTAGTGGATATTTCTTCTCATTCATAACGACTCCTAAGAGAATCTTTAAAACTTATTTAACTTTTCTATCTAAGAAGTTAATTATTTTCTTAGACATGAAGTCTCCTTTTTCCTCGAGGGCAAAGTGACCTGTATTTAGGATATGAACTTCAATGTCTTTAATATCTTTCTTGTAAGGATGAGCTCCGGCTTCAGGAAAGATATTGTCGTTCTTTCCCCAAAGGATAATTGTTGGTGGTGCACTTTTTCTAAATTGTTTTTGCCACTTTGGGTAAAGGGCCACGTTTGTTCTGTAGCTATAGAACATATCAAGTTGAATTTCTTTATTCCCTTCACGGTCTAATAGGTATTGATCATGAAACCAGTTGTCCGAAGAAATTTTAGAAACATCCTCTGTTCCATGTGTGTACTGCCACTTCGTTGCACCTAAAGTAAGAAGTCCACGTAGCGCGTCTCTATTTTCCTTAGAGCCATTAGACCAATACTTTTTAATAGGGTCCCAGAACTTTTCAAGTCCTTGATCGTAAGCATTTCCATTTTGGATAATAAAAGCGGTGACTCTCTTTGGGTTATTTGAAAAAACACGAAAGCCAACAGGTGCTCCGTAATCCATAAGGTATAGTGCGAATTTGTCGACACCTTTATGCTCTAAAAATTTCTCCACAACATTTGCAAATGATTTAAAACTATATTCAAAATCTTCACGCTTAGCTTGAGTACTATTTCCATAACCAGGATAGTCAGGAGCTAATACATGATACTTATTTGCAAGCACTGGAATGAGATTTCTAAACATATGCGAAGATGTTGGAAACCCGTGTAATAAAAGAACTGTAGGGTTTCTTGGATCGCCTGCTTCCCTATAGGAAATATCTAGTCCCTCCTTAAATTTAAATACCTTTTGGCTTACGGCTGAAATTCCTACGATCTCAGTTTTTGCCTCGGCCGAAAGGGTGAATAGTGATTGAAAAATCATAAATGCTGTCAGTGTTAATTTTTTCATATTGTTCTCCTGAAGTGTACTGATCGGTTCATGTTAAAAATAAGTTAACAGATCAGTTCACCTTGAATCAAGCATTTTTTCTAAATGTACTCAAAAAAGTACGCTTTACGCCTATTTATAGCTAGTTAACCTTGAATCTAAGTAGAACTTGCCCAAAGTGAACAAATCGGTTAACATGCAGTAATGAATCCATCAAAAAAAGAAATTCTCATCTCAGGCGCTCTAAAAGTTTTCTATGAAAATGGTTTTCACGCTAGTGGCATGGACCTTATTGCTAAAGAAGTTGGTATCTCAAAAACTTCTATCTACAAGCATTTCAGAACCAAAGAAGACTTAATTCTGGCCGTACTTGAATTAAGAGATCATGAATTTAGAAAGTGGCTCATCAACTTCTCAGAGAAAAGGGCCTCAACACCCAAGGAACAAATCTTGGCCATCTTTGATGCCCATGATGAATGGTTTAATCAAAAGGGATATAAGGGGTGTATGTTTATCAAGGCCTCTAGTGAGTATCAAAGTGCACAGGACCCTATTCACAGGATCTCAGCTCAACATAAGAGATTAATTTTGGATTTTGTAGAAGAAAAATCTAAATGGATGGGAGCTAGTGAACCAAGAGAACTAGCAGAACAAATTAATCTACTCATAGAAGGAAGTATTGTTGTGGCAAAAATGCTTGGTCCACAGAATGTCATCAAGCGAGCTAAGAAAACGGCTAGTCTACTTCTTGAAAACTCTATTGCATAAATTTTAATCTAAGCGCTTTTCTTCTCAGAATTAGAAGAGCTATTACGAATAATAATTTCCTTAAGTTGATCTATATCAATAGGCTTAGAAATAAAATCATCCATGCCTGCTTCCATGTATCTCTCTTGATCTTCAACAAAAGCATTCGCAGTGATAGCGATAATTTTTGGTCTCTTACTTCCGTATAATTTGTGTATTTCTTTGGTGGCGGTAACCCCGTCCATTATTGGCATCTGGATATCCATCAAGACCAGGGTATACATATTAATTCCAGCTGACTCCATCATGTTTAGGCTTTCTTTCCCATTTTCAACCAAGTCGCACTGATAGCCTAATTTCTTGAGCATCATGTATAATATTTTCTGATTTATTTTATTGTCTTCCACAAGTAGTATTTTGTGAGGGTAGTCACTCGACAATTTCTCAAACCTTTTACTGAGTTTATCATGATGGCCTATTTCAGCATCACTACGAATTAAAGGTAGAGTAAAAGTAAACGTCGACCCCTCTCCTTCTTCACTCTCAAGATCAATCCTTCCTCCCATCACGAGTGCTAGTCGATTTGAAATAGAGAGTCCTAAACCAGTTCCACCAAAAACTCTAGTTGTAGTATTATCTTCTTGAACGAATGGATTAAAAATACTTTCCTGCTGACACTTTTTAATACCTACGCCTGTATCTCTAACTTGAAAAACAATTTGAAATGCATCACACTCCATCACATGACAACCTACAAAGAAACTGACTTCACCTGATGTTGTAAATTTTATGGCATTAGATAGGAGATTTATGAGTATTTGTTTTATTTTTCCAACGTCTCCGGTAAACATATTTGGTAATTCTGAGCCAACACTAACATTAAAGTTAATTTCTTTTTTATTAGTTTCTATTAAATGGATTGCTTTCAATTCATTACACATCTCTCTAAGATCAAAACAAGTTACATCTATTCCCATGTGACCGGATTCAACTTTACTATAATCTAAAATGTTATTTACTAGTGCCAGTAGATTAGAACCTGAGTAGTTAATTGTACTTACCATTTCTTTTTGTTCTAAAGTGAGTTTTGTACCTTGTAATAGAGTGGTCATTCCTAAAACGCCATTTAAGGGTGTTCTAATTTCATGACTCATTGTAGAGAGAAATCTAGATTTAGCCAAAGTTCCCTCTTCAGCCTTTTCTTTGGCCAAACAAAGACTTTCTTCGTGTTTTTTTAACTTATCAATTAAGTTGAAGAAGCGATCACACAGGATTGAGATTTCATCATTAGTTTCTAAAGTTATTCTCTTATCTAAGTTATTAGTCTCTATAATTTCACTAATGGTCTCAGTCAATTTCCCAATCGAGCTATAAACCTTCTTAGAGATTCTGTGAATTAGAAACGAAAATAAAAGAATAGTTAATATCAGATACCTCATAATGGTATAGTATAACTGTTGTCTTACCTCTTCTTTATGATTCTCTAATTTTCTAATGAGAATATTTCTTTCATCAATATTTCTATCAAGCCAAGAATAGATAGTTTGAGTTCTATATATCAATTTATCTTTAAACTGTTTTTTAGCTAATAGGTTCCTACCTCCCTTAAAATCAGAAATAATAATATAAAATAATTTCCTAATTGAGTTAATAAGAAATTCATTTTCTAAGGTATATGAGTAATCTACTCTAAACCCACCCTCTAGCGAGGAGTTCTGCAGCTTAGAGAAGAGAAATTGTATGGTTTCATTCTTAGAAAGAATACTACTGCTTCTACTCTTGCTCACATCTAAATTTAAATGTTCTGAAATATAAAGAAAATTTCCAAGTTCAGAAACAGCTTCAACTAATTCTAATTTTAAAGTAGTACTAATACCATTATGATCTTTCAAGGTACTTATTTTATTTTGTAAGTTCTCTAATTTGACATGAAAGAAGACAAATATAGCAGACACTATCAAAGAACTACCAAGAGATAGAAAGATGATCTGCCAGAATTTATGTTTGATACTCCGTTTCTTCATTTTTTCCAATCTCTCACTTGATAGACTTGAACTCTATTGTTTCCCGTATCCGCAACAAATATCTCTCCACTAGAATTAACAATGATTCCATGAAGATTTGAAAACTCACGACCAGATTTTCCCCCAGCAGTAAATTCATAGAGGAAAGTCATCTCTTTACTGAAAACCTGTATTCTATTATTTCCATTATCCGTCACATAAATATTATCAAACCTATCAATAGCAATTCCTGTGGGTCGTTTAAACTTTCCAGCAGTAGCTCCTCTTCCCCCGAATTCTTTTATAAATATTCCCTTTTCATCGAACTTTTGAATTCTATGATTTTGAAGATCCGTAATCCATAAATTTCCCTTACTATCGTGCTTGACGGCTTCTGGTCTTTTAAAGTCCCCTCTGCCACTGCCTAAGCGTCCAAAGGAGAACTTGAATTTCCCCTCTGTACTAAAAACAGAAATGCGATTATTTCCGGCCTCTGCTAAGTAAATATTCCCATTGGGGTGAATCGTCATAAACTCAGACTCTATCGTTTGCCCTGCCCCATCTCCAATTCCTGAAAATTCCTTAATGAACTGCAGGTCCTTAGTAAATTTAAAAATCTTTCCATTTATATAATCTGCAACAAATATATTTCCTACTGAATCAACGCCGATACCTTCGGGCTTTTCAAAGAGCAGATCATTTTTTAAAATTTTTAGAAGTTTCCCTTTACGCGTGAAGAACTGTACATCGCGCCTAATAGCATCAGTGATTAATAGATTCTCATTTGCATCAAAGTAGAAATCTTCTATATATTTAAATTTTCCATTCTCATTCCCTTCTCCTCCAAATTCAAACTTGTACTCAACGGCTACTTCTTTCTTACAGCTTGAAAGTAAGGCGATGGAGCATAGGAGACAAACCACGCTTAATAATTTCTTCATATTCCCTCTCTTAAAATCGTAAAGACCCTAATAACTATCGGAATAATAATTTAATTTTTGAAGTAAGTGGGAAGCAGAAGCTAGTAAGATTAGCTCAATTTTTTAATACTGAATTTAAATAATTTACTTAGGTATAGATTAGATTTTTAAGACCATTTGAATTTCATTCTCTTCAACAGCTTTGTCATCCCAAACTTTATCTATAAAACCCATCTTCTTCCAAAAAGGATGAGCCTTCACTCGGGCATTAGTGTACACAGTATCAATTGCATTCTGCTGACACCAAGATTTAATTCCAGCAAAGAAGTGAGCGCCAAAACCTTTTCCTTGTAGCTCTTCAGTTATAGCAAATAGCGCTAGACGAAATTCGTTCTCTTTGAAATTAAGATACTCAAACTTCTTATCCATGCGAACTGAACCAATCACAACTCCATCATGTAAATAGATTAGTGAAATATTTGGGTGGTTGTGTGCAGGATGAGTAGGATCATAATGATTTAAAACAAGTCCATCGTCAGCAAAACTCTCTTTTAAGACATACTCTCGAATCTCATGACACTTTTTTATTTCTTCATTCGTTTCTGGAATTTTAATTTGAGTATTTTCTAACAAAACTTTTTCCTTATTATAATAATTATTTGAGCTTAGAACCCCAAGAACAAAGTTGATCAAGAATGGGAGAAAGATCTTCTGCCAACTTCGTTACACTATACTCTACTCTTGGAGGGACTTCGGGGAACACTTCACGGCTCACGAGACCATCTCTCTCTAATTCACGCAACTGTTGAGTTAACATTTTCTGAGTGATCTTTGGAATCTTCTTTCTGATCTCACCAAAGCGGAGCGTTCCATCTCGCAAGATATAGAGAACAATAACCTTCCACTTCCCACCAATCACCGATAAGGCCACTGTGATGGGGCAATCATTTAATCCTTCTACAGATTCAATTTTATTAGCTTTTGAACTGAGTCCTGATTGTTTCTTAGTCATGGTTCCCTCTTTGATACTAACTAACAAAATAGTGGGTACTTGTTTTATTTTCTCGTTCATCTTAGTATCGAATCAACACTAAGTATACATTATATACCAAGTATACATTAAATACTGGAGATTCCATGAAGTTATTAGAAGAATATAGATTAAATGCCAAAGTATCCCTTAAAAATCGTATAGTTATGGCGCCACTTACGCGCAGTTTTGCCGACGATAATCTTGTCCCTACTGAGGAAATTTCAAATTACTACGAAAAAAGGGCGGATGCTGGCCTCATTATTACCGAAGCTACAATGATCAGCAGGAGTGCTCAGGGTTATCCCAACACGCCAGGAATTTACTCAAAAGAGCAGATAGCAGGCTGGAAGAAAACCACCTCCAAAGTTCACGCCAAGGGTGGGAAAATCTTCTTACAAATCTGGCACGTAGGAAGAGTGAGTCACCCTATATACTTAGACGGACAACCTGCCGTCGCTCCGTCAGCAGTGAAACTCGAAGGACGTGTTCCAAGAGCTGATGACTTACAATATGAAACGCCAAGAGCACTTGAGACCCATGAAGTAGAATCTATCATTGAAGATTTTAGGACAGCAGCTCTTAATGCTATTGAAGCCGGTTTTGATGGAGTTGAGATTCATGGGGCCAATGGATATCTCATTGATCAATTTCTTCACCAACACACAAACAAGCGAAATGATAAATTTGGCGGCAGCTTAGAAAACCGATCACGTTTTCTGTTACAAATTGTGGACGCTGTAACTAAGGCCATTGGAGTAGAACGAACAGGTCTTAGACTCTCCCCTGGAGCTTACTTTAATATGGAACACACAAAGGGAGATGAGCTGACCTTTAAGTTTATTTTAAATATGTTAAACGACAAGAACTTGGCCTACCTGCATACTGGAATCTTTGACGACAGTATGTCCTTTGATTACTTAGGAGGAACGGCCACTGAATTTCTAAGAGAGAATTATTCAGGAACTGTTATAGCCTCTGGAGGATACAATAGTGATAAGGGAGAACAAGACATTCACCTAAACAAGTTTGATCTGTTGGCGATAGGAAGACCCTTCATAGCAAATCCAGATTACGTTGCAAAAGTGAAAGGAAATATAGAACTTACTGCGTACGATGAGTCCATGCTTGGAAGTTTAGTTTAATAATAAGGGGCCTAGCTTGGCCCCACTATTTTTTAATCAAATTTATAAATTGTTGCAATGACCATTGAAGCGAACACACTTCTAAGTAATGCTGCTAACATCCACAAGAGAGAAATAGTCATAGGAATGGGCAAGTAGCAATGAGATGCCAGTTGGGGCATGGCCACAATGAGTCCAGTCAGAACTCCAAACTGAATTCCTGCTCTACACTTTAGATGTTTTGCAAATTTTGTATAGGCCACAGCTGTTACGAATGCGAAGAGACCTTGGCTGACCATCATGATAAAAATATTACTCTCTTCTTGTGGACGCCAGACTGAAACAGTTTGCTCATAGAGTCCTTTCATTAAAAAACCGTGCCATAACATTTCAAAAATAAATACTGTGACGAATCCTGCAACTGTGGCAAAAAGTAATCTCTTCTTGTTCATTTAAACTCCAATAGATCTAAGCTCTCAAAATAATTTTATTTATAAATTCTAACATAAATGAGTTTTAAAAATAGTTGAGTGTATAAGGCAAGAAAACTCCCGTAAGTATGATTGTTTTCTTCAACATGTAATTCAGCATAATTAGAAACTTTTCGAGAGGAGTATTTCTCTCGGGTACTAATATTTGAGTAAGAAACAGAGGCATTTTTTACTCAACTTTGAGCAATGGCGCTGTGTCCAAAATTAATATAAAATTTAGGTCAAATTAAAAGAGTTTAGTCTCTTAAGAAGCAGTAACGTTCAAAAATTTGTTAATTTTTACAAAGGGTAATTTATGAAATTAAAGTACTTAGCTCTCGCACTTTTACTAAGTGCGTGTTCAAGTTCCACAGACAAGACTCACGATCGAAAGGTTGCAAGCTCCGATGATGAAGTCGGGTTCACCAAAGAAGAGTATTACAAAAACCGTGGTCTTGGTCATTCAAAGTTTGACTATGATGGTTACAAGCCAGGTAAGGGTAAATTTATCAAAACTATGCTTTCAAGTAAAAATAGAAAGCTTGTTAAAGTAAGTGGTGGACACAGACAGTACTTATTTGAAAATAACCTCTTTGATACTGGTAGCGACAACGAAAGTGGAGTTGACTGTTCTAAAGTGATGAAAAGTGTTCATAGAACTCCAATGGGAAGATGTTACTTTCATAATATGGGAGATAAACTTTCTGAAAGAGATAAAGACCTAGCACGCGACGTGATGATGGGATCTCGTGATCAACGTTTTGGACGTAACTTTCCAGCAGATGTTGCCAATAAAGCTTCTCGCGCCGATATGATGAATCCAAACCCGATTGAAATTAGTGCTCGTCTTCTAAATAGAAAAGACGGTAAAGTTCAAGAGGCCAAGGTTATCAATGTTCTAGCTGCAGCTTGGCTTCAGTCTATGAACCATGATTGGTTCTCACATGGTAAGAACTCTAAAAAGAGGCACCATAATGTAAAAGGATCTAAAGCTCATCCTCACTTTAAAGATGGAATGAAGATTCCAGCTACTGCGTCTGAAACTGAAAAGCAAAAGAAAACAAATAACCACGGTTATGATTATGTTTCAAGAAACGTAAATACTCATTGGTGGGATGCTTCACAGATTTACGGAAGTGATGCTGCGACTATCTTAAAAGTTAGAGGAAAGTACCTTGCTGATGGAACTCATACTGGTGAGTTAATGCCAGATGGAAAGATTGCAGTTGATAGTGTAAATAAAAAACTTATTTACACTAAAGATAGTCTTCCTGTTACTGGATTTCATGACAACTGGTGGTTAGGTCTTGAACTTATCCATACCCTATTTCACCTAGAGCATAATCATATTGTTGAAAGTATTCTTAAGCCTCTTAGAGGGAAGAAAATTTGTAAGAATGTTTCTAAAGTAGAATGTGCAGACGAGATGTTTCAAAAAGCTCGTATGATTAACGCTGCTCTTATGGCAAAAATTCATACAGTAGAATGGACTCCGGCGCTTCTTGATACACCAGTTCTTCATGTTGGTATGAGAAGTAATTGGTTTGGAATGAAAGAAGGATTAGGAGTGAGTTCATCTTACCTAAGAGGAATTCTTCCGACTGGCCTTAAGCATCTTATTTCGGGTCTTACTGGTAAAAAGACTTTAGATCTTTATTCAGTTCCTTTTACTCTTACTGAAGAGTTTGTAGCCGTTTATAGAATGCACCCGCTTGTTCCAGAGAATGTAAAACTAAGAAGAGTTGACGATCCTAAGTACTCTTCAAAGATGGATGTAAAGGATATGGTTTTTAGAAATGCTAAAAATGCCATTAATGCAGATACAACATCTAACTTACTTTATTCTTTTGGTACTTCTCACCCAGGTGCTCTAACTCTTCACAACTACCCTTCTTTCATGCAAAACTTTACTGCTGAGAGAAATACAGGGCATAAGCATAGTGATTCAGTAAAAATGGACATGGGAACTATCGATATCTTTAGAGATAGAGAAAGAGGCGTTCCTAGATACAATGCTTTCAGAAGGGCCTTAGGTCTTCCACAAATGGATAGCTTTGATGAATTAACTACTAACAAAAAAGACCTTAAGATTTTAAAAGAACTATACAATGACGATATTGAAAAAGTAGACCTCATCGTTGGTTCTCTTGCGGAAAAAGATCGTTACCCAGGTTATGCTTTTGGTAACACATCTTTTTATATCTTTGCTGTAATGGCCTCTAGAAGATTAATGGCCGACCCGTTCTTTTCTGATTACTTCACAAAAGAATATTATACAAAGCCTGGTATGAAACATGTGAACAAGCAATACATGACAGATGTTATTATTCGTCACTTTCCAGAAATGAAAAGTAAATTCTTTACTAAGAGAAGGTTCTTAAAAGATAAGCGAGTTGTTAAAAACGCTTTTAGACCTTGGCTACCTGTTTATACAGATGTGAAGAAACAATTAGACGAAGCTAAGAAGTAAAAAACAAAGCTTTACGAACCTACCTTGATAACTTAATCAAGGTAGATTTTGGGGTTCTGATGAATAGTCAGAACCTTTTAGGAAAGTTTCAAAGGAACATATGAAGAACAGAAAAATACTTTTACAAGTCTCAGTCCTCTCTCTCTTGGCCTTTTCTATTCAAGATTTACAAGCGGATACACTGCCTGATAATTACGAGAAACTAACAGGTTGTAAGAAGCAAGAGATTCTGTGGGAGAAAATCAACTCCACTGTTCACGAAAAGCTACCAAAGTATTCAAAAATGGGGCTTACACAAATTCTTGCTATGGCCGCGCAAAGAATGACTAAAAAAGTAAAGACTGAGTCTGATGTGGCGCCAAAGCGCTGGAAGAAGTATCTCCATAGAAGAGGAGTAGTAGCAAAAGTTAAATTTGTTCCAAAAGGAAAGCACGCCTATAGCGGGATTTTCGAAGGAGCCGATTGCGCCCTACTTAGACTCTCCCTCACTTTTAAACCTACTAAGAAAAGAGGTGTTGCACCTGGTTTAGCTTTTAAAGTACTAAGAGATAAAGTTCCCAGTGCAAATGTTTCAGCACTCTACACTCTCGGAGGACAGAAACAAGAATTTAACTTCTTTAAAAATCCTCTCTCAAATATAGTTCCCATTGGAACTTCTTTTGGAGAAAAGATTGTTCATAATATCTTTGAGCGAGTCACAGATTATCCAGAACAATTAAGTGTATTAGATATGGCGGCGATTGATACTAAGGGAAAGAAATCTCTAAAGTTTAAATCCCCCAAGCAATTATTCTTTGTTCCAAGTACGACTCTTACAGAGAGTTTCTCTTCAGACAAACACGATATTAGAGAAGACATACTCTCCATTAGAGAGGACTTCCCTATTTATAAAGTTTACGCAGTCTCAGATTCTAAGAAGGATTTTAACTACTATGATTACTCTAAGAAGTACTTAGTTGAATTTCTAAAAGGTGCCAATTACATTGGAGATATAGTGACAACTTCTAAATTTCTAGCTTCTGAATTTGGTGATACGAGAATTTTCTTTAAACATCAAAAAGCTGATTAGAAATTCACTTTAATTTTTCAAAGCGGTACTTCTCTCCGTAAATTAATCTAGGAATGAGTACATCCGGTAACTCACTCTTCATCCTCTTATTAAAATCCTTATCTACAACCTCTTCTTTCAGACGAAGAGGTTTAAACATAGCATCGTGATGAACTGGAATTACTATCTTCGCCTTGTAGGGAATGAAAACCTTCTCGATCAGATCCCTTGTACTTTTGCGATTTGCTATCCCCTGAATCACGATATCAGCATTTCTCGTAGCATCTACTGTGGACTTAGGATTGGGAGCTCCCGTGGGATGAAAGAGAATATTTCCTAGAGGATGTTCAATATAGTAACTAAACCCTATTCCAGACTTATACTTATACAGAGGTGCTGGTGGCGTGAGTGGCTCATCAATCACTCCATCGGCCAAGATAAAGCTAAAAATATGCGAGGGATGTAGGGCGGGCAGAACATGAATTTTAAAGTCCCCTACTTGTACTACTTTCCCAGCGCTCAGTACTTCTAATTTATCTTCAGGGATATTTCCCCCTCTTGCAATATTTATGGTTGAAGGAGAGCCAAATATCTTAGCTCTTGTTTGCGAGTATACGGTGACTAGATCCAAGACATGGTCATAGTGGGTATGGCTTACAAAAATGCCCTCTACATTGTCCCTATCAACTCTCGAAAGCCATTTACTCACCACTCTCTCATCTGAGCGAAACTTCTGTAAGTTCACCACATCCCAAAGCCTGGGTCTGGTTAAGAACGGATCAAAGAACAGTGCAGTCTTGCCATCAGAGATATTGATACAAGTTGTTCCAAGCCACGTGATATCGAGAGATTTAGCCTGAGTGCTCAAGCTTAGTGAGATGATGAAAAATGAGAAAAGAAGAACTTTCATTTTACTCCAAAAAAAAGGGTCAGCATTTAGCCGACCCTTATTTATATAATAAATTTTCTAAAATGAATACTTTGTAAGTTCTTACTTTTCTTCGTTTCTGCCTTCGCCTTCACCATTATCTGGATGCTCATAATACATGAGAAAATCAGTTGGGTTATTTGAATCAACCATGATCAGCTCAACTACATCTTGATCAAGAGACTTTCTAGCGTCGAAGATATCAATGAATACACCGATTCTATCCTCTACATGCTCTACTCCCTCATTCTTGTCATCAGTTGAAGAAAAGATAAATATTCCCTTAGCAACTTTTGTCACTTCAAAGTTTCCTTTGATAGAGGCAGATTTCTTATTTGTGAATCTTCTGGCCCTCAATCCTGACCAAATTCTCCACCCTTTCTCTAAAACAAAGTCAGCTTCTAATTTTCCAGCATCTGCTTTAAGTGTAAGGACTTGGTGTTTCTTATCATTGTAAGCTCTAAGGTATGGACCTGGTAAGAAGTTATCTCTCCAAGTAGACTCTAGTTTAACTTTCTTATAAACAAAGTTAGCTAGGTTAAATTGCATACCAAACTTAGCTTCTTTCTTTCTCTTCTTCTCTTCTTCCTTAGTTTCTGTTTGTGGAATTTCAGGAAAGAAAACATCTACTTCATTACCTTTCTTAGACTTAGCAAAGTTACTAATTCTTGCCCCCGATAAAGGATGGCTTAGGTTTTCAGCATCAGAGAGATGAAGAACCATTGGAGTTGCACTTTGAGTTGCGACTAATTGTCCCCCACGTGCATTTAAGAGTTGCATCTCATACTTTCCGGCCTCAGCAAGTGGAGTCACCTTATATACAGTTACACTCGTAGCAATCTTCTTTAAGAAACCAAAGATGCTCTGAATAGGAGGAAGTTTATTTGATCCCACATAAGTAGGGGCCATTCTTAAGAGGTTTGTATACTCAAGTAGGATGGCGTGATAACTATCGGCCTCACCTTCAATCTTATTAAAGTACACGCGCATCGCTCTAAAGCGTTTTGTTTTCTTGAAACGTTTACCATCATACTTCTTCTTGTAGTACTTTTCTTTTAAGTATCTAACGACACCTAATTGTGTACCACTTAGGTCTCCCGCAAGAGAAGCTTGCTCAGCTGAACTGGCCACATCTCTTCCACCGTTAGTTAAACTTGAACAACTCACTAATGTAAAACTCATTAGTAGAGCTAGAATTCGAAAACATTTCATAGACTTCTCCCTTGTATTTATACAAAACAATTCTAAATAATTATAACTAGAAAACATTTGGACAAGACTTACTCTTCCCTTTTCAATTAACAGTCGTTAAATATTAAGAGGTTTTTTCAAAACCCCTTTAAACTCTTCAACCTTATATCTCTCACCGCTGGCATTAACATCCGCTTCACGGTCATTAAGTAGAGACTTAAGACTAGAGATCTCTTCAAGCGTTAGAACATCAGCAGAAATCTCTTCCTTACCTTTTAAGAAATCAACCCGCGCCATTTTCCACACAGACTTAGTCGAATTTCCTTTTCGTAAACGCTTTTCAAAGACTTCATTTTCTACATTATAGATAAGAAGGACATTCCCCATACTCTTATCATTTTCAAATTCTTTTCTCTTAAATTCAAAGTCAGAACTATCGTCCGCTCTTACTACGTGGTGATCGGTTGCAATGGAAGCAATTGATCTAGATTTCCCAACGGAACTAGAGCCTGATCCACCACTACTAGTTGACGATGCTGCGTCTCCAGCACTTTGCGCCGCAGACACACTACCTGCATCAGGAGCTGCTACCGGTTGATAAACCGCCACTGGAACATTTGGAACTGAGTCCGCTTTAATATTTCGGCCGTAAGTTGTAGTCGTGACTCCCGCTACCCTATCAATTTTAGGGAAGAAGAGCCTCTCCTTTGGAGTGTACGTTCTAACAATTCTCTTTTCTATTTCTTGAACATCAACGCCATTAATAGCTAGTTTCTTAAACTTCTTATTAATGACATCAATCTTACTCGTAAGAGTATTTCTCTGCGACTTAGTCAGCTTCTTATTCTTTAAGGCATGAATAATATCGCTCTTCTCTTTAGCTAACTTCTCCGCATACTTTACTGAATCCGCATCAAACTTCTTATAGATTTGTGCTGTTCTAGCATTGGCGTAGTTAGCAACATTTGAAGAACCAAACTTAAAGTCATCCGATTTAAAAGTGTCATTCGCAATTCGCTCAAAACTCTTCTTCACTTCTTTCATGGCCGGAGATAAGTTCTTATCGTCAGCAAACTTATCTTCATTTTCTTTTAATGAGTCTCTTACAATGCCCACTTCCGCAATCGCTGCGTCTTTGGCGTTAATAAGAGGAACTTCGGAAGATCTCATTGATGATGGGTATTCAGGAAGAGTGCTTTCTTCGAACCTAAATCCCTCTTCTGTCATCTTTGCCCAAGGTGAAGGAGATTCTGATTCATCAAAACAGGCTAGAGTTTTTGGAAAGGATTTAGCACGTTTTCCAATAGAGACAGAGTGCTTTCCTGCTTGAATTTTAATCGATTCATTTAGGTAGTTATTTACTTTTAACGATGGAAACACAAGTTTAGAGAGTCCAGCAACGGGTTTAGCCATCATCTTCTTATAACTTTTTAGAAGTTTTGCAATACTTCTACATGGATTTTCTTTTTTATACTTCTCTTCCAACGCATCTTTTGATGCTTCGCCTTTTGCAATTTTATTTATCAGACTAATAAGTTGTTTACTTTTATTCCTCTTATTCTTGTCACTACTTTGATCGCCGCACATTTCATTAGAAAGAGTTTTATTCATAAAGAGGCTTGTTATGAATGAGGTATACTTCTCTCCCATAGCTTCAATTTTAATAGGAAATGAGCATAGGGAATTAAGAATTGAATCATCACTCTTTTGACTTTCTGGCAGTATGGATTTTACATACTTCTCAACACTGCCAATATTTTTAATTTCTTTTAAATACTCTTTTAAGCTGTTTTTAGTAGAAACTTCCGTTCCAAACATCTTCTCATATTCTTTAGTATGTCTATTCTTCGGCTGTAAATACTTATCTCTTAAATTAGGATCTGGATCAATTTTAAACTTAGATTTATAGAGATGATTAAAAAATAGCTCACTTTTCTTTAAAGGACGCGAAGTATGTTTCTTAAAATCTACTCCCGACTTAGAGAGCATATTTTCAAAAGCGGACTTCTTCACATCAAATTTAAAGAGGTCTTTAAATTTTCCTTTCTCACTATCTGTGAAGTAACTCATATCAAGCTTCTTAGAAGCTGTGTTTAGTTCCTCTATTTGTGAGTTTAATAAAGGATCTAGCTTTAACTGATCCTTTATGTCCCCGCAAAATTCTCCCTTTCCAAATTGTGCGTGTTTTCTTGCAGCATCTGTAATTAGAGTTTGTAATTGTAAGTAGGCAGGAAATTGAGTTGTAAACTTAACAAGAAGGTCTCTATTGGGATTACAAAAACTTCTTAGGAATTTTTTTTGCTTAGGTTTGCATAGACAAGCTGTAGGTACGATAGCTCCCACGCTTATAAGAGCAATATTTGAGTTCTCATTTATCTCTGCACTTTTACAGGCGTTCGCTAGATTATTTCCTTGTAAGTTATTAACGGATTCAGAACTAGTGATACTAGCAACAACTCTCAATCCATCAGAGGCCAATGAGCTCACGTCACCACTTGCTTTCTTCTTACCATAATCACAGGCCAAGAAAGTGTCTTTAGAAGAACCCTGATTACATATAGCTTTAGTGGCAAGATCTAGGTTTGATTCAGCAAGTGAACTACTAATGAGTAGGATTGAAAATAGAGATGTTAAATAGCGTTTCAAGATAACGATTCCTTACTAATAGTGCACAGTTGATACTCTAGAATACTACTCGGCTTTTCTTAAGTTTTTGTTTAGGAAAAAACCTATTTTTGAATACTTATAAGGAGAATTTAGGGAATTACTACTAAATCTAGTGCCACAACATGTTGCTAGTTTTGTAAGTTTTATAAAGAGTTACTATTTAGTATGATTCTTGGCACGGAAATTGATATATAAGTCCTATCGAGCTGATATCTTGGGGATAAGGTAAGGAAATTACATGAAGGCTATTGTTTACACTTTAATCACTGTTCAATTTTTAATCACTAGTGCCCTAGGTGCCTGTGAAAAGAATGACACGAAAATCACCTTCGCTCCTGAAGCTAAAATCCAAGAGAACCTAAAAGTAGCTGGCTTTCTGGCCACTAATTATTCAAGTAATGTTGATGGTGTTGTCTATAATACAGACAAGTCTATTGCTCCAAACGATATGAGAGTAAGAAAAAATTCTGACTCACCTAAATTTCTAGATGCCGTTGGAAGAATGGGAATCACAAAAGAAAATGGAAAGAAATTTGTTTGCTCCGGAATTCTTGTTGGAAAAACAAGAATTGAAGATTCTAGAATTGTGATTTCTTCTGAGCACTGCGGTTACGGTGCTAAAGGAAGAACTTCAGAATGGAAAACAACAACTAAGAGTGGAAAGACAATTAAGAGAAAAGTTCAAAAAGTTCTCTTTACTGATCCTAGTGTAGATTATGCCATCCTCCTATTAGACAAGAAAGTATCTCACCTAGATGTTGAGCCACTAGTTATGGGTGATAAAGACAGCAGCGTAAACGACATTGCTCAAGAGCACGTAGGAAAATCATTTGTCGCTGGATATTCTGCAGATAAAGAGCTTGGAAAAAATGGAGATGTACTAACTTACTCATCAGGTTATCAAGTTATCGACATTCTTGATGGAATTGTTGATGAAGATGAAAATGGACTAGATGTAGGAACAATGCAAGGTTTTGGTGTTGCAACAGCGTTCACATACGGTGGAGCAAGCGGCGGAGCCGTAATAGTTCTAGCCGACACAGAAAACGGAAAAGGCGAACAACCATATTTAGTAGGAATGGTAAGAGGATCAGTTACTGGTGACTCTCACACAAGTTCAAACGGAGTTGGTGGATCAAAAGACACTAAGTTTGTTATCTATAAGAAAATGTACGAGTACACTTACGAAGAAATGGACAAGTACAATAAATAACAAACTCTATGTTCAAAGTAAGATCAACTTACTTTGAACAAAACACTTCAAAAGTATCAACAGGCTTATCACGACCACCTTGATAACTATGCCCACCTAGAATTCCTAAGCAAGAATCAATTTTAACAACTTGAGAAAATCCCTTGTACTCATTTAAGTATCTTCCAGTATGTGACCAAGTCATTAGATTAAAATCAAAGTGATAAATGTGAGGAACATACTCGTAGGCAAACTCTCCAGTTTTAAACATTCCACCAAACATAAAGGCCTGATCACCAATACTTGAAGTGGCCGGAGCAAAGTTTCCATAAGGAAGTTTTGGAAATTCCTTGAAAGTATTTGTCGTTGGATCAAATTGCGTGAAATCATCACTTAGTGTGAAGTGGTCTCCCCCTTCAGAAATTCCACCTACTAGATATATCTTCCCTTCTCTTTCAAAACCACTAAAGGCCCTTCTCTTCTTTGGAAGCTTTACTGCTAGTGTTGTCCACTTGTGAGACTTTAAATCAAAGATATCAACTTCATCGTGGAAAGTTCCATTCTTGTCACCGTCAGACATTGGAGTCGCGTCCCATCCACCAAAGAGATAAACTTTCGACCCAAGCTTAATGACAACATTTGAAGATCTTCTTCTTGGCATGGGACCAATCTCTTCCCACTTATTAGTTTCAATATTGTATCTTTCAACATTTCCTAGAGACTTCCACTTTGGATTTGTAGAGCCTTCATAAGCAAAACCACCAAAGGCATAGAGATACTTCCCTTCTGCAGCCAATTGATAACCATGGGCCTTATGCGGTCTCTCAGCTAGGTCTTTCCAAGTCTTAGTCGCAAGATTGTAAGCAGTCATTCTTCCCGTAAAAGATTCCGGAGGATATGTATGCTCAGCTCCCTGATGACCACCAACAACGTAGACATTTCCTTGGTGATTGATCGTTCCAAAAGAAGATCTAGCCTCTCCTGTCATCTTTGGCATTTGTGTTGTCTTGTAACCTGTTACCCCGGTAATTCTTGGAGCGTAGAAACTTGTTCCCATCTTTGTAATCATCACTGACTCTTCAAGCTTTCCATTCATCCAAGCAGAACTTTTTTGAGTAAAAATTGAAAAGACACCATTTTCTAAACGATCACTCGTATAGACAAGATTTCCATGACGATCAAAGGCCGGAGAGAAATCATTATTTAAATCTGTCGTCATTCTCTTAGTTGATTTATCTAAGCGGTCATAAAGATAAATATCCCAGTTATCTTCCACCTTAGAAGTGAAAGCGATGTAGCGCTCATCTTTAGAAAGTGCCGGGGCCATTCCAGAACCAATCACTTCCATCTCACCAGATAGAATATCTAGAAGAACAATCTCTCTCTTTCTATTAGGTAAGTTCTTTTGGTAAACGACCATCTCACCACTTTGAAAAGGTGCTGGGAAGTAACTAGAAGTTGTATCCGTTATATAGTGAATTTTTGAAGGTGTTGCTAAATCAATGTAACCAATCTTATTAATCTCACCTACTTTCTGAGAAAAGAATAACCTCTTCCCATTTTGTGCGAACATCGGTTGTAGAATAAATCCTGGTTGCGTTAGAGTTTGAATCGCTCTTGTCTTTAAGTTCTTTGTAACAAGTACTAGATCTTTTGGACCTGTTCCAGTTGCGTAAGCTACGCTCTCTCCGTTTGAAGAAATTGTAGGATAGAGATGCCATGATTCACCTTGAGTGAGTAACTCATAACTTGAATGATCCACGCTCATTCCCACGTGCTTTCCAAGAGGTCCTTCAACTAAGAAAACCATTTTTGATTGAGCAATAAAGGAAGTTAATAAAGTGACTAAGATGAATATTTTTTTCATAGCTTCTTCTCCAAAATTTGTTTGGAGAAAGAGTAGGAAAAAGTGTTTGGCATGTCAAACTTTAATATATAACACCGTTCGCCAAGAATGACGCAGTGAAAATTTCTATTCTCTAATTCCTCTCACTTATTCTCAGAAGCAATCTCACGGTAACTCTTACACCAATTCATCTTCTTCTTAGTTCCGCCATCATAGGAATAAGCTAAACCATTCTTCAATAAGTAATCAGATAAAGACTTACCATCAATAATCACATCGGCCACGACTCGAAAGTACTTACCTCTTTTTATATTTTGCAGATCGATCCTCTTGGCCTTCTTGAGTAACTTGGCCACCAACTTCTTAGCATGCCTGGCCTTATCTTTTTCGCACTTGTTCTTAGTTCTGATCTCAGGAGTATCCACCCCGTTCACTCTAATATTAATCTTCTGCCCGATGAGAGGATGAAGTTTTGGAATATTGAATGTCACAGTATCGGCATCGTAATTTCTAACGTAGCTCACGCAGCGTAGATTATGTTCGTCGTGGGTACACGAGTCTTGTGCCAGGACATTGAAAGATAACAAGAGAATGAGTGCTGTAAGTAGTTTTTTCATATGAAACTAATCGGTTGAATGGCCATTTTTGATGAGTTCTTTTGAATCCCTATTCGCCCCATGCTAACATCTAAAAATGACAACGATCCTAACCCACATGGCCTTCACTACTGCAGCAGCTAAGCTCGGCGAGAACCATTTAGCAAAGACTCAACGTTTCTCCATGCTCCGCTTGGCCTGTTGGCTCTCTATCTTACCAGATCTTGATGTTGTGGCCTTCACCATGGGAATTGCTTACAGTGATCAATTTGGTCATAGAGGATTTACTCACTCATTAAGCTTTGCACTTGTTGTCTCGCTTGTGACTTATTTTATCTGTAAGTGGTGGTACAAGAGAAAAAGTCTAGAAACCTCACGCTGGTTACTCGTACTCTTTTTCATCGCTATTACCAGTCATGCATTATTAGATATGTTAACTAACGGCGGACTAGGTTGTGCACTATTTTGGCCCTTTGATCACACTCGTTATTTCTTTCCGACGACTCCCATTCCAGTGAGCCCCATAGGACTAAGTCACAGTCTCTACAACGTTCTCGCTTGGGAATTTGTGTTGGTTCTTCCTCTAACGGGAATTGCTTATTCAATAAAGTCGAAATATTCTAGAAATAAAAAAATTGCTCTTGTGATTTTCTTTGCGCTAGTTTGTGGGAGTAGTTTACTCAGGCGATTATACTTTTAAAAATTACTCACAAAGAATTTCTTAAAGACCTGCACCTTCTTACTCTCGCGCAAACTCTTATGATAGATCAAAAAGAGAGGATTATCCCAGGCAGATAAGGTCTTCCCTATTAAAACGAGGTCTTTGTGTTGTGAGGCCTCTCGCACCAGCATGGGACCAACACCGAAACCACCAATCACAGAACTGGCAATATCAGAAAATAAATTAGTAGTATAAATAATCTTCTCATCAGAAATATTCTTACACATCCATCTAATTATTGGAATATGAGAGAAGTCATTAGAGGTTCTAATATATTGATACTCACTTTCTCTCTTGCCTTTCAGGTAACTTTTAGTGGCAAAGAGACCATACTGAATTTTTCCCACACGAGTTGAAATATAATCCAACTCCGTAGGAGGTGTTCCGGGACGAATACTAATATGAGATTCGTTCATCTCGAGTTTTAATTTCTTATTGGTTAGAACTAAATCAATTTGCACCTGAGGATGATCACTTTTAAACTGCTGCAGGAGTGGCCTAAACGCTCCAGTCATTCCTGGAGGTGTTGTTATTTTCAACTTTCCCTGAATAGAATCTTTGCACTGCTCTAGTACTTGTTCTATTTCTAAGGCGGTCAACTCCATCTGTTCTAGTTTGGGCAAGATAGCAAGAGCTGACTCCGTTGGCGTATGTCCCCTACTATGGCGATTAAATAACACCGAGCCTAGTGACTCCTCTAAAGACTTTATCTTTCTAAGAACCGTGGCGTGGTGAATATCTAGCTTCTCAGCCGTGGCCATTAAGCTCTGCTCTCTAATGAGAGTGAGTAAGACCTTGTAATCATTCCAATCAATCTGTGCATCCATGCACAACAGTTTATCACCAGTGTTGTTTCGATGCAACGCTTTCTAACCGATAATAAAGACAACTAAAGGAGTTCACTATGAGAAAAATAAACGAAATCATTAAAACTAATAACGAAGGCGATATATCGGCCTACATAAATGGAGAGCTCGCTCACAAGCTTGCACCCTTTGTCCTCTTTGATGCGGTTCACGCTAAAACAGATTCCACATGGGGATTTAGCTGGCACCCCCATTCAGGTGTCGCCACTTTAACTTATATCTACGGAGCTGAATTACATCATCAAGACACTACTAGCGAAGGTGGCGTTATAGAGAAAGGTGGCATGCAGTGGATGCAAGCTGGAAATGGAATTTGGCATAAAGAGTTCTATGAGTCTATTGCTGGAAGAGTCGATGCTCATCAACTATGGGTACAACTTCCTCCAGGAGTAGAAGACGAACCCGCTAGCTATATAGATCTAGCTGCAAGAGATTTACCTGTGATTGATGAAAGAATAAAAGTCGTCACCGGATCTTACCGTGGAGTAAAGGCCCCTATCAATCTACCGGTTGAAGTCACTTACTTGGATATAACACTGAAGGCGGGAGAAGAGATGGAAGTTGAAATTCCAAGTGACCAAACTCGTACGATAGTTTTTCCAAGAGTTGGAGAATTAGAAATTGCACAGAGTAAAATTGGAAATCAAGAGTTTGCTATTCTAGAAGAGAGTGATGCAACCCTAAAAGTTTTGGCCTTAGCAGATTCACAATTCATTGTAGCGGCCACGGCACCAAGTCCCCATCCTCTAATAAAGTCGAGAGGACAAATACATACAAATCAAGACTCACTAGAGAAGGCAAAGAGAAATATTGCAGCTCTACAAATTAAACTTATCTAAATATAATTAGGAGAAAAATGATGAATAAGAAATTCTTTGAAACACTTACTGAAGACAATTGCGTGCTAGCAATGATTGACCACCAAACAGGTTTAATGGTGGGAGTTAGAGACTTTGATCAAGCAAGCATTCAAGCCAATATCCAAGGTCTGTGTGAACTTGCCACAACGATGCACATACCAAGTATAATCACCGCTAGTATGCCTGAGGGACCCAATGGACCTGTCATGCCGGAAATATTTGAAGCACTGCCAGAAGCGAATTACGTGCCAAGAGCAGGAGAAGTCAATGCTTGGGATAGCGAAGAGTTTGTAAAAGCGATTAAGGCCACAGGAAAGAAGAAAATCATCATGGCAGGAATTGTCACTGACGTATGTCTCATGTTTCCCGCCATTGCTGCAGTTGAAGCAGGTTTTGATGTCTACGCAGTTATTGATGCCAGTGGAACATGGAATAAGACAGTGCAGGAAGCCAGTATTCACAGGATGAATCAAGCAGGCGTTAAGATTTCGTCTTGGGCGAGTGTACTAGCTGAGATCATGAAAGATTGGAGAAGTGAAAAGGCGATGGAGTTGGGACAGATTTTAGCCAAACACACTTCCTACAAATGGGTAGTGCAAAGTTTCATGGCACAACAAAAGGGATAAAATGAAAACAATAACTCCACAGAGTAAATTAAAAATGTCGGTCATAACCTTTGTGGGGTTATGGCCTTTAGTTCTCTTCATACCTCCCCTTGTGGAGAAGTTACTCGGTCTTAAGGGATTTAATCTGATTACTTTGAGTACCGTTATAATAGTACTTTTGATGACCTACTGGGTGATGCCAGGGTTAATGAAGTTAGCAAAATTTTGAAAATGAATTACAGTTTTTCGAGAATAGGTTGAACACTTTTTCCAATGGAAAGTTCTATAATTTTGTTAACCAATGTAGAAAACTCATCGAAGGTATAGGGTTTACTTAAAATATGATCAAAACCAGTTTTTTGAAATAAGTGGCGGTCTTCAGTTAGGGCGTTAGCAGAGACAGCAACTAGTACAGGACAATTATGAGGTTTCAACTTAATCATTTGAGTTGCGGCCTCAACTCCATTCATAACAGGCATTTGATAATCTAAGAAAACAATATCAAATTCTTCTTCTTTAAATTTATCCAGCGCCTCTTTTCCATTATCAACAAGAACAGTATGAATTTTCAACTTCTCCAAAAACTTTTTAAGAATTTTTTTATTTATAATATTGTCCTCGGCGACTAGGACTCGTAAATTAGATACATGCTCAGGAAGAGTACGATTAGATGAATCATGTTGGGAGTCCATCTTTGTATCAGGTGTAACTTCTTCGACGGGAATTACAAATCGAATATGAGTTCCAACACCAAATTTACTTTCCAAATTAATAGTTCCAGACATCATTTCAATAATAGATTTGACTATTGATAGCCCAAGTCCAGACCCTTCACTTGAACCTCTATGCATACGATTTACCTGTGAGAAGGTATCGAATATTCCTGCCTGATCCTTTTCAGGAATTCCTTGACCGGTATCCTTTACTGAGAATAGTAACTCTCCATTCTCTATTTCAATAGTGAGTATCACCTTGCCCCTTGAGGTAAATTTCAAACTATTGCTAATTAAGTTTACGAGGACTTGCTTTAAGCGCATATCATCAGCAAAGATTGTAAGATCTAAATTTGTCATATTATGAATAACAAACTTTATTTTCTTTCGTTCAAATTCAGGGTTAAACATTTCCTTAATCTCACAAACAAATCTCTCAACATTAACATTATGTTTCTCAATTTTAAATTTATTAGATTCGATCTTAGAAATATCTAAGAAATCATTAATGAGGTTGAGTAAGTAGTAACTGCAAGTATTTATTGTTTCAATTATTTCACCCTGATCTTTATTAAGCTCAGAATGTTTTAAAAGATCTAGGGAACCTATTATTCCGTTAAGAGGTGTTCGCAGATCGTGACTTATTGTAGATAGGAAGTTTAATTTCTTGGTCACCAATTTTTGATTATCTTCTGATCTTTTCTTGACGACTTTTAAACTTTCACAGTGCTCAGTTACATCTTTAATACAAATGATTCCTTGTCTTCTTCCTTCAATATTGATTGTATTGATTAACGTTTCCTGAATCATCAATCTTTCGCTACCCACATGAATATCAACAAAACGTTTATGTATTAAAGAGGACAAGACCACTGGAGCATTGAATTTAAAGATTTTCTCTAAGCGTGTTAAGAACTTCTTCTCCCTAAGTTCCGGAAATCTGTCGAAGAGATTCCTATTTTTAAAATCGCGATCTTCACCTTTAAACCATACATTAAAAACATGATTTGTAGATACAATATTGAACATATCATCAATGATAATGATGCCCTCTGAGATATAATCAATATGATTCATTTCATGTGATGTATTCATTTTAAGAAACACCTAGATTTTGAAACATCTTCTCAAGAGAAAGAACATCGAAGACTATAATCACTTGTCCATCAATATCTATATCTTCAGCGGAGAAATTAACTTCACAGAGAAATATTTCGCTCCCTTTTTCTGGTTCGAATAGTTCCTGCGCAGCATATTGATCTAGATCTAGATCTCTAAACATGGGGATACTATACTCTAAACTTAAATTCATTTGATTACTAAAAGATGCGAGAACGCTATTTAATATTATATTCCCTACTTCAGTTAAGGTTCCAGCTTTTAGCGAATTGTAATCTTCATCTTCAAATTCATCAGAGAGAATATTTGTTAATTTTTTTCCGCTCTCCAAGGGAAAGAGTAAGTTTGCAACACCGTTCATACTTCCAGAAAATCTCATCTCAACCATCGATAACTCATGACTCAAACTCTCTCCTAAACTGTCTTTTAGTACTTCTCTAGAGACTACGTTTGTTTTGGGTGTCATAAGAGTCACATGACAATTTACCATCTCATTTAACATACTTGCTGCATCACCAATACCAATATTCATAAGTTCATTAATAACATCAAGATGATTTTCTACTATTTTCATTAGCTCTCCTGTCTCGAACAACTATTGATAATATCTATTATATCCTCTTTTTTTGGTGGCTTATTGATAACGCCAATAGCTCCTAATTCAATTACTTTTTCATAGGTTGTAAGTTGTTTATCTGCAGTTAAAACAATAACAGGAATGTTTATCGCCTTATCCCTTATGGATTGTAAGAAACTAAATCCATCAAGAACAGGCATGTGTAAGTCGCAGAAGATATAGTCAAAATTTTCACTCTCTAGAATATCCATTCCCTGAGCACCATCTTTTGCTTGTGTCGTAACATGGCCCAGAGAGTCTACAACTTTGCAGATATTATTTCGTTGAAAACTTGAGTCATCTATTATCAGTATCTTTGCCATACACATCCTATTCTTTAGTTCAAAATATCTGGAATTGAATAATTTCCATATGTGTCTTTCGACCAGCAACTTCAACTGCTAAAGGTATGTAACTTAACTTTAGGATTTATTAAAAAATTTAAAATAGAAGTACTCAAGAATAGTTTGATTGAGTAGCTAGCAAGACACTAGCTACTCGATATTTTTTTATTTTTCTGTCAGCTTGTTCATCATAAAAACCATAGCAAAACCGGCCAGTAGCCAAGTGATGAAGAGATCAGCAGCTCCCGAAACCGTATATACTGCGGGAAAGTACCACCAATTCCAATTTGAGATTATGGGATAGAGACCACCCACACCACCAGCAATAGAAATAAAGAATGCTCGTTTCTTACAACTTTCGATTTTTGTTTGATTCACAAGCCAAAAGAGAATGGCCGCTATAATAATATTTAAAAGAAAACCTATGCCCATCATAGGTCCCATTCCGGGAGTAATTCCTTGTGCGCGAACACTCATGAAAACAAAGGGGCCAGCTGCAGCTTTACGGTCCCACTCCTTCATGAGATTTTCATCTTCATGAACTTTAGGATCCCAATTAGGAATCATATATATTCCTGAACCAACTTGCTCAGATTTTATAGCCTGAGAGACAGCTTCAGCGTTATTAAATTTCTTCATGTCTACGTTATGCCAAGGCAAAACCATCCACGAGAGCATTCCCCAGATTTGAGCGACCACGGCTCCTACAATTACTGTAGCTAAGAACTTTTTCATTCTACATCTCCATCAATTGAGAAACACGAAGAGTTCCATTAATTTCTAAAAACGGATCAGACTTAGCAATTTCTACAGCAGCTTCAATACTATCCGCTTTAATCACAGCAAAACCATTCATGGCACTTGAGTTCGTATCATCTTGCACATCCCCTGCGGTGACAAGTTTAGAATGCATAAGTGGAGTTCCAGCATTAACAATATTTTCACCTAAACTCTCTACCCAAGCTTTCCACTTCCCCATATGGGCCATGCCTTCTTCTTTTGAACTAGGTCTATCTCCGCCGTGATAGGCGATCATGAAATTTGGCATAACTTTTCTCCAAGAAATAATTAAAGTAACTTCATTTAGTCTATTTGGAATAAAAATCTAAGTCAATTAAGTTTCTTACGCCACTAAATCAAGAGATATATTTACAACTTTAATACCAAAAGGAGAGATCAATTTACTTATTGTTGAGACCTTGAGGTCTTTTCCTTTCTTTAGATAATTACTTATATTGGAAGAAGGAAGCCCACAAAGTTTTGAATACTCTTTAAGTCCTATAACTTTAACCACTGCCCGTAGCACATCCAGATCATTGTCATACTCTTCTTGCATAGCTTCAAAGAAGAGCTTTCTTCTCTTCTTACTTTTTACTAAATCTGAACTTAGATCTTCTTGCCAGTCACTAAATCGATTTGCCATTTAAGTACTCCTCATAAATTACTTTTGCTTGTTCAATATCATTATTTTGGTCTCGCTTAGTATTTTTACGACCACCATTTAGCAGGAGAATTAGCTGAAGGCCATCAAATGAATAATAAACTCTTAGACCTGTTTTAAATTTCAGTTCATAGATATCATCTATTTTTTTAAAAACGCCAAAATGAGAGTCTACTAAAATCCTCGTAATTCTAACGTCTGCCTGTATTTTTTGAGTCAAATCTATCTTCTTATACCACTTATGAAATTTACTAGATTTGATAATCTTAATATTGCTAACCATAACATGCACCCTAAAGTTATACAATACTATAACTTTAAACATTCGTAGACCTAACCAGTTCGAAGAATCTTCCGAACGCAGTTTGTTCATTGTGCAAGAAATGGAAAACTGTAGCCTAGTAAGCTACTGATTTTAAGAGATATTCATGAGCCGTAATAATTATTGAATTATTTTGAGAGAACTAACTAACTGGACTTCAACAACAGCGGCAACCATTCACTAATCTCAGAGGCCACCAAACCAAGCTCTTTTAACTTACTACAATCCAAGAACCAATTGTCTTTTCTACCATAAGGAGAATGGCACTCGGGAGTTGGTGCATTGGCCGGTCGTAACTTCTCTCCAACCGCTTCTTCAATAATAGAAATAAATTTTTGCATGGTAATGGGACTTGGGCTTGCTGCGTTTATGGGTCCAGAAAAACTACTCTTCCCTAGCGCCGCTAAAGTCTTGGCCGCAAAATCAGATGTGATAAAAGAGGACTCTACATTTATATTTGGAAAATAAATAGGTACTTTATTCTTTATACTCTCTACATGAAACTGAAAACGACCTGTATAGTCATCATTTCCAACCACAACTGGAAAACGAACATAAGTAACAGGAAACTTTGCATACATATGAAAGGCAGCCTCGGCCTGGCGTTTAGCCTCTCCGTAGTCACTCATCATAGTTTCCTTTTTTTCAAAGGTATGATCTTCTGGACGAAAGTCACTCTCCACTAGATTCTCTCCCGCCTGATAGACAGCATTGGAAGATGTAAAAATGAACTTTTTCGCTTTGCCCTCAAAAACTTCACAGGCGTCTTTCGCTGTATCGTAATCAAAACAAATTTGATCATAGACTATATCCCACACCTTACTCCCAAGAGTTCTTATGAGCAGTTCTTTGTCATTACGATCACATTTAATGCGACTGATTTGATCACCAAAACCATCATCAACATTTCCACGATTAAGAAGTGTCACCTTGTGACCTTCATCAATCAAGATTTTAGTTAATTTCTTACCAAAGAATTGATTGCCGCCTAAAATTAAAATATCCATACTTCTCACCTACTATTATTTTACTAATCTATTTTATTTCTACTGTTATGGGAAAGTGATCTGAAAAAGGTTCAAGGTGTAATTGATAGTTCGAAAACTCTACTTCACCTTTAATAAGAAAGCGGTCCAAACGACGACTACCCTCACCAGGAAACCTTGTGGCCTTAGCTATTTGATTATTTTCCACATCATAAGTCACGCGTGCATCAACAGCACCTAAATCTTGAAAGTATTCCTTAACAAAACGGCTTTCAAAGTCATCATCACCAAAATTCATATCACCGCACAGTATAAGACTCATATCACTTCTAGTCTGATCCAATACACTGCTTAGCTGAGACGTGCGAATATCTGTATCCTCTAACATACTTTCAAGATGAAGATTCACTACTGTCAGTGTTCTATCTTCACTACGCACTTTAAGATAGGGAGCACAACGAGACATGTTTGAGGGCAATTGAAAAATTCCAAATTCCTCTACATTTAAATTTGTTAGGATAATATTCTTATAACGAGCGGTTTGCTCAATTCCTAGAATTGTATAATGACTCGTAAGCTCACTCGTTTGCAGGAGCCTAATAAAGACATCCGTCACTTCTTGCAGACAAACGACAGCTGCTTGTTTTTTTAGAATAGTTTCAAGAATTGCAGGATAGCGCTTAAGTCCCGATTCATCGTCGAAATATATATTCCATGTCATGATTTTCATACATGAATTATAACACAATATAGAATTTAAGTTTAAGAGCGAATTTCGTAGAAGTTTTCTGTATTTAAAATGATCTCTTCAGACATTTTCTTGCGTAGACGATTCAGTAGAGTCTTAAAACTCCTTTCGCATTTAGAAATATCACAATCATTTCCATAGATTTCAAAGATGAGATCAAACTTCTCTTTAGGTCCAGCAAGAAGTGAATTATAGAGCACTAATTCTTTGCCTTTTAATTTTGGACCCGTAACTACTTTCGCTAGATTTTCTGCTAGATAAGTCACTTGAGAACCGGCCAAGTCTGTTGCCTCTATTTCATTAGCGATTTGAAGAGTCTTTTGAAATAACTCCTCATGTCCTAGTCGCTTATATTCACTTGCTAAGATTAAATTAATCTCGCATCTATAAGATTTCTTGTAGTCAGTTGGAAGTGAACTTATGATCGCTGTTAGTTCACTAGAGATACTCTCATCTGGGTAGTTTTCATTTTCCATGCGGTAAAACATCGAGAGGAGAACTTGGGATAACTCAGAACCTTCTTGAATTGATTTAGAGTAGATCTTTCGTAGACCCTCGAGGTTTAACTTCCCTGAAAGTTCAAAGTGAATATTTTGTAATTCTTGTTTAAGATTTAAACAAATCATCTCTTTCCCCCAAGTAGTTCTAGGGGCTCATTAAAACTTAATTTGTACTTAGAAGACTTTGGGCAAAGAATAATTAATCCACTCACCTTCTTATTAATGCGACTAAAGAGCGTAGTGGCCCTATTAATAGCATCTCCCTCATCAATCTCTGGGTAGAGTTTAAAAGCTATTTCCCCTAACTCTCTTGCAGATTTCGATAAGTAATCGATCGCTTCATTCTCAAGAGCACCAAACTTAGAGTCCACCTTTCCATCATTCAATCTTAATTTCCACAGAGGAGAGATTTGCTCTAAGTCTATATCTCCTAGCTCACCTTCAAAATAGATATACTTAATCATTTTATAAACAAGATTTTGATCAACTTGAAAACTCTCAAGAAGCGTTAAAGCTTCTTTCGCTCTACCTAGACCACAGAGAATATAAATAAGTAAGGCCTTTGGACTATTTTCTAAGAGAGTTGCAGACTGTTGTGGATCTAGCTCCAAACTTAACTGACAATACTTATAGGCCATATTTAAGGCCCTAATATGGTAGAGTTCTCGGGCAATATTTAAGTAAGCATTGGCAGCGGCAACAGGTTGCTGTGCCTTGAGTGCACGCGTAGCAAAGTCATGATAAACAAAGAGCAATCGATTACTAGGATCTATATTTCCTTCCATAGTAACAGCATTCATTTCAATTCTAAAGGCCTTAGATTCTATTCCCTGCTCCCTATGAGAGTTTGCACTCTGAATGAAATACTCTTGAGACTGTTTAAATTCTCCTAAGCTATACAAGGCGAGTGCCGCGCAGGAATAAATTTCACCATTCCAGCTAGGATGAGAAAGTTTGCATAACTCTATGATTTTTTCTTTAGTCACAACTTGTTGAATCATCTCAATGCGAAATAAGAGTAAAGCAGAAAGAACTCTAACCTCTTCACTTTGATCTATTTCTTTAAGTTCATTTTTAATACGTGTGAGTTTTAGAGAGTCATTTTGATAATAGGCACACATGGCCTTTGTATAGAAATCTTCTAATGAATCCACTTGTAGTAATGGCCTAAGCGAAATGAGCTCACCATATTCACAACCGATAAGAGAATTGAGGGTAATGTTAGTAAGTCTCTGATTCACCATTCTATTCAACACATATGGGGAAACTCTGCACCCATTCAGTTTTCTTTGTTATACGTCTACATTTAAGTTTTCGAATATCTAAGGGTTGTCCGTTACAAGTCCCGTAAGACTGTTGGCAAATATTCATTCTATAGGGAATGGAATCAGGTAGTGATCCCAGATACATTTTAAAATACTCTGCTCCGTAAATTCTCCAGTCAGCATGGACACTAAAGTGCAGATGACGATTATCCTGTCCGGTAAGACCAGTATTTCCTTCAACTCCAATGAAGTCTCCTTTCAAAATTTTGTCACCAGTTTTAACGGCTACTTTTTTGAGATGGGCATACATAATTAAAATACCATCTTCTCTTAGAAGTTTAATATGGTTTCCAAATCCTGCTCCACAATTTGTATTGAAGTCTTTGCATTCTCCATAGGCTATTACCAGAGCATCAGAGCTGGCGTAAATCCCAGCAGCATCAGCTCCCTTCGGAGTCGCTAAATCAAGTGCGTATAAAGTATTTAGATGCGTGTGACTATTTCCCACAGGAGACTGAGCACCTTGATCACACAAGATTCCTCGCGCTGTTTGAAAAGGATAGGCCACGTAAGGAAGATTGTCGGCGAGGACAATGAAAGAAAACAAATTGAATGTTAGAAATAATAGCTTCTTAATCACAGTGTTCTTACTCACAGGTTTCTTATAAATATTTCTTATAATTTACAGGATTCAGAGGTAAGTTATGGGAAATATGTAAATAAGACAGGCCCTGTTAGAAAACTGACTGCCAAAAATGACAATAATTACGACAACTTACATCACCACCTAATCTCTTAAGTAAAACTAATATTGAAATCTATAAGACATGAAATAAACTATAACTTGCATAGAAATATAGGATAAGGCCATGTCGATATTTACAGAACTCGTTCAAGCAACCATTGACTCAGGAACGAGAGGAAATTCAAGATTAAATATTCTTCAATTAGATGAGACTATTTCAGACTGGGATATTAAATTAAGCAATAATCAAGAAGCTAAAATATCATCTATAGTTAAAAATGGTCCTCTGTTATTAATATTTATTCGAGGTACGTGGTGCCCCTTTTGTCGCATGCACATGAGTCGATTAAACACATGGAAGAGAAAACTATCTGGCAAGAATGCAACCATCATAGTTGTCTCATCTGAATCCACTGACCTTATTCGCCAGTGGTTAGATAAAAACCCTATGCCCTACTTATTTGCTTCAGACTCCCAATCAGAACTTGCAGACTACTTTGGAGTGAGATTCGAAAATAATGACTTCTCTCAAGCGGCTACCTTTCTCATTGATTCCAATTTATCCATTCGTCTTGCCTACAAGGGAAAGAGAACTAAAGGTAATTTCGATGCCATAGAAGATACTTTAGCAGCTTTAGGCTAAAGGTCACTCTACTCCCAGCAGTTTAGCTTGTACTTTCTCTAGTTCATTAAAAGTCTCTAAGACACTTTCACTGTGATGAAGGTGAAGATAAGACAAATCAATTTTTAGATCACCAGCTTCATTAAATTGTGAAGCAAAGGTTCCCATATCAATTAAATCAACTCTCCCCATAAAAAGTTTGTTCATAACATAATTTCCAAAGAGAAAAGCTTCGTACTCATTATTCAAGGTTAGAAAATCAGAAAACCCTAGCTTTCCAGTAAAGAATTTCTGCGCCACAAAGGCCTGATGGTAAGCACTTCCTAGAACTTCTCTATTCTCATTTTGTGCCAATTGTAATTGCGCCGAATGTCTTGTTTCATGAATGAGAAGTGACAGTGCTGCGTACTTACTGTCTTTAAAAGTTATAAGAGGATTTATATAAACGACACCTGGCTCATTCGAATTCACATCAAATTCGAAAAAAGCTGCTCTCTCGTATGTAAGGTCTATCACAAGCTTTGGAGCTTTAATTTCTAGTGCTTTAACTTCCAAGGCAAAGACTTCTTTTAATACTGGTACTTGTTCAACAGCTGTTAATGAGGCAAAAGATTCAATCTTTTCAATTAATGATTGATTCTCTCTCAGCATATTTATAAATCTATCGGCCTCTATAGTACTCGAATGACTTACTTCTAAAACAAAGGCACTAGATTTAGAATTCAAAGCAAAGGCCGCTGGTTTTTGATCCTGAATAGAGTGATTGGCATAGAACTTACTTACCTTGCTTAGATCTTTATTTATCTCTTTTAAAGGACAGCGAGGAGGTCTAGAAGGACCGCATGATGCTGGAGCACCACAAGAGCAAACAGCAGCTTGAACACTCGCAGAAACAAAGGTTAAAAATGTTAGAACTAGTAAAAACTTCATAAACTCTCCTTTAATAGATTTGACATAGTGCTACATCAACAGATACCTTTTACCCACACAAAGACAAAAGGTATCAATATATGATACGTCACTAGCGAAATGAACCTATGGTTGATACTGATTCTAAATTATTGATAGATACGATAAAACTGCTTCTAAAAAAAGAGGGCCTAACCTATAAGCAAATAGGTGTTGAGTTATCCCTATCCGAAGTTTCAATTAAGAGAATTTTTTCTAAGTATGATTGCTCACTAAGTAAGATCACACAAATTTGTAAACTTCTAAGTACAACACTTCTAGAAGTTTCTGAGCTTGCTCGTAAGAGTGTAAAGAATAAAAACTACTTTCTAAGCGACAAGCAGGAAACTTATTTTTCTAAACATCCATTTTATTTTTTTGTCTTTAGAGAATTGTACAGAGGGAGATCAAACAGCTTAATTCAAGCTGAATACAAAATAAGTGATAAGGAAATGTTTAAAATCCTACGAGCTCTTGAAAAACTAGAGTTACTTGATATTTATCCAGACAACAAAGTTAAATTCAAAATATCAGGTCAACTTCGTCTAAAGCTAGAAGGAGTTTTCTTTGAGAAACTTATTAAGAAACAAAATCACCACTTTCTAGAATCTGTTTATAAGAATGTTCTTAAAGATGACTGCTGTATGCAAGCAAGTGAGTTACAACTCTCAAAGACTTCACTCGCAGCAATGGTTCAAGATATTAATTCCCTAGGAAAGAAATATAGAGAGAAGGCCTACCTAGAAGGAAGCACAATAGCGAAAAAAGACTTAACGGACGTAAGATGGTTATTCGCCTTTCTTCCTTATAAGACTGATTGGGAAAGTTATAGATAAATAGTGCGTCCTATTTCAAAATAGAATAGAACACCTTAGAAAATCTCTTATAATCTTCAAACTGTGGCATGTGACCCAGTCCTTCAAGTTCAAAGAGTTTAGAATTTTTAATTTTACTGTGAGCAGCTTTTCCAAGATTTTGGTATTGTCCCAGCTTATAAGTCACTCCGTCTTTCTTCCACTTTCGTCCAGGTCCCGTACGGTCCCTTGTTCCAATGATGAGGTAGGTTTCATTTTTAAGTTTTGGAAACTTTGTCACAATATCTTCAGAGAAAATAGGAGAATAAGTTAGAGCATTATTCCAAGCGACCTGCTTCCACTCTTTCCCATTTAGCCAGCCTTTAAAAGGCATAAGAAGCGCTTCATAATCATCACTCCACTTTCCATCATAGTAATTCTTCTTCTGATAATTTCTGATCTTTGCAACTGTCTTCTTCTGCTCATTTTTGAAGAAGAAACCTGTGTCCTTATATTTTACAAAATCCAAATAAGTCTCAAGACCAATGGGATTAATTAAAATCAATTTATTCACTGATTTAGAAAAGAGATAAGACATATTTACGGCCAGCATTCCACCCATTGAGTGACCTACAACTGTAAAATTAGTAATTTTAAGTTCACTCAAAAGGGCCTTGGTATTGAGTGCCAATTGAGTAAAGCTAAATTGATACCTACTAGGTTTAGATGACTTTCCAAAACCTATCTGATCAGGAATGATAACTCTATAACCTCTTTTTACGAGATCATTAGCAATTCGTTCCCAGTAAAAGCCCGCAAAATTCTTTCCATGTAGTAGCACTACTACTTTCCCACTACCTTTTGCGCCTACATCCATATATCTCATTGAGAGATTTTGATCTTGGGTTTTAAGTTTGTAGGTTTCAACAGTAAATGGATATTTGAACTGTGATAATTCTTTATCAAAAACTGGTTTTGTATTTACTCCTGCACCTGCGTAACAAGAAAGTACCATTAGTTGTAATGAAATTAATGCTAATTTAATCATGCTCTTACCTTAAGATATTTTTAGTAATGTATAACTTTTCATATATTACTATAGATATTACGCAAGTGAGTTTTTTTATTCATAGGATATCTAAAGCTAATCCTTAACCTCATCCAACTTCGCCAACTGTGTCACACCCTTCTCAATCAAAGGCTCCCACCAGCTAGTTGTTTTAAGATCTTCACTGAGAGAAATCACCTCTCCCAATCTAGGAGTCACTAACTCTATCCCTCTCTTCTTAGCTTGTTCACTAATCTCTACAATGGGATCAAACCAAGTGTGAAAAGAGAGTTCAAACATTCCCCAGTGAACTGGGAAGAATTTCTTAGCACCAAGATCGAAGTAGGCCTGGGCCGCTTCTTCAGGCATCATATGTACAGCTCTCCACTTTAAGTTGTATTGACCATTTTCAATAAAGGCCAAATCAAACGGGCCATACTTCTCGCCAATCTTTTTAAAGTGTTCGTCGTAACCAGAGTCTCCACTAAAGTAGATATTGTGTTCAGAATTTTGAATCACCCAAGAGGCCCACAGAGTTTCATTATCATGAAATCCGTCTCGACCTGAAAAGTGTTGTGAAGGAGTCGCAATGAAACTCACTCCTTCCACTTCTAATTTATCCCACCAATCTAATTCACTAATACGCTCTCGCTCTATACCCCAACCCACAAGGTGCGAACCAACTCCCAAGGGAGTGACAAATTTAGTTTTCTTGTCTTTAAAGAATTGTATTGATTCCATATCTAAGTGATCGTAGTGATCATGAGAGATAACAATGTAATCAATCGCCGGCAACTCTTCTAAACTAAGCGCTGGTTTTTGAAAACGCTTTACCATGAAACTAAAAGGGGCGGCCGATCCTGAGAAAACCGGGTCTACTAAAATAATTTTTCCGGACATATTTAAGAGAAAGGTAGAATGACCAAACCAAATCACCTTTAATTCTTTAGAGGGAGTTAGAAATTCTGCAATATCGGGCTTAACTTGTGGAAGCTCCATCTTAGGAACCCTATTCACGCCACCAAATAACCACTCCTTCATAGTGCCCCAGTTCATACTGTCCTTTTTCATCTCGGCAATGACTTTGTGACGCCGGTTGATGAACGACTTCTTTTCACTATTATACTGAGGTGATTTTTGAATCTGCTCTAACATTGCTCCCTTGGGTCTAGTCCCAAAAGTTCCACAACTACTAAGCATAATGCCTCCAAGGACAATTGTTATAAGGGATATGATGGTTGTTTTCACATTATTTCCTTTCTTTTCTTACTTATCTATTTTAAAGTAAACACATACGTTTACTTTATTACAGGTTCATATTCAAATCAAGAGATAAGTAGACACACTCGTTTACTTATTTAAGATTTTTGAATAATACCAAGGCTTTATCATGGGTAGAAAAGAAGAAATTAAAGAAAAAATACTATCCGCCAGCGTAGAGGAGTTCATCTCCAAGGGCTTAAATGCGGCCTCCATGGAGCAAATCGCCAAAAGTGCAGATGTCTCCAAGAGAACCCTCTATAAGTACTACCCTAGTAAAGATCAGATCTTCGATGCCATTGTCAGCGATCTTTTGGTCTTCTTTTGCCAATACTCAAACTTCAATTACGTAAGTGAATTAAGTATTGAAGAACAAATTGAAGATATTATCGAAACCAAAGTCGAACTCATAACTAGTGATGAATATATAAAAATCTCTAAACTAGTTTTAAGTGAACTTCTAAAATCAAAACAATTAAACCAAGATCATCTAGCTTCATTTAATGAATCGGAACAGAATTTTGTCAATTGGATTGAAGCCGCCAAGAAAGATGGCAAAGTCACTTCCAGCCAATCCTGTGAACTGATTGCCAATCAATTTCACTCGATTCTTAAAGGACAAATCTTCTATCCCGTCATCTGGGGTATAAAGAAGTTAACTCCACTAGATATAGAGAATTCTAAAAAGACAGTGAAGGATTTCTTTCTCAATTTATTTTGTAAGTAGAAAAAGTTCTAAGCTAAGAGAAACTTCTGTGCACTTTCAAAAACAACTCCAAGAACAATCCCTAAACTCACCAATTTAAGTGAACTTAACTTTGGAAACTTCCAAAGAACTCCCACTATAAGAATAAAGACAATGATCCCTACGGGATTTAAAAAGGCCACTTTTCCCAGGGGATAAAGAGCATAGGCCATGAGTCCAATAGCACCGGCATTTATACTGTCGAGCAAAAGAGAAAAGTTCTTAGACTTTCTCATCTTAGGAATGAAAGGATTCAAGAGTAGAACAAAGAGAAAAGAAGGTAGGAAAATTCCAAGAGAAGCTAGCACTGCGCCCCATTTTCCCGCTAAGAGAAAACCTATGAATGTTGATGTTGATAAGACAGGTCCTGGTGTAAACTGACCAATCGCCACGGCGTCAGCAATTTGAGCACTGGTAAGCCAGCCTCTTCTTTCAACAATCTCATCCTGTAAATAAGCGATGAGAACATAACCACTTCCAAAGAGAATGGATCCAATTTTGGCAAACACCCAAAAAATTGAAGGAAGCACAATACTCTTTAGACCTGTTGAAGATTTTACTTTTAAAATTAAAAATCCTACGACACCCCCAAGGATTAAAGCAAAGGCCTCTCCTATTCCAGAAAAACCAAGGGCAAGAACAAGGGCCGCAACAAAGGCCAACTCATAACTCTTTATCGCTTTCTTCCAAAGTTTTTGTAAGGCCTGAAAAATAAGAATCAACACAACTGGTTTTATCCCAATCATGTAGGCCTCAAAGTTTGGAATCTCATAAGCTAGAGTATAGAGATAAGCGAGAATTCCTGTGAGCAAACAAGCTGGAAAAATAAAAGATAGACCCGCCACAAATAATCCAGAGACGCCTCCTCTATGAAATCCACAGTGAATCACCATTTCAGTAGAGTTGGGTCCAGGAATTAAAGCGGTGGCACCAACAAGATCGAGAAAATGATCCTCATCCATCCATTTTCTCTTATCCACCACTTCTCTATGAATCATAGCAATATGGGCGGCGGGACCACCAAAGGCAACCAGTCCCAGATGGAAAAATAGCTTAAATATCTCATTTAATTTATGCAAAATAGAATCCTTAAATAAATAAAACACTCAATCAGAGTGCTCGATGAGCCTATGGACTTAAGAGTAGTGATTCCTCATTTTCTAGTCAAATATAAACCTACTCTTTTCTTTAGGAAATTGTAACGTTAAAGACTTTAATGGTTCTCTATAAGACATTTTTCGGAAAGCTTAGGATGACTTTAGTATACTCCCCTTCCACAGAATCTATAGAGATCTCACCGAAGTTCTTTTGAACAATTGATTTAACTAAATAAAGCCCAAGGCCTGTGTGTTTTTTCCTCGTATTCGTGGTAAAAAATGGTTCAAAGATATTAGCTCTAATTCTCGTAGGGATTCCGTCTCCATTATCGAAGATAGTAATCAGAATTTGTGAGGAGCTCTCTGTAATAGTAATTTTAACGATTCCATTATTTGAATTCTTTTTGGTATTTTGAATAGCGATAAATGAATTCTCAAAGATATTTAAAAATAGCGCCTGTATATCTGTTGTCAGAATAAGATTAATATCTTGCTCAGGAAAATCTTTAATAATTTCAAGTTTTGTGTCTAATCTCTTTAGCTTTGATGCATAGAAAGCAATACTTACATTCTCCTCAATCAACTGTTTCATGTCATGATTTTTAATTTCGAGATCATCTGAAGACTGAAGTAGAATATCATTTACTATATTCTGTATTCTCGCAGAGTTTTTAGTAATGAAATGATTGGCATCAACAATTTCCTGTATCGCTTGATCATTCTCTTTCATATGATGTGATTCAGAATTTTTCTTTAGGGCAACAAGAGCATTATCTAAAACTGAACCTGAATTTACTATGAGTTTCAAAGGGTTTTCTATTTCATGGGCAATACCGGACATCAACCTTCCAAGGCAAGCGAGTTTTTCTTGTTCCAACATCAGCTCACTTGTATTTTGAATTATTTTTGTCTTTTCTTCTACCTTCTCTTCGAGTTCACGATTGATACTTGAAAGTTTTTCTTCATTTCTCTTGCGAGATATCTCTACACCGATTCTATTGGCAAAGAATTCAGTTATGGACTTGAGAAACTCGGGACAATCAAACTTCTTAGTATCTAGTAAAACGAATAATCCTATAAGCTCTTTATCTGGAGTAATAATTGGAGCCCCAACATAGGCCTCCACTCCCATTTCCTTTAAGAGTAAGTCTTCAGGAAATTCTGAAAATACATTTTCTTCATGGATACATACTCGCTGACCACTCAATACATTTTCACAGGGAGTCCCCTTTAAGTCATATTCGAAATTATCTACAATTTCACTTCCTCCCCACACAAAATCTGTTTTTATGACTGATGAAGTTTCACTCAAAGGTCTACCTATGAATACATATTGGATATTAAGATTTTTAGCCACATTTTCGACTAGAGATTTTAAGTAATCATCACCTGTTAGGTTTTGATCAACAAGATAGATCGAATTTAAGGCACTAAAAACATCATTTGCCGTCGTTAATTCCATAACCAACCCCAAATCAATTTTAATTCAATAGCATGATTTAATTATTTATAATCATTAAGCTTTCTTAACATTCAAAGAAGATCTTATTGAATTCATGAGGAATACTTTCCAGTTGTTTAATTGGACTTGATCATGAATTATAGCCGTCTAATGAAGAACAACAATTCTTGAAACTTTCTCACAAAGCTCCTGATCAAAGTCCTTTAAGCTAGATAAATCAAGTTCTAAATGTAAGCGAGCATAGCCCCTAAAACTCTCAGATATAATTCCCCAATTCGAAATCGAATAGAGTTTCGACGTTTGTCTCTCTGCTCCCTTTACATAAACTTTTGCAAAGACACCCACTGGATAAATATTATCAGAGTTTAAATAAAGCTTAGAGACAATACATTGCTCTGTTTCTTCATTGTAATTTAATTTTACACTGTAATCAGTTTTCACACTGGCAAGAATTGATGTGGAAAGGAAAAGAGAAAAGATTAATAAGAACTTCTTCATTGATGACTCCTATATTGTTAAAAGAATTTATTTAACTAAAAAGTAGCGTAGAAGATGAGAGAAATATTTAACATATGTTTAGTGTGAAAACTTTTTGGATTATTTTCCTCGGTAGAGTCTACTGAGCGATATGGGGGAAATTCCTAAGTATGATGCTAGAAATCCTTTGGATACTCTGGGGAGCCACTTTGGGGCCTTACTCTCTATTTTAGTGAGTCTTTCAGCTGCACTAAGCGTTAAGAGTTCATACTCCCTTAACTCTCGTTCAATACTGATTCTCTCTGTAATTTGCCGACCTAGACTCTCCCACTTAATATCCGTTCCATAGAGATTAGTCAGATGACTATAACTAAATTCATAGAGAACCGTGTCCTCAATAGCTTGAATATTTATAAGAGATGGAATATTGAGCAATAAAGAAGTGAGGGGTCCTATGAAGTCTCCCTCTATGGAAAATCTCTTAATCGACTCTCTACCTTCTTTGTCAGAGTAGTAAGTTCTAACTAGGCCTGCGCTGATGAAAGCGACGAGCTGACATGGATCACCATGCTTAAGAAAATACTCACCTTTCTTTATAACTCTTCTGTGACAAAACTTAGAAAATGAACTCCACTGCTCATCAGACAAGTCAGTAAAGACTTGTGTCAATTTTCTTAAATCCTCAAAAGAATCAATTTCCATTTTTCAGTAAGTTTTCACAAAAAGTTATTAATAAACAAATGTTAAATATCTTTTCAAATATGTCATGTAAATTTTTTTTATATTAATTTTTCACAATTCTGGAGTTTCTATGACTAAAAATCTTTTCGTTTTCCTTTGCTTTACAATATTTTCAACAAACCTAACTCTTGCCCAAGACCTAAGTGGCGAATATACCGGTCTCACAAAGAAAGGTAAGAGCTGTAGTGTCTTAGTTGTGGCACAAGAGATTGATGGGGCCCAGAACTACGTTATCAATTTTCAAGAAAGAGAGAAGGATGTATTTCACTCACAACATGACTTAGGAACTGTTGAGTATTACTTAGAGAAGTATAATCTCTTTCAAGAGGAAATCATTAAAAAAGGAATCTTTGGTAAGAAGTTATATGAAGTGGAAATTAAATCTACTGAAGATAAGATTGTCTACTTTAGAGTTATTCGCTGGAGATTTCTCACGGGTGGTGGCATGGCGACTCCTTTTGATAAGTTTAAATGTTTTATTAAGTAATTCTAAATCCAGTACTGTCGGGAAGCTGGCAGTGCTTTTAAATTCTAACTAATAGATTTAATAATTTTATCAATTCTCTTTATGAGTAATTTATCCGCCTCGATGCGATCCTTTAACATCTTCTTTTTTTCATTTAATTGCTCGTGCACATTGCTACAATAAGTGCCCTTTGAGATTAAAGTCTCAACTCCCGGTTTAATCTCAGCTAAACTAAATCCTATCTCTTGTGACATTTTAATAAAGCTAAGCTCTTTAATATTTTTCTTACTGTAAGTTCTAAAGCCGTTTGCCAATCTTTCTGGCTTAGAAATAAGTTCTAAGCGCTCGTAATAGCGAATAGTGTCTCTAGTTAAACCTGTTATTTTTTCTAATTCCGAAATTTTCATAAAAAAACCTATCTATGGAGTTAAGTCCATAGTGTACCATAGTTCAAATAAGGAGTTAAATCATGAAAATTACCCAAGTTAGAAATGCAACAATCATTATAGAGTATAAAGAAAATCATATTCTAGTGGACCCCATGTTCGCTAATAAAGGCGAGTTACCGAGATGGCGCTACATTGGTTCAAATCAGAGGAACCCCCTAGTAGATCTTCCACAGAATTTTGCAAGCCTGTCTGATAGTGTAACTCATGCTCTCATAACCCATTGTCAAAAAGGACATGCTGATCATTTAGACACTAGAGGAAAGAAGTTTCTAAGAGATAAAGAAATTCCTATTTTCTCTACCTTCCATGATGAAAAGTACTTAAAAAAGAAAGGCCTAAAAGTTACTCCCCTAAAGAAAGAAGGAGATCAATTCTTTGATGGTGAAATTCAACAAGTCCAAGCGAGACATGTAAAAGGTTTTCTCACTCCTTTTATGGAGCATGGAGTTGGCTACTATATTACTCTTCCTAAGCAACCTAGTGTCTACCTAATGGGAGATACAATTTTAACCGATACTATCAGAGACTTTATTAAAGAAAAGCAACCTGACTATATTGTGGCGCCTACAGGAGTAGCTAAATTCGATATAGGTTCTCCCCTACTATTGCCACCAGAAGACATCTTAGAACTTTTTAAAATTAGTAAGGGAAAAATTATCGCGAATCATATGGACGCTTTAGATCATTGCCGCATGAGTCGCGAGGATCTAACAAAGTTATTAAGTGAAAATGACTTAATGAATAGAGTTGTTATTCCAAATGACGGAGAGAGTGTTCACTTAGAAATTAATTAACAAACTACCAAATCATAAAGAGACAACTTGCCGTCAGCACACCCATTACGATATTGAAAACCTTCAGGGACTTTGCACTATTTAGCCAAGTCCCAATCAGTGAACCAAAACTTGCCCAGATAGAAACACTGAGAAAACAAACAATTAAAAAGACCAGAGCAATGAGTCCTGCTGATGGCCAATACTCACTCCCCGCTTTACTAAAAGAGCTCACTCCCGTAACTGCCGTCATCCAGCCTTTTGGATTCACGTATTGAAATAGAACCGCTGCCTTAAAAGTCATGGGACGATTATCTTTTTGATCTATTTTTACGAGAGTACTAGAAGTTGCTATTTTCCAAGCTAAGTATAAGAGATAGGCGCTTCCCACAAAACGAAGCACAATATGAACTATAGGATATTTTGTGAAAACAAAACCAAGTCCAGCTGCGACCACCAGAATCATTGAAACAAAACCAATACAAACACCCAAGAGATGTGGCAATGATCTACGGTAACCAAAGTTTGCCCCAGAGGCCGTGACCATCATATTATTGGGACCAGGGCTTCCGTTCATCATAAAAGCAAAAGTGATTAGTGAGGTTAAAAATTTCAATTCAAACATTTTGGCAACCTTTGAAGTTGTTTCTAACTACTCTACCTCAATTCTTCAATATGCTCTTCTAAAAAAGTTAAGAAAGAATCTACAATGGGAGAATGACTTCTTTTTTGTCTATAAAAAGCATAGAATGATTTCTCGTTACTGGTTTTATCTTCAAATAAAGTTACTAAACGTCCCTTTTTTATATCACCTTCAATAAGATATCTTGGTATTTTTCCAATGCCAACACCTGCTAGAACATTGTGATGTAAGACATGCATATCATTAGCTTTTACATTACCTGAAACATTAATTGTTTGGACCTTTCCATTTTCTTTAAATTTCCAACTGCTTAAACTAATGGATCCAACTGAGAGAGTTAAACAATTGTGCTGAATCAGATCCTTCGCTCTCCTAGGAGTTCCAAACTTCTTTAAGTATTTCTTTGAAACACAAACCGTCTCATCCTCGTCCTTTAGTTTTATGGCATAGAATGTTGAATCTACAAGAGCCGTACTTCTAATAGCAATATCAAAACTCTCCCCTACAATATCAACAATCCTATTTGATAGGTCCATCTCGATTGTCACTTCAGGAAATTTCATTTTATACTTGGCCACAATAGGAGAAAGCACTACATGCCCCCAGACACTAGGACTAGTTATTTTCAAGTTCCCTCTCGTTGAGAGCTTTCTTTTTAAAAGAGTATCATCTAGAAGATCAAGATCTATGATTATTCTTTGTACACCTTCTAGATAAACTCGCCCATCATCAGTGAGTCCAACTTTTCTTGTTGTTCGATAAAGTAGCTTTACACCTAAACTCTCTTCTAGAGTCGTCATTTCCTTACTAGCGCTAGAGGGAGTCATGGCCATCTTCTTGGCCGCCATGGAAAAACTTCCCTCTTCCACAATATTTATAAACAACTTTAGGGCACGTAACTTATCAAAATCCTTTTTCACATTGTTTCCTGTCAAGAATTAGTATATTCAAAATTTAACGTATTATATCACAGACAACAATAATGTAAACTGACTCTAACACTAAGTCTCGAAGACTAAGTAAGGAGAAAAAAATGAAGATACAATTATTACTTCCATTATTACTATTTACACTTCTCTCTTGTAACAAAGTTACAGTTACTCATAGTGACTCTATCGCTCTCGATAAACGAAATGGCGACTACTACCGAGTGACTAGTATTTTAAATAATGATTCAAAGAAAAGAGAAATTTTTATTAGTAAGACCAATAAAGAAAATATTGTTTTAAACTACCGCTTTGTAAGGGGCCTAAAGCAACCAACTAAAATTGTTATAGATCAAGACCTTCTACATATTTATGATGGCATTCAAATAAAAGTAGCGGAATTAAAAAGTGGCAAGGTTATTAAATCTACTACCTTTACTGAAAAGTCCGATATGACTTCTCTTTAGATATTTTTTTCAAGACCTCTAAGTTAGAACTTAACTTCTTTTAACTTCTCCCATAGCTGAGTGCTAACAGGACCTAGAGGTCTAAGTTTATTTCTAACAATATGAATAGTAGATGTTCTTTTGATTAAAGGTTCCATATCAATCATAACTAACTCTCCACTCTCTAGCTCATTTTGAATTTTATGAAACGGTAACCCTCCCCATCCAAGTCCTGAGCTTATCATTTCTTGTTTCATGGCCATGTCCGTGACTTTCCAATGATTTCCCCCCTCTAAAACGCCATAGGTAATGGAGCGGTCACTCCCAGTAGAAGGAATTATTAATTGAGGAATTTTCTTCAATTCATGAATTGATAAATCAATATTTTCTAAATGATTCTTGTGAATGACTGGCATCATAGTGACTTCTCCAATGGGAAAAGAGTCGTACTGCTGAAGATCCAAGTTATGATGATGAATGGGCATTATACCAATTTGTATCTCACCCTTTTCTAATTTTTCTAAAGTTCCACTTATAACATCCATCTGTAGATGGAGTGTGGTTGCAGGGTAATCATCAAAAAACATTTTAAGCGGACAGTAGAGTTTCTCTCCTGGACAGAGAGCATCCATTCCAACATGCACATTACTCTCAATCCCCATCGCCAATTCTTCACCGAAAGAATTTAGAGACTGCATATGAAACAGCGCTAAACGTGCCTTCTCATAGAACGCTTTTCCAGTCTCAGTTAGTTTAGGGCGATACTCGGCCCTACTAAAGATTTGAATCTGAAACTCTTCCTCTAGCTTCTTAACAGCTACAGAAATAGAAGGTTGTGACTTATGTAGTCGTTCAGCCGCGGCCTTAAAGCTGCCTGCTTTGATGATGGCATCGAGTGTAAGTAGTTGATCATAGGTCATAAAAGTCCTCTATATAACTTAAAGTTATATTGTATATAGAAACATAATACTTTTAAATTATACATAAGTCTACGATAGTGTATTTAACGAAAACAACTTCAAAACATAGGAAACATCATGAAAACAAAATCAACAATAGCAGTGAGAATTATTTTTGGACTTATCTTTTTAATCTTTGGACTGAATGGATTTTTAAACTTTATCCCAATGCCAGCTCCAAGCGCAGAAGGCGGAGCATTTCTAGGAGCACTTTTTAAAACAGGTTTTATTTTTCCTGTCATTAAGGCGATTGAAATTCTTGTAGGTTTAGCACTCCTTGCCAATGTACTGGTTCCCTTTGCCTTAGTCGTTATCACTCCCATCATGGTTGTGATGAACTTACATCATATAATTCTAGACCCAGCCGGAGCAGCACTACCTGTAACTCTAGCACTACTGCAAGCTTACCTAGTTTATAGATACTTTGGTCACTACAAACAATTATTAACTATTAAGGCCGAGCTTTAATTAAGGAGTTAGTGATGCTTGAACTGAGAAAAGCAAATGATCGAGGGTATGCTCAGCACGGATGGTTAAAGTCTTGGCACAGCTTCTCCTTCGCATCTTATTACGACCCCAAGTTTTTAGGATTTAGAGACTTGCTCGTAATAAACGAAGACCATATAGATGGGGGCCAGGGTTTTGGAACTCACCCCCACAAAGATATGGAAATCATCTCATACCTTGTTGAAGGTGCTCTCGAGCACAGAGATTCACAGGGGCATAGTGCAGTGACTAGACCGGGAGAAATTCAGGTCATGAGTGCTGGAACAGGAATTCGACATAGTGAATTTAATGCAAAGAAAGACGATGTCACCCACATGTATCAAATTTGGATACAGACGGAGAAAGTAGGACTACCTCCTCGTTATGACCAGAAAGATTTTTCAAAAGAATTAAATAGTGAAGAGTTGGTTCAAGTGGTGGGACGAGAGAAAGATGCTTCCTACTTACGAGTGAATCAAGACATTAAAATGTGGGTGGGTAAATTTAAAGACGCAAAGAGTTTTGAATTTTCCCTAAGTAAAAATAATGCCTGGCTACAGTTAGTTAAAGGCCAAATGAATATAAATAATAGGGAAATGCAAACTGGCGATGGCATGGCCATTAGTCAGCTAGATAAAGTAAATATTAAAACAAGTGATGATGCAGAATTTTTCATCATTGAATTAACATAGGATTAAATTATGAGTGTAAGTATAATAGTCGCCAGCCAAGGGCAAAATCTTGAGCTAGCGAATAAATTAAAAATAAAAATTGAAGAAGCTGGTAAGCAAGCGGAGTTGATTGACCTAGTTGATCTAGAGCTTCCCCTGTACTCAGGAAAAGAAGAAGCGAAGGGAATTCCTGAAGTGGCTAAGACCTTATTTGAAAAAATGAAGTCTTCAAAAGGACTTGTATTTGTAGCACCAGAATATAATGGAAGCCTACCTCCAACACTTAATAATGCTATAGCTTGGGTAAGTAGAGCTGATGAAGATTTCAGACAGGCCTTTAATAATAAACCTGTTCTTCTCGCCTCTCATAGTGGCAGCGGTGGAATAAATCTCTTTAACACAATGAGAACTCAGTTCTCATATTTAGGATCTAATGTTTTAGGTAGATCAATTCGTGCCACCTATCAGCAACCGGCCAATGATGAAGATATTGTGGCGAATGTAAGTAACTTAGTTGATTTGATAAATTAGGATTCTTTAGAAGGGTGAATTAAAGTATAAGAACTTCAATAAGCAGATGAAAAATAGAATTTCCTATATTTTTTTGGGATCTTAAGATTAAATTTCTTTGCTAGCTTCTTATCTATAGTGATCCCTTCCTTCGGCTGAGTAGGAAGAATAGACTTCAATGATTTTCGTTTTGCTAACTTTAAGATCATATCTGCAGCAACATATCCAATATTCAATAGTGAAGGATAAAGAGAAGCTGTGGCCCCCCAAGATTCGTTAACATCTTTTCTACCAACACCAATCAAAGGTTTCTTTGAATTTGAAAAAACCATCTGAGCAAAAGCTTTCTGCGTACCCATCTGATCATTAGGAGAAAGAAACACATCAACTTGATCATTGAGCTCCAATACATATTTCTTAGCAAGCTTTGCCATTCTCATATGACCACCTTCACTTGGAATGAAAGGAACTTTTCTTAAAATCAATTTAATGTCACGAAATTCGGGTAGTTTCATCGCCGTCTTTAACCAACCCAGGTAACTTAAAGACTGAGGCATATCTGAATAAATATAACCAATTCGTTTTAAATTAGGAATAAGTTCTCTAACGAACCTTAATCTTTTTGACACTTTGACTGGATATGAAATACCCGTAAAATTTGCATATGGTTTTTGATTGAAACCTTTAATGACTCCGATACCAACAGGATCAGTGGGAGCTGCAAATATCACATTAATGGGTTTTCCTTCAAATATCTCTTTGGCGCCAATGGTTGCTAAAGTCCCACTCACATAAGCAATATCAATTTTCCCTTTAAAATAATATTTCCAAATATTCTTAACCACTCCCTTTCTATTACCAATGGCAAATTCGTGAGTGATAAGGTTCTTTCCTAGGTCATAACCTTTTTCACTCAATCGACTGTAGAGATGTTTTCTAATAGTTGAATAAGGCTCGCTACTTTGCGAATCAATAATTCCAAATTCAAGAGTTTCCGACGAATAAGACTTTCCTGAAAGAAAGACAAAGACGAGAAGAAGAAAGAACTTATTTAAATTCATGGAAATTTACTCAAGTAAGTTGATAGATATTATTTATACATATCAATCTTAACCGAATTTTAAAAGGTATTGTTGCGAATTAAAAAGTGCCCATCATGAACAAATTCCAAACAGCATAAATCAATTATTAAATAGTGACTCACCCTGATCAAGTAACACCAGGTACAGCCTTAAATCGAATTCAACTTGATGATAGTCAGGTTGCATATATTGGCAGAGTTTATAGAAGGCCTTATTGTGATCTTTTTCTTTGAAATGAGCCAACTCGTGAACCACTAACATTTCAAGCATCTCTTCCGGCGCTTCTTTTAGAAACATAGCAATTCTTATTTCGTGTTTACTCTTAAGTTTTCCACCATGATTTCTGCTAACAAAGGAATGTGTTCCTAGAGCATTGTTTATGAGATCTTTTTGTTTCTCATAGAGAACCTTACTAATCTGGGGAGTGTTGCGCATATACTGCTTCTTTAAATCATTTGCGTACTGATATAAGAGCTTGTCTGAATTTATGTGATGAGGATTGGGATACTTATTCTTTAAGTATGATTTGAGTTTACCACTTTCTATCAAGCTTAATACTTGATCTTTAATTGTCGCTGGGTAGTTTTGAAAGTACTTTAGTTTAGTCACTGTGGTCTTATATCCTTAAAAAGAAGATAGTAGAAATGCTGCTATTTGAATATGAGTTTATGTTGAAGTAGTCGAGCAGAACTATTTAATAAGTTAAATATTCCAATAAGAAAAGTGATTGATTTACCAGTTACGCTTTAGTGACAAATACAATGTCTTGTATTTAGACAGTGTTATAAACAAGACAGAAATCACCTCTTAAGTAACTGTAAATACACTCTCCGCTTGGCCCCCATCTTGCTTTATATAGACTAAATACTATTTTAGAGAGATTAGAGGCCAACTATGAAAAAGTTAATTCTTAAATTATCTACTTTATTTGTCATGAGTTTTATCATCATGCTTTCAACGACTACAAGTTCGTCGGCATTTGAGACTTATTACAGAAACGACTCCTTTGCTATGGCAAAAGAATCCTCTGATCCCTACTTAAAAACAATTCAACCAATCTTAGATAAGAGATGTGTAGCTTGTCACTCATGTAGAGAAGCTGAGTGTCGATTAAAGCTAACTTCATCAGAAGGTTTTCAACGAGGTGGAACAAAAGAGCTTATCCACGGTAGTGCCCTAAAGTCAGTTCAAAGAACAAAACTCTTTGATGATGCACAAACTATAGATGAGTGGCGTGATAAGGGTTTCTATTCTGTAATGGATACGCCTAACTACATGAAGAAATTTCAGTTTGATAATTACTCTGGTGGAAAACTATCTATCTTAACTTCTGCCCTAACAAATAAATTCAATCCAAACTTAGATAATAAAGATGTAAATTTACTAGGAACAGAAGCTCAATCTTGTGGTGATGGGAATAAAGACTTATCAAAAGTTCCTGGAATGCCTTATAGAATGGCAGCGCTAGATTTTAAAAATGAGTTCATGCCTCTTTATAAATGGGCACAACAGGGATCGAACGCCTACTTCCCTAATTCAGGTGTTTTAAAAGAAATGAAAACGCCTCATAACCCAGAACTTATTAAGAAATGGGAAAGATTTTTTAATAATCCTTCCAGTAAAGGTAAATGGACTTCTAGATTCTTATATGAGCATTTGTTTCTATCACGTTTTTACTTTGAAGAAGCGCCAGGTGAATTCTTTGAGCTTATTCGTTCAAGCACACGCGCTCCACAAGATATTAAAGTTCTCCCAACTGTTCACGCTTGGGAAAACCCAGGAAAGAAAACTTTCTACTATAGACTACGTAAAGTTCATTCAAGTATCGTGTTTAAAAACCACATGGTTTATAAAGTAAACGACTCCATTCTAGAAGAGTTAAAGGATAACTTTTGGTATACGGATTGGGGAAGAGAGCGCAACGTAGTTAGTTTTAACTTTAAAATTAGTAACCCATTAGTTGCCTTTAAACATATGCCAGCAAAGAGTAGATACTCTTGGATGCTAAAGAACGCTCACATGCTCTTAGATGTTTCCGCGAGAGCTCAAAATTGTCGAAGTGTTGGAGCGGCCTCACCTTATTGGGATAATATGCTTCACATCTTTGTTAGACCAGACGCTGATGCAACAGTTGTCTATGATAAGAAATTCTACGATGAAGCTGGTAAGTACTTACCAATTCCAAACCTAACAGGTGGGAAGAAGAATCCATTTACCAACTTTAAGAAAGCACAAAATAAATATGTGAAAGTAAAAAGAAAGTATCAAGATAAACTTCGTCCAAACGGATTTAAACTTGAAGATATTTGGGACGGTGAAGGTGTAGATAAGAATGCCATCGTAACTGTTCTTAGACATGAGTGGACAGCTTCTGCTCACAAAGGACAAATGGGACAAGGACCACGTTCAGTCCTACTCATGGACTTTGCAAAGTTTGAGAGATACTTCTATCTATGTAATGTGGCCACTGAAGTAAGTGATGGAATGTTATGGCAAAGTCGTGTTGTAACTTACCTATTTGATACCAAGAGAGAATCTGAAGACCAATTTCTTTCTTTCATTCCTAAGAAGTATAGACGCCTAATAAGAAAGAATTTAGTTCAAGGGTTTGATGTAGATAAAGAGTTCGTAGCTCCCTTTGCTCTACCTTATAATAAAGATAGCGATAAAATTAAAATAGACCCAAGAAGACCTTTTAACAGTTTTGTAAAAAATCTTCTATCGACTCACTTCACTCCAGATGTTATTGGAAAGAATAGTTACTCTATTAAGCACTTTGAAACTGAAGACGACGATACGCTAAGAACACTTGAAGAGTTAAGCACTCTAAAAGGATTCCCGGCTTTCATTCCTAACGTTTCATATTTACGTATTGAAGATGAGTATGGAGAATCTGAATTCTATACACTTGCTGTGAACAGATACTTCAAAAGTAGAAATAAGCTAAGCTTAGTAAAGAGTAATATCGAATACGAAAAGAGTAAGAGAGTACCAAGAAGAGATAGACTGGATGTTTACAAGGGAATTATTGTAAACTACCCAGAAAAAATCTACACGATAAAAGCAGATCAACTTCATATTTTCTTGCAAGACCTGCATAAGGTGAATTCAAGAGAGAAGTTTCTAACTTTTAATAATCAGTACGGTTTAAGTCAAACAGCTGAAAATTTCTGGAGTGTGATTGATGATGCGAACTCTAAGTTCATCTCAAATAATCCAATTACAGGAGGTATCATTGATCTTCATAAATATGGATCAAAAGATACTGAAGCTCCGCTTTAAGTAAGGTAAATGGGTGGTGGAGCACCTGTAGAGAGAAATCCCTAGTCTCTTGCAAGCTCCCTAATCTGAACCACCCTACGCCTAATTATGGGCAAGAGACATAAGTATGCTAGTTTTTTCATAGGATTTACTTTATTTGGATTCTTGGAGCTTCTCACATAAGTCATAACATCCCTAGTAGCACCAAAATCAGTTTTAACAGCTTCCATTTGCACAAACTTATCATTATTCATAGAAAAGTCAGTACTCGCTCCACACTCACTATCAGCAACCGAGTGACCTGTTTTCCAGTTCCTTTTCTTATTCATGATCATTGCACCTTTAAAGAGCAATTGATCATTAATGTAACCATCTAGTTGAATCCATTTGCCGTTTAGTTCAACTTCAATCCAACTATGCCCAATCTCATCTGGTGCAATCCACATCATTAAACGAGGAAAGAAACCTCTTTGAATAAACTTATCAATTGTTGAGAAGCGCGCTCTAACGTTGAAGTTAAAATAATTTAACATCTCATAAAAGAGAATTGTTTTATTATTACACTGTCCCCTACCAATGGTGAATACTTCACCAGCAGTAACATCATCAATTCCGGGAAGGAAATCGAATTTAATCTCATCGCGAACATAGCTATACAGATACTCTACGAGCTCAAGCTCTCCCATATTCTTTTCTTTTAATTGGTTTAAAAAAAATTCTAAAGTTGACTCAATTTTCATATATTCCTCACTTGTATGATGAATAGAGAATACATAGTAATGAGCTTTTAAAATTGTATCTAGAGGTTATTCTTTATATTTTTAGGATTGTAACCAAAGGTTTCTTTAATAATTTTGGTCATATGGGCCTGATCTGCGAAACCACTTGCGTGCGCTAAATCAACAAGTTTTGTATGGGGATCTTTACTCAGTAACGTAAAGGCCCTTTTTATTTTTTGCCATCTTAGGAAGTTTTTAAAGGTGATGCCAATCTCTTCTTTAAAGATTTTTCTAAAACGATCGGGAGATAGTGCGACTTCTTTTGCGATCTCCAATAAATCACAATTATGATCATGAGTTGCAATTAATAAAATGGCCTTCTTTACTTCTTCTCTTACATTTTCATTTATTTGAGAGAGGATACTTTTTGGATCACCAAATAACTTTTTGATAATTTCATGTTCTTCAACAATGCAATATTCCTTGCCTGCAAGTAATTGTCCCAATTCCTCACCAACAACACACTCGTTATCAATAAGAATATTTGTCCATTGGTTCTTTTCAATTCTATGCTTAACTTTATGGGCGATGATGATGACTTTGCCCACTTCTAAGACAACTTCTTTATTTGCCATGTGAATGAGACTTTTAGAAATTGCGCGAGAGACTTGAATACAATCGTGAGAATGAAATTCATTATCATTCATCTCACCTTGGATATAGGCACCGTAATTATATAGACTTAATTGCATAAAGAAATGGTAGTCGAAAAGTAGCCATTTGAATATGATTTTGTAATATTGAGTGGTGGTGCAGCTCTTAAACTACCCCACCCATATTACTTAAATACTTTACTCAAATAATTTGCTTAGTAAGATTTTTTAATTTCTTTTTGAATCAATTCTTCCAAGTAAGTGATACCAAATTTCTCAAGTGGCTTTCCATTTACAAAGAACGCCGGAGTTCCTCTAACTTTTAGCAACTTTAAATCTGAGACTTCCTGCTCTATCATTTTAGCAATTTTAGGATCTTTCATATCAACTTTTAGTTTCTCAATATCAATTCCAATTTCCTTTAAATACACAAATATCAGCTCTGGCTGTGGGTGATGATGACTCGCCCACTTTGGTTGATACTTGAACAAGAGCTCTAAGGCCTCCCAATATTTACCTTGCTTACGAGTGGCCTCGAGTGCCTTAATCGCATGTTTAGAATTTCTATGAAAAGGCGCGTACCTGACCACTAACTTCACCTTACCTTTGTATTTCTTAAGTAGACTTTTTATCCGTGGGTAGAAATTACGACAACTCTCACATTCAGGGTCTAAGAATTCAGTTAAGTAGACTTTAGCTTCTTCATCACCAAATTGAGGTGCATAGTCTGGTACAAAAACTGATGAATCGCTTTGTGATAAGAATCCCAATCTACTACTCTCATAACTCTTGTAAGACTTAGCTGCAAAGGCAAATAGCCCTATGAGAACAAACCCAGACAAAATTACTAGTAACTTTCTATTTTTCATAATAATTATTCCTTTTTAATATTAGTAGAATCCCTAGTAGTAAACTAAAGGATAGAAAAGATAATGCTGGAATCGTAATGAAACCAAACCAGTCAATGTAAACAGTGGAACAAGAGACTCCCTCTAAACAAGGAGAAGCACTCTCTGGCACAATTTCGTAATGTAGTAAGTTATGATACAAGGCAATCACCCAGCCCGTAAGAGCTAGTGGAAAAGTAAAAGCAAAAGTACTTTTCGCCGATTGAAAGGTTCCCACTAGAAATAAAAGTACAAGCGGGTACATGGCAATTCTTTGATACCAACAAAGTACACATGGAGGAAACTCCATAACTTCACTAAAGAACAAACTTCCTAATGTTGAAATGGAAGCTATCATCCAGCAACAAAAGACTAAGTTCCAAGATTTGCTATTTTCTATAGTTTTAGACTGCATATAATAAATCTCCAAAGTTTTCTTAGACGAACAACCATACGTTTAAGACCCTTATAAATAAGAGACAACAGGTGTTCACAAAAATAATGTTTAAACTAAGAAAACAGAGGGGGTTTTAATGCCGAGTCCAGAAAGGGGGGAATGTATCGATGAGAATAATCCCAAGAGGGTCTATTCTTAGAAATGACTTTTGATCTAAAGTTGTAAAGGCTTGAGTTAATGTTTGTAGGAGTCGGACAGGAACAGAGATTAATACAGCAATCACTCGTAGTACTACAATCGTCTCCAGTACAATCAGGACACGCCAAATCCCCCACTACAACTTGTGAGCTCTCCACTGTTGTCGAGTGCAGATCTACTGAAGTAGGTTCAACCACTTCTGCAAATGAAGCTACTGCGAAAACAAGAACCATAAATAGAGCTAATAGATTTCTAACCATACAAAGGGATGTTACCACGACATGTCAATTTGGGTCAAACGCAGCGGCTAGAACGGTCACAATAAGAACTATCTACTCCTAAGAGAAATATATTTAGATCTCTCTTGTACGTGCTTTCTCAATTCGCGAAAGCCCGTCAATAGTATTTCTTAACACCTGAAAGAATGCAAAAATGATCACCCCATGATGAGAGCCAATGCGTATCTTCTCTATCTCTTGGTATTCATTTATAGCTTCAGATAACCCACACAAAAGAAGAACGAGCCCTACTAAAATATTAAAAATTGCACTATCAACAATTGAACGACTTTTTGAAAGAAGAGTTTGTTTCATTCTTAACTCCCAAACGCTTGAGCTTTTAAACTCTCCAAGAAATTAACCAGTCCTTTACCTGGATCATCATCATCACTAATAATGCTTTCAATCCCACGGCTCGTGAGAATTTTTTCTTGAACGGGATTCCCCTTAGCTAGGAAGATATAGGACTTAGGCTGCATGGACTTTTCTAAACTATCACCCCAGAGCAATTGCAATTTATAGAGCAGATAACGAATATCTATATCGTTCAAACTATAACCAATAAAGAGTAGCGACTTTCCAAGAGAATCAGTTCTTAATTTCATATCAAGCGGAGTGTCCAGCGCTAAACGTTTGAAGTAACTCGTCTCAGTTAGGACAATGGAAGAGTCATCATCAAAGTCCCCATGGTATTTAATAATTTGCGTTCGGTCCCCGTGGATTTGAGTAAAATCAAAAATATTCGTAATTTTATCGTACTTCTCTTTAAAAGCATCAAACGACTTTTCAATCCAGCGGTCATAGTTAGTGGTGTAGATAATGGGAAATTTCATTTGGGTAATAAGCTCATGCGCCTTAGAGTCTTTGATTTTTATATTTTCAGAATGAAAGTTTGTATCCATCCAACTTCTTAAAGGTCCAATCGTTCCCTTCGTAAGTTGATAATATTCTGCTAGCTCTAGGTAGTTACCCATTTTTTGAAAGTCTTCAGATTTAATATCTAAATCCTCGGACATGTGATCAATTAACTTTGACCAAGAAGGAAGACCTAGGTTCATTGATAACCCAGCTCCTGCAAAGAGAATGATTTGATTGTTCTTTATTTCGTCGACTAGCTCTTGGCCTATGTTCATCTCTTGCTCACTTGGATTGTTAATATCCAAGTAATTTTAACATAGGCTGGAATTTCGGGCAAAAAGACAAAAAGAAACCAATGAAATCACTCACCTTTTTTAATCTTATGATACTTCTTCGGCGTCTCTTCCATAAAGGCCTTAAAGTCACGAATGAAATGCGCCTGATCAAAGTAACCACTATCCATTGAGAGCTGAGTTAGAGATTCAAACTCATCATTAGCGATGCGCTCTTTTACATGCTTTACCTTATTGAGCCGCATATAAACCTTAGGAGAGACTCCCACATAAGTTTTAAACAGCCGCTGAATATCCCTAAGAGATATATCAAATTTATTACTAAGCTCCTCTAAAGTGATCTCATGGTTCATATGAATTCCCTTTAGAATATTAATCAGGGCAGACTGGGGTTTGCTCTTTGTATTCTTTAATAGAGTTTTCAGATGTTCCTCAATGAGACTTATTACTTCTAACCTATCTCCACTTTTCGCAAAGGCCTGCTCAAGCTTAGAATAGAGCTCAACTCCGCCTGAAAAATACTCATCCGTCATTTTAAATAACTTGTCTGATAATTCATCCATGGGGCAGTTAAAGAAGTGATGGCCAGTGGCTGGGTAGAAATGAATCCCTACACTTAACACTTTGCCATTAAAAATCATGCGCAGGAGATCCTTACTAGGACCAATGGCAGAGCACTCCTTTTTAGTATCAAGGGTGTACTGATTTTGCTCATAGCTAAGAGCGTCCCCGTAATTAAAAACAATAGTCGCTCCGCAATCATTAAAGATCTTAAACGTGAGCTCTTCCGTATTCGTAGGATTCTCTGTAAACCAAATTGCTTGAACAAAGTCCTTTAGCTCATCACTTGGAGTAATCATCTGGAAATTGATTTTTTCGATATCTTTCATACTTTGTCGCTTTTATACAATTTATTAAACATCTCCCCCATTAATATGAATTCAACAAAGAAATCAAACTATAGGAGAAATAAAATGACTCAAAGACTTAATTACTTCCAGGCCTCACCAAACGCTTTTAAGCCCATGATGGAGATGGAAAAATACATCGCCAGTTGTTATAAAACAAAAAAGACCTTAGATCATAAACTCATCGAATTAGTTAAAATTCGCGTATCCCAGATCAATGGCTGTGCTTATTGTATCGACATGCACACAAAAGATGCAAGGGCCTTTTCTGAAGATGAACAAAGAATCTTCGCTCTCAGCGCTTGGCGCGAAGCCCCCTTCTACACTGACCAAGAGCGAGCAGCACTAGAATGGGCAGAAGTGAATACCCTTATTAGTACGCTTAAAGTCACAGATGATCTCTTTGATCGCATGAAGACATTTTTTACAGATGAGCAATTAGTGGATCTAACTATGGTTGTCACGCAAATTAATGCGTGGAATAGAATTGCCTTAAGCTTTAAGCCAGAGGTTGGATCTTATACGCCAGGTGATTTCGATGTTTAGAGTTTACGCCTTAAGTATCGCACTCGCCCTTAGTTTTCTCTCAGCAGTGGCAGATCGTTTTGGACTTTGGGGTGCACCAGGAGTTGCTGGTGTGGCCTGGGGAAATTATGCGAACTTTCTACTCTATACCAAACATCTAAATGCGTGGGCGCCAGAGTTTTTAATATCGATTCTTGGTGCAGTTGCTACCGCCTTAGAAGTAGCTCTTGCTCTATGTTTATTGATTGGATTTAAGAGAAGGTATGCGGCACTTGCCAGTGGAGGGTTACTCTCTTTATTTGCTATTAGTATGATCTTTGCTGATGGACTAAAAGGCCCATTTGATTATGGGGTGTTTAGTGCAGCAGCGGGGGCCTTTCTACTTGCGGGAATATTGAAAGAGGAAGATACTCTTAAAAGCCAAAGTAGCTATAATCACGAAAAGTAACCGCGTACCTTTTAGAAAACATCCATGAAGAGTTCGCGGGCTTTACTATAATTCCCACTGGTATATCTCTGTTCAATATCATCCTTGAAAAGGAGCACATTTTCTTCATCGAGACCATTCTTTAGAAGAAAGTGCGCGAACTCTACGCTTAAGATGAATACGCAGAATATGACACCTAACTTATTTCCGCCCTCACCTCTTGGGAAACCACCACTGCAAGGTGATTCGTGATGATGCTTGATTAGGTTTATGATGTCAGTAGGAAGGTCTTCTAGTTTTTCAAGCATTTCAGCGGAGCGAAGTGGGTGCATGAGAACGACTGATTGATTCTCTTTTGAAAGTTTTAGAAAGTCTGGATCATTCTTATCATTTATCAGACAGAGTTCATCATCTTTAATCGCTACATCCTGAAAGAAAGAAGCCATTCCTAATTTCTCAAGACATTTGTGATCACAGAAATCGGCGCTAGAGCCCAGCAACGCTGAAATATAAGAAGACAGTACACTTATAGATGAGCGCACATTCTCCTCTTGCCTAAGCTGCTTGAAAATACTATTTAAACCCTTCTTGTTGCGCACAAGCCTTAGAGTCAGCTCCACAGAGGATTGCGCAACTTCCACGTGAGAGTCACGAATACCAATGGTTCTTAAAAAATCTGTAACTGTCTCTACCGTTACAGATTGAATCCCCACAGAACTTTCATCTGTTCCTTTTTGACTGGAAAGTTGAGAATGGAGACTCTCTAATTTCGACTCCATGAAAGAGTGAAAGTCTGTTTTCAAAATATAGACTCTTTCAATACCTTTACTCTTGTACTTTAAGAGAACTTCTTTTGAAAAAGCATCTCCATCGCTTACTTTAAGAATTTTACCCTTTGTTAATTTTATATAACAACTGATCTCTTCTTTTTGATATTTTAAAAAATAGTCTATTTCTAAGGACATGAACTTGGCTTCACTTGAATCTTTCTTTGGAAAGAATAACTCGAGACTTTCACATATCTCGTGCCCATAGAAGGGCTTTCTAATAAAGTCAAAGTGATCATTCGTCTCTAAGAACTCTCCCCTTGTGTTTAAATCTTCCCTTGATTCAGCAGTCACTAGTATAAAGGGAAGACTTTTATCTAAATCATGCTTGTATGTGTACAAGTCCCACCCGGAACTATTTGGCATATTGTAATCAGATATAATGAGATCAATGTCACCATCTCTTTCAATCATAACTTGCTTAGCTTCTGCGACACTGCTGCAACATATGGGTGCCTTCTCACTGAAGGATTCAACATAGACTGACAAAACTTCTCTAGCTGCAGGTTGATCATCAACGATTAAAATATTCTTCATACACTTCCCTGTTATGACTAAGCTACTATTCTAGCTCAACAGGGATTTTTTAATAGAAGGGAGGATTGAAATTATGGAAAGCTTTAAAAGGCCTGGACTCAAGTAAGCTCTAGAGAAGGAACCCCTTCTCTAGATTAATAATTATTGATTAACTTTAAAAATGATTTCACTCTTATAATCTTTTTCATCTAGTACCGTGAAACGCTCAATACTCCTATGATCTTCTAAATCCCTAGCAGTGAAGTTCTGTGACAAATCAGCAGGAAAATTAAGAGTTGCTAGAAGTGGTCTACTAGAGAAGAAGCTTCTTCTCTCACCGTGAAAGCTCAGCTTAATGGTTGGGTACTTATCCATTCTCTCAAGAACTTCGGACACAGGTATCGTGATTGTTTGATTGATTTCATATCTTTTTTGTAAGATATAATTTAAGACTGAAAGTGATTTGGTTTCAAGAGTTTTACACTTAGAATCATTACACATTTCAACACGTGCAAATTCTGGAATCTTTCTGGCATTATAAGTTTGGTAATTATGAATACTAATCTCTATATTTCCATAGAGTGAGCTACTTAGATTGACACGGTTTCTAACCACACTCCTATTAAGCTCTCTTGCAAGATTGTACTTCTCTATAATGTTCGCAGAAAGTTTTGCGTGATCTACACCTTTATAATATCCTGAGTGTTTTAAAATCCAATCTGAATGTCTTGTTACGTTTACATAGAAAGATCTGGCACAGACGCCTTCAACGAAGAGAACTGTCCTCTCTTCTAATATTGATGCCGCAACACCTATTTGTCTGACCTTATTTCCAATTTTTATAAATGCAGCCCCACCACTATCACCGTAGTAAGCACCTCGCTCTAAATTAAAGACTTTCTTTAGAGAATAATCACTGCAGAAGAAGTTCTTCACAATTTTTACGTCACGATATTTCTTTATTCCTGAATTTCCATTTTCATCTCTACCATAACCTACAATAGTCACCGTATCGCCCTTGCCAATATCATTTGCGGCAATTTCTTTTTTGGTAATCAAAGGCAGAATTTTATCTAATGCAACAGGAGCTCTCTTTGAGAGAATAAGAAGAGCAATATCATCTTTAGTATTGCCTTCTTTGTAGTCTCCATGAACAATGGTTTTTTCAATTTTTATATTTAAATCTGTGTCATCAATATTATTTTTAAAGACCGCTTCTCCAGCACTTTTAGCACAATGAGCAGCTGTTAAGAGAATATAAGGACTAATGAGAGTAGAAGAACACATTCTCATCATACTTCCACTTACACTTTTAAGACCTACCACATTTGAAAATTGCATTTCTCTAGCTGTCACTCCATTTAGAATACTTCCGCTATGAAGGTCACTCCCTTCATTATAGTTCTTTCCACAAGAGGCCAGTACCGCAAGAGTACTTAGCGCTAAGATTGTCTTTCTCATAACTTATTCCTAATTTATAATTTTGCTTATTATAGGGTTATGAGAGTTAAAGAGAGTGTAAGCTGGCGATATTTACAAGGGCCGTTTAGAGTTTAGTCACTTCTAACCTACTAATTTAATACAAAACCATCTAAGTTCCTTCTTCCAAATCTGACATATTTCCTACATCTATTCATTGAGAGGCCTAGAATGAGAAATTGACCTTATATTATGCTTGAACAAATTATTTATTTTTAGACCAAACCGATAAATACATAAAGACAATCAACAAAAGTGGAAACTGAATGAAGATCGGTACAAAAATCATCACATGGTTTATGCTATTTACAATAGTTCCTTGGGTCATCATTAGCTCCATTGTTTACTTTACAATGGTTAAGCATTTTGAAGATAGCACAGGAAAAAACCTAAAAGACAATGTTGTTGCTGCCGCGGCCGCCATTGATCAATTCATGACTACCCGAATACAAGATTTAAATTCTTTTAGTAATAGTCCCATTTTTGAATTGAACCAACCTCACGAAATATCAAAACACTTAAGTAGTATAGTTGATGCTTATCCATTCTATGACGATTTAATTTATGCCAATACTAAAGGGATAATCATTGCCTCCTCTAAGAGAGGAAAGATTGGAAAAGATCTTTTTGAATTAGAAGCAGATATAAAGAATGAGTTTATTAAAACTGTAGATGGTGGAAGTAATGATGTCTTTGTCTCCGATTTATCAGATACAAAGGAAGCGACTAAAGCTGCTGATAGTAGTAGTAGTAGTAGTAACGAAAGTGACGCTCTTGATTTAGAAATCCTAAGTGATATTCGAGATAGCAGTGGACGAACGATTGGTGTTCTCATTGGAATGGTGAATATTGAATTAATTAAGAAACTTGTTTATGACATTGATGATAGGACTATTGGAAATGAGTATGCTTATCTAGTGGATGATCCAGGAAATATTCTCATCTCTGCTGATCCGAAGGCAAAGATACTTTCTCCTCACTTAGATTTACATATAAAGAATCTACAAAGAAAATTAGAAGGAGACGAAGATGGCTTCGTCATTTACACAAATTCAAAAGGTCGAAAAGTTATATCTGGTTATGCAGATTTAAAAGAATACGGCGCAGAAAAAGTTGGAGATTGGTCATTACTTTCAACTGCACCTTATGATGACATTATGAGTCCACTGTACGATCTTTTCATAAACATATCCATCCTGCTACTTATCACAATCTTTCTTACCTTAGCAGTAGGTCTTTTTATTGCTCGAACTATATCCTCTCCAATCATAAAGTTAAAAGATGCTGCAGTAAGAATTGGGAGCGGTGATTTTGTTAAGGAAATTGATATAGATTCCAAAGATGAAATTGGGGTTCTATCTAAGACACTAATAGATATGAGTGCCTCTTTAAAAGAGAGAAATAAGCAGATTCTTCTTGCAAAGAACCTAGCGCAAAAAGCAGATAAAGCTAAGTCTGAATTCTTGGCCAATATGTCACATGAAATCAGAACACCCATGAATGGAGTCCTTGGCATGCTTAGTCTCTTAGAGGATTCAGAACTAAACCCTGAACAAACTGACTTTGTAGAAACAATAAGAACCAGTGGAGATACTCTTCTAATCATTCTAAATGATATTTTAGACTTTTCAAAGATCGAGGCAGACAGTCTCATTTTAGAGAAAAGTCCGTTTGATTTAGAAAAATGTATTCAAGACACCGTCTCTCTTCTAGACAAGAGGGCGCTTGAGAAAGGAATTAAGCTTGAATATTTTATTGCAGATGATATGTACGAAACCTTTGAAGGAGATGTCACTCGACTGAGGCAAATCCTAGTGAACTTAACTAGTAATGCTATTAAATTTACAAGTGAAGGTGGTGTCTATATTCATGTGTCTCAAAAAAAATTAAATGGTGACCTATATGATCTTCAATTTAAAGTTCAAGACACTGGAATAGGAATTCCTAAAGAAGATCACCATAAACTCTTTAAGTCATTTTCCCAAATTGATACATCAACAACAAGAAAGTATGGAGGAACTGGTTTAGGACTCGCCATTTGCCATAAAATTACTGAGCTCATGGATGGAAATATATGGGTAGAGAGTGAAATGAACAAAGGCAGTACTTTTCATGTAGCCATCCCTTTAAAAGCAGTTCAATGTAAAAAGATGGTTAATAAGAAAGATAGTTATTCTTTTGATGTGAACTTAAGCAAAAAATTCCCATTAAGAATTCTTGTGACAGAAGACAATCATATCAATCAACTGCTGGCGGTAAAACTACTAGAGAAAATGGGCTATAAAGCGGATATCGCAGGAAATGGAGCTGAGGCGATTAAATCTCTTGAGCGTCAGCACTATGATGTTATATTTATGGATATTAAAATGCCGATACTAGATGGAATTGAAGCAACCAAGATCATCACAAAAAGATGGGGAAAAGATCGCCCAAGAATCATTGCCATAACAGCAAATGTACAACCACAAGATAAACAAAAATGCTTAGATGCCGGAATGGATGATTTCATAGGAAAGCCAATTCTTCCAAACAAATTAGTTCAATCTCTAAAGTTATGTAAGAAATTAAATGCAGCTTAGAGTTTGAAAGTTTTATCCAAAAAGAAGTTACATCTAGAAATTATAAACTATCAAGATAAGCATCAAGTAGAGATTTAACTTTTTGAACATCAGTCTCTAAATCAAAAAAATCTTTTAAAATCTCACTCATTTTATCAGCTGTGTCGATCTCAAAGTCTTCTCTCTCACCATTTAAGAGTTTAGAAAATAAGAAGTTACTCACAAGATATATAGTGCCATCTTTTTTAATAGAGACAATCAACTCATTTACAAATTTAGATCCGTGATAAGTATTGGTGTAGTAATTGGCCACCATGTAATCAGACTCTTGATAGATGCCTAAATCAAATACGTATAAAGTGAAATACTCTCCGTCTCGTAGAGCTTCTAGCTGAAATTCTCGCTCATTCTTTTTAACCACACGGTACGTAGTGCCACAAGGATCAACCACAGTCTCACCGCTAAGGGGAATGATACACATGGGACTATAAGGCCCAAAACCTACATCTAGCAGATACTCAGCATTCTCAACTTTTACAATTGTTGTTCTATGCGTTCTTGGAGCGTCTACATCTCTGCCGTAGACAACTCTTCCTAGATAAGAAGTTGCGTCAAACCCTAGATCCTTTAAGACATAGTAGACTAATTTATTGTGTTCAAAACAATAACCGCCGTCCCTACTTGTGACGACTTTCTTATATAAGTCTTCTAGCTCAAGCGAGAGAATCTCTCCCTTATTCAGTAAGACTTCTAAATTATTAAATGAGTAATTAGAAAGATGAGCATTAACGATAGCGTTTAGAGTATCCACCGTTAACTCACTATCTTTAATTCCAAGATTCTCTAAATATAAATTTCCTAAATTTTTCATAATACCTACTTATTGATTAATACTATACCTACAACTAGAAACATTGTCCCAATCAGTTTTTGAACATTAAATAATGTCACCGGCAGATCAAACCAACCGAAGTGACCTGCAATCATGGAAATAACCACTTGACCAAAAATGACTCCTACTAAGACATTTGGCACTCCCATTTTAGGCATTAGCCAGTACACGCAACTTAGACCAAGCACACTGAGAATACCTCCGCTAAACCAAAGATGTAGAGGAATCGACTTAACTAATTTAAGCTCCGGTATCTCAACTCCTAAAGTTAGAATACCAATCGTTATAAACAAGGCACTGGAGACGTAAATCATCAGTGCGGCCAGCAAGGGGTTATTTAAGATGCGACTAATTTGACCGCTCATACCACTTTGTGTAGCGATGGCCATACCAGAGAGAATTGTAATGAATGTCATTGTTAAGTAGTTCATGCAGCTAGTTTATAGATTCTATTCTAGCGGCGCCTTTACATATGTTGATAATCTGAGATTATTTTAAATCTTTTCTTATACGGCTCAACTGAGTTGGAGTGACACCTATCCTGGAGGCCACATGATAGAGAGCAACCCTATCAATTGTCCCAGGATACTGCGCTAAAAAGCCTAAATATCGCTCCTTAGCATCTTGATTAAGAAGAGATAACTCTTGTGGCTCCCTCTCTAACAACCAATGTTTTTCAATATATTGAATATGATACCATTTGAGATCTTCATGCTTTTCTAAAAGCTCACGGTACCCTTTAAAGTTTATTTTTATGACAATAGATGGCTCTAGCGCCTGAATACAGAAATTAGAAACCTCATCTCTTAACATTGAGGTCATGCTCGCTGGAAATCTTCCCTCAGCAAAGAAATTTTTAACAACATCTTTTTCTCCATCTTCTCCACCTAGTACATAGGCCCTAAAAATCCCTTTAGAGACAAAGAAAATAGATTCAGATTTAACTCCTAGAGAAACTATTTCTTCATCCTTCTTGATTTCGTATACACGGCAAATTTGTTTAAAATCATCCCACGTTTCTTTTGAAATTGGAGCGTAGGAATTCATTGAATCAAGAAGAGTTTTTAGATATATTTCAGATTTAGTAATTTCTATGGCCATCATTTCCTACTTAGAAGATTTTTAGATTAAAGATATTTTTTTCTATTCAAAAATTTATTTCTTGTATTCATAGAATACTGTATCCCTATCTCTACCCTTAATTTTCATATGTTTTTCTACGATTTTAACTTTTTCAAACCCAACCTTTTGTAAAAGTGCGTTTGATCCTTTATTAAGAATATCACATGTTGCAATGACTTTTTTCACATTCATAAGCTCTATTGCTGCGTCTCTCAATGTCTTCGCTATAATAGTCCCAAAGCCTTGCCCCCAAGACTTCTCTCCTAAACTAAAGCCAATTTCACCAACATCATTTTCTTTTAAAAAGATTGCGCAAGTTCCAAGAACTCTTTTTTCTGAGACTGATTCAACAACAAAATTAAAGCACGACCTATTACTCATGTCCTGTTCCGCAATTGAGCTCTTTATATACTCTTTCGTATCATCTTCACTGTTTGGACCCCATGCTTGGTAACGGCACACTTCTATTTGAGAAGAAATTTCATGAATTGACGCGAAATCATCCTGTCGAATTTCTCTAATCCATAATCCATTTTTTAAAAATTCCATCTTGCCTCTTTATATAAATATCATTGAATACAAGTTCACTAAGTTTAACTTAATTAGCCAAAGTCTTAGACATAGAGAACTTTCAGGAGTCTCCAAATGCCTTAACTAAGAAATCAAAAACAAAGCGGATTCTTCTGCTGGTTCTTAACTCCCTATGGGACACAATCCAAGTCTCTACCGGAAAGGGTGGGATACTCTTTAAAACCCTCTCTACTGCAGGTTCTTCTTCTCCTACTTTCTCAGGCATGACACCAATCCCCGCTCCATTTTTAATAAGTGACCAATGGGCTATGTGATTTTCAGAGATATAGGGAAAGTTCTCTTCAGTTAAACTTAGTCCTAATTGATTTAAACCTTCTATGTACTTTGTATTGTCAGAGAAACCTATGAAATCCCCCTTAGACAGATCCGACTTTCTTTTAAAGGGACCACTTCTTTTTAAATAATCTTTTGCAGCGTAGAGATAGGCCTTAGTGTCCTTAACCTTTTGTGCAATGAGGTCTGGATGTTTGGGCTTAAAGTTTCTAATAGCGATATCCGCTTCTCTGCGCCGCAGATCAGAAGAGAGATTAGTCGCCACAATTTCTATCTTTATTCCTGGCTCCAGCTCTCTTAACTCTTTAAGTAGTGGAGGCAAGAGAAACACTGAAAACGCCTCGCTGGCAGTGATGACCACTGTCCCTTCAATTCCACTCGCCTGCCCTGAAGCGGCCAAGGAAAAGCGGTTCGCTGCATCGGCCATTTCTTTTACATACTCAATCAATTTAAGCCCACTAGCTGTTATCTCGATGCCCTTTCCTACCCTCTGAAAGAGAGTCACTCCAAGCTCCTGCTCTAGTCCCGCAACTTGTCGCCCTAGTGTTGATTGAGTCACCTTAAGCGCTTTTGCTGCTGCTGAGAAAGAACCTTCTTCAGCCGTTACCAAAAAGGCACGCGCTCTATTCCAGTCAAAATTTATTGATTTCCAGTCCATAATTGTCCATGCATTTTTGCAATCATAAGTAGCAACATTAGCTATATTAACATATTTTATGCTAGTTTAATATATTAGAAGTAAGGAGTGCAGAATGAAAGACGAATCATTATTTTGGAATAACATGGCCCAGAAGTACGCTGCTAAAGCAGTACCTAGCCAAGAGATCTATGAAGAGAAACTAAATCTCACCCGTGATCTTTTTAAGGCCGATATGAAAGTTCTAGAGATCGGTTGCGGCACAGGTACCACTTCCCTGATCCACGCACCCAACGTCGCTCACATCACCGGCTCTGACTTCTCAGCAGAGATGATTAAGATTGCCAAAGATAAAGCCAAAACGAAGAAAGTTACCAATGTAAAATTCATTCAAGAATCCGTACAAGAGATGGATTACCCTGAAAATAAATTCGACGTGATCATGGCCCATAGTATTTTGCACTTACTTGAGGATAAGAAAGAGACCTTAGATAAAATATATAAATCCTTAAAACCTGGTGGCTACTTTGTGACAACTACAGGTTGCATCGGTGGAATATTTAAAATTTTCAAACCTCTGTGGTATATTGGTTTTAAGCTTGGAAAACTTCCCTATCTAGGATTTTTTACTAAGACTGACTTCACTAGTCTTGTAAGAGAATCTGGATTTACTATTGAAAGTGTTTGGAGTCCTACTAAGGTGGATTTATTTCTGATTGCGAAAAAGGCCTAATGAATTTTTTAAAGAGCACAGTATTATGCTTTCTTTTTAGCTGTACGAATGTAAGTGCTCTTGAAGTCGATTTTGAAGTCGACCCCCTACTATTCTTTCTTGATGGGTATTCAGTTCACCTAGGTTTTTCAGGAGACAGCTCTCGCCTTGAAATTGGATACTTTGGACTAGAAGCAGATGAAGAGTTTCATGATAATAAGAATTATTACCTAGAAATTGAAGGCGTTGGAATAAAGTACGATTATACTTTCAAGGATTACTACGGCTTTTTCATCGGCTGGGAAATCAATCATGCCAATGCCACAATCACTCACACTCCAACGCAGACGGTATTCAAAAGAAAAGTGACCACCACTGCTCCGCGAATAGGATATCGGTTTATGCTTTCTAAGTCTTTCGTTCTTACGACTACTCTGGCCTATGACATATTAGTGGATGAAGGTGACGCTGTGAAAGTTGATCAGGAAACGTATAAGAATGATTCGGGTCAGTTCTTTCCTTCTGTTCATGTTGGTTATCGGTTTTGATGAAGAGTTTGCGATAATTTAAAATTACAAAACACTTGCAAGTAATTCCATAACCTCTTCTTCCTTTTCTTTTGGAATAATTAAAGGAATGAATGTTTGATTAAGGGCACTAGCATATTTAGCTACAGTTGTGAGATTGGCCTTACTTATTCCACCTTGTAACTTTCGAGTCACTTCACTCTTATTTACTTTTAATTTTTTAGATAAACTAGTTTTATCCATATCTAGACCTTCCATCGCTCTTTGCATCTGGTATTCGAGTTCAAAGGAAACCTTTTTCTTTTCATAGCGTTTTTTGTTTTCCTTATTGGCCATGAACTTGTCATGGGCCGATTGTGGAAAAACCCTTTTATCGCTACTTTTTTTAGCAATAGCTTTTTTGGTAGTTTTCTTTTTAGAAGTTGCTTTCTTCTTAGCTACTTTTTTCTTGGTTGCGCTTTTCGCTATAGTTCTCATGTGTCATCCAGTTTTAAATTAATTTATAATAGTTCTTCTTCCCTGCTTCTTTTATTCTCTTTGAATAGTCTTTCTTGGCCTTAATGGCCTTATTAATTTGAGCCACTTCTTTTTTACTATTTCTTTGTGTCTTTTTTATATAGCCATTGGTAATGATCACCTTTGGTTTTTCAAATTTTGATTTCCCTGTCTCGATTATAGTAATATTAAAAGCTGCCATTCTCCCTTGACCTGAATATTTTAAAGCAAATATCCCCTCTTTCTTATCTTCAATATTAGAGACGCTGCTTGGTTGAGCTGTTCCAGGTTTAGAGTTACAAATTTTCTCAATATTAAAGATAAATTTATCTCTCTCATCATCTGTTAGAGCATCATAAGTTTCCTTGGCGTTGCTGTTGCCATTTTGATCAAAGAAAAACTCAGCATCTATATATGTTCCCCTGTAAACAGAGGCCTCATTATTTTTTAGTTCGTAGTCGATCAATTCTTTTAAAACCTTGACTACGGTCTTACTTTTAGCCAATTTCTCTCTCCTTAATCGGTTGAGTCTTAGCTCAACTTTAGCCTACCACGAATTGAGTTTAAACTCAACTTACAAGTAACCGATATTATGTTACAAATATGTAAACTTGACCCTATCCAAGTTAACCTTGAAGAGTTATCAAAGAGTTTTTTTATTTTTCTTTCTTAGGGTAAGGCCTAAGACCTAGTAGCATCTCTGATTTTTCTGTAAAGGATTTATCAGCAAGCTCAAGTTCCGTGTGCTCAGTGAGATTGCTTTTAAGGACATTGTAGACCGCCGTACGTTCTTGACTGGCATCTACTTCAACACACTTATTCTTACTCTTGAAGAACTCTACCGTTGGTAGGGTCTCTGCCTTAAATGTATCGAATCTTAATTTCATACTCTCAACATTATCGTCGCTTCTACCAGAGAACTTTGCGCGCCCCATGATTCTCTTTTCTAAAACATCGTAGGGACATTCGAAATATAACATTTTTGGAAGTTCAGCATCGCGGCCAAAGATTTCATACCATCCTTCCATATTGTTGAGTGAGCGAGGAAAACCGTCCAGCAGGAAGTTATTCTTCCCTGTGGTTCTGGTAGTCATTTCCATGGCAATCTTTAACAACTTCACTGTGATCTCATTAGGAACTAACTTTCCGGCGGTAACAAACTCTTCGATGATATTAGCTGTCTCCCCACCCTTATCACGTTCTGTACGTATTAAGTCACCCATGGATAGGTGAACCCAACCAAGTTGTATCTCTGCCAGCTCACACATTGTACCCTTTCCACTTCCAGGTCCACCAAGAACGAAGACGACGTTAGGCTCGGGACAAGGTTGTCTCGGGTCAAAGTGGTGAAGCACGAGTTTAGGAGCAGGCGCTACACCCATTTTATAGACGTGCCATTCTCTATCCGTTGGTGGCATATCATCGTCACAAGTCATATCATATGCCAGGTGACCATCGAGGCGAGAGATTCTCCAAGATTTGTAACTATTTGAGTAAGAGAGAGATGGGTTACGAGCAGATTTTCCATCGGCACGGTCCCATGCCATCTTTTCATTCCAGTAACCTAAAGTTGACTCAGTACCCGATTCAGATTTAACAGGAGGCGCAGTAGAAGGAACGAAGAGTCCATCAATCTCAGGGATCCCAGATCCAGAAACTTCGATAAAGTATGTATTGGGTTTAAGATTATTTGAATCGTTCATTATATCCTCTTGTACTAATTTGAATTTATAGCTTCGAGGTATTTTACAGGTAATTCTTGAACTAATATATAGGTTTATTTTAAGCCTATTTTATTACGATCTTTAGGTAAAAAAGGGATCTTTTTCTCAACACTATCTAACCTTTCAAACACGATACGAAACAACTTATCTGAGCCCTTCTCTAACTGTTCTAATTTGTCAGTTAATGACTCTTCAGAAGCTAACAACTTTCTCATCTTAACAAAGATCCTAACTATAGAAATATTCACCTGAATTGCCTTCGAACTTCTTAATACGCTTGATAGCATTGTTACACCTTGCTCTGTAAATACAAACGGTTGCACTCTTAAACCCATTTTTGAATAATTGGAGGTGCCAAATTGGTACCTCCAATTATCTAGCTCTTCTTTAGTTAGTTCAAACATGAAGTCATCTGGAAAACGTTCAATATTACGTCTAACTGCCCTCTTAAGCATCTTCGTCTCTACTTCATAAAGTTCTGCTAAATCACTATCGAGCATTACTTTCTGTCCTCTAATAATATAGATCATTTGTTCAATTCTATTTGGTGTAATTTCAGACATATGTTTCCTCCAAGATAACCTAGAGGAATTAGCAAATAATTAGTTTTGATTCAATAATTTCTTAATGTATTGAAGCCAATTTTTCATATATGAAACAAAAAAACTCTTTCAAGATCATGATGGCCCATTCTAACTCACTAGAAATCACGGGAGATCATTTACCTACCAATGGTGGAGGGTCATAACGATTTAATTTTGTTAACTGATTTTTAGAATAACTTCTAAGTTCTACAAGCAACTCTATCTACTTCATATTCTCCATTCGAAGATCGATCTCCACATCTTTGTGCCCTTGTAGCAACTTGAAAACGGATTGAAGATCATCAATTTTTTTTCCTGTAATTCTAATTTTTTCATCTAAGTATTGTGAAGATACTTTAAATCCAGATTTCTTAATAATCTTATTAATAATTCCTCCTTTCTCTTTATCTATTCCAGAGTTAAGGATTATTGTTTGTTTATAGTTCTTATTGCCAGAAGGTAGAACTTCTTTTGCATCAATGCACTGAAGACCTAGTCCTCTTTTTCCCATATTTTGATATAGAATACTAAGTGCCGTCTTGACCCGATACTCAGTCTCGCCTTTTATCTCAACCTTGTCGGCACCATTGAAAATGATTTCACAATCTGAACCTTTAAAGTCGTAGCGCCCATTAATAAATTTTTGCGCCATTTTAATAGCATTTTTCATTTCACCAATATCGAGTGAAGACACAAGATCAAAAGAAGGCATTGTTTACTCCGATTTTATAATTCATTTAATTAAATTGTATGTAATGTAACATGTATTTGTATTGTCTGACATAGTAAGGTTCATTTCTATATTATATTAATTTCAGCCATGAAGGACTCAATACAACCATCTATTCAATTATATCGTTAGTATTTGATCATATACTCATCAATTGTTAGTCTCATTAAATAATGGAGCACAGAATGAAGAAATTAATCGCTATGGGGATAGTTATTCTCATCATTTTATCATTTCAAATATCTGGTAAAAAAATCTATCAGCTAAATAATTTCATAGAATATAAAATGGCAAACGTTGCGGTCTCTAAGATTAAGCTTAAAGGTCACGACCTAAGTTATTACCATGGAGGCATTGGCGAAGTAGTCATTCTACTTCATGGTTTTGGAGGCAGTAAAGAGAACTGGAATCAGATGTCGATTGAGTTGACTAAACACCATCAAGTTTACGCCTTGGATCTTCCCGGCTTTGGAGAAACCAGTCCAAACAAGCAATCATATAATATTCAAGACTACCGAGATATTGTAATCGACTTTATAAAGGCCTTAGATCTTAAAAATATCAAATTAGTTGGACATTCAACAGGAGGGCTTATTGCATCTAGTATTGCCATGAGCTTTCCAGAATATATTTCTAAGCTATGGCTTATCTCTCCTCTTGGCGCCGATGGTAACTTTGAAAGTGTAATGACAAAGAAATTGAAAGTTGGTGAAAACATACTTATTCCCAATACTATCGATGAATTTGAAAATCTACTTTCTCAACTTTTTTATAAAGTTCCTTTCATTCCATCAAAAGTTATACGTTTTGTGGCCAAACGTTCAATAAAATCCAATCTATTCCTAGAAAGGACCTTTACTGCTACCCATGGGTTTAGAGATGGTCGTGTAAATATACTCCCTAGTCTAAATTATATGTTAGGTCACTTTAGCAAAGAGATCTACTTAACATGGGGAAAGGAAGACCGTATTTTAAACTACCGTGGTGGCGTTAAAATTAAAAAGGACTTACCTCAAGTTCATTTCAATTTACAGGAAGGCGTTGGACATATGTCATTAATAGAAAAGGTAGAATTACCACCTTCATTTTAAACTAGGGATCACTCACTGAAATTATTGAGTGATATTTGCTAGTCACTACAAAGTAGTACAGGCCTGGATTTCTTCTTTGAAATAAAGGAATGAAATAAGTGCCAGGCATTTTTGGTTACGCATATGCAACACAAAGAGCATGGCACTTAATTCGATTCGAGAGAGTAAACGGATACGGTTTGAACTTTATTAAAAGACAAACTTTGTATGAAGCATATCTAATCGATAAACCGCTCTATCCAGAAGAGGTTGAGCTTTTGTGGCAAACTCTTCATCCTTTATTAGATCATAGTAAGTTTGTGTATCGGGCCATTCAACTATTCCTGCCATATGAGGTTTTAGTATATGCTTCCCCTGTAAAGATGTTTTAAATGGAGATAAACTTGCTCGAAATATCGGTGGACCATGACGCTTTTTTGCATCTAATGACACAACAAAGTACTTGTCTAAAGAGTCTTGTTCATTAGGTCTTAACCATGCATTAAAAAATTCATAAGTCTTATCACTTCTAAAAGTTATTTCTTTATCCTGCTTTACTGAATAATAACTCTGTCTAAAAAATATAATCTGTCCGTCGCGAATTTTACCTAGAGGACCCATACGAGAATCATTATGAAGATTTTTCATCTGCTTTATACTTTCCCACTCGAATAGTGCAATAACTTGCGGTGTTTTCATCTTTCCACCTGTATTAGCTACCACTTTAAACATCCCTAGCATTTTGCCACCATATTCACCAACAATAGGCATGGCCTTTGGAAAGTATTTATTTTTTAATACTTTCATTCCACCTTTTTTTAATGAGGCATAGGTTAGTTCGTAAACTTTGCCTTTCTTTAAATTTATAATGGCCTTTTTGAGTTCACCTTCATCATTTACTTTAGCTGTAGGGCCTGTTGTTGAAGAGCAGGCCACTACAATAAAGGTCAATGTGAGTATTGATACTTGGGTTAGTATTTTTTTAATATTTATTTTCATTAGTATCTCCTGTTTAGAATATCATTATGCTAGTACAAATTGATGATGAGATTCTATCTCCAAATCTTTAAGGACTTTGTTAAACTCAATTTTAAGCTCTTCATTACCAATCTCTAGAATAAAGAACTGATCAATTTCATTAGAAAATGCCGTTAACTCTACTCGTAATGTGTCCTGGTATTTTTCTGATAGTACTTTTTTAAATTTATTTATCTGTGACTCATTAGTAAGTCTAATCAAGTCATATCTTGAGTCAGCCTTTAACTCGACTGTTGTTTTTCTGTCCACTTTAAAGAAATTCTTATTATTCAAATAATCTAATGCTGAATCTCTTATAGGTACGAGTTCTTTGAATTCTTCATCATTATGAAGTCCATCAAAAGAAGCCAAGCTATCCCAGCCAAAAATGCTAATCATCTGTGGGTTTGCATTTCTATCAATTAGCGTCTTGGTAACCTTTAGTGATTTAATCGGCGCACCACCATACTTGGTCAAAATGGGCATGACATTGGGGAAGTAATTTGTAAATAGAGCTTCTTCACCACCATCTTTCACTGATGCGAAGGCAATCTCTATGACTCTATCTTTTTGTAATGTAATTAAATTTTCGGACATATCTGGTCTCCTTGTGATATCCAATTTTCTGGTATCTCCAAAGTAACAGGTATTACCATTTCAGGAATGATGTATTGGGCCTAGTTTTTATCCTATCACTCCAAATGGTTGAACTATTTGTAAATAGGTCCTATTATAGGAATATGAAAAATTCTGACGTATTAACTAGTTTCTTAACTATTGGCTCCCTTGGAAGTCGCATTGTAAGTCGACCAAAATTAGCAGGAGAATGGGGCCTAAGCTTTCCCTCCGAAGATCGCTCCATGTTCCATATAGTAAGGAAAGGCTCTTGTTGGTTTAAGCATGAGAGTCAACAAGCACCTATAAAGTTGTCTCAAGGTGATTTGATCTTTATTTCAAAAGTTGGTGATTATGAATTACTGCAATCACCGACATCTAAGTCTGATAATTACCACACAACGATTAAGGAGATGGAAAAGCGAAATATTGTAGACTCTGATCCAACATATTTGTTTTGTGGTTCCTATCAATTACAACAAAATATAAATCTTCCACTCTTTAATCAATTACCGTCCTTCATTTATATCTCGGCCGAAGAGTCTATTAAGAATCCCAAGCTCGCAAATATAATTCGTCTCATTATTGAAGAAGATATGGATGATGACATCGGCCATTTGATTGTTCAAAAAAGGCTTATTGATATTTTACTCGTCTACATTTTGAGGTATTGGGTGCAACAAGATGCCGGCAATTCAAAAGGTTGGCTTGCCGCAATCGCTGATGAGAAGATTGGGAAAAGTTTGTCTCTTCTACATAACAGTCCCGCGAAGAAGTGGACACTAGATGAGCTATCAAGTCTTGTAGGAATGTCTAAAACATCATTTTCAAGAAAGTTCTCTCAAGTTGTTGGAGAATCACCTATGGGCTACTTATCAAAATGGAGAATCGATCTCGCAGCAAAACTACTATTGGAGTCAGATAGATCTGTGGCTGAAATATCTATGGAAGTGGGTTATGAATCGGAGTATTCATTTTCTAGAATCTTTAAAAGTCTAAAGGGACTGCCACCTAAGAAATATAGAAACTCCTAATGTATTCTTAAGACTTCCAATACAACCTTGGATTATAGATCATTGTGGTGGTGGAGATGTGATTCTCAACAAATCATTTCTAGTTTCTCTATATAGCAACGAAACTAGCAATACTTGAAGTCCGCTATGGGTAGATGATGAGATAAAACTCATCATCTAAAACAATAAGCTAGGCCTGTGAAAGACTGCTAAGGATAGTTTGTTTTGGTTGATTACCTACAAGAGTTCCTTTGATTTCACCGTCTTTAAAAATTAACATAGTTGGCATACCTCTAACTCCATATTTTGCAGCAAGATCTTGAGATGCATCTACATCAACTTTAACAATTGTTGTTGCTTCGCTTTGCTCATTAGCTATTTCGTTTAGCGTTGGGGCCAAAGCTTTACAAGGTCCACACCAATCAGCATAGAAATCAACTAATACTGTTTTATTTGAAAGTAGAACTTTTTCATTAAAGTCTGCACTTGTAACTGTGTGTAAAGTTGTCATATTTTATCCTTTTGATTGTGATTTTATATTTAAAAAATCACTGATTGCCCCTTCTCACCAGAGCGGTATTTTTTTTGTTTTGATAATTCACTTATTGCTGATTTAAAACTTTCTCGATGTTTTTTTGAAATCCCTTCAAGAAAAAACTCTTCCACTCGTTTTTCATGCTCAATGATACTTAAAATTTCCTTTTGAAACTTTGCCGCAATAGTAACGAAACACACTCTGCGATCATTTTCACATCGGATTCTATCCACCATCTCTTTTGCTACAAGCCTATCAATTAGTCTTGATGAGGCCGCTATATCAACTTCTAATATCTGCGCCAATTCTTTTGGCTGTAATTTTTCATTTTTGGCCAAAGTATTTAATATTCGAAACTGGGAAGATGTTATTCCCCACCTCTTAAGACTTTGCTCAAGCATTAGTTGAAACCTTGAATGTACTCGGTCAAATTCACATAGGAAGCTCATAGAGAAACAATACATGACTAGTCAATCATTGTCAAGACAATTTCCTCTCCCCCAAGCTGATGCTGTTCTTGTAGTGCGATTACAGGCGAATGGCAGAGATGGTGGGATCTCCGTAAGTTAAAGTAACTATTGAATAAATTTTGAAAAGTACTGCAGAATAGTAAAACACCTTATTTTTTTGCAAACAAAATGCTCTTATCTATTAACTTTTTGAACCCGATTTTATCTTCTAAAAGATACTTTGGTATGACTGCATATTCTTTTTTTATGTGACCATTCTTAAAGTATTTAAGAGTCTTAACGCCTCTTTGCTCAAACAGTTTATCAAGTGATTTTGGAGGAAGTCTTAGAGCTAATCCAAACTTTCCACAAGTGATAAATATTTGATTGTCTAGATATCCTGCAACAGCACCGAAACAATTTTTAAACTCTAACTGATGAGAGGAAGAAGATAGTCTTGGACGTGCATCAAATACAATGCCTTGAATTTTCTCTAAATATTTATTTTTAAGATTTGGTTTCATAGTTATACATTTATGTTTAATAGTACTGAGAGATTATTTACAATTTAACTCAAACTTAACTTTGGGATAAAGGTTTCCGTTTATCATTAATTGAACTTGATGCTCTCCTGAGTAATACTTTCTAGTAGAAATTTCCTTAATAGAATGTTTTTTTGAAAAAACAATCTTTTCTCCAGCTTTAATTTTTACTTTTCTTAGTTTAAAAACTTTCGGAGTGAGCTTTCCATTGGCCTTCATGTGATGAATCACATAATCAATCATTAACCATTGCTCCTGATTACTAGTAGACTCAACTTCAACCCCAAAGTTTAAAGAACTACCAAGTTTTACTTTACTGTCATCCAGTCTTAAACTTTTTACTGTGGCCTTAAAATTCTTATTAAACCCTAATATTTTGAGCGCTTCAGTATTTCCCTGTTTAATTAGCGTTCTAAGAGCATGTTTAATAAGCCACTGCATATTGCTAGACCTATCTTTATTCCATTCTTCTAAAATCCGTATAACAATTTGGGGGTTATCTTTTGAGATATCATTTAAATTATTTGCAATAGATCTTCTAACATACAGCTCTTTGTCGTTTTTTAAACTTTCTAATAAAGGTAGTACCGGAGTTGGATCATCTATAAAGCGAGGCAATTGCATAGTCCATGGAAGTCTTGGCCTGGTAGACTCTGTAACAAGCCTTCTTACATGCATATCTTTGTCTTTGCTCCATTTTTTATATAGCTTTAAAGTCTCTTTTGGGTACTCTTTGATAAAGTATCTTGCGGCCTCTTCTGCTGAGAATCGACTTGTCATAATATAAAGAGCATCCATCGAAGTTTTAAAGTCATCTATTCCAAATTCAGAAACATAATTAGTAATTGAAATCATTATAAAGCCATGAAGACTTTTTAACTTGCTTTCACCATACCCCTCAATCTCTTTGCTATTATTAGGAAGTGCTTCAGGTAAGGATTTTATTAATATTGAAACTGATTTCTTAAAGTCTGAAGGAAGATACTTATGTAGTGATTGCGAAACTAAATAAACTCTTTCTTTGAGTTCTAATTTTTTAAGATCTTTAATAATTACTTTAGAGAATTGTACATCCTCAAAATTTTTATAATGTTTCTTTATTCTTAAACTGAGTTCTTTAACAACTTTTGGATTTATACTATCTTTCATTAAAAAAGTTTCTTTGCTCATTAAATTCTCTTAGTAAGTTAGTTTTGATATTTATATAACTAGAGCTCTCTATTTGAAAAGTATAACTAGGCAACGGCGCGGTAAATCATTTGTGGAGGAGGTGGTGGTGAACTTGTACCTAGTTAATATTGTTGATTGAACTTTGAAAATAACTACAAAGTACTACAAATGCTAGATTTCGCATTCAGTATTTTAATAATTTATTGTTAACGGGAAACTAAAGAGAATAAAACCTTTATGTTAATTGCAATTTCCTTACCTTACTTATGAAAAAATCCTTACTCCATAATTCTAAAGACTCAGCTTTTTCAATGCTTAAAAACATCCTGACATCTTCTCTTATTTCATTCCAGTTTAAAGAGTTTATCTTGTCAGTAAGAATTTTATTTATAAATTCAGAATTAATATTGATATCTTGATCTTTCCATGGCCCCATTTGTTTTAAAGCATTGCTAAGTAGAGTTTGGTTAGGCTTGATTCCATTTTTTACATACCATGCAAAGTCATACCAATCTCGACCTTTATCATAATCTCGACATAGCAATGCATGCATTTTCCCAGACATTAGGCTTGGAATGTCATAGGCCATAATTTGAAATTCATCTGGAAAATCAATGAATTCCGGTTTCTCTACTGCTCCAGCTGGAGGTTCGGTATCAATTTCTACTTTAATTTTAATCTTTTGCCGCATGTCTTGTTTATATTTAAAAGTTAAGACCTTTTTAATTGAGTCATCTTTTAGAAATCTTGATTGTACAGATTTTCCATCAAGATCATTATCATTAACATCTAAGTCATAGCCATAAGGATTCATGATATCCATAACTTTTTCTAAGTAAGTATCAAGCTTAAAATCTCTATCTACTTCTCTTGTGGAAAAATCCAAGTCTTCAGAAAAACGATCTAATGAATGAACTATTCTCAAGCAAGTTCCACCTAAAAAGCATGCTTTTTCAAAGAAGCCAGCCCTTTTTAAAGAATAGAGTGCAATCTCTTGTGTAATTTCTTTCAGAGCGTTTAGTTCATCTTCAGCGTTTTTAATATTATATTTTGTTTCAAGTCTACTCTGAATTAAATCTTTCACATTAAATCTCTCACTAAAATGTTTGCAAAATTCTCTGTCGTTCTTTTCTTGTACAACTTCCCTAGTTTTAAAATCTCACTTGCTTCATATTTTTTTAAAACATCTTTTAATTCAACTAAGTCTAATCTAAAATCACTTTCTAGTTCATTTACATTTTCGTACATTTTTCTTCTCGCACAAATAAGATCAAAGATCGCTCTTACGGGATTAGCAATTAATGCTCCTGTAACCTCATCCTTCTCAACTCCGAGAAAGAATGGCCTAACTGGGGATGCTCTAAAGCTAAATACCCCCATAGTATTCTTAAACACCCTATTCTTTTGTCTAAAGCATGCTGAAGTAACTTCATATACTGCCTCAGGAATCATACCGTGGTGTGAAAGTGCTGATTCAAAAGAGACATAACTTTCATAAGAAAGCTTATTGGCCAACTTAAACTTTGAGAAAGTCTCATCTTTATGTCTGCTTACTAACGAGTAAAGCCCTCTTTTATATCTCTCAAGATTATTTTTTTTTAGGTGATATGAAAGTGAATTGTGGATTGCTGAAGACTCTTTCTTTGGGAAAAGAATCCTTAAATCTTGATCAGTGAATAAAGAAAATTTAAGTGAGTTTTGAATAGTATTTAAGAATGTACTGCTCATATTCCCTCCAGTAACTATGATTATACCATAGTTTTCGTCCATAATTACTGACAACTTTAGCCAATAACTATGATTAATTCATAGTTATTGGACACAAAATTGCCATGCAATGTAAATTCAACAAGTTATATCTTAACAAGAACATATACCTTAAAGACAAGGACTCGAACCTGTAGTTGGCGAGGATCTTGAAAAATATATGTTTATTACCAGACTATTTGCCACCATTTCATATCATAGTAGATCACTACTTATCATCGTGGAGGTGGTGGAAGTTTCGTAACTAATTTATATTACTAAGTGATTGTTCAAAGTAACTACAGATGACTAAAAATGTATTGGAATGCTATTTCCTGATGACTCGAAACCAACGGTAGACATTTAATAGACTAGTTAAAGAAGCCGCGAAATAAGTCAGGGCACAGGCCCAAAGAATGCCACGGGCAGACTCAAGATGCTTGTCACCAAATTTTTCTTCTTTAAGCATCGGCATAGCACGCGAAAAACTGGCGTCTAACTCTACCGGCAAAGTGACTAAGTTCACCACAAGACTTGTCCCCATAATTAATAAAGCTAAGAGAAAACTTATAAGACTGAGTCTGGGAGAGCGCGTGAAGAGTCCCAAAAGAGGTGTAGCGTACATTAAGAATGGCCCAAAACGCTCAACCTTCATCGCACATTTAACCAGCGCTGTTCTAGTGGCCAGTGGCTTAAACTTTAGATGATCTTGTACAGCATGACCGACTTCGTGGCTGGCAATAACCAATGAAGAAAGGTCCTTGCCGTTATAGTTTTCAAGGCCCAAATTAACACTCTTACCTATTGGATCATAATGATCCCCCATTTCAGTTTGTAGGACTTTGACACCTGTGATTTGGTTTTTAGCAAGTAACAGCTGAGCAAACTCTGCTCCGGTATGATTATCTAGTGTGATTGATCGATTTTTAGCAATGGTTCTTCGTGCCAGCCACCCAGGGCCATAGAGAAAGATAACAAAGAAAATTACTATTAAAATTATATGCATTCTTTAATTTATAAAACAAAGTTCCAAAAGGGAATTTATTTTAGTTGCCAGTCGCTGATTCTAGTACAGTTTCTCATCTTGATCTACCATGCTTTGATATAAGAGCGTGTCGACTTCAACATCACAGTAGTCTGGCTGCATATGCACACAGAGATTATAAAAAGCTCTAGTGTGATCTTTCTCTTGAAAGTGAGCCAACTCATGAACTACTAACATCTGCAGCATTTCTTCGGGTGCATTTTTTAGACAAACTGCTATTCGAATCTCATGCTTACCACTTATAGATGTATGATCTCCAAGGGCAGTAAAAATGAGATTTTTTTGTTTTACATACTTTACTTTAGTAATCGGAGGAGACTTTTTCATAAAGCTTTGTTTGAGCTTGTTAGCATACTCATAAAGCTGTTTGTCTGAATTAATTTGATGACCAATAGGATACTTATTAAGAAGGTATGATCTTACTTCACCATTTTTTATTAATGGTTCAAATTGATCTCTTATATTTTGAGGGTAACCTTGGAAATAGTCGATTTTTGTCATACATGTTTGTAACATGGTTTTTTTGCTATGGCCTTAATCTGTTAGAATATCTCGCACACTTCTTCTAGTAAAATAGGATGCTTGTTTCTAAGTTCAACAGGATCATCAAAGCTAAATTCAACACTTTTTTCTATAACTATATTTTTACTTCCTGAAGGAAGCTGCCAAAGAACACGTGCCGAACATTCAATTGTATTTTCATCTATATTTCGCGTTTCAAGCACCATGCTAATTTGAATTTCTTTTAACTGATTTCCTGGATGCTTTTTACATATGTCTTTTAATCGGCTTTTTAATTCCGGATTATTCCATTTTAAGGCCTCTAGAATATTTGGTTCAATTGATTCAACCCAAAAAAGACTCCCTTCAAACTGACATTTGATACCCTGGTTTTTTGATGTTTCAAGGTAGCGAAAGGCAAAGTTTTCAAGGTTATAAATATAGAGCGATGCTAGTCCATCAGTCTTCAATAGAAGCTCTCTATTTTGTAAGTGCATTTTCTCGGTAAGTTCTTCTTTTGTTAATTCGCTCATGGAGCTATCTTAGACGATTTGCTCCAAAATACAAATCCAGTAAGCACTAAACGCCATGTATCAAGAAGGGAGCTAACTCTGGGCATTTAGTTTATACGAGATTGGAGTGGTGCGCAGGTTGTAACCCTCTCATATCATTAAAATATTTTTCAAAGTGTAGCCAAAATAGACACGACCTCTAAATCTCTAGACACGTAACTCGAAAGAGTTATGCAGACAACTGTAGACAGCTTTGAACTCGTAGAGTTTTTTACTATTTAATTTTACAGCTATGCTGCATTTTTATATTTTAGTTCTACTTTTTTACCAAGAGATCCTACAATTCTAATAAGTCTATCAATTGAAACTCTTTGAAGACTTCCATTCACAATACCAGTAATTGCTGATCTTGGTACTCCTGAAAGTTCTGCAACATTCTTGTGAGTTAGTTTTTTCTTATCAATGGCCTTGATTATTTCTTTTGTTAAACTTGCTTTCATCTCAGCAATAATTCCATGCTCAGCACTTAGTCCGAGCCCAATTGCAAGATCAGTTGCATTTTTATAAGTTTTAGATTTCATCATAAGCTCCTTATTCGTTTTTTTACAAGCTCAATTGTTTTGGTAGGTGTCTTCTGTGATTTTTTCTGAAAAGCATGAACAACATAAATAGCATCCAAGAGGTCTTCAAGGACTTCTTGAGGAAACTTCTTTAATTCTTTTTCACATACATTTAGTATTTTAATATCCACAAAAGTAAGGTCTCATATATAAGACCTTTGTTCTATAAATAACATTCTTCTATAGGGCTAATGCTCTGTAATCACATTAATAAATCGAACCCGCGTCCGAATTAATCTTCTTAAACACCGCATTTCTGGCGAAAACATCCCCTATTAATCAAGCGCCTAAGAACTCTAGCTTCTTTATATATCAACAAAACTAGAAAGATCTAAGACTTCTCCCTTAGAACACTAAGAGCTTCTCTTTTAGCGAAAAAGTATAGAGGAGATCCCACAATGATTAACATGAGGGAGAAAGCAAAGGCTATTTTTGAGATATTTATAAAATTATCAAATCCTTTAAAGGGATTAAACTTTGATAGATAAATGGCATAAGGCCCGATAATAAACAAAAGCTTAGTGAGATCTTTAATATAGTTTTTAAATGTAATGGATTTTAGTACTTCACTTTTTTCTTTTATAATATCAATGTGTTTCACAAAATTTATTTCAATATTAGATTTTTTAAATAACTTCGTTGCAATGATAAGGAAAATAATAACTATAAAATACTTTTCCTTTGGTGTATCAGGAAGAACTAAATCGATTAGCCTAATTCCTCCAAAACAAAGAGTAATAAACCATAAAGACATTAAGAAGACTGGGTTTCGAAAAGGAAGATAATGAACTCTATTAATTGTTAAACAATCGCGGCATACAAAGAATTCAGTATGAGACATTTTGTAAGAAGATGAATTACAGTTTTTGCAGTAGAGGGTCATATTATGCAATTTTAACAGAAGTTGAAACAGATAAACATTTATATTTAAGCTTACTGGAAGCTTTAACTTAAAGCATTGTCGAGTTGGTGGAAATGATGGACCCTGGTCATATCTCCATATTTGTGGATCTAGAGAGGGCCATTTCACCAGGGCTTAAGTTTTGTTTGCTAAAAGTAATAATACTTTTTATTTCACCTTTGAAACTCCCGAAATCTTATACTGACCGTTACAGTTTCAACTCTGCTAGCCACTTATTTATATCTTGAAAAACTTCTTCTATATTTTTTGGTAAATCTTTATAACTGCGACAATGTCCTTTCCAACTTTTAACCATGGGAATAGACCATTTGATATCCAATTTATAATCTATGTTCTTTTCCTTAAATAGGAGATTAAGTTTTTCTCGATCTAATTTCTTCTCGGCCCTTGAAAGCCTCCAGAGATCATCAAAATCTTTCATGCGCGTGTTACCACTACCAAATGTAAATGATGCCTGTACCTTATCAGCTATAATATTTTCAATTGAAGCTGCTTTATACTTAATACTACTAATAGATGACTTAATCATTTGTAAGTCAGTCGGTATTGCATAGACGACATCAATACTAAATTTATTTTTCTGTCCGTTTATTGCTTTAAATGAAATAGAAACTTTACAACCAAGAGAATCATCATTTCCGATCTCTAAAAATTCATTGATAAGATATTCGACATTATCATCTTGCTTAATCGCTTTCTCGAATACTTCTCTTACTTCTTTATGAGACTTGAGAGTTAAAGTACAAAAGTCCAAGTCAACGGTTGATCTTGGTGTCTGGATATAATGCCAAAGTAAATTACCACCTTTAAAAACAAAGTCCTCGCTAACTGCACTGAGGTTCTCTAGAAATTTAAGCATTATAAATCTCGGGAAGGCACTCTTTCCATGCTGATCATTATCTTTCTTCCATTTATCAAACTGTGAACTTATTGACTTACTCACTTACATCTCCAACTTTAAGAACTTGAATGATAATGCCGCCGACTTTCTTATTGATACTCATAATTTGGTCGTATTGAGTCGAAGGTCTTTTAATATCAAGATACTTAGAACGATATCTCTTAAGCGCCCTTATAAAAGAGTCACTCCCCTCACCATAATACTTATAGGCCTCAAACAAAACTCTTTCGGGAGAATATATTTGGATTTTTCGATTTATTCCAAAATCGGGAAATTCTCTTTCGACAATCTCAGTATATTGAGACTTCGAAACACGATTTACATTAAATATTGAAGTTGTAAGATTTGTTGTATTTAAAATATCCACATCAATTAAATCAAAGTAGTCATCACCTAATTCATAAAGCCGAAGAGCAGTCATTCCAGAGACGACACACTTTGGATAATACTTACTCAAGATAATAAAGTGACATTCTTCATCGCTATATTTATCTAGTGTAAAAAAACCGAGGCCACTAGGCTCAACTTTTCTTATCTCGCCTGTATCTACCATTCGGTATAACTTTGATCTAGAGCCAACTAAAGACATCGCATCTTTTGTGCTCATCACAACCTCAATTTCTAGTTTATTTATCAAGTTAACCACTGAGACACCTATGTCATAACACATCAAACATTGACACCATTGTATCACCAAAATAAGATCGATACAACATCACCAAAATAAGATCGATACAACATCACCAAAATAAGATCGATACAACATCAGCACAATGAAAAACCATATAAGCGACCGAAAATACGTTAACCAAGGAGATCAAATGGGTGCTCTCGCTGTTGTTTTGTCGAACTCAGGGACTCGCATTTAAATTCAAACTAGAAAATGATACCTACCATGATATTTGTCCGTTAAATGATTCAGTACTGGGCCTTGCTAATGAATCAGACATTCTCAATTTGGATCTTTTGAATATGATGTTGGGTCAATTAGAAAATACCGATTCTCAGAATACGACTCGAAGTAGAGTATCCCTTAAAGAAATATTCAAAGAATTGTTTCAATCTCTTAGTAGCTGAATTCATTGGCTTACTAGAGCAATGAATCTTTAGTATCGTCAAAAATGTGAAAACAGGCTACCAGTAAAGAATATCTTTTGATATATAGTTTGCACCATCTACTGAGCTTAATGAGTGAAAGAAATATCATGGACAGCAATTCAAACTTAGCTAACCAACCACCTATAAGTGATCTGATAAATGAGCAGTCTTATCCCTGTATAATGGCAAAGAAAGTATCTAAATTAGATAATATTCACTATCTTGATGGATATGACCTACAAGATCTCACTACGGGGATTATCAAAGAAACTCTTTCCAAGCTTTACCTACAAATTGATGAGATCTCTAAAACTAAAAATGAGTATCATAGTATAATCATTGAATTTAAAGAAACACCTATTGAATCAGAAATTCAATTTGAAAAACTACTATGGGATTACTTACAAGTACTTCATGATGAGGATGCTAAGTCTTATAGTTGGAATAAAACTGTTGATAAAGATCCAAGTTCTAGTTTCTTTAGTTTTAGCTTAAAAGAAGAGAGCTTCTATATCATTGGAATACATCCAAAAAGCTCAAGGCCAGCGAGGAGAAGTAAGTACCCCGCCATTGTATTTAATAGACATTCACAATTTGAACGATTAAGAAAAAAAGGTGTTTTTACAAGTGTTAGAGATACTATTAGAAAGAGAGATATTCTTTATAGCGGAAATTTAAATCCAATGGTAGAAGACTTTGGAGAAATATCTGAAACTGCACAATATAGCGGCAGAGCAGTTGATCAAGAAAAGTGGGTCTGTCCGCTTAAAATAAAATCATAGGAAAAAAAAGCAATGAACACAGAGCTAAATATAATACCTCCTCGCACTGGAACCGCCTTTATTTTAAAAAAAGGTGAATCATTACAAATCATTGATATTGAAGGTCAGCAAGTTGCAGATTTAATGTGTTATAACCAACATGACATTAATGAGTATCTCTCATCAGGTCGGACTATCGATTATAATGAAACTATTTTTCTAACTAAAGACCATAAGTTTTATTCAAATCGCAGCCAGGTTATGTTTGAGATGACCGCAGACTGTGTCGGAAGACATGACTTCTTACTGACTCCTTGTAGTAAAGATACATTTCGAATAATTTATGGTGATAAAGACCCTCATCATGGATGTCATGGTAATTTATATAACTCTCTAAAGACCTTTGGTATTACTGAAGACAATATTCCTATTACATTTAATGTTTTTATGAATGTTGATGTTGAAAGTGAAACAGGTAAGATAAAAGTCTTACCACCAATCAGTAAGGCACAAGAATTTATTACAATCAAAGCAACCATGGATCTCATTGTTGGTCTTACAGCTTGCTCTGCTGGGCAATCTAATAATTTTAAATACAAGCCTATAGGATACCGGTTAGATAAGTAGCTACAAACTACCCTATTTTAACATTCCAAGCTCTTATTGATTACCAATAAGAGTGAGTTGAATATCCTTAGCACCCAAACTAATTGGTTTAGAAGTCTTTACTTCAACTCCTGTTTTATCCATTGCACTTCCAGAAGGGCTGATCCTCGCAACGATAACAAATGGACCCTTAAAAGGTATACTTGGAATCATTTTTTTTGACTCATCTAACATGAATTTTACAGGATATTTTGGTGATTCTATTCTTTGGACTGCTAATGGCATTGGCATCGCACTTCCAAACTTTTTTGCAAAGATATACAATGTGCCTTTAGGAACTTTCCCTTTAATATTAACAATACCGCTTAAACTTTCTGCTTGGACACTAAAAGCTGCATACATAATCACACTCAGGATGGATAATTTTATAATATTCATTTATTGGTCTCCAATGATCTCAATCATTTTGTTATCGTATATAGCTTGGTCAGTAATGTTAATCTGGAAACTAGAAATCTACAATGACTTTATAAAGAGTTAGTTGCAGGAAACAGTTAGTATTTTTGATTGGTGCTTCCAACAACGGCACAATTCTATTTCATCAAGCTAGGAGCTTCAGGCAACATTTATTTCTACATTGGGATCAATTTTCACATATAGATTAATTAATCGGTCTGTAGAAAATTCTTTTATCCTGTGGTGCAGGATCTTACTCATTTTGGACTCATCAATCTCAAGAATCTTTGAGAGATCTTTCTGACTTAAATTATTTTCAAGTTTATACCTTAAGAATTTCTGACATAGGCCAAAGCGAAACTTTTCTAAAGGACTTGCATCTGGAGATAAAGCAATCGTCCCCTTCTTCTTTTCGAGCTTTTTAAGCATTTTATCAATTTCTGTTTTTTTAGGAAAACTCATCTTAGCTCCTGTAAGCATTTATTACACCGATATAGATTTGATCGTCTTCTAACAACCAAACTAATTTATACCTTCTTTCGTCCAGAGATATTTCCTCAGTAACGTAATAGCTGTATGGTTCTTTAACAGCGTCTGCCTCAAAAAGATTACCATCGAGAAATTTTACAAGATTTAATATTAACTCATCATCAATACTTGCCGAGTGTTTCTCTTCATAGTGAGGATCAACAATGACCTTTGTAATTTTAATATCATTCACGGTCAAATCTACTGTGTACTCTCTTCGCTTCACAACTTCTCCCCTACATTACCAAGACTTGCCATATTTAGCAAGACCATAAGCTCCGCAATTGGCCTACAGGAAGTAGTTTCTATGCTTTACACCACTTCCTAAGTTCAATCAGGCAGTAAGTGTGTAACAAGAAAAGAGAGAATTTGATGAGAATCTATTGTCTGATATCAAGATGTTTCACTTTAGAAACAGAGAAGCAAAATATTAATGTATAAGGAAGAGAGTTACTTTTTAAAGTAACAAGAGACTTTAGACTAATATGTCCAATCCATCCCAAACCCCTGATTCTCAGCAGTCAAAAAGAGAGGACTAGAGAACGCACCTACCTTCTCACTAAATACATCAAGAGGCATATCAAGATTTACATGCAAATCAAAAATAAAACTTTCCAATAAAGAGCTCCCTCCTTTCGAATAGTGGAGGAGTGAGTCTCAACAAATTCATTTCTAGTTTCTATATATAGCAACGAAAGACTGTGACTACCTACTTACAGGAACCCTTTCTAAATTACCTAGATCAAGCAGACTAACATCCACGTCATCAAGTTTTACAACGTCGACAGATATAAACTTCGCGGCATCAGTTTCAGAAGAAGGAAAGAGAGTTTCCTTTCCTGTAAATATAGATAAGACGTTTAAGTTGGTAACAACAACTAGATTCTCAGGACCCCCCATTGCAAGGACATCCATTATGATGAAAAGCTCATCTCCTTTATAGGCCTTATACAATCCAAGAAAATCACCCATTCCAGGTTCTGCCACCCCTTGCTCTAGAAAGAAACCTTCCTTATCGTAAACATGGATTACCTTAATTTCGAAATTATCTTGCTGGCGACAGCCTTCTCCGATAACAATGAGTTTTCTATTATAAACTTCTATTTTAGTATCTAAGATATTAGTCACAATATTCTCTTCCTCTATAAATCCCTTACATGAATTATCGTCTGTAAAACCATATGTCGTTGATAAGATATGTTGTCCGACATAGACATTATTCACTAGTGACAGTTGAGAGTTATGCAATGAAACATATTTCTCTCCACTAATCCTTTCAACATTTTCGTACTTAGCAAACATCATTTCTTTCAACTGACTATAGTCATAAGCACTACTCGTTAAAGAAATAGAAAATATCAGAAAAGAAAATAAGATTTTAGTCATTTTAAACTTCCTAGAAGATTTTTAATTATCGAGTGAAAGACTAGCAAAACTTTCTATAGAAGATAAATACTCTCTCTCGTTGTCAAGATATCTTAAGTTTCGAGACTATAACTTCTCATGTAACTATGAAGCTTACTCAAATTTGGAATTAACTATGAAAAAGATCGCTCTACTTCTACTACTCGCCCTATCCTCAATGTTAGCTAATGCAAATATTGAAAATTCTCTGCACAACGCTGCTAACTATGGTGACTTAATACGCACGAAGGCGCTTGTGGCGGAAGGTATACAACTTGATCTTATTAATGATTCGGGAGAAACCGCTCTCTATGTTGCAACTAAGAGAGGCAATATTAAGATAGCAAGATACCTGCTTCAAAATGGCGCTAATGTAAATAAGAGCACTGATAGCTTAACCACTCCATTATCTATAGCTTGTAGAAATGGAGACTTTGAAATTGTTGAGCTTTTATTAAGGTTCAAGGCCGATACAGAAAAATCAAATTCTTTCCTAGAGACTCCTCTATTTATTTCTGTTAACAGAGGTGATTTCAATACAACTAGCTTCCTAGCAGAACATGGTGCAGATCTAGATAAAGTAACAGTTCATGGAACTTCAGCTTTAATGATTACCTCATTTAAAGGCTATGCAGACATTACAAACTTACTTATCTCAAAGGGTGCTCGCTTAGATTTAGTCGATCAATATAAACAAACTGCTCTTTTCCACGCTGCCGACCTTGGTGCACTTGAAATTGTAAAATCGCTGGTTACAGCTGGAGCTGATATAAATATGAGAAGTGGTAATGGATCTCCATTAGACAGAGCAAAGTATAGAAAACATCAACTCGTTGTTGATTATTTGATTTCTATTGGGGCTAAAGAATAGAATAACCTTCAGAGGTAGTTCTTTATAAGATCCCCAATTTTTTCACACTCAACATCTTTATTTATCCCATATCTATTCCCAAAGAATGGAGTAATAATTAGTCTACAATTGCTACTAAGCGAAGATTTATAGACTTCCACATTACTTTTCCCTTCAAGAATCATAGTTTTCTCAGGCTTCATAAACAAAGAATCAATTCCACCAAACGCCATAAGAAAATCTTTTTTATAAGACGTTCCAGCGCAAACAATAATTTTCGGATTATTATCGGTAACAAGTTTATTAAAAAACTTAAATCGATTAATTTGTACCCAAGCCATATACAGTTCTTTCGTAGGGAATCCGGTTAAATGATAGAAGGCCTCACTCCAAAACTCAGGAGAAGTATTTTTGAATGAAATAGGATATAAGTTGAACTTCATAATTGGCCCCTGAGATGAATACGCAGAGATATCCTCATTAATCATTTTTCTATAATTAGAAACGCCATGATCAAGGATGTAAGATAAAATCTTTAATATTTTCCTATCAAAAGGATATTTTAAAAACCTTTTTCTCTCTTCAAGAGTGTCAACAGAATTTGGAATAACTAATGCTCCTTTTTTAATATCTAATATTAGTTCTTCTAAATCTATTCCTCCTCCCCACTCTAATCCAGAAAACCAAATGTCACTTTTTAAATTCCCTCCATCATAACCATAATGACTTAATGCTAAATCTTTAAACTCTTCGTTAATTTTTATTTCTTCAATTTCATTTATTTTCATGATAAGCACCTCTTAATCTTGCTTAGCTTTGATTCGAATAATAACTATAATTTTACCGAGTTCTATTTTCAAAAATATAAGAGAGTAAAACTAAAGTTTCATCAAGAGAATCAACATTATCCCTAAGGGTTATATTTATAACAGCATTCGGACCATTTATTCTGTCAACAGAGACAAGAATAGAATCATAAGCCTTAGAATTAATCTCATTTAAGAGAATAAATATTGGCTCATTATCTGAAATTTGATGTGAGCGAATCTGCCATTCTTTCTCATTCAATGAAATTTCAGTGTATAATGATTTATTTTCCTTATTTATAGAATAACCTTGAGAATTTTCCTTTAACCTATATTTCCCTTTTAGATTAGCTAGTAATTTTTCTAAAGTATCCTGATGAGGTTTACTGTAGCTAGGAATAAAAGCCAGATTCCTTTCAATTTTAGAAGCATTATCTCTTATTGAGTTTCCCACAAGAGGAATCATTGGCAGCTTAGAGTATCTCCTCCAAATTATTTTTGAATCTATTATAGTACTTGAGCTGGATCGACTTCTCATATCCATTAAAATAAGTTCATAATTATTATATTTATTTTCTGAAAATGACATTATGTCCATCAAATTTCTTATTTGATTTCCAGAAAAGCTCTTAACTTGTTTTCCAGAGAGGTCAATACTATCAGTTGGAGAACAAAGAATAATGACTCTAAAGTAGGCACTTCTTATATTGCGAGCAAATGCTTTTTTGAATTCAGTCTCCCAATGATCAATATTTTTTCCTGAGAGAATCGTATCTTTCTTTAGCTCTTCAAGAATTTCAATGTCTGAAACTTTAGAGATTATATTCTTAAAATTTTCAAAAACATTTTTATTTTCAATATCCAACAACATATTCTGAAGATCCGTTGTATAGTTGATGACTTGAGAGTATACCTCTCTCTTTATTCTACTATCGGAGTATCTCTTACATTCGACAATTGTTAAGACTCCATTTATATCTATAAAGAGATTGTCGAGGGGACCACTCAGAAGAGGAATTTCTCTACCAAGACTAATTAAGCGAGGTACCGATTCATTTAGATCAGGATCTAATTCTGGTATACCATTTTGTAAGTCTGCAGGATTTTCATGTATATGCTTTTGCATGAGAGATTCTGAAACAAAGCCATTCTTCATACTTACTCCTTAATCATCGTTTCATCATATTAAAAACTGCAGAGCTTTTCTTCTCAATTCTTTTAATATTTTTTCTAATCCACTCAAAATTATATACATCAGTTTCTTCTTTATATAGGTAATAATTCTTCCTATTCTTTAAAATTTTTTGCTTATCTGATTGTAGTATTTTACTAAGTAAGGATTGATTTTTGATTTTACTGCTATCAACGTAGAGATAGATTTCATATTTTTTTTTGTGTTTAGAATAGTAAAAAGTAATATCAACAGCCCAAGTATCACCTTCTTTAGTCATTCTATCTATCTTCTTTGTAGTAAAGGCTACTCCCTTAGAAGAATAATCAAGGTCAAATATATAGTCCGATTTTGTAAAGAGTTTCTCAATTATTTTTGAAAGAGCATGATATTTGTGAGTATCATACATTCGGTCTAATATAACTTCGTTTTGTTTCATAAATAATAAAATTTCGGGTTCTTCACTTAGCCTCTTAAATTTATTTTTCTTAAGATCATAGAATCTGAGGGAAAGTTCTTTATGATATTCTGAAAGTTTATTTATAGCCTTCACTGACTTTTTGAATCGTTTATCATTTTCGTATTCGCTGCGAATTTCAAGGATAATATCATTTATTATAACTCTGGATTCCTTATTAGCCTTTAGCTTTTCAAGAGATTTTTCAAGAGTATTAGCAATCCAACTATAACCTATATAATTCCAACATTTATTTTGGTTTTTAACTTTTTCCTCATCAATTGTAGCATCTATAAAAATAGGAATTATTTTATACTTCTCTGAATAGTTATCCTCAAAAATTTTGATATAGCTTTCTAATTGTTTTTCATCTCTTGGTGAACCATATTTATTTTCTAGAATAATTATTATCTTCTCAATTGGATTCACGAGAACAACGTCTAATCTTCTATTTTTCTTATTCTTTCCCCTCAGTTTTTTTGCAACCTCTACTTCGAAATAGAAATTATCATAAACTTTACTATTGAAATCCTTAGAAGATGTTCTCTTTTTTAAGGTTCGTATTCTTCCATGAGCATTCTTACACTCTTTTATTAAGTTCTTAAAAATAATATTTTTGAGACCGTGAGACTCTTTTGGATCTAACAGCCAAGCAATAAAATCGCTGCTCTCCCTCTCCCACACAGAACTCATGATATCAAAGAATGAATGGGACTTATTATACTCAAGGGCCTTTTCAAAGTTCTCATCTTTTTTAATATTCTTAATCATTATCTTTAGTTCATTCATCATTAAAGCCCCCCAAATAAATACAAACACTCCCCAACAACCTCTTTCCCAGACTGCTCACCAAGCGCCTGCACATACAAATCAACCTGCTTCTTGTAATGCCCCATGATTTCATCCTTCTTACTCTTAAGAAGATCAGATTTAAAATCTATCACTCGCACCTTATCCTCACTCTCCACCACAAGATCAATTATCCCGTGATAACTATCTGCCAGAAAAGGAATCTCAGTATGAACGGCCTTTGCAGCAATAATATCCGATGCTAGATCAGACTTTAAAAATCCCTTTGCCATAAACTGTAATTCTTTAAGATATTCAGGAAGAAGAGTTGTTTCATAATCAGCGTAGAGCTTCTCTATTAACTTCTCTGTATCTATTTCTACATTCTTTTGATTGAAAATCATCAGACAAATATATTCCATCACTAAGTGAGTGAAAGTCCCAAAGGCCTTACCATCTCTTCGCCCTTCAATATTCTTAAAGAGTTCAGGGTTTTCAATCAATTTTGATACTGACACAGAGACATCAGTTAGAGATATAACCTCATCTAAGACCTTGGCATCATAATTATGTTTTAGGTCTTTCAAATGAAGCTTGTTGAAATTGTCTAATTTAGAAAAATCCGCCTCGTAGTCATCAAAGCTCAAACTCTCACTCTCTACAAATTCAGGAGAATGCTCCATTAGTATATTTAAGAATTCTTTATTGGACCCATCAGCTTTAGAGATACAAATAAATTGCTCCTCAGCTCTAGTCACTGCCACATAGAGAACGCGCTTATCTTCTTCCTCACGTTTAGCTCCCGCCAAACTATAGAGATCAGACAATTGAGCTAATCCCAACTCCTCGGCTTTCTTTGCAGACAAGAAAGGAGTTTCAGCGAGAATCTCATTTGTTTCCCTCTTCACGTATTGGCTATCCTTAAAAGCTCCCGCCTCGTGGGCAGAGAGAATAACCACTTTTGATTCAAGTCCCTTAGAGGCATGAATCGTCATCAGCGTAACCGCATTAGACTTCTTTGTTTGTAGATGTACAGTCTCATCATTTAGCTTGATGCCAGAGAAGAATGAATCATTCACTGCTTTTTCAAAGAGATTATGAAAAGTTCTTTTTAAATCATAGTTATTGGCCACGTACTCAGCTCTCGCCATATTGCATAAATTCTCAATGAATTGGAGATAGGTGTCTTCATTAGACTCCACGGCGATCTCTACAAAGCCAGAGAGATTGCAAAGAGTTCTAAATTTCATCTCGAAACTTACATCAGTTGCAAGCACTGAACTTAACTTCTCCTCATCTATATAGAGTAGATCAGAATTTTCCACTAAGTGGCGATAGAACTTCTCTTTTGGAAAAGCACTTAGGGCGAGAAGATTGAGCAGTTGAATCACATCCCCTCGTTTTAGGAAATTCTTTGATTTCGTATTTACTACAGGGATATCTAATTGGCGGAGCGCCTGCTCATAGAGCTCCATAGCTGTACCAGTTTTAAAGAGAACTAAGAAGTCTCCCGCAGAGAGCTTCTGCTCTTTCATCATTCTTTGAATATTTGCGGCCACCATATAAGCTTCTCTTGGTCTGGTGACTCCAATTAATGCCTTCGTCTTATCTTTTTTAGAAGTGACGTCAACGAGCCAATTAGAAGTGATAAATGCACCATCTTTCTTTTTGTCACACTTATCCATGGGAGTATAATCAACACTTACGCTCCTTCTTTCCTCTGATCTCGTTAATATTTTTGAAAAGTTGGTATTTATAAAGTCTAGTAGTCCTCCACTAGATCTAAAGTTAGTGGTAAGTTCTAAAACTTCACCGTTCTTCATAGCATCCATGCGATCCATCACTTCTAAGTAGATGGAAATATCAGCACGACTAAAGCCATAGATACTCTGCTTAGGATCTCCTACAAAAAAGAGCTTATTGGTGTCATCGCCTGCTAAGTGAAAAGCAATGGCCGATTGCATAGGATCAGAATCTTGAAATTCATCAATAATGATCACATCAAATCTCTTTTGTATTAAAGAACGTAGATGGGCGTCTGAATCAAGTTTCTTCTTAACCAAGTAGAGACAATCAAAGAAGTCTATAAAACCGTAGAGAGCTTTATATTCCTCTACAGTACTTTCAAAGTATGGATAAACCTTAAGCGCAGCATTGTAATTTAATATATCTTGGGCATTTTTCATGTAGGCAGCAGCAGTTTTAACTTCTTTTACGACTTCTGCTAATTCTTTTAGTACTTCTTTATTAGAATAATTCTTCTGGGCACCTTTTTTAACGATAAGACCATCATTACCCTCAAGAACGTGCTCTACAAATTCAGACTCACTCATGGAATCAAGCAGGTATTTTAACCCTTCATTCATATGCACATACATCTTATCGTCTTCACAGCCTGGAATTATTCCGTCATAGAGCTCAAGCGCTAAGTGAAAGTATCTCTTAGCTCCCTTAGAAATACTCTCCTCTAAGATGCTCATTTCTATAAGTTCACTCGTATCAACCTCAATAGGCTTAAGATCACGGTTTTGATAGAAAGCTAAGAAGGTCTTTTGAAGATTTTCAACTGAGGTCTCTACTAGTAGTTCTAAGAAACTTTCCATTTCTTTGGCGTAAGTAGACTCTTTTCTTAGTTGATCATCTTCGGATTCACTCTCCATCAGAGCGAAACAATTCTCAAGCATAATCTCAGTAGTCTGCTCATCAGCTAGAGAGGCCTCAGGATCGATACAAAACTCTATGGGATATTCTCTAAGTAAGTCATAGCAAAATGAGTGAAAAGTAGAAATCTTCCCGTCTGTTAATTTAGCTAGTGCCTCTTCAACGTTTGGAAGTTCAAGATTCGCTTCAAGGGTTTCTCTCACCCTGGTCATAAGCTCATTGGCAGCTTTTGTTGTATAAGTGATGATCACCATTCTTTCAGGTGAGAGTTCAGCTTTTGATACGAGATTTAGAACTCGGTCCTTTATAGAACTTGTCTTTCCAGCTCCAGCTCCTGCTTTTACAAATTGAGCAGCATCAAGATCCTTAATATTCTGGCTTCCAGTAATTTTATCTCTAACTTTTTTATCTTTAAGCATCATTCTCTCCCACAGCTTTTTGAAGGTTAACTAACTGCGGAAAAGCGATATGCTTGCGCTTTAATTGTTTTCCAGCACAGAGCTGCTTGTACTCACAAAAGGTACACTGAGTGGCATTTTTAAAATACTTACCCTCACTTGCCTCTTTCACGTATGTTTTAAGAATTCCTTCTAGTTTCTTCTCTGGGGTATCACCCTCATGAAAAACTGTCGCCCACTCTCCTCGCTCAGATGAGAAGTAGTATCCTGCAGAAATGCTCTTAATATCACTCTTGTACTCAGACTCAAGCATCGCCTTGGTATAGAGCGCGTGTTGAAAGTAAACTTTATGAGTTTTGTATTTCTTATCGTACACATCAAAGAGGTATTCTTTAGTCGTTTTAAAGTAGTTCTTCCCCGTCTTATAATCGACAACCTTAAAGTTCCCTTTCCCGTCTGTATCAACGCGGTCAATGGATCCAGCGAATGAGAGCTCAGTGCCGTCAACTTTCCAGGTATAGGCAAATTTATACTCAAGCTCTATAGGATAGAACTCAGAAAGATTCTCTAGTTCTTTTTCTATAAAGCTCTCTAGATTCTCTCTCATTTCTAAGAGCTCACTTTTCTTTATGTGTTCTGCAATCTCAGGAGATATATCTTTAAACAGAAGCTCATCTGTTTCTTGAACTTTAGAATTCATGGTTTGTTCCATAAACTCCTCTAGATCCTTCTCTTTGAGCCCTTTTAAGTAACTCTTATAAACCTTCTTTGATTTAATAAAAGGCATTAGGGCGAATTCATAAGCCGCATGCAGAAAGGATCCTCTCTCTGTGGCAGATAACCAAGAAGACCTATCATCAGGTCCTAGATCAGCTGCGTAAACCCCAAGATTAGACTTTAGATTAAACATATAGGGACACTTATAGAACGACTCTAGAGAGGATGCTGAGAGCCGTGTTCTAAACTTATCATTTATGGCGTAATCAATATCTTCAATTTCTTTTGAATAGAGTTTCTCATTTTGAATATTTATATTTTTCTTTAAACCTTCATTTGAAAAGACATTTAGAAATTCCCCTTGAGAAGATAGATCATCTACGTAGCGCTCTTTAACACCACAGAGATTATAGATATTCTCAATTGTAATTTCCTCACCTTTAGCTTTTAGGACCTTATTATAGAAACTACTAGGAACGGTGAGTTTTCCCGTCTCTGTACTGTGTCCCTCATAGATCAGAAATGACTTGCCGGAAGAATTGGAGATGAGCTTATCCAGCATATCTTCAATATAGAAAGGCTTCACTGAGAGTTTGGCATCAATAGACTTATTAATACTCTCTCTTTCATCCTCTTTAAGGATGGGATCAATTTTTAATTTCTTTGGGTAATTGGCGTGGCTTGCCCCCAGGATTACTACATTCAAAGAGTTTAGAGCGTAGGCATCTTCAATTCGAGAGAGAGTGAGTCCACTCTCTTCAAGGTCTAGATCACTTGCTGAAAAGCGCAGCCCCTCTAATTCCATAACTAGAAGTTCATAAGGATCAATGGCAATACCCATATCTTCATACTCGGAATTGGCCCCTTTTAGGTCTCTAATATGGAGAAGAGTCATTTGGTAGAACTTTCTTTCTAACTCAGTATAAGACGTATCTTCCGTTCTCATTCTCACCGTGGACTCAAGCTTCTGTAAAAAGAGATCGTGCTCCCTATAAGTTTGAGATCTAGATGAGAGAAAAGTCATAAATGACTCAAAGAAAGAAAAACTAGAACACTTGATTCCATGTTCAAGATACACTGGCAGCTTTTCTCTTAATTTATATAATTCAGGAGCGTAGTCATCATAACTTAGTGCTACTAGCTTAGTATTAGAGCTATCCAGACCATGATCCTTCATCCACTTAAGAGATGAGATCAGAGAATTTGCTTTTGTTATGGCGGAGGAACAAGTGAGAGCATCAAATTTAAGCTCACTCTTAGTCACCTCAAAAGCTGTGACAGATGTTTTATCCCTCAGAAGCTCTATGAGAGACTTTTCAAAACCAATCATCTCTACATCACTAATGAAGAGAAACTCTGTATCCTGTAAAATGGTATCGTACTTTGATGTCTTTACTCTCTCAATAACTGAGAAGAGCATTTTTGAATAATCAAATGCGCCCTCTTTTTCATAGGCCTGGTAGAGTTCTATCAGTGAACTGGTCTTTCTCTTATCAGTTAATTTAAGACCAGATAGATCCGCACCATTTAGACTTAACTTTAATTCAAGCAAGGCCTTTAAGACCAAGCCCCGATTACCGCGAATCTTCATCGCCTCATAGAAGTAGTTATCAGTATTTAAACTCTGATGAATTTTACAAAGATTTAAATCTTGCTGATGTTGATTTAAAACTGCAGTCTTTTCATTTTCCATGAAAAATACAGGATGGTTATAGAGTTCTGTCACAAGATGATTTAGGGTTGTTGGAATAAAACCAATATTCTTATTTTCCCTACAATACCTTTTTGACATCGCAATGCTTGAGCTTACTATATAAGTTCTTTTGATCATGTTACCCACTTTATGAATTCCAATACTTATCGGAATATTGAATGAATTTTATAGTCAATTTTTCTTGATATTTCTTCCTCTGCAACTAGTACCAATGACGAATCTTATCCAGCATGTAGGGGTTATCCGTACGCATTAATTCACTTAACTTAAATACTCGGCCTCTATTGAAGAATTCAAGATTCTGCCAATCAACCCCACTTATGATCTGATTTGACTCCGCATTGGTAAAAATTGGCTCATTTAGGGCCAAGAATTTTGAAACTGCATTTCTTTGAAGATTGATCACCCAGTGGTCCGGCAGATGACATTTAAGAAAATCGACCACTTCTTCTCTCATCTTCAAATCATCGACACATAGAAAGATAGTCTTTTCAAAAGTCGCCGATCTCCAGTGATCCAATGTATTTAATGAGAAGGAGTCCTCATTTATAGCAATTTCACAGAGAATGAAGCGGTAGAAATCATAGAGTTCATCGTACTTATGTAAAAGTCTTAAGCACTTTAAGACCCTCGTCACCCGTAAGTTATTATGGTCCATAACTGAGGGCCAGAGTTCGTGCCCATCTAAGAAACACTTAAAACTCTCAAGAGCCACATGAAAATTTGCTCGAGCCAGAGAGTTTGTGGTTAAAAAGAATTTAATCGTTTCATCAAAAAGAGGAACTGACTTATTAAACTCAGAAATTGTATCAATGGGAAATAACCATTGGAAGAAATCATGTACCTCTTCATTCTTATCAAAATTAAGTGCATCTCTAAAATACATTGAATTTTCTAGAGGTTTAGTCTCAATATAGAATGATTCAAACCTCGCTAGTGTTTTTAAACTATTCATTTACACCCCCATAAGCCCCATAGGACTTCTCTTCACCTTGTAAGAGATTTCATCCTTAAGACGAGAGATAATCTCCTTATTCGTGATTCCCTTGGTGAATACTATGGCGTTGTAAACCGCCTTGAAATCACCAGGGTTTAAACCTTTCAATAACTTTAAGCTGCTCAAATCTTCTTTTGAAATAACTCCACCATTAAACTTATTATAGAAAGTCTCAAAAACCTGAGGTAGAGCATTTGCCTTTAAGTCATCAAACTTAATCTTTAAATGAAACCTTCTCATGGCGGCCCTATCAATGTTCTCCACAAAGTTAGTGGCACAAATAAGAACTCCCTTGAATCTCTCCATTTGCGTCAGAAGCTCATTGGTCTCACTCACCATCCATGAATACTCCGCATTCCCGCGAGGTTTAAATAAACTGTCACACTCATCTAGAAATAGGATGTCTCCATCTCTTTCCGCAGCACTAAACATCTCAGCGATTTGTTTCTCCGTTCCTCCCCACATACTGGAGAGAATGTCAGAAGCTCTTTTTACGTTCATATTCTTTTCAAGAGCTTCAGATATGTACTTTGCGTATTCAGTTTTCCCAGTTCCAGGAACTCCCTGAAAGAGAACACAGAGATTTCTAATGGAATCCCCTTCTTCGTAGAAACGCTTAACGGTTGCAATGATTTCACTCTCCTCTAGCGAAGTGTTCACAAAGTTTGGATTATAAAATGTCTCTAGTGGTTTCTCGCTCACTTCTCTCCCCTTTAGTAGTTTCATTTGAGAATTCAAAAGGGTGTAGATGATATTCTTCTTATTCACTCGTTCATCGGCCAAAGCTCCCATCTTTTGAAAAGAGAGATTCAAGGCTCCTGGGTCGAGAGAGTAATCCTTGGCAATCACTTCTAGCTCATCCTGACTAAAGAGTTCTAGATTTGCGCTCGCCTGGATATTTTTAAGGGCAGATACTCGTTGTTTACGAGAGAAAGACTCAAAACACACAGCTAAATCAAACCTTCTCTTGGTGGAAGGATGCATTGTCATATCATTTGTAATCCATACGATATTAATAGAATGATCCTCAAGATAAGTATTTAACCATGCCTTATGATCACTCTTGTCTTTATAGAAAGCGCTAGAACCAGAGCCTAGAATTTCTTCCGCTTCATCAATGACGAGAATTGAATTCTTTGAGAGCATGCTCTTGGCGGCCATAAGTGCAGACCTCTTCTCTTTAAGCATATCGCCTGAGTCTGAGTCATGGGTTTTAATCATGTAGACATCAACTCCCAGCTTACGACCAATACTTTTAGTAAACTCGGTCTTACCAGTTCCTGGCGCCCCGTAGAGAAGATGGTTTGATCCCTTGCTACATTTTAGAAGAAACTTAAAGGCATCTACTTCCTCCTTCTTAAGTCTGTGATTTTCAACCGCCAGAGAATTAGATACGTCAGCTTTTTCAAAGAAGAAGCTGAAAATATCACTATCCTCATCATCATTTTGCAGAAAGTCACAGATATGATCAGAGAGACTAATATCATTCTCATCAATTTCAAGCAGCATTGCCTGACAGAGTTTTGAATTTGATCTCAGCTCCTTCTTTATCTTGGAATGGGATATCTTTAAGATTTTAGAAAATGCTAGAGAGGCCTTCTTTCTCTCCCTATAGTCTAGAGAAGTTCTACGAATAAAGTCTTCAAGAGGCTCAATTGTTTCTGAGAGATAATAAAAGTAGAGAAGATTTTTTTGAACTTCATTTAATTCGAAGACCTCTGAGAGTCGTTCAAACTGTTTGGGATACTTATAATGAGTTATATCTACTTCTTTTACCAACTGGTCTATCTCTCTTAGAAAGAGCTCGCGTATACCAAAAGAGTTGAATATTGAAATATCTACCAATGAATCAATAAAGTATCCAAAGTCTTCTTCACCGATGAAGTGCTTGAGACCCTTTCTTGAAACTGCATTTAAGTTACCACTTTTTTTGAAAAATTCTTTGTGAATATCTTTTGCTATTTTGACCATACTCTCAGAAGTTTCGTGAATAAGACCCATCCAATTTGAATGTTGTATGGCCCTGTGAACACTTCGATCACTGGTATCGCTATCTAAAAAAATTTGATGAACAGAAGCCTCTCCTCGTTTTAGTCTTACCAAGTCCTCTAGCAGTTTACTGACAATATGACTTCTGCCCTGAGCTCCAATAACAAATCCTATAACTTCACAGAAGTCCGTATCTAACTTCGCTTCCTTTAGAATGAGTAACTTATGACAGACGCCTAATAGCTGATTTCTTGCATAATCTTGAACCATCTCGAACCTCTTTGCTTAAATATTTATCTAACAAAATTAATTACTTAGTGTTGTTAAATTGAATTTTAGCAATTTGAGGTCTCAAAAACTGAGACTAATAAAAAGATATTACGCTATGCTGTAAAATAATTTGAATTACGAAGCGACTTCATCGTCATTAACTGAAAGGGCCTGTTTCGCTTTATTGATAAAGTCTTCTTTTAGATCTGTGGGTGATACGATTTCAATATCCTGAGCGTAGACAAAGAGCTGTCCTAGAAACTCATCACTTGAAGAAAAGACTAATTCATATTCATCATAGAGATCATTATTTTCTATTAGGGTTTTATTAAAGTAGGATTTCTCCTTAATGAGTCTGCGACTCTCCCTATAGACTCTGATGCATGCTACATTTTTCTCACCGGAAATTATCCCTGATGAATTTTCAAAGTAGTTCTCAACATTCCACTTTCCTGGATACTTGAATACTGAATCTGTGATCTCCACAGATTCAAATCTTGAGAGTTTAAACGTTTTAATATTATCCTTAGAAAAAGTTCCCTTAAAGGCCAATAAGTAGAGAGCGTCTCTATGCTGACAAATGCTTAGTGGGCTATAACCCTCGTAGCTCTTTTCACTATAATTAAAGTTTATCATCTTATTATTTAAAAGAGATGCTAAGAGATCCGAATAAATTTCATCTTCACTTAGAGAATCAAGATGAGAAAGAAGGTAGAACTTCTCATTAATCTCTTTGGCCTTACCGTTAATTTGATAGAAATCCTTAATATCAGATAACACAGTCTTCATAAGACTATTATCCATCAATCTTCCTGCCTTCATTAAGGCCTGCAGATTAAATATATTATCCTCTCCCTCTGGAATGTATTCCTTTATAAAAGATTTATTAAGAGAGATGAATTCGATCTCATCCTCTGTAAACCTTCTAAAGAGAGGTTGTCCTCCAGGCATAGTGAACTCTAGAACTTCTTTCATATTTCTAAAGTAACTACTTCTCGCTTTTGGAAAGAGATCCTTTGCCCTATCAATAGATAGACGAGTCTTCTTTTCCTGTAACAGTGAGCCTAAGAGTGTAAGTAAAAAATCAGCTTTTTTCATACTAATCCTATCGGTTATTTAAATATATCTTGTTAATATTTATAGTTTTTTCTATATCATTCTAGCTACTTACTCATCTTCTACTGAACTCTCATCCCTCTCCATCTCTTCGCTAATTAAGTCTAAGATCTTGTTGCGATACTTTCTCCCCTCATCTCCTTCGTATTCATCCTCATTAAGATCTCCTTTGAATTGATCAATCTCATACCCAATACTTCTTAGAACTAACTCAATGGTGAAGACAGGTTTTCTACTTACTAGATCTATGAGATTAATAATTTGGCACCTCTTAGAGATGACTGATTCAGAGTATGTTCCTACACAGTGATTTAATATCTCACCCGTCTTTATCAAATCAGTACTAAGTAGTGGAACCTGAATGATAAATTCAAAAACTTCCTTACCTTCTAAAAAGATAATATCTTGATTGAGATCTTTGGGAGCATTTCTAATCGCTTCCACCTCAAGAGCCTTCTTATATAATTTATTATGTATCTCTTTAAAAGACTTAGGCTTCTTTCCAATAGGTGTTTTTATATTTCTCTGATTATCATAGCCAAACTCAGATCTGATCATTTCAACGAAGCGAATACAATCTAGCGCGTCGTGATCATTATAGGTTAAGAGAATTTTGAATACCCTTCTCACGTCATATATATCAATTAACCAGTTCAGATTGTTAGGTCTAATGTTAGAATTATCAATGATATTAAAAGGTATTTCCCTACTGTGATCAAGACTTAAAACGACATCTATCTCTCTAGTTAAATCGTAAAAGAGACTTAGGATATATAAGTTATTAAGAAGTACCGTTCCATGTTTTCGTACTCCTTGCCCCACTCTCTTTCCAAATCTTTCAATATCTTGAGTTTTAAATATGCGTATAAGCACCTTTTTAAAGGTTTTGTGCTTTAGAGCATCCACTGGCATTGCTAGTTTTTCAAAACCACTACTCTCTATGAGCTCAAATATAACTTCCCCTAGAAACGAAAAGTTCTTAGCGACATGCTCTCTATGCATGAGATAGCTAGTTGTTCGAGATAACTTCCTCCTCCTCGCCATCTGATAACAATTAAGAAGGCTTTTTTTGGAGTATAAATTATCCTTAAAATTCGAAATAATAAGGTCTTCATCAATTGATAACTCAATTAGATTCAGGTTTACTATTTCGTTAATGGGCTCTAGCGACATGGTAGAAAACTCACATAGGAAGAGTTCCAATTAACAAGAACTGTACCAGTTTCTCCCGTACGGTTCTTAGCAATGATAATTTCTCCTATTCCTGGAGATCTTGAATCTGGGTCATAGTAATCATCTCTGTAGATAAAGATAATAACGTCTGCATCTGATTCAATAGTAGGATAAGGCCTTAAGTCAGAACAATATGGCCTCTTATTTATTCTGTCATCAACACCTCGACAGACCTGAGATAATACTAGAATAGGACATTTCATTTCTCGTGCAAGGGTTTTAAGCTCTTTCATAATACAGATAGACTCATCTAATTCCCCTGGGCCACTCACTGTATTTGCTATTAGTTGTATGTAATCAATAACAATAATCCCTAACTCCCCTTCGTGCTGAAGTTGAAGACAGTTCTCTCTAATCTTACTCATTGTTAAATTAATTTCATCACTTATAAATATTGGCAATTGCGAGATTTCAGCTATGGTCTTTCCTATTTTTCTTAGGGAAGAATCAGTAAAAGCACAATTTCTAAAATAGCTTGAGTCTACTTTTGAATGTTGAATGATTAACCTCTGACTCAACTCTTTACTCTGCATTTCAAGAGAAAAGTACGCGACAGATTTCTTCGAAGTCACGGCTCTAGCAGTTGCGATATTTAAAGCGAGTGCTGACTTACCGATACCAGGTCTAGAAGCAATAACTATTAGCTGCCCCGACTCTGGATCAATCCCTAATCTATCATCCAAATCTGGAAAGCCTGTTTCAAATACATCGACATCTTTATAGTCTTCCATTCTCTTAAGAACGGACTTTAGTGACTTATTTATCTTATCCACCTTAAATCTCCTTAATTCATATCTTAAGTCTGACTCTAGCAACATTGAGTCTTAATTTTTGAGACTGTGAGCTGTTATAAATCGATTAGAGGGATATTTATGGAAACAGATATGACGGTTTATGGGGTTCTTAAATTAAATGAGCTAAGAGAACATGATTTGAACAAGTTATATGAAGTGGCAAAGGAGTATGGTTTTTCATCTTGGGATGAACTCTTGGATGCCACTTATAACTTATCTATTCCTAAGATAGTAAAGGATCCTCTTTTTGACTTTCTTACGATTGAAGAAGAGCCTATTAGTCCAAGACCCTTTCAGACGAAAGTAGATATCTGTCTCTCTCTTCTGTATTTTTGTTACGAGATGTTTAAAGTCATAAAAGACATAACTTTAGAGAAATTAAAATCGCCTTTAAAGATTGATAAAAGTAATTTTTGAATAATATTTACGAATCTTGCTCTCCAAGCCAATACTCTCCATAATGCTCAAAGATTTCACTATCTAGAGTCTTAAATGTAATCACTTCTTTTTTCACTAGATGAAAAATCGCATAGAATTCTAACCCATTCCACTTAACTTTATAGACACAAATATCATTACCTTTTCGCCATTTCATTAACTCTACATCTAAGCCACCTTCAATAATCATTTTGTTAATATCATTGAAATCAGTTTCACTTAACTGAAGACCTAAACGCTTTTTAAATCTATTTATTGCGTGTACCAACGTGCTCACTTCTACTCCTTCTTCTTTCATCAAAAAGAATATGCCTACTTTTTTTCAAATCCCGAATAAAAGTTATCAGAGGAAAGTCTCATATTTTGAGATTTCTCTTTGATATAAAGAAATCATTAAGGTTAAGACTAAGAGAAAAGTGGGAGAAAGATGAAATCATTAACTAATATACTTATGCACTACGGTAAAGTTGCTTCAAAGGGAGGAGGAAATTTGATAGTGGCCATGAGAATTTCCTCATTAATAAATATCATGTTTGAACAGAATGAGAGCTTTACAAGAGAACAGCTAGAAGAACAGATTGAAGGTTTACTAATTGAAATACAAAGACAAATTGATGAAGATAAAAAAGACTAATCAATATCTAAATCTTTCTTTAAAGACTCTGCTAAGCAACTTAAATCAAGCTCTCTGTGTTCATTAAAGAACTGAAGTCCAATCATACTACAATTGTGATCCTTTTCCTCAAACATCTCAGAGATCATTTTAAAATCTTCCGTACGAGGGTAAAGCAATGCCCCCTTCTTAGATTTAAAGTATTCATTATAGGTAAAAATTTGTCTTAAATCTTGATCGTTAGGTCTATTATCTTTTGGAATTTTCCACTTCGTATCTAAGACAATAATATCGTCTTCATTATTTCTATTTGTTAAGAGTATATCAGGAATTAATCTCTTCCCATTCCAGTAGGAAATCATTCTTCGCTCGACTCTATAATTAACAAGAGTTCTCTTGAGTGCTTTATAGACGAACTCTTCAAAGAGATGATTCATATCAAACATAAAGCTTATAATATTAGTATTATTCGCCTTAAGTGTTGGTGCATGATTATTAATAATCATTTTCGCAAGACTTAAACCTGTTTCATAATAATCTGTGTTTCTATCTGTCTTCACATTATCAAGTGAAGAGAGGTTTGGTTTATCTGAAATATGGTCCGAGAAGTTTAAAAGAAGCGCTCTTGAACGAGACTTAATTTTTTTTGAAGTAGTTAAGCTCTCTGTTAACTCTAGAGCATACTTCAAAATCTTATTCATTTCATGATTCACATCATAAGTCTGGTAATAACAATAGGCCTTTGCCTTATTGCTGTGATTAGTAATTATATCTTTTGAAAATAATATCTTTCCTTTGACAGAGTTTCTGTTTGTAGCTGTAAATCGATATTTCTTTCTTAAGCTTACGTGAAGGATATTCTCTACTTCTGTTAAATATTCATTAAAGTATAAATCTAAGATTGAGCCACTTTTTACATGTAAATTTGTATGAGTTCCTCTTTTGGACCTAAAGTCCTTAGAGATTTTGATCATTTTATAAAGGGCCTTTGACCAGTCAGACTTATTGGAGTTTCTCTCTACTTTTGGAAGAACTTCAATAATTAACTTTCCCACCTGGATAATACCTACGTAAAAAGAAAATTTGATACTTCGATAACTTAAAGAATAGTACTGAGAAAACTCTTTATGATACTTCGTGAGTTGTTTGAACTCAGACTCTGATATAGCTACTCGTATGCCATTTTCAAATAAGGCGTCTTCATCAGCAACCCTGATGGTATCGTATTCAAAGACTTGAAGTATATTATTCATATATTTTCTTAAATTTCCAAGATGACCTATCTTTAATAGTGTATGAGTCAAATTCATCGAAATCAGGACTATTTGCTGCAAAAATCTCTTTCCTAACTGGAACCGTCTCTACAAAGGATTTCCCAAGAATCATTTGAATTTTCTCTAAGTCTTCATAGAAGTACTCATTGAGAAGAGGTAAGACCTTCTTTTCAAAAGCATTTCTAATACATTCCTCTGTTTCTAGATTCATAAAGTACGAATGACCTATTTGGTAATCCGCTCCTTTTAAAACTCGAATTCTCTCATTTATCTTCTTCAACATTGTTTTAATATTTATATCACCCACTGACTTAAGTAACTTGTGATTCTCATTTGGGTATTTTGCTTTAAATGAGAACCTACGTCTTAGTGCAATATCCAATGCTTCAACTGATCTATCTGCAGTGTTCATGGTTCCAATGATATAGAGGTTCTTTGGTACTCCAAAGTCATCTTCATCCTCATCACTAAGGGGTAGAGTTAATTTTAATGCCTCATTATTTCCAATGCGCTTGGAGGGCTCAATTAGAGTAATTAGTTCACCAAAAATAGCGGGAATATTTCCCCTATTTATTTCATCAATCACTAGAACGTAATTTTTCACCTTACTTGACTGCGCTGTGCTAGAAACGTTGTAGGAGAATAATTTTCTCATTATGGGAGTGATATACGTTTTTAGAGATGAAGCTAGTATGTCTGCAATTACCGGATTTCTTTTATTTTTAATGAATAAGTCTTTGAATATTTTTCTAAATCTTTTCTCTGCAATATGATGTCCATTACCATTTCTTCTTTCAGTATAAATGGCATTCGTCTTAGTGACGCTAACAGTAAAGGGAACACCTTCATCGAGAGACTTGAATTCAATATACTCTAAACTTTCCTCTATTTCATCAGTGAATAATTTATAACGCTTATCAAATTCTTCATCAATATTGAATTCTCCAGCATTTGTAGAGTTGTAGTTTCGAAGGGCCTCTTCACTAATATTCTTAAAGACTCCAGTCTTCTTTTGATAGGTTAATTTGTCAGATGATTCAACGTCGGGAAAAATACCCTCAACAAAGTTTTCGTATCCAAAGTTCGGATGAAAGGTGACAAAATCAACTTGCTTAGACTCTCTAAACTCATTAAATTTCTTAATGACTTCCTTATAATCTGTAGGAGCGTCATCTCCCATAATAATTTTAAGGGCCTCTCTTCTCACTTCATAGGTCTTTCCTGTCCCAGGGGGACCAAAGAAGATCATATTTAAGTCATGTTTTACTTTTGGATCCATTATTTCTCCACCTGGGGCTTCATTTTCACTATTTGCTATATCTTCAAAACTTAGACTAAAGTTCTTATCGAGCCAGCTCTCTAAGTCTACAATCTGTTCTTTAATAGTTTCAGTACATAAAAAGTACTCATCACCATTAAAGTGATAGAGAACATTCTTAGGATGATAAAAACGTGCTTGTTTTGTATCGAATTTTCTTTGCTCAACGTGATCAATACTTTTGTCGACCTTCAACAGTAAAGGGAACTTTGTACTTCTCTTCTTTTTTAATGAATTAAAAGTGTCATTACAATAAATTGCATCCTCTAAATTTCTTACGTGCTCTTCTGTCATTAACTTCTGGTTAAAGAGATAGTGAAGGCTAGCTTGGAACATTTTCGCAATTTTTGGGTAAGGAAAAACTAGATCAATCTTCTCCTCGTAAATGTATTCAAGAGAGACTCTCCTAGTAGCAGAATCTAATAGGAAGTAATTTTTTTCTGGAAAGTAATCTAAGAGCTCTAAAGTAAAGTCCATTAAGGAGGAATAGCTTATCCCATCCCAGCCAATAGTCTTATAGAACCCTTTCATTGAATTATTTGCAATGGGACAAAATTCAGGCTTCAAGTAAGTAAGCCAAGGAGAATAGACACCATCAGTGACATGATTAATTTTCAAAGCATCGAATTCTTCTACCGCTTGTTTTACTTCTTCTCTCGTCGATGCAAGATTTACAGATATAAGAAATTTTCGAACTTCTTCAAAATTTTCTAATCCTTCAACTTGGTGAACCTTAATTGAAGATTTCCCAGCTCCCGTTATTCCTCGAAGGCCTTTAGGCTTTTCGAGAATCTTCTCTCTATAAAACTCTTCATTTTCCAATTTTAAATAACCAATATATTTAGATATGTTTTCATCCAATGAACTATGATTCGCGATTTGAATAAAGGCAGAGATAGTCTTCTCATTAAATGGTTTCTTACAAGTGTCGATGATTAAATTCTTCATGAGATCACAAAAAATCAATTGCTCTCTTCTCTCTTTAAAAAAGCCTCTTCCCTCTAACTCAGGTACTTTCTCTATAAAGAGTCCGTAGAATTCTTCAGTCATTTCTATCCTTCACAATAATGTTTATAAGGAGTTATCGGGTATTCTTATGCTGATATTAAATAAAAATAACTTCCTTCAACACTGGAGTTAAACACTCCACTTAAGGACTGATTTAGCCTAATTTCTTTAGATGAAGAAAAATTACTATAAATTTCCTTTATTACCTGCCGAAAAGATTTTTGTTGATGATTATGAAAGGTGGAATAATATGACTAAGAAAATAACAAATGAAGAACTAGATTTCTTACTTAAGGCCAAGGTATTTTTAGAAGAAGAATCTGTTCTTATAAAAATATCAAATATTCTAGGTAAACCTTTAGAGCTTCTACATCAAGTACTACCTGAGAATCTGGAAACGAATATTACAAAATACATTCATAAGTCTCTTACCGGTGCACTAAGTATTGCGATGAAAACATCTAAAGAAGATTCTAGCGGAAAAACTTTCGATGAAGCAATCAAAGGAACAAGTAGCAAGAGAATACTTCACAACTGCCTTACAGCAACTACTGGAGTACTAGGAGGTTTCTTTGGAGAAGCCGGACTAATCGTAGAACTCCCCATTACGACAACTCTAATAATGAGAAATATTGTAGAAGTAGGAAGCCAATACGAAGGCCTTAGATCTAGTCCCGACTTTTCACTTCAATGTTTAGAGGTTTTCACTCTAGGTTCAAGTAAATCATCAGAAGATGACGCTCTTGATAGCACCTACTATTCAAGCAGAATGGCCATGTCTCAAGTAATGAGAGATGGAAGTCAATTCATAGCCGCAAATTCAGCAAAAGTAGTTCTTGAAAACGCACAAAAAGGAACAGCCTCTCCAATATTGACTTTCATAACAAGAGTAGCGGCACAATTTGAACTCGTTGTGACTGAAAAAATGTTAGCTGAAATGATTCCCGTTGTTGGTGCAGTCAGTGGTGCAGCACTTAATGTTGCTTTTACAGATTATTACGGGAAGGCCTCTAAATATCACTTTGGAATTATTTATCTTGAAGAGAAGTATGGAAAAAACATTATTGAAGATATCTATAACGACTTAGAAATTAAAGATAAGAAAGAAATACTTGCAGCTTAAACTATCTTAAGCCGCACCATCTACTTATCTTTTATGAAAATAGAGCCCCTTAGCCTCAGTTACACCGGGAAGACGAAGACTACCATCTACGCACGCCAAGACATCTGGATCATATAGATCACATACCTTCCCATTTTTCGCACTCTTTTCTTCGTAAAACTCACAAAATCTTTCCATTGCAACACGAGTCGTATCTCCAGCAACCATGAACTTATTAGAGTTTAAAGTATAGATAAAGGTTCCCATATCATTTGGTTTTTTGTCTGGATCATTTTGGGGGTCTAAGTAAGATTGATTTTGAGCCACTGCTTTTCTATACATTATATAAAGTTCACTTAATCCTTTAATTTCTGGCATTATCTTTCCTTTCTCTAACATTTTTTTCGACTCAAACTCTTCAAACTTATCGTCATATAGGAATTTAAATCTTAGTTTACAAATTTTCTGTATATTTTCCCCCTAACAATCATCATCCTCATCAAGCTCCGCCAGACGTTTTTCTAGCTCCTCTTCACTAATCCTCTTAACCAGCCCACAGTCATATAACATCGCACAGCTAACTCTTAATCTTTCGTTTGCCCTCTCTAGCTTGTCAATTGGTGACAGGTAACCAGATATATAAGCACTACGTAGTACAAATCTAGACAAAATATGATGAAACACAAGAAAAGCTTCTTTTCGACTTGTAATGGCATTCTCTTTTTCTATTTTATACTCTAAAATTGAGCCCTCTATGAAATAACTTCCATTTTCCTCAGAAACAATTAGAGAACTTTCATCGATATCTGTGTACTTTAAAATTTCATTCTTCATGCCTTCCTCCTAGTGGCTCTCTAAACGAACCTTTTTTCGAATCTCACCATCCATCCATTCAACATACTCAATATCCACACACCAATCCTTCTCAGGAACCTGCGGATCAAACAAAACAACGCCTTCATGAGCTTTAATATTTTCAAACACTCTCCCATCCTTCGCCATCACAATTTTCTTAATATCCATATTTGTTTTGTTAACGACCTTTACGCCCTCAGAATAGTTATACGACAGAGACAATTCTCGGGAGTTCTTTAACTTCCTCTCAATCATCATTTTGCACTTCTTAAAACAAGTAAGAGGATTTCTAGGGTTAAAGTGAATAAACTCTCCCACAAACTTCCCCCATTTCAAATCATCATCAATTAAGAACTCACCATTTAAGTTTGTCTTATCAGGAACAATGAAGACTCGATTTCTAAGGTAGAAGAAATTCTCCCTCACCCACAACAACTTCTCTGTTGCAGCGTAGGGATTATCGCTTGGAATCTTAGTTGCTATCCACAGTTCAAGCTCACGATGGTCTAGCGCCCAGTTCACAAACTCAGCTGCGCCATTCATCACCTCTAAGCTCTGAAAGAAGCCGTGCTTTAATATTTCAGGTGGTGTTGCATCTATTGGTGTATCAAAACCAATCTTTTGGTGAATGTTAGCTAAAACACCATCCATATCTAAATAAACAATCATATCTCCTCCCCTATATAGCTCATTACATAATCTGAAAGAAAATCTCCATATAGCGTTAACGCCTCCTCCCTACATTGAGACAAGAATTTTCTCTGCTCGGGTATTCCGCCAATCAGGTAATACCCATCTGCTTCTTCAACAAAGCGAGCTATCCCTCCATCAATGTCGATAAACTTAAATATTTCACTCATTTTCCCTCCTTTGTACAAATAGATCATCTCATGTACAATGGACACATGGTGTCCAATAGAAAATATGAATCAAAGAATATTTATCTTCAGTTATATATTGCTGAAATTTTAAAATCCGTTGATGAGACAAGTGCTCTGACAGTGACAAGTATATTTAATAAGCTTGTTTCGATATACGAATTCGCTGGGACACGAAGGACAGTGGCAAGAAATATTAACGGGATGTCTAATGAATATAAATTACTTAGCGTCGGCGATAAACCTGTAAGATACTGGATCGACTCATTTTACGAAGCTGACTATAAAGTAGATCTATCTCCATCTCAAATACAGATTATTCTATACTCCTTAAAAAATTTGAAAAATACATCAACAGGACCTCTTATAAAATTACTACGTAATACTGAAGCAAATTTATTAGACAAAGTTCCTTCCATTGTAAAAAAAGAACTTAAGTATTCTTTAAAATCATACAAGACCCTTTCAGAAAAACCTAAGGCAGTTACCTATCCCAAGAATAATATTATAGACATTCTTCTCGCTATACGGAAGAAGCACTGGGTTACCGCGAATATTAAAGATATGACATTAGACTTTGATGGAAGACATCTTGCTAGGAAACTTGCGATAATAAATATCTGGTTTATTGATGGCCTACCTATGTTAAAAATATATGATGCGACAGATGGGAAGTATAAAGAATATTGTGCCACTATTTTTAACTCTGTTAAAATAACAAAAGAAAAAGTTATAGGGGTAAGTTCTTTATAGAGCTATAAAACTATTAAGAGGAAATTTATGTACGACTTTATCGGTGACACACACGACCAAAGAGAAGAACTAGAACAATTACTAACGAAAGTAGATTATAAAATAATTAACGTAGTCTATGAACAAAGAAAAGAAAGCTATTTTTCCTTGGAGACTTTATCCTCAAATAATTTATGAAGCTTTCTTTTTAGTTCTATTCTTCAGTCCTCTAGGGATTAAATCATTGTCTTTCATGTACTTTAAAGTTCTTTTTACAAAAATCTTTTTTTTATCAAACTTTATATTTTTTTCTTTATGCCAATTATTATAGAACTCATGCAAAATACTGTTATCGTCGAATTCAACCTTTCTTATGAGAAAGTCATTCCAAATAGCATAGAGAGTTGCGATGACCTCTGCTTTCTCAAGGTTCATATTTTTAAATAGCCTTAATATGCCATAAACTTCTTGTTCATGACCGCGTATTAGATTTTTAGAGATTGTTTCATAATGCGGTAAACATTTAACATTACTAAATATTGTTTGATTGTCATTTTTTACTGCACTAAAGGCACGAACCTTTTCTCCAAGTTTAATAAATGAGTTAGTTTTATCATATAAAAATTTATAATTTACTGGACCAGCCGCATCTCTCGTATATGAGGTATCTAACTCTTCATCTAGTATACTATCTATCATATAATAAACTTTTTGAAATTTTGTTAGTCCAAGTGTTAAATCTCCCTGAAGCTCATTAAGTATGAATAGTCCTACAGAAAATTGTTTTTCAAGGCTCTCTCCAAATCTCCCTTTTGAGGATAAAGGTACTATCCGACTCTCAACTGAAGCCGTAATATCTTTTTCGATAGAGTTATTAATATTAATAAGTTGGGTAACATTCAAATCTAACAGCTTTTCCTTTCTCTGTATTATTTTTTTTATCCCTTCAAAATCCTTAGACAAAACTCTCTCTAATTCATTCTTTCCGAGAATCTCTAGCAACACATTCTTTTGAACTTTTAATATCTTATTGCCTAATTCTCTAAAAATAAGAAGTTGAGACAGACAGTTGCAGTACCTTGCCTCTTTTATAATTCTCTTCATAAGTGTTAGATTTGACAAATGTGGAATAGGTATCGGGACATAATTAGCAGTAACATAATCAGAATTTTCCTTTATCCAGGATGAATTAACTATTGACTGAACTAAGTAGACAACATCAATTCGTTTTAATCCATTCGTTGAAAAGACTGGCATAAGATCAAGCTCGGAACTACGAAAGAAGTGAGCTTTCCCTCCTTTGGCAATATCTTTTAATACATAAGAATTAGTAAATCCTGGAAGTCCAACCTGCATACTGGTAAATCCTTTTGAGTCTTTCATCGAAGAATAAATGACTTTATCTTGAACATCATGATTAGAACTCCAAGAGCATACTCCTCCTCCATCGCTAACTGTCTTCTTTTTGTTGTAACGAGGAATGGTAAATCTATCATCAAAATAGATAAAACTATAACTTGATGATGCCACAGAATACTTATCACTTTCTTGTAGCTTCAAACTATTTCTGACATTAGATTCGTCGAAAACCATTCCTTTATAAATTATGGAGGAGATCAACATACTTATATACAGCTCAGCATTCTCTTTATTTCTAACCGGAACTAATGAGAATCTTTCAATGTACTCCCGAACCCTATTATTAATTTTATCGTACTTCTTGCCACCCTCAAAAACCTCTAAAGCAAAGTCTTTCACAAACCTATCTGTACATATCGGTAAGATAGACTTCTTTGAAACTCTTTTAACTTCTTTTGCTAAGACAAAGAGTTCTTTAAGCTTTTCAACTAAGTGAGATGGATCCTCATCTGTGAACAGTTCTTTATAGCCAGTAACTAAGCCCGTATACTTCTTTTTGACAATTGACTCTTTCGCTTTTGGCTTGTAAAAAGGTAAGCAATTGTTTATCGTCGTAATTTTTTCGCCAACCACAAATGAATAATTATTATCTTTTTTTGGGTAAAGTTTTTTAACGGCTATATCTTTTTCTCCAGCTAAGTAATGATAGCGTTCATCTAAAGATCTGTTGTTATTGCCTTTCGACTCTCTTAAATCATAATAATCAATGCCTGAGTTATCATTATAAATGACTTTAACATTATCTAATTTAGACATAGTAATTATACATGTTGCAGACTTAACTCCGTCAAACATTCCACCACCGAAGTGGTGAATTTCATGGATTTGATAGTTTTCATATAAATATTTTCTTAAATGTATAAATGACTTCTTTGCCAAATATGAATCACTCGTAATTAGTGAAACAACCCCTAATTCATTTATATATCTGTCTATAGCTCCCATAAACCATACATAATCATCTCTAATTCTGTCGTCTTTAGTCTTTTTATCTGATAAATAGTCTAATAGAGTAAATTTACCTTTAAGACTTTCCAAAGTTCTCGAACTATTTCCATTATATGGAGGGTTAGTCACAACTAATGTATACTCCTTAGCTTTTTTATATTTATTAGTAATAATCTTTTCAACATTAACAAGATCTGCCCTTTCCGCATTATCTTCGAAGAGTAGACAGGACTCCCAATATTCACTTTCTGAAATGTTCAAAGAGTCTGTATTAAAAACATCGACAGTATCTAACTTGCAAACACTACTCTTCTTAAGGTTGTTTAACAGAGCAACATATATATTTATTTCTGCTAAGCTAGCAGCCATTGGACTTATATCAAAAGCTACAATCTTTTTAGAAAGATTTTCATTTGTTAAGCTTGATAGTTGATTAATACCTTCAACTACAAATGCTCCAGATCCACATGCCGGGTCCAGCAGTTTCAACGAAGAGATATCTATATCCTGTTTATTTAAAACCTCTATTACTCTTTTCCACATAAACTTAACCAAAATACTTGGTGTATAATATTGCCCAAATACCTTTTTGACACCACTGTTAAACTTTTCAGAAAATTGTTCAAAAAATCCACCTAAAATATCACCATCATATTTACCATCTAAGAGAGAGGCTTTAAGATCAAGTTTTGAGAATATCAAAATAAAATTTCTGAATGATTCAGTTTCCATAATTTCTGAATCATATATCCAATTAAAATAACTATTTTTTTTAAGAATTTTCTTATAAGCAGGTGTTGTCTCGTTCGCAATAACTTTAAAACCTTCTTCTAAATAGATAGAGACATCTTCCTCTTGGTAGTTAAAGTTTGATATAAAACAACTAGAAGAAGAGATCAATCCAGCTTCTCCTGAATATAAATCTTCAACATATTTTTGTACAAAGAATTTTGCAATATAATTGTAAATAGTCGATAGAACAAACAGTTCTCTTTCAGTTGGCTCATCTCTTAAGTCTATTGAACTAGCCTCATCATCTGGAAAGCGAGTGGACAAGAACAAACGATAGGCAACCTTTACTTTTGAAGCTTGCTTCATTAGTTCAGTTTCAACATAATCTTTTGTTCTTTCGTACAGACCATACTTGTAACTTTCTTCTGTACTTAAAATTGTAGATGATAAGTCATTGCAAAATTTAGATAAAGATGCTTTATCTTTAATAATATATTTTTTTCCACACCTACTTTTTTTAAAATTATTAAATTTTATATCCATTGCATTTATAAATTTGTTTATTTCGACTACTCTATCTTTCTTTAATTTTTGTTCAAAATTTATAAACATTGAGCTATTTGTAATTATAGCAACTATTTTATCTTGAGAAATTTCCCCAATATGATATTTTTTAATAGATATAAGAAGCTCATCACTTACCTCTATTAAAATGGCCTTCGTAAATGAGAATAAAACTAAGTGATTTATAGTGACTTCGTGGTTTAAAATATATTCAACTATTTTTTCATCTAAATACTTATTTACAATTTGCTCACCTTGAAGGTTTTTAAACTCTTTCGGCAATTTACATTCGAATACGACCCTTGCTTCCTTAACACCTTCATGTTCAACGTAACATACAAGATCAGGTTTTTTTCCATTGTCATTTGTCTGATCAAAATCTAACTCGAAAAAGTTATATTTATTTTTAAGGAATGGTAAAAGAACATTAGCAGTATAATTATTCTCATCTTTACCACTTTCTTGAGTCTTTAGAAATTCTCTAGTAATATCGTTAATTTCAGTTATAAATACTTTTTTCATATGTTTATTTTAAAATAAAAATAATAGAAATCTACGAGGCAAAAGAGGTATGGAAATTTGGTGTTGACTCAGCATCTCCGACGCAAAGAGTCAAACAAAAAGAATTCTTACTGCAAATGATATAACCGTTTTCTATATTTTTTCAATTTTTTATATCTAGCTTACATTCAACAAAATCATTTATTTTATCAAGATTTCTTGATTACAAACAGCGAAGATACCAAGTAAGTAAACTTCTGTAATAAATTCATTTACTCACACACGTGCCTCAAAATGAGACCAAATATTTTTAACATAATTAAAAATGGGTTCAATATAAACTCAAGACTCAAGAACGAATTATATTTACCCGATGAAATTTATTATAAGCCGAATAAACTTCTGGAGAATCAATGAGTCATTTAGCATTAAAAATTTTAGAAGAGTTTAGTGATGAAGATAAATTAAAGTCAAAAAATTATCAAAAGAAGCATATATAATCTATCAAGAGTTATCAAAAAAGAAAAGGTTAAGAAAATCACACATTTGGTAAACAAAAAAAACATACCTAAGTTCTTTTTTATCTTTGCAAAGCTCCTAAAAAGACATTCATGGGACGATAAAAAGAATGTATGGAGCGTAAAACATTACGCTCCTACTTTACTCAAGTCCCTATAAAACAAAACCCCACCCATCTCATCAAAAACAACTGTCAAAGCTCCATCAATCTCTCCTAACCTCACAAACCCAAGCCCCTCATGCATCCTCTGAGAAGTCTCATTCCCCATCGCCACACAAGAATAAAGACAAGTAGCTCCTAAATCTCTAAGCCACTCAAATCTCTTTTTAGATAAGAACTTCGCAATACCATGTCTTCTCATATCACTAGAGACAACTATCCCCATTCCGTAATAACCAGATGGTGATTCAAATTTTATCTTTTCTTTGGGAACACTTTCACTATGATAGTACCTACAGAAACCTACAACTCTCCCTTTGAGTTTTGCAACAAAGACTCCATACACTTTTCCATCACAGTATTCTTGAATTTCTCTCTCTACATTAACCCTTAATGACTTCTTATCCATTTTGGGATTTCTCTCACTCATGAGTTCGAACACTGATTCTACATCTTCAGTCACGGCTAAGCTAAAAGTGAGCTCTTTTGATAGGTCAAAACTTTTAACACTGTTATCAAATGGCTCATCTACTTTCATTTAACAACACCCATGCTCCTCCGCCTCATCCCTATGACACCTAATCCACTCATAAACCACCGCCGCCAAAACAGTCCCAACCACAGGAGCAAACAAATACAAACTAATATAACTATAATCATTCTCTAAAATTGCAGGAGCAAGACTTCTAGCAGGATTCATACTAGCACCAGTTAAAACTCCACCCAGTGCCGCATCAATCGCCACCGTCGTCCCAATAGCAATTCCTGCCAACTCTCCCACTGCCCTTGAATCAGTCGCCACACTTATAATCACAAACATAAGCGCAAAAGATAATAGTGCTTCAACTAGAAAACCTGAAGCATAACTAAGCGTTAACGCCTCCGTAGAAATAAGAGTCGTTAAACCAAAGTTATGTCCACCATCACTAAAGATCATAAGATGTAACAGACTCGCTAAAATGGCCCCAATACATTGAGACAGAATATAACCCGGTACTCTAAAACCTGGGAATCTCTTCACACAGTAGAATGCAATAGTCACTGCAGGATTAAAGTGAGCACCCGAGATATGCCCTACGGCGTAGATCATCACTGAAACAATGCCACCAAAAATAAATGGTATCAGTATTGGACTAAAAGCTCCTGCAAGTTTTTGTGAGAGGATCGCTGCTCCACAACCAAAGAAGACCAGTAGAAAGGTTCCAATAACTTCTGAAATATATTGGGAAAGAACGTGTTTTTGTTTGCTCATGGTAAATCCGTATTTATGTTTTTAGGTTTAGATTAGTTCTTTGTTATTTTCTTATTCAGCTCTTCAATATCATCGAGAATCTTAATAAAATTCTCTCCAAAGGGAGTAATCGAATATTCGACCTTTAGCGGTAACTCTTGAAACACTTCCTTCTCTAAAATCCCAGACTCTAGGTTTCTCTTTAAACAGCTATTTAAAACCTTAGTCGATAACCCCTCAACACTTCTGACCATCTCTCCAGGTCTCACCACTCCATCTCTAATCATAGAGTAGACAGTTAGTGACCACTTACAGCCAAAGAAGGTTTCAACCATTGTGGCGGCCTTTTTAGGGGGAAGTTTTCTGATTACTTTTTTTTCATTTTTATTTTCAGTCATATCAACAACATGTACCAGTTGGTACCTACCCCACCAGGAAGTACGTACTTTTTTTTAACTCAATTCTCCACTAGATTATAAAACAACAGAACAATTTTGCAAACTAAGGAGCAAATATGAGTGAACAAAACCTAGCATTAATAGTCGGTGGATCAAGTGGAATTGGTTTAGAGACAGCAAGAAGACTTGCTAAGAATGGCAGTACTGTACTCATTACAGGACGAGATGAAGAGAAGCTTAAAAGAGCTGCTGCTCTCATTAAAGAAGACGGTGGCAGTGTAGAGACTTATATTGTCAGTCTCTATGAGCCGGAAGAAGTGAGTAAGTTCCTTTTAAAAATTAGCGAAGAAGGACGCCATATAAAGTACCTGGTAAACGCCGCTGGATATTTTAAACCTGTGAGTTTTCTTGAGCATAAAGAACAGGATTACGATCAACAAATTGATCTCAATAAGTCTTTCTTCTTCATCACTCAGGCAGCAGTGGTTAATATGAAAGAACATGGCGCAGGCTCCATAGTAAATATTGGTTCCATGTGGGCCCATCAATCAGTTAAGGCCACACCCTCTTCAGCCTACTCAATGCAAAAAGCGGGTCTACACTCACTGACGCAACACTTAGCGATGGAATTAGCTGACTATGGTATTAGAGTCAATGCAGTCGCCCCAGCAGTGGTTGTCACTTCAATATATAAATCCTTCATAGAAGAGGATAAGATAGAAGAGAGCCTACAAGACTTTAATTCTTTTCACCCCATTGGAAGAGTTGGCAGAACAAAAGACGTGGCCGATTCAGTTGAATTTCTTCTCTCAGAAAAAGCTAGTTGGATAACGGGAGAGATTTTAAATGTTGATGGTGGTGTCATGGCCGGGAGAAACTAATGCTTAAGAACTTCAATATGGATTTTACTAAGGACGTTGTGATTAGAACACGGGAGCAGGAGCTGCTCCCCTCTCCAGCAGCTGGAATCTTCAGAATCCCCCTAGAGCGAGAAGAGCTAGAATCTGGTCGCACCACTTCCATCGTTAAGTACGAAGCTGGAACTAGTTTTAAAGCTCATCCCCATCCTAAAGGAGAAGAGATCTTTGTCCTAGAAGGAGTCTTCTCTGATGAATTTGGAGACTACCCTGCGGGAACTTACCTAAGAAATCCCCCTGGCTACGTGCATGCTCCCTTTAGTAAGGATGGATGTGTCATCTTTGTTAAGCTCAATCAGTTTAAGTCTGGTGATAGGGAGCGAGTTGTTAAAGATACTGGAAGTGCTGAGTGGGTTCAGGGTTATGGAAACTTACAAGTCATGCCACTCGCCAGTTTTGAAGCAGAGGGCACCGCCCTTGTGAAATGGCCTAAGGGAGAGAAGTTTGTTGCTCACTCCCACTTTGGCGGCGAAGAGATTCTCGTACTCTCTGGAACCTTTAAAGACGAACACGGAGAATATCCAGCAGGCACTTGGATTAGAAGTAAACATCTCTCCTCTCACTTACCTTGGGTGGATGAAGAGACGGTTATTCTTGTGAAGACGGGTCATTTGGCTACTTGAGGTAGATATAAATACACATTACATATTGAGATCAATCACCTGCGCCAGTAGATAACTGAGATAAATATATTTATCAGGTGCTGAATTCTTACAAGTTTCAGAAAGGGTTCTTTCTACAATTCTCTGAACGCCATAGAGATAATCCTCTCTGGCCTCTCCTTGTAGTGATAAACCTATTTTAAGATTACTTTCTAAAGCTTGAATGTTCATATCTATCTCCCGTTAGTTATAATCTATAGACGAGAGATAATTATAAAAATTCCATATCTATCTTATTGCACTTTCTTATTCAAAGATTGTTCAACGATAGAGAGTTGATCAAAATATAGAGTCAATGATTTGGCGAAAGTGACCATTTTGAGAACACTATTATCTTGTTTTCTAAAATTTGAGATAATTCCAGATAGAAATATATGGGCCATTCCCATCGCCTCTTGCAATTCTTCATCATCTTCAAAGCCAGCTTGGAGATAATTCTTCTTAATTTCTTCTAACATTAAACTGATAATTTTCTGAGACTTCTCATTCATATCAACTCCTTTAGATGTGGAGTTGATGAGACGAGAATAATTTGAAAAAGTTCTAGATATTATGCTGCTTTATCATTATTAGTTTTACTTGTATCGCTCCATGCTTGTTTGGCATGACTAAATAACTTCTTAGGATTAAAGTCTTTCGATAGCTTCTTCCCCTCTTCTTTTAAGTCGCCAATTATGGTCTTCATATTATCAGGACAAAAATCAACTCCTTCTGCCTCTGACTTATAAATGCAATCAATGACATAACCAACAGCGTAAGTTGCTGAGAAAACCATTGCAAAGGTAGTGACTCCTCCCCAATAAGGTACAATTGTTCTATAAAGCGACAGAACCAGCTGTTGAGCACCAAAAGCTAGCCCCATAGTCATCCCAATATTTTTAATAAGCTCCTTTAATTCATCAAAAGAAGGGTTCTTACCATAGTGTTTCGCAATATTTCTCGCCATCACACATTGAATTAATGTGAGACCAACAAAGTCACTTCCAGGAATAAGAGAATTGGGAAGCATAGCAAACACAGCACAAATGGCAGCGTACTTAGAAATCATTTTCTTAACTGGATCATCGTTTGATGACTGGTCATCATTTTCAATATGTTCGCTAAGATTTTTTATAAAAGTTTCAATTTTATGAAGCATTCTTTTTCCCCTTCAAATTATTATAAACTTTGTGAATTTCTTGCCACTTAATTTGTAAAAACGTAAACGGTAATGATTTTAAAATTTCTTTATTTGAATCCGAAAATAGACCACCAAAGAGTTCTCTCTTTATCTTGATCCATTTTTCTTTATCTTTTGATTCTTTAGTAAGCTGATCTAGACATTGAGCCAAGAGGTCCTCTGAATACTCAACTTTGTTATCATGCGCTATTCTTAGATAAGTATACGCATTTTCAGCATCTCCCTTACTAAAAAGGTACCTTCCTTTTAACATATTGAAATTGCTCTTATCAAAGCTCTCCAAGATCTCTAGATACTCGTTTATATTATCGGATTCACCCAATATTATTTGGCACCTTAGATAATCCACTAAAATATACTTAAACTCGTCTTCATCTCTTTTATTCAAGGCAATATCTAACTTCTTTGTAATTGAGGCCAGTATGAATTTTATTTCATCGTAATGCAGCTGACTTAAACCAACTTCATCCCTTACTTCTTGAACATTTTTAAACATTCTTTCAACTGCTTTTCTCTCAATGGGAGAAAAGGCCATCCACTCCATAAGTTTCATCACAAGAACAGATTGTCTTTCCAATTGTTCTACGTAGTCGATTTTAAATTGGTATTTATCTGGTTCTTCTGCAATTTTCTTTTCAATCTCAGCAATTGGATAAACTGCACAAGCGAGAGTTCTTTTCGTATTTATGACTTGTAAGAAATCAATTATTTTTGATCTATCAACCTTTGATAAGTCAGCTCCATAATCAATAACAGAAACTAATAAATCTTGAACACCATCAATAGTTAAATTGAAAAACTTTTCAAAAACAGCTCCACCGAGTTGCAATGATTGATTTAAAATACCAAGTAAGCTACCTTTCTTCTTCATTATCCAATCATCCCAAAGTCAAATTCAAAATCTTCATCAATCCAGTGATCAAACTTTGGACCAAGTTCTGCTTCCCAAGGCTCTGAAGTCGCTAAAACTTCACATAGGTCATCAATATTCGCTTCAACATGAGAGAGTTTAACTCCTACATCAACAATTCTATCATCATCAAATTCATCAGCGATCTCACTAGGACAAATGATTTTCACATCCTCAGGCAGCTCATCTAATGTTCTTTGAATATAACTCTTATCTAAGCTCATTTTAACTTGATACTTTTCTAAAATTGTCCCGTGCTCATCAACACCGTAAATATCTACAGCTTCATGAGAGGTAGAAGTTGGAATCACATAATTCGCCTCAAAGTCAGGTCTCATTTCTAATTCTTCTAAGACCTGCACTTCACCGTGAATTCCTTTTAAATTAGAAATAATTCCATTAAAAGAATCTTGTGAATAGCTCGCATTTTTAAAATACTCTGCGGCCTCTTCTAAAGTCGACTCATCCACATCGTTTGTCATACGATTAAGCGCAAAGAGAACTTGATCTTCATTAGATTCACCTAAAACATCGTGAATTCCAGAATCAACCTCAATACCACCTTCAATGGTTTCAAATTCTATTTCTTCACTACCTTCAAATAAAAAATCAAATAGGTCTAACATCTTATACCTCCGCCCCTAAGAGAGCTCGCTGAGCAAGACTAGCTTGCTCAGGTGATTCTTCTTTATATTTTTCTAAAATCTTATCTATTAAAGCAAGTGCATCTACACTTCCCAATTTCTTGGCATTGGTAAGCGTTTCCCAAGCATCTTTATTATTACCGTTGGCAAAGAGACATAGTGCAAACTTATACCAATATTCAGGGTTTGCTGGTTCAATCAGAGTCAGCGCTTTATATCTCTCCATACTTCTTTTTTCTGAATGTCTAAGCTTATTCGCTTTATCTATAATGCTCATATCTAACCTACCATCTTATATTTTTTTTCTAATTTCTTTTTAAAGTTAAAAACAATTTTATTAATCTTCGCTTCTGTTATTTTTGTCTTAGCTGCAATCTCTTTATTTTTCTCACCAACAAGATACATTTCAATCACACGTCTGTTGGTAAATTCTAATTCGATAAGCTCATCTCTTATAATTTTCTTCTCTTCCATTTTCTCATACAAGCTATGAGCACACTGCTCTTCTACAAAGACGAATGTATCCAGGCTTTCTTCCGAACCTTCTGCTGTTTTAATTTGAGGATTAATTTCATTAAGACTAGCTTGCCCAAGTTTAGACTTAGAGTAGTCTTTGGCAGTATTTAAGGCCACCGTGTATATAAATGAATTAAGTGCAGCACCAGATTCTTTTGCATAAAATTGAGTTAGTGCTGTTCTATGTAATTTTAATAAGACTTCTTGATAAACATCTTCCGCTTTAAATTCATCATAAGCTGTGTGAAATTTATAAAGGTGAGATTTAACTGCCTTTAAAATTGCTTTCTTATGACGAAGAATAATTTGTTTCCACGCAAGTTCTTCACCTGCAAGCGCACGCTTTACGAGATCTCTTTCTTCTCTAATTTTCAGTTGTTTTGTATTTAAACTCATAGTTCTCCTATCGGTAAAATCACCAATAAAATTAGTCTAACAGGCGCTTACCACCTAATTTCCTTACGAAATAAACAACATTTCTTCCCTGTGAGATGATCTCTGTTGGATACATCCCTTCCTTGATAAACTCTTTTAAATCCCCTTCGTCATAGGCCCTCACATACATCTCCATTAATGATTCTTTATAAAGTTTTTGAATTCTATTCTTAGATTTCCTATTCTTCTTCATCTGGTATTCCCCTTGTTTAGTTAAGGACTTCCTGGCCTCTTGATATGTTCTGCCTATTCCTTGAATAATGTGTCTTTTCTTATGACGAGTTATTTTCAGAAAACTTCCCTGTCTGATTATGTTAATAGTAACGATTCCTTTAATTACGGTGAGTTGAGGGCCTTCAAAAGTTGATTTTTCTTCGATTTCATAACATTCATAGAGATCCATTGTGCTGTCTGCTTCATCACAGGCAATACTAGGAATGTCTGCGATGAAGAGACTTAAATCCATCTCTTTATTGATGATTTTAAAATTGAACACACAGGTAAATAACCTTTGCTCTTGCTTACAGTTTATTATTTCGATGTTTGAGATTAATGGACCATTAGAGATAGAGATTCCCCCTCCAAGCTCCATATCATTCTTAAGGTGAAAGATTCCACTCACCACACCCTCTTTAAGTCCCACCAACAAGTAAGCATCTTCAAGCGCCGCAAGCTTGGAAGCACCACTGCCTGTAATGGTTAGAGCAAAACAAGTTGTTGAAATGAATAAGCTAAATATTGTCATTATGTATCTCATAAAATATAGACGAATTTTTCTAGATATTATTCGTCTATGGTGCAAAGGAGCTTAATTATGAGCAGTTTATTTAGAGAAATGATGCCAGACAATTTAATGGAGCTAGCTTTCACTGGAGGACTTACTATGAGTATTTCCTTCCTAAGTCTAAAAGCAATAAAGTATTACCGCAATCAAGGTCTAAGCGTTAAGGAAATCGAGGAGCAATATAAGAAAGTCATTAAAGAGAAAGAAAAAATGATTAAAGATAAAGAGCTTGAGCTACTTCGAAAGCTACAAGATATAAAAGCTCACTATGAAGAGGAATTACAAGAGAACACTATTAGTGATGAGGCGCAATCTTATCTAAGGACAATATAAGATGAGACATATAATCGTTTTGATCTTGATATTGGTACTAAATTCAAAGGCCAATGCTTGTGAATCTAGTGCCCCTTGCATTGAAATCAATGTAGTGAATGAAGAGTTCTTTGAAGCTGCGATATTTGAGAGACTAGAACAAGTCACAGATACTGATAAGGATCTTAGCTCTTATTTAAAAGACCTGAGCTCTCCTTATATAGGAATCCCCTACGTATATGGCGGAACGACACAAAGTGGTATTGATTGCTCTTCCTTTACGAGAACTATATTTAAAAATCTAGGCATTTTTTTACCCAGAACCTCTGCACAACAATTTGATGATCATAGGTTGATGGATGCCGATGATGAATTACAACCATTTGATTTACTATTTTTTAAAAAGTCTCGTTACTCTAAGATAAGTCATGTGGCGATCTACTTGGGTGATGGAAAAATGGTGCATTCATCTAAAAATGAAGGCGGAGTCTATATATCTGAATTTAATAATTCAGGCCTATGGAGACGCTTATTTTATAAAGCAAAGAGATTAAAAGAATTTAACCTGGAGAAGAAATATGAGAATTTTACAACTACTGACTCTTAGTTTAATCGTGGGCTGCTCTGGCCAAAACTACTATAGAAACGAATCTGATATTAGAGATATCCAAAAGTTACAAAAAATTGAGTTTGTAACTTACTTAAAGAACAATAGCTCAAACGCTTTAAAAGAAAGAGTGTGCCAAGGAGTTTTTGGCAGAGAACAAAATATGCAGGAATTCATTACCAAAGCAGAGGCTTCAGCGTGCCTAATTTCGCTTCTGCCAGAGGTAGAGGTACAAAATGTAGTCATTCCCTATAAAGACATTGAAAGAGGTTCAGCTCTGGCTAACTACGCTTATCTAATGTCTACTTTGGAGATCCTAAAGTCCAACTCTCCCTATGAATTTGGGGCCAATGATAACGTACCAGGCTCTTCTCTCATAAATTCCATAGAGAAAATAAATAATTTAAAAAAATAGAATTTTTCTCTCCCATCTTCGTCTATTAGAAAAACATGATGGGAGCGAAATATGATTGATTTAAATTACACACTAGCAGCAATTCATAAATTTTCACATTCTATGCATTTAAAAAATGCCATTTCTGATTCTCTTGGAGTTATAAATAATAAGTTCAATGGCTTCAATGATCGAGATAAATGGCTATTCGCACGTGCTACTCATTATATCGCATATCATAGTGAGGCAGAGTCCATTGGAGTTGCCTTAGTCGCAATGTATAAAGAAAGAAATCATCAAAAAGCAGTTCAATTCTTAGAACAGGCGTTTAGCGAAAATCCAGATAGTGAATTAGGGAAATTTTGTTATGCAATTAATGCAGTAGAAAGCGACCCTGTCACAACGAATCTCTTAGACTTTTATACTGAAACAACAAGTTGCCCAGCAATAAATGGCCTATTGGCAAACTTCTCGTCGTCCAAGGGAAATATTCCACAGTCTATGGACTTTTATATTGAACAAATTAAAGGCACGGACTGTAAGGAATCAAGAAAGAAGACATTACATTTATTAAAAAATGCAGCAAAGAAATTCTTTTCTAAGAATAATTTGGAATTTAATTCGTCAATATTTAAAGAGATTGCTTAATAGGGAGAATATTATGAAATCTATGACCAATTACTTATTTATCTTTTTTATACTTTTACAAACGACTTACGCTAATCAATGTGAATCAGATAGCTTTAGAGAAGAAAATATCTGCATCATTGCTGGTGGTGCAGCAGACACTACTAAAACACTCAACTTGGCCCATGCAAGGTCCCTATCCCTAAGAAATGCCAGGATCATTGCCTATGAGAAAATGGCCGAGAGACTAGAGGGAGTGATCATTGGAGCACAAACCACTCAATCGGGAGATCTTATTTCTGATGGGCAAGTTAAAACCATTGTGCAAGCAACACTTAAGAACGTTGAAATTCAAAAGGAATCAGTCTCATTCTTGTCTGATGGATCCCCTTGGGCAGAAGTGACATTGAGTGTTCCTAAGAAAGGAAAAATGGGTGTGGAGACTAAAGTTTTAGAATTCACCAATGGTCATAATAGTTTAAAAGAAAAAGATGAAATCATTGTTATTGATCTTAGGGAATATAATTATAAGAAGTCTCATTTCTATGAGCTTAAGTCCCCTACTAAAAAGATCTTTGCTTTTAATTCATTCATTGGAAAGTCTGCAAGATTTGTTAAAGATGTTGATCACTTTAGCGGAAAAGCGATTAAGTTAATGAGACCTATCAAGATAGATAACTCAAATATCATTCTTAACGAAACTGATGCAATAGCATTAGTCATGGCAGAACATAGCAAGAACATTATTGAGAAAAAGAACCTCTACATCTTAACTAAATAGGACAGTAGTATGAGAAATTTCTTATTAAAGATTATTTTATCTATCACCTTTACAGCATGTTTCATGTCTAGCGAGAAGTTTAGTCAAATAGCAGAAGTTTATACAGTAGAAAAATGTCATATTTTCAAGACCTTTCCAAGGTCAGACTTCCCGCAAGTGATCAGGTCAGAGTCAGGCCTGTTTAATAAATGTTTTAGTAAGTTAAAGTCTAAGAACATCAGACTCGTTGATAGAGATAATGAAGGCAAAGTTTTAAATGAACTGATGAGACAATCTACCTTACCTACCAATACCGTTATTCCCATTGGAGAAATAATTGTTCCAGGTTACCTAGTAACGCAGAAGAATCTTATTGGTTCGTATAATAAAGAAGTGGTGGTTAAGCTAACTTCAATTGCCTCTGGAGAAGTCATATGGAAGAGATCTAGTAGCAGTAACTTCTTAGATGAGAATTTTCTCATCATAGCATTGATCGTAATATTAATTAGTACAGGCCTCATCATTAAAATATTTTTTAAACCATTTGAAATAGCTGGAAAAATAAAGGAGTTAAAAGAAAGTCATCGAGATGTTTATAAAGAAGCCATTGCAATCTCCCATGCAGGAAATTTCAAAAGTGGAGTTGATCTATTAATTAAAAGTGCCCAACTAGAAGATTGTTTAGAGACAAAGAACAAGGCCTTGAAAAAATTAAGTGAAATAAAACTTAACCTAGGAACTGAATGATGAATATACGTGAAATAGCAAAAAGTAAGAAAATCACTCAAAAGAAACTAAACTCTATAGCTAAAGAATTTGATGAAAACATTACCAATCTAACGAAAAATAACGCTCACCTCTTCTTGTTACAAACTCTAGAGCAAATGAACATCTATGCAGATCTCTATGTCTACGAAGGTAGATATCCCACTGAGGAGCCCGAAATAGTGGACATGAGCACAAATGACTTAAACTATGCGAGGTGTATTGGGAGAATTCGTTATCAACAACTGCTGTGTAAAGAGTTTGATGAAAGTCCTTCTGGAATGGAATTAATATTAAAACATCAGTTCTACCATATGGTAGGTCTTTGGTATGACAGTGATCAGGAGATGATTAAAAATAACATGAGTAATTTTGATTATGAAACGAAATTGGAGCAACTTAAAATTGAAGTGATTAGTATATTAGATATAATAGATTCGAGGCTAATCAAAGACATGAAAGACATTGAGTATAAAGAATGGGAGGATTTTATCACTCCTATTTTTCTAACCTATAAGTTTCATCTTCTATTATCAATGGAGTAGCACTAGACAGGTTAAGATCAGATTAAAGTTAAGTACAAAGAAAACGATAAGTGACTATAATGTGGAGATAGGATGAAGAGAATCGGTACAGCTATAAACCCAGAGAACTATAACAGAAGAACTTATAAAGGCTTCAGCGATTGGTTTTTTGATGAAGTATTTTGCATGCAAGGTCGCCTTGGACGTCTAAACTTCTTCATCATTATCGTAACCCTACATTTTTTAGTATTAGGAATTTCCGCTATTTTAGTTCCTCTCTTTCCTCCAGTTGGTCTAATTTTATTTCTTGGTTTTTCATTTCTTTTATTTAATAGTGGATTAAAGCGAGTGAGAGATATAAGGGACTGTGACGAAGTTGGTGTGCCTACTGCTGTAGGTTTATTTATCTGCTCTTTCATTCCTGTTATTTGGCAATTAATGCTAATCGGTCTGGTCTTTATCCCTAGTCGTGGACTAAGTGAATTATAAGAGAGGAACATGTTCGAAATGGAACTATTAAATATGAGTTAAGTTTTGAATTTCTTAGCTTGCACTTTAAAGATAGTATTCATGCAATTTACACCATCTTGGAGTGCTTGGCTGGCTATTTCCTGCTCTCTTTGAGTCATGTTGCCCCATGGTTCAGGTTCCCATCGAGCAAGTGTTGGAACAATATTTTCTTCTTCATCATAGGTAACATCTACCGTTTGTATTAAGAAAGTATCTTCCATAGGTGTGTATCTTCCCTCAACATTGTCGCCAAGAATTTTGTGCATAATATTTTTCAAATTTTCAATATTTTCTTCTTTAAGCATCTTCTCATTAAGTAAACCCTTCACTTGATTAACAAGAAAAGTAAGGCCCTTTCCAAATAATAATTTTTCAAATGTATTATAACCTTCTAACTGCAAACCTCCTTCTTCATTCAAAAGAACATCAAACTCTGGAACAAAAAAAGATTTCTCATAAACTGACTCATCTAAATCTTCAATCAAATCTTCTACAGCATCAAAGTCTGTGTTTGCAAATATAACGACAGACACATCATTATTTTTTAATACTTCTCGCTCTTTTTCAGTGAGAGCACTCAAGCTTGATGAAATCAAAATATCACATGAAACCTCAGCATCATTTTCTAAAGAATATTCTTTTAATTCGTGGCCCTTGTTATTTATGTACTTTAAGAGTCTATCGACATTGCGGACACCATCACAATAGAATCCAACATGCTTTACTTTGGCTTCTCTTGGCTTTTCTTTATTCAAATAATTTAAGCATGCAGGTACTGAAATCTTTTTAATAGTTAGATATTCAAGGATTTGAGTATCTGATATATGACACATATACCCTTCTATAGGAATCCCCTTAGTTTTTAAGTCAAATACTAATTGGTCAGTAACAATATTCAATTTATTTGCTAAATCTACAACTTTCAATACAACTCCTTCTTATGCTGCGAGTTTTTCTAAGTTATTAAAAAACTCATTCAAGGAATTATTTAGTACCTCTCGTCCCTGCTGAGTCTTCAAGAGCTCAGTACGCTTCTCTTCCTCTGACAATTGTTTATTATCTAATGTGTCTTGAACAATTCTCCTAGCTTCCTCTACCTTGGGTAGAATTGCATTGATTTCCTCAGCGACTCTTTCATTCTCCTGAAGTATCTGAACAACTATATTACTTAAATAATCAATATATGCAGGTTCCATTTGAGATGAAATTGAATTTACTGTATTTCTTCTAAAAGTAGAATCTTTAAGGTTTTCCCTAAAGTTTGCCATCGCCTTTCTTTCTTTTTCTTCTGTTGAGTCGAAGAGAGAAAATATTCCATCAATGACATCTCCAACTCCAGCTAGAAATCCTCGACCTTCATCCATACTCTTCATACCAGCAAAAGCAAGTCTAGCCATCGTTGCCATACCAAATGTCCCCACATCTGCAAGCATCATTCCTACATCTAGAGCAGCAGCCCCACCTGTAAGTTGGTTATCGACACTAATACCTGCTTCAAACTCAACAATCTCTAACTTAGTGCTATCGACGACATGACCTAGATCTACTTTCTTGTTTGTATCTAAAACCATTCCTGTAACTTCAGAGATATCTTCTAGAATCAATCCTATATCATTTTCAATCGATTTTAGTCCCTTATCAACAACTTTGCAGAAATCTGTTTTCCCTTCATTCATTAGGAAGCTAGAAACTTCCTTACTCATATTTCTAGTAAGCTCATGATTAAATTCACCTTGGTTATTAAACATTCGGTTGCTTAATGCACCCAATGTTTTTTCAGCAATTTTTTGCACATTCTCACTTACAAATCTTGTAAGTTCAGACCTTATTGCCATTTGTACTTTAGGTCCAAAGCTCTTCAATTGAAGATGCTTTTTCTCTTGAAGTGCAAGATTTTCCATAGCATCTTCATATTCATCTACCGATAGCTCTACTGTTGATTTTATGGCCTCTTCTCGCTTTAGAATAGAGCCGTCAATTTCCTTTATCACTCTAACAAACTTGCCTTCTATTACTCGTTTCTTAGCGTACTCTCTCAATTCATTAATTGTTTTAAAAAATCTTTCATCAAAATCTGATATCCCTGCAATTAAATCATAGTGGTGATCTTCTTTTAAAAATCTAAATTTACTTGGATGATCATTTTTTAAAGCTTTCAGCGCCTCTGATTCATTACCTTCTATCATTTTATAGTAATGCATCATCAATGGACTTATCGTGAAGTATTCATCAAGTTTTGCAAACTTCTCTACATCATTGATAAAAGTATCAAGTAACTCTTTTCTCGCTTTAATGACAAATTCTTTATTTCCAAGTTCCTTATGATGAGACTTAAGCTCAAGATCACACTTATTATAAATACCAAAAAGAACCATCTTCTCGTTGGCATCCTTCAAGTCATCAAGAACTTCTTTATCATATTTTGAAAGAGGTCTATCACTTGATTTAAAGTATATTACCATAGAGCAATTTTTTATTTCTTGCGCAGTCAATGCTGAATGCGAAGAGCTTCCCTTAAGGCCAGGAAGATCTACGAAAACAATACCACTTTTAAGAACATCAAAATTGCACTTTACGATGACTTTATCTAAGAAATCATCAAATTCAGCTCCTTCACCATGTAAACCATCTTCTCTTATTTTTGAAATCGCTTTCTCAAATATATCTGTATCAAGTTTCTTTCTTGCAGACGGCTTTAAGTCATCGAATTTGAAAACTCTAGTCAATAGTATATGAGCGAGCTCCTTAGTATAGGGATAGCAGTACTCCTTGCCGTCTTTCACCGCGACAAGTTCCAATCGTTCACCATATCGTAACTCTGTTACCATTGCTGTCATCTCAGTAATATTCACAGGAAATATTTCTCGACCCAACATAGCATTTAGAAATGATGATTTCCCGCTACTAAAATCTCCCCACAGACCTATTCTTATCTCTGGTGAGTCGTAAATGTCCTTACATTCTTCAACAACACTAATGTACTCAGTAATGCCTATTTCATTTAAGACATCTGTAATCTTATTAAATACACAGCTCATCTCTTATCTCCATTAATATTCTTATAGTCTGATTTTTCTTATTTATTGATAGATTCATTTCTTCTATTAAAGACTCTAATTCACTTTCGTTCATACCTTGTGTTTTCTTGATAGAATCAACTCTATCTTCTAGAAGATGAAAGAGTTTTGCGTAATTACTAATTTCTTCATCGATCAAACGAATATAGCTCTTTTTATCTTTTTCAATAATTTCTTCTATTATGACTTTAGATGTTTGTTCAATCACTCGATCCTTTCTAAAAGTACGAGTAAAAAAGTTACCTGCTTTAGCTGATGATCCTCGAGTTATTGCATTTTCGTTTAATTCTTCAATATGACTGTAGTCCTCATCTAAAAAAGAGCGAGATTTTAATTTTATTCGATCAATTTCTATACTTATCATATTCTTAATTTCTTCATAGAAAGTATCGATATATTCTGCTCGTTTAACTAAGTAGGTATTATAAATTGGTCCATACAGAGTTTCGTACACCTCTGAATTTGAAGATAATGCCGAAATACTATCTTTATCGAAATTTGTTTTGTGAATTAATGCTCTCGAATCGATTAAAGAGAACCTTTGAACCAAGTCATTAGATAATGTAGAAAACATAATGGGAGAAGAAATTTGATGAGATAACTTTTCAAGACGATTAAGCTCTTCTCTAAGTTCACTACCTTCGCCCTCAAGAGAGCTCACAGAATCCTTTAAGGTACACTCATCAAGTTTCTTACTACTTGTTAACTCAAATAAAGTTCTACTTAGGATCGATAACTGTTTCTTTTTCTTTATTAAAGGAGAGAGCTCTTTGTATAATTTATTTTCAACTTCAGGTATACCTGATTCACCAATACAATCTTCAGAGGTCATTGCAAAATAATCCATTGTATCATTACACTTAAGTTTTCCTCCAAGTGCCATTGTAGATGAAACAAAGTAAAAACCTAAGCTATCTATATCAATTTCATGCCTAGATAACTTTTCGATGATATTTTCTTCTAAATCTTCCCTATCATCTAAGCCTATATCCTCAGATTTGTTGACGAGTAGAAGAAAGGGAACTTTTTTCTCATTAACGGCTTTCTTTATAAAGTTTGTAGCATGTAGATCTAAAGCATCATCTGGTAAGACTAACATCAAGACGCAATCAACCTCATCGAGCTCAGACTCTACACTTCTAACATGAAATTCATGCCCTTCTTCATAAGCACCCATTCCTGGAATATCTACAATTTCAATGTCAGGAGGAATATCTAAATTTTTCAAATAAATTATGACTCGTTCAACTTCTTTATTATTGTATGAATTTTCTTGCTCTGTTGTATATCCTGAAACCTCATCCAATTTAACGACTAATTTATCACCATTTAAAAATAGAACTTCTGCACAGTCTCTATCTCCTGAAATAATTGATGTTTTTATATTTGTTGCAATTCTTTTGTCAGTACCTAAAAGCTCCATTCCAACAAGGGAGTTTATGAATGTACTTTTCCCCGTACTAATGACACCAAAAACTCCAACTTTAATTCTTTCATTATCAAGTCTTCTTCTTACGCTTTCTAAACCTTTTATTTCGTAGAAGAAATCACAAACATCGTTAATAGTTTCAGACAATGAAGCTTTCTTCTCAATTGCCCCTCCATCTAAATCTCTAGTAGGAAGATGCTCATGGTACTTACCATTTTTTAGAACCTTAAAATTTAACCTCTTTAAACCGGGTTCATTAACCTCTCCATGCTTTTTTATAAATTTAGCACCAAGTATGGCCCTTAGTGATGGCGTATCAATTTCTATAATTTCTTCACCCGATCTAATGTAGTGCTGGCAATATTCAATTTTATTTATTGAACCGGCAAACTCTTCTACATCTTTAGGGTAAAACGCTTTCGCTAAATAATCATCCTGAGCAGTTTCACTCCCTGTCATTTGCAAGTAGTAAGACCTAACTTTAATATTTATAAAGTTTGATTTCTCATGATTCAATAGATAGGAGACTATTTCCTTTTGTTCATCTTGTGAAAACTGTTCTCTCATTCTTTCAAAGAGATAAATGACATCATCTACTTCTTCTTCATCACAAAAATCAAGTGCTGTCATACAATCAGCAAGTGCACCTACCTTCTCTCCGATAAATACTTTAAAGCGGCATTCAGACAGCACAAGATGAGATTTCATGTCTTTTGCTATTTTCTTCTCACAATATGAGTAAAACTTTTTAATAGCGCCTAAATCATCTTCAGATAAAGAAAGCTTTTGATTAATTAATATATCAATACTTTCAAGAATATCTATCAAGAACATTGTATCCGAAGAAGATTTATATATTTCGTTCTTTATAGACTCTAAAAGAATTGATGAATCATTGAGTGCCTCAATTTGGTATTGTAACTTTTTAACATTAGAGGCAAGAATTCTATTTAATGTTGCGGACTCAGTATCTTTCCCAAAAGAGATCTTTGGAAGTTTGAAAATCTTTAAATCGTAGAAACCTGTATTATGAATGCCATTTTTCTCTCTATAGTCAGCTTCATAATTAAAAAACTCTTCTGCTTTTTTCCCAAACCTTTTGAATGCAGATTTTAGATCTTCATTCACGCCGTGAATAAAAGCATACTTTCTTAAAAACATTACTGCACAAAAGTAGTACTTACCCTTTGCACTTATATGAGCAAGAGTATTCTCTTCCCCATGCTCAGAAACGGTTACACTTGATTCAACGAGTGTTGCTGCTGAAATCATATCTATTGCAGCAACAAGGAACCTCCCCTCTCTAGCTTCAAACTGGGCCCTGACGGTTAGAAGATTTATTCTATCATCAATTTCATTTAATTTTTCTAACTCATTATCTAGATCATCTAGTTTGGAAATGGCCCTATCAACATCACCATTGTTAAAAAGATCAATTGCATAGTTAATCTCTTTAGGAACGATGTGGCTTGACTTGAATTTTAAAAGTATGGCCTCTTTATCATTTCTTGCGACAAATCGACCTAACTCTAAAATATGCCTAGATTGAGTAAGAAGAACAATCATTGGATTAAAGAAAAAGAGTGCACCATAGTAAGTACCTCTTAATACTCTTCCTACATTTTTTACAGTATTCTTTCCTACATTTGCTACAGGACTATGAAATTGTCCAATAGCACCATATCTTAAGTTTTTTAAGTTCTGTTCTTGTTCTAGAAATGGAAAATATTCTATTTCTAATGGATCAATGTAGTCTTCAGGATTAAATTTCTTATACATTTAAGCTGCAAGCTCCTTTTCATTCATTGTAAACTCTAAATCATCGAGCATTTCTTCTCTAATCGATTCAATAAAATCTAGTTCAATTTTCGAAGTATCCAAGTTATTAAAACATAATTTCTGGTCTGCTTTAATATTGTCTACAAGACGCTTTTTTTCACTTTTTACAAATCTAAGTTCTTCCTTAGTAAGTGTTTCAAGTACGCTTTTTTCAGTCTCAACAAAGTAGATATTTTCCAGGGGAATACTTGTTGCTAAATTTTCCTTTAAGTCATCTATTTCATCAAAATCAATTTTGTTCACAATGATAAAATCTACTTCTTCGATGATACTTATTTCATGGGACTGTAAAGCTGATGTACTAGGCATAACCAAACCATTAGGCTTTTCTTTCGAAGTTAAAATCACCCCGTTTGATTGCAGGAGATTCTTTAGTGAATCTTCCATGTCTTTTATTTCTACACAAATGCTATCGTAGATATTTCTAATGAATAATTTCGACTTCGTTTCATAGTCTTCTATATTAAGAATTTTTATATCTTTTAATTTTGGCTGATCTATCTTTTTAAACTTTTCCCATGCACTGATGTAATCAGGGACCCCTTCAATCTTTAATCCTTCATCTCTTCGATTATTATAAATACAAAAGAAGAACATTCCCTTTGTAACATCATAAAAGTCCTCAAATGACTCTTTACTTTGATAACAATACCTTTCAAACTCAGTATATTTTTCTTGTACGAAGAGAGCATGAAGAAAGTATTCTTTTGAATAAGAATAAAGAGATATAAAGTCCCTATCGTTATTAATAATAGAAATTAACTTCCTATAGTCTTTTTCTAAGTAAAGAGGTTCTATCTCTTTATTTAGATCCTTTCTGACGGGAGCAGATACATTACTACCAGATGAAGAAGACTGAATATTATTTGACCGTTGAGTATGTTCTCTATATCCAGAATTATAACTTCCACTTGATGAAGAAGAAGAAGAAGAACCTGAGCCTTCATCACTAAAAGCACAACCTATAAAGAAACCAATAATTGCTCCAAAGGGAGGGAATACAAAGAAACCTATAACTGCAAATACAAATGGCATTACTGCTCCTAGCTTAATCAATAAGACGATAACTTGTCGGAAATGTTCAACTATTTATTAAATTAAAATGATCGGCTATTCATATAAAGGTCTGATATCACGTCAAAAGCAATGGAAATTTAGTTAATGAAGGCCAAGGTTGGTAATAATAATTATATTTCATTGGGTCTTAGTCTTGCTGCCTACAAGACGCTTCAAGGAATAGAAAGTTCACTTCATTTTCAATTTAATTCACGATAACCGCAATTTCTTATACCTACAGTGACAAGACCACAAAATATTTGCAGTATTTAAGCATCCTCTACACGTTATATTTAACACCTAAACTTTCTAAATCCATTATTACCATCACTTATAAATATTACTTTCGAGTTTAATTAGAAATATCATTTTTCAGCATAATATAGACCTTCAACTGGAGAAGGTTATGACAAAGAAAAAAAGTAAAAAAAATAAGAAAATGACAAACGTCATAACTGTCGACTTTAAACCGAAATCTGAGAAACCTTTAAAAAGTTTAGATGACTCATCGGCTTTTCATATATTGACGGTTTATCACCCTAATATATTAAAGGATATAGATATCATTAAGGCCCACATCGAATGCCTTAAAGAAAAGAATAAAAATAAATCAAGTTCCATTTACTGGGGAAAAATTGTTAATGAAACTAAAAAGTCGACAATTAACATTACTGAAAAATTAGTAGATGAGTGGAAAGAAAAATTACAAATGAAAAATGGTGTTAATAAGTTATCTAAACTAGTCATTACAGATTTTACAAATGTATATATATGCCCAATTAAAAATATTATTTTCAATAATAATGTAACTGCTGACAGAAAAGAATATAAGAATATGCCCAAGTACTATAGCGACTTGAGAAAAGAAGAAGGAAGAGGCGTTGAAGTCTTTTTTGAAATCACTGATATTTTTCAAATGAGCCGGGATTCACTATTAACAGGGTTGAAATACCAAGTAGGAAGTGAAAAAGAAAGAACATATTCCCCCTATGAAGGAAATACTTCTTATCCACTTTTAATTGAAGATGAATTCTTTTCACTGGATGATGGACACAACTTTGATGAAAATTATATAGCAAATGAAAAGAAGGCTCATTTCTATGACCTTCTCGAATCTAAAGAAAAAAATTATGAACAGACTAGAAATAGTATTGTTATGAATTTAATTGATCAGGAGATGTGGTCGAAATTTCCACCTCTCTCTCAGAAATACATTATTGAAGCAGAGGAAGTTTATCAGAAAATATTTCTAGAACACTCTCAGCATCTTGATACAAATATAAAGAATTCAAAACTGGCCTTGCGTTACTATCAGATTATTGAATCTCTATTAAATTATAAAGAAAGTAATGTAACTAATTTATATGATAGTTATTGCTCCGATTCCGAAAGAAGAAGAAATACCGATAACATTCCGGCCTTTTTTAAAGAAATTGCAGGAGGTTATTCTCCCAGTAGTTCTAAAACAATTACATTAATAAGAAATGAGCTTAGTGAGTCTATCTTTAAGCATCAAAGAGATAAGAAAATATACAACTTCATTGATGAACTTAAGAAATTTAGAAATTTTGATGCTCATCCTACCTCTGGTGGAAATATTGAAAGGGACTACACATTAGAAAAAATTAAATCTTTCAGAGATCGCTTCTGGGGACTAAGTACTCTTGAAAGAGTAAACGATCAAAATTCCGGACTTGGCTGTTTTCATATTTTAATGAAGTTCTATATGCATATGAGACAAGAGAAATCTATTTCAAAAGCTGCATAAACTTGAGGTAAAGATGAGTAATCAAGACAACATTCTTGCATGGATGAATATAATCGATGATATTGTTGATGAGTTCACAGAGTATATAAAGGAAGACCCTTCTTATTATAGTGATCACTATTCATATGAAGAAAATAGCTCTTATAGTTCGCCCTATGCAACTCGTGCAAAGAAAACTCAGCCCAAGAGAAATATACTCTTAATTATTCATAAAAAAGAAGAAGGCTGCCTTATTTCTCAAGCGAATCCAGAGTACAGACTTAGTAAGGAGTTATTTACTGAGGTTATTTCTTTTGCCAAAAATAAAATCATGCAAAAAAGAATAAAAGAGATCCCTGTTATATCATTTTCCAAACTTAATCCTTCCGAACCTGGAAATGAAACAGTTCAACATATGTGGTGTTACAATATAGAGCCAATATTTTTCTTGAAATTACTGTCTAAGAAGTTTCCTGAGATAGAGTTCTATATTCCTGGTCAACCAAAAATGCTAAACGCTAAGTCGGCCTAGCTAAGGCCATAGAAATTAAAGATACTTAGTAATTTCTCATAAAACTCTAATCTAAGAGAATTTTTATAAAATCCCCTCGTCTATCAACTATCTAAACCTAAAGGCGAGGTGCACATGCAATACAGATTCACAGACAAGCTTCTAACGGAAGTCTTAATCGACAAACTCATCAAACTGAGCAATATCAATAAGGAATTGGAGAGGTGTTACTCCTGTGAAGAGCTATTAGGTAATATTAAAAGAATTCACGATGCACTAGAACGTGGAACTCTAAAGATTGATAGAATGAGCTCATCTGAAACAATAGATGAAGTTAACGCACAGATAGAAAAGCAAGAAAAAATAAGGCGTGAATACACGGTGATAGAAGAAGATATGTTCGAAATAGAGCGACAATATCGCATCGTAAAAATTATGGAGCAATTACTTGGAGAAGAGCTTTGGGATATAAAACAGAGGTGAGCATGAAAATCAGACGATTTAGTAAACACTTAGAAGAAGTATACGACTCTTAGGTATTGTAACTTCAGCAGTACAGCTACAAACTCCAAAGCTCTTCTTCCGTACAAGTCTGTAAATCAATTTTCACTTAATTACTTCCTTGCCCTTAGCTCGAGGTCTCATTCTCTCTTTAAACATTTCCTCTTTCATCTTAATACTCATATTTGAGTAAGTTATATTGATGATTTCTTTAAGTGGCTTAATAAAAGAACTCTTCCGATTGAATTGATATAGCCTAGTTCTACCAACTTCTCTTGAGACAAATATTCCCGCCTCTTCCATTTTACTCAGCTGATTTAAAACTGCACGACTACCTTTTCCAGTATTCTTCTCTATAAGACCTGAGTAAACCTCTCCATAGTGAAAGAGGTTTAAGAAGATCATGGCCAATGTTTTATTTCCAAATAGTTTATCTAGCATACTACTAGTATCAGTAACTTTATTACTTTTATCAATAAAAAAGTTACTTATAGTGGTAAATATTTTATGTATATACGTAAGCAACTAAAACTACAAAACACGACAAAAAGCGCTAGAAAGATAACTCTCCTTATCCCCAATAAACTCCCTCAACAGCTCATGATAATTCTCAGGAACAGCTCTTTGAACCGAGCGACGCTCAGCTAACTCCCTACTCCATCTACTCAACCTAGGAAGATCCGCTAGAATATTCTCTTTAGTCACCAGCTCTAGAACCTCAAAGTAGCGAAATAGTGTTGCGTAGATAATATCAATTAAATGAAAGCTCTCTCCAGCAAAGTACTTAGCTCCAGAGTGTTCCTGCTCTACAATTTTGAGTCTATTTCTTATGGCAATAATAGTTTCTTCAAAAGATTCACGAGTTAGATCTTGGTAGATGATTTTAGCAATGGAGTTTAAGATATCTGTTCCAAACTCTCCCCAAGCAAGGAGACGAGCTTTAGCAAAAGTCCCCTTAGGGTGAAGAGAGGGTTTCGAGTCAATGGAGTCATTAGAGTCATTGGACATAATGTCCAAGTACTCACAAATGACATTTGATTCAAATAAAACTTTCTCATCATCCACAATCAAGATGGGAACTTTTCCCGCTGGAGAGAGCTTAAGTAGCCATGGGGGCTTATCATGTAATTCAATGTCTACTCTCGAAAATGGTATCTCTTTTTCCATAGCGAGAATAACCACTCTTTGAACATAGGGACATAATTTATGCCCCACGATTTGAAATTGATTTTCCATGATATCCCTCTGGCCCTAAATTTAAGCTTCAACCATGCAGTGGGCATTTAACTTATTTCCATCTACATCGCGAAAGTAAGCTGCGTAAAATCCTTCCGCGCGAAAACCTGGCTTCCCCTCATCAGTTCCACCCAGTTCAAGCGCTCTAGTGTGCAGCTCTTTGACTTGCTCTTGATCCTTAACCTTAAGCGCGATCATAACTCCATTTCCAACACTAAAAGGCTTTCCATCTGCCGGTAGATGAATTGAGAACATAGCGCCCTCGCTTGAGTTCCCCCACGCTACAAAGTCATCAGCTTCCATAATACGTTTCGCCCCTACTAGCTTTAGTAGTTCATCGTAGAATTTAGCTGACGGCTCAAGCTTGTCTGTACCTACTGTTGTATATCCAATCATTTTTAACTCCTCAGTTGTTGTTAAGTTTTACCCATAATAGCCGATTGCAAAAACGCAATCAATCGTCAATAATAACAACCAAGCTTGCAAATATAACAACAGGAAAATCAATGGATTGGAACTCAATGAAGATATTTTTGGCCATCGCTGAAAATGGAAACCTTATGTCCGCCTCTAAAACACTAGAGCTTAGTCATTCAACAGTCTTTCGCCGCCTCAATGATTTTGAAGAGAAAGTTGGTGGTCGCTTATTTGAGCGCATTGAAGGCAAGTATGAACTGACGGAACTAGGCGATGAGTTACAAAAGCTGGCTAAACCTGTCGCCCTTTCCTTTGATGACATTGAAAGGCATATCATTGGCAAAGATATGAAACCCCATGGAACAGTTAGAATTACGGCCCCCACCAGTTTTGCCTACAATTACTTACCAAAGTACCTAAAGAGTTTTCATAAACTCTACCCTGACATTCAAATTGAATTACTCGTCTCTGATCAAGAAGTGAATATGACAAACCGTAAGGCGGATATGGCCATACGCGTGAGCTCCTCTCCTTCTGAACATCTTGTAGGTCGCATGGTTAAAGAGATCACTTGGTCCGTTTACGCTAGTAAGAAGTACTTAACTAAGAATGGTCGCCCGAAAGATCTTAAAGACTTATCAGAACATAAGTTAATTGGCGCCTCGACTAATTTAAAAAATATTCCAACATTTACTTGGATGGATAAGAAACACGAGGACAATATAATTGTACGCAGTGATGATCTAGTCACAATGTCGCATCTTGCTGGCGCTGACCTGGGTCTTGCGATCCTACCCGATGATCTAAAGCATGCTAAAATTGAGCGCCTATTTAGCTTTAAACCTTCAAAGGGAAATAAGCTGTGGATCCTAACCCACCCTGATCTTCGCAAGGTGGAGAGAATAAAAATAGCCATGAAGTTCTTTGCCGAGGCGCTCAGTGGTGAAACCATTTCTTGATGGCTTCTTACTTATTTATGATCTTGATTAGCATCTGCGTCGCCTTTCTAGCAGAGGCGGGATTTTGACCAGTCACTAGTCTTCCATCGACTATGACATTCACCGCCCACGCTTTTCCGTAAATATGCTTACCACCTCTTTGAGTTAACTTGTCTTCAAGTAGAAAGGGTATAATATCAAGTTGTTTAATCATCTTCTCTTCTTCACTAGTGAAAGCAGAGAATCTCTTTCCCTCAATTAAGTACTTTCCATTTGAGAGTTTAATATCACTCAGCGCTGCTGTTCCATGACAGATGGCAGAGACGACTCCTCCACTTTCATAGATTTCCTTAGAAATTCTATTTACGTCCTTATTATTAGGAAAATCCCACATAGCGCCGGAACCTCCACTAAAGATGATGCCCTGGTAATCCTTGGATCTAATACTCGAGAGTGGAATACTCCTCATCACTTTTGCCATCAATACTGCATCATTTAAAAAGCGCTGATTGAAATCATCCTTTTCTAGAAAACTCATTTGATCCACTGGGGCCATGCCTCCTTGTGGGCTAGCGATATCGACAGCAAAGCCAGCGTTGATCAATTCATAGTAAGGATGCGTGAGTTCAGGTAGCCAGAAACCAGTCCTCTGATCAGTGTCTCCAAGCTTAGTGTGACTTGTAAGCACGATGAGAACTTTGGGTTTTGCCACTGCCAGTGAGTTAAATGAATTTAGTAGTGTGAATAGAAATAGCGTAATCGTAATTAGTTTTTTCATAATTTCTCCTTAAGTTATACAGCGAGTATACGTAGGAGGTGTAATCATTTCATTTACATATGTTGAGGGATGCTAGTTTTATTGCTTTCGCTCTGTCTAAATTATAAACGGCCCTGTAATACTTCCCGTGTAAGAATTCCTTAAGACCCTTAGCTGCTAAATTAAAGGCGATCACCACTCATTAAGGACTAATGAGTGCAACAAGGAGACGTTCATGAAGAACAAGAAAAATCACATAAACCTCTTAACATTATCGCTACTAAGTTCAACCCTACTACTGGGCTCTTGTGTCTCTGATTCAAAATCAGAAGTAGCACCACCAGTATCTAGCTCCCCCACTGTCCCTGAAGAAGTTCTCTCCTCAAACACCGTAGGAATTAGCGTCCCCTCTCAGGTCAATACTCTCCCTACAGAAAGTACCGAAGCCGTCAGTGTAACCACTGCAGCTGTCCTGCCACAAGGCGCTATTGAATACTTAGAGACTACTGACTATGACAAGATGGGCGACATCGAATTAAAAATTTCAGAACCAGCACTCGATCAATTCAGCATCATCGAAATGATTTTAAAAGCGTTTGCGCAAACCTCGTACGCTGATCCGCGCGTCGTGAACAAGGGCCCTTACAAGGCGCTTGTTAAGTGGGAAGAAGATGAAGGAGGAACTTCTGTTGAGACTTGGTACTTAAATTCAAAGATGATCATTGTTAACGGCAGTGATGTGAACCGCGTGCGTTTTTGGATTGATGAAGGAGATCTCATCGTCAAAGGAATTATGGACGTTAAGGCGGCACCTACTACCGCCAACAAATACGGAGTTTGGCGTATTGATGTGCAATTTATCAATCCAATCAACGGCGTGTCTCAGGGAAGTTTTGTGGCGGAGTCCACATTTAAAAGTGATGGCACAGTTCAGCTGGGAGTAAATCAAACCGGTGAATACGAAATGAAAGGTCTCTTACAACTTAAGAACTCTATAGGAAAAGGAGTTGTGCAATATCCTGATTGGAGTAGTTGTCAGAGTTATAACTGTACCCCGGACTCAGTCACCGCTAAGTATGCCTACGATGCAAATCATATGCAGTATCAAAAAGGGAGTAATGCTCTTAAGTGTAAAGATAGAAATAGCTATAGTGACATCTTCATGGATTACGAAATCTTTGATGCCAGTGGCAGCAATATTAAAAGATCTAAAACCTATAGCTTTCCGCTAAAGATCACTGTGGATGGTAAAGAACAATACTATTACTACGGCGGATGGAACGGACGTCAACACTTACACGGTGAAGATAGTGAGAACCCCCTAGCACTTGGAACAATCCTAAGTCATGGTGAGTATGGAAATGATAGCTCATACGCCATATCTAAAAGAACAGATGGAATACTGGTACAGAAGACTAAAGAAGTTGTGACCGACTTAAGTACAATTACTGGACAGGTTCTTGAAGGACAAGCAGGTTCTGGCGATTGGTTTGTCATGAAGTATGATGGAGTCGATTGGCGCAGATGTGCGCAGAATGAAATCGATTGGATGAATAAGTCTTGTGGTGACACGTTAGGTGCCATAGTCGCCGGAGGATCAATTGATGGCTCTGGTGGCAAGCGAGTGCAGATGACTGAGTTTGGTGATAACTCTTGGCAAAATATTGACGTCGCAGGCCTCGAGACTGCTAAGCTTTACAACGTCTATATTTCACAACCACTCTTTGTTTATTACGACGGTGCCGCATGGAAAGAAAAGACGGGTGCTGACTTCTCTACCAATCCCTATGAGCCCACCTTCACAGGAGAAGCGGCCTACTCTTGGAGTGATGGAGACTTTCAGCACTTTTGGTCAAAGACCGGAACGTCTTATATCGCCACAGTTACTGGCGGCGGAGCGAACCTAACTTTAACTCAAGAAATTCAAACCATTATCAAACCAGGAGTTGCCGTCGCCGGAAGTTTCTGTGAAGCAAGCTGGAATGGTAGTTGTAAAGACGCTACTCGCTTTGTTTGGGATGCAACTGAGGCTGCCTTAAAAAATAGCACTACCCAGGCCTTACTTGATCGTCACATTTGGGACCTAGTTAATACGACGGACAAGTCAAAGTATAGTTACGAGTATGGGAATTTTGCCAAGATGACTTTCTTAACTTATGATTCGAATCCTCCTGTGAATAAATCCATAGGTGAAACGGTCATTCTAGATCCCTCACTTCGTTTTGATAAAGTGATAGGTAAAGATTTGGCTGGAAATAATGTCGATGTTCACGGGCTTTCTTTTGATGGATATCTTTTTGGATACACCAACGTATGGCAACTGCTTCACGACTCGCGTAAGAATGATTCGGAAGTGGGTCTTTCACCAGAACAGAAATCAAAGATTGTGAACTTTCCAGCAGGAACGGTCATAACTGGCGATAACGGAGCCGTGGCCTATAAGATCAAACCTAGAAGAGGTATGCGACTCTTAGATATTGTAAAGACTGGTTGTTCAGCTAGTGTAGATACATCTTTGACTACCGCAGGAGTACCTACCTTTGGCTTTCCAGGCGTGATTGGTGCTCTTCCAGCAACGGCTCAGTTGAAAGTTAATGAAGGGATCTTTTTAGAAGATCTAGATTAATCATCTCCCCTTGCGTGCCAGTAGACCCGGGGATTCTTTAAAGAAAGCATATGTATTCCTTTGTTATACCATTGTATAACAAAGGTTCATGTACCAAAAGTTTTCACTCTCTCATTTCTTAGACATCTATAAGAAGATTACGGGTACTACAACTTAGTATCCAACTCAGATACTTCCTTTCTTATTTGAGGTTCCATTATGGAACCTCAAAACTTCTCTTTATTGGATGTGCCAAATTGGTACCTCCAATTTACCATTGAAACATTTCAGATTACTTTAATGAAATGAATAAGTAACCAGAACCACGAAAAGTAACCGCGTACCTTAAGGTAAAGAGAAGTTAATCCATACCCTCAAAGGTGTTATGCTTATCCCGTAAAAATACATTACGTGGGATTCTCGATGAGAAAAATTAGTCTTTTCATGCTCTACTTACTCCTATCAACTAGTGCAGGAGCCGTAGTAGATATTACAAAGTTTAAATTTAAAGATTTTGATCTAGATTTAAGCGCAGGTTATCACCAAGCATTTTGGACTCCCTACTTTGGTCAAGAATTAATGGAAGTAGATACTGAAGGCCTACAGAGTTACAACATTGGAGTTGGAACAAGTTATTTAAAAAATAATCTACTCTTCTTTCAATATGAGCGCCCTTTTAAAACGAATCCTGAACAACAATCAATTATTGAAAGAAATGCCAACGCGAACCCCGGAATGGAGAAACTCTCCTTTGGTTTAAGTCCATCGGTACTCATTAAGATTTACAAGGTTAAGAATCCATTTTTAAAAATGTTACTCTCCACTAGATACGTAAACTCAAAAGAAATTTTCTTTGGAAAAGCAAAAGCTAAGAAGGCCTTTGCCTATGTCTCTAAAAACTCAACGGTCACTGACAACGGTGATGGAACTGTCACCTTTTCAAGTCTTGAGAGATTTAGTGCGGGAGAAACTCTGAGTTTTAATACCGAATTCAAAGACACTTCTATTACTATGGCACTACCGTTTGAGTTATTTTCTGGAATTGATATTCGTTTTGGATATTACAAAGTGAAATGGTTCAGACCCTCTGATTACGACAAGACTTGGATTACTGTTTCCGACAGCCTACAGGTTGTATACGATACCAAGTATGAATCAAATGGCGCTGAATTTACAATTGAATCCAATGACATCACCTCTCCTGGTTTTAATTTTATTTTCAATGCACGCTGGGGAGTAGACAACAATGTAGGAAACGTAGTTGATCAAGACTTCAAGCTTGAAAACAATAAAGACCTCTACTACGCCTCAGGCATTCTAAATCTCTGGTACAACTGGTATCTCAAAGGAAAAGTAAAAGACGGTCTCTACGCTACTCTGGGAGGCTCTGTCTCCAGAAGGGCCTTTACGACGGAGCTTAGTCTCTTCTCAGGCGGAGTTGGCGCTAGAGAAGATATAGGGCGTGTCTATGGGCGGATTGGTTATATTTTTTGATATTGAACCTCTCGTCCTCTACTTCGGTGAAGAAATGAAACGACTCCAAAACACAAAACAACCAAAAGACTAGCTAGAAACAAAATAAAAAATAGAGAATGGTAATTTCCGGACATGGTCCAAATCATCGCAGCAATTGATGGCGACAATGCCTTTGCAATGGTTATCGGCGTACTCATCGCCCCATTAATTTCACCATAGGCCTCAGTGGTTAGAAATTCTGGAATGGCCACCCCTTTTACAATAGTCATCACACCACCCGCTGCACCAAAGATGATAATTAAGATAGGTAAGACAAATTTACTCATAGGTATTAGCCAAAAACCAGCAAACACCATGGGAAAAGCTAGCGTCGTTATGAGAAGAATTTTTGACATATTTCTACTCGTTGAAATGTGCATAATCACAAACCTTCCAAGAACTTGCGCTGGTCCCATAAGAGCTAAGAAAGTCACCACGAGCTTCGCTTCGATCTCTGTCTCTTGCAACATGGGATAGAGATGAAATTTAAAAGCTGAGGTGACACTAGCATGTAATAAGAAGGCAATGAGAAGTGCCCAAAAAAACGGTTGAGTAAACGCCCACTTCGCCCCTATTTTACTGCTGACTTTAGTTTTTTTGACTGATTTAATTCTATAAATAGGAATTTGTGAATAAATAAATATTCCCACAAAGAAGTTTATCGCCCCCAAGACTTGCAACGAGGATCGCCATCCAACACTACTATTTAGAACTTCTATTAAAGGAATAAAAACCGTACTCGCAAAGCCACCCCAGAGAGTGAGAGTTGCTATAGTTTTCTTCTTGTCTTTAATCATATCTAGATTTGCGATCACAGCAAAAGAGGCGCTATATAATGTCGCCGCTTGCACTAGCCCTATTCCACTCAAGATAAAGTATAACCCGTAGACAGAACTAATTTGAGACCAGCCCATAAGTAAGAGGCCCGCAAAAAGCGCTCCTAAACTCATAACTCTTCTGCCAAATCCTTTATCTATTAAAATCCCTATGGGGATGGCCGCAATTGCTGAAAAAGCGAGAGCGAAAGTTAGCGCCCCGTAGACACTTGCCTTGTCCCAAGAAAATTCAGCAATCATCGCCTCTGCCATTTGCGGGAAGCTATAGTACAAGCTTCCCCATGAACAAATTTGGCCAATGCCTAAAAACATTGTAGATGAAATCTTTCTAAGCTTGAGCATCTAACAACATCCAGGGGAACTAGCTTTTGGAGCACAACAAGAACTCGTTTCTTTCTTAACTTTCTTAGTACTACAGACACCAGTAGAAGGAAGAGTGAGCTCAACTGTATTTGCCGACTCAAAGTCTCCTGCGAGAAATGCTGTTATTGATCTCACTTGCTCATAACCCGTTAACATTAGAAATGTCGGCGCCCTACCATAGGCCTTCATTCCCACGATAAAGAAGTTCTTATCGTAGTGAGTGAGCTCATTTACGCCATGTGGTCTCACTGAACCACAAGAGTGTAGATTGGGATCAATGAGCGGAGCGAGCTTAGTAGGAGCTTCAACAATATGATCTACATCTAAGCGCAACTCTCTCAACATTTCCAAGTTGGGTCTAAAGCCAGTTGTCACAACTATATTATCAACAGTGAAAACTCTTTTTAGACTATCCACTACCGCATGAACTTCAAGAGTATTTTCAACTCTGACTAGTTTCTCTATGACAAAAGGAGCAAAGAGTTCTAGATCCCCTTCATCAATGGCCTTCTTTGCGGCCATGCCGAGAGCTCCCCTAGCAGGTAGCTTGTCGTTAATTCCACCTCCAAGAAGTTTATCGATATTGTTTTTTCTAAGTCCCCAAATGAGTTTTGTATCAGAACTAGTTTCTCTTAGTTTTAAAATATCTAGCGTGATATTTATGGCAGAGTGACCTCCCCCTAGGACCAAAGTTCTCTTTCCTAGAAAACTTTCCTGATCTCTTCCAGAGGCATCAGGAATTCCGTAATGGATGAGATCACTATTTTCGATTTCACCGGCAACAGGTAGTCCATCAACTCCTATGGGATTAGGAGAAAACCAAGTTCCTGTGGCATCGATCACAGCAGCTGCGTAACTTGTATGAATAACTCCATGGGAGTCTCTAAACTTAACCGAGTACTCAGCTTCATCTCTATTAAGTGAAGATGACTTACTCAAATTCTTCTTTGAAATGGAAATCACCTTAGCATCATAGATAATATGCTCACTCAACTGAGTATCAAGGGCGGCAGGTTTTAAGTACTCATCAACAATTTCTTTTCCCGTAGGAAGGTGTTCTCTCTCGGGGTGCTTCCAAGAAGTTTTAGCAAGTAACTTTAGAACAGACTTATCTACTAAGAACTTCCATGGGGTAAATAATTTTATATGTCCCCACTTCTCCATTGCGTGTCCCGCATTCAGTCCTCTTTCAAGAACAATGGGAGTTAAACCTCTCTCCACAAGATTGGCAGCAGCAGCTATCCCCACAGGACCTGCACCAACAACAATAACAATTTCTCTTTTACTTTTTATTCTTTTCATAACTACTCCGTTCTTTGTAAAATTCTTCTTTCAATACCTAAGACGAAAAATGTTTAGAAAAGACGAAAAAAAGTTTAACTTATCGTTATTATTGAAACATTTTTAACTTAGAGAACTTATCCATCCTTTGAATAAGAAAAAATGATAGTATTTAAAAGGTAAGGAGATGACATGCAGATTGAAAAAGTTTGGGGTGAATACAAATTAGGTCTAAAGGGATTTATTCATTCTAAAATAGCTAATCCTACAGACGCAGAAGACCTACTCCAGGAAGTTTTGATTAAAACATTTCAAAATCTCCATAAGATTAATTCACAAGAAAGTATCAAGTCGTGGATCTTTCAAGTGGCCAACAATGCCATTATCGATCACTACCGAAGAAATGGAAAATACACCAATGAAATGCTTGATGAAAAACTCATCTTCACAGAAGAGAGTGAAGACGCACAGAAAGAATTATCAAAATGTATTGAACCCTTCATAAGAGAATTACCTAAAGAGACTTGTGAGTTACTTACAGCAATAGATCTTGATGGCGAATCGCAAAAGGCTTACGCAGAAGCAAAGGGAATAAAATATACAACCCTTAAGTCTCGTGTAAAAAAAGGACGTGAGGAACTCAGGGCCCTTTTCGAGAACTGTTGCACTATGTCTCTTGATAAAGATGGCAATATCATCGATTTCGAAGAAAAACCTAAGAGTTGCAATGTTTGTAAGTAGAGTCTTATCTTACAAAGTTATTTATTGTTTTTCCTTCTCTCACTATAACGATCTACCAGAAATTCACCTTGCTCACGAGTAAGATAAGTAAAACGCATAAGCTCTTCCATCACATCCACAATACGATCCCTAAAAGAAGTATCCTTCATGGTTCCATCCTCGTGAAATTCCTGATAGGCCTTAGCAATTGAAGATTGATTAGGGATAGTTAACATACGCATCCATCTCCCTAAAAGTCTCATATTATTAACGGCATTAAAACTTTGCGATCCACCAGAGACTTGCATAACCGCCAGAGTTTTTCCCTGGGTTGGTCTTATGGCACCAACAGATAAAGGCATCCAATCAACTTGTGTCTTCATAAGACCTGACATATTTCCGTGCAACTCTGGTGAAGACCAAACTTGCGCTTCAGACCAAATAATAAGCTCTCTCAACTCAAGCACCTTGGCATGTTCAGCGGAACGAGAACCATCATAGATAGGCAGTCCATCGGGATTAAAGAACTTAACCTCTGCTCCCATTTTTTCAAGTATGCGCCCAGACTCTTCAGCTGCCAGCCTACTAAAAGACCTATCCCTCAATGATCCATAGAGAATTAAGACCCGTGGCCTGTGCTCGTATTTCAAGGTCTGTGTCGGAATGACTTCAAAGGTTTCACTTTCTAAATAATTCATATTTTCTCCATTTTTTATTTAGATTTAACAATCTAACTTGCATCTACTTCTAAGACGCAATGGATGGAGAAAAGACGAAATTTAATTAATTTTAGACAAATCTGGTGGAAACACTATTTCTTATGTTCCCACTCCTTAGGTAAGTAAGTAGAAAATATTTCATTGAAAGTTCCATTCTCAATGAGTTTTTTTACTGAATTTTTGATTTTTCTTTGTTTATTTGCTCTTTTGGACAACTTAGAAAAATGTAGCCAATCTTCTTTATGACTTAAAAGAAAAGGCTGACCAAGCTCTGAAATAGAAATACCTTGTTTTTTAAATTCGTAGTATAAAGTTGCTGCTGTTCCCACAATGGCAGTCACTTCAATTTTCTTTAAAGACTTAATTCCATCAGCATAATTTGCATAGGTTATCTTTCGAAGAGACTGGTCTTGGTCAAAACGATCGTCAAAGTAACCACCAAGCCTAACAGCAATGCGCTGATTGCTTAAATCACTATATGATCTGATATGATTATTCTTCAAACCTATGACGATGATATCTAGCTCTCCCCATTTCACCAGAGGAATACCAACATTTTCCGACTTCTCACTTCTAAAGAATATTGAAAAGTCCGCATCTCCATGCTCTAACATACTGATCATTCTCTTATAGGGAACAAGAACGACTTCAATTTCTTCGTTAATATCACTTGAGATGGCCTTAATGATATCGTATTCAATACCTACAACTTTTTTGTTAGAGTTAACATAACCCCAAGGAGCTATATGAAAAATAGCGGCCTTTAGTTTTCCTGTTTCAATTGCGTTAGCTTTGCAGATTAAGAGTATCGCAACGAGGAAAAGAGAGAATTTTTCAATAATGTTTTTCATCTTTCATATTCCACTTAGATTTAAATGGTTTATTGTCTCACATTATTGAAGCTTATTTTCTTCTTAAATCTTAATTTACTCTCAACATTCTTGTTAATCTAGAGTTAAGATTCTCCCCTTATTACCTTATAATAATTAAGCGAATTTATTTTTAAAAGCTTGCTCAACTTCAGCATGTGCATTCTTAGGGACAAATGTACCATGAGCGCTAATCAGCTGATCAAAGTCGAGTTTTAATAATCTTTCAAATTCACCCTTTATGCCAGATTTGTCGTTAACCGCAAGCTTCAACCACATTTTACTGATGACAGTTTCACAGGGAAAGCCAATCAGCGGTAACATGCGTTTTGCTAACCAATTAGTTTGAGGCTGATGTGGAAATGTTGAATAACTTTGAATGGCATCGCAGGTGAGAAGTATTCCCTTGGAGCGCTCCAAAAGAATCGCACCCTCAGGCTCATTTAAATGGTCAAAGGCAATGAGCTTGCCCCCAGAAAATGGAAGTTCTCCACCTTCAGTAAGTACATGGGTAATGGAAGGAGTGGTATAAGTAACTCCTCCTTCAAATGACCAAAAGCTCGTCTTATATCGATCCACATAGAATTGATCATCCATCCCGTGCATAGAACCTAGCCGTAGAACATGAGCGATTTCTCCAAGTTCTTCTAAGGCCAAAAGTCCTTCCTCATTCATTCGCACAGGGTTAATCAGCGTCAGCTTTCCCTGATCACGAACAATGGTCATATTTCTAGAAAAACGAATGGCAGCATTAGGCTTTACACAACCATGAACGACAAATAAATCTTCTGCTATAAGATTAGGTAAGTCGTGGGGAAGAACGTCAGGGTAACTCATTGGTAATCTCCAATACTTATTTAAGAGGAATTAGAATTTCAGTTACTAGGTCTTTCTCTGGAGTTACTTGAGGGTCGTTTAGATAATTTTCAAGACAAGGAATGTCTGCGAGCTCTAAACCAAGATTGCCAATAACTTCATAGGCCTTATCAAAAGCGATCCATATATTATCGTAAGATCCTTTAAGGATAAATTTTGCGTACTTCCCCTTGGGTATAACTTCCCTTGAAAGCCCTTCAATAGAGAGTTCAACACTTTCTGATACTGAAATTGCTGCTTGATAGTCACAAACTTTCTTTGTGTCTTCAGCGTACATACTCCCTACCCCCATAAAACTAGACTCACTTAAGTCTATTTTTATCTTAGGTAATACTTCTAATAATTTTCCCCAAGCGATTGGAGCCACATCTCTAAACTCTCCGCCGACAGCTCTCGTAGAATAAATAAATGTTTCATTTCTTGTAATAAATTCTGGTTCTAAATCCATATTAAAAGTCATAATAATTTCCTTAGTTTTTGGGGTCATACTAAATTTATAGATGAGCTCTTTTCTTTGATCTTTTTCTAAATTTCTAAATTCTGAAGGGTTGTAATTTGATATTTTCTTAAATGCTTTATTTAATGAAGTTGAAGCATCAAAGCCCACACTTAAAGCAATATCTGTCACAGACATTTCGGTTTCAGTAAGAAGAATCATCGCCTGGACAACTCTTTCTCGCCTTAGATAATTGAAAGGAGTCTCACCCGTATAAGCATTAAAAATTCTTATAAAGTGATACTGAGAAGCTCCACAATTTCTAGCAAGTTCTTCCAGAGAAACTTTCTCTGAAAGATGGTTTCTAAAAAACTCAAAGGCCTTGTTGATTTGTTGTCTGTGATCGTTTTGTTTCGTTATTGATTTCATAACAATAAGGTAACATGGGATATTTTCTTAAGCCTTTCCTAAATTGCTAAAGATAAGAAAATTGGAAAGAACTAGGTACTTTTCGTAAAAAGATGACCCATTAAATACTCACTATATTACTTTACTCCCCTATTACCTGCATTGAGATAAGAAAAGTAAGACGCAAGCCTTCAATTTTACAAGTGGATGCTTATGATTGAATTGATAAAACAAACCAAACAAGTTTCGTCTCAACTTGCACAATATTCAAATAATAGGATGTCATAAAATAAATGATATAATATTTTTATACACAAGGATCAAATGAAAACTTCACTAATTTTTCTTATATTTATAAACTTCTGCCTATCTTCTTATTCAATGGAAATAAATGTTGGAATTAGTGATAAAGATTACTATCCATACTATTTTGAGAAAGATAATAAAATGTACGGAGCATCGATTGAGATTGCAGAACAACTTGCCAATAAACTTGGTCACAACTTAATCTACAAGCGCTACCCATTTGCTAGAGTAATAAATTATATCTCCTCTGGTGAAATCGACATGGTAATCCTTTACATAAAATCTAAGGAAAGAGAGAAGTATGCCCACTATCTCGATATTCCCCACATTTACGAATCTAGTTCCATCATTTATAAAAAAACAAGAGATGAAATTTTCTTTGAAGGTAATCTTAATAAACTTAAAAAATATAATTTTGCAAACGTCAGGGGATATTCACATGGAGCAACTTATGACAATGCAACTTTTCTTAGTAAGACCTTTGTAAAAAATGAAACACAACTTATCAAAGTCCTTTTGGCCGAAAGAATAGATATTGCAATAGGAAATAAGGCCGTAATATACTCGAAGGCTAAAGAGCTTGGAGTCCAAAACGAAATCATATTCCATAGAACTAAAATTGACGATGGGCCTTGCTACTTAGCCTTTTCTAAAAAATCTAACATTGATAAAGAGGTAATAACTTCTTTTAACAATAGCATTAAAGAATTTGTTAAATCTGAAAAATATAAGAGCATTCTGAAAAAGTATAATTTCTTATAGCTCAACTTAAATCCAACCCCTCTGAGATTGGATTACTTGGTAAACTAAAGTTCTCCTTCCATTTATATTACAGAATCCTACCAACTGAGCCTGAGAACTTATCCCCAGTTCAAATTTCTTCATAACTACCTGAAATAGTATCAATTAATGATTAGGCTGGTTTCAATTATATGCTTATACTTAAAAAACGAAGGATTTCACTATGATTAAATTGGTAAAACTCATTATTATATTTCTATTAAGTATCTCGGCCCATGCCACTCAAGTTAGTGATGAGAGATCCCAAGATAATGTTCAAAATGAATTAAACAATGAATTCAATCAAAGCTCCTTTCAAAGAGATTATAAGGATCAGAACAAAAAAACTCTTAACTCCATCTTACCCACTAAACTTCTGCCACACTTCAAAGATAAGTTAGTCAAAAATAAATATGCTAAAGCTCTTAAAGCTGGCCAGTGGCAACTTCTCTACAATCTCTCTACCTACCTATTAACTAAGTCTGCTTTTAATTTAAAAAAGAGTCTCGTCCTTTTAAAGTCATGTGCAAAAAGAGGTGGCTTTGATGCCAAACAAAGATATGAAAAGCTCAAATTTCTTTATCAAAAGAAATTCTTGAAAGTGAGTTCAAGTGAAGAGCTTATGGGTCTTCTTAAAAATGAGAGCTCACCCTATGCACTCTTAGCAGAAGTTCAAATAAAGTTGATATTAAATAAGTTCCGCGAAAATAATTCAAACCTAACTTACTCACTAGACTCTATAGAAGACAGTGCGCTCGCATTAGTTAAAGCACTTCCAAAAAATCATCATGTTTATGAACTTCTGGGAAAGGTACTTTATCAAAATCAAAAAAAGACAAAATCATTAACCGCCTATCAAAAAGCAGCTAAACTTGGTAATGCTGAAGGATTTAATGAAATAGCTCTTGCCTACAAGTTAGGTGGACTCTTAGGAGAGAATAAGAACAAACAAGTTGAGAACTTTAGAAAATGTGCCTCGCTAGGTAACCCTCGCTGTTTTAATTCCATGGGCTACAGATATAGTAATGGATTTTTTGGAAAGAAAAATAAAGTGAAAGCACTTGAATATTACCAGCAAGCCGCCAAGAGAGGCTGGGCCACATCATATCGAAATATTTCTCTTATCTACAATGACGAAGGATTTAAGAACGCAGAACTACATCATGAATATGCCCTGCACGCAGCGATATTAGGTGATCATACCGCCTATGGAATTCTTGCAAGAATCTACAGACATGGAAGAGGCGTTAAAGTAAATAATGACATAGCTTTCTCTTGGGCCAGTGCAGCTAGAAATACAACTAATGGCTACTCTCTTTTTGAACTGGCCTATTGTTACGATAAAGGTCTTGGTACGCTTAGAGATGATCACAAAGCTTTTAAATACTATGAACGGGCAACCATTAACAATAACTATAGTGCCGCTAGTAACCTGGCCTCTTTCTATCAGTACGGCAGAGGAACTCAAAAAGATTGTAAGGTCGCTTTAAAACTTCATGCTATTGCAGCTAAAGAGGGCAAACTCTATTCGGCCTCAAAGCTCTATCAAATCTATAGAGGAAAGTGTGACAAGAGCTTAGCTAATGAAGAGAAGAAAATGTATTGGGCAAAGGTAGGAGCTGAGGCGAATTATAAAGTCATGCCCTATAGCTACGCATGGGAGTTGGCCTATGGTTCAAAAACCTATAGAGACTATAAACTTTCAAAAGAGTGGTACCTACGCTCCATTGAAAGTGGCATTATTGAAGCCGCCTATGGAATGGGTAGTTTCTACTATAAAGGTTTAGGAATAAAGAAAGATTATAAAGTTGCTTACGCTTGGTATAGGCTTGCAACACATAATAAGAGAAAAAATCAGAAGGCCTTAAAGTATGCAGCAAAGTCTTTTAATAAATTAAGTCCTAGTGAAAAGATAGAAGCAGAGGCCTTAGCTGCTACTTATCTTGCAAAGTACCTTTAGAGTTTCATCAAAGCCCCACAACTCATTAAAGTTGAATAGACTCAATAGCTTTCTCCATGGCCTGATCTTTAATATCAGGGATGGCCAGACCTTCAGCTTTAATAACTGTCACATCTTTCATTCCAATATAATTTAAGACAGTTTTCATGTAATCAATTGAAAAATCATAGAGTGATTCAACTTTATTATCAAAATAATCGGGGTACATTCCTCCTCGGGCAAGTACAAGGTAGACCAATTTATCGGTGATAAGTCCCTCTGGAGTATGTCCATTATACTGGAATGTCACACCTGCTCTGACAATCTGATCAATCCAGGCCTTTAAACATGAAGGAACTAAGAAGTTCCACACTGGATAACTAATAATGATAATGTCATTGTTTTTAAGCTGCTCCACATAGCTGTTAGATTCTTCCATACAAAGTTTTTGCTCAAGTGATTGATGTTCAATTGGAGTAAACATTGCTCCTAGATGTTGTCCAGATAAATGGCTTGGAGGATTCTCAGCAAAGTCTAGTTTTGTGATATTTAACTTACCGTGCTTTGAAAGAAGCTTCTTAAATAATTCGTCTGCAAGTTTAGTGCTAAATGATTCATCTCCTCGTGGACTAGATTTGATATATAAAATGTTTTTCATGATAAATTCTCCTAATGAAAAGGTCAGTTGTTACAATGAGACAAAATAGGAGTAAAGTTTGTGACATGACTTCCTAATTAATGAATATCTATTTAGGTTGTCACGTTTTAACAGTCTAAATTGTCTTAGCTATACTTATGAAAAAACAAAAATATTCTTCAGAAAAATTATATATTCAATTTAAACCCTACATGATGTCTGTAGCCTTCAGGATGCTTGGAAATCTTGCAGAGGCAGAAGAAATCGTTCACGATACGTTCCTAGAGTATGAAAAAGCATCTATTAGCGACATCATTAATCATAAAGCGTGGCTCACAAAGGTTTGTTCTAATAAGGCCATCAACTACTTAAAATCTGCTTACAAGAGAAGAGAAGTATACCCCGGTATATGGCTTCCTGATGAAGTTCCTGAAAGTCTGCAAGCTTGGGATAACTTATCAAGAGAGATATCACCTGAAGAGCAAACTGTTTTAGCAGAAAGTCTCACAACATCCTTTCTTCTCCTTATTGAAAAGCTATCTCCCGAACAGAGAGTCGTTTATCTCTTAAATGAAGTATTTGATTACTCTTTTAAAGAGATTTCTGAATTCTTAAATAAGGAAGTACCGACTTGTAGGAAAGTTGCTCAAAGAGCAAGAGCGGCCATAAGTTCAGAAAAGAAGAATTTTAGTCCTCCCCCAATAAATGCAGAAGAGATTATTATAAAATTTTACGAACATGTAAAAAGTGGAGACAGAGAAGCATTAAAAGCAATTCTTTCAAAAGATTCTGAAATATGGGGAGATGGTGGAGGAAAAGTCTTCGCAGCTGGACATATTACTGATCTCGAAGAAACAATCACATTTTTTGAAAGGTTGGGAGCAACAAAAATATTTCACTCTAATCTCTATAAGATGGAATACTGTAAAGTAAACTCAAGGCCTGGTATCATATTCTCTAAGAAGGAGGACTCAGGTCTTTGGACTTTTGACACAATCATGTCTTATGAATTTCATGGAAGTAAAATAGCGAGAATCTATGCACAACGAAATCCTGAGAAGCTAAAAACTTTACTTTCTAAGTTTTAGCCCAGGTGTCTTTATAAATTCTCCTCGATTTTCCCAACGAGATAAGAATCGAAGAGGTTAACTCGAGGATTTCATTTGTTATATATAAGGAGATTTCATATCTGATAGTATCATATGATACTATCAGATCAGGCAATTCCTATATTTTCGGCTAGTTAAGAAAAGTATATAGAACTACCCTTCCTCACTCTCCCAACCAATCTTCTCAAGGAACTCATCATATGTTCCATCAAAGAAGTCAGCGCGACCTTCATGAAAAATAATAAGTTTATTAACTGAAGCGCGTAGTAGTAACTCGGAGTGAGTTACTAAAATAACAGCACCAGGAAAATTAACAATTTCCTTACTTAGTGTTTCAATCGATTCCATGTCTAAGTGGTTTGTCGGCTCATCTAATAAAAGTACGTTCGACTTCTTGGCCAATATTTTTCCAAGCATTACGCGACTCTTCTCACCACCTGATAGAACAGAGACTTTCTTCTTAGCAAGATCATCCGTAAACATCATGGTTCCACAAATCTTTCTAATTTGCCCAATACCTAGATCATGATTACTCTCTGAGATTTCATTTATAATTGTATTATCAAGAGAAAGTCTTTCAATATTTGTTTGTCCAAAGTGTCCCATAGAGATTGAAGGATGACTTTTAATATCTCCTGTTCTCGCCTTGAGCTCTCCAGCTACAACATTTAAAAGAGTAGATTTTCCCTTACCGTTCTTTCCAATAATCCCAATTCGATCATTACGTCCAACTTTAAAAGAGAGATCCTTAAAGAGATCTTCCTCTTCCTTACCTGAATATGAAAAGCTTAGATCTTCAATTTCTAAAATGATCTTTCCAGGACATTCTTTATAATTAAATTTAAAGCCTAGGTTATTTTCAGAATCAAGCTTATCCATCGTACCCATTTTCTCAATTTGCTTAGCACGTGATTGAGCTTGTGTGGCCTTAGAAGCTTTCGCTCCAAAACGATCCACAAAACCCTGAAGTTCTTTCTTCTTCTTTTCTTGAGTTAATCGCGTTAGTTCATACATTTCATCATGGATAGCTAATTGCTCATAGAACTTGGTCGTATTACCTTTGTACTTACTAAGCTTCTTTCTACCAAGTCCAATTGTATGAGTGGACACTGAGTCCATGAAGTCTCTATCGTGAGTAATCAGCAACACTTCGCCCTTAAAACCTTTTAAAAATCCTCTTAACCATCTTAAAGAAACAATATCTAAATAGTTGGTAGGCTCATCTAAGAGCAGAAGATTTGGATTTTGTACAAGAGCTTTAGTTAAGTTGATACGGACTTGGTAACCACCGGAAAAACTATTTGGATCCTTTTCTAGATCTTCTTCAGAAAATCCAAGACCGAAGAGAATTCTCTCGGCTTTCCACCAATCGTATTGCTCTTCCTCTGATAGAACCTGGCAACATTCTTCCAGAACCGTAGGTTTCGTAAAGTTGATATGCTGATCAAGAGCACCGATCTTATAACTTTTAGGGATAACTATTTCTCCCGAATCCGGCACAATCTCACCTAGAATGATTTTAAAGAGTGTCGACTTACCAGAACCATTTCGTCCCACAAAGCCTAAACGCTCTCTCTTTCCTATGAGTAAACCTAAGTCTTCAAAGAGAACTTGCAGGCCAAAATGCTTTGAAATATTATTCAGTTGAATCATCGTTTTTCCATATTGTAATTTTTGGCCATAGTGCCATAAATTCAGCGCTAAGTCCTAGAAATGTTAGGAAGGGTGTAAATGATACCCCTAAATAGAAGTCACTTAGTCACAGGGTAACGTCGAATTGTTCTCTTTCAATAATACTGGAGGTATAAGGCCTTCACCTCCAGAAATAGGAGGTGAGGAAATCGTAAGAATCGTCTTGGAGTTACTTCAAAGCATCCAAGATCTGAGAATTCTTTGTTCTAACTTTATAATCTAAGTGGATATCAGCAAAAACAACTTTTCCCTTCTTTATGATAAAGACCGCAGGATGAGCAACCATATGATGAGTCTCTCCAGAATCTGCTTCAATATCAATTTTATAGGAAGATTTATATTTCTTTACCAGCTCGTCAGAAACCTTATTGGCGATTTTAAAAGCTTTTAGAGAGCTAGCTTTTGGATCGCTTAGAACTTTAAAAGAGAAATTATACTTGTTTCTCATTTTCTTAGCTAACATCAATCTATCAACACTGACTGCCACGATTTGAGCTCTATTTTTTACGGAATCTACTACCTCAGATTGGATACTCTTTAACTGAGTCATACAATATGGGCACCATGCTCCTCTATAGAAAACAACGACTGTTGTATTGGCCTCTTTAGAGAAATTAAAACTCTTACCCTCTGTATCTTGCAAGGTTAAGTTAGGAGCTGAATCTCCTACTTGCAAACCGACCATGGCAAAAGTTAATTGAGGAATCATTAGAAGTATAAGTAATATCTTTTTCATTGGTTTCTCCATCTACGTATAACTAAATTCTCTCTATAGTTACGTAAAATGCTCAAACCTGCAAATGAAAATGACCTCTGTTACATGTATTATCTCCTTTTCTTTCTTATATATAGCGGCTGATTCTACTTATAGAACCAACCGCAAAACTATTAAGGGACGAATATCCTTTTTGAGGGAAGAGAGTTTCTATTCATGAAGAGGACCATGCCCTATCGTAGCATCAACAAATCCCTTGAATTGTTTTTCAGGAGAATATGGTGCTGGATTATTAAGCCCCTTGATAACAGCTGGCCTCTCAAGCATGCGATTTATCCAAGCAAATACATTCTTATTTTCTTCTAGTGGTAATTGCCCTGTAGCTGGATGTTTAATAATTAAATTAATCCAAGGAATAAATGATACGTCAGCAATTGAAAATTCATCACCTGCGATAAATTCCTTTCCTTCAAGACGCTTATTTAAGACTTTTAAGATTCTTGAAGTTTCTTTGAAGTAGCGATTTGTCACTTTTGGAAATTCGTTTCCCCACGCCGCTGCGAAAACTAAATACTGTCCCAAATAGGGGCCAATGCCGCTCATTTGAAACATCAACATTTCTATCACCTTAGTTTTTTCGGCAAGATTAGATCCTAGTAATTTTCCATGTTTTTCTGCTAGGTAATAAAGAATCGCCCCTGACTCACTAATAACAATGTCCTGGTCTTTGAGTACTGGAATTTTATTATTAGGATTTAGAGTAGTGAATTCGGAATCAAATTGATCCCCGCCTAAGTACAACTGATGAACGTTATACTCAAGCCCTAGCTCTTCTAATGCAATTGAAACTTTTAAACCATTTGGTGTTGCGTCTGTGTATAAATCTATCATTTTAAAATCCTTATTTTATTTATTGATCTGAATATCAACTTTTGTTAAATTGAAGGCGATAAGTCCTTCAAGTGGTTTTGCTTCAGGGAAACTTTCTTTGTATTGCCAGGCAATCTCTTCAAACAATTCCCCTTTTATTTTTGTGGAATAATAATTCCCATCACCTTTTAAATAGCAATGTGATTTAAAGTCTGATTTCAAAAAGATTTCAAGATTCACATCCTTAACGGGAAAGTAATAAACAGGTTTATATCCTATTCCTCCAATCTCATTGAGTAGTACAGGAGAGCTTGTTATCGCTAAGATCTCACCTGCAATTGATGCAACCACTTCAAATTTTGGAAATTCAAACTCTAAATAATGAATCATGCAGTGTTCCCTTTTATTGCAGTTAAATGAGAATCAAGTCCACTAACTATAGACTCCATCACTGCCTTCAATTTTGGTCTGATCGCAATTTTGCCAAGAATAAAGCCCAGAGGCCCAAACTTAGGATCAAAACTAATTTTGAATGTCACTTCTGAAGTTGTGGCAGATTTCTTTAAAACATTTACTTCTGCAAAAGCAGATTTAAAGGGCATAAAGTCAGCTTCAAGAGTAAACTTCATTTGTTTCTTTGCTACGTCATATTCATAAATCTCCTCTTTAATTTTATTTCCATCTTTTAAATGACATACTCTTTGCGTCCCCTGCCCCTTTTTTACTTTCCCAACTATTGGGCTAGAGGTTAAATCAGGATGAAACTTATGGATGGCATCAAAGTCATCCCACATTTTCCATACTTCTTCGTCTTGGTGATTTAATAATCTAATGACTTCTACTTCATGCATAAATGACTCCTATTTCAGGTTGTTCTTAATTTCATGTCTTATTATCGGCCAAGCGATACATTAAAAAAAATTAGTTTTTATTGTATTTTTTAAAGAAATTCTTATATATTTAATATGAGGTAACTTATGGATTTTAATAAATTGAGAACATTTGTAGAGGTAGCTAAAACACAAAGCATCTCAAAAGCGGCGAAGAATCTTCACAGAACGCAGCCAGCGATAACTCAACAAATCCAACTTCTCGAAGATGAGTTAGAGTTTCCCCTACTAGAGCGAAAGCACAGAAGAATATATCTGACTAAACAAGGTGAAAAATTATATAAAATTGGACTTGAAAAACTTCAAAGTATTGATGATGAAATTTCGTTTATAAAAAATGATCTTACTTCCCTTACAGGAGAAATTAGAATTGCCATTCGTCCAGATATTGCACAACATATGTTACCCATCGTTTTCGCTAACTTTAAGAGAACACATCCAAATGTTAAGTTCACCATCATGCATGGAGACGCTGCAGTAGTTGAAGATCTTGTTTTAAACAATAAAGCAGATATTGGAATTCTTCTCTTAATCAAAGATAAAGACATGTTTGAAATATATCCAACGGAGAAGAAGAATAATGTTCTTGTTGCTTCAAAGAAGTATATTAAAACAACTGGAATGCCTACCAAACTCACTGACTTACTTGAAATGGACGTTATTGATTACACAGAAGATAGTGATGCACTTTGTTTTTGGATTAAGAAGGCCAATAAAAAACTTGAGCTACAATTTAGAAAGAAGTCACCCCACTACGTCTGCCCAGATGGGTCCATTGCGCGTGAATTAATGCTCAAAGGTTTAGGCATTGCCATGATTCCTCATTATATGGTTGAGGATGAAATAAAAAAAGGCTCAGTTATTCAATTATTTAAAAGTAAGAATATTAGTTTTACTTCTAGTTTTGATATCATCTGCAAGAGGCATCAAACCAAGAGTGCAGCCGAGAAGGCCTTAATAGATACACTACGAAGAGAGTTGTGTTAATTTATAGCTGCATCTTTGATCAACTCTTGGTTACATCTTCCTGCCCACCGCCTTCACTATAGACTTTATAGAAATTAATGAGTTCTTCATCATAATTATCCATGCCCGTCTTTGTTTCTTTAAAGAATTCTGCTTTTATTATTGCCTCATACCATTGTTGATAGCGCGCAAAGTTCTTAACTTCTTTCGCGACGATATATTCTTTGTAATGTCTCAATAATAAATCTATTCGATAGGCAAAGGGAATAAAAGCGAGGTCAACTATACTAAAATTTTGCCCTAAATAATACTGCCCTTTTTCATTGATTTCATTGGAAAACTTGTTTAGAAAAATTGTAAATTCCGCTCTAGTCTTCTTTAAATCTTCATCATTAGTAGCTTTTAAAAAGCGATAAAAAGAAGGTATTAAATCTTTATTGATAAAGCTTAGAGTCTCTTCAATTTCTGGACTATAATTTGTTCCTGTTTTTGGATTATCAAAGTATTTTAAAATATCTAAAGAATCAACAAGTGTTGTCTCATCTTCTATCACTACTGGAGCTGTTCCAAATCCTTTAGAGATTCTCATCCATTCTTCAGTTTTATTATAGGGATCAATTTCTATATATTTAAAGTCTCTCTTATTAACCAGAAGACTTAACCACGCTCGTTGAGCAAATGGACAGTACCATGCAGAATAGAGTTTAATTTTTTCTTCTGTTTTTTTCATAATGATTACCTTTTCAAAAATATTTACACAACTTACTTTAATCAAGAGTTTCTTTTTCCATCTCTTACATAACGATCAATTCTATTTACAGAATCCACTGCCATATCCCAAGATGTATAAATTTGATTCTTCTTTCCACCTCTTAAGTCTCCGGCCACAAAGAATCCTGGTACATTTGACTCTCCCACAGTATCCGTCACAACAAATCCTCTCTCGTCTACCTTTGCTCCGACTTGTAAGGCCAATTCATTGTGAGGAATAACTCCCAGAGAAACAAAACCTTTTTGGGTCTTTATGATTGTTCCATCCTCTAACTGAAGACCTACCAGACCTTCTTCTTTAGCATCACCAAGAATTTCTAATATTGGAGATTCCACAATTTTAATTCCATACTTCTTCACTCTCTTACCTAACTCAGAGTCTTCTTTAATCTCAGTTGGTTTTCCATTGGTCACTATGGTCATAGAAGGATTTTCATACCTTTCAAAAAGCATGGTGGCGATCCAACCTGCTGTTTCATCGTGACCAATAATTGTCGTATCCTTTCCCTTGCTCTTATGACCATCACACAGAATACAATATTCAATATGTCCGGCATTTGCCATAGGAAAAATAGGTTTAATACTTCCTTGAATCTCTGGCTGCATGTCCATGATACCAGTTCCTAAGAGTATATTCTGTGCAAAAAAAGTTTCACCCTTGTCTGTTGTTAATTCGAAGTTCCCCTTCTCTCCTGTGACTTTCGTTACGGAAGATTTAACTTGAGATAGGTTATCTTTCCAGAGATCACTTGAGTTGATCCATTTGAAAACATCATTCGAGCTTTGAATAACTCCTTTAGTCTTATCAAATAAATTAGGCATGTTTTCAATTTTACCAACCCAAGTTGCACGAGCAGATTTCTTAGTTCTTGGACTGCCCATAAATGTAACAGTGTCCAAATTATTAAGAACCGCACGTAAACTACCCATAGCGCCGGCAGCGCCGGAACCAATGACTGCTACATCATAGACTTTCATGACTACTTACCTTGCCAAAGATTGGCCTCAAAAGCGTTATCAACTGGAGTTTCCACAATATGGTTAATGTAATTACTAATTGTCTTAGTTGCGACTACCGTAATCACATCAAAAATATTTCCCTTTGAGTATCCAGCTTCTATGAATGCATTTACTTGCTCAGCATTTACACGTCCACGGTTCTTAACTACGAGCCTAGTAAATTTAATCAACTCATTTAATTTTGAGTCTTTTACTTCTTTGCCGTTTCTTAGATCATTTAGAACCTCATCGTTTACTTCAAACATCTTTCCAACAGTTGTATGAGCAGCAACACAGTACTTACATTCATTCTCATAACTCACTGTTAAATAAAGTACCTGTTGTTCAGCTGGTGTTAGAGTGGAGTTCCCTAGTACTTCAACTGCATTAGTGTAAGTCTCTAAAGCTGCTTGTGACTCGGCCGCTACCCCCATAACGTTTGGAATAAAACCGTACTTCTTGGTGTAACCTTTTAAAGTTTCCTTTGCGTATTCTGGTGCCGTTTCTTCATTGTAGATTTTGTACGTTAACATTTTGATTTCTCCTGTTTATTGATTGGTTAGTTGTTCTTAGCTTGAATACATATTCGACCCAAACTGCTCATAATTCAAATCAATACAAATGATATGATATATTCACATCATGAATACAGTAAAATCAGGAACAATTCAGGAGTTCTTGGACGTAGATAACCTACTGTTTTCATTCTGTTTCATCCTGAATAAATAATTACTTTTCACGCTATAACCGATGAGTATTAAATGAATTCTCCATTAAAGATCTCTCTATTCCTTCTTTGTATTTCTTGGCAAGTACAAGCGCTCTCCCCTAGTGAGATCTGTAATTCAAAATCTAAACAAAAGATTCATTGTAGTGAATTCTCTAAAACGGCTCCCATAAATTTAAACAAAACGAGCATGGAATCTTTTGTAAAGTGGTCGTGGATAGTTGATAAGTTAACTGAGAGAAAGAAATTCTTAAAAGCAGAAATTGATAACAACAAAGGCATGCTCCGCTACCTACGCAATAGTTTTGTAGAGGAAGATGAGAGTCGTGATTGGTACGGGAATGAATACAATAATATTCGTGCTGACTTTAAAAACCTAAAGGTCATAACGAATGAAATTGATATAGCTTCAAAGAAGCTCAATATGTGCTTTAGAATTTGTTCAAGTGCTATGCGTATAGAAAACGAAGACCATTTAAAGAAACTTCAAAAGCTTAAAATAATTCTCCTCTCAAAAAGGCCGGTACTAGCAGGACCAAACATAGAAGAATTAATTCTTAAAGAAAGTGTAAGTGATAAAAAATTTAAGTCTGCTCTCGTAAAAACCTACGCAAGTTACCTTGGTGAAACACAGGAAGGTATTAGAAAAATTAATAGAGTTTACTTTAAAGAGAATTCTCAACTAGAGTTTGCTAAGAAATCTCCAGAAGTTGTTAAGAAGAAGAGAGTCGATCTCTTTATCCAAATGATTAGCGAGAAAGATTATATAAACGACACCCTCTCTAGTGTACTTAGTGAGCTTGATTGGAAAAATGAACTCTCCACAGGAGACTCCCAAGGTCTAGCCTGTCACTTTTATAATAAGAACATTGATTTTTTAGAAAATAAGAAAATAAAGAAAGTCGGCCTAGAAGTAGGAATGCTAGCGCTTCCTTTTGTTGTGGGTCCAACCTTTAGACTAGGTGTCTGGGGACTAAGGGGTGCAGGTCTACTAAAGTGGGGAATGCGAGAAGAAGTCTTTATTAGTGTTTCTAAGGCTACCGCTGGAGCTATGAGTGCTGCTTTCTTTATAAAAGATTCAATTGCCATCCCAAAAAAGAAAGAAGAGTGTTCAAGATTTTTAAATGGTTTCATTGAAACAAATAATCAAACTCTTTATCAAAAATTTATTGAATGTAATCAAGAACTAAGTTCGGAATTACTATTTCTTGCTGCTGAGACTACTCTAGTTGGATTAACTTCCATCACTAGTATCATGAAGTCCTTAAAGGTTTCTCGTTCGTTTAAAGAAGAGAGCACTTTTTTTCATGTAAAAGACTTTGAAGAATTAACTTTTTACTTAGAGAGCAAGAAAATTGATAACGCAAACTTTGGAGATGCCGGTTTTAAGCTTACTACTAAAAAAGGCGATTACTATGTTTTAAACCTCAATGGACCAAAGCGAGAAGTCGCTGCCTTAAGTACGAAGTACTGGGAGTTTGTCTCAGAGACCTATAAAGAAAGATTAAATCTAAGTAAGGCCGAGATCGAGAGTTTCATAAGAAGTAGTAAAAGTATGGAACCAAGAACGACTCTTTTAGTCAGTACCAAACAAGATGATATGTTCAAGCTTAGAGGTGGCGTTGCGCTAGTTGATTCTAGTAAGGCCAGTGAACTTCTTCCTTTAGAGAAGGCCACGGGTATTAGAATAAAGAGAGAGAAAGGTAGAAAGATTGGAGAAATTGTTCGCCTAACTGTTGATGGGACAACTGGTGATAGAAAATTAAGTGATGAACTCATTTCACAACTAATTTCAGGATTAAAAACTCAGGATAAGCTCGATAGTGTTTACGTCTATACTTCAAAGGCCCATCAGAGGCTTTATCAAAGAATGTTAAAGAAGAAAGGAATGAAATCTCAACTTATCCATGACCTAGATCGAGATGTGGTTCTGCGCATTGATTTAAAAGATTTCTAGAATATATCTTCTCAAAAAGAAATTTTTCTTGTTTTTCAGAGCCGTTAGTGATGATCTATATTAATCTTAATAATAACCGTAATTTAGCAAGTAAACAAAGGTGATTGATATGCTTAGTTGTGCTCAACCAATAGATATTCTAGGAGATGTTCTTAGAGTTGGAGAACTCGGCTCTCAAATTGTGGCCAGACCAAACCTAGTTGCTCCTTGGGGAATGATGTTTCCTACAGAAGATAAATCACTATTTCATATATTTAAATCTGGAACTTGTTATTTCTACCCTGATTTAGAATCCAAAGAGCCCCGAGTGATTCAAGCTGGCGACTTATTATTTATTCCGAGAATAAATAACTATAGGCTTCTTAGTGAAAAAGATGGTGAGTCCAATTTTTATAAAGACGTAGTAAAAAGCTTTAAAGATGTTGTTATAAAAGAAAGTGATAAAGCTACCACAATGATTTGTGGGTCCTATAAATTAAAGACAAAGCTCTCCCTCCCCTTCTTTTCATTATTTCCAGACTTCATTCATTTATCAAAAGAAGACTTAGAAAATTATCCTGAACTAGGAAATACTGTAAAATTGATTATGCAAGAAGAAGCTGTGACGAGTCTCGGGGCAGACATCATCTTGCTCAGAATAGTCGATATACTGCTCGTTCAAATGATCCGCTATTGGCTTACAAATTATGACTCTAAGTCAGTTGGATGGCTCATGGCCACCCTAGACTCAGAAGTAGGACAAGTCTTATCTATGATCCATAGAAATCCAGAGAAGAAATGGACCGTAGAAGATTTGGCAGAAGAAGCAGCAGTCTCTAGGACAAAACTATTCAATAGTTTCACAAAATCTGTTGGTGTCTCACCTATCCAATATTTAACAAGTTGGAGAATCGATTTATCAAAGAAACTTTTAACGACAACAAACCAATCCATAGTTGAAGTGGCGAACTCTGTAGGTTATGAATCAGAAGCTGCCTTTAGCCGAGCTTTTAAGAAAACTGTTGAAATGACACCAGGGAAGTACCGAAAATCAGTCTTGGACTAATGGGGAACTACATAACTTTCTTTAGATGATTAATTCGACAATCTACTTTTTGACTGAGCTTCTCAGTAAGAAGCACAAGTTCACTTTCCTTGATATATACATCAAGAGGCACACGTAGATTAAAGGCCATCGCTTTTGGTGTGCGATAGGAAAGCTCCTTTGCATAGATCATAGAAACTGTTTGAACTCTACCAATACTAGGTAAGTCATTTTGTGCATGAACAATGTGATACTTAGTTTCTCCTTGTAATCGGATTAGGGAATCCCAAAGTGCAACCACACTACAATGATCTCGCACAATATTATTAATTATAAGTGTATCGACATCCAAAAACTTCTTCCAGCTATCATTACACACAACGATCTTATCAATTGAAATTTCAGTTACTCCCAAACGATTATCATCAAGACTAGTATTTTTAAAATTATAAAAACAATCTTCGAATAATTTCAATAAATCATTTATTGATTGGTAATCAAAAAGTCCTTTCCTTAAGGCATGCTGTCGTCCAAAGAAATTCGATTCATCAACTTCAGAAACATGATATTCTCTTAAGTCTGTTAAGAAGAAAAATGTTGGCTTAATTCCCAATAATTCTGCGATTTTAAAAATATGGGAGGTATTCATTGAAGAAGTTCCATTTTCTATTCTTTGGTAGGTGCGAATAGGTATTTCGATTTTTTCTGAAAAATCTTCTTGAGAAAGACCGAAGACACTACGTAACCAAAAGAGCCTCTTATATACAATTGTATGATCATTTCCTGAGTTCACTTATTTAAACCTTTTCTCTATGTACTTACTATTTCTATAGTTTAGGGAAAAATCGGACTCAAAAACCTACACATAATTCAAAAGAACTTGCAGATCGTACACAACCGGACAGTTATGATAGGGTTAATAAATGATAAAAAAGATACAAGATATTCTTCTTAAAGAAGCCTCTGCCTCTAGCATTTCAAAAGTAGAGCTTATTCAAGAGTTATGGAGTGGCTACGGTCAACTGAATCGAGTTTACTTTGATCAAACAAGTCTCATTATAAAACTTATTCAGTTTCCAACTATTCAAGATCATCCCAGAGGATGGAATTCTGACTTCTCTCATATAAGAAAAGAAAAATCCTACGACGTCGAAAGAAACTTTTATAAATTCTATAATGAAGCCATTGAAAACTCCTATATACCTAAATATGTAATCAGTGGTGAAGTCGACTCTCAACATTATCTCATTCTTGAAGATTTACTGACCAAGAACTTCACTCCGAAAGTTTCAATCACCTGGGAAGAAGTTCAGCTATGTTTAAAGTGGCTGGCTAATTTTCATGCCAAATATCTAGGTGTTGAACCTGAACATCTTTGGAAGATTGGGACTTATTGGCACTTAGAGACAAGACCTGATGAGCTAGCAATTCTAGACGACCTAGAACTCAAACAGGCAGCTCCCTTAATAGATCAGAAACTAAATTCTGCAAAACACCAAACACTAGTTCATGGAGACGCAAAATTAGCGAACTTCTTATTTAATGATCATGAAGTCGCTGCTGTTGATTTTCAATATGTGGGAGGAGGAGTAGGAATCAAAGATGTCGCCTACTTTCTAAGCAGTATTTACGATGAAGACCAACTACAGCACCATGAATCAGAATGTCTTGATTATTACTTTTCTGAACTTATGAAGATTACACAAAATCAAGAATTAGAAATTGAATGGAGAGAACTCTACCCCTACGCTTGGAGTGACTTCTATCGTTTTCTAAAAGGATGGTCACCAGGGCATTGGAAAATTCACTCCTACTCAGAACTTATGAAAGAGAGAGTTTTAAAATGTCTTTAACAATAAGTCAGCTCCACACTCTAAGGGACCTCGCCAATAAAGCTGCGCAGAGGGCCGGAGCTATTATCAAAGAGAAACAGGGCACACAGGTCAAAGTTCTTAAGAAAGATGGTGGTGACACTCTCGCCTCTTGTGTTGTGACAGAAGTTGATATGGCCGCTGAGAAGGCCATATTGGAGCTCCTCACCCCTACCCTAAAAGATTATAACCTAGGACTTCTAACGGAAGAAAGTACTGACGATGAGTCACGTTTTAATCACGACTATTTTTGGTGTATTGACCCACTAGACGGCACCTTGGCCTATAGTCGCAATGAAGATGGCTATAGTACGTCAATTGCTCTTGTCTCAAGAGTTGGTGTTCCCATTATTGGTGTTGTTTACAATCCGCGTACTGATACTCTTTATCACGCTATCAAAGATCAGGGCGCCTTTAAAAATGATGCTCCTTTTAAAGTGAGCGACCATTCAAAAAATCTAACCTTACTCTTTGATCAGAGTTATCTTTCTCACCCTGATTATGAAAGTCATATAAGAGAGCTCAAGGATCATTTACAAGCAATTGGCTTAAATGAACTAAAAATCAATCCTCTTGGTGGTGCAGTCATGAATGCGATTAGCACTATTGAGTTAGCTCCCGCACTTTATTATAAGCTTCCTAAGAAGACGCTAGGTGGAGGAAGTCTGTGGGACTTTGCGGCCAGTTCAGTTATTCAGTCAGAAGCTGGTGGCCTTAATAGTGATTACTATAAAGAAGCTCTTGAACTGAATCGCAGAGAATCAACATTTATGAATCACCGGGGAATCATTTTCTGTAGTTCAGAGAATATTTTAAAAGTTTTAATTAAGCGTCCTTAAAAGGGCCTTTAATTACAACTCGAGAGATCTCTTCGTAGAGAAAGTCGGTACAAGTCTTCACTTTAGGAACTTTGCTCATATTCTTATGAGTAAGTATCCAAAGATGACTTCCCACAAACTCTTTAGGCTCATGAATAACTTCTAAGTTCTTATAGATATCAGCGAAATAATGGGGCATAAGACCGAGGCCAACACCATCACTACACATTTTCGCCATCACGGTGAGATCATCAACTTTGTAAATTCTACTGTCGTCTTTTAATTTACTATCTAACCACTTTTTAGATTTTAGATGTTCCAGTGATTCATCAAGCACAATAAAGTTATGCTTATCAATATTTTTTAGAAAATCTTCCCTCGTTTTATTTCCTTTGAAGTAACTCTTCGATCCATAAATAGCAAAGTTCAACTCTCCTAGATTTCTTCCAATTAAATGAAGAGGAACATCACTCGCTGGACGAATAGCAATATCGGCTTCTCTTTTTGATAAATTATAAAATTGGTTTGAAACTTTTAAATCAACAAAGAGATCAGGCCACTTCTGTTGAAACTTTTTAATTATTTTTGGAAGAAAAGTTGTGGCAATTGAAGGTGTTGTCGTAATTAAAATACGCCCTTTCAATTTGGTATCTAACCCTTGGATTGAATTAAAGATCGTATCCATTCTCTCTTCAAGACCTTCTAATTTGTGATAAAGCTCCTCACCAGCTGGAGTGAGAAAATATCCTGACGGAGTACTCTCAAAGAGCTTGATCTCAAACTTCTCTTCAAAATTTAAGATACGTCTATAGACAGTCGTATGGTTACTTTTAATTAATTTCGCTGCTTTTTGAAGTCTCTTCTCCTTGGCCAAGGCCATGAAATATTTAAGATCTTCCCAGTTTTCCTCTATGTTCATTTTTGAACACCCCTTTTGCTTATTGATACATACTAGTTCATTTGTAAAGTCTATACAATAGTAAAAAACCAAGGAGACAAAGACATGAAAAATGAAACCAATAACAAAGACTTAATCATTCAGCTCTATAGAGCTTTCTCAAAGCGAGACCATGAGGCGCTAGATAGAATTTGTGCCAAAGACATACTCTGGACTCAAAACCCAGGTTTTCCAGGAGGCGCAGTAAATATAGGCGTCAGTAACATTGTAGAGAATGTCTACGAAGCCAACTCTAGTAGATGGAAGTTCTTTAGCTTTCAGCGAAAAAGCATTTCAGTCGCCACAGACACAGTATTAGTAGAAGGGGTCTATGTCGTTCAAGGACATGATGCCAAAGAAAGAGTTTCAGCTGAGACGGCCCATGTATTTAAAATAAAAGACAACAAAGTCACCTCTTTTCAGCAGTACACCGACTCAAAAACACTTTGGGATAATCATAATCAAAACAAAATATCTTAATAAAATAATTAACTGAGGAGTTAACATGAACACAGAATTACAAAAAAAGAATTTATCATTAATCTCACTAATACTTAGACTGTCGATGGGGACATTATTTTTAGGAACGGCCATTATAAAAGTTAAAGGTGGTATAGATGGAAACATTGCGTATTTTGTTTCTATCTTTGAAAAGAGTATTTTCCCGCTAGCACTAGTTAAAGCACAAGCGAGTATCATTATGTTCGTTGAATTCATCTTAGCAGCATGGTTATTCTCTGGAATAAAACTTAAGGAAGCTTGGATTGCTTCAGGACTTACTCTTATCAGTTTAGCTTTTGGAATGATCTTCGTTTATAAATTTGATGTCGTTTCAGATAATTATATTTACGTTCTCATTGCTTGTTTAGGACTATTTCTAGCTCCTTATGACAAATATCGACTTACAAAATAAAATTGAAGTTTCTAATATAATGGTCGAACAGCACTTGATGTTAAGTTCTTTAAACATATTAATAAAATAAAAATGTGATGAGAATTGAATTACTCATCGCATTTTTTTCTTAATTTTAACTCAAGATTAATTTGTAGGTCCGTATGCCAAATTTGCCATTCCAAAAGCATTAAAATAACAGTAATATTATTTATGCTGCAATTAGATCATTCAATTGTCTATAAAAGATTACTATGGATTCGCAAAACACTTTCCTACACACAAAACTCTTTCGCAGAATTGATTGATATTCCCATTAGGACTTATCAAAGATTAGAATCAGGTGAAACTCTTTTAAATACAGTTAATATATTTAAAATCTCACAGGCCTTAAAATTATGCCCGTCTGTTTTCTTTATTGAAAAACTAGAAGAATATGACAACTCTAAAAATTTAAAACTAGTGCCAAGAATTATCGATTTCAGATTGAGACTATTTGATTACAAAACACTAAACGATATTCTCAATGAACTCGAAGAAATATTTATCCAAGTGAGAAGTAATAAATATTCCATTAAGAATACTGCGGTAACTGAAGGTGTTATTGGTTCATGTTCTATTCTTAATAATAGTTGGCTGGAAGAAATGAAAGTTGGAACAATTAAATTTTCCAAACTTCTACAAGACCATATAAGTATAGTTGCTTACTGGGATACAATGATTGCTCAAAAGGATGAAACTAGATTTCACCTAGGTCATATAGAAAATGATTTGCCCAATATGGGAAAAATCCAGGCCATCGGACTCTTCTATGCATCCAGAACTCTATCCGACAATCCTAAGGCCTATACCTTTAATATTAGATTCCCATTAGATATAAAGATCACCCAAGAAGATATTATTTTTCTTGCCGCTAAACTTAGTAAACGAATCAACCATCAAGTTAATCCTATTAAGAAAATTACTTAATTTGGTGATAGCTAAACTTAGCATTGAATAATTTCGAGGTTATGTGAAACATTATGCCATATTTGCCATTCCAAAGGTAAGTAAACAACAGTAATGTTATTTATGTTTAAGTTAGATCATTCAATTGTCTATAAAAGACTACTATGGATTCGCAAAACACTTTCCCACACACAAAACTCTTTCTCTGAATTGATTGATATTCCCATTAGGACTTATCAAAGACTAGAGTCAGGTGAAACTCTTTTAAATACTGTTAAAATATTTAAAATTTCGAAAGCCTTGAACTTATGTCCATCCTTTTTCTTTATTGAAAAGCTTGAAGATTACGACAGTTCTAATAATCTCAGAACTATGCCGAGGATTGTTGATTTTAGAATAAGACTATTCGATTACCGAACACCAAACGATATTATAAATGAACTTGAAGGAATATTTAATAAAGTTAGATCTAGAAAGTTTGAAATTGACAATATTGCAGTAACTGAAGGAGTTATTGGTTCATTTTCTATTCATAATAAAAGTTGGTTAGAAGAGATGAAAGTTGAAAAAGTTAAATTCTCTAAACTCCTACAAGACCATATAAGTATAGTTGCCTACTGGGATACAATGATTGCACAAAAAGATATTACCAGGTTTCACCTAGGTCATATTGAACATGACTTACCCAATATTGGCAAAATTCAAACCATCGCACTCTTTTATGCATCTAGACCCATCTCTGACAATCCTATGGGCTATAGCTTTAATATTAAATTCTCTATAGATATTAAAATTACGCAAGAAGATATTATTTTTCTTGCCGCTAAACTTAGTAAACGAGTTAAATATCAAGTTAATCCAATTAAGAAAATTAACTAATTTGATGTAGGTGGTATGAGTCAGACTATCTATTCGCTTTAAGCCAGGCCTTAAGAAGTTTTTTCTTAGCACGCTTATTATTTTTACCAAGATCCTTTATAGGCGTTTTTCTACTGCCATTTTTCAAACGAGCATTAATCCCCTCAACTTTAAGAAGAATTTTTAAGATCTCAATACTACTCTCTTCTTCACTTTGAGCAGCATAATGAAGTAAGGTATTATCGTTATAATAATCAACGGCATTAATATCAACGGTTCTATTTTTCATCAATTCTTTAAAGAGAGTCAATGATCCGCGGTAAACAGCGGTATAAATATCAGTATCAAGAAGAACGATCTTGTCACTCTCAAGTAGTAAATTATAAACTTCTAGAGAGTCATTATTAATGGCTTGATCTAAAATTCTATATCTCCCCACTCTTTTTATTGTCTGATCATAATTGTTCACTTCAATTTTTGGACTACTTAAAAGTAACTTAACAATTTCAACTCTATTCGCTTTGACTGCTTCAAATAATGGAGTGTTACCAAATTTCCTATTGGAAGAATAGTAATATTTGTTAACGTCTATGTCTTTGCGAGCAAGTAGTAATTTAACGGCCTTTACATCATTATCTTCAACAGCTTGAAGTAATGCAGTTGTTCTATCATTATCTAGATTCACGTCAAAATCAGCTCTAGCTAATATCAGCTTAGCTATGTCATATTTTCTTTCATGAAGAGCGATGATTAGTGCCTTAGAGTTAGGTTTAACCTGAGGGTAAGAAAGTAAGAGTTCTGCCAAGTCCTCACGCTCATCCAATAATGCTCTAACAATAGGGTTGGTATTTTTCGCATCTATGATCAAATCGGGATGAGTTAATAATAGCTCTACTCCATATTGCAGATTATGCTTAACTGCATAGTAAAATAGAGATGCGTCCTCTTTCTCTATTCGTCCAAATAAAGTACGATTCAAATTTGGATCGAAGCGAGAAGAGTAGAATAATTCTTCAAGAGCAGGAAAGAGTCCTTCTCTTATTTTAGAAAAAATATAATTTTCATGGTTTGAATTTAGCAGGTCATCAACTAATAATTCGTGCTTAATAACTTTATCTTCTAATTTTGGTAACATTTTATTACATTCAGGAAAATCATTTAAACAATACATCTCATAGGAAAGATCAAGAGCTGTTTTCTTTTGAATATTTTTAGTGCCTAGCTTAGTGATTATTGTTCTAGTTATTTTTGCAAAAGCTAAATCATCATCGCCAATTTGCGTAGCGTACATAAGAGCAGTCATGCCTTGTTTATTAGCAATATTTAAATCAATATCACCTCTATTAACGAGCATTCCAAGAACAAAACCATGGGCGCGGTAAGAAAATGGTTGAACATCAATTAGCTGATGAGCGAAACCAAGAATAGCGGAAATTAAAATGGTGTTACCCGCTTCATCAATTTGATTAATATCCGCACCGGCCTCAAGTCCTTCTCTAACACTGATAAAATTACCCTGATAGGCATTTTTAAAAATATTCTTTACCACATCAGGAGTATTCGCCATGGAAACATTTATAGTAAGAAGAGATAATATCGAAAGTAGTATTAATTTTTTCATTATATTAATCCAATGGGCTTACGATTCTACCAATCGCAATAGTAGAAGTTCGTAGGATTGAAGATCTTGGCCATAAATCACAAAGTTGAACAATACGTCCTCTAACCCATTGACGTCTTTTCAGATGGATTTGGTAATCACCCTGATTGACTGTAATACTGAGTCCATCTTCAGCATATTGTTTGATGGTTTGGGTATCATTAGCAGCAGCTCTTTTGTCAAAGGAAGCTTCCACTGCAGAGAGGATATCGTTAACTCTTTCTGTCGCCTTTATATACTTAGTATTCTTTATTCCATCTCTAGCGTTGGTCCAATAAGTCGTACTCTTTCTAATGTAATGGGCATCGGCAACTGCATTAGTTAGAGCTGTGCATTTGACCAATTGCCAAATTTCTCCAGCATTTACGTTCGACGCTAAAAAGATAGTTGAAATGATTAAGAATATAAACTTCATTACTGAGGCCCTCTTAAGTGGTTTTGTTAAATAACATATAGTTTATTTATAGCATTTTAGACGTCGTGAAAGAGAGTTATTGAAAGAGTTACACTACCTGTCACATCTTAGACAATCGCATAAATTCGAAGACTTACCTAGTGTCTATTTTCTAAACGGCCTTTGTAGAACTTTCAAAAATGTCCCACGCAATGGTTGTTTGCCGTAAATTAAATATATTAAAACATTTAACAAAAGGACCTCCGCCATGAAGAAAATCAAAATGGTAGCTCTTGTAGCTTTATCAATGACAGCGTTCAGTGCATCTGCTGGGAAAGTGAATACAGAAAAATTCTTAGAATGCTTTACTGAGAAGATCAATGAAATCGTAGCGGAAAGAGCAGAGGCCGGAATTGATAAGAAAAAGAGAATGTGTGATAAATTATCACTTAAAACAGCTGCAGATATACGCGATACATTTTTGTATAATGATGATAATGGAAGAACGAGATTTTACAATATCGATGATAGTACATTAAATGAAATGTATGACTATATAAAAGATGATGTAGATTGTTATGCCCTTTATTCACCTGGCCAATCAGCTTCACTTGCAGGAGCTTTTCTCAATGCACCAACTTATACGAGAAATATCAACTTAGCCTCTCTAGCACTTGGAAGTGTTTTTGAAAACGGAGAGGAGCATTGGGATAATGCCTACAAAAAATTAGAAGATTTGGGTGACATCACTTGTAAGTAATAATGAAATTAAATATCTAATTTAAAAGGGATCCTTAGAGATCCCTTTTCTATTCCTAAGCAACAACCCAAATTTATAATACTAGAGAGAAGGTGAACCCATACAATCTAATCCAGAACCATTACTGTACTCTCCTGGATAATAGATGTGTGAGCTTTCAAATCCAAAGTTAGATAGAATATTTGTCCAATGAGTTTCTAATCCTTTCGCATCTTTGGCCATATTGGTAATATAGAAAGATTGTCCATTTTTATTGATTCCAGAGACACCATTGAAGAAGTTAAAATATTCTCTTTTAAAGCTTCCGCCCCAGTCAGTTGTATAGATCTCAAAAAAACGACCAGACACCATATGCACTTCAAAACGCTCTTCTAAAATATTTTTAACTAATTGAATTTTCTTTTTATAATGTTTCTTATGAAATCCGTATCTTTCACCTTCTTCATATTCTTTTATATTTTTAAGTTTTTCAGAGTTAGGCGCTAATACAAGAGATACTGCCTTAACTCTTTCACTTGGATCATCAAGTAGAATAACTCCACCGGGAAGTGCTTTCATATAAAGATCTAAATGCTCAGAACCTATCTTTGCATCAAGGATAAACATATTTTCTACTTTTAAATTTAAGTCTTTTGCAATGACTTCTAGTATCTCTTTATTCGAAGCTTGTGAAATATGTCGATCACGATAAGCTGCCGCCATTCCATTAACTCTCGCTTGAGTGAGAATGATGTAATCTGCTCCATCTTTAAATTTACCTGTAATGGTAGCGCCACCTTCTAAGAAAGTGTCTGTGAGGTAGGTTGATTTTTTATCAAAAGTGATAAAGTCTTCATCATATAGCTTGGTCAGCTCTCCACTATCGTTACCAAACATTTCAAAAACTCCCATTGTGACATCACCAAAGTATTCTACAGATGGGGCGAAGTTTGCTTGTTGTACGAAGTTTCCTTTTTGATCAAAAAAGAGAATATCTTGCATCCAAGAATAATTAGGAAATATAACCGGAGTCACACCTTCATTTAGAAAGGCTTGCTCAATGTTGTTTATAACCGTGTCGGCCATTCGAGGACCAGAGCGACCACCTGAGTAGTACCAGTAGTTCATTTCCATCGAGCCATCTTCGGGATATAGCGCTGACTCTAAAGTGAAACTATTTTGAGTTACAAAAAGAGAAATAAACAAAATTACTTTCTTAATCATTAATGCCCTAGAGTGGATGTTTAGACTGGGATATTACACTTTAATGAATTTAGGATGGAAAATTTGAAAAGTTTTCAGTGCTTTTAAAGGTAAATCTTCTTAATTGGAGCAATATTTATAGCTAAATTCTTCATTAGTCTAAACCCAAGTTAATTACTCTTATCTCTTCTCTCTATATTCTACTCAAAACAAAGAATACAAGGAGAACATGTATGCATAAATTATTATTTTTTCTATTGGCCCTACAAACTTTTTCAAGTTTAGCTGGAGAGAATGTTCTCTTCGTACTAACGACTGCAGATAAACAAGAGCTACAAAATGGGAAGGTTCGAGATACCGGATTTTTTCTAAGTGAATTCTATGTCCCCTACAAAGAAATTATAGATGCTGGTCACAAGGTAGTCTTTGCCACTATTGAAGCCAAGGCGGCCCCTATTGATCCAGAAAGTTTAAAAGATGATTATTGGAATGATAAGAGTTTAATTGAGGAGGCCTTAAACTTCACAAAAAATAATGAAGCTTTTAACCAACCTCTATCGTTAAAGCAAGTCCTAGAAAATCTTAACCAATATGATGCAATAGTCATCCCAGGTGGACAGGGAGTTATGGTAGATTTGATAGAAAATAAAACTATTTCACAAATTTTACTACAATTTGCCCTCGCTAAGAAACCTATTGGACTAATTTGTCATGCTCCGGCGCTTTTAATTAATCTTGCAAAATTTAGCAATAATCCCCTTGAAGATTTTGATGTGACCTCTGTATCAATTTTTGAGGAACTCTATATAGAAAATTTTATTATGAAAGGTAAGGCCAAGCATCGCCTGATACGATTTCAATTAAACGATAGTGGTTATGATGCACACTCCGCCCTACCTAAAATGTCCCATGTGGAGAAAGATAGGTTTCTTGTTACTAATCAAAATCCCTTCTCAAGCGAGGAGTTCAGTGCTGTATTCTTAAAAACACTCCTAGAATATAGTAAATCTAAATAACTCTATCCATACTGAGTGTTCATAAATATTTAGACAGAGAAATACTTTTTCTTTATATTAGTACCTATGAGCACTCAAAATAACTTATTCATGCAAATTGGTAAAAAACAATTATTCAAAAAAGGCGATTATATTTTCCGACAAGGAGATATTGATTCGAATATATATTTCATCAAAAGTGGCCTACTCAAAGCTTACTACCTTACTGGAGATGGAAAAGAGTTCGTTAAATCATTTCTAGATGTAGGCGAACTCATAGGAAGCATCAGGTCTGCTTCTAAGAATATCCCCTGCTATTTTAACGTTGTCTGTTTAGAAGATACTGAAGTCGCCAGTGTGTCTTTTGACGAATTACTCAACCAGTCTAAAGCTGATATTGAAAATGCATTAGTACTAATAGATAGCTTAATAGAATTATCGGCCAAGAAAGAAAAACGTGAGTATGAATTTCTATGTTTAAGTGCTCAGGAGAGATACGATGTCCTTCAAACTGAGAGACCAGAACTATTGAAAAGAATCTCATTAAACGATACTGCCAAGTACTTAGGTATTACCGCAATTGCTCTTAGCCGTATTAGAAAGAGAATGGGTTAAGGCCCATTCTCAACTTCTACTAAAGAACTCAGTATTCAACTTATATGATTTCCCTATCCACATGATAAAATCGCTATGATCAGCAATATTATCTCCCGAGATAGGATGAATAAAGAGATCAATGCCATTACGATTTTTTAAAAACCACGCTGACACCTTTTCAAACAATTCCACAGGAACAGTCACTTGGCATGAACCAACAGGATGGGGTCCAACAGGCTTATCCCATAAACGCCCTACTTCAAGATCAAAGGCCTGACTAAATTTCTCTCTAACCTCAGCTGCTAAATTAATATTTTCAAGTTCGTAATATAAGTGAAAATGATAGTATTTAAAATTCATTGTTATTCTCCATTAAAAAATAAGGGAGGGACTCTTCCCCTCCCTACACATCTTGTTTAACCAAGTAGTGGATTAATATTCATTCCACCATCGATATTATATTCAGAGCCAGTTATAAAAGAGGCCTTATCACTCGCTAAGAACAAAACTAAGTTTGCAATTTCTTCAGGTTGACCAAATCTCTTAAGAGGAATGCGATTTTGCATCGCCTCTGCAAAGCCAGAGAGTTGATCTTCTGGAATTCCTGTCTTTCCAAATATTGGTGTTTGTACAGGTCCCGGATTTACAGAATTGATCCTTATTCCTCTAGGTGCTAATTCAGTAGCAGCTGTTCTTGTATATGAATTAAGGGCAGCTTTTGATGCCGCGTACACTGCAGTATTAGGCATTCCTGTGTAAGCATTTATAGATGAAAGATTAATAATCGATGCGCCATCTTTTAAGATGGGTAAAAACTTTTCAACTGTAAATACAGCTCCCTTAAAGTTAATTCCCATTTGATGATCGAACATCTCTTCCGAAATTTGACCTACGGGGGCAGGAGCAAAGATACCTGCATTGTTAAAAAGAATATCAACCTTACCCACTTCTTTTTCAACATATTCAACTAAAGCATCTAGCGCTTTTAAATTACTTGCATCTGCCGTGAATCCTAACACTCCTAATTCACTTGCTGCTGTCTTCACCTTATCTTCTGAGCGTCCAGTGATAATAACGGTAGCTCCTTCTTCTTTTAATTGTTTGGCCGTAGCATATCCAATTCCACTATTGCCACCAGTAACGACTGCGATCTTGTTTGATAATTCTTTTGTGCTCATAATTAGCTCCTTGTTGCTATTGTTTTTTTATAAATATTTATGCTTTTACTGTGAATAAGCTTTTAAAGTGAATCCAATTTGTTTTGACTAGAAATCCTAATGCTAAAGACATTAATGCCGCCAAAATTATATTTGCTGGCAAAAGGAAGGCATGGAAAAGTGTAATGTGTAATGTAATTGGTGTAAGAACTGCTAAGGCCAATGGGACTAAGCGATTTGATAAAAGTGCTATTCCACTTAATAATTCAAGCCCTCTTAATAGCGGCCAAAAATAACCTGTAGCACTTAGCCCTGTCATATAAGTAAGAGCATCCCCGGCCATTTCTGGGTGTGGGATAAATGGTAGGAAGTGATTAAGGCCAAAGATGGCATAGATAAGACCTAAAAATATTCTTGCTGTGACTACTAACTTTTTCATTTTTTTCTCCTGTTTAATTTTGGTTAAGTAACTCTGTTGATATTTACTTTACGGCTGATCAAGGTCAAAAAAAAGCTCAACATTTACGACAACTTGGACTACAATAAGACCATGTATTGGATAACCATAGATCAAATTGAATGTTTTCAAGCGGTTAGCGAATCAGGTAGCTTTCAAAAAGCGAGCGAAAAGCTTAATAAGGCCAAATCTGCTGTCATGTATTCGGTTAACAACCTTGAAGAACAGCTAGGATTTCCCTTATTGGATAGGTCATCCTATCGCTCAAAGATTACTCCCCAAGGCGAGGCCTTTCTTTATCGTTCACAAAAGATCCTAGATAATATGTCAGAACTTCATGACTACTGCAGACAGATCGCTTCAGAAGTTGAAATGAAACTAAGTATTTCTGTCTCAGGTATTTTTGACATCAATTTACTTTATCCTGTAATCAAAAATGCAATGAATGAGTTTCCTTCGACAGAAATCATGCTTGAAAAAGAAATTCTCAGTGGTGAAAAAATGCTTCAAAGAGAAATGGTAGATATCTCTATCTTTGAAAATGTTCACAATAAAAGAGAACTTGATTTTAAGAGCATTGGAAAAGTAAAACTTGTATTAGTTATTTCAAGTGATCACTCTTTTCTAGAATTACCTTCCAAGCAACAAACAAAAGAAGAGCTCTTTAAATATCCGCAAATAGTTCAAAGAAGTACAATTCAAGATGAAGACCATAAGATAGGTGTTCATACCAAAGCGCTAAAGTGGAAAGTTACAGATACTCCCTCTAAGAAAGACATCATTATGAATGGTCTTGGTTGGGGAAGACTTCCTCTGCATGTTGTAGAAGAAGAAATAAAAAATGGAAAATTAACTCATTTGAAGAACTTTAAAGATGATGATGAAGTTGAAATGTATATTTGTAAGAGAAAGAATGCTTTTATGGGTCAGGTCTCTCAATTGATTTGGGATTCTTTTGAGTCAAAATAAAAAGCCCCTATCTGGGGCTTAAAACTACTTATCTTTATTTTCTTTTTTCTCTTTTTTTAGTTTTTGCTTTTCTTTAGTCGTTAATTTTTTCTTTTCTTTATTGTTGGCCTTATCTTTGTCGCCCTTATTTCCTTTTCCCACTTTTTCTCCCTTTGTATAAAAAGATTGGAATAAATCCATATCCTTTATCTAATTTAATAGTATTCAGTATATCTGCATCTTCTAACAAGATAGCCAGCTTATATTATTTTAGATCGAAATGGAGGATACGGCCATAGCCCATACATAATATAAACTTACTAAAGCCTTTATACATTTTAAACAACATTGAAATATCCTTTAAGCTTGTTTCAACAATTCTAAACTACTGAAATAACGATATGTAACCGCGTACTTGTTGTGATAAAATAGCTTAGTGCTTCTAGAACCTAATAAATTTCCCATTGATCAACAGCTTGAGACTATTACCCAGTCTTTGTCCGATAACTCATGCCTTTTACTCAAGGCCGAAACTGGTGCAGGAAAGACAACTCGTCTGCCTCCTTACTTAGTTTCAAAACTGCCAGGTAAGATTTTAGTTTTAGAACCTAGAAGACTAGCAGCGAAGTTATCTGCAGAGAGATGTGCTCAAATCCTTGGTACTAAAATAGGAACATTAGTTGGGCATCACATTCGATTTGATAAAGTGACGAGTTCTGAAACACGACTGCTCTTTATCACCGAGGGACTCTTTCTCTCCTATCTTCGATCTGATCCTACGCTTAGTGAATATACAACGATAATTCTTGATGAGTTTCATGAACGTAGTATTCACACAGACACCGCCTTATGCTTACTTAGAAAGTTACAAGCAACTACCAGACCGGATTTAAAATTAATCGTGATGTCGGCTACGCTGGATACCACCAAACTAGAAAACTATCTTACTGGAGCAAAATTATTCAATGTTCCAGGTAGAGTCTTTCCAATTGAAATTGAGAATCATGATATAGAAACTGAGGATGCAGTAGTTGATATGCTTCATGATCCACGTTGTCCTAGAAATATTCTAGTTTTTCTTCCCGGCATGGGGAGTATTCGCTACTTACAAGATCAATTAAGAAGTCTTGTACCAAAAGATATAGAAATTGTTCCGCTGCACTCTAGCTTGCCCAAGAAAGATCAAAACAAGGCCTTTGTTGGTGAGAATAGAAAAATCATTCTCTCCACAAATATAGCAGAGACTTCCCTCACCATTCCAAACATTACGGGCGTCGTCGACACAGGAACGGAGAGAAGGGCCAGCTTTGCTCCTTGGAGTGGCATGCCCTTGTTACAACTTGAGAAAATTTCAAAGGCCTCTGCAACTCAAAGAGCAGGACGTGCCGGTCGTGTGCAAAACGGCTTAGTCTTTAGAACCTATACTAATAATGATTTCTCTCAGCGTATGAGCTTTACTCCGCCGGAAGTTAAACGAGTAGAACTCTCCCATTATATTCTAGATCTCATAGACCTAGGACATAACCCAGAAGAGCTTAATTGGTTTGAAGTGCCGGAAGAAAAGAATTTAGATAAAGCACTAGAGCTTTTAAATATATTAGGTGCGCTTAGAGATGGAAAAATTACAAAGCTTGGAAAGTACCTAGCAAAACTTCCCCTGCATCCAAGACTTGGCGCCATGCTCTTTAATGCTCTTGATCACCCTAAACTAGATGATGTCCTACTTGCAGTATGTATTATCAACGAAGGTATGGTTCTCTCAAAACAAACTAAGTTTTACGCAGATGATGAAGAAGAGTTTTGCGATATCTGTCTTCAATCAGATCTTATTAAGTCACATCATTTGCGTGATGATAATCTAAGTGATTACCAAACACATATGCTTGATATGAGAGCTTATAGACGTGTGATGGATCTCTTCCAGTCATTAAGTAGAAGATTAAAACTTAAAAATCAATTATCTAAAGAAAAAACTCTATTAAGTGATTTGAGCCTAGCACTTCTTTCGGGTTATCCAGACCGAGTTTCTGCAAAAAGAAAGGTAGTCAAAAAAGGTAAGAATCAAGAAGGCTATAACTTTTGTATGGGTCGCGGTGGAAAACTAACGGCTAATTCAGCCTTATCCACGAGTCTTCCAGATTTTATCATTGTGTTAGATGCACTTGAAAATCCTAAAGCTAATGCCGCTATAGGAACAAGTATTGTTGCTGCCTCTAAAATCACAGCTGAGGAACTAGAGAATACAAATTCAAATTTCTTATCAAAATCGCAAGAAAGTACCTTTAATGAAAAGAAAGGCACTCTTACTCTTTCTAGTATCGTTAGTTATGGCGGCCTTACCCTTTCAACGACAACTCACCCTCCAGTGATTCCTAAAGGAGTGGTTCTAGCAGAGTTAATGCAAACAAATTGGCCATGGCCTTTTGAAGATGATTTTAAATTTAGAGAATATAATAATAGAGTGGCTCTTTTAAACCAAGCAGGCATTGAACACAATTGTCCAGAACTCGAAGGTGAAATGTTTGAGTTATTTATTGAATCTAGTGTCGAGTCAGAGACAAGTTATCAAGACATTCAAAAGCGCGGTTTAGTAAAATTAATCCAAGACCAATTGGCACCACAAGATCAATACGTACTAGACACTGAAGTTCCCCTGAAAATGACTCTTAGTAATGGTAAGTCTTTTACTATAGAATATCTTGAAGACCTTCCCTATATTCAAGCACGCATCCAAGATCTCTTTGGAATAAAAGAACACCCACATATTGCTAATGGAAAAATCCCCATTTTATTTAAATTACTTTCCCCAGCTAATAAGCCCGTGCAAAATGCAAGTGACTTACCCTCGCTTTGGGGAGCTTCTTGGGAAATGCTTCGCAGTGATCTACGTCCGCGCTATCCAAGACACCATTGGCCAGATGATCCAGCCAATTCAGTACCTGTTAGGATGAAGAAGGATTTATGAGCAGATTCAATATTACTATTTAAGAAGCTCTACAATCTTACTTCCGAGCTCACTCGCCGAAGCAGGGTTCTGTCCTGTCACAATTCGACCATCAACAACAACTTTCTCATTCCAAGCATTAGCTGACTCAAACTTAGCTCCACGCTCTTTTAGTTTATCTTCAAGCATGAAGGGCATGAACTTAGAGAGCTCAACGATATCTTCTTCAACGTTTGTGAAGCCTGTGACTTTCTTACCCTTAATTAAGTAGTCGCCATTTGAGAGTTTAATATTAACGAGTGCCGCTGGCCCATGACAGACAGCTGCCACAACTCCACCAGATTCATAGATTTCACGAGAAACTTTTGACACAGCTTCAGAGTCAGCAAAGTCCCACATCGTTCCATGGCCTCCAGCAAATACAATGGCCTTATATTCTTTTGGGTTAACGTTTTTAAGAGACAAAGTATTTTTCAGTTGCCCCATTAACTCTTTATTCTCATAGAACTTCTTATTTAGAGGATCTTTAAGGTCAAGACTCTTAGGATCCATAGGAGCAACTCCCCCTTTTGGACTTGCAAAGTCTACAAGAAGCCCTGCTTTTTTAAACTTATAATAAGGATGAGACACCTCAGGAAGGTAGTAGCCAGTTTTCAAACCTGTACCTACTAAATCACTTTGATTAGTCACAACGATAAGAATTTTCTTAGGTTCTGACTGACATGAGACAATTGAGAAAAGGGATAAAAATAACAATAAATACTTCATATAAACTCCATTTTTTCTAGGAGTATACCTTGTAAGTATTTATTGTGAAACGAACTGTGGCGTTAAATTAAGAACTCTATTTTATATATTCCTCACAAAAACGAGCAAAGACCTTGTTATGAAGGTCCAAATCAAACTTCGGAGAAATTGCGACTCTCACAATATAATCCTTATCGCCTTCTTTAGTCGTTCCTTGAGTGGATGTCGCTGGAACTGTCCAATAACATCCCGCAAGTTGTCCGTAACTCACACAGTGTTTACTTTCATGAGGTATTTCACTGATCATTAATTTGATTAACTTTAAGTTTAAGTCTCTTTTGTGAGTTTCTTTTTGTTCAGCTGTCTCGCCTTCTACAGGAAGATCTAATGAGAAAACAGATGGAGTAAAACCAGCACTTGCTAACTCTTCAGAGACAAAATTAATTTTTGCTGCGGGTAGAGTTTCTTTAATGAAGTTTACAAAACCAAGTGTATTCTTATAAGCATCGTCAATTCTTTGATTCATTGAAGGCATCTCAGTAGATAATGTTTCTACTTGAAAAGCTGTGGCTTCATTTCCACAGAGCTTTAAGTGCTTATCAATGTATTCCATCAATGCTTCAGCTTTTTCATTTGCCACACAGTAACCTGCAGTACAAAGTCCACCAGAAGGAAATTTTGAGCCACTTACATAAGAAATGGTCTTAACAGTAGAGAGAATATCTCCCTCTCCTAGAAATTTAACATTGGGACAAAATGTTTGATCTAAAATAAAAACTGGAGCAATAGAGCTGTTTCCATCTTTAGTTTTTCTATCCTTTCCTAAAGCGTCTTTTAGTCTCACTAAATCAGGAACCTCAACTCTAGGGTTTGTTGGAATCTCTCCTATGATAAAAGGGATAGCATCAACACTAGCAACTTGATCTAAAACCCTCTCAATACTTGTCACCATATCTTGACCACCGTCTACAGGTAAGTCTACGACTTCAACATTTGCAACACAGGCAGCAACTCTTCTGGCTTGATCATTAGTTCCCCCGTAACAATTTGGAGGTACGATAAACTTAATCTCTTTTCCTGGATGCTTATCTAGGGAATCATGAATAAGACCCATCATAATTGCGTATTGAACAGATAATCCACATGATCCTATCGTTGCATCTGAAGATGTATTTGTAATATCGTTAATAGTCTTTACTGTGAGAGACTTAATCTTTTGATTAAGGCCGGTATCATTCGTTTTAGGAGTCTTTCCAACTAATCCCTCTAAGACTGTAAAGCAATCACGAGGAGTCATTGCAATAGTCTCTCTTCTTCTTACGTGTTGAATTTCTGAAATATAGGCAACGCTTTTTTCTCCGTTCACTAGAACAATACTTCCAAGCTCTGGATCAATACTAATGGCAAAATCAATTTCACTTTTTAGTTCTATATTCCAAGCTTCAGCAAATTCAGTTAGTACTATAGTACTACCGTTAAAACTTGAAACCTCTTCATAAGTATTAATTTTTTTGAGTTCAAACTTATAACCATAAACATTTTTTAAAACCTCAGCATCAAAGTGCTGTGGTAATTCATTCTTATAAAGAATTTGAGTATTGATATTTTCAAGTAAGTTTTTTCTTAGTATCGCTAAGACAGGCATTGTCTGTGATGAAAAACTAATGACGCTTTCTTCTTTAAGATTTTTTGCTTTTGCAATTGCCCACTCTAAAATACAAGATAATGGATGCCCTAGGCGAATATAATCAAAGGCCGTTGGCAGATCTTTTAAACCTTTTTTCAAGACTTCAGTATCAGCACTTTTAGGTGTATTTAGTTTTTCTAATTGATCTAAGAATTGAGTCTTAGCTAAGTCTTCATTATAAATATCAAGTCGATGTGTTGTTAAACCTAGCCAACCAGCTGGCATATTCTCCAAAACACTTTTAATAAAATCTATTGAATTTTTGTGACTCATAACCCTTACCTTTAAAAATAAATTTAACTGGAATATATACTTGAAATAAGTCATTCGCCAAGAAAATTGATAAAAAAAGAGTTGAACAAAGTAAAGTTAACTACCTGATATAATGAGAATTGATTCTAAAAACGGCGGCTTTGAAAGCGCCGTTACTGGTTTATGACTTTTCTTCGTATTTTGTAATACACAAACTTACTAATAACCTGATCAAGAGTATAGATAACACTCGATAAGATCATGGCATTTCTAACACTATTTGCCGGCCCCATACAGATAGTTTTGTATATCAGAAGGCCAACCATTAAACTCTTAGGCACATCTAAGACATCGTATGAGCGTACAAATACGTAGCGATCTAGAAACTGTCCACCAAGTTGCACTTGCCCCGCGTTTTCTTGATAGAGCTTCAGCGCAATCGCCTCCATCAACTTATCCCTAAGAACTTCATCTTCAAGCTCACCAGTTGCTATTTCTTCAAGACTCAAAATTTCATCAAACTCATTTTTCTCAGTTGGGATTTCACCACTAATCATTTTCTTAACTAGACTTCTAAATCGTTCAGGAAAGTACTTATGATTTAAAGCTGCAATGGCCTTATTATACTCTTCGACAAATTTAGGATCGTTACTCTTTCTAAGCTCGATCATTTTTTCAAATTCTTCTTTAATAAAGGAATCCTTCTCTCCAAACTCTAACTCATACATAGAAGCTTCTATGGCATCAGCTGGAGTGTAGAAGGCATGAATGGCGAGATTCTTTTTTAGAAATGTGGCCGATTGATCAGTCATAATGGCATTAAATCCAAATTGAAAGAAGATCTTCCAACTTAAGTCATGAGCAAGCTTTCCATACCATTCAAACTCAGTCTTATCTTTGTCCCAGTTTGAGTATCCATATGAAGCAGCAGTTGCACTGACTCCCATTCCCATAAAGAACTTTGATGTGAGTTTCGCTGACTGCTTACTCTCTTCTGTATGTTTTGTTGAACGACATGCATATTTAAGATTGGAGTAGACCTCAGTCATTCTCCTCGCCTCTTGTTTTGCAAAAGCTTTTGCTTCAAGATCACTCATGCCATTTTTCTTAGCTTTCTTTAACTGCTTCTTTACTTGCTTACTTTCATACTTATCAATATTCTTTCTAAGACTTCTAAAATTATTTAAATGCTTACCCTTATCACTCTCATAGAAGAGCTTAGGAAGTTCACCCAAGGCCTTAAGTTGCTGCTTCTCTCTCATCGATCCTGTAAAACTTAGGTATTCACTTAGAAGCTTCCATTCATCCTTATCTTTGGGATATCTTACAAAATGCTTTTCGAACTCTTTGAGCTCTAGAGGATTTAGTTCTGTATTTTCTAGAACTTCTCGCAGCTTTAAGGCCTCACTGACTCCTGGAGTTGTTCTTTGTAGAATTATATCAATAGTTTCATCTTGGGTTGGCAGTCCTTCCCAAATCTTGGGAGTGACTCTAACTTCCCCGTAAGAGAAATCTAGGAGATAAGCGCCAGAATTATTCTTAAACAGCTCCTTACTAAAATCCTCTTCACTAAGAAGTCCCTTCGTAATCATTTGATTAATTGTATTAGCGTACATTTCTGAGAGGAATTTTGATTTTCCTCTCTTAGCATTTAAGTGGTTAAGAAACTTTAGTCTTGATCTAAGTGAAAATTTAGATAACTTTTCAACTCCTGGCTTGATAACACTAGAAGATAGCTTCTCTACTAAAGACTTAGATTTATAATTTAGAATAATTTTTGAAATTGAAGACTTACAAGATCTCTGCTCGAAACTTGCAATGGAACGTGATCCACTTATAGAGTTTTGATCCCCTAACTTTGTAGTAGAAAAGATAAATAAAAATAGGATGAGTATAGATATTTTATGCACATCTTCTTATCGGACTAAAACCCACGAATATATAGTGAAAAGACGAAAAAAGAAAAGTTATGAGCCAAGCCCGAAGTAACCTAACTAGCTGTAATTAAATAAGCCACATGTCACAGATATAGAGATTTTTGGCCTAATGTTCACTTCACTTGTTTCCGTGCACAAGCAATGCTAACAATACGCATGACTTATATAACACCAGATAGAAATGAAAATGAAATCATAGAACGTATGAATTGGCTCCCGGGCCATATGATCACGGCCACCAAAGAAATAAAAAGATCTATAAACTTAGTCGATATAATTGTCGAAGTTAGGGATGCTCGAGTACCTCTGGTTTCAGGTAATAAAGACATTTATAAAAGTAGAACAAAGAAGCCTTACTTAATAGTACTTAACAAAACAAATTTGGCTGATCCTGCTACGGTCAAGCTTTGGCAAGATTGGTTCACTGAACAAAGAGAATCATTTATCTTTATCAATGCATTAGATAAGAATTCTATTAACACAATCATTAAACGCTCTAAGCAAATCCTTCGTGCCCATGACGCTACAAGAAAAGAAATGAAAATGATGCTCTTGGGACTACCAAACACAGGGAAGTCGACAATCATTAACAAACTCTCCAATAGGAACGCTACAAAAGCTGCTGCGACTCCAGGTCAAACAAAGTTAAGTCTATGGGTCAAAGCAGATAAAGAACTTAGGATACTTGATACTCCAGGTGTTATGCCTCCGGTAATTCATGAACAAGTCCATACGATGTGGTTATCAGCAGTACATGCCATCCCCGATCATATTATCACTCCAGAGTATTCTGCCTGCTTTCTTGTAGAACACTTATTAGAGAATCGTTCAAAAGCATTTCAAGATTTTTATAAATTTGAATCTCTAGACATTGACCTCATCACGGCGGTTGAGCATATTGGAAAACGTAGAGGTTGTCTTCGCTCAGGTGGCGGTGGCAGTTTCGATTATGAACAAATCTACAAAATAGTTCTTACTGATTTCAGAAAAGGATCACTTGGACTGATAAGCTTCGAGCGGCCTCCAGTAAAGTAAGAAACCATACTAAGTAAAAAAATTATAAAGGAAGTAAAAGTGACTATTCAACAACCAGAAATACCAGCAAATTCTTTTCGTGTAACTTTAGAATTGGAAGATAGTGCAGAGAGACTTGATGTAGTTCTTTTTTCTGCATTAACGGAACAAGATCAAAACCAGGAATTAAAAAATATTTCAAAAGGCCAATTCAAGAAGTTATTTACCGATAAAAAAGTACTTATTAAGGGGCAAAATGCTAAAGCAAAGTCACCCGTTAACCATGGTACAACATTTGTAGATATACTCTTAAAATAAGATGGTTATAAAAAAGGTACTCAGTACCTTTTTTATATGACCTTCTGTTTGATGAAGCTACTTTATTAAGACAGCGTGTTAACTCCGAGAAGTTTACAAGTAAGTTGAGCAGCTTTTTGATTTTTAATTACATTGTGCCAAGCGTCTCCTTCCTCATTAACCATTTCTATTAGTTCCATGAAAGAGAAGTTTGGTTCGTTTAATTCTTTTAAAGTCGCTTGTGATAGATTTTCATATAAGAATTTTTTCAATAGATCTGCGACATCTTTGTTCTTAGTGGTTCCACTGCAAAATGTATCTCCTGCTTTTTTATCAGAAATAGCATAGTGACTTAGAACTATATTTTTTATAGCTTTTTCAATTTGTTTAAGCTCTCTATCTTTCTCGGCACTTTTGACTTTTGTTGCATGGACATAGTAAATATTATTTCTTGTCCTATTATAAGCTGAAGCCATCATAGCAATGCCTGACTTAGAATGCTTAATATCAGTAATCTCACCTGTTAGAGCAGCATCTATATTGCTAGTTGTTCTTCCTACATGAATGAGAATTTCTTGACTCATAACTATATAAACATAGTTATCCGATACACTTTTCTTATTTGTAAGAGTTGGATATTGTTTTCTTATCTTATCTATTAATTGTTGCATCATCCCGTCACTCATACAGAAACTCCTTAAAAATTTAATATTTAGTTAAATATATTTGAAATTAGAGACTTTGCCAATTTTAGTTTCACTAAAAGGAGCAAATCGCGGTATTTGGGTCTTACTTAAGACCCCTAAATCGCTAATTTTTCAGCCTACGGCAAAAGTTAATTTTAGTTTAAAGCATTTTCAATTGAATCAAATAAGAAGTTCAGATTCTGACCAAGACTTCTTCCGACCCGACGAAGCTTAGAAGCTCGTAACTTATCAGCTCTACTTATCACTTCATCAATGAATTCCAGTTTTTGAGGACATAAACGCTCTAGCACTTCTCGGTTATGAAAATAGGTCACAAGAGTCTCAGCCGCATCTTCAGCAAAATTTGTATAAGCATACCCAGAAACAAAACAATCAAATCCATTAGTATTTACAATTTTTCTACTTTCTTTATGAAGAGACATCCACTCATCTGAAGAATCAATTCTTAAACCTTTACCAGAGTACTCACTATATGAGCCTGCTAAGTTATGATACATCTCATGTAAAACGGTTCCCACTTTACTTACAAGTGAGGTACTTCTCCATTTCATAAAAAAATATATTAGAGCATTGCCAGTCGTGTTTCCTTTGTTGATGTCAGCATAAGTCATCGTCAATTTGTCAGCTTCAAAGTATTCGATATTGTCACCAAAGAGATCAAGCCCAATAACGATAGCGAGAAGTTCTTCCTTAGTGAAAGGTTTTTGGTGATCATTATACTTTTGTAGAAACTCGTATTTCTCTGTTACATGATGAGTTGTATTTACTCCATATTTAGAAAAAATATAGAGCATCATCGTTCCGCGCTGGTAACCCACGTCCTTAAATAAATTACAGGCCCCGTTATATTCATAGCAATTGACCTTATCAAGGCTTCGATCCGAATCCCCAAGAAGCTTATTTGAATTATGACCAATCTCTGTTTTCTTTTTAAAAAGAGAGAACACATTCTCCATAAAGATCTGCGCTTTCTTATCCTTCAATGAACTTAGTAGCCATTCATCGAAGAATTTATCCGTATATTTACCTTGTAACTTAAGCACTTCCTTACCAAGACTTGTTTTGTCATAAGAAAAATGCTCTCTTCTTAGTTCGCCTCTATCATTTATATATGTTGCAAATGACGAAGAAACGAAAACCAACTGAATGGCCAATATCATAAACAAGCGCATGAATAACCCTATGTTAATTGTTAAGGAATTCTATAATAGAAAAGGGTCTAACAAGCTGGATTTATAGTATTTTCAGGGGGTGTTTAAAAAGTATTCACAAGCAAGAAAAGAACCATAACCCTCTGATATTAAATACATATAATTTTAAAACCACATAATTTAATTGTGTCTAATTCGATAAACTCTATAATGATGACTCTAGATTTATAAATAGTGGGAGAAGAAATGAAAACACTAACGCTCATCCTAATATTGTTTATGACAAGTTGCACTCCGAGCAATGAAGACACAAAAGCAGATATTACTCCATCCCCAAAAATGACTAAGTTCCTAGATAAGATTGAAGACTGCTATACTAAAAATAAAGAACTTGGAGATGATCTTCCACAGGGAAATCTAGCCGGAAGCCGAAAGTTTAATAAATATCTTAAGCAACAATACAAATGCAAGAAAATGGTTCAATCATTTAAAACAGAATTCAACTTATTTCCGAAATGTAAATTTAGCTATAAAATGTATTCATTTGAATGCTCGACTGAGCCAATAAAAAAGAAAGACAAAGAAAAAGCACCAGGCACACGATGATATATATTATGTACCTGGCCGTTAAATTACCTATTTTTACTAATAATACAAAAAGCTCATTGAGCGCAAGAGTGCACCAGTAAACGTTGAGTCATTATGCCAATCGTCTAAGTGTAAATCCCCTGATCTGAATTCACGAAAGTAAAGATTGCTCTCAAGATTCAATAGAGCTGCATCAATATTATTTCTAGCGATATTTTCCTTGGCCTGTAATTCAAAAACGAACTTGTTCTTTTCATCCTTCTTAAGGAGTTTATTACGTAATTGTGATGATCCCATATTGCGATCTGCATAACGCGCCTTATGAGGCGTAAGCAAAATCAAAACATTCTTCTTTGTTTTTAACTTCTGCTTATTAGAGAAGAGATATTGGATGATTGGTATATTCTGTAAGAAAGGAACTCCGTCTTCTGACGATTCATTTTCATTTTCAGATAATCCAGAAAGAATAAGAGTCTCACCAAACCTTAATACTGCCGTGGCCTTTACAGATGTTAATGATGTTTGCGTAAATGCCGTAAACCCAACTTTCTCAGAATTGTTCTCAAGAAATGTTCTCTTAGCCGAAACATCGATTTTAACAGTTTCATCATCATAGAAAGTTGGAGTCACGTTTAAGTTAATTCCAACAGGAACATCCACCATCGATCCATCAACATTCGAACTTGATAACTGAACATGTAAAGTTGCACCAGAAGAAAAATCTGAAGTCTCGCCTTCTACTGCGAGTAGCGATGGACGAGCGAGAATTTCTGCTTTATTTGAACCATCATTAAAGATATTAAAATTATATTTCAATCCTGCTAACGTTAGAGTTGGAGCAATCGTGGTATCTTTTGTTCCCGCCGTCGCTGCAGAATTATAACCAAACATTGTTCCAGTTAGAGTTGCCTGTAGTCCAGAAAGAATATTTATCCCTTTATTTTCTGTACGACTCTCCTCTGTTCTAATGATCACAACATCAACAAGAGTCATTTTTGGAAGGTTTAATTTCTTCTTACGACGACCTTTTCTTTTCTTCTTTTTCTTGGAAGAACTTAAGTATGAATTATACTTGTTCACACTTTTTGTCGATTTCGCTGAGTCATCTAGATTAAGTGGTGTCCCCTCTGCACGAGAAGATGATCCAAACACACTGGCTTCACCATTTTGTGCTGTCTTTGCTCCATAATGAAAACGATCCCATTGATTGACACGATTTAAAAGTGACTTATAAGCTAAGTTTTCAATAGGTTGTTTATTCTTCTTGGACTCAATTAATTTCTTGTATTCAATTAAGGATTTATTCTCATCTCGTTTTTCTCCACCAGCGGCCCTAGTAAAAAGAGAATTCCTTAGGTTTGATAAATCTTTTGGTTTATCATTCAATGCCTTTTCTGCTGCCCAAGAGCTTAATTCTATATTTTTAGCATAGTAAGAAGCGACACTTAAAGCTTTTAGAAGTTCCTGATTTTCAGGAGCGTAAAGAAGTCCGTAAGAGAATTGATTTTGAGCATCTAGGTATCGACGTTTTGAAAAGTAAATATTTCCAAGATAAAGCGCCGCCCAGTGGTTTGAAGCATCATAACGGATTGCTAGTTTATATCCCGACTCAGCTAACTCTAGTTTAGTAGAATCACCATTAAGTGACATGAGATGATAACTAAGACCATTTAAAAAATGTAGATGACCATTAATGGGATCTAATCGTAAGGCCTCGCCAAATGATTTAGAAGCGTCCTTATAGTTATTCTCAGCGATATATTGTATACCCTGCTTTACACTGGCCTTAACATCCGTATTGACCGAGATATTTTCTAGCATCTCCACTACATTTTTTGAAACTGTTGGGTGAATCTCAATTTTAGAGCTGCCTGTGAAAGTAGAACAACTTCCTAATAAGAGTAACAACACTAATAATGTTGAGAGATAACTTCTACGTTTTAAACTTTTCATTAAACTTCCTTATTTAATAAAATCTAAGTGACCTGTCTTGCCAGCATTTTTAAGCTGCGAACAATTCACCAATTTAGCTAATTTATATCTTTTTGAACCTTTATCACGAGTTGGTAATGTTAAACATTTATTCGTGTATGGGTTATGCATTGTAATGAAATTTCCACCACTAGCGTAGTTTCTCCAGAACATATCTTTACCACGGTCACAGGCACGGATGGCAACTTTATTAGAGTTCTTAACAGGATAAACACAACCACCATGATTGGCATGAACAAGCTTCATGTCTCCGTTAACCTCTTCCATAAAGTTATAACGTTCATTTGTTTTACTACATAGTTTTGAATACAGGAGAATAGATTTCTTTTTCTTTGAGAGACGAGCCCTCTTCTCTCTCTTTATTGCTAAACAATAACCTGATTCATCCGCTAGCTTTGAGTTAATACCATGCCAAGTTGGTTTTTCAGCATCAGGAATGGCACGAAAAGTCTGACTATCAGCACCCATACATGATGTCCAAACGGCGTAAGCGGTATTTGGATTCGCGTTCTCTGTATTAAAGTGAAGACACTTTTGGGAGTAGCGGTTTACTATTTTATCGAAGAAACCGTCTGTTGAAATGATCTTCCATTGCTCATGGAGATCTTTCTTATTACAAACTGCTAATTGCAATGGTTGACCTTGCTTATTATCTTTAGTTTTTGCTTTCAAACAAAGACCTTTTGTTCGCAGTTGTACATATCCATCTTTTAGATCAGCAGTATGCCATCTTTCTGCAGCTATATCCTTACAGTCTTCTTGAACAACGTTTACACCTGTTTTTTGAACACCAAGACAGAGCTTTGAATGCCCTACTGCTAAATATGTACTCTTGTATTTTAAACTTGGAGCCATTAAATCAGAAATAGAATACTGTGCAACAATTTTTGCGTGGGCCTTACCTTGATCCACAAAGGCCTTCTTGTATTTCTTATTTCCGTTTTCAAATGAATCGAGAACTTTCTTGTATTTTTTCTCTTCGGCCATAACATCCTTTTTAACGTTGGCCTCAGCTTGTGCTAACTTCTCTCCGATATGAGCATGAACCCAACGTCCAATTGCTGGAGATATTTTACTAAGGGCCACTTCTGTTAACTTATCAAGAGCAATGGCCGGAAGTAAGGCAAATGAGATAGCATCATAAACAGGATCTTTTAGCTTCACTGCAAAGTATTCTCTCATTTTGACCCCAAACATCTTGAATTTTAAATCTAAGATCAGAGGATCATCTTTTTGAATCATATCTTTTAAATCACCAATAATAATCGCTTGATCGAGTTCAAACGGTAGATGTTCAAGAACTGCTTTTAGTATCGCCTCCAGACCTTTTAAAACAAAATTTTCAGCAAGTTCAGAGACTTCTAAAACTCCCTTAGCAATAGCAAGACCCACAGTCTCAACATCTCTAAGAGCAACCAGTCCAACGATACGAGGATCTAAATCAAAGGCAACTGCCACCGCCACTTTAGCAATATCTAGCACACCTTCAGCAACTTCATAAACGATCCACGTTGCACCACCACGGATGGCCCAATAAGGAGAACAGGCCCAATGACTATACCAATGTCCACAATGTTTTGCTTCGTGCATATCATGGTCGTAATCTCTTTTAAGTGATTCAACTCTTCTTTTGGCACCATCGATTTTTGCCTCGGCACGTGCCTTAGCTTTATCATCTTGTGCTTTAATTTTTCTAATTTTATCATTTATGTGATCTACTTTCTTTTGCGCACTATCAAGGGCCCTAATATCTGATTCCAACTTTGCGTTGGCAGATTTTCTTAGCTCTTCTATCCCTTTAGTTATTTCTTTTTCCATCCAAGGAACAAGGTCTGACTTAAATTCACCAACAATGGCAATGTCGGCATTAGAATCAAACTTCCCTTTCATTAAGTCGAAACCTTCTAAACGCACTCTAAGATCAGCTGTTCCGAAGTGTCCCATTTTCTCAGTAATATCAAATTCAAAATGAGGAGGTTCAATATCTAACTTTACATCTTGCTCAGAACCTAAGAGGCGAATTTTTGATTCGATAATAAATTTAGGCTTAGGTCCAATAGCAATATCAACAAAGTTCTTTTTAAATTCTAGTACTTTTAAATCAATATCCTCTATTTCACCTTTAAAGGTAACTCCACTTGTTGGAGAACCAGAACCTGAGACTTTACCTAACTCTTTATCCATGAAAAGAAATGTTCCACCAAAAGCGAAACCTTCACTGACTAAACCGAGTTGTGGATCAGTTGCTCCAGGAGTCGCGAAGGCAAGCATCGCATCTTTAATGGCAAAGAAAGGAACTTTAATATTTAATTTGCCAGGTTTAATTCCCATGAGAGTTTCTGCAATATCAATAATGGCAGGAATCCCTAAGTGGTTAATCGAACCTCTAAAAGCGATTCCATCCGGTAGAGCATCTTCAAGGGAGATCTTAAGCTCCACCGCCATATTTATATCAACACAAGCTTCACTATTTTTATTTGTACAATCACCAAATTGCTCATCACCAGCAAAACCAATTTCAACTTCCCCTACATCATTAATCCCCATGTCCATTTTTAAATCGGCCAGAGATATTCCGTGTATTCCAAAAGGGTTATGCCAAACGCCATCCATTTCACCAAAAAGTTTTATACCTAAACCTTCTTCAGTAAAATCAAGTTCAATTGAAGTTGCAAGCTCCAGCGTTTCTTTACCGGCCTTAACATGAGTTGCGATTTTTAAACCAACATCTAACTCTTCCCCGCTCCATTGAACAAAGAAGCTAGGAGTTACACCTTTTTTGTAAGAGACGACCTTGTTAGGTAGTCCGTGTGCATCTCCTTCTTGATCCATCATAAATGACAGTTGAATTCCCGGAGTTCCACCAAAGACACCACTAATATCACCTATGATGATTGCATCATCATGAACACCAATTTTACTTAGACCCTTTCCTATGACGCCAAGGGACTTCACATCAAAATCAGCAAGTATTCCAATACCACCTGGAATTTTAATATTCCCTTTAGCGCTACCAAAAATATCTTTAAACATATCCTTTGCTATCGAGCCCATAGTCGCTTGATTACCAACAAATCCATCTTTTGAAACAATAAGTGCTGCTTTTTTAAGAGTGAAATCTTTTAGAGGTTCAACCTTCTTAGCAGCCGGTATTAATTCGGTAATTTTAAAATTATCTTGTTCTACGGCAAAGATAAAATTTCCCTTTCCTTGTTCAAATAAAAAGGCATTTACTTTATTACCACTTAACTCCGTAATCGCCTCTATACCTTCTTTAGATATTTTTATCTCATCTAATTCAAATTTATCAGCATGAGGAATTGCTTTTCCTCCTGCAAAATCATTTAAGGAGAATTTTCCATCTAGTTCAAAGAAGTTTAGTGAAATTTTTCCATTAACCTGCTTCATATCGGCAATAACAGAGACATCCTCTTCTTTTCCAATATCAGCAGTGGCAAAGAAACCAATCTCTTTACTGCTAGAGCCTTTGGCCTTAATTAATTTAATAAGGAATCCACCTTTCTCTAGTGTAAGATCTGGAATTCCAAAGGGCCTTACCCAATCACCATTACTAATAGCGATTAGATCAATCTCAGAAGCTTCTCCCTTATTTACATCAACTAATGCACTTAAGGTTTTTTTCATACCAGAACCATTAATCACGATGTCAAAGCTTACAGATATATCAAGCTCCCCTTTTGGACGACTGGCCTGTAAAGCTTTTGGCAATTTCCCCCAAGCTCCAGAACTACTGTCAGCATTTCCATTTATGCTAAGTTTCACACCATCTGAGACCTTGACCATTTTCCCAAGCCCAGGAAGTGTCGGTACAGGTAAAGTAATAGAAAGTGATAAATTCTTTAAGAGTTCTGATTTATCTCCACCATTTAATTCTTTTGCGGCATCCTTACCTTTAGTAGACAATCCCTTAAATGAATTACGACCAAGAGTTCCGCTTAGTGGAAATGATTCTCCAGCAATTCCTAGCGCCTTAAAAGTATTGGCAAATGCTCCAGAGCTTTTCACATCTAAATGCCCAGAGAAGTTAACCCCTTCCTTTAAAGTCATGGTTCCAGTTAAACCAGAAAGTGTTTTTAAATCACCAGGAAGATCAGCTGCTGTAATTTTAGTTAGCTTCGCTCCACTTGGTTGAATAATAAATAAGGCCTTATTTAACTGTAGACTATCAATGGCGTGATCTTCAGCCGCTGGAATGAATGTTGAAGCAGCAAGTTTTTCAAAGAAGATTGCCAGATAATTATTCTGGTCGCCTTTTCTAAAGTTAGAAACGATATCAATTTTTTCACCATTTAATTCAACTTCAACCTCTATAATCCCCTTAGCTATTTCAATTTTATCAACGGCTAAAATATTTAGCCCTGGAGTCGAATGAGTACTTACAAAGATATCTCCAACCGTTAGCTCTGCAGCTGTAATTGTAAGATTCTTATCCCCTGCTCTAAGTTTGGTTAGAGAAACTTTTTTTCCAGAGATTGTTCCATCAATCTCATACTTATCTTTATTCACGATCACTTGATCAAGGGCAAAACTATTGAATACTTTTAAACTCGCAGCTTCAGGAACAATGTCTGTGATTTTTAGCCCTTCACCTGAAATTTTAAAAGATTTATCTAATCCACTTGTAAAATCAATTTCAATATTTTTACCTTGAATACTTCCCGCGACCTTTATTTCCTTATCAAGGTAAGTGAAATTTGAAAAAGCAAAACGATTTAAAAAAGATACGTTAGCAGAGGACGCTATAAAATCAGAAAGCTTCAAGCTTGCACCAGTAACTGAGAAGCTATTGGCAACTTTACGATTTCTAATTATAGAAACCGCCTTATTATTAATTTCTCCATCAATTTCAAATTTGTCATCAGTAACTGCTACTTCAGTTAGGGCAAATTTATTAAGAATACTAATACTAGCGACATTGGGAATAAAATCGCTTAACTTCACTCCTGCAGTTTTTAAAGTAAAGTTCTTCGGTTGATTTAAATTATAATCAACTTCCATTTTCTTATTGTTGATAAGTCCTATAACAATGGTCTCTCTATTATCATAAGAAAATGATTCAAATTTGAATTTGCTTAAGGCTGGAATCTTTGAAGCATCAGCAATAAAGTCGTTAATACCAAGCGCCTCTCCCGTAACAGTAAACTTGTTGGCAATTTTCCTATCACTAACAAATGTCACAACCTTACCATTAACTTTTCCATCTATTTCAAATTGAGCATCGGTAATGGAGACTTTATCAAATTCAAATTTATCAAAGGCCTTGATATTCGAAGCCTGCGAGACAATATCCTTTAATTTTAATCCTTCTCCTGAGGCTTCAAAAGTCGCCTTCTTGGCCAAATCAAAGTTCACAGCAAGAGCTTTTGAATTTAGACTTCCTGCTATTTCAACATTTGTGCTAACAATATTGAGCTTAGAGAGTTTGAAGTTATAAAAGAAGGGAATCGAGCTTGCTTGTGTGACAAAGTCAGTTAATTTTAACCCTGTACTAGTAACAGAGAAGTTCTTAGTGCCATCTCTTTGCTTGATAAATGAAATCGCAATACCATTAAGTTTTCCAGCAACTTCAAATTGTTTGGAATTCACATCAATTTTATTAAGAGAGATCCTATTAAATTGTGAAAATTGTGAAACCTCAGGAATAAAGTCCTTTAGTTTTACTCCAGTACTTTCAATGGAGAACTCTTTACTCTCACCTACTTTATAGCTGATGGTAATTGCAGCACTATTAATCAGACCACTAACAAACCCTGATCCACTGCCGTAGTGAAATTTTAAAAATTTAAAATTATTAAGTATCTTTAATGATGTCGCCGCTGGAATGAAGTCGGAAAGCGACATCCCATCAGCATTCACTGAAAAGTCATTCTTATTATCTAAAGAGCGAGTGATCGTTACATGCTTATCATTAAGTGTTCCTGTAACGACTAATTGATGATCCCCACTTATATGGGTACTTACTTTAAAATTCTTAAAGATAGAAAATTGAGAAGTCGTTGGAATTAAATCATCAAGCTTCGGTGTTGATTGTTGAGAGAGTGAGTGGCTTGAAAAGAATAAACTCACAAAAACAATTAAGTAATTAATCAAATACTTCATACAGTGTTGCTCCAAATTTTAAACAATATTACTGGTATTTTATGCTTATTTTAAAAGCGCAGATAGGAGGCAACTTTGCGTGCGCTCCGCACAAATGGTAAGGAATTTCTACGTATTTTTTTAAGAGCATTAAAAATTACATATGGAATTTTTCTTAGAATATTTACTCAAGTTTACAATTTGTTCTTCATACCCAATTGGTATGAATTTAAATATACTGACATCACTATATTAATTTGGGAGAAAATCATGAACACTTGTGAAACGAACTTACCTCTGGAAAATGTTTACTGGAGAGAAAAGAACACCCCTAATAAGACTTACTTCACTCAACCTACTGGAAACGGATTAGTCACAGAGTACACCTGGCAAGAAGTTATAAGAGAAGCCAGAGTTATGGCCAGCTACCTACGTAGCCTCGACTATCCTGTGAAAAGTAATATAGCGACCATCTCTAAGAACTGCGCGCACTGGATTATAAGTGATCTCGCAATTTGGATGGCAGGTCACATAAGTGTTCCCCTCTACCCAACTTTAACAGCTGAATGTGTTCAACAAATCTTAGAACACTCAGAGGCTAAATTTCTCTTTGTAGGAAAACTTGATACCTGGGATGACATGAAAGCAGGCGTCCCTGCCGATCTTCCCGTGGTTGCTTTACCTCTCGCACCAATAGGACACGGACTTCCTACTTGGGAGAAAGTTACTCAAGGCCTAGCGCCCATCAGTGACAGTCCCACTTACCAAGGCGAAGAGCTGGCCACCATAGTCTATACCTCTGGTAGTACCGGAACTCCTAAAGGAGTCATGATAACTTTCAAAGCAATGGGTAGCAGTGCAGAATGTATTGCGAAAGTACTTAAAACCAGTGATGTCGACAGAATGTTATCCTACCTTCCCCTCTCTCACGTTATGGAGCGTTGGGTGGTTGAGACTCATTCCTTCTATAGTGGTTGTCAGATTTTCTTTGCTGAAAGCTTGGATACTTTTATTCAAGATCTACAGCGAGCGAAACCAACATTATTTGTCTCAGTTCCACGGTTGTGGTTAAAGTTTCAACAAGGTGTATCCGCCAAGATGCCAGAGAAGAAATTAAAGTTTCTAACCAGCATTCCTATAATAGGCGGAATCGTTAAGAAGAAAGTTCTTGGAAAATTAGGTCTGCAACATGTGCGCTTCGCCGGTACTGGATCGGCTCCAATTCCTCCGCAACTTATCGAATGGTATAAAAACCTAGGACTAGAACTTTTGGAAGGTTATGGCATGAGTGAAAACTTCTGCTGCTCACACGCTTCCATGCCCGGGCAAACTCGCATCGGTTACGTCGGCAATACTTATCCCGGAGTTGAACACAGACTTAGTGAAGACAATGAAGTCCTAGTTAAAAGTCCTGGCAATACCATAGGCTATTTCAAGGACCCAGAACTAACAAAAGATCTTTTCACCGAAGATGGATTTATCAAAACTGGAGACCGCGGTGAAATCGATGAACAAGGTAGACTCAAGCTTACTGGCCGAGTAAAGGAATTATTTAAAACTTCAAAGGGAAAATATATTGCTCCCGCTCCTATTGAAAATAAGATTCTTGTCACCAATTTAGCTGAACAAGCTTGCGTATCTGGTAGTGGATTTCCTCAACCCTACGCTGTAGTTGTTTTGTCAGAAGATATTCGTGAAAAGCTAAGCAACAAGAGTTTGGGAAGAGATGAAATTCAACAAAAGCTCTCCCAAAAAATGAAAGAGCTCAACGAGGAGCTTCATAACCACGAAAAGCTACAATTTTCTGTAGTGGCCAAAGATATTTGGTCAATTGAAAATAACCTACTGACTCCCACCATGAAAGTGAAAAGACATCAGGTTGAAAAGAGTTACAGCTCCTTCGAGAAAGACTGGTATCAAAGAAAAGAGTTCATTATTTGGGAGTAGAAGTTAGATTAGATTTCTGGACACTTAATTCGTAGAGTTTTCTTTAAACTACTATTACATTGAGTCTATTCTTTACTCGTTAATCCAGTTCAAAAACGACATCCTGTACATAAATGGCCTCTTTATTAGGAGAGGCCTTTAAAAAGAAGTAAGTAAATTATAGAGCTGAGCAATTTTTGATGTAATTGTCTTTGTACTGATTATTTGAAAGTACTTGTTCATATCCCTTATTAAATACTTCAGCTAATTTTTCACCTCTACCACTTAGTTTAGAAATCAGGAGATACCCCAGAGAGGTTATGGCAGGTTTATGATCCTTCACTATATTTCTTCTCATATTTTGATCTAACTTTTTCAAATATACATCAGCTGTCTTTTCTGAAATAATTGTAAAATCTCCCCTATCTAAGGTTAACATTTTAAAGTTTTGCATTTCATTACTAACAATTTGCGTTTGTATTTTATATTTCTTTAAGGCATCAATAAATTTATCATTGTAAGTGTAGCCGTGATTTAAAATGACTTTCTTGCCTGCTAGATCTGAAAAGTCTTTCCAATCAATTTTCTTATTTTTAAGGTAGTAAAAATAAGATTGTTCAACTGAAATGTTATTCTTTGGGAATATAAAATCGACCCTACGATCACGACTATCAAACCAATAGGCTGTCGCATCATACTTCCCCATTTTGGAATCTACATAGGCCCTTCTCCATGGCATAAAGAAGAATTTTACTTTATGGCCTTGGCTTTCATATATATCGATCAATATTTTTGCCAGACAGCCTTTGTTCGCTAATTCTTTACCAATATAGGGAGGCCATTCACCGGTTGCAATTGTAATTATCTTTGTAGGAGTATCAACAAAAGGCGTGACAGCTTTTTTCGATGATTCTTTCTTTGCATTAAAATCCATCTTGCATGAGCAAAGGAGAATTAATACGATTATAGTTTTCAAGAAAGATTTAATACTACTCACCTAATTTCAGTTAACAATAAATTTTAACTTATATTGCTAATATTTAAAAGGATATACAGTTTAGAAGCCTCACTACATGACGACAAATAGACCGTCCAAAAAGCTAAACTTTCATAACTATTCGAAATCATTTCTTTCTAAATTTTCTTAATAAAGGCAGTAAAAGTCTGCGAACCTAATCTGCAACTCATTGAGCTGCTTCTAACCTCTGATGATACACCAGGTACACATTGATTTGAATTATGTACCTGGTACTTTTATTTTTTTAAATTACTTCTTAATGATCATTACGTTATGGTTTCTACCATCTCTATCAACTACAACTTCAAACAGATCTCTAGCAAGTGTCTTACGAGCCTTTCTTCTTCCATTTTCAAGAGTGTTTAACTCTTCTACTGATAATGTTGATACTGGGAAGTTAAACTTAACAAAGTACATGTATCTACCGTTATTAACATCACCTCTACGATCAGTTGTTCCGTATGGTCTGTAACCAAGAACAACTTGTGCAACAGCTACTTTTTCAAGTGTAACAGTATTGCAAAGCCCTGGTTGTCTGTCTCTAACTGGACCATTGTTGTGACACCTTTTTACTACTACTGTTTTAGACTTAACTGCGTTTACAACTTTAAAGTCAAAGAAATTTAAATCTAAGCTTGAAGTTGATTGAACAGTTGTTTCTGTTTTGAAGATGTCATAGTTGATCGTCTTTGCTTGAGTTACAGATGTAATAACAAGTGCCATAGCTAAAATGATTTTTTTCATGTGCGTGTCCTTTTGTTTATTGTTTTTAGTGAATTAAAAAGTAAGACATAAAATACAGAAGAATAAGTTTAAGATAACTTTGCGAAAAATAACTGAGACATATGTCCAAAAAAATAATTAACTATTTAAAATCACGAAGCACTCAGGACAAAGTGTGAAAACTTGTTTCACAGATTTCTCCGATTTATTGACTAGCAAAGAAGCAAATGAGATATATCTCTGCAATGAGTCATAAAATTCAAAGTGTAAATTCAAAGGACCTGGTCAAGTCTCAGATTCAAAGTGATATGAATATCTTCTTATCAAACTTCAAGAATTATTCACTTGGACAGAAGACTCTCGCCAGAAGAGCAGGCGTACATTACAAAACCATTCAAAGACTATCACGCATGGAGAATGCTCCAGGACACATAACTCTCTTAAAGGTATATAGTGTCCTTCTAGGAGAGACTAATTCTCAAAAGCTTATCTCTCTTCTTCCAGACGTTATTAGAAATTCACTTATTAAAGATCAGGCAAAACTTCTACCTCTGGGAATAGATTATTCGGCTGAAATTAAAAGAGAAGTTTTAAATGACAAGGTTTTCTGTGAAATTTATTTTCTCATTGATGCTGGAAATGTTTCTAAAGATCTTATTCAATTCAAGTTTGGAGAACATGGTCTTCATATCCTTGAAAGAATGTATTCTATAAATGCCATTAAGTACGCAGAAAATGGACAAATCGTACTTGGGTCTGCTCGTTTGGAATTTGATACTCAGGTAATAAAGACGGCCGGAGTGATGATTTCTAAAAAATATACAAAGCCTACTAACAGCGAAGTTTTAGGTGATAATTTCTTAGCTCTATATGTTGAATCTCTTCCGGAGAGCGCCTATCAAGAGTGGTTAAAAATTGATAAAGAAGCTTTTATTAAAAAAGCTGAAATTGCAAAGAAGTATCGCGATGTAGACTCAGGTAAGAAGGTGTTTACCTATATGACCACCGATACTTTCATTAAAGGACACGATGAAGAAACTTATAATTAATCTCATATTGCTAGGACTAAGTTTTACTATAATGGCCGGAGGTGATTATGGAGGGGGACCTAAAGTTATCGAGCTTTACAAGCTAGACCACTCTGTAAAAATTGGAGATATAAAACTCTCTAAAGATAAAACAAGGGTAAAGCTAGAAGTTTCTTACAAGAAGAGAAGGACTGAATTTAATCCATTCGTTGGTGAAAAAGAAGCTCAAAAGCTCTTGTTTGGTAAGTATGCGACAGTCACTCTTGAGTACGATAAAGAACATTTCAACCAAGACTTAATCGATAAGCTTAAGAAGAGGAAACGTTTTTCTTTCTTGAAGAAGAAATACAAGTTACTTGCTAAGAAAAACTTCATAGTTGAAGAGATCACAAAACAGATTCACAAAAAAGAAGATGCTAAGTATTATGAAATACAGATGAAGTAAGAAAAATAGGTTAAAATACAAATTAAGTTCAAAGCTCTTATTACTTTTTAAAATAAGGATCATAAATGTTCGACAAAATATTCTTCGACCACGCCTTCATTGAAGATCCAAGTCACACATTTTTTAAAAGACTTGAAAAGCTTGGCTTCATTCTCAGTGAGATGAAAGTCGAACATCCCGGTAAGGCCCATTGCCGCTTTATTGAATTAGATGCCAATACTAATAGGAAGTTGGCCTACCTTGAATTTGTAAGTGTTGGTAAAGGTGGATACTCGTTTAAGTCATCCGGACTCTCCCTAGGATATAGAGAAAAACTCGAAAACTACTATAAGAAATTATCTAAAAGAATTAAAGTAGATTTTAATCATAAGAATTATGATTGGAAAAATAACAACACAGACCATCTTCCTGGTTGGAATATGCTTACTCTAAAAAATCCGCCTATCCGTAATATATACACATGGTTCACAGAGTATGAAAAACATCCAGAAACGAAGAAAAAAACAAAGTCAGCACCAAAGCACCCAAATAGTGTCTATGGTATTTATGGACTCGAACTCACCTTAACCGAGAAAGGACGTACATATCTCTCTAAAGTACTCGGTAAAGAAATTAAAAACAAAATGAAGCTTAAAGATGGAACAATACTCTTTATCCAAAGAGGAAAAGTAAACAGATTCAACAATATTATTCTCAAATGTAAGAGTCTTAAAAAAGCGAATAAATTTATTAAAAATAAAGAGAGTCATAGCTTTGAAAAACTTGAGGCCTTAATGATAGAGAATAAAAATGACTTTAAGAAGATGTGGAGTTTGATTATAATTCAAGCTTAAGAACGTTTGTATCAAGTGTCACACATGTTACTATTCTATTTAGAAATCTAAATTGGATATAACTAATGAAAACAAAAACTATTCAAGTCTCAAAAAACTTTTGGAATATACGAGGATCATTTAAGATTGGCGGCTTAATTGATATTGGAACTCACGCTTCTCTCATTCGCACCAACAATGGAAAGTTCATATTTCTTGATTCTTTAACGCTGGAAGGCGAAACCCTCCAAAAAGTTAATGAACTTACAAATAATGGAAAGGATGTTGAGTCCGTTTTGAACTTACATCCCTTTCACACCATTCATGTAAGTAAAATGCATGATCAATTCCCCAATGCTAAACATTATGGAACAGCCCGACATCTTTTAAAATCACCTGAGCTAAATTGGGAAAGTCTGAAAACAGAGGACAAAGAACTTCATGAGAAATTTTCTTCAGATTTAGAATTTTCCATTCCAAGAGGAGTTGATTTTATTTCACAGGATGAGAATCTTCACTTTTCTTCGGTTCTTGTTTATCATCGCTCCTCTCGAACAATCCATGTGGATGATACTTTGATGTATATTCGTTTACCAAAAATAATGATTTTTTTTGGAGTCTCAGACCCTATTAGTTTTCATCCAACTTTGTCTAAAGTACTTGAAAATAACAAAGAAGCTGCTGATAAATTTCAGCAATGGGCTAAAGAGATTGCCGAATCATGGTCTGATGCAGAAAATCTATGTGCAGCACACACGGCTAGTTTTATTGGTCATAAAAAGAGAGGAGTCTCTATTCATGACAAGATTCTCAAAGCATTAGATAGAGTACAGAAAAAATTGCAATCACATAAAAAGCGGTTTCAATAATTCAAAAAGAGATATAGGAGAAAACATGGGACTACCATTTCTAGGCGGAATTATAATTGCTCTAGCAACTACAATAATGCTCTTCTTCAATGGAAGAATCACAGGAATTTCGGGAATTCTTGGAAACTCACTTTCTAAACCTACAAGCGAAAAGAGATGGCAATACTCATTTCTAATTGGCTTGATAATTGGAGGAGCTATTTTATTACAACTCTCCCCTCAACTTTTTCAATTCGAAATCAATTTCAGTTATCAAGAAGCAATCATTGCAGGACTACTTGTTGGTTTCGGCACAAGACTTGGAAGTGGCTGTACAAGTGGACATGGCGTTTGCGGCCTTCCAAGACTGTCAGTACGCTCTCTAGTCGCGACCTTAACCTTTATGGGTGCAGGAATAATTACAGTCTTAATAAGGAGCTTCTCATGAGTAATATTATCAGTTTACTATCAGGAATTATATTTGCTATCGGCCTTGGGATTTCTGGAATGGTAAACCCTCAGAAGGTTATTGGTTTCTTGGACTTATTTGGCAACTGGGACTATGCCTTAGCATTTGTGATGGGTGGTGCCGTTGTTTTTAATCTCATTACCTTTAAGTTCATTATAAAGAAAAATAAACCAGTTTTTGCATCAGAATTAAAACTACCTACAAGTAATCTCATAGATAAAAAACTAATCCTTGGATCAATTATGTTTGGAGCTGGTTGGGGAATCATTGGGATGTGTCCAGGCCCTGCAATTGTAAATTTAGTACTTCTTGATTCAGTTGTTATCACGTTCGTTTTGAGTATGACTGGTGGGATGTTGGTGCATAAATTAATTTCTAAATAGAAATTTTTCTTAAATTGATAGATAAACTAATGAGAGGAAGCTCTAGAGATAATTACTTTTTATATTTTTTAAAACCATCAATCATATTCCTTGCATCTTCTTTAGAACAATCCTTCAATAGATTAAAACTGTTTTCTTTTGCTTCCATTTTAATGGGAACTAAGCCTTTGAAGTAAATCTTAGGATATGGACCATTGCCTAATAAGAAAATTTCTTCATTTACTTTCTTTATGGTGAAATCATTATAGTGAACAACTCTTCTTCCCTTCCGATCTCCACTCATAATCGCAAATCCACCTAACCCTTGTTTGTCTATGTAGTACATTCTTTTATTGCACGAAACTTCACTATAATATTTCTGATTATACAAATCTTTTAACTCTTCAATTCGAGGTATTATTTTTTTATTATTTTTCTTCTTAGCATTTTTAGACTTTACTGCATTTACCAGAGATAAAGCTTGCTTCTGATCACAAGGGTGCAGATTGATAAATTTTATACTTTGCTTGCTAGCTTCAATTTTAATTGGTGTATTGTCTTTATCGACATGTAATCTTGGAAAATATTCACTATCCATTTCGTAAATAGTTTTTGATTTTCTTTTGAGAATTATTGCGTTGGAGCGATAAGAGCTTTTTCCATCAATTATATATTTTTGATAAACTGTGTGTTTATTTTTCTTAAAATTAAATTGATAAATGTAGTTTTCACAGAAGTTGTTATAACTATAATAGTTATCTCTTGCATATGAATTAATAATGGATACTTGGAGTAAGAAAAGAACAAATACAATATTTCTAAATCTCATAAAAAGATCTTTCTATCTAAAAGGCAAATAGCTAAAGTCTTCAAAGTGACTAGCCTCACGTCTAACGTTTTGTAAATTAGCGACCAGGTATTTAACTTCCTCGCTAATTGCAAGATCAGCAAGAGTTCCTTTTATATTGGTGATTTGATTTAAAAGCTTCGCATAGCGAACACCTTTAAGCTTTGGAGTCGCAATCATTCTCTTATTTAAAGGATTCATCCATCTTCCATTTGGTTTTTTAAAGCCAAAATGAAGGTGTGCTCCAGTTACTCTTCCTGTCGAACCAACTGTTCCAATAACTTGATGTGACCTGACCCAACTTCCAACATTCACTCTGCGCTTATTGAGATGGTAGTAGAAAGATGTTGATCCATCCCTATGCTTAATTCCAATTTTATTTCCAGCAAATTTATTAAAAGTAGAAATAACGACTTTTCCAGCTGCAGCTGCATAAACTTTAGCTCCTCGCCTACCTCTAAGATCAACACCTCGGTGCATAGCTCGTCTTCCTGTTACCGGATGTTTTCTCCATCCATAACCAGAACGAACATGTAACCGTGAAAGTGGATATCTTAAACCAGAGCTAATAAGTGCTTGTCCATTTTCAGTGTAGTGGGCCGTATATGTTGAACTTTTCTCTTCGTCTTCATAGAGAAAGGCCTCATGAGTTCCCGCCCTTCTTCCCTTATAAGAAGTGAAGAGAACTTTGGAGCTGACAGTCTTATCCTGAAACTTTCTCTCACTCAAAAGAACCTTATAGCGGTCCCCTTTTCTGGCGTTCATTCTAAAGTTCACTTTACACAAGAGAACATTCACCACTTCGTTGACCACAGATCTTTCAAGTCCTCTCGCAATCAAATCACTCTCAAGGGTCGAACCAGATCTTAGCTCCCCCTCAAGTGTACGAGGCTGCCAAAAGGTTTCTAACTCTTTAAATGAGTATTCCCAACTTCCAGATTCCTCATTTAAAGTCACGATATGACTCTCAACTAGGTTCTGAGAATAAGAGAATTTAACTAATTTTTGATTTTCATTGAAGGTTGCCTCAAGGTGATCACCAACTTTGAGCTTTGAGAATTCGATTTCATCTCGCAGTTCATTGATCAACTTTAATGCCTGAGCATTTTCAATCGAAACACTTTTCAGTGCCTGATACAGCCCTTGACCCCTTTTCACTTCCCCTGTTTTCACAGTTCGCACAGCGAGAACTGCACGCATAGGAGTCATAAGTGAAGCGACCTCTGATTTTGGCGCTTTATTGCAGCTATAAAAGCTGGCTAGAATAATAGTAGATATTAATAATTTCAACATATTAGGATATAGCATAACAAGTTTATCGGATTATAAAAAGGATAACTTTAAGACTCTCTTTCTAGAATTGCTAAAGAGTCTTAGAGCCTAGCTAAACGCCTTTTCTAAATGGAAAGAGCAATTCCTGCTTTATTTCATTAGGGTAATCCTCAGGATTATGAACTCCAATGCTTTCTACCTCTTGCTGATTTAAAAAAGTGCCAAATATCATATCCCAATATGGAATAACTGCACTGTAATTTAAAGCTTCTTCCCTATTCGTTGAATGGTGAAGTCTATGAAGTTCAGGAGTACCAATTATATAACTCAAGAGTCCTCCCCTTATATCTGCATTAACATGAGAAATGTAATTTTGTAACAAAGCAAACGTAGTTGCTAAGAAGATGGTTTCAGCACTAAACCCAATAACTATCAAAGAAGTTAATCTTCCAATTTTTAAGAGAACAATATTCAACGGGTGCATTTTATTATTATTCCATGTGAATATTTTATTAGGAGTATGGTGTATTGAATGAACTCTCCACAGCAATCCATCTTGATGGGTACTTCTATGTATCCAATATCCAAAAAATTCCAATGCTATGACTGCAAGAGGTACTGAGTAGTAGAGAGGTAAATCGACAGTACCCGCTGTCAATTTCATCGCAATAAAAATAGCACTAAGCTTACCTAGGCTATCAGCAGCTGCATTAATGCCAAAATATTTTAAGTTTACTAGAAACCCTTTCTTATCCATTTTCCATTTCTTCTTAAATGGTATTAACCATTCCAAAAACCATAGAAATGTCAGGTTAATAAGAACTAAGGATAAGAGCAATAGAAACGGATGTACTTGAGCGTAAAATTTATAAGCAATTGTCATGTATATTACTAATATCGTTGGATGTATTAGGTATTTTATCAAAGTTCGCATGAATTCTCCTTTCCTAGAGAATCCCACAGGTGAGCATAATTTCCTTTAACCTATGTTAAAAACGATCATTTAATATTTTTACGAATTCGACTCAATTGAACCTGGGTAATTCCCAGATATGAGGCAATATGACCTAGATTAATACGATTTTGCAAGTCAGGGAACTCCGCCTTAAAAGACTCATACCTAGCTTCTGCAGAATCAAGCAGGAACTCTTTTTCTCTTAATTCTTTTCTTATCGCCAACTCTTCCGCCATAATTCTCCCGATCCGATCCCAACATCGATGTTCATCATAGAGAGTATTGAATTCTTTATAGTTTATAACTATTAGTTCACAGTCCTCCAGTGCTTGAATACTAAACGTTGAAGGCATGTCCCTTTTCATTGTTAACAATGAGCCCACAAAGTCATTTTCATGGTGAAAGGATTTATTAAACTCTTTGCCCTCGGGAGTTGAGTAGTAAAATCGAACGAGTCCCTTGGTAATAAAATAAAAGTTTATAGATTTACTACCCTGCTCTAAGAGAACATGATTTTTTTTAATTGAACGAGTTTTAATAAAGGGCAAAAGTTTATTCCACTCTTCGTCTGTTATATTACAAATTTGGCCAAGTGCTTGGCGAATGATATTGCTCATAGTTACGTATTATATCATGCGCCTACAGCTACTACTAATTTTCCCTTGTTCAAATAGTTTTCAGATTATTGATTTAGAAAGTTCTCTAATTTATCAATGCTTGAGTTCCATCCAAGTGTATGATGTTCAGCAGACTCTTTAGTTGGCAGACCTGAATGAACAAGTGTTAAGCTTGTTTCATCCTCAACAGACTTAAAAGTAAGCTCTACAAGTGTCCCTTCTAGCTCTGTTCCTTTCCAACCCCAAGTAAAACTTAGTTTCTCATTAGGAAGAATCTCTTTATATTCACCAAAAGCGATCTTAACACCATCTTCTGTTTGCATATGAATTTCATACTGCCCACCAATGGAAAAATCAGACTCAAACTTTATACAAGTGACTTCTCCTGGCCCCATCCACTGAGGGAAAACTGAAGGATCAGTCCAAGCTTCATATACAGTTTGAACATTCGCCTTAAATCTCTTCTCTACTGTTAACGTCTCACTCATCTATATTCTCCTTTTTATTTATATAAGTTTCTAAATTATCCAAATTTTGATTCCAAAACGTATCAAAGAATTCGCTCCAATTAGATACCGCTTCTAAACCCTCTGCTTGAAGCGAGAAGAAATGCTGTCTTCCTCTCTTTTCCCTCTTTATAAGCTTTGCCATCTCAAGCACCTTCAAATGTTTTGAAATTGCTGGCAAGCTCATCATAAAAGGCTCAGCTAACTCTTTAGCAGTCTTAATTCCGCTATTAAGCTCCTGAACAATACTTCTTCGTGTCTTGTCAGCTAGAGCAAAAAATATGCGATCTAATGGGTCTTTGTAATATTTAACCATATAGTTAACTATAATACGATAACTGAAATTTATCAAGGACAAAAATGAGACTCGTTACAAATATATTTTGTAGTTTCTTTTAAGCATAATGGCTCTTCATTCTAATAGTTTTAATGAAGAGCAAGACTTTAGTTAACTCAGATAAAATCAACATTATCCGATACATCAGTATGAAGTTGTGACTTTCCTTAATATTATTAACTGTCCTTTCCTGCTCGAAAAAAGGGATTACAAAGTTTAATCTTTCAATAGTTATTTTCTGAAAAAAATAATCAAATTAAGAAAGTAAATTCTTCAACGGCCGGAACAAATGCAGAAACTTTTGGAAAGAAATTAAGAGAAGTCATGAATCTTGCTGATAACGAGACATTGGCCGAGGCTACAAATTCAATAAAAAAGCCTGAACTGCAAGAGTACCTAAAAAGAGCTTTTGAGGAGACCCCAGCTTTTAGATCGAGGGCCAAGCATGGATTTGATCTATGCGCTGGTGACTCCATTGAAGCCCTTGCCATCAACGACTTCATAGGAGTGATTGCAAACATAAGTGCCTGCCGTTAATCAAATCATACTAGTTGCTGTCTAGAAGAATTTTGCCAATTTCAGCTAAAGTACTAACAGTGAAAGTAGGCCCTACTTCACCTGAACTTGCTTTCGCTTCATTTAACCAACACGTATCATGACCTGCATTGATTCCCCCAACGATATCAGCGCTTAAGCTATCTCCAATCACTAAGACTTCAGAAGGGTCACTAGTCATAGATTTAGAGAGGGCCACTGAAAAGAAGCGCTTGTCAGGTTTTGAGAAACCTTCTTCTTCAGAAACTATAACGTGAGTGAATGATTCCACTAATTTTGATTTTTTGAGACGTTTATGCTGAACGATAGAGAGTCCATTAGTAGTACAAATAAGTTCATACTCTTTTGCGAGGTCTTTTATAAGTTCAAAAGCTCCTTCAAGAGGAAAGATTCCTTCACCAAGAAAGTCTTCATACTGATCACTAAGAAGCTGAGCTTCCACTTTTAAATTTATCTCTTTAGAGAAGTCCACAAAGCGCTGAATCTTTAATTCCTGTGGTGTCGTTTCACCTAATTCTACTTTATCCCAGAGCGCCTTATTACAACGTTTATAGATCTTGAAACTGTCTGGGTGATTAAGAGAATGAAGTTCCATCAGCTTATCGAAGGCGAAGACCTCTGTCTCTGAGAAGCGCAGTAGAGTGTTGTCCAGATCAATAAATAAACTTTTGTACTTTTTCATAATTTTTTCTCCTAATGGATCTTACTACATATTAAGAACTTTGCCGTATATAGTTTTTCAATGGTTTCAATCAAGAAATATACAACTGAGTTAGTAAATATATGTTTATTTTTGATGGATAACTTAAGTTAATGCAAGATTTGATGTGTTCATAGGAGTAGAATATATATATATAAATTTCTTATTTAAAACTTAGAAAAATGGAAGTGAAAATGTTTGGTGGCCTTAAAAAAAATAATCTCTTTTATCAAACTATCGTTAAAGATATTCATTTCTCTCTATTAGATAATCTTACAAGTGATCCACAAAGTGGAAATCATGGAGCCGATAAAAGACCACGACAAGTGACCTCCGGACATTACGTGGAAGTTGCACCAACTCCTCTCCCAGAACCTTTGTATATAGCACATAGCTCGGCACTTTTTAAGGAGTTAGGCTTTCCAGAAGAAATTGCCACAACAGAGGAATTTGTGAAATTCTTCTCCGGGGATCCCGCACCAGTTGTTGAGGCCCAACAGAAAGACAAAAATGTAAAAAACGAATCGCAGAATAAATTTAAGCAATTACACTCCACTGGCTGGGCCACTGGATATGCTTTGAGTATAATGGGCAACGAATACTACGCCCAATGTCCATTCCAAACAGGAAACGGATACGGAGATGGACGAGCTATTTCTATCTTAGAACTAAAGCTCCCCATCACTTCAACACCTACTACGTCTTTTGGAACCAGAGGCAACCACCGACCAGCGAGGTGGGAATTTCAATTAAAAGGAAGTGGCCAAACACCATACTGTCGAGGCGCAGATGGACGTGCCGTACTTCGCTCCAGTGTTCGTGAATTTATTGTTTCTGAGGCCATGGCCTCACTCGGTGTACCAACTTCAAGGGCACTGTCTCTTATCGTCTCCAAGACTCTAAAAATTGCCCGTCCCTGGTACTTAGAAGGCAGTAGAAGTGAAGAGCCCGATGTGATGGTAGAAAATCCTGCGGCGATAACGACCAGAGTATCCTCATCCCTATTAAGAGTAGGTCAGATCGAGCTCTTTGGTCGTAGAGCACGAAAAAATGAACATCCAGATGCCATGAAGGAATTGAAAGAGATTGTGAACTTTGCCATCCAAAATGAATATCCAGAAATAAAAGACATGGCACTCGAGCCGCAAAATTTTAAAGAAGAAGTGTTATTATTCGTTGAAGCGTTCGGCAAGCGGCTCTCTACATTGGTGGGCCACTGGATTCGTGTTGGCTTTTGCCAAGGTAACTTCAACAGTGACAACTGCGCCGTTGGTGGGTTTACTTTAGACTATGGTCCTTTTGGAATGATGGAAGAATTTGATCCGACTTATCAACCCTGGACAGGGGGCGGACTTCACTATTCTTTCTTGCACCAACCAAACGCTGCTATCCAAAATTTTAAGATGTTATGTATTGCAGTCAGACCTTTACTGGACGACGGGGAAAAAGAACCTCTAGAGCGACTAGAAAAGATATTACAGGAATTCCCAAATGTTATGAATAAAGCAGTTGAGCACACCTTTACGCTCAAAATGGGTCTTAAGAAATATTCTCCAAACTTATACGAATCACTTATGAAGACTATGAACTCCACGCCTGAAGTAAGCATAGACTGGACCATTCTTTGGCGAAAACTAAGTGATATACCCACAGAAGGCTCTGAACTACGTGATGCATTCTATAACAATACAGCTAGCGACAAAAACGCCGATAGTAATGACGCCTTTGATTTTGCTGCAGCAGAGTGGACTAAATGGCTAGTGCAATGGCACGAAGTTCTCAAAAAAGAAGATTCAGAAGATGTCTCTAGCAAAATGAAAAAAGTAAATCCCAAATACGTTCCACGAGAATGGATGCTGATTAAAGCCTACCGTGATGCAAGTGACTTAAGTAACTTCGATGAAATTCATACTCTTCAACAATTGTTTGATAACAATCCTTATGCCGAACAATCCTCTGAAGTGGAGGCCAAGTATTACAAAAAGAAGGATCAGGATTTACGTAACCTCGGAGGATATTTAAAAATGAGTTGCTCCTCTTAGGCACTATATAAGAATACAATATATATAGTTTCGAAATTGAACGAGTGAATATCAGAGTGTGAATAGAGCTTTAAGTTATGATTTCTCATCAAGTAATCTTAATATTTCTTTTGCATCCGGAATCTTATTTGAAATTATCCAGCGGCAATCAACTCTTTTTAAAGAAGTATATTTGAACCCTTTTAATTTATAGTCAGGAAACATTCTTTTATATAATAAAAGGTGATTGGCGCGTCTTTTTTTTACAAATGAGATCATGTTATCTATGCTATTTAGTTCATGAAAAAGAGTACCACTCTTAGTATCAGTAATTAACTTTTGAATACCACTAGCACTAGCTCCAAGAAAAAGTGCAATATCCTCACCTCTTAAGTCTTCGAGAGTTTTAATATCTTTTGCGTCTTTTCTTGAGAAAATACCAAGGTCCATATAAAGTAAAACCTTTTGACCACGAAATGTATTAGGCATTTCATTAGTCCCACAATTATAAAGATCCAATGTTCCATCTTTAATATTTTTGTAGACTCTTGCAACTGGTAAGAATTCAAAACGATGTTTTAAACTAAGTTTAGAAAATGTTTTATTAGCTATTGCTGGGAGTAAACCTGCAGCCTTCCCTGCTTTAGACATATAAGAAAAAGGAGGTGCATCAATATAACCAACTTTAAGGGGAGCTGCTAGAGTTACAGATGTAAAAGCAAGAACAACTATACTGTAAATATTTTTAAGCAAAATTGCTCCAAGGTCATATCGAACTGACACTGCTTCAGCACATTATAAATGTTAGTAGCTACGCTTTATTAAGTACAGAATGAATTACTAAATTAAATTTTTTCTAAAAAGGGTCCCAAAATAACTCCAATAATTACGCCACCTTGCACCTTGTCGCGCGTTAGATTTACATTTTCCTTAGCGAAAACTTTATAACTATTGGCATATTTCTTGCTTATAATTTTGCATTGATAATATACAGAAACAAAGGAAAGTTTTATGAAAGTTTTAATGATTTGTACTTTAATGGTTTTTGCCAATAGTACTTTTGCAAATGTTGACGACGCAATAGAGAAATTGATTTCAAGAATTGACACAAAAGTTTGGAATGGAGCACTTAATGATTTAGATCGTGAAGACAAAAGAGAAGTGAGACAAGGTCTTAAGTCAGTACTCGATATTTTAAAAGGTCTAAGATCTGTAAAAGTAAGCTGTACACCAAGTTCTACCACGGGAAGAAAGTATACTTTTCATAATGGAAAAAATGAATTTGGTGGAGTCATGACTTTTCTAAGTACTTGCAACGAATTACTTGATACTCAACACAAAGGTCTTATTTGTGGAAAGAGCACTAGAATGTCTGGATACCAAATTTATAAAACTAAGGATGGAAAAGCGATTGGTGGAACGAATAGTTTCAAAAGAGATTGTATAGAATCAATTCAATCAGTAAATGATGCTGGATTGTTCTGTACTAAGAATAATAATTTTAAATATCAAGTCTTCAACTCAAGAACAGGACAAGCTGTTGGAGGAGTTCATACATTTAAAGATAATTGCTTAGATACGTTATAAGAAAGATCTCTTACCATAAGGGGGAGAGAGATCTCCCCTTCCCAATAAATAAACCCCAAACAATTCAAATGAAAATATATTTACTGCCGATGAACTCCTACCCACAAAAATAAAATGAAACTCAAGAAGCTTATATGAGCAAGATAGAATTAACTAAGAATTTTGCAGGAGGGTTTTAATATGTTTGGATTTCTAGGATATCACGTAAGACTTCAATCACCAGTGACAGGGGAAAGCTTAATAAGCTTCCCTTTTCATT
>MAAO01000013.1 GCA_002163155.1 Halobacteriovorax marinus | reverse complement strand
AGATAGCTGCAGTTAAAGTTGTTTTACCATGATCAACGTGTCCGATTGTACCGATGTTTACATGGGGCTTACTTCTGTCAAATGATTCCTTTGCCATTCTTTACTCCTAAAAAATTTATTATTTCTTTTTATATTATGTTTTCAATTATTTTTTTCACTGAATTTAGATATATATACCCTTTTTTTCAAGTATTACTTTTGCGAGCTCCATAGGAATGCTTTCATACTTACTAAAGTTCATTGTAAAACTCGCTCTCCCTTGGGACCTAGACCTAAGATCGGTACTATATCCAAACATTTCAGCCAGAGGGACTTCAGCCTCAACAACTTCTTTATTTTGTTTAGAGTTCATAGCGAGGACCTTTCCTCTCTTCATATTGATATCTGAAATAACGTCCCCTGTGTAATCGACAGGAGTTATTACCTCTAATGACATAAGAGGCTCAAGAAGACCAATTTTGGCTTTCTGACAGGCTTCTCTAAAAGCTCCTGAGGCTGCAATAATGTATGCCACTTCAGATGAACTCTCTTCATTAAAATTAGCCGCCAATAAAGTTACTTTAATATTGATAAATGCATATCCTGCCATGGCTCCACCAGGAGCAGTGTCACGTAAACTTTTCTCAATAGCGTCAATAAAATTCAGAGGAAGATCTCTCTTAGTTAAGTCTGTATGAAACTCTATTCCTGTCTGACACTCAGTCGGCTCAACCTTAAGTCGAACATGCCCAAACTGAACTTTGCCACCATGCTCTTTATCAAAAGTAGATTCTGACTCAGCACTACCTAAGATACTTTCCCTATAAGAAACTTGCGGTTGACCAACACGAATTCCAACTTTAAATTCACGATCTAATCTATCAGCAATAATTTCAAGATGAAGCTCGCCCATACCGTAAATTAATAACTGTCCTGTTTCTTTATTATTATTATAAGTGAATGAAGGATCTTCTAATTTTAAACGCCCAAGTGACTCCATTAATTTCTTTTCATCTGCCGTAGTCTTTGGCTCAATGGCGACAGAAATAACAGACTCTGGGAAATCCATAAGATCATAAATAATAGGCTTATGATCAACACAAATTGTTTCACCAGTAATTGTTTCCTTCATTCCAGATACTGCGACAATATCACCAGCCCTAGCCTCAGCTAATTCAGTTCTCTTATCTGCATGCATTTGTAGAATTTTAGTAATTCTTTCTTTCTTCTTTTTTAAGGGATTATAAACAGTTGCACCCTGCTTGAGAACACCTGAATAAATTCGAATATAGTGCAACATTCCTACAAATGGATCAGTTGCAATTTTAAAAGCAAGAGCACTAAATAACTCTTCGGTATCGGGTCTTCTGACTTCTTCTTTCGAAGTATCTTTTGCGCTAACGCCTACAATATTCCCTCTATCAATTGGAGATGGAAGATAATCACAAATGGCATCTAATAACGGCTGGACACCCTTATTCTTAAAAGCAGAGCCACATAATACTGGGACAAATTCTTTTTTAATAACTGAAGTTCTAATAACTTCTTTAATTCTTTCATTCGAAATTTCTTCTCCACCTAGATAAGCTTCAGCAAGATCATCATCATAGTCACATAATGTTTCTACTAATTCTTCTCGAGACAAAGTAGCTTCATCTATTAAATCAGCAGGGATTTCTTTTTCTTCGACCGTAGCACCTAGATTTTCGCTACTAAAGTACAAGGCCCTCATTTCAACAAGATCAATCATGCCTAGAAATTCATCTTCAGCACCAATTGGTATCTGAATAGCTGCTGCAGTCTTGTCCAACTTTTCTCTAATTTCTTCAATACAGTTTTGAAAGTCTGCTCCAACTCTATCCATCTTATTAACGAAGGCAATTCTTGGTACGCTATATTTATCAGCTTGCCCCCAAACAGTTTCAGACTGTGGCTCGACACCAGAAACAGCATCAAACACACCTACTGCACCGTCAAGAACACGCAATGATCTTTCAACCTCAATAGTGAAATCAACATGACCTGGAGTATCTATAATATTTATATTTTTCTTTTTCCACGAACAACTCGTTGCTGCAGAGGTGATCGTAATCCCTCTTTCCTGCTCTTGCACCATCCAGTCCATAGTTGCAGCGCCGTCATGCACCTCACCGATCTTATGACTCTTTCCTGTGTAATAAAGAATACGTTCTGTAGTTGTTGTTTTTCCAGCATCAATGTGGGCCATGATACCAATGTTACGAATTTTTTCTATTTGAGTAGAGCTCATATTCCCTAAGCCTTTTTACAAAAAATGGCTTCCTAGGAAAGAATCCTAGGAAGCCACTAAAATTGCGATTAGAATTTAAATTATATTACCACTTAAGGTGAGCAAAAGCCTTGTTTGCTTCAGCCATTTTGTAAACGTCTTCACGTTTCTTAACAGCTCCACCCCTACCTTGAGAAGCATCGATCATTTCATCGGCTACTTTCTCCATCATTGTCTTACCACCTCTACTTTTAGAGTGGTCTCTCAACCATCTAAGAGCTAAAGACTGACGTCTATTAGGTCTAACTTCGACAGGTATTTGATAAGTTGCACCACCAATACGACGAGACTTAACCTCTACAGCCGGCTTGATATTTGAAAGTGCTTTCTTAAAAACTTTTAATGGCTCTTCGCCAGTTTTCTTTTCTACGATGCTCATTGCTCCGTAAAAGATTTTCTCAGCAGCAGATTTCTTTCCAGCTAACATTAAACTGTTAATGAATTTAGAAATTACTACGTCCTGATAGATTGGATCTGGAAGAACCAACCTGACAGGAGCTCTATGTTTTCTACTCATAAAAACTTCCTTCTCTTCAACTCACTTGGAGTGAATTTACTCTGACCAACTTAACGGCCAGTGATTAATAACATTTTTTTTGATTACTTCTTAGGCTTCTTACAACCATACTTAGAACGTCTTTGTCCTCTTTTATCAACACCTGTTGCATCAAGAGCACCACGAATAGTATGATATCTAACACCAGGAAGATCTTTAACTCTACCACCTCTTAAAAGAACAATACTATGCTCTTGAAGATTGTGACCTTCGCCACCGATGTATGAAGTTACTTCAAATCCAGAAGTTAATCTTACTCTACAAACTTTTCTCATCGCCGAGTTTGGTTTCTTTGGAGTAGTTGTATAAACTCTCGTACAGACACCACGTCTTTGAGGACAAGCTACTAGTGCTGGGCACTTAGTCTTTGTAACCTTGTCTGTTCTACCTTTTCTAATTAATTGGTTAATCGTAGGCATTATCCCACTCCTCTACTATCGCAATTTTTACTATATCAGCCAAATTGATGTATCACACCAATTTGGCCAAAACAAGTTGTTTATACCATTAATGTAACTGATTCCTGTGCTTTTTCAGCCTCTTCTTCCTCTACTACCGCTTCAAAGTCGCGATATTTCGAAATACCAGTACCAGCTGGAATCAATCTACCCATAATAACGTTCTCTTTCAACCCACGAAGAGAATCTGATTTCCCTTCCAAAGTAGCTTGAGTAAGAACTTTTGTTGTCTCCTGGAATGAAGCCGCAGAGATAAATGAGTCTGTAGTAAGAGATGCTTTTGTAATACCAAGTAACATTGGTCTACCTTGAGCTGGCTCTTCACCGTCAGCAATCATTTGCTCATTAACTTCTTGAAACAGAACCTTTGTAATCGGGTCTCCAACAACAAAATTTGTGTCACCAGAATTAGTAATTTCAACCTTTTTAAGCATTTGAGAAACAATTACCTCAATATGCTTATCATCGATCTTAACACCCTGAAGACGGTATACCTCTTGGATCTCGTCAACAATATAACGAGCAAGAGCTTTAATTCCCATAACTCTAAGAATATCATGTGGATTAGAAGGACCATCCATAATTGGCTCACCAGCACGGATATAATCGCCTTCGTTTACAATCACATAACGACCTTTTGGAACAGAATATGTCATCGGATCAGAACCATCTTCCGGCCTAACGATAATTCTTCTATTTCCTCTAAGTTCTGGACCAAATTCAATTGTCCCTGAAACATCAGAAATCTGAGCAGCGTTTGATGGCTTTCTTGCTTCAAAAAGTTCTGCAACTCTTGGAAGACCCCCAGTAATATCTTTTGTCTTAGTTGTTTCACGAGATAACTTAGATAATGCTTCACCAACACCAATTGGGTCACCTTCGTTAACCATGATGTGAGCACCAACCTGAAGTCGGTAAGTTGCATGTCTCTTAGTTCCTGGAACCACAATTGGGTTTCCATTTTCATCAACAACTGAAATTCTTGGCTGAAGAGAAGCGTCTTTTGATTCAACTGCAATTTTCTGAGTTAAACCTGTAACCGCATCTGTTTGCTCATTAATGGTTGCACCAGGAATGATATCTTCATACTTAACTGTACCAATAACTTCAGAAAGAAGTGGAATTGCAAATGGGTCCCATTCGATGATCGTATCACCGACAGTAACTGTATCACCTTCTTTAAAGAAGATTTTTGCACCGTAAACTGCAGGATATCTTTCCTTTTCAGCTCCACGAGTGTCTTTAATTATTAATTCCCCAACCTTGTTCATTACGATCATTGAACCATCAGCTTTTTCAGCAACAGTTACATTTTCATAACTAAGAACACCGGCAGTTCTAATCTGAGTCTTGTTAACCTGAGCCCCTGCTGTTGCTGTCCCACCAACGTGGAAAGTACGCATTGTAAGCTGTGTACCAGGTTCACCAATTGACTGAGCAGCAACAACACCAACAGCTTCACCAATAGAAACTCTAGTCCCTCTTGCCAAGTCACGACCAAAGCAGTTAGCACAGAATCCATGCTTAACTTTACAAGTAAGAACTGACCTTACTTTAATTTGATCCACATCATGATCTTTTAGAACAGAAAGATCTTTTTCAGTAAGAAGATAATTTCTCCCAAAAATTTCTTTCCCGTCTCCATCAAGAATTGAAGAAGAAGTCATTCTTCCCATGGCTCTTTCAGAAACATGTTCAACAATTTCACCAGCTTCAATAGTAGAAGTTAGAATGATACCGTCCTGAGACTCACAATCTTCACTTCTAATAATACCATCTTGAGCAACATCAACTAAACGTCTAGTTAAGTAACCAGAGTTAGCTGTTTTAAGTGCCGTATCAGCTAAACCTTTACGGGCACCGTGAGTTGAAGAGAAGTACTCAAGAACCGAAAGACCTTCACGGAAGTTCGATGTAATTGGAGTTTCAATAATTTCACCAGATGGTTTCGCCATCAGACCACGCATGGCTGCAAGCTGTCTCATCTGAGCAGCAGAACCCCTTGCTCCAGAGTTTGCCATCATATAAAGAGAGTTGAAAGAAGGAGCTTGAATATCTTTCTCGCCTTCCACTTCACTTGTAAATGTATCAATTGAAATTCTATCAAGCATAACTTGCGTTAGCTCTTCACCAGTTTGGGCCCAAACATCAACGATCTTGTTGTATCTTTCACCATTAGTAATAGAACCTTCGTTATACTCTTCAGTAATCGTAGAAACTTGAGAATATGCTTCTTCAAGAATAGTTACCTTTTCTTTTGGAATAGTCATATCTGTAACATTAATAGAAATACCTGCTTTAGTTGCGTAATGATAACCAAGTCTCATTAGTGCATCAGCAAGAAGAACTGTTTCTTTTTCAGATCCAACTCTATAGGCCTTAGCAATGAGAGCACCTAGCTCTTTCTTACCTAAAACAATGTTTATATCTTCGTACTTAAGACAGCTTGGAATAGCGTCAAATACAAATGTTCTACCAACAGAAGTTTCTATTAGTTGACCTTCAACTCTCACCTTAACAGGTGCTTGAAGGTGTAGGTTACCTGAGTGATAAGCAAACTGTGCTTCTTCTTTAGAAGCAAAGATCTTACCGTATCCTCTGGCGTATGGACGAAGTCTAGTCATGTAATAAAGACCAAGAACGATATCCTGAGAAGGTACGATAATTGGTGCACCATCTTTTGGAGAAAGTATATTGTTTGTCGACATTGCAAGAATACGACACTCAATTTGAGCTTCAAGAGAAAGAGGAACGTGAACAGCCATCTGATCCCCATCAAAGTCAGCGTTAAAGGCTGTACAAACTAATGGGTGAAGTTGAATAGCTTTACCTTCAATAAGTGTTGGTTCAAATGCTTGAATACCAAGACGGTGAAGTGTAGGTGCACGGTTTAATAGAACAGGGTGTTCTTGAACAACTCTTTCTAAGATATTCCATACTTCTTCTTTTTGCTGATCAACCATTTTCTTTGCAACTTTAATAGTTGTACAGTGACCTAGCTCAATTAATTGATTGTAAATGAACGGCTTAAAAAGCTCTAGTGCCATTAACTTAGGGATACCACATTGGTGAAGTCTAAGTGTAGGACCAACAACAATTACCGAACGTCCAGAGTAATCAACACGTTTACCTAAAAGGTTTTGACGGAAACGACCCTGCTTACCTTTAAGCATGTCAGAAAGTGATCTAAGTGGACGCTTATTTGCTCCAGTAAAGACTTTCCCACGTCTACCATTATCAAAAAGAGCATCTACTGCTTCTTGAAGCATTCTCTTTTCGTTTCTGATAATGATCTCAGGAGCGTTAAGCTCTTTAAGTCTCTTAAGACGATTGTTTCTGTTAATCACACGTCTATACAAATCGTTAAGATCTGAAGTTGCAAATCGACCTGCTTCTAGCGGAACTAGAGGACGTAGATCAGGAGGAAGAATTGGAACTACATCCATCATGAACCATTCTGGCTTGTTGTCAGATTTTAAGATTGCCTCAACAACCTTTAATCTTTTAACAAGTTTAGTTCTAGCCATTTCAGTAGTAGCGGCCTTAAGACCTCTTCTTAACTCTTTATTCTCAAGATCTAAATCAATTTTTCTAAGCATATCTTTAACAATTTCTCCACCCATACCGGCTTCAAAATCTATGCTTTGTTCTTTCAATTCGTAATATTGTGACTCAGTAATAACTCTACCAATATCTAGACCACCGTCTTGTCCATCAGTTGCAGAAGCAGTTACAATGAATGCTTCATAATAAAGAACTTTTTCTAGTTCCTTAAGAGTTAAATTTAATAAAGCCCCAAGACGAGATGGAAGTGAACGTAGGAACCAGATATGCGCAACAGGAGCCGCAAGCTCAATGTGACCACATCTTTCTCTTCTTACTTTTGAAAGTGTAACTTCAACGCCACACTTTTCACAAACAACACCTCTGTGCTTCATTCTCTTATATTTACCACAGATACATTCGTAATCTTTTACTGGTCCAAAAATTTTGGCGCAGAAAAGACCGTCCCTTTCAGGTTTAAAAGTTCTATAGTTAATTGTTTCAGGCTTTTTAACTTCGCCAAATGACCACTCACGTATAGTGTCTGGTGAAGCCATCCTTACAGAAACTGCTTCTACACTAACTGGATCTTTTGGTTTATCAAAAAAGTTCAATAAGTCTTTCATGCCTAACCCTCATTAATTCCCCGAGAGTTAACTCGGGGATAAAAATTAATTAAAAATTTCTTCTTCACTACTCTCATCAAGCTTAACGTCTAGACAAAGTGCTTGTAACTCGCGAATAAGAACGTTGAATGATTCAGGTAAACCTGGCTCAAGAACTAGTTCACCTTTTACAATTGATTCATACATTCTTGTACGACCAATAACATCATCAGATTTAACAGTTAAGAACTCTTGAAGTGTGTAAGCTGCACCGTATGCCTCTAGTGCCCAAACTTCCATTTCCCCAAGTCTCTGTCCACCAAACTGAGCTTTACCACCGAGTGGTTGCTGAGTAACAAGTGAATAAGGACCAGTAGAACGTGCATGAAGTTTTTCATCTACAAGGTGGTGAAGTTTTAGCATGTACATTGCACCGACAGTTACATCTTCAGAGAATGCATCTCCTGTAACACCGTCAAACAAAGTAGTTTTACCATTTGTCTCAAGATCAGCAAGAGCAAGCATGCCTCTTATTCTCTCTTCAGCTGCACCATCAAAGGCACTAGTTGAGAAACGAACTCCCGTTGCTAATTGGTCAGCAACAGCTTTTACCTGCTTATCTGTAGCTTTCTTAAGCCAGTTTTTAACGTCTTCTGTCTCATAGATCTTGTAGATATAGTCCTTAATTTCGGCCATAGCTACTTGGTCTTCAATTAGAGCTTTCATCTTTTCGCCAAGACCACGTCCTGCCCAACCAAGGTGAAGTTCTAAAAGCTGACCAATGTTCATACGAGAAGGAACCCCAAGAGGATTCAGAACAATTTCAACTGGTGTACCGTCAGCTAGGTATGGCATATCTTCTTGTGGAAGAACGTTCGAGATAACACCTTTGTTACCGTGACGACCGGCCATCTTATCACCTGGCTGAAGCTTTCTCTTGATCGCTACATAAATTGTAACTTTCTTGATTACACCTGGAGGTAATTCATCTCCTCTATGGTGCTTAGCAATTTCATCGTTAGCTTTTTGACGAACTCTGTTGATTCTATTTCTAACATCAGCGAAGTACTCACTTAAACGCTCTTCAAGAACTGGTTCAAGTGGAAGATATCCGATAAGTTCAAAAGGAATGCTTGATAATACAGAACCTGTAACATCAGCTCCTTTTGGAAGAAGTTCTGTTGAACCATCTTCAGAAACGAGCTTATCAGTAGTTTTAGTACCTTTAAGCATTTCAACAATTTTTAGAATTGATGATGTTTGAATTGCTTTAATTTCAATTCTCTCATCTCTTCTAATAAGAGTTGTCTCTTGTTCGATTATTTCTTTAGAACGCGCACAAAGCTCAACACCCTCACGAGTATAAACTTTAGCATCAATCACAGTACCACGTACTGAAGATGGAGCTCTAAGAGAAGTATCTTTAACATCTCCGGCTTTATCACCAAAGATTGCTTTAAGAAGTTTTTCCTCAGGAGAAAGTTGTGTTTCACCTTTTGGAGTAATCTTACCAACAAGAATGTCACCTGGTTTAATGATGGCACCAACTCTAATAATTCCTGCTTCATCAAGGTCTTTTAACGCCTCTTCAGAAACATTTGGAATATCACGAGTAATTTCCTCTTTACCAAGTTTAGTATCTCTAGCTTCTACTTCATAACTTTCGATATGAACTGAAGTAAAAACATCTCTTGCAAGTAATCTTTCATTAATAAGGATTGAATCCTCATAGTTGTAACCACCCCATGGCATGAACGCTACAAGAACGTTTTGCCCAAGAGCTAAATCACCAAGTTGAGTTCCTGGACCGTCAGCAATAACCATTCCTTTAGAAACGACATCACCTTCTTTCACAAGAGCTTTCTGGTTGTTACATGTATTTTGGTTAGTTCTTTGATATTTTACTAGTTTGTAAATATCAACACCAGACTCACCTTCACTGAACTTGTCTCTTTGTATAACAACTCTGTTTGAGTCTACAAAAATAACTCGTCCACCGTGTTTTGCAAAAAGAATTGCACCTGAATCTCTGGCGATAATACTTTCAATACCAGTACCAACGATTGGAGCATCAGTTCTAACAACAGGCACTGCCTGTCTCATCATATTCGATCCCATTAGGGCACGGTTAGCATCATCATGCTCCAAAAATGGAATCAAAGATGTTGCAATCGAAATCATCTGCTGAGGAGAAACATCCATCAGCTCTACTTGATCCTTTGGAACTAGTGCAAATTCACCAGCCGCACGAGAAGGAACATGGTCACCTGAAACTCTACCGTCAACAATATGTTCAGCATCGATCTGAGCAATTACTTTTCCTTCTTCCTCAAAAGCTGTGAAGTATCTTGGATCCCCAAGTGTAAAATCATCATTAACTGTTTGATAAGGAGTTTCAATAAATCCATATTCAGAAACTCTTGCAAAAGTTGCGAGAGAAGTAATTAGACCAATGTTTGGTCCTTCTGGAGTCTCCACTGGACACATTCTACCGTAGTGAGTTGCGTGAACATCACGAACCTCAAATCCGGCTCTTTCTCTCGTAAGACCACCTGGCCCAAGTGCTGAAAGACGTCTTTTGTGAGTAACTTCTGAAAGTGGGTTTGTTTGATCCATAAACTGAGACAACTGAGAAGAACCAAAAAATTCTTTTACTGCAGCTGAAACTGGTTTTTGGTTAACAAGGTCGTATGGCATCATTGTTTCAATTTCTTGAATTGCCATTCTCTCTTTTACCGCTCTCTCCATACGAACGAGACCAACTCTAAACTGGTTCTCAAGTAGCTCGCCTACTGCACGAACTCTTCTGTTACCAAGATGGTCAATATCATCAACTTTACCTTTTCCGTTGTTAAGTTCAACAAGGTATTTAGCAGTCATGATAATATCGTCTTTAGTAAGGACAGTATTCTCTACTGGAATATTTAATCCAAATTTGTAATTAATTTTCATACGACCAACTCTAGAGAGGTCATACTTTTCTTCGTTGAAGAAAAGGTTATTGAAAAGTAATTCAGCAGCTTCAACAGTTGGTGGCTCACCTGGACGTAATCTTTCGAAAATCTTAGTAAGTGCAACATCTCTTGATTCTGTCTTATCTAAAAGAAGTGTATTTCTAACCTGATCACCAAAGTTGATCATGTCGATATAAAGGACTTTAACTTCTCTGATGTCAGCAGTGATGAGCTCTTGAATTTTTGCTTCCGAAATAGCTTCGTTAGCAAGGCAAAGAACCTCACCAGTGTTTTCATCAAAAATATCTACTGCAGCAACTTTTCCAACGACTTCTTCTAATTCAGCAGAAATTTCTGTAACGCCAGCATCATTCAGTTTTCTAACTGAAGCTTTTGTATATTTCTTACCTTTTTTAATTAGAACTTTTCCTGATTTTGGATCAAGAATGTCATTGAATGCTCTAGTTCCATTCATAAGATTGAAATCTAAAGATCTAGTATAGGTTCCATCAGTATTAAACTTCAACGTTTCCATCTCATAGAACATTTCTAGAAGATCTGTTGTAGAATAACCCATGGCCTTAAGAACTACAGTTGCATGTAATTTTCTTTTTCTATCAATTCTCGCAAATAGTACATTTTTATGATCAAACTCAAAGTCTAACCACGATCCTCTATGAGGAATAATACGAGCAGAATAAAGTAATTTACCACTTGAGTGTTTTTTACCTGAATCGTGCTCAAAAATAATACCTGGCGATCTGTGAAGCTGAGAAACAATAACTCGCTCAGTTCCATTATAAACAAATGAACCTGTATCAGCCATTAAAGGAATATTTCCAAGATAAACTTCTTGTTCCTTAATAGATGAAACTGTTCTTTGCTCGTTTCCATCTTTATCTACGTTTACTTCGTAGAATACAAGACGAACAACCACTTTAAGTGGTGCTTCATAAGAAAGGCCTCTTTGACGACACTCTTTAACAGAGTATTTTGGCTCTTCTAATGTGTAGCTAACAAATTCTAATGAAATCGTTTTGTTGAAATCATGAATCGGGAATACAGAGTGAAAAACATGTTGTAATCCAACCATCTTTCTTTGTGCGTGTGGCACATTACTTTGTAAGAATTCCTCGAAAGAATTCAACTGAAGATTCATGAGTGGTGGGGTATCAAGTACCTTTGGAGCCGTAGAAAAACTCTTCCGATACCATTCATTCGGCTTAAAAACCTCAGTCATTTGATGTCTCCTAGAGAGAAGAAAATATATTAAGTAATCGATTAAAACTGTTTAATTGCAAAAATGCAAAAAGGCGTGAAGACGCGTCCGTCTTCACACCATTTTATTTTATCTATTTTTGTAGATGATCAAGCCATCTAATAGACTAACTAAGTAATTCAAATTACTTAAGTTCAGCCTTAGCTCCAGCAGCTTCAAGCTTCTTAACAATTTCTTGTCCTTCAGCTTTTTCTAGACCTTCTTTAACTGCTTTTGGTGCACTTTCAACAAGCTCTTTTGCTTCTTTAAGTCCAAGACCAGTAATAGCTCTTACTTCTTTAATAACATTAATCTTCTTAGGACCACACTCAAGAAGCATTACATTGAATTCTGTTTGCTCTTCAGCAGCAGCACCACCGGCAGCACCTGCAACAGCAACTGGAGCAGCAGAAACACCAAATTTTTCTTCTAATTCTTTAACAAGTCCAGCTACTTCAAGTACAGACATTGCTGAGATATGGTCAATTAATTGTTCGTTTGTGATAGACATATAAAACTCCTAAAATTTTAAATAATAATAATAATTAATAAATTGTTAACTTTTCTACTCTTCAGTTGTTGCTGGCGCTTCTTCAGTCGCAGCAGCTTCTACAGGAGCAGCTTCTTCACCGGCATCTTTCGACTCTTGAACCGCAAATAGCACTCTGGCTAATGCAGAAATTGGAGCATTGAAAGTAGCAAGTAGTGTACCTAGCATTTCATCTCTAGATGGTAGATCAGCAAGGGCCATAACGTCTTCTAATGAAAGAACTTTTCCATCAAGAATTCCGCCTCTTAACTCAACTAATTCATGTGTCTTTCCAGCTTCTTTCAAAGCCTTAGCTACACCTGGTGCATCTTCAAACGCGAATGCAACAGCTTGTGGACCTTTAAGATCAGAAAGCATCTCTTCTGCTTCTGTTCCCTTTGCCGCACGTGCAAATAGAGTATTTCTCGTTACTACTAACTTCCCGTTGGCATCTCTAATATCTTTTCTTAGAGCTACACCATCGTTTGAAGTCAAACCAATAACGTTTGTGAGAAAAATACCCTGAGCTTTTTCGATGTCACTTTTAAGTGAATCAACGATAGCGCCCTTTTCTTCTCTGGTTAACATAAAACCTCCGTTAAAATTTATAATAGGAGGGAGTTTCGGCAGGCTTTAAACGCTCAATCCTTGAGGCGTAACCGGCTTTCTTCAACCCTAATTATTTTGAAATACTTAATGCTTCTAGAGTATCAACTTTAATCGCTGGACCCATAGTTGTACTAAAAGTAAGAGTCTTCATGAAAATTCCTTTCGCAGAAGCTGGCTTAGCTTTAACGATAGCTGAAATAACAGCATCAACGTTTTGTCTAAGTTTATCAGCATCAAAAGAAATTTTTCCTACAGGAACGTGGATAATACCATTCTTCTCTGTACGGTATTCGACCTTACCAGCTTTTTGCTCAGTAACGGCTTTAGCAACGTCAGGAGTAACAGTTCCTAACTTTGGATTAGGCATAAGACCTCTAGGCCCTAAAACTCTACCAATTCTACCAAGTTTACCCATCATGTCTGGAGAAGCGATAACTCTATCGAATTCTAGCCAACCACCAGCAATTTTTTGTACGATATCGTCACCACCAGCAAAATCAGCTCCAGCATCTTGAGCGGCTTTGATTTTATCACCAGAAGTAATAACACATACAATTACTGTTTTACCTGTACCGGCAGGAAGAGCAAGCGCTCCACGAATCATTTGATCAGCATGTCTTGGATCAACACCAAGGTTGAATGCTAAATCTACAGTTGCATCGAATTTTTCATAACTAACTTCTTTTGTAAGATTGATAGCTTCTTCGATTGAATATAATTTTGTACCGTCTACTTTAGCAGCGGCTTCTAAAAACTTTTTTGACTTTGTCTTAGCCATGATAACACCTCATTGGTTCAAACGAGCTTTCGCTCTCCCATCTCATTAGTAGTCTAACTTTAAACCCATTGCTCTAACTGAACCTTCAATTGTTCTTTCTGCTGCTTCTTGTGTAGCTGCAGTAAGATCCACTCTCTTGGCTTCAACAATTTCTTCAACAACTTTCTTTGGAACAGTTCCCGCTACTTCAGTACCTGGTTTCTGTGATCCTCTTTTAAGCTTTAGCTTATTCTTAAGAAGATAAGATGCTGGTGGTGTTTTACAAACAAATGTAAATGATCTGTCTGAATAAACAGTAATGATTGTAGGTAAAATCGTTCCTGCTTCTTTTTGTGTCTTTGCATTAAAAGCTTTACAAAATTCCATGATATTAACACCTTTTTGACCTAATGCCGGTCCAATTGGTGGTGATGGATTTGCTTTACCTGCTTGAATTTGTAGCTTAATGAAGCCTGTAACCTTCTTAGCCATAATAACTCCTGCGATCTTAACGATCTTCCAACTAATTAATAATTATGCTTTTTCTACTTGAGTAAAATCTAATTCAACTGGCGTTGGTCTACCAAAAATTGAAACACTTACCCTTAGTTTTCCTTTCTCATTTACATGTTCAACAGTTCCGACAAATGAGGCGAATGGACCTTCAATAACCTTAACAGTCTCACCTTCTTCAAAGTCGATCGTGGCTCTAGTTTTCTTAGCACCCTCTTTCGCTTGACCTGTCATATAGGCCGCTTCCTCTTCAGTAATCGGCGCTGGTTTGTCAGATGTTCCACCTACAAATCCAGTAATCTTGTCAGTATCTTTTACAAGGTGCCAAGTACTATCATTCATGATCATTTTAATCAATATGTAACCTGGGAATAACTTCTTCTTAATCGTTCTCTTACGACCATTAGCATGAGTTGTTACAGTTTCTTCTGGAACCATAATCTCTGCAAAAGATTCAGTTTGCCTGTAATTTACAATTCTTTCTCTAAGGGCTCTCTGAATCTTACCTTCTTGGCCCGTTAGAGTCTTAGCAATGAACCATTTAAAGTCAGGAGTATCTCCCTTTGCAAATGAGTTCTCATCACGCTCTTCTTCACCTTCAGGTGCTTCACCTTCAGCAGCAACAGCAGCAACTTCTGTAACTTCTTCAGTAGTTTCCGTAGACTCAGTTGCTTGCTCTACTTCTTCTGGAGTTTTATTTTCTTCAGACATATATCACCCTATAATTAATATAATAATTCTAATATTTTTCTAAATGTAAAATCTACCATTACGAAGATTCCACTTATAACTGATACTGCGATTACTAATCCAACAGTCATTTTCATAACTGAGTCTTTGTCTGGCCAAACAACCTTAACTAACTCAGAGTAAACCTCTTGCATGTGAGTCGAAGCATTCTTATTTTTAAGAATTCCAACAAATGTACCTAAACCAATCAAGATTCCAATGGCTTGAGATACTACGAGGTAACTTGTAATCTTAGCTTCTAAGTCAAACCACTCACCTAATTGAGCCATAAAACGAATAGCTACAAAACCGGCTAAAATACTTAAAATTGCGACAAATGTATTGATCCATTTCTTGCCATCTTCAACTCGAACTAATGTCATCCGCTAAATCCTTGGACTATGCAGCCTCTTAGCAAAGTGCTAAAAATTGGCTATTGTTTACGTATAAGCTTTCCATATATCCAACAATTGGCACACTTTGTCCATTCTTTTTTGGAACAAACATTGACGCATCTTAGCACTATCAATAAATAGTAATATTTTCATTGAGATCTTGAGCTTGTAAATGGAAATCTTTTACACTTGAAGGCAAAAAAAAGACCGCACACGCGATCAGTAAGAATTTAAAATGGCGGGTGCAGAGGGACTCGAACCCCCAACCTACTGATTTGGAATCAGCCGCTCTACCATTGGAGCTATACACCCAAGCTTTGAATTCGTTAAAATTACAGAAAAGTCTTCTAACCGTCAACGAATTAAAGAATAAAAAAGGCCATCCGAAGATGGCCCTTTATATCGATATTTAATTTTATGAATTAATCAACGATCTCAGATACTGTACCAGCACCAATTGTTCTACCACCCTCACGGATTGCAAACTTAAGACCTTTTTCCATCGCGATTGGAGTAATTAACTCTACCTCGAAAGAAGTGTT
>MAAO01000008.1 GCA_002163155.1 Halobacteriovorax marinus | reverse complement strand
AACTTGGAAACGATGTCATCAATAGTAAAGAGTCTGAAAGTAAAATCAGTGATACTGATTATGCTAGTGAAACAGCTGCTAAAGCTAAGAACTCAATTTTAGAGAGTGCGCAAACATCTGTCATGGTGCAAGCGACGAACTTTGGTAGAAACTATCTGAAACTTCTCGAGTAATTTACGAACTCAATCCCAAAATTGATATTTGTGTATAAGACTTCCTTATCTTAGGAGATAGGAGAGGTCCCCTTAATTTAATTTCTTTAAAATTAATTATTGATTATTATTGAAATTTCTAATTTTGGTTATAATGATTAAAGAAATTTAATCATTAGTATCGTTTCTTATATGTAAGGATAGAATAACTTGAAGTACCTAATCTTATCAATTATTTTAATTTCACTAGCTTCGTTTAATACTTATGGTATAGATCCAAAAACAATATATTTTGGTTCTAATGAAAAATTGGTAGAACAGTACGTCGCTCAATATGTCATTGAGAAAATATATAGCTCCCTCGGATTAAGATTAAAAGTCATTCCACTCCCTCCTTCAAGGGCTAAAAATTCAAATTTAGATAAAAGTATTGATGGGGAAATCGCAAGGATAACTCCTTATGGAAATGATAAACCAAGTCTTATTAGAATTGATCCCAGTTATTACTACTTAGAAACTGCAGCTTATTGTCTAAAGGATTCGCAATTAATAATTAAGAGCTCTAAAGACCTAAAAGGCTTAAAGATCGCTACTATTCGTGGAGTTGCTCATTCAAATGAAGCTACCGCGGATTTAAAAAATGTACATAAGATGAACTCTGCCATACAGCTATTTGATTTTGTAAAATATAAAAGGGCCGATGTTGTTATAGACACAGAAATAAATGGAAGGCGACTCTTACAACAAAAAGAATATCGATCAATTTTAAAAAATTGTGGAACTTTTGCAAGATTTGGTCTTTATAATTATATCAATTCTAATAGAAGAGAAGTGGTCAGCATGGTTTCAAGCAAAATCAGAGAATTAAAAAAATCTGGAGAATTAAAGGAGCTGATACAAGATGCAGAAGTAAAAGCACTTTCCTTGGGACCAGATAGCTTTTAACTCAACTTCACATTTACGCCCCATCATTTTGTTAACAACAAATAAATTCTCAATATTAATGAATATAATCTTATATTGAACTCTCTCACGTTTACCCGATTAGTAAAGATGAGGAAGTATATCCATGAGTGAAAATAAGACTATTTTAATTGTTGATGATGATGAGGATATCCGTCAGTATCTGCAAACAATTCTTGAGAAAAATTCTTTTTCAACATTGATGGCCTCTAATGGGGAAGAGGCGATGATCAAAGCTGAGTCTCAAAAAGTTGACCTCATTCTTACCGATGTGAAAATGCCTAAACTTTCAGGAATTGAGTTGAACGAATGGTGTGAAGAAAATTATCAAACTTTTATTATCTTAATGACCTCCTATGAAGAAATTCTTGAAACTAAAGAAGCCCACGATATAGGCCTTAGTCACTTTATCACTAAACCATTGATAGAATTTGACTTATTAAGGGTAGTGAATTCAGTCATAAACAATGAGGGTTTTTCTGAGATTGAGCAGGAGCAGTTGGCAAAAAATTACACTCCAGTTTTACTAAGTGATCTTGATAAATCTATTAATATTCCTTTTCCTCTCTTTGTGAAATTATCCTCTGTTAAATATGTGAAAATTGCACATGAATCTAGTCATATTGATCCAGATCGAATTAAGAAATATCAAGACAAGAATATTAATAGCTTTTATATGAAGAGATCTGACTTTAAGAGGTATTCTGAGCTTCATCATGCAAATGCCATGAGTAGTAAGGGGAAAATTGATAACGAGAGTAGACAGCGACTTCTTTTAAAATCAAATCAATTACTTCTAAAAGATATTTATCATAATGAAATAGTAGAAGAGAGTTTTGATGATGCAAAAAAGATCTTTGAATCTACTATGCAGGTCATTACTAACAAGCCATCAATAACAACATTACTTGATTACTTCAATTCTCTAAATGATAAGTTCTTTGCTCATATGCTAGGCGTAGGAGTCTATAGCCTTATGTTGGCAAAATGTCTTGAATGGCACTCTGAGCAAACTCTCTTTTATTTAAGTGTAGGGGGGACGTTTCATGATTTGGGGAAGAAGGGAATGAATAAGGACCTTATTATAAAGCATGAGGACGATATGACTGAGGAAGAGTATAAAATATTTCGAGATCATCCAATAAATGGGAACGAGATTTTAGATAAATTGAATATTTTGCCACTGGAAGTTACAGATATCGTCATTCAACATCATGAGAATTGGGATGGAAGTGGTTATCCTTTAAAACTAAAAAAAGATCAAATCTATCCTCTGGCCTTAGTCGTCCACATTATTGATCTCTTTGTTCACCAAGTTGTTTCTGATGGTGTGCATCCCGCTGTATCACCAGTTGAAGCTGTTCTGACTATTGAAGCGAAGTATAAGGGACAATTTGATCCAACTCATTTAAAGGCCTTAAAGAATATGATCTCGCGCTAACTACTTCTTACTAAAGTATTTCAACAAATAAGTAATACTCTTTCTGTGAAAACATTTTTATCTAACCTCTTTTTACTTACCACAAAATTAACTAGTTATAGACTGTACTTTCTTCAGAGGTCTTGGATTCTTGAGAAAAATGACTTATATATTAGTCCAAAATAAAAATCTAAAAAAGGAAAACTGTAATGATAAAGTTTTTAGCACTAGCGACGACGCTTTTATTCTCTCTTAATAATTTTGCTTCAAATGTTTCAGGAGACGTAGAAATTACATCTACTGAAGTAAGAAATTCTGATGGTATCTTAATTGATAGTTATCAATATTATGAATCATTTATTGTAAGGGATTCAATCTTAATAGGAATCAACTCTTTAAACTTCGAGTTTGAATTTGGTGCTTTAAACTGTACTGAGTCAGTCTGTACTGGCGGACCTTTTTATAATGATGCTGATTTACCTGAAGTTATGAAGGCCGTCATCTCATTAGATTCTGAAAAAGAAGGTCTTATTGAAGTTGAGTGGGATGATACTCAAAATTACAAAGTTAAGTTCACTCATCACTAATTTTTTGAGTTCTTGAGATTTGAGAAGCAACTTGAGTTTAAGTTGCTTCATCTCTTGATATAAGTGCTGTTGCGTGGCGAATTCAGTCTATCTAAGAAATATCCTTTCAAATTTTAAGTATTCTCAAAAAGTGCCAACAATTGTTGTATTTTGAATTAATTGATCCCTTGTTCTAACTGTTCACAATCATTGAGTTCTTACGTGTCTATAGTTAAATAGAGCCTGCGTACAAGGTCTGATGTTAATCTTAAGCATTATGAATTATTTCCGATAAGGATAGTATGGGTTTTAAGTATTTCTTCTATTTTATTCTCTTATATATTCTAGTTATTCCTAGAGCACTTTCACTTCCCAATTATTCAGGAGAGAGAGATATCGAATTTAATTTATTTAAGCTCGGTGGAGGGCTTGTTGATAGCTCTGTTATGAAGTTCTCAAAATGTGTACCAGGCGTAGAATTAAAAGGTTTAAAAGTTCTTATCGATGATGCAACTAAGCTCGATTGTAATAATCACACTAAAATAGAACCATTTTGCAAGTGCATCAATCTTGTTGCAGGAGATGATATTGATAGGCACACTATTGCGGAAGATCTATATGACGATTATTTAGAATTCTTAAAAAAAGAGCCTGAAGTTTATCGAAAGTTTGCAGGTAAAGAAATGATCGAAGATTATATAGGTATTCTTGGATACGTAGAGCCAAATGCAAGCTGTGCAAAAGATTTTAGAGATGATTTTTCAAATATGATAAAAGAAGCTGGGGATATCTCTGAAAAACAAAGTGAAAGTTTTAGTATAAAAAATCCATCGAAAAGAAAAGTTATGGATGCTGTTGCTGCTGGAGGATCGTCAATAGGAGCTGCTAAAAGAGCAAATGGAAGCGACATTCATGGTGAATATTCAACCACAAAAAAGGAAATGTTAGTAACGTTTATTCAAAATTTTATTTTGGAATACCCACAAACTTTAAATGTGTCTTCTAATGAATCACAACCTAGGATTTTAGAAGGCAACTTAGATAAGTTTATGAAAGATAGTCGCTTTGCTTTTAATGATGACTATCACTCTTCTTTATACATGTTTACTCTTACTGATTTAATGGATTTCAATCATTCTGACTCTGAGAATATTGAGAAATTATCTTTAAGCAAAATAAGAAAAACCATATTATACTCCTTAAATGAAAATGTAAATATCGCTTGTGAAGATATGGAAAATGACTATAAGAAATTTACATCTGATCATGTAAATTCTTCGGATCTAAAGAGAGAGAGTTATAACGACTTCGTTAAATCAAATATAAGAAATCAAGACTATGCTCCTGATCACGCTTTAAGTTACGAGAGCTTTGTTAAGAAAACTATTAATCCTAAAGATCCAACAGAATTAGCTAACAAGAGGTTTGAAGCGGATATATACTATTGCGATAGGCACTCTCAAGAAGTAACTGTTAAGAATGTTATCTCTGATACTATGAAGGATGATAAGGCCTTTGAAGAACTCAATAAACTTCTTGAAAAAGATGTGTTACTCACTAAGGAAATTAAAGAATTAGAAGAAGGTATGCGTAATTCTGCTAGAAAAATACATTCCTATGATGATGGCCGTCAACGTATTGAAGCAGAACTTAAGGTTTCTGAAAGAGAAAAGGCTAAAATTCAACGAAGTTTAAAATCTGGAGATTTAAGTGCCCAGGAAGTTCAAGCAGAACGTCTACAACTTAAAAAAGTTAACTCAAACATAGTCACATCCAAGAACCAATTAATTGGGATAAACAATTTGATAGAATTGGAGATTAGTGAATTGGTTGCGAAAACAACAAGGGTTGAACAATTAAGTTTAGAGAGGCACGGGGTTTCAACTAATATAGCCAAAATTTTTAAAGGAAATAAGCATGCTGCAGACCATGTTATTAATCTTTCCCGGCGATCAATTTACTCTGAACCAGATATTGTCAGTTATGATCCAGAGACAAAATCTTTAAAATTTAATAAAGACTTTAATGCTGAAAGTAAGAAATTTATAAATGACCGATTCTCTGCTTTAAAATCAATTGATGGTTTTACTGAAGCAGAAGCGAAAATGACTAAGGCTGGGAAGAAGACGATTACTAAAAAATTTGATTCTAGTGCGAAAACTAACGAGAAAAAAGTCGAAGAAAATGTAAACACTTTTAGTGATAAAAAAAATAGAGAGTTCTCTAGAGAAATTCAGACTCTTCCAAGAGAAAGTCTTTCAGTTAAAGAGAAAAGTCTACAAAAAAGATTCAAAGACCTTGAAGACTATGAAAATAGAATAACGAGTAAAATCGAAAATTTTCAAACAAAGCAAGCTACTGTTAAAAGAAGTATAAACGATTCAAATAATGAAAAACGTCTCAGTAGCTTAAAAAAAGAAATTTCTAACATACAAAAAGAAAGAGAAAACTTGTACTCAAAAGAGAAAAAAATAAATGTAAGAAAAGAAAATATTCCTGTGTCTTCTGTGCAATCTATTCAAAGTTCTTCGCTAGACTCTCTTGCCCAAGAGGAAGTAATTGAAAGAGAGCCTATTAGAACAAAAAAGGTCGTTAGTACTGATCAACCCCTTGTTTCTAGTCCTATCTCAACACCAACTTCAACGGCTATTTCATCCCCTGCCTCTTCTGTAGAGAATGTCACAAGAATTAGTGAGAACGACAATTTTAGAGAGAGTGAGAGTAGCGATTCTAAGCGCATTGCAAAAGAGCAACAGCAGAAAGTTATTTTAGATGAGTCAAATGTTTTTAATGATACAGTCTTAAGTGAGAGCGATTTTAATGAACTCTCTGATTCACTAAATCCTAGTTTATTAGAGAAGTATGAAATTGTTGAAGGGGAGTACATCTCTGTAGATACAAATTTGGGGCGAGTAATCTATAATCCAATCTTTAAAAACGGTAAGGTTATTCGCTTTGAAAAGGTTAGTGAACTTTCTCGAGAGGAAGTCATGATCGCTCACGAAGAGGAAGTTATAAAAATTCAGAAACTAAGGCAAGAGGCAGTAAGGCATGCTGATCTTATGAATGTTTTCTCTGATATTATAAAAAAGTAAAGTGTTAGTCCTATCTGGACAAGTCCTTAAATATGGCGTGATCTTACTCTGCGTCATTCTCAATACTTAGATAGCCTGTAAAGCTTGATACCTCTAAGAAGCTGTTTTTAGATGTGCTCTTAATTTAAATAAAGTAAATGGTCAGTACTTTGATGCCTACTCTTGAATGAGTGGAGAAATCTCTTAGTTCACTTTACACACCCTCTAGGCAATTAAGAAAAATTAGCTTATTAATAAATAAATTTAAATTAGGATAAACCTTTATGAAAATATCAGTACTACTCTTGGCCCTTTTTCTGTCATTCTCTACTTTTTCAGCTTCAATTACTGTTGAGCCATTTGATCTCGAATTTAATATGGACACAAATGCTTATGAGTTAGATTTCGAATTAGAAATGGCATGCCGATATGAAAAATTCGTATTTAGTGATTCTTCTCAATATTCTTATACTTACAAGAAAGTTCCTTTGAAAATAACGAAGAAGAAAATTTCAAGAAACCTGTCGCGAGTCACAGTATCTAACACAAGTAAAAGAAGGTTAGACTTAACTGGCTTCTATAGAAGTAATAAACAATGTCAGACATATCTAAATTTCTTTGTAAAGGACAAGATCTACTCGCAGGGAAGAACAAATAGCTTTGATGTGCCAATCAGACTTGGAGTATTTGAACATTCAAGATTAGCTGACCATAAGGTCTTTGATTTTGAAAAATTAGAAGAAGTCTTTCAAAATAAGAAAGTTTCTTTTAACTATAAGTATAACGGACGTAGAATGTATGTAAGGCTTGCATTTGATGATATCTCTACAACAGGTATGTCTACTTATCTAAGCACGGGAGCCTCGGCAAACCCAGAAACAAAAATGCCTTACCTTTTAAAAAATTAATCTTTAATCGATATGGGGTTATGAAATTATGCCCCATGTTGAAAAAAACTCTTCTAAGTAGAACCTATCTTGTCCTTTTATCTATTCATTCTAAATGAAGCTCCAAATCTTAACTGTAATAGCACTACACATTCCCACCATCATGCACAAGGTAGCGTAGTGAAAACATCTGTACTTTGTTATTATAATCATAGAATTAACAATTATATGTTCTGCATAATCAATATCTAGTTGAGTTACTTCCTTCTCATCTCTTCCCAATTTGTGAGCCAATTGTTTTGTATACTCCTCAGGTTTATAATGAGCAAGTCTAATGCTAGAAAGTAAATTATTAAAGGAGACATATTTCTCAGGGAGTTCTTGCTTTCCTTTTTTCATCATTTTTGGAATATTTAATCTAGCAACAAATGAGGACACACAGATTAGGATAGCTAGGGCGAAACAAAATATACTTATAAAATGAATTGGTTTTAAAATTGGAGAAACGACCAAGTTTGAATCCATCATTCTAAAAAACACTAGAGCTGTTACAGCTAATAGAGCTCCATTTTTTCCTTCAGCGTAGCGCATTCTCTCACTAGAATAATCATAAATCTTCTGTAGGGAATCTTGTATTGTATTCATTCTCTATTCCTGTTTAAGACAAAAATGGAGAGTTCTCTCCATTTAATAAATTTTAACATATATTTTAAATTTCTTGTTATGAGTTTGTTTCTATGCTCTTTTTATCTCGTGGCATTACCTTTTAAAAGTAATTTAAATTTGCTTCATAACTCTTGTAAACTATACTTTTAAGGTTTACCATTTACCAATGGAAGATATACTCTATAGAATCTGGCTCGTAATGGGCATTATATTAGTTATTGGAGAATTTCTCTTACCTGGGTTAGTGGTAATCTTTGTAGGGATGGGATCTCTCACGGTGGCCCTTGCTATGCATTTTGGAGCTATCTCGGGATTGCCTTCTCAGTTAACAACTTTCTTTATTAGCTCCCTTGTTTATCTCTTTACACTTAGATTGCTCGTTCTGAGATTTGTTCCCAGTGATTCAGTTAAAGAAAATATTTGTGAAGATGAAGAAGTCATTGGTCAAGAGGCCGTTGTTATCGAAACTATTTCCAGTGATGGATTTGGTAGAATTCAGCATAGTGGAAGTTCTTGGCAAGCAAAGAGTCTGGGAAGTGTTGAAATCTTAAAAGATGAGAATGTGAAAATTATTGGTCGCGAAAACATTACTTGGATCGTAGAAAAGTTATAAATTCATGAAATATATTGAGGTGTTTAAATGTTAACTACTATTACAGTTTTAACTCTATTTATTTGTTTCTTATTGTATAAGACCATTTTAATAGTTGTTGAAAGAGAAAATGTCATTGTTGAAAGACTTGGAAAGTTCCACAAGACTTTAGGGCCCGGAATTTACTTCTTAGTACCCTTCTTTGATAGTGCATCGTACAAACAAGAGATTAGGGAGCAAGTTATCGACATTCCCTCTCAAAGTGTTATCACGAAAGATAATATACAAGTCGAAATTGACGGTCTTCTTTATCTCAAGGTAATGGACGCTAAGAAAGCCAGTTACGGTATTGGTGATTATGAAGCGGCCAGCATTAATCTTGCACAAACGACTATGAGATCTGAAATTGGGAAGATCACTCTTGGCGAAATCTTCTCAGAAAGAGAAGAAGTTAATGCAAAAATAATTTCTGAAATTGATAAGGCCTCTGATCCATGGGGAGTGAAAGTCATGCGCTATGAAGTAAAAGATATCTCTCCTTCTAGCCATGTTGTAGATACTCTAGAAAAACAAATGGAAGCCGAAAGAGAGAAGAGGGCCGAGATCACAAGGGCCACTGCAGAGAAAGAAAAACTTATTAATGTATCTGAAGGTGAAAAACAGATGGCGATTAATATCTCTGAAGGTGAAAAACAAAAGAGAATCAATGAGGCCAAGGGAAAGGCTGAAGGGATTAAGCTCATTGCTGATTCAACTGCCAAGAGTTTAACAATAGTTGGTGAGGCGATTAATCTTCCAGGTGGAAGTGACGCTTTAAAGATGAGACTCGTTGACCAGTATATTGATCAATTAGATGAAGTGTTAGGAGGAGGAGATGTTTCAATCTTCCCTTCAAATCTAGCATCTTTAAAAGGCATAGTTGATGAGCTCAAAGGGCAAGTCGTTTCGTAAATTAATTTAATTAGGAGTTGTCCATGAGACTTTCAATGGATGTTTTATTTTTTAATATAGTTATTGGTTTTATTTTTATTTATATTCTCATTGCACTTGTTAAGTCATTACGTCTTGTTCCGGCTAGAAGTGAATATATTGTAGAGAGATTTGGAAAGTATCATCTCACTCTAAAAGCTGGGTTTCACTTTCTCTTTCCTTTTGTTGATAATGTCGCTTATATTCAGGACCTAAAAGAACATACTATCGATGTTCCACCTCAGAGATGTTTCACAAAAGACGAAATTCAAGTTGAAATGGATGGAGTTATTTATCTGCAAGTCTTTGATTCACAAAAGGCAAGCTATGGAATCACTGACTTTCAATATGCTGCCATTCAATTGGCGCAAACAACGACTCGTGCCATTGTAGGAACTCTTGAATTAGATCGAACTTTTGAAGAGAGAGAAGCGATTAGTGGAAAAGTTGTAGCGGTTCTCGATGAGGCTGCAACGAAGTGGGGAGTTAAGATTCTTAGGTTTGAAATTAAAAATCTTGTGCCACCGGAGTCAGTTAGACAGTCTATGGAGAAGCAAGTAACCGCTGAAAGAAACCGTAGGGCCATTCTACAAAAGAGTGTGGGTGAGAAGCAGTCTCTTATTAACACTTCAGAAGGGCTTATGAGTGAGTTGATTAATAAGTCTGAAGGTGAGATGGAGAAGAGAATTAATGAAGCCAGTGGTAAAGCCTCAGAGATTCTTGCTCTTGGAGAAGCCACGGCTGAGTCTATTGCTAAAATTGCGATGGCCATTAATGCTCCTGGGGGAAAAGAAGCGGTTAAGCTTGAACTTGGACAGAAGTATATTAAATCTCTAACCAAGCTTAAGGGAAATGGTAATAAAGTCATTATGGGTGCAAATCTTGCGGACATGAAAGAAATGTTAAAAGGACTCGATCTCGATATTTAGTTGGGATTAGATTTTATAATCCCTAATTTTGTCATTAGGGATTTATAAATTTTTGTAAACAAAAACCATGTACAAGCTTTACAGCTTTGTTCCAATAATAATTACATTAAATAGATTTTACTGTTGCCCTCTCTCTGATTCCTTAGTAGAAATAGTCTAAAAATTAAACAAATAAGGAAATTGTCTTATGAAAGTACTAGTCGTCTCTATTTTATCTCTACTATTATCAAATGCTGCACTTGCAGGAAAATGTCCAAACCTTGCTGGAAGTTATTCAGTATGTGATAACTCTGATGATGTATGGGTTGGTACCAAGGATCTTATTATTGATCAAGAAGTTGTAGATGGTGAAACTCGTTACGTTATCAAAAGTGATGGTGGCGTTTTTGGTCGCTTAGAACTTGACGTTATTGCTGATGGAAAAACTTACGATGCCTCTGTTGGTGATATTGCTGTGACAAGTACTTCGAAATGTTCTGGTGCAATTAGTAAAAAACTTAAAATTAGAATGCCATTTACTTCTGATGGTGGAGCTAATCAAGGTGTTAGAACATACGATTTTAAAATAAAAAAAGGGAATATTGTTTTTAAAGTTGATGCCAACCCTGAAAAAGTAACTTGTTATAGAGACGAGTAGAGTTTCTAGAAGTTATGGAAACTGCAAATCAAACATATTTGAGTATTATTTTAGGTATTAATGGCGTTTCTATTGCCGCAAACCTAATTATAAACAGTTTATTAAAAAAGAGTTTGGGGGAGAACCCTGTGCTCAGAGAGATTACACACTATTGGTTAGCAGTTCTTGGCGTTTTCTTTTTAGGAGGTGCCCTTCAACAAAACCATTTTTTAATTATTTTGGCTTTTTCTGCGACAATTATTCCTATAACTTTCATGTGTAATATTTCTACCATTTATTTAGGCGGTACAAAAAGTAGTAAAAGGTTTAACTTGTTCTACCTTTCTCTTATTCCTCTTACTTATGTTCTTTATTATTTAAATCTTCCTTTTTACATAACGTCCCTTCCTGTTACTTTGGGAACTGTATATCGTTTGGGAAAAACTGCTTGGTTCTGTTTTAAGAAGTCTCAAGTTGAATATATGTATTTATTAAAAGTATATGCCGCGATATTAATGGCCGCAATTTTCCTACAGTTGTCTTTTCCTTTTATTAGATTAAGTCTTAAAGGAGCTATAGTAGGTTGGAGTGTTGCTTTTCTAATGTATCAATTATCATCTCTTACATTCTGGGCAATTCTATTTGAACATATTAACAGGACTGAAAAAAATCGCCTTGAAGAAAGTGTTAAAAATAAAACTAAAGAACTTACTAGGGTTAATGCCTTTAATTCGGCTCTTTTAAAAACGGTATTACATGATTTATCCAATCCTATTTCTCTTATTATTAATCAAACAAAAATGTTACAAAAGTTGAATTTAGAAAATGAAAAATCAAAAAGGTACACTGATAAATTAAATTTAACTGCAGCAAAAATGGCAACATCCATTAACGATATTAGAACTGTCTTTCTTAAACAAAAGGTCGATATGGAAATGGATTTCTTACTAAATGATTGTTTCTCTGAGTTACTAGATATCTACTCGGATAAATTGAAGGAAAAATCTATTCCTCTACACATTTTTAATCAATTACCAGAAGATACTAGGATTAAAGGAAGTAGAACTTCCTTCATACACTCTGTTCTTTCAAACATGCTCTCTAATGCAATAAAGTTTAGCTTTCATGGGGAGTCGATCACTCTTCAAGCTCGACTAGAAAAAAATAAAGTTGTCATACTACTTTCCGATCAAGGAATTGGTATGTCGAAAGAGCTCATTGATAAATTCTGTAAAACGGAAGTTAACATTTCGACACTTGGTACTGATGGAGAAGTTGGAACAGGTCTAGGTCTACATCAACTCAGGTTCTATACGGAAGAGATGGGGGGAACCCTTGATGTTGAATCTAAGCTAAAAAGCTTGAATTCTCACAACCACGGAACAAAAATCAAACTGGGATTCACTCCCTACCATTTACAATAAAATCAAAGAGTTAATCTAAAGGCACCTTTACCTTCTATTTAAGAAAGATAGAGTTCTTGTTCCATATTTGTATTAAAATTGTTGTCCAACCCTTGAGGTTGCAATTTTTTCACTGGACTTTGCCGCTTCGCGCATATGTGCTAAATAGGAGATGATTTACTAAAAATTTAGAGGATACTTATGAAATTTCTTATACTTACGTTAGTTTTATGTATTAACTCAACATTCGCAAAAACTTCGGTTCTTGATAAGCTTCAGGGAACATACAAGGGTAATATCGAAGGTAAGACAAAGGATTGCTTTTTAAAAGCGAGCTACCAACGCTCTTCATGGTTTCAGCTTGAGGCCTATAGATCTGAAAAAGAGAGAATTAAGCTCAGTGAGAAAAAGAATATTTCTTTTTCAGCACATGAGAGCTATATGACTGAGAAATTTGAAGATGAGTATAATGTATATCTAAGAGATGTGGCTTCTGATGTAAGTGCTATGTATTCCTGGATGATTGGTATGGAGGCTAAGGACTATATCTTATCCGTTGAAACCAATAATGATAGCGTACCAGTCTCTTACGAATTTTCTTCCGAGAGAAAAAGAATTAAGAGCATCATTAAATGTGATAACCTTAAGAAAATATAGTTCAAGGCCTTTTGCTAAAGCTTTCTTGGCCGAATAGAGCTATCTAGATTCCATTGAATTTTAAGCAGATAGAGGGTCTTCGTCTGAGTCTTCGTTGTTATTTAAATTAGAGAGAGGTATCTCTAAACAAAAGATCGTATTCTCTGTTGATGTATCAAAGGTCAGATCTCCTTTGTGATAGACTGCAATTTTCTTTGATATACTTAATCCTAGGCCGGTTCCCTTTCCAATCTCTTTAGTAGTAAAGAAAGGATCCATTAGCTTCTCATGAAATTCTTCTGGTATTCCCGGTCCATTATCAATAACTTTAAAGCTAATAGTATCAGTACTATTTTCAACAATTAACTTAATCCATTTTTCTTTATCTTGAGCATAAGCTTCTAGAGCATGAGAGGAATTAACAATGAGGTTAATCAGAACTTGCGTAATCTGACCAGGTTGTCCTAAAAATCCTGATTGAAGAGAGGTATTGTCTTCAATGCTGAAGTCTATATTATGATCTTCAATGATACTTTTAATAAATGAATTTAAATCACTAATTATGACCTTATTTGATATGAATCCCATTTTGTCTTGTGAACTCTCTCTCGTTATTTTCTTTAAACCAATTATAATCGATGAAATCCTATCGACTGTTTCATTTATCTTTTCTACTCTCTTTTTTATTTTAGATTCATCATCAATATTCTTTGATTTTTTAGATAGGTGACGATTAATTTTGTGACAATTCATTGTGATGATAGAAAGAGGATTGTTGATCTCATGGGCAATTCCTCCGGCCATGAGTCCTAGCGATTCAAACTTTCCTTTTTGCATAATGAGAGAGTAATCTTCACTCATTTTAGTAATCATTTTATTTAATGAACTTTCTAGTTCATCCAATTCAATAATTCCGTTTTTACAGTCAAATTTCATTTCAGATTGATTGATAGAGTTAAAATTTGTATTTTTTAATTTCTTAGATAAATTTATAATTTTAGAAGCAACGACTTTGTTAATAACTAATAATGTTCCAATGAAAATTAGACCTAAGAATAGCACTAGGAAAATATAATAAATCCTGGCCACAGATTTTCCTCCTTTTGATATCTGTCTATCCATCGATATTTTATAAGTTAGTACATTTTTGTCTTTTATATCTTTTAGCATTACTATTTTTGATATCTCATTCTCTAAGTATATAAACTGATGTCTTGTTTCTAAGACTTTAAAATTTACATCATTAATTGGTATCTTGAGGCGAGACGAGAGATTAGAAAAATATTTTTTATTCAAGAATAGTCCAAATATAATTGCTCCTCTAACAGGACCAGTTCTTTTTGATTTCATGATTGATCTAGAGACAATGAGTAATGGTCCTAGAGATTTTGTAAGGATAATTCCTTTGAAATCCGAATCGAAACCACTACGTTGAATAAGAAACGTAATTTCATTAAGCTCATCTATTGAACTTTGTTTTAATTTATACAGTTTGCTCGTTTCTAAATCAAAGCCAGTAGTATAAATGAGTTTCTTATTATCTGAGATGAGAAAAAGATTTAATTGTAGGTTTACCATTGATAAATCGTTAAGATTTTCTTCTTTATATTCTAAGTTTTCGTCTTTAACAAAATTGTAAGTAGCATCCCATTGTGACCAGTCTGCACTATATAAGAACTGACGACGAAGATCTTCATTTATAGCATTCTCAACACGCAGAATATTATTATTCAACTTTTCAGTTTCAATCCTCTTGAATTCACCAAGAAAAATATCGTCCGAAATCATCTTGAGAGGTATAACTGTCAAGGCGAAGATAAAGCTAAAAATTATGAGGAGTTTTAAACTTAGTTTCATCCAACTGTTATGGCATAAATACCTTTTAGTTTAGATACTCTCTGAGAATATCATTTGTTTGCAGATTGTGTTTAATTTTTAATTATTCTTATTTATATTTTTTAATAATTATTTGATAGTCATCTGTTTTTTTGAAATCGACTAAAGCTTTAGAAAATCGATCGACAAATTCTTTTGTGACTGTTTTTTTGGAAAACATGAGATAGAAATTAGTTGTCGCCAAAGGAGTAGGGAAGTAATAAATTTTATTATAAGCGTCCATTTCTTTTAAAATAGGGTCTGTTTTTGCTAGATGGAGAGTTGTTTCTAGTACTGCAGGCATATAGTCAAATCGCTCTCCAATGAGCTTTGCTATATTTTGTTTTTCATAGGAAACTTCTTGAATGATAGAATGCTTTTTGACATAAGATACAAACTTAGAAGGGTAATTATATCCTCTAATGAGTCCAATTTTCTTTTTCTTGAGATTACTTAATTCTTTGTAATTTAAAGAATCTTTTTTATTTTTTTTAATGAATAAAACCCACTTGCTTGTGATAATTGGTTCAGAAGGAAAGTAACAGTATTTCTTTCTTTCTTCACTAATGGAAGCTGTGTAGATTGCGTCCAATTTTCCGAGATAAACTGAACTCTGGGCCCTAATCCAAGGATAGACCTTATTCTTTGTTATAGATACACCCATTCTCTTAAAAGTTCCGTTGATCACTTCAGTACTTAGACCAGAAATCTGTTTATTTACGTTTTTTTCATAACTAAAAGGAGGCCAGTTTTCGGTACCTAAGATAATAGATGTACGCTCTGCCATGGCCATATTGCATGTTAAAAGAATCAACATTCCTCCTGAAAAGAGCAGAAAAAAACGTTTTTTCATAATAAATTCCTTTCAATTAAATCAGGCATTTCTCTTCTTTCACTTTTATAGAGCTTGAAATTCATAAGCAATGGCAAATCTAATACTGTTAATCGTCGAAGCTGTTGTGGATGAGCCGGCCACTGGTGAAATATCTTTACTAGTATATGAAGCACTGTAGATAAAGTCCTTAATAACCTCATACTCATATGCAAGGACTAATAAATTTTGCTCGTAGTCCTTAGTGCCTGCAAGTTTATACTCACTGTCAGCATATTTTATAAAAGTATTATGTTTTTCCATAAAGTTAAAATTTATTTTTCCAACTAGAGAGGTTGCTGTTTCATCTGTATTCCCACTAGAAGATTTTTCAGTTTCAAAATCAAGGTAATCAATTTCAAAATATACTTTTCCTAAAGTGAATCTTGATCCAAGGCTTAAATAAGTGTCAGTTGCACCGTTGGTTCTAGATGTTGGTTTGTAAGTATACGAAAAATTTGTACTTAACATTTTATCAAAAAGGTTACCATACCATAATAATCCTAGCGATATATTTCTCTGAGAATTTGAACCTCCTCCTGTCGTTGCTTTATCAGCATTTAATAATGTTAATATTAAAGTTTGATCTTTTATACCTGTCCAATGTGCACTTATACCTGTTTCATATACCGGAAATGATACTGGCCCATCTGAAGTAAGTGAGTATTCGTAAACGCTGGAAGCTGAATAGTCATTTTCAAATCCACCAACTCCTGTGAATTGTTTTCCAAGTTGAAAAGTTAAGTTTTTGTTAAGCTTGTGGTCAATACGTACAGCTTGTAGGAAGTCTGTTGTGTTATCAGTATTGTTCTTAGAGGCATGAACTTTTGAAAAATTAAGTTTTATGAAGTAATCGAATTTATCATTTGCTGTACCTTTTATTGCTGTAAAAAAGTAGGGAATGGTGAATGATGTTGTATTGGGATTTCCGGTCTTAGTTGTATCATTATCAGTACTGACGTAGTCTAGACGACCTTCTAGTACTAACTGATGATTGGCAAATACAGTTGGTGACAATAAAATAATCCATATAAAAATGCCTAATTTTTTTTTTATTTTCAAAAGAGTCTCCATTTTCCTTTTGTTATTAATTAGTATTATATTCTTAAAATTTAGGACTTAAATTTATTTTAATTTTAAGATTGATATATGTTAAAATATTTATGCTCATTTATATTCTGTTTTATCTGACAGGTTAGATATTTTTCTATTGTAAATCCTGACAAGAGAGTATTGGTCAGTCTCATGGTTAAGGGAGTATATAGCTATTTCTTAAATTAGTTTTGAAATATAAAAGTTTCTAAAGAATGAGTCCTTTCTTATAGCAACTAGAATAAATCACGATAAGTCTTTAAGGAATATATGGTAATTATTAATGACACAGTATAAAGCGATATCACAAAAGCTACTTGTTAAAGTCTTGATCGCAAGTTCTATTTGTACAGCTATATTTACTTTACTGAATTACTATATTGAATATACGAATAGTACAAAAAATCTTGAATCAAGGGTGATTGAAGTCGTAAGAAGTACTTTGCCAAATGTTGCAAATGCAATATACAATTTTAACACAGACAGTTTAAACTTTCAGCTAAATGGATTGTTACAAATATCAGGTATTACAAAAGTAGAAGTTTTTGAAGATTCGATAGTTAAAGAAACGTATATACATAGCTCAGAGAAGTCACAAGAGATTGATTCGATACATGTCTTTGATTTAAAATTATCTTCAGATGAATCTGAAAATAGTATTGGAAGCTTAAGAGTTAGTGTCACTTATGATGATATTTACCAGGAACTTATAGATCAGTTTGTAATTTTCTTTCTCAGTCAATTTGCGAAAACTTTTCTAGTCGCGTACATATTCCTTTATATTTTTAAAAAACATGTTTCTATTCATTTAATGAGAATAACTTCTTTCTTAAGTGGTCTTAAAACAGAAACATTTGAAGAAGATATAAAGATTTTTAGATACAAAGATGAAGCAAGGGATGAATTAGACACTCTTGTACTTATGGTGAATAATTATAATACAAAATTAAAAGAACAAATAAAAAGTATACAAGACTTGAATGTTGGACTTGAATCTATGATTGCAAAGAAAACATTTAAGCTCGAAAAGACAGTATTACAATTACAGGCAGCACAAAAGAAAATAATTCAAACTGAAAAACTTACATCTCTTGGTGAACTTGTGACAAACTTAGCTCATGAGATTCAAAATCCTATAAATCTCGTTGTTAACTCTTCTTCACTTATAAATACAATTACTCGTGAAATACAAACAGACCATCCTTTTCTATTAAAGAATGTAGAAGTTGTAGAATATCTAGAAGAAGTTAATGAACTTTCTTCAATATCTGAAGATTCAGGGTTTAGGATTTCTATCTTGATAAAGAACATGCTTAAGTCCAATAAAGATAAAGCAGCACTTGATCTTGTTGATATAAATAAACTTATAGAGTTTACTGTTACAAAAAGACTAAAAGAATTACAAATTAAGTATGACTTTCCTTTAGATTATACTTTTGATTTTTCAAAATTAAATCGTGTTTGGGCCTTTAGCGATGAGTTAACTAGGGTCATACAAAGTCTAATCTCGAATTCTTTTGATGCATTGGAGCAAAATAAAATAAATCAACAAAGTGTAGGCTTGATTCAAATCTATACAACTGAAGATGATGAATTTGTGATTATTAATTTCAAAGATAATGGTCCAGGCATTCCTAAGGAAATAATTGATAAAGTATTTGAACCCTTCTTTACGACAAAATCAGGAACAAGAGGGACTGGGCTTGGTTTATCTCTGAGTTACGATCTTATATTCCACTTACATAAAGGAGAGTTTAATATTCTTAAAACTTCAAGCGAAGGTAGTGAAATTGAGATAAAGATCTCGAAAAATTTAAAGTTTGAGATTGATTGATAGAACCCTAGGCATCTTAGTAAGGATTCCTTTAATTGAAGCTAAGAGTATTGATGAGGAAATAATAAATGGCCGGGCGAGATTTTATTTATTTATTTAAAATTTTTGTTTAAACTTACTTAGGGAGTTTTATTATTGATTGAATTAAATTTGCTCTGGTAATGTTGATTTACTATCTTATCGATTTGGTTCTCTTCTTTCATATCTAAAACTGCTTTAACAAGACTTTTCTTGAATTTCTTTTTTTTAGAAACTTTTGAAAATTGAAGCCATGCCGTATTTCTAGTAATTAAGTGCCTATTTTGAAATATTTTTCTATTAAGTCCAAGTGTATCAATTTGATAGTCGAGAATTTTTTGTGGTCCAATAATAACATCAGTCCTGTTATTTAATAGCATTCGAATTGCGACATTATAGTCCAAGACATAATGTATATTCATTTTCGGGTCGTTTAATATCTTTGTATTATACTTTACACCTCTTGGTGTTACGATATTATACTTTAAAAGATCTTCATTTTTTATAATGGTAATTCCTTTGCGAGCTATAGCAATTGTATCTAAATCATAGAGATCAATGAGTTTGTCACTTGCTTTCGCACTAGCTTCCGATAAGAAGAATATTGAAAAATCTATTATTCCATCATTCAAACTATTCAGCATTCGCTTGTAGGGCTGTATATTTAATTTGATTTTTATTTTTGAACGTCTTTCAATTTCTCTAATAATATCGGGAGTGATTCCAACAATCCTTTCATTTTCAATATATCCATATGGGACTATATTAAATACCCCTGCGTATAGTGTTTGATCGGCCCTAGACGGAAATGTCATAGCAATAGCTAGAATTGTTATAAGTTTTATAAACATATTTAATTATATAATAGTTTTATCTTTCCTCATATGATTGTAGATAATCTTTTATCTATCTTTAATTTAATTTCTGAATCGCAATACCTTTCTTAGGGAGTTACGTGTTTTTAGAAAGCAGCATTCAAGTCAAGTATAGTTATACGTCATTTATAAATCATGTCTCTTTCTATCTGTAGTATGAATTTAATAGTTTTTGAGTTTTTCGTTTTTAAGTCGAGAATCAGTGAGCTTAATCTTTAATACTAGTGTATATTAAATTTTATATTATTCTTAATAACAATTTATATGTTGATTTAGTCTCTATGAAAAAAATTGCTCTTCTCTCTTGCAAAGAAATTGATCCAAACGCTTACTTGGATGATGATTTAATTTTTCCTTTTCTTTTAGAAAAGAACATTTTTGCAGAGTTTGTCATTTGGAATGAAGAGGGAATTGATTGGAAACAATATGACGCTATTATTATAAGAAGCACTTGGGATTATACAGAGCACATTGAACAATTCTTAGAATTCCTTAGAAACCTTCCTGCGGATATTTCACTTCTGAATAGTTATGACATTGTCTCAAAGAATTATACTAAGTCTTACTTGTTAGATTTAGTGCAGCTTGGGTTTGAAATTGTTCCTTCAATACAAAGTGAAATTAATAAAGAAAGTATAGAGAGTGCATTTCAAAAGTTTGATAGTGAAAAGATTTTGGTTAAACCTCTTGTTGGTGCAAGTTCTATAGGAATTAAGATCTTTGAAAGAAACACACCTATTTCAGAAATAAGCGAAGTTATGCTTATTCAACCATTTTTAAAATCAATTCATATTGACGGTGAAATTTCTCTCATCCTTTTTAATGGGAAATTTTCTCATGCCATTACTAAGGTGCCAAAGAGTGGAGATTTTAGATCTCAAGAAGAGTATGGAAGTTGTATAACAGCATTTAAACCGGATTTTGAAACGATTCAATACGCTGAGTCTATTAGTTTAAAGTTTGCTCCGACAAGTCTGTTCTCTAGAATTGACCTCTTAAAGAATGAGGAAGGGCTTTGGAGATTTATTGGAGAAGTGGAATTAATTGAACCAGCTCTATATTTAAACTTTGACCCTGCTGCCTCAGAAAATTTTGCTAATGCAATTATAAAAAAGCTTAATTTTTAAGAAACACCGCTCTCGTTCCAGTTAATGAATAAATCAACTGGAACGAAAGTTTAAAAACTATTTCGACTCAGATAAGCTAAATGTATTATGTGGATTACATAGGCCATGGTTGTCTTTTTCCTTACAGATTCGAACAAATTCTTTTCCCATAATGGCTGAACTAAATATTCCTCCAGTTCTGAAATGAACTAGCGCAATATCATTACCAGTGTTCTCTCCTAGAGCGTCCTTACAAGAAGAGGATGCTGGAGAAAATTTTCCGTAATACACGTTCTTGGGATCAGAAATTCCCATGTAGCCTTTATAACTACTTTTATACATAAAAGTGCCTAAACATTCTTTTCCACTCTTGGTCATTATTTTAACTTTTATGTCTGTTTTACTTATTCCTGCAATACTTATACTTTCACTATTTCTAAGTACATCAATGCTTGTTCCTGAAACACTCTTGTCTTTTTTTATTTGTGTTAATGAGCATGAAGTTAAACCAACAAAGAGAGTAGACAAGAATACAATTTTTGAAAACTTTTTCATAGATCCTCCTCTTAGAGTGATTGATTTTTCGGTATGATTTAATACTACTCCTATAAGAATTAATGTAAACTATGCTGGTCTCTGCACAATTCAATTTCTAAAAGGTATTATCCCGTATATAAAACAGTTGTTTAGCTTACATTTGCTTTTTTTAAGTTCGTTAAGTGAATGAAATTATTACAAAGTCATTATCTTGTTAGTGGTACTTTGCTATAAAATTATCTTCTGCTTAATATAGGACCTACTATGCATCTTAAGTTACTCTCGATATTTATTCTTTGTTCTCTTGTGCACGCACAACCTGCAAAGATACAGTTTAATGGAAAAAAAGTTGAAGTTAATAAACTTTGCTTTGATAGTGGATATGTAAGAGAAATTGTTGATTCTAATGCACATTCTGCAGTAGCAGTTGTAAAAAGAATACAATTAAATTTAGGACATCAGGAAGTTTTCGATAGAAATATTGTTCTTCAGTCAAGTCACCGCTTTTACAATCGCGATAGTAAGAAATTTGAAATTGCACATATAGCTGAATGTGAGAATAAGATTGTCTTCAATAGTACTGCCATTGTAGCGATTGAAAAAAACGCAACTACTGCTGAGGCCATAGTTTATGGAAATCTAAAGAATCACGGAATAAATGATATTTTTAATGAGAAATGGAAGATATATAATAATTTCGAAACTTATCTTAAACGTCATGGTGAGAAAACTCGATTTTCTTTAGAAGAAAATTTTTCTGAAAAAATAAGTGATGTCGACTTTAGTTCTTTTTCTGATTGGAATGACTTTTCTAAGAAGTATATGGGAGGAGAACAAAGTGGAGGAGGCTCGGGTAGAGTTGCAGTCTCTTTAAAGTATAGTTCAAAAGCTTTACTACGGGCCAGAAAAAAGAAGATGCACTTAGATCGTATATTCAACATTGATACGACTTATGAGAATATTATATTAAACAAAAGCATCTTGCCTCGATCTAAAATGTTCATAAAGAAGGACGATTAGAAAGTATGGAGTTAGATAAAGTAAAAGAACTTTCCTATCTTATATCGGAGTACTTAGAAAGGACTCCAAATTTAAGTATCAACGCTCTAGCTCTGCGTATGGGAATTGCTGAAACTACTTTACGACGAATTAGAGGTGGAAACTCTAAGCGTTTACCTAATAGCGAAAACCTTTTAAAAATTGTTTTTTATATTTTCAATACTCATGACTTGTATATTGTTAGGGACTCATTACCAAAGGCCTTGAGTGAACACTTTATTTGTGTTTACCTTTTAACAGGTACTGGCCAAAATAATCCTATTACACAAATTGATGATAGTGTCCTAGATAATCAAATCTCATATTTAATTTTAAAGCTTGCTGCAAATAATTCAGGTGTAACAAGGGATGAGGTTCTACGGCTCTTTGGGCAAGTAGGGATTAATTCCACTGATAAATTATTCTCTGCTGATATTCTAGTTGAAAACAATGGGATCATAAAGACGAAAGTCTCTACCTTTAGGTTACCTGATCAGTCATTTATTAAAAACTTTAAAAGTGTTGCAGACTTTATAAAGATTGATCCTGACAAAAGAATAGGACCAAACTTGTATCACAACTTATCTGAATCTTTAAACCTTGAAGGACTAGTACGAATACAGACTATCCAAAAGAAAGCGGTACAAGAAATTACAAATATTTTAAATGAAGAAAAATTTAAAGGTGAATTGCCAGTGTTTTCATTAATTGCTGTAGATACTTTAAATTAAAAAAAAACATAGTCCGGGACAAGATCCGGACCATGCTGTTGAAACGATTAGTTACAAGATGGAATTGTGAAAGAAGTCGTTGAAAGAACTTCATCAATCACTCTGTCGTCTCTATTTTCTCCACCTCTAGTGTTTATTCTAACTTTTTTGATTAAGTAAGTAAGTGGCTTAGCAACAGTGTTGTATGCAACTCTTAAACATCCATAATCGTTATCATTATCTCTTCCGTACTCTGCACAGTAACCAGATTGTTTAGTTTCTGCAGAAAATAAATGTAAAGAACCTTTTTTTCTACATCCGTGTCTTGCATCTCTATACTCTTGTGCATTTCTAAAGTTTCTTGAATACTTAACACATCTATTTTTTATCTTTTCTACAGTTTTAAAACTTCCATCTTCTAATTGACAAATGTTTGTTACTTTTACACTTTGAAATTCAAATCCACTTTCCATGTTCATTGTAGGAACGATTGTTGTTACAAATTTGTGTGCCGAAGCAGATGCTGATAGTGCAATTAATGCAAGCATGATGATTGTTTTCATTTTAATCTCCTAGATTGTTAAACAATTATTTGTTTATTTTTTCGATAAAGAAGATATAGGGAATCCAATTTAATTATTCAATTGAAAATATTAAATGAGTTTAGAAAGAGCGCCAAGCTACATTAGTGGCGAATAATACTTACTAGAATAATTCGCCATTCTTTTAAGTTGGCGAACAATTTTAGTTCTAAGATCCTGAGTTATTTGTTGATAAATGTGAAGTTTGTTTTTTAAGAAACTTTATGATCGTCATTTTTTATTTTCTTAGTCCAACGCCTAAAGGTAAAGCTAAAACCAGGAAACATCGCCACAATTTTTCCACTCTTGCTTTTGTACCAACTATTACATCCTCCCTGTTGCCATACTGTAGAGGCCATTTCTTTATGAATATGTTCAGTGTATCGAGCTTCAGCTGACTCTTTGACTTCGATAGATTTCTTTTTAAGCTTATTTAATAATTGAATACTATTTATAATATATTTCAATTGTGATTCAATAATAAAAATTGCGGAAGTATGTCCAATTCCTGTATTTGGTCCTAGGATCATGAATAAATTTGGAAAGTAAGGAACAGATGTCCCTAAATAGGCCCTTGGAAAGTCTTCCCACTCCTCAGCAAGAGATTTTCCATCACGTCCAATAACCTCATAAGGTAATGCATTATCAACGGTATTGTATCCTGTAGAGTATATAATAAGATCTAATCCAAGCTCTTCCCCTGTAACTGTTGTAATGCCAGTCTTAGTTATTTCTTTTATACCGCTAGTTTTGTCATAGAGACTGACGTTTTCTAAATTATATGAGGGATATAAGGTGTCAGAAAGTATTACTCGCTTACAACCAATAGTGTATTTCGGTTTTACTTTCTTACGTAATTCAGGATCTTTGATTTGGGAATTAAGATGTCTAATGGCAATATCTCTTCCCAAAAGTTTTAGCAAAGTTTTTGAATACTTTAATCCGATAACTCTAAGTTCAAGCCACCAATAGATACAAAGTCTTAGTAGCTTATATATAGTTTTATTCTTTAGTATAGAGCGTTGCCACTCTTTAAATTTATAGTCATAGCGAGGCATTACCCAAGGAGGAGTACGCTGTAATATATGTAACTCAGCAACGTCTGGGGCGATCTTTGGAATGATCTGAGCAGCACTGGCCCCACTACCAATTATTGCCGCACGCTTTCCCTTATAGTCATAGCTGTGATCCCAGGAACCTGAGTGAAAAGTGACTCCTTGAAAACTTTCCATTCCTTTGAACTTTGGAATGGTAGGATTACTCAATGGCCCTGAAGCATTTACGACAAATTGGGCATGAACTATACCCTTATTCACAATATGTATTCGCCACTTATATATACTTTCAATCCATTCAATCTTAGTAACGTTCGAGTCTGTTGAAGTTTTCTCTCTAAGTTTGTGCTTTCTAATAATGTATTCTGTGTATTCTCGTAATTGTTCTTGCCCTGCAAAGAGTTGAGACCAATTGAAAGGTTCTCTTGCAATAGAATAGAGAGGGGAAGGAATATCAACTGCAGCGCCAGGGTAAGTGTTCTGAACCCAAGTTCCACCCATAGTGTGCTTGCGCTCTAAGATGAGATAGTCTGAAATTCCCTGCTTATTAAGATTTATAGCGGCCACTTGCCCACCAAAACCACTTCCAATAATAATGACTTGGTACTCTTTCTGCATCTCATTCTCCAGCAGTGAATATAGTACTGACAATTAATACTATATTACTGGAGTCTAAGAGGAAACTCAACACTTAGGGGAATGGCAAGCTAAGACTGCAATGGTCGATTCAAAGCTAGTAGTTCAACTTCAACCATTTTGTTATATTTTAATCAACATATCTATTTAAATCTAGGACGCCAGATTCAATAGGGGAAAGCTTTTTATAATGGGCGACTATACGATCGTAGAAAGACCAGAAATCCATCTGGTTTCTCACAACACCATATTTCATTACAAGAGAGTTGTAGCCTTCTTCTGTCGTAATTTTTTGTATATCTTTAACAAACATTCCCAGTTGTTCAAAAGAGATTGAGAAGATTTGATTAATATGACTAAATCTTAGTGTCTTATGTAGACTTAAATAATCTTTCTCAGGGTATCTTGTCGCAGCTTCATTAAGCATTATATTCATGCGCGAGTGAAATTTATTTGCAAGTATTCCAAAGTATTTATTTTTCTGATTAGGCATCCTTATTTCTAAATAATTAGTATCTTTGAAGAATTTTGCAAATGGAGTTGCTTTCTTAGTTATCAACCTAAGAATATTTGTTAATTCATCACCTGCGGCTAAAGTATCTGGTTCTACATTTAGAGAGTCTATTTTTCCAGTCACTTTCTTTGTGAAAATATTCTTTGTCACTCGGTTAATGAATTCATCATCAGTTCTTTCTGTACCTTTGTAACTGTTTTCAGAGTTTATCTTTTCAAGATAATATGTTTTTCTCATAGAGTTTGAAATAACAATCCCTTGCCCAGGTCTTTTAGTATACCAACGTTTTCTAACTTCTATTCTCTTGTCCTTAGGAAGAAAAGCAAGGTAAAGGTCTTCACTTTCTCTTCTTAATTGTTCCATATATCTTCTAGTATCCAGCTTATGTCTAGTCGTTCCATAAACATCAAATCCAGCAACTAGTAAGTAATAAATTCTTTCAAAAATTGGGTAGTCAACTACCCACTTTGTATTAGGCATAGATCCATGCCTTCCGTAGTGAACGGAAGTACTTTTTCCATGTCTAAAAATAGTAAGAATTGCACTAGGGTTGGTCTTTTCTCCGTCCCAGATGTCTGTTGCGCTTAATCCTGTCTCATGAAATTCACTTATTTTTTTGGCGTGAAGTTTTTCAAACTTTTTAAGTTTTCTTCTAAAACGTAGGAAGTTATCTTCATCACCTCTGTCATGTGGCATAATTAGATACTTAGAAGCTTCATCGAAGTATTTTTCGTCTTGTACACTAGGGTCTGCCTTAGGGTCTAAGAATATCGCCCAAAAATGGTCTCTCACTGCATATGTCGCCATACCACCATTACAGACAGGACCTCTCGTAAAGAAATCAATCATTAATTTAGCGTTATCAAGTAGAAATTGATATCTGATAACAGCTGGTATTGGAGTAAAGTTTATAAAAGGATTCCCCGTCTTGTAATTAACTTCAACCATTCTCTCTTTATTCCACTCTGCTTCTAAGAATTGTTTCTTTAATCTTACTAGATAAGCATCTGAGAGGTTGAGCACTAGGTGAGTTTTTAAAACAATTGTGCTCGTAATTTTTCTTAAGCGGTAATAAATTTTAACTTTTGGATCTTCATATGGTCTATTTGTTATAGCTTCATCAATTTTTAAAGGAGCTGGAGTCTTTGATCTAATTAATTCAAAGAACTCATCTTGCTTTTTACTATCTGGAAATGAAAAGTGGGCGAGATATAAGTGTTCATAGATATACTTGGCAGTCCACTTTGATTTTAGGTCCTGTCCATTTAGAAAATCTTCAAATTGCTTAATTCTCTTTAAGTTTGAAAGATCAATTGTGTTCACATGGTCATTCTTTGCTCCAAGAGCTATCCATGTTTGAATATTCTTAATTTCTTTATTTGAAAGAGCTGGAAATCCAAAAGGCATTCCATAGCTTCCAAGCTTATTCTCTGTAATATGTTTGTTAAAATCTACTTTTTTATCAACACAAGTTTCTGACTCTCTTCTTGTTGGAACACTAAAGCCTGTTTTCGAGTTATTCTTTTGCCCTAGCATTATAAAGTTACTTAATAGAGAATTATCAACTGCTTCTCCTGAACTTGCTTCTTCAGAGTTTTCAATGACTGACCAAAATCCCTTCTTACGCCACTCAGCGATTGTCTTAGCATCTTTTCCCAGTCTATGGAGTTCAAGGGGTTTGAAAATTCTAGATTCGTATACACTACTAGGATGGGCCCCTCTCATCACACCTTCATAGGATGTCAGTTTAAGCTGACAAGGGGATTCATTACAGGCATGACATGCAATGCATCTATTATCAAAAATCGGCTTAACAGTCGTTTGATAGTAATTAGAGGCAAGAATATTAGCCATAAAAGTCATATAGAATAGAATAATTGATCCGATTTTCATTTGAGTAAACTCCTAAAATTTTTAATGGCCTTTAATGCCACAGCTTTGATTTTCGATCAATACATTTTTATTGAGTGTGTAGAAAATTTAGGTAGTCTAGATATTGAGATTTGAAATAAAAAAAGGCCTCAAAGTGAGGCCTAGTATTTATGAATGGTTTTGATGTGTATTTTGCGAATTAGTTACAACGGCTAAGGTTAGTTCTTCCTTTGAATGACCAACGAACTTTCCAGTTCCTACCAAGCTTCTTAATTCTGTAACCACCGATGAACTTCTCTTCACCTGGCATAATAAGAGTTTCGCCACCATTTACAAATGTATTGATTGCATTCTTCTTATCTTTTAGATCTGCAAAAAGACAGTATGGAATATTAGTTGTATTCACGACTTTCTGAGTAACAGCAACGATTGTTTTGTGGCTCTTAAGTGTCTTTTCTTTAATGATTAAAGCTCCACCTCTTGAGTGTTGTAATTTAGTAAATTCAGACCACTCACTGATTTCACTAGAGTTATCATATAGCCAAGTTGATACATCAACTCCACTTGCTTCAAACTCGTCCCATGCTTGTGCTTCAAATGACATTGTAATAGTAAGTAAAATTACTAAACTGCTGATTAGTTTCATGCTCTCTCCAAAAATTAATTGATTTTATTTTTGAAACATAATGAATGTAAGAAAGGGGTTAGTCAATTTTTATTTACGGCGTAAGCCTTGGAATTAACTGAATTTGTAATCTTTACTAAGGAGTCAGAGTTACGCGGTTACTGTACGTAGTTATAACTATTTATCGATTTTAGTTAATCTTTTAGACAGTATTCAGTAGCAAGATCTCGGTCCATTGTACGGACCGAGCTATAGAAAGTAACTTATTGGTTTCTGTTACCTAGAGTGTCGATAAGAATTTTTTGACCATTGTTATGGATAACAAAGATCTCGTAACGTGAACTGTGGCCACCAACTTTTTGCTTAGATGTTAAAAATGTTTGACGAGCTTCACGTCTAACTAGCTCTCCTTGCCACTTAATTGAATTTCTGTAAGTGCTCTTAACACGTACTTCATAACCAACTGCACCTTGTCCATAAACAGTACATTCGATTTTTGACTTAGGATCAAATAAGTTTCCACCAACGTCTAGTGTACAAGAGCCAGTGATGTTTCCAACAGGAGTTCTCCTATAGTTTCTTAGACGGTTGTCCATCTTTTCTACAAGTCTCTTAAGTTCGTTGAGCTCTTGTCTGACGGCCCTTCTTCTTGATAGTCCATCTACGAAATCATTCGTTGTTCTCTCTAAAGTATTGGCCTGGTTTGCAATACGACCAGAGAGATTACCAAGGTCAGCGTTCGTTGCAGTTGAAAATAAAGTTGTTGCTATGATCATCATTAGTGTTTTCTTCATTTCGCTCTCCTGGAACAAAGGTTATGTTATGTGTCTCATTATTTTTGAGTTCACAGTCACAGTAAACAAAATCAACACGAAAGGGAAGGATATCCGTTGCCAAAAATGCGGACTTTGTGTCAACGGGATTAGCATTGATTAATGACTTGGAGCGTGAAGAAGTTACAATTTGATCATTAGATAGTCATTCTTCAAATTCTTTGAGTACTCAAATTGAAAGTTAAAAAATTAACAATCCTGAATATTCCTTGTATTAATTTCAACAGAGATAGTTATATCGTATTTGGTACTTTATAAGATATTTTACTAATATTTTAAGGTATTTATGAAAAATCTGTTACTAGTTCTATTTATAAGCTTCAACTTTTTCAATCTCGAAGCTGCTTCATTAAAAGCAGAAGACTTTATTGTAGATAAGAGTAAAATAACTAGTTCCGGCAAGAGAGCTTTTAAATATTATAAATTCTCTAAGGCACCGTTCGAACTTAAAGAATTGTTTCCATTAGCTAGTAAAAAAGATCGTATTGCTTTTCACAAATTTGCCTTCAAGGTAGATCGAGATATTTCAAAAATCTCACACTCCAAATTAAAAGACCCAGCTATTTTTAAAAAAATTTTAAAACTGACAACTTTAACTCGTGAAGATGATGAATTTATTGGTTCTAAACCTCTTGCTCTTGGTATGAAAATAAAGTTTAAATTTTTTCAAAGCTTATTTGGAGCTTTAGAGGGAGACGATTTTATATCTATTAAAAACCAACAAAAATTATCAGTAGTTAAAAAATTAAATATTGTAAAAAATGCCAACTTAACATTGTTTCAAAACTTTCATTACTTCTCTAATGTTTTCAAAGAGGGGAATGTAACCTTATTCTTTTATCCGCTACAAAATGGTGAAACTCTAATCATTTCATATGCGGTCTTATTAGTTAAGGCCTCTACTGCAAATTCATTTATAATCGGAAGAATGATTAAAACTCAGCTTGATTCAAAAATGAATGACGAGTTTTTAAATTTTAAAGAAAATAGATATTTACTTTTTGAATAAACTTTTCATTTCTTAGTAAGAATTTTACTTTATACACTTACATGAAAAGTTGTTACTGTGGGATAATTTCCAATATACATTGTCATGTCTCTAATATCATCTCTAGCTTCAATGTAATTTACTTAATTATATTAGGTACCAAATTGAACATCAATCATGTCGAAGAGAAGATCTCCTTCAAAGTTATTTGCGATAGTGAATATTTCATCTTGTCCCAGTTGTTGAGGTTCAATATGTATTTTATGTTTTCCATCTTTAAAATCTATTTTTGTAAAACGACTTCTAAACTACGAAAGTAGTTTACCATTTATTATAATTTCAGTATTTGCAGCAGATCCTGTATAGCGCGAAGGTCTGTAAACATTTACAGAGGCGTAGCCTGGTCTTGGTGTGAAGTTTAAGGTCTCTGAGAGTTGTTTAGGAGAGGCCTTCTTAGATGTCGCACAACTAGTGAGAAAAAAGGAAAGGATGATTAAGATACAGTATTTTGGCATGTATGAACTATATCGTAATTATTATCTACATGATGATATTGAGCTTTTATTAAATTTATTGAAGATCACTAATTACGAAAATTGTCTAAATAGAATTAATGTGCTAATTTTTGTCAAAATGGTCCCGAGGTAAAAATGATTCCAAAGATGACTATAGCAGTAATCTTACTTGCAATTTTTTCAATTTCAACAAGTTTTGCTTCTGAGCATTTGGTAAGTCCAAGATTTCATCAAGTAAGTGGATGCCATATAACAGGTTTGGGTATTCGGTTGAATAACCTTAAGAAGCCTAGAGTTGTTTTAATACACTTCAATGATGAAGAAATTGAAGCTCAATATTGGAATACTCATTTTCGTCCGTTAAATGAATATACTCTTTTTCTTTCGATTTCCCGTGAAAGTCTTCAAGGCATTCAGCAGAGTGAGTGTTTAAGTATTAACAAAGTTTCAGTTTTATACTAACTGGTGGCATTTAAAATACATATAGTCCTTGATTTAAGTTTAAATGGAGAATTTTGGTTAGTGGTCTTACCTCTATCTTAATTTTCTAACCTTTTCATAATTTATCAATACTTTTAATCTAGAATTTCAGAATGAATAAGCTAATTCTTATTGCTCTCTTTTTCTTGAATTCTTCAATTTATACTCAAGAGAAAATCTATCGCTTTGGTGTGGTTGCAAAAGATACAAACCTTCCTTTCTTTCAACTCGTTAAAGAAGGGTGTTTAAAGAGGGCCAGGGAGCTTGAGAATGTTGAATGTATATTTGTTGAAGTTCGAGCAGCAAGACCAAAAATTCAAGAAAGAGAAATCAAAAGACTCGTAAAAATGGGAGTTAATGGTATAGCCATTTCTGTTATCAATTCAGATTCTACTCGAAAAACTATTGAATCCTTTATTCCTTCAAACATTCCTGTCGTGACATTTGATTCTGACTTAACTAAAGAAGTTCTTTCGTTCAATCCAAAAATTCGAAAAGCTTATATAGGGACAAATAATTATGACCTAGGTTATAAGCTTGCTGAACTTATGATCAAAAGCTCTCCTGAGCCTAGAGAGTTTTGCCTTATCAGTGGCTATCGTTATTCTGATAATCTAAATCTAAGAATTAAAGGATTCTTAGAATATATGTCGAAACAAGGAAATCAATATTACAGAATGAATTTAGACTGTCCCATTTATAGTATCGAAAATTTTCAGATAACTCTCAATCACTTGATAAGATCTCTTAATTTTAAAACAAGTGATGGCCTTGTTCCTACAATAGTAGTCATGGGATCTTGGCCCCAGGAGAATGCCAACGTCTATATGAATTCAGTTGATCAATTCTTTAGGAAGAATAGAAAATCAAATGTCTCTGTTTTTGCTATTGATACAATAGATTCTCAAATCACTCTGCTCGAGAAAGGATATTCAGCAGGTAATGTTGGTCAACGCCCAAGAGACATGGGAGCTTGGGTTCTAGACATTTTATTAGATATAAATCTTGGTCGAGAGGTACGAACTAATAATTATACAGGCTTAACTCTTTGTACTCCGAGTAATTACGAAACCTGTAGAGATTGAATTTGAATTTTACTTTGTCTCACTTTTAAATCAATACTTGAGTATCTATGTTTTTATGAAAAAACTTCCGACTAAATAACTTTCGTATAGAATTTCTTTTTATGATAAAATGACTAAGAGCAGAAATCTAGTTTGGCCACTATCATGAGGATATTTTCTTGAAAAATAATTCGACTATTGCAGTTTCTCTTATTACTTTTAGTATATTTATTTTTTCATTCTTTGTAGTCTATGAATACAATTCTACAAGCGTAACTAGAACTACGGCCTCGGTTAGTGAAGATCATTACTTATCAACTATTCAACCAATTTTTAATAAAAGATGTGTGGCCTGCCATTCTTGTTATAATTCCCCCTGTCAGCTTAAACTTTCGTCCTATGATGGACTGATTAGAGGGGCGAATGAAACTGAAGTTTATGACGTTTCAAGAATGAGTGCTACAGAACCGACGCGACTCTTTGTAGACGAAAACACTATAGAAGGCTGGAGAGAGAAAGACTTCTTCTCTGTTATTCACAATAGGAAAGATGAGGTTTCAACTGACTCTGTTTTGCATAAAGTTTTAAAAACTTATAAAGATGATATCTATTCAACAGATACAAGTATTGTCTATGAAGCTGAAGATGGAAATCGATGCTCTTCAATAAAGTTAAGACATAATAGAAATAGAAAAATTAAAGTAAGTAGAATTGATCATCATTTAAAAAGGAGGCCATGGGCGAAGATGCCATATGGGTTACCAAAACTAGAGCGTGAAGATTATGTAAACTTATCAGATTGGATTAAAGATGGGGCGATTGGACCATATGGACAAACAACTCTAAAAGACAAAAAGGAAGCTCTTCTTTCTGATAATTTTATTAATGAAATAGAAAAGTTTGAAACTCTCTTTAATGGAAGATCTAATAAAGAAAAACTTTCTTCAAGATACCTCTATGAACATTTATTTCTAGCTCATATTTACTTTAAATCAGAACCCACAAGTTTCTTTAGACTCGTTCGCTCAAAAACAGCAATTGGTAAAGTTGATGAAATTGCCACAGTGAGACCCTACGGAGATCCTGGCGTAGCTTCTTTCTATTACCGCTTTGTAAAAATTGAAGAAACTATTGTACATAAAACACATATTACCTACGAGTTTAGTGATAAAAAAATAGAACTCTTTAATGAATTATTCTACAAAGCTAAATGGAAAAATGAGATTGTAGTTCTTCCCGATTATAATAAAGTAACTTCTCCCAATCCTTTTTTAACATTCTCACAGATTCCAGCGAAATCTCGCTACAAGTTTCTCTTAAATGAAGCACAGTTCTTTTTCATGTCTTTTATAAGAGGACCTGTTTGTAAGGGTCAAGTTGCGGTGAATGTTATTGATGATCATTTTTGGAATTTCTTTATTGATCCTGATCATGATCCAACTATAAATAATGAAGATTTTTTAAATGAGTACGCTAAGTATATGAGCCCTCCAGCTTCTGAAGGAAGTAAGTGGAGAACATTTTCAAAATTCAATACCTCTCATAAAATCTATAGAGAAGCTCGCAATAAACTCTACGCAAATAGTGCACCACTAGGAATTAATAGTATTTGGAAGGGAAATAAAGAAAATACAAATGCCTTCTTAACCATCTATAGACACCACAATAGTGCTTCAGTTGTAAGAGGAAGACGTGGTGGAATACCAAAAACTCTTTGGGTTGTTGATTATCCAATATTTGAAGATATTTTCTATAATCTTGTTGTTGGCTACAATGTATATGGAGCAATTCCTCATCATTTAAAAAGTAGGATGTATATGGAGACTTCTAGAATTAATGCCCAAGATCTCTCCTTATCTTTCTTACCAAAGTCTGAGCGAGAGGCCATAAGAACTAGTTGGTCTTTAAATATCAAAAATGGAAAACCCTCTTACTTAGCGCGTTTCTTAATGATGAGACTCCCTTCTTTGTATCTTGGTCACGCAGCTGACTATAAAATGAAACACAAGTACCCCTATTTAGGAAATGAAATTAAGTCAGAGATTTCTTATAATAAGGTATTTAAAACTAATTCTAAGGTACAGTTTTTAAATAAAGTCTTTAATTCTCTAGGTCCAGCGGCCGGGGTAGAAGATGATCTAAATTGTTGTGGGTATAAGTTTTTAAAAACGATATCTAGAATAGAATCATATTTAGATTTTGAAAAAGAGATTAGAAGTGTAACTTCTAAAGTAGGAAAGTTTGCTAATCAATTGCCGGATGTAAGTTTTCTTCGAATTGAAAATGAAGGAGAGTCTAGGGCCTACACAATAGTCCACAATAAGGCGCACTATAATGTAAATTATCTCTTTGAAGAAGAAGCAAGCTTTTGGCCTGAGAAAGATACTTTAGAGTTTCATAGAAATTTCATTGGAAGTTATCCAAACTTCTTTTTCAAAGTTAAATTAGAGTCATCTCAAGAGTTTCTAAAAGATCTTAGAGACTTAACGGGAGCTGAGGATGACTACTTAGCATTCGTTAAGAAGTATGGTGTCTCTAGAAGAAATAAAGACTTTTGGAAAGAGTTTGATTTCTATGTGGATGAGGCCAAGAGAGTGTCTCCTATAGAAGCAGGAATATTTGATTTAAATAGATATAAAAGTTACTAATTAAAAGGAAAATATTCATGTTGATTGCTTTTATATTCCTAAATATTTTAACAATTGATTTTAGTCTTGCTAATGATGAATCGCTCGAAAGTCAAAAAGTTGCACTCACGCAATACCTATGCCTCGCTACTAAGACTGAGTACTTTCACTGTAAGAAGCATAAACTTTCTGCTTGTACAAAATCAAATAGGAAGAGATACTACGAAGATTTAGAATGTATGAAAACACTCATGGGTCTAGAGCTAGAAAAATGGAGTGAGCACTTTAAAGAGAGACCTTTTGAGTGGACGAAAACATGTGTTAGTGTGAAAAAAGAATACTTCTATTGTAAAAAGACGAGTAATTCCTATTGTGTTGACTCTATGATAGACAGATATAATGAAATTATTTGCTCTAAGATTTTAGAGTTTGATTTAAAATAAGTATGGCCAAAAAATGAAGACTCTACAAAAAATATTTTATATGACTGATGAAGTCTGGGATAAGCACTCTAACCCTTGGAGCGTGTGGACTCGTTTCGCAACTCTTCCATTTGTAATTGCTGCCTTTTGGAGTATTCATTACGTTGGAAAATTTTCAGTTATCCCTATATTCACTTCCATTGTCTGGTTATGGCTTAACCCTCGACTTTTTTCAAAGCCTACATTCCAAACCTCGTGGGCCTCAAAAGCTGTTCTAGGTGAGAAAGTTTGGATAAATGAAGACAGTGACAAATTTAAAGCAAAGCATTCCCTCGTTCTTAAGTTTACAACACTTATCTCGTTTTCAGGTCTGGCCAACTTAGTATGGGGTGTCGTAAATCAAGATATTCATATGACTATCTTAGGTACTATCATTTTATATATAGGTAAAATGTGGTTTCTCGATCGAATGGTTTGGATCTATGATGACTATTCAGCTCTTAGAAAGTAAGTATTTAAGAATTAATTTACTTAATTCCTCTACATGGTTAAACTGTCCTCAATGAATGAATATGAAAGAAAAATTATGGCCTCAATTAAATATATCCAAGATCACTTGGAGGAGAGTTTTAATTGGGTGGAAGTCTCTAGGCATTGTGGAATAAGTGAATTTCACTTTCATCGTATCTTTTCTGGATATATGGGAGAAACCCCCGGGGATTTTATTAAGAGAAAACGTTTAGAGAAAGCGGTTTGTCTACTTGCATATTCCAAGGGTGATACATCTATTGCAGAAATTTCTCTTATGTGTGGATATTCAACCCAAGCAAACCTCTCTAAGGCCTTTAAAATTTATTTTGGAGTAACTCCAGGAGATGTTATTAAAGGTAAAGTGTCTAAAAATAGCAAGATTGGAAAAATCAAAAGCAAATATGGAAAAGATTTTAACGTTACGGACCTATATCCTGATCCAGAGCTTATAAAAATAAGTTTGGAACATTATAAGGAGGTTCTAATGAACGCTGAAATTAAGGATATAGCAGAAAGAGAAGTCATTTATCTTAGAAGTGAAAAAGGATATGTAAAAGAATCAATTCATAGCACTTGGGAGAAACTCATTGAAAAAGCGATGTATCTTCCAATGGAAAGAGAACGATTTGAAATGTTTGGAATTGGTCATGATAATCCGCAAATAACTCCAGAGGATAAGTGTCGTTATGATGCTTGTGTATTACTGGAGGAGGGGATTAAGGTTGGTGATGACTTTAATGTTAAGAAATTTCCAAAAGGTAAGTATGCTTGTTTCTATTTTAAGGGAGATAGCTCAAAACTCTTACAACTCTATTTAGAAATTTATAAAAATTGGTTTCCAAAGAGCGGTTTTGAACCCGGGAATCATCCACTCATAGAAAAATACATTACAGTTTCAAAAGATTCTGAAGAAATTGAACTCGAAGTACAGTTTTTAGTTAAATAATTGTTAGGGTGGACAGAAAGTGGGCACAATTCTCTTTGATTGTTTCTAAAGACTTTTCTGTTCATCTTTTAAATTATAGATTCCTGACCTTAGAAAGAATCTCTCAAGAAGTTCTAATTTTTTAGGAAGATAGAGACCGATTGTGACAACGCAGTCTTCATTTAGCTTTAGAGGGATGAGAAATTGTTTAGTTTCTGAGATGGGAACATTTTCTTTTTCGTTTCTAAGTCTAATTTCACTGACATTTTCTGAATCAGTGATTCTTGGGTTATTCGATTTGAAGCCCTCTGTACTTCCAAAAACTATATAGAGGTGTTCTTTGAGGTCGAGTAGAAAACTTGTGACTTCCAATTTATAATTAACTTTGTCTACGATAATGGGATTGTGATCAATGTTAGACTTATCAAACTCAAATGAGAGGATGAAGGAGTAATCCTTAGCATTCACTTCAAAGTATGAGAAAATGTCATATTCAAAAACTACTTTAGTGTGTAATTGTTTCTTGGCCTTGTTAGGAAGATTTCCCGTGAACTTTAAATAATTATAGTGAACAAGGTAGTTCATGATATTAGCGTAGGAAAGGTTCTTTTCGTCTTGTTCTACATAACATGAATTGATTCCTAAGTATTGTGACCTTGAGATGGAGTGAACAATTTGTTCTTCATTTTCTTTTAGTGAACTTAGAGTAGATTCGATATGGTTAATATAGATAAGTGAGCACTTCTTACCACAGAGCTCAATAAAGTTTTTAAATTTAATAAGATAATCTATCCATTCATCTGAAACACTATCCACAGCAAAGAAATTAATGACTACACTTTGAGGGAATACAAGGTAATTAATCACCTCTTCACTAAATAGTTCAATGGATGAGGCCTTTAGTTCATCACTAAGAACAATATGAACAAAGTCTTCTTTTTGATAAATCTTAAATTTAAAATCTATTTCCATCGCTCTATTAAAAGTACTGTCTCTTCGTGGCCTTTTACTTTTGCCATTCGTTCTGCACTTATTCCTTTTGTAGTTTTCTTGGATTTATCAGCTCCAGCTGTGAGAAGTTTAAAGACGATATTACTGTTACCTTTCGCCGCTGCCATCATAAGAGGGGTAAGTCCTTTGTTCCAGGAGTCTAGTTTCGCTCCTGCAGCAATGAGTATATCAACACACTGCGGACTCTCTTTTAGGACAGCTGTAAAGAGAGCGGTCTCATCCTTTTCATTTTTTAAATTAACTTTGCCACCATTTGCTAATATGTATTTTAGGCAATTTTCTGCTCCGGATCTGCCTGCTAGAGTGAGCAGAGTTTCATGGTTGTAAAAACCATCGAGGTTTAGACCCTCTTCTAATTTCTCTTCGAGAAATTCCACATCATTGAGTTTGCAGGCTAAGAAGAGCTCATTCTTTGGATCTACATTTTTGCCGCTTTTTGCAAGAGGAGGATCGGGAAAACCTAAAATTTTTAAATAGGCCACGATGTTTTGATTTTCGTGCTTCTTTGCAATTTTCCAGCAGTACTTTAATTCTTTAAGTTGATTGTTGTAGACTTTATTTCTAAAAAGTAGGTGAAATAGTTGAAGATTGTTTGTAGTAGAAGCGTAGAGTAGCGCAGGCGTATTGGCGTCAACTTTAAAACTTCTTTGTAATAAATTACTATCTAACAGCTCTGTGAGTTTTTCTATATTTTGATCCTTAAGTGCCAGCTCAAAATCTAGGGAAACTTGATCTTTAGCATTGTTTACTTCAGGTACCTCTTTCTTGGGTGGTATAGGTTGCGCTACCTTTATAGCAATACTTTCACTTTCTATGATTGGTTTTCCTTTTATTCTTATATAATCTCTAATGTGTTCAACTCTAGATTCAAGGGACATCATACTGAGGTTGAGTTCAACTTTTCCTTTAACTATTTCAATTTTCTCTTTGAACTCACACTTCATACCTTTTATTTTAATCAATTCTTCAGAAAGTGTTTGGAGTCCATTTACCCAAGTGTTCTCGTCTTCTATCCATTGTTTTAAATTTGAGAGATAAACTTTTTGATCTTCTTGGTCAATGAATTCATCTTCAAGCTCATTCTCTATCATGTCGAGTAGGGAATCGATGAAATCTTGCTCATTGTCTACTGATAACTTTGAAATGAGGCTCTCATCAATTTTAGAACCATGTTTGATGAGGTGTTTTATGAGCTCTGGAGCCTTGAGCTTTATTGCTAACTCAACATAGTCTTCGCCGAATTGATTCTTTGTATTTAAACTCTCTACATCAGTGACACTGACAAGACTTTTGATAAGACTTTGATTCTCTTGTTCAAAGGCCATGTCTAATTCATTTTTCTCTTCTAGACTCTTATTTGGTTTAGCGCCAAAATTGAGTAGCATTTGAACGATCTCATCATTGTTTAACTTACAAGCTATACGAAGACAGGTATCTCCACAGGAATTCCTCTCATCGATCATACTTCTCGCTCCGTTCCATAGTAGAAGTTTCACTAGGTACATATTCTGAGCTTCTACAGCAATATGTAGAGGGTAATCACTCTTAGTATTTCCAAGGCTTGGATTTGCTCCTAGTGAGAGGAGAATGTCTGCTATGCGCATGGATTGATTAGTTATTGCATTGAACAGAGCTGTCTCGCCATCATCATCTTGACAGTCAATATTGATACCTTCTATGAAGTATTCACGAAGAGAATCAAAGTTCTCTTCTTCGCAGGTAAAATGAAAGTCTAGGGTTGAGTGTTCGTCCATTATTGTCTATTTTATCATTAATAAAAGTCACAGATAGCTTTAAGAATATAAATTTATCTTCAGATTACTATCCGAAGTATTTTACTTGAGTCATCTCGTTCCTGTTTTTAAGTTTATGTTTGTACTCGGGTATTGCTCTATGTTTGCTAATTATTCTTAGGCCTGTTATCTTTAATAGATACTTATTTTTGGAGACTCCTATGAAAGCGTTAGTTTTAATCTTACTTACATTTAGCCAGTATTCAATTGCAGCTACTTACTTAGAAAAATTATGTAAAGATGCAATTATCACAATTGATGGAAGGTCATCGCAGAACCTTATCAAACTCTATGAAGGATCAAGTACTTTTATCTTTGGGAAAACAAGAAAAAATGGAAACTTCATTACTAAACTTGATAATGACGAGATAAAGACATTAGATCAGCTTGATCTTAAAATACATGACCTAAAAGAAAGTGGAGATAAACTCTACGCCTTATCGAATAACTCTATTTTAGTGCTCGATAAGCTCTCTTTAAATGAGCTTACAATTTTCAAAACAAGTAAAGATAATATTTCTCTTAAACATCAAAGAGCCTCTGAAATTGAAATTATTCAGGATAAAATTTTTATTGCTCATGGTTCACTTGGTTTAATTGTTTTAAATAAGAAGACTGGTGAAATGGTTGATCATAATGAATATTCTCTACCACATAAGAAAGGGCATATTTCTAGAGCAACTGGCCTAGCAATATGGGAAGATAAAATACTTCTTGCTTACGATAATGTGACTTATAATTATGGATCTAAGAAGAGAGCTTTTGAGGGCCTACTTGTTGCAGACTTAATAACTCTTGAAAAAATTAAAACAACCTCTATAAACACAAGAAGAGAAGCTTTGCATGAGCCTTCCCTAGACTTTGTTGATGGAAAGTTATTTTCACAAAACCTTCATTTGATATTTGAATATGATTTAAATAAATTACTTAAAGCAAAATATTTTTGGCCTATGAAGAGAAGATGGTTCTTTGATGGACATGAGATTATTGGAAAACCGTTACTTAGTAATGGGAAAATTAGATCTTGTTTTAAAAAATACAATTCAAATTTAGATACATTTTCATCTAGATATTTCGAAGTTTCTCTTTAGCATTCATGGCCGAGCTATCTCGGCCTTACCTTTCACTTCTAGGAAAGGTTTGTTCATTTAGTTTTTAATTCATATTAAATTTATCAAAATGAACTTTGTTCTTTAGATAATATTCTAAATAGGCCTCATAAGTGATTGGGGCCTTTTCAATTGCTTTGTCTAGAGCAACCTTGAACCTCTTGGCCTTATCACTATTTGAAATAGCAAAATGAAAATCTATCTCAAGTCCTGGAATTTGAATCACTTTGTACTTATGTGCTGCTTTATATTTCTTTAGCATATAGCGAATTGGTGCTTCTTCTGGCATTATAACTGAATCAAATCTCTTCATTTCAGTCATAAGAAAATTTCTTTCAAACCATCTCGATCCAGTCATATTATGAAGTTTTATATTCTTGTCGCTTAAGAAAGGGTGGTCAAAAGATTTTAATGAATGATAGAAGCCAATATTTAGTCCATAAAGGTCTTTGGAACTTTGTATTTCCTTTTTCTTAAAGTTTTTAGTAGTCATCAAGAACCATTTACCACCATGAGTTTTATTCTTTGTAAGTTCAGCAAAATTTTTATTACTTGACCCTACAATTTTACCAGCTAGAGGGAATGAATCAATCTTCTTCTTCAATAGCTGTTCAACTGCCCTTAGAATAGACATAGGTCCCACCCAATCTATCTTAATTTTCAAATTTGGTGCTAAGTATTTTTCAACATATTCAACCATTGCACCACAAGGTTTATTAGGTTTTTCGCATACGATAGTATGAGGTTCTACAGTGTAAAACCCCATCTTTATTACTTCTGACTTCCCATAGGCACATTGAGTAAAAGAAATAATGGTAAATATGATAAATACAAGTTTGAACAAGACCTTATCCTATATGTTAGTTGAGTTTTCATATAGGTTATCACATATATAATGTTCATCGAAAGATAAATATCTTGATATAAGTCTATGAGGCCTTAGCTGAAGAGTTAATAATTCTATCGATTGAAATTGTAATATCAGTTCCGCTATTATTAGGATTAGTCTCTATGGGTCTACTGGTTATATCAAGTTTGCCCTCGATCTTATCAATATAGAATAAGGCAACAGAAAGGCCTAGACCTGTTCCTTTTTCTCCACTTGTACCAAGCTCTGTTCTCTTATTCTTTTCAAGAATTGCTTTAATTTTATTCTCATTCATTCCAAGACCAGAATCGCTAATTCTTATTCTGATTTTTTCTTCTTTATGACACTCCTCTAGAGAGAGAGCAATACTTCCCCCGGTGCGAGTAAACTTTATGGCATTTGAAAGAAAGTTTGAAAGGATTTCATTAACTAAAATGACATGATTTGAGAGAAAGTAGCTATCTGTAATAATTTCATTACAAAACGTTAATGATAAACCTTTGGCGTCGCCTCTTTCTGTAAATAGTTCTCTACATGCCTGTAGTATAAGTTCTGGATTTGTAGGACTCAATTCAACATTTGATTTACCATCTTCAACTGATGCCATCTGTCTTACTTGGTTTAACATTGATTTAATTTGTCCTATGGCGAATTTTGTTCTTTTATTAGTTTTTAATACCTTTTCACAACTTTCTTCTTTTTTTAAGTTATTACTAATATGCATGTCAATTATCATTAGTGGGTTAGCCAGATCGTGACACAGAATATTTACAAGTTGTGCTTTTTCATTTTTAAGGATATTTAGCTCTGTAGTTCGTAATTTTACTTTCTCTTCTAAGATATGAACATTTTGTTTTTCTAGGAATTTTGAAACAAATGCTGGAAGAAAGATCGTAAAGACAAACATAAATACAAAAGCAAGTCCAAAGCCAATTGACGCAAAATCAGGATTCTTTCTTAAGAATGGATAGTCTAAAAAATGAATAGAATTTAAAATTATAATAATGGCGAACATTTTTTGAAAGTAATCTACCTTTTTCCAATTTGGCAGAATCTTTTGAAATGATAAATAGAGTAGTGGATAGGTTACTCCAAGGGCCATTGGAAGAGAAATAAGTGTAAAGCTTAGCCCTGCTTCATGAGCCGTTATAGTAGCTAAGAAGCTAAAACAAAACACGTAGGAAAACCTTTTAAAAGGGTAGTTGTGATCGTCTACTGAATAACTATAAAGCTTTACTAGGGAATAGGAGCATATAGTATAAAATCCCATAGTGAGCGCCATCATGACATCGTTACCATTAAATACTAACTGACCTGCAAAGTTAAGGGAGTTCCCTATCCAAAGTAGGGTTAAGTACAGATATGATTTTTGCTTTTTGTTTAAAAGCCATAGGATACCTGAGAAAATAGCATTTCCTGCTTGTACTGCTAGATAGACGGTTATTAGTTCGATTTCTTAGCTCCTCTTTTTTGATAGAACTTATGAATGCTAAATCGGTTTACGATTTCGATATATGAAAGGTGTTGCTTTAAATGAAGGATTTATTTAGATACTCTTCCTTTTTCTCACTCTAAATCCTCTGCTATTAACGGCTTTGTAACCTCATTATTCAATTAGTAACGATTTATTTCAAGAACCGAGATGGGTCTTTTTGGTGCATAATTTGTCAAGTTTTAGCACTACTACTTAAATCAAAATTACAAAAACTCTGTCGATATAAGACCTTATAACACTCACTTGTATAGATTTCCTACACTTAGAGTAATTTGACTACGGCTATAAGACGTATAAACTTTGGACACCTTTATAGATACTTCAATCTCTCTGTAATATTAATCAGAATATATTTATAATAGAAAAATAAACCAATACAATCCGGAGTAAGAATGAAGAAGCTATCACTTGTGATTATTACCTTATTTATCTCAATAAATATCTCAGCAGGATATAAAGCACAATGTATCAATATTGCTAGAATTAAAGGTATGTCTTCAAAGTCAGTTGCTGTTGTTTGTTCAAGTCCAACAGAACACACAACTTCTTGTATAAATATAGCAAGAATCAAAGGAATGTCCTCTAAGTCTGTTGGAATTGCTTGTAAAAATGCAACCCCAAATACTTCAGTCTGTATAAATATTGCGAGAACGAAGGGAATGAGTTCAAATTCTGTGGCAATTGCTTGCAAGAATGCTTCATCTGAAACCGCGGCCTGTATTAATATAGCAAGGATACAAGGAATGTCATCAAATTCAGTGGCAGATCTTTGTTCTGAAGAAGAAATGTATCAGAATGTCGAAGGACATGATTATGTTCAAGGGTTATCTGAAGAGAGACTTAGAATTATGTTAATTGATACTTTGGTAAATATTGAATCAAATCCAGAAAGAGCAAAAGCAACAATTCAAAACATTTTACTTGAGCTTGAATTAGAATAATTTTTTAAGGGAATATGGTTCTTTTCATATTCCCACTAAATCTTTAGTTTTCTCTAATCAAGGTTACTTATCAATTCCTTTCGCCTTCAAATAAGAAAGAATATGTTTATGTTTCTTCTGTTTAGCATATTGATAACATCCTTTGTATTTACTATCAACAGCATCTAAAGGTTCTCCATTTGCTACAAGGGCCTCTAGTATTTCTTTATTTCCGTTATGGCACGCCATCATACAAGGAGAAATACCGTTATCTGCCACCATTCTAGGACGTGAGCCGACCTTTATTAGAAATTGAACAAACTCTAAATTATCACTATTAACGGCATAGAATAGAGCGGTCCTTTTTTTACTATCTGACTTGTTAAGAGCACTAGTATTTTTCTCGTACACACTTTCAAGAATTTCTAAATTACCACTTATACATGAGAAATGAAGAGCGGACTTTCCAGTGCTATCTGTTAATTTAAAATCTGGATTAAACTTTAAGATGTAGTTGTATAGTTCAATATTTGAAGTAGTAATTGCAATCATGAGCTTAGTTCGCCCTGACTTATCTCTATTATCAATAGTATTAGTTATTTCTTCTTCAAATTTATTTTTAATGTCATTTCGGAGTTCTTTGATTTGAGCTGTAAAAGAATCTAGCTCACTATTATCCTCTAAGCATTCTTTAAGTTGTAATCCAATTGAATTAATTTTTTCTGTGAATGGGCTAGAAGATAGAGGGTTGTCAAAAGTCATTAAAGTAGAGAGGAACTTAGAAAAGGCCCAGTCTCCTCCAACTTCTTCTTTTAGTTCTTTGCGTTTTGAAATATAGGCATTTATTAAAATCTCACCGTTTATTTTTGGCGTATTATCTACAACTGCGACGTCTTCAGAAATATTCTTTTCAATGGTTTTGGATAGATTCTCTTTAGACTTTTCTTTATTACCATTTATAATATAATTTTCTTCTTTTAAATCCTTTGCTTCACCCTTGATGACTGTAGTAGATTTATCTTCTTCTGTTTCACCTTTGATGTGGGTGATTGACTTATCTTCATCTGTTTCGTCGCTTCCTTTTACAAGTTTTGACTCTTCCTTGATATGGTCAGTAACACCAGATATTTTTGTAGAGGATGTATCTTCTTCTTCAGCTAGGCCTTTAACTAAACTAATGTGTTCATCTATTTCGTAGGCACCTTTTATATTGATTAACTCTTGGGTTAGATCCTCTGTGACTCCCGAAATTAGCTCTTTAGATTCTAATTGAAAGAGAGTTTTAATAAACTCCTGCTGAGATTTTCCTGGATATAATTTTAGAAAAACTTTTTGAAATTGACTTAAATCTCTTGGGTCTGTTTGATCTTCAAAGAGTTGAATATGAACCCAGTGTTCTGTTATTACAAAGGCCTTGGAAAGATAAGTTATTCCTTTTAATGAATCGCTAAACCCTTGACCATCAGTACTCCCGTGGTGCTGCGTAATAATATCCATAGTCTTTTCATTTACACTATTTAATCTTTTAAGAATCGTATTCGCATCAAGTGCATGATTTCTAATTTGATCCATTTCAACGATACTAAAGTCATTCATCAAGAGTGATTTATTACTTCTTACCGAAGCTATTTCATCGTCTTTTATACAGATGTCGTGGAAGAAAGCTGCACTCGCAAAATCCTCTAGGTCTTGATCACTTCTTTCTAATTGTTTTAGGACTTGTAACCCGATAAAGGTAATGAGCTGTGAGTGTTTATAACGAAAGTTAGAGTCTGATTCATTTAATCTATTGATTAAGTCTTTTACAACAATATCTTCATCAGCTAAGGCAATCATTGATTTGACAGCCTTTACTGCAATTTCATTTACTTTTTCACTATCTACACCACAGGTTAAGAGATTAGAAACAGTATCCATATCTTTGTTAATTCTTTCGACTTCTTTTTGGAAACGTTCATTAACAACATTTGAATCAAGATAGTCCTCTCGATTTTGTTCTGTTAAAGAGTTCACAAATTCTAAACGTTCATTGGAGCGAACAAACATAGAAGGACATACGGCCATATCAATTTTTACTTCATGACTGACTTGTTCTCTTCTAGTGTAAGCTTGCTGAAAGTGGATTCCATTCTCTGTTACAAAGATATCGCAAGGTGCATAATTTATGAAATGTACGAGTGTAGAGGGTAGTTCAAAGTATTCCCCGAAATCCTTTTGGGCCATCATTTGTGGAGTGAGACTTAATACTCGTGCAGACTCCTTCAACAATGGTCTGATGACTAATTTGTCATCTAGAAGAATATGTTCCTTTGCACTTCCTAAAACTAAGTGGGGAATTGATAGGGAATTTGTTTCAAGTTCTTTTTTTATTTCATCTGAAATAAGTGTGTCATTGAAACTGTCTCTACTAATAATTAGATCAATATTACTATTAAAATTTATGGCCTCAATAAATTCATCAAAACTACTAACGATTTGTACTTCTGAATCTAAATAGATATTTAGGTTTAAAGAAGTCACAATCATTTGCTTAGCACGATTTTCGACAAGTAATATATTTTTGTTCATAAGATAACGCTTTTTGTATGATATTTATTTACAGCTTTAATTATACATAAAATAACACTACAAGGTAGTCTGGTAATACTAATATCTCCGACTTTTTTAAAGAATATATTGAACTTTATTACTCAGGTAAGAGGAGCAGAGCTCTTATCTCTTTATTTTTGAATTCGTTTTCTTCTGAACTTCTTTAAGCATGAACATACTTAATATGATAATTGCAGCCCCAAGAGCTTCGTAAAGGGATAGTTGTCTACCGTATATGACAGCATCTAAGCTTAGTGCAATAGGGGGAACAAAGAATGTAACTGTAGAGGCCTTGACTGGTCCAAATTCCAAAATCAAGTGATAGAAAATAATGAATGCAATACAGGTAGAAAAAAGTGAAAGGTATATGACACTTAGATAGTTTTGGGGAGATGCTAGTAATGAGAGGTTAGGAAGTCCTTCAGTTAGTAAAACAATAACTCCTAAGTAAATAAGTGAAGCTACTTGTTGAACAATTGTATTTATATGTTTAATGATGATTTTATTATGACTTAATATTTTCTTATTAAGATTGATTCCAATAGAGTAAAAAATGGCCATTCCAATTATAGCGATTAAACCATAAACTTCATTTTGATTTCCAGTCATTTTTAGTTTTGGCCCAAAGATTAGTGCAATACCAAAAAAACCCGTAAGTAGACCTAGGCACTTTCTGATTGTTACGTCTTTAAGACCTCCAAAGAAGAGTAGAGAGATGATTAAGGTCCAAAATGGGACTGTACCATTCAAAACTCCTGCAATGCTCGGAGAGACAAATCTCTCTCCCCAAAATAGTAAGCTAAATGGAATTCCGATTGAGCATACTCCGGCAATACTGGCGAAGAATAACTCCTTACCCCAGAAACCCTTTCGAATTTTTAATTTTCTCAAATAGATAATAACTAAGAATATAATTGAAAAGAAAACTCTGTAGAAAGCGGAGGTAAAAGAGGGGACCTCTTCAATGAGGTATTTGATGGCCACAAAAGACCCTCCCCAGAAAAGTGAGAGTACTCCAAATAGTATGTAGTTCAAATTTATTCCTCTTTGTTAGTGTGGCTAGGTTCTAACTATTACAGATTGTAGCAGACTAATCATTAGAGGTATAATCAAGGGTCTTTGTTGTTACAGTGTGAACTTTTATTTCATTTGTAATAAATACTTTTTAGTTTAAAATACTCATATGAAAAAAGGTATCGATTTATTTAAACAATTTCCAGAAATAAAAGTAGTCCATCATAACCTTCCTGGTAAGACCCTTAAGAAAGAAGGCGAAGGAATACATCGTTTGATTATTCCTATTTCAGGCCAGGTTAAAGTTAGAACAAATGGTAAAACGTATTCATTTGGACCCTCAAAAATGATTTATATTCCAAGCCATAGTTCTCATGAATTTGATTCTTCAAAAAAAGGAAGCGGAGAGAGAATCGTGGCCTTGATCCAAGATTCATTTTGGAAGAAAATTTCAAAGAAGACACATGAAGCCACCTTGTTAAATGTCTCAACTTTATTAAAAGAGCTTCTTCTTCATCTCCTTCTGCACTCTGATACAACTTACCATAAGGCCTTTAGCGCAACTGTTATCAATGTTACCTCTGATCTAATTGAAACTATTGGTGACGATATTTCCAATATTGAACACCTCTATGCCAAGACTACTGATGAAAGGCTAAAGAGTGCTCTTGATTATATAAAAGAAAATACTAAGCTCAAACTTGAACTTAAAGATCTGTCGATCGCAAGTGGTATGAGCAGTAGAAATTTAAATCGACTTTTTAGTCAAACTTTTAGTATTAATCCCAAGCAGCTCCATCATAAATTGCGAATGGACTGTGCATATAAACTCTTAAAATCTAAACACATGAATGTGACAGAGACTTGCTTTGAAGTAGGGTTTAGCTCTCTATCTCAATTTACCAAGGCCTTTAAGAAAACTATAGGAAAACTTCCTAGCGAGGTTTAAACGTCCATTTTAGACAACTTTTAGGCCTAGAATGGCAGGCATGAATTTTCATTTTCAATTATTGTAGCTCCAGAACTTAAACAGTAAGGAGTTTAAAATGAAAATATCAAAATTATCAGTATCAATTCTTTTTTTTACAATTCTTAGTTTTACGGCCTGTGCTACTTTTCAGAGTCATTCTCAATTATCTATAAAGAGTTTTACTTCTAATCTTTCTGGTTTCTCTGTTAACTCTCACCTTATAATGGGTGAAAAAGAAGCTATCTTGGTAGATGCTCAATTTACGAGGTCCCAAGCAGACAGAGTTGTAGAGATGGTCAGGGAGAGTGGTAGAAAGTTACAAATGATTTATATCACCCATGGGCACCCTGATCATTACTTAGGGCTAGAGAGAATTTTAAAGGCCTTTCCTGGAACTTTAGTTAAAGCAAAAATGGAAGTCATTGAGACTATAAGAGAAACAGCTCAGGGAAAGATTGATTACTGGAAAGCGACTTACAAAGATGACCTTGCTGATACTTATACTTTGCCAACTGAACTTAATGGAGATGATATTTACCTAGAGGGACACCTTATTGAGGTTGTTGATTTAGGGGCAGGCGAGAGCGCACATAATACCGCCTTATATATTCCTAGTTCAAAAACATTGATCTCTGGAGATTCTGTGTACGGAAATGTTCACGTATGGCTCTTTGAAGAGAGATTAGAGCATGTTCTCTTAAATTTATATGAGTTAAAAAAACTCGATGTCTTAAAAGTCTTACCAGGGCATGGAGAGAGTGGATCTAGAAATCTTATTCTGGAAAATATTAAATATGTTCAGAAATTTAAAGATCTTACTTCTAATCAAAACTACGTTATTGCTAAGGAGAAAATGTTAGAGATTTATGGAACATATAAACTTCCAATTATTCTTGAACTCTCACTCAAAGCGAATATTAAATAATTAATTTATGTAAGCACTAGAATTGAAACTCTAGTGCTTACCTAGGGAGTTGTTTGCTAGGTTTTAAGGCTAAATAGTTATGACGAACTTGCAACTGACTCTACATTTTCTAGTGATGGCTCTCTTCCAAGATCCTTCAAGTATTTAAAGTGAGCTTTGCAGGCAGCAAAGTAAGTAGGGTAGAGATTATATTTAATATCAAAATCCTTACAGGTCTCTTGCACTATGAGAGATATCTTAGGAAGATGTTGATAACTAATCATAGGGAAAAGATGATGTTCTACTTGATGAGTAAGACCCGCGAATATCATATCTGTAAACCAGTGACCATGTTGAAAATTACAAGTGGTAAGGATTTGAAATTCACCCCAATCATACTTGGTTAAGTCATTTCCTCTTTTGTCATTAGTTAGGTAATCAATCGCTTCATTATTCTTATGATTAACGGCAAAAGTTAAATTAATAAGAAAACCTGTTACCCCTGTTGTCAGTAGAACAATAGTTAAGGCCTTAGAAGTATCATGCAAGAAGAATGGTAAAACTATGAGAATTGATATCGCAGCTGTTTTAAAAAAGAAAAATAAAACGAATTCTAAAAAGTAGGGACGTTCTACTCTTATATTAATCCACTTCTTGGTAATAAAAGTTATGATGTCCATGATGTTGGCAAAAAAGAGTGAACAGAAGTAAATCGGCCACGCGTAGTATTGCTGAAATCTATGGGGAAAGTATCTTTTTTGAGATGGGAAAGTTCTTATGTTTGGATAGAAGGCCACCATATCAGGATCAACTTCTTCCACATTAGTATGAGCATGATGACCTGTAATATGAACGACAGAATAAACGTAAGAGGAGAGTCCTAGTAGGTCCATACTAAAGAAGGCCACTGCGCGATTCTTCCACACAGAATTAAATAAACCAGCATGGAGTGCTTCATGACCATAACCTCCAAAGGACATGGCAATGAGTGGCCAGATGGCACAAATATAGAGGTTACCTTCAATTATTCCAAACCAAGTAGCTGCCCAAGAGAAAATGAAGAGCAGCACTAATCTCACAAGAAACCATCCACTTCCATGGTGGGTATCAAAACTATACTTCTTCTTACCGTCTAATAGATTTGATTGTTCTGTTAAGTAGACTTGAACTCTCTTTCTCAATGTATTGTAAAATCCATCGGGTTCCCAAGAGTAGGTAGGTTTGTAGTTTGGGTTATCGGCAACAAAGAATTTGGGTAACATCTTCTTCGGCAAATTATCAAAAATATGAGTGCTCTCAAAAACTTCAGTACAGTCCATACCTTTAGATAAGAGTAGCATTCTCTTGCCACCAGGATGCCTCGCTATAAAGGGAGTTAGATCATAGTACTTGCCATGGATCTCCCATAGTTGACTTGGGTCTATATGATGACTTTGCTTATTCATTCCCAAAATGACTCCCACTGATGCTTTAAATGCTTTTTTATTGGGTTAAACTACATTCGATATCATTCAAAGTAAAACTAGACATCTTTAGTATAGTTTTCATGGGCTTAGGGGAGAAAAGAGCATCAGGATGAATCAAATGTGGACTAAATAAGTTTAGTTTGTGTGAAAACTTGGAAATCATTGCCTTCAGAGTATCCATTTTGATTATTTGGCTAAATTTGAAACAATACTCTAGATCACTATGGAGGTCATATGCTTCGATATTTTCTAGCCCTAAGTCTACTAGTGTTTTCACTTTCTTCTAGTGCGGGGTTTTTCTTTGAGCCTTACTTTGGTTACGCTAGTGGTGATTCAGATGGAATCTTAGTTGATAATGGTTCAGGCGATACTCTTAATCCAGGGATTGCCGGCCGTGGTGAAGATGAAGATCTCAAATTTATGGATGCTGGTCTTAGAATTGGTGGTTATATCCAAAGTATTGGTCTTCATATTGGAGCTAATTTAAGCTGGATGAAAGGGAGTGCGAATAGATCTAATACAGGTAAGAAGAAGTTTCAAGCATTCGACCTAGGGCCTTTCATAGGCTGGGATATTCCGATTTTACCTTTCAGGGTTTATGGAGCTGCGTTGGTCAGTTTTAAAACGGTAGAACTAAATCAAACACACACAGAAACTGATCAGAATGAAGTGACCCTTTTAACTGAAACAGGAACGGATAATAAGGTCGCTTTTGTAGGTATTGGTACACGGTTAGGGGTAAGCGTTACTCTCATTCCAATTATTACGCTAAACGCTGAATATAGGTCTGTAAGATACTCCTCTTATCAGTTTGGTGTTATTGATAATACTTTAGATGGTAGGATTAAAGAAGAAACAGTATTGCTGAGCATGAGTATCATGTTTGGTGAAAATTAAGTGTAACTAGAAGGAGAGTTCTTCTCTGGATAATGTCCCTGTCTTTACTCCTTGTGTCATGAAGAGATATAAGTAGCTTTCAAAATTTCCTCACTAACAAATATTCCAATCCGTATAAAACTGCCTTAAGGCAAGTAAAAGACTCGGTTTTTTATCTTTTCAAAGAGAATGGATTTAGTTAACTTCCCGCCAACATAAATTAAGTTTTAAACCCACTACCTAGGAGATCCTATGAAGTCACTTTTAAGTGCGCTTTTGGTACTTGTTTGTATTAATACGAACGCAGCTGACCTTGAAGCACAAGCTCTAAGAAATAGAAACCTTGTTTCTGATTATGTTAATTTTGAAAATACAAATATTGGAGACATGGTACCTTTCTTTAACGGATTGTATTTTACATTCATTCCAAGTGCTACTAATGATAGCGACTACTACATTAGAACTTATCAAGCGATCTCTCTTCCAACTGAAAATTTTTCTACAATTTATGATATTCCAACTATTACGAACTCTACAACAGTTCTAAATGTTGCAAACTCTGAAATCTCATATACGGAGTGGATTGAAATGAGGGCTCAGTATTATGTTGATACGACTGATTTAACTTTTGAAGAAGCAATTGATTTTGCAGGAGCTGAAGAAGAGCTTTGTTTTGACGGTGTAAATAGCTGTGCAGGAGCAATTCTTGGAACTTCTACAGACGCTTCTAGTACTAACGGTTCGTCTAACGCGTCTATCTCTAGCACTACTGTTGAAACAGATGCAGCGACTGCTGGAAATACAACGACTACAACAACAACGACTACAACAACTAATGTAGAATCAAACACTAGTACAACTACAACAACAACTACGACGACTAGTCAGATTTCTGAAGATCACAATTTCTATAATGAAACTCATCCTGAGTATAATCCTGAATGCCAAGGTGGTTGTGAAGAAGAAGAGTATCTTGATGGTTACATTGTTGACGAGCAAGTTGAGACAGAGGTTACTACAGAAGGCTCAACTACTGATGAAACTGAAGTTGAAACTACAGTTGAGACAAGTACTGAAACTTTTGTTGAAGCAGAGAAAGAGTGGGAATTTGATTTTGCTCCAATCATTATGATTGATTTCTTAAAAGCAAATAAGATTGTTACGATTTCAACTGGTAAAGATGCAAACAAGACAACAATGTTCAAAAGAGCAGACTTCGCTACAAAAGCTCCAGAGCTTATGAGTTCAAAGTGGAATGATAAATTCTATATGAAGAAGTCTTCTACAGTAACTGGTGCTCTTGGGGTCGCAATGACTGCTCAGTATATTAATAATGGATCTTTAAGTAACTTAACTCCGGTAATTGGAATTGCTCCTATTGCTGGAAGAACTAAGACTTATGAAGGATTCTTAGATAATAAGATTGATGCCAAAGCATTCAAGGGAAGAAAGGCTCTAAAATCTGCAACTGAAGTTAATAGCTGGAGTGTTGGAGATAAGCTTAGATACGACGTTAACGGTGGTATCATGACGACTGTTGGACTTGGGTTCAGTGGACTTCACATGGGTATCGCTCACGTAGCTCTAGGGACTTGGTCTCAAACAGTTGAGAAGCTTTCAGATAACATTGCTAAGGTTACTTTAGAGAACACTGCTCTAAAATCAGTAACTCGCTCAACAGGATTTTCAATTGTTTCTGTTGGATTAAATAAGATCAAATCTGACAATGTTTCAAATTCTTTTCTCTTTGATATTAAAGATGAAGAAGCGCTAAGTGCTATGAATAGTTTTCTTGCTGGTGACTTTGTTCCTGCAGAAAGATTAGCAGAAACTGATATTAGAAAAGTTTTAAAAACTGAAGTTTCAAAAACTAAGCTTGAAGCTAAAATGAGAACTTTTACAGCAGGAATTCCTTTTGTGAATTTTTCTTCTGGAAAAGGACAAGTCTTTTCTAAGTCGTTAACTAGTTACCTAGTTGATGGAACAGAAAATGATGTTGTAACTTCAATGTATGTTAAGAATAAAGGTAGTAGAGTTTTTAATAAGCTTTCAAACACTGCCGTTACTTTCGCTGCGATTGATTATGTAACGACTAAAAATAAAGAAAAGAAAACTGGAACTGTTGGTATGTTCTCTTACCTTTACACAAAAACAAAAGGTAAGATTAAGCATATTGAGAGAAAAGTAAATGCTCTTATTAAAATGACTGGTCTTACTCAAGAGCTAAAAGTTGATCTTCCTGATGATAAAGACAAGGGTTATGTAGAAGTTATGTTCAACTTAAACTTTGATCAAACTGCTACTGATGTTTTGATTAATAAAATATCTACAGAAGAAGAAGCTCTTCAAAAACTAGGTAAATTATTTGTAGAAACTTACTTTAAGAAAGGTGATGCAAATGGAATTTGTGAAGCTAATGTAGAAAATAGATTAGATACTTGTAAGTACTTCTTTGCAAAAGCTACTAAGAAACATATTTCTAAAATGGTTAAGGCCCTTAAAGAAATGAAGTCTTGTGCAGGTGATAACAGAAGACTTTGTATCACTAAGTCTTACGCTAAATTTGGTAAACACTTTAATGAAAACCAATTTACGTTTCAAACAATATTCAACCTTCTTAAAGGTAGAGGGATGACTGGAACTTATAGTGTTACTGGACAAGAAATCAGACGTCATGAGCTTATGTTTGATTGGAAAGCATTTGTTGATAACAAATAATTAAAAACATACTTAAGGCCCGTAGGAAACTGCGGGCTTTTTTTTTACAATTTATCCTCACACAAGTAAAACTCATCTTAGGTCTCTCCTACATTCGGTAAGTTAACTTCATTTCTTAATTATGTAATAAAGTAAATTCTATTGACCCATTTCTCAGAAAGTATATAAATATGTAAATTTAAATGGAGAAATAATATGAAATACTTAACACTACTTGTTTTAGCGCTATCTTTTAATATTAGTGCGAGTGAAGAACCTAACTGTCGTCCTGATTTTCCTTATGCAGACGGTTCTAGCTTCGTTGAGTATACAACTCCAGGTGAGACATGTGTTAGTGACGAAGGTAAAGAAGTGGAGAATAGAACTGATAGAACACTTCTATGCTTCTCTAGCTTTGCTTATGCTGCCGGACAGGGTCAGCCAGGCTTTGATGAAGTAAGTCTTCATGACACTAAGACTTGTAAGTATGTACGTCAGCCGAGAAATTAGTTTTTATTTTTAATCTTTCCATCTCTTATGTTAAGAGTTGGAAAATTAGTAAATATAACTAAGCAGATATTTTTAAATTCTCTATACTAGTTTCTCCATGTATTTCTTTTTGTAGTGAATCGACTAGGTCTTTGAGCTCGTCAGATTGTTTCATCATATCGTCTGCAAAAACTTTCGTTTCGTTTGCAGTTTCAGCTGTTTCATTTGTGCCTGAATCAATTTCATTCATAGCATCTGCAATGTTCTTTACACCAACCTCTTGTTCTTGTGTAGCATTAGATATTTCATTCATCATTACTTTTACTTCATCAAAATTTACGACTACTTTATCAAAAACATTCTTACAATCTTGTGCCACAGAAATTCCTTTTTTTACCTTTGATTCTCCCATGGAAACTAGATCTGTTATTTTATTGTTCATTTCTTCTACAATCTCTTCTACACTCTTGATACTTTCATCGAGCATGTCCGAAATTTCTGAGGCTGCATTCCCACTCATTTGAGCTAGACTTCCAACTTCCTCAGCAACAACTGCGAATCCTTTTCCATTTTCACCGGCCCTAGCTGCTTCTACTGAAGCGTTGAAGGAGAGAAGTTTAGTCTGAAAAACTATATCGTTTATTACGGATGTCTTACTGGCAATTTCTGTAATAACTTGGGCGATACCACTTATTTTCGTATTACTTTCACTGATATCTTTCATTATATTTTCATTACTTGTATTTATATCATTCATGGCCTTAATCACTTCATCAACTGAATCGACTCCTTCTCTTATTACTTTGTAACTGTCTTCTGTTTTTTCTTCCGATGTTTTCGCGCTTTGAACGCTTCTTTTCATCATGGCAGTTATTTCATCTAAAGTTGTCACAGTCTCTTGTATTGCTGAAGCTTGTGAACTTGTGAGTTGCAAAGATCGATCTGAAGCTTTCACTAATTTATTTGAAAAGCCTCGAGTACTATTTGCAGACTGTTCTAGCTCTGTGCTTAGCTGAATTAAAATCTTTCTAATATTTGATATTGTAAGCATTATAAGCACAGCAATGGCGACAGATAAGCCTCCTATGACCAAGAGCAAATTGTTACCTCTGGTTTTGAATTTCACTGTAGTATTCTTTGTTCTTTCATTTAAGATCTTATCAAACTCATTTATTGGATCGAGTATAATTTTCTTATCTTGATGGTATTTATCATTGAACATTATCTCAGTAGCATATTTGATGTCCTTTGGTCCTTTCTTTGAGTATTTTCCTGTTCCGTCGTTGTAAAGACCTTTTACGGCATTCATAGCAATTGTTTCTGTAGTAACTAAGTTATTTGAGTTTGCTTCAGCTTCTTTTAATTTTTGAAATTCGAGATCTGTAAAACCTAAATCCTTCATCAGAGCTTTTAGTGGTATTGTTTTTCCATCAAGCCTAGGCTTTTTTCCGTTTCTTACATCTAAAATTTTCCAATACATTTCTTCATACTTACTTTCCCCTTTAGTGGTTACATAAGTTCTTGCAAGTCTTGTGAGGTCATCAGAGCTTTGTCTTAATTCGTCTGCAAGTAAATATGAGCCAAATCTTGTTTCATAAGAACTATTAAGGTTCGTTTGATTAAAACTGGTAAACAATATCGTTAGTATTAATAGAGCAACAGAGAAAACTAAAATATAATTTAAAATCTTTAATTTTTTTCCAATCGACATATTTAATCCTATTTGAAAAATATTTCTTTCTCTTTTATCGATATTTTAAAAGGTTTACATAATTAAATATAATATCAATTTGTTAGATCTCATCTTCTCCAGGGTGGTCTAGGAAGGTTTATTACATTTTTGTGACGATATTTTTGTAAATAGAAATTAAATTGATCTCTTTCCTTTTTATTTTGAAAATTTACCTTCATATCAATTTCAACTTTATATTTTTCATCAAAAGTAATATCAAATATACTAAATGGTAATAAAGATGAGAAGTAGTAAAGTTGAGCTTCATCAATAACTACTGCGTCAACCCTGTCTAGCATTAACTTTTTTACATTATATTTATTCTTTGATGAATATTTAATCTTTATGTTCTTTGTAGCAATAAGATTTCTTATTTTTTTTGGAATTTCTTCCCCAATAATTACTCCTATTGTTTTTATTTGATCAAAATCTATTTTTTTCTTATAACCAATACCAACAGACCTTTTCCATATTATATCCGAGAGATACTTCGTGCTTGATGAAAGTGGAAATGATACTTGATCAGCCTCGTATAGCATTCCTAGTCTTACTTTTGGTGTTTTCTCAAATTTTACTTCTATATCTTGTTCAGCAAAAATATTCTTTAGGAAGTTCCCTAAAATACCAAAGTCTTTATACTCTTTAAGTATGTGTGTCATGTATGGGGTTTCTTCAGGAATTAGTAATCGTAGAGTTTTAGAATTCTTCGATTTTTTATTTTGTGGTATAAGTGCCCAATTGTAATTCCAGAGCTTATAGTAGGTAGTTAATACTTTCTCCCATTCTCTCTTTTTTTTGGAAAGAGGAAAGGATAGGGGCTTAATCATTTTTTTACTTTTCCAAATAATATCAAATTGTTTTAAGGAGTTAATTTTTCCAATATATACTCTCTTATAAATGTGATTATTTTCAACGTTCATTTTTACCGGCCCTGAGGGCCCCATGAATGTTTCATTAAGATTCATTCTAACTATTTCTGGATTAGGGCTTGCTCCTCGCTTAACGGCCCTTGCCCATAAGTGTACACCTTGGTAAGCGGAAACCATGGGATCCGATGCGATTTTTATTCCTGCTTTGATTTTTAATCTATTTAGAAACATTATATTTTCTTTAGTATTTAAACTTTGAAAATAGTTCCAAGATGCGTAATGACCCTTGGTGTCTTGAATATTCATTTCTTGAATTTCAGTTTCTGCAATACTAAATGAAATTATGGGAAGCTCTTCGGAACTAAAGGCAGTATTTTTAATTGTTTCAAATAGAGCGATATTACTATCTCCATTTATTGTGTTGAAAATCATGTCAGGTTTATTATTCTTTATTGATTCATTAATTTTAGAGATATCATTTGATCCTAGTGGAATATAGACTTCATCAGTTATATTAATCCCCATTTCTTTCGCTTTATGTTTTAAAAGAGTGTTTGCTAATCGTGGAAATATATAGTCAGAACCAACTAGTAAGATTTTTTTTATATTTAAATTTCTTTTTGCCCACTCTAAGGCAGGGAGTATTTGTTGATTTGGAGTTGCTCCCATGTAGACAATGTTTTTAGATTGCTCTAGCCCTTCATATTGAACAGGATAGAATAGAAGATTATTATATTTTTCAAAGATTATTTTGACGCTCTTTCTTGATGCTGAAGTCCAACATCCAAAGACAGCAGATACTTCCTCATCTAAGATTAATGACTCAGCCTGTTTTTTGAAATGATTCAAGTTCGATGAACCATCTCTTATAACGACCTTAATCTTTCTTCCTAGCAATCCTCCTTTTTCATTAATTTCATCTATTGCAAGTAAAGTTGAAATAACAACAGGGCTTTCACTAATGGCCATAGTGCCTGATAGAGAATGTAAAATTCCAACCTTTATTGGTTCTGCTGATCTAGCTTGAAAGGTAATTATAATGAGAAGAAAATGAAAAGAGTAAGCTCCGTATGTCCAATTCACTCTTAAGTCCTCTTATCTTTTTGGAAAATTTATTTCTTAATTGTATCTATTCTAAGGCCTAGGAAAAGTTTAATTTTCTTTAAGATTAAGTTGAATTTTTTGATCAGTTTTCTATATTATACTAAAACCTTTGAAGATTTGGTGTTGGTTTTAGAAAACCTCGTAAGTTTTAATCAGAAGTTTAGTAGAGTTACTTGATTCAACTATCTTCCACTTTATATTATCTGTCTTATCAAAAGATATTCCAAAGCGTAATTTTCCCTTATAGCTGATCATCGAATCAACAAAGAAACTTCCATCAGCTTCTTCATAAATTTCAATTCTCTCTACTGAGTGAGTGACGCTCTTTGAGAAGAACCTCATTTTCTTTAACCACTTTTTAAATTCCTTTTTGGACTCTACAACACTTCCCATTAGCATATAGAGATCTTCATCAACTAGGAGTTCGAGATAGCCATCAACTTTTGCTCGAGAGTCATGTAACTGGTAGTAAGCGTTTACGAGATCTCTTACATCTTCTTTAGAAAATAATTCTGTGGCACGATACTCACCACCCGCATGAATAGGTTGTGTAAGAGTCATTAATAGTATCATCATTAATCTCTTCATATTGCTCACTTTGTTTTAATTTTTGATGTTTATATTATAGATTGTGCACAATGTATATGTTTGTAGAAATTATTTTATGATTGTTTACAAATCTGTAAGTAGGCATTTTATGACATTAGTCATAATGTATTTATAGCCAGTTAGCAGTGTTTTACAGTTGTATAAACTTTTTACAAATTTATTGAAACAAATGTCTTTAACTAGGTATAATTTATGAAGGTTCAATGGCACTGAGCTTGTAATAGTGAGAGTGTCTATTGTTAAAACACCACGGAGGAATTCATGAAGAAATTAATTACTATGGCCGCAGCTTCAGTACTACTAGCAACGCCTGTTATGGCCGCTCCTCAGGGAACTCTGCTACTTCAAGGATCTATTGGTCAAGTATTGTCACTAGATGTTAGTGCCGAAACAGGTGTTAATGATCAACTTGACCTCACAACAACAACAACTGATTTAAAAGTCGCTTCAGTAAATGAAGTCTCAAACTCAAATACTGGATATAAAATTTTTATTAGAACTGCCAATGGTGGGTCTCTAAAAAATGGATCGCTTGATCAAGTAACTTATACGATGGATTATGATGGAGCTCCGGTAACTCTTTCAATTAATGACCAGATCGCTAAGACGGTAGTTAATGGGGGAGTTTATAACCACGATAGTGATGTGGAGATTTCATACAATGGAACACCTGCAGCTTCACTTACTCAGGGTACTTATTCTGACACCGTAACTTTCACGATTCAAGTTAACTAGCTAATAATAGGTTTTACTTGAGCGTTTGTCTCAAGTATGACCTATAATATACCGAGAAGTCTTCTAAGGAGAGTCTCGGTGAAATTAATTACTAGATCTATTCTTATTCTATGCCTATTTAACATCTCTGTAGTGGCATCTGAATCCACAAACCTTGTTTTAAGGGCCATTGTGAGAGCTAATGTTAATGTTTACTTCGAAGAAGGTTCTTCTCTTAGAGTCCTTTCTAACGCTCCCTTTAAAAAATCCATTCGTCCCTTTAAATATAGCTCAGGTACTTTTAAGAAGAGTGCAGATCATAAGGATTATAAAGTTTTAGAAATCTCAATGAATTAGTTGAGAGAATCCTTTTCTGACGTTATCATTATCAAGTGAAAAAACTTCTACTTTTATCTCTATTACTAGTTTCTTTATCCTCTCAAGCTTTTAAGCTAATGCCTATGAGTTACTCCATCTCTGGAGGAGGAAAGAATAATACCGCCCTTTTTACTGTTCAAAATGATTCCGACGAACCCTTGGCCATTCAATTGGAAGTAAGAGTTAGAGATATGGCAGTGGATGGAAAAGAAAAACATCCAGAAACAGATGACTTTCTTATTTTTCCAGATCAATTAATTCTCGGACCAAAAAAGAGAAGAGTGGTTAAGGTTAAATGGTTAAAGGGTGAACTCAAAGATACTGAGAAGGCCTACAGACTCATCGCAGAACAATTACCAATTGATGTAAAAAATAATAAGAAGAAAGGAAGTGATATCAAGATTCTTCTACGTTATGTAGCTGCTCTTTATGTCACACCAAAAGATAAGCTAACAGAGATAAAAGTTTCTAAGGCGATCACTTCAAAAGATTTAAGGTTTATCCATTTAACACTAGAAAATGTAGGACCAATTCATAAAGTTCTTTTAAAACCCAAGTTAGTCATCGTTCAAGAGAAAAAAGAGTTTCCTATTACTAAGTTAGAAGGAATCTTGGGAGAGAATATTTTAGCTTTCTCAAAGCGAAATTTTCATCTCATACCACCTGAAAGCGTAAATATTCAAAAACCCTACGTCGTAAAATATATAAATGCTCAGTAAGGTCCTAATCCTTCTCGTTTCTATTGCATGCTTCTCCAATACATTTGGTCAAAGTGAATCAGAGCTTTTTAAACAGGTCTTCAAATCCAAAGAGAGATGGGTTCCTGTAAATATAGTTTTTCAAAATAAAGACCTAGGTGAGATCCCTGTAAAATTTGATGGCAACACTCCCAGAGGGTTACTAAAAGTAAAATCTACTTTAAAAAAAGTCGTTGTTTCATCTCTTAAACTAACTGACACAGAGATGAGCCTGTCGGAATTAAAAAGTCTTGGGATAACTTTTTCTTTAAATGAAGAAAAATTCTATTTTAATTTAGACATTTTACCCAGTCTAATCGCTCTCAGTGTGACAGATTTTGCGCTAGACTTTAAACCTAAGTGGGTCGATGAGTACTCTACATCTTCAGAATATAGTTTCTTTTCAAACTTCTTCTACTATAGGCCTTATCATCATAAAAGTAATTTGAAGACCTCTTCCGAACTTGATATTGAACCTAACTTACAGGTCAAAGGTTTCTTACTGGAAGGTTCTCACACTTATACTGAAGATCAGTTGAATCGTAACTTCACGAGAATTGTTTACGACAGAACAAATAACGCTGCTAGAAGTATTCTTGGGGATAACTCTGGTCCGACTACTGAGTTTCTCTCTCCTGTTGAATTTTTGGGATTTAGTTATGGAAAAGATTTTAGTTTAAGGCCCTATGATGTGACAGTTCCAAGAGGAAAGGCGGAGTTTGAATTAGACTCTCGCTCCACTGTTAGAGTTTATGTTAACGGAAGCCTCTTACAAATTCTGCGTCTAGATCCGGGTGTGCATAAACTAGAAGAACTTCCACTAATTCAAGGACTCAATGAAATTAAGTTGGTAATTGAATCTGAGCTCGGACGAATTGATGAAATCATTATCCCCTCGGCCTTTAGTCAAGACCTTTTAAAAGTTGGGCTTAGTGATTATTACTATGGGGTTGGTAAGAAAAGTGAGAGTACCAAAAGAGATAGGGACTATCAGGACGACAATATTTTTACGGCGTTTCATCGTTATGGTTTTACTGATGTCTTCACCCTTGGAGGTTTTTTTCAGGGTGATAATGTTTCTCAACTTCTTGGGAGTGATCAAATTCTATCGACATCTCTTGGACAAATTAAAACGCAAGTTGCCGCTACTACATATTCGAGTCAGCGAGGATTGAGTCTTAAAGGAGAGTACTTCTTTATAGACCAAAGAGCTAAAGGGGAAGGTGCCGTAGGGCATCTTCTTGGACTTAGTTATTTTTCTAATAAATTTAAAAGAGTAGGAGAGTCAAACCCTTTTGGATACGCTAGAAGACAACTTAACTATTCCTTCAATCAAAATCTCTATGGTGCTAGTATTCGACTAGGTGGAGAGTACTCATGGAACCAAAGTGTTATGGATACATGGGGCCTAGTGGGAAGTGTCGGTAAAACATTTAATAGAAGATTCAATATAAATGTCATCACTAACTATAAGCAATTACAAAATGATAGTTCGTCTTTTGATGTTTCGCTCTTTTTTAATTGGTTCTTACCTGAAGCTGGTCATAATCTCTATGGAAATTATAACTCTTCGGGGAATAACTCTCAGGTCACTTTACAAAAAATACAAACTTCTGCCAGTGATGACTTCTCTTATCAAGCAACGGCCAGAAATGATGAACTTGGACAATCTGTTGAATTTGATACTAATTTCAATCATCAAAGAATTGAAGTTGGACTTAGGCATACTCAATCGAACCAGTACCATGAAGGCTGGAGTTCTTATGATGGAAGAATAAAGCTTGCTAGTGCTGTAGGGATCGTTGGAGGACAGTTTGCCATTGGTCGTCCTATCACAAATGGTTTTGCACTTATTCATAGGGACGAGCTGACGAGTGATCAAGATATAAAAATCAATAAGAGTGGAGATGATTACGCCTATAAAAGTGACTTTATGGATAATATGATGATTTCAAAATTACAGGCCTATCGTTTCTTTCAAATGAATATAGATAGCACCCAACTGGATGATGGGATTTCTCTAGAGCGCGAAGAGTTCTCCCTACTTCCTTCCTACAAAGCTGGAGTGTACGTACCTCTCGTTGCAAAAGGATCACTCTCTGTGTTTGCCAAATTATTGTTACCTAGTGGGAAGCCTGCTAAATTGGCGACACTGGATATTTTAAATTCTGAAGGGAAAATAATTAACGGAACATTTACTAATAGAAAAGGCCGTATTCTTGTAGAAGGACTAGAGGCCTCTCGATATGAAATTCGAATTTCTTTTAGAGGAGAACAATTTAATGCAAAAATTGACTTACCAAAAGATAAAATAGGTCTACTTGATCTTGGAATTATAAAACTTAAGAAGGTGATAAAATGAAATCAATAATTACACTTTGCTTTCTATTTTCCCTTAATTCTCTGGCGGTGGATTGCTCCTTATTCGTTTTTGTAAATGATGTGTACTTTGTTCAAACAAATTCGGATCAAAGTCTAGCCGTAGACGTGGATGTTTACCGCTTTAATAATCATCGTAAGTGTAAGAAGTATCGCTTAGGTATAACCACTGGGGGCTCAGGAAACTACTCTCGCAAATTATATAATGGAGCTGATTCTGTAGATTATAATTATCATAAAAGAGAAAATAGCTCTAGTCCCATAAAAGATGTTTTGGATGCTCAAGGTGGACAGCAGCGAGTTGATTTTAAAATGAATGGTATTTATAAGAGAGTGACTTTCTTTGCTAGACTTCCAGATCCTTTTTCTGCTGGTAATGTTTCGACGGGACTCTATCTAGATACTGCAACAATTAACATTGTTCCTAGAGATGGTGGAACCACTGGTGGTTATAGCGTAAATATTTCTAGTTATTTAAACGTCCAATCTGATGTGAATATCTCGCTTGTGGAAAGAGGTGGACAGTTTGATCCTAATCGAACAGCGATAACATTAGACTATGGATTGATGACAACGGGGGAGACGAGAGGTTTTGATTTAGTTGTTAAATCAAACTCTGGTTACAGAATTAGTGTTTCTAGTGAGAATAACGGAGTTATGTCCCATATAAGTCAAGCTAACTTTAATGTGGGTTATTCCTTTGGGGTGAACGGGAGTTCTCTAAGTTTAGTTGGTTCAAAATTAAGCCCCATTGATATATTCAATTCATCTTCTCCATCAACTTCCACGGGAGATGTCATTGAGATAGATGTTTCCATATTGGACACGTCAAATAAACTCTCAGGAGCTTACAGTGATTACATTTATTTCACTGCTACTAGTACTTATTAGAATCTAAAGCTTTGGAGATAGTAATGGCAAAAGTTCACTTGTTAATTGGAAATACGGGTGCTGGAAAAAGCACTTATGCTACAGGGTTTTCTGAAGCTGAAAATGCATATATCTTAGCTAACGATGAATGGTTTAAGACTCTATATATGAAAGATATGCCAACTGAGTCTGTATATGAATGGTCTTTAGAAAGAACAGAGCGCATCGAGGAGCAAATGCTCAAAGAGTCTTTAAAGCTATTAAAATTTAATTTAAATGTTATTCTAGATATTGGTTTTTTTAAAAAATCACAAAGAGATAGAGTAAAGAATTTTTACTCTAAAAAAGGAATTGAAGTTGTAGCTCATTACTTTGATGTAAGTAGTGAAGTAAGATGGTCGAGAGTTCAAAAGAGAAACTTAGAGAAGGCCGCTACATTTGAGTTTGAAGTATCAAAAGAGATTTTTGATTTCTGTGAAACATTATTTGAGCCTTTAGAGGTTTCAGAACTAACAACTGCTATTATTATTAAAAATTAAGGAATGTATGTATAAAATTATTATTACTTTTTTAACTTGGTTTTTTTCTACAAACTCATTGGCCCATGGAATTACTGAAGAAGCTAAGCGTTCAATGATCGAAGGTGGATATTTACAATATATCTGGTTAGGCGCTGAACATATGATTACCGGTTATGACCATTTACTCTTTCTCTTTGGAGTAATTTTCTTTTTAGCTACATTTAAAGACATTGTGAAATTTATCAGTGTATTTACCCTTGGTCACAGTATTACTCTGATCCTTGCTACTTTCATGGGAATTACAGCGAACTACTGGTTGGTGGATGCAGTGATTGCGCTGAGTGTTTGTTACAAAGGTTTTGATAATAATAAGTACTTTGAAAGTTATTTTGGAATGAAGAAGGCACCGAATCTATTATTTATGGTCCTCATCTTTGGACTTATTCATGGCTTCGGATTGTCTACTAGGCTGCAACAGCTTCCTCTAGGAGAAAAGGGGAGCGCCATGCTTATGCGAATTATATCTTTTAATGTGGGAGTTGAGTTAGGACAAATTGTGGCACTAGGGCTGATGATGATAATTCTCTCTGGTATCAGACATACTCATTCATTTAAGAGATTTTCTAGAGTGGCCAACGATGGATTGATACTTGCCGGATTTATGTTAGTTCTCATGCAATTGCACGGTTATCTTCATACATCTAGTCCTGATGAGTTTGGCTTTAGTGAGGATAATCACATTCACCATCACCAAAATTTAGATAAAGAAAAAAAACAAGAATATATTCACGACAGTTTATAGGGAGTCCTAATGAAATCATTTTTTATCATACCTTTATTTATTTTAACAGTTGCTACTTATGCAGGACCTGGACATGATCACTCTCATGACCATGGACACGGAAATAAACAAGTTTCTATCAAGAAGATTAAAGACATTGCTAAGAAGCATGTGGCAAGGTTAGCTAAGGCCTCTAAGATCGATAGCTCTTGGAATAAAGCAAGTTTCATTAAATCTGAGAAAAAGAAATTTGGTAGTAAAGAAGAGTGGGTAGTTTCATTTAAAAATGATCAAGGTGTAAAAGGTAAAGTTCTCTATATCTTCTTAAAGCAGTCTGGAGATTATGTAGCAGCTAACTTTACTGGAAAGTAATTAGAGATCAATTTTCTTTAGAAAGGATACTTTTGAGTCTGAGTAACTTGAACGTAGTAAACTCAAAAGTATCCATTAACTAATTTTCTTTTTATTTTGCTAGAACCACTGCTATATTTTGTAAGTATCTCAATGTTCCTTTTTCTCCCGCTAAGATTCCATATGTTCTGTGAACTCCGGCATCAAAGATCATCTTTTGAGTTTCTCTTTTCACAATTCCTATGACTGGTTTTCCTAGAGGATTATTAGTGAGAATTTGAATGCTACTACTAGTTGTTAAGTGATCACTTACCATTTTATAGGACCCTACTTGCAGATCTCCAACTAACTGATCAACTCCTTCAAAGAGTGGGTGCATAGTGTTAAGTTTGTCTTCTCTTTTGATATAAGCTGTCGCATTGACACCAGAGCTAGGTGTTGGGTACTCATGGGCCTCACGGTCAGCAATAAACATAGAACCAAGTCCTAGAGCGTTAGTTAGAGCATTGGCGTGATAGACATTTCCAAAGCCTCCTCCGATAAATATATTCGCTCCACTTTTACTAATTCCACTCTGGTATCTCTTCCACAATTTTGTAGTTGTTCTAAGATCAACACTATCGGCCTCACCTCCTGATAGTAGCCAAATTTGAGAGTAAGTATTCCAGGGGTCTTTTGGAAATTCTCCATCATCAGTTGGTTCATTAACTTGTGATCCAAAACTTCCAAAATTTCCACCAGTGTAAGATCCATTTCCGTAAGTTCTGTGCCTATACTCGAAGTTTATAACTCCCTCACAGGCTACCTTCCAAGCATTCATGAGATTAAGTCCAAAGTCTCCTCCGTCTCCGGCCCACCAACCTGACTTTTGATCAATCACTAGAATTTTTTGAGGAATACTAGGGCAAACTTTTGTATCAAGGGTGTAACTATTATCGGATGCCAAAACTGTTGTCACACTTATCATAGTAAAAAGACCTGTTAGTGTTAGACTTAAATTTTTAAATATTAATTTCATAAAATCTCTCCTTTCGTTAGAGAAATTAATAACCTAAGGGTAGTTATTAAACAAATAAGTTATACGAATCGCTATTATAAAAATAATTTATAACACCATTTCTAGGACTCAGAGATTTGTTGTACTCATCATTATCTTAGTTAAATATTTTTTAACTTTGTTTTTCAAACATAAGTTTTCTTATTTATTAGTTTCTAATGTCTGAGTAGGATAAAATGATAATTATATGTAAGTCAAAAGGGGATTTGTATGAAGGGGAATACCAAAATCATAAATGTTTTAAATGAATTACTTACTGGAGAAATAACAGCAATGGATATTTACTTTCTCCATTCACGCATTTATCAAGATCAAGGTCTTGAGAAATTATACACACGTATTAATCATGAAATGCAGGATGAAACTAATCATGCTTCTCTCTTGATGGAGAGAATTTTATTTCTTGAAGGGGAAGCAAATCTAAGTCAAAGAAAACCTTTTAAAGTCAGCAATGATGTAAAAGAAATGATTCGATTTGAACTTGACTATGAATTAGAAAATGCTAGAGAACTTAAAGATGCGATAAAGTTATGTGAGGCAGAAACTGATTTTGTTTCTAGAGATCTTCTAAGTCAATTATTAAGAGACACTGAAAGTGATCATATCTATTGGTTAGAAATCCAATTAGAATTAATAGAAAAAGTAGGTATTCAAAATTACTTACAGTCTGCTAGTTAATAGAATGAACTAAGAGCTTCACTTTAAATAAGTGAAACTCATAATTCTTAATTCATTAATGTCCGGATTTATCTAGATCTATTTGTGATTGTATATAGTTTTTGACACCTGTTGATTTCACAAGATCTTGCTGAGTTTCTAACCAGTCTACATGCTCTTCTGAGTTACTTAGTAATGAACTAAATAAATCTCGCGTTACATAGTCTTGTTCTTTTTCACAAAATTCAATGTGAACTCTAATTTCCTTTGTTGTTTCATTTTCTTCTTCCAGATCAACTTTAAGAATTTCTTCTACATTTTGCCCAATTTTAATTCTATTTAGCTTTTGTAAATTTGGCAGTCCTTCGAGAAAGAGGATTCTCTTTATTAGCTCATCAGCATCCTTCATTGCCCTTATAGAGGCCTTATATTCTAGTCCTCCTATATTGTCTAACCCCCAGTTTTCAAGCATCCTTGCATGCAGGAAGTATTGGTTAATTGCCGTTAGCTCCCTGACTAGGACGTCATTTAAAGCAGATATGATTTTACTATTTGCTTTCATATAATTTCTCCATTGATTAGTGACTTACTATTAATAATAATAAATATCATTTTGCTTATCAATCGTTTGTTTACGAAATGGGTGCATATTACTGTGAAATTAAAAAAAAAAAGGAGCTATCTTTGACATGAGAAATTTTTAAGAAAATATCTTATGAAAATCTAAGAACGAGGTGACGTAAAAAGGTTAGTGCGAACCAGCTCCCTAGCAATAGGTGTGCATAACGAGCATAATACGTGAAGTTTACTTCCGTAATATAGAGTAGTATCTGTCCAGAAACAATAATCATTAGATATAAAGAAACCATAGTAAAGCCACTGATTCGTCTTTTCTCTGATGATTGAATTTTTTCATAAACATGTTGTTTAAAAATTAAACTTATACTTAAAATAAAAAAAGGAGTGAAAAGGTAGTGTAATCCCTGGGCGTGAGTTAAGAATGGGTTTGCTTCCGGTCCAAGAAGTGTTTCCACATTTCCCCATTCCCTAAGTAGATATACTAGGATCCCGGTAATTGTCGTAGCAAAAATTGAGACAAGAAGAATTTGCTTTTCTAACTTAGTCATAGTTTAAAGATTCTTTGATTCCAAAAAAAGTGCCTTTTTGGCCATTCTCATAGTTGAGTATCTCGTTAAGGTTGCTCCAGTAACGGCATCTATGTTAAAAATTTCAGAGTCACTTCTGGTGACGAATTTATGGTACCACGATTTTGGGGCCTGATATTTTTGAGGCTCGGAGAACTTTAGTACTTCTAATACTTGTATTCTTTCTTTAGAGATTTGAATTAAGAGTGTTTGGTAGTGACTTCTTACTCGATCACTTAGAATGTAGACTTTTGATATTTGACCAAGACAATTCATTTGATAACGCTTAATGATTGAACTTTCAAAAGCTTGATTGATTTCTCTTTCATATATAGTTTTAATTTCTCTATCTAGATAAATATATTTTCTTTCAATTATACAATCTTCGTGTTTTTGAAAAAATTCAAGACGAAGGATTGGATCCTCCGAGGCCTTGACTTGTAGTGAGAAAAATATAAGTAATATATAAGTTAGAAGTTCCATCCAAACCCTAGTCTCCAAGCATCTTGACCAGTCTTTGCTTTATTCTTCGCCATTGTATAATCAAACTTAAAGACGATACTTTCAATAGGCTTAGCATTAATACCTAAAATAGTATTTGTCCTATCTTTAGATTTGTCTTTTGTGAATGTCGCTTCAACTTCGTCTTGTGTGTTATATTTTTCGTAACGGACAAAGGGAAGTAAGGACCAGTCTGTGATATTTCGTAGTACATTGTATCCAAGTTCCGCGTAGTAACCTGTCATTTTCTTACCTACAGCTGCACTTCCTGTTTTCCCTAATTCATTATTAAGCTGCGTTGTGTTTCCTAAAGATGAAATAGTGTAAAAAACACGAGTGTGGAAGCCTGCAAAGGTTCCATCAAAATGTAGTTCATAAATTTTATGAGAGACATCAGTATTGGTACCACCAGCTTTTCCAATGTATGCTGAGGCCCCTAGAACGGCATTACTTACAATTTGATAATCTAGACGTCCCACCCAAGCAAGATCTCGTGCTTCGGCCTGTGCTCCTTTCTGGCGACCACCACGAACTCCATCAGAGCTAAATCCTGAAGCGAGTATTCCGCCTACTAAGGAAAGACGGTAATTTAGTTTATGGTTTTTTCCAAAGAAAGAGATACCATTCTCTCGCCATGTTGAAGGAATAATTTTACTTTCTATTTCAGGTCTCTCTACTGTTAAGAATGAAGTCGGTTCATGATATAAGTTTACTATCCCAACGGGAATGAGCATTAAGCCTACTTGAAAGTTGATCGCATCAGAATGAATATAGTCGATGGTCGCTTGTTCCAAGAATATTTGATTTACATGTTCAATTTCAATTTCTGAACTAAGCTTCCACTTGGGAGAGAAGTCATGAGCAATATAGAGAATGAACCTCTGTGCGTCAGCTTCTGGATTGGTACCGTTGGCAACTGTCTTCCCTGTTTCATCCTCATGACGAATATTAGTGTAAGTAAATTCGCCGTAGCCACCAATTCTTGTATTCCCAAAGCCTGTTTTTGTTTCTTTCATTTGAGAGATTTCAACGGCTAAAATATTTAGTCTTCGTTCTAATTCTTTATTTGTTTGTGCTGTTGCAGTTATGTTCATTATTAACAGACTCGTAATAACTATCACTTTCATCATCTAAAGATCCTTGCTGTAGAAGTGTTTGACTACTGAAACAAAATTATAATCAAAATGGGGATTCGTGTAAATTGAAGTTTGTTTAAGATATATGAAGGTTTTCTTTAGTTAAAATTAAAATATTGATTCCTTTGTTAGTTGAAATAAATAGAGTTTTTAATAATATAGAACAATGTACTTAATTACGTTTCTTATATTAGTTCTTCATTCCAATCTCTTTGCCGGTGAGCTGCGGCCAGGCGTTATTAGATTGGGAACTCAAAATTGGGCCCCCTATCATTACTTTGAAGATGATAAGCTTGTAGGGGTTGGTGTTGATGCTCTAACTTGTGTCTTAGATAAGATGGGACAAAAGTATGAGATAAAGATTCAACCATGGATGAGAGCACAGGTGAATACCGAAATGGGAGAACTAGACGCTTTCTTCTCTGCTTCCCATAGTAAAAAGAGAGATAAGTTTGCAATTCATTCTAAAGTATTTATCAATCAAGATTGGTATTTCTTCTATTTAAAACAAAGGTTTTCTAAAATAACAAAAAAAGAAATTAAAAATCTGCATGTTGTGAGTGCTCGCATGAACTCAAATGTATTGAACTGGCTTGATGTAAATGGTTTCAAGTCAAAAGGTCATAATGCTACTGCAGATAAACTGTTATTACTTTTGGCAAAATCTCGAATTAAATTTTACATGGAAAATGAAGAAGTTTTTAAGCATGCTTTAAAAAATACTAATCTCTCTATGTCGTCTTATGGAAAAGTATTTAATAAGTCTCATCATCTAGGAGTTTATTTTGGTAGGAAGTTTTTGAAAAAGTATCCTAAATTCTTGGATGTATTTAACTCTCATACTGATGGCTGTAGTAGAATTAGAAATTAATAGTTTTAATTAAATTTTAGATTTTTTTAATGAAGTAGTAAATTCTCTCTACAAAAATCATTAAATTATAAGTAGTTATGGTATATAACTAAAAATTGTAAATATTCTAAGTTGTCATAAGCTATACATATCAAAAAAATAGGCTTTAACTAATTGGAAAAAATACATAGAAGTCTTTATTTATATGTCATCTTAAAGAAAAAAGCCTATAAATAAGATCTATGAAATTCAAGCTTCTATGCATCCTCTTTTTTCAATTGACTACATCCGCTATGGCCGGAAATAGTAGGAATGTTCATCAATTTCTAGTTAATATTTTCTATACAAATTCACCGAGTCCAAGATTAGTGACAAGAGGTGAAATAGAGCAAGTTAAAATTCTTGTTGAAAGTTTTGAATTGCACGAAAAGAAAGTTTTTACAGAATTCCTATCATTTAAGAATGGGACTCCTGATCACAACCTTTGGGTCCTAGCGGTTCGAGATACTGATGGCGATGGAATTAAAGATTACGTCATTGATGAATACTCTGGAAAATTTAGAGAAGGTGATCTGGATATAGATGGTGATGGAATCCTAAATGTCTATGATAAATCTCCTTATGATAAATCACTTGAGCAGATAGATTTAAAAAATATTCCCGGTCACCTTGATTGGAAATTGCAAGGTAAGTCTAGAGAGCTCATAAGTATTCAAAGTGAGCTCTATGTAAATTACCGCGTGATATTAGTAGAAAGGGGATATAATTTTACTGAGGCCATTGCTCAGGGATTCTTAGATTTAGTTAAGACTTTATTTAAAGATCAATTTATAAAAGGGGCAGTTAATCCTGCTCTAAGAATTGTGGCGATGGAAGAGAATGTCTATTTTAGAGCACAGAGTGATCTCTCTGGAGCCACTCTAGGAATGTACATGGGATTTAATCCTACACTCATTGTATTCTCTGAGACAGCAAGTTTGAATAAGACCTATATGTTAGGGGTGCTGGCGCATGAGCTCTCCCATAGTTATCAGTATAGAGTTGATTACTCTGTCGAAAATATTAATCGCTATTTAATTGCCAAAGATTATGACATCAGTCACTTTCATAATCTCATTTCTCTTTTTGGGTTTACTGCTAGAGTTAAAGATTCTTTCTTTGATCAATTTTTTGAATTCATTTCTCCTACCTATACTGAACCTACAAGATTTAGTTATATCTTAGATAAGCAGAGCATGAACGAGTGGCGAACGAAGATAAATGTATTTGGTATGAATAGTGACGCAATTAGAGAAGGCCATGTTGTAAGTCCATACTCCCTCTCTGGTCCATGGGAGTGGTTAAGTGAGCAGACGACAGCTTATCTTTTTAATGAGATGGAGAAGTATGCTAAGCGGTCTCTAAGTTCAAATCATTACAATAGAATTAAAAAGAGTTTAATTAGAAATTCTAATTTAGATTCAGATATTAGAACCTTCTATCACCAAAATGTAAGTGGTGGAAAAACGGAAGCTTTTCTTAAAGATCATTTTCCTATGAATGACTTAGATCTGGAATATCTTATTAGGAAATATGGTTACTAGAGCAACGGAAATTGGACGTTTCATTTTTAGTAAGTATCAATTAAAGAAGTGGAATATCAAATTACCTGAGGAAGTTCATGGTCGATCTAAGTTTGTTAAGTAGTTTCTGTTTATTTGCCGAAATTGGCAAACTCTTGCATTATTCATAGTGAACAAAGACTAGGGAAATGATGCTATCTTTAGGTTATATTGAACCTAAAATAAATACTTCATCAACATACTTAAGTTAATATGATTATTAGAGTAAATAAATATCGTATTATTAACCTTACTTAAAGTAGAAGGTAATGCAAAAAAAAATATTGGCAGCTCTATTCTTACTCCTCTCAATAAACATCCAATGTCAGGAAGTTCTGAAGTTATCTTTTTCACAAATTGTTGATACGCCTGATCAGGCAGTAGGAGCAGAAATTTTAAAGAGAGTATATAAGAGTATTCAAATACCAGTGAGCTTCATGCTCTTGTCTGGAGAGAGGGCGCTTATTCAGTCTAGTGGTGGTTTTTCTGATGGCGAAGTTCATCGAATATGGAAAGTTGGAGAAGTTTATCCGAACTTGCTAAGAGTTCCTACTCCAATCAACTATATAGAACCTTCAGTATTCTCGATAAAGACTTATCAAATTAAAAGCTGTGAAGATTTAAGGCATTTAAGAATTGGAATTGTTAGGGGAGTTAAGCACGCTGAGATATGTACTAAAGGTTTTAAGAAATTAAAAATTTTAAAGCACAGTTTAGAACTTATTCGTGTTCTAAATGAACGTGAAGTAGATGTGATTATTACGGCCAGGTTTAATGGTATTATTCAAGTCAATAAGTTAGGTTATCAGAAAGTACAGGCACTCAATCCTCCCCTTAGCAAAAGACCTCTCTATCACTATGTTCATAAGAAACATGGAGAACTTATTCCTAGAATAAACGCTGCTATCATTAAAATGAGAAATAGTGGTGAGATGATAAGAATAAGAAAGGAAGCGATGGAAAAGTTATCGAATCTTGCAGCTAAATACTAATCGTAGTGATTGTTTTAGTAAATTCTTTTTGCATTCAGTAAAGCGCCCATTACTTAGGCGCTACCAAATGAAGTGATCTTAGATTAAATCGTTTCGACCACAAGAAAAAGCAATTGCTGATCTTGCAAGGTCTTCAAGAGCATCGGCCTTAAAAAATCGAGCTGCTTTCATTCGACTTCCCATAAAATTTAGCTTTCCAGCGTTATCAATTTTATAAACTTGAACTTGTACTTCTTTACCTGTCATATCAGTTTCACTATTTAAATTTAAGATGAGTGAGTTTGGTATCAAATATTCTATGTCTTCAACTACTGACTCATGTGAAATTATAAGATGATGTGAATCAGAGTATGATTCAAAGAGACTTCCTACTGCATTTGACTCCGCAGAATCACCTTCGTAATTAAAATATATGGCAGTACATTCACTTGCTTGGACTGAAATATTTAGAAGAAGCATAAAAGTCACTAGTGAGATCAATTTTTTCATCTTGTATCCTTTGGTAAAATGTTTTGTGCATAATATATGGAGATGAGAATCTTCGATGAATAATCTCAAAAACGAGTATTAATTATAGTTATCTAGGTTTGTTATTGAGGAGATTCGATCCATATTTCAAGAAATTAGATATGTCTAACTTTTAGACACCACTTAGAAGTTATTTCAACTGCAATTTCTTTAGTCCAAATCCAGTATAGAATAGGTCCATATAAAAAAGAGGAATCTATGAATTTTAAAGTCTTATTATATACATTACTATTATTCATCAGCTCCAATGCTGTTATCGCAAAGTTTTGTGATTGCAATGGCAAGTCTGGACAAAGATGGATCAATTCACGCCATTCAAACGATAGGTCTGATGGTGGATGTGTCGCCTCTGGTGCCTATGTTAGTGAGAATGTATTCATTGCTAAGACTGCCAAAGTTTGTGGGAATAATTATATTGAAGGTTCCAGAATTAAAATTTATGGAGATGCTCTGATTACAGGTCACGCTGAAATTATTGGGAGTAATATTAGAATAGGAGAAGGCGCAGTTGTCGGTGGAACAGCTATCCTTAACGATAATTTGGTTCTTATAAATGATGAATTAAATAGTGGAACACATTCAAATAAGAAATTTAATGGTTTCTTGTCTAATGAGTACCAAGAACATGTTAAAAATATTATAAGAATTGAGGAATTATCAGCAGAACTTGGTGATGAATATATTGACTCTCGTCAAATGAAGATGAATTCATCGGGATCTACTATTAAATCAAGTGCCAGTTATGTCATGAAGTTTGAGGGAGATTGTAAATTAAAGGTTGATTACAACTTAAAAGATAATAGAGACTCTCGAATGAAAGTAAAACAAAGTAATGATTTATCAATTGACTTTATTTTCAATAAGGTTGTTGAACATAGACGTTTTCATTCTAGAGATAGTAACAAACTCAAACAAATAAGATACGATGTTATTTATTTTAAGAATGATATTGGCTATAGTTCTGGAGATGATGTCTTCTATCCTAGTTTTTCATCAACAGCTCGTATTAAAATCTTTGGAAATTTCTCATCAGAAAAATCAATTGTTAACGAGCTTGGAAAGAAAATTAAGGCCATTTCAAATTACTGTTACAAAAAACCTTAGATATAATCAAGTGTCGAGATGTAGTTATCACTTTCTATGAAGTTGAAAATATATCTCGAATAGATTTGAGTATAACAAGAAAAAGTTTTCTATTTCTATTTTCCAAATTCTTCTCAATCTTCTTTTCAACAAGATCAAAATCACCCACCATTTTTGCTGAAATTTTCTTACCCTGTTGTGTGAGTAGAATCGTAAAAGATCTAGCATCATCTTCATTAATCTTTCTTTTAATAAACTTTTTTCCTTCTAGTTGAGATAAGGTCTGACTTAGTGCTGATTTAGAAAAATCTAATGAGTATTCTAGGTCTTTTGGTGATAACAACTCGCTCTTTTCAAAAAATAATGAAGCAAGGACTAATGACTGTGGGAAAGTAAGATTTCTCTCTTTCAGTTTCACTCCTAAGTCATTTTGAATTAACTTATTTGAATGATAGATAGAGTAGATTAGACTGTTTTTTTGAAACTGAAATATCTTCATTTGTTCTCTTAGTAAATAGTTTAGTAGTTAAACTAATTAATCAAGAATCCATTGTAAACAATTAATTTGAACTCTTATATACTCCGAATATAGGAGATGACATGATACAGGGAACATTAATTGATACAATTTGGATTACTTCAGAGAAAACAAATACTACAGTAAGAAACATAACCCTTATAGTTGTAGGAAGCTGGATTTTAGCCATTATGGCCCAGATATCTTTTCCACTACCATTCACACCAGTGCCTATTACTGCACAAACTTTGGCAGTACTTATTCTAGGGAGTTCTCTCGGAGCAACTCGTGCATTTGCAGCTACTGTTCTGTACTTACTTCAGGGGGCCATGGGTCTTCCTTTCTTTGCGGGAGGGGGCTCTGGAATTGGAGTTCTATCTGGAGCTACTTCTGGTTACCTATTTGGATTCGTCATGGCCGCCTATATCATGGGTTACCTAGCGGAGAAGGGAATGGATAGATCAGTTCAAACAAGTCTTTTGATCTTTTGTGTAGGACACATTGTTATTTACCTTTGTGGGCTTTTAGTATTGGCTCAATTCGTAGGTATGAATAATGTGCTAACTTTGGGGCTACTTCCATTCATACCAGGACTAATCATTAAAACGATATTGTCTTCAATAATAAATCCAATAGCATGGAAATTTTTTCACAAAAAATCTTGATGTTAGTTGCGTAAGGTATCGAAAGTAGAGTTGGGTGAGGTGAATTTTCTTACTAAAAATTATTCTCTTTACGATATTGTGAATAAAACGCTTTTCGTCAATTGACTTTATTTATCAGTTTGCTAATATTTAAGTAATGAGAAATTCAAATATACTCTTAAAGCTAAGTCTATTTACTACTAGTCTATTAGTATCGCTAAGCTTTGCAGAGCTTTCGTTAAGAGCTCTCGGATTTACTGTTCAAACTGCGAGAGAGGCGAGCTTTGATATTTCAAAACATAGCCGTGATGAACAAGTAAAGCTTCGAAAAAAAATTACTTATAATAAGTGGGTTGTTGCATTAGGTGATTCCCTAACTAATGGTAGTAATGTTCCTATTCAAAAAAGTTATCCATTTCAATTGTATTTCAAAAAAGAAAATATTATCTCTAGTGAGAAAGTAAAATTTAACATTTTAAATCATGGCATTTGTGAATCAAATACATACCAATCACTTGTTCAACTAAAGGAAATCGTTAATAAATGGAATAAGAGACCTGATATTCTCATCTTCCTTGGTGGAGCTGCTGATAGATTTAGTCCAATTAGTAATTCTCAGCAGGAACGAGTTGATGATGTAGTGTCAGATATAGGTAGAAGTACTTCTTCTTTCTTTAAAAATCTACGACTTTTTAAAATTTTTAGAGGTATTAAGATTGGTGTTTCTGAACTTATTTTTTTCAAAAAGATTGATGATTATACAGAGGAAGAATTAATAGAAGTGTCATCGATCTTTTCCGACATTCTAGAATTCTATAATAAAGGTGACTATGTAAATGGGGATAAAATAATCTCCAATAATCCATCAATTGTTAATACTGCTCATCTAGGATCTATTTTAAATGCCATTGCAGTTAAGTTCTTTATTAATCAGGATAGAGAAGGAGTAGTGAATTTTACATTAGATTTTTTAAAAAGGTATCCTCAACTCTTTTCTGAGCACGCCAGATATCCTTTGTATCGTTTAGTAATGGCCTACGATTTTCAATCAAAGTATTCAGCTGAATATATTGCTAATTCATTAACATCAATGAGAAAAAATAATCCTTCAATTGGAGAAACACACTTGTTTAAAAAATATTTACATATTTTTAAAAATAAGGAACAAGAATTAGTCAAAATTAACTCAAATCGTTTATCAAATTTAAGAAGCTTAGCAAAACTATGTAAAGAGAGTGGCATAAAACTTATTTTGCAAAACTATCCTGCCAACTTTACGGAGGCTAATATTGCGTTAAAACAAGTGGCCAAGGAATATAACCTTCCTTTTGTTGATAATAATTCAGTTTTTAATGGGTTGTATAAAAAGGGAAAAAGCAAAAATGATTACCTTGCTGAAGATGAGCACCCTTCAGCTTTAGGCTACAAAATAATGGCCGATAATGTTTGGAAAGTCTTACTTCGTATGGATTGACTACTTTTATAGACTAAGTACTGCCTTCAAAAATTGCTTAGATGATACTTCCTAGATTGATGTAATCTTAAATTCACAGAAATCCAACTAAGATAGAATTTATCTTTATATGTATATATTCTTAATGAATTCCATATAGAATTTGTCAATAATAGCAAAGGAATCTCTATATGAATTTTAGAATTGAAAAAGATACGATGGGTGAAATCAAGGTTAATGCTTCAGAATATTGGGGAGCACAGACTCAGCGTTCTCTAGAAAATTTTAAAATTGGAGATGATAAATTCAAAAGAGAAATGATTCGTGCTTTCGGAATATTAAAGAAAGGTGCCGCACAAGCAAACTTTGATTTAGGAAAGTTAACTGAAGAGAAGCTTTCTCTCATTAGTCGCGCAGCAGATGAAGTGATAAGTGGGAAACTTGATGATTCCTTTCCCCTTGTTGTATGGCAAACTGGATCTGGCACACAAACAAATATGAATTCAAATGAAGTCATCGCTAATCGGGCAATTGAACTGGCCGGAGGCGAACTAGGTAGTAAGAATCCAATTCATCCCAACGACGATGTTAATAAATCACAATCTTCCAATGATACCTTTCCAACTGCCATGCATATTGCAGCAGTGGAACAAATAGAGGACTTATTAATTCCTAGTCTAGATGTATTAACAAAGACATTTGAACAAAAAGTTGTGAGCTTTAATTCAATTGTTAAAATTGGTCGAACTCACCTCATGGATGCAACTCCTCTTACATTAGGACAAGAGTTTTCAGGTTATGTCACTCAGCTCTTGAACGGTAAGACAGCTCTTTTGCAATCATTAGACTTTCTACGTGAATTAGCTCTAGGGGGAACTGCAGTGGGGACGGGACTGAATTCACATCCTGACTATGCAGAAATAGTTGCTAAGAAAATTACTGAAATTTCTGGACATAAATTTAGGACGGCTCCAAATAAATTTGAATCCCTTGCGGCGCATGATGCCATGGTAGGTGCCTCTGGTTCTTTAAAGAGATTGGCTGCTTCGTTGATGAAAATTGTTAATGATGTGAGATGGCTTGCCAGTGGGCCACGCTGTGGAATAGGTGAGATTTTCATTCCGGCCAATGAGCCTGGTTCATCTATTATGCCTGGAAAAGTAAATCCAACTCAATGCGAAGCTCTCTCCATGGTTTGCATACAGGTTATGGGTAACGATGCTGCTATTGGTTTTGCTGGCTCTCAGGGGAATTTTGAATTGAATGTGTATAAACCAGTTATGATTCATAATTTATTACATTCTGTAAGATTACTCTCTGATGGGATGAGGTCTTTTAATGATAATTGTGCCGTCGGAATAGAGCCCAATCGCGAAAATATTGAAAAACATTTAAATGGCTCACTAATGCTAGTGACGGCACTTAATCAACGTATTGGTTATGACAACGCGGCTAAAGTTGCGAAAACAGCTTTTGAAACAGGAGCAACTCTTAGGGAAGCTATTGTTAAATTAGGTTATCTCTCAGGTGAAGAGTTTGATGAAATTGTTGTTCCTGAGAATATGACACGACCTTAGTTGAGTAATATAGATTTACTTATTACATAAGTCATCAAATTCTTAACCGTTAAACTAATCAGCTTTTTTATGTAGCGCTTGGTCACATATTCAAGAGTTGCTGATTTTTAATTATACCGTTACTCTATCAATATAATAAGTTATTGAGATAGGTTAATAGTAAATGAAAAATATTAAATCATGTAAAGTGTCAGTCTACGCTAAGGAAATAATTTCACTAGTAAAACTCATTAGGGCATCAAGTTCTCAACAGGAGTTAGCAAACTTATTAAAACTTCCAATAAATACAATTAACAAGTGGGAAAATGGTCAACAGAAAATAAAATGGAATAATTTTATTGCTCTTTGCGAACTGCAAAATATTAACTTAGCTGAGTTTTTAGGACTTACGCTTATTCATAACTCTGGTACGTTTGAACCACTAAAGCTTGTTAAGCATCTTATTGGGGATAAGTCTTTAATGGTTATCTCTACTGAGTGTGATATTAGTTATAATACTGTATATAATTGGGACGCAAAAGGTGTTTCACCGAATCTAGAACACGTTCTAGCACTTATTGACGTTTACTCTTTGAATAAGGGTTCGTTTCTCTTAGAAGCCTTAAGGTCTGAACTTGATTCGGAATCAAAGGATGAGTCTATATTATCAATTGAACTTTTAATTTACAACTCCCCTAAAGTTCTCTTACTTTTAGCTCTTTTAGAAACTCCTCAATATACTCCTCTGGAAAAAGTTCACTTTAAAGAATTAGCAAAATTATTATCTGTTCCATTGTATCAATTGGATGAAATGATAGAGGCCATAGTAAAGAGTGGTAGACTTGTTAAGTTTGAAAATAGGTATAGTTTAAAAATTATATATACTAATCTTTCTACAGATTTAATAAAATATGGACACTTAGTTAAGTATTGGTTCAAGGATAGTCTGCGTATATTTTTAGATAGAGTCTCTGGAAAGGGAAAGACCGCTGAAGCATCTTTTATTAGTTTTGGTATTTACAATTTTGACGACGAAAGCCTTGTGAAAGTTAAAGAACTTTCAATGGAATTCTCCCTTCAGTTAAGAAAGCTATCTACAGACTCTAATAATGCGAAAAACCCTAGACTGATTACATTAGTAAGTCATGATCCTTTGAGTGATCATAATAACTAAAAAAACGAGAGAGCTTTGTCTTATCAGTTAAAAATATTGTTTGTGAAATCTTTTTTTATGCACTAATAGCATTTTACCTTTGTCAGTCGACTTTATATTCTAATGGTAATAATCTTTCTGTTTTATTATTCTTGAGATTGTTTTATGTTTAATTATATTAAACATTTTGATTTCCATCTAAAGGATTATTGTTGAAAACATTTGAGTGGCTATTTAAAGATAAAAAAATATCAAAAATTGAAATTACTCTTCCTGCGCTAAGTGTTGGTGAAGTTCTTATTAAGGTTGTAAAGGTTGGGATTTGTGGATCAGATCTATTTGCCTTAGAAAGTGTTGATCAGTATGAAGAACTGAGGCTAGGTCATGAGTGGGTTGGAGAAGTCGAAAATAGTTTGAGTGACAATTATAAAGTTGGAGATCTTGTTACGAGTTCTGCCTTTATAGGTTGTGGAGAGTGTAGTTTATGTCTCGTTGAAAAATCAAATTTTTGTCAGAATGGTTTTGCCCTTGGAGGAAAAGATTTTGGAATGCTAAGATCAAAGGCCATTTTGCCAGCAAATCAATTGTTAAAGGTTGATAACTTTTCTTTAAATGAAATTGTGCTTTTGGAAGTTGCTGCAGTAGCAGAAGAGGCCGTTTCTCAAATTTTAAGACTAGGTCTTGAGAAAAGACACCGTGTTCTTGTTTTTGGTGGTGGTCCAGTTGGTCTACTTACTTCCTTAAAATTAAAAGAAGAAGGATATGATTACACTCTTATTGAAAAAGATAATTTTAGAATTAAAATGGCTAGAGATTTAGAAGTAAATATACAAGCTCTGGGAATGGCTTTGTTGGATGACAAGAAAAAATTTGACTATATAATTGATGCATCTGGAAACGGAAATAAGCAAAGTGGTTTTTGGAAATATGCAAAAGTCTTTATCTCTACAAGTAGTGTGTGTCTAATCGTTGGTAAGTATATAGGAACAAGTGAAATACACTCAAATTTATTTGCCATGAATAATCTTACGATAAAGTGGATGCGAGGAATGCCAAAAGAAACTCTTGCTAGAACAAGAGACTTTTGGATTGATAAATTCTCTCATATATCTTCAAAAATGATTACTCACGAATTTAATTTCTCTGATGTTTCAAAAGCCTTTGATTTGGCGTTGGCTCGAGACAATTGTATGAAAATTATTATTAATGTAAATGTTAATGATTGAATGTCTAAAGTATAAATGTGTAATTCATCATATCTATTCTTAATGATATAAGTAGCTTTGAGCTTAGCTGACTTCTTCAGTTGAATATAAACTGGATCGATGTTATATTGATCAAACTATGTTTAATAAGTTCGTACTCATATTTATTTTTACTGCATTCTTCTCTGGAGTTGTAGGCGAATCTATGGGTAATGCTTTCGATCATGAAGAAGATAATAGTCAGTTGGTCGCAAAAACCAATACTATCCTAGCTAGTGAAATTTCCTATGTAGATTCTGACTGTAATGATTGTGAAGATGAGTCTTGCCACAGTGAAGGTGCTCATTGTGTTCATCACTGTTCTGGCGTTCATAACGTTGTAATTACAAATAAAAGTGTAGCACTCTCTAGTAGTCTATACAGAAGTACGCAAATACTTTGGAAGTATTACTTTCAATATAGTGAACCCTCTTTGGATCCCGCTCTTAAACCACCACTATTTTCTTAACAAATCCCATCGTTTTAATCTAAAATTTAAATATATTTTTTTGTGTAACTAGAATTACTAGGAAACTTAGTATGTATATATGTAAGAAAAATCTCTTAAGGATGATCTCATTTTTATTCTTAATTGGTCTAAACTCTAAAGTCTTTGCTACTTGTAATATAAGTAGTGCAAATGAAGTTTTAGACCTCATTAAAAAGAACCACCCTGGAATTAATCTCAATAACTCCAGTAAAAAGGCCATCATGAATACAATTGATGTGGCCAAGCAAAGACCAAATCCTGAATTTGACGCAGACTATATGAAAGGGGATTCAATTGATGGGGATGTGACTACCACTTCTCTTTCAATTAAGCACACTTTTGAACTGGGCGGTAAGCGAGATTCAAGAGTAGATGTCGCAAAGAAGTACATTGAAGTGTCCAATAATAAACTCAAAGGTAGTAATGAAGATATCATTATTGATTCTGTTGTTAAGGCCTATAGGTTGCGACAGATATATGAATTGTTACCAGTCTATGATGAGGCGTTTGGTGCCTTGTCTAAGATTTTAAAGACTAAGAAAAGTCGTAAATCTCTATCTCCAGAAGAGCAAGTTGAAAGTGAAACTTTGGTGTTAGCAACAAATGACTATTTGTTAAAAATAGCTCGTTTGAATGCAGAGAAAACTCATCTAAGTCGTCACCTCTCTTTCTTTCTTGGTAAGAGCTGTGCAATTCCCATGAAGGCACTCCCTAGGGATGTAAATTTGTCTCAGAAGTTCTTAGGAGATTCGGGATATAATCGTTATTCGAAATTGTTGGCCGCTAGAAATGAAGTTGAACTCGCCTCTGCTAAAGTAGCACTTTCTAATTCTAAAAGTCTTCCTGACTTAAAAGTAGGACCTGCTTTTGAAAATGAAAATATTAATGGAAGAAACTTTCAGTCTTTTGGACTAGTGCTATCTATGGACCTCCCTATTTTTAATACTAATAAAGGTGGTAGGGCCATTTCCAATAGTGAGTTGCTAACAGCAAATATGAATTTGCGTAATATTGAAAGAGAAGCATCTCTCGACCTTCAATCTTGGATAGATAAGTATAAGGCCTTTAGTAGTTCTTTGAAAATTATTACTAATCGAGCTGATTTGGATCGGAAGCATAATAGAATAGAGAAGTTGTTTAAAAGAGGAATCATTTCTACAGCGATGGTTATTGAATCTCATCGTCAATTGATTGAGTTCGCTAATACGCGATTTGAATTTGAGCTCGGTGCCGTAGAGGCGTTATGGAATATTTATAAGTTAAACGGAACAGTATTAGAGAAAAAGTTATAGAGGTTATATATGAATAGATTATTAATAGTATTTACAATGATATTTACATTCTCATCTTTTGCAGCTGAGGACGGTCACGACCACGATCATGAGCATTCAAGTCCTGATGGCATCCCTATGGAGAGAAGAGTAGAGGCTAAGAAACACGATCATGACTCCTTAGACCACGAAGAACATGGCAAACATGATGAGCATGAAGGCCACGATGATCACGGTCATGGTGGAGGAAAGGCCATTGGTGTTGGTAAGGCGATAATCGAAGTAGATGAAGTTAAAGGATTTAAACTAAGCCCTGAAGCTATCAAATCACTAAGTATTAAATTAAGTAAGCTTGATAAATTAGAGTTGAAGATTAAAAAATCTACACTTGTAACTTCTAAGAACGTTAAAGGTATTTATCTCTTTAGGGCCGGATTCTTCAAACTCTTGCATGTTGAGATTATAAAAGAGCTTCGAAATGATTACATTGTTAAAGTCTCTAGTATTCTAGCAGGTGATCAAATTGTAGTTGGTGGCGTCGGTCTACTAAGAGTTACTGATGTTTATTCAACTGATAAGTCTGAGTACGGTCACTCTCATTAATATTTTACAAAGGTTCTATCATGATAAATAAAATTATTGAATTTTCAGTAAATAATCGAATGTTTGTCTTTATGGCAACATTGATACTACTTGTTTTTGGAGTTAAGTCGTTTCAAGAACTTTCAATTGATGCTGTTCCAGATATCACTAACACTCAGGTGCAAATCAATACACAAGTTAAAGGTCTTGTTCCTGAAGAAGTTGAAAGAATGGTCACTTTTCCCATTGAGTATTCAATGAATGGAATGCCTGGAGTTGAAACGATTCGCTCCATCTCTCGTTATGGTATCTCTCAAGTCACTGTCATTTTTAATGAAGGAACAGATATTTACCGCGCAAGGCAGCTGGCCTTTGAAAAGTTACAAGGCATTGAGCTTCCAGCTGGTGTTAAACCAGAAATGGGACCTATTAGTACTGGTCTCGGTGAAATCTTTCACTACTCAGTGGAAGCAAAGGTTGTTGAAGCTGATTCTGAGAAGAGACTTGTTCAGCTCATGGAACTTAGGTCTATTCAAGATTGGTTCATAAAGCCCAGACTCCTTACAGTTAAGGGAGTCACTGAAGTCAATACTATCGGTGGATACGAAAAGCAGTTCTTCATCCAACCAGATATGAAAAAGATGTCTAAGTATGGAATACATTTTGATGATATTGAATCTGTGATTGAGAAAACGAATATCAATGTTGGTGGCGGATATATTCAACAAACTGGTGAACAGCTACTGGTTAGAGGGGTTGGTCTTCTACGTGGAATAAAAGACATTGAGAATGTAGTTGTAAAAAGACTCTCTTCTTATCAAGTTATAAAAATTAAAGATATCGGTACTGTTAAGTTTGATAAAGAAATTAGAACCGGTGCGGCCACTGTTAATGGCGAAGAGTCTATTATTGGTACCGCCTTTATGTTACTTGGAGAAAACTCAAGAGTTGTTTCCCAGAGAGTCGCAGGAAAATTAGACGAAATTAAGAAAGATCTCCCTGAATGGGTAGAGCTTAAAGTTCTCTATGATCGCTCCAATATGGTTAATGCTACACTTGGAACTGTTGAGCATAATCTTATTATGGGTGCGGGACTTGTTATGGTTTTTCTCATGCTCTTAGTTGGGAATATGCGAGCTGCCATCATTACTTCTCTTATGATTCCTATTTCACTTCTTATGACTTTCATTCTCATGCGTTGGCAAAATGTTTCTGGAAATCTTATGAGTCTGGGGGCACTTGACTTCGGTATTATTGTTGATGGAGCAGTTATCGTTATTGAGAACTGTGTTCACAGATTACAAAAAAGAGGTAAAGAGTTAGGGCGAGAACTTACAAGGAAAGAAGTAAAACAGCTTGTTATTGATGCTGCCATTGAAATTAGATCAGCAGCAGGGTTTGGAGAGTTAATTGTTATAACTGTTTTTATTCCTCTCTTTGCTCTAACAGGAGTAGAGGGGAAAATGTTTGGTCCCATGGCCACGACTTTTATCATGGCCTTAGCTTCGGCGCTTATTCTTTCGTTTACAGTGGTTCCGGCCCTCGCAGCAACATTTCTAAGTGGAAAAACTAGAGATAAGAAACCATTTCTTATGGGACTTGCTGAGAGAATTTTTAGTCCTGCACTTGATAAGGCCTTACAGTTTAAGAGAGTGGTTCTCACTATAGGTATAGGTTCAATAGTTCTTGGGGTGTTTCTCTTTTCTAGAATGGGGGCTGAATTTATTCCACAACTTGATGAAGGAGATTTCGCAATACAATTCATTCGACCGGCCAATATAAGTACAGAGAACTCAGTCGCACTTCAGAGAATATCTGAAAAAGTCATTGGCAAGTTTCCTCAGGTTAAGGATGTCTTTGCACGTACTGGTGCTGCGGAAGTCGCCACTGATCCGATGGGAGTCAATATTTCAGATTCCTATATCATGCTTCATGACAAAGAGAATTGGCCACTAGATGAGAAAATTAAGACTAAGAAAGATTTAATCAAAGAGATTAAAAGTAAGTTAGAACTCCATGTTCCAGGGCAAGTGTTAATGATGACTCAGCCAGTTGAGCTGCGCTTTAATGAGCTTCTTGAGGGAACTAGGGCCGCCTTATCAGTTAAGGTTTACGGTGATGATTTGGACAAGCTCATAGGTTATTCTAAAGAAGTAGCGGAGATTGTAGGTAATATTGAAGGAGCTGGTGAAGCTGAGTCAGAGTCAAAAGGTAAGTCTCCTATGCTGCAATACACTCCGAAAATGGAGGAGTTAGCACAACTTGGTGTGACTGCACGTCCTGTATTAGATGCTATTAGTACCGCAATTGGTGGACGAGAAGTTGGTCATGTTTATGATGGAGTAAAGAGATTTCCTATTGTGACTAGACTCTCTGAGGATCAACGTAAGGATGTCATGATTGTAAGAAAACTTCCTGTGGGAATTTCTGAAGGTTATACAGTACCAATTGAACAGGTCGCAGATATTGAATTTGTTCAAACTTTCTCGGCCGTGAGTCGAGAGAACTCTCAAAGGAGAGTCGCCGTCCTTGTTAATCCTGAGACTAGAGATATAGAAAGTTTTGTTTTAAAGGCGCAAAAAGAAGTTGAAGAGAAGATAGATTTACCGGATGGGTACTTCATAGAATGGGGCGGTACTTTTAAAAACCTACAAAGCGCAAAAGAAAGACTTGGGGTACTTGTTCCCATGTCTCTCCTATTAATTCTTGCCATGCTCTACGCTGCTTTTAAAAACTTTGCCCAGGTTGTTCTTATTTTTGCTTGTGCACCAATGGCCCTTATTGGTGGTGTCTTGGCCCTAAATATCATGGGAATGCCATTTAGTATTTCTGCTGGAGTTGGTTTCATTGCTCTTTCAGGAATCAGTATGTTAAATGGCGTAGTTCTGGTCACTTACTTTAATAGACTGATAAGTGATGGGAAATCTCCTGACGATGTTGTTAAAGAAGGGGCCATGACTAGGCTCAGGCCAGTGCTTATGACGGCCTTAACAGATATCTTCGGTTTCCTTCCTATGATGTTTTCTGCGGGGCTTGGAGCTGAAGTACAAAAACCTTTGGCCACAGTTGTTGTAGGGGGGATTATCTCTGCGACTATCTTAACACTGATAGTTCTACCAAGTTTGTACCGTTTGTTTATTAAGCAGATGCAACCAGAGCTTATGAAGAAAATATAATAGTATTTGAATTATCGCTGGGGGAGGTGTGAAAGCGCCTCTCCTTTTTTTATTTAGTTCTCTACGCTCTACAACTGTAAGAATAGATAGTTTTTCCGAGTTTCTTTCAATTGATAAAATACGCCTCATTTGATGGCTCATGTGATTTAGGTAGCTTAGGTGTAGATCAAGTTAATCTTTACCCATCTAGAGCTCTATTTCTGACATCAATCTTACCATTTCTTACATTATATGAACTTATTACAACATTTTTAAAAGTAAGAATGACCTTTCTCGATTGGTTTTGTAACTTGCATTTACAGAAAAAAGGGGAGAATACAAAATGAAAAAAATTACGGCCATAGTATTATTAAGTAGTGTCATCAGTGTAAGTGCAACAGAGAAAGTAGCTTACGGTGAAGATAATAGAGTTGATGTAGTTGATAGTGCTAACACTATAATGAAGGAATTATCTCTTTCTACAGCAACGCAAATCCCTAATAAGAATTTAACACTTAAAGATAATGGATCATATGATCTAGCTCAAACAACACTTGCTCAGTTCATGCCACAACTTAGCTGGGGAGTTCCTCTTTGTAAGGGTGAGAAATTTGAAAATCAATTAGCGATAGGAAATTGTTCAGGATTTCTTGTTGGAGATAAGTACCTTGTAACTGCAGGTCACTGTATGGCCTCATTGTCAGACTGTTCAGGTTCCAAATGGGTATTTGATTATAAGAAAGGTGAAATTGAAGATTATAATTTAGAAGCTAGTAAAGTTTATTCTTGTAAGAGAGTTATAAAGCAACAACTTGATGGTGCGACTAAGAGTGATTACGCTTTAATTGAACTTGATAGAGTTGTTGAAGGAAGAGCTCCTTTAAAGTTTAGAACGGAAGGAAAAATTGCTCTTGAAGATGGTCTAGTTGTTATCGGTTCTCCATCAGGACTACCACTTAAAATCGCTGGTGACTCTGTTGTTAAGGTCAATACAAATGATGTTTACTTTGAAGCTGATTTAGATACTTTTGGTGGTAATTCTGGTTCTGCAGTATTTAATGCAACTACTGGAGAAGTTGAAGGGATTCTAGTGAGAGGGGCAAAAGATTACAGTAGAGTAAAAGATGAAGCTGGTAATTCTTGTATGACTGTTAATATGTGTGAAGAGTACGGTGGTTACGGATGTGACGGTGAAGAAGTTACAAGAATCTCAATGGTTGGAATTACTGAAGCGATCACTAAGAATGAAGATCCAAGCTCAGCGTATGAATCACCTTTTAAAGCTGTTGTAGTAGAAGATTATGACTTTGAAGACTATAACTTTGAAGATATTGACTTTAGTTTCGATTTCTCATTAGATGGTCAATTTACTCTTTAATCAAAATAAATTAAAATTCTATAGAATTATAAAGGCTCCTATTGGGGCCTTTTTTTATTACATTAACTAAGTCTAAATAGAAGCAGTCGCTAATTCTTGTCTGGTAATATTATAAGAAAATAGTTAATATTACGAAAAATTAAAACAACGGAATTAGTCATGGGAAGAAAATCTGCCAAAATTGCAACTAAGAAAGGTGCAGCAGATAAGGCAAGAGGACAGGTTTACGGAAGAGCTTTGAAAGATGTTTTCAAGGCATCTAAAGGTGGTGGACCAGAATTATCTACAAATTTTCTCCTAAAAGTATCCGTTGAAAGATGTAAGAAATTAAATGTACCTAAGGACCTTATAGAGAAGGCGATTAAGAAAGGTCAGGGTTCTGATGGTGTAGGTTATGAAGATATAACTTATGAAGGTTATGCTCAAGGTGGTGTGGCGATTTTTATTGAAGCCTCAACGAATAATGTCGCGAGAACTGTTGCCAACGTAAGAAGTTATTTTAAGAAATGTAATGGTTCTCTTGGTGTCACTGGTTCGCTTGAATTTGTTTTTGAACGTAAAGCGATATTTACAATTCCTCCTATTGGAGTAGATGAAGACAATTTCACTCTACATATGATTGATGCTGGTGCCGAAGATGTTGAACTTGTCGATGAATTCTTTGAAGTGTCTGGGGCAATGGAGTCTTTTGGATCTATTCAAGAAAAACTTCAAGAGATTAATATAATACCAGAGGAAGCCTCTCTTGTGAGATTACCTATATCGCTTAAAGATGCAGATGATGAAACTGTAGATCAAGTAGAAAGGCTTATTGATATGTTAGAAGCAGATGATGACGTGGTGACTGTTTATCATAATCTTGAATAATATAAAACCTCATTATTCTGACTAGTATTTGTCTTAATTGAGAACGTTTGTCGGGAATTTTCTTTCCTCTTAAAAGCGTATTAGATCTTATCATTTTATTAAATCCTAAATTTAAAAAGTTCTCCTATAATATTCGAATGAGAAAAAACAAACTAAAAACAAGTATATTAATTGTTGATGACGACCTAGATATAAGAAAACTCCTTACTTATCTCTGTGAAAATTTATGTGACCATATATTTGAAGCAGAGTCTGGTGAGGATGCCATTAAAATTATAAGAGAAGAGAATATTCAACTGGTTCTTTCTGATATAAAGATGAAGGAAGTTTCAGGGGTTGATCTTTTAAAACAAATCAAAGAGGTTGATCCTCTGATTCCTGTCATTTTAATTTCTGGGTATGCAGATGTTAAGGTCTCTAGATTGGCCATGCGTTGTGGTGCTTATGACATTATTGATAAGCCGTTTATAGAAGAGACTGTCATTAAGAGAGTGAATGATGCTCTAGTAAGTCTTAAAAAAGAAAAAATGGAATCGGAGCTAGTGACAGTTCTTTGTGAAATCTTTAGTTACAAGACAAATCTTGATTATGTGGCCCTTAACGATAATCAAAGGTTCGAATGCTTAAGTGCTGTTTCAACAATTCTCATGTTTAAGAAAGACAAAATAAAGCATTTGCTAACAATTGCCTGAGCACTTTCCTTTCAAATTATAAATTTAAATTTATCTAAATTAGCGTGTGTTTCAGGTATAGAGACTAAATTTTTTTCAAAGATTTCCGATTGTAGTTAAAATCTATAAACCTACTAGGAAATATTTAATGAAAAAAATTAACATTACCTTAACTTGGCAAATTGTTATTTTAGTTACTATCTCACTACTTTCTTTTACGGGAATCTCAACTCTTTATCTCTCATCAAATTACGATGTCTACAATGCTCAGAATAAAGTAGATAGATATATGGAAGTTTTAAAGGAGGTGGCTCCTCTAGTGAATTCGCTGCAAATAGAGAGAGGATTGTCTTCAGGATATATCTCTGGAGTGGAAAACTTAAAACAAATATTATCCCATAGATCAGTAGTAGATAGAAATATTATTAATTTTGAAAAATCAATTGTTGATGCTGATTTAACTGATAATGTTGTATTAGTTGAATTGAAACACAAAATGAAAAATCTAGTTCATTTTAGAGAGCTCGTTGATAATAAAACAGATTTAGCGCTACATTTAAAGAACTATTCAGATTTGATCTATTCTCTACTTGGTCACTATAATTATACTGCTGATAATGGAAGTAGTTTAGGTTATGTTTCACTCATAATCAGCCTTAGAATCTTAGAGGAAGCCAAAGAAGACTTAGGCCTGCTTAGGGCCAACTTAACCAATATATTTACTGCGAATGATCCTATTAGACAGAAAACAGCTAATAACCTTTTAAAGCTATATAACTCTGCTCTATCAAACCTAAATTCCCCAGTATTACAGCTTTCTGGAAAGGGGAAAAAGACTCTTGCTACTTTTAAAGAAAAAGAAACCTGGAAAATAGTAAAGAAGTCATACGAAAAGGTTCTACTGCGAAAATACAATGGGGACTTTGGTATTGAGCCTATTAAGTTTTTTGATACGATTTCAAGTGCTGTTCAAGATATAAATCTTCTTTTAGAAAGTGAATTTTCTCATTTAACAGATAACTTAATTGCTCCATCTATTGCAAAGGAGAGTTCTAAAATCTACCTAATGACCTTCATGACATCCTTAGGTTTCTTAATAGTTGTTGGATTAAGCTGTTATACAATAAGAGGAATCAATGAAAGACTAAATTCTTTGATAGATAGTCTTCACTCGGGGGCAAGTGTTGTGTCTCTAGAGTCTAAGAACCTTTCAAAAAATAGCTTAAAGCTCTCAGAATATGCCACTGAGAACTCTAGTTCTATTCAAGAAACAGCAGCATCAATAGAAGAAATATCTAGTATGGTTAGGAAGAATGTATCTGAAGCAGAAAAATCAAAAGATATCTCAGACTCTACGACTGAGACTTCAAATCTTGCCATTAGAAAGATGAAAGAACTTACAGTCTCTATGAATAGTATTATTGATAGTAATGAGAAAATTTCAGGACTGGTAAAAATCTTTGACGAAATATCTGAAAAGACTAAAATAATTGATGATATTGTTTTTCAAACAAAGATTTTATCATTTAATGCTTCGGTTGAAGCAGAAAGAGCAGGTGAACATGGTAGAGGTTTTGGAGTTGTAGCAAGGGAAGTTAGTAACCTGGCGCAACTCTCTGGAAAGGCCGCCACAGAAATTTCAAGTATCGTAAAAGAATCAACTAAAGCAGCTGAAACAGTAGCTTCGGAGAACAAAGAAAAAGTGACTCAAGGTCATAATATTCTCACTGAGGCGACTGCGTTTATCGATGAGATTTCATCTACATTAATAAAAATCACTAAGAACTCAGAACAAATTCTTATTTCATCAAAGGATCAAGCGGATGGAATAGAACAAGTGAATAAGGCCATTTCAGAGTTAGATTTAACAACTCAGCAAAATGTAAAACTGTCTGATATAACTTCTCTTTCTTCGCAGGAGCTAAATAAACAATCTGTATTATTAACAACTGCCGTAGACGATATAGTCTCTCTTGTTAAGGGAAAAAATAATAAACATATTAGTCTTCAAGAGAAAACGTCGCATAATTCTGTAATAAATCAGGTCTCAAATGTTCTATCGTTATCTCCAAATATGGTATCCGTGCCTCAGCCTGCTTTTGAAAGTGCGACAAATATGGCGGTGGGAGACGATACTGTGAGTGTAGCGGATTCATCAGATCAGGACGAATGGGAAAAGATTTAAAAAGGAATCGATCATGAGTGGTATTGATGATTTTCTCATTGAAATAAGACAAGATTTCATTGAAGAAGCAAGGGATATGATTGAAGAAGCTGAAGGGTGCTTTCTATCATATGAAAAAGATCCCAACAATTCGAAGACAATGGATGAAATACTTAGACTTTTTCATAGTTTGAAAGGGTCTAGCTCTGCCGTTAAGTTTGATCGGTTGGGAGAGTTTTGTCACCATGCTGAAGATTTTATTATTAAAATTCGCGATGGTGTCATTGCTAAAGATCAGAAAGTCGCCGATACCTTGCTGTTATTTTCCGACACTATTAAAAAGGCGTTAATCGCATTAACTCATGGGAATGAAGAAGGTGTCTACGATGAAGGCTTTAGGGCCATCGCTTACTATGAGGGAGATGAAACAGTAACTTATGAGGGAACAGTTAAGAGTGAGAAATTTGAAGATGTAATAGAAGATTTAGAAGAGTTCATTAATGAGGTAGAAGAAGATATTGAAACAACAATAAAGAAAGATTCTAGCATTAGTGATGAAGAGGCCCTTCAATTATTAGCTGATATGGATCCTGATTTTTATAGTAAGACTGAAACTGAAAAAAATAATAAAAAAGAAAGTCTTTTGCAAATAGAAAGTATCGTTGAAGTTAAGGAAGAAACAACAGAAGCGTCTATTGAAGTTAATAAAGTTACTACTTCATCTTCAAATAAGAATGAATCAATTAAAGTTAACCTGGATAAAATTGACAGTTTGCTAGACTACTTTGGAGAACAAGTTATTTGGCAAAAGAAACTTAGTTATTTAATTGATGATGGTATTGAAAAAAATATTGAAGAAATAAAAACGACTTCAGCTAATCTCGATAAGATTACACTAGATTTACAACAAACGGCCATTACCCTTAGGATGATCTCATTGAAACAAATTTTTGGACGACTTGAAAGAGTTGCTAGAGAGACTTCAAAGAAAGTATCAAAGAATATTGTTTTTATTAAAACTGGTGAAGCTTCTGAGTTAGATAAAACAATTGCTGATTGTCTAGTTGATCCACTAACACATATGGTGAGAAATGCTATTGATCATGGTCTTGAAACAAATGAAGAACGTTTACGTCTTGGTAAAACTAAAGAGGGAAAAGTTGAATTAAAAGCTTTTAGACAGGGGGGCTTTTTCTATATTGAAATAATTGATGATGGAAGGGGTCTAAATAAAGATCAAATCCTTGTGAAAGCTATCGAAAAGGGGATTGCTAAACGCGAGGTCTCCTATAGTGATGAGCAGATATATAACTTCATTTTTACAAATGGTTTCTCTACAAAGAATGTAGCTTCTGATGTCTCTGGTCGTGGTGTTGGAATGGATGTGGTCAAGAAAATGTTCAGTGACTTAAAAGGAACCTGTGAGATTCATTCTGAATTTGGAAAGGGGACCCGATTTGTTGTAAAGCTTCCATTAGCTCTTGCCATGTTTCAAGGGTGTATTTTAAGAATTGGTGATAAGCAGTTCATTATGCCGAATTCTGATTATTCAGAAACGGAAAAAATAGATCTCTCTCTAGTTGAGACTATTAACGACAATAAGAAAGTTATTAATTATAAAAATGAAGTACTTCCTGTTATCTGCCTTAAAGAAAAATTTAAAATTGAAGGTCTAAGTACTAATCCAAAAACGCAGATCGGTGCGATTATTCCTTATGAAAATGAAAAGTATATGATGATTTTTGATGAACTCGTTTCACAGGAAAGAATAGTTCTGAAGGACCTAATGCCTAATGTTAAAAATATAAATGGTATCGCAGGTGGAACAATTTTAAATGATGGAAGAGTGGCATTGGTATTAGAAATGAAACAAATTGTAGAACATTATAAGAATGTAGGATAAATAATGGAAACAACTGAAATTTTAAAATCTGATACAGAAAGACGTTATCTCGAAATTATCGTTTCTGATAAACATTACTGTGTTCCTCTAAAAGACATTAGTGAAGTTGTTCCTAATTTTGAAATTTCTTCTGTACCTCTTACTAAATCTCACTTTAAGGGGTTGATTAATTTACGAGGTCAAATTATCTCGGTACTTGATCTCGGAATGAGGATTGAAAAGACGCCAACTAAATTCGTTGAGAAACAAACTTGTATTGTAATTTTTAATATTGATGACATAAAAGTTGGGGCCTTAGTTGATGAAGTTTTGGCAGTTCAATTAATTTGTGATTCTGTCATTGATGATCAAAATCACATTAAAAGTCAGAAGAACCTATTCGTTACAGGAGTTATAAAAGAAGAGAATAAGTCTAATCTAAGATTTCTCTTAGACCTTATTCCACTATTAGATATAGATGAAATAAAAGAAATAGAAAGAAATCATGCTGTTAACGGATAATTAATGAATCAAATAGATGTCTTAAATTCATCCCAGTTCATAGCTCTTAAAGATATTCTTTATAAAGAAACGGGTATCGTTGTAGCTGATGATAGGAAGAGCTTTTTTGAAACTAGGTTATTTAAACTTATGCATGAAGTGAAAATTCATGATTGGGATGAACTCTTATCTATATTGTTGAGTACAAATAAGAAAAGACTGATAGAGGAGTTTATCTCTTGTCTAACTACAAATAAAACTCATTTTTTTAGAGAAGCTGAACATTTTGAATATATTATTAATCACTACCTGCCTGACTTATGTAAACATAAAAACCTCTATGTTTGGTGTGCTGCCGCTTCTACTGGGGAAGAGCCTTATACCTTAGCTTGCGAGATTGATCATTTTATAAAGAAATCGAATAGATTTAATGAATTAAAATTACTTGCCACAGATATTGATAATAACGTTCTTGCTCAGTGTATGCAGGGTGTTTACCCAGCAGAAAGATTTGGTGAGTCTATTCATCAACTACCTTTTAAGAATTATATTATTAGAGGCACTGGTAACAATTCTGGTTATTACAAATTTAAAAATGAAATTGTTGATAAAATAAAATTTAGAAATTTGAATCTGACAAATGTTGTGGCCTACCCTAGCATGAAGTTCGATCTCATTATGATAAGAAATGTTCTTATTTACTTTGATAAAGTGACTGTAAAAAGAATCATTCATGCCCTTGCTACTAGACTTCATGAAGGAGGTCTTCTTATTCTTGGCATGTCTGAGGCTATCGATTATGAAATTGAAGGACTAAGTTATTTGGGTAAATCTATTTATAAGCGTTGTCCTAAATTGTCAGAAATGAGTACCTCAAAAATTACCCATGTTAAAAAAGTAATAGTTGTAGACGATTCTCTACCCGTACAAAAAGTCATTAAAAGGTGTTTGAAAGATGATAGTGATATTAAAGTAGTCAGTACTGCAAGCTCTGCCATGGAGGCCTTAGAGCAAATTAAAATCTATAAACCAGATGTGATAACTTTAGATATTCAAATGCCAGAAATGACAGGAATAGAATTCCTAAAGAAATATGCAAAAGAGCTTGATATCGCCGTAATCATAGTTAGTTCTTTCTCTAAAGATGATTCTGATTATTATTTTCAATCATTAGAGCTTGGTGCTTTTGAATATATTGAAAAGCCTAGTTTTGATAGTCTCGATGAGATTTCAAAGAAACTTTGTAGAACGATTAAGAGTTCAAAGAAAATTAGAGAAGTTTTGTCTTTGAAAAATATAAAAATAGTCAAAGTCAAAAAACATCATATTTCAAAAATTGAAAATAATATTGTTGTCATTGGTTCTTCTACTGGGGGCGTAGAAGCCTTAAAGGAAATATTTAATTCCTATCCCTGTGAAATTCCTCCTACAATTGTAATTCAACATATACCAGAGTCATTTTCAATGAAATTGGCTGCAAGATTTAATGAACTCTATGAATTTACAGTAAAGGAAGCCGAGCATAATGAAACAATTTTAAAGAATACTATCTATATAGCACCTGGTGGAAAGCAATTAAAAATTGTTAAAACGGGTAGTGTTATTAAATTGTTTGTCACAGATGACCCTCCTTTTAATAGACATAAGCCTTCTGTTGATTTTTTCTTTAATTCTATAGCGAATATTAATGAATTTGATAAACATGTTGTGGCCTGTATTCTTACTGGGATGGGAGAAGATGGTGCTAGAGGACTTTTAAGATTAAAGAATAATGGCTTTAGCACTATAGCTCAAGATGAGGAGTCTTCAGTAGTGTTTGGTATGCCAAGAGCTGCTATAAAACTAAATGCTGCGAAGTATATTCTCCCTCTTAAAAAAATAGCATTAATGACATTCAATAAATTAAAGTAAATATAAGAGAATAATTATATTAAGAATTTATTAATGAATAACTAGGTTGGCAAGGTGTAAAATGGTCATCCATTACAACTATAGCCATTTTTGTGAAGATCAATTCAGACAACTGTTAAGAAAGGAGAATGAAATGAAAAAACTTAAGGCGCCCATGCTTGCATTATTAATGCTTCTATCTGTGGATACGTTCGCTATGGATAATAAGCAGTTAGCTTTTCAGCTAACAACTCTGTTTCGCTCATCACGCTCTATTGTGACGAAGAATAAGCCCTTTATTGGAAACCCTAGAGAGTCCTTAAAAGGGGAATCTCCTGATGATTTTATTATTTCTTTCTTAATTCAGACTAAGAAAATTTATAAGAAAACGACAGGTTCTAGATTTCCTCCTACTGATGACACTCCAGAGGGAGTTCTTCGTGGTCATCTTATCGATTCCATTGTCTCCGTGATCATAAAAGCTGTGAAGGGACAATACGAAGGGGTCTTTAAATACAGTCCGGCTACTCATTTTAAAAAAGGAGTTAATGTTTATGATAATAAATTCTTACCTGCTCGTTACGCAGTTGAAGTGATGAAGGAGTTTAATGCTAGAACAGAAGGTAAGGCCCTTTTAAAATTAACTGCTCCCGATAAACTCTTAGTAAAAAGAAGTAATGCACCTGACGAATGGGAGAAAAAAATTCTGAATAGTATTTTCTCAAAAGCTGGCTACGAGAGAGGAAGTCCTTTTTCTGAAGTCACTACTTATAAAGGTCAAAAAGCTTTCAGACAATTGCTACCTGAATACTATAAGAAAGGGTGTATTGGATGTCATGGAGCTGAAGCAGGTCAAAATGGTCCAAATATTCACCAGAGTGGTAAAGGTTATCCGCTTAAGACTCTAGGTGGTGGTATTAGTATTATTATTTTGATGGATGGATAAATATTAATTAAATTGGTTGGTGCTTGGATTAAACAAGTGCCAACCTTTTTTTTCTACTTCTAGGTTTTCTTACCTTTTATATGAAAAATTGGCGTACCTTTAATCTCTTCGAACTTAATCGCTCCAATTTCTTCCCTCGAAATACTATGACTATTGTGACCTTTTGAAAAAAAGATCTTGCTTTTTTTATCGACGGATACAACTCTCTTTAAGAGCAGGCCATACTTAATATGATTGAATACGATAATCTGTTTTGCAAGAGGAGGCTTTTTCCAGAATGGTTTAAAGATAAAAAGATAGTCTCCATCTTCGTAAAGAGGAGACATGCTTTGACCTTGAACTTTAAATATTGAAATCATTTATAGTTCAGGAAGAATAACTTCTAGATTGGGTTTGCAATGGTAGGTTACGTTTTTGAATTTTATATTTTTTATTTTCCAAAAGATTTCTGAAAAATCATTTAACTTAGTGACAAGATCTCTTGTAGCGTCTTGATCGATATTCTGTTTACACTTTGAAGCGAGTAACAGTACCTCGTGAACGAGAGAGTGAATCTGAGGGAATTGCTTAAATTGAGGTTCCTTAAAAAAATCTCCCCAAATAATTCGAACTTCTTCTTTTACAATTTCTGCAGATCTCTCTTTTTCATTAATCATTCTTGTAATCTTATTTTGATAATGAAGATCACGTGTTCCTTGGTGGTCCTTAATCTCATGCTCTTCAAGCTCAAGAATTGTGTCTGTCATACGAGCTACAGTCATGGCAGCAATCACTGCAGTAGTAGGATCGTAAACACCACACGGAACATCACAGTGTGCTTTTACTGTTTTAAATGGAGCGAAACTATCCATAGTTTCTAAGATTGCGTGAATCATAAAATACCTCTTGTTTTAAAGTCTTGATTTAATTTGTTCGATCGTATATATATTTGTTTGAATAGTCAAACTTTATTAAAGCATTAAAATAGGAAGTTTAGAAATGTTAGAAAAATGGAATGATAGTTATTGGTTGGGACAAAATAGTCTTAACGAGGGAAATTTTAAATCCGCTTATTTATATGCAGTGGAATGTAACTCAATCCTTAGAACTAGATTTCGTAGTGTAAACGTAGTCGAACAAGTGGATGTCTTGGATAAGTATTACCAAACTGTTCTACTTCTAAAGTCATGTAGTGAAGCTAAAGGATGCCGTGATTGTGTTGTTAAGCAAATATCTGCTGGGATGGAATCTCTTAAGTCTTTGTATGATTCAAATGATGAGAATACCTACGTTAGAGTAAAAGCAGGAGAGCTCTTAATTTCTTTAAATAGAGATTTGGCCGCTTATTATAAGAGTCAAGAGATGCTCTATGAGCTTTCTGTATTGAAATCTACAGTCAATGAAAACAAATATAAATTCTTATTAATTAAATAACCTTATTCGGAGAAATACTATGGAAAGTATAGGAATATTCTATGGAAGTAATATCGGAAATACTGAGGATGTGGCCACTAAAGTTAAAAATGTTTTAAAAGCAGAAATTTTTAATATATCAGATGTTAAAAAAGAACAAATGAGCAACTATGATTTTCTTATCTTCGCTTCTTCAACTTGGGGCACGGGAGAGCTGAGCGATGATTGGGAGGAGCACCTACAAAAACTCGATGAATTAGACCTAAATCATAAATACGTGGGTTTTATAGGTCTGGGAGATCAATACTCTTACGGTGACACTTTCTGTGATGCTCTTAGTATTATTTATAATCGCATCAAGGATAAAGGAATTAAACTGATTGGACAGTGGCCCACAGAAGGTTATGACCATGAAGAGAGTGAGTCGATTCTTGATGGAAAATTCCTAGGCTTGGTCATTGATGAAGATAACCAAGATGAGTTAACTGATGAAAGAATAAATAAGTGGGTCTTACAGGTAAGAGATGAATTAAAAAGTCACTAATTCATAACTTCAATTTCCGGGGTGCCCTTCTCAAAGAACTTTGTAATCCATACAAAGACTAACCCCGTGAAGTACATGAAGAGTCCATAAGTTGCTGGAGCCAGGGACATTTCTGGATTACCAAGAATTGTTCCTGTTATGATAAGAGCGATGGTTCCATTTTGAATTCCCACCTCAATTCCTATGGTTGTCGATTGCTTATGTTTAAGTCCCATCAACTTAGACACAAAGTAACCAAGAATAAAGTTACACGTGCTTAGTATAATTGCTATGGGTGCAACACTTTTGAAAACGACATCAATATTGTGCCAATTCTTATTAAGCACAACTGCAATAATGAGAAATAAGAAAAGAAAGGAGAAGATCTTTACAGGACTTTCTACTTTCTTGGAAAACTTTGGAAAAGATCTATTGATTTGTAAACCGATTACTATGGGAATGATTGTGACGACTAAGAGTTTTATAATAGTTTCTAAAACTGGAAAGTTGAAGGAGCTACTGTCTCCCATAAAGTAAGTAAGAGTCGTTGCTACTTGCAATGGAATAATAAAGGGTACGATTAAGCTTACTATGGCAGTTAAGGTAATTGATAAGGCCAGATCAGCTCTTGCTAGAAAGGAAATCATATTTGATGAGGCTCCTCCTGGACAGAAGGCCAAGATCATTAAACCTGTGGACATGAGAGGATCTAAATCGAAGAGGGTAATCACAATGAATGCCATTATAGGTAAGAGGATCATCTGCGCGATCATTCCAGTGATTACGGCCTTAGGATATTGAGTGACTCTTTTAAAGTCACCAATGGTTAGAGACATTCCCATTCCCATCATGATGATAATGAGCGAGATGGGTAGGATGACTTTTATGATTATTCCAAATTCCATATTATTCTTTACCCTTGGAGAGACATTCCTCTCAAATCTTCTTTAAAATATTAATTTGTGGAGACAGAAAAGAACTGTAAAATGATTGTATTCATAAGTATTATTGTATCTAATATACACTAATGGTCTAGTGATAATTGACAGAGAAGAGACTAAAGCATGTTAAATGACTTAAAATATAAAGATTCATTGCAGTTTAAAGTCATAAAGAATGTGACTTTTTTCACTTTCTTTATTTCCTTTATGATTTTTTGTGTAGATATCTACCTTGAGTTTCAAGAAAATGAAAAAAATCGAAATGACACTATTGAATACTTAAAAAATAATTATGCACCTTCTATCTCTATATCTGTTTGGACTTACGATCGAGAAGTAACCTCCGCCTTAACAACGGCGATAAGTCAATTTGAACATATTGAAAAGGTCGAAGTTTTAGATCAGTTTGAAACTGTTTTTTCTAGCTCAGGGGAGAGTTTGGATAAAGAATTAATGGTTCATGACATTGAACTCCTCTCGCCGCCTAGTTCTTCAAATAGAGTGAAAATTGGTATGATTAGAGTTTATCTCTCTAATAAAAAATTCTATGAAAAACTAAGGCATGAAATACTGGGTCTCTTTTTATCGAGATTATTTAAAAGCTTTTTCTTAGCTGTTTTTGTCTATTTCTTAATAACCAGGCTTGTTGTGAAACCCCTACTGAGAATTGTCTCTCAACTAACTTATGAAAATAAGGATCCAGTTTACATTGAGGAAAAAGATAAATCTAGAGAAGTAAACTTTCTCATAGATTCTTTAAATGAATTAAAAACTAAGAATGAATTGTATATTAAAGAAGCCAATCAGGCTCAACAGGAAGTAAGCGAATATAATAAAATCCTACAAGATGAGCAAGAAAAGGTGCGGAAACAAATTTCTTTCTTTCTACATGATAGTATTGGACAAAATCTAGCTTCTTTAAAGTTAAGTTCTCAGGTAAAAGGGATGGACAGTGAGTTTGTTGATAATATTGAGATGATTATTTCTGAAGTCAAGGAATTATCCTATGACATTCTTCCGGCGCCAGTGGTTAATGCTACATTTAAAGAAAGTGTAGATTGGCTTCTAAATAAATCGACAAATTTAAAAGAACTAAAAGTAGAAGTCTCTGATGACTGCGAAAGTCTTCCTTTAAATTCTCAAATTAATTTATACCGGATAATCCAAGAACTCCTGCAAAACTCAATGAAGTATTCCAAAATGCAATCTCTTGAAATGTATATTAAATCATCTGGTGATACTTTTGCTTTTCTCTATCATTCTAAGGGTCCTGAGACAGAGTTTAGGAAGAGTGAGAATTCTAATAGTTTGGGAAATGTGACAATTGAGGAAAGAGTTAAGTATATTAATGGAAAGATAATATCTAATAAGGTGGGTGATAGCTCTTACAAGTTGGAGATTCACTTCAAAGATACTTTTATTTAGGTATCTCTATTTTTCAGAGTGTTATATAAGTTTATAAGTTCGATATCACCTGATAGGTTTAATTTACTTAAGAGTCTTCGTTTGTAGGTACTAATTGTTTTAACATTTATTCCTAAGTCAAAAGAGATTTCTTTTTGTGGAACTCCTCTTAAAGTATATTCTAGAACATCTCTTTCTCTTTCAGAGAGATCCTCAATCAAAATTTCCCATTGGCCTCTGTCTTTAAATAAGAGATCTTTGGAAATTCTTCTCTGCTTAATCTCTTTCTCTCCTGATGTCGCTAGTATTCCTTTCTCTAGAGAGTTAAAAGCTTCGTTCTTATCAATAAATAGATCCGCTCCAGCTGCGATTGCCTTTTTTTCGTAAACATCTCTATTCATCATGCTGAGAACAATTATTTTTAAATGAGAAAATTTTGGTTTAAGCATTTTGACAATAGATATTCCATTTACGGCCCCAAGAGATATATCCACAATTAATATATCTAAGTGAGTTAAGTCCATCGATATAACTTCTTCGTAACCATTTGCAGAAAGTTGCACATCAAAGAGAGGATTCTTTGTCAGTAGCGAACAAATTCCCTCTCTGAAGATCTGATGATCATCAATAATTCCAATGGATAATTTATTGTCGCTGACGGTATTTTCTAAACCCATTTGATTCCTGTCGGTTAGTTTCTTAAGGTTCTATTATACATATTTCTATGAGCTTACATAATGAAAGTCGTTACTTTTTGTTGTTTGTAAGAAAATTCTTACCCATTTGTATTGGCAACGTCTGAAACTTTCCAGGCAACGTTGAAAATGAATTTTGTTCTTTTGTATTATGCGCAATCTGTGATGATTATTTAAACATGACTAGAAGAGAATCATACTTTTGCTTATGCAGAAAAACTTTATATTGTTCCTATGGATTAAAATTCTATTTAGATACCTTTGCATAGTTTAAAGTTACAAAGGTATCTTCTCGTTTGAAACTTATAGAGTCTTTAAAAAGACTATGAGGTCCCTTTTCTGTGCAGGAGTTAACAATTCATTTCCATTAGAGTCAATGAATGCTTTAGTGTGACCAATATTTCTAAGTCCTGGTTTACGAGTATCAAAGAAGGCATCAGTATCCGCTAACCATTCTTTTGGAATATCATCACCCACTGGATATCCCACACATTCACTAGAGAAATCTCTTTCAATATCATTAGCGGGACCTTGAAAAAATGTCTTTGGCCTCTCACTCACTTTACTTAATAGAGCACACAAATTGGGGATAGAGTTATTATGAAGGTAAGGATATCTTGCCCAAATTCCAACAAGTGGTGGTGGTACATAACCCTTTTGCGGAACAACAACTGTGTTCATCCACTTAGAAATTTTTAAATCATTTAATCTCTTAGCGAAATACTTCATCCCTTGATATCTGTTAGGATCTGTCCCCACATCTTTTACAGGAGTTTTCTTATGGTACTTAACTATTGTTGTTTCTAATATTTTAATGTCAGATAATTCTGAGGCGTTTGGTAAGTTCCACGCCTTCTCATAATCCCCGTGACACTTAGAACATCTATTCTTAAAGACATCTTCACCGCGTTTTGCAGCCGGAAGATCAATAGTAGATGCGGCAAAGAAATCAGTCCACCTTGGGGCCTTAGTAGAGAAAGCCGCTACCGTTAACTCTTTTATGGTTTCCGTATTATCTGCCATCCACTTTTCTAGCTCTTTTAGATCTGTCCCACGACCCAGTTCATTCCAGAGGAAATTTGTTAAAATAGGATTTCCTTCTACGATTGATCCATCAGAGAGCCATCTCGTTTTATATTTTAAATTCCACCATACCGCTGGTTTTGAATCGGCAACAAATTTATGGAGTGGGTTTCTTCTGGGAAATTTTTCTAGGAATTTATTCTTAGTGGCGTACTCGTCTAGATTTCTTCTAGAAAGACTAAGCGCCACTTGTGGTAGGGAAGTATCGAGTCCTAGCACTTGTGGATCTGTCACTCCTACCGAATTTAAATTATACTTAGTTCTTCTAAACTGTAAGCGCTCATCTTCTGTGGCCCTAGTTGAAGCTTTAAAAAGTTTACTAGGAACAAAGGGGATCGTTTTCTTCGCCATGTGAAAGAATCTATTGGCACGAACTCTCTTATTGGTAAGACCCATGATACTTTTTCCAAAGAGTCTTCCTGTGTGGCAAGTGGCACAACTAAAAGTCAGCCCCTTTCCTTTCGCCGTATTCATAATGGTCGCTCCCATGGGAACTTCCGGCTTCACTCCATTTGGATATGGGATTTTATAAATTCCCACAGCATTTTCGTCATTGTAAGGATTTAATCCCACCCAGTCATACATGCCTTGGATGTCATTAAAGCCAATTTTCTTTTTAGCAACTCTTTGGATGAGTCTTCTTAGGGGATTCGTTTCAGAGGCCTCTAGGAAGTTCTTTAAAGGCTCAAAAGGAACTAGGAGACCAGTTACTGTAACTGGATATTGAAGAGCGTGAATAAAGCCATTTCGCTGCTTCTTCTTAAATTCTTCACTTCCAAGTTTGTAGATATTCTCTCGATGCTCACCAGTAGCTAGTGTGGCATTTCGTGACCAATCGGCCTTATCCCAAGAACTAGTGTTGGCAAATACAGTAGTGGATATCATTAAAACTAATGAAAACAGGACCTTATGCATATCTCTCTCCTTAGACTCTATTACATCAAAAAGAGGGAGGCTTTGGCAAAGAAATGGAGAGATGTAAGACTTTTTTCAGGGAAACTTGGGTTTATCGCCCTTTAAATAATTGATATCTTAAGGCTTAGTAGAATATCAAACGAATATCTAAAATATCTAAGAGAAATATTTTGCAACGAGAATACTTTCAGGTAGTTATAGTTTTAACTACATTATTTAAAAGTAGTCCATTTCCTGGAAAGAGCATGACTAAGACTTATGATTACCAAGCCGCGCGCGATAAAACTCTCGAGAAGAAGAAACGAGCTTTCGAGCAGGCGAAGAGTAAGACAAACCTTCGTGAAAAGAAGCCCGATTGGTTTAAAGTCAAATTGCCTTCCGGTAAAGAATACGAACAGGTGAGAAAGAAGCTTAGAGAAAAGAATCTTTGGACAGTTTGTGAAGAGGCTTCTTGCCCCAATCAAGGAGAGTGTTGGAGTGCCAAGACTGCGACCATGATGATTCTTGGTGGGACGTGTACTCGCGCTTGTAAGTTTTGCGCCGTGGATACAGGGAATCCTGGTGGCGTTATTGATTTCCAGGAAATTCAAAATGCATCTGATATGGTGGAGACTATGGGGCTTAGATATCTCGTGGTCACAAGTGTTGATAGAGATGATCTGGCTGACTTTGGTGCTGCTCACTTTGGAAATATTGTAAAACGTATCAGAAAAGATCATCCCGATACTTTAGTAGAAGTTCTCATTCCAGATTTTGATGGAAATGAAGAACACATGCATACGCTTGGTTCTAGTCGTCCCTTTGTTATCGCTCAAAATATTGAAACAGTTAAAAGACTCACTCATCCTGTGCGCGATAGAAGAGCTGGATATGAGAAAACACTAGGTTGTTTAAAGTATTATAATGAAGAGTTCTCTGAAATTGCGACCAAGTCTTCCATTATGTTGGGGCTAGGGGAGACGGATAATGAGATTATTCAATGTTTAAAAGACCTAAGAAGTGTGGGAACTAATATTGTGACTCTCGGTCAGTACTTAAGACCGACACCCAGACATTTAAAAGTAGAAAAATACTATCACCCAGATGAGTTTGCTAAATTTAAAGAAATTGCCTACGAAGTTGGTTTTGATTTTGTGGCCAGTGGTCCCCTTGTAAGAAGTAGTTATAAGGCCGCAGATTACTTGGATCACTTAAAAGCTAAAGGTCATGATATCTAGAAGGTTCTATGCATTCTTATGAAGACTTCATTTTAGAATTGGGTGATCTTGAATTATTTCAAATCGATAGTACACATATTTCTATGCCCAAAGAGAACCTCTTTATTGTGAGTAAGACGAATTGGGACTACCTAGTCGCTCTAGACTTTCAAATGAAGTGCGTGGAAATCGTTCAAAAATTTACTTATATAAAAGTCTTTATCTTCACTTCTCATCCCAATTGTTTCACAGTTGGAAAGGGCCTACAAAGAAGTATGGTTGAAGAGGCGGGACTCGTTGAATTTGATGAATCTAACAAAAATGAAATCTCCATACCTATTCATAAAATTAAAAGGGGCGGTGGAATAACTTTTCATCAACCCGGGCAAGTTGTCTTCTATCCTATAATACATTTGAATCATCAAAAGCTTAAGGTCTTTGATTTTATCGAATTGATTCTAAGAGCTACCAAAACTACTTTAGAAAACCTTTGGAATCTAGAACATATTGATATTGATAATTCACTGCTAGGATTGTGGATAAGAGAAAAGAAATTGGCGAGTATCGGACTTCATTTGAAGAGATTTGTCACTTGTCATGGAATGGCACTTAATCTTTGGAAAGATCCCACTATGTGGCAAGAAATCATGAAGGTTCATCCCTGTGGGCTTAGTCCCACTACTTACAACTCAATTCAGGATAAGACTAAGAATACTTCTTCTTTAGAAGTTGAGAATAAGAGAGAGCAGTTTGTAGAAGGTTTCTTGCAATGTCTTAATAAGTCTTTTTAATTTTTGCCGTAGAAGTAATAGTTTTTAAAATAAAAAGTTTTTTCATAGAGTCTATTTTCTCGTAAATCTCACTTTGAACAATTCAATATAACAATAAGATATATTAAGAAGCCTTTGATTTTATCGCAAAGTTTTGAATTGTTAATATGTATTCATAGTTATTTATAAAATCACATTTAAACTCTCTATAATTAAATAGTGTACCAATCGATTAGGGAGTCCTATGTCTAGGAAAATCATTGTCTTATTTCTCTTTTCACTCTCACTCTATGCACAAGTGATAGGTGAGGTTTCTCTGTTGCGAGGAAGTGCATTTCTAGTTGATGATAAGGGAGAGCAGGTTAGTGAATTAAAACAAGAAGATTCAGTCTCTGTCCTTGATACTGTTTCGGTTTCTGATAAATCTTTTGTAAAGCTCAAGATGAAGGATGGCTCTATTCTTATGTTTCCTGGAAATTCACTTATGAAATTAGAGAAGTACCAGATTGTAGATGGAAAACGAGATTCGGTGGTAAATCTCATAAAAGGGAAAATTAGAGCACAGATACAGAACTTCGAAAATGAGCAAGGGTTCGTCGTAAAAACTAAAATGTCTTCAATTGGAGTTAGGGGTACAGAATTTCTAGTGAGTAGTTATGCTGTCGCTGAAAAGTCTGTTACTGATACAGTGCTTTTAACTGGTAAGGTAAATGCTGAAGTTCTGGGAGCAACAGCTGTTGATCTGGCCCCTGGGCAGGCCTTAAATTCTACTGAATATATAGCGAGTGGAAAAGTAAGATTCATTTCAAAAGAAAGCTTGAGCAAATTGATTGTAAATTCTGAGGCCTTCTTACCTAATATTCAACTTCCTAACGGAAGTTTCATTGATCTAGATAGTGAGATCAAAAATATAAAAACTGACCCTACTAAAACTTCAGTTAAAGAAACTGTTAAAAAAGCCGCCACTCCAAAATCAACCGCCACAACGGCCACAACTTCTTCTACATCTACTACCGCAACAACGACAGCTTCTTCGGCCGCAACAACAAAAGCTCTCGCGGCTCCTTCTGCTCCGGGAGGAGGAGGTTCTGGTTCTTTAATTTCAAGTGCTAGCACTGGTACTGGTGGAACAGGAGCTGCTTCTGCCCCTATGCCTGCCTCTGGAGGTCTTAGTGTTCCGTCTGTTCCAGAGTTATCAAAAGCTACAGCTGTTAAATCTGCGGTAAAGAAATCTATTCAATATATAACAGCTACCGCTTGGGATATTAAAGATGCTTTAGTGCATAGAACGAAACGCAAGAGAGTGAATGAATGCTTCTATTGGTACTTTGATATTTCATCTGATGGGTTAACTCATGAGAGATTTAGAGAAGAGAAGGACTGCGATGAATTTGAATTTGACGACTTTGAACTTAAGTAAGAGGAAATAAAAATGAAAATGATGGGTATTATACTTCTGACATTTATATTCACTAGTTGTGGAGCACCTAAGATCATTCGCACCAAAGATAAGTGTACAGTTGAGAAACATGTCCAAGATGATATCTATCAAATTAAAATTAACGACAAACCTGTTAATAATCGTTGGTATCTAGAAAAAGATGCAAATGAAATAAAATTGATATTGGCGATCAATAATAAATGTATGCGCTAAGCTTAGGGCCTATATATAAATTAAAGGAGAGATTATCATGAAGCTGTTACTATTTTCTATTTCTTTATTTTTGTCTGTTAATATCTTTGCAGAAGACTCAACCCTGGATTCCATATCGATGGATGATGATGCAACCTATCTCATTCAAGCTGATATCGACTTAAATGGATGGTACTACTATATAGATAAAACGGCCTGTATTTGTTGGCTTGGATCTGCTAGTGGAAATGATCCAATGATTAATGTCTCTTGTGTGAAGCTTATTGAACATGCGTCACTTACGCCTCATGTTGCTCATTGTAAGGAATAGTTTTTTTGGAAAGAATGTTTGATTTTTCTTAATTGTACTACTGGAGTAATTCTCTTTTATCTAGGGTACGATTGAGAAGAGTCATATGAGTTCTTTGCAATTCTTATAATTTAATCTTAACTTCTCTTTTGGTACTTCTAAAAAAAAAAAACTACGCTAATATTTACCTTACTGCTATGGAGAAGTTTCATGTCGAAATTGATATTGCTTTCTTATTTATTCTCAATGTGCTCATTTGCAAAAGTTAGAGATAAACTAGTATTTAGTCTAATGGTTATAGACGGCGTGCAACGTTCTGCTTATCAAAGCCTTGAAGGTCGTTTCGAAAAAGAGCATCCTAATATTGATATATTTTTTGAGGGATACGAACAAGAAAATTACAAGAAAAAAATTGATGATTTCCTAGGTAAAAAAACTAGAACTGATATCATGTTTTGGTTTAGTGGCTACAAATTAACCCATTATGTAAATCAAGGACTTGTTGAGAACATTGCCCATACATGGGAATCGGAAAACCTTGATAAAGAGTTTGATCAATCTCTTAAGAACTCGGTAAGTGTCGCTGGAGAACCTTATGGAATACCTATTCATTTGTATCAATGGGGAATCTATTATAAGAAATCTGTTTTCAAAAAACATGGACTCAAGGCACCGACTAATTGGAATGAGTTTGAAAAGGTTTGTGAAAAATTAAAAAGTGTCGGAATAAGTCCAATAACAGTATCTTCAAAAGATGGTTGGCCCCTTTTGGGGTGGTTTGATTATTTGAATCTTAGAATGAATGGACTTAAGTTTCACATGGACCTAATGATAGGCAATGTGTCCTATCTTGATCAGAAGGTTCATTTAGTTTTCGAAAAACTAGTCTATATGATTAAAAAGAAATATTTCATTAAGCAGCATGAGAATCTTAATTGGCGTAAAGCTCTTCCTTTTCTCTATCGCGAGAGAGCAGGAATGTTGTTAATGGGGAACTTCTGGAGTCATCTCATTCCAAAAACTCTTGAGAATGAGATCGATTTTGTTCGTTTTCCAATTATCAACTCAAACGTTGAGTATTTTGAAGAAATGCCATTGGATATATTAATGATTCCAAAAAACTCTAGAAACAAGAACAATGCTAAAAAGTTTTTAGCCTTTATGTCGCGTCCAGATATTCAAGAGGAATTAAATGCAAAAGTGAAGATGTTACCTCCAAATAAAAGATCGAGAATCATTCAGAGTAAAGGTAATGATTCATTGAATAGTATACATTTTCTCAAGAAGGGAAAAGAGATGTTATCTTCTTCAAAAGGATTTTCTCAATTCTTTGATAGGGACGCTAAGCCAGAAATTGCAGAATTAATGATTGAGAGTTTAAGAACTCTATTTAAAGCTCCAGATACGCCTATTAAAGGTCTCTTGGATAAGTTGGAAAAAAAGAGGCTCAAAATTTATTAGCTGTCTAGCCTTTGGTCAGTGTTCTCTATTTAATCAATCTTTCTACCTGTAACTACTTTAAATTACGTACTTCCTTTGGAATGGATATTGCTTAATAAGCCTTACTCTATTGAAAAAGGAAATTATGAAAGCTTTAAAATTCTTAGCAGTACTGGCGTGTCTTACTCCTCAAACACAAGCGTTTGAATTAGACATCAATATTGAAAATCTAGATTATCTAGCGCCAAGTATGATAGAGCTCGTTTCTAGGAAACATGTTGGAAGTCTAAGTGCTTCTCGCTTTGTGGTAAAGACTCCTCTTGCAAATTTAGTTCTAAAGAAAGAATTTCGTTTTGATGCAAATATACTCATGAATCAAGAAATGTTTATTTTTGATAATAATATGTTCGAATTATCATATTCATTGGAAGCGATTCCAGGTGTTGAATCCATTAGCTATTCTAAGATAAAAAACCTTACACTATTTACGAATGATTCAGAGATTCATCTAAATGGAGAGTTTGCACAGTTTAATATTGATAAAGATGTTTTGAAATTTTCAAATTTAGAATTGTTTTGTGATCTTGATAAATCTCTCTTTGCTGCTCCAGAGGCCCTTACTGAATCTTGCTTAAATAGCTCTGTTATCTCTTCTTCAAATAAAGAGATAGAGCTTGATACACATATTGAATATACAAATGAAAATTCAAATTTAAGTTTTGATATTAAAGATGGTTACCTAACTGAAGAAGAAATGAATGTTAAGACTGGTCTTGTTGTGGCCAAAACTGGCAGTACAACTTTTGGTGCTGAGTCTATAGATATTAAATGTCCCAAAGGGCATTATACTCAAGATGTGAGCGACTTAGATGTGGCCCGAATTTGCTTAACTGATGCAAACATTAAAGCTCCAAAACTAATATTTAAAGATGAAGAACGCTCAATTGAAGGGGTTGTTGATATTGAGGAGCTTGTTGCAAATGGTGAGGAAATGAAATTTCTTGCTAGTACAGTGAGTATTAAAAATACTGATCAAAATTTTGTAGTTAAAGAATTAAGTGCTTATTGTAAACTTCCATCTCTTGAGGAAGGTTTCCAGTATGGTGATTTGGCCATTGGATGTATGGATATTTCAGCGATTGAGTTCAATTCACTAGTTGTGGAAAATGAATCTACAAAAGTAAAACTAGGAAAATCTAAGTTTGATATTACTGAAGATACAATTAGACTCGAGTCTCCCAGAATATCGTTCTCTGATAACGAAGAAGTTTTTTCTCTTGATTTCTTAGATTCTGAAATTGAATGTAAGAAGATCACAAATGAGAAAGAGATAACTTTGGGAACGGTTTTAAAGGGTTGTTTTGATAGTTCAAAACTTCTTATTCCAAAGATCGAAATTAAACATAAAGATATTGAAACAAATATATCAATCAATAAGCTCTCAATTGATAAACAGAAGTTAGAGTTTAATTCTCCTCGTGGAGTCTATTCTCTTAATGGTTTAGATAATAAGTATAAAGATTTCAGAGTTTCCTGTGAACTCGCGGCTTCTTATGATGTAGCTAAGGATTATGACTGGCAATCCATTCTAGAAAATTGTCTACACTCCAGTGATCTACATCTTGATCACTTAGTTGCTGTTTATAATGGAGATAAGTTCTTTAAGAAATTTGGTGCTAAGTTAAAGACTTTTGGTATAAAAGCCATTAATGATGTAAATTTCTTTTCTCGAAATTTGAGTAAGGATAAGTTTAAATTGACCATTAGTCCTAAGGTGTTAGGTTTTATTCCTATCCACGTAACTGTTAATGGAAAAATAAATTTTGACCGTGAAAAATCACAGATTGTTATTGATATTAAAAAGACACGCTTCTATAAAATTATTCCCGCAAAGTTTCTCGTACAACTCGTTCTTAAGGCCTTTGTTGTCGATGAAAGAACTAAGGTTGAGGGTGATAAGATCTTTATTAGTCTTTAATAAGAGGATAGATCACCTTCTATTTTCAAAAGGCCATTACCTATATTTGAAAATGTAAAACCTTCTAATTTCTTTACAAGAGCAATCATTTGTTCGTTTGTAGTTTCTAATAAACCTTCAAAGTGTGTGACCCCATTACTTTTGGCATTTAGTATAAGTTCTAACATCAACTGAGTTCCAAGACCTTTTCCCTGCATATTATCTAAGAGAGTGATAGCAAATTCAGCGCGAGAATAATTGTCTTTTAGACGGTGGTATCTTGCGACTCCTATGCCTTCAACCGAGCTATCTTCATTTTCAAAACCAAGAGCTAGGCCCACTTGATTTATTCCATCAAGCTCAGTTAGATACTTTAATTCTTTTTCAGTGAATGCCTTTTTAAAACCTAGGAATCGGTGATGTTTAGACTCTTCTGAGAGTTTATCTAAACCCTCAATTAAAAGATTCTTGTCTTCGCTAGTAATTGGTCTGATGAAGAATGTTGATCCGTCTTTAGCTATTATTTCTTTCATAACACCACTATATCATAGTGGAAAATTGCAAAAGTTATTTATAGATTATTAATTTTATCAAATATTAAATATCAAAGCAGTTAAACCTATAGAATTTTCAATACTTTAGAATAGTGATAAAAACTAAAGTATATCACTCTTATGAAAACATTATTTCTATTGCTTATTCTGTTACAAATATCTACTCTGGCTTCTGAGAAGGCCGTGTACGGGGAAGATGATCGGCAAGAAGCTAGTCTTCATCCAGATAGTAGAGTTAGAGAGTTGTCTAAGTCTGTAGCTGCCATGTTCTATAAAAGTCATTTAAAGCGTAAAGATGAGCTCTATGAAATAGTATTTGGTATCTATGGTGAATTTGAAAAATTTTGCCGTGAAGTTCCCTTCCAGGGACAACCTTCGGCGTCCAATTGTACCGCATTTTTAGTGGCCCCTAATAAAGTTATGACGGCCGGCCATTGTATCTCTACTAGTTATCACTGTAGTTCAACTTCCTTCGTTTTTGATTACAATATTGAGAATGTCTCCGGACCATTTCCTCCCTACGACCGCCATCAGCTTGCGACAAATGACGTATACAATTGTAAGAAAGTTATTAGATCCGTGAATGATAAATCAGGTACTAAGTTAGACTACGCCATTATTGAACTTGATCGAAATGTAGAAGGTCGCACACCTCTTAAGTTAAGAACTGAAGGGAAGGTGGAGAATAGAACTTCTGTTTTTATGATTGGAACTCCTAGTGGTCTTCCACTAAAAGTTGCGGACCAGGCGAACATTTTTGAAAATAGTGATTCCGTTTTTTTTAGAACTGACCTTGATGCCTTTCATAATAATTCGGGATCACCAGTCTTTAATGCTAAGTCCTTTGAAGTCGAAGGTGTACTCGTTAGAGGCCGCCCTGATTATCAAACGAGGGGTCTGTGTAAGGTCCTTAAAAAGTGTACTGCTTCAAACTGCTCTGAAGGAGAAGAAGTAACCCGTATTCTAAGAACGGACTTTCATTCAAATTAATTTATAACTTATTCAAAGAATTGGACTCAATGCGATGATAAAATAAGTTTGACTACACAAACAAAAGTAGAGTAGTTTAACTTTTCACAATTAGCAGGGGTAACTCAATGAAATTAATACTATTCACTTTTTTATTTACGACTTTTTCAGCTGGAGCATATCAGTGTACTGATTTTCAAAATGATCCGTTAAAAGTTGAAACACTAAAATTTATTGCGACTGAAGCTTATGGATACGAATCAGGCGAAGAGTTCTGTGCCACAGATACTCACCTTGATCTAGAGCTTTACTTCGTTCCAAATCTCTTTCTCTATCAAGAAGAAGAAGATGATCACTATAAATTTATGGTTCACTATAACTATAGAAGCTGTACTTTTATCTATAATCAAACTCAGAAATTTCTCTCTAAGAAGTCTTGCTACAGTACTTGGTAATATTTATTGAAAGAACTTTTTAATTCAGTTTTCTGCCTCGCTCCTTGGACTCATTTTTACATTAATGTAAATGGCAATAGGCCCTTGGTAATAGGCCTTAGACTGGAGTGAGGGCGCTCTTTATTGCTCATCCTCTTCATCATTAAGCTCTTCTTCAATTGGAAAGTCAGGGGACTTTATTCTTTGATTCACGATATTTCCAAAAAGTTTTCCCGTCATAGAGAAAGCAATTGATAAAGTGTGCCAGTCATCAGCTTCCATGGAATCAATTAAGGTTTTCGCAAAACCTCTACTGTTTTCACGATCAAGAATAATCTCTTTTTCTATTCCACCTTCAAAAATTGGTTGCAGTTCACCAGAGTCATCTTTTTGATAATTCAACATCATGAACTCACTAAGAACTCTTTTAGATTTAATTCCACCAGAGTTTTCAAGTTTAAAGTAGATTACTTTTGGAGTTTTATTAAACTTTATTTTCAACTTCATTTTTGTATCAGAAATAATTTCACTATCAATATAAGCTACGACTAAGCCTGTATCTCTTTTCATAAGCTCAACATCTTTTTCAATATTTAAAAGTCTTGTCACTTCTTCTGTTACTGTATCGATTCGAACGATCTGTTTTCCTGCTTTATGGATTTGTCCAAAAGCTCTATTGTATCCTGCTATACTGTAGGCGAGTTCACTCCCTACTTGAGTTATTAAAATAGTTCGCATAAGCTCCAAATTAAAGCTTTGATCGTAGAACATTTCTCCAATGAGTTCTGTCACTTCGGCCTTATCAACTCTTAGGTCTTTAGTCTTAAGTTCCATCCATTTTTCATGAAAATTGAGGGCAACACTGGTTATATAGGCACTATCCATAGGAGTTCTAAAATGTCCCTCACTGTCTATGCCATCACTAAAAAGATTTGCTGTAAATAATAGAGGTGCTCCAATAACTTTTCCGAAGATTGTGGAGAGGTAGAGACTCTTTGTCCTTGCGCTCTTATTTGACCATTTTCCAGTCTTGACTCTGAAACTCTTCTCTAATATAGACCACATCTCTTGTTCATCTACGTTGATTAGACTACTAATCTGTTGCTCGTTTAGGAATACTTTGAAACTGAAATTTGAACTTCCGTACTTGGCCATTCTCTTATAATTAATTTGTTTTCTCTTTCTGTGAATTTTTCTCCACCTCGTTCCTGGAGTTGGTAGGTAAATAGGAACCTCTGGAAAGAGAGACTTTTGGTTAAAAAGAACTTCAATTGCCTGAGTGTAAGCATTTAATTCAAGGCCCTTTGTTTGTGAGTCTTGAAAATTTCCTTCAAAGGTAAAACCAAATTTTTCTTTATTTGTTTGTAGGTCTTTATGATTTTCTGTTCTAAAAGAGTAATTTCTTATATTTTTTTCTGCCCAGAAATCCTCTTCTTCAAATCGATTACTTACATGACTCGCTGTAATTATATGCTTTGAACCATCTGAAAGTGTTAGTTGAGTAGTGAAATGATTGTGTGTAGACTCTTTCTTCCTTTCTAAGAAGATAAATAGTTCCTGCTTATTATTTGTTCTATGAGTTTTTCCTGTTTTATGGGCCTTAGCAACTCTAACAACTGGAGCATTTTCCATATCTCTAAATTTCTTACTATAAGCATAAGAAGTCTCAAATCTTCCTATTGTGGCATCTTCATAGGCCTCGATTCCCTCTTTTGTTTTTAAGTCATATCTATAGACATGATCTGTAGTTTTATAGATTTCATCTACAACTGATCTATTAATTTTAAAACTACTTGTTCCTAATTTTAGAAGTGAATGTCCATAAGCTTCATATTCAAAAAAATCATAATTACTTACGCCAATATTAAAACCATTTTTATCTCCGGCGGCCCTAAGTTTTGTAAATTTAACGAGTACAGAGTCTTCACTCTCTTTTAAAATTGTAATTTGAAAACGTCCTCTTAAATAAGCTTTTGCATGAATACTTGCACCGAGAGGGTCTAGCGGATTTAGAACGTCAAAACTAGATCCTAGAGTCACTCCTGTCGAAAGATGTCCTGTGCCGGCGTATGAAATGATCTCTCCATCTTCCAATTTATGTAACCATTTGTTCTTTAGTGGAATGCGAAGAGGAAAGGCGAGTAGGTTAAAAAAGTTTGAATATCTTGCCGTCTTCTGTGCATCAAGATAAAGAAATTTATCATCCTTAATCGTTTCACGCTCTACAATAAATTGTTCACCTTTTATTATTTCAGGATTTTTCTTCATTTCTTTTAATAATTCTATTGATTCCATATACCAGTTACTTTTAAGCATTTTCTTCTTTTTCTTTTGTGAGGCCTTAAATGGATTTTCAAAAAGTGCATTACTAGCAGTGACTTGTCTAATATTTAAGAAGTCAATTCCTAGAGAGGAAGATATAGAAAAATTTAAGTGACTTGATCCTATTTGTTGTGACCAACCTGGAAGAAAGAAGGGAAGAGCGAGTCTATCAACAACAGTGTAACTATTAATGAGATCGTGATTCGAAAAAACTTTTCTCTCAATCTTTAACTTACCATTAATATCATCATTTTCAAATTCCACTAAAGTTCTATCCGAGATACTATCAAATATTTTATTGGCAACTTTAAATTTTAATTTATCTGATTTTTTTGAAAGTTTATAAAGAGCTTCATCGCTCAGTCTTTCTATTTTTTCTTTGTGTTCACTGAGAGAATCAGTTCCGTCTTTTAAATTTTCTCTAATATTGGAGACAAAAGATCCCAAGCTGTCATCATCTTGCTCCTGCGCATATGACTGCGATAAAGTAAGTAGCGATAAATATAATACTGTCTTTAGTATCAAGATAAATCCAGATGTATTCTTCACGGTAATCTCCTAGTAGTAAGTAGATATACTGCAAATTGCATTCCAATGGACTTAAGTTATGGAAATTATATATGAAAAGGTGTTAGATACTGTCTATTTATTTTACAGTGTCCCTTATTTAAACAGGTTGCTAATTAATATTGTCCTATTCGCTATTCATTAATATTTCTTAAAAATTGTTGAAGTACTATGTAGGAGAGTTATGTTTTCTTGAGAGGTTGAAAATGGATACATGTAAATTTACTTCGGGAAAAACTTTACCAAATATTAAGCTCCCCTTTGTTGGTGGAGGTCATCTCACTCTTGGTGTGCCCCAAGGGGACAATGACTGGCAAATGATTGTGGTTTATCGCGGACAGTTTTGTCCTATCTGTAAGGGCTATCTAAAATCCCTAGAAGAGATGAAAAACAAATTCTACGAATTGAATGTCGATATTGTTGTGGTGTCTGCAGACTCAAAAGGTTCGGCAACAAAGTTTAAAGAGGAAAATCAACTTACTTTCCCCGTAGCTCATGATCTTCATCTTGAGCAAATGAAAGAACTTGGTTTATATATCTCAAGTCCACGTTCAATAAAGGAATCTGATCATCCCTTTTCTGAACCCGCTCTCTTTGTAGTTAATAAGGAGAGAAAAGTTCAGGTTATTGATATATCTAACGCTCCTTTTACCAGACCTGATTTGAACTCTCTGGTCTCCGGTCTTGCATATATTAGAAATCCTAAAGTGAACTATCCCATTAGAGGAACATTTGTAAAAAGTTTGACTGATGAAGAGTATGAGTGCCTCTATTAAAATTTAAGAGGACTCATAGCTTTACTATCTACTCAAGAGAAAATTGTTTCATTTAAATAACTTTATATACTCTTGAAGTTATTTAAGTAATGACTTAATTTTATAATCATATTTAAGAAATGTTCTTCATAGTTGATGAAAATAGAATTTGATTTTAAGAACCTAATTACCATGTTCTTGCAAGCTATCAAAATGTCTATAATTAACTTGTATGAAAGTTACAATTAAACTCATTTTCACTTTGTTTTTCCTAACGTTTATTCTTGTGCAAGATACTTTTGCAGGATTTTACTTTCAGCATAGCTTCAATTACGAATCAGAGACTGAGGGGGCAGAAAGCCTTGAATATACCGCCATGAGAAACTATACCCTTCTAGGGGCGAGTTTTGGTAAGAAGGAGAACTGGGTTATTGGTCAAAGTATTTATTCATGGTCTAGGGGGACAAAGAACTCTGCAATGACTGGTGAATCGGCCATCTCCATGTTGGAGTTAGGACCTAGAGTTCAATATTTTTTTAACTCTGGTAGAAACTTTTATATGTCCGGAACCTATAATTTCTATGCCAAGGGGACGCGAGAAATTAATGGAGGGACTTCTGCTAATATTGAAGGAACAAGTTATATTTTATCTGCTGGTTTACAATTGAAAGTTAAAAGACTCTTTTATATTGGGTTTTCTTATAATTATCATGTTTTAAATATTACAGAAACCTCTTCAAATTCAGTTGTCTCAACTGTTTCAGAAACATATACTTACATTTTTCCTGCAATAGAATTTAGTCTAAGATTTAAATAATTACTTAGATCTTAGCATTTCAAGAAATGCATTCATTCGTTTTCGATTGGCAGACATATCTGAATGTCCAACTCTTGAAGCAGATCTAAAGTGTAACTTCTTTTCAGATGCTATGTATAGGAACTCAATATCATCGACAAATTTAAAAATAGCAGTCTTCTCTGTGAAGTGAAGATAGCCTTCACTCTCTTTTTCTAGAGTCATATTCATTTTCTTTGCATATTCTTTTATTTGTTGAAGTGGGCTCTCTGTTAATGCCACATATGCTAGGTAGTGTTTTTCATCTGTTTCTTTTGCAAATGAAGAGACACAATTAGGTTTCTCAGGACATGGAGTTAGGACTCCGTCTTGAATCCCTACAGTAGGGTGCATTTCTGCACTCTTACTTCCCAGTAGGAAAAGTCTCGTAGGGAAACCAATGGATATTACTATTAGTGATATAAAGATGATTTTTTTAAACATATCTAATTTCTCCAAATTTTCAATGTTCTTATCTTATATTATTTTATTTATCCATGATAGTGTGATTTGAATTTTGATTGATATTTTCTTTAGTAGATGGCTTTAATTTACCATTCTTCCTCTTGTTATTATTAATTTGTGAGTCAGTGCTCTCTGTCTTTGGTGTAAACTCAGTTAGAACCGCTTGAATGTCAAAGAAATCATCCATGTATTGATCAAGCAATGCATTTTGACCAGCATGTACTTCGTAATAGGAGTCGATCTTATCCACTAGAGATTGATTTTTACAAAGCATCTGAAGGGCCTTGTCTTTATAGTTATTCAAGCAAGTGTATATAATCGATTTCATAATATTTACGGAATCTTTCTTGTGATTTTTTAGATTCATGGCCATTTTAAAATAGCTTTCTCTTAGTCCCTTTGGAATAGGAGAGTGTAGTTCTTGTAGTGTCTTTATTTTCTGGTGCAATTCACTTTCAGTAAAATAGAGTGAGACTCTCGTTTTATAACTTGTTAATATTTGAGACTTGAGTGAGTTCCCTGCTGAGGCATTTATCGTAATGAGTAATAGTAAACAAAAACTAATAAGTTGCTTCATCTCTTTATCTCCATTTGAATTCAATAGTTAATGTGTTTTAAAGCAAATATAGGGCCATATTTCTTTCATGATATTAACTACTTAAGAGAGATTTACTGTATAAAATTTGAGTCTGCACTATATTTGAACAGGTTTTAAGATGAATTTGCTCAAATATTTCTGAGTTATTCCGACAAGTAAGTCATGAGAATCACAGCTCTTTCTATCTATTTATCAATTTTAGTTTCCTTGCAAAGTGTTTGTGCCGGACCTATTGAATCTATTCAAGGATATTGGAAAAGTTTCGATTATGAACTTGAGGCGAGTGAGAGTTATGATTTTAAAAGCTGCCAAAAATATAATGATGAGAACGAAACGGAGTACTATTTAAAGTGCATTGATAATAATTTAGTTCAAGAAAATCAAATGGAACACTTACTTAAAGATATTAATGCTGTCGAAAAGAAAATTATATCTGAGCAATTCTTAGCAAGCTTTCAAGAAAATATTCTAGAAGAGTTAAAAAATAATCAATCAAAATTAAAAGAAGTCAGACAATGTTTAGCAACAAATGAGATGTCTAAGAATTGTGAAAAAATAAAGCATGGTCTACTGCTTTCTGTTAGAGAAGACCTTCCTCAACTTAGAATGCTAATGGCACAAATGAATATGCCTGGACATGTTTATTCAAGTCAAAAAGAAGTGGAAAGATTTCAAAGATCTAACCTTGAGCATCCAGTCAATGAAAAGCTTATCGCTAATGTCACTCCAAAAGAAGCGCAGAGATTAAAGGAACACACTGAAGTTTTGGATACTGCTTTCACACAAGATATTCTTAAACTCAATCTTTTGAGTGATAGCGAAGCAGCTCGCGTAGATGAAGACTACAGTCAAATTAAAGATATACGTAAATGTATTGATGCAAGTGTCCCAACAGATCTCAAATTATTCAAAACTAATAAGTGTCGTATGTTTGAAGGGATAGTTGCTTACAGAGTAAATAATAAGTTTGATAGGCAAAATAAGGTTTACAAGTCTGCTTATAATCAACTTCTTGCCACAAATCCAATGTTAAGTATTCTCTCTATTACAGGTGAAGAAACTGACGCAGTCGTTTTATCGGAAGTCAAAACAGTCTTAAATACTTTAGATAAAGAGGGAGAAAAGGCCATCGCTAGAATCAAAGGCCTAGAGGGTGATGAGCGGGAAGAACTACTTGGTTTCAATGTTGCCGTTGAAAATTTTCTAAAGAGGCAGGGACCCAGTCAAATCATGTGTGATGTGACCCAAGAGCTTAAAGATGATTTAGACATGGATACTTTAAAAACCGACTTATATATCGGAGCTGGTGCTTTAATCGGAGGTGGTGTTTGTGCCTTCACTTGGGGTGTCGGATGTATTGTGGGTGTTGCAGTTGGAGCAGAGGCCTTAGCTATTGGAGTGTCTCAGGATCGTTATGAGAGGGCGCAAAATTCCTTTTTCACAGGTCTCACTGATTCTAAAACTACAGAAGATAAAGAATTTGATCGAAACCTCTCTCTTTACTTAGCTCCCTTGGCCCTTGTTGGCGGTGCCGGTAAAGCTGTGCTGCAAGGAGCTTATAAGAGGACACAGAAAACATTCACTAAAAGAAGAGTAAGTAATAAGCCTGTTGTAAATAATCAAAGAGTAGGAGACAGAAGAGTCGACTCCGCTCAAAGAGATCTATTAATTACTCTTGAAAAGAGATTAAAGAATGAAGGTAGCTTTAGGAATCTTATGAGTAAGTACAATCCTATAAATATTGTATCAAAATTACGAAAGTATGATCTTAGTAGTGCTGATGAAAAATATCTTCTAGGAATCGCAGAAATGATTGAAAAACAAAACAAACATTTATCTCCTGCTGCTATGAAGTCCTTAGTTGTAAAAGAGTTGGATGATTTAGTAAAACAATGTAAGGCAAAGGGGAAGTAGGAGAATGAAATTTTTAAGACTTCTTTTATTTTTCTTCTCTTACTCTGCATGGTGCTGTGAGGTTGTTGATATAACTAGTGAAGCTAGTGTGGCGTTTAGACAGGCCTTGATTGGTAACTCTGATAATTCTGGAGTGCGCGTGGCCTTCAATGGTATGAAGGAAATGAATAACCGTCATGGACTTGGAGGAGTGAATAGCTCTTTAGATGTCTATCAAAAAAATCTTTGTAATAAACTTAACTCAAGTGAATTTAAGAAATCAAATCCAAACGTTAACGTTAAAATAACTAAAACGGATTTTAAGGGATACTTTATTACTTGTACTCCAAAGTCAACTTGTGGAGGCGCTATTGAGGTAGCAGTTAGCAAGGTTCCTAAGCCTCGTTTTCCAGATTTAAGTCCACAGAAGTTGAGTGAACTAAAAGCGAAACCTGGCTATCTTCCAGATAGTGAAGTCTTTAATATTTTCACTTCAGAAGGGGCCAATTACCAGGAAAGTTATATTAAAGCACGTGCCAAGGCAACATATACTAATGTCACAGAACCACTTCATGAATTTATCGATAAGGAAATGAAACAGGGAATAAGTAGGGCAACTAGCTCTATGGGACTAGAGGCGCAAGATCCAAAGTTTATGTCGAAATTAAGTAAAGAAATTGAAGTTTTCAGATCTACTGGTATGGGTGATGTGGATAAGAATTTTAAACAACTTATTAACGGACTCGATAGTTTGATGGAGACTCCCTTTGCTAATTCAGATGATATTGAAAAAGAACTATCTAGGGCGTTCACTGCAAAGAATTCAGCTAATGCTCTCGGTTATAGTACTTCTACCGCCCAAACTGGAGATGATCTCTTTATCGTCATCAAAAAAGGTGATGGAGTGGAAAAGATTGTTGGCGCCGACGCCAGAGGATTAGGTGTAACGAATATGACAACTCGCCTCACTGAATATCTCTCTGTTACTGGAGGTGGAGCTAGTGGTTTTAAAAGTATGACAGAGGTATTTAAGACTTCTAAGGGCGCTATGCTTAAGGCCGATAAGTTAATGGAAAAGAGTTTATCTACTTATAACGATATCATTGTTAAAGAGCTAAAAAATGCAAACGCCAAAGGAATTGATCATATTTTAGGTATTGCCCACGAGAAATACGCAAAAATGGTTGAGTTAGATCCTGAATTGATGCAAATTAGGGGAGGCGCCATTGATGACTGTGGTCCAGACAATAAACTTATTATGAATAGAGTAACTGCCATTCATAATAGATTAAAATTATTTGAAAAAGCAGGCTTAGATGGGATATTTGGTGCCAGCTGCTTAGGAACTGAATATCTTCTAAGATTAAGAGGTTTAAAGTAGCTTTTACTACAGCTTACAGAAATGTATGTTCACAATTTCCCAAATTTCTATAAATTGATCTCATCTATAATAAATAACAAGAGAGAGATCATGAAAATTCTAGTACTAATCATTACAGCATTCATTAGTTCATCCATATTTGCCCAAAGTCCCAATGAATCCGGCTGGTATTTCGGTGGTGGTCATATGGTTAAAAAGAATAATCGTATTGGCAACGCAGAAACAGATGGGGATAAAAATACTAAGAAATTTTATCCCTATGTCTATTATAAATCTGAACAAACAGTATTTGAAGGTCTCTTCTTTCACTACGATCTCATGAAATCTCGCTACTTTGGAATGGGTCCTACTTATCAATATCTTGGTGAGAATTATACTAGTGATCTAGGAGTCGAGAAAGACTCTAGTATATGGCCTGGAGCATTCCTAAGAGCTTATATCTTTAATGTCTATTGGTATAAAGATGTCTTTGGTGAAAGTGAGGGAACTGTCACTGATGTATTTTCTGCTATCCCAGTTGCCGTAACAGAAGAATGGAAACTTATTCCTAGAGTAGGAGTTAAGTTCTATGATGCTAATTATGTTAATTACTACTATGGTGTAAAAGCTGGAGACTCTTCGAAACTTTCGGAATATGCAGGCGGGAGCGGAAGTACTTTCTACTTTAGTCTTGGCAATGATTTCCAAATCTCTAAGAATTTTCTTACTAAGCTTTCATTTGGTTATGAAGTGAGTAGTAGTAGCATCAAGGATTCACCAACAGTGAGTTCAAGTACAACTCCAGTTTCAAGGCTTACACTTCTCTATCGTTTCTAGAAAAAAGAAATTACAAATAAATCAGTTGACCTCAATTTTTGAGGTCTTTTTTTTGTCACCCTAACTTACAAATTTGTACATTGAACTTAAATAAAATTAAGGCGATCTTAAGGCTGTAGCAGTCAACTATATCTTAAAGGAGAAAGAGATGTACAAAGCTAAGGTTAATGTAATGGGAATGGTTCTAATGGTATCAACAGCAGCAATTGCAGAAATTGAAATACCTTTTAGACCCGATGATGTAACAGTTAAGTTTACCGGAAAAGTATCTGCACTAATATATAATTCAGGCTCACAAACTAGTCTCATCGATAATGGTTCTAGAGCGGGAGTCATTCTTGAGAGGTCTATAACTGAAGATATTGATGCTCTGTTTAGAGGTGAATGGGCTTTTAATATAACAGATAGTGACAGTCATGATCAGTTTAACGACAAACATAAAATTAGTAATAATACCCCAAGTGGAAAACCTTTTAAAACGAGACTAGGTTATATTTCTTTTAGATCTAAGAAATTTGGAACACTATCAATTGGTAAGCAATGGTCAGCTTATTCTGATGTTACCGGTTTTACAGATCAATTTAATGTCTTCGGTGGAGAAGGTTCTGGTACTTATAATTTTAACTCTGATGGTGGAGCTAGTGGAACAGGTAGAGCAGAGAATTCAGTGATTCATAGGATTGATCTTGGAAAAGTTAAAATTGCAGTGCAAGCACAGTTTAAAGAAGGTGAGGAGCTTGTGGAAGATCCTATTGCTAGTGGATATTCGATTAAATATCAAAATGGTTATGGAGCTTCGGTCATTTATCAACCTCTTAAAGCTCTAAGATTTGGTGTTGCTCATAATAGGGCCAATTATGATATACAAAATGCTAGTAATCTTCAATTTGATTCTGATAAACAAGTGACTACAGCAATTTCCACTTCTGTAAGTCTTGGTCAATTTACTTTTGCTTATCTCTATAGCATTAATGAAAATCATGAAGTTGATAACTCTGGAACTATTTTTGATGGAAGAGGACAAGAGATTTATGCAGGTTACCAAGCAAGCCAAAGAGCTAAGTACTACGTTGGATTTAATAAGCTTACTCCCAAAGATCTTGCTTATCATGATGCTTATGAAAAACAATACTATATTGTAGGAGCATCATATAACCCTCATAAGAAAGTCACATTTTATGCAGAAGGAAAAATTGACAATAGTTCTTATAGTGACGGATCAAAAGCAGACAATGCTATGGGCGCAGGTGTTACTTACACTTTCTAAAGAACTAAACGTATCTTAAAATTCCCCCCTATTTTATTTATGAACTTGGGGGGATTCAATTTCTTTAAAATTATGTATATAAATAAAATTTGCAACAAATTAAAATCCTGAAATCTGATATTTATCATAGAAACAAACCGCATAATATTACTATAATCTTACGATAGGTGATTTAGGAAAAATATTAATTCGGGAGCGATATGATAAAGAAAGCATTGTTGAAGTTTAGGTTTGAATTGTTTTTTTTTATAATTACTATACTTGGAACATTGTGTCTTAATCGCTTTGATTTGTTTGTTGATTATACCTATTATGTAAATTATATTTTCATTATTTTCCTCTTTACTTCTCTTGTTATAAGTAAAAGAGAATCAGCTCGGAAGATCGATCAGTTACTAACCATTGTTGAAAAGTTTAAAAATAATCTCTCAGGAACAGTTGAACAAATATATGGTTCTTGTAGTCAAATAAACGAAACGACTGGATCTCAGGCCAGTGCTATAACTCAAACAAGTTCTTCTTGTTATGAAGTGAATACTTTAACTTCTACGAACTCGGAAAATTTCAAATATATAAATGACTCACTTGAAGACATTACTAAAATTATTGAGAGAAGTTCTAAAGACTCTTTAAGAATGGAAAGAGTACTTGAGAAGGGAAATGACAATAATGAAGAAGTCATGACTATGATCAATAGTACAAAGGATATGTTAGAGGATCTAACGTCTCTATTCTCGCAAGTGGTTAGTAAAACAAACATTATTAACGATATAGTTTTTCAGACGAAACTCTTATCTTTTAATGCTTCAGTTGAAGCGGCAAGAGCCGGAGTTCACGGAAAAGGTTTCTCTGTTGTGGCCGAGGAAATTGGAAAGCTTGCGAGAATGAGTGGTGAAAGTGCTTCCTCAATTCAGGGAACTTTAGGTATTACTGAAGATAAAGTAAGAAACATTATTGATGAGATTTCATCAAAGAGCTCGTATTTAGAGAAAATAATTAATGATCAAACAAGAGATGGTCAAAGTACAATAAGTGACTTTAAAGAAAGCTTTTCTAGAGTGAGCTCAGGTGCTGAGGTGATCACTTCACTAATTTCGACCGCTGCACTTGCTGCAGCTGAACAGGCTCAAGCTATGGCCGAGATAAATGATGCTACTTTAAGTGTCAATGAATCTATTCAACAAAACTCACTTGTAGTAGGGCAAACGACTAATCTTGCAAAAGAATTAGCTAAGGAAATTGATAAATTTAATGAATCTCTATTTAACCTTTCAAGAACACATTATGTAGAAATAGACACAAGCTTAGATGAAATACCTTGGTCAAAGGAATACGAAATAAATATAGAGAAAATTGATACTGAACATAAAAATATTTTGAACAGAATTAATATACTTATTCAAGCAATGAATTCTAATCATACAGAAAAGACTAAAGAAGCTTTTACAGAATTAAAGAGTTACACTCTATTACATTTTAAACATGAAGAAGATTTTATGCTTAGTTTTTCTTACGATTCTTATGAATCGCACAAGAGAGTACACGATAATCTTATTCAAACGGTACTTCGATATGGAGAAGATATTGATAATGGGAATTTAGAAAAATCTAAACTTGCTAGCTTTCTAAGAAATTGGTTATTTACACATATAGTAGGAGTAGATACTAAGTATGCAGAAGTTTATTTTGAAAAATCTTCTTCAAGAAAGTCAGCATGATTATAACAAGTTATTTCTTAAAACTTTGAATAAGAGACTTGACGAGAAATGCTTCGACCTCATTCTTTCCAAATTCAGGTCTGTAAACAAGGGCTAATTCATCTTTGTAAATGGCCTTTGGAAATACCTGTTTAAGTTTTAATTTCTTCTGTCTGACAAATTTTTCTGGCAAAATTCCATAACCGATCCCAGATTCAGCTAATTCACCAATGAGATGGAAGTCTGTTGTAGAGATATGTTTAAAAGGAGTTTGACTCCAGGAACGAAGAATAGCTTGAACCTGAGAGAGACCCATGTCTGCGATGAATTGGTCTGTTCTTGGACTGCTCTTAGTTGCTTGCCAGATACAGATTTTGTCATCACATAGTTTCTTGATGATCAAGTCAGGGTTTCTTATGGGGTTAACAACTACACCTAAATCAATATTTCCATCTTGTATTAATGTTTGTACACTTCGCGAGTGATCATGCTGAAAATTTACAGTTACATTTTCATAACTCTTATGGAGAGTTTGTAAGAAGGATGTTAAAAAATATCCAGCTACGACTGCGTGACAACCCACTTTAAAAGTTTGATTTATTTGATCATGTTCTTTTGAGACTGTCTCTATTTCATTTTTTATATTGAGCAGTCTTATGACATGAGAAAGTGTTTGCTCTCCCTTTGGGGTGAGTTTTATGCCAGCTTTTGAGCGATAAAAGAGTTGTGTGCCAATATCTTTTTCAAGCCTCTTGATAGATTCAGATAGAGTGGGTTGAGTAACACCAAGCATTTTAGAAGCAAATGAGAAGCTCTTGTATTGGCTGATGTTATAAAAATTTTCTAAGTCTCTAATATTCATATATAGGTAATAACCTATCATAGCTATGGAGTTTTGTCCACTTCCCTAAGGCCAGGCTTTAAGTCAATATAGTTTTAAACCACAGATTCTAAAGGGGATTGAGATGAGTATTAATAGAAGAAACTTTGTAAGTAAATTAGGTATTGGTGCTATCACTACACTTACGGTGACTAAGGCCGTGGCCAGTGAAGCCTGTAACTTCCTGCCAACCCCAGAACAACCTCTGGGACCTTTTTATCCAAAAACTATGCCTGAAGATACAAATGTTGACCTTACGAGAGTGAGCGGTAGATCTATGTCTGCAAAAGGAGAAGTCATTATAGTGACAGGTATAGTTCAAGATGAGGACTGTAGACCAGTAAAAGGAGCTATAGTTGAAATTTGGCAAGCTTGTAAGAGTGGGAAATATAACCATCCTTCTGACACATCAAATAATGTACTAGATCCAAATTTTCAGTACTACGCACAGGTGAGAACAAATAGAAGAGGAGAGTATTCCTTCAAGACTATTTTTCCAGGCGCTTATGATGCTACTAGTACATGGACTAGACCTCCTCATATCCATTACAAAATAAGTCTTAGAGGTTTTGAGGAGTTAGTGACTCAATTATACTTTAAGGGTGAGAAACTAAATAAATACGACCGCATACTGCAAAAGTTAAATAAAGATGATCGAAATGAAGTGGTGATTGATTTAGAAAAAGATACAAGAAGTGGAACGCGCACAGGAAACTTTAATATTAAACTTAAAAGACTTTGAGTGCAAAAGTTTGATTTCTTAGTTCTCAAACTTAAAATGTATACTTTTTAGATAGTTTGAATTTATAACTTTTCCATTTGGAAGAAGCTTTCTTTCATCAAAACAATGTAGCTCAAATCCTAAGCTCATTGCTTGTTGTTGATAGAAGTCTTTCTTCATTGGATGGTTTGGTGAAACGGCATTAATGATTCTTGGTCTCTGTTGAGTGCTTATGAGTAAAGTTAGAATACGAACAAGGTCAGTTCCATGGATAACATTAACTAGTTTAGAGCCATCTAGGTTATTTTTATTCTTAAGAGAGTTTGCAGGAAATCTTCCAAAACCATATTGGCCTCCTGAACGAATAATAGTGAAGTTTTCTATTCTCTTTATGATTTCATTTTCAAAGTCGATTAAAGATTGAGCTCTAGAGCTATTAGCAATAGGTAAAACTTCTTCTGTACAATCACCTTGTTCTTCAGAGTAAACTGCAGTTGACCCTAAAAAAACAAAGTGTGTACTTTTAGGTATTTTATCTAGTAATTGACAAAAACTTGAAAGAAAAGCAGTTGTAGCTTTAATGGGAATGAGGAAGTAGAGAATGGATCCTATTAATTTATCAGGTAGACTTTCTTGTTCAAGATCAAACTTCATGCAATGTTTTATTGGTTTTTCTATATGGCGTTTAGTACAAATAATATCTGTATGCCCATTGTTTACTAATTCGTTGTAAAGGATTGTACCAAGCCAACCTTTTCCAATAATTGTTATTCTTTCATCTTTCATAATTTACCCGTGGTGAAATTATACATTGCCTTGTTGTAATAAGCTCATTTAAACTGTGGAATACGAAAATTAAAATGGAGTTTGAAATGTTAAAGGGTAGTTGTTTATGTGGGAAAATTGCTTTTGAAGCAGAAGATATCCCAAATATGGTGTTTAATTGCCATTGTTCAAGATGTAGAAAGGCCCATGGTAGTGCTTTTGCTACGCAAGTATTTGCTCAGAAAGAAAGTTTAAAATTTATAAAAGGTAGAGAGCTCCTAAAAGAATTTACAAAAGATCAGGGAATAAGAACATTTTGTTCTGAATGCGGCTCTCGTCTTATGAATTATGGTGTGGAGGGGACTGATTATTTAAGTGTGGCCATCTCTGCTATTGATGAACCATCAAATATAGCCCCTGTTGCAGATTGCTTTGTTACTGATAAGTTCGGTTGGAGTTGTCTCGATGAAGGGATTAAGCACTTTGATGCTTTGCCTGAGTTTTAGAAACCTTCAAATAGATTAATTAAATATCTCTAATGATTAGTGGGAGAGTTCTTCTCCCTCTTCAATGACGAAATAATTGTGAATCTTTATATATGTTTTCACAAAAGTCTTTCATTTTTTCAGGCAAGAATAATTGCTAACTAAATTGAATGACTTTAGTAAAGCTATCAGGTATAAGACCCTAAATTTAATAAATATAAGGAGTCCCTTTTGAAATCAAATGTCTTGATTTTTGTAATAATGTCTATTTTTTCTAGTTATGCTTCTGCTGACGTTCCAAAAGTGGCCTACGGCGAAGATAATAGAATGGAATATTCTGATGCCCCCGCAGATCTTCAGCTTCTCGCTGATTCAACAGCTGGGATGGTTGATAAGAGTGATCTCTCTGATATGGGGAATTATTTTTCCTACGAGAATTCTCCTATGAGCGAAAGATTGTTTGGTCCTTGGTTTAGTAATGGAGAACTCTGTTCTGATGAGAGATATTATAATCAAAATATGCTTCCAAATTGTTCTGGATTCTTAGTTGCACCTAATGTTGTTGTGACTGCAGGACATTGCATTACTTCACAAGAAGACTGTAACGATAGATCTTGGGTATTTGGTTGGGATAGCGAAGCTGCTAAAACAAATAGAATCTCAAAAGATAATGTCTATAACTGTAAGAAAATCCTAAATAGGGGAGATGACCCAAAGGACTTTGCAGTTCTTCTCCTTGATCGAAATGTACTCGGTAGAGCTCCTTTAAGATATCAAGAGACAACGGTAGTTAAAGGACAGGAGATCCTAGTTATTGGTCATCCTACTGGACTTCCTACTAAGATTGCTCCAGGTGCTCAAGTTTATTCTGTAGGATCGACTTCATTTGAAACCAACCTTGATACATTTGGAGGAAACTCTGGTTCCGCTGTATTTAACGTAGATACTAAGGAAATCGTTGGAATTCTCGTTAATGGTGCTACTGACTATGTAGAGGATGAGACAGATGGGTGCTTTAGAGTCAATGTTTGTGATAATGAGCCAGGTGGACAAGAATGTGGTGGAGAAGGAGTGACTTTAATTTCAGTCGCTGAATTAGAAAAATATATTACTAATGTCCCCGCAACAAATCCTACTGATGGTGGAAATTCAGATACATTTAGTCCTGAAACTGAAAACCTCCTAAGTTACTTAGATGAAGTCTTTGATTTTTCTATAGAAGTGCAAGAGTCCATTGCTGGTTATATAGCAAGTGGAGCCAATATCAATGCTCTAAACTTTTGGGGTCAAACTCCTATTATTCAGGCAGTTGATAATGATAATTTAGAACTCTTTTTTTATTTATTGTCTCTAGGACAAATAGATTTCGCTAGAACAGATATTGATGGAAGAACGATTAAGCAGGCCATTTCTGAATTAGGAAATAATGATTTCCTTTTGGCGCTTGATAATGAAATTAACGCTAGATTTGAACTTGAAAAGAATTACCTAAGTGCTTTAGAATCTGCAGACCTAACAGCTGTAGAAGAAATTTTAAAAGATCAAAGAATTGATATTAACTTAAAGAAGTATCCTTTCTCCGGTGATGTTGTTAGCGCCTCAATTAAGTCTAAGAATATTTCTTTTATTAATAGTATGGAAGAACTTGGACTGATCTTTTCTATTAATTCAACAAATAGATATATTGCCCTTGAGTTTAGGGACACCGAGATGATTTCATTCTTGGCCAGTCGAGGATTTGACCTAGGTTATGGGGAAGGGGATGTTGATTTACTCTTTCTTGCTGTTATGGAAAGAAATGTAAAACTAGTACAATTCTTAATTAAAAATTTCCCAGAAGTTTTCGATATCAATAAGGAATATGATTCACAGGGATCAAACCTATTAATTGAGGCGGTAAAAAGTAATGATCTTCGTCTTATAAAACTTATCTTAAAAACATCTTCAAAAGAAACTATCAACTTTGTAGATGTAAATGGTTACACAGCACTTGCTTACGCAACTCTAAATCAGAAGTTACAGGTGGCTAGATTTCTCCTTAGAAAAGGCGCCACTCCTTTTATTGGTGGGAGTAGAGAAACTAAACCTTACTATATAGCGAGAGATCAAAACTTAACGGTTTTTACCAATCTCTATACTCCTTATGGTGATCCTACCAATCCTGAGCTCAAACCAGGAGGAATGAGTCTCTTAGACTTAGTAGAGCTTGCTGAGCCTGGTTCTACGATTAAAGTTTATCCAGGAACATATACACTCACAAGAGTTGTGATTACAAAGAATCTTACTCTTCTTGGAGTTGGTGCTGGAGTGATTTTTGAGGGAACGAATGAGTTAGATTCTGGTGGAGTAAAGGATGCAACTCTTGAAATTTCTGCTGAAGAGTTTAAAATTGAAAATATTAAATTTTATCAACCTTCATTAGATGGTGTTGATGACGATGAAAATAAGAACACTAATGGGATACTTATACTTTCAAAAGGTGTGACAACGCTAGAGAATGTTAGGTTTGCTGGTTCCGATATTAAAAGTACTGGTTCTGGTATCGCTATGATTGATGATGCTAAGCTCTTTGCTAAGGATCTTAAATTTGAATCTATGTATCAGGGAATAAAAGTTTCTGGTAATGCTGGAGTAACTCTCAGTGATTCTGAATTTCGTAATATAAATTATGGGATCAATTCTTATGGAAACTCTGGAATCAAAATAAATAATATCATCTTTAATGAGTTCAGAAAAAAAGCCGTGACTAGTGCGGACACTGCAGCTTTCGGAATTAGAAACTCTAAGTTTACAACACCTATCAAGTCTGGAGCCATTTCAATAAATGATAAAGCTACAGGTATCATAGAGGATAACTTTTTTAATATGCCTGAAGGTTGGGTGTTATGGGTCTCTTATGAAAAGCAAGATAATAGTTTTGTGACTCACTTTAATAAGAATACAATTAAGAATGCTGACGAATGTCTAGAAATGGGTAAGTTTGCTAGAACATCTATAGTTGATAATAAACTTGTTTATTGTAGAGATATGGGAATAAAAGCTAGTGCTGACTCTTACACAATTATAGAGCGTAATGAAATTCTTTCTGAGAAAGCTAGTGCAGTAAGTTTAAATGATAATGCTACGGCTTCTATTATAAGAAATACGATAAAAGAAAGTTATCATGGTATCTATTTAGATGGTGATACAACTGCAGATATTTATTTTAATACATTCGATATGATTAAAAATTACGTCTTAATTGCAAAAGAATCAAGTTCTGCAAAATTTGTTAGAAATACAATACTTGATGATGACACTGATAATTATTCCCTAGGGACAACAGGTGTTATTCTAAATCGTCGAACAACTTTTAGGAGTGTTAACTAATGAAAAAATTAGTCATGGCCTTAAGCCTAATCTCATTTAATGTATTTGCTGGTAGCACGATGGATATTCCTATTAGGGCCATCATACAAGTCGATGCCTTTCGTATTACTGCCTCGTCTCTTAATTGTAGAAAAGGTCCAGGAAAAGAATATAAGAAATTAAAACGATTTAAGAGAGATGGAATTCATGAGACCACTAGAAAGTGGAAATTAGATAGTGATGATGCTCGTTGGATGGAATTTTATTACAATAATGATGGTGATACTTGTTGGGCAAGAGCTAGTTACAAATACATGAGGCCAACTCTTTTCGTACAAAGTAGTCTTGAGAGAGAAGATCTTCTTGACCTTGTTAGTGTCTGTCGTTCTGATGAATTTGAATTCGATTTAGAAATTGATCTTTTTGAAGGAAGAGCAAAACTCTACTTTTCAAAATTAAATTCTAACTCTGAAGAAACTCTCACTTCTGAAAAATATTTCTATGGAAATAGAGTAGAAGCTTTCGAGTTTTCTAATAGTAATAGCACTATTGGAGTCACGATAAGTGGCAATGTTTTAAAGTATAATGTTTCTAGAAATGGAAACTCAACCACTGGACAATGTCATACTTACTTCTTTGAAGATAGCTTCGATACTTTCTTCCTTCTTTAATATAATAATTTTAATTTGATCTCCCTGCATAGTCTGCAGGGAAGAGTATTCAATTATTTCAATAAGTTACTTGGTATCTACTAGTGTCCTTCTTTTATACACCCTTAGAGAATTTACAACTAAACCAGAGATCTTTATCAAATCCTTTATAATTTTGAATTATATAGAGGATTATTTATGCAATCAAAGTTAGAGAAACGAAAAATAATAGCAACAGAGATAGTGGCCTTACCCACTATTATGTTCTTTATTGTTCTCTTCTCAGCTTATATGCTTACGACATATTTGGGATACACAGATCAGTTACCATTAAAGTATTGCGTACTTATAAATTCTCTCTTGGCCTACTTTCTCTTCACTCCCATGCATGAAGCCACTCATGGCTCTATTAGTGGCAGGAATAAAAGAATGAAGCCTGTTGAGACATTGATTGGGTACTTAAGTGGAATTCCTCTCTTTGCACCCTTTCCTATTTTAAAACTTCAGCACCTAAAACACCATGCCAATACAAATCATCCATATAAGGATCCAGACTTTTATATTCATTCATCATCGCTTCCTATGGCCCTAATTAAATCAGTCGTGGTGTTTATCGTGGCCTACTTTAATGTTTTGAAACTTAAATCGTTAGAAAATAAGAAACTTATGAGAAATACTATTTTCTTTAACATGCTCTTTAATATAGTTTTTATATTTCTTGGGATTAAATTTGGTTTTAAGTATCCACTTTTAACTTGGGCACTACCAGGAATAATAGGTTTGAGTATATTATCTATTGTATTTGCTTGGATTCCTCATCATCCGCATGAAGAGCAAGGTAAGTATAGAAGTTCTAGGATTATCCAAGGAACACTTTTAAAGTATTTCACCGCTTGTCAGAGTTACCATTTAATTCATCATCTCTATCCAAAAATTCCATTTTATCAGTACAAGAAAGCTTATAATTACCTAGAAGAAGAGCTCAAACATAACGATGCTATAATTATTTAATGTTTAATATTATAATTTTCTACTGTCCTAGTTTATTAAGTGTTTCTTTGAGTGAGTGATCAAAACTTTTTTGTAGCTTCATTCCGTTCCATATTGCTGACCATGATACAAGAATGTAATTGTTGAATATATATTTATATTGATAAGTAGAGACTTTATTACCGTTGGTTTCTAGCACTTGCATAGCAAAGAGTGAGGTAAAGCTCTTTATATATAGATGATTATCTTTGATATATCCTAAAACCTGTTCATATTCACTTTCTGTTATTTTATTTTCCTTAAAATTTTCTTTGATCTTCTTATTAATAGTACAAAGAAAATCTCGTCTTAGAGAATCGATTTCAATCGGTACTTTTATAAAATGATTAGTTGCCATCTTATAGAGATAAATAGTCATAAGTATGACAAAAACTATATATATAAAAGATGACATTCTTGACTCCTTTCTCGAAAAGATTTTTCTTCGATAGGTATAATGTCATTCTATTAGCATTTAAAGATTAAGTCGTGTGTTTCGAACTTACAGTTTTGTAAGTTCAAGGATGATATTTGTCATGTTTTGATCGATACTAATTTAGGTTATAATTTTCGATTTTCATTTGAACTCAACTTTAACAACTTTATTCCAACTCGATGCAGACATCTGAGCTTTTATTGTATTAATTATTGGAGAACCTGATTTGTCTTCATTCCAAACTTTAAATTCACCTGCTGTATTTTTCCAAATCGAGACGTGTGCACTTCCCCAGGTTCCATCTTTCTTTAACCATTTTAAATAGGCATCACCACCACGGGACTTAGTGAAATCCACTTCAGGATCAAGAATAATGCTAGGTGTATTATAACCCTTAACAAAGAACTTCATACTCTTGCCTCCAACAAATCTTGAAGCATCTATACTTTGAGAAATCTTTCCAATGGGGTACATTAATTTTCCAGAAAATTCTATCCTCTCCATATCCCCTTGATCATTTGTGACGACATTGAAGTTAATCTTTCCAAACTTCTTAATCCAGGTTGTAATTTCAATAGTGGCCAGCTTCGTAGTAGTACTAGCTAGAGTTGAAACAGTAAAAAATGATATAAGTATTAATAGAAGTAGTTTTCTCATGGGCTTTCCGATCTTTGTAAGTTTTAAAATTGATGAATATATACACTAAATAATATTTTTTACGAGAAGGTTGTAGTCTTTACCTTTTGAGAGTTGGTTATGGAAATTTAAGATCAGTAAGTGTCCGATTATTGGTTAAATAATTAAGGTTCTGCTCACATTTCTCCAACAAAATACTTATAAAATATACGAGTTCCTTGCTGGAGATAACTTGTGATTAAAACAAAGAAGTACTACGTCTTTCATGGGGCAAGAATTATTCAAGGTCTTACATTCTTTGTCATGGGACTCAATGGTTTCTTTCATTTTCTTAGCATGCCTGGAAAGGGGGATGAGGCACAGCAATTTGTAAATGCTTTGGCACAGACAGAGTACTTTTGGCCCTTTGAAAAAATTGTTGAAATTATTTTCGGATTATTTCTGTTGTGTAATAGGTTTGTACCACTTGCTGTTGATGGACTCGCTCCCATAGTGATCAATATAATGCTCTTTCATCTCTTCTTAGATTTAGAGGGTATTGCTCCTGGATTACTTGTTCTTTCTACTGAACTCACTCTCTTTCTCATTTTGTGGAAGAGGCACTTTCGATCTCTTTTTAAATCTAAGTAAACTCTAGGTTTTTAAGAAATCTATTAATTTTGAGATGACCGTTTTAAAGCCCACAGTTTTCTGTCTATCATGTCTATAGACTAAGCAGAGATTAACTTTGGAAATATCCTTTCCTACTTTTTTTAAATTTTTATATCTCTTGGCGACAGGTTCAGGAAGAATAACTATATCATCAGAACTAGCTCCACAGGCAGCTAAGACTTCGTAGTCTCTAATCGCTACTAACTTTTTCTTTTTAGGGAATATCTTTAATATTTTAGAAATATTCATCATTTCTGGATTGTAGAATACAATGGAGCTTTCACTATTTTCTGACTTTGACCAAGCTGCAATCCTCTCAATACTTACTTTCTTTATGATTAGGTCAGGATGTTCTTGCGGATTTATCACTAGCCCACAATCTAACTTATTAGTGATGACCATATTAGTAATGTTAGAACTTTGATCAAAGAGAATATCTAAATTTATGGCCGGATAATGAGAGGCCATGTGAGGTATGAAATCTTTTAAACTATTTATGGCAATAGTAGGGTGAACGCCAAATTTGTAGTTTCCTGTTGGAGTAGATAGTAATTCTAGTTTTTCTCCAAAACTATTTGCCCATTGGTTTTTGAGTGCGATGCATTCTTTATAGAGGATCTCGCCGAACTCCGTTTTCTTTACTCCTCTGCCAAGCCTAATAAAGAGCTTAGTTTCAAGGTTATCTTCTAGTTTCTTAATAGACTTAGAAAGAGCACCTTGTTGCATATTTAAAGTCTCTGCAGCTTTAGAAAAACTTCCATTTTCACAGACACAAAGAAAGTATTCAAATTCGTTCTTTAAGGGATTCATTGTATTCCTTTAGGAGATGTGACTTATTCATTAATATATATATTTTTACTATGTTGCAAGGGGTAAAAGATCTTTGTGCAAACATAACCATAAGCACAAAAGGAGATTTTTATGAAACAAATATTAGCTTTTGCCCTTCTATTAACATTATCATTTCAGGTAGTTGCGAGTGAAGTTGTTCAAGTACGACTCATCGGTACTGATACAGCAAATTCCAAATTGATTCTTACAGCGAATAGTGGAATGACTCTTTACACTTTTGACGTAGATGGAGTGAATGAATCTAGATGTTTTGGAGCTTGTCTGGCCACATGGCCCGCGCTTGTGACTGAATTAAGCGAACTTCCACTACCTTTTTCAATTATTACAAGACCTAGTGGCGAAAAACAAATAGCTCTAAATGGATCACCTCTTTACTTCTTTGCTGGAGATACAAAAGCAAATGATGTAAATGGCGATGGCCTTGGTGGAGTTTGGCACATCATTAAGTTTCAGTAGTTTAATTCTTAGGAGGTATCATGAGATTTTTATTAATATATTTAACATGTATTTTCACTATAAGTGCTGTGCAAGTTAAGGGAAGTTTAGAATTTTTAGTAAAGACTAATGTTCCTGGAATGTCAGTGAGTGGTTATTCGAATATACCTCTTATTCTCAAGTATGAAGTTTCTGATCAAGCGATTAAAAATATAAAATTTTCCCTTAATCCTAAACTGTTAAAGACGGGAATGGACTTAAGGGATGATCACTTACAAGAATTTCTAAAGAATAAGATGATTACTTTTACTGGCCTGAAGGGATGTAAATTTCAAAATGGAAAGTGTGAACTGTCTGGGAAATTATCCTTAGCAGGTATAGAAAGAGAAATTATCCTCAGTATTGTAAGAAATGATAAACATTTTTATCTTCTCTATAATCTCTCTCTGACTGGATTTGGTTTCGATCTACCAAACTTTGCTGGAGTTACTGTGAAGGATTCTGTTGAAATTAAATTTAAGTTTGAATAGGAGTTTTAATGATTTCACTTTTACTTTTTCTGTTAACTAGTAAGAGTTTTGCATACGAAAGTATGATTGTTAAGAACTATAATAGTTGTGTTGCTTGTCATAGATCTCCTGAAGGCGGAGGTCTACTTACGACTTACGGAAAAGTTATTTCCTCATCTACATCTCTTATTAAAGGGACCCATAAAGAAGGACCCTTTAAAAAGTTCATAAATGCAAAGGGAAAACTCGATCACGCATTCTATGGGCGTTACGCCTACATTAAAACTAATGGAGAATCAAGAAAGTTCCCTATGCAGGGGGACTACCTTGGAGCTTTTCAAGCGACGAAGAACGTAGAAGCCGTCATTACTATTGCTAGGGCCCCGAAGTCGCAAGCTATAAGTTCTGGTATCGAAAACCCAAGTGGAAGCGATCTCATCTTCCTAAGAAAAGCAGTCTTAAAAGTTCATTCTGGGTCACATAATTTAATAATTGGAAGAGATCGTCAGATACAAGGATTAAATATTGTTGATCATACAGTACTTACAAAATCTCTGAATAGAATGAATGTTTCTGATTTAAAGACAACGGCCAAGTACTTCTATCAAGGGGAGAGCTCGAGTTTTAAATCTGAGCTTTTCTTTCCTAGTGGTCAAGAGTTTGAGGGAAATAAAGAACATGGTTTTGCGAGTGAATATAGAAAGTATCTAGATGATAACTTGATCTTGGGCGGGGTTGTTCTTGCTGGATTTGGAGAAGTCATAAAAAGAAAAGTTGTGAGTTCTTTCTTTAAAAAGGCCATTTCTTCTTTTGTTCTAATGGGTGAGTACTCTTATACATATAGAGAATTAAAACTCAAAGAAACATTTGATCAACGAGCAACTCTCACTCAACTGAGTTGGTTTCTAAATTTACATACAGAAATCTTTCTTCGTTTTGAATCAGTTAGGAGAAATAAGTATTTCGAACTTAAAGAAGAGAGACAGACTGTTGGGATGAGAATGAGAGTTAATCCCCATATAACTTTTCAAACAGACTATAAGAAAACAAAGAGAAATGATCTTGAAGAAAACCTCTTAATCTCTCAATTATTTTTTAATGTGTGGTGATAATATGAAAAAAATCAGTTTATTGTTCTTGGTTCTTTTTTTACAAAGTTGTATTAATGTGGGTACTGATGAAGCTTCTCAGTTAAAGATTATTAGTCTTGAAGCTGTTGAAGTTGTGAAGTTTTCTTTTGTTAAAGAGAATATCTTTAAAGCAAAATGTTTGATGTGTCATGCTTGGGCGATTGATGAGTCTAGTGTGTTATCGAGAGTAGAGGCGGGAAACCCTGAGGGATCCCTACTCTATAATAGAGTGTTTGATGATAGTATGCCTTTTGGGGGGCCACCTTTAACAGAAAGTGAAAAGGAAGTTATTTATAGATTTATTATGGATTTAAAATAAGCTTACAGTCTTAGAATCGAGAGATCTATTAATGCTCACAGTACTATTTTGAAAAGACTTTTCTTCGAATGGCCATGTAGCGACCGTTTTCTTTCATGAGTTTAAGCTCTTTGGAGACCTTTTTTGCTAGTTTCGAGAATTTAGCATTTAGGAAAGTGTGAGCACTGTCTCTTTTTAAAGTTTTTACTTTATAAATTGAGGATCTTTGTTTAGCAGGCATATTTCTCAAAATACCATCAATAAAGAACTCAAGTCCTACGTAGACGTCTAAACGGCCGAGGTTGAGAAGTTCTAATGCTTGTAAAGAGTCTGTATAATTAAATAAGTTAGATTTTTTGCAGACTTTAACAAGTTCATTTTCTACAATAAGAATTCCTCTTCTATAACCTACGCGGAGGTTTTTTAAATCAAGCCAACTATTAATTTTAATTTTCTTATTTGCAGAATAGGAAACTACGGAGAATTTCATCATTGGTTCTTCTACTCTTGTAAGATATTTTCGTCCAATACCAAAAGTAGACATTCTTACTAATTCGCCATTGATTTTTCCCGATTTTGATTGTTGTTTTAATCGTAAGGGAGGCAGAATAATGACTTTTAATTGGTAGTTTAATTTCTTGAAGATTTCCGTTTGAACGGCCTTTAGAAATTTTCCCTGATTTGTCTCAAGTGTTACTTTTGTTACGCCTAAGGTAAAAACCTTCTTCGGAGCTTCAATGCCATATATGGAATGAGAAATGAGAGAGATAAATATAAGACAAAAGGTTTTAAACATATTTTGTGTTAGTCCTGAACTTCTTTAAAAGCTTCTAAGTGAAATTGAACATGTTCTTCAAGATAAGTGGCTATGAAGAAATAGCTATGGTCATAACCTTCGCGGTAATTTACTTTTAACTCCTGTCCGACTTCTTTGCAAATATTTTCAAAGTTTTCTGTGAGAAGTTGTTCTTTCAGAAATTCATCATCGAGACCTTGTTCAATGAGAATACAATTGCGAGTGGCCCTACCCTTTCTGAGAATTTCTGTGGCGTCATTAGCAAGAGCTAATTCCTGTGCTTGTTCTCCAAAGTAACCTTTGAAGGCCTTTTGTCCCCAAGGACAATTTATGGGATTTGTAATGGGAGAGAAAGCAGAAATGGCCTTGTAGAGTTCTTTTTCTTTTAACCCTAGAATCAGCGCTCCATGGCCACCCATGGAATGACCCATGATTGATATATTTTGAATATCAAAGTTGTTATGTAAAATCTCAGTGATCTCTTCAAAAATGTAATCATACATCTTGTAGTGATCTCTATAACCGTCTGTTGTAGCATTAATATAGAAACCTGCACCAGAACCAAAGTCGTAAGAATCGTGCTCATTTGTGAGCTCTAGACCTCTAGGAGATGTGTCAGGGCATATGATCATAGTATCAGTGTCAGCAAGTAATTTTTGAACACCTGATTTTGTAATGAAATTTTCTTCAGTGCAAGTAAGACCTGAGAGCCAGATTATGGCATTTTTCACTTTTTTCTTACCTGGAATAAAGGTAGAGAATTTCATGGTGGTCTTTGTTAAATTTGAGGCGTGCTCAAAGTATTTAGTATGACCATCGAAGCTCTTTACACTCTTAAGAGAATTTATGATCATTTCTATTCCTTGTGATCGAATTCGATAACAGTTCTAATACTCTTTCCTTCATGCATATAATCAAAGGCCGTATTGATTTCTTCTAAGGGAAGTTTAAAAGTTACGAGATCGTCTAAATTAATTTCACCTGACATGTACTTATCAACATAGCCTGGAAGTTCTGTTCTTCCTTTGACACCACCAAAAGCAGATCCTCTCCAAACTCTTCCTGTGACTAGTTGAAAAGGTCTTGTGCTAATTTCTTTTCCAGCTCCAGCGACACCAATAATGATTGATTCTCCCCAGCCTTTATGACAGCACTCAAGTGCCGCTCTCATAAGTTCAACATTTCCAATACATTCAAAAGAATAATCAACTCCACCATCAGTGAGTTCTACTATGACTTCTTGTATAGGCTTATCAAACTTCTTAGGATTGATGAAATCTGTGGCCCCAAATTTCTTGGCCATCTCAAATTTATCTTCATTAATATCAATGCAGATTATACGAGAGGCCTTTGCCATCTTCGCACCTTGTACAACAGAGAGACCAATTCCACCTAAGCCAAATACGGCGATGGTTGCACCTGCTTCTACTTTTGCAGTATTTAGAACTGCACCAATTCCGGTCGTGACTCCACACCCAAGTAAACAAACTTTATCAAGTGGAGCTTCTTTATTAATTTTAGCGAGTGAGATTTCGGCCACAACTGTGTATTCTGCAAAAGTTGAAGTTCCCATATAGTGAAATATAGGCTTTCCATCTTTTGAGAAGCGAGATGTCCCGTCAGGCATTAATCCTCTACCTTGGGTTTCTCTAATTCTTTGGCAGAGATTTGTTTTACCAGATTTACAGAATTTACATTCTCCGCACTCAGGGGTGTAGAGTGGAATAACATGGTCTCCAACTTTTAAGCTAGTAACACCAGCACCAATCTCAGTGACAATTCCACCACCTTCATGTCCAAGAATAACAGGAAAGAGTCCTTCTGGGTCATCTCCTGAGAGAGTGAAAGCGTCTGTGTGACAAACACCAGAGGCCACGACTTTTATCAAGACTTCGCCTTTCTTTGGTCCTTCTAGATCAACTTCTTCAATCTTTAGCGGTTGATTTGGTCCCCAAGCAACGGCAGCTCTTACTTTCATCTCTATATTTCCTTTTTAGTCTAATTACTAAGGCATTATAAGCTAGAATGACCTAAGCATTCAAGTTGGAATAAAAAAAAGATAATAGTTAAATTGGAAAGGGAGAGTGTTCTTATAAGTTATAAGTAACTAGTATTTTTCACAGTCCTGAGAGCTTAGATAATGCGAAACTGAAATATCTTCTGACTGTGGAAATTGTTCTTCAAGTTTTTCGAGTGAATTAAAACGATCCAATCTGAAATTGCGATAATCTTCTCTAAGTTCACACCAAGAGAGAAGTGTCCAAGACTGTCCCCAGAACATAAGACCCAAGGGCCAGAGGGTTCTATTTGTTTGAACATCATTTTGATCTTTGTATGTGACAAGGACTTTCTGGTGCATGAGACACGCTTCTCTTAGTAGAGTGTGCCACTTGGTCTCTTCTCTATAATTTGAAAAGTTAGGAACATAGTAGGGAAGTTTATCGATCACTTCTCTTACATTATCTGGAATGATGGAGAGAATCTTATCCTCAGCACTAGCGGCACCTCTAGAGAGGACTTCGTCGCTATGGCCCTTAACCATCTTCAGCGCCAAACTCAGGGCGGTGATCTCTTCTTGATTAAACATGACTGGGGGAATATTAAAGCTGGAGCTAAGTCGGTAACCAACTCCAGCTTCCCCTTCGATAGGTACTCCTGAGAGAGACAGCGCTTGAATATCTCGGTAGACAGTTCTTACGGATACGTGGAGAGATTTGGCAATAACTTCTGCCGTAAGAATTTGTCTTCTACCTCTTAGTAGTGTGACTAATTGAAATAATCTCTCTGCCTTTCTCATTACCTACTCATTTTATGAAAGGGACTTATCAAAGAAGAAAGCACATAGCTTATTTCCGTCTAGGTCTCTGAAATACGAAGCGTAGAAAGCTGCGCTCTCTCTTGGTCCAGGTTTACCTTCGTCTGAAGCTCCCAGCTCAATGGCCGTCTTGTAAAACTCATCTACGGCTTCTTTAGAATTTAGCATTAGCGAAACCATTCCACCATTACTAACCGTGGCCGGTCCATTATTAAAGGGTTTTATCACAGCAATTTGGCTCGGCGCTTCTTCTGTTCCCCAGGTAATGAATTTTTCCTCTTCCATTTGTCTTTTTGCGTCAAAACCTTTTGACAGGAGAGTGTCATAGAATTTTGCAGATCGTTCTAAATTATTTGTCCCAAGTGTGATGTAACCAATCATTTTTACTCCTTTTAGTTGTTTCGTTGAGATGAATATAAATGAGGGCTACTGACAGCGTTATGTCAGTAGAGGTTAACGATTTGAAATATTTAAGGAGAAAAGGGAAAACTTGATAAATTTCAATTATTTACCATAGGTTTTAACTCAAACTAACCGATAACTATTTACTAACAATATTTAAAAGAGGTTATTTTGACAGTTGTACTCAGTATTTTCTTTACTACTTTACTCATCATTTCGTTCTATATTATTTCAATCTACAATAGTCTTATAAAGAAACGAGTCATGGTTGATGAAGGTTGGAGCGGGATCGATGTGCAACTGAAAAGAAGACATAACCTTATTCCTAATCTAAGTGCAGTGGTGAAAAAGTACGCTGCCCATGAAAGTGAAGTTTTCACTAAACTAGCTGAGTCCCGCGAAAGATGTATGGGTGCAGGCGATAATGTTAAGAATTTATCACAAGCTGAAAGTGGGATTTCCATGGGACTTAAATCTATATTGGCGATTGCGGAGAGTTACCCAGAGTTAAAAAGTGATAAGAATTTTTTAGAATTTCAAAATGAGCTCTCTGACATTGAAGATCATATTCAAATGGCCAGAAGATATTATAATGGAACGACAAGGGATTTAAATATATCCATAGACTCATTTCCTCAAAATTTAATCGCAAATAAGTTTAATTTCACTAAGAGAGAATTCTTCGAAGTCGAAGAATCACAAAAGGCCCTACCTAAGGTTCAAGAACTTCTATAGAGAGAAAATATGCAAATTTTAAAAATTATTCTGCTCCTTATTGGAGTGAGTTTTCATATTCAAGCCAAAGAAAGCATCAAACAATTTGATAGTCATATTGTTATAAATAAAGATTCAACTATAACTGTGACAGAAAATATCACAGTCATGGTGGAAGGAAAAAATATTAAGAGAGGAATTTTTCGAGACCTTCCTCTTAAGAGAATGAATAAGTCGGGAGCTATATCAACAATAGGTCTTAAAGTTCTCTCTGTGCTGCGTGATGAAAGAAAAGAGAACTACAAATTAGAATCTATAAGTGGTGGCAAGAGAATTAAAATTGGTAATAAGGATCGTTATCTTAAAAAAGGTATTCATCATTTTGAAATAACCTATCAAACCTCAAGGCAATTACGGCTGCAGGAAAATGGAAAGATTGAATTATTTTGGAATATAACAGGAGATGGATGGGCCTTCCCTATTGAAAAATCTAGTGCGAGTTTTGAACTCGCAACAGATTTTCCTGAAAAATTAGAATTCTTCACTGCTTACACTGGCAAGACGGGAACTAGAGGGGAAGACTTTTCAGTAAAGTCTGAGAGTCATATTGTAACTCTAGATTTAACACGCTCTCTTGCTCCTCGTGAGGGCTGGTCTGTGGCGGTACAGTTTCCTAAGTCTGAAGTTCTCATTCCTACAGGCTTTAAGGCCTTTATGCTCGACATGAAATTGTTGAATAAAACCCAAGAACTGCTTTGGCTCTTACTGACTTTATTTTGTAGTTTTGGAATTTGGTATATTCATGGCATTGATCCTAAGAGAAAGAGTATCTTTCCTCACTTTGAGTCACCTAAAGAAATGTCTCCTGCTAAATTAAATTATATCTATCTTGGTAAGTATTCCAATGATGCCTTAAGTTCTGCTCTTATAAATATGGCAGTTAAAGGTGCAATTGAAATTAACCAAGAAGGGACTTTGACAGTTCTTCCAATTGAAAATAATGAAGAGGCATTGAAACTATTAACTTCGGAAGAAAAAATTCTCTATAATGAATTATGTAAAGGTGGTGGAACAAAGTTTAGTCGTTTCAATCGCACAATACTAATGTCCGCCAAGAAAGCTTTTACAAAAGACTTAGAACAAAGCTCAAAGAAATATCATAGCAAGAATTTGGTATACTCTTTCTTAGCAGGTGGTTTAGCGATATTCTTCTTTTATATGTCCAATCGTCATTTAGGGGCTACGGCTGTATTTTCAATTATTGGCTTCATTGAATATTTAATTCTAGGAATTATCGTAGGATTATTTCTCTTTAGACGAAGTACTGATTCCAAAGTTAAGACGTTCTTCACCTTACTCTTTGTGGCGCTCTTTATGATTGTCCATGGATATATGTTTGGAGTTATAGCTAGAGGAGGAGGGATTATTGATGGATTATTCTTTGTGCTATTCACTATTCCTACGGGATTCTTTATTAGCGTAATGCCGTCTCCTACAAAGAAAGGTCAAAGAATCATTGATAAAATTGATGGATTTAAAATGTACTTATCCTATGCTGAGACTCATAGACTTGATAAATTAAACCCTCCAGAAATTACTCCACAAGTGTTTGAGAAATTTCTTCCTTATGCTCATGCCTTAGGAGAAGAAAACGGTTGGGCAGAATACTTTCAAAATAAATTCGTGGCCATTCAAAATAGTAATTACAATTATTCTCCATACTGGCATAGAGGGAATTACTCAAGCTTTGATGTCTCTTCTATTGGTTCCTCAATTGGAAGTACAATTAACTCTGCCATGTCTTCATCTACAGGTTCTTCTTCTTCTTCGAGTTCATCCGGCGGAGGTGGCGGAGGAGGTGGCGGTGGTGGCTGGTAAAACCATTTCCCAAAAGTTATATTAAGATCTCGTTTTGATCTTGTTTTCTTACTCTTATATTGAGTTTTAAGTTTGTATAACGATAAATTTTAGTTTTAACTCTCACTATATTAAGTCACAATACTTAGGGAGAAAAAAATGAAAAAAAACTTATTGGCAGTACTCGCTTTAACTCTGTTGTCCTCAACAGCATTAGCAGAAATGGATATTAAATTTAATGGAGATTTACGCTACCGTCATGAAACAATTTCTGAAGGCTCTGGTGCTTCTAAAAGTAACGTTGAGAGAGACAGGATTCGTGCCAGATTAAAGGCCACAACTAAAATAAGCGATACTGTCAAGGCCACACTTAGAATTGCCACAGGTGGTACTTCAATTACTTCTACTAATGAAACTTTAAATGACCAAGGGGCTAACGATTCTATTGGTCTCGATATGGCCTATGCTGATTGGAGTGCAACTTCTTGGGCAAATGTCTACCTTGGAAAGATGAAGAATGTCTTTTACAAACCTGGGAAATCAGATCTTATGTTTGATGGTGATTGGACACCAGAAGGACTTGCTACTAGATTAAATAAATCATTCGGCATGTTAGATGCGCAGTTTAACCTTTCCTATTATAGAATGTCTCAGGCGGCTAACACTGCTAGTGTTAATCTCGTTGCACCACAACTAGTCCTAACAGTAAATTTACCTGTGAAAGTTGTTCTTGGTACAGGTTTCTATAATTACTCTAGCGTAGAAGGATCTTCAGCAGCAAATGCCAAGGGAAATTCAACTCTTTCTTCTAATTACAGTGAGAAATACAAGATCATTCAATTCTTTGCTGAAGTTAAAGGAAAAGTTAAAGAAGTTAAGTACTCATTCTTTGCTGATCTAGTAAAGAATACTGCTCTAACTACAACTAACAAAGAAGATGCAGCATACCTCTTAGGATTTAAACTTAAATGTAAAAAATGGAAACTAGGTTACGATTATCGCTGGTCAGAAAATGATGCTTTTCTAGGCGCAATAGCTGATGGTGATTCTTGTGGTGGTGGAACTGGTTGTCAAGGTCATAGAATTTCTCTTGGTAAGAAGCTTCATAAACATATCTCGGCCAAGGTGATCTATTTTGGAATGAGAGAGAGAGCTAATCCAAAAGCTCATTACGATAAACTTCACCTTGATGTGGCGTTTAAGTTTTAATATATTTCCAAGGGTCCTTTTTGGACCCTCTAATTCAAATTTAACACTTAGTAATTTTTAAGATTAATTTGAAAAACCTTCATACTTATTTCTCTACCCTTTATATTCACCTGTTCTTTATAGAGTTGCCCATTCTTATACCATTCTTTATAGGGGCCATCTTTTAGACCTCTCGCATAGAAAGATTCAAATCTCTTTTGGCCTTCTTTATAAAAACCTATTTGCTTTCCATCCTTTACACCATTTTTAAAGTTAAAGACGAAAGAAATACTGCCATTTGTACTAGTCTTAATATATTGCCCTGTAAAAGGAATATCTTTTATGTAGGCAAATCTTCCTAGTATTTTAACTTCTTTATTCTCTAATTCATCCTTGCAGGAGACTAGAGTAAATAATAATAGAATGGTTAATAGTACTTTCATGTTAACTCCTAGAACTAGAATAGAACTTTTATAGCTTTTGAAGTTTTCAAGATTGCAGCGATTTGTAACAATATGTATCTATTTTTATATGATATTAGATAGTTAATGCCGAGGTTCTGCTAGATAATTTTTTTATAGCTAGGCTTCAATCGTTGTGTATGATAAATCTCTTAAAAATTGGAGATATTATGAAAACAGAAACTGTTGAAGAATTCTTGTCCCGTGGCGGAGAAATAAATAAATCAAATACAGAGACAACTTTAGAGCAACTGTTTTTTAATGAGGGTCTACTTGGTCGTGAAGAGGCTAAAGCTGCTAAGAAGGACCTAACTGAGGCCCTTGCAAAGAGTTTCGACGCTGGATTGGATCCTAAAGTAAAAAACTAGCTTACGAACTTCTAATCTGCAAAGTTCCCAGCTTTAGAAGAGTTCATAGAGAAATAAGAAAAGGCCTTCACTTTGGAATTGGCCTTAACGCATGCTCCGGGTCCTAGTTTTGTAAAGGCCCCAATGAAACTATTGTCTTCAATAGTGACACTCTTGTGATAACAGAAAATACGTCCATTCTTTTGTACAATAAAGTGAGAAGAGAAATACACTTCATCTCCTAAGTAGACATTATTTCCGATCTTGAGTGACGCCCTGTCGACAATTTTCACTGTTGGTGGAATTAAGACTCTCTTGCCAATTTGTGATCCCCAGGCCTTTAGCCAAAGGTTGAATAGGAAAGGTACAAAATGAATGAGTCTTTCTAAAATAGGTAACTTTAAATAAATTTCTTGAATACGATAACTTGATAACCATGGAGAAAAAGTTTTTTCGGCCAAGTATTCACAACTTCCTTCTTTTAGAGGGTATATAAAGTGAATTAGCCTCCAAGTCAAAAGAGGGACTAGGTATGGGGTTAGAAATGCTATTATGAATAATCTCGTTGAAGAGAGTTGGTAGGATTTATAAAAGAGTGTGACACTCAATATAAGAACAAATAATGAGAAGAACGGAAGCTGAAATTTAAACAATGTATTCATGACTTTGTCTTTTGCGGTCGCTTTCATTTTCTTCCCTTTTCTTGTATGATTTTAGTCAATTATAGTAAATGCAAAGAGTTTTTAAAAGGAAATTAACGTGAGTTGTAATCATAACTTCATTATGCCCCCAAAAGATCCTATTATTGGATTTCTATCAGGTCATATCCTTGGTTTATCTAAGAGATTGGACTATTTCTTACACTGTCATAGGGAGTATGGAGATTTTGTTCATCTTAAAATTGCTTCTCTTAATGTCCTCATGGTCTCTGATCCTGAAGCTGTAAATTATGTATTAAAGAAAAACACTAAGAATTATACAAAGAATACTCCGGCCTACAAGGTTGTTGAATCAGTTACTGGAAAAGGAGTTTTCACACAAAGTGAAAAACCTTGGTTAAAGTTGAGAAAGGTTTCACAACCTTTTTTTTCAAATAAACAAACCGAGAACTGGGAAAGAATCGTTGAATCTGTTTGCGCTGATTTCTTAGAGAATTGTAAAGAGATTTCAACTAAGGGTGATGAGGTAAACTTCTCTCCTAAAATGACTCAATATGCTTTAAGAGTTCTTGGGGAAACTATTTTTGATAAAGATCTAGGGGAACATGTTGAAGTTTTTGATCAGCATCTTGGAAAGTTAATTGATATTACAAATAAGGTGATCACTCAAAAACTCTCTCTAAATCTTATTTCCAAAATGAAGCAAAAGAGAGAATTCAAACTTGCAGTAGAAAATCTTGAGAGATTGATTACAACATTCATAGAAGAAGCTAAGACTAAAGAGCATAATCCTGAAAGAAACATGATTCATGCATTCTTAGATGCTCCTTTTGAAGTTGATCACCAATTTCTATTAGATCAAGTTAAAACTATGATCTTCGCTGGTCATGAAACGACTTCCACTGTTTTAAGTTGGGCCTTGCACTTTCTTTCTATTCATCCAGAGTGGCAAGAGAGACTCTGTAAAGAAATTGAAGAGGTGTTTAGTGATGGTGATATTCGCGCAAGCAAACTTGATGAGTTAGTAGAGCTTGAAATGTTTACTAATGAAACTATGAGACTTTATCCTCCCGCCTGGTCGTTTGCTAGAAGAGCATTGGAAGATGATGATATCTTAGGACATCAAATTAAAAAAGGTGATGTGGTTTCAATTAGTCCATATCTTCTTCATCATGACGAAAGATATTGGGAAGACCCTTTCATATTTAATCCCATGCGTTTTACTAGAGAAGAAACAGAAAAAAGACATCCAGTGAGTTTTCTTCCATTTGGTTTAGGACCAAGGGCCTGTATTGGTGAAAAACTATCTCGCATGGAAATGAAAATGCTTCTTTCAACTCTTATTAGGAACTTTAGGCTTATCCCTTCAAAGAAAGTAGAAGTCGTCATGGAACAAGTTCTAACGCTTAGACCACTAAATGGCGTCCACCTTAGTTTAGAGAAAAGAGATTAAATTCATGGGAGTACTTTGCTCCCGTTGATTTAGAGTTCTCAAGAGAGTTGATATTATCTTGATCTATATAACTAGACTCAACTTCTAAAACACCATCTGCAAATATTCCTAAGAGGTTCTCATTTCGAACGTATTTTAATAGGCCCTTTCCTCTATACTCTGGAATGATACAGGTAGTGACGCCTCGAACTCTCTTAGGTGCTTTTTTGTAGAACATAGATCTCATCATATTTTTCGTATCATCACCATTTGTGAAAACTTGGTGAAAATCTGGCATGAACATATTGAGAGCTACTTTTGTATTCTTATGCACTAGAAAACGTACGTAATCTCTTTTTAATACAAGGATAGCCGTTTTCATGAGGTCCCATTCTTCTTCAAAACTTAGAGGAAAGAAATTCCAATGATCTTTAAAACTCTCATTAATGATTCTATTGTAGTCTCTTATATCTTGTTTGTAATTTGTGAGTGAAAGCTTCTCGACAGTGTATTCTGGAGGTCTTTCACTTAGGCCACTTTTAATCTTCTCTACATATTCAGGACAATCAGCTACTTTAAAAGAGAGCGAATAAAACTTTCTCTCTTGTTTAAATCCATCATTGTTATAGAAAAGTTTTTCTAAACCTTCACTTGATGCGGAGGTGAGAAAGGTGAGTTTTGTTGAATCTATGCTCGGATTTGGGAGAGTAAATCCTAAATTAAAATGAGCGTTAATTGGAGCATAAATGGGTCCATCAATATCTTTTAAATGAATTTTTAAATTACTTACAAAAGTTGTGATTTCTGATTGTGAAACTGAGCTATTTACAAGAATTGATCCAAGTGAATTAGCAATTCCAAGAGTTGAGTCTTTTGCTTGATAGTGAGTGGCCAAGATTTTCGGTACACCTTTTTCAAATAAACCGTAAACTTTTGAATCAAAACGATTCTTTAGTAAGAGAAAGTCTCCTTTGAACAGTCTTAAATTAAAGAAATCTAAACCATTAAAGCTAAAGTAATCCCTTTTCACTTCTTTATATAAAGATTTATAAAAAGGGTAGGCCTCTTTTACTGAGAGAGCTTTAAAGTCCATTGTAATCTTCACCTTGAATGTGCGATTTACCAATTGCAATAAGATTCTTTATGGGTGAGGTTACAATTGATTTCTTAGTGAGAATATCAGCTGAAAGTTTATTAAAGGCTCCAAGTAGAGCCTCGATATCTTCGGCTGAATGAATAGAGTTTAATGATATTCTTAGAATTCCGCCGTTCTTAGGAACTGCTGGATACATAACAGAATTTAAATACACGCCGCAATCATAGATTTTTCTACCGGCCATGATTGTTTTTAAATCATCTCCAATTTCTACACTAATAATAGGTGAGTCACAGAATTGACTTATGACTTTATATCCCATATTGGCAAGTTCTGATCTAATATACTTTGACTTGGCCCACAGTAAATTTCTAAGTTCACGACCTTCGTCTGAACTTGAAATTTCAATGGCCTTAAGAGCGCCTTCAACACTTTGCGGTTGTAGTGTTCCTGAGAAAATATAGGATTTACTTGTCACTCTTAAAAAATCTATGAGAGCTTGTGGTCCTGCGACAAAAGCTCCAAAGGCACCAAGACCTTTTTGATAACTTCCTACTAGAATCATATTCTCAAAAGAGAGGTTAAAGTGTTCAACAACACCCCCTCCATTTTCTCCGTAGATTCCAAGTCCATGGGCATCATCCACATAGAGGATACAATCGTGTAAATTACATAATTCTTGTAACTTCGGAATTTCGGGAATATTTCCTTGCATGGAGTAGAGTCCATCAATTAATACTGTCTTATGTGCTTTCTTACTTGAACTTATGATTCGACCAGTTTCTTTTAGGTCCGAAATATCAACTCTTGTTAAAGTTGCTCCCTTAGCTACAGCAATGAGAGATGCTTGATGTAGGCTTGTGTGTGCATAGCGATCAATGAAGATTTCACTTTCTTCATTTGAAAAAAGTGCAGGGATAACACCTGTATGAGTATGGCTTACGTTAGCACAAATCATGGAAGCTTCACTTCCAACTAATTTAGAAGTTTCTTCTTCGAGTCTTATTATGTTTTCGTGTGAAGAAAAGATTCTTGAACAACCTGAGTGGTTACCAAGATTTTTAAGGCCAGAAATAGCGGCCTTTATAACTTCTTCGTGTTGATCAAAACCTAAGTAGTTGGCAGAAGAAAAATTAATAACTTCTTTTCCATCAATGGTGACTTTTCTTCCATTTACGTCAGTTGTGACGGTATTTTTTAAATGAAAGGACTTTAGAAGTGAAGAAAATGTCTTCATTCTTTTAATCGCTGGACTATCAAGCCTAGCATTAAGTGTCTTCGTAAGAGGACTTGAGTAGTCAGTGATTTTTTCTAACTTAATGATGTGACTCGTAGGTCTCTTTGTCTTTTTCATAAAACTCCAGATTGGAGAGTAATATATGTGAAAGAATTGGGTAAATCATGTGAAACTTGCAATGTGATAAAATATACAGACTTAACTAAGTTAGTAACATAGTAATAATAGACACTTAGCAGGAATATCATAAGAGGAATATTAACCTTTTCCTTAACCTCTGACTTAATGAAAATCGAATGTTCATCTAACACAACCCTAACACTCTTGTTCAACTTACTTGATATAAATTCTAAGAATTAAATCCCTTCGTTCCAAGGAGTCATCTGAATGAAGAAGCTAGTAACACTTTTCATTTCTCTAATACTGTCAGCTCAAGTAATGGCCACTATCAAAGTCAATGGAGCGGGAGCCACTTTCCCTTATCCAATTTATTCAAAATGGTTCTCAGAATATAAGAAAGTTAAGCCAGAGGTTCAATTTAATTATCAATCTATTGGTTCTGGTGGCGGAATTCGTCAGTTGATTAAACAGACTGTTGATTTTGGTGCCTCAGATGCGCCTATGAAAGAGAAAGACAAGAAGAAAGCAGCATGGCCTATAAAACACATACCTACAGTACTAGGAGCCGTGTCAGTTGCTTACAATTTACCTAGTGTAAAGAAGCTAAAACTTGATGGACAAACTTTAGCATCGATATTTTTGGGAAAAATTTCAAACTGGAGTCACCCCGAAATTAGTAAACTCAACCCTGGAGTCACACTTCCAAAAGAAGACATTCTTGTAGTTAGAAGAGCTGATGGATCAGGAACGACTGCAATATTTTCTGATTACCTTTCAACAATCTCTAAAGCATGGAAGTCGAAGGTAGGACAGGGAAAATCTCTTAAATGGCCAGTGGGAATTGGTTCTAAAGGAAATGAAGGGGTTACTGCCACTGTTAAGCAAACTACCGGAACAATTGGTTATATCGAATTGGCCTATGCTCTAAAGAATAATTTAAAAACTATAGCTTTAAAGAATCAAGCAGGTGAGTTTATTCAACCTTCAGTTAAGGGTGTATCTCTTTCGGCTGCTTCTTTAAAGAATAAGGGCGGGAAAGTAACTACTTCAATAGTTAATGCTCCAGGAAAAGGTGTTTATCCAATTTCAGCGTTTACTTACATTCTTCTACCAATCAAAGAAGAAACAGTAGAACTTAAAGAGGTTAAAAACTTTCTTAACTGGGCACTTACCAAAGGGCAGGGCATGACAAAAGAGCTCCATTACGCTCCACTACCAAAAGCTTTGGCCAAGAGAATGTTAAAAGAAATTCGTTAATTTACAAAGAGTAGTAAGTGATAAATGAAAACGAAAGTTTTATAGAAGAATCGACTAAGTTTAATAACTTAGTTGATTCTAATTGCACGAAATCAAAAGTATTTAATTTTAGCTATCAGTTACAAGATAAAATCAATTACTACCTAATTAAGTCTTTCGCTTGTTTAGTAATTCTTCTACTTATAGGTCTTGTGGCGATGCTGATTTATTCAGCTCTTCCGGCCATGGAAGAATTTGGATTAGGTTTTGCTTTTGGAGATGATTGGAATCCTGTTGAGGATGAGTTTGGAGCTCTTCCTTTTCTATTTGGAACTCTCATCACTTCTTTTCTAGCTCTTATGCTAGCTACACCAGTTAGCGTTGGTGTCGCCTTATTTATAAATGAAGTCCTGTCTAAGAAACTCGCTGCGGTTGTATCGCTTTTTGTAGAAATGATCGCTGCCATTCCGAGCATCGTATTTGGACTCTGGGGTGTTTTCTACCTAGCTCCATTTGTAAAAGAAACACTCACGCCTGTTTTGAAGAGCTCTCTTGGGTTTCTTCCCTTTTTTCAAGGCGCTAGTTTTGGTATTGGTATTTTAACGGCGTCATTGATTTTAGCTCTTATGATCATTCCTACTATAACTTCTATTTGTAGAATCGTTTTTAAAACAGTTCCCACTCTGCAGAAGGAAGCGGCACTGGCCCTTGGATCCACAAGATTTGAAATGATTAAGATTGCTCTATTACGTCCTTCATTTTCTGGAATTATGGGAGCAATAGTATTGGGACTTGGACGAGCTCTTGGTGAAACTATGGCCGTTGCTATGGTGATAGGTAATTCTCCTTCTATTAGCGCTTCGCTCTTTTCTCCCGCAGCAACTATGGCATCAGTTATTGCAAATGAATATACCGAAGCAGATAGTGATCTCCATTTATCGGCGCTATGTTATGTCGGGTTTCTTCTTTTTATTGTCACTTTTACCATTAATGGTCTCGCTCGTTTCATTGTGTGGAATCAAAGTAAAAAGGTAGGAGGTTAGTAGTGATGTATTTAAAATATAGAAAACTAAAAAACCTTATTTTTCACTTCTCTCTCTATCTATGTGCTGCTCTTGTATTGATTCCATTGGTGCTGATTATATTCTTTGTTTTTAAAATGGGCGCTACTTCAATAAATTTAGATTTTTTTACATCTCTTCCAAAACCTGTCGGTGAAGATGGGGGAGGAATGAAACACGCCATACTTGGAACTCTCTATATGGTTTCCATCGCCAGTGTTATTTCAATTCCTCTTGGTCTCTTGTGTGGGGTTTATCTAAGTGAATTTGGTAAAGGTAAAGTGGCCACTCTGTTGCGTTTAACAATTGACATGTTAACAGGTGTCCCCTCTATCGTTATCGGGATTTTTGCTTATATCACTATTGTGGTGCCATTAAAGAGTTTTTCGGCCATGGCCGGAGGAGTCGCTCTTAGCATAATTATTCTTCCCATTGTTTGTAGATCAACTGAGGAAATTTTAAAACTTGTTCCTGGTCATATAAGAGAAGCAGGACTCGCTCTAGGACTTCCTAGGTGGAGAGTTATCTTCAATATTGTAGTTAAGGGGAACCTCTCTTCGTTAACTACTGGGGTTATGTTGGCAATTTCAAGAGCAGCGGGAGAAACAGCTCCGCTCTTATTTACTGCTTTTGGCAATATGTATTTAAGTTATGAAATTGATGAGCCAATGGCATCATTACCCGTTCAAATTTACAACTATGCTATTTCTCCTTTTGATGACTGGCAGAGACAAGCATGGGCCGGGTCTTTAGTTTTAATAGTTCTTGTTCTTGGAATCAATATTTTTGCTAGAACTCTTATTTCATTAAAACACATAAAATTTAGATATAGAGGTTAAAGAAATGAATAACATCGTACTGTCAGTTAAAGATCTCAATGTTTGGTATAACGACTTTCAAGCCGTTAAGGGAATTTCTATTGATTACCCTGAAAAATCAATCTCCGCTATTATTGGACCTTCTGGTTGTGGGAAGTCTACTTTTTTAAGATGCTTAAATAGAATACATGAAGAGGTTCCAGGTGCCAGAGCAGAAGGAGAAATACTTCTAAAAGGAAGAAATATCTTAGGGAGTAAAATTGATCCAGTTCAAGTGAGAAGAAGCATCGGAATGGTTTTCCAAAAACCAAATCCCTTTCCCTCTATGAGCATTTTAGAGAATGTCACTCTAGGTGTTAGACTCCTAGGAGTAAGAGATAAATCTAAGCTCATGCAAGTTGCCGAACAATGTCTAAGAAAAGCAGCTCTTTGGGATGAAGTTAAAGATAAATTGTCACAGTTAGGGACAAGTCTTTCTGGTGGGCAGCAGCAGCGCTTGTGTATAGCTAGAGCGCTAGCTATTGATCCACCTGTTCTTTTGATGGATGAGCCAACTTCAGCTCTTGATCCCATTGCTTCTTTAAAAATAGAGAATCTCATGAGCGATTTAAAAAAGGACTACACGGTAATTGTTGTGACTCACAATATGCAACAAGCTGCTAGGGTAGCTGACTATACTAGCTTCTTTGTATTAGGGGAGTTGATTGAACACGGAGCTTGTTCAGATATTTTTACAAATCCGAAAGAACAAAAAACAGAAGATTATATTACAGGTAAATTTGGTTAAGAGGAATATATGAATATTACAAGTTCAGATTTAAGAGAAGATATATTGAAAATGGCCTCAATTGTTGAATCAAACTTAGAGCAAGCTCTGCGTGTTGAAGTTGAATTGAAAGATGTTTTTGTCTTAGAAAATGAAATCAATAAGTTTCATACTTCTATTGATGATAGTGTTTTTAAATATATTGCTCTAAAGACACCTGCGGCGACAGACCTTAGAATTGCTCTTTCTGTCATGAAAATGAACTCTGAATTAGAGAGAATTGGCGATCAAGCGGTTAATATAAAGAGAAATTTGAAGCGAATAGCAAAACTTCACCCAAGTATTGATTCTCTTAGTGAAGAAGTTAAAATGATGCTTAGAAATAGTATCGATGCCTTTGTGAAGCATGACTCAAAACTAGCTACCGATGTGATTCATCACGACCAAGAGGTCAATGATTTATATCGAGATATCATGAAGACTTTTATAGGACAAATAAAGGCAGATTTTATTGACTTTGATGAGGGTTTTTCGGTAATAAGATTAGCAAAGTGTTTAGAAAGAATTGGAGATCTCTCTACTAATATTGCAGAAGATGTTATATTTCTAGAGTCGGGAACTGATATTCGTCATAACGCCCATATTAAGTTTGGCAGAAGAAAAGAAGACCAAGTCGTAACTGACAAATTAAAGGATAATCATGAATAAGGGACATATATTAGTAGTAGAAGATGAAAGAGATATTTCTGATCTTCTTAAACTTCAGCTCACTACTAGTGGATATGAGGTGACTGTGGTTGATCACGGTACAAAGGCCTTAGAATTTATTCAAGCTCCGCTAAGTGAAAGAGTTGTAAAAAATCCTATAGGACTTTATATTTTAGATCGCATGTTACCAGGAACTGATGGCCTAGAGATTTGTAAATTTCTAAGAATGTATAAAGAGACTAAAGATCAACCGATTCTCATGGTGACGGCCCTAACAAAGCCTGAACAAATAGTGGAAGGACTTGATGCTGGCGCAGATGATTATATAAATAAACCTTTTGATATAAATGTTCTAACTGCTAGGGTTCGCTCTCTGTTTAGAAGATCAGTTCAAAGATCACATACGGCCGTGAATAGCGACGTTATTAAATTGGGTGCTCTCGAGTTAGATACAACACAATGCCAAGTCAGTCTTGATCATAAACAAATTGATCTAACTCTTAGTGAGTATAAACTAATGGTGGCCTTTATGCATCAGCCTGGAAAAGTTCTCACTAGAAATCAATTAGTAGAATTTATTCAAGATGGCCCTGTTCACGTCACTGATAGAACTATTGATACTCATATTTTTGGACTGAGAAAAAAGCTAGGAAGTGCTTCTGAAGTTATTGAAACTATCAGAGGAATTGGCTACAGAGTAAAAAATGATATTTAAGGAAAAAACTAGCGAGCTTTTTAATTCCATTCCTTGGAGATTCTTTAAGAGAATTGCTCTTTCGCAGATTATTCTTACAACTATCGTTATTCTTATTACGGCATTTTCAGCAAGATATTTTTTAAAAGAATATATTACTAATCAATCTAAAACTCAGGTTCTTGAATCGCTTAAACTTATCAAAAGTTCAATTGAATCTCAGCAGATGGATCCCTTAAAGTGGTGTCAATCCCTTAAGAAGAATTTGTCCACAAGATATTCTCTAATAGATGGAGCTGGACAAGTTATTTGTGATAATTTCTTAGATATAAAAGAACTAGACAATCATCTCTATAGACCAGAGTTACAAGACGCTACCAAGTTAGGTGTTGGAACTTCAGTCAGATATAGTGATAGTGCAAGTATTGATATGATCTACGGGGCGATGCTTATACATGTTAATGAGCAGAAGACATCTTTGTACATAAGACAAGCAGTTCCGCTGGAGCAAATTGATATAGCAATGAAAGATTTGGATCGATCTATACTTATCAGTATTCTTCCTCTTCTTATCATAACTTCTCTCTTAAGTTTATACACTTCTTTGCAGGTCTCATTTCCCATGCGCAGTCTCATAAGAAAAATTTCAAAACTTGATAGTCTTAAACTCACTCCAAAGACCTTTGAAAACTCACCTTCAATTGATGATGAATGGAATTTTGTAGAGAGGACTTTAGATAAAGCAGAAGATGAGTTAGGAAGTTTTGTTGAAGAGTTAAAACTTCAAAACAAGAAATTCTCAATTTTAATGGAATCTATTTCAGATGCTATTTTGGCGATTGATAACAGTGGAAATATTCTTTTTATGAATAAGAGATTTCTTAAGAACTTTCACTCAAAAGAACGTGCTATTGAAATTAGAGAATTGAAAAATTTAAAATTAATTGAAGTGACTAGAGATAGAGAAATAGGAAGTTTACTTACTAATGCTATAAAGAACAAAGAAATTCTAAAGAAGAGGGAAGTAAGACTCGATATGAAAGGTGCGAACTCTACAGGTTGGTTTGATATTACTGCAAGTCCGCTCTTCTTGGAGAACGGAGAAGTGCTAGGAGCTGTTTGTAGTTTCAATAACGTCTCACAAAAGAAGCTCGCCGATCAAATGAGAGAAGACTTTGTCACTAATGTTTCACACGAGGTTAGAACACCTCTGACGGCCATCAAGGGCTATGTACAAATCTTACAAAATTCCAAGGACAATTTGTCAGCAGACATTGCTAGAGAAGCGCTCTCAAAAATTGAACACAATTCAAGTCGACTTGCTCTATTGTTTCAAGAAATTTTAAACTTATCTGTCATTGAATCCCAGCAGAAAATTGAAGGACATCTTACCTCAACTAGAGAGTTAACGGAAACTGTTCTGATGAATATGCAACAAATTCATGGTAAGAGTCAGCGTGAGATTAAGACAACTTATAGTGCAGAAGAAGTTTGGTTAGACCCGGCTCTTATAGAACAAGTTCTTACTAATCTTATAGATAATGCCTATAAATATGGAAACGATGCGGGGCAAATTTCAATAACGTGGGAACGTTTAGAACATGTTGTGGTTTTAAAGATTGAAGATGATGGTCCTGGAATATCTTCTTTGCATCAAGCTCGTATCTTTGAGCGCTTCTATCGTGTGGACTCTTCTCGTTCAAGAAACCTTGGTGGAACAGGATTAGGTCTTAGTATAGTAAAACATATTATCCAAAAACATAATGGTCATATTGAAGTTTATGCAAATGCTCTAAAAGGGACAACTTTTAAAATTTCATTACCTCAGAAGTCAATATAGTCTGTTGATCTATTCACTCTTCACTGGTAGGTTAATTCTATGAAATTAACAGCTCTTACTACTCTTTTTCTCATTTCATTTTGCTCTCTGGCGGTAGATAAGGTCTATCGTTTTGGTGTAGTTACCAAAGAGTCACAACTTCCTTTTTTCCAGGCTATAAAAAAAGGCTGTGTAACAAGAGCGAGAGAACTTAAGAATGTGGAATGTCTCTTTGCGGATATCAGTGAAGCAAGTGCTCGTCTGCAAGAACAGGCCATAAAAAACTTCATTCTAAAAGAGAAAATTGATGGTCTTGCAGTGGCGGTTATTAATGCTGATTTTCTTCAACGATCTCTAAGTAAGTTCGTTCCTAAGCATGTTCCTGTTATTACCGTTGATGCTGATTTCTCAGAAGATATTTTGAAAGGTAAGCCAAGTATTCGCGCAGCTTATGTGGGAACTGATAATTACGCATTGGGTTTTCAATTAGGTGAGTTATATAAGAAATCAACAACTACTAAGAGTGAGTTTTGTATCATCAGTGGCCATCGTTATACGGATAATTTAAATCAACGTATTAAAGGCTTTCTATCCTCAGTGAATAAATCTAAGGGTGATCTCTACTCGCAAAATCCTAGATGTCCGCTCTATAGTTTAGAGAACTCTAAAAACTCCTTAAAACAAATGGATCATATGCTTTCTTTGGGTGTTTCTAAGAAAGTCATTCCTTCAATAATCCTCATGGGTGGATGGCCGCAATTGATCCCAAATCAATATAAGAAAGTTATGGGTAAATACAAGAGTCTTATGCAGGATAAGTTAGTCTCTGTTTATTCTATAGATGCACTGCCTGTGCAGATAGATCTGCTTGTGAATGGTCTTTCTCAGGGGAATGTGGGGCAGATGCCAGTAGAAATGGGTAGAGAAGTAATCAATGTACTTCATGACATTGTAAGAAATAAAAATGTTAAACAAATCAACTCAACTGGAGTCGTAGTTTGCACACCAGAGAAGTACCAACACTGCCTGTAGTCATCAAAGCTCATTATCTAGAAAGTTTGACATACCAAACTCTTTTCAATTAAAGTTCAATTACACTTACACAACAAGGAATCGTCGTGAAAAATTTGGTACTCATCTTTTTACTCCTATCTACGCCTGTAATGGCGCTAAAAGTAACTCATTTAGAACTAGTGGCCCGTGCTAATGACTATGATAGTTTTCAATTGCCCTTTCCTAGCTACTTAAGCAACGTAAGCCCGGTCATTAATGATCGTGGTGATATATCTTTTAATTTTGTCACATATGAAAATGAAAAATTAGAAAAAGGTGTTTGGCTTAGAAAAGGAAGTGAGAAAATTGGTAAGTCTGTTTTTCGTATCTTTGGAGATAAGTATCTTTCAGTTCCGGCCCTAAATAACCGTGGTAATTTGGCCTTTAATCTTTACGATACAACTGCCAGCGATGGGATTTTTAAATACGATTCAGTTCTGGATAATGTGAGTTTAATTCTTGATCCTGAAGATCTTCCCTATAAGCAATATTCATACATAAGTTTAAATGAGCAAGATGAATTACTCTTTCGAGGTCGTAGTCACCGTGGAACTCATAGTGTTGTTTTCTACAATGAAACTGATGGAGATAGAAGAATTTTTCGTGAGGGTAATTCTCGCACAGCTTCGAAAATATCTTATATCTTCGGTTCAAGATTTAATAATCAAGGTATGATAGCTGGAAAGGTTCGCCTAGGTGAAAGAGGAGAATACGATGAGTCACAAGGTGATGAAATTCGTGTTTGGGATTTAGAAGGAAAAATGACTACTATTGCATCTGATCAAGATGTAGATAAGAATTCTCTTTTTAAAGGATTTTTTAATTCGGTGGCTCTTTCAGATAATGGTCATGTGGTTTTTGTGGCGAAACTAGCTCATAAGGTTCGTGCTCTTTACGTGTCACATGGTGGTAAACTTACGAGAATCGCTACTGAAGGCGAGGACGGATTAAAAACTCTTGAGCAATTTTCTCCCGTGGTAAACGCAAATGGTGACATAGCCTTTAGAGGTATTAACCAAGAGGGAAAGAGAAAGATATTCTTCGCACGTAGAGGCGTTGTGACTGCTCTTATTGGTGAAGACGATATTGTTACAACTGATCGTGAAACGGGTCGAATTCAATTGAAGAAGGGGTTTCCTGGTCTCTCTGGTGGTATCTCCATGAATAGTTCTGGGGATATCGTTTTTAATTGTATTCTAAAAGATAAGTACGGAAAAAATAGTCTTGGAAATGCAATTTATCTCATTCGCGTTGGTGAATGAGATAATCGCTTAATTGATTTAAAGTTTAGAAGCTGCAAAGAAGTCAAAACTGGCTTCTTTCACATCACTTTCATTCTTAGGAAATTCTTTCATGAGATTGTGGTAACCCATGGTTATACGTGATTCCTTTTGAAAAACCTCTAGTTTCATTATCTCTTTATGACATGCCTTTAAATTGTAATTAGGAACTCGTGCGTAAATTGAATGGGCCATGTGATAACTACAATTTCTAGGTGCTAGAAAGAGTCTATCAAAGAGGCTCGGAACAATTGTACGAGTATTAAATGGATGTGCTTTTAATTGTAAATCAGGTCCTGAATGATCTGCAATAGATCTAATATGTAGGATAAATTTTAACCAAGTAAAGAGCGGCACTATCCAAAGTAGCAAGTAATGCTTCCAAACACCAAAGTAAGTGATTGTCGCTACAAGCGTAGTAAAGAAAACCAGTCTCGCAATCTTAGTTCTAAGTGTAATAGGGGCCTTAAGTCTCTTCATATTTTTAAATTGTCCAAAAATACCAAGTCCTAAAATATCTTTTAAAAGCATAGGAATTATTTTTTCTCTACTTTGCGGAAATCTCTCTTCAATGTAGTCAGGATCTTTCTTTGTATTAGTAAAAGAGTGATGTTTATTATGAATCGTTCTATAGGATTCCATTCGGATAAACATAGGCCACGCCGTGAGAACCTCTCCTACTAAGTCGTTTAATTTCTTGTTCTTTGAAATATTTTCGTGAGCAGCATCGTGCATTTGAATTAAAAGGGAATGTTGTCTATTGGCAATTAAAGGAATTGCAATTAAATATCCGGCCCAGTGACCAATTCTAATTGCTGTATAAATCATCGCCGCAATCATAATATAGTCTAAGAGAATAAATCCCACACCTTTAAAGGTGGATAGTGTCGTGAACTTCTTCAATGTTTCACGGTCTAGGGGATTCACTGGATTGATATTTCTCTTCATTTCTTGTCCTCTGCAGCTAGCAAGTAGGTGTTATTACTGTTCTTTTTTTCCTTAGCCTCAAGTATATGACCAATTGTGTTATTATAGACTTTGTTTGTAAATAATTTATGCCTGATTAAAGTTTTTACACCACTTAAGGTGCTGAAAATATTAGGATACATGGCCTAAGTGAGAGTAAATGAAGACTAGAAGCTTTCTGTTAATAGATATATTTTCAACTTTATACCTAGCGATTCCTATACTCACTAGTTGGTTTGTTACCATTACTTGTATCTACTATTGTAAAGTCTTGGGAATTCTCTTATCTCCCCTAATTTTTACGCTAACACTTTGTCTTGTAATTCTACTATTACGACTTCCCCTTAAAAAACTTAGAAAGAGTGTATTCCCAATAGGATTTAATAAAGAGTACATAAGTTGGTTTTTAAATCTCTCGCTTACACGAGCAGTTCTAAGTTCAGGTATCTCTAATTTTCTTTACTCAATGTCTTGGTCTAGATATTTAATTTTTAGATCTCTTGGAGCTAAGGTGAGTTACGTTTCAATTTTTGCACTCAATGCTGAGATTACAGATCTGCCTCTCATTACTGTTGGAAGAGGAACTCTCGTCGGTGATCATGCAAAATTGTCTTGTCATTTCTTCAATAAGAATAAAGTTATTTTAAAACCAATTTCCATTGGTGAGAATTGTACAGTCCTTGCAAACACTGTCGTTGCCCCTGGTACTAAAGCTTCTGATAATGAGATTATCGGCAAAGGAAAATCTACATGAGTATTTTAATTACAGGATCGCACTCCGATGTGGCTCGAGCTCTAATGATTAAACTTGTAGAGGACGGTGAGGAAGTCATTTTAACTTGTAGCTCTAAGGAGAGTCTTAAAAGTACTAGTGAGTATCTCGTCGAAAATAGTCTTGAAGGAAAAGTTTCTCTAGTCGAATATAATCTGACTAAGTCTGCGGATACAATTCAAAATATTACAGAACTTATTAAAGATAAAAAAGTACATGCTCTAGTCCTAAATGCTTGGATAAAAGTAGAAAAACTCAAACTCTTTGAAGATATTGATGAAGTGGAATTAGATGAAGAACTGAACGGTAATTTAAAAGGTAATATGAAACTACTGACGACTCTTCTTCCCCATATGAAAGAAAATAAGATGGGAAGAATTCTCTTCATTTCTAGTATTGGCGCCATCAGTGGTGCGAGTAAGTATGGACTCTATTGCATGGGAAAAGCTGCTATGGAAGGACTTATGTTAAACCTCGCAGTTGATTACGGAAAATATAATATTACAGCAAATACGTTACGCCCAGGGATTACAAAGACGGAAAGAACCAGACGATTTTGGGAAAGAGAATACTACCAAAAAAGAATGTCTGCTGGGATTCCACTAGGTAAATTAGGTGAACCGGAGCAAGTAGCTAAGGCCTGTCTACCATTTCTTGATAGAGAAAGTTATATCACCGGAGCTGCTCTTAATGTTAGTGGAGGTCTACCTCTCATGGATACGGCCAGTGCTATTAAGAAAGGAAAAGAAGAGTCATGAGTGATATCCAAGTAAAAGAGACAAAACCAAGTTATAGAAATAAGGCGCTAGATGGTTTACGTGGACTTGGTTGTCTTCTCGTTCTCATAGGTCACACCCAGTGGAATAGTGTCACTATTTTACCAGGGGCGGTGATTGCTATGGATATCTTCTTTGTCTTGAGTGGGTTTCTCATTACTGGTTTAATTATAAATGAAAAAGATAAAACTGGATCCATTGAACTCATTCGCTTTTGGAAGAGAAGAGCAATCAGACTTTTTCCTGCTTTCTATGTCTATTTTGCGATTGGAGCAACTATCTTCTTTGCCTCTGGCTTTCAGCCCATTGTGGGAACAGATAGTGTGGTGACTCTTCTTTCAACTGCATTCTATGGCTCTAACTGGGCAGTGGGACAGGGATATAATTTAGGAATTTTTGCGGTCACTTGGTCACTAAGTTTAGAAGAACAATTTTATTTCTTATGTCCGTTATTCTTTCTCTTTAGTTTTAAATACTTTAGTAAGAAGACGACCATGTATATATTAATCGCTTTAATTATAGGCGTAAATATTCATCGTTATCAACTCTTTCATAGTTTAATGGAAAGTAAGGGTATTATGCTCGCTTGGAAGCGCTGTTTCTATGGGCTGGACACTAGAGGGGATTCCTTACTAGTAGGTTGCCTCTCAGCACTATTTTTAAAGCTCTATGGAGATAAAATTAGAATTGGTCCAAAGCTTGGCATGACTTCCATGGTTTTAATACTGCTGTGTTTATTAATAAGAGATTTGCCTGTGGCCTATCATATTGCGGAAAACTCTTTCTATACAGAATTTCTTATGACTGGTGGATTTACGGTATTTTCCTTAGTTGGTGTGATGGTGATTATTCACTTGGTGCAATTTCCAAACTCTCTTCTTTCAAAACTATTGTCACCAAAGTGGTTAGTACGTGTGGGGATTATGTCTTACAGTATTTATCTATGGCATACGACTGTTTTTGGCGGCATAGAAGTTCTTTTAAAATCCTTTAATCGCACTCCAGCACTCTGGGCCTTAAAGACATTTATTCGTTTTTCCGTGGCCTTCATTATCGCCTACTTTTCTTTTAGATTTGTGGAGGGGCCAATTCTTAAGTCTCTTGCTAAGAAGAGAAACTTTGCTCCGATTCCTAAGGAAAGTGAAACTAAACATATCATCTCTACTACAGAGGAAACAACTTAATGAAAAAGAAACCAAAAATTATCTTTGCTCTTGCAAGTGCAGGAATGGGTCATGCCACTAGAGATGTCCCGATCATTCAGAGATTGAGTAAAGACTATGAGGTGCATATTTTCTGTTCTGGTCAGGCGAATAAATGGCTAGGAAAACAATTTGATCACCTTCACCAAAACCATGCCATTAAAAGCGCATCAGTAGGTGGCAAGATAAGTATTGGACTCGTCGTTGCCAGGGCCCTTTTAGAAATTCCTAAAACCTTATTTTATATATTAAGAATTGCTTTCTTTATACTATGGCATCGTCCAAAAGCAGTCATCTCTGATTTTGAGGCCCATAGTGTCTATGCGGCCATGTTAGTTCGCCCGCTGTTTCGTGTGCCTATAATCTCCTGTGATCATTGGACAACAATTAGATTGAGTGAGAGACCTTTTTCATTCACTGATTCTGAAATGACTAGTTTAGAGAAATGGCAAAAGACCATTAAGATGGTAGCACCAAGTGCTGATCGATATCTTGTTCATGGAACTATGAAAACGAAACTCAGCGATGATAGAGCTAAGTATGTTCCAACACCAGTTAGAGATACTTTTTTACAAGCGGGTGAAAATATTTCTGATCAAGGACCGATTGTTGTTTCCATGGGACATCTCGCACCGGCATCGCTCTCTAGTGTTCTAGGAGAGAGTCATCACAACTTTATTATTTATGGAAGTGATAACCCTAGAATTGATAAGAACGTTGAGTACCGCGCCTTTGATGAAGTTGAATTCATCAAGTCGCTTCAAAGTTCTCCCTTTGTTATAGTCTCTGCTAATTCATCTGCCATTGATTCCTTAGCTTTTAATAAACCTCTCTTGTATGTTCCAACCAGTGGTCAATTCGAACAATACTACTGCGGTAAAATGTTTGAATCCCTTGGAGTGGCTAAACTCTTAACTGAATTGACAGTGGAGAGTATAAGTGAATTTTCAACTAATTTAGAGAGTTATAAGCAGAAGGTAAGTGAATTAGATATTTTTGATAATGATCTATTATGTGATGATATTAGAAAAGCTATAAATGAATGTTAAGGAAATTTATTAAACCACATTATAGAGAAATCATTGCTTTTTCCATGCCCATTTTATTGAGTATGATTTCACAAAATATGATGGGACTTGTGGATACTTTCTTAATTGGAAAACTTGGCACAAGTTCTCTCGCCGCAGCTGGGCTTTCTTTCTTTATCTTATTTATCCACACAGCTCCTCTTATGGGACTGGCGATTGCAGTCCAAACTCTTAGTGCTAGATTTATGGGTGAAGGTAGAAAAAGTCAATCGGCCTCTCCTTTAAATAGTGCCATTATTATATCCATTGTATTTGGTGGAATAGTAGCTTTTGTGGCAAGTTTCTATATGGAGAGTCTACTCTCATTTATGACTAATGACAGTGTTGTAGTAAGAGAAGGTGTATCCTATATGGATGCCCGCCTCATCGGTATTTTTGCTATTGGTATCACTCATAGTTTTAGAGGTTTTTGGAATGGTATAAGTCGCACAACTATATATCTAGGAATTATGATAATCATGCACGTCTCTAACGCATTCATTAGTTATGCGCTCATATTTGGTAAGTGGGGTGCTCCTACTATGGGGATTGCAGGCGCGGGGATGGGTTCAACTATTGCAACTATTCTAGGAGCGATTCTTCATTTTGGATTAGCTTCTATTGCTGCTGGAGAACATGGCTTTAGTAAGGTGTTCTTTGATAGGGATGTATGGAAGAAACTTTTAAAGCAAGCAATTCCCAGTGGACTGCAACAGTTTCTCTTTGCTCTTGGCTTTTTCGTTTTCTTTTCTATAATAGGAACTATTGGTTCAAATGAACTTGCAGCGGCCAATGTTCTCATTACGATTTCGCTTTTTCTGATTTATCTTGGAATGTCCATGGGGATGACTGCTTCTACTTTTGTAAGTAGATCCTTAGGGGAAAATGACCGAGATCAGGCCCGTTTTTGGGGAAGAAAAATAGTAAAATTCACTGTGATCGCTGCAGCAATTATTTCTATTCCTATCATGATCTTTCCAAGTGAGATTCTCTCCATTTTTATCCATGATTCAGAAGTTCTAGCTATTGCAAAATGGCCACTCATTATTTTTGCAGTCTCACTCGCGATCGATATTGCGGGATATGTTTACACATATAAATTCTTTGGAAGTGGAGATCCCTCAGTCATTTTAAAAGTGACTATACCCATTCAGTGGTTAGGTATACTTCCTCTTTCCTATGTCGTGGGACCGGTGCTTGGTTATGGTTTGACTGAAATTTGGTTAGTGCAAACAGTTTTTAGATGTTTGCAGACCCTTATTCTTGCTCTTATATGGAAAAAAGACCAATGGGGTAAATCCACTAGTCTGAAAGCTTCTTAGAAAATCTACTTTTAATTATCGCTAGTAGTGCTGGTAGGAAGAGAAGATCTCCTATGAGGGCCGTAGCGAGCACGATCATGGTGAGAAGACCTAGTTTATAATTTACTAAGAAATCAGAGAAAGTTAAAATCCAAAACCCTAAGATAAGTATGAGAGTAGTTAGAACGATTCCGTTACCACATTTTTTAAAAGTCAAAAAAAGTGACTCTGATATTGAATTCTCTTTTTCATTTTCTTTGTAGGCCACAAGAAAGTGAATAGTATCATCCACAGCAATTCCTAGTGAGATCACAAATGCGACGACGCAACTAAAATCAATGAAATAGCCTCCCAAGTAAATCCAGGCCGCACCCACGAGAAGAGGTAGTATGTTAGGGATTAAAGAAAAAACACCCATTCTTATACTACGAAGACCTATGATAATTATAAGAGTTATGACAATCATAGAAAGCGCTAATGAGCTTTTGAATGTCGCAAAGATATAACTAATCATATTAATACTTAAACTTTGCTTACCTGTTGCACTAGCTTTTAAACCCAGCTCTTGCGCTTTTTCCATGATTTGATTTAAAACATCTAGACCTTTCTTAGAATTAGAAATATTCCAAAGAATAGTCATTCTTAAATAGCGCCTATCAACTGAGATTTTACTCTTAATCATATCCGCTTGATGTGAGTCCATGGAGAGAAGTAGTAATTCTTCGGCTACGGCCTTTGAAGAAGCTGGTATCTTATAAAATGAGTCATCATCATTGTGGAGAGTTTTATTCATTTGTTTTAAGATATCGATCAGCGTGGAAACTTTATTCACACCTTCAATGTTCCCAATCCAAATAGCTAGCTCTTCGACTTTTTTAAGAAAGCTCGGATCTTTTGCAGCTTCTGGAGATCCACTATCAATGACTATCTCAGGGCCATTAACGCCTCCAATCCTCTCTTTTATGAATTGATTAGTTTGCCAAATTTTACTAGTTTTAGAAAATTGATCATAGGGATTGAAGTCTACTCTATTTTTAAGGGCAAAGTTTAGTGTTCCGATTGTGAGCAGGATAAATACGCCGGTTATAGGCCATTTATATTCAACAATGAATTTACTATACCTCCACCAGAAATCATTGTGCAGAACTTTACTAATTTTAGTTCTCACTCCTAAGGTGAGAATTAGAGGACCTATGAGGGCATAGGATGTAAACCAGGCCAGGAGTACTCCTAAACCACTCACCATACCCATTTCCACAAGTGGTGTAGAGTTGGATGTGGCCAGGCTAAAAAATCCAATGGCGGTCGTTATTGAAGTCATTAAAGTAGGCTTAAAATTCTTTTTATAGGAATCTCTTAATGATTGCAATATGTCGTTATTAACTTTGTAAGAAGAAAAGAAGGAACTTAAAAGGTGTACGGCATCTGCTATACAAATAGCGAGTAGTATAATGGGGATGGTGAAAGTTAAATTGGAGAAGGCAAATCCAAAGAATCCTGAAATTCCAAAAGTTAAGATATTAGTCATGACCAATATGGATAAAGAAATTATGACTACTCGAAATGAACGAAAGATAAAGTAAATGAGAAAAGTAATAACTAGAAAAAGAACTGGTAACAAGAATGCGAGGTCTCCACTTGAAACACTTTTCACTGAATGAGTGAGATAGGAAGAGCCTGTGATGACAATTTTTAAAGGAGGGATGTTGTAAGCTTTAATAAGCTCCTGCGTTTCTTCTACTATTTTCTTGTTATTTATATTCTTACCAAATCTAGGTTTTAGAAATCCTGTGACAAAAGTTGTTGTGGCATCTTTAGAAATAAGGGCCCCAGGTAACTCTGGATGATTCATAACTATTTCTGCTCTTTTATTCACATAATTCTTACTGAGCTCTACTTCTTCATCACCAAACATAGGTTCTATTTCAATGACATCGTCAAAGGAGTGTACCCAATTGAAATTTGTTAATGAGTCTACCTGAATAATATCGTGTACTAGATAGAGTTTATCTGTGAGCTCTTTTAAAAGTTTGATTGTTTGTGGGTTTAGGACTCCATCTGGATGATGAATAGCGATGACTATAGTGTCATCTCTACCAAACTCTTGCTCAAAGAAGCGGTACATTTGCATAAGGGGATCATTCTTCTTGTACCAAACTTCTGGACCAAACTTACTGGAGAGTTGAAATAAGCCAGAGCTTATAAAAAGAGTGAGAAGTACAAGAGACGCTATCCATCTCTTTGGATTTTGAAACATGAAATTAAAGAATTTATTGATCATTTCATTTACCAGATTGCTATATTTGAATAAAACTTTTTGATACACTTTATAATAGACTATTTAGAAGGAAAATCAATTCTCTGGTACTGAGACAAAAGGGACCTTTTCGTTATTTAAATGGCAGTCGATCATTCAGTTGAGGCAAGATGCGATCAATATTTAACTTCTCGTCAAGGACATACTTCTTAACCGCCTCATGAAAACTTTCGTGTTTTAATTTGTGAGCACTATAGGTTTTGACAGGTCTAAACCCTCTTGAAATTTTATGTTCACCCTGGGCCCCTGCTTCAAAAACTTCTAGTCCTTTCTTTATACAGAAATCAATTCCTTGATAGTAGCAAAGTTCAAAATGAAGATTAGGTACAGTCTCAGTTGCTCCCCAGTACCGTCCATAGAGACGATCGGAACTATAGAAGTAAAGAGCTCCAGCAATGGGGATTTCATCTCTTGTCGCCTGAACGTAGCAGATTTGATCTCTTAGTTTAACAAAAATCTTGTCAAAGAAACTTTCGTTTAAATAGGGAATGGCCTGTTTATTATCAATCGTTGTTAAATAGAATTGATACATCTCTTTAGCGTGAGCTAGTGTAAGGTCAACTCCAGTAAACTGCTTAAATTGAATGTCTGCTGAGAATAATCTCTCTTTTTTGATTTGTTTAGCTTTTCTATTTTTAAGTTTTGCTAGAAAGTCAGAAAAGGACCCGTAGGAATCATTGATAAAGTGATACTGAAAGCTCTCTCTCATTGTGTAATCATAGGATTCAAAGAAACTTAATTCATTCTTTGGAAGAAATAAGAAGTGAGAAGAGGAGAAAGCGTGACTTTGGTAATACTCTTCGTAGTGATCCATCACTTTATCTTTGGCCTCTCCTAGAAAGTGAGGAGTTGTGGCCGAGGTAAAGGGGATCATAGAGGTTAATTTTGGGTAATAGGGAATGCCATGATGGTCATACGCTCGTGCCCAGTCCCAGTCGAAAATATATTCTCCGTAACTATGATCTTTTATAAAACTGTAGAGAAGAGACTTCCCAGGATCAGTAATGTATACGGGTTTCCAACCTGAGCTCGCTCCGATAGAATGACTCTCTTCCAAGGATTGAAAGAAGTCATAAGATAAGAAGGGAGAATCTGTGTTGTCTAATTTTTCCCAACCTGTATCTTCAATTTGATTTATCACTTTAATTGACATAAATTTACTTCATATGAAAAAGTATCATCCAAAAATATTGACCCATAAAACGATTCAACACTACGCCGATAATCCCATTGGATTTTGGGAAGGTACTAAGGATCATGATGTCTCTCAAAATATTAGAGCATTACTAGACAATATTCAAAGGAAAAAACCTTTTAAGATTTTAGATTTTGGTTGTGGCCCAGGTAGGGACTTACTAGTCTTTAAAGATTTGGGGCATATGGCCTTTGGACTAGATGGCTGTGAAGAATTTTGTCACATGGCCACTAAACTCTCGAATTGCCAGGTGTTTCATCAAGATTTCATCAATTTGGATTTAGAAGAGGATTTCTTTGATGGTATCTTTGCTAACGCCTCGCTCTTTCATGTTCCTAAGGAAAAGCTAAGTACTCTTTTGAAGTCTCTTCATGTCTGCCTTGCGACAGATGGAATTCTCTTTTCTTCAAATCCTAGAGGTCATGGTGAAGACTTTACGGGAACACGCTATGCCAATTTCATGGAATTAGATGAATACAAAGAAATTGTAGAGCGCGAGGGTTTTGAACTTATTGATCACTATTATAGGCCAAAAGGAAGACCCGTTGAACAGTGCCCTTGGTTGGCCTGTATCTTTCGTAAGGTATCGAAATAATAGCTAGGTGTTAGAAATCAAACACCCTGCTGTAATCATTTCTAAGCTCACCCAAACACTCTCAAATAACTCTATAATCATAAGATAACAATTCTCAATTATAGGAATGTCTTATGAAGAAGCTGCTATTTTCAATTCTCATTTTTACTTCTTTAAGCTCTTTTGCCGTTAATAGTGATATTGACATCTTTATAGAGAACCATATTGAACATTTTAATTATGATTCAGAAGGTGATGAATTTGCCTCAAAAGCTCCAGAATCTCTCATCAAGTACATAAGAAAATTCGCAGAAAGTCCCATTGGTAAAATAGTTATTCGAACTACAATTGAAAACGATGTTACAGTTGGTTTTATACAAGGCTTCTATGTGGATGATGCATTTCAAGCTTTTGATAATACAATTGTTTACACTTTTGAAATAGAGAAGTGGTATGAGAATAAGTTGATTGAATTTCCAGATCTTCCAAAAGGTGCAAATTTACACAATATAGAATTAGATGTCTTACTTGCTCATGAGTTTGGTCATACTGGAGTAGGGCGTATAGCGCTAGGTCTCTCTGTTATAGATCCCTATGTTTCAACATCTGTCTCAACTGGAAATGTTGTGACGACTTTTAGTAGAAAGAAAATTAGGCAAGAAGAATTAAGAGCGGCACGTCTCTTTGAAAATGCCTATAGAACTTTTCGAAATATTCCTCTACGTAGATCTTACTATGTAGAAAATGACGTCTTGTAAGATAATTCCGTAGTTGCATTTTGTTTACTTCTAGACTCTTCTTACAAATTTGTAAGTTGAGATTTTTCTCTATTTGAACGAATATTCATTTATATAAAAACTATCCTTCATGGAGAGGAAGTATGAAGAGTATTTTTCAAATTTCTTTTTGTGAACCTTGTCCTACAAAAAAACTAAGAATATTTAATTTAATTATCCGAAAAAAGAGTCAAGCACTAACGATAATTTTCAAACTTGAGTTACCGAAATTTTACAAAATAAGTAGCTGACAAGATAAACCAAGAAAGAAATTTAAATAAAATCTCATAGTTTTCTTAAATTGAAATAAATAATGACGTGTATATACTTAGTTTATGGCCTTAAAACAAATATCAATCAATATTCATTTTACTGACAACTCAGTGGTTCATCTACAGTTAAATAAAGATTTCTTGGTCCTCTTCATTTCTGTAATCACTCTTGGATTCTTGAGTTTTTGTGTATATTTCTCTCTTCATGAATTAGTTCCTAAGTCTCATGAAGAAGATCCTCAAAGAGTTTCAAAAATAATTATCGCACCAAAGACTAATATCGAAGAAAAACTTAAACAATCACCTATCGAAGTTCCTGTTGCAGTAAACCTTTCCTCTAAAAGGATAAAGATAATACAAGAATCTCTTCGAATAAAAGATAAGAAAATGAATCTCTATTTCTTTTTGAAGAAGAGTAGTCCTGTAGATAAGAATATTGTTTCTGGAAATATAAGAGTCACAGGGCCTAATGGTATACAAAGAATTATACAGAAATTTGAATTTAAAAATGGTCGGCATACAAATATTCAATTAAATTATCTGCAAAACTTCGCTACTAAACCTGTTCTGATTGAAGTCCTTCTCTCAAACGAAGTTATTATTCGAAAGTTTTCACAGCGTGCTAAGATTGTCACGGAAATACATACTGACTTTATCAATAAAAGATTGTAATATCAGTCACTTATCCCTTTCTTTCTAGTTCATACTAAATGAGTAAGTAACCGATAAGCTAGCTATGCTAATTAGAGTCTTACTTATTACTATTCTTTTTGCTTCTTGTTCTCAAATAGAGAGAAGAATTGCATCTATTGATGAAGTCAATAGTTGCAGTATAAGGATTCGGGATTTTTTAAGAACTAGTCTTGATTTCAACACTAGAGAATTAGAGCTCATGTCTCCTTTGGAAAAAGAATTCTTCTCACCAGTTGAAGTTTACCTAAATAAATCAAAAATACTTTATCGTTCAGTTTATTTAAATTCAGAAAATTATGAAGGTGCGGCCTTAGAGATTCTTCCAGAGAAGAGTGGAAATAAAATTAATAAATATATAGGTAGTATTTATAGACGATTTGGTGGGACGAGAGTTTTTATCTTTCCTAGAGAGAAATCAAGTTCATTAGGTTTTTATACCAAGACTCAAAACTTCGTTTATTTAAGTCAGAAGACTGCTCTTAGTCTAAATAATAGAGGGTTTCAGACTCTTTCTCATGAGGCTAGGCATTCAATGTATTCCCATTTAAATATCCTTAGAATGAAGCATGATTATCAAGGGGCCATAAGAGTCGTGGAAGCAGACTTTATTCCTGAGCTTGAAAAATCTAGTTATAAGAAATACGTTAATTTTGAAGAATCTAAAAACTTCAATAAAGATGCTCAGAGGCTTTTTTTGCGCATGAAGAACTCATTAATAAATGGAGATGAAATTCTCTTAGAGGAAACGTCAACAAGTTTCAAAAAGAAAATAAAAAGTGGTGCCAGAGTTTCTACTGGAATGAGAAATATCTTAAAACGAGTTAATACAGATCGTCTCGATATGAGTAAAGCTAGTCGGGTTGGAAAGTACTTTAATATTGAAATTGTAGAGTTACAGGATAAATACTTTCTTAGAGTTGATGTTTATCTTAATAATGTAAAAGACATTGTTAATGAAAAGAAAACGAAAGTTGAATTATTGCTGCCTTATTTAGATGAAGAAGTGGTAAAGAAGTTTCAAGACAGTGGTTTTGAAGATATACAAAATGTAGAATATATTCTCTTACAAGCAAAAGATAAAATTACCAATACAAGAGAAGCTGTGTTGAACGATTTTAGATCGCAAAGGGCATTTTCAAATTTCTATAGTGCATTTAATGAAGCTAAGAAAATGGAAGATAAGATTTTTTTGGTAAACGTTTATGAATCAGCGTTTAATATAAGTATAAATCAGAAAAAGCGTTATACTCCTGTGGAGCTTGATTTAGTTCAGTTTAATGATTCTGTAACAATTGAAAGTGAAAAGTTTGAAATGACTAATCTTTCAAATATTTCAAAACTCATTAGTTCATTCTTTATCGATGAAATGGGGTCTCTAAGAAGTTTAGATGGTGGTCAGGTTTATAAAATTACACCTGAGGGAAAGAAGCTTAGTCTATTATTTGATAGGAATGGTAGATACTTAGGGCTAGAGTCTGAAATATCAGAGTAGTTTCTATTGATCTCTTCGTTTGTATTGGCAAGTTTGTTTCATTAGAGACCCCTTCTTGTAAATATTTATTTCCAACGTTAGATTTTCAGAGTCACTCATATAAAGCTTTCCAATATGTTCTGCATTTGTGTACGACGAATGATTCTTCATCCATGTCACAAAGTTCTTTTTAAAAACAATCTCCTTTTTTTCTGTTTTATTCATCCATTGATAATCATAAATCACTCTTGAATAATCAATAAGTCTCTCGCCTTCATATAGAGTAAGTTTACCAATCTTCTTTGATATACCTGCGTCGCTTATTTCAGAACAATCATTTTGAACAATAGTTCTAGTTGAATAAAAGGCATTGTTTTCATTTCTGCATTCTCCAATCCAGCTTCCAGAGAAGTCTGTGCAATCTAGGGCGAACGAATTAAGTGAAATGAGAGAGAAAAGAAGAATAAGCAATTTTCATATCCTATTTAAAGTTTACTTAAATTAAAATTATACAAGTTCACTCCTAATAGAGATACGTGGTCTAAATATCCTTCTTTACTTGCAACAAGTTGATTTATTATAACTTGGTTGCCAGCCGTTTATTCCATTTTTCAAGCGAGAGAACATGGGCCATACGGCGCAGTATTCATCACCTGGGCCAAATGGTGCTGTTGCGTGACGATAGACTTTTCCATCTTTCTTAAAGAGTGTGGAGAAACCTGGGTGATTGTCTCCTTTGTCGTCTTTGTAGCCCATATCTTTTTTAAGGGTAGTTCCATGAGAAGAAAGAGTTTTGAAATTCCAGTTTCTTTTACTTTTAAAATCATTTAATTCATTTACGGAAAAATCTGTTTCTAGTACTAGGGCACAGCGACTTTCGAGGTAAGCTGTATGTCCAGTGAACCCGTCGGCCCATAAAGTACAGTAAGGACAGTAGGGGCCCATGTTGTGTATGAGGATCATTTCATCTTTATCTCCAAACAGTTCCAAAAGGCTTTTCTTGTTACCGTCGAGACTTAAGAGTTTGTAATTAGTTATTTCTTCTTCTGGAAGATTATGTGCGAGTTCGATGATTTTACTCTTTAATTCTAAAATTTGATTTTCAAGAATACAGATTTCTTTTTCTACTGGATTTCTTGGTTCACCAACATTCATAAATTCATCCTGGTTAAGAATTATTATTTTGAAGTTATTAATTAGGGAAATGTTACATGAGATACAATTTAGATGAAGTAATAATATAAAATTATACTTAGCTATATTTAACTTTATTGACTCGAGGTGTCGTTTGTTGTGTAGAGTAGCTGATGTCTTTTGTTGGTTAGTTTGGTTGCAATTAAAATATCTTGTACAGCGTTAGATTATTAAATATTTAACTTAATACCTGATTAAAAGCTTTAGTCTCTTTGAGAGCATTTCGTTATGTACCATCAGTATTGCGTTGTAGAGTATTGATTCTCAGATTCCTAGGAGCGATTTATTGCTGTAGTGATGTGGATGTTTATTTAATTTATTTCATGAAAAAATTAACTGGCTTATCACTTTTTGATTATTGTTACTCTTGCAAATAACTGATATCATGTAATAAACAATTTCGTCGATAAACACTATACTAACAAGAGTATTTATTTGAATACTCCTAATGTTAAATGGACTTCAATTTACTATGAAAACAATAGATTTTTCTCATTTAAGTAGTTCTGATATTTCTTATATTGATTCTCTCTATGATCAATATCAACAAAACCCCGAAGAAGCAGAAGATAGTTGGAAACATTTCTTTCTAGGCTTTGAGTTTGGAGCGAATAAGAGCAATGGTGTGGATGGAGATTTTGATGAATCGGCCATTAGAAAAGAATTTAATGTTTTTAGGCTCATACAATCTTTTAGATCAAGAGGACATTTACTTTCAGATACAAACCCTATCAGAGAGAGAAAGAATAGAGACGCAAGAATCTCTCTCAAAGATTATGATCTTGAAGAAAGTGATATTGATAAAACCTTTCTTTGTGGAGATTTTGTAGGTTTAGGTCCTGCTACTCTTGGTGCCATTATGAAGCGTATGAAAGCTTTATACTGCGGAAAGATTGGTATTGAGTATATGCATTCTAATGATACAGATATGAGAAGATGGATTCGTAATAAATTTGAATCATCATTTCTTGAAAAGAAATATTCAGTTGATAAGAAGAAAAGAATTCTTCACAAATTAAATGAATCTAATGTTTTTGAAAACTTTCTCCAAACTAAGTATACGGGACAGAAGAGATTCTCCCTTGAAGGTGGAGAGAGTACAATTCCTGCAATTGACGCCATAATTAATAAGGGTGCTGAGCTTGGAAGCAAGGAGTTTGTTATTGGTATGGCCCACAGAGGTCGTCTAAATGTTCTCGCCAATACTCTAGGTAAAACTTACGAGTATATTTTTTCTGAATTCGAAGGAAACTCTATTGAACAAACCACTCAAAATGGAGATGGAGATGTTAAATATCACATGGGTTATACTTCTGTACAACAGACTCCAGAAGGTAGTGAGGTCTTCTTAAAACTCTTACCGAACCCTTCTCACTTGGAAGCAGTTGCGGCCGTGGCAAATGGTTATGTAAGAGCACAAATTGATATCGCCTATAAGGGTGATGAGTCTAAAATGGTTCCTATTATTATTCACGGTGATGCTGCTGTTGCTGGACAAGGACTTGTTTATGAATGTCTGCAAATGTCTGAGCTTGATGGGTATAGATCCGGTGGAACTATTCACTTTATTATTAATAATCAAATTGGATTTACTACAGACTTCGTAGATGCAAGAAGTTCAAACTATTGTACTTCTGTGGCCAAAATGTTGGACATTCCTATCATTCACGTGAATGGAGATTCTCCTGAAGACGTAGTTTACGCGTGTGAATTCGCCATTGAGTTTAGACAGAAATTTAAGAAAGATGTTTTCGTTGATATGGTTTGTTACAGAAAACATGGTCACAATGAAGGTGATGAGCCTAAGTATACACAGCCTCATCTCTATGGATTAATTGCTAAGCAGAAGAATCCAAGAGAGCTATATATGGAAGAGCTGGCGCTTAAGGGTGACCTTGATAAGTCTCTTGCTAAAGAGATGCAAAATGAATTTAAATCTCTGCTCTCTGATCGTTTTAACAATGTAAAACAAAAAGAACTTCCTAAGAGAAAGAAAGGTCCACATACTGAGTGGATGAATCTACGTTTCTCAACTCCTGAAGACTTTGTAAAATCTCCTAAGACAGGTGTAAAGAAAGAGATTCTAGAAAAGGTCCTTACTGCTGTTTCAACAGTTCCTGAAGGATTTAAAACTCTACGTAAAGCTAAGAAAATTTTAGATGAAAGAGTCAAGAAGTTCGATTCGGATACAGTGGATTGGGCCTTAGGTGAAATGTTAGCTTATGGGTCGATTCTCTTAGATAATAATAACATCAGATTTACTGGACAAGATGTTATCCGTGGAACTTTCTCTCATAGACATGCAAAAGTTTTTGATGAAAACACTAATACTGCCTATTGTGGATTAGATAATATCCAAAAAGATCAGGGAAGAATGCATATTTATAATTCTTTTCTTTCTGAATATGCAGTTCTTGGATTTGAGTATGGTTACTCTCAGGCCTCACCTAGTTCTTTGAATATTTGGGAAGCACAATTTGGAGATTTCTCAAATGGTGCTCAGATTATTATCGATCAATTTATTTGCGCTGCTGAAAGTAAATGGAGAAGAATGAGTGATTTAGTTCTTCTACTTCCCCATGGATATGAAGGAGCAGGGCCAGAACATTCTTCATGTAAGCCAGAAAGATATCTTCAGTTATGTGCTGAATATAATATGGTTGTTTGTAATATTACATCTCCATCCAACTTGTTTCATGCATTTAGAAGACAACAATGTTGGGAATTTAGAAAACCATTGATTGTCTTTACTCCTAAGTCTCTACTCAGGAGCCCAGAGTGTGTATCCAAAGTTTCTGAATTTACTTCTGGTTCTTTTCAGGAGTTGATTGATGATTCTTGGGTAAAGGCAAGTGCTGTTAAGAAAGTTCTCTTTTGTTCAGGTAAAATCTTTTATGACTTAAGAAAGTATCAACAAGAAAATAAGAGAAAGGATGTTGCCATTGTAAGATTAGAGCAATTGTATCCTCTTCCTGTTGAACAAATTGAAGCCATTACTAAAAAATACAAATCCGCTAAGCAAGTATGGGTTCAAGAAGAACCTCTTAATATGGGAGCTTGGACTTTTCTTTTAAGATGGAGAGATCATTTTAGTGACTTTGATTGTGTCTCTAGAAAAGCTTCGGCCTCACCTGCCACAGGATATGCGGCAGTTCATCTTAAGGAACAAGCACAACTAGTTGAAAAAGCATTTAATAAATAATAGTTAAAGGATTAAACATGTCTATTGTAAAAATTGTTATACCTCCAATTGGAGAGTCTATTACTGAAGTCACACTAGGTGCCTGGATGGTGGCCGATGGTGATTATGTTGAAGAAGGTGAAGAGCTTGTAGAGGTTGAATCTGACAAGGCCACTCTTCCACTTCCTGCAGAACTTTCAGGTGTTGTGAAAATTTTAGTTGAAGAGGGAACTGATTTAGAAATCGGTGCTGTCATTGCTGAATTGGATACTTCTGCTGTAGCTCCTGCTGGTAAGGAAGAAGCAGTTAGTGCACCAGTTGCAACAGCAAAGGCCTCTGCTCCAACAGGTGGAGATAAGAATTATCCTTCCCCGGCTGCAGGAAAAATTCTTGCAGAAAAAGGAATTGGCGCAAACTCTGTAGCAGGTTCTGGAAAAGATGGAAGAATTACTAAAGCTGATGCCATGGCCGCTAATGCTCCTGCAGCAAAAACTGCAGCTCCAGCCGCAGCTGAAATCAGTGCCCAAGTTCCAGCAGGTGGCGTTACTAGAGAAGTAACTGTTGAAAAAATGTCTCGTCTTAGAAAGACTATTGCTAAGAAACTCACAGAAGCTAAAAACTCTACAGCAATGCTTACAACTTTTAATGAAGTTGATATGTTCAATGTAATGGCGCTTAGATCTAAGTATAAAGATCAATTCAAAGAAAAACATGACATTGGTCTTGGGTTTATGAGTTTTTTTACTAAAGCTTGTACTATGGCCCTTAAGGAGATCAAAGGCGTTAATGCTCAATTAGAAGGTGATACAATCAAATATCACAACTACGCTGATGTTGGGATTGCCGTTTCAACTCCAAAAGGTCTTGTTGTACCTGTTGTTAAAAATGCAGAAAGCTTAAGTCTTGCACAGATTGAAAAAGAAATTAGGCGTCTTGCTCTTAAGGGAAGAGACGGGAAACTTACAGTTGATGAAATGACTGGTGGGACATTCACTATTACAAATGGTGGAGTATTTGGATCAATGTTATCGACTCCAATTATTAATGTTCCTCAATCTGCTATTCTTGGAATGCATAATATTGTAGAAAGACCAATCGCTATCAATGGTGAAGTAGTAATTCATCCTATAATGTACTTAGCGCTTTCATATGATCATAGAATTGTTGATGGAAAAGAATCAGTGACTTTCTTAAAAATGGTTAAGGAATTGATTGAAGATCCAAGTAGAATGCTTTTAGATATTTAATTTTTGACTACAGACTGTGGGATTATTCTTGCAGTCAGGTCTATTGTATAGGAATAAGATATGAGTAATGATTACGATGTAGTTGTAATTGGTTCAGGTCCAGGTGGATATGTCTGTGCCATTAGATGTGCCCAATTGGGAATGAAGACTGCCATTGTCGAAAAATATAATTCTCTTGGTGGTACATGTTTAAACGTTGGATGTATTCCTTCAAAAGCATGGCTAGATTCTAGTGAGAGATACTACGAAACTGTTCATCATGCAGAAGATCATGGTTTTTCTCTAGGTAAAATTAAACTAGATGTTTCAAAAATGTCTCAAAGAGTTTCAAAAGTTGTAAATGAAATGACTGTTGGTGTTGAGTATCTAATGAAGAAAAATAAAATCGATGTCTTCCATGGGCATGGATCTTTCATTGATGCTAATACAATTAAAGTATCTGGCGACAAAGAGGAAACTCTTAAAGCAAAGAAGATAGTTATTGCTACTGGGTCAAAACCAACTTCTATTCCTGGTATTGAAATTGATAAGAAAAGAGTTATTACTTCAACTGAAGCTCTAAAACTTGAAGAAGCTCCAAAGCATTTAATTGTTATCGGAGCCGGTGTTATTGGTCTTGAATTAGGTTCAGTACATCTAAGATTAGGTTCAAAAGTTACAGTAGTAGAATATGCTGATGATATTCTGGCCACTATGGATAAAGACTGCTCTAAAGAAATGAAAAAAGTTCTAAAGAAGCAAGGAATGGAGTTTGTGCTTGGACACGGTGTGACTTCTACGAAAGTTTCTGGAAAGAAAGTAACTGTAGTTGCAAAATCTAAGAAAGATGAAAGCTTAGTTACTATAGAAGGTGATTACTGTTTAATGGCCGTAGGAAGAAAACCTTATACTGATAAGCTGGACCTAGAGAATGCTGGTGTAAAAGCAGATGATCGTGGAAGGATTGAAACGAACACTCATCTTCAGACAAATATTGATCACATTTTCGCCATCGGTGATGTTGTTAAAGGTGCAATGCTTGCACATAAGGCCGAAGAAGAAGGTGTTTATGTTGCAGAGTTTATGACTGGTCAAAAACCTCATATTAACTACAATCTTATTCCTGGTGTTGTCTATACTTGGCCTGAAGTCTCGAGTGTGGGACCTACTGAGCAGCAATTAAAGGCCGATGGGGTAGCTTATAAAGTAGGGAAATTTCCTTTCAAAGCTTCAGGGCGAGCTAAAGCTTCAAATGAATCCGCTGGAATGATTAAAGTTATTGCTCATAAAGAATCTGATGAGATTCTAGCTGTACATATCGTGGGGCCACGTGCTGCAGATATTATTGCAGAAGCAGTTGTAGCGATGGAGTTTAGGGCATCCGCTGAGGACATTGGAAGAATTTGTCATCCACATCCAACTTATTCAGAGGCCTTCAAAGAAGCTGCTCTGATGGCAACAGATGATCGTGCTTTAAATTTATAAGATAGATAAATTCATTTATACTTACTAAGGGAGATTTTTAATCTCCCTTTTTTTATATTCATATGTAAATATACTATAGGCTAAATAGTTTTATTTTAAATACTTGGCTAAGTATTCTATAAACTCCTTTTTGTTTGATATTTGAGACCTTCATGTTAGGTTGATTTATGGATCTACATGAACATGCCAAACAAATTCTTTTTTCGGGTAATCTAGAGGATAAGCTAGCTATCATTGATCTAGATACTAGCTTCAAACTTACTTCCTCTGTTGAAAAACCTTCCAATCCTAGTAGAAGTAAGATTATTCAATTTTCGAATAAGAAAATCAAATTTCCAAAAAAACATACCCTACATGAGAATGACAAGAAGGCCCAAGCTTTACACTTCTTTGCTAATCATGAACTTCAGGCAATTGAGTTAATGGCAGCAGGAATACTTATCTTTCCAACTGAAAATGAAGCAGATCATAAATTTAAACTTTCATTAATGAATACAATACAGGATGAGAAGAAACACTTCCTTCTTTACATGAATCGTTTTAATGAACTTGGAGTGGAGTTTGGGGATTTTTCAGTAGGGGACTTCTTTTGGAGACAACTTGCCAAGATTAATACCAAAGCAGAATTCTATAGTTTCTTGGCCTTGACACTAGAAGCAGCAAATCTTGATTTTGCAAAATACTACTGTGAGCTTTTTTCGGAAATAGGTGATGAGAAAACATCTAATATTATGAAGATAGTTTATGAAGATGAGATTCGTCACGTAGCAATTGGAAGAAGTTGGCTTGATCTTTGGCGTGGAAATCTTGATCTTTGGGCCTTCTATATCGAAAATCTTCCGGAACTCATTACTCCTGCACGAGCTAAGGGAATGGTCTTTGATCACGAGGGACGACGCAAAGCTGGTCTAGATGAAGGTTTTATTAATAAGATATTAACTTATCGAGATGATTTCTCTGTAACAGATCGAAAGAACTGGAAGTAATATTTTAGTCTAGCTTAAAGTACAACTCTACTGTAGTTCCATGATCTTTAGAATTTTTTCTTTGCTCTTTACTGTTGATTATTATTCGAGCTCCGTAGTGATCAATGTAGCTTTTTACAAGTGGCATGCCAAAACCAGTTCCAATTTCCCCTGTTGTTCCCTGACGTGAAGTTTCAGCGTTATCCTCAAAGACCTTTTTTAAGAGTTCTTCAGGCATTCCAACACCTTCGTCAATTATTGAGATACAAACTTCTGAGTTTTCAATTTTAGCTATAATTTTGATTACGCTTCCACAATTGCTAAACTTAATGGCATTTGACAATAGGTTGTTCATAACCTGATTACTGAATGAGTTCTTCTCCGCTATAATAAAACTCTTTTCGAGGATGCCAATGTCACATTCTAATATTATGTTTTTCTCTTTAAGCTGTTCTTCAAATATGAATTTTGCTTGATTGATGATTTCTTCTAAAGAAACCTCTTCAAGAATTAGATGAATTTTTCCTGATTTTATACTTTCCATTTTGATAATAGATTTTGTAATGGTAGACAGAGTTGTTTCGGCCTTAATTACTTTGTTTACAATATCTATGACTGCGTCCTCGTGAACCATTTTTTTTATTTTTCTAGTACTTAGATTGATTATAGACAAAGGATTCGCTAGATCGTGAGCAAGTACCCGGAGTAGACTTCTTTTATTGGTGACGGCCATGGAGAGTTCATTATTTAAGCTCTCTAGTTGGATGGTTCTTTCTTTAACCTTTTCTTCAAGTCTTAGATTTAATTTCTTTTCTTGGTCTATCTTCTCAGTAATATACTGTGACATTTTTTCTAACATTTGTTTAAAGGCAATAGCTAGAGCTCCCACCTCATCGTTTGGATTATAAATTCTTATATCTAAATCAAATTCTCCATCTGGAATGTCTGTAACTTTTTTACTCAACTCTTCAATTGGAAATAACAGCCTTGAAATAATTGCAGCGAAGATGAAAATGAAGAAGAGAGAGACTATACAAAACACTATGATGAGAGCTTTTGTAAATTCATAAAAGCCTGAATTTTTATCCTTAGTTAGGATCGTATGTCCTATGGTCCATCCCCATGGGGTAAAGCTCTTGTGAACAAGCCACCACTCTTGTTCATTGACTACAAACGACGTAGTACCTTTGCCTATAATATCAATAGGTAAAGATGTGGTTTTAAAAGGGGAGAGTAGAAGCTTTCCTTGCCTGTCTATTATAATAGGAAAAATTTTGCTCGATTTATTGTAATACTGCTCCTTTATGGATTTTATTTGAGACGCTTTGTACCCTTCTTTATAAAGACCCTCTAGTCCTGATCGTTTTAGATGAGAGTGTTTTTTTTCTAGACTTAGGAGAATTGTTTTGAGTTGAGATGAATAGGATCTCTCTAATTCCTTATTTAGAATGTTTTCCATACTTTGAATACTGTAATAGACCACAACCATTGTGGTACATAGAATTGCTCCGACTAAGACAGTTATAAGTTTGTTTCTTATTGTATTCATCATTTTCCGTAAATTTTTCCATTATCAATAAAAATATTCATGTGCTCTTGCTTAATTTGTATTTTTAATTTTTTTACAGTACCAATATTAATAATGGGGATTCCATTTGGAGGACTTTTTATTTCTAAACTTCCAGGAGAGGTGCCTTCTAAAATTTTTAAGGCAAGATAGGCTGCATAAATTCCTTGATTGGGACCATCGTCAGAAGCAGAAAGTAATAATCCATTTTCAATTTGGCCTCGCCATGTTCCAACAGTAGGTATTTTAATATTGTTACCGAGCCACCGATAGACATCAGTATACTGAACCTGTTTACCATTTTTATCAAAAACGCTGTTTGCGTTTAAATAAAATATGACATCAACCTTAAGTGCTAATTCTTTGGATTTTTCCTGCCAGATTTCATATTTATTACTTTCAATCATTTTAATTAATTTAAGTGGTAGAGTCGTTTTCTCTGCTTGTAATTCTTTAAATTGTTCATTACTTGTTGTTGATAGATCTTTCACTACTGCAAATGTTCTTGCCTTCGGAAAAAGTTTCTTTATAAGATTAAGACTCTCGCTGTAATAGGTTTTTTGGAAAATACCTGTCATGTTATGACCAGGCTTAGATAATGAATTGATAAATTCTGAACTTAGGTACTTATCCATACCATTAATTCCTGTGAATATAACTTTTCTATCTCTTATGTTTAAACAGACTAGTGCCATAGCATCGTCATCTGTGCAAATGATAAGGTCTGGATTAAATAATTTGATTTGCTTTAATACTTTTCTTGCCCGTTCTTTTTGAGCAAGCTTAGACTCAGTAAATGCGTTAAGAAATCCATGTTGAGTTTCTAGTTTGTAGCCATTCTTTTTTAATACATCTTCAAATCCATTAACAATCCAACCTGTCCAAAAGAAACCTTCATTGTAACTATTTGCATAGAAAATTTTTGTTTTTCCAAGACAAGTAGGCATTACACATAAGAAAACTATTATCAATAGATAGAATTTCTTCAAGTTTACTCCAGTAGCAATAATGATGTTTAAGTTTCATTTTACTATTCGGAGTTTGAATGAAATTTTGAATTTAATTGTGGCCTAAGAGCATCTCTAAAGAACTTCTTGTGAATAATGGATTAAATATATTGATTTAAGTAGATATCATCATTCGAAATTAAATCCCTACTTGCTATAGATTTATCTTCAACTAAAATTTCAATATTTGATATGGCCATATAGTGAGACATTTCTTTAACAAATTCATATTGTGATTGTTTAGTTTCTCTAATGAGTTTGGCCACTGGCATATAGCCAAGTGCGAGTTTGGGATCAGCTATATCTTTGCCATAGTTATTTAGAAAATTCTTGAGTTTTTCTTTATCGTCTTTAGTGTAAATTGATTCACCAAAGAAAATGTCAAATTCTCCTGTAATATACTTGTGTGGTAAAATAGACTCAATATGTATTTCTTCGTCACCATCGAGGAAAACTTCAAGCCAAGTTTTTCCAATTTGTGAATAGTGTAGACATAAATCACCAAATTCTAAATCTGTTGTGAAAAAATCTAAGAAAGGTTCTGGGATAATATATTTTCTTGCATCGTAAAATTCTGTGACAACTCCAGCTGTAGTGGAGTTCTTGTCAATAAGGCCAAGTTCTTGCGCTCTATGGATGGTTTCTAAATCATGGATGTAGTGATTTAAACCACAAATCGCTCTGCGAGTTAAATCGTCCGCTAATTTGTAGTATTTAGATAAGTCTTCAACGGGTCCCATAAGTATTTCAAAGTGATGATGAATGATGTTTGAATACTTTTGAGAGAACTCTTCAGCTTTTAAATGGGGTATGACTTCCTTATAAAAGTCCCATTTATTAATGATTTCTATGCAGTTATTTAACTTTAAAGTTAAAAAGTCTTTATCTCTGTAGCCGTGAATAAATCCATTGAATCGGGTATGAATAGATTGTGATTGGATTAAATAGTTCTTTAATAACTTTAACCACAGGAGGGCAGCTGGATGTTGCTCTATATTCCATTTTAGGACTTTAGTCTTTGCTCTATTTTCATGATTGCAGAAAGTAATATTTAGAATTGCAGAAGTACTCATTTTTGCTCTATGAAGTTGGATAGATGGTTTATCTATTAGAGAGTTTCGTTCTAGTATATTTTAGCCTAATAATACGGTTAATGTTCATAAAGTTTAGTTAGAAGGTTCTGTTGCACTTGCTGCTGCTGTGCGTAGGTACTGTGAATACAACTCCTTAATGCTCCGCATATAATTAAGTAAAAATTACTTAAAGTATAGACACAAAACATTTAACAATACTTGATTAGTTTAGTATGTTGCTCCTAGATTTAAGACATAAAATTTAGGGGAAAAGTATGAAGAACACAATTATCTTAACGGCCTTTTTATTTCTATCAGCAAAATCTATGGCCAATATTGATGGAGCATTTTTAGATGCCCCATATAAAGATGCCGTACAAATAAAAATTGAAAAATTAGACAATAAGAGATTTTCTAAGAACGATGTTCTAAGTGTTATCGATAATATGACTCCTGTAAGAGCACAGGTGAGCCGTGGAACATGTTCAATTTTCTCAGCAACCGCCATGCTTGAGGGAATGCTAAGAATTAAATTTGCAAAAGATGAAACACTAGACCTCTCTGAAGAATTTTTAGAATTCTATGCTGTAGGTGGTAGAACTAGTGATGGTTCTTCTTCTGGAGCTAACTTTAGAGTTATTTACAAAAGAGGACTTCCATCTGAAACGACTCTTCCTTATATTGGAGTCAGCTGGGTAGATATGCCAATGCTTGCTCTTGCAGTTAAGAGATGTGGCCATTTAAGTGGTGATCCAAAAACAGCTTGTCTCTTAGTTCATAGAGATCCAGCTCTTAAGAGAATGAATGATCGACAAATTTTAGATCAAACACTTCCTACTTTTGATCCTGAACTTGTGGCCGCAAAAGTTGAAGGACGTGAATTCAGATCAGAATACCTATCAAAGAGATCAAGAACTCCCAATTCAAGAATTACGACTCTTGCAAATTTAAGAAGAGTTCTAAATGCTGGTCGTCCACTTACTATGGGAATTTCATTCTACTACGGAGCTTGGAATCATAGAAAAGCCGATGAGTTAGGAATTGGACGCTCTGATGCTAATTGGAAAGCTGGTATTGTTGGTTACCCAGAAGTTGGTTCAGTGGATCGTGTAAAGTCTAAGGAAGCTGCAGCTGGACACTCTATTCTCATTGTTGGTTATGACGAGAATAAAGTTGTTGAAACTGAGGTATTAATGGAAGACGGTACTAAAAAGAAATTCAGTTATAAAGGCGTTTACTACTTTAAAAACAGCTGGGGAATAACTGGTTTTGGTAAGAGTATTAATATTAAAGATGAAATTAAACCGGGCTACGGGATGATTACAATGAAATATGCTCACGAAATGGGTAGCTTCTATCAGATGAGTCATTCATTCTTTAAATAATAAAAATTCTCTAGATAGGGTGTTTCTTAACCCTGTCTGGTCTTTTCACTTATAGCTCCTTGATATTTGATTTATTCTATATATAATATTGAGGAACAGTTCTTATTTAATATTCTCTTTAGGACAATTTATGAAAGTATTTACCTTCGTAGCGCTTATTTTGTTATCTTTTAATTCTTTGGCGTCTAAACCAAGTGATGTCGCAAAAGTTACTAAGTTAGAATTAGTAAATCTCTATCTTAATATTAGTGAAGACATTTCAGAAGGCTTTGGTGAAGTCATAGCTCTTGAGTTTAGAGCAGTTGCTCCTGCAACTATTTTCGCCGACGCTGAAATCTCAGTTAAATTAACTCGTGATACAAAGAAATTGTATGAAACTCAGGTGATAGAACTAGTTAAAGAACTATCCAATGAAAAGAAAGTGAATGGTATTCTTGTTAAGTTCTCTTACCGATTCCCTGAAAAAGAAAACAAAAAATAACTTTTTAGAGAGCAATTTAACTATAGCTCTACCAAGTTGTTTGATTTAACTCAAATAATTTCTTTAAGATTAATTGTCTTGTGACAATTCCAATGACTCTTTGGTCCTCAAGAACAGGATACATATGATAGTGATGCTTGAAAAATAGTTCTACTACATGAAAGAATTTATCGTGGGGATCTAGGGTAATAATTCCAGTACTCATATGGTGGTTAACAGTCAAAGGGCATTCATTGTAATATTGCATGTCAAAATTGTATTTTAAACACTCCCTTTCAGATAGGAATCCAATTAATTTATTCTCTTTATCTACAACAGGCGCACCAGTGAAGTTATTCTTTAAGAGAATTTTAGTGGCTTCACTAATGGATGTATCTTCTTGAATGCAAATGAAATTTCCTAGCATAATTTCAGATATTTCTAGATTTGAAGATTTATCTATATCACTTGTAACCTTTACGAATTCTGGCGTGTAGTTAACCATGGGTCCTCCTTTTATACATGTTATATTAGCGCTATAATGACAAAAAAATATTTAATAATAACAAAATATCTTCATGTTCGTTCATCATTTACAGTATTAAGCTGAGCTTTTGAATTCATTAATCAACTCTTGGATTGAACTTTTCGCATCACCAAATAGCATGCGAGTATTGTCCTTATAAAAAAGGCCATTTTGAATACCTGCGTATCCCGTGGCCATAGACCTCTTTAGAACGATAACAGTCTTGGCCTTATCTACGTTGATAATTGGCATGCCATATATAGGTCCTGATTTATCCTCTCTGGCAGAGGGATTTACTACATCGTTAGCACCTATCACTATGCATACGTCAGTCAATTCCATAGTAGAGTTCACTTGATCCATTTCAAGTAATTGATCGTAGTCAATATTGGCTTCTGCTAAGAGGACATTCATATGTCCAGGCATGCGACCGGCCACAGGGTGAATTCCGAAATTTACGATCGCGCCATTATCTTCTAATATTTGAGTCAATTCCTTTACTGAGTGCTGGGCCTGCGAAACGGCTAAACCAAAACCTGGTACGATGAGTACATTTCTAGCCGCCTCTAAAAGATAGTATGTATTTTCAATATTTATGGGTTGTGTTTCCCCTTCAATGGTTTTTGCATGACTTTTCTTTTTGAGAATACCCATAAAGAGAACATTATTTAATGACCGATTCATTGATTGGCACATGATTTTAGTTAGTATGATACCACTAGCGCCAACGAGAGCTCCTGCAATGATTAAGAGATTGTTGTGAACAACAAAACCTGTAGCCGATGCAGCTAGGCCTGAACAACTATTAAGGAGTGAAATAACTACGGGCATGTCTGCTCCGCCAATGAAGAGGACTCCCAATATTCCTAAGAAGCATGCTGAGGTCACTAGTATATAAAAGAGATTAGGATCTGCTGACCAATGAATTGAGAAAAGAACACTTATAATTAATGTTGTTAATATAAATAAAAAGTATAATATTTTTAAAAGTATATGAGTTATAGGCTTCCCTGAGATTATTCCACTTAGTTTTGCCCAAGCAATTAAACTTCCCGTAAATGTGACTCCTCCTATAGTTACAGCAAGACATACTATAATTGCATCTAGGAGAGTATACTGAAAAGTTTTTAAATAAATACCTATACCAATTAATAAACTTGCAAGACCTCCTAGACCATTAAAGAGAGCAACTAACTGAGGCATAGCAGTCATGGCCACAACTCTTGCAGCAACAAAACCTATGATAGATCCAACACTTATTCCTACAGCTATCATTTCAAAAGATACAATGTCTTTTGAAAACAGGGTCGCAACCACGGCAATTAACATACCAATGGATGAGAAGAGATTTCCCTTTCTTGCTGTGGCGGGTCTGCCTAAAAACTTTAAGCCGATTACAAAGCAAAAGGTAGAGAATAAATAAAACATATTAGTCATAATGTTCATAAAACTTACTTCTTTTTCTTAAACATCTTAAGCATTCTATCTGTTACTAAATATCCACCGACAACGTTAATGGTCGCAAATATTATTGCTGAAATAGCGACAACAGATACAAGTGTTGAATTACCCTCACTTCCTGTAAGTATTAGCGCCCCCAGTAAGGTAATTCCAGATATAGCATTAGCACCTGACATGAGGGGAGTATGGAGGGTGGAGGGAACTTTTGAGATTATTTCAAATCCTAAAGCTATGGCCAGCAGTAAAATAAAGCTCAAATAAATGAGAGTTGTTTCATCCATTCTTAAACCTCACTTCTTTAATAATTGAATTCACAATCTCACCGTTATGCGAAATTAAACTACCTTTTATTATTTCATTATCTTGATCTATAACAAGTTTACAATTTTCTTTATCCCAAAAATCTTCAATAAAGCTTGCTATATTTGAAGCAAGCATTTGACTGGCGTGTACATGAACATTTGCGGGATAGTTCTCATGACCTATAAGGAGAACTCCTCCAATATTAGTTTCCTTGTTTAAAATAACTCCTTCAACATTTCCTCCTGTTGAAGCTGCCAAATCCACTATTACACTACCTGGCTTCATTTTTGATACAACCTCTTTAGTCACTATAATTGGCGCCTTTTTTCCAAAGAGTTGTGCTGTTGTAATAACAATATCTGCATTAATACAATGTTTTGCCATTAGATCTCTTTGTTTTTGCACTTGTTCTTTGGTCAATTGCTTGGCATAACCTCCGGCTGTCTGTCCGGTATCTCCTAGATCCATTTTTACAAATTTTGCTCCGAGTGATTTTACTTGTTCTTCAACAACAGGTCTCGTATCAAAAGCTTCTACGATAGCTCCTAATCTCTTTGCTGTTGCAATGGCCTGTAATCCTGCAACTCCAACTCCTATGACAAAGACTTTACTAGCACTTATTGTCCCTGCCGGAGTAATCATCATTGGAAAGACTAGGGGACTTCTATCTGCGGCCATTATGACAGCAGTGTAGCCAGCAAGAGATGTCTGCGAGGAAAGAACATCCATTTTTTGGGCCTTCGACACACGTGGAATCATTTCCAAACTAAAAGCTGAAATGTTTCGCTCCAAAAATTTATTAATGACTTGTGTTTGATTAAAAGGATCTAGGTAGCTAATGTGTATTGTAGCTTCATTCATTGCACTAATTTCTTCTAAACTTGGAATTCCTATTCTGGCGATAATTTGGCACAACTTGTATAGTTCGTTTTTGTCGCGTAAAACAACGACTCCAAACATTGAGTAGTCTTCATCTGAAAAGTGACAGGTAAGACCATAACCGGCTTCAATGAAAACACTTATGCCAATCGCTATGAGCTCTTTTGCACTCTTAGGCGTAAGGGCAACTCTTTTTTCAAATATATTTTTCTCTGTTGGAAATCCTAGATTCATATTTTGATGTTAACATTACAAGAACTTTTCACAATCCATTTATACTCTAACGATTTAGTTACTCTTGAGCTAAAGGAAGTCTCAAGGAAAATAATTCTTTAGTTTTCCATTTGTTCCTTTTTGATTAATTATATTATTAATACTTTTTTGACTTAGGAGTGATTGTGGCAAGGACTTGGTTTGAAGCAAATGTATTTGGAATTATCAATGAGTCTCATAACACTAAGAGGTATTTCTTAGAGTTTAAGCCTGAAGTTGATTTTTTCTTTAAAGCAGGTCAGTTTGTGATGCTTGAACTTCCTATAAAGAAAAAGGACAAAAATATATTGAGAAGTTACTCTATAGGAACACACTCTTCGGGTCTTAATAAAATCGAACTTTGTATTGTTTTAAAAGAAGATGGTATGGGGACTCCTTATATTTTTGATAATATCAATATTGGTTCTAGTTTAAAAGTCTCGGGACCCTACGGACACTTTGTCATTCCAGATGATATAGATTGCGAAATTTGCTTAGTTGCAACAGGAACAGGTATTGCTCCCATAAGAGGAATGTTAGTTGAACTTTTGAAACAAGGATACAAGAAGAATATTACTTTAATATTTGGAAATCGTTTTCAAAAAGATATTCTATATTATGATGATTTTAATACATTAGAAGCTATTCATAAAAACTTTAAATTTATTCCAACTCTTTCTAGGGAGAGTGAAGAGAATTGGTCTGGAGAGAGAGGTTATGTTCACCCAATTTATCAAAAGCTTTTTAAAGACAATAAAGATGTAGAATATTTCATCTGTGGATTTGAAGGAATGGTAAAAGAGGCGAAAGAAATTTTACTCGAGGCTGAGATTGATAAGTCTAAAATTCATATGGAAAATTATGGGTAAAATATTTTCGCCATTTTGCTAAATAAACTTTTTTGATTTTTTTTCCAATATTTCTTGAATGCTATAATGGATAGAAAAGGAAGGTGCTTATGTTCGAACTACCAAGTAGTGGAGAAACAACAGATCCTGAATGGACTCCTAGTGGTGATCCCATGCCTGAGCGAGAAGGTATTCCCTCTCCTATAACTGATCCTTTTCCAGTAGGACCCACTCCCGAGTGGAGTCCTGAGACTGATTAGATTTATATAATGACTAGTAATGAGAAGTGTCTTTTATTTCTTGGTTGTTGTGTCTTCGATACCGAGGTTCTTTTCAATATTTACGATACGTTTGGCCCATGATCTAAAATTTACTACATGTTTAACATTGTGAAGATAGCGATGAAAGTCTTTTATTGGAAGTCCCAGCACTCCAGCATAGGCAGTCCCTTTTTCTTCAATAGACTGACGTACTCCAGTTTTTCCACCTAATCTTACTCCATCAGCAATTTCTATGTGATCTGTAATTGCACATTGCCCACTAATCATAACGTAGTTACCGATGGTAGAACTACCGGCCACTCCAGATTGGGCCGCAATGACTATATGATTTTTTAAGATGCAGTTATGAGCAATATGAACCATATTGTCTAACTTAACTCCGTTACCAATCAAAGTGTCAGTTAAACCACCACGGTCTATACAACAGTTTGCTCCAAACTCAACGTCATCACCAATAACAACGCCTCCCACTTGTGAGATTTTGAGAAAAGCTCCGCCTTTGTGAGTGAAACGAAAGCCGTCGGAACCTATAGTACAATTTCCAAAACTTCTAAAACGCTCTCCAATTGTGACTCCATGGTGAACGACATTTCCTGGTCCAATTATTGTATTGTTTCCGAGTGTCACATTGTGGCCAATATGACTTCCTCCTTGGATGATACAATTATTACCAATCTTTACATTCTTGCCAATAATGACAAAATCTTCAATCTCTGTACCTTCTCCAATGATTGCTGTGGAATCAATGGCCGCTGTTTTAGATATTTGTCCATTGGCCTCTCTTTCAGGATGAAATAAATTTAAGAGACTAATCAGTGAATATTCAGCATCTTCTACTATAACTAGAGGAGTCGTATCATCAAATTTTTCTTCAAATTTCTTACTAATAACGAGTACTGAAACTTTTGAATCTAAGGCCTCTCTTAGCATTTTAGGAGTTGCTAAATAGGAGATTGCACACTCTTCCTTACTATCTAATGTGACGATCTTTTTGATGGTTACAAGTTCAGGATTGGGACAATTTTTTAAGCTGGCACCTTCTATTTTTTCTAAAATCTGTTCTAATGTAAATTGTGGTGCCATCGTATTCTCCATTATAAATTAAGCCCTATTATTCTAATCAATTTATTAAAGAAGATCGAGTTATATCCTTGATAAAATATTGTTGAGTAAACAAGTTTAAAGACTACGTCTAGAGGGTCGTATTGAGATTTTATTTAGTTTGGAGAGTTTAGTTCATCACCAACTTTTAAATGTCCGTCATTTAGGACTTTGGCCCTAAGACCTCCTGAGTGATTTTCTTTCATCCATTTGAGGGCTCCCTCTCCAATCGTTTTTTCCATCCAGATACAGGGAGCACAGTCTTCTATTCCTTTGAATTCTACATTTCCGATACGAAATATCTTCCCTACAAAATCAAGGGGGTTTTGTCCTGTAACAAAAATATTTCTTCTATAGAGCTCTAATGGGATTTCTTTTTTCATATGGTCTTGGAATTTTAAGTGGAGATCGTGAGAGATGAAAGTGACTTGACCATTGTAGTCTTTTGCATAATTGTAGAATCGATCTCCAACGAGCCCCTTATCTTTATGACATTCAATAAAGTCATTAAATACCGTTTCAGCTGACTCAACTATACCATTCTTTTTTTTACCAGAGTAATACTGTGAGTCTTTTGAAGTGAGTATATTTTTGACTTTCATAGCGTTCCTGAGATTAAGTTTTAGCAATTATAAATTTTATAATTCCCTTTGGCGAATTTTAAAATGTTGTGACAATGTCATAAAGGGTTTTACAGAGGATAATGGTTAAGAAGCAAGCAAATAGTCTATAGAGCTTCTTTTGTGGAAGAGAGTGAGAGAAGTGTGCTCCAATTTTGGCAAAGACTGGACCTGTTATAATTATTCCTAGAAAGGCAGGAAGATAGACAAAACCTAGGGAATATTCAGGAAGTAAATTCTGTCCATACCCATTATAGATGTAGGATAGGCTGCCAATTAGAGCGATGGGAATTCCAATGAATGCAGAAACCCCTACAGCTTCTTTCATTGTCTTTCCTCCCCATGTGAGAAAGGGGACACTGATAGTTCCTCCTCCTAGCCCCAGAACAGCAGACTTTAAGCCGATGAGCAAACCTACTAGCCAATAAATTGGTGTCGCGATTTTCTTAGGTTTTGGCTCGATATTTAAGTGGAGCCACATCTTTAACGTTATTAAACTTAAGAATGAGGCAAAGATCATTTCGAGAGTTTTTGAGGAGAGTGCGCTCGCAATTTTTCCTCCAAAGAGAACTCCTAAAATGATTCCAATGATGAGTTTATTAAAAGTTTTCCAATCAATCTTTCCTTTCTTATAGTGAGTCAAAGCGGAAAAGGAGCTATTTACTAATATACAACTTAGAGAAGTTCCAAGCGCCATATGCATGAGTATTTGATGGGGAACCTGAATAATATTAAGACAAATAATAATTGAGGGAACAAGAATCAGCCCTCCTCCTATACCAAATAGTCCAGCTAGGGTTCCTGCTATCATTCCTATGATCATACAAATTAATACTATAATTAACATGTGCTCAGCATACATATAAATTTGGTTGATGCCTAGAAGTAATGGGAATTGGAGTTACAAACGATAATAATCATTTAAAAGTTTTTGAGCTTTTCCACTTCTATATAATTGTTTTATTTCACTATCAATTATCTTCTTTAAGTCTTTAGCGTATTTGAAATTCTTGTTTATTAACCAGTAAAATGGTTCTTTGGTGGCGTTTACTATACTCTGATGTGAAATGAGTTTTGCTTGTTTGTAGTTCTTTAGTTTAGAGAGTAAGACTTCTTTTCTGGTTAAGCCAACAACGCATCTCTTTTTTACCACCAAATCAAATACATTGGTAATTTCTTTTGAAATCATAACAACATCACTATTTTTGAAACCAAAATTATTATAGGTGTATCCTTTTTGACCACAAATAGTACCAAGCTCTAAAAGTTCTTTTACGGTAGCAGGTTTATGCATAGATTTAAGGTGTTCATTAGAAAAAAAGAATATAGGTGTTAGTTGATAGATGGGTTCTGTTAAAAGATAGTCTTTGGTTCGCTGAGGATTTTTAGCAGCATCGAGTACTATATTTATATCACCATTCTTTCCATCGTATAGACATCTCTTCCAGGGTCTAATAATAATTTTATATTTAATGTTATGTTTTTTAAAGATGATTTTAATAAGATCTAAATTATATCCTCTGAACTGTTCTTTAGATTCAGACGCAGGAATGCTAAAAGGCGGCCAGCCGGCATCTTCGGCACAAATAAATATCTCCTGATTTGGTGATATTTCTCCAGCAAAAGACATTGTTGAAATATACAAAAAAGATAAAAGGATTCGAATAATCATCTATATTATACTAATATACTTGGGAATTTCTGTAAACAAAAAACACTTAAGTGTCGAGGTCATTTTATAACTGTTAAAGTTACAGATGTTTTATCGTGTGTTAATTTACGTCTTTCTACACCTATGAGGCAGACATGTTTAAACAGACTTTTAATATATTCAACAATACTTCTAGTCAGACTAAGCTTCTTTTGCTTATGGCATCATTTTCTACTATCTCATTCGCCACATGGAACTGCCTTTTAAATAATTATGCAGTGGAAACACTTAATTTTACGGGAGTAGAAATAGGTATTTTGCACAGTATACGAGAAATTCCTGGATTATTGGCCTTTAGTGTTGTTTTTGTATTGATGTTTATCAAAGAGCAGAAATTAGCGTATCTATCAATCTTACTTTTAGGGTTTGGGATAGCTTTTACTGGGTTCTTTAAGGGCCATATGGGATTTTACATAACAACAGTCATAATGTCAGTGGGTTTTCACTATCTCGAAACGATACAGAGTTCACTAACGTTACAATGGGTTGATAAGAAAGATACGCCCGTCATCTTGGGAAAAGTGATGGCCATGCGCTCGGCTAGCTCTCTAGTTACCTATGCACTCGTGTGGATATTTTTAGAATTAATGAATATGCCCTACGAAATTATTTATGCTCTAGGAGGGGTGGCCAGTATTCTGAGTGTGATCATAATTCGAATAAAGTTTCCTATTTTTAATTCAATAAATATTCAAAAAAGTGGAATAATCTTAAGAAAGAAGTACTGGCTCTATTATGCACTAACATTTATGAGTGGTGCTAGACGACAAATCTTCATGGTATTTGCTGGCTTCATGATGGTGCAGAAGTTTGGTTTCAGCGCCTCTAGTATTACGTTAATATATATATTAAATCATATTCTTAATTTCTTTATTGCTCCTCGTATTGGTCAATTCATTGGGAGAGTAGGAGAGAAAAGGGCGCTAACCATTGAATATATAGGTTTAATCTTTGTATTTACGGCCTATGCCTTTGTAAGTGATAGATATGTTGCTGCAGGACTATATATTGTAGATCATTTATTCTTCTCTATGGGGATTTCCATAAAAACATACTTTCAAAAAATAGCAAACGCCGAGGATATAGCTGGGTCAAGTGCTGTTAGTTTTACAATTAATCATATAGCTGCTGTTATTATTCCTGCTCTTTTTGGACTTATATGGAGTACTTCTCCTGAATTTGTTTTTTTAGCGGGATCGGGGATGGCACTTATCTCTCTATTCTTGTCTCAAATGGTTCCTGGTGTAACAAATACTAATTTTGATTCTCAGCTATCTGAGTCTTAAGAACTATATCATTTAAGTTTCTAGTTTTTTCTCTACTTTTGTTTCTTGAGTTACTGTAGAGCTTGCATAAGCTAAGTCAGTAAAGTTAGTCAAAAATACAAATTACTTTTTTTTCATATTTAGCTCATCAATTATTTCTCCGAAAGATGTAGAGTCTTAAGGAGTATTTTTATATGAATGATGATGATGATGATGACTACAAAGAAGATGGATCAGTATGGACTTCCTATAGTGACATGTTTACCACTATGGCGATTATCTTTCTTGTTTTATTTGTTTTTGCGCTACTTAGAAGTGGTGTGAGTACTTTGACAGCTATAAAAGAAAAAAAAGAAAAAGAAGCTTTTATTCAAGGAAGCATATCTAAAAAAAATAAAAACGAAAATAATAAAATCTTAGTGAATATGCAAAATGAAATAAATGATATGCAAGAGTTCAGTAAAGTTATTGATGATAAAATGAAAAAAATTAATAAGTTTGCTAAAAAGATGAAAAAACACAAGACTCTCGTTGCAAAGTCACTTAATAAGCAAACTCTGGCACAGGTCGCACTAAATTCAACTCAAAAGAATTTAACTAAGAAAAACGAAATTGTTGATAGGCAATCTAAAGAACTTAAAAAATTAAATACTCACATAGAGTCTTTTCACAAAGAGATCACGAGGCTCAAGAGGGAGAAGATTGATCTTATTAAAGCGAAGAGTAAAGTTGCACATAAGGTAAGTGAACTTAGGAAAGAAAACAAAACACAATTAGTAACTGTAAAGAATACAGAGAAATCCGTCAAAGAAATAAAGAAATCATTCGAACGTAAAGAGAAAGAGAATGGACAATTACAGAATGTTAATTCTAGCTTAACGCTTAAGATAAAAGAAAAAGACCAGTCAATTGAAACTTTTTCTAAGAAAATAAATAATCGAGATATCGAGTTGTCTAAGATTAGCAAGAAAATGAAGTATGTTCAAAATTACACGGAAAATTTAAAGAACGAAATCGAAATAAAGTCTAAAAGTATTCAAGATCTAAAAGGAAGGCTTAGCACTCTTAAAATGGAATCCAACAAATATAGAAATGAAGTGAATCAGTCAAACTCTGAAATACAAAAATTAGAAAGTGGAATAAAAGGATTGCATTCAAAGAATAATTCTCAAGAAAATCAAATAGAGAATATGAAGAACTCAAGTGGCTCAATGGCCAAGAAGTTAAGTCAGGCAAGATCGAATCTTGCAGATGCTCAAGAGAAGAATCGTAGAATCTCAAGGGGAATTGCTAGTGTTAGAAACAATATACGTTCAAAAATAGGACAGAATATTGCACTTAAGTTACAAAATGAAAATCTGAAGGTGAAGGTAGATCCTGCAACGGGAAGTGTGACCTTAAAGATGGATGATGAGTTTCAATTTAAACGAAATGATTTTAAATTAAGTACAAAAGCTAAAAACACCTTAAAGAGAATAATTCCACTATATGTTGAAGCGATATTTAATGATCCAAAAACTTATAAATATATTGAGTGTGTCAATATTATTGGTCATGCATCCCCTCGATATAAGAAAGAGTTTGTCTCTCCTAATAGATTAGAAAATGAAGAGGCCTATATTTATAATATGGAATTGAGTACTAATCGAGCCAAAGAAATTGTTAAATATATTTTCAGTAAGGACTTTGGTCAATTTAACAATAAATCAAAATTTAGACAAAAAATTTCAGCAATAGGTAGATCCTTTTCTGATCCTATCTCTCGTGCGCCATCCTCAACAAGTCATGATGATTGCGGAAAATTTGACTGTACTAGTTCTCGTAGAGTTGAAATTCGTTTTACCTTAAAAGAAGATAGAAGAATCTGGGATAAAGTTGAAAATATAAACTAGGAAAAATGACTATGAATATTGTACTTTACTTTTTATCTAATTATCTCATTGAGTTTATGGGAGGAATGTTGGTGTTTGGTCTGCTCTTTCGTTGGTCAAATTATCGAAAAAGCTTGAGAGAGGATCGATACTTTTCTTCTTTTGTAAGTGAGATTGAGAAGTCCCTTTCAGAAAAACAGGAGAGAGATAATGTCGATATTCCTGAATATATTGAAGAGTTATTAGCATCCATCAAAGATAAACTTCCATCACGTTCAGTGCGTAGAACTAAGAAAGGCAAAGACAAAGGAAAGAGTGAATACAATTCTGAAAATGTTGTTTCTCTAAGAGAGTTTATCTCTGGTGAAAAGGGACTCTTTCATGCAATCGCTCTGGAATCTACTACTTTACAGTCTAAATACCCTCCAAACTATGCGGAGCTTACTGAGAGAATATTAGAGCAAGATGAAAACTGGACTAAAATATTTGGTATTCTACCTATCGCTCCTATTTCACGTTTGAATGATATTTTACCGAGTATTTTCGTTGTCTTTGGAATTTTTGGAACATTTATAGGTATTAGTATGGCCCTACCAGAAATTGCAAATATAGACTTTAGTGATTTAGAAAAGTCAGGTGATGTACTTACTAATTTTGTTTTAAGTGTCACCTTTGCCATGAAAACTTCAATTGCAGGTATTTTGTTTTCTGTGATTATGACAATGTTAAATACTTTGGCACCTGTACGTGGTCTTCGCAATAAAACTTTTAAGAAATTATCAAAATGCTTTGAAAATATTTGGATAACTTTTCATGGACATCAGAATATTGAACAAGGTCTATACCAAGCGATTCCTGAATTGATTTCAGAAGTGAAGGAGATTCGAACTCAGATTGATAAACAATTAAAAAAGGCCTCATAAATGTCAATGGTTAGTCTTGTAAAAGGTTGTAGCCTTTTCTATGAAATTTACGACACAGAAATAGAAAATATCGTTAAGCATTGTCTTGTTGCATCGTATGAGCCAGATGATCTCATCATAAAGCAGGGAGATGTGAGTACAGATATTTGTATCATGCTTTCTGGTGTTGCTGATATTTCTGTTTTTGATGGAAACGAAAATCACCATATTACAACTATAAAGAGTGGTGATATATTTGGAGAGCTTGTTCTCATTAATGAAACTGAGCGTACTGCAAATATTATTTGTAAGAAGAGTGCAGATGTTCTCATAATTAAATATGAAGATTTTTATTCGTTCTATCATAAGAATCCTAAAGTGTTTTCTTTGCTTGTTTTGAACATTACTAGATTGGTAACAAAGAGGCTTAAAAATATGAACTTAGCTCTGCAGGGATTGAAGAAGGTTTCTTAAGCTCATGGAAGTAACAATACATCCTCATGATTTCATACTAAATCTTTGTAATTGTGGAATTAAAATAGTGTAGAAGTTTTCTTAGGAATTAATTGAATATCTGTTCTGTTTTCCATTTTTATCTGTATTTTATCTTTAGGAAGTAGATATGTTAAAAATTGTAATGTTTTTATTTCTTTTTTCCTCGATTTCATCTCGAGCAGATCTTACTATCTATACCTCAGAGCTTCCTCCCTATGTCATGAATAATGGTGAGTCAGGTATTGCAGTTGATATTTTAAATGAGCTCTTTCTTAGATCAAAAATTAAGGCGGAGCTTTTACTTACACCCAACGCAAGAGCTATTCATCAAGCTCAGATTAGTCTGTCTTCCTGTGCCTTTCCCATTCAAAGGTCACAGAAGAGGGAGAGTGAATTCTCGTGGATTGGACCCATTTTTATATCACAATCAGCTATTTTCACTCTAGAGAATTCGAAAGTAGATATAACTGTATTAGATGATGTTGGACAGGCAGTGATTGGGGTCTTGCTTGGTAGTTCTGATATAACGTACTTGAAAAATAGAGGATTGCAGGTCGAAGAGGCCCATAATGAAATTCTGAATGCAAGAAAACTTCGATCTAAAAGATTTAAATACTGGGCATCGGATTCATTAGCTGCACCTTTTCTCGCGGGAAGAACAGGAGTTAGTATTCGGAAAAAAATTATATTTAGGAAATCACTTCGTGCACTAGCTTGTAATAAAAATCTTGATCCAAAAATAGTAAAAGTGATGAATGATGTATTAACTAGAATGTATAAAGATGGGACAATTGAGAGAATACGCAATAAATATCTTAAGACTGTAGCCTATCACTCGAATAAATGAGTATGTATAAATAGGGGTGCTGAAATGTATGCTCATAGAAATTTAATTTTGATGATTTGTATATTCTTTATGACTACTGCTTTTTCACAGAGTACTGAAAAGAAGTTTAAGAAGCGGGCTTTATTTTGGATTGAAAATGAATTTTCACCATCTACTCTTTCAAAGAAAGAGCAAATAAAGGAACTCGATTGGTTTATTAAGGCCTCTAGACCCTATAGAGGTACTACTATTCATGTTATCTCTGAACGTATTGACACACATATATATGAAGCCAAAGTCCTAGCAAAGGCATTTAAAGAGATTACAGGAATATCTGTTATTCATGAGACTACTGGTGAGGATGATGTTGTAAGAAAAATTGAAACTCAGTTTAAAAAAGGAATATATATCTATGATGCATATATAAATGATAGTGACCTGATTGGAACTCACTTTAGATCACAAAGAGTTAGACCTTTATCTGTATTTATGAAAAAAGAAGGGCGAAGAGTCACCTTACCAACTTTGGACTTAGATGATTTTATTGGTTTAAAATTTACAACTGGTCCTGATGGAATTCTCTACCAACTTCCTGATCAACAATTTGCCAATTTGTATTGGTACCGAGCAGATTGGTTCGCTAGAGTTGATTTAAAGAGAAAATTTAGAGATCTCTATGGATATGAATTGAATATACCTGTTAATTGGTCTGCCTATGAGGATATAGCTGAATTCTTTACTATTCATGTTGGATCCATCGATGGACAACAGGTTTATGGGCACATGGATTATGGATATCAAGGTCCCTCTTTAGGATGGCGATTTTCCGATGCTTGGCTCTCAATGGCGGGCGCTGGAGACAAGGGTCTGCCTAATGGTACACCTGTAGATGAATGGGGGATTAGAGTAGAGAATTGTCGTCCTGTAGGTGCTTCGGTAGAGAGAGGAGGAGCAGCAAATGGACCGGCCGCTGTATATGCTCTTACAAAATTCATAGAGTGGTTAAAGAAGTACGCACCTCCTGGATCTAATAAATTGAACTTTACTCAAAGTGGTGCTCTTTCAAAGAAAGGCAATATTGCTCAACAGATATTTTGGTATACGGCCTTCACGAGTGCGTTGACCCAAAAGGGACTACCTATTGTTTATCCCGACGGAACGCCAAAGTGGAGAGTCGCTCCATCCCCGCATGGTGCTTATTGGCAAAAAGGTATGAAGCTAGGTTATCAAGATGCTGGATCTTGGACATTTTTAAAATCTACCCCACTTGAAAAAGTAAAACCAGCATGGCTCTATGCTCAATTTGTTGTTTCTAAAACAGTTTCTCTTAAAAAAACAATTGTAGGTTTAACTCCAATTAGAAAATCAGATCTAAATTCTAAAGTTATGAGTGACATGTCTCCTAGATTGGGAGGGTTAGTTGAGTTTTATCGTAGTAATGCTAGAAACTATTGGACTCCAACAGGTACAAATGTTCCTGATTATCCTCTCATGTCTCCAGGGTGGTGGAAGACTATGCCTAAGGCGATTACTGGTGAATTATCACCTCAAGAGGCCATGGATGAACTAGCTGATTTCTTAGATGATAAATTACTTTTTCTTGAGAAAGAAGGAAAAATTGCTTGCGCTCCTAAGCTCAATAAGAAGCGAAAGAGAAGTTATTGGTTGTATAAAGCTGGTTCTCCGAAAGCTAGACTTATAAATGAAAAGCCAAAAGGCAGAACTATTAGTTTTGAAGATGCAATTGGAGTCTATAAGTAGATCTTCATTGATACGTATTTTATGAAAATTTATAGATTAATTTAGGTTAATCAACTTCTAAAATAAATTATTCCTCCGATAAATAATCATAAGAATAATGATTCAATAAGTTGAGGTTTTAGTGTTTGATTATAAATTTGTTCTCTCTATTGGTAGCCCAGAGTTTCTTAAAAAAATACATTTGGAATTCTCTCAGGAAGTAGAATATAAGTTTCTTGCCACTCACTTGTTTAGTCGTGCTACTTCAATGCTAAAAAATCAAAGTTTCAACGTTATTATAATAGAACATAAGCAGGACTCTATTGACGCTTTACAAGTGTACAATCATGTACGCGACTATTTTAATAATGTACCAATTTGTATTGTCTCAAAGACAGATAAAGTTGCACATTTTTCATCTTTGGCCGAGTTAGATTGTAACTTAGAAATTTATGAAGACGAGCAAGAAAATGAAATCGAAAATAAATTATTAAATTTTGTTCACTCTGCAAAGAACCGTGAACTCGACTTAAGTAAGCTTCTTGTACATTCTAGAGTCCTTGTTGTAGACGATGCAAAAATTAATAGGGCCTTTCTAAGAGACTTTCTTAATAACCATTTTAATAAAAAAGGTATTACAATTGACGAAGCGGAAGATGGTGTTCAATGCATTTCTAAAATTAAAAAGCACTCTTACGATTTTATTCTGTTAGATTACATTCTTCCAAGAATAGAGGGAGATGATATCCTGCGAGTCATTCGAAAGAAATACAATAAAACTGAATTGCCTGTCATCGTAGTCTCTTCGCAAGAAAATTTAAGTAATGTGAAAAAGCTAATTGAATTTGGTGTTAACGATTATGTTCCAAGGCCCATTGATCATGATGTGTTGTTGAAGAAAATTGCTAAATGTTTAAGAATTAAAGCATAACGAGTTTCTTTTCAAGAATGACTTTTAGCTTTTGATGATCTATAGGCTTTTCAAGAAAATCTTCAACACCCAATTGAAATGCCTTTTCTTTAGTTTCTGATAAAACATTTGCAGTGACTAGCACTATAGGAATTTTTTTAAAACCTTCCATTTTTCTAATTAGTTGAATTCCCTCAAATCCATCAAGGTCGGGCATATGCAGGTCCATGAAAATAATATCAGGTTTTCTATGCTTGATTTCGGTTATACCTTCTTTGACTCGATACGCTTGATGAACTACAAGACCGAACATATTTAATGTGACCTTTAGCATTTCTTGATTTAATGGATGATCATCAATGATTAATGCAATTTGACCCTTTTTTAAGAAAGGGTCATTTAAGGGAATATAATCTTTGTTTTCTACTTTTGTGACATTTTCATTTGAGCAAATGCTTTGTGGTAGTTTAATGGTAAATTGTGACCCAATATTTAATTCGCTCTCTACCCATATTTCGCCTTGTAGCGCTTCAATCAGTTTCTTGCATAGAGCGAGTCCTAAACCAGCCCCCTCGTGTCCTTTTGTGAGAGAGTCATCTAGTTGGTGAAAGGGCATAAAGATATCACTCATTTCTGTCTTAGCAATGCCTATCCCTTGATCTATGATTTTGAATATAATGTATTTATCTTCAGTAGTGATGCTTAATTTAACTTCCCTACCTTTTGTTGTGAACTTTATTGCGTTGTGAATTAAATTGATAAGTGTCTGTCTAAGTTTTGTGACGTCTGTGGTTATTAACGAATCTTGATTACTATCGTAATCGCAAGTGAAAGTGACTTTTTTTGTACGGGCCACTTGTGAGACCACTTCATAAACTGGTTCTATTAATTTTTTAATAGAAATTTCTTCTATAATGAGATCTTTTCCAGAACTTTCTAACTTGCTTAAATCCAAAGTTTGATCTACGAGGCTTTTTAAATGAATAGAACTAGAAACTATATTGTTTACATACTTTAGAGCATCTTTTTCAAGACCATACTCTTTGGCCATAGTTAGTAGTATTTTACCAAATCCAACAATTGAGTTTAGAGGAGTTCGTATTTCATGACTCATGTTGGCCACGAATTGAGTTTTTAAGTAACTAATTCTCTCTGCTTCAATCTTTGCTTTTGTGAGTAGAACTTCATTTTTATGTGATTGTGTAATATCTACTGCAATTATAAGAACACATTGCTCATTATCTGTAAGTGAGACAGGAACTTTTATGATTTCGAGCCAAATCTTTGATTTGTCATGTCGAGTAAGGCAGAGTTCTGGAATATAAATCTCAACTTGATTTTCAATTACTTCTTTGTCTGTTTCTAAAAATTTATCAATTTCTTGGATTTGTGGATGAAAGTCTCGCAAGTATAGACCCTCAATATTTTCCACTGTTTCTTGATATAGGCTTGCAAATGAATGGTTAGCAAAAATTATTTTGCCATCTCTATTTTTGGCAAAAATTAAAGTAGGGTCAGCATCGATTACTGTACGAAGTAATTTTCTCTCATCTGCAATTTGTTTCGTACTCTGAGAAATTTTGTCACTTAGGTTCTTTTCATATATATCTCTTGTTTGTTGTAGGTTATCTAAACCAAGTGTCATCTTGACTAAGGATTGGTTAAGAATCCCTATCTCATCGCTAGAGGTGCTAACGATTGGGCAAGGCAAGTCACTTGTACGATTTTGCGAAACATAGTCTTCAAAGTACTTTGAAAGCTTTATGATGGGGGAGATGACGTTTCTGTTAAATATTATGGTCACGATGAAAATTAACAGACATGAAATTAAGGCAAGAATGAGAACATTATTATCGAAATTTTCATTTGTGTCTTCCAGTAATTGTGGATCAAACCTTGTGGCAACTATAAGCATTGATTTTTTGGAATTATCGTAGAGGTTTAATGGAAGAAGCCCTAAAAGTAAATTGTTGCTCTCAGTAATAGAGAGCTTATTAACGATAGGGCTTTTAGGTATATGTTTAGCATTAATAACAGCATTGTCTGAGTATCCCTTTTGAAGAATTATAAAATTGCTGTTAAATGCATAGAATATATTTTCATGTCTAAATTCAAATTCTTTTATATAGTCAAGAAATTGAGTAATATCAAACGTAATCGTTAGAAGACCTACGAAGGTATTATAAAGGGGTTCATTGATAGAAATACCGAGCGTAAAGTACCCTGGATTGTCAGTGTGTGCTTTTAAATTAGAAATATAGTTTTGAATGTGTGAATTCTGTTTTAAATCCATTGTTAAGTTCTTATCTATGTAGTTTAAGAAAATAGATGAATCTCCTAGGGAAGTCTCACTATGTCTATATCTCTTATTTCCCACTATACTAATACTTTTTTTACCGTTTTCATTTGCCAGGGATATAGATTTAATAAGTGTGTTATTAGATTTAATAATATTTAAAAAGAAGGATTCAACATTTTTTCGGTAATATCTCTTTTCTTTCTTCGCTGAATCTATATAACTAAAAATAACTGGAGACTTAGAAAGGTATTGTACACTTGTAAGTAGTGGATCTTTTATCGTTGAGTTAAATTCTCTTCTTATTACTTCTAAAGCTAATTCTAATTCACGTTTTTGATTTAATTTGGTCATCCTTTGTTTGGATAAGTCGTCTAATAAATATAAACCACTGAGAGTTATGGATATAATCGCAATAAAGATAAATAAAAATTTGTATTTTAATGTTTTAAATATATTCATTTAAGGTACTTGTAACGCCTTTGATGTTTTAATAAATTTTTCTATACCCATTTTTTTAGTAATGGTTATTCCTAGTTGTTCTGCCCTTTGGGTGTTAATCATATGTTTTCCTCTTGAAGGGGCATAAGCTGGAATTGAGGCAGGTTTCTTTCCTTGTTCAAGAATAAGACGAGCAATCTTAATAGCATTAAGACCTTGCTTATATCCTGAATCATCGGTGGCACATAGAAGTCCTTCCTGCACAAATTGTGCTTCATGAGAGCACTCTGGTCGTTTAATATTCTTGAGGTACCATTTTCCTGCAGTCATTTGGTCAATCGGTTTACCAAGTTTATCTTTCAGTGAATTATGGTTAAAAATAATGAATCCATCTACTTTGTCTTGTAGTTGTAAGAGGTTTCTCTTCCATTCTTCATAATTATCAGTATTAAGTATTTTTTCAATTTTTATATTTAACAATCCTTTCTTGTGAAGCACCTTTAGCTCTCTTGTCTTGGATCGACCAGTAGTACTGTCATCAGCTATGACCGCAATTGTTTTAAGATTAGGAACGATACGTAAGAAAAGTTCCATGCTCTCTTTTAAGTAACCTGCCTGATAAACTCCTGTAACATTGTGACCAGGTTTTTCTTTTGAGTCTAAAAGTCCATATTTTACAGGAGTCCCATTTACCCCCCAAAAAACAATGGGTAATTTTGTATCTAAGAATTCGTCACCTATGTATTTTGCAGCATTGTCATCACCTAGAAGTAATATATCAGGCTTAAAATTATTGATTTGATTTATAATTTTCTCCGTGGAATTTATAATCTCAACGTAAGAATTTCTTCTCTTTGTGTCCATCCAAACTTTTTTGATTATGATTTTCTTGGTCTCGACTTGATCATTCTTTATTAATTCATCAACATGAATATTATTTGTTAGATATTTTCCTTTTAATAGCCCATCGACCAAACCTTTACTCGTATCCTGAGACCATAAATATTCACGGTGATAACTACTTACTATAAACATCTTTACCTTTTTAAAAGATTCTGCAAAAACTTTGTGTGGAGACGATACTAGGAAGATTAAGATAGAGAATAAAAGATATCGTATGACTTTTTTCATGATGCTGAATCCTCAGTACGTTTTAAAAACTCTTCTGCGGTTTTAGCGAAACATTTTCTTAGCTCAATTATGAGCTCTTCAACTCCTTCAAAATCTCCATTTTTTCCTTTTCTTTCGATTTCTCTCCCCAACTCTGCCATGGCAGCAGCTCCCATAGTGAGACATGCGCTAGCACTTCTATGAGCTGCCTTCCACATTTTTTCTGAATCCTTTTTATCTAAGAAATCTTGAATACCGTCGATAGATGGTCCTTCATCTAAGAATAATTCAACAAGGCTCTTTAAAAGTTTTGGTGACATTTTAGATACAACGATTTCATCGATTATTGGACTAGTGATTTTTCTTATTGTCTTTTCGTCACTAGAGAGAGGCTTAGAGTTATTGAACTTTTCTAAGGGCCATTTCTTTAATATATTGTATATGCTTTCTATAGTAATAGGTTTAGATATGTAGTCATCCATTCCGGCTTCAATACATTGATCTCTATCCTGTTTTGAAGCATTGGCCGTCATGGCTACAATCTTTGGTCGTCTTCTTTTTGGAACTATTCTATTTATTATCTTCGTGGCTTCGATTCCATCCATTTCAGGCATTTGTACATCCATAAATACAAGGTCAAACTTTCTTTGATCTAAAAACTTTATTGCTTCAATTCCATTTGCTGCAATTTCTGATTCTATTCCAAATGTATGAAGAATATCTTGTGCCACTTTTTGATTAATTAAATGATCTTCTGCAATTAATACTGTGATATCTGGAAATTTTTCTTTTGCTATCATTTGAGAAGATATTTCTGGAAGTTCATCAAATTTTTTGGAATTTGGGTACCTTTCTCCAGTGAAATGATCGAATGCCTTTTCATAAGTAATTGAAAAGGAAAAAGTAGAACCAACATTTTCTTCACTCTCTAGGGTTAATTCACCACCTAGAAGGTTCGCTAAATTTGAACTGATCGCCAGTCCAAGGCCTGTTCCTCCGTACTCTCTGGAGACTGTATTGTCAGCTTGACAAAAAGTACTAAACACAGCATCGAATTTTTCTTTTGCTATACCAATACCTGTATCAGCAATTGAAAAAAGTAACTTCTTATTGTGTGTATCTGATTCCATACACTTAACATTTATTGAAATACTACCTTCCTTTGTAAACTTTAAGGCATTGTTACAAAGGTTTACTAAAATTTGTCTCAACCTACTCGAATCTGTATGAATATATATAGGAACTTCCGTTTCTATAGTTCTTGTGAGCTTAACTCCTTTAGAGTTTGCCTCAGGTGTAAATAAAGATATGACACTCTCTATAATTGAGGCCAAATTAAAATCGTGCATTTCTAATTCAACCTTATGAGCTTCAATTTTTGAAAAATCCAGTATATTGTTTATTATTTCCATGAGTGAATGTCCGCACACACGTATAGTTTCTAAGTATTCATCTTTCTTTGCTGCTTCTAACTGAGTGTTGCGTAGTAGGCTAATCACTCCAATAATACCGTTTAAAGGTGTTCTTATTTCGTGACTCATATTGGCCAAGAATTGTGATTTCGCTTCACTTGATTCAGTGGCCTTCTTTAGCGCTTCATTAAGACTCGAAGTTTTTGCTTCTACCATTTTTTCAAGGTCTGAAGTGTAGTTCATGATTCTATTTTCTAACTCACATTTAGAAAGAGCGTTTTTAATGGAAAATATTAGTCTTTCAGGAGTTTCTATTGGTTTTTGAATAAAGTCTGAAATGCGATAGTCTTTTAAGAGATTCGTGGCTTCTTGTAATCCTGCATGACCTGTAAGAACAGTGATTGGAATATTTTTATTTATTTTTCTGATTTCTTGAATAAATTCTTCACCGTTCATAACAGGCATTTGGAGATCTACAAGGAGATAATTATAAATTCCATTTGCAAAATGCTTAAGTGCTTCTTTTCCATTGTTGCAAGTTGTAAATTTAAATCCTGCCTGATTGAGTATTTTTCCAACTATTTTCAACGAGATATTTTCATCATCAACAACAAGAATATTTATGACTAAGTTTTCAACTTGATCCTTTGTTTTATCTACATTGTTTTTTTGATAAACTTCTAAGTGATCTTCTTCGAGAGGAAAAACTCCTGTCGTCACAAATTTATGTTTAACCAATAAATCAAATAGGATTTCAAAGGATACAGGCTTTTCAAGGCAATCATTTATTCTTAGGCTCTTACACTTCGTCCTTACTTCTTCCGATGCATTAACTGTTAAAAAAAATATTACTGGACGATCTTCTGAACTGTAAACTTCATTAATTTTCTGAGTCGTTTCAAATCCGTTCATACCCATCATTTTGTTGTCCATGATGATGAGGTCGAATTTTTTATTTATACATTTTGCTAAAGCTTCTTCTCCACTACTAGCAATCTCAGGTCTATGACCTAGTTTTTGAAAGTATCTCCTTGAGACTTCTCTAGCAATGAATTCATCATCAACTATTAATATGTTTATTAATCGCTTTGGCTTAATATTGCTGCTCCAGATAACTTTTAATTTTTCTTACGTGTTGTTTTTTTACGTTGTTAGTTATTCTAGAATTATTGTATAGTAGGCGATTACTAGCTCCAACTTAAGTAATGTTTAAAAAGGATATATTAAAATGTCAGAAAACTTATCTACAGAAAAAGTTATCATTGATGAAGTGGCCATTAGGAAAACCTGTATGGGTGATGAAGAGTTACTTCTTGATATATGTTCTACTATTCTTAACGATTTGCCCGTGCATATTGATTCTATCTACGATTCGATAGAAAGAAGAGAAGGTAAGTTGTTAGCTTCTCATTCTCATAAGTTTAATGGATCGATTAAGTACTTTTATGCCCATAGAGTGTCCTCTGTTTTAAAAGAGTTGGAGTCTATGGGGTCTAGTGGTAAGTTTGACGAAGTCGATATGTTATTCGATAAACTTAAGGAAGAGGCTGGAATATTTAAAGCATCAGTTATTGAATTTCAAAAAAAATTGCTTTAATGGTTTTACCAGTCTCCAATGAAGAGGGCCCTAATCTCTTGTCGAAATAGTGTGGGGTCGACTGGTTTACAAAACGATTTTTCTGCTCCCAGTGTGTGAATCTTTATTTTATCTTCTTCTGTTAAGTCATTTCCAGTAACAATGAAAGTACTAAGGTTACTCCAGGCCATTAGTTCACTAATTTTAATGAGTACTTTATCACCATTAAGGTCGGGAAGATTTAAGTCAAGAATCATGAGACGTGGTTTTAGTTTAAGTAAGCTTTCCAGCGCATCTGTACCATTAGTACATGTATGAACACTTAGATCAATTTGTTCTAATATGTCCTCCATATACTTAAGGTCAATTGGATGATCCTCAACTACTAGAATATCTACTTTCTTTTCACTATTCATTATTTTAATACCTGTGTTATTTTTTTAAGAAGGGCGTTGAGGTTAATAGGTCTGGTTATATAGTCATTTACTCCGTAATTTATCAATTCTTTAACAATATCTAATTTGTCTTGAGATGAAATAACAATTACAGGGAGTTGTTTCTTGCTAAATGTATTTCTAATAATTAAAAGAATCTCATTACCTTCGAGCTTAGGCATAATGTAATCGAGCAATACCAAATCATATTTATTCTCCTTTATCATTTGAAGTGCTTGAAATCCATCCTTCGCCTCGTCTATTTTAATAGTTTTGTGAGTTGTATGATTAAGAATAAAGTCCTTTAAGAAGAGTCTGTTTATTTTTGAATCATCTACTACTAGGACTCTCTGATTCTTAAGTAAGTGACTTATGTCTAATTGGAGCTCCATTGACCTTTGAACAAAAGGCAAGATCTTTTCATGAATATGTAGTTCTTGTAAATCTTCACCCTGAGGGAGCTCTATGAATTCTAATTTACATTTTTCATTACTTATGAGATGTTTGTTTTTTAGGTCTCCGTAGCTGACAATCATGCTGGGAGGAATCTTTTCATATTTGTCATTCATGAATTTGTACATCTTAAGAGCATCGAATCTATTTTCCTTATCTTCAATAATAACTGCTACAAAACTCTGATTTCTTAATTTGAATACGGCATGACTAAAAGATATTGCAGTCACTAGTTTAAATTCAATTGCATAGTCCAGAGTTTCCTTTATAGTCGTCAAGAAACTTTCGGTACCCATGGAGAGAACAAATTTATCTGTATCCATTTTATTTCCCGTATTCATTCATCTGCTTTTATTTCCTTCTTTAGTAGTATGTGCTTTATGCGCATCTCTTAAGTGTTCTCGAAATTTTACTTAAGAGAATGTCATGATCAATAGGTCTAGGAACATAGTCATTTACCCCTGCCGTGATTAGTTCTTTAACTTTTTCTAGATTATCTTGTGCAGATATAACAATGACAGGTAACTCAGTCTTGCTGTACTTCTTTCTAATTATGCGGAGAATGTCATCTCCTTCAATTTTAGGCATAGTGAAATCTAGTAGAACAATGTCGTAAGTATTTTCTTTTATTTTCTTTATCGCTTGTATTCCATCTTCGGCTTCATCAATTTTTACTTTGTCACTTGTGAAGTATGTTTGAATAAAGTCTTTTAGATAAACTCTGTTTATCTTTGCATCATCTACAACTAGAAACCTTGAGAATTTAAGAAGATTACTTAGTTCAACATCTCGGCTTCTTACGGAATGAACGAATTTTATTAAACATTCTGAGAAATGTTTTGAATCATCATCCTTTAAAGGTTTTGATATGATTTCCAAGTTGCAATCTAGATTTTTCAAAGAGTTAAACAGTTCAATTTTGTCATTACTTACGATGATGCAGATTGGAATTATGGGAAGTTTCTCTCGAATGTAGTTATACATTTGCATTGCATCTAGAGATTTTACTTTGTGCTCTAGAATTGCAGTTGAAAAAGTTTGGTTTTCAAGCTTTCTAGTCGCACCATTGTATGAATTTGCCGTAACTGATTTGTAATCATTTTCATCTTTAAGTAATTGATTCATATAGGTAGATAACTCTGAACTTCCTACTTGGAGAATGAAACTGTATTTATTCATATGGTCCTCTTGTTTGATAGATAGAATATTATTTGTTGAATATATATTTATATCAACTCAATACTTATTTAAGATTGGTAATATGTACTTCTCCTGGAAGGTTGATTTCCTCAAGGATCTCTTTTGAAAATTACACATAACTTAAGATTGAAATCTTTGGTTGGGAGTTAGAATCTTATGTAATATTCATTTAATAATTTTTCGAGGAGTCTATGGATAATTCTAATCAAAATTTGGTATCGGAGTTTAAGATTGATGCTCTAGAGTTGATCGAAAAGGCAGAAGAGTCTATACAGCTTATCATGAGTAACGAGAGTACACTTAATAAGCAGTATAATACTATCTTTAATAGTTTTCACTCACTGAAGGGCTCTCTTGGGATGTTTGGTTTCTTAAGTGAATCTCATCTAATTCATAAAATAGAAGACATTTTTACTGCTTATGAATCGAAGTCAGAATTTGATGAGTTTGATTTGAATGCTATTTTAAGTTCTCTTGCTGTTGTCGCTTATCGTATGGAAGGTAAGGATCATAGTTTATCTCCACATCTCTTTGATGATATAAAGCATCTTCTAGGTGACCATTCTTGTGAGATTAGTAAAACTTTAATTCAAAAAAAATCAATAACCACTAGTTCTTCAGATCAATTAAACGTTCTTTTCGTTGATGATGATATTGATTATCAAACAATAGCTAGAGTGAAACTCTCTGATGTTTGCAAGCTCGACTTCTGCTCTTCAGCACAAGAGGGGTTGAATAAACTTAGAGATAATATTGGCCTATACCATGCAATTTTCTGTGACTACAAGATGCCTGATGACAATGGACTCTATCTAGTCGATGTTTTAAATACCATAAAGTTAAATATTCCTATTGTTTTATTTTCTGCTAATGCTGATAGAGAAGATCTTAAAAAAATTCTACAGCGAGGTGTCTTTTCTTACGTCGACAAGAAAGACGGGGCAAGCGCCTTTAAACTTGTTATCAATAGACTACAAAGAGGCAAGTAATATCTAAATTCAAATCATGATGTTATTTGCTTCTTGATTATTCTAACTTCTAAAACCAAACTTCAGCTTGAAGTCCCCAAGATGATCCATAAGTAGCGGACTCATAAGCAGTTCCTCCAACATGAGTTTGCCCAGCTGCCTGCTTACTTGCTGTATTGTTAGAATTCCAAAAAGTCTTAGTGTAGAAAGCACGAATCACTGGTCTGGCCCAAATTCCTTTGCTCATTGCGAGTTGAGGGGCAATAGTAAAACGAGTCAGTTTTCTTCTTCCGAGTTTCGCTCCTGCATAGTTTTTTTCAGCATCTGCTTGAATAGATGAGTGTCCAGCTTCAAAGGCCAATTGGAAGTGATCATTATGTATGTAAACGGGTCGTATTCCTACATCGTACCAGTTTCCATCTGCATCACTTCCTTCACCCGTTGACCAATTTTCAAAGGCCGCAACTAGGTGAGTCTCCCAATTCTTAGTGATGCCCACAGTGAGATTTTCTACTATTCTAAATCTATTGGCACTTTTGTTAATCTGTCTTGAGGCCCTGTTATCTGTGGCACCGTTTCCGTTTCCTAGACCTAGTCCTTGTACTAGACCTTCTCCCCATTGAATGGTTACGCGGTTATCACCTGTTTCAAAAGTATTGGTGAAGGTTCCTCCAACCATATACCCTTTGTTAGCATTAAACGTTTGTGTGCTTGAGGAATAGCCCCCTGGTGCAAAAGCATAGGCAGACCAAATATCCAATGTGAACTTCTTTGCTAACTTGATATCTTTGATTCTGATATCAGTAAAATTCATTATATGTGTTCCTCTATGACTTGTGTTTGTACCTGTTTCCATAAACTGTGCAACAGCGAGTTTTCCGAAAGGGAGTTTTATATTTTCAACTCCACCTCCGAGACCATCTACTTTCATGAAATACTTCCAATCATTTATATGAGCATCGAACTCTCTGTAATATCGTCTTCCTACCCAGTAGGTAATATCCTTTTCAAAGAGATTGTCCATTTTGATATAGGCTTCTGCGAGAAACATGCTGGTTGCTTCAAAACCTGTATCACCATTAGGATTTGTAGAAAAAGTCATGACGGAAGAAATGTTCTTGCTACCACCTACCATTTTATTGAGATGATGACCTACAAGAGTAAATTCAGTAAAAGTTGTACATTCATTTCCTAAGCGAAACTCATTACCCGGTGCTCCAGCATTGTTAAAGCATTCCTGTTTACCACCTTTTGAGTTCGTAGCTGATTGAGACCTAAAATAGCCTTTATATTCAAAGTCACCTTTTGTGAGAGCGTGAGCTTCCAAAGATGTTGTTAATAAGAAAATAAATGTAAGCGTACTCTTCATATTCTTTCCTTTCCTTAAAGCGTAGCTTATGCGTAGCGCGTCAGGAGTTTGTTTTTATTATCAATTCATAGTTACTAAATAAATATAGTGGTGAAAGTGTTTTTTTGGAAGGCTTCTAGGAAAAGTTTATATTAAATTAAGGCTCCACTTTGAGTGTGAAAATATGACAGAGTTCAATATTTCCTAAGACTTATACTTGATGTTTGTTGTCAATTTAATATCTTCATGGTTAACTTTTTACTCAATAATAGGAGTTCATTTGAAAAAGCTTTCTCTATCAATTTTAGCCGTTCTATTTACCTTAAATGCTAGTGCTACGATTGTGCAAATTCTGCATACAAATGATTTACACTCTTATTATGATCACACAATTATTGACGAAACTCGCGGAAGTTATTCTGCTCTAAAGACTAAGATGGATGAGCTCGAGGCCCGTGCTACCGCACAAGGAATAGCTACGTTACGTTTTGATGCAGGTGATTTTCTTGAAGGTAATATTTATTATATGGCCGATAATGGGAAGCGAAGCTTTAAACTGATGGATGAGATGGGTTACGATGCCGTCGCTGTGGGAAATCATGATTGGCTCATGGGTGGAAGTGATTTAAATAAACTTTTAAAGGAACAACCTCCATTATTTGAATACCTTGGTGCAAATTTTAAGGCCACCAATCCTCTTTATACCTCTATAAAAAAACATATAAAGCCTTACGCAACTTTTAGAATTGATGATTTAAAAATTGGAGTCATGGGGCTTACTACCAATGAGCTCTTTTACAAGTGGCGCTTCAATGGTGGAGTGATTAAAAAACCTGCTAAAGTAGGCGCCAAACTCTCTAAGAAAATGAAAGAGCACCATGGGCATGATTTTGTCATAGCTCTTACTCACGTGGGTATTAACGGTGATAAGAAGATAATCAAAAAGTCTTCTGACATTGATATGTTAATTGGAGGTCACTCTCATACTGCTATTATGAAGCCGTTGATGGTTAAAGATGCCAGTGGGATTAAGAGACCAGTTGTTCAAACAGGTGCCCATGCAAGGTTTCTTGGAAAAACTCTTCTTCGTCTTGAAAAAGGTAAACCTCTTGAAATTCTCGATTACAAACTCATTCCCATCTACACAGCAGATGAACGGGATGAAGAAATTGACCAATATATTCATGACACAAGAGAAATTTTAAATGATAAGTACGGTGAAGATTACCTACAAGAGGTGATGGGTTATTCTCATATAAAATTAAGAAATAGTGTCTCTAGACTAACTCCTTGGTCAAAGTTGATTACTGACGCCATCAAAGAATCTGTTGATGCTGATATTAGTTTTCATTCTCCAGGTTTTGGTGGAGCGAGCCTACCAAATGGTGAAATTACTAGAGAGATGATTTTTAACTCCTACCCCAGAGTTTTCGATCTTGAAAATAAATATGGTTGGCATGTTTATAAAGTTGATATTTTTGGTGTAGTCCTAAAATCTTTCATTAGACTCTTTCTAAAAGGACAATTTCCGGTAACTTTCTCAGGGGTTACATTTGATCTAATTGACGATCAAAATGAAATCATTGATATCAATGCAGCCATTGTAAGAAGGGATATCTCTACTGATCCTGATCATCCTCTAGGTGTCCTTGGACAATTTCTAGGCGTAGATAGTGACTTTAATGTGGTTAATATTAAAGTGAATGGAAAGAAGATTAAGCCCTATAGAAAGTATCGCGTATCAATGCCTGAGGGGATTGTAGTCGGCGGTTTTGGTATTAATGGATCAGTAAGACACCTACTTAGAAAAGTTTCAAGATCTGAAGTGACTATTTGGGATGCCGTGGCCAATAAGGTCAGAAGCGTAGGAGTCATTACTAAGAATTATGGTAAGGGAGATGGTTATCACCGTACGTCAGTGCTTCGTAAAAAGTTTGTGAAAGATATTAAAATTCCTTTTAGAAGAGAAATCCTCTAAGCTGCATTACTTTGCGCCTTTTCTAAAAGTTGCTGAAATTGATCGCTAAGGTCAGGAAAATCTTTCTTTGCTGAATCTACCATTTCTTCGATAATACCTATTTTCATATTACCGCTTATGAGTTTCTCTATCAGAATTTGATAAATTTCCGGTGCTTTGAATTCTGAGTTTAAGAGTTTTCTTCCCCTTTCAAGAGTTTGTGGAGTGAGAGACTCTCTTGCAAATATTTCAAATTGAAAAACTTCCAGAGCAATTTCATCTGTGTTCTCATTAGCATGATCATTTAAGAGTTTACTGGCCCCTTCTTTATCACCAATTAAAAGTAGCGATTCAGCTAGGCTTTTTAATATTTCAAATTTTCCATGCGCCATTTTTGCTGACTTTAGTATGGCCTTTTTTCCTTCATCGGGTCTGCTCGTTTTCACCATGAATCTGCCACAAATTGCTAGGCCGGCAGAAATAAATTGAGTGATTTTAAGAGAAGGGGTTTTAATGGTAGAAAATACCTTTGCATAATTCCAAATATCTTCATACTTTTCATTTTGAATACTAAGCTTAGTGAGGTCAGGAATTTTTTCTGGATTCATTGCATATTCATCAAGTATTCGTGAAGTCATATCATATTGATCTTTAAATCTTGATTGATGTTTATAGAGTTTTGCTAGCTCTTTTAAACTTAAGTAATGTTTAGTATTTTGATTTAAATTTTCAAGTAGCATCTCTTCTGCTTCTTTTTCATCATTATTAGAGATTAATATCTTAGCTATATAACAGTTTGAGAGAACGGGTGTCTTATTCATATCACTAGCACTTTTAAGAATTTGAAGGGCTCCCTCAACATCTCCTTGAACCATTTTTCCTTTAGCCTCTTCGATCATTTTGTTATAGGGATTGGGTTTATACTTCTTCTTTAAACCTAGTTTTATGATTTTCTCTAGAGAAGCTCCTGTGAAAGGTAGGGTAAGTATGCCATCAACTTCAGTATCTAGAACAACGGCCGATATCGATGGAGAGTTATCTTCACTAACTAAGAAAAAACCTGTGTTTAATCGATTTGGGATAGTTTCAATATGAAGATCCAAAAGGTCTAATCCTTTCTCTCCTTTATTGTCATCTCTTGTAAACACAATATCAGGTTTCTCATTAGCAATAAAATCCTTAGCATCTACAAATGTTTCTGGTACATAGATTTTATCCATATTTAAACCATAAACTATAAGCATTTTTTTAATTGATGTTCGATTCATACTGGCAGGCTCATAGATCACTGCAGATTTATTTCTAAACCAATCAACAATATGCTTGTTCTTCTTATCGTTCTTATCAAAACTCACTCAGCTTCTCCTGCTTCAATATAGTCTTGAATTGTGTCTTGGGCATGAGTGTAATCATTGTAAAATGATTTCCAGTTCTGAGGATCAAATTGAGTGAATTCTACTTCTATGTATTGTGTTTCTTCTTCATTTTCGATTTCTTTAATCTTACCTATGAGCTGTAAGCTTCCTTTAAAATTCTTATTTTTTATTTTCTTTAGTGTCTCTTTATTAAGCGGGGCTTTGTAGATATAGAGTGTCAGATTATGATTTGCCCCAAAGGACTTGGGAGGAACAGCAAGACAAATGCCCGTAAGTTTTATCTCACCAATAGTGATTTGTTTATAATTCATTATTTCAGTACCACTCGTATCGTTTTTTAGAACAATGGCATGCTTAACTTGCTCGAAGTCTTTTAGACGTAATAATTCACTAATGAGTTTAAACATAATCCTTCCTTTTATTAATTATCGGAAGAATCTATATGGAGAGTAATGCTATGGAGCTTTTTGAGGAAATATTAAGGTGCGAGAAATACCGCACCTTAAACAATAGATTTTATTATGCTTCGTGAGAATCTAGTATTTTTGTTGTCACTTCTTTTGGAGTAAGAGACATGAGAACACCAGGCTCAATTACATTCTTAGGCAATTGAGGAAAACTTGTAAGACTCTCGCTAAGAACTAAATTCTTATTCGCACTAACTTCGTCAACTTTTCCAACAGGAGTAAAGTGAGGGACAGTTGCTAGAACCTGTGGATGTTCATTTATTATGAGTTTAATTTCTTTTACCACTTCGATGAAAGCGTCTAGCTCAGCTTTTGAAAAAGACTCGGTAGGTTCAATCATCAGTCCGTAAACTTCTGGAAAGGCCACAGTAGGAGCATGTAAACCAAAGTCTAAGAAGAGCTTTCCAATCTTTGCAATGGCGGTGGACTTAGGAATACCGGCATTGATAATTTTTGAAAATTCATCATCAGTAATAGTTAAAATGAACTCGTGCATTCTTGGAACATCAACAGATCCTGGAGGAAGAGTAGGGTATGTATCTTTAAGCTTTTCATAGAGGTACTTGGCAGAGAGAACGGCCACTGCTGACATTCTTCTTACGCCTTCCCCTCCGAGCGCTTTTATATAAGTGTAACATCTTACTTTGTGAGCAAAGTTACCGTGGTGTCTGTGAAAGCTACCAATTGATTTCTTTGCTTTAAAAGTTGAGAACTTCTCACCATGTTTCTCTACCTGAATTCCTGGCATAAAATCCATCAGTCTTGTACTAACTCCAACAATAGCATCACCTGGGCCACCTCCACCGTGTGGAATACTCCAAGTTTTATGGAGATTATTATGGACTGCATCGACGCCCATTTTATCCAGATCAACCCAACCTGCAATAGCATTCATATTGGCTCCGTCCATATAGACAAGTCCGTCTACAGAATGAATAAGATCAGCTATTGCTTTAAAGTTAGTTTCAAATATTCCTGCAGTATTTGGATTGGTGATCATGATTCCAGCGATTCTCTCACTGTACTTTGCAACAACTTCTTGAAATCTTTCAAAATCAATTTCTCCATGGTCATTGGCCTCTAGAGTAATGATTCCATATTCAACTCCTGCTACTTTCTTTGTCTGGTATCCAGCCATTGTTGCAGTCGCAGGATTTGTTCCGTGAGCACTTTTTGGAATGAGAAGAATATTCTTTGTTTCTCCATTTCCTTTATCTTGATGATAAGCTTGGAATAATTTCAATCCAACTAGTTCGCCTTGAGCACCGGCCACTGGCTGAGTGATAATTCCTGGAAGCCCTGTAATGGATTTAAACATCTCTTGAGTTTCAAATAGAATCTCTAAGTTCGCTTGAACGTCTTCTTCTGGTGCTTGTGGGTGAGTGTCTGTGAATCCTGTAAGAGAAGCTGCGTAGTCATTGATGTAGGGATTATACTTCATTGTACAAGAACCTAGGGGATATATACTGTCGTCTGGAGAGACGTTCATTGTTCCTAGTTCAGTGTAAAAACTTTGTATTTCTTCTTGTGTAAACTCAGGAAGACCTACTGCTGATAGTCTTCTCAAAGTCTCTGGAATTTCTGGAAGATCGACTTCGCTATCATTACGATTGAGCTTTGAATCTAGAAATTCCATTAATTTATTTAAATCATCATCAGTTTGGATATCAGAAAAGCTTAGTTTTAATAGACTCTTACTATCGTGTCTCTTACTAATGTTGAGACCAATATGAATTCCAGCTTTTGAAGCTTCACTTATGAGTTGTTCTAAATTTCCTGTGAACTCAAAAGTTATTTCATTAAAGAAAGGTGTGTGTGGAAATGCTGGAGTTAACTCAGCATATTTACTCAATTCAATAAAGGCCTGAGTGGCCAATTCTCTACCGGCCATACAGGCTTCAGTCATTCCACTTTCACCACGACCGAGAATTCCTGCTCCAGCAGCAGTTGCTATGTATGATTGGTTAGAACAGATATTACTCGTGGCCTTCTCTCTTCTAATATGTTGCTCACGAGTTGAAAGTACCATGGCAAGGGCCGTCTTACCTTTGTCGTCTTTTCCTTTTCCAATAAATCTTCCTGCAGTAGACCTGATAGATAATTTATTTTTTTCGTTATAACGAATTCCAAAAATCCCTAGTCCTGGCCCGCCGTAGTTTGGTCCAATCGCCAGATGTTGTCCTTCACCTACGATCATATGAGCACCTTGGTCATTAGAACCATAAAGAGAAGGTTGAACAAGTCCCTCTGTCGCTAGTAGCATTGGATCAATTATAGCGATAGATTGAATTTCAGCATCGTAACAAAGGTCAGTTAAGGCATTTACATCTTCTAGTAGACCAAAGTTGTTAACCTGACAAAAAGCAAATCCAGATAGATCTTCTAGGTTGTCATTAATCATTTGTTTGGCAGCTTCAATATTAGTAAGACCTGTTTCTTGATCTAGCGGTAATATTAAAATTTCTAGATTTGTCTCTAATGATTGAGTTTTTAAAACTTCCATATCTCCAGGATGGACTCCTGCCGAGACAATAACAGTATTAGTTTTCTTCTTAATTCTAGTAGCTGTACTACAGGCCTCAAAGAGACAAGTTGCTCTCTCATAAAAAGAAGCGTTGATGGCCTCAAAACCTGTGAGCATAGAAATAGTGCTAGAGTACATCCACATAGTCCACAGTGTTCCTTGTGAGCGTTCTGGTTGGTAAGGAGTGTAAGCCGTCGTAAGTCCTCTAATGTCACAGACAAAAGGAACAATTGGGGGAACTTTATATTGTTGTAGACCATCTCCTAGAAAAGAAGTTTTTAAATTATTCTTCTTTGAGAGATTTTCAACGTCAGCAATGAGATCATCGTACTCTAGTCTGTCACCAAACTGAGGCTTTTGATCCATTAAGATTTCTTTCGGAATATGAGAGAATAGGTCTTGAAATGAGTTGATACCAACAGTATCCATCATTTCATTTATCTCTTGTTCAGTGGCTGTAATATAGTATGGTTTTAATTCTCTATCTAAATTTTCGGGATTGTAAGGTAAGTTTGATCTTCTAGTCATGAGGTCTCTTCCTATGGGCGATGTGTTTAAAAATTTATATACTCTTAATATCATGAAATATTTGACTTTATCTAGCTAAATTAACTGTTATAATAGGCTCATGCAAAGTTTAATGATTCATTCCAAAATCCCTATCGACCCTGTTATTCTAGAGATTCTCACACGAGTTTTTGACGTACAGCAGTGCTCTGAACCTTGTGACAGTGGACTCATTTATGATGAAGAAGGTTTGTTTTATAAATCCCTAGAAAGAGGCCACATTCAATTTTCATTTAGTGAATTGTGGCAGTCACATTCCAATAAAAAATATACAAATTCAAAAGAGCCTCTTGCTAAGGCCTTAGGAATTAAGAGGGCCGGTGAAACTCATGTGTGGGATTTAACTTGTGGCAGTGGAAAAGATTCAATTCTCATTTTAAAATTTGGCGCAAAAGTCACAGCTTTTGAAAGAAACCCCAGCGTTGCGGCCCTATTGCTTTTGGCGCAAACTGAGTTCGAATCAAAATCTTTTGAAGTTCATTATGGACAGGCCTCAAAACATCTTAAACTCTTGGCCATAAATCCTCCAGATGTTTTCTACTATGATCCTATGTATCCAGAAGAAGGTAAGAAGAAAACTGCACTTCCTAGAAAGGAGATGCAAGTGTTTCGAGAATTGGTAGGTAGAGATGAGGATATTGAGGATGTTTTTGATTGGGCAAAGAGAAGTGGCGTTAAGAGATTTGTCATTAAGAGGGGAGTGAAGTCGCCTACATTAAAGTCAAAACCCTCTTCGCAGTTCGTGGGGAAAACCGCTCGTTACGATCTCTACGTTTTTCCTTAAGCGGCCAGGGCCCTATTGTAGTGTTTCTTAGAGGCCTTAGATATCTTCTTAATAACTTTCTTCATTTGCAGCTTTTCCCAAATATTTTCGTATTCAAAATTAACCCCAATTCCGTCTTGATGATCAAAAGTATGTAAACTTACAACTCTTGCATCAAGTGAAATATGTTCATCCATAAAGCTTATATTTAATGTCACTGTTTGATTTTTCTCTAACAGCTTATGCTCAATCGTAAGAAATGCACCTGATTGCGAAATATTCAGAATCTCTGCATCTTTCAGTGCGTTATTAGAGTTGATACTATATGAACATGGAATTCGTAGGGAATATCTCTCACGATGTTCCCACCAACGCATGTCGCGGTCAAAGAATGGTTTTCGAATTTCAGGTAAGAGAAAGTAGATTATAATCGCTACATTACAACTCAATATAGCAAGGCTCGGCCACATGGGAGACTGACTAACATATGGCCAGGCAAAAGACTCGTAATTGATATGGGAATAAATACTATAACTTTGAACACCTACGAAAATTGGGTAACTCCATTTCTTTACTCCTAGTAAAGCAAGACCTCCAATAGGAAAGAGAAACCAAAATTCAAAAATGGCCCTTGCAGAATTTAAATGAGTAATATTTTCTACAATTTGTAAGAGAGGAAATCCCGTATCGGCCTTAAAATAGAGGATCTTAATTAAGGGTTCCACTAAGTGCATTAGGCTTAGGATAATAAATAAAAGAGGTCTATTCTTCATACTTCTCTCACTTTTAGAACTTGGTGCATGGAGTATAGCATTCAGCGAAATTAATTAAAAAGAGGTAAAATACGTTCAAAATGTTTACCTAAAAACACGTAATTATGGCCCCTGTGCCATGGCCAATGGGCACTAAAAAGAAGTAGAATACTCAGAAATATGTCGTGAGGAGTTTTAATGTTAGTGATAGTTTCACCCGCTAAAAAGTTAGATTTTGAAAGTGCTGCACCTGTAGATACACATGTAATGCCAAAATTCTTAACTAAGTCTAAGAAACTCATAAGTGATTTAAAGAAATGTACGCCTAGTGAAATTTCTAAACTTATGAAACTCTCTACAACCCTTACTGATTTGAATGTCGAGCGCTATAAGAAATTTAAAGCTCCTTTTACTTTGAAAAATGCCAAACAAGCTGTGTTTGCTTTTAAGGGTGATACCTATGTAGGTCTAGATGCGGAAACTCTTTCTACTTCGCAAATAAAGTACGCTCAGGACCACTTAAGAATTCTTTCTGGTCTCTATGGAATTCTCTCTCCACTTGAACTTATCCAGCCCTATAGATTAGAGATGGGGACTAGGTTCCCATGTAATGGAAATAAAAATCTCTATGAATATTGGAAAGAGGACTTAACCGCTGAAATCAATTCCCTTATAAAAAAAGAAGAAATTCTCTTAAATTGCGCTTCTGTTGAGTATTCTAGTGCCGTTGATTTTAAAAATGTTGCCGCTACAATTATCACTCCTGTTTTTAAACAACAGAAAGGTGATGAGTTTAAAGTTGTTGGTCTCTTTGCCAAACGAGCAAGGGGAATGATGGCGAGATTTGTTATAGAAAACAAGGTCACTACTGTTGCTGAACTTAAAAAATTCAAGATGGATGGTTATAAATTTAGTAAATCAATGTCTGAGAATAATGAGTTAGTTTTTACTAGATAAAATGCAAGACAATATGCACACCAAGAATTAGGTGTGCCAGATTTTTATAAATTTACTTTAGCCAAGGATGTGGACCGTATCCCATATACGGAGCCAGCTGTATCGCTACTATATAGATGAAGATCATGACGGTAAGATTTGGGATAATAAAAGTTGCTCTATAGCCAAATTCCTTTCTCTCTAGAAATTTTGTCAGTTTAATTTGTATTATAATCGCTGTTCCAATAAGTAGAACAAAGAAAACAAATCCAACAACAAGATTTAGAAAAATTGATTGAGCTTCATTTTCAACTTCTTCTTGTTTAACTACTTTCTGAACATTTACTGCTTTCTTGGGAGCCACCACTTCTACGATAGGCTGACTAAGAATTTGAGCTTTAACAGATTTCTTAATTATTTTTGTAGGTAGATAGAAGCGAGAAAAAGCTGGTCTAACTCCTTCTTTGAAGGCCTCAACTTTTAAATTGAGAGTCACTTTATCACCAAGAACAAATCCACCAGTGTCCATAGACTTGTTCCATGTTAAACCAAAATCCTTTCTATTCACAAGGGCAGAAGCCTTGAAGAAAATGGCCTTCTTAGATGTGTCCCAAGGATCGTTTCTCATTCCTTGATAGGTAATTTTAAAAGTAACTGGTTTAGTCACTCCAAGGAGAGTCATGAGTCCTTCTAGCTTAACTGGGCTAGATAACTTGTAATAAGTCTTAGTAGATTTAAAAGTTATTTGAGGAAATTTTTTCACATGAAAGAAATCTTTCTTTCTAATATGAGCATCTCTTTTTTGATTATCTGTATCAATACTCTTAGTTTGTATAACTAGCTCAACATTATTTAACTTCTTTGTCTTTTGGTCAAAATCAAAAGCACCGTCAAATTTATTGAAGCTACCTTCAACCTCTGAAATACCCATGTAATCTACGCTAAACCCCACACGAGAGTGTTGCCAATTTATGCGCCAATTAGTAGCTGTTATAGAGAAGGAAGAGAATAATAATATTACCAAGAGAATTTTTTTCATAAGGGTAGTATAGGCCCTTTTCTATTCTTGGTCTAGTTAAACAAGGAAATAAAAAAGTCCGGTAAAACAAAGGGTTGTACCGGACTTAATTAAATATATTTAAATTTATATGACTATTTCTTAGTTGTCTTTTTCTTTGCAACTTTCTTCTTTGCTACAGCTTTTTTAGCTACAACTTTCTTAGTTACTTTCTTCGTTACTTTTTTTGCGACTTTCTTTTTTGTCGTTGTTGCAGCAGTTGCTTTCTTTGCGACTTTCTTTTTTGTTGTTGTTGCAGCAGTTGCTTTCTTAGTGACTTTCTTTTTAGCTACAGTTGCTTTCTTTGCAACTTTTTTAGCAACCTTCTTCGTTGCTTTCTTTGTCACTTTATTCTTAGCATCAACAACAGCTTCTTCAACGGCCTCTTCGACTTGTTTTACAACTTTTTTTATAGTGCTCTTTGCCTTTTTAATGACAGGAGTTGAGATAATGTTTTCTCCGGCCTTCAGTTTGAGAGACTTGAGTTCATTAACTAATTGTCCGTAGAATCCAAGAATCTTCTTTTTTTGAATATTGATATTGTCGTAGCGAGTCTTGAAGATTTTAATCAATTCACCATGGCGCTCTTCGTTATATGTTTTTATTTGATCGAGTAGATCTTCGCACTTGCTTCTAAAATCATTCTTTTTTGAAGATGATTTCTTATTAAATTGTTCTTGTTTCTTTTTTAGGAATGCTGGAATACTCATGAATTACCTTTTTTTAAATTACTTAACTCCAAACTATTGTACTTATATTTATAGTTTTAGATATAGGACATTTTAACTATTCGTTTATATTCTGGCCACTATAATTAGCTCATTGTTTTCCTATGGTATTTTTTATGACAATGGTTAACTTTCTAGGTTATCATATGCCTTTAATTTAGATGATTTTTAATAAGGAATGGAAATGAAAAAGAACCATGTATATGGAATTGGAAACGCCCTAGTAGATATGGAGTTTGAAGTTGAGCCTAGTTACCTTGAGAAAATGAAGGTAGAGAAAGGTCTTATGACTTTAGTGGATCAAAATAGACAATCTGAGCTCTTAAATCACTTAGAAGGCATAACTCATTCAAGAAGTTGTGGTGGTTCTGCAGCAAATACAATTATTGCAGTAAGCCAATTTGGAGCTAAATCTTTCTATTCTTGTAAAGTCGCCAATGATGAAGTGGGTGAGTTTTATTATAAGGATTTAATCGGCAATGGTGTGTCGACTAATATGGGTGAGAAACGCGAAGAAGGCGTCACTGGAAAGTGTATGGTTTTCGTAACTCCTGATGCCGATAGGACTATGAATTCATTTCTAGGTATTACTGAAACGTTTTCTGAAAATGAGCTTGTTGAAAGTGAACTTACTGATTCGGAATGGCTATATATGGAGGGTTACCTTGTAACTTCTCCAACTGGAAAAGCTGCTGCTATTAAGGCGCGTGATATTGCACAAGCAAATGGTGTTAAAACTGCACTAACTTTCTCTGATCCAGGAATCGTCGGTTTCTTTAAAGATGGTTTCAAAGAAATGATTGGTGATAAGAAGCTAGATCTTTTATTTTGCAATGAGTCTGAAGCTATGAGTTATACAGATTCTGACAATGTAGATGAAGCGGCCACGAAACTTAAGAAATTAGCTAAGTCTTTCGCTATTACTTTAGGTCCTAAGGGAGCTATTGTTTTTGACGGTGAAAGAGAAATCGAAGTCGAAACAAATACAGTTAGTGCTGTTGATACTAACGGAGCAGGAGACCTTTTTGCTGGAGCTTTCCTCTACGGTATTACGAATGGTCTCTCTTATGGAGAAGCTGGAAAATTAGCTTGTCGTGCTTCAAGTAAGCTCGTGACTCAATTCGGAGCCAGACTTAAGCAAGAACAAGTAGACGATATAAAGAAAGAATTACTTTCATAATTTGGAGTTAGAGTAATGGAAAGAACTCTTATAAAGAAAATTTTTAAAGACGAATTAGTAGACCAAGAAGCCCTCATTAAAGGATGGGTTAGAAGTATAAGAAAATCAAAGAAATTTTCTTTTATGGTTGTTAATGATGGAACTTGCCAAGGAAGTTTACAGATCATCATTGATGCAGATTTAGAAAACTATGAAGAAGCTTCAACTCTTCTCATAGGTTCTTCAGTTGCAATCAAAGGAAACCTCGTACCTTCAGGTGGTAGGGGACAGAAAGTTGAAATGCAAGGTATGGCGGTAGAAATTATTGGAAAGAGTGACGATAGTTACCCTCTGCAAAAGAAAGCGACTTCACTTGAATTTCTCCGTGAGCAGGCCCATTTAAGAGTAAGAACAAATGCCTTTGGTGCTATTTTTAGAATTAGACATGAATTGGCCCAGGCCACTCATAAATTCTTTTCTGATAAAGGATTTTACTATTTAAATTCACCCATTGTATCTGCCGTAGACGGTGAGGGTGCTGGTGAAACTTTTAGAGTGACCACTTTGGACGCTAAGAACCCTCCGCTTACTGATAAAGGTGATGTAGATTTTTCAAAGGATTACTTTGGTAAAGACACTTCCCTCTGTGTAACAGGTCAATTAGAAGGAGAATGTTTCGCTTCAGGACTTGGTGCCATTTATACTTTCGGTCCAACTTTTAGAGCTGAAAATTCAAATACGCCTCGTCACCTTTCTGAATTTTGGATGATTGAGCCTGAGCTTGCTTTTGCAGACTTAGATGATGTGGCCCTGCTTGCTAGTGAGTATATTCAATATATGATAAAGCATGCGCTTGAGACTTGTGGTGAAGAACTAGAGTTTTTAGTTAATAGAAAGGGTGCTGAAGTAGAGGAAGGTCACTTAGAAATGCTAAAGCATGTAAGAGACACTCCATTTATAAAAATCACTTATACTGAGGCCATTGATATCCTAAATGCTTCTGGTCAGAAATTTCAATTCCCAACTGTTTGGGGAAATGAACTTCAGACAGAACACGAAAGATACTTAACTGAAAAGCATTATAAGGCCCCTGTTATTGTGACGGATTATCCATCTGATTGTAAGGCCTTCTACATGAAACAGAATGAAGATGGGAAAACTGTACGTGCAATGGATGTACTAGTGCCTGGTGTCGGCGAAATTATTGGTGGATCTCAAAGAGAAGAGAACTATGAAAAACTAGTGGCCAAGATGGACGCAGACAATATGGATAAAGATGGTTACTGGTGGTACTTAGATCTTAGAAAATACGGATCTGTTCCTCACGCTGGGTTTGGCCTAGGTTTTGAACGCGCCATTATGTATATCACTGGTATGTCTAATATTAGAGATGTCATACCATTTCCAAGAACAGTTAAGAACTGCGACTTTTAAGAAATTAATCAAATTAAAAGCAGGATTGTTAGTTGAAAATATATTCTATTTTCGACTGACCTTCTGCTGATTTGTTTAGATGAATATTTGCTGGAATTCTACTCGTGAGTTCTTTGATATGCGAAATAATCCCAATTTGTTTACCTCTTGATCTCACTGACATAAGAGCATTAAAAGCATCTTCGATACTATCTCTATCTAAACTTCCAAATCCCTCATCAATGAAGAAACAATCTATGTCGACCTGACCTCTAGTCATTTCCGCTAGAGTGAGTGCCATCGCTAAGGAGACAAGAAACGTCTCACCTCCAGAGAGTGTTGATACCTTTCTTTCTAGGGCACCATTCCAACTATCAATGATAAAGAAGTCATGTCCGTGTGTGCTTTCTTTTTGAATGAGTTTGTATCTTCCATCACAAATTTTACTAAGTTCAGTATTTGTACTGAGGATAAGTTGTTGCTCAATGAAGCCTAGAACGAAATTTCTAAACTCATCTTTATTCTTACCTAGAACTTCTGCTAAATTGTTAAGGCGACCATTTTCAGTATTTAACTTAGTTAGTTCGTCTTGATCTGCACCTTGTTCTTTTTCTTTAGATCTAAAGAGTTTTATTTTTTCAGTATTTCTCGTGATCTCATTTGAGTGGTCTTCTAGATTTGTCTTCGCTGCTTCTAGTTCGTGAATGATAAGATCACTATTTCCTTTTTCTAGAGCTGTAATAGTCTCAATTGTGTCAGGATAAGTTTTTAAACTTACAAGTTTAGAAAGGAGAATATTCGTCTCCTGATTTTTAAATTGAGCTGTGTTTTCTTTTTGTGCCTCAGTATTCAAATGACCAATGGAAGACATGAGTGAATTTTCAAGGGATTTCATTTGATCACTTATTGACTCTAAAGAGGTTAAAAGTCTTGCATGTTGCATCTCACTCTCTGATAGATTCTTTGCAATCTCTTTTAGCGCGACTTCTTTTTCTTCTCTCTGTGCTTCAAGGTTAGAGAGAGCGAGGGTAACATCCTCTCCTTCGGTAATCTTGAGCAATTCATCACTTTTCATTTTTATAGAGTCGTTAAATGCTACAAGTGTATTTTGATTCTCTGCGATTTTTCTTTCTTCATCAAAAGATTGCTTTTGTATACTAGTTAAGAGATCTCTGTTGTGCTCGATTTGTTTTACAATCTCTAAGAAATCTTTGGCCTGTTTAATGTTTTGTTTTAAAAGAGGTAGTGTGCCTTTTTCAAATTCAATATTGGTATATTTGAAAATTTGTTTAAGCTGATCAGAGATTACTGTTTCATTGTCAATTTTTAATTTCTCTAAGCTTTTTTGATTCTTATTTTTCTTAGAATAATTTTCTCTAAGGTCATCCATCTTTATAGAAATAAGTTCTATCTCTTTTGAGAGCTTACGTGATAATTGCTGGGCCTTTGCGAGTTTTTCTCTTTGTTTGTTGAGACTTTTGAATTTCTCTTTTAGAGCTTCGTCGTCTTTCAAATTCTCTGTGAGAGATAAGTATTTCTTATTCAACTCGATGAGTAATCCATCTGTTTTTTCTTTTAAATGTATATCCGTATGAATTTGTTGTGATATTTCTTTTTCAATATTTATTAACTTATCAAGCTCGTTTTGATCTGGGCCAGAGTTGAGATGGTTTAAAAGATTTTCTTTTATATCATCTAGATTAATCTCATCTACGCTCTGATGACAGAGATCACAGGACTTTTCCTGAATTGAATGGTCAATCATTTCAACTAGAAGTTGCTCTTTACCTTTGATTTTAAAAAAGCTTTGCGCCTTCTCTAGATCACTTTGAGCATTAACTAGCTTTTCTCTTTGCGTATCTATTTTCTCTGCTAGTCCACTATGTTTAATTGAATCAATTTCATTTTTGACTTCGTTTGATCTTTGCAATGTATTTTTTATGTGAGTAAGCGCTTCATTAACTTCTAAGTTCTCTAGCTCAATTCTTTTTAGATCTTTTTCGTAGGGGGCTTCATCTGAGATTTTGATTTCTTTCCCTAAAGATTCCATTGCATGTTGAGAATATTGTAATGAGAGTTTTTCTTTTTCTGTCGCTAAGCTCTTACCAGTACTCGTAATCTCATCAAGTTCTAGATTTAGCGTTTTGAGGTTTTCCTCATGAATATTGTTATTTTCAATGAGAGAATTACATGAAATGACCTTCTCTTCGATGAGTTCTAGTTCTGAAATTTCTAAATGAGAGAGTTTATTCTCTTCTTCAAGCAGTAGTTTTGTTTTATCAAGATCAATACTTAGCTCTAATTTCGTGGAGATAGTCTTGGAGAGCTCATTGATTATATTTTCACTAGAGGCAATTCCTGAGATCAATGCTTCTAGGTTTTTCTGGATATTTCCCAGATCATTTTTTAAAACAAGTGCTTTATTAAGTTCTTCTCTTTTGTTGTCGTAGTTTATTTTGAAAGTTTCAAACTCTGTAGATTTATTCTTATGTTCGATGGTGTATTTATTTCTCTCATCATTAGTAATGGCAATCTTGGTTTCATTTTCCCTAGTTTTAGCAAGGAATGTTATTCTCTTACTGGAAAATTCAATTATATCTTTAAGTTTTGTATATATAAGATCAAATGAGATTATGGATTTAGAGATTTCTTTTTTTTCTTTTTCAAGAACAGGAAGCATTTGTTCTGCTTCTATGATTTCTCCCTCAGTGTAGGGGAGGGCATGTTCTAATTTTACATTTAGTAAATTAATCTTCTGATTATATGTATTAATTTTCTCTCTTAAATTCTTATTCAATTCGGAGAGTTCATTTTCTGAATAGAGTCTTTCAAGAATTTTTCTTCTCTCAGAAAAATTTGAAACTAAGAATTTTGAAAATTGTCCTTGATTAAGAACAACAGATCTAGTGAATTGGTCAAAAGTAAGACCTATAATCTCTTCTATATTCTTATCTACTGCGATTTCGTTCTTAGTTATCACTCTTTGAGGAGTTGGCTTCTTGATCGCTTCCCCGTTCTTCTTAAGTATCTTTAGCGTCCACTGAGCACAATAATCATCGCCTTTGGTGCTAAAGTAGAGTTTAATATTGGCGTGTGTTGTTCCTAGAGTCACGAAGTCTTTACTGTCTAAATTCTTTTTATAATTTCTTCCATATAGGGCCAAACTAATGGCGGTGAGTATTGAACTCTTTCCTGAGCCTGTTGCTCCTGTTATGGCAAAGAGTTCACCTTCTTTTAAGATGTCTTCAAAATCAATTGAGTGTTTGCCACTCAAGCTAGTGATATTTTCAATCTCAATGGACTTAAGCCTCATCTAGATCTCCTCTCACTGATTCCAAAAGTGAATAGAAGTCTTCACGTAGGGGTCTTGGAACTTCCTCTGATTCAGGATATTTCTTCTTATAGTACATATCAAAGAGTTCTTCTGTTCGAAGTGATTTTTCGAGAAAATGCTCTTCTTCCTCTTTTTCAGAATTATCTATTACTATTGTTTGAAAAGAAAGCAGAGTTATTCCATTTTCAGAAAACTCCTCCCGCAACTTTTCAGCTAGCGAGGCGATAGGTTCGCTCGTTTTAACTTTCATTTCTAAATAGACTTTTATATCGCTTTGATCTTTCCAGCTTGAAATCACTTCATCTTTATATATGTCTAGATCTTGATAATTGCAATTCACCCTTAAAAGCTTATCAAATTGTTTAATCTCTATAAGCTCATTTGTTAGTTTCCCATTACTAATTTCAATCTGTGACATAGTCTTTGTTGTTGTTTCACTAAATCTAAAGGACATGGGTGAGCCACTATAGTGAATGATTGGAGTTTCTTTTCTTAAGGTTTGCGCTTTATGTATATGTCCGAGCGCTACATAGTCGAAGTCTTCTAAGATGGCCGTGGGAATGGAGTCTATTCCTGATAGGGAAAGACCTTGTTCTGAGCCAGATTCTTCATAACTTCCAAATAAGTGGTGGGCCATGAGAATTTTTTTTCCTGAGGCAGAGTCACTCATTATACTTAGACATTTTTCAATGACTGGTAGCAGGCCAAGCTCTGGGTCAATATCCCATTTCTTCCCAAGATTATAGAGCTCATGGGTTCTAAAGTAGGGAAGCATGACAATGGTTGTTGTCTCACCTGCTATAGTTACTTCTTTTAAGTAAGGTTCTATATTTCCTTTTATAAACTCAGTGAGGTTTCCTATAACATGAATACCACTAAGCTTTAGAAAAGGTGAGGGTGCCTCAAGAAAGTGAGAACTATCGTGATTTCCACCAATAATGAAAATTTGGATATGACTCTTTGTTGTTAATTCTTTTAAGAAGTTAAAGTAATGTTTAAGTGCTTCATTTGGGGGAGTGGGGACATCGAAGACATCTCCACTAATAAGCAGAATATCAACTTTGTTTGTAATAAGGTAGTCGCTTAACCAAGTTAGAAATAAATGTTGTTCGTCTATTCGACTGGCCCGATAGAGCTTTTTACCAAGGTGCCAGTCGCTAGTGTGAACTATTCTCATGAATCAGTTTTAGGTTTACTTTGAGGCTTTTTATTTCTGTTTCCAGATTTGTTAGCATTGGGATTGGGTTTATTTCCCTCTGTTTTATTTTGCCCTGCTGTAGCGCTCTTATTCTTGTTTCTATTTCTGTTTCTATTTCTATTTTGATTTCTATTTTGAGCGCCCTTCTCTCCATCTCTTCTAGGTTTTGCATGCTGAGGCTTCTTCTTTTCTATTTCGCCTTCAAGAGAGCTTATTTCATTGAGTTCTTTATTTATGTTATCGCTACCATCTTCTAAATCATCAATGAAGACTTCCTGAATTTCTTCGTCATGACCCTCATTGTATTTCTTTAAGAACTCTTCTGTTTTCTTTTGTTCTTCATCTGTGAGGCCAATTACTGTGCTTGTTTCATTGATGATATGTCTAAGGTCATTTGGAAATTTCCATTCTTTTGGAATTGTGTACTTCTCTTTATCATATTGATTGATGGCGTATCTTCGAATTAGACCCTTTTCTGTAATCATGTCGAATTGTTCAGCTAGAATATGTAACTTTTGAACTCTACCAATGTCACCATTTTTTACTTTTAAGAAGATTCCTTCTTTTGGAAGTTTCGTTCTCTTTTGTAGGTAAACTTCATCTTCATATTTAATACAACATTTAATTTGTCCGCAAATTCCATTTATACGACCTGGAATTAACGCCAAGTTTTGGTTCTTCGCCATTTTTATATTTACGCTACCGTAATTTTTTAAAAAGCTCGAACAACATGTCTGTAGTCCACAAACACCAACGGCCCCTATTGCCGCTGCACGATCTCTCACTGAAATTTGTCTTAATTCAATTCTCATTTTTAAGTCTGTTACGAGATCTTTAACTAAGTTTCTGAAATCAACTCTCGCTGGAGCATTGAAATAGAAGACAGCTTTCTTACCAAATTGAATAAATTCAACATGAGTTAAATTCATATCTAATTTATGAGTATCAATGAGTCTAATACAAAGTTTCTCAGCATGTTTTTCTTTTAAGTAGTAACTCTTTTGCTCTTCCATATCTTCTTCGGTGGCAATTTTGTTAATACTTTTTAGAGGTAACATATTCTTATCAAAAGGAATTTCGTAAGGAAAAGAATTTATATAACCTACGGTCATTCCACGGTCACTCATGGCCATGACTTTCTGCCCATACATGAATTTTCTTTTCCCAATGAGGAATGGAAAAGACTTAGCATTTCCAGGGAAGCGTACTCTCACTAGAGTAATGTTCTCGCCTGGCGTGAATTTAGCTGAGCTCTGACTGGAAGTGTTGTTACTCGAATCTGTAGTAGTAGTTGTAGCTTCAATCACTGGAGCCTTTACTTTATCTTCTTGGTTATTTTCTTCGCTATTTTCGTTTGCATTTTCTTGCATTATATAAATTCCAATTAAATTTAATCTGAATTACTATAGTCTTGAATTTTAAGGGATTTGTCTAGGTACAAGGCAGCTTATTTCGAAACAGTTAGGGACTGTAGTAAACCTGTGACTTTCTCTGGTGAATAATTATTGAAGGTTGAGGCCTTCTCATACCATTGCAGGGCGTCCATAAAGGATTGCTGAGCTTTATAGCCTAGGTCTGAGCTGGAGACATAATTAACGAGATGTTTAATAAAGTCCTTCTCTAGTGACTTATTATTTTTCAAGTACTCAAACAAAGGTGTTAAGTGTGATGAGTTTTTTTCAAAACACTCAATTGCTGCCACAAAATCTTCATCAAAGCCTGAGGCCTTAAAGTGTTGCGCCATATTTAGCGCTGCGCGTTCTTCATCTCCAACAAGTTTTGAATGAATTCTAAGATAAATAGCACGAGATGATATTGTGGGTAGAATTTCATGTCTAAAAGGATCAAGTAGAAGGATTGTTGTATTTTCCGCAGGTTCTTCTAGGGTCTTTAGGAGTTTATTAGCAAGTATTGTTGTAATGGAATGAGCATCATCAATAACTATGAAACGGTGAGATAACTCAAGTGCCTTAAAATTCTGAAATCTAAAGAATTCAGAGAAATGATCTTCTTTTACGCTATAGTTTTGATGAGGATCCTCTTTTCTAACAAAGAGAATGTCAGCATGGCCGTGTTCAAGTAATTCAATTGAGCTTTGAGCACTCATTGATTTTTCACTTTGAAGTACACGGCTAAGGAAATCTTGCGTCCAATCTTTAGTGAAATCTCGTGGATTTACTTCTGAAGGCGAAGGTTGAACTATATAAAAATGGGCCAATTTCTTATTGACCCAAAGTTGTACAAGCTTTTCTTTTAAATCTCTATTGCTCATCTTTTTTCATAATGAGTTCGTCTATCTCAGCTTTTATAGATTCAAAAACTTCATCTAGTCCTCTATTTCCGTCAATGACACATATTCTATCAGGAAATAACTCACAAGATGTTTCAAATCCAGTCACAAGATTTTCATAGAAATCTTTGCCACGGCTTTCGAAGTAGTCTTTTGGTGAGTTTCTGACTCTCTGTCTACCAAAAGAAGTATCAAGAGAGATTTTTAAATAGAATGTCTTATGTGGCATCAAGTTGAGCGGAAAAGTGCTGTGAATGCCCAGTATGGTCTCTATCCCTAGACCTCTTGCAATCCCTTGGTAGGCTATTGAAGAGTCGATGTAGCGATCATATATTATGATGGTACCAGGTACGTTGAGCTCTTTGAGTGTCACTTCAGTTAAGAGTTGTGCTCTTGATGAAGCGAAGAGATAGGCTTCTGAAATAGGTTCAAGCTCAGTCTTAGAATTTAATATGGCCTGTCTTAGCTTTTCGCCAAAAGGTGTCCCTCCTGGCTCTCTTAGAATGAGTACTCTAAATCCTTGGGACTCTAAGTATTCTTTGGCACTAATTATTTGAGTTGATTTACCTGCTCCCTCAATTCCCTCAAAACTTAGAAAGAATGATCCTGGAAATGCAGGTGACCTAAATTGTTGTAATAATTCTTTATTGATTGGATTCATGTATATATTTTTATCATGAAGAAACATGGGAAGTCACAGAAATTTAATAGGAAACGTAGAATTCCTGCTAGAACTCTACTTCTTGATCAAAAATCTCTTCTGACGCAGGTGATCTTTCACCTTCTTCATCATACTCATCACCAAACTCAGGGTCGATTGTTTCCTTACTAAGAGTCGAGCGAATAGGGTCTAGTTCAACTGGGTCCGATGCATCATCGTAGTAGAAGTCTGCGTTATCTTTTTTCATTAGAGCATTTTCTGAGAGTTTCTTTCTTTTTCCTGCTTGTCTAAAGGCTTTACTTCTTTTGAATGAAGTAGGTCTTGAATTTATTCTCGTATTTGAATTAAAGTTTGAAGGAGTTTTTGCTCTTGTTTTAGAAATGGGTTTCAATTTAATAGGCTCGATCCGCTTTGCTCTAACAGTCTTGCTAGTCTTTGTTTTCATTGTTTGTGTTTTTGGTTTATTGCTAGACCAGGTCGCTATGACAATTGTAATTCCAACGAGAGACATTACAAAGAGAATAGGCCACAAATAACTTCTAGAAGTTTCTTCTTGCTCAAACTCTTCAAATGGTAATTCTGAAGAAGTTTCCGTATGAGATTTCTCTTCAGTGGCCTTTGCTTTGGCCTTACCAATTTTTAAGTTTCCAATATAGGCGAGCCCTGCAATGAGATTAGTTTCCTCATCGTTAGAGGCATGAATTCTCTGAGTAGTTTTCAATGTTGAACTTTGAAATATTTGATCCTCAGGTAAACCTGGAAGTTCTTCATTTGACTTTAAGTTTCTTCTGTCAAACTCTTCGATGTTGAAGAGTTGTCCCCAGCTTCCACCATTATCAATGGACACTTCATCGGTCACAAGGACCTCATTGCTATCGAGCATACTACTAATTTCAAATGAATTATAGGGGCCGTGTTTTTGTCCTTCAATGAGTAGGTAGTAAGTCGTTTCTTCTGTGTCTAGAGTTTGTGTGGATATGAGTTGTGGTTTTCTTCTTTGAAATGCGGGATGATCAAAAAGAGATTCCCACTCTTCCGAGTCCATACTTTTTAAGCTTGTTTCTTCAACGAAGCTTGAAATGCTGTGGAGGAACTCTTTTATATCTTGTTGCCAAATTGGTCCGTAAACTTGATCGCCACATCGAACTTGATAAACTTCATTTAAGGGATACTGTCCAGATGAAACCTGCTCATCCGTTAAGAATAGTTCGTTAAACTCGGGCTGGTCATTAATTTGTACATTAGACATGGTCTCAATCCTTTTACAATTTATCCATTAACCTATCGGACCTAATTGCTTGGGACTTAATCTAATGCTTGAGGCATTCGCTTTCGGAAAAAAATGCCAAAAAAAAGACGACTATAATAGTCGTCTTTGATTATGAAATATGTATTTGTTTTCTAGAATACTGAGAAACTTGCACCAAGGGCCCAAGAGGCACTATTCCAAATGTCGTGAGCAAAGAATCTTTGATCAAAACCTTTGAAGATAGTTGAACCAACTTCAAGAGATAGAGAAACCTTTGGAAGAATTTGGTAAGAAGCATAAGCAGTTGCTGTCATGTCGTAGCTACTTCTAACTGTAGCGCCTTCATAGTCTTCACCTTGCTTAGGATTATGAGCAGAGAACCACTCTTCAGTGATACCAACAGCAAACTTATCATTAATTGAGTAAGACTGATCAGTAATTAGGTAGAAGTAACCTTGAGATACGTTCTTACTGTTATTTTTACGAATGTCTTTTGCGATATTAAACTTATTCCAAATTCCAAAACCGTTATCCCATGATTTTGTAAGTGTGATATGTGGTCTGATAAGTCCACGTCTATTAGCAAATTGCTCTCTGTACTGAGCATTTGGGTAATATCTGTAGTCGATTCCGGCACTTAAGTTGTAACCGTGATCTTTTTGGTTTCTAAGTCCAGATCTCTTGTAAGTGAGTTGAATTCTGTCCCAGTAACCGTAGTCTCCACCAGCACCGATTTTTTCACTTGTACTCATGTTTTCTTGTTCTTCATCAGAAATATTAATATTTTCTTTCATTGCATACTTTGTATAAAGACTAACTCTGTCTACGTCAGTTAGTGAATAACCTGTAGTTATTGAGTGAGACTGAGTGTAACCCGTGTACTCGTGAGCAGCATTTCTGCTTAATCCAAAAGAAGCAGAGTAAGAAAGACTTGCAGGTCCATCTTCTAATTGCTTGTAAAGATCAGATAAACTGTTTGATGATGTTGTTGTTGTTGTTTGAGTTGCAGTAGTTGCAGCTGTAGTTTCAGCAGCATTTGCACCCGTCATTGAAATAATCGCAACTAATGCGATAATCTTACTAAGATTCATATTCTCTCTCCTCTCTAAATTTTTCTTACTTTTTTATTGCCGAGGTAGTTTTGTCAAGATTGCGACCAAATATCAATAATTATTTACGAGAAAGGGCTTTCTTACGCGTCAATGTAAGAAAATGTAATATTCTGATAGTTTTTTTGGAGCAAAAGGGCCCCTTAAGTAATTGGATGACAGTTTGGCACCGTTTTGAGAGAATTTCCTCATGTTGTTCAATACTTACAAATTTCTACAGAAAATCATCATCATATTTCAATACCTTGTCTTTCCGCTTCTCTATATATTGAGACCATTTTTCTCCTTTTTAAGTAAGAGGGCTGACTTTGAAGCTAAGAATAGGTTTAACCCTTCGTTTAAATCAATCGGAAAAAGGGCGGACTATTGCTTTCATGTCTCCAGTGAAGGTGAACTTGAGCAGTGTTTAATTCTCATTGACGACTTTCTCGCCAAAGGGAAGTTGGTGGAACTTGTCTATACTTCGCCCTCTGTAGAGAGAAAGTGTCGCTTGTTAGATGAGACCCATCAAAATCTTCGCTCCTTTAGAATGCCACTTCTGTCTTTCCCCTTTTATTCATTTAGAAGGTGGGTGAGTGCTAAGACTCTCTTCATGTGTCGCTATGATTTCTTTAGCGAAATTATGCTCTACGGAGCTAGAGAGGATGTCTCTTTCTATCTCTTGTCGGCCACATTAAAAGGGAAAGATAATTTAGGAGCAGTGACAAAGCACTTCGCCCTAGGAAAATTTAATCTCTTTGATGGAATTTTCTGTGCCAGTCTAAAAGATGTTGAGAGGTTTAAAACTCTTGGAGTAGAGGGAGCTTTAGAAGAGTATGAATTTAGATTACTGCAAATTCATAATAGAGTTTCAAATAGTGAAGGAAAATTAAATGAAGTTCAGCTCATTAGGCCCTTCATTGAACTGCTAAAGTCTAGAGGTCCACAGAAGAATATTATCTTAGGTTCTGCTTGGCCTAATGAGATGCTGGTCTTTAAGAACGCAGAATTTATAGAAAAGATTAAATCTGGAGAGATCTTAGTTTGTATTGCTCCACATACGTTAGGTGAGGCGGCCATTGCTGAAATCGTCTCTAGTATTGAAGAAATAACTAAAGACGTTGGCATTCATCTCATAGGGGACACAGAGCTACCTAGCTCTCCGTGTATCTATATAAATCCAACTCCTGGTGTACTCTTAGAGTCGTTTAAATATTTTTCTCACTGCTTTATTGGTGGAGGACACGGAAGAAGTATTCACTCGGTTCTTGAGCCTTATTTGGCCGGAGGTATCGTTTACACTGGACCTAGAATTCATCGTTCAACGGAGTTTGACTTCATAGAAACTCATTCTTCGGACTGTGTGGTTGTGGTGAATGAGTTAGAAACTTTCTATCATCTCTTAACAAGTTATGACCGTGAAAAAGAACTTACCAAACGAGCTAGAATCGTAGACACTTATAAATTGAGATTCCTATCTTTAATGGATGAATTTAAATGTTAGAAAAAAATATAGATATGGCCTTGATAGGGCACAATTACTTATCCTACCTACTTAGTTTTGATTTACTGCTTAAGAATCAAAAAGTTCTCATTCTTGATGATGAAAGGCTAAAGTATGGCCCCCTCTTTGGAAAACAAATCTCTGAGTTAGAGCGAGTCTTTTTAAAAACTTGGGGTGAGGATAATAAACTCGAGCCATTCATAAATATCGATCGTTTTCTAACGACGACTCCTGTTTACTTCATGGTTGATAATGTAAGAGTCAAACTTGGGGCAACTCCTTTTGATAACCTTATAGAGCTTGCTAGAAAATTTCCTAAAATGTTTACAAATCTTGAGGGAGAGTTTTCCTTTAATTGGAGTTCTGAGTATCAAGCTGAGTTTAACGATTCGTTTCTTACCTTTTGCCATCGTATGGGGAGAAACGCCTGTCGCTTCAGTAGTCTACAGAACCTTTCTTATGATGCTTTTTTAAATCATTGCCCTGAGATCATTAAAAATGTTTTCTTAGATTTTAAAACCAGTATTCAGAAAATGATGAGTGAAGAAAATGAACATTGGATTTACAAGAGTTTCTTGTACGGGGCTAAAGGATTTTATCAAAGTCGTATGGCCTTAAATTCAAATGATCTTGAGCTCTTTCATCTCTTTCATTGTTTACTTTCTCCTTTTTATATTTTGAATGAGGCGAAGTTAAATGCTGAATTACTTCCAATATTCGAAAGACGTGGTGGACAATTAAAGAGAACACATGTGAGGGAGTGGAAGTTTTATAAGCAAAGTCCCTGGAGTTTAGAGCTTGCTAGTTATGAAGGCATTATTCATCCTTCGCGAGTTTCTCTGCTTGGTGGTATCCCTGAAAAATTACCTCTTAGCGTTTACCCAGATAATAAATGTTACAAGAATATTGTGACAAAAATTGCATTTAAAAATGAGAGTACTCTTTTAAAAGGGATTTCAGTACTTGTTAAAAATAATCGAATTGGGACAGATCACGCTCTTATTGTCATTAATAATTTTACAGAAGAAACTTACGTCCAACAATTTGTTTTAAAACGAAAAGGACAGAAAATCTCCTTTTTCAAAGAACCTTTACATAAATGGCTGGTTGACGATTTACATGAGCTCTTAGCTGGATCTTCTGATTTTGAGGTTTTGTCTGAACCAAAGTTTGGAGAGGAGGTCTTTGTGGCCGAAACTCTAAGTTTTCAAATTAGATCAAATCTACATCTTCCAAAGAAGATAAAAATTTATGATAGTGCCAACCCTCTTTATAAGAAGAAGTTAAATAACGTCTTCTACTTCGGTCCTTATAAAGACTCTCACTTAGGATTATTGACTGCCATGGTCGATATTAAGGAAGCTCAGCAATTTCTCTAGGATAGATTTACCCTTTGGCGCTATTACTTATAAAAACAGTATATAATGATTAAATGAGCCTCGTAAAAAATGAAAATGGACAGACTGCTGTTGAATACATTCTTCTGCTTGCAGTAATGGTTGCTATAATGACCTCCATTCTGGCCACAGTTCGTACTCGTATTCTTGGGGATTCTGCCAATTGTACTCCTGCTTCCAGATCAGTTATCTGTAATTTCGAAAGAACTCTTAATGTTCAAGACTTGAGACGTTTTACTATTAAGAGATAAGTCCTTAAGATTACGTCAAATAAATAGGATCACTTGTAACTATTACACGTTGCGTCATCAAATCTCCCTTTTTTCTCTCAGTTTGATATAAAGCTTATGAAATATGACTTTGTGCATTAAAAACACGAGAAATACCTTTTGGTATTTTCCAAGGAGAAAATTATGAAAACACGCCACAATCAAAAAGCACTTCTTATGCTGCTTTTAATGGGATTCTCACTTCAAGGGGCCAACGCTCAAGGTGACCCACTTTTAGAAGACACTCAGAGTATTTTAAATTCTGAGCAAATAAACATTGATGGAAACTTCAATGCTCCAAAACAACCAACTGCAGCTGATCGTATCGAAGCTATGAGAAAGAAGTTGGAAGAAAGAAATGAACAAATGGTTCAAAAGAAAATTGAAGATATGCGAATGAAAGAAGAAATGAGACTTGCTACTAAGCTAAATAAAGCTTTCAGTGGAAATATGGACTCAGTCAATATGACTCAAGCGGCACCTGTTAAGAAAGTCGTTGTAGCTCCAGTACCAGTAGTTAAAAAGAAGAAAGTTAAGAAAAATAAAGTGATCCCTTCTTTTGGTTTAATGGCCATTAGTGGTGAAAACGGATTAGATCTAGAGTCGAGTACAAACTTCAATCTTGCCATGGAAAATCAAGTGCACGAAAGAATTAGTATTGGTCTCTCAGTTGGTTATACAAAACTAGCGATCACAGATACTGCGAATCAGTATGCTGGAACTAATTATACTAATTACAATACTTTTAATAATGTATCCCCGTATTATAATACTGGTTATAACAATACTTACGGTCAAGGTAGAGAAATGGGTTATTCAAGATTAAGTCTTGAAGTGAATTCAAAAGTCTTTATCTCTGTTGAAAATACAATTAGACCATACGTAGGACTAGGACTTGGATACAATCGTCATGATTTAGGTTATGAAGACAATTCAGAGTACAACTTAGGAAATGTTCAGTTAGGTAACGAAGAGTTTTCTTCTTCATATGTGGCCGGATCAGTACTTGTTGGATCAGAAGTTCACTTCACTGAAACTCTAGGTGCAAACATTGAGTTTAAATATCAAAAAGGTCTTGGAGATTCGTTTAACACAACAAGCGCTTCTACCAATTCAAACCCAGATCAAGTTAGACTAGAAAACGTTGGTAGTGCTATCGAAAAAGCTAACAACATGAGTCTAAACGCTGGTCTTCTCATAAAATTCTAATAAGTTTTTTATACCGACCCGAAAAGGTCGGTTAAGATAAAAGGTTTTCTTCTCAATATAAAAAAGAGCAGTAAGGGTGTGGCGCCTTTTCTGCTTTTTTTTTCGTCTTATTCTCTTTCACTTTATACATTTTTGCTCTACAATTTTCGTGATAAAACACTTTATTACAAGCTTTTAGCTTATTACTAATTTGAAAATTAGAGGAGAAAAAATGGCCATGAAACCCGTATACATTATCGATGGCAAACGCTCACCTCATGCGAAGGCCGGTGCAGATCTTAAAGATGTAGATGCGCCTTTTTTGGGAGCTTATTTGGTTAGTCATATGATGGATAAAACATCCATTCCTTATGACGAAGTAGATGAAGTTATTTTTGGAAACACAGGAACACCTGCTAAGTATCCAAATATTTCTCGTGTTATTGCTCTTGAAGCAGGACTCGATAAGAAGACTTCGGCCTACTCTGTTCACAGAAACTGTGCCTCAGGTATGGAAGCTGTGTCTCAAGCTTTTTTAAAAATCGCAAGTGGAAGAAGTGATGTGATTATTGCTGGTGGTGTTGAGTGTATGTCTCAAATGCCACTTATCTACAACAAGGAAATGACTGAGCTCTTTGTGAGTGTCATGAAGTCAAAAACAGTTGCTGACAAAATTAAAGCTGTCAGTAGTTTTAGACCTCCATTTCTTTCACCTATAATTGCTATTGAGCAAGGTTTAACGGATCCATTTTGTGGATTAAATATGGGACAGACTGCTGAAGTCTTGGCCCGTGAATTTGATCTTACCCGCGAAATGCAAGATGAGTATGCCAATGCTTCTCATCATAAAGCGATAGCCGCGCAAAACGAGGGGAAATTTGAAGAAGAAATTGTTCCTATTCTCGTTGGTGAAAAATTAAATAAACTTCTGTCTAAGGATGTAGGCCCTAGAGGAAACTCTACCGTTGAAGGACTGGCCAAGATGAAGCCTTACTTTGAGAAGAGATCTGGGACGGTTACAGTTGGTAACTCTTGTCCTATCACTGATGGTGGATCTGCACTTATTTTTGCTAGTGAAGAAGCTGTTGCGAAATATAATCTTAAGCCTATTGCTAGAATTGTCGATTTTCACTTTCATGGACTTGAGCCAGAGAGAATGGGAATGGGTCCACTACTTGCCATGGACGGAGTTTTCAAAAGAACTGGTCTTGGACTAAAGGACATGGATCTTGTGGAGATTAACGAAGCCTTTGCGGCGCAGTTAATGGCCGTTACGGCCGCTGCAAAAGACAAAGACATTGCCGCTAGATTTGGTATGGATTCAGCTCTTGGAGAAATTCCTGCAGACAAGTTAAATGTTAATGGTGGTGCCATTGCTCTTGGACATCCTGTGGGTTCAACAGGTTCCAGATTACTTGTGACTCTTATGCATGAGTTAAGACGTAGGAAAGGTAAGTATGGTGTGGCCTCACTTTGTATCGGTGGCGGTCAAGGTGGTGCTTGTATTATTGAGAATTTGGTAAAGTAAGGTATATATGGAAACGAAGAGAATAAGTTTAGAATTGAAAGAAGACGTAGCTTATGTTGGTTTTGGATATAACTGCGATAAATCGATGACTACTTTAGATGAAGAAACGATCACTGAGCTTGGAAATATTTTGGATGAGCTCCATAAGAATAAGTCTCTAAAGGGTGTGGTTTTTTGGTCTCATAAAGACAGATGTTTTCTAGCAGGAGCAGATATTAATTTAATTGCTTCTATGAAGACAGAGAGCGATGGCGCATACGGTGCAGAAGCAGGACAAACTTTATTTAATAAAATTGAAGATTTAAAGTGTCCTACAGTAGCGGCCGTTCATGGTGTTTGTTTGGGCGGAGGGCTTGAGCTTTCTCTAGCTTGTACAAATATTATTGCCTCTGATGATAAAGGAACAATGATGGGTCTACCAGAAGTTAAACTTGGATTGATTCCAGGCTTTGGTGGGACTTATAGGCTTCCAAGAAAAGTAGGGCTTCCAAAATCTCTAGATCTCATTTTAACAGGTAAGATGCTCAAGGCAAAAAAGGCCAAGAGATTAGGTCTTGTTGCTGGAGTTTATCCAAAAGAAAGATTGAAGAGAATGGCCCTATTCCACTTTAAAGTTGATGAGAAAAAAGGTGGTCTTAAAGAATCGCTTGAACATATGGCGAGTGATAACTTCTTTGCTAAGAAAATTATTTTTCAAAAAGCGAGAGAAAGTGTTCTAAAGAAAACGAAAGGTTTCTACCAAGCACCACTTAAAATTCTAGATGTTATGGAAGCGGGAATCATGAAAGGAAGATCAGGTTATCTTTCTAGTGAATCCCAAGCTTTTGGAGAGTTGTGTGTAAGTGAGCAGAGTAAGAACTTACAGCATATTTTCTTTATGACTGAAAAAGCTAAAAAATACTCAGGTGTTACAGGTTCAAACGATCTTCCTAAGTTTAAAAAAGGTGCCGCTCTTGGAGCTGGTACAATGGGTGGTGGAATTGCGTGGCTCATGGCCAGCAATGGTATGGCGCCAATCATGAAAGACTTAACGACAGAAGCACTCGAATTAGGTTTTAAGCAATCATCATCAAACTTCATGGGACAAGTGAAGAGAAAGAAGATGACTTATGATGCCTTTGAAAGACAACAGAGATCTATTCAAGGACAATTAGGGTTTGAAGGATTTCAAAGAGTAGACTTGGTCATTGAGGCCATTGTTGAAAATATGAATATTAAGAAGAGTGTATTCAGTGAGCTAGAAGAGCATGTAAGAGATGACGCTGTTATCACTTCTAATACTTCTTCTCTCTCTGTTCAAGAGATGAGTACAGCTCTCTCTAAGCCTGAGCGTTTTGCAGGTCTACATTTCTTTAATCCAGTACACATGATGCCTCTTGTCGAAATTATCACTCACGATAAAGTAGCTCCTGAAACTGTTGAAGCTCTTTATAACTGGTGTATTAAAGCTAAGAAGACTCCTGTCGTTGTTAAAGATGGACCAGGTTTTCTTGTAAATAGAATCTTAATGCCATTCATGAATGAAGCAGGCTTTCTCTTAGAGGAAGGTGTGCCCATGAAAGATATTGAAGATGCTTGTTTGAATTTTGGAATGCCGATGGGACCATGTCGTCTACTTGATGAAGTAGGAATTGACGTTGGTGAAAAAGTGGCAAAAATTATTCACGACGGTCTTGGGGATAGAGTTAAGTCTTCACCTTTTTCTTCTAAATTAGTAGAGAAGAATTTCTTTGGAAAAAAGAATGGTAAAGGTTTCTACATTTACGATAAGAGAGGAAAGGTAGAGGGACCAAACGAAGAAGTTATGGCCATGTTACCTAAGACTAAGAAGAAAATGGATGAGACTGAGATTCAGTTAAGAATTTTCCTTCCTATGATTAATGAAGCGGCCACTGTGTTAGCTGATGGGATAGTGAACTCTGCGGCAGATATTGATTTAGGTTTAATCTTTGGAATAGGCTTTCCTCCATTTAGAGGTGGACTACTTAAGTATGCTGACTCTGAAGGTCTCGATAGACTTATAGGGGCCATGGAAGAGCGAGCTAAGTCAGTAGATGAGTCGAGATACACTCCATGTGAATACTTATTGAAGCTTGCTGCTGATAAGAAGAAGTTCTACGATATTTAACGTATGATACTTAATTTTTGTCTCTATTTTTTTAGTTATATCTTTAAAGCTCGAACAAGACAGCGATTGCTCTTTTTGGCAATCGTTGGACTGTTCATTTCGAGCTTTGCTCTCTTAGTACTACAAAGTACTATGGGAGGGCTTCAGAATAAACTCACGACTCGCTCTAAGACTGTTGACGGTAGTGCCGTTATTGAATTAGTCGCTATGGAGAATGAGGAAGTTGATAAACTCTTTAATGAGCTTATTAATCTTCAGTATAATCCAACTGTAGAATTCGAAATAGAACTTCTCCTTCGTCATATGAATTTTATAACACCTGTTGTTCTAAGAGGAATTGATCTAAAGAGAAGAATTCCGACTTTCCTCCAGGATCAGGACTTATCTAATGTAGTGCTGGGAACAGACTTGGCCTATAAAGTATCAATTATCCCCGGGGACGATGTTAGTTTCATTTCTCCCTCTCATGTTGATTCTCTCATGGATGATATTCCACGTTTAATCAATGTGACCGTTTCAAATATTGTCAGAACAGATGTGCCTGAAGTTGATATGTTCAATGCATGGGTGAGACTTCCTGTTGTACAAAATCTGGTTAGAAAGAGAGCAGTTAATAGAATTAGGCTGTATAAAGATGGTGACTTTACTGTTTTAAGAGAAGAAATTCTTTCTAAGTACGGCGATAGAGTAAGGCTTAAAACTTGGGCAGATAAGAATAAGAACCTTGTCTGGGCCTTAAAGTTAGAGAACCGAGTGATGTTATTTCTCTTCTCGGGAATGACTTTATTGGTTTCACTTTGTATTACTTCAGGCCTTATGATTTTCTTAGGTAAGGTTAAAGGTGATCTTGTCTCTTTTTGGATCCTAGGTGGATCTAAGAAGAAACTTGAATTTGCTATGAAAGTCTTTCTCAATATAACAACGCTTTCGAGTATCATTTTGGGGCTTGGTTTTGGTCTGGGCTTCCTAGCTCTTATGAAAATCTACGCGCCAAATATTATGCCCGATGTCTTTGTTGATCGTCAGATTCCCGTTCTGATAACAAGCAAAGGGCTCTTTATTTCCTTTATTATTCCTTACTGTATTTCTATCGCCTTTAGTTGGCTTGCTGTTTTTCAGTTTAAGAGAGACGAGAGTAGTTACTTAGATTACGTTCGCTCGATTGGTTAAATCTCTCAATATCTTAATTATTGATAAATACAATATTCGCACTATCAAAATATAATATATCCATGAAGTTTAAAATAATATTTATGGTATTAGTGCTGAGCTGTAACCTCTCTTATGGCAAGGTACTCTTTGTCTGCGATCCCTATCCTCCATTTACTTATGAAAGAGAGGGGAAGCTCCATAAAGGGGTAATTATTGAACTTTTAGCTGAAATTTTAATTGGTATTTCTGAGTATGAAACAAAGAGTATAGAGTGGCATACTGCCTTAAAGTTACTGGAAAAAGGTCGTGCCGATATAACAGGACCTCTTTTTAAAACCTTAGAGAGGTCAGAGTATTTGGTTTACACTGAACCTCTTTATTTAGAGAGGTTTTCTATTTGCTATCTTAGCGAAAACTCCGAGTCTAAATTTTCAAATATTACAAACATTGTAGAGCTCTATAATGAAAAAGTAGGTGTGGTTAAAGACTTTTATTATGGAGAAGAATTGAATGACGCTATTAGAAGAAATTATGTTAGGGCCGTTATTGTTAAATATGCCTCAACTAATTTAAAAATTCTTCTACGTGGGCGCGTGGATGCTGCCATATTTAATGAAACGGTTGTAAGAAACCTTATTTCCAGCAACCCTGACGTAGCCGGCAAGGTTGAGTGTAGTAGTGTTCCCATCGATCCTATGCAGCTTCATTTTGGCATCTCAAAGAAATCCGTTTTACTTGATGATCTTGATCTCATTAATGCAAGAATCCTAGATCTTAAATCTAAAAGTTATCTTAAGAAATTACGAGATAAGTATTCTCTAGACCGACTAAAGATCTCTAGGGGAGATCAATACATTACCGACTGATTCTCTATAATTTTTATTTTCTAAAATATGAGTTAGACTACATAGAAAATATATTGGAGTAGATAATGGAGAGTCTTTTTAACTTTTTTTCTGAAAGTGATTTCATGCCCCACGGGCATTGTTACTTGTGGAAGCCTAGTCTGGTTTGGCTACACGTCATTTCTGATTTCTTATTATTTCTTAGTTTTGAAATAATCCTAGTGATTTTAATGGTCATTGTCATGAAGTCGAGAAAGAAGATTCCCTTTGATTGGGCGATTACAGTAATAGCGAGTTTATTTCTATTTTGCGGCTTCACGCATCTCATGGAGGTTTGGAACCTCTGGCACTCTAATTATTGGTTAGGAGGAGTTTTGAAGGCCCTCACGGCCACGGCATCTGTGTTGTCAGTAGCAGTAATCATTCCCATTATTCCTGCCATACTAAAATTGCCTACTCCCACTGAGTTAATGGAAATTAATAAAAAATTAAAAGAAGCTTTAGAACAAAAAGAAAGACTCCAGAAGTCACTTATTTCTCAGGAGAAATTAGCTTCCCTTGGGACAGTGGCCGCAGGTATTGCCCATGAAATAAAAAACCCTATCAATCTCATGATTAATTCAGCTGATTATATAAAGGATTTCATGGAGGGAGATCTCTTGATTCATAAGGATATATTGTTGAAAGAAATTCAATTAGATAAGAAGAAAGATTTTGAGGAAGATCTAGATGAGGCGATTCACGGGTGTAGCATAATTACCAACAATGGAAAAAGAGCGGATGCCATAATTAAAAATATGCTGGCACAAACTCGCTCCGGAAAAGTGACTTTTAAACTATGTAATTTAAAAGATCTCGTAACTGAATATCTTAATTTATCTTTCCATTCTGCCAGAGTGAAATATGTTATGGATGTAAAAACTGATCTTACGTTGGTTAATATTGGAGAAATGGATTTAATAGCAGTGGATATTGGTAGGGCCTTAACAAATATCTTTGATAATAGTTTTTACGCTCTTAAAAAGAAGAAGAATGACTTAGGTGAACACTTTAAACCAAAGCTTAAAGTAGAATTAACACTTAAAGATCAAACTCATGCCTGTTTAAAAATTCATGATAATGGCTCAGGGATTCCTGATGATATTTTTGATCGTGTCTTAGAGCCCTTCTATACCACTAAGAGAGCGGGCGAAGGCGCCGGACTGGGACTTTCTATGGTCAATGATATTATAAAGTCTCATGAGGGAGAGTTTCTCTTTGATTCGAAAATTCATGACTTTACTGAAGTCACAATTCTCTTACCACTTAAAATGAAGGGGAGGAACTCTTAATGACTGATATAATTAATATAGCCCTTGTTGATGATGAGGTTGAAGTATTCAATCTGTTTAAAATGCATTTTCGAAAAGAAATTCGCTCTGGATTGTATAATTTTTTCTTTTTTGAAAATGGAGAAGAATGTTATGAATTCTTAGAAAGAAATAAAGATGAAGTTGAAATCCTACTCATTCTCTCAGATGTAAATATGCCCGTAATGGATGGTCTCACTCTCTTGACATTAGTGCACAATAACTACGGCTACGTTAAAGTCTTTATGATCACGGCTTATGAGACAGAAGAATTAGTAAGTAAAGCAAATGAATTAGGGGCCACTGGTTTTCTTAGTAAGCCCCTTGATTTTAATCAACTGAAGAAGCAGATTAAAGAAATTGGTTTTGTTTAGAGATTTAATTTAATAAGTGAGATGAGGACTTTAATTTGCGAACTCTTGGCCTTTCCAAAAATAGTGTAGATATTTTCTCCCTTTTTATTAAAGAGCAGAATGTTACTGGAGTCATCTTTTAGACTCCACTTTTTTAGAAGTGACTTAGTTAAATCTTTTACATAAAGCGTGTCTGGATATTCCTTCTGTTTTTCTTTTAAGGCACTGTCTAGAGCAAAGTTTGGAAGCCATGTGGCCTTCATATTTATTACGGCTACTGCCGCGTACTTATCAAGAGGGAAGTTTTCTTTCTTTATGGCCTGAGAGGCCTCTTCATTGAGATCTTTTTCATCGGGGTCAACGTAGAAGAGCACATGAACTTTTCCTTTCATCTCACTAGTTGACCAAGCTGAGCCATCTAACCTTCCACCGTCTTTATCTGCAATCTTTACAGTGGGAAGAATATTGGCCGCCTGTAAATTAATGAGAAGAAGTGAACATAGAATGATTTTTTTCATGATTGCTCCAAATAAGTTTAACTTGTAAATAAATAGAATTACCGCTTTAATACTACCATGTGTTTCAGTGTCCAAGTAGAAAGAGATTTAAGAAAATTATCAAAACTTCTAAATGCGAAGATAGATGCACAGGCCTTTGATAAGTTCTTAAAATCAAAAGAACAAGATCCCCAATCTTTTAAAGCACCTGACGTTGAAAATAGAATTTACCCGAATTACTACGCTCCAGTGGTGATTCTAGAAAATGGTATTCGTACCATTACACCCATGCGCTATCAATTGTTGCCTAGTTTTTGTAAAGAAACTAAGTACACGAGAATTAATGAGAAAACGGGAAGAAAGAATCTAGTTAAATCTTATAACGCGAGATTAGATGCTCTTGAATCAAGACATGCTTGGAAGGGGAATTTCTTAAATCATCATGTACTCATTCCTTTTAGAAAATTCTATGAGTACATTCCAAGAAAGAGTAAAGTTGAGGTGGCAGCATTCTACCAAGAGGGAGAGGAGCTCATGCTTGCCGCTGGACTCTTTGATCGTTGGCAGAGTGTTGATGGCAGTGAAACTTTGAATTCCTTCGCCATTATTACTGATGATCCTCCAAGGGAAGTCTTGGCCGCTGGTCACGACCGTTGTCCTATTCTTTTAAAGAATGAAAATATTGATACTTGGTTGGATTCTCAAAAACTAGACTCAGAGACTGCCTACAATATACTGAAGGAGCCACGTGAGGGTCTCTTTAAATACGATTTCTTAAAATAATAGGTTTAGACTTTAAAAGTAGTGCTCTTAGTAAATAGATACTCATGCAAGAGACAAAAGCACTAGTTCCAATCGCTCCGCCATAACCGTAAGTATGGGGTCTTATAAAGAAGAAAATCAGAGCGAGAATAAGGCCACCAATAGTAATCATAATCCTATTATACTTAGTGGCACAAACTGTTCCTACAAAGGCCCCTCCAAAAATTAACCCTTCATAGTTAGCTAGTCCTGCTAGTGGGGATGAGGAATGAATGGAGTAGAGAATAGCTGTTGTGACTAGCGTGTAAATGGCCGAAGCGCGAACGGCCCCAATATTTCTTTTTTTCGAAAATTCATGTGTCACTAATGCTGAAATACAGGCAATACTGGCATAGATTAGAAAGTCCATAAATTCCTCTTAGTAATGAGAAAGAGAAGAAATGTCACAAAGGCCATACTTCCAAACTTTCCTCCATGACCCTTAAAGTGCGGAACGCACAGTAGATAAACTAGGGAGCCAATGGCTGAGATCACTATGAAGCCTGTTAGAGTATTTAAATATTCCGCAGAACACATGCCTGCAAATGAGCCACAGTAAATGGCGTCGTAAATGCTCGACTTATTGAGCTTAGAAGGAAGGGGAATAAGTGTACCCAAGAGTCCCACAATAGCGGAGGAGACAACTGGAGAGAGTCCTAGCAGGTCTCTAACCATGAAGCAGCCGTAACAACCGATGAAGAAAGCTATAAATTTAAGGGAGTACCTCTTTAATGTCATAGGAGCAGTATAGCCGATAATAGATCGTTTTACTGCCTTGAATTTTTGCCTGCTATTATGAAAATACATATCATAACCTATTGATTTCACATAAGACTCTTGTGTGAAATTAGTATATGGCCGAGAATGCATAAAGCACTATTTTAGAGGAAAGTTATTTATGAAACCACTCACAAGCTTAATTCTCACTGGTATTCTCTCTCTTATTTTTCTTGGTCCGCGCTCTCTTGCTGACGAATCGATAGGTACAGAGTCTTTAGAACAATTCAATCATAAAATAATTAGATAGTTCTTATCAATATAATATAATTTACCTGTCATGGCCTTTGTCATATATATCACACACTTTAAAAATTAACGTGTGGAGATATAATGAAAAAATTCTTAATGATCATTTCTTTAGTTTTAATGAGTAGCACTAATGCTGCTGAATTCTTATCTAGTACAGAGCAAGCTACAGTTCTTGAAGAAATTGATAATATCTGCGGAGACACTTGGTGTGAGGGAGATTTCGATTTTTCTTTTAACGAAATTAAATGTGACTCTGAGTCTTCGGTTTGTGAAATAGAAATGGAGCTTTTTGAAGGTTGCTATGAGGAAGATGAATCTCTTTGTAATGAAACTATCTACTCAGGAACTTGCTCTATTGGAAAGTTAGCTAAGTATTCTGACTTAGTAGATGAGTCTAGGAGATGGAGAAGTTTAAATGATGATTTCTACTTTAGACTTAGTGACTGTATTACGGAATTAGAAGAAGAAGCTTATAGTATTTTTGATTTCTAAATAATTCTTAAAAATCACCTTCTACAATTTCTTGCAGAAGGTGATAACTCTAGAGAGAACTTTCTACTTTTACACACTCACTTATAGGGAGCTCTCCAATACTTTTTACTCTTTGATGTTTAAACTCTATTCCTCGCACCATTGTCACAACATTTTCTTTTAAAGTTCTTGTACAAATCTCTTCTCGAATATTAAATTCTTCAGTTAAAAAGACTCTCACAGAAATTCTCTCTTCTGGTTTTTCAGCATCAATTAATACATCAGGAATCGAGTTGTTTGGCAAAGAAAGATCAGGTAGTGATCCAGGAGTTATCGCAGGGAATTGTAAGAAAGCTGAACAGCTCATTCTCCCGGCCGTGACACAAGGCCCTCTTCCGTCTGTATTGCTATGATCAAATATGGCATTCCACTTTAATGAGGGAACGGTAATTTTAAGTTCTGCTGATCCATAACCCAAAGCTGAACATCGTACAGTACTCCTGTCGAGCTTGATTGTAGTCTCATGAGTTCTGTCTTTAATTATTCGGCTAAAGTTATTCGCCTGAGTTGTCACTATTGTTACTGCTAGAATTGCGATCATTTTTAATAAGTTATTCATTTTTCTCTCCATTGTTATTCGGTTGCAACTAACTTAGCGCAGTGGATAGATAAATAAAAATTAGATAAACTTAGTAGTGTGATAAAAAATATTAATAGATGAGTGTTTTTCTTAATAAATTAAACTTATTTGTCGTTTCGTGTAATTTCCTTATAATAGAATGCTAAGGGAGAAATTATGCGTACTAATATACTTATTTCATTTTCAATGCTTTGTTTCGTATTTGCAGCTAACGCTGGAACTTTAGATAAAATTAAGAAGAAGGGACATGTTTCCTGTGGTGTTAGCCAAGGGTTAGCAGGTTTTTCTGCTCCAGATGGTTTAGGAGTTTGGAATGGTATCGATGTAGACATTTGTCGCGCTCTCGCTGCTGCTATCTTTAAAGATCCAAAGAAAGTAAAGTTCGTCTCTCTCAGTGCTCAGCAGAGATTTACTGCTCTGCAATCAGGTGAGATTGATATTTTAAGCCGAAACACTACCAACACACTTTCAAGAGATACTTCACTAGGGCTAAATTTTGCTCCAGTCATTTACTATGATGGGCAAGGCTTCATGGTGAGAAAGAAAGATGGTATAAAAAGTGCAAAAGATTTAAGTGGCGCTAGCGTATGTACCCAACAGGGAACAACCACTGAGCTTAATCTGGCTGACTATTTCAGGGCCAATAGAATGAAGCTTAAACCAGTAGTCTTTGAGAGTAATGACGAAGTGACACAGGCCTTCTTGAAGGGAAGATGTGATGCCTTAACTACGGATGCTTCAGGACTAGCATCTGAGAGATCAAAAGTTAAAAATCCCAATGACTATATTATCCTTCCTGAAATTATTTCTAAGGAACCACTGGCCCCTGCTGTAAGACATGGTGATGACAAGTGGTTGGATGTTGTGACTTGGACAGTGAACGCTCTTTTAACAGCTGAGGAACTAGGGATTTCTTCTAAGAACATAGATAGTTTTAAGAAGACCCGTGATCCAAAAATTGCAAGATTCATTGGAAAAACTATTGGCAATGGTAAAGCTCTAGGTCTAGATGAAAAATGGGCCTATTACATTATTAAAACTGTAGGGAACTATAGCGAGATTTTTGAGCGCCATGTAGGAAAGGATAGTCCACTTAAATTAGAAAGAGGTCTGAACGCTCTTTGGAATAAAGGCGGTATCATGTATTCATCTCCTATGCGCTAGGTTCGGATGAACTTCCTAAAGAGTGAAAAGAATAGAGAGTATCTCTGGCAAGTCCTATTTACTCTCTCTATCATAGCTTTCTTTACTTTCATTTTAAGAAACACTCAATCGGCCCTTGATAAACAAGGGATTGCTTCGGGCTTTTCTTTTCTCTCTCAGGAAGCAGGTTTTGAAATTGGAGAGTCTATTATTGACTTCTTCTCCGACGATACTTATCAATTGGCACTACTCTCAGGTTTTTTAAATACTGTTAAGGTGGCCTTCATTGGTAATATCTTGGCACTTGCTCTTGGATTTATCGTAGGAGTTACAAGCCTCTCTGATAATTATCTCGTGGCGAAACTTTCAAAATTCTACGTGGAGTCTATTAGAAATATTCCTCTTATACTGCAACTCTTTTTCTGGTATTCAATCTTTACTGAAGTCTTTCCTTCTGTGCGCTCTGCCTTAAACCCTATAGGTGGTGTTTATCTCTCTAATAGAGGGTTGTATCTAGTCTCTTTTTCAGATCATTGGTTCTTTAATATACTTCCTCTTATAGGGATACTTTCCGTTGTGGCCTTTTTCTTCTTTAAGAAGAGATCGATTAAGTCATTGGAGAGAACAGGAGTTGCGAGAAAAATATTTCTTCCAACGCTACTCTTCTTTATTTTAGTAAGCTTTGCGCTGTGGTTAGTGGCAGGACTTCCACGTGAATTGTCTTGGCCTACACTAGCTGGATTTAATTTTGAAGGAGGGGTTCATCTCTCGCCCGAGTTCTCATCCCTTCTCATAGGTCTAGTACTTTACACGAGTGCCTTTAACGCTGAAATAGTACGTGCAGGAATTCTCTCTGTTGATCATGGTCAATGGGAAGCTGCCAGTTCATTAGGTTTAAATAAAAATCAAACACTGTCACTGATTGTGATTCCCCAAGCTTTGCGAGTGGCCATCCCACCACTTATTAGTCAGGTTTTGAACCTGACCAAGAATAGCTCTCTAGCTGTGGCGATTGGTTACCCAGACTTTGTCTCTGTGGCCAATACATCGCTCAATATTACAGGGCAAGCGGTGGAACTTGTTTTGCTTATTATGCTTGTTTATCTTTCTATAAGTTTATCAACCTCTCTTGTCATGAATATCTATAATAGATCCGTGACTCTGAAGGAGAGGTAGTTATGTTTAAGTCAAAGGCCTTAAGAACTTGGTGCCACAAGAATCTCTTCAATTCAAAAATGAATTCATTTCTCTCTGTGGTGATCGTTGTTATTCTTTTTAAATTTTTGAGTTACTTCTACGCTTGGTTTGTGACCAATGCCGTATGGATAGGAGATGCAGCTGCTTGTAGAGAGGCCAGTGGAGCTTGTGTCGTTTTTATTAAAGAGAAGTATAACTTTATTCTCTTTGGTTTCTATCCACGAGCAGAGATCTATAGACCCATTCTCTGCATTGTCTTACTCTTAAGTCTTGTTATTTACTCTAGTTATGAAAAAAATTGGAAAAAGTGTACTCTCATTCTTTGGGCGCTACTCTTCTTAGTTTCAACTATTCTCATGGGAGGAGGAATCTTCTCTCTACCAATTGTTGAGAGTGATCAGTGGGGAGGACTGCCTCTGACTCTTATTCTCTCTGTGGTAGGAATATTTGTCAGTTATCCTCTAGGTATTGTCTTGGCCCTAGGGCGCAGATCTAAGATGCCCATCATTAGAATATTTTCTACCTGTTATATTGAGCTCATTAGAGGCGTTCCTATGATCTCACTTCTCTTTATGAGTTCAGTAATGTTTCCACTCTTTCTGCCTGAAGGAGTGGTGATTGATAAGATCATACGTGCTCAAATTGCTATCATTATGTTTGTCTGTGCCTATATGGCGGAGGTCGTGAGAGGTGGATTACAGGCCATTCCTAGAGGGCAATATGAAGCGGCCGAGGCCTTAGGTCTAAATTATTTTCAAACTATGCGATTAGTGATTCTTCCTCAGGCCTTAAAGGTCGTCATCCCTCCCACAGTGAATACCGTCATAGGAATGTTTAAAGATACTTCTCTAGTGATCATTATCGCATTATTTGATTTGATGAGTACTATGAAGACAGCGCTTAAGGATCCTGAGTGGCTAGGTTTTAACGTTGAAGGATATATTTTTATAGCTCTCATATATTTTATGTTTTGCTTTTCAATGGGGAAGTATTCCAGAACTCTTGAAAAGAAATTCAATCGTAAAGGAACACTCACATGAATCAAGTCATAGAAATAAAAAACCTCTCAAAGTGGTTTGATGATTTTCAAGTTTTAAAAGATATTAATCTCAACGTGAAAAAAGGTGAGAAGATTGTTATCTGTGGTCCTTCTGGTTCTGGAAAGTCCACTCTCATTAGATGTGTCAATCGACTGGAAGTTCATCAAGAGGGAAGTGTTCGAGTTAATGGAATTGAGCTGACTGATAATGTTGAAGTTATAGAAAGTACGCGTAAAGTTGTGGGTATGGTCTTTCAACATTTTAACCTCTTTCCTCATTTAACAATTCTTGAGAATTTAACTCTCGCACCTATGTGGGCGAAGAAGTTAAATAAGAACGAGGCGCTAGAAATTGCAAATAAGTACCTAGATATTGTACAAATTGCAGATCAGGCGCATAAGTATCCAGGACAGTTAAGTGGTGGTCAAAAACAAAGGGTCGCAATAGCTAGAAGCTTATGTTTGAAACCAGAAATTATGCTCTTTGATGAACCCACTAGTGCACTTGATCCAGAAATGGTTAAAGAGGTTCTAGATGTAATGACGAAATTGGCAGAAGAGGGAATGACGATGATTTGTGTGACTCATGAAATGGGTTTTGCAAAGCAAGTTGCTGATCGCATGGTTTTCATGGATGAAGGAAAAATAGTTGAAGAATCTAGTCCAGAAGAATTCTTTAATAATCCCAAGAGTGAGAGAACAAAGAAATTTCTCAACCAAATTCTTCACTAGTTTATGCTTCTGAAGTTGTGGGATCAATAATATTCTTAACTTCTGATATTTGGTTTGCTGGGAAATCTCCCTTTTTTGCATGTTCTTCAATCAATTGTTTATTGTCCGCAATGTAGACACAATAAACTTTATCTTCTGTTACATAACTCTCTACCCATTGAATTCTGGGTCCCATCTCTTGTAATACTTCACAAGATTTCTCGGAAATTCCGTGTAATTCTTGTTGTGTCAGATTTCCTGCACCAGGAATTTCTCTTTCAATGACATACTTTGGCATAATCAATCTCCTTAAAAGTTGTAAGGTTCAAATATAATATTGTTAGAAATTATCTCCACTAAATTTAACTTTAATATTGCTACTTTTTCTTAAAGGATGGGAGTTCTCTGTCGAATGGATAAGTAATCATTTAACCAAGGAAATACTATGCCGGATAAAGTCTATAAGAAAGTTGAACTCGTTGGGGCCAGTAATGTTTCGATTGAAAAGGCCATTGAAGCTGCTTATGAAAAGGCATCGAAATCTATTCATAATTTAAGATGGTTTGAAGTGCAAGAAGTTAGAGGGAATTTTGATGGAGGAAAACCTTTATATCAAGTAACTCTCAAAGCTGGTTTCAGACTTGATGGAGAGTAGTTTTCTAAATAAAAGAGACCCAAATACCTGGGTCTCTTTTTATAAGACTATTTAACTTTAAATCCCTTAAGTGAAGCAAAAGCATTATTCTTAAGTGGCGCAGCTTGTTTCTGAGGCATCTTAGCTGCTGACTTTCTAGGACCTGAATCATAATTTGATTTAAATTCAGCTTTCCCATCGTCACTCTTGCAACTTAGAGAAATTCTCCCTCTTTCAAGATCAACATCTTTCACTCTAACTTTTAGTTCCTGCCCTACTTTTAATTCTTCAAGAGGATTATCAACAAACTTATCAGCAATTTGCGACACGTGAAGTAGACCATTTTCCTTAATTCCAATATCTACAAAAGCACCAAATTGAGTAATATTAGTCACTATCCCTGGATACCACTCATCAACTTTTAAATGTCCAATTTTTGAAATATCTTTTCTAAACTCTGTTGTTTTAAATTCTGTTCTTGGATCTTGTGAAGGGGCCCTAAGGGACTTAACAATATCCTTAAGTGTAAAGTCTCCAACTGCGTCTTCAAAAGATGTATCTCTTTCCATTTTTAAGACATGGTCTTTATTTTCTAATAGGTCTTGAACAGAAATTCCTTCTCCATTACACCACTTTGTAATAGCGTCATATCTTTCAGGGTGAATGAATGTTCCATCAAGAGCATTCTCACCTCCGTAAACTCTAAGAAATCCTGCTGCTTGTTCATAGACTTTCTGACTAAAACGAGAAACTTTTAAAAGTTGCTCTCTATTTTTAAATCCACTATGGTCTTCTCTATATTTAACAACATTCTTAGCAACACTAGGTCCAATTCCTGAAATAAAAGAAAGAAGTGGGGCAGATGCTGTGTTTATATCAACACCAACAAAATTCACGCAACTCTCTACTACACCATCTAGAGACTTTTTAAGTCTCGTTTGATTAACATCATGTTGGTATTGTCCAACTCCAATTGATTTAGGATCAATTTTAACAAGTTCAGCTAATGGATCCTGAAATCTTCTAGCAATTGAAATGGCCCCTCTCACTGTTGGGTCCTTGTCTGGAAACTCTTTTCTAGCAATTTCAGAAGCAGAGTAGATAGAAGCTCCTGCTTCAGAAATCATTGTGGCCTTAACTTTTCCGTCTTTTACTTGAGGCACATATTTTTCAATTATATCTAATGTTTCTCTACCGTAAGTACCGTTACCAATAGCGATATATTCAATATCAAATTGATCAATGATGGCCTCAACGATTTTACATGACTCTACAACATGATTCTTTGGTGGGTGAGGATAGACAACAGTATCAACGAGAAATTTACCCGTCTTATCGATAACTGCAAGCTTTACTCCCGTTCTTACTCCTGGATCCATTCCTAGAACCGCTTTAGATCCTAAGTAAGGTTGGAGGAGTAAGTTCTTAAGATTAATCCCAAAGACATCGATCGCTGACTCATCAGAGAGTTTCTTTAGGTCACCTTTCATTTCTAAATCTAGAGATCCGTGAATGTAATTATTAAAGGCCTTCTTAGAACAGTCTGCTAGGACAGAAACAAGAGTCAGTGCCTCATCATCGTAGTACTTAGATTTTATTAAACTGGTTGCATATTCTTCAGGAAATGAGACTTCAACTTTTAAAACTTTTTGAGTCATTCCTCTTCTCATGGCAAGGAATCTATGTGAGGCCTTGGCATCTTTTAGAGTTGAGATTTTTTGTTCAAACTCAAAGTAATCTTTATATTTTTCGAAATCTTTGACTGTTTCGGCCTTATCTCTCTTAGAAGATTTTAGGATGGCCTCTTTCCAGTAATCATTTCTTAGTTGTTCTTTGATTTCTGTATCGTGGGCGAATTTTTCAATAATAATGTCACAGGCACCTTTAACCGCTTCTTCAAAAGTTTTAACTTTCTTTTCAGGGTTTAGGAATTTAACAGCTACTGTGGCAAGCTCTGCCATAGATCCTTTTGTAGAGAGGATAAGTTCAGCAAATGGTGCAAGTCCAGCTTCCGTGGCAATCATTCCTTTAGTTTTCTTCTTAATTTTAAATGGTGCGTAGATATCTTCTAGCTGATTCACTGTATCAGCGGCGAGAATTTTCTTCTCTAGCTCTGGAGTCATTTGTTCTTGTTTCTTTATCGTTTCAAGAATGAACTCTCTTCTCTTTTCTCTTTCAAGGAACTCTTCGTAAGCAATTTGAATATCACGAATTTGAACTTCATCCAGTCCTCCCGTCATTTCTTTTCTATAACGAGTGATAAATGGAATAGTGCAGTCCTCGTCAATTAGCATTGTGAGAGCAGAGATGACTTGTTTAACTGTGATCTCTGTTGTTTGTGATGCGTAGACGACCGCTTTTGAATCAATTGCCATTATCAGGTACTCCTTGAAATTCTTGGTCTCTGTCTTGAAACCCTGTGTTATTTATTGTAATTTGTCAGGTATATACGATAAATGGCCTTAACAACTTTGACAATGAGAAAGCACACAAATGACACATGATATTGCAGATTTTGATATTTTAATTTTGGGAAATGGTATTTGTGGTCAATCTATCTTATTTGAAATGATAAATTCACCTTCATTTGACCTTGACACTTTGAAAGTTGGGCAGGTTTTCTGTGAACATATGGCCCCTGCCTGCACTTTAAATACAACTAGTGTGGTTGGTCTTAATGGAACCTCAAGGGGAATAAATGACTTAGGCGACCTGATTATTGACTCCTTTCACTTCACAAAGAAGTTAGTAGAGAAGCTAGGTCTTAAATCTTTCTATCCAGGAACTCACTACTTCTTACAAAGTGCAGACGAAAAAAATAAGGCCAAATTTATTAGAAGACATGGAGAGGGGTCTTCATTAGAAATTCTTGATAGAGAGTTCATAGGTGTAAAAGACGAGAACTTTGTAGTGGATAGTGAAGAGCTTTTTTGCGAATTAGAGGAAGTGATTTCATCAAATAATATAGTGAGAATTAATGAAGCTATAGTTAATGTTTCAGATGAGCGAGAAGTGACTCTCTTAGATGGCAGAGTGATTCGTGCTAAGAAAATTATTTGTTGTCTTGGAGCATACTCAAATCACTTTCTTAAAAATATATCCAATGAACATCTAGATTTTTCAAAAATGGTTCCTGGAGATTTCTTGAAGTTTAGAGACGTAAACCTAGGAGATAAATCATTTGTGGTTTCTTCTGGGCAACATAACTTAGTCTACAGAGCGAACTCTCATACTGTTCTCATTGGGGGAACAACTTTAAATAACCTATGGGATAGTGTCGACTACGTAAAAATTATTGATCAATACAACTACTATAAAAACTTATTTGGAGATCTCTTACCTGACTTTAGTGAAGCTTTTTTAGGCAGTGGGCTTAGGCATAAGGGAAGAAGAAGACGTCCCTTTTGTGGAGAGTTGCGCGAGGGTATTTACTCTCTGCATGGTGTCTACAAAAACGGTTATACTTTTTCTTTCTTCCTTGCAAATAAACTTCTTCAAAATGAAATAAAGGGTTCAATTTAAAATTATAATGCCGATATTATTTCATATGAATAAAATAATTGTCTGCTCTAGTAGCACTGAATTTGTCGAATATGTATCTCTTCTGATTGAGGGGAAATTTCCCGTCTCGCTAGAAATTAAAACAACTAGTGATGAATTTATTTCTAATCCCAAGATGGCCTCTGATATATTTATGATCATCACAGACTTTAAACTTGATGAGAGTGATGGAGAGTTGATAAGAAATGTTAATCACAAACGTTATCAAATACCTCTTCTCTATGTCATAGACAGTGATGATCATCATGATAAGACTTTCTTTGATAAATTCTTTTTTGAAAATAAGTATAACCGTGCTCTCACAAAAATTTCTTTAACAAAGAAACTCGTACCTTTGATTCAAGACTTAGTTCATCAACAAGAACTAGACGGTATTTTTAAGGAATCTTTAGAAGAGCATGATGGCAAAAAGCTTTATCGCATTAGGGCCTCTTTATTCTTAGAAAGAGAAACTGTGTCTGGAGATGTCTTTGTAAAGCTGCAAAATGGCAAATTTATCAAAGTCATCAAAGCAAACGATGAAGTGAACCGTGAGACTGTTCAAAATATCATTAATAAGAAGCAATACTATCTCTATCAAGATGCGGCTTCCTATGAAGAATTCTTAGGACAAAAATTATCGGTCTTAAAGAAAGTTCTCAATATAAAAGATATTACTCAATCAAAGAAAGTTCAACTTCAATTAAAATCTATCAAAGAAGTACAAGACGCTGTTCGAGTCATGGGTATTTCTGATTTGGCGATTGAATTAACTGAAGAAATTGTAGACTCTGTTGATGAAATGATCACAAATAATAAGAGTTTAAAACCACTCGTTAAGAAAATGTTAGAACACAAGAGTACTTTCTTTACAAGATCTAGTCTTTTGAATTATCTCTTAGGTGGTCTTGCCTCTAAAATTGGTTGGAATACAAAGTCTTCACTTAAGAAATTAATATTTTCATCTGTCTTCTGTGATTTTGCTTTTACTAATGATCAAGATCATCTAGCCAATATCTTAACTTTTAATGATCCTGATGTTGAAGGTCTTAGTAAACTTGAAAAGAAAATGCTTGAGAAGCATCCAGAAATGGCCGCTACTAAATTAGAGAATAACTCACAAGGAATTATGCTTGATGAGAGTAATATCATTAAACAACATCACGAGAAGCCTGATGGTTCAGGTTTTCCAAAAGGTCTAAATAATAAGACCATTCCTCCCATGTCTTGTGCCTTTATTCTCTGTTATGACTTTGTTCAACATTTAATATTAAGTTGTGAAAAACCTGAAGATTTTAATTGTGAAGCAGTCTTTAAAGAGTTGGGAGAAACTTATCGCACTGGTAATTTTGAAAAGCCTTATTTTGCCCTTAGAAAAGCACTTCAATTAGATTATTAGAACTTATCTACACTCACCATTTTTAAAACTAAGGCCCTGACAGCTAGCTTCACAGGCATTTGCATAAGTCGTTCCATCTCTGGCACAAACTGGTTGATAAATTTCCATACATATACAAGACTTGATTTCTTTCTTGCTATTCTTCTTACTCATTACTTTTGAGTTTTTTGAAGGAGCTTTTACTACATCTGTTGAACAAGAGTAAAAAGATAGGGGTAGGAGTATTAGTAGATATTTCATAGGGACCTCTTAAATCATTATACCGATTTAAGAGGTTTTCACAATTTCTTATTTATTCAATGGTTCCTGGAAGTGATCCTTCTGCATTGTCGATAACCATTTCTATGAATTCACCTTTGTCATCTTCATTTAGTTGTTCACGAGTTTCGTTATCTACAAGGTGTTTCCAGTTGTCGTAAATTTTCTTATCAGGAGTTTCAAGTCCTGTAGAGTCCATGTAGAGTAGGTGTTTAGTTTCGTCTCTAAGTACTGATCTAAACTTTAAGTAATTCTTGTATCCTCTGATCACTTTGATCAACTTAATCTCTGTTGGTCCAAATGAATCTCTAAAGTAACTGGCCCCTGAAGTAAATGACTGCAGGTAGTACCAAGATTCTTCTAACGTATCTTTGTAAGGTCTAGAACAGAAGTAGTAATCTTTTCCACCAAAGGATTTAATCTTTCTACCTTGGTAGCTTGTTCCATAACTTGTTGACCTTGATCTTGTTCTAGCGTTCTTATAGCCTTTAGACTTAAGTAGTAGACAATGGTTATAATTAGCTTCAACATCTAGGACAAATTTCTCAATTCCAATTGATTTACTCTCGGATACATCATCTCCAAAAGTTTCATTTTCGTAATCGTTATAATTAATTCCCTTTGAGACATCAAATAATCTAACACCAAGTCCGAAGAATTCTCCAAAAGGTATTTTTATAGCAGCGTCGATACCTGAGCGAATACTTGTATATTCTGTTTCACTAGAACCTTTGTAGATAGAGAATCTTGAGCCTACAGCAAAGTTAAACCCGTTAGAGTACTTAGGAGTTGAGCTCACTATCTTGTCTACATGTCTCTTTACTTCTAGGTCCATGTATAAACTAGGGTCTTTAATACATCTTTTGAAGTCATAAGTCGGTCTATCTCCACCAAACATTGCAGGCTCATGCGTCTTGCTCTTCCCTAGGGCGAGAGTACAAATGCTCGCTTTAAAAGAATTTCTTTGTTCAGTAGTTTGTCCACCGCTTAGGAGGTTTATTTTTCCTGTCTTATATTGTTGTTTTGCAATGTAGATTAATCTGTTTTCTAACTTTCGTGTATTAAGTAGCTTTTGTGCGTCTTCGATATCTAGGTATTCAAAGTTTTTATTCTTAGCTTTTCTTTGAGAGACATAAATATCAAGAGCAGAGGCCTTAAATTTACTGGCAAAGGCCCTTTGTTCTGTAAAGTAATTAATGTTTTCAAATAAGTAGTCTACATAGTTTTTAAATTGCGTTCCTCTTACATCTTCTTCTGATTTTTCAACAGTTCCCATATTCTCTACATCAAAGAAGTCAACAGAATCAATCTTTCCTTCTAAAATGTTATTATTCACTTTAGTCGTCGTCGAGTTGTGTTTCTCTGGTGTGTACCTAGATACAGCTGAATCATTGTTATTATCATTTAAAGCTTCGTTACTCATTACGTTTGTCTTAATCCAAGGAATCTTTGCCTTAAAGAAACCTGTTACAACTTTAGATCTAAGTCCAATGTTTTCATCAATTGGCTCAAGTTTAAAAATTGATACTGTTCTAAGTGCTAGTCTTGGAAGATCTGCCACTTTAATTGGGAGATCAATCAATGTGTTTATTGTTCCATTTATAACTTCAACTTCTTTTTCAGCACCAGTGATATAAGTAAATTGATCAAAATTCGTTTCATTTATTTCCATTTCAGCATGATTTGGTGCTAGAAGCATAAATTTCAATTTAAATTTACCGCGGTCTAACCTTGAATATCTCTGAGTATTAAATCTGTGACCACGATCTACTCTTGGGCTAAGTACAATTTGATAAGTCTTAGCAATAGTTAGATTCAAGTGATTATTCACTTTAAAGTTATCTACATTATTTCCAATTAAGATATACATCACTCCATCAATTTGGAATTGATTCGTCTTTTTAATAGGATTTTCTTCAGCTTTACCAAATCTCGCGTCAACAAGATCATTGTCCCATGGATTTAAAAGAATCGTCGTAGCAACTACTTCATCCTTTAATACGCCATCAAGAATTCTTGCGCTAAAATTCGCATTCATCCAGTGAGAGTAGTTATGTTGTTCGTAAATTGCTTTAATTCTATTTTTAAAACACCCTTTATGATTAGTATCAATAATCGTTTTAATTTTCTCACTTGTTTCAGGATTTTGAATTGTCACTTCTACTTTTCTATTTTTAATAGGAGCTTCAGTTCTCTTTGCATAAATACATGAAGAGAATTCCATTTGGTATTCTTGGAATTTCGTATCACTTCTTCTCTCTAATGTAGCAGCTACTTTAATCGACATTCTTACTTCATCTAAAATAAGTTTTGAAGTGACGTCATTTTTCTCTAATGTTTCTTGAGCCGCTTTTTGACAACCAACTGCTCCGGCCTTAGTTAGGTCGATAAAAGTTGCAGTTGTAGGATCAAGTGAATATTTTAGTGTTATATTGGCACCCTCTGAAGGGATTGCAAGTGTTCTAGTTATTTCACTACAGTTAATAAGTTTTGCATAATTTATTGTTCTAGTTTCATTCCAAGTTACACAACCTGAAGCGTCTGTTGTAAGAGGTCCTTGAATTCCACTAATAGTTACGGACTTAGCATTTAAGTTACGTACTCCAGTAGGGTCCTTTAAACAAACAAGTAATTGAAATTGAATATCTTTTGCTACTTGCAAGGAAGTGCTTCCCTCTGCTCGTAGTGTTCGAGTATTCACTTTCAAAAAACGACTTAGTTGTAAAGCGCTTTCGCCTTTGGATTCATCTTTGTCTTTTGTTCCAAAAGAACAACTTGCGACAAAGGCCAAAGTGAGTAATAGAGATAAAAGTCTCTTAGAAAAGATCATAGATTTTCCTTAAACTTAAAGTAAATACTGTTTCATCTGACTGATATATATTCTTATTTATAACTTCGTTTTGAGTGATGGCTGCTCTTACTCTTAAGTCTTGATCAGAGTTGTTATATTCAACTTGAACTCTATTTCCCTTCTTATTAGCAAGTCCATACTTAGAAGAGTTATAGTAGGCCACTGATGCATCTGATCCGATAGAGAAGTTCTCTAATCCAAGTGCTAGGCTATGTTGTTTAATATTGTAGGTATAAGTAGTGCCAATGATCTTTCCTGTATTATTTTCGCTGGCTCCAGAATTTGTAAGGTAGCTTCCGTTAAAAGCAAGGTTGTGGTTATTGTTGATATCCACTGCATACCCTAGGTTTCCATGCCAACCTTGGAAGTCGTTTGATAATTTCCCATTTTCATTATTTATAACTGACCCGCTATTTCCGAGTAGAATTGATCTATAAGCAACAGCATTTGAAATATCGTCAAATGCAAAGTGAGTGGCCGCAAGATTAAGATTTCCTACGAATAATTCTTGTTCTAAGATAATAGATTCAGCATAGAATCTCGGATCACCTTCATCTTGTACGTTAATTTTCTGTGAAAGGTTTCTATTGTTTGGAATCGCCTGTGTTGCTACAAGAGTAATCTTAGTGTCTTTTACTTTAAAGTTAAGTGCTTCTTTAGCAGCTATAAAACCTGTTCTACCAACTAGTAGTGGAGCGTTTAAATAAGATTGATCAATAACACCTGCTTCTATGTTCACATAATTTATTGGTGTATAAGAGGCCAGTGCCTCTTTTAAGTAGTTTGTATTCTTTGGAGCGTAGATATTATTGTCTCTAGCACTAGAGCTGGATCCTGTTTGAACTTTCATTCCACCGTTGATTTTAATTTTTAGGTTATCAGAAAGGTCGTGAACTGCTTCTGCGCCTATATTAACTCCCATAACACTGGCAGTATTAAGCGTACTGTCGACTTTCCCACCACCAATACCAAGGTTGATCTTCAAATCTGTTGTTTCTTTCTTTAGAGAGTTTTTTAAAGTCGAGACTTCAGCCGATAGTGCAGCAGAACTCAATAAGAGGCCTAGACTAAGAATGAAGAGCTTATTTGAACGACTATTCATTATACTTCTCCCAAAAGATAATTCTTTGTGTTTTTTAATTAGTAGCTATATTAAAGCAAGATTCGCTCCAAGTTTATCAACACGAGATCGGTGATTTTCAATGTGATTTCAGTTGGCTAGCGTAGTGATTATCAAAGATTTTGACTATTTATCTGCAGGTGACCATAACTTTTACACTTAGTGATAAACTTTATTGTACGATCCCTTTAACGTAATTCTAGGTAGTTATATTGATGAAAAACGGGGTAAATTACTTAAGCAAAGGGGGAGTTCTTACGATGAGTTAGGGTGAGAATCCTGTCCTTTATACTCATATTTCTAAATCTCGTTTCCTGCCAAAATATTGGGCGCAAACCTACAGCTTTAAACGATAAAGCACCGATCGATCTGATTTTTGACCTCGATTGGACCCTTATTAAACAAGTTGAAAGTTCAATTGAGCATAGTGATAAGTCAAAGTACGCAACTTTTGAAGGCGAAGTTTATCGCATAAAAGAGGGTGCCTCTGAGCTACTGGCAAGTGTAGCTAGTAGAGAGAACGTAAGGATTAGTTTCTTTAGCGGCGGAGGACGTGAGAGAAACACCTCTGTTTTAAAGCAAATTCGTGTAGGTGATACCAACGCTTATGATCTGGCCCATAAAGTCTTAAGCAAGAGTGATCTAACGGTAGTTAGCACTAAGGCCAGTTTATCTTTTACAGAGCGCTATAAAAAAGATGTGAGATTGATTAATAGTGATTTAAGCCGAGTGGTTCTCATCGATGATGATAAGAGGTTTCTCATAAGTAATAAGTATAAGAGAAATATATTATGGCTTGGTAAGACCTATAATCAATATGAGAATTACTACGATTTACCTAAGAAGAGAACAGTCTATGATCCTAAATCTTATGAGCAGTGGTTCTTTGATAAGCATAAACTTCACATGGTCAGAGAAATCTTGGATCAAGCTTTAACTGAAGAAGACTTCCTAGAGACTATGCATAACTCTAGAGACAAGTGGGACTTTGAAAAAAATAGCTTTAGAGGTGTTCAGGCACTGAACTTCATAAATAAAACTACTGATGGTAACTGTCAGAGTGTCATACAGAAGTTCACTCTTTTGAAATAACTCATTACTACTCCATTAACTTTCTAAAATGATCATGTTGAACCATGTACACAATTGAGGCCCCAGTAAAATAGATCCCGATCCAAAGGGCAATAAAGAGCGCTATATAGCTCTTGTTTGAGTAGAGAGTTGTTGTGGGAAAAGTTAAGTAGAGTAGACACAATAGGAAAATTCCTAAGGCAATGAGTGGGAAGTAGTAGCCATAGTCTGAGATGAGCCCAGTTGTCACAAATAAACTCAAATTGACGACAATGAAGACACCCATGAATTTACTGATCAATTTATATTTTAATTCTAATTCTTTTATTTGGTTTGAAGACATTGTACAATAGTAACAGGAATAATTTCTTTCTTGGCCACAGGCATCTCAATTGTGGCCTAAGAATTCATCTTTAAAGGTTAGTGTAGTGGATACGAATGATACGATTAAACTAGTCATGCAATTTCTCTTTGGGATTATTATTCTTCTTGTCATACTTGCAACCTATCTCAAGTATTCTCCTAAAGAATTCAATGAAGCGAATGTTGATAAGATTGAATATGTGAATTGATTCAATTCTAAAGAAAACCTCAATTTTATTCATGTCTAAAGAGTTAGATAGATAAATAGATCATCCTGTAGTAAGTTCTCTCGCTTATGGATCTGCTGCTAATCATTGCTAATATATTTGTCATTTTCGTGCTGGTGAACTTTATCTACAGCAAGAATAAATCTTTTAAAGATGAACTTAAAGTCTTTAGAGAATCTCATGATGAATTGGAAGATATATCGCAAATTGGGACTTGGTATAGAAACCTTGGTACTAATAAACTCCACTGGTCACCGCTTACTTACAGAATATTTGGCTTAAATCCACTGAAGAAGAGAATCACGTCCATCGATTTCTATAAGGCCGTTCTTCCTGAGTACCGTGAGCTCATTAAAGCTATTTCCACGCGTACTGAAAATTCTAATACGCCTTATGATATTACCTATAAAATTAGACGTGCAGATGGGCAAATTAGAACTCTTCACAATAATGCAAAAATATACTTTGATACGGCAGGGAAACCTTTTAAAATGTTGGGAACCTGCAAAGACATTACTGATGAGAAAAATGGGCTTGTTGAAAAACTGCATCAAGCCAAATTGGCCACGTTAGGGGAAATTTCCGCTGGTGTTGCTCATGAAATAAATAATCCTCTCACTATTTTATTTGCGACTTCTAAGAAGCTCTCAAAGTTGACTTCTTTAGATGATCAACACGAGAGGCTTTATAATATTCAAAAGAAGAGTCTTGAACGAATAACAAAAATTGTCACAGGTCTTCGTACTTATTCACGTATTGATGAACTTGATTATCAAAACTTTGAAATCAATAAGTCCGTAATAGAGTCGTCTGTTCTAGTTGAAAATATTTTTAAAAATGATGGGGTTGATATAGTGCTCGAGCTTCATTCTGATGATGTTATAACTCATGGAAGTACAGGTGGTTTTCAACAGGTCATTCTCAATCTTCTCTATAACTCCAAGGATGCTTTCATTAAAAATCATCAGAAAAATGTTATTAAAATTCAAACACAAAAAATAAAAGATAAAATTCAAATATTGGTCTCAGATAATGGACCAGGTATTAGTGATCAACATGTATCAAAGATATTTGAGTCATTTTATACAACAAAACCTGCTGGTAAAGGAACTGGTCTTGGGCTTTCTCTTTCTAAGAGTATCTTAGAAGATATGAATGGCAATCTTCATCTTCTCAAAACGAATCACATGGGTACAACGTTTTCTATAGAGTTCCCTGTTGTAAATTAAATTCACTATATTTTTCTTTCAACATATTATAAATTGGTAGTGATGAAATACTTACTACCATTTCTTTCTCTATTAGTTCTCTCTTGCGCTCATAATCCAACTTCGCGAGATGAGATCTCTGACTTCTCAAGCGCTCCTCTATCTAAACAACTCAATCCTTTCATGTCCGATGGTTGCTCCGCCTGGCCAGACGGTACTCAAGCAAAACCAAAGGCCTGGTTAAAGTGTTGTTTTAACCATGATTTAGCTTATTGGCGTGGTGGTACTGAAAAAGAAAGAGATATTGCAGATGATTCACTAAAAGTTTGCCTTAGAGATACTTTTTCAAATACTTTAGCGATTCTCATGTATATGGGAGTACGTTTTTGGGGAAAACCGAATTATAAAACGAGTTATCGATGGGGCTTTGGTTGGAACTATGATCGAGGGTACTTGCCACTTTCAGAAGAAGAATTAAAATTTTCCAAAGAAGTTTCTCCGAAGAAAGGTGAGAGTATGGATAAATACCTTATCAAAAAATAATTTCTTTAGATTACAATCTGCCATCCAAATCTCTCTGCTGAAAAACTTTGCTAGTTATGACGAATTTATGAGAATTTTAAGGGATTTGAAATTGAATAGGTAAAAAGTGGTCGCCCATACGAGATTTGAACTTGTGACCTCAGCGTTATGAATGCTGCGCTCTAACCAACTGAGCTAATGGGCGTACTACTTTTTTATATATAATGTTTCAACTTTGCAGCGTCAACATCAATATCTTATTTTACATTATGATTCCGATGCTCTTATTAACAGAGCTACCAGGCCATATATTGTCTTAAGTGTAGGCCATAGTAATAGAGCAAATTAATACAGTCAACAGATAATTGTAGAAAAACTCTATAATTTTCTATAAGTTATAAATATGAATCTCTTAGATACTACGCAAAATAAATTTAATTACAAAGTTTTAGAGCATGTTTTGAGCTTTGCTCAGAGTGCAAAACTCTTTGAATCAAAAGCCTTGTGTCTAGGGCTCTCTGCTGGCGTGGACTCGATAACTTTACTTTATATCTTGAAGTGGCTTGAGGTGAATAGAGGTGCTCCAAAGGTGCGCGCTATTCATATTAATCATGGCACAAGAGCAGAGACTAAGCTCGAAGAAGAGTTCATTCATAAGTACTGTAAGAATTTAGATGTTGATCTTACAGTCTTTCAAATAAAGATGGATTTAGAGCAGAGTAATTTTGAAAATAATGCCAGAAAGCAGAGACATGAAATCTTCTTTAAGAATCTTTCTAAACAGGAAGACCTCGTGCTTGCTCATCATATAGATGACTCATTTGAGTGGAGTCTCATGCAGCAGTTGCGCTCTTCTAGTATTGAATCAAGTCTCGGCATTCCGGTTAGAAATGGACGTATTACTCGACCACTCATGTGCTTAACTAAAGCACATTTACAGAGATTTGCTGTGAACGCAAGTCTCGTATGGATGGAGGACGCGAGCAATTTAGACACTCGTTATGATAGAAATTTTCTAAGACAGGTCATTGGGGGCCCTCTTAAAGAACGTTATCCAAAACTTTTAAAACACTATGTGAATAGGTCTAATCAAATGGCCCAGGACTATGGAAAAAGTATTTTCCCAAAGAAAGTCAGTCGTGTTTTAAAGAAGCAATGGCATAGGGGAGGAGTCTCCTTTATAAATCTAGATTACAAATCAAACTTTGAAGGATTAGCACCTCTCATCTCAGAAGCGATTAAAGAGCTATCTAGCTCCAATAGAGGAAGTCTTCACAAACAAGTTCTAAAGTATATTGAGATGGCAAAGTCAGGTCGTAAAGGACCGATGATTTTCTCCGGCAAAGTAAAAGGTTATGCTTTAAAAGGAGTGCTCTTCATAGTTCATGAAGAAGGTGAACAGAGTTTAAAAGTATTGGACGAGGAAGTTCTTAGAAAATTAAAGGATAGGAATATAGCTTCGCAGATTTCTGTGGGTGGTCTGAAAAGTAAGCTCTTATATAATAAAGAGGTCGTTTTTCCCTCTATGATGTTTGGTCCAAGCAGTAATCAGATGAAAATGAAGGGATTAAAGACCTCTCATCCCTTGTTACCCAAGACTACGACCTATTGTTTAGAGAACGATATTTGGTTTTCAAGCCTATCAAACGTCCTTGATCAGTCGCGTCAAGATCTTCAATTTTATAATTAATTTCCCTATGCTATGTGACAAAACTAGAATTTGATAAACTTAATTCACTTTTCGAGTTAAGATACTTGAATGATTGATTTATGCTTACTAAAATAGATCACATGAGTATGACGTCCACCGAGCGGACTGATTTAGACAAACTTTTTAAGGAAGAGAATGAAACAACAACAAAAAACTTGGACCCTTTGGATTTTCCTATTTCTTGCTATGGTTCTAATATGGCAGGCCACTAACCAATCTATGAATAAAGAAAAGGTCGTTGATTACTCAACTTTCTTACATCAAGTAAAATCAAAGTTCATCGAAGACGTAACCTTTCTTGGAGACCTTGCTATTAAAGGTAAGTACAAGGAGAGTTATGAAAACGGTGGTAATTTTACAGTTATAGCTAAGACTGATGAGTACACTAAGAAGTTTCTCTTAGAAAATGGTGTCAGCTTAAAATATCAAAAGGAACAATCGGGAAGTCTTTTTACGACTCTTCTCGTTCAATGGGCCCCGATGCTCATTCTCTTTGTTCTCTTTTGGTTCTTCCTAAAGCAATTACAATCAGGTGGCGGAAAGGCCATGAGTTTTGGAAAGTCTAAGGCAAAACTCCTTACCGCTGAAGACAAGAAAGTGACATTTGATGATGTTAGTGGTGTTCAAGAGGCGAAAGAAGAGCTTTTTGAAGTTGTTGATTTTCTCAGAGACCCTAAGAAATACACAAAACTCGGAGGAAAAATTCCTAAGGGTTGTATCCTTGTTGGACCTCCTGGTACTGGTAAAACCTTACTTGCAAGGGCCGTGGCCGGTGAAGCGGATGTGCCATTTTTTGCAATTTCAGGTTCTGACTTTGTTGAAATGTTTGTAGGTGTAGGTGCTTCAAGAGTACGTGATCTATTTGAGCAAGGTAAGAAACAAGCTCCCTGTATTATTTTTATTGATGAGATAGATGCTGTTGGACGTCACCGTGGACACGGTATGGGTGGAGGACACGATGAGCGTGAACAAACTCTAAACCAGTTACTCGTTGAAATGGATGGTTTTGAATCTAATGAAGGCGTCATCATTATGGCCGCTACCAATAGAATTGATGTTCTCGATCCTGCACTTCTTCGTCCAGGTCGTTTTGATAGAAGAGTGATGGTAGGTTCTCCTGATGTTCGTGGACGTCTAGGAATCTTAAAAGTTCACTCTAAGAAAACACCTCTTAATGAAGCTGTTGATCTCGAAGTTATCGCAAAGGGAACTCCCGGATTTACAGGTGCTGATTTAGCAAACCTTGTAAACGAAGCGGCCCTAACTGCTGCAAAACTTGGAAAATCTAAACTAGACATGAGTGATTTTGAATCAGCGAAAGATAAGGTCTTAATGGGGCCTGAGAGAAAATCGATGGTTATCTCGGATAAGGAAAAGCGTGTGACTGCTTATCATGAAGCAGGTCATACACTTGTTGGAATGATGCTTCCACACACAGATCCAATTCATAAAGTATCAATTATGCCTAGAGGTGGTGCCTTGGGTGTAACGCAAACTCTTCCAAGTGAAGATATGCTTAATCTTACTCTTTCAAAATCTGAAAACTTAATTTCATTTCTCATGGGTGGACGTTGTGCTGAAGAACTTGTCTTCAATGAAATAACAAATGGTGCCTCAAACGATATTGAAAGGGCCACTCAACTTGCTCACAGTATGGTTTGTTCTTGGGGAATGTCCGTGAAGATGGGACCAAGAAACTTTTCAAGACCAGGATCTTCACCATTTGGAGGGCCACCGTCTGACTCTGTAGATTACTCAGAAAAAACTGCCAATGATATTGATGCTGAAATTCACAATTTCATTGATACGAATTATAAGATTGCTTTAAAAATTCTCACTGATAATAGAGAAGCGCTAGATCGTATCACTGAAGGGTTAATCCTATGGGAAACTCTAGACTTTCCTCAAATTGAAGCTCTTGTAGCTGGTGAAGATATTGGTGTTCCAATCATAAGTGAAAAGCCAGTTGAGACCAAAGCAGAAACTAAGGCCAGCGAAGAAAATAATGGTGACAAGCCCGAAGAAAAGAATGGTGACAAACCATCTGAAGGCAAAGATCCTGTTTCCGCTTCTTAATAAGTCAAAAAAAAATAATTTCAAGATGATGGGGGTGATTAATATCACCCCTAATTCTTTCTCCGACGGTGGAGAGTTTAACCACGTCGAGTCCTTTAAAAAACAAATTCAATATTTAAAAAGTTATGGCCTTAAGATCTTTGATCTCGGAGCTGAATCAACAGCACCTTTTAATGAGGCCATATCCAACCAGGTTGAGCTTGAAAGGCTTGTCCCTTTCTTAGAGCTAATTAAGAGCGGTGATATCTTCTCAAGTTCTGATACCCTCTCCTTTGATACCTATAAAATAGAAACCATGCGCTTCATTTTGGAATCTTTAAAAGGTTCATCTTTTAAAGGAGACATCATTTGGAATGACGTCTCCGGAGTGATCGATTCAGCTCTCTTTGACCTAATGGATGAGTATTCCTTCACGTATGTTTATTCCCATAACCTTGTGCCTTCAAGAGATGAAACAAGTCATCACATGAATTACGTGAGCGAGAAAATAGACTTGGTTTCCTACTTTAGCGAAGCACATGCGATCTTTAGTCAGGCCGGTGTCATGAATAGGGTGATCTTTGATCCTTGTTTTGGCTTTGCAAAGTCTAAGGAGCAAAACTACCAGCTGCTAACGTCCATAGATAAGTGGTGCAGTGACAAGTATAGATGGTTAATAGGAATCTCTAGAAAATCATTCTTACAGGCACTATCTCAAGAGGAGGAAAAGTCGCAAAGAATAATGCATAGTGAACTCATTCATTCTCATCTGTTAAGACAATGGATGGACGAATTTCCAAATTATGATATCACTATTCGGCTACACGATCCTCGTGTTTTTCAAACGGCGGTACGGGGGTACCTATCGTGATTACGAGAAGTTAATTTGTCTTTATTCATTTGTGAAGTTTTTCAAACAAGCTTTTCTCATAATCTTGTCACTAGTGATTTTAAGTTGCATAGATAGTCCCATGCCGAGAATAAAACTCATACGCCAAAGTACATTTCCCTATCACGTAACAACGAGGACTAATAATAAATCTTGGTTTGATATTCCCATTTTCGAAGTGTGGGATATCTGCAAGCTTTCATTAATTTATGCTTTAAAAAAAAGGCCAGTTGAAATTAATAGCTTTGTTTTAATGTCCAATCATTATCACCTGCTTGTTACCACTCCAAACGAAGACATAGATCAGTTCATGATGTATTTCAACTTGCGCTTAAGCCAACTAATTACTAAGAAATCAGGCCATATTAATCATAAGTTTAGCAATGGATACAAGTGGAGTATCGTTGAGCACAGGGGCCACTTATTCAATGTATATAGATATATTTACCAGAACCCAGTAAGGGCCAAAATAACTAGTGATTGCTTTAGTTATCCATATAGCTCGCTACACTTTTCTAGATTTGAAGCGAAACTCTTAAATTACGTTCCCCATATTCAGTACAGTAGAGAAAAATCACTATTAGAGAGATCTTTTGGAAATGAGTTCAACAAGGTGATGAAAAGTTCTTTGTCTAAAACAAATTTTAAAGCAAGTAACTCAGTTTCAAAATATCTCCGAAATATTTTAGAGAAACCACGAGATTAAGTTCTTGTAATCACGATAGGTACCCCCGTACCGTAAAAAATACTCAGTTTTCTAAGTGTAATTTGTTGATTTTGTTAAACTTCTTGCGTCATTACAGAGGGTTTCGTATGAATGAGCACGAATTATAAAGGAGAATTTATGAAGTTAGCACTACTTGGTGTGATCAGTACGTTTGTTATTAGTGTAGGTGTTTCTAGTGCCTCATCCAATATTGATAAAGTCGTCTACGGAGACGATAATAGAGTGCTTACAGAACTTTCAAAAAATAGTGAATACAAGTCTTGGGCAACGGCCACTGCTGCCATGATCCCAAAGAATAAGCTTCGTTTTCCTCAAGTTGATGATCGTCATCCTGAGAGCGTGAAAGTTTTCTCTGACACGCTTAAAGTAGAGATGAACCTCTGTGATGGAGAACGATTTGAACAATCACTCTCTCCTGCTATTTGTAGTGGTTTCCTAGTGGCAAAAGGAAGTGAACAATTCCTTGTTACCGCAGGACATTGCATGAGAAGTTCGACGGATTGTTCTAGCAACAAATGGGTCTTTGGTTTTCAAGATACAAAAACAAATTCTAAAACTCCATACTTTACAACTTCACAGGTCTACTCTTGTGTGGAGATTATGGAACAGACATTAGATGAAAACTCAAAAGATGATTACGCTGTTATTCGTCTCGATAGAAAAGTTGAAGGAGTGACTCCTCTTAGTATTAGAAAAGAAGGAAAAATTGACAAGAGTGACGAGCTCGTCGTTATTGGTCATCCGTCGGGACTCCCGTCAATCATTGACGACAAGGGATCAATTAGAAAGAACGACAACGACTTCTTCCTTGTGGCCAATTTAGATACTTTCGCTGGTAACTCAGGCTCTGTTGTGATGAATGCAAACTCCGGTGTTGTAGAAGGAATTCTAGTTCGCGGTGAAGATGATTATAACTATGTATCTCTTGATGAAACAAAGAGTTGTTATGAAGTGAATTCTTGTAAAGAAGGTGATTGTCGCGGTGAAGACGTGACAAGAATTACAAATATTTCTTTTCTTACAGGAAGACCTGGTCCTGTTGCACCAGAAGTCACAGAGACAAGAAATTACGATGATAATTTTATTTCATTTCCTTGGGGAGATCCTGATCACGGGGGCGTATTCCCTTTCAATTATTAATCCTATTTAAATCAATGGCCTCACTTCTGTGAGGCTTAATTTCTTCAACTCCCAATTAAACCTTTCAGAAAATTAAGAAATCATTTAAAATAGTTCTATGAGTTTAAGAATAGGACAATTGGCCCTCCATTCACGTGATAAAAATACCCTTGCTTCCTTTCTTAGCGAGTTGCTCGATATGGAAATGTCCCTCTCAGGGGAAGCTATTCGTCTCGAGAACGATGAATTTAATCTTATAATTATAGAAGATCCCAATATGAGTTTATCAACTAGTATGGTTGTGGACTTTTTCACAGACTCTTTTAACGAATTAAAGGGTCTTATTCAGAAAGTTGAATTTATAAAATATCGCTACCGCATAACTTTCGTCACTAACGAAGGTAAAGTGCTGGATGATGTCAAAATACATAATGTTGGTCACTTACACTATTTCTTCCTTAGTGACACAGATGGCCGTCGTTGGAAATTCTCTTGGCGCGCAGCGAAGGCGCCCCTTGTCAATCCCTTTGTAAAATAGATGTAAGAAGTTGTAAGTGTACATAAAGTAATGGGATCGGTTTAATGCTTTTACCTTAAACGGCAATTTACACAAGGAAGGTACACATGACATTAAGGATGATCCTAGCAACAGCAGCAATGACATTGACTGCGCTAACAGCAACTGCATCAGTAGACAAGGTAGTTTACGGAGACGACAACAGATTAGATATCTATGAAGTTTCTGATACAAACCTTTTAAACCTAGCGAAAGCTACGGCAGCACACGTTTCTAATCGTAACGTAGAAGACCTAAGAAATGGTCAGGTAAAATTATCAGGTAGCAAATTAAATGTTTGTTCTGATGAAAAATTTGATGGTCAATTAACGGCCGGTAGATGTTCAGGTTTCCTAGTAGAGCACAAAGGTAAGCAATACCTTGTAACTGCAGGTCACTGTATGACTTCTCAATCTGATTGTAATGGATACAAGTGGGTATTTGATTACACAATGACTTCAGCTGATCAGACTGAACACAAAATCAATAAAGACAGTGTTTATTCTTGTAAGAGAATTGTTGACCAAAAACTAAGTAGATCAACTTCTAACGACTATGCAGTTGTTGAGCTTGATAGAAAAGTTACTGGAAGAACTCCTCTTAAGTTTAGAACTTCTGGAAAAGTAAATAACGGTGAAGAAATTGTTGTTATTGGTCATCCTTCAGGACTTCCTTCGAAGATTTCTGGTGATGCTTTTGTTAGAAATAACAGCAACAGTGTTTACTTCGCTTCTAACTTAGATACTTTTGGTGGAAACTCTGGTTCTGCTGTATTTAACGCAAGAACTGGTGAAGTAGAAGGGATCCTAGTAAGAGGTCACAATGACTATACTTACAGAAGAGGACCAGACGGAAACAGCTGTAGAGCTCCTGAGTACTGTTCAATGGACGGTTGTCGTGGAGAAGATGTTACTAGAACAACTGCTATTGGCTTCTTTCAAAACTAATTAAAATTTAAATTATAAAATTAGGCCTCACTTATGTGGGGCTTTTTTTGGTTTAAAATGAGTAGTTGATCCAGAAACTCTGTCGTTAAGCGTCAAAATTCCACCGTTATTGTGACACCACTTGAGAATTCCTTAACCTATCTGCCCGTAATATGTGGGCCTTTGTTGGCACAGATTCTGCTTATAGAGTGGTGAGTGTGATCCTAGGATGGGGTCGTGAGAGATTAAACTTCATCAAGGAAGATGGAATGAGAGAAAGTTTAACTAAATGGTCAGTTGTCTGTTGTTTACTGGTAATGAACTACACTGTTTTGGCAAAGAACAGACTTATCATTAAATATCGCCCCTTAATTCAAACTGAAAATTTTCGCCCGGCACCTCGCATTCTTAAAAAGAAATTCGCAAGCAAGAAAAAGATGCAAGATGAACTAGAGGCCTTAAGAGACTCTTCTATTGTAGAGTACGCAGAAGTCGACACTCTTTTAAATACCCAACAAATTGATCCACAACTTACCTCCAACGACTCTAGATTCAATGAGCAATGGGCGCTTGGTACAGGAGACGGTGGCATTGAGATTCAACAAGCGTGGAATATAAGTGTAGGGACGAGTTCAGTTATCGTGGCGGTTATAGATACGGGTATTGTTTCCCACTCTGATATCAATTCTAAATTACTTCCAGGGGCAGACCTTATAAGTGATGCTAGTTATGCCAACGATGGTGGAGGGCGTGATAATGACCCTAGTGACCCGGGAGATTGGGTCGCATCTGGGGATTCTTGTTATCAGGGTTACTCTAGAAACTCTTCGTGGCACGGAACTCACGTGGCGGGAATTATTTCTGCAAAATCTAATAATTCAAAAGGCGTAGCGGGAGTGAATTGGAATGCAAAAATTCTACCCGTGAGAGCACTTGGAAAGTGTGGAGGTTTTACCTCTGATATTGCTGATGCTATTCGCTGGTCAGTGGGAATTCCTGTCAGCGGTGTCGCTACCAATCAAAATCCCGCCCATGTGATTAATCTAAGTCTCGGAGGGCAGGGAAGTTGTTCTGCCTATATGCAAGATGCTATTAATCAGGCAAAGGCACGAGGAGCGGTAGTTGTTGTTGCTGCGGGAAATAGTTCTGCGAATTTAGATATTTCACAATTTACTCCGGCAAATTGCCAAGGGGTTTTAGTAGTAGGTTCCAATACGCAAAATGGATATAAGTCGACTTTTACAAATTACGGAAAAATCGTTGATGTCTCTGCCCCCGGTGGTGGAAATGGCTCAAGTGTTCTAAGTCTAGGTAATACAGGTTCAACTACTCCTAGTTCTGAGAGTTACGTCTATCAGTCCGGAACAAGTATGGCCGCTCCTCATGTGGCAGGAATTGTTTCTCTTATGAAGGGAGTGAATTCTGGACTCTATCCAGATCAATTAATGGCGTTAGTAAAAGAGGCGGCAAAGAGTTTTCCAAGTTTTAGTGGATGCTCTGATGAGACTTGTGGGGATGGAGTTGCCCTTGCTTGGCGTGCGATTCAATTGGCGCAAGCTGAAACTCCTGATCCAAACTTTAGAGATGAAGAAGACGTTCTGTCCGGAACAGCTCCGCTTAATGGAAACCCAACTCTTGGAACTATGCAAACATCTGGTGGATTGTGCGGAAGTATTACTTATATAGGTGATGATAAAGCAGGCAAGGGCCCAGGCTCATTCTTCTTTGTTCTATTTGGTTTCTTAGTTCTGTTAAGTGCTACAAGTAAAAAAATGAGGCAGAGATAAACTCTCTGCCCTTAGATAAACTCTATCTACACATAGAAGAATAAGTAATAACTTTTCTTGTTTTGTGATCTTTACCTTTAAAGAGTCCAAGTACTTCAGAAGTTGAAGGCTCAAGCACTTTTAACTTCATAACAGTGTCACTTGTTTCGTAGTAGTACTCAACATTTCTTCTACCGTAGTGAGTTCTAGGCATTTGATTACAAACACTATGACATCTTACTCTTCCGTTATCACCTGTATGACATTCTCTATGACAAACAGTTTCATAAGTTGTGTATGAACAAGTTTCTGATCCATGACGATCATCTGTACGAGTTACGTCAGTTTTAATTCTTCCATCAAAATCATAGTTTTGTTTTATGTCAGATCCATTTATATAGAAGTTGTCATTTCTAGGATTTACATCAAGTTCTTTTGGAAATTTGATTTTAATTTTCTTATCAATTCCAGCAATGATAATTTTCATTTTAGATGAAGAAGTAAACTTGAATGTTGCACTGTACTCGTTCGCTGGAACTTTTACTTTTACGTACTTGCTTGAGAATGGTCTCTTCTTAGTTTTAAATACTAAGTCTTTTTTTACTTTGAAAGTCCCGTCTAGGTCTTTACATGAGGTAAAACTAACTAGCGCAGCTAGAAGTAGAATCTTCTTCATATTGATCTCCGTTAAAATGATTAATGAATAAATCCTACGACAGGGAGCACGGTATGAAAAGTGAGATATGTCTCACTAAGAAGATTTTATAGAGGATGTTATTAGTGATTACGCAGCGTTATAGTTTGTTTCATGGTTTGGCAGTAAGATAGTAAATTGGGATCCAAGGCCTAGATTACTTTTGACCTTAATTTCCCCTCCTAGAAGATTTACGAGATTCTTACAGAGACTAAGACCTAGTCCTAATCCTTGAACGTTGTGGTGGGTGTTTTCAATTCTCATAAAGGGATTGAAGATTGTTCTAAGTTCTGTTTCTTTAATGCCAATGCCAGTGTCAGTGACACTTATAATAATTTCTTTATTAGTTCTCTTACAGGAGATGGTGATTTCACCATTGTCTGTAAACTTTATGGCGTTTGAGATGAGATTTAATAAACACTGTTCTAATTTAAATTCGTCAGAGTTGAAGTTAAAATTATCACTCTCTTCGTTAACTTTTATATTGATACCATTCTTCACTGACAGAGGTCGTGATTTTTGAAATATATTTTGAATGAGATCGAGGCTATTGATATCGCTCTTTCTTACTTTTAATGAATTCCCCTCTAGTTCCATCGTATCAATCAATTCTGTTATCATTCTGTTCATGGTTTGCGCATTTCTAAGAATTATACCCACTGTTTCCTTATGTTCTTTGGAGAGTTTTTTATCTTCAAGGAGAAGATTACTAAAACCTAGTAAACAGGAGAGGGGAGTTCTCAATTCATGACTAACGTTGGTGACTAATTCTTCTTTAATTGTTTCAAGATCAAATTTTAAGCAGAGATTTTTTATCATCTGCAACACTTCATCTTTAGCAAAAGGCTTTTTTAGAAAAAGTAGCTTACTTGTATTTCCTATTTCTTTTCCTATTCTTTCTATATGGTCAACATCATGTCCAGTGACAATTACAATTTCAGTGTAAGGGCTCATTTCTCTTATTTTCTTTGCAATCATAATTCCATCGTCTCCCTTAGGAAGAGTGATATCTAAGAAGGCCACTTTGATAGGGGACTGAGTTATTTCTTGTTGTTTGAACATCGACAAGGCCTCTTCACCTAATGAGCAATAGAGTGGTTTTATGAGATAATTATTTGAGTTGATTTGATGTTCTTCTCTTACACCTGGATTTGATAAGTTATTATGGTCAATAAAACTTTTAAAAATATCTAAAATATCTCTATCGTCATCTAAAAATAGAACATTATTAATCATTGTTCTTATCCTAGCTTACTTTATCTAGAAAATTGCAAGTTATAAGAACTTGATCATCCACAAGTTCACAACCTTCTACTATGCAGTTGATGATATTCTTGGACTTTTTAAATTTCTTTAATTTGTCGCTCTTTATTTGAATTCTAGACTTTAGTGGTAACTCTTCAGAAGAATAGAGCTTCACTGTATTTTCATTGAAGTCGATAATATTAAAATCATGAATAACGTTAGTGACCTCTAAGACGCTTATAAATTCATTGGAATTTTCAGGAATAGGTCGCTTTTCGATTTCCATTAATTCGTAGAGCTTCTCTAGTAACACTACGAGATTATCAGATTTGAGAAAGTACTCATGGGCCCCAAGGTCAAAGGCCTTTTCAATATCTTTCATGTCATGTTTAGCCGTGAGCACACAGATTTTTGAATTCTTAGCAAGATTGTCTTTATCGAGATTTTCTAGGAACTCGATGCCGTTCATTTTTGGCATCATTAGATCGAGTAGTAATAGGTCCGGTTTGTATTTACCATCTTCGATGAGAGCGAGGGCCTCTTGACCATCTCTTGCGATTTTGGTGACACATCCTTCTCTCTTAAGGCTTATATTTAGAAGACTTGAGTAGTCGCTGCTGTCTTCAATTAGGAGAATTTTTTTCTTTCTCATCACAAACCTCTTGTTCCTTTCTCTTATTATTAAAGCCAAAGAAGCAGCAAGTATTATGAAAAGAGTATGAATATTTATTATACTTCTTAAGCAGCGATTATTTTATATCCCTCTCCGTAAACAGATTTAATGACGAAGTGTGAGTTCCTAATTTTTCTGCGAAGGGCAGAGATGTAGGTGTCAATCATGCGATCATTTGCAGAGAAATTTCCCGGTGCTATATGATTGAGAATTTTTTCACGGCTAAGAACTCTATTTGAATTTTTTAACAAGAGGTGAATGATTTTAAATTCACTACTGGTGAAATGAATTTTTTCTCCAATGACCGTCACTTCTTGTGAGGGAATATTGAGCACAATGTCTTCGAAGTTTTGCACTTCATTAGTGTCCACTAGGCTAACGTTCTTTAAAATTGAGGCGATGACTTCGCGCAACTCTTCAGGTTCAAAGGGCTTTTCAAGATATTGAATGGCCCCTAACTTATAACCTGTAATTCTTGAATTGCTGCCGGCCTTGACGGACAAGAAAATTATGGGAGTATTTTTAAATTCTTCTTTAGATTTTAACTGACTACAGATTTCATAACCACTAGTGTCGGGTAACATAATATCTAAGATAATAAGTTCAGGATCAAATTCAAAGGCCTTCGTCATGGCCTCTTCACTAGATGCTGCCTCTTCTATGATATATTTATCTGATAATGTTTTCTTGATCAAGATTCTCACATCATCGTTATCATCAACGATTAAGATTTTTGACTTTATCATAGGCACTCCGGACACATTTTTTTATTAATACTTATAAATTAATTTTATTCCTTATTTCAAATAAATCACTTTTAGATTTGTTTAAGATTTTACTGTGTCTAAGCTTTTAAAAATACATGACTCTAACTATAGAGTTTATTGACATCTCCTATGAGTTCCTTCTGTTCGAAGGCCTTGAGGATATTTTGGGCCACTATTGAACTCATGGCATTCCTTGCAGTGATAGTGGCAGAGCCTATATGAGGAGAGACCGCAACTGTGGGGATTGTGAGTAGCGGGGAGTTTGCACTCATGGGCTCTGGGTTTGTTACGTCGAGACCTGCTCCCCATATTTTAGAGTTCGAAAGAGCAGAAATGAGGTCACTTTCATTGTGAACACCACCCCTGGCAGTATTTATGAAGATGGATGAGGGTTTCATTAGGGAAAAACTTTCCGCATTAAAGAGCTCTTTTGTGGAATCATTGAGATCACAGTGCACACTTACCACATCACTTTGTTCAAGTAGTTCTTTAAACTCAACACGCTTGGCGCCTAGTTCATTTTCAAAGTCAGTCTTAGGTGATCTTGCGCAGTAGAGTATATTCATGGAGAATGCGCGAGCGCAGGTTGTTGCGAAACATCTTCCAATTCGTCCAGCGCCAAAGATTCCCAGAGTCTTGCCGCGCAAGCTATGACCTAAGTAATCCATTGCTCCCCATTTCGTCCAATGACCTGCTTCAATTTGTTTTTGCGCGTGAGTAATTTGTCTTGAGACATTGAGTAGCAGACTTAGGGCCAGGTCTGCTGTGGCCTCAGTGAGGACGTCTGGTGTATTGCCGATGGCAATACCTAGCTCTGTGGCCGCTTTAGAATCTATATTATTATGACCAACGGCGTAGTTGGTGATCACTTTTAAGTGTTTGTTTACTTCTAGAAAGTTGCGATCTATTTGATCACTGAGCATCGTTATGAGCGCATCAAAGTCTTTGGCCTTTTGTAGTAATTGTTCATAGGGGATTTGGTGAGATTGATTCCAAACCTCTACTTGATGCCCCGCATTTTTCAATTCTTCAATTCCTTGGGGTAAAATTTCTGCAGTAACAAAGATTTTCACAACACTTTCTCCATATGTCAGCAAATGAAAGACTTTTTCAAAAGACTTAAGTGACAATAATTTCGATAATATTAACGTTGTTATATTAAATTTCAAGTTTTCTCTTATTTAGAGATTATTTCATGTGCTAACAAGGAGGTTCACATGAAGACAATGGCCCTAGGACTAGGACTTATATTATCTACAGCTAGTTTAGCTTCAACTGTTGCTATCATCGATTCTGGTACAGATATGAAGCATATCGATATCGTTGCTAAAGCGTGGATCAACACTGTTGAGATTCCAGGAAACAATAGAGACGAAGATAGAAATGGTTATCAAGACGATATTCATGGGTGGAACTTCGCTGAGAGTAATAATAAAGTTATCGATTATAAGTACCTTGGTACTTTAAATGATGACATTAGAAAATTCTTCACTATTCAAGAAAAAATGATGCTTGGTTCTGCTACTGAAGAAGATGTTCAGTGGGTGAGAACAATTCTTCAAGATGAGAAGTTCATTAAGAGAATTACTATTTACGGTAACTTCATGCACGGAACTCACGTGGCGGGAATTGCTGCTAAGAAAGCAAACTCTGCAAAAATACTTGCTGTAAAACTTATCCCTACTGAAGTTAAACTTCCAGGACAAGATAAGGGTGTAGGGCTTGAGCTATTTAAGAAGGGACTTATTCTTCTTGCGACTCAACAAGCAGTACTTATGGAAGAGATTGGTTTCTACGTAGACGGACATAAAGCTGATGTTGCTAACGGTTCTTTTGGAACAGGTTACCCGCAGGCACAAGGAATTGTGGGAATGCTTTATAAAACTCTTTTTAGAAAAGATCCAACTCCTGAATTACTTCATGAACTTGCTGTTCTCTTCTTAGAAACTGCAGTTAAAGAAAGTGCCAGAATGACTGAAGCCGCTCCAAAGACTCTCTTTGTATTTGCTGCCGGTAACGATGGTCTTAACAATGATAAATTTCCAACTTCACCAACGAATATTAAAGCGGACAACGTAATTTCTGTAGCAGCGACAATTGGAAGATCTTCAATTGCTCCCTTTTCAAATTACGGAAAGACTATGGTTGACGTAGCTGCTCCTGGTGTTGGAATTAGATCAGCTGTTCCAGGGGACAACTACTTAAAAGTTTCTGGAACTTCTCAGGCCGCTCCATTTGTTGCTAATATTGCAGCGAGAGTTAAGGATGCGAATCCAGCCCTTGGTCCTGGTGAGATTAAGAAAATTATTATGGGAACAGTAGACTTAAAAGAATACTTAAAAGCAAAAGTTGTGACGAGTGGATTAGTAAATCCAGGACGTGCAATTAAGGCCGGTATCCTTTCAAGAACTCAATCTGTAGCTGGTGCGATTGCAACTGCTAAGATTAGTGTTGCTGATATTCCTGTAGAGAAAACAGCACTTAGTGCCTCTCAATATGAATTAAACTTAGTTTTACCTCTACCTTCTGTATATAAATACTAAAGTATTAGAGTAAATTGCCAAAAAGAAGGGGAGACGACGCGTGTGTCCCCTTTTTTTTATTTAAATTTCAAATAGTACCCAAGAAATTTTCTAGAAATTATGCCTGCGTCTTTTAGACGTTTAGAATTGATCTTCATTTTTCTCTCTTCTAGGATTTCAAAAAATTCGCACTCTGTTTGGTAGGCCTCTATTGTTTCTTCTTTTGAAATACTAAAAGGAGGGCCGATTAAATCTTCCGAACCGTCACTCGTTTTCTCTCCCATCATTGTCATAAGAATCATTTCGCTCTTAGGAGAACTCAGCTCTTTAATTTTTGCGTAGTACTTAGTTCGCATTTCACTCGGTAGTGCAATATTTGAAGCACGGTCATAGATTAGGTCAAAACTTGGTAGGTCGGCTTTCTTAGCGTTAAAGAAGTCTCCACAATAAATAGTGAGCCCCTGACTTTGGAAAATTTCATAGAACTCATCTTTAGTAAGGGTGTACTCAATCTTGTTCTCTTCGAAGAATTCTAAGACACCTTGCTTGGCCAATTCAAAACCTATGACTGAGAATCCCTGATCTCGTAAATAAATCATATCTAGAGTCTTGCCGCAAAGTGGAACGAGACACGCACCCTTAGTTGCTATCTCTTTGACCTTTATGGCCTCTAGTAGAAAGGAGTTGTACTCAGTTAAGTGAAAACCTATATTTCTATCAACCCACGCATTCTTCCAAAAACTTGCTTCCATATGTTTATTCCTGTAGTTATTTTAGATAGTTAAGGGGTGTTCGAATCGTGACGGCCTTTGAAAAAAGTACAAAGATCCCCTTGTTCATACTTGGTCAGTTTATACTTTGGTGAATCGAAATAACAGAGGAATCCATGCAAAATATTAGTGTATATCTAAATAAGAGGGCCAGTCACACGTCATTCCACTACTGGAAGAGACAAATTGATCAATCGCTCTTTAGAAGTGATATCACTTATAGAACACCTAATAATCTAGTCGAATTAAAAGAAAATCTTGTTAATGATATTGATGCAAAATGTGATGCCATCGTTTCTGTTGGTGGTGATGGAACAGTGAATACCTTGATCCAATCTTTAGCGGGACAGGACATTGGTCTTCTGGTTATGGCCGGAGGAACGGCAAATGATCTGGCGACAGAGCTTGGTAATAAGCAGAGTGTGAAAAATATCACTCACTTCATTAGAAATAACGAATACAAGTATATTGATCTTATAAAAGTGAACGGACTCTATATGGCCACTAACGGAGGACTAGGTCTTGGTGCCCAAGTTTCTCAAAAGATAAATGAACTTAGAGCTAAATTTCCTAGATTTAAGAAATTAATGAACCTCACAGGAAAGAGTATTTACTCGTTCTTTATTCTAAGTGAGCTCAAGGGTCTAAAATTTCCAAACTATAAATTAAAGATTGAATCCGAACAATTCTCAGGAATTGTCGATACACCGCTCTTATTGATTAATAATCAATCTCACTTGGCGGGCACATTTAATGTGGCACCAGATACCAGCAATCAGGACGGTAAGTTCAACGTCACTATTTTCAAACATACTGACCATAAGAAGTTTCTTAGATGCTGCTATAAAATGGCCATGAATCAATATCCCTACGGTGACCCGGATGTGATATCTTTTGAAACAGATAAAATGCAAATTGAGAACCTCATGCCAGAAAAGGAAGTTTTCTTCTTTGGAGATGGGGAAGTCCTTAACAGTAGCGCAGATTCCAAGAACATTTGGGACATAGAAATCAACCCTTCTTCGTTAAAGGTTTATTCAAAAGATGACGAAAAGTCTCTTATAAACCATAGAAACGAGGTCACTTTGTCATGAAGCTCTTCATAACCGGTAGCACTGGTTATTTAGGTAAAGAATTGATTCCACTTTTAGCAAAATCACAGGATCATCTCTATCTATTAGTTAGAAAAAATAGTCTACAAAAAGCGCGTGCCTTATATTCTCAATACGACAATATTACCCTTGTGAAAGGGGACCTGACTGAACCCGATCTCATCGAGGGCAGTGTCTTAGAATTTCTAGAAAATGTTGAAAGTATTCTCCACATGGGGGCCTTCTATGATTTAAAAGGCGACCATCCCACTTGTTATATGCAAAATGTCCTAGGAACACTGAATGTTCTCTTCTTTGCAAAACTCTGTAAGAAATTAAAGACTTTTCACTATGTCAGCACCATAGCTGTGAGTGGTGATCATGGGGGAGAGTTTAATGAGGACGATTTCTATGCGTCTCAGAATTTTTCCAATCCTTACTCTTCCACTAAATATGAGGCCGAGAGAATTGTGAGAAATGTTAAAGGTGACTTTAAAATTAAAATATATAGACCAGGAATTATCATTGGTCACAGCGAGACTGGTGAATTTGAAAAAATTGATGGTCCTTATTATTTTTGGGAAAGGATGGCGAAGTTTAAAAGTGTCGCCCCTGCCATCACTCACTTACCATTTCTTCCTCTGCCACTAAATTCTAAGGCCACACTTCCAGTTGTCTCAGTTGATCATGTAGCAAAAATGATAGCTCTTGGTGTTGCAGGCGAAGAGAGTGAAGAGAAGATAAAGTGTTATCAGCTGGTAGATAGGGAAGCTCCAAAAGTAGAAGAGCTTATTTATCGGAGCTTAGCAGCTTTTAATATCCAAACAAAGATTGTCTCTATGGATAATCATCCCTTGATTGAAAAATCATTCGATCTCTTAGGAATTCCCAGTGAAATCATTCATTACATGACCACTCCTGTGAATTACGGAAATAAGAATGCTAAAAAAGACTTAGGTTTAAAAGAGCTTTCTAGTTTTGATACTTATCATGAGGCCATTTTTAAGAAAGCTAAGAAGTTACTTAGGGAGGGCAAGTGAAACATGTTGTCTCTATAGCCTTTGCACAAAATAATAAGAACTTTGATGAGATCATAGAGTTTAATGGTGAGTCCTTAAGGCTTACCCAATACGCTATTGGTTTTGATATGGACTTGGCGGAGAGTTTAATTAAGAAGTTTGACGGCATTTGTGATGTCATCTGTCTTAGTGGTGTCCCTCCAAAAATAAAAACTAAGAAGAAAGTGCTTGAGCACCCTCAGACTCAAAAATTAAAGGGCCTCCCCAGACAAACAGTTATGGTTGATGGGCAGCTCTTAAAAGATGTCTATATTCCTTGGGCCTTTAGACAATTCTACCTCACTCATAAGAATACTCTAAAAGGTAAGAGAGTCGGGATGTATACTGGTTCTCTGCAAAAGAACCTAGTCGATATTATTGAAGAATTAGATGGGAAGTTATGTCTTGCTGATCCTTATTCTTTTTTAAGACTTCCCTATAATTTAAATTCCAATAAACAACTTGAGAAGTTTTTAAATACAGTATCTCCCTTTATTGGGTTAAAGAAAGTTAGTCAATCTAGTCTCGCTACCTTTAAAATAGAAGATGCAAAAGTTCACAAGGGACTAAAAAAATTCTTCAAAAGTGATGTCTTTGTAGGTAATGAAGGGACAGTACAAATTATTGACCGTGAACACTTGAAGGGAAAAACTGTTGTGCTTGATTTCATGGGTTCTCTCATGAAGAAGAAACTTATAAAAGACGGTGCTAAGGACGTTATTTCTTGTATGCCTAAAGTGGTGAAGAGCCGTTATGTGAATTTCTCTGTATTAGAAGCGCTCATGCAGGCCTTTCAAAATGAACCTCTCACAGCTGATGATATTTTACACTGGGTGGATGTGCTCAATATGAAAGTTGAGCATCATAAACTCATTGACGAAAACGGTAGTGATGAAGTTTCTAAATTTGCTTTTATCATTCATCCTCTAAGTAAGGATCAATTGTTTAAACATCCTCTACTTAAAAAAACAAAACGCTTTAAAAAACACCTAGGTCCAATATTTGAAAAAGTTTTCTCTCTCACGCCTGGTTTCTTCTATGGAAATATAAGCGGAATTAAATCAGAGAAAACTGGTAAGGAAGTGCAAGGGTTAATTTATACTGTAACTGATACGCCTAAAATGCTCTTAGAGCAAAACCCAGAAACAGTTTACAAGAAGCTAGTAAATATTTGTAAGGACGCCAGTTCTCATAATGCAGGTATTATAGGCCTTGGTGCTTTTACTAAGATTGTAGGGGACGCTGGAATCAGTGTTGATCAGCGCTCTCCCATTCCTGTCACCACGGGAAATGCTCTCTCTGCTTGTTCAACTATTTGGGCGGCTAAGTTTGCTATTGAAAAATTGGGCCTTGTTAAAACTGTTGATGGAATCACACAGTCGAAAGTTATGATTGTTGGTGCTACTGGTGCCATAGGTTCAGTGAGTGCAAAGATCCTAGCGACTACTTGGAAAGAAATTATTCTTGTGGCGCCTAGACCCTATAAACTCTTAGAGTTAAAAGATACCATTAAAGAAATTGCACCTAATTGTAAAATCACAGTGGCCACTCATGCAGATTTGCATAGTGCTGATTGTGATCTCATTGTCACTACGACTTCAGCGCAGGGAAAGAAGATTCTCGATATTGATCTTGTGAAACCTGGTTGTGTGATCTGTGACGTTTCTAGACCTTTTGATATTAGTCAAGAAGATGCAGTGAAGAGACCAGATGTGATGGTCATAGCCAGCGGTGAAGTGCAACTTCCAGGTGAAATCAAGTCAAACGTTGATATAGGTCTTGAGGGAAATATAGTCTACGCCTGCTTAGCTGAGACTGCACTTCTAGCGATGGATGGGAAATTGGAGAGTTTTACTCTTGGAAGAAATATTAGTTATGAGAAAGTTTTAGAAATTGATCGTATGGCGAAAGTTCATGGGGTTAGACTTTCTGCAATTATGGGTCATAATGGTTTTATTACAGATGAAGAGTTTGCTCTTTGTCGTGGACACGCCCTAAAAAAAAGGAATAGTAATGGTTAAGAAGTATTTTTCAGATTTAAATTACACCTTAGGTAATGAAGATACTGAATTAGAGTTTAGAATGATTAATGCTCTTAAACCTAAGAATATTTTAACCATTGCTGGTTCCGGTTCTAGGGCGATGCCACTACTTCATGAGAAATGTGATAATCTCTACTGCGTTGATGTCTCTAGACCTCAGTTGCTCTTAACCGAGCTTAGAAAAGAAAGTATTAAGTCTCTTAGTCACCACGATTACCTGGCCTTTTGGGGATTTCCTCCCTACGCGGCCTATGACTATGCAATAAAGAGAAGAGAGATCTTTGAGTCGCTAGATTTAAGTTTTGAATGTGTTGAATATTTTACGCGAGTTTTTGGTGAGTTAAAGTGGGGCTCTATTCTCTATATTGGGAAGTGGGAGAGAACATTTGCGGTCTTTGCAAAAATTGTTCAAAAAATCATCGGTAAAAACTTTGATCAAAGTTTTAAGTATCATAATGTTTCAGATCAAGTGCACTATTATCACAATGATTTCCCTATGAGGAAATGGAAAGTGGTGCTCTTTATGTTAGGAAATAAGAGTGTCTTCAATGCTCTTCTCTATAAAGGTGATTTCATTAAAATGAATCAACCTGAAAGTCATTTTGAATACTACTACAATGCTTTTGAGAGGCTCTTTACTCATTCTCTAACTAGGTCGAGTTTCTTTTTAAATCTTTGTTTCTTTGGCAGAATTCAACATGAAGATGGCAATACGATTGAAGCGAAAGAGGAATGTTTTGAACAAATGAAGAAGTCACTTAACTCAAAGAGTAAAGTACACTTTCTCAATCATGATTTAATCTCTGCCTCTTCAAAGGTGAAAGCAAAGAGTCTTAACTTTGTGAGCTTAAGTGATGTACCTAGTTACTTTGGTGGAGACCTAGAGCGGGACTATCTACAGCAACTTAAACCTTCGCTCGCCGTGGGTGCAGTTCTTGTGCTTAGAAGTTATTTAAGGGTGCCTGAGAGTGATCTGGCAGGCTTTGTGGATGTATCACCAAAGTATAGTGATCTAATAGCTAAAGAAAAAGTACAAATGTATAAAATCCAAGTTTTTGAATATACAGGTGAGTAATTAAAAATTCTAAAGTGTGAAGATATCTTCACATTACTTCTAAAATAACCGTGCTATTTCCTCCTATTCTATTCGGATAGGAGAGAAGTATGAAATGTATCCATAAATTGATTTTGGCCTGTGCCTTCTTATTCCAAAGTTCCGTCTTAGCGCAGGGAATTTACAGTGATTTTGGCATAGAGAGAATTTATTGTTTCTCTAATGATTCTGATATTGAATTAGAATTCATTCAAAATGATAATGTTCTCCATACTTTCTCAACTCAAGGTGGAGATATTTATAATCTCATAGAAACTGTCACTGTACAGTCAGTTCCAAATGGAGTGGCCTTCCACTTACCGGACATTGATAAGTCGGCCATAGTTGTTCTTATCGACAGTGATGATAATGTTTCCTTTGAGGGACTAGATACACTGACGGGGACTGATAAGAAGATTGATTTTGATTGTGAACTTAATTAATAGATGGACTCCATAACTTGAAAGAGTTCAGCTCCACTTGGAACACTGCTACTTGGATAGTGATTGATCACGATACAATCTTGGTTCGCTCTTAGCTCTATTTTTATTTCTTCTTCTTTAAAGTGATTTTCAAAATTTAGCGCCACGGCTAAAACCTCGCCCTTCTTAACCGCTTGACCTGGTTGCACCATATATTCATAGAGAGCTCCTCTTGGGGCGTAGTAAGTCTTGTAGTCTTTGAGCTTACACTTCTTAATCGTTGTAGTGATAGGGTTGTCTTCTTCAGTGACAATACCTCTTAGGAATAAGTAGTGGAGGATATGGCGTAGATCAAGTTGTGCTTCTTCTAGAGAGATTCTCTCCTCACTACCCAGTTCAACTGTGTAGGCTTCAAAGGCAATATCATAATCTCTTCCAAGTTCTTTAAATGCTCTTTGCAAGTTTATCCACGGCATGAAGCTCGCTTCATCCATGGCGCCAGCAAAATTATTAGGGATAATGAGATTGTGGGGAAATTGTAGATCAGCGCACTTCTCTTCTAGGTACTCAGGTACATAGAGGTAACGTGTGGCCACGGGACCGGTGTGAAGATCGAGTACATAGTCGGCATTGTGGGCGAGTTCTTGTAAGAGGATATTCACGTGACCGTTGCGGTCTATGCCGTAGTTTGAGTTTTCATTCTTCTTATCTTCTATGAGTTTACTGAGTAATAACTTGTACTGCTTGTCTATGTCTAGCTCGTCATAACCTAGATATTTCTTGGCAAACTCTAATACCTGATCATTGTCTTTTGTGAAGTCATGGTAGAGGCGATTCCAATTGTCACCTGTGTTGGAATTGAAGCGCCCGTGAGTATAGGTGCCAATTTTATTATTTAAGGCAATGGGATTCGCCATGGGGACAAGACGGATACTGCCTGCAATTTCATTTTTTTCTAAGTATTTTAAAAGTTGGTAGATGACTGCGTTTCCCTGGTGTTCAGCTCCGTGAACACTGGCCTGCAAGTAGCACATGGGACCTTTCTTCTTACCAACAATATCGATCACTTTTAAAGAGAGTACTTCTCCACTGGGAAGTTCTACAACGGGGACTTTTGAACTTGTTATTGTATTCATTATATTAACCAATCGGAGGAGGATTTAATTGTTCTTGGAGTCATGAGATCTCCATTATAGAGAATCACTTCTGCCGGTAGGTTGTGGCAGAGAAAAAATGGCATTGCCTCTGTGAAACCGTATGCGCCCGCTTGGGAGAAAACGAGCCAATCGCCCTCTTTGATATCATTTGGTAAATCAAAAGTTCCCAGCTTGTCTAGTGCCGTACACAGAGGTCCATGAACAGTGTAACTAGTTCTAGAGGCCGTGCTCTCTCTAAAGAGTTCACAGGGGAAATTCTGGTTAGTGAGGGCGGGACGAGCAATGTGATTTATTCCACCGTCTAGTACCAGTAACTCTTTTCCACGCACCGTCTTTCTATCGATGACTTGAGTTAAGTAATGACCATAAGGGCCAGTACAGTAACGACCAAGTTCCATCCAAATCGTTTGCAATTCATATTTTGTTTTTAATTTCATCAGGAGAGTGTTCACATCTTTAAAATCGATGGTTCTCTCTTGGTCTTGATAGGGAATACCTAATCCTCCACCAAGGTCAATGACCTTCATTTCAATCTTAATTTCACTAGAGAGCTCTTTAAGGGCGAGAATAGTTTTCTCCCAAATTATTTCAAGTTTACTAAGGTCTAAGATATTTCCCCACTGAAAAACGTGGAAACCTTGAAAATTTAGACTTGAACATTTTGCGAGATCTAACTTCATCCATTCTTTCTGGTCTAATCCAAAAGGGGTGATGTCATCTCCGCCTAGGACTGATTTTCCTTCATCCCAGGAGAGTTGAACTCTTAGTAAGACTTTAGGGGTTGCTCCTAATTCTTTGGCGATTTCATCTAACCAATAGGCCTGATTTAAACTCTCAAGAACAATCACGTCTACTTCGTTTAAAATCATGGAGCGAAGATACTTGCGGGACTTACTAGGTCCAGTAGAGAGAACGTCTTCTGGTTTTACACCACTACTTAAGACTTGTTCCAATTCCCCTTGTGAGGCCACGTCGATACCAAAGTTTAAATTTCTAAAAATTTTCAAGATGGCCGACATGGGATTGGCCTTACAGGCGTACCAGAGTTTAACGGACTCATCGCGCTGATCATTCATATAGCTTAGATGATCTTTAAGTCCATCTAGATCATAGAAGTAGAAAGAAGAGTCGAGTCTTTTAATGACTCGTTTTAATTCTTCTTTATGGGATGGACTTAAATGCATCTTTACTCTCTTTGCTGTAGTTTTATTTATCTAAGAAATTGTTCTAACTCTAATGAAGCGTCACTTTTCTCATCTCTATATTTAACAATGAGAGCGCAGTTCATGCTTAGTCCCATATTCTTTGCCCAAGCAAGCTTATCGTTCACAGGTCTTGTTCCTGGAACTACAATAGCGTTCTCAGGAATGGGTTCTCCGCGCTCAAGAGTTCTCTCATTTACACAGTCGTAAACGGGAACACCTTTAGAGAGGATCACTCCAGGAGCAATTACGGCACCTTTTAAAACTTGTATACCTTCTACTATTACCGCTCCGGCACCAATGAAAGCATTGTCTTCAATAATTACTGGTGCTAGTCCTACGGGCTCTAAGACCCCGCCAATTTGCACGCCAGCAGAAAGATGAACATTCTTACCAATTTGCGCACACGATCCAACGAGAGCGTGTGAATCAATCATTGTTCCTTCGTCTACGTAAGCACCAACATTTACATAGGCCGGAGGCATAATGATCACGCCTTTGGCCACGTAAGCTCCACGTCTCACACTTGATCCACCTGGAACCATGCGAACTCCTCTTTCTGGAGTAAATTTCTGTGGCGGAAGATTGTGCTTATCAATGAATCCAGGAAATCCTTCATTACCAAAGTCCACGAGATTTCCATCTTTAAAAGAAGAGAGAATTGCTTTTTTTACAGCAACATTAGCTACCCATTTACCATCAACTTTTTCAGCTGATCTTACTTCTCCAGTTTCTAGGAGATCAAAAGTTTCTTTCCAATTTAATTCTGACATATTTATATTCCTTATTTGTTTGTTTAATTATTTACTTATTCGACTGGTACCATTCATTTATTTTTGCGTGTGAACTTACAAGCTCACTTATGTCTTCTAGGTCTTTGTGAGTGAGCGGAGCTCTTAGCACAACGGATGAGATTTGTTTGTCGTGGACCATGAGTGCTTTTACGGGAATTGGGTTTGAAGCGAGAAAGAGATTGTTGGTACTCTCGGCCCAAAGCGCCTTCTCTTCTAGCGAGCTATCTAAACATTTTTCCACGTATCTATGTGTTTGTTTCGCCCACACATTGGAAGCAACAGAAACTAATCCCTTGGCCCCTATTGCTGAGAACTCAGGCATGAGAGCATCGTCGCCACTGTAAACGCGCGCACTCGGTGCGGCCGCTACATACTTGGCGAAATCTTCAGTGGATCCTGAAGCTTCTTTAATTCCCCAAAGGTTCTTATGATCTTTCAGCATTTCAACTGCTTTAAAACTCATTTTAATCCCTGTTCTACTTGGGACATTGTAGAGCATACAAGGGCGAGTACTTAAATCCATTAAGTCTTTAAACCATTCGTACTGGCCAATTGTTCCAGGTTTTGCGTAAAGAGGAGTAACAAGTAGATAAGCCTGAACCTTGAGCTCTTCAAGATACTTGATCCAATTTCTAGTGTCAGTGAGATTTGAGCCACCAACACCCACCATAATAGGAGCTTTAAGATCTTGCGCGATAGTGTGTTCAAGAATTTTTCTCTTCTCGTCTTCGTCCAAGTTTAGAGCTTCTCCAGTACTTCCAAGAATGAGTATTCCATTCTCTGCTTCGTCCTGTGCTTTTAAGATATTTGTAAGGTCTGTGTAATTGACAGATCCGTCTTCATTCATAGGTGTGATGACGGCAGTCCATAGGGGATAATCATTGAGGCTCATATTCTTTCCTTAGTTTAATAATTTCTTTAGTGTGAGTTCTTCAAAATCAGAGATTCCAAAATCTATCTCTGATAAGAGGTCGCAGGCCTTTAGGGCGCCGCTGGCAAAGATACTTCTATCAAGTGCTTCGTGGCGCAGAGTTATTCTCTCATTACCTGTTTTTAAAGTGATGGTGTGATCTCCCACAACATCTCCTGTGCGCTCAGAAGTTATGGGGAAATGTTCCTGAGTCCATTCCTGCCACTTAATGGCCGTTCCACTGGGGGCGTCCATTTTCTTAGTGTGATGAACTTCATGAATATCAAAGTCGTACTCGTTAAAGAGCCGCTTCGCTTTAGAGAGCGTGTCGGAAATCATTTTATGAATGAGATTCATTCCAATAGAGAAGTTTGAGGCCTTGATCCACTTACACTTTCCATCTCTTACTAGACTATTTAACTTCTGTGACCACTCAAATCCAGTGGCGCCAGTAATGACTGGAATCCTGGCTTCAATAAGTGCGGGGATGAGGGATTCAAAGACTGGTCCATTGACAAAACAAATGGCCACATCAAAGCTCTTTAACTTCTTCGCGGTTGCTTGGTTCTTTGAATCAAAGACTTCAAAAATCGCACCCTGTTTTTGCAAAAGACTAATGACATGTGAGCCTGTTTTACCTTTTCCTATGACGGCGTAGTTCAAGCTATTCTCCTATGAAGTGATCGTGAAGTCTGATGATGGCGTCGTTTGCTCTTTCGCCGTCCACTAGAAAGCAGAAGTTATGTCTTGAAGCACCAAGACAAATCATACGAACGTTGATGTCACCTAATGCTTCAAATATTCTCTTTCCAAGACCTGCTGTGTGATTAATATTGTTACCTATTAGGGACACTAATGAAAGGTTTTCCTCTACTTTCACCTCTGCCAAATTCTCTAATTCTCCTAGCAATTTTCTATTTAAGAGAGTTGAATCCTCAATTGTTAGAGCGACTGAAATTTCAGAAGTGGTCACACTGTCTATACTGACTTTATGGGCGTTGAAAATTTTAAAAATCTCATAGAGAAAACCATGGCTCCCAATCATTTTTGGGGTTGAGAGAGTGAGCAAGCTCTGTTCTTTCTTTTGCGCCATGGCACGAATCAGTGGTGTTTCAGAACAAGATTTCTTAATCCAGGTTCCAGGTGCAGAGGCCTCATAACTAGAACCTACATAGACCGAAACATTCTTTCTAAGTGCTGGAGTAAGTGTTGTGGGGTGAAGTATTTTTGCTCCAAAAGTCGCCAGCTCGGCCGCTTCAGAGAAGGTGATTTCATTCATGAGTTTTGCTGTGGGAACAATGCGCGGATCTGTAGTCGCGATACCGGCCACGTCGGTCCAAATTTGTAATATGTCAGCTCCGATTCCTTCGGCTATAAGGGCGGCACTATAATCAGAACCACCACGCCCAAGAGTCGTTGTATGACCACATTCAGTTTGTCCAATAAATCCCTGCGTCACATAGACCACATTGTCGTATTTGCAATCAATGAGATGAGTGTCACAGAGAGTGCTGATCTCTTCTATGAGGGGAGTCGCTTTTCCAAATTGATCATCTGTACGCAAGACTTTACGAACGTCAAAACATTCTACCTTGCGCTCATTGGCCCAAGCGAGGTCTAGTGCGCGAGTAAAGAGAAGTGAAGATAGCCTCTCTCCCAAAGATTGAATGGCATCAAAGGCCTTGGGCGAACAATCCTTTAAGAGGAACATTCCTTTAGAAAGGGTTTCTACTTCATTTAGTAAGCGCTCTAGTGAAGAGGTGTTCCCTAGGTCTAAGTCACAGGCAATACTTAAGTGCTTTTCTCTGATTTCAAGAATAATCTCTTCGCAGGCCGACCAGTCTTTGGTCATAGCGAGTTCTGAGAGCTTAATCAGATTGTTGGTTGTTCCATAGGTCGCTGATACTGTGACAATATTTGCCTTGTGCTCAAGGGCGACTCCAGCTGATCTTCTCATCGCAGCGGCATCCGCCATTGAACTTCCACCAAATTTGGCGACAATAATTGCATCCATTGAAAATCTCCGTTTTCAAAAAGTGTTAAATAAATGGCAATGGGATTTTCTAAAAGATTGACCTCGAAGTGCTCCACATTGCCTGTGACAGTCCTAGGGATTCGGCCCTAGCAACCAACGAAGAAATCTGTTTTGGTAGATCTCCGTTTCGGCAAATTTCCCATGACTCATGCTCGCAAGATCCAATAATCTTCACATGAGTTGCCTGAAATTCGCACCTCTTCAATATAAAAATGGTAACTAAAATGCTCTGATTATTCAACCCCGGTTTTACAAAAAGAGAAAAAAGAATCATTATTAGCTCAAATTACGTAAGTTTTTAAAAATTTAAAGGAATATATAATGAAAAGTGTTGGATTTGTTGGTTGGAGAGGAATGGTTGGTTCGGTTCTCATAAGTAGTATGGAAGAGCATCAAGACTTCAAAGGTATTCATTCTACCTTCTTTACAACTTCCCAAGCGGGACAGAAAGCGCCAAAAAATTCAAATGCAGAACTCTTAATTGATGCTCACAATATTGATGAGCTCTCCCATATGGATATTATTGTTTCCTGCCAAGGTGGAGATTACACCAAAGCGGTTCACCCAAAACTTAGAGCAAATGGCTGGAAAGGTTTTTGGATCGACGCAGCTTCTACCCTTAGAATGGAAAGTGACAGTGTCATTATTCTGGATCCCGTGAATAGAAAAGTTATTGATCAGGCACTGGACTCTGGAGTGAAAGATTATATCGGAGGAAATTGTACGGTTTCTCTGATGATGATGTCACTGGGTGGATTATTTGAAAATGATGCCATTGAATGGCTCACAAGTATGACTTATCAAGCGGCGTCTGGCGGCGGGGCAAGACATATGAAAGAGCTGCTGACGCAGATGCAAGTGATTGGAAATAAATTTACCAGCATGGACGAAAATATTGCTAGAGATATCATCGCCGTTGATAAAGTGGTGACGGATACTTATAGAGACGGCAGTTTAGATTCAAGTTGTTTTGGAGCGCCACTGGCGGGAAGTTTAATCCCTTGGGTTGATTCAGCCGTGGATGCAGGACAAACAAGAGAAGAATGGAAGGGTATTAGTGAGACCAATAAAATTCTTGGAAGAGACGCTAGTAATTTAATACCAATAGACGGAACCTGTGTACGTATAGGAACCATGAGATGCCATTCTCAGGCCTTTACTATTAAACTTAAGCGCGACATTCCCATGAATGAGATTGAGGCCATGATTGGCTCTCATAACGACTGGGTGAAAGTTGTTCCTAATACTGTAGAAGCATCTCGCGCTGAACTGACTCCAGCAGCAGTTAGTGGAACTTCTCAGATTCCTATAGGCCGTCTTAGAAAAATGAATCTTGGTAGTGAATATCTAAATGCGTTTACGTGTGGCGATCAACTTCATTGGGGAGCGGCGGAGCCGGTGAGGCGAATGCTGAATATTCTAGTGAAAGAAAATGCTTAAGAAGGTCTTTACTGGAAAGGTCTTTCTCTATTTCATTCTGTTTCTTGTGGTGCTCTCGATCTTTTTATCGAGTTATTTTGATAAAGATAATATGTTAAAGATGCAGGCCATCTCATCCATTGATGAAAAAATGTGCCAAGAGATTGAACACGATTTTATCAAGGAGAGTTGCCTTAAAAGCGTTCTAAAACAAAAAGAACGCTTTGATATTTGTGTGAAAAAGGGTGGCGATTGTAGTCGTTTCTATTAGTTTCGGTGATCGTTTGGTCGGTATTCAATAAACATTTCATCGTACCCACTAGTGCGAAGTTGTATAATTAACATTCTACGTGCATGAATAGATCTCGAAATATTTGTATATTTTTCAATTATACAGTTGGCTGGATTTTCCTTTGGAAATTCTGGTTCGAAGTCGAGTTCATGAGTGATGATATAGTCAAGATATTTTGAACAGAGAGGTTCTCTCTGTGCAATAAATATCGATGAAAAGACTGAGGTTTTCTCTCCATTTATAGTTCCTTTAGCAACTAATAAATATGAGATAGACTCAAAAGAAAATACATTTGTAGTAATAAAAAGTGATAAAGTTAAGATTAGTTTCTTCATATTTTTTCCAATGAAAAATTATTCTAGTATTCCTGCTTCATTTAAAATTGCAACAATCTCATTTCGACTTCTATTTTGTGCCCATTCTAGAGCAGTCATATGATCTGAGAAATCTTTTATCGTATGATCTATTCCAGGTGCTTGGAGTAATAGCTTTACAATATCTGCATATCCAAAATATGACGACACTATTAAAGAACTCATGCCAGCGGTGTCAACTTGATTCACTAAAATTTTAGGATGAGACAAGAGCATCTCTACAAAGTTCGTTTTGCCTTTTCGAGCGGCAAAATTCAAAGGAAAAAAACCAAACTTAGTCGACTTTAAGTTAACATTCACACCTTCATGGCCAAGAAGCATGGTTGCAACTCTTTCTTGGTCTTTTTGAATCGCCATCATTAACGCAGTCATACCCTTTTTATTTTTTAAATTTATGTCTATCTCATCATGTCTTAAGAGAAGTGATAGGATTTTTAAATGGGAGAACTTGGAGGCCTTAATGAGTGCCGTTGATCCACTGCTTGCAAGAACATTAACATCAAGATTAGGGTGATTGATTAAGAGTTCAACAATTATATTCTGTCCTCTTTTTGCCATGAATACTAATAGGGGATATCCCTCAGCATCCATTAGGTTTAGATTAATGTTTGGATGACGAAGTAATATTGCCACTGCCTTATGGTGAAAATTTTCACTTGCCAGCATGAGTGGTGTTTTCTCTTTTGAATCTTCAGTGTTTTGATTTATATTAATTTTTGGATGATTCATCAATTGTTTTAAGACTTGAATATGTCCTTTAGTGGCCGCTTCTGTTAAAGCAGTTTTCCCTCTAAAGTTTACTAGGTTAACTAAAATATCATCGTGGGCGAGAAGTAGTTCAACAACTTTAGGAAAATTGGATCTCGATGCGATTAAGAGCGCCGTGTAACCAGTATTTACGGCCTTATTAACTTCAATTTCATCTCTAGAAAGTAGTATTTTTATAATTTGAATATGACCTTTGGAGGCTGCAACTTGTAGTGCTGTTCTTCCGAGGCGTCTAATTCCATTTGCATCGATATCACTATGGGCGAGTAGAAGTTTTAAAGCTTCTATTTGATTATACTCGGCCGCTGTAGTTATTGGAATATCATCGATACCTTGACTGCCATTTACTTCAATCTCTTTCTGAGAGAGAAGGAGTTTAGTGGCCTCAATTTGCCCCTTAGCAATACTTATTACAAGGGCACTGTTTCCGTCTTCATTTCTTAGATTTAAATCTATACTTGGGTGGGTAAGTAGAAGTTTTATGACTTCTATATTTCCTCTTTCTGATGCAATTATTAATCCTGTGTCTCCAGTAGGACTTTTCGTATTTACATCTAATTCTGTTGAAGCGAGAGCGAGCTTAATTGCCTCAAGATCTTTTCCGCTAAAACACAGGGCCACAAAATTTCTGATCGCATCATTAACTCGAGTGTTATTCACTGTGCTTGCTGGTTTTAAGTCCGTTGCAGTTAGGGCACTTTCTATTGAAAGAAAAGATAACATTAAAATTAAAATAGACTTCTTCATATTTTTTCCAGAAATTGATTTAAATAAAAGAGGCTAAAATTAACTAGCCTCTGGGAATACGTTGTATTTAAAACCTTAAACCCCAGTCATCTTCAAGACCATCATAATCATCGTCACTATTGTTATTTGAAGTTTCAGGCATGTTACTATTCAATATTCGACAATTTAAAGCGTGCATGTGATCTCGGTCAATCCATGAGACACCTGAGTCACGATCTGTTCGTTTACATTTTATGTTTCCAGACATATTTCTACTACCACCAGCAGGAACAGTAATACTAGGATGTGACTTTGAATCAACCACTACAGGATGCCCGTCGTACATATAACTAGTGATTTTAACATCACATCTAATATCAAAATGATAAGGATTTGAAAGAGTTGCTGTGTAATCAAAGTTGAATTTTTTACTAAATAACCTAGTATGTCTTTCATCAATATTGATTGTAACAGCATTGTCTTCGAAGAAATCTTTTTGCTTTTTTGATAGATGTCTTGGAATACATCTCATTTCGTTACATGCACTTCTCAATGTAGTTAATCCAGAGCAAGAATTTCCACCATTTGAAGGTCTCGGTGATGTACATGTTCTTCTTGATAGTTGTATTCCGCCACCACAGATTTCTGTACATTTTCCAGGAGCTGACCATTCAGACCATCCGCCGTTAATTACAACAGGACAAGCACGCGTGTTGCATTGTGTATTTGAAAATGTTGAACCTGAACATTTCTTTCCACCGTTAGCTGGTGCTGGGTTCGTACAAGATCTTCTCCATCTTTGAATTCCACCACCGCAAGTTTTTGAACATTGCCCGTACTCAGAGTAGTCTGACCAATCTCCGTCTACAGGATTAGGAGTGTTTACTGAGCATTCTTGCAAGTTGTCACTCTCTGCAACAAATTCAACTCCATTAGATCTTCTAGTCATAACAAGTTTAACTGTTGCTTCTCCGGACTTGAGCCTTTTGAAAGTAGCTTTAGTTCCTTCAACAGATAACTTTTTAAGAATATTTGAATCAAAAATAAATCTAAAAGTGTAGTACTGAGATAAGGAATCAAAATTAATTGTCTGAGGACCTTTCTTAAACTCTAAGACCTGAACACAGTCAGTTAAGATAGTAGGATCTACGATAATATCTATTCCACCTCCTTGTTTTACTTCGTAATCAAGAGTTTGAAATTTTGGTTCGTAGAAACCACCTAGGTTATCATAAAGTAAAGTTGACTCGATGATCTTAACAATGAACGAGTTAGAGCTAATTTTATTTATTTGAAAAGCGTCTTCTGGCTTAATTAATAACTCAAAATCACCTTCTACGGGAATAGTGATGTTGAATTCACTACCTTGAATTGTGTTTGGAACATTTTGACCAATTGCAGTAGCTATCTTTTGAATGTCAGGTACTTTAATTTCAGCAAAAACTGAAGTGCAAAGTATAAAAAATATAATCAGTATTCGTTTCATAATCTCTCCGTTAATAATTTAAAGCATAAATTTCTTAACAGAGACTCAAATATCTGTATAGACGAAATATATTTATTTCAGACAAAAGAAGACTCAAGATTTCTTGATAATTCACAAGTCTTTTTAAATTTACTTAGTAAGGTCTTTGGAAAGGCAAGATAAATTACTTTTAAATTTCACAGAAATTGAAATGAACAGTTGAGAGAATGAGAAAGGCGAAGACATTAGATTAAAAAATAATGGCAACGCCTCGGTTTGAATAATCGGTGGAGTTACTTAAAAACTACCCCGCGAATATCTTTCTTAAAAACAACATGCTGAACAAATTCAACGCTACTTATATCTTTGAATGATTTTCCAAGTGAAGGATTTTTGAAATCAAAGCGAACAATATCTTGTGAATTGAGAACTGCATCACTAGTGAGAAACGCCTCTATATCTTCTGTAGGTAATGTCCTGCCTGCACCGGTAACTTCACCTAAGATGACTTTAAAGCCGTGTGCCTGCATAAATTCTTTGCTATAGCCGTGCTTAGCTAACATTTTCATCATAGGGCCTCCTGCGCCAGTGACTTCTCCTGCTCCGACTTTCATGGAGAGGACTGTTAAACATAAGAAGAGAAATATAAGAATTTGTTTCATTGGTATACCTTTTTGCTAGAGTGAGTAAGTGTGTCTGCTAAGTTCAATGTGAAATAATGCAAATCACCTTCGTAGTATGGGCTATTTAAAACCGCGTATATTTTTTCTACTGCTTCTCTTTGTATATCTTTTATCTGCTTAATTCCGTCTTCGTTTATTGTTTCACTTAAGGTGTAGAAAATGTTTCTACCTTTTTCTAATTCTTCCGGCCTATAACTCTTTACCAAATCTGGCAGGTGAGCGCTGGCCACTTTGTAATCTACTGAGAAGTTCTTCTCCGTGGCGTGGAAGATTCCCTCTTCTTCAAATACAAAACCTAAGTCCCTTAGTTTCTGCATTCGCGCAAGGCCCAGGTTTCCAAATTCTTCGACGAGAGTAAATTTTGAAACTCCCGTCCTATTTGCGGCCATCTTATAGGCCATGTAACTCATCTGATCTTTAAGCACCTCATTGAGTTCATGTTTGTACGCATGAGTTGTAGCGGTCTGTGAGTAGAGCGAGAACGCTTCTTTTAAATAATCTCCAAGCTCACCATCAAACATACTGATGAGTTTATTAAAGTTAGTTTCATTCGTAAGCGCTGAAGCTAAGTTCAGCACCGTATGGGGAGACGGATCTCCCTTTAACGTCTTTGAATGAATTCTTCTGATAGTTGAGGCCCCGACTTTTGATTTCTTGGCCAAAGAGTTAAAGCTGGCATGCTTGTTTCTCTTCAAATAACTATCGATCTGATTGTACAATTGATCGTTTAATCCCATCTAAGAGACCTCCTATATATATGAATACGTAGAGGGTCTCTTATTTGCAAAATATAATTTACTGATCATAGACATTTCCCCTAGATGTAATTTTTTGACAGGTTATCGGTGTCAAAATATCCCCGTATATAGGCCTCTAAGATCTTCTACGACTACGGTTGCGTCTTTGCCCTCTAGGAGAGCGACACTTGTTTAAACGGTGATCCCAACGTCCACCAGCGCGATTACAACGTCTTATCTGTCTTTGGTAATTTCTATGATCGGAAAAATCGTCATCGGAGTTTCCTCTGTCATTTCCCACTGAACACTTTTTAAGATTTAGTGAGAGCTTAACTGAGGCCTTCAAATCAGCACTGTCAGTCATCATGAAAGCTTCTGGTTCTAGATGTGCAAAACGTTTCATGATCTTCGCTGTCACAATATTCTTTAAAGAGAACTTAACTTTATCTGCCTTTCTAGTTGAGCATTCTGTATTCAAAGCAATACTTCTAGTCTGGGATAAACTCCATTCTAAGTCATTTTCACCTCTATAGCGTTTCGTTCCAAGTAATTTCTCCGGTTGTAAATGTCTTCCTCTAGGACCTTTTACTTTTACAATCTTCGCCTTAAAAGTAGTAACCGTTCCCTTTTCTGTGTAAGTAGAACCTCTATAATCAAAACTTAAATTCACGCTCTCGACCAAATATCCTTTTGGAATTTTAGCTGAAATACCCATGCGACAAACTTTTCTATTCACTTGTTTATCAAATCTTCCTGTACTCTCATCATTATCAGCACTAGATTCATCGTTATCATTATCTCCATCAAATTGCGGAACTTCTACATTGAGCTCATCAAAGAGAATCGATACCGCCTTTCCGTCTGGTGAATGAATCGTACTGGTGGTTCCTTCTTTACATCCCGAACCAGAAAGCGTGATCTCATCAAACTCAATGGGCACTGTGGCGGCGAATGCTTGTGAGCAAAGAAGTGTTGTCATTAGTAATAGTTGTTTTGAAGTTTTCATATTTTTCTCTCCTTAATTCCTTGAACTAGTTATGGCAGAGAAAAATATTGTTATAAAGAGAATGACTATAAGGAGTAAGATATGTCTTCCACGTGGCGCACCCAATAAACCTTTCTACACTGTTAAAGTATTTAATTGCATTTATTCCTGCGCCACGTGGGACACAACATAAACAAAAACAGGACTTGCTATTTATTTTTTAGAAGCCCTCCCATAAATTGGATTTAACGCAAAGACTTTGTTTTTGTAGAAACCAAAGGGAGAGAATATGAAAAAGTTTATCGCCACAATTGCACTACTCACTTCAATGACTTCAACTGTTCAAGCATCACAAAATGATATCTCACTAGGTGTTCCAGGATATGGTGGATCAGGTTGTCCCTCAGGATCAGCTTCAGTTACTCTTAGTCCAGATAGTAAGTCTCTAAGTATTATCTTTGATGACTTCATGGTCGAGGCCGGTGGTGACTCTAGAAAGAGAGTTGCTAGAAAGAGTTGTAATATAGCTATCCCAGTTCATGTGCCTCAAGGTTTTAGTGTTTCCATCATCGATGTGGATTACCGTGGATATATGATGTTACCAAGAGGAGCACGAGCAAGATTTTCAGCAGAGTATTTCTTTGCAGGAATGAGAGGACCAAGATTCTCTAAAATATACAGAGGTTACACAGACGAAGATTACACAATTAGAAACACGTTAGGTGTTGTGGCCAATGTTTGGAGCAAGTGTGGAGCTGATGTGAACCTAAGAGTAAATTCATCAATGACAGTTAAAACGAACAGCAGAAAAGCAGAGGCCTTAGCAACAGTAGACTCAGCGGATTTCAGCGCAGGAATTGTCTACAAGATGCAATGGAAGAAGTGTGGAAACGAGGAACCAACGGATGATTTCTACTGGTAAATATAGTACGTGCGTATATTCCTAGAGATTTTCTAATCTTTAAATAGCAGTAATGCAGAATTGGACACTTGAAAAATAGTGTCCTTTTTTTGGTCTTATAATGAAAGGGATCAAAACTATTCAAAAAATCTTAATGGAATTTTATGTTGAAGAATCTCTTTGAAAGTCTAAACTTCCCATACATAAAAGGAGAAATGATGACAAAGAAGAAGCAGAACAACATGAGTAACTCAATGACTTTCAATATTTTACTTAGAGGAGCAGTCACGTACTTAAGGGCAAAAGAGAACATTGATAGAATGAAGAGAGATTTCACCAAAAGAACCATTAAACCGCTTATGGCCTTTAAGTCTAAGATTTCTAAAGAGGCACGCGAGTCTATTAAAGCGAAAAGAGAAGGTACAAGGCCTTAATATAGCTCTTAGAGCTTCGCTAGGGGAGCTGTCTAGCTTCTAGACACAGCTATAAATACTTCAAAGTCCATTCTAAGTGATCAATATTCCGTGTAAATTACTAGAAAGGAAAATACTATGAAGAAACTCTTACTGTGCGGATTATTGACAATTGCTCTAACAACACCAAAGGCACTAGCTGCTGGAGACGATAGTTGTGATGGAAAAATTCAAAACAATATCATTATTCATGGAATTGGTGGTTCTAAGAAATCCTTTGGATTCATGGATAGATCCCTAGAAAAGAACATTCCTTGTACGAAATCTCATCACTTTGAATACAACACTAAGAGTAGCCAACTCAGCACGGTAGATTTTGCCAAGAGTTTGGACTCATTTTTAAATAATATCCCAGTCACTAAAGAGAAGGACTTAAACTTCATTATGCATTCTCAAGGCGGATTAGTGGGACTCACATATCTGTTTAATACCTATAATAAGACAGAAGGTTTTAGTGCTGAGAATTTAAAGAGATTAAATAAGTTTGTTTCCATGTCGACACCATTTTGGGGCTCAGACTTTGCAATGATGGGACAGAGTGTATTCTTTAATTTCAACATTGATAATAATGGCATATCTCCTTTTGGTAAGAATCAATTAAATGATATGAAGTATGGCAGCCAGTTCTTTCAAGGACAAATAAGAAATCTCTTTCATCCAAAAAACCGTGGTTTCTTAAATTACTTAAAGTCAGAAATTAAGGTATTAAATATATCGGGCATGGCCCCTTTTCAAAATAGCTTTTTAAGCGGTATTGGTTCACAATTTTTTGAGGGAGACTTCATCGTCAACATTCCAAGTATGACTCTCAATACTTTAAATGCTATGGCCGGCTCATTGAATTACAAAGAAGATTTGGTCCAAGTTTTAAAGACTCATAAGTCTGAGCTTGGTAAGCAGTCCTATGTTATTGGGACCCATATTGACGTCTACGCGGGAACTATAGGTTACGGCGTCGTTGATACACCAGAGGAATGTCTGGAACTCTCGGCCTGTGATCATCCAGGATTTAATAGCTTATTTAGCTTTCTTACTAAAGACGTTGTCTTAACTGATAAGGAAATTACAAAAGTTATAAAGGGTTTTGACTTACATGTGATGGTTGGTTTTCCAAAGGGAATTACCAAGTTAAGTGAGGCGCAAATAGTAGTTAAAAACCAAGAAGATAAAGAAATTAATCTAAGTAACTACCGCTTTAACGGAAATGAGCATAAGAACATAAGCCTAGATCTCGATAAAGGTATTGGATATTTTCTGATTAAAGGATCTCTCATATCAAAACTGCCTTCAAACTCAATTGAACTTGAAATTCGTCACCCTGAAATTACCACTAGGCGAGTAGTTGTAGAAGTTGAAAAAGGTAAGGCGACTATTTTAAGAATGATTGTTAGGAAGAAGTAGCAAGCACCGAATAGGTTACTTGCTACCAGTATACTTTTATAATCTATACACAAAGTTCTTTAAACTTCTTATAAGCAGATCTATTTCTAATCTTTGTTTGCCAAGCAGAAATTTTCTCGTACTTAGAAAGATCAAATTTAATAGTTTCACAAATATCTATTACTGAAATTACGTGTAAGTCGGCCAGTGTGAACTCGGATCCAGCTAGGTATTCACTTCCTTGTAAGCGAAGTTCAATTGTATCCATCATCGCTGGAAGTTTCGCAAGCGCCTTTTCAATAACCTTGAAATCTCTTCTTTCATCAGGAACAAAAATCAATTGAATGAAGGCGTCAATCATAGGAACTTGGAGATCAACCATAGACCAAGTAGACCACTGGTGTACTAGACCTTTTTCTTTGGCATTGGCCCCTAAGAGTTCTGGTTTATAAGCTTCTGCTAAGTAGAAGTTAATGGCACTTGATTCCCAGATAGTATAATCATCATCTAAAAGTGCTGGTATTTTCCCATTGGGATTTACCTTTAAGAATTCAGCAGATTTGTGTTCATTTTCTCTGAAGTTTATCGACTTAGTTTGATACTCAATACCAGCTTCTTCTAAACACCAAAAACATCTGCCCGCACTCGTCTTAGCTGACCCGTATAATGTAATCATTATTTCTCCTAGATTATTTTTTACTTTGGATGATTATAGAATTGATGGTTTTCCATCGTCAATGGGGGAGAATTAGCGCGGAGGGTTTATTGCTAATAGCAATTGCTTTGAATCAAAAGGTTTCTTTAAGACAGAAAAGACATTATCTTTTATTCGCTCTGAAAATTCATTGTTCACATAAGTGCTCATAATGATAATTGGTGTGTCGATATTGTCATGGTTTTGTTCACGGATATATTGAATAATTTCTCCGCCATTGCCATCGCTTAGTGAGATATCTAGGAGTATCATATCAAACTTACTCTTGTCGATTTCAGCTTTGGCGTGCTCTATAGTTTCACAGTAGAGAAAAGGAATACCTACTTCTTTGAATGAAGTTTCCACTAATTTACAAATATCTAAATCGTCATCAACAACTAAGATCATAAGTCCCCTTATCCATAGTATTTATTTTATAGGAATAAGAATATTTACAGACTCAATTTTATATAAATTTTTTAGTGACCTGTGTCCATTTTCGTAGGTTTTCCCTCATGTATAGTAAGATTACTAAAAGCTTTGAATATTTTCTGTATTTTTTGGACGCTAAACCTGTGAGTAAAATTACTAGAAATAGCATAAAAAATAATTTCATTTTTTTCCTAAATGTTTTGTCATATTTTTCTTCATCGAAATTAGTAAAATTGTGAGATCTCAATTTTACTAAAATTCATGTAATTTTAGACCGCCATACACACAGTCGTTTTTTACGTGTTTTTAGCAGTTTTTATAAGACGTTAAGTTTGATAGGGAATTTCTCGATTTTTTTAAAATATAGTACATTTTGGGATGCTCAGAATTGCTTGTGTGCATATTTGAAAGAAACACGCTGTATGAGGCATGGGTTAATTTGAACTTAATTGTCATTAATCGGTGAGATATCAGATACCCATTTAAATCAGTTATAGGGTCACGCAAGAGTTAGTATTTTTCAACTGTATATGTGGCGCATGTTATTTATGAGATTTTTTAAATACCATATTCACAGAATAGTTTTTAAAACTGTTTGAATATTCTAGGGATCTGACAATGATGAAAAAGAAAGCAAGATGGTATGTTAATTGGACCATGGGCAGCTAATGCCCGTTTTGATATATGCGGGGGATAAGCTAATATACTAGAAATAGGCTAAAACAACTCCCCCAAGACCTACCCCATATAATGGTAATTATATGGGGTGAGCGTAGGAATATTTTAGATATCCCAGCTTCCCTCTAAATTAATGTCTTTTAATTAATCTCTTTTTTCGTAATAACATTCTAGTGTTTCAATGTTACCAATTTGTTTGTAGATGAATTCATCACCACTTTTACTCTGAAAGAATGAAAAAATAGATTTATTTTTTTGAAATATTTTTCGAACATATTTTCTTAGAACTAAATTTCTCTCATCACTAATACTCACATAAGTATTGAGTGTTCCTTTGATTCCTGGAGAGTTAAATTTAATCTTTCCCTTATCAAGAACATCGAGATCTATCGTGGGCGGGAAAATGTCAATGTCATCATCTAGTGAATACACATAGATCGAATTGAGCTCTCTAAGTACGTTAACTGTCGCAGGACAGCCAATATTGTGATCTTCCAATTGTACCTTTTGATACATTCCTGGAAAGACATCAAAGTTAAAAGCGTAAGTTGTAGTCGTGGCCACAAGGGCGAGACTTATAATAATCTTCTTCATTTTACTTCCCTATCTACCCTATTAGAAGCTCATTCCAACAAAGAAATTAAGTAAGTTAAAAGAGTACTCTCTAAAATCAAAATCAGTTGTATCTGTAAAAGTTTTTACTGAACTAGAAATCCCAAACCAATCACAACCAATAGTCAGAGTGCTAAATTGCCACTGGTTTCCAATAGAGAAACCCATACCAGCATCTACGTATCTCTCGACACCATTATTCTCATCACTGTACCAGAAGCTATCATAGGTTCTAGTTTTCTTATAATTTCTATAATAGACCATCGGCTTTAAAAAGAAGCTATTAGAAACAAATCTCTTAAATCCAAGTTCGGCCGAGAATTGTTTTTCTTCGTTCACATATGAACTTCGTCTATCTTCGTCATAATAAGATAATCTAAGTGACACTAGCGACTCTCCATCGACGAAATACTCTCCGTTAAGACTTTGTGCCATTTCACTAAGAGCGATACCAAAACCAGCTGTTACCGAGAAAGTTTTTTCACTTCGGTATTCACGACTAGATATTCTCTTCTTTACTGCTAACTTAGATTCAACTTTCTCAACTTTAGAAATTGTTTCTGTTGCGGCCATAGAATTTAGGGAAATTACAAAGAGTGCTAATAAGATCTTTTTCATTAGGTGTGTCCTGTTTTTTAGTGTGTGTTGTGTAGTTGTGTACAAGACGTAATATACACTAAATCAGGACTAGGAAGGGTAAACATGTAGCATTTATAGGGGTAAAACTCCCCTATTTGCGTAGATTTTAGCTAAGAGAACATCTGAAATTCGAGACTCGTTAGCTCTCTAAGTTCATCTACAATTTCCTGCGCCTCTGCCTTATTCATAGTCTTGAGCTCGCTCACTTTGTAATCAAAAATCTTCTCATGATTACCACGATTCTCTCTATGCCAAGTAAGTGGATAAGGACGTTTGGGCGTATTCACCTGAATCAGGTCAGGTTTAAGCTCACTTAATCTCTTTGCAAATTCTTGAATATCTACTTTATTCATTGGCATGAGCATGATTTGAACTTCAAACTCACCATGATAAGTCGGTCTAAACTCAACCATCTGTTGCCAAGTGGATTCAAATGTCACTCCCTCGGCAGGACGATTAATCATCTGAAAGTACTTCTCATTAACAGCGTCAAGTTTCACTGTGACCTTATCTAGCTTTAGTAGATCCTTGGCCACAAACTCATCTCCTAAGAGTGTTCCGTTGGTGAGAATATATTGTGGTGTCTTTGGAGAGATTGCTCGAATAGAGTCAATCATCTCACCTAGATTAGTCGCCAGTGTAGGTTCCCCAGAACCTGAGTACATGACCACATCAATTTTAGGATGGTTTTCTAAGACTTCTTTGTAATCAGCTATCACTGATTCAGTTTTAACAAATTCATCTCGCTTGGCGGTGATTTCTTGAATCTGACCAAGCTGACAATAGACGCAATTGAAAGAGCAAATAGATGTTCTAAAGATGGGATCGATCCCAAGTGATAAACCAAAACGCCAAGATTTCACTGGCCCATAAACTGTCTTCTTATTAACTTCTTTAAAATGACTCAAACTACGCTCTCACTGTTAAAAGCGCAGTATAGACTAGTCATTTGAGTTAATCCAGCCCTTAACGACCAGCAGTGGCACTCCAATCGTTAGACACAAGAAAGTCTACGAATTCACTACTATCAGTGAGTCCACGCCAAGCGTATGTCTTCATATGACTAGGAATATGGTATTTAGCGTTTAGGGCAATTCTTCCGTGACATGAGCTTAGAACGAATTGATACAGATCTTCGTGGGCATTCTTAAAAATATCAGAAGGCACTCGCTTTCCGTCATAATCATAGAAACCTGTCTTATTTCCATGTCCTGAGAACATAATCAAACTTGTTTCCGTACTATCAATCGCCGCTTCTAGATGTTTAATCTTGGCCATGACGTTCATCATGACTCTAAAACCTTTGGTGTTTAGATAATTCATCACACGCCAGAGCTTTGTGTATTCAGTCTTAGTCATCTCTTCATCTTTCTTACCAATTCCAAGCAAGATATAGAGATCACCGGCCGGATAGGCGGACTTAACTTTAGATCCACCTGTAAAATCCACTTGAATCATCTCTTCAGGGAAGTCGCTAGAGATTTTGTCTAACTTATCTTTGAATTCTTGTATTTGAAAATCACTAGGAAAACGGGTGTCCTTCTCTACGATTTGCTCTAGGGCAAAGGTAGATGTACTTAAACAAGTAGTTAGTAGAATAAGCTTTAATAACAACAACTTAAGTGTTTTCACTTCGAACTCCTGTGGGGTTGTAATAGAAGTTGTTTATAATCAAAATGACGCGAAATGTCATTGCTTTTGTAATATTTGCGTAATACCTAAGTAAAAAACTTACATATCCCTTAAATAATTGGCCCATATCCTGTTTTTGTTGATAAATTTTCGCAACACAATTTTAAGGAAATTCAATGAAAGCTATCTGGCCTATATTTCTCCTAGTCTTTAGTCTCAATTCAAAAGCTGATTTCAATTTTGATATCACCTTTGATGGACCTCTTAATAAGAGCTGCCCCTTTGTTAAAGATCAAAATGTTCTCACAACTCTTGAGTCGCTTAGAACAACGCTAGAACAAATTAGAGACAATAGAGTTCAGTGTCAGTCTATTTACAATAATTCCAAGGCCTACTTAAATACAATTTCATCCGAACTCATCTCTAGAGATGGTGATTTAAAAGCGGCCACATCAAATAAAGAAACTCTCCTAGCAGAAGTTTATAAAAGAATTAATGCTGGAACTTACAACAACGAATTAGAAGATGAGATTCTCTCTCTAGTGAGACAAGAGAATGAATACTCTAATCAAGATAGTGCTAAAGACACTCATCTCCTAGATTCTCTCTCTCTTGGTGGTCTTTTATTAGATAGCTTAAGAGAGAACTCAGAATGTGATGGATCTCTTGGAAACACTCTACTCAGACCTAGTCTTCTGCTAATGGGACAAGTGGCCAATACAGTTTATCCTGGCTCTTCTCTTATTACTTCAGGAGTCGCTAACGGTCTCTCTAGTTTAATGGATAGTTTTGTCAGTTATGCCAAGGCCAAGTTTAGTAACGAGGGTCAGAGCATCCAAGAACTCATCAGTGCTAAGAATTACTATATGTCTTATAAGTGTGCTTATAAGAATATAAATATCATGAGCTGTACTATGCGTGATTCGGCCATGACTAAAGACGAGCTAAAAGATCTCTACAAAGACATTCTTGAGCTTGATACAGAGGAGAAAGACTTTAGGGCGCTCAGTGATATGAGAAAACACTACCCAAGAGTGACTCTTATCTTACAACAATTAAAAGACATCTATGAGACTTCGCAACAGCAAGAAACCATTGTTGAGATTGCCAGTATTCAAAAAGAGATGACAAGACTAAGACTTCTGCGTCCTAGTCCATATGACATTGACTCTTGGACGGATCAATACCAAAACATTAAAACATGGCAAAAATGGAATCAGAACCTTAATTGGACTCAGTACCTAAAAGAATATATTGCGACTTACTGTAAGGTGTATTCAGCTGATGTTCCCGCTGTGTGGTCGCAGTCCAGTGACGAGTGTAAACCAAATAACCTCTTAAAGAATGAAGATCGTTCTCTTTTCATTATCAATGTAGTGAAACCTTCATTGGATGAACTTGAAACTAACCTAGCTCGCCTCTCTGCTAAACTAAGAGAGTCGGTTAATATTGAACGACTCTACTACGCTATTAAGTCTGAAGAGAATTATAGCGAGAGAAATAAAGACTTTAAATTCTCTGAGATCTTAGAGCTTATCCTAAGTGATCTAGATAAAGACAATAGGCCAGAGGCGAATAAGCTCTTCGCCATTAGAATCAAAAAAGCTATTAAAGCACTAGATGCTCTTGTGAAATACGACGGGGACCTAGTTAAGTTTGAAAATGGAAACGAAAACTGTAATTTAGATATTACTGATTATAAATGTGACGATTTCAAATCTCTGGCTCAAGCGGCCTATACATACCTGGCGAATAATCTCTCCGGTGGTGAAGTGTTATCAGTAGAGACGATTGATGCTACTTTTTATAATTACATGTCTGGCGTGGAAGACTTCTTCCTTAACGGTACAGACACTAAGACCTCACTTAAATTCTCGAAATATAACTACCTTACAAATATTTACCGAGTTGTAAGAGCGACTATCCTCAATATTGATAGCGAAGGAACAGCTGATCTTCCGCTTATGAATATTGCGAGAAAAGGTTTTGAAAAGGTTTTTGGTTACGAGATAGTTAAGATGCTAGAAAAAGACGTCAAGGTAGCTCTTGATGAAGGTTCTAAGAGCGATATCTACCGAGATGCTATCCATTCATGTGCAATTTACTTTCCGCTGCTAGAGCGTGCTAAGGAGCTCTCAACGAATCTCTTTAAGAGAAAGAGAATGAAGAAAGTTGCTAAGAAGTGTGAAAAGTTATTAAAGAGAAATGGCGGTATACCCTACCTAATTGCTTCGGACGAGAAATTTCCTCTCAAGAAGGATGATAAGACTTATAAGCACCAGTGTTACTACAAAGAATATGAGAGTGATGCTCTTATTAAGAAAGTGACACTTGGGCGTGACATTAGGGATGATGACGATCTTCCTGAGTTATAGGCAAGACAACTTAAAAAATTACAGCGAGTAAGGTTCGTTTATCTTATCACTTACTCGCTCACTCATAAGATCCATATTTCCTTACAATTTTAGAAATTTCCCCCTGGAGAGTCATAGTCTTCAAAATATTATCTATTTTCATGATAAGTTCTTCTTTGTTTCTAATTTTAGATAATTTTGAAAAGACAAAGTAAGCAGGTAGATCTAGGCCCATCTGTCCTACGGCTTTTAAGTCTCCGAGAGAAGTCTTTAATATGAAGTCTATTGTTCTCTGCTTGTCTATGATGAGATCAAGTCTGTTCTTCTTTAACATCTTAATCAACTGGACTGAGTTCTCGAGCTCTACAACTGAGAATAACCTATCTTTCTTGGCCTGGTCGAACTCTTTTGAAAAATTATAGCCTCGTCTTATGCCGATTTGCTTGCCGTAGAGGTCACTTAGACTCTTATACTCAAAGTGAGTATTTCTATTTACGTAAACTAAGAGCTTTGAGTTATGAAGAGGGTTATTAGAATAATGATAGAATTGTTCACGCTCACTATAGTGCAACATAGAGATGGCTCCATCAACAGAACCATTTTTAATATTTCTAAGCACTCTCCTAAGGGGTGCTAATTTGAATTGAATAGGTATTTTAAGTCTTTTAAAGGCCTCTCTGATAATTTCAACATCGACTCCTACAATCTCACCCTCTATATTTTCAAAACAAGAGGGCTCATTAAATACATTACAGAGGATAGTAACTGCTCTAAATGGATTCTCTTTATCGCCCCAGACGTTTAATGGTCTCTTACAGTTGGAGCATGTGGTGGCTAGAAATGGCGCAGCAGTAGTCAAACTCGACAGAAAAAGAGATCCAAGAATTGTAATCTTAATAATTTTAAGAATATTTTTTAACATCTATAAAAAGTATAGATGTTATTTGAAAGAAATAAAGATGCTCAACTAATATGTGTTTCTCAATATTGGAAACACCAAAATGTATTTTTGTTACAATTTCTTTTAATATGTTCCTTAGTTTTGCTACATTGCTCGTATGAAAATTGATTACAATCGAGAGTTAAGCCCCATAGGACATATTGTTAAGTTTCTTGACGTGAACAAAGAGATCTCAAGTCTCTATTCCCTAAGATCTCTAGCAAAAAGCTTGGATACCGCCCCTGGAGGACTGTCTCTAGTGATCAGCGGCAAGAGAAACTTAAATGTATTACTGGCCAATAAGATCTCAAAAACAATTTTCTCCTCACCACAAGATATGGAGAGATTCGTCTCTGATGTTAGAGATAAGATTAAAACCAGAACTATTGAAAAAAATCTCTTAAATCTAATTAGTGGCGGTATTAATGAGATTGAAAAGCGAGAGGAAGCAGTCAGTGTTGCTGTGGAAACAATAGAGATAAGATATTGGTTCACTACTGAAGTTGTTGTGCTCATAACTAATCAAAAAAAAGGAATTTCCTATAAGCAGATTCAGGAAACATTTAAGTGCGACAAAGGAGATTTAAGCACTTTTCTTGATGAACTTGTTCAAAAGAAGTTAATGAGACTTGAGGATGGAGATTACTTTTCAAATTATACCTATATTATTTTTCAGTTAGCTAAAGACGATGAAGAATTAATAAAGGCCATAAAATCTAGAAAGATGGAACAGGTCATTAGTGAAAAACCAAACTATGTTGTCTCTACAGTTATGACATCTAGAAAGAAACTCAAAGAAGTTAAGCGTCTCATGCAGGGTTTTTCGGTATTCTTAAGTCAATATCTAACTTCTCCCGAGGGAGAAGATGAAGTTGTTTTTACTTTGGAGAATTTTTCCAATATTCATGTGGTACAAGGGCGAGAGTCTGACGTCCCCTCTGATTAAGCCTTGAAGTAGGATTAGAAATTTTTAATCCTATTCACTAGGTTTGGGTAATCAATAAAAGGGTTTCTATTTCCCTGAAGCTTCATAATCCGGTTATTGCGCTCTTTATCTTGCTTATTAACAGGATCCTCTTTGTGCCATTTTCTTAAGAAGTATTCTTGAGTATCATTAATTTTCTTATGATATCTTGTCGCAAAGTAGAAAAGAGCTCTTGCTATGTTTCCTCTATGTTGCTTAGGCGGTTGGTAGTGTTCATTAGAACTTCTAATGACATCTGCGGGAGTCTTCACAAGAAGACCAATACCTGCGTTTTTACATTTTCCTCTAGCGTGGAAAAACTCTTCAACTTCACCAAAGTTAAAATGTCCTCTTAAGTGGTTTGCACTAGAGTTTGCTATAAAGAGATGATGAAGATCTCCCTTTTGTAGAGGCTTTCGAAACTCAGGACTAAATTTACTCTGAGGCCATGAATGTTCTATATTGGTTTTGCTACCTCTAGGCATACTGTCTGGACCAGCATTATTGTATATTTTCTTTTCACAGTAGATATCTTCTACAAAGTAGCGATCATCATTGTCTTTCTCTAAGTAGACATCCGTGTAGAGATACCATCTGGCCTCCCTATACTGAATTTCTACTTGATCTTTAGCACTAATATAGTGAAGTTCATCTTTTAGACTTTGATTAGTCAGGTTTCCTAGAATAATTTTAAGATCTTCATTTGAATAAAAAGTATTCGCGTTAGAAGCTGAACAGAGAAGTATAAGTAGTAGTATTTTCATAGAATATGTCTTAGCAAGAAAACTACGGTTTTAAAATAGGCATCACTTATTTATAGTGTTCTGTAATGGATCTAGTTAATCATGAGTTTGAAATACTTTCTAAAAAATGTGTCGGATCATTTTCAATAATTTGCAAGAGTCTTCGCGTTGATCCACTTGGAGAGTTTTCTCCTCTTTCCCAGGACTTTACAGCGCTTGGAGAGCAAGCAAGAATTGTTGCAAAAATAGGCTGACTCACATCAAGGATTTGTTCTCGGATCTTCTTTATTCGAGACTTAGAAAACTTTGGTGGCTCCGCTGGAAGATCAAGAGTCTCCGTTTTTAAAGTGACTCTACCTCGAGCGTGATCAAGAGCTTCTTCTGCACTAGTTAGAAGTAGATCTCCAAAGTTTTTATTTGTTACTTTTATTTTTTTTCTTTTTGTCACACTCATATTTTACTCCTTCAACAATTTTCTTTAAGGCCTTTTTATGCGCAGAAGAAATATTATCAAACTGATCTTTATTATATAAGAACAATAGATATGCTCTTATCATACTATCGACATCCGTCATGTATGACATTAAATATTATATAACAGATAATGTCATGATTGTGAAATTTATTGGAAAAGGTCGTATATTCAGTCATTTATGCAAATACACAATAATGCTCTGTATTCAATATACCAACTATTAGTGTCTACTTCTTATTGGTGATTTTCATTAGTGGAACGAAGCAAGGATACTTGCCAACAACTTAAACGAATAGTACAGCCTTGGTCGTCCTACACAGCTGTACATAGAAATATATAATTAAACTATAATTATGAATTACTTTGTACCAAATACACAATTTCTTATTATAATGGAGCTATGAAATTAGCAATATTCTTACTTTTCTTCTCCTTCACAATAAATGCCTTAGACCAAAAACCTCTGGTTGTAATTTATCCGGCTCCTCAGTCAGAGAAAGATACAAGGAGACCTGAGGTTAAAGAGCTTATTAAACTAGCTCTAGAGGCCACTAAAGATACACACGGTCCCTATATTTTGAAGAAATCTAGTCAATATATGAATATCAAGAGACAAGAAAGAGAACTTAAAAATTCAAAGAACATTAATATCGCATGGTTTGATACAACTGAAGAAAAAAATAATAAACTTCTCCCTATAGAGATTCCAATGCAAATGGGTATCGTTGGTTATCGTGTGCTACTGGTGCAAGAAAAATTCAAAAAGAAATTTGAAAAAGTTTCTAATATAGAAGATCTTAGAAAATTAAAAAATGGCTTAATGAAATCGTGGAATAACTATGACATCTTTAACTATAATAATCTTCCTATCGCTCTTGGAAATAACTACGAAGGATTATTTCTTAAGTTGAGAAATGGGCACTTTGATTACTTTTCACGAGGACTCAATGAGGCATATAAAGAACTTCAAGACAGACCCTCTCTTCAAAAGGATCTAGTTGTTGATAAGAACATTTCCCTCTACTATAAGCATTACAACTTTCTCTACACGTCCAAGAAGAATATCGCTTTAAATGAAAGAATTAAAAAGGGCCTTAAACTAATTATTAAGAATGGAATATTTTATAAAGTTTTTTGTAAATTTAATAGAAAGTATATTGAACAATCGAACCTTTCCAATCGCACATTGATTGAACTTTACAATCCAATAATTCCTAAAAGTTTAGTTTTAGATAAATCCTTAATCTTTTCTCCTAAGAACAATATTTGTTCTACGAAAAAATAGGCAGATGAACTTATGAGGGATTAGCCTCGCTAATCACAATCCTCTTCTCGCTAGAACTAACCAAACATTTCTCAATCAACTCAACAACCCTAAGCGCACTCGCAGCACTTACCGGCAGCTCATCACTCTCACCACTCAAGTTTCCATGAATAAGCTCATAGAAACTCCTATAACTACCTCTCACCGTTTCAAAAGCAATCTCTTCTCCGCTCTCAAACGACTTAAGCTTTCCGAAGCTCTCACTTGGTTCAAGGCCGAAGTCACTATCAGTGGGTAAGGCCCCTGCTCTAAGCGAGTCTTCCTGTGGATCCAGCCCATACTTTATATAACTGCCCTTATCTCCTAAGAGTTTAAAACGCGCAGAAGAATCAGTGAAAGAAGATCCGTGGAGAATGACTCTCAACTTGTCGTAGTAGAAAATCACGTGAAAGTAATCAGTAGCACCAACGCCATCTTTTTGATTACAAATATCAGCAAAGACTTCCTTGGGAGATCCAAAAAGAGAAAGTGTTTGATCTATGAGATGAGATCCTAAATCAAAGAAGATCCCTGATCCGGCACCAGCTTGTTCACGCCATCTCTCTGGTCTTGCAACTGGGCGAATACGGTCGTAGTGAGATTCAAATTGTTTGATCTCTCCTAGCTTCTTTGAATTTATAAGCTCTTTAAGAGTTAAGAAGTCCCCGTCAAAACGTCTATTGTGATAAACGCTTAGGATTAATTCACGCTCCTTGGCGATATCTATGAGCTCTCGCCCATCACTAGAATTTGTCACAAAGGGTTTTTCCACTACTACATGCTTATCTTTTAAGAGACACGCTTTTGTGTGTTCAAAGTGTAAGTGAGTAGGGCCGCAGTTGATCACGAGATCAATGCTTTCATCATTTAGGATATCTTCTAAATCAGTGACGACAGTAATTCCCGGAAGCAGAGATTCAATTTCATCTTTTCTAGAAGAGAGCACTGACTTTATAGTGAAGCCTTTATGCGCCAATAAGAAAGGAGCATGAAAGTATCTCCCGGAAACTCCAAAGCCTATGATGGCCACATTAACATTTTTCATAATTTATCTATCTTTTCTAATCCAAGCATTTGTTTATAATTTTTTGAACTAATCACCCGTGACATGAATTTTGAGATCTTAGGTGAGAGCCAATCAATTTTTAACATGAGTGTTCCATTAAGCGTAGGCGCTATGAAATCATCACCCTTCTCTTGTTTCTTAATTACTTCGCTCACGCACTTGGAAGCACTCTCCGCCATCTTTTCAAATCCTGCAGCGAAAACACCCAGGTCTTGATTCTTATGTAGACTGGTCTTCACAAAGCCCGGAGAAACCAACTGTAACTGAACGGGAGACTTTCTATACTCAAGTTCAATTTGTAAGGACTTAGTCAGACCCACTATGGCAAATTTAGAAGCACTATAACTAGCGGTAAAGGGACAGGGAACATGTCCCGCCACCGAGGCCACATTCATAATGCTACCGCTTCCGCGCTCTTCCATATGTCCAATTAGATAATGAGTAAACTTCGCCATAACTGAGAAGTTCAACTTCATCACGCGGTCAAAGTCCGCTTCATCTACAGAATCAAATGCTCCGACCTTTACGATTCCGGCATTATTGATAAAGAGATCAATGGGGCCAAATTCAGCTAGAAAGCTTGTGATAAATTCACTGTAGTCTTCAATCGCCAGTAGATCGGCTTTCTTACCCTTGAAGTTATCTGGATACTCTTGTTCCAGTCGAACTAACTCTCCGCCATTCATATCAATGGCGATGACTTTATTTCCAAGTGCAATATATTGTTTTACAAATTCTAAACCCAGACCACTACAGGCGCCGGTTATAGCTATTGTCTTACTCATGATAGAAACCTTTTTCACTCAGCCATCTGGCCTTGCCTTTTTCAACTAGTAACATCTCTTCAAACTTCATTCCGAAGTTCTCACTGCCTATGTGGGGCTCAATCGCCCAGAGTCCGTCTAAGGACCCTTTATGATTCTCTCTAAGTGTATCGGGTAAAAGTCCACGACTAAGTAGCGACCAATAGGCATGAATGCCAAATTGCCAAATTTTTAAACGCGACCCGATTCCTTCAAAGGGAATGGGATAGAGACGATGTCCGAGTACTCCTAGCGGATAAGTCTTATGTAAATTATCAAAACCCGCGTCTTTTATCAAAGTATTCACTCGCTGATAGATCTCTCCACCTTTGATGCCATAGATCTCAAACATCTTTGGAATCTCAGACCTAAGCATATTGAGAAAGTCTTTTCCCTTATTAAACTCTTCGCTGTTCTTAGAATTCTCGCCCACAATGAAGTTCACTCCAATATCACTTGGGTATCCCTGAAAGATAGGGGCCACATCTAGGAGGATCACATCTCCTTCTTGGCACACTCTATCTGTCGGCATGAAACCTTGATATCTCAGCGCGCCCTCGGGACTAATTCCAGCGAAGCGGCTACGCGTTCCAAACCACACGAAGGCCTCATGAAAGAAACTCTTTACACCGCAGTCTCGCAGATATGAATTGAGCAGATCCGCCGCTCTCTTTTCACTCCAACCCGGTTGGATCAGTGCAGCCACTTCCCTAGCGGCCTTCATTGCCAATTCCTGGGAAGCTTGAAACTTGGCCAGCTCCTCTTTAGAGAAACTAACATTCTTATGAATATAGGAGGCCTTTAGACTTTCTAGCTTAGAGGCCATTTTACTTATTTCAAACATGTTTTTCCTTTGCGCCAGCTAACCAAGCATTAAAGGTCTTAGATAGAATTCTATTCACCGTGGAGCTATCATTTCTATGCATCCAGTGCGTACTATTAATTACTCGGACTTCTGAATGGGCGTAGAACTTCTTCGCTTCATGAACACTAGGTAGCTCTAGAAACTTATCGCGCTCGCCAAATAAGTATAGCGCATTGGTGTTGAGTGTCTTTCTTATATTGTTTCTGAGCGAGAGCATTTCTCTGGCGAAATTTCTATAGTGTTGCAGTCCACGGAAGACTTCCTTTCCGTGTTCTCGTATTTCGTCCTTCTTATCAAGGCCACCGGTGTCGTAGATGAATTTTAACATGCGTCTATTAAAGAGCTTGAAAATACCATCGGTGATAATTGGCGCTTGAAAGATTCCTATATAGTAGGATTTAAAAATCTGAAAGGGGTCTTTCTTTCGATAGTAGAATTGATCTAGCCCCAAACTATTAATCAGTACAATGCCAATGGATCGAGAACCAAGAAACTGAGCGACTTTGTCGGCGATTACGCCACCTATGTCGTGCCCTACGATCAGAATAGATCTATTCTTATCTCTATCTACCCTATTGATGATTTCAATTATATCTAGAGCGTAGGAGTCACTAGCGTAACGTCGCTTAGGAATGAACTTATCTCGCTCACTTGTGCCGTGTACATAGGGCGCAAGCACTAGGTAATCTTCTTTAAAGAAATCTATTTGTTTGGACCAACTCTTAGCATTGTCGGGAAAGCCGTGCAAGAGCACTATAATGGGAGAGCTGCCATCGTCCTCTCCCTCTTGAATCCAAGAGGTGTCTAACTTTCGAATTTCTTCTCTCACTTCGCGGTACATTTAAAACTCACAAGTTAGATCATGACCCTGGGGCTTAAACTTAGGTAGCGCCCAGGGGCGAAACTTCTCTATGGCATCTTTGATATTTCTATTTTCTTTAGGATTTAAAATCATGGAGATATAAGGAGTGTCGGTAAAGAGAGAGTGAATAATCTCAATAGGTCCTTTCTCTCGCATGAGCGGTATTGTGCTGGCCAAGATTTTAAAGAACTCATTCTTCTGTGTTAAATGTTTCACCTTTCTAACTTTTGATAATTCTGTAAAGGTCCAAGTAATTTGAAACACATCGGAGAGAATAAAATCAATCTTCTGCATCAGAACATCTACCGGAGTCTTACTTCTCTTCTCTATGAGCTCCAACATGAGAAAAGCATAGGAGGCGTGTCTCGCCTCTTCTTCAAAGTGATTCTTATGTAATTGGTGATAGAGCGGATCGATTTCACCTTTGAAATTTCTAATATACTGATAGAGCATCATCGACTCTTCTTCTACGGCTGCGGCCAGCCACCAAATAGCAGCACCACCGGCCATGGCGTTTACGTTGAAGAGTTTTGCTAATTTATTATTTTCCATGGAAGGCAGGATTTGTTTTAATTCTTCCGCTTCCACATCAACGGACTTGGCGAAGATGTCAGTGTAGCGATTAAAAGCTAGCGAGTGTTTATGTTCATCTTCAAAGAATTCAACTCCTAGATCCCACATTTCGGGGTTCACAGGATTCTTTAAGAGAATATCTTCCCAGCACTGTTTCTTAAATTTATCGAGAGAGATTTCAAATTCATTAAAGGCCTCATTTACTATGAGTCCCAGCATTTGCGAGATCACCAGTTTTTGTTCACTGGCGAACCCTTCAAAGAGTTTATTATTCTTACTTAGGGGAACCAGAGGTTTGGAGAGATCCACTCCTCCTGCCCAATTAAAATCAGCTTCCAGGTCCCAGGCGAATTTCTGTTGCACATCTAAATAGCGCTTTAATTCAAGATCATTGTACAGGTCTGGAATCTTCATACTTATCCCTAGGGCCTCTTCCTCATTGAAGATAGACCTTCTATAAATAATTATGCACTGAATTTCGTTTAGATGAAAGTATTGGAGGGGCACCTACTGAGTTAAGTGCCCGAAATTCAATTCTTTTACATTTCTTATACTTATTGCACGCAGTAATATCTGAATTTTCGCGTATTTACTGCACTCATATGCCTGACAGGAGACGGGTTTCTAAGTCCTGGATGATAGACCATAGCACTACTTCCAGATCTAACTGCCCATACTGAACGCCCTATTGAGACGCCACCATTCCAATCACCATATTCAGAAATGACTTCAAGTTCTTCTTCACTTGGAAGTCTGGCTCCACGGCGCGCACATGTTCTCGCAGCAAGGCTTGGGTTGTGAGTAGTTCCCACATTTCCATTGGGCGCACCCACAAGTCTTATACTGTAATTTCCAAGATCAAGTGTTGAAGGAAATTGTGTTCTTTGGAAGACTTCAAATAAGCGACTAGCTATTTGCGACATAACTACATTTGGTTTTCCCGTCCCTTCAAAAGTTTGGGTAAATCCATCGGGCCCCACAAGAGTCAGAGTCACTTGAATATTTCCACGACAGTTTGGCGCTAAACTATATGAGCCATAAGCTACATAATCTAGCAGTTCATAGGCATCGGCCTCAAGATTTCCGATTCTCTGCCCATTGGAGATAGCGTTTATGACGCTTCTAATATTATTTATATGACGAAAGTTAATCTTCTTTTCTGTTACTGGATACTGCGAGTAATACTGTGAGAGGTAACCCTTTAGAGTATTTTCAAGTGTGACATCTAAGTACTTATTTTGGGTGGCAAGACGTATGTTCTTGTCGTAGAGAGCATCAAAAGTTTTAAGCATCTGGAGAGCTTCACTTCCCTTGGCGCCACTTTCCATTAAGTCAGATGCCATATAGGTCATCTCTCTCATGTATTCCATTCTGGTTTGAGAATAGGCCTGTTTGTACGCGCACAGATCCGCTCCTCTAATGAAGGGAATTGTTGCCCAGATATTGGCCGTAGCCGCTTGGGTAAGCGTAGTACTAGCGAGTAGTAGCCCTAAGGCGATAGTTTTGATTTTCATAGTGACTCCAAATTTAAGGCACAATAACGCAAAGCGTCCAAATGTTCAATATTTGTGTAGTATTTACTGTGTAGCGAACTCGCTAAGCCGTGTAATCCCTACAAATTACTGGAACTTATCCCTAAGATAGTCTAAATAAATACTCATTATGAGTAAATTTGTCGATTATCTAAATCAAGAATTCGAAAAACGCCTTAAGAGTAATGCTAAATACTCCATGAACGCCTTCGCCCAATATCTAGATATTAATTCTGGAAGTTTTTCTGAAGTGCTTAGAAAGAAGCGAAATCTAGGGCTTAAGAAGTTCGATGAGATTTGTGACAAGTTTAAATTAACAGAAGAAGAGATCACAGATTATAGAGAGAACCTTATTTCTTATAACGGTGGAAAGTCTGACTTTCAAAGTTTAGAGGAAGTTGAATTAGAGATCATTGATAATCCTCATTACAGTATTATTCTAAATCTCGTTAGTGTTGTGGGATTTTGCGATGATCCTGAGTGGGTCGCCAAGGCGATTAATAGAGACGTGGAAGTTTGCGAAGAGGCCTTGGCAAGACTCTTTGAATTAGGTCTCTTAGTAAAGAACGAAGAGGGACAATTTGAATCCTCTAAGAAGCGTTTTGTGGGTGATCTCGCCACTGAAGAGATGAAACTCCACTATATCTCTACATCGTTTGATAACGCTAAAGACGCGCTTTATAACGTTTCTAGAGATAAGTCTTTCGCTACTAGTCTGGTGCTCTCGATTGATTCTAGTAGAATGGATGAAATGAAAGAAGAGCTCAGAGATGTGGTTCGAAAGTTCATGCATATGAGTGATACTAAAGAGAAGAACTACGATGAGATTTATCAATTATTGATTTCACTCTCTCCCCTCACGCAAGTTCAGTAAATCCCTGTAATTAATTCTCACATTTAAAAACGTACCTGCATGTAAGTGCGGCGAATCCAAATATCTTCTAAGTTGCAGTTACTCAACTTACACACTAATTAATTTTGGAGATAATTATGATTAAGACAATAACCAAAATAGTATTAACACTTTTGATTGCTCATTCAGCAACTGCAGATTCAAGTTCATCATTTCCTTTAAGGGAGCTTGGAACTGGTTTGGGAGAGGTAGAATCAGCGGTTCTTGATTTTGATATTAAGACCAGACAAACATGTTGTTCAACTAGATCAGTTGTGACGAATATTAATATAGAAGGGTTGAATCTTGGTCTAACTTGGAATCCTTACTCAAGTACTCCTTGGCAACCAGTAGAGGATATGGCGATTGAAATTTGTAAGGCAGCTGATCTTGGAGAGTACTCTCATTATCAAACAAGTATTCCTTACCAGGCTTATGAATTAGAAGATGATTTTGAAATCGTTGCCTTTGATCATAATAAAGAATTTAGCATCGTGAACATGGACCAATTTTCAGAATATTTCCTATTACAAAGAGTTGTTTTCTTAGACAGTGTGTTTTGTCATAAGAAATAGTTTTTTTCTTTCCTGATTGAGTAGGGTCCTGAGAAGGGCCATTTTTTGGTTCTGGAGAGTTGGTCTATAGTACTTATTTAGCGATAACTAGAGGGCCACCCCGCTTTGGTTAAACAAGAAAAAATAAGAAAATTCTTTTTTGAACATAAGGATAGACTTATAGCAATCATTAGATTACCTTGCAGGAAAATTACTAAACATCCTTGGAGGATCTATGAAAAAGTCATTAATTTTAATTGCTCTTACACTTTCATCTATTTCATTTGCCTCCGCTTCTTCGTGTCATCAATCTGTAGCAGACCAGTACCTAGACAACGCCAGAGGTACAAGATTTGATTATATGCCACAAATTAGTAAGGACGCCACATACCTAGAGACCGGATCAATTTATGATATTCGTCGTCAAGCTGATGTTGGACCTTTCTCTGAAGACAAATTAATTTTTGTTTTAACAGGATCGATTCATAGTGGTTGGTTTAGTAGTGCAATAATAGTTAATCCAGAAACTTGTGAAATTGAAGGAATGCAAGAAATAGAATCAGAATAAATATATCCCCAGACTTTTACGATGTAAGAGTCTGGGCAATCTAGAACTTAAAAGCTTATTAGCTTCGACTCTCTTAAATCCCCTACTTAAATTCTTATATTCAGCCTATTTGATAAGTACCCACATTTTTTCGTCTTATGAAAGAATGGCCAATCTTTTATAGAGGGGTTTTGGTTTTGCTTTGGAGTTATCTAATAGAGATTTCTAGGATCAAGTACTTATATTTAACAAGAAGTGGAGAGGTTTATCCTCCACTATCTAGATAGTCAAACGGAGCAAATGAAGTTAGCTTAACTATTTTCTTGCCATTTTTCCTTCTAATGAAAATACTTACCTTTACTCCCTTTAGCGTGAAAAAGGAGATACTTGAGAGGTGGTTTGTTCCAGAAGTATAAGAATATCTCGTATAAACTAACGGTCCTAACTCAAGAAGCTCCAAGACTTCGTTTTTCTTTTTTTCGAAGAAGTCATAAAAGGAGGTATAACTATTTTCTTCTCTAAATTTGGTACGATGCTCTGGAAGGACCTTTCCATGATACTTAACAAAACTCTTTTTAAATCTATCAAATTCAGGCTTCATTATCTTTCTAAACCCAATATATGTTCTATATGTTCCAAACATACTCTCAATAATTTTCAGATCATTTTTCTTAATTGCAACCTTAAGATCTTCTACAAATTTTGCAAGTTCTGGATTTTTTTCTGCATAGTATTTATACCGTTGCTTATTTGGAAGTTTAACATGAGTGTAAAGCATATCTTCCCGCTTCCCTATATTATAATCCCAGCCCTGTCCTTCGATTTCTCTTGAGATTACACCTTCAATTTTAAAATAAAAATCCTGACCCTCAAAATTCGACAAGAATGTATTTTCATTGATTCTCTTGGTGTAAAATATAGTTGGTGGCCCCCCTCCATCAAAAGGGTTAGCGTATAGCCTATCGGTACAATGCATTCGCCTGTCATCAAAAAGCTCTTTCTTTAAATGACTAAGATCACCACTAAAATTCTTTTTTAACTTTAATAAATCTTGATATATTTTATAAGCACGATTTAGTTTCTTAACACGGTAAAGAGCTCTCCCTTTACAAACTACCTCGTTATTAATAACAACTTCTGCATATCCAAGATGTCCTAGAGGATTACCAAGAAGTTTGTCATTATCATAAAAGTAAATTTTAGAATCTGGTTTCTCGAGAATTATATGCAATTCTCCAAAGCCAGATACTTTTCGGTACATAGGATGCTCTATAGAAAATCCCATAGTTGTGTTATTCAGAAAAATTAAAGTAAAAGATAATAAAAACAATTTCATAAAAATCTCGTTAAATCTATAAGTTGTGGTTATCAGAACTAAATCTGCAATAGTATTTTGAATACTCAACACCTTTAACTCATTTTTCGACATACAAAAATTATACACTATTTTTAATTTAGACATGGAAGCAACGAAAAGACTTCCATCACGAAACCATTGCTCAAGAAATCTTTATGAAAGAACTCACAGAGAATAGAAAAGCGCTTCTGTAAAATAAGTGCCATTAGATAATACAACGGCTTCCATATCTGTAGAAGGTTGCCTAATCTTTAATACAGAATTTTAGTCAGTTTTGAGAGTTCTTTCATAGATGACATTGGTGGATGCAATAGAATAAACCAAAAATAGAACTAATATTAAACAATTTCCGATCTACTTCACATTATTTATCAGCGTTATATACAAATTCTTGTTCAGACTAAAAGTATTCATCAAGTTTTCTTGGGTTTTAAAAGTTGTTATCTTCA
>MAAO01000010.1 GCA_002163155.1 Halobacteriovorax marinus | reverse complement strand
AAAAGGGAAGCTTATTAAGCTTTCCCCTGTCACTGGTGATTGAAGTCTTACGTGATATCCTAGAAATCCAAACATATTAAAACCCTCCTGCAAAATTCTTAGTTAATTCTATTTCGTGCCCGCTTGGGTCACTGATGTAAATTGATTCTGAGCTCTCCCATTTTATAGGACTGTTGTAGAGTAGAGGGATATTATCTTTCTTTAAAAGATCTAAGGCCTCCTCAAAATTTTCTACGTTGAGTCCAAAGTGAGAGATTGCCTGATTTTCGAAATTAAACTCTTCACTTTCATACATACAAAGTGAAATGATTCCCGGTATTCCAATGACCATGAATGTGTTTCCTGACATTTTTGAAATATCCTCTTCTAGGACTTTGAATCCGAAGTACTTAGAGTAAAACTTCTTTGTTTCTTCGTAATTTCTAATATTCATATTTAAGTGGTCTATACCTTTTATTTTAAACATTTATTTCTCCTTGTTTATTTGATGTCTTAGTTATCGCTCTTTTTGTTAAATAGGTAAAATCGATTATGTTTATATGTTAATAGAGAAAATTTATTACCTATGAGTTATTGACCAGTTAATGAATCTATTCTAAAAGGATTCCTATGAAAAAAAATGAATTAATTGAATTAGGTGTGTGTGGTAAGCCTCATGGAATAAAGGGTGGATTCACATTTGTATTAAATAACGCAGAAGATAGTGTTCTCGCTAATGGCTCTGAAATAACATTATTCCCAAGTAGTAAGGCCAGCTCAATTGAAGAAGGTGGAGAAGATTTTCATATCAAGTCCATTGCTTTTGGCAATAAGGTGATTGTTTACCTTAAAGAGGTGAGTGATAGAAACCTTGTAGAGAGCATGATTCCTTTTACAATTAAAATGAGTCGAGAGAATTTTCCTGAGGCCGAAGAGGGTGAATTTTATTATTCAGATCTCATTGGATTGGAAGTAAGGGATGTTACGACTTCTGAAGTTGTTGGAAAGGTTTCGGACTTCTATGACAATACAGCTCAAGTTGTTCTTGTCATAAAGTCTCCAGGTAAAGAAGTTCTTGAACTGCCATTTGTTGAAAACTTTTTTCCAGAAGTTGATATTGAAAATGGTTTTATGACTTTTATTCGTCCTGAATATGTTGAAGGAAAGAAAACTGATGACTAGAAGAATTTGGGTCATCACTATGTTTCCTGATTTCTTTAAACCTCTAAAAGAGGTTGGAGTAGTGGGGCAAGTCTTTCAAGGCATGCGTGGTGAGAAGTTTGAATTAAACACAGTGTTTCTTTCTGATTATTCAAAGAAAGGCTTTAAAGGTGTTGATGAATCTCCCTATGGTGGAGGTCCTGGCATGGTTATGCGTGCAGACGTTTTAAAGAATGCTTTAGTTGAAGGGGTCATTAAGCCTGGAAACTATGATGAAGATAATTTTAAGGAAGAATTCTCTGTTATATTTACTGCACCTAGGGGAGTAGTTTGGAATAGTAGCTCTTGTAAGAAATTTGCAAATACATATTTGCAGAAAGATTCGAAAAAAGATTTAGTATTTATTTGCGGAAGGTATGAAGGGGTAGACGAGAGATTTCTTTCTCGTTATGTAGATGAGGTCTACTGCATAGGAGACTTTGTTCTCTCTGGTGGAGAAATTGCTGTTATGGCGATTATAGATTCTTCTTTTCGCTTCAGCGAAGGCGTGCTCGGTAATGATCAAAGTGCTCTTTGCGACAGTTTTGAATATAATCTCTTAGAGCATCCTCAGTACACAAGACCAAGTGAATTTGAGGGAATGAAAGTACCTCCAGTTTTAATAAGTGGTAACCATAAGAAAATAGAAATCTGGAAAGAAGAAATGCAGGTCGAAATGACAACGAAGTGGCGTGCAGATTTACTTGATAAGGAAAAATAAAAGTGAAAAATTTATATTTAGGTTTAGTACATTATCCAATCAATAATAAGAAAGGAGATACCGTAACAACTTCTGTTACCAATCTCGATATTCATGACATCGCTAGAAGTTGTAAGACTTTTGGTGTGAAGAAATACTTTATAGTGACTCCACTAAAGGCCCAGCACCAATTAGTAAATCGTATTCTAGGCCATTGGGAAAATGATAAGAATGGAAGTTACAATCCTGACAGACAAAATGCTCTGTCAATTGCGACTCTGGTTGATTCTGTTGAAGATGCTCTTTCTCAAATAAAAGAAATAGAAGGGGTTGAACCTCTCTTGGCAGTTACTGGAGCCAATTTTGAGAAATTTAGTGGTGAGGCAAAAGACTTAGTAAAGTTAGGGAATGAATCTAAGCGTCCATGTTTGCTATTATTTGGGACAGGTTGGGGATTGCATGATTCGGTCTTAGAGAAGAGTGATTTCATGTTAGATCCCATTCTAGGAGCTGATGCAGAAGGGTATAACCACCTTTCTGTTAGAAGTGCTGTGGCCATATATTTAGATAGATTGAACCTGTAACTGATTGATTTTATATAATAAATAGTCGTTGACTCATGGCCTTAAAGCGGGTAAATTGTCAGCTTCGAGCTGCATGCTTATTCAAAATTTATGGACTGAGTTCTATAAATCGCAAGCCTATGAGTTCATATAACTTGAGTTTGTCTAAGAACAACAACATCGTTGGTCCTCTAGAATCCTCAAAATAATTAGGGAGTTGACCCATGAACTTGGTCGATATCGTAGAAAAAGATCACCTTTCAAAAAATGTAGAGAATTTTCCAGAATTTAGAACTGGAGACACACTTGCTGTTTACGCCAGAATTAAAGAAGGTGATAAATCTCGTGTTCAGATTTTCCAAGGTGTTTGTATTGCAATGAAAAGCAAAAATACTATTAACGGACATTTCAGAGTAAGAAAAATTTCTTCAGGAATGGGCGTTGAGAGAGTTTTTCCTTTTCACTCACCAAATGTTGAAAAAATTGAAATTATTCAACGTGGTAAATCTAGAAGAAGTAAACTTTACTATCTAAGAGATAGATCTGGTAAGTCTGCAAGAATTGCCATTGATTACGATAGAAAGTAATTATTTTTTTAAATTAAAAATACCAAGGCCCTCTTTTGAGGGCTTTTTTTTTGAGGGTTGACTGTGTTTGATATTGATAAATTTAATGCAAAAGAAGACTTTTTGGCGGGCTGTGATGAGGTTGGTAGAGGACCTTTAGCGGGACCGGTTGTTGCGGCCAGTGTTTATATTGAGTCTAAATATGTATCAAAGGAAAATTTAAATTTCTTACTTGAGCTTGGAGTTACTGATTCTAAAAAAATCTCAGCTAAGAAAAGGGCAAAGATCATTGATGACTTAAAAATAAATTTATCGAAAACTAATCAGAAAGTGACATTGGAAATTAGCAAAAAATTTATTATTCACTTTAGTATTCGAGAAGTTTCAAATGAGTTGATTGATGAGATAAATATTCTTCGTGCATCACTCCTAGCGATGTCTTTAAGTTTCAAAGATTGTAAAAAGAAAACTGATACTGGGCGAATACTTATTGATGGTAATAAACTTCTTGAACTAGAAGATGACAGTGTTACTGAAGAGTTTGTAATAAAGGGCGATTCAAAGTCTGTCATTATTGGTCTCGCTTCGGTAATCGCTAAAGAATATCGTGACCAGTTAATGAAGGACCTAGGCGAAAAGTACCCCGGCTACGGACTAGAAGGTCACGCAGGTTATCCGACAAAGGCACATAAAGAGGCCATAAAAGAACTAGGTATCACTCCAATTCATAGAAAGAGTTTCAAAGGAGTCAAAGAGTATTGTCAATTTAACTAAGGGAGATCTTTTTGAAAAAGAAGTAAGCCTTACTTTTCATAGTGGTAGTATTCCCATTTTAGTTTCACAGAAACTTTTAAGGAAGAGGTCTCTTGGTCAAATAGATATGGCGAAATGGGCGCATAGAAGTATTACCATGGCCGAAGTTAAGTGTAGTTCCCGTATTACAAGATCTCAATTGAGACGACTTCGTGCGTCAGCTGATTACTTATCAAGTGTACTTAATTGTTGTTGTAAATTTATTTTCATCCATAAGGCGAAGTAGAATTGACAAGAGTTCTAGTGCACCGTTATCCTATATACATGAAATTACTTAAACTAAAATCTTTTGCTATTCTATTAATAACTATCACTGTTCTCTTTTTCCAGTCTCCTGATGCCAGTGCTACTGATGGACGTGTTAAGGCGCTTGGGACAATGGCCCTTTACGGTACGGCCGGTGGAGCTTTACTTGGGGCTGCATCACTGGCCTTTGGAACTAGTGGTAGAGCAGTTGCTCAGGGAGCTTCTCTTGGTCTCTATGCTGGAATTGTTTTTGGAACTTATGTGGTCGTTTCCCATAGTTTGAAACAACGTCGATACCGTAGTCCTGAACCTGCCCCTCCAGCTGAAAATTACTATCCAGATGATGGTGCTTCTCCTTATCAGGATGCCAATAATGGTGCAGGATCTAGCTCTGATAGTTGGAGTTTCTACAATAGAATGGAATCAATGAAAGAATATAGTTTAGATTTTGGTCTTGATATGAAATCAGTTGATAGGTTAAGAAAAAGAAACGGGCCCGATAGACCCGCTTTTTACATGAATCTTTTAAATTTTCAGTTCTGAAATGTTTTTCGACGATTTCCGTATCTGATATTTAGATCTTCGGTGTCGTCGTTTTCAAAGTCCATAATCATTGCTTCCATAGCATCGAATTCAAAAAGTTTAAAAACTTTCAGAAACTCAGTTTTTACATTAGAGATTTTAATTTGTTTTTTCTTATCATTTAAGACTTTAATTGTTTCAACAAATACACCAATGCCAGAAGAACCTACAAAGTCTAGGGCATTCATATCAAGGGTTATTGTCGATAAAGGGTTTTCCTGGATTAGTCCTTGAAGTTCCCTTCTGAAAGGCATGCTGTTTTCAAAATCAAGTCCACCTTCCATGTGAACAGTGATATTTCCCATAGAATCGGTACGTATTTGTGCTTTTAAACTCATTAAAGAGACTCCTCGTTGAATCTTCGTTACTTCTAATCTATTCTAACAGTTCTTAAAATTTGATTTAAGGCGGTATTTATTTCGCTGCGTCATTTAACACTCTTTGGAGACTTTTTTTGTCAACTTTAAAACTCGTAACTCTACCTATAGGGAATTTGTCAGATATAACTAAGAGAGCAATGGATGTTCTTACTAATGAAAGAAAATTTTTGGCCGAAGATACTAGAAATTTACGAAAACTTTTGGATCTTTTTGATATTGATAGTTCAAATAAACATATTGACTCTTTTCATGACCATTCTAAGTCCAAAATAGAACATCTTGTGGCTAAAATTAAGTCTGGTGAATCTTATGTTCTAGTATCTGATGCAGGCAGTCCCATAATATCAGATCCGGCTTTTCCACTTGTGAGGGCTTGTATTGATGCGGACATAGAGATTGAATCTTTTCCTGGAGTGAGTTCAGTTCTCTTGGCCCTTGAGTTGAGTGGACTTCCTCCTCAACCTTTCACTTTCTATGGTTTTTTACCAAGAGATGACAGCAAGAAGAGAGAGACTTTTAGTTCTTTATCTACAAATAATGGAACTTTTATTTATTTTGAAAGTCCACATCGTTTAACTAAGACTTTAAAAGTCTTAGGAGAAGCTTTGCCAGAGGCGCAAATTGCTATTTGTAGAGAGCTTACGAAGAAGTTTGAAACTGTTTACCGCTTTAAGGCGTCGGAATGGGAAGAAGTCGAGATCAAGAGTGTAGGTGAGATCGTTCTGCTCATACACAATCAATCTAGTGAAAAAGTCCTGTCTAATAAGAAAATTATCTCTTTGGCGTCAGATTACCTACATAAGAAACAAAGTCCAAAAAACCTTTCGAAACTTCTGAGCGAAATACTCGGAATAGGCTCGAAGGAGATCTATCAGATAATCAATAGAGACTAGCCCGCTTTTCTGAAAAAATTGATATAGAACTAGGGCTTTCTTGGAAAGAGATGAATGATTAAAAACTTTCAGTTGTCTTACATGATATTAGTAAAATAGGAATTAAAGATGCCATTCTTAAGTAAAGGGCAGCTTTAACTAATGAGGAACTTGCATTCGCGCGAGATCATCCAAGATTAGGTTACGAGAAATTAAAATATGTAGAATCTTTAAGTAAAGTCGTTGATGGAATGAGGCTTCACCATGAAAAACCAGATGGTTTAGTTTTCGTTAAAGGCGATGAAATTCCATTTATCTCTATGATTATTTCCGTGGCCGATACCTTTGATGCCATGATCAGCACTTGCCCTTATCGTAAGGGACTCCCTCCAATGGTGGCATATCAAGAAAATATTGATAAGAGTGGCACCCAATTCAGTGAAGTTGTTGTTGCTGGTTTTACTAAATGGTTTGAAAAAACAAAAATGTATGCACCGAATAAACTGGATTCTAAAAAGAAAGCAAGTTAAAATAAGATATATAATATTTTTAAGGATAGAGAATGTTAGTAAGAATTATTGGTGGCCATGGAGGTGTTTCTCCAGGTTTTAGAGCGACGAGTTACCTTATCGATGGAAAACTACTCATTGATGCTGGATCTGTTGCTAGTGGAGTTCAAATTGCTGAACAAGTTCTCATTGATAATATTCTCATTTCACACTCTCATTTAGATCATATTTCTGACTTGGCTTTTCTGGCCGATAATTGTTTTGGACTAAAGGGGAGACCTTTTGAGATCTATACAAGTCCTAATATAAAAAAGAATATTATGACTCATTTATTGAATGATACTATTTGGCCAGATTTTACAAAACTTCCAAACGAGTCCAATCCAACTTTAAGGTTTAATGAATTGCCTCCAGAAGTCCCAGTGCAAATTGGAGACTATACGGTAACTACCATTCGCGTGAATCATCCAGGCCCAGGGCACGGATTTATTATTGAAAAAAAGAACTCATGTATTGTTTTTACGCAAGATACCGGTCCCACTGAAAAAATTTGGGAAATAGCTAAGACAAAGAAAAACCTAAAGGCCATTTTTACAGAAGTGAGCTTTCCAAATAGTCTCATGCAAATTGCTATCGATTCTCAACATCATACTCCAAGTACTATGGAAGAAGAGATTAAGAAAATGCCTGCAGATGTTCCCATTTTTCTTGGACATTTAAAGCCGAACTTTCAAGATCAGCTCTTTAAAGAAATTGATCAAATTGGAAGTGATAGGGTATCGGTCCTAGGATCTGATGACACTAGTTACGTTTTCTAATTAAAGCCTGGCGTAATATAAGGCCTACTAGGTGGCAGTACTAATGGCTGCTGCATTGGTGGCATGTACTTAGTTGGTAGTTGTGACGCTTTATCACCTTTTTTAACACAAACTTTTACACTAAAGGCATCGGCCTGAGTACATTCTTCGTCGCTTTCTTCTTCTTCCTCTTCTTTTTCTTCTTTGTCTTTATCCTTATCTTTGCTCTCTTTCTTAAGACGATCTACCGTGTATTCTGAAGCGGAGAAAGTGATCCCTTTAATAGTTGCGGTAAGATTAACTTTGGTAGGTTTTTTATCATTTCTTTTTAAATTAACCGACTTACCATCACTGTCACACTTTGATAGATCACAGCTCCACTTAAAAGTTGCATCCGCCATGATGGCCTTATATTTCTCTGGAATATCTTTTAATTTTAAGTTAACAGCTTCTTCTGAACTTTTATTATCACCATTAGAGGTGATGGCAATTAAATTTGGAAGCTTAACTTCGATACTTTGTTCACTACATATTTTTGGATTACTTTCTAAGCAAGCAGTAATCTTTTTCTGATGATATTTGAACGTGTCATTAATGTTAAAGGTAGTTCCCGATGCTCCTGCGGGCTCACAATCTGGTTCACATTTCCAAACAATTGCTTCTTTAGTTAATGCCTCAGTTTTGCCATCGACTTCCCTAGAAACATTCGCCACGAGATCAACAATGAATGGTTTATCAGTATTTTCTTTTTTCTCTAGAGTAAGTTTTAATTGCGAAGTAGAGCCAAAAGTTTTTTGAGCAACGACTTCAACTGAGCCTTCATCTGGAAGGGTCACTTTGAGTGTTGCAGAAGTTGGGGCCTCTACAGCTTCAATTGTACATGTCTTTTGTTGTGTATCAGTTTCAGCGAAGTTACAAATTAGAGGAGATATTGGAACCCAGTTGTACTTCGTATCTTTAGGAATTGTGACTATACTATCTATTACTTCTTCCTGCGCATTTGTTGCCGTTTTAGTTACATCGCCTGCAGTGAGTATGAATATATTGTATGCGCTGCCTTGTTTTACTGCGAGATCTATCTTGTAAGTTGGGGGAGTAACAGGTTTTACTGTTAGTGCTTCTATCTTCTTTGGAAGTTCACAGTCATAGAGGAAAACTCCAGGGGAGTTAGATTTATTATCTATTAATTTATACATAGTATTATTGTTCTTACTTAAGAATTTAAAACTTAGAGGTTTAATTAAATCTTCTTCTGATATTGTTAATCCATTAAAATTAAGGTCACTTGATATTTTTTGAGTTGTTAAACCACTATCATCTTTAATATTTGATATTGATTGAGGGTTTGAGCCATTTACTGATAGGCTCCATTCTTCATTATGTGAGGGGAGATTTTCTAAGTTAAGCCCTAAGGAAATATTATATGTATTATCTTCCTTATTACGGGTTACTTCACAAGTTTGGACACTTGCCTTTGCTCCTATATAACCAACTTCTGGACGAGTACTGACAGTTTTATCTTCTAAAGCTTTCAAAATATTGTGTAAGCAAAAATCAATTGTATCTCGATTGATTCCTAGTAAAGGTTTATTTTCCTTCTTACAGATGACATTATTACTATTAAGAATAGCATCCCTACATTTTTGTGTGACTTCTCCAGAATTTTCTAGGATGTAGTTCTTATAGGCTTTTATTGCTTGTTTAATTTTTTCAGGATCTGATATTTTCTTTTCTGAAATTTTCATATCTGGACGAGCTCTAGATCCATCTTCATTTTTAAATTGTCGATGGCGAAAATTATCTGCGATATTTTGTATTGCTGTTTTCCATGATTGTTTTTGCTTTTTTCCTCCAGCTTGGAGGTGTCCAAAATTTCTTAGTGCTTCTTCTTCATAGTTTTCAATATGATATTTACTCTCTTTAAATTTTTTAGAGAATACTGTGAGGGCCTTTAAATATTTTTGATCGTTCTTTTTAAGCTTAAAAGTATCATTAGAGAGAACTCTATTACTGTATTCATCTAAATCTTCCATAATTGCTTCGGAAGAAATTCCTTTTCTCTTGTCATTTTTTATAGCTTCTTGAACAGCTGCTTTTAAAGCTTTAGGATTGGCTTTAATTTTATTGTACTCGTGGTGAGCGTAGGCTAATTTTTGGAAAGATAAGTTTAGAACTTGTTGAGCTACTTCCTTTGCCAAATCTTCATTACTGGCCACTTTATTCATTTGTTCTAATTCTACTTGAGAACACATATCTGCTGCACTCACTAGCAATGAGCTTAGAAACATAAGTATTAGTAATATAGATTTAAAACTTCTCATCATTTATTATTTTACCTTGTTGTACTCTTCGGCATTATTAGAAAATAGTTTAGTAAAAAACTTAAGTATCCCCTTATGTTATTCCAGTGAGTTAGTAATAGTGTATAGATATAGTTGTATATGTAAGTAGCCAAAAATATGTGGCTATGACTCTGTTTGTCTAAAAAAAGGCTTGTCTTTAGGTCTCGTAAATATCATCATGATCTATCAATTAGAGGTTCAGATACGGAGATTCCTATGGGTTGGTTTAATACGGTTCAAAACCCGAAGTTAAAGAGTGCGAAGAAAGTTTCTACGAGCACTCCTTCTGGTCTTTGGAAGAAATGTACAAATTGTGCAGAAATTATTCAAAATGATAAATTAGTTGAGCTTTTTCAAGTGTGTCCTTATTGTGATCAACACTTTAGATTAGGAGCTGAAGATAGAATAAATCTTATAATCGATGAGGATACTTTTGAGTACCATCTACAAGATTTAACTTCATCTGATCCTCTTGAGTTCAGTGATAAGAAACCTTATAAGCAAAGGCTTAAAGAAGCGCATGCGAAAACAGGTCTTCTTGATGGAACACTTTGTGGTACAGGAAAAATCCATAAGAAAGAAGTTGCACTTTGTGTAATGAACTTTCAATTTATGGGTGGATCTATGGGAGTTGTTACGGGAGAGAAAATTGCTCACGTGATGGACATTGCTCTTGAGAAAAAGATTCCGGCCATTGTTCTTTGTGCTTCTGGTGGAGCTCGTATGCAAGAGGGGATTTTATCTCTTATGCAAATGGCGAAAACTTCAGCCGCTAGACAGAAATTAAAGAATGCAGGAATTCCTTTTATATCAATTTTAACAGACCCAACAACAGGTGGTGTTGCCGCTAGTTATGCAATGCTTGGGGATGTGAATATTGCTGAACCTAAGGCCTTAATCGGTTTCGCTGGTCCAAGAGTTATTGAGCAATCAATTAGACAAACACTTCCTGATGGATTCCAACGTTCCGAGTTTCTCTTAGAGCACGGTTTTATAGATAGAATTGTTCATAGACATCAGTTAAAGGATGAACTTAGCTTCTTTATCAACATGTTCAAAATACAGTAAGTTTATGGCCTACGACTTAGACAAAGATAATAACCTAGATAAAATACTTAGGGATTATTTTGGTGCTGAGTTTTTTAGGCCAGGAATCAATGGCCTTGAAGATAGCTTCAAGGTCTTTAATCAAATTTTTCAATCAAAGAAAATTCAAATAGTAACCATTGCTGGAACTAACGGTAAGGGGCAAACCTCACATTATCTAAACGACCTACTGACTAAGAAAGGTTTTAAATGCGCCCTTTGGACTTCTCCACATGTATTAAGTGTTACGGAGCGTTTTAAGTTTCTGGGGCAGTATATAAGTCATGATGTCTTACTTGATACTTTTAATGAAGTCTTTAAAGAGGATCTAAGTTTCAGTTACTACGAATTTCTATTTTTCTGTTTTTGTAAGATTTGTGACTCAATTGAATTAGATTATATCATTTTGGAAGTGGGCCTTGGAGGCAGATTAGACTCTGTTAATATGTTAGACGCTGATTTGACACTTTTAACTTCTATATCTAAAGACCATGAAGAGTACCTTGGTAGTGAGCTGAAAGGTATTTTAAAAGAAAAACTTGGAGTCACGCGTACTCATGCCTTTCATGTATCAGCTTTAGAAAGTTTAGAGCTACGAAGTGCACAATATATTGAATTAAAGAATCAAAAGACAGACTTTGTAGACCTCTTTGAAAATTCATTTCTTAATTCTGAAGATGACTTTAGTGTGAGAAACCAGACTCTCGCTACTTTTGCCTATTTTAAACTCATGGGACTTAAGGTTGATCGAAACTTAATAGGGGATATGATATCCCGTTTTGAATGCAGTGTGACAAAGGGTCGACAAGAAGAAGTGACAATTGGAGAGATTAAGTTTATCTTTATAGGTGCACATAATATTGATGGTTTAAGAAAAACTAGGGAATATTTCCTAAGTCAAAATCTAAATTCAAAATACGAAGGTCTCATTTGTGCTTTTTCAAAAAGACCTAGTGAAGATGTTGAGTTTGGCCTTTCGATTTTAGAAACAGAACCTAGTCCTTGGAAGTCAATTTATGTCACAGAGTTTGAACATACTAAGGCCATGCCTGTTGACTCATTTTGTGTGAGTGAGAGACATACAGTCACTAAAGATTGGCAGAAGCTTTTTTTGACTATAATAAATAAAGAACGAGGACAATGGATTGTCACTGGATCCTACTACTTCATTGGTGAAGTTCAAAAATATCTTATTCATCGCTTTAATAGCATGGAACTTTAGCTCTTTTGGTGAAGAGGAAAGACTGAATTTCTCTTTTGGAAATAAGGTCCAAATCTTATCTGATAAGGCCTACCGTAAATCTAAAGACAATGAATTTGAAGCTGTGGGTAATGTCATCATTAACCATGAGAATAACTCTATCTATGGAGAGAAGGCCTCTATTTCTTTTAAAACAGGAAAGGCCGAAGTTCTTGGCAATGTCAGATATATTAGTTCCGATATGACTGTTTTTGGGTCTAAGATGGAATATAACTTTAATACCTCTTATCTTGGAATTTATAACGGTAGAATCATCACTTCGGGCTATGTTGTTGTTGGTAAATATCTGGCTAAGGTCTCAGAAAATGTTTTCATTGGTGAGGATGCTGAGTATACAACTTGTAGAGATTGTCCTGAGTCTTGGAGTATTCTGGGTAAGAGTGTTCACATCACTCGAAATGAATATATTAAAATTAAACACGCCTATATTAAAGTTAACGGTGTTGTTGTCATGTACGTTCCCTATATTGTTCTACCGATAAAGAAAGATAGAACCAGTGGAGTGCTCTTTCCTAAAATTAATATCGATTCTAAAGAAGGTGTTCATTTTGGTCTGCCGTACTTTTGGGCGATCTCCGATAATAATGATTTAACATTCACCCCTACTGTAAAGGGAAGCAGAGGTGTCGGAGGAGAACTACAGTTCCGTCATGTTTTTAGAGATCAAATGTGGATGGAAATGAATTCTCTCGCGGTCAATGATCGAATTTGGTTACCTGAAAAAGCAGATGAAGAGTTGAGTGGTAGACAGAAGCTTCGTTTCGCAGGTGATTATGAACATCATGCCTTTTATAATAATAGGTTTAATCACCATACTTTCTTTACAGGCCTCTCTGACTTAGATGGCGTAAGAGATTTTAGTTCTTATTACGATGATAGAATTAGAACATCTGATGCAGGGATCGAAACTTTTGTAAATATGTATACTCAGCTCTTTGATATAAGTGTAGAAGCTGAATTCAAAAGAAACTTAGTCTTTGCAAATGCTAAAGGTTTTGATCATTCCTATGTTCAAACTTTGCCAAAATTAACCATTAACTCTGTTCCTTTTTATCTCGCACAGGGGCAAAGCTTTGGATTTAAGAGTTTGAGTTTTATCTGGAACTCAGATGCTGCTATTTTTAAGCAAAATCATGTTGAAGAAGGTAATTTTATAAGAAATGCGAGAAGAATTAATTTGAAGCCAAAACTCTTATGGGACCTAGGTTATTTAGGGCCAGTCAATTTAAAGTCCTCTGTCGTTATGGATAGACAAGAGTATTGGTTCTCTAAAGAATTGACTGAGGATCGTTTTACTAAGAATGGGTTTGTTTACGAAAATGAAATCTCTTTCGAAGTTTCAAAGATTTTCGGTTTAGCTTATGATGAAAGTATTCCTCTTGATAAAATCAATTTAGAAAAGTCTCAAAACCTAGATGTAGAAACTAAAGAATCTGATATTTCCTTTAAGGGATTTGTTGGTACAGTGCCTATCATTTCGGATAGTTTTACGGAAGATCAATATAAGATCAGAAGAAATAGCTATAAACATTCTCAAATTTATAAGTTAAAACACTATTATCTTTCTGATCAGAAATCTAAAGGAAGTCAAAAATTCTTATCTCAAATTTCAGATGAAAATGGTCAATTCGATTCAAATGATGCCATAAGAGAAAAAGAGTTTGAGCTCTCACATAGTTCTTCTCGTACAACATTACCAATTTCAAATACAGTTGAATTTCAATGGAATAATTCTCTCATTAAAAAGACTGCAAATAAGTTCAATGTTTTTACTGATGGTAAATATCTTAGGGATAACTTTGAGTACTCTCGTGTTGCTTATTTTAACATCTCACAAGGGTATGACTTTAATGCAAACTCTGATTCTTTTGTTGATGGTCTTACGAGACTGTATTTAGGAACTGGATTTTCATTAAACACACTCTCATTTTCTTTATCTGAATACTTCTATCATAAGAACAACGAACATATCTTGAAGTTTAATGTAAGTCAGGATCTCGAACGAATAACTTACGGCCTTAATTTTTACTACGATTCTTTTGCGACTCCGATTAATAAGAACGTTGACTTTACAACGACTTTAAAATTTAATGATCAATATTCTGGTAAGCTCACCTATAATTATGATTTCGAAAAAGATGATATAACAAAGAGTATTTACCAGTTGATATATTCTCCAATTAATAATTGCTGGAAAACTGATGTTAAATATGAAAAAACTGAAATCGATAATTCTATTTCATTTAACTTCTATATAAACTTTAGTGATGATAAGTTTCATTCTTTTTCCGGAGCGGAGTAAGAATTGTGAAGGCGTTAATAGTTGATTTTGATGATAGCTTCACATTTAATATTCTTAGTGAACTCACTGAACTTCAGTTAGAAGTTGATGTTATTCATTTTCAAAAATTCTCATCAATAAATTTAAACTCTTATAAACTAGTTGTGCTAGGTCCAGGTCCTGGGCACGTCGATGATTACCTGTCCTTTCTAGATCATGTAAGCGAACTCATTAACTATTCACAAAATAAAGAGTTTAAACTTCTCGGCATATGTTTGGGACATCAATTGATTCACCAAGTTTTAAATCGTGATATTAGAAAACTCATGAATCCGATTCATGGACAGACGGTAGAGATTAAGTTTGCAACTCATCATATATTGTTGAGTGAGTTAGAGAATAAAACTTTTGAAGTTCAGCTTTATAACTCTTGGGGTGTATTTGGTGTAGGTAATCAGAATTTGTTTGATATGGAAATTATGGGAGAGTCTGGAGAGATTTTGGCCAGCTTTTCAAAGTTTTTAACTACTTACCAATTTCATCCAGAGTCGATTGGAACTTCTTGCCCTGAGCTATTTTTTAAGCAATCTTTAGTATAATAATAAGTAATGGAAGGACGATTTCGCGTAGAAGGAATCTACGACAATAGAACATTGCAACGCTTACAGGATCTTAATTTAAAAGATCTCTCGTTTGATTTTAGACCTAGAAGTTTTAATTTTCTTCAGCAGCATACCTTTATGGAGCTTGTTGAAAATATTTCTACTGAAGATCGACTCTATCTACATTTTGAAAATGAAGCTGATTTTGTAGTGGAAAAAATACTAACGGATTTATTGATTAGTCGCTCAAGAGATAAAGTGTTACTTGAGTTTTCTGATGACCAATCTGTTGAATACTACGAAAAATTTAAGTCTCCTTTCTATTGGCACTACAACTCTCAATCAAAAAATGCGAACCTCATTGCTAAATCTAAATATCTAAAAGGAATGATTATCCCTTTTAGTGAGCTTCTAAAGTCCTTTGAGAATAATACATTACACAACTTTACTAATAATTTTCATGCTCAATTTTTTAATGTAATGGAAATTAATAAATGTGAGTTAGTTCTGCGTATGGATTGGGACAGTAATCTCTTTAGTTCAATTGTAGAATATTTTGATTTCTCATTAATTTCTATACCTATAAATAATAAAGTTGAAGTCTGCTATAGAAATGTTGATCTCACCAAAGTTCAGCAACATGTCTCACATCTAAAGGCCCTAAACCTATAGTTTCTTTACAAATCGAATCAAATTGGCAATAGTTCTCCCAAATTAACAGGAGATCGCATGCCTTTAAATATCTTAATAAGTAATGATGACGGTGTTTACGCACCAGGTATAAATATTTTATTCGAAGTTTTAAGTGAAGTGGCCAATGTTGTCATGGTAGCTCCTTTAGAAGAACGCTCTACTACGGGTCACACTTTAACTCTAGATCATCCTTTAAGATTAGTAGAAATTAAAGATAAAGTTTACGGATGTAGTGGCTATCCTGCTGATTGCGCTCTAATGGGAATTGGAAGTATTTTAAAGGATACTAAAATTGATCTCTTTGTCTCTGGTATTAACAGAGGTGCAAATTTAGGTCAGGATATCTATTATTCAGGAACTGTTGCAGCTGCTAGAGAGGCTACTTTTCACGGTGTTCCTAGTATTGCAGTTAGTTCTGCTATGGACTTCATGTCTAATCATAAGCCTAAGGATGAGTACTTTTATACGGCCGCTAAGTTCATAAAAAAGCTAGTTCTAGCTGATGTTCATAAACATATTACTCCAATGACTCTTTTAAATGTAAATGTGCCAGATGTTTTAGAAAATGAAATTAAGGGAGTAGAGGTTACTAACCTTGGTTTTCGAAAATATTCTGAAAGTATTGAAAAAAGGTCTGATTTTAGAAGTCGTGAGTATTACTGGATAGGTGGTAAGTATGAAGGGCACAATGAACAACCAGGTTCAGACTGTTCAGTCGTAGATGCGGAAAAAATTTCCGTCTCGGCCCTCAATTTACTGGAAAAAACTGCCGATGAGTCTAAAAAGTGGAATGAGTTTTTAGGGGTGATGGCCTAACTACTTGAAAGTACGCCACTTTTTAGGAGAATTAATTGAGAGCTATTGTCATAATTTTGGCGATCAGCCTTCTTGCGCTTTCTTGTTCCCATGTTGGGAGTGGACAGTATGTTCAGATAAGAAAAGGCGATACCTACAAGAGGCTGGCCAAGGAATTTAGAGTTGAAGAGTGGTCTTTAAAAGAAGCTAATAAGAGCAAAAGTCTTAAAACCGGAGATTGGTTCTTTGTTCCTCAGAATCGAGGAATAATGGGAGCCAGCCGCTATAGAATGCCGGCGAGTACGGCCCAGTATATGGCCTCAGGACGCTATATTTGGCCTGTCCCTTCGAGTTCTAGGATTAGTTCTGGTTTCGGTAAGAGGTGGGGTCGTCACCATGACGGAATTGATATTCCGGCCAGAAGTGGTTCCCATATAGTCTCTGTCGATGATGGAGTTGTTGTCTATTCTGGTCGTGAATTGGGAGCCTATGGAAATATAACTGTTATAGCTCACAAGAACGGAATTTTCTCCGTTTATGCTCATGCCAAGAAGAACTACACCAATAAAGGTCAAAAGGTTCATCGGGGTCAAGTGATAGCTCTGGTGGGAACCACTGGTCGATCCACTGGCCCACACTTGCACTTTGAAGTAAGAAGAAACTCCAAGGCCTTAAATCCTAAGAATTTTGTAAGTTATAAGAAGCGTTAACTTTTCGTAGTTAACGCTAGGATTTTTTCGCGCTTTTCATAACTTTTAAATATAGGTCTGCAGTATTAACTGCATCGGCCAGGGCAGTGTGTGCAACATCACCCATTTTAAAATGTTTCATGAGGCCTGAACCTGATTGACAAGAATCAGGGAGAAGCTTCATGTCACACATACTCATGACAACACTTGAGAGGTCTAGCACCTGATGATGGAAATGTTCACGCATGAAGTTCCAACCAAGATCTCTATTCATGAATGGAAGATCAATAGCATTCAAAGATTTTCCGAAGAGAACAATTTTATTTCTCTCTGTTTTTTGAAAGTATTCTGTCACTTCTGGGTCATTTAAGTAAGTTTCGAGAAGAATTTTAAATTGATTTAGTTCTTCGCCTTCATTGTGGGCCTTGTCTATGAGTTCTTTATTATGATCTATGACCCATTTATCTAAACGTGGTTTAAGTTCTTCGAAACTTGGACATTTAACGTACCAATTTTTTTCTAAGTGGTGAGCGATCTCACCTGTTTCTGAACAAAAAGGAACCATTCCAAATTCTATTAGGTAGTCATTTTCAGCAAGACCTGTGGCCTCGATATCAAAAGAGAGATATTTCAATTTTTATCCTTTTGTTAATTCTAGTTTTACTGGGCAGTGATCACTGACATTTTTAAAGCTTTCGCCCAAATCATGTGAGTTAGAAATACTACATTGGTTTATCTTACAATGTGAGTACACAGAGTACTTATGAGAAGAATACTTCTTTTTTAAATTTTTTGAAAGTAGTACGTGATCAAGTTGGCCGGGATAGAAAAGGCCATCACTTATTCCTCCGGACCAGTAATTCGTACATTTTAGCGACTTTGATGAGTCTGTGAGATGATATCTCTCTACAAGATCAAAGAAATAGTCACTTCTTGAATTATCTATTTCAGTAGTATTGAAATCTCCAAGGATTATGTAATTTTGTAGTCTAGAGATAGATTTTGAGAGGAGAGAGATTTGTTTTTTTCTAAACTCTATATCCCTTGAGCTTCCACCAGCTTTTAAATGAACAAGTAATGCCCAAAAAGTACTGTTATCAGAAATATTTTTTAATTGCACCTTTAATAAAGGTCGTACTCCACGGTGGCAACCTTCAGAATACTGAAAAGAAGAATCTTCTATAACCCTTAAGAATTTAAACTTCTTCGAATTGTAGAGAAGAGCAAGTTTTTGTTTTGCAAATCCGCCACATTTTGAAATGACCAATTTATGCTTAGGAAAAACTTTCTTCATTAAGATTTTGAAGTTCTCAGTATCAACAATTTCTTGAAAAGCAAATATATCAGCATTTACATCTTTTAAAATTTTTGTAAGGGCTGACTTATCTGTTGAATATGGACTATTCATATCAAAATTACGAATGTTGAAAGTTGCTACACTTAAGCCCATACTATTAAGCGAAATGAGTAAGAGAAATACTATCTTTAGAATTGAGCAAGTTTTCATATAAGTCCTTATGCAATATTCTAAGAACTCAAAAATTGATTGCCAAGGAAAAAGAAATTATAAATACGCTATTGTAATGACTTTGGACTGCCAGCTTTCTATAGCAGAGACTAATTTTAGGCACCCTAGCACTGAGTCATTTATGATGCACTTCTCACAAATACCTTCTCCCATACAACTACTTGCTACGGGAATCTTGTGTTCTTGCAGAAGTTCTAAGATTGTCTTTTTTAGATCAGCTTGTGTGACTATAATTGTTTTAATGGTGGAATTTGAGGCCTGACCTCTAATTTCTACTTCGAACATGAAAGTGAATTTTCCTGTCTACCATCTAGGATGAGACCTTGATCTGACTTCTTAGTACTAGTTGTCTTGTAATGTAGCCAAATATTTCCAAGATTAGATTTGTGATAGATGGGAAAGCTAGTATTTAAAAAAGTTTGAATTTGTTTAGGACTAGATCTATTGGACTCATAAACCATTCTTTCTGGATTTAGTAAGAAAAGATATCTTGGAAAATCTAAAAGTTCTATCAAGTCATTTCTATTTTCTGCACTTGAGATTTTGTATTCAATTAAGTTAAAGAGATGTTGACCACTATCTCTTCCTTTGGAGGAAATTAGGGTTAACTGACTATTCTTAGTTTTAATTTTACAGAAGGCTTTTTGTCCACCATGCTCTATTGGTTTAAAACTATAGGTTCCTGGATATAACTCTTTTGAATTAGGAATCTGTGAGCTTATGGCCATAAAAGTTTGACCTTTATAACTTAGTGAGAAAGGATGTGAATTCAGTCCCAATCTTGAATCTATTAAATAAATAGAATTTTTATAAATTCCCATATCAAAATTACAGTGTGCAGACTTTCCATTACCTATTTGTTTAGAAAATAAATGTGTATTTGTTGAATTTTTTAAATAGCGAGATTGTGAAATGAGTGGCCAGATTTTAAAAGTGTTTAAACCTTCTCCCTTCCTTAGAACTTGTTGTCCCTTTGAGTAAAAACGATGAGAACGTTTATTTGCTGTGATTGAGTCTTTATTCTTAGCTAAGAAAGTTGCTAGATTTTTGTCGATCGTAAATTGTGAAGGAATAATTTCATCAACAATTCTAGCGAGGTAGGAGAGTGATTTCTTAGATTGATATTTAGTTAAAATATCTCTTAATGAATTAAAGTAGAGAAAGGGATCATTTGAATTTTTCTTAACATAAGAAACATATTCAAGATTTGAAGAACTGGTGTCCATAAACTGTATTGCCGAGCCTGGAGATACATTATTGGGTCTTATATAAATCTGTAAAAGTGACCAGGCCACAAAAGCCTCAATGGGCTTAAGTGACTTCTCGACAGATACAGAAAGAAGACGTTGTTTTAATTGCTTTAAGCTCTGTCCCGACTGAGAGGCGAGAACTATTGGAGCGGTTTTTCTACAAATTTTCTGACTATTTTCTGTTTTAAAAACTATCACTTCATCGGATTGATCAAGTTTGATGAAAAAACTACAACTCGACATAAGAAATAGAGGTAATAATAGTAATGGCAGATGATTTAACCTGAGGGGAGAGTTTTTAATCATTAATTTGATAAAGTCCCTCAATTTCTTCTTCGTTTTCAAGTAGAGATTTTAATTCATCATCGAGGTTTAACTCTGCTGTGTCTGAATTTAAAGAACATACAATAAAAATTAACCACATTCCCGAATAAGACTCGTTGGAATTTGCCTGAGTTTTAAACTCTAGTATTTGAAAGCCTTGGTTAATAAAGGAGTAGAATATTTTATCAAACTCTTTTTCTCTGTAGCCAACCTTTCTCACTGGAGGGGAAGGAATATAGAAAGTAAAAGATTGTATTTTATAATGGTTAGGAAAAAATATTCTTCTTAGTGAATGATAAAGCTTTTGTATTGGACCCATAGTGACACTACTTTTTAGTAAATTATTCTATGTTATTAGAATAGTTGGTATTAAAATTTTGTCAATATAATCTATGAATGAAATCAACCTTTTTTGGAAAGAATTGCCTAGAAAAGATTTTTTTTATTTTTATTTCATTTCAGGTTATACTTTAACTGTGATTGACAGGATGTCTGATTACGTAGAGGCAGGAAGCCGAAAGAAGGGGGCAAATTTGCAGGGGCCCCCTTTTTTATTTCTTTTTTTTCAAATGTAAATTTCTAAATCTTTTAAATCTTTTAAATCTTCTTTTTTTACTTCGTTAGCTAATTCAATGATTTCAAACTTACTTCCATTTGGTTTAAAGACTCCATGATCTGTTACCACTAAGTCAACGACACCAAGACCAGTGAGTGGGAGTGTACATTGTTTTAAAAGTTTAGAGGCACCTGACTTACTAAAGTGAGTCATCATGATAATGACACTCTTTGAACCGTTTACTAAGTCCATAGCTCCACCCATTCCAGTTACTTTTTTTCCCGGGATCATCCAGTTCGCAAGTGACTTTTCTGTATCAACTTCCATTCCGCCTAAGACACAGTAGTCTATATGTCCTCCGCGAATCATTCCAAAACTTAATGAACTATCAAAGAAGCTAGCGCCTTTGTTTATGGAAATAGTTTCTTTCCCAGCATTTATTAAGGTGGGAGAAACATCTTCTTTATTCGGTCGTCCTTTTACTCCAAGCACACCATTTTCAGAGTGAATCATGATATCCAGATCTTTTGGAATATGTTCCGCTACGAGCGTCGGTAAACCTATTCCAAGATTTACTGAGCTATCAGGAGTAAAAAGAGTCACTACTTTCTTTGCCATTTCTTCTTTAGACCAACTCATTTTTCGTCCTCTAGCTTTAAAAATTCAATATCATTTTTATAGTTTTCACCTTGAAAGATTCTTTGGACAAAAATTCCTGGTAGGTGAATATCTTCTGGAGGGATCTCTCCCAATTCTACAAGTTCTTCGACTTCAACGATGGTTGTTTTTGCGGCCATGGCCATGAGAGGTGAAAAGTTTCTAGCAGTTTCTTTAAACCACAAGTTGCCGTATGGATCACCCTTTTGCGCTTTAATAATAGCAAAGTCTGCATGTAGTGCAGTTTCTAAAATACAAGGTCTATCAAAATTCTTAACTTCTTTTCCTTCGGCAATAAGGGTTCCATGTCCAGTGGGGGTGTAAAAGGCCCGTATACCCAAACCAGCGGCCCGTATTCTTTCACTAAAAGTACCTTGAGGTACCAATTCTACGTCAATGGACTTATCCAGCATTTGTTTTTCTAAATCTGGATTTCCTCCAACATATGAACAATAGGCCTTAGATATTTTATTTTGAATTAGAATTTTTACTAACCCTCGACCTGAGTTTCCTATATTGTTAGAAATTATAGTCAGGTTATTTATATCTAATTTAGTTAAGGCATTGATACAGTTTTCTGCAATACCGCAGAGACCAAAACCGCCACTCATTATACTGGATCCAGTTGTAATATCTTTGCATGCTTCAGTGGCATTGGTGTAGAGCTTTTTACTCATGGTAGTTTTCCTTTATAACATGACAAACGATCTTTAAATTCCTTCGCAGTTCTGATTCACTTAAACAATAAGGTGGGGCCAAAACAATATGATTTTTGACTGATGCAACTAGTACTCCAGCTTCAATAAATTTTTCAATAGAAATATTTTCTTTAAGGTCGATTGCCATCAAGAGACCAATTTGTCTTATTTCTTTAATATTTTCTAGTTTGTAAAAGGTCTCAATACTATTTTCAAAAACGTGCAAAAGTTTTTGAAAATGAACAATATGTTCTTTTGAATTAAGAATATCTATAACTGCTTCCATCGCTGCGAGAGCTAAAGGGTGAGCATAATTTGTGAGGCCACAGCTCAGAGTATTTGATTTGTAATATTTGGCCACACTATTTGATGTCCAAACAGCACCAAAGGGGATGTAGCCTCCAGTAATAATTTTTGCCATACAAATAAAGTCTGGTTTTAGATTAAAATGTTGAAAACCAAAGTGTTTTTCTGTTCTTCCAAATCCACATATTACCTCATCTAAAATGAGCATTAGATTATACTTTGTTTGTAATCTCTTTATAGCTTTCCACCAAGAAGTAGGAGGGATAATAACTCCATTGCCTCCGGTGATCGTCTCAAGACAAAAACCTGCTATTTTTTCTGGGCCAATTTTTAAGATAAGTTTTTCAAGGTCCAAAGCATGTGGATCATTACTTGGTTCCGGAATTCTCTTGGTCCATTGATCAACTGTAAGATGATCTTTGTTTCTCCAGTCACCTGTGACACTAAGTGCGCCGAGAGTTGCCCCATGGTAGGAGTTATTTCGAGAAAGAATTATTTTTCTACCTGTTATTTGTCGACACATCTTTAAGGCATTTTCGATGGACTCGGCTCCCGAAACTGTGTAGAAAATTTTCCCCTTAAGTGAGATGAGCTCTAGTAATTTATTTGTCGCTGTGGTTTTTAAATCGAAAACACTTTTAGGTGATGCTATTGAAAATTGATCAAGTTGTTTCTTGATGGCGCCTTTTATAGTTTTATCAGAGTGACCAAAGGCCGCCTGGTAACTTGTAGAACACAAGTCGTAAATCTTTCGATTCTCATCCGTGAGGAAGTATCCCTTCTTTGCACCAATAATGGGAAGAGTGTAGGCCTTTTTTTGGGCCGTCCAAGTTATATAAAAGGGGTGATCACTCATTAACGACTCTCTTAAAATTCTTCGAGATTGGGTCTATTATATAGTTGGCTTCTTTGTAGCTCTTATCATATTCCGAACAACCTCTCCAAAAAACATACTTTTCTTCATTAAGGTCCGCAATTCCACCTCCACAAGTCATTGATGGGTCTTTAGCTCCTGTATCGTAGTGGGAACAAATTGATTTAGGATAACCATCATGTCCTTGCAGTAGATTCTTTAATTCATTATAAGAATTTATATTTGGAACTTTCTTCTCGAGCAATTCGAATCTTGCAAATGTCGTAGCACTAATTGATTTTTTATTTTCTAAGAGAGTTACTTTTTCTCCTAAGCAATGATTCGTATGAAAAGAGTGACCAATTTCTTTTTCTCCATGAGCATGGATCAGATCATTTTGAGTTGGAGTTATCTCCCAGTGTTCAGCACCACTTTTTGAGCTTATTAAATAGTTGTGTCCTGAAGTGACAGGAGCATCTAGCAGAGTTTTTCTCATGGAATTAAGATCATTTTGCAACAAAGTCTGTCTTACTAGTACAGGCCAAATCATTCCAACTTTAGCATTCGTAGTGTTGATATTATTCACGCCAATGAGACATTGATGTGAATTAATCCCCATTAGACCAGTGCAGCCAAGAAGCGAAAGAATTATTGAAGAGGGACCATTTTCACTTTCTGGGATTTCAATTATAGATAGGAAATTCTTTGCACTGCTGTGCATGTCCCAAGTTTGACCAGAGAGAATCGTATTTTCTCGCTGGATTTGAATGGTAGAGCATCCCTCATCTGGTAGAGTTATATCTCTAAAATCTGTATAGTTATTTAATATAACAATATCCTCTAGAGTTAAACCGCTCCCAGTGGCAATGCCTTCAAGTTCTCTCGAAATACCTGGAGCAAAATTCTTTGTGGCTTCAAATTGCTCATGGGCCAAAGATTTTAAGTGATTTCTTAGGGCAGGATTTTTTTGTAACATTAAATGTTTTCTAATTTGCACTAGCTCTTTAATGGCACCGCGAAACTCTTCTCCGTGATAAATTCCCCACTCATTGAAAGATTTACCTTTTTCATACTTTAAAATGGGAAAGCCGTAGTCAGTCATTAGTGGGTACTCCTAATAAACCTTTTCATACTTGAGAAGCTTGGATTGACAATATATCTATTATCTTTGAGTTCAAAAAACTCTTGTAGCTCCTTTGAAATATTTCCAATAAAATATCCACAACCATTTTCAAGTTCTAGTTCTTCAATTGGATACTTCTCTAAGATTGCCGTAAGCTTATTTGTGAATTCGATTTGAGTTCCTCTGAAATCTTCTAAATTATTGTTTATTAAATTGCTCGCATAGTTGAAGTTTGAAAATGAAAATTCATCACCGTCCCATGTACTTATGAGCATAAGGGGTTTTTCAATAAAATGATCAGAAGTTTTAAAACATAGACCAGCCTGACCTCCAAGAAAGCACATTCCTGCGTCTGGTGAAATCTCTTCGTCATAAGAAGCAAAGAAGTTTTCATTATTGTATCTATAAGTTGCTGAAGCAGTTTCATTAAAAATTATTTTAGTGTCATACTTATGAGCGAGGGCCTTGAGCTTAATAAGATCTTCTCTTGATACTCTTTGCATAGAGTTTTGTGTTAAAGGCTCGATCCAAATGGCCATAGTCTTTCTTTTTTCAAGAACATCCTCTATTTGAGAGAGCACTTGAGAGGAATTTTCTTCTGTTAATTTATCAAAGTGTGAAACGTTGAAAAAAGCATCTTTTTCATAACTTAATGATCTTGATAAGAAACTTCCATTACCAAAGAAGTGCCCTTTAAAAGTAATCATATGATTTCTCTTCTCAGTAGAAGTGTACCAAATACTTTTAGAGATTTTATCTACACACTCTGATTGACCTGAGGTCGTGTAGGCGTGTCTTAAATTCTCAGGTAGAAGGTTTGTTAGATTTTTTACCTGATCGAGGAATCTCTTAGAAACAAAATTTGATAGGCAAACTTTGTTAACTATATAAGGCATTTGTTCTGCCACATAATCCTTGGTTATATCAATTTGCGTAAGAGGTGTTTCAATTGCATTACTTAAGTTCAGTGGCAATTCTTTAAAATTCGTAGTTGTTGAATAGTAGAAGACATCTCTATAGCTCTCAAAGTCAGGGTAGTCCTCTTTCATGTACATGAGTTCATAGGCCCCTAGGGATAAATTTATATTCAACATGCTTGCAGCTAAGCGATCTCTATTTCTTCCATGAATTCTTTCAACACCTTGAACCATTGATAGGGCAGTGAGGGCATATTTGATAGTTTTACCAAGGCCTTTTCCTTGTAGAGATGAGCTCACTGTAGAGTCAATCATGTACATGGCCTTTTCATTTTCAAAGTGGGGATCGTTTCTTACGCCTCTCTCTAAGGGATTTAAATAAAGTGGAGAGCTAAAGGCCATGGCCACGAGCTTATTCCCTTCTCTTACACCAATCGCAACAGAGTTTGTATTTAAGGCACTTTCTTCGAATTTTTCAATCTCTGTTTGTCTAGTAGGTTCGTAAATGGTTTTTTGCATTTGTTCTATCTGCTCTTGCCATTCTTTGAAATTGTTTTGATCAATTATAAATAGTTCGTCTTTACAAGTTTTACTGAATAAGGAATTCACTTGTTTGAATAATGTATCTTTTGAAATTTCTTCATTATTTAAAATCTTGAATTTCGTTTCGATAATTAATTCGTGCCAGCTATAAGTGACATCATTAATTCTTTTCTTGGTTTCAAAGTGAGTCGGAAAAGTCTCTTCTACTTTGTTGAAAATGTTATCTGCTATTACTGTTAGTCTCTCAAAAAGAAAGTTAATATCTTTGTCCGAGTAACTTGTATTTAATCTGAAACGTAAAGTAGTCGCCCCTGCTGGGTAATAGAGGAGACCGTGATCAAAACGCTTAGTTATAAATTGAGTCGTAACTTCTGCGCTTGGGACTTGGAAAGCAAATGCCATACCATTGACTCTAGGTCTTGATACATGCTCACTAAATCTCTCGCAAAACTCATTAAGTTTTACTCTTGTTCTTTCTTCTAACTCTATTATTTGACTCTGTGCCTGATCAAGGGCAACTCCGTGTAGATATCCTCTTACTGTGGAAGCGACTTGGAATTCCTCATACTTATTTAATCCCCATATGTTTTTGTGGGAAAGGACCATACCAACTTGAGCTTTCTTAGCGCAAACTACATAGTCAGGATAGAGAGGTAGGTTTTTTTCATCAGTCATATTGAATTCTCTATGCCAGAAGAATTCTTTACCAAGATGAAACCCTGTTTGAACTTCATCATAAACAACTTGTACATTAAAGCTGTGAGCAAGGAGAATTAGCGCCTCATTAAACCTTCCCGTTGCATAGCGATCGCCACCTTCGCATTGCATAGGTTCAACTAAAATGGCAAAGAGCTCATTTTTTTCTAATTCTTTTCTTACTTCTAATAAACTATCAATTTCTTTTACGAGTTCCTTATCTTTTTTCCATTCAGCCGGTATCGTGATTTCGTTAGCTGAGGCATTGGCCCATAAGTTCTTCCAGCCTAAAGGTGCCACAACATTGATTTTATCGCCGTCAATCTCTGGAAAACTACAGTAAGTAGTTTCGTTTTCTGGCCATTCAAAAGGTTCTCTTTTTACCTTGTTCCATGTACTAGCAAGAGTAATCATCATCCTTCCATGAAAACTACCTTCAAAAGCCAAAACTTTATTTGCCTTCTTATTATATCTTGTTCTGTAGCAGTAACCTAAAGCTATTTCATTAGCTTCAGCACCTGAGTTACAAAGGGTAAGGTCTAATTCTTCCCAGTCTAATTTTCTCTTTAAAAAGGATTCAAGTGCTTTTCTAATATTTATAAATTCACTACCTGATTTATCATTAAGCCATGACTCAAGGTAGTGAGCACCTCCAAAGAAAACACTTGGAGAAAAACCAAGTCCTAGAGTTGCGATTTGAGAAGCGGCATCCATTAGGAATTTTGTTTCGTTTCTATCCCCTTCAATGGCCAAAAATGGGCCCTGGGATGATCTTAGGTCAGTTAAATAGTTCTTCTTCTCCGCGGGAATGAGATTGTTTTGATAATAATCTTTTAAAAGTAGGTTGGAGTGTTTTTCGTCTTGTTTATTAATAATTGGTAATTTCATATTTTTATCCCGTAGTTTATTTCAGGTTTCTGAATCAATAATATTTTTTAAAAATTGTGAGAACTTTACTCCATCATTTTCCATCATTTTTGGAAACATAGAGATAGGGTTCATTCCAGGAAAAGTATTTATTTCGTTTACATAGACTTCATCATCTTTTGTTAAGAAGAAGTCTATTCTGGAAAGATGTCTAAGTTTTAAACCTTTGAAGGCCATGGCACTGTATGTCTTAATTTTGCTAAGAATTTCATCACTTAGGTTTTTTGCCTCAATATCAGTACTGGTGTGACTACCTTTAGAATATTTCTCTTCAAAAGTGTAGAATCCGTCAGGACAAATGATTTCACCTGGTAGTGTGGTTTTTATTTCGCCTTGATGTTCATAAACAGAAACCTCTAACTCTCTGGCAGTAAGTGTTTTTTCAATAAGTACATATTGGGATAAACCAAAGGCATTCTCTAAAGTCTTCTCTATCTCTTTGGCATCTGTAACCTGGTAACAGCCAACTGAGGAACCTTGACTAGCAGCTTTTATAAAAATGTCTTTATGTTCTTCAAAGAACTTAGCCGTTTTCTTGATAGAGTTATCATTTAATTCGCTTAGAAAAATATAAGGAGTATTTGCTATACCTAGGGCATCAAGCCAAAGTTTTGTTGAAACTTTGTTAAAACATAGCTGACTAGCCTCTGGTCCAGCACCAAGATAAGGCAGACCCATCAATTCAAAAATTGATTGAATTATACCATTTTCGCCAGGAGCTCCATGTATGCAAGGAATGGCGAAGTGAAGTTTTTCACTCCTTTTGGACTTGGGGTAGTAAAGTTCTCCGGCCTTTCTGAGTTCACAGAGTTCACCATTTTGATCAATACGATCACCGTTGGGCATGATCTCGACTTTGAAAACATTGAAATGTTCAATAAATTTTAACGTTTCTAAAATATAATCTGCAGAAATGAGGGAAATGTCGTGTTCACTTCCCCCGCCACCGCAAAGGAGTAGAATATTCTTCATTAAGGCTCCGAAATTACTTATTTCTTTTACTCATATAATTATTTCACAGTTTATCAATGCCAATTCCATTAATCAATAACTTAGAAAGACAATTTTAGGGAGACTCAATTCGATTTTTTGACTTGAGGCGACAAAATATGGTATGAACTTGCTAGCTCGTTTTATAAGTGATTGAATAGTCGGGCTATTTGCACAGGTTTCAAACTTTTTAGGGGAATGAACTATGATGAACGACAACTTAGAGATGAATACTCGTACCAGTGAAGCTGATACGTCCATTGCTTTCTATGAGTTCAATGATCAATATACTCCATCTGAAGAATCTCTTACCAAAAGAGAGATTGGCAGATCTTTTTATCAGCTTGGAAAACTCCATTATGATAAGTCAGATTTAGATGCTGCTGAAGAGAATTTTGTAAAATCTCTAGAATGTGCAGAAACTCCAAGAGATATATTTTCAGTTTTCAAAATACTAGGATTTCTCATTAGGATCTCTTCTGAGAAATTAGATGATGAAAGCGCTACGAAGTATATTATTAAGGCCGAAGGTTTAGTTGAAGAACTTACAAAGGTCCTCGGAAGTTTAAATTCTGAATATTTCTACAATGTTGGTATCGTAAATAATTACGGTGGACACTTTGATCAAGCTTTTGAGAACTTTCAATTTGCTTATAAGAAATCAAAAGAAGAAAACGAACCAGATATCCTCGCTAAGACTTTATTAGCACTTGCTAATAATTGTTATAATAGAAAAGATTATACTAGTGCCCTTGATTATCTTGGTCAGCTAAATCAGTTGTTGGCCATTATTAAGAAAGATTATTTAAGTGGAGCTATGTATCTCTTCTCAGCAAAAATCTATCTAGAACTTGAAGAATTTGATAATTCATTAAAATTTTTCAAGCTTGCGAATGAAACTCTTCAAACGAAGAAATGTTGGAACCTATTTGGATATATTCTCTTAGGTAAGGGAAATATATATAAGAATATGGGTGATTTTGACCGTGCTCTTGATTACTTTAATTTAGCTGCTGAGTCTATTGATCCAACTGTGTTCAAGAGACTTTCTAATTTACTTGCTAGCGAAATTGAAGATGTTAACGATTCAAGCGTAGATTTATATTTAGATAGAAATAACAGAAAAATTAAAGAAAGAGCTCTTGGAACAATTGATTTTAAACATCGTTTTGTACTTTTAGAGATTCTCTTCTTACTTGCTAAGAATCCTGGACAATACTTTGATAAAGAAGATCTAGCTAAGTCTATCTGGAAAGATGAGTATAACCCTCTTATTCACGACAAACTTATTTATACTAGTGTTTCAAGACTTAGAAAGTTAATTGAGCCAAAACTTGCTCGCGGTGAGAAAAGAAAATATATCATCCGTGGTAAGGATGGTTACACTTTTAACCCTCAAGCAAAAATCAGATTTCACATGGAAACTAAAACTGTTGACGATAAAACTATTGCTAACGTTGAATTGAGTTCTCCTGTATAATAGACTAATGAAATTAGTTTATCTTATTATTCTTTTAATTATGTCTGGGCCAAATTTATTGGCCCAAACTATTGGTGATACCGCTCTTTTTAAAATTGAAGAGCAAGTCTTCTACCTCTCTTCAGTTAATAAGTCTTTCTCTTCTCTAGATGTCTTTCGTTGTTTGAAGAAGCAAAGTGTTTTGATGACTAGTTTGAAATTGTCAGAACAAGACTACGAGGTCTTAAGACCATTGGTTTCTGATTATAAAGTTCTTCGCCGAAGACAAGATCAATTGCACAAAATAGTACTCTTAAATAAAATTCTCATGTTTTCTACTTCTGTTAATGTTTCAGTTAAGGAGAATGACTTGCAGAGAATTGGATTTTTCAAGTGTCATAAGCAGGGCAAGATAATGAGCAATACTCTAAAGCTTCTTGTTAGAGCAGAATTTTTACTAAGGGATCGCTTTTTGCGAGAGAGAGATCATCTTGTCCTTAATGAAAATCTCTTTGAAAAATTACGCATCTTCTATTCTGGAATTAATAGGAAATTAACTGAGCAGGTATATTTTAGGTGATCATTCATTCCTTATCTTTAAAAGATTGTTCTATGGAGGTAGTTGAGAAGATTAAAATTCTTGATCAACAATACTTTCCTTTCCCATGGACTGATCAGCAGTGGGCTGAAGCTGTGAATAAAAACTCTTTTCATCTCTTCTTTAATCAGAATTTATCGAGCTTCATTCTCTTTAGTTTATCGCCTGCTGAGGCCTTGGCTCACCTCGTTAAAATTTTAGTAGACCCTTTGGAACAACAGAAGGGACTTGGTTCCCAGATATTGGGCACTTCGCATCAAAATCTTAAATTATTAGGGTTTGAGCGAACTTTTTTAGAAGTTGAATCCTCTAATCAAGCTGCCTTGAAGCTCTATGACAGAATGGGTTACAAGAAAATTCATTTTAAGAAGAAATTCTACTCAAATGGTGCAGATGCCCATATTATGGAAAAACATCTTTAAACGTTTCAATATTTGCCAAATGGCTGAAATCTTGATATCAAGTATTTAGATATTAATTGATTCAAAATACTTTTATCGGTTTCTATCTATGGTTTCAATTTTTTTTTGCGAAACTAGGGAAGATTTAATCTTCCCTTTTTTATTGCCACAAAACTAAGTGGCAGAAATAGAGCGAGTAGAATGGTTTTAAAAGATGAAAGAACTGGTGTTGAAAAAAAGTTTTATGAACTCTGTTCAAAGCTTTGTACAGAACTAGGTTTTGATATTTACGATCTTGATTATTTAAAAGGATCTCATACTCTTAGGATTTTTATTATAGACCCTAAGACTGGTACTGCAGTCATTGGTGATTGCTCTAAGTTAGACCATGCTCTTACTCCTTTTGTAGAAGAGGAAGAGTGGATGCCAAGTGAACTAACTTTAGAAGTTTCTTCGCCTGGAATGTTTAGACAATTAAATACAATTGAACATTTTAAAATGTCTTTGGATAAGGATATTTTAATCAGTACCAAGGCTAGGTTAATTGGAGATGATTATCCTGGAATTCCTAAGACCCTTAAAGGCGAAAGGAAAGTTATCGGGAAACTTATTGATGTCACAGATGTTGGCATTACTTGTGTCGCTAACAATTATGAATTGAAATTAAAATACGAAGATATAAAAAAAGCAAATTTAGAACCAGCTCTAGATCTTAGTTAGAGCGGAAGGAAGGGAAATATGTTTTCTGAACTTGGAAAAGTTATAGAAACTCTTGGTAAAGAAAGAGGAATCGAAAAAAGCATTGTCGTTAAAGCTGTTGAACAAGCTTTCCTAGTCACTGCAAGAAAGAAGTATGGTATTCAAGGTGAATACGAAACTAGATATAATGAAAACGATGGTGACATCGAGATTTTTCAATATAAAAATGTTGTCGAAGAAGTAAGGGATACGATCGTTGAGATTAACCTTGTTGAAGCTCAAGAACTTGATGAAGACGTCGAGCTTGGTGACCAAATTGGTATTAAGATTGAAAACCCAAACTTCTCTCGAGTTGATGTACAGACAGCACGTCAAATTATCTTTCAAAAGGTAAGAGACGCAGAAAGAGAAATTCTTTTTGCAGAATATAAGCATAAAGAAGGAACACTTGTTACAGGTATTGCTAGAAGATACGAAAGAGGAAATATTGTTGTTGACCTTGGTAAGGCCGATGCAGTTCTTTCGAGAAGAGAAGTTATTCCTGGAGAGAATTTCAAGCCAGGTGATAGAATTCAAGCCTTCTTAACAGAAGTTGTTATGACTAATAGAGGTCCTGAAATCCGTCTTTCTAGAACTTCTCCTTTATTCTTAGTTAAATTATTTGAACTAGAAGTTCCTGAGATTCAAGATGGAACAATTGAAATTAAGTCTGCTGCCCGTGAACCTGGTCAGAGAGCAAAAATTGCAGTTGTTTCTGTAGATAAAGACATTGATCCTGTCGGAGCTTGTGTAGGGATGAAAGGTTCTCGTGTACAAAATGTTGTTAACGAGCTTCAGGGTGAGAAGATCGATATTGTTAAATGGTTTGATGATGTTGATACTTTTGCTAGAGCAGCACTTGCTCCTTCTGAAATTACAAATATTCAAATTGATCACCAAGAACGTGGAATGGATGTTGTTGTTGAAGAAGATCAGTTATCGCTTGCAATTGGTAGAAGAGGACAAAATGTTCGTCTCGCGGCCATGTTAAGTGGATATAAAATCAACATTATTTCTAAATCTAAGTTACAAGAGAAAATCCAAAAATCTGTAGAAAACTTACTACAAATTTCTTCGATTACTGATGCTATGGCCCAGGTTATGGTTCAGAATGGAATAATGAATATTGGAGATATTGCTGGATCTGAAGCAAGTGATCTTGCTGAACTTGTTGAAATAGAAGAAGAAAAAGCAGCTCAAGTTATTAAAGATACAATTGAAGCCATTGAAGTGGGTGAAATTCAGTTTGATACTAATGATGAGGAAGAACTTGTCTCGGCATCTGCTGTACCTGCCTATCACGGTATTATTAATAAAGACCAATCTGATGAGGATTCTCAAGATAAGTTTTCTGATGCAGAAAGAAGATTAAGAGAAGAATTAGCGGCTTTTAAGCTTAAGTAGAAATTTGGATCGGGAGACCATTAATGCCTATGAAAATATTTGAACTGGCAAAAGAATTGAATAAAGGACCATTGGATTTAGTTGAAGAACTAAAGAATCAAGGTTTTTCTGTTCGTAACCACATGACATCTTTAACTGATGATGAAGTTGAAAAAATAATGGCTAACTATCGTTCCTTGAGCGAAGAAAAGGCTAAATCAACTAAGAAGAAAGTTGTTAAGAAGAAGGTTGCTAAAAAGAAAGTCGCTAAGAAAGCTAAGGCTACTGAAAGTACTTCTGAAGAAGATTCAACTGAAACTAAAAAGACAACTGTAGTTCGTAGAAAAACAGTTATTCGTAAAAAAGGTGAAGAGACTCCTGCTGTAGATGCTGCTGAAGTTGTTGAACCAGTTGAGACTCATACTGAAGAAGTTGTAGAAATGGCTGCAGAAGTTGAAGAGACTTCTGAAGTTGTTGAAGCTAACCAAACTGAAACAGTTACTGAAGATGTTGTAGAGGCTCCTGCTAAAGAAACTAAGAAAGATGATTCATCTTTTGGTTTAAGAGTTGTTTCTAGACCTGAAGCTAAGAAAGCTGAAGCAAAGAAACCTGCTGCTGAAACTAAGAAAGCTGATGGAAAGAAAGAAGATACGGCTGATAAGCCTCATCGTTTCACTCCTGTTTATATTCCACCAGCGAAGAAAGAAGAATCAACAGAGACCTCTACTGATGCAAAAGTCGTTTCTAAAGGTAGAATGGGTGCTCTAGCATCTATGATGTCTGGAAAGAAGATTGTGAATAAAGCACAGACTTTAATCCAAGATAGAGCAGACACAGAAATGAAGAGTTATGGAGTTTCTGGTGGTGCCGGACGTCCACTTTACTCAACTGTAAAAAGAAAGAGAATATATACAGGTGCCAAGAGAGGTACTGAGATTACAGAAGTTAAAGACTCTAAGAGGCTTGTGAAGCTTCACGATGGTGCAACTTCTGACCAATTAGCTAAGAAGCTTAAAGTTAAATTGAAAGATATGATTGATAAGTGTTTAGAAATGAACCTTCTCATTAAATCTGGTGATTTTATCGGTATGATTCTAGCTGGTGAGATTGCTTCTCTCTATGACTATAGAGCAGAAAACGTGGCCTTTGATGAAGATAAGGTTATGGGTAAAGAGTCTCTATCTGATGAAGAGCACAATAAATTACCAGGAAGAAGTCCAATTATTACGATTATGGGACACGTTGATCATGGTAAGACGACTCTTCTAGATTATATTAGAAATGAAAAAGTCGCTGATGGTGAAGCTGGTGGAATTACTCAACATATTGGAGCTTATTCTGTAAATGTTAAGGATTCTAAGTTAACTTTCTTAGATACTCCTGGTCACGCGGCTTTCGCTTCGATGAGGCAACGTGGTGCTGATGTTACTGACCTTGTTGTGCTAGTGGTAGCAGCTGATGATGGTGTTATGCCACAAACTCGTGAGTCGGTTAAGTACTGTAAGAATGCAGGAAAGCCAGTGATCGTAGCTGTTAACAAAATGGATAAAGAAGGGATTAACCCTGATAGAATTAAATCTGAACTTGCTGAACTTGATATGAGTCCAGAAGAGTGGGGTGGTGATACTCAATTTGTTGAGATCTCTGCACTAAAAGGTGATGGAGTTGATAATCTTCTAGAGTCTATTGCTCTTCAGACTGAAATGCTTGAACTTAGAGCAAGTGATACAGGTGTTGTAGATGGTGTTGTTATTGAATCTAAGGTTGAGCAAGGACGTGGTCCAGTTGCTACAGTTCTTATTCAAGCAGGAACACTAAAGAAAGGTGATTCAATTGTTGTTGGAGAAACTTTTGGTAGAGCGAGAAGTTTAACTGATCACCTCGGTAATCAATTAGATTCTGCTGGACCTTCTACTCCTGTGCAAGTGCTCGGTCTTGATCAAGCACCTAGTCCAGGTGATTCAGTAAACGTTGTAAAAAATGAAAGAGAAGCTAAGAAGATATGTCAAAACAGAGCTCTTGAAAGAATGAAGCTCGATCTGAAGCCAAAAGCAAAAGTTTCGCTTGAAGACTTCTTTGGAATGGCAGCTAGTGAAGGAAGTGAAACTAAAGTCCTTAATCTTATTATAAGATCTGATGTTCAAGGTTCATTTGAAGCTATTAAGCAATCATTAACAGCTCTTAGTAATACAGAAGTTGAAGTTAAAGTTATTGCTGGTGGTGTTGGTGCCATCAACGATAGTGATGTAACTCTCGCAGAAACTTCAGGTGCCTTTATTATTGGTTTCAACATGAGACCTAATACAACTGCCAGAAGACTTGCTGAGGTAAAATCAATTGATGTTAAAACTTATTCAATCATCTATGAGCTAATCAATGACATTACTCTAGCTATTGAAGGTATGCTTGACCCTGACACTGTTGAAGAATTCATCGGTAGAGCAGAAGTTAAAGATACTTTCAGTGTTCCAAAAATTGGTACAATTGCTGGTTCTTCTGTTATCGACGGGAAAATCAAAGAAGGTTGTAATATTCGTTTACTACGTGACGGTAAAATCTTATTTGACGGAAAAATGTCATCACTTAAGAGATTTAAGGATGATGTTAAAGAAGTTAAGAACGGATTTGAGTGTGGTATCGCACTTGAAGGATATACTGATATCAAAGTTAACGATCAATTCGAAGCTTATATGTTAGTAGAGAAGAAAAGAACTCTTGAAGATGTTGCTAAAGAAGAAAAGTTAGCGGCTGAAGCTGCTGAGCTTGCGGCACTTGAAGCTGCTGAAGCAGCTGCTGCAGCAGAAGCTACGGAGTAAGATTTGGCAGCTGGTGGTAGTAAGAAAAATATTCTTTCTGAGAAAATTCTTCAAGGGGCCAATGCCTTTTTAAGAACAAGTGTCTCTGACTCTAGTCTTACTTTTGTAAGTATAACTAGAGTTGAGGTTTCCGATGATGCGTCAGCGGCAAAACTCTACTGGGACACTTTTGATGCTTCCAAAAGAGGTGATTCTAAGAAGGCGATCGAAGGTATGGCCGGAAAAATAAGAACTCATCTCTCGAAGCTTTTAAAAATGAGGCACGTTCCTGCAATTTCATTTATCTATGATTCTCAATTTGATGAGGAGAAGAAGATCGATGATCTCTTGAATGATGAAGCAAAGAAAGGAAGAGGACCAACGTGAGTTCTCATTCAAATAAGAAAAAGAATAAACCGGGGCCAATTTTTGGCCCTTTAGTTTTTAATGTCTATAAACCAGAAGGCATGACTAGTACTGATGTTGTAAGACACTTCAAACATCACCTTCCTAAAGGTTTTGGAAAAATTGGTCACTTTGGAACTTTAGATCCCTTTGCGGATGGCGTTCTACTTATTGCTATTGGCCAAGCACCTAGATTTAATAATTATATTCACGAGAAGTACCCTAAGACTTATAAGGCACGAGGGATTTTGGGAATTGAAAGTCCCACGGGAGATCTCACCGGTGATGGTGGGGAGAACAAAGAAGTGGCTTGCCCTGAATTTAGTGATGAAACTCTCAGTGAAATTATTCAGTCATTTCTAGGTGAGTATGAACAATCACCTCCCGCTTTTTCTGCCACGAAACACAAAGGGAAACCCCTTTATGAGTGGGCCAGAGAAGGTGTAATCATTGAAAAACCTCCCGTTCTTAGAAATATTGTGCATATTGAATTACTTTCAAGAGAAGGGCTGGAAGTCGAATTTCTTGTGACGGCAAGCTCTGGAACCTATATCAGGGTCTTATTTGAAGATATTGCCAAGAAGTTGGGGACACATGGTGCCTTGAAGAATCTTGAACGGGTCTCAATTGGGCCGGCAATTTCTTCCAATGCTCTAAAGTCTGCTGACTGGCCTAAGCGCGATGAAGATTTTGATATAAAGAAAATTGGTTGTCCTGTGGACGACTTTCTAAATTATGCTAAAATTGAACTCTCTTTGGTGATGGCCACAAAGTTTTTTAATGGGCTTACTATGCATCAAGACTTAGTGGACGAGTATTATTGGGTATACTATGAAGGTCAATTACTAGGTTTAGGGCAGGTTGAGGGCAATGTTCTTAGGTCCCGTGTTGGGTTTGGAATACAGCCGGTTGAAAAAAACTAGATAACCACTCTAAAACAGGTTGGCTAAAGCCTTTAAAATGATTATATTAAGGTATACAATTATTGATAGAAATATATATGCTGAGATCTCTTATTATTTGAGCTCAGTTCTTAATACAGGGAGTGTTAAGTGAGTACAACCTTCATTGCAATGGGGATTGCTCTGCTAGCAGGAATAGGGCTAGTGGTTCAAATTGGAATTTTAAGTCTACTTTCAGGGGCATTGCATTTTTTGTTTGCTCGTCCAAAGTTAACGATACTTAAGTCAGAAAAAGGTGAAAATGGTTTTGCTTTTTCCTTTAAGTGGAATAGCTCACGTGAGCCTGCTAAGTTTGATCAATTCAAACTTCGTTTATACAATCCGTTTGGATCTCCTACGCAAGTCATAATCAATCGTGATTATACTGCTGCCTCTTCTACTTTTGCGCAAGATTTAGATCTTGGTAATGATTTTGCTGAATTATTGTCAGCAAAAGGTTTAGAAAATGCTTCAGTTGAAATAGAGGTTATTTCTGCTAAGGGTGCCATTGTTCATCACTTTATTTATAAAGCTCCAAAGTTTAAAGATATGCTTGCTAAGTCCACTGGGACTGCTGATGAATTCAATGAAAAGAATAAGTTAAATTATGCAAAACCAGTTTATGATCTTCCTAAGAGAAGCTTCATTGCTGAACCTCTTCCAGCTTCAAGCAAAGCTTTAAAAATTGCTTCTAATCCTGAGTTTGCTGGAGAGTTTGCTGGTGGTGGAGGCTCTGAAGCAGCTGCCGTTGAGAATTTCTCTGTAACTAAAGTTTGGATTGAAGAGGGTTGTATTGTTTGTGACGCTTGTGTTGATATCAATGCTGATGTATTTGAGATTACAGGTGATACTTGTATAATTAAGCCTGGTGCTCCCCTTGATAACGGGATTTCAATTGAAGAAGCTGCTGAAGCTTGTCCGGTAGAGATTATTAAATTCGCTAGATAGTTATAAAAAATATTGTTACATAAAAAAGGCCTCGAAATATTCGAGGCTTTTTTGTCTCAAAAATTTATATTTCAAGCTGCTCTTAAGTGTCTTTCTTCTTCTTCTTGCGCTTCAATTGAGAGTCTAACCCATGGAAGTTTTTCCAGTCTCTTCTTACCAATAGGCTCTCCAGACTCTTCACAGAGGCCATAGATGCCTTCATCTATCCTATATAAGGCTTCTTCTACCTCATGTAGACGTTTGAGTTCACGCTCTCTTAACTCCATGCTCATTTGCTGTGACATTGAAATTTGGCTCTGATCCACCTCTTCAACGACTTCATCTCTATCTGGTTGTAAATCATCTATAGAATGGGTTCTCATATGATTTAAGATACTAGTTTTAAGATGCAAGAGAGCTTCCTTTTGCTTTTTTAAAAAGGAATTATCAAAATTTTTGCCGCTCATAATCGCTCCTAACGTTTGAAATAAATCTATGACCTATTCGGATCAAAGATGAAACATATTAACATTCAATGTTGGGGGAAATATGAAGAAATTAAAAATGGATGTGAAATTAGATAGTTGTGCGATTGTAGTGCTCTTGAAGAGTCTTTTTTCATGCTGTTTAATGGCAATTAAACTAGGCAAAAAAAAAGACCCACTATTGTGGGCCTTTGATTATATACAACTTATTTTGTCTTATTTGTTGTTAGACATGAAGTATAGTCTCTCAAGGAATTTGATATTATTAACAGTATCATTTCTTACTGTTGTAATATTTATTCCTGGAGATACACTTAACTTCTCGCTAGGTGTTGTAAATCCTAAGAAAGCTTTCATGAATGGTTGAGTCACTTCTACATCTGTATCTGCTGAGTCAATGATAATCGCTTTGATTGGTGATGACTTGGCAATAGTAGTTAAATAACCTTTCAATTTCTCAAAAGCAATTAATCTTCTTTGCATTAATGCATTGTTAGTTGCAATTTCTTTCTCTTCTTCTGTTTTACAGCCTTCGATACATTCTCTTTTTACAAGTATTGCTATTTCAGCATTCATCGTTGCTTGTGTTTCCCCTAGGAATGGTAGAGGTAAGTTAACTTCAAGTACTTGTTTTGAAACGTCGGCCACTTGTTTAGCAAGTCCAATCGTAGAGTTGATTGTTTCCATGTTTAGTGGAACTTCTACTGGAGGTTGTCCAGGTGCTAATTGTTCTAAAGTCGTGATTCCTTGCTTCTTCATGTTGTAGTTGAAAACTTCTTTTTGTACTTCAATATATGGAGTAACAAGTTCTGTCTTAACAGCATCAAGTTCTACTTTACTAACTAGTTCTTTGTTAACAGCGATGATTGTAAAGAGGTTGTACTGCCCAAGCGCTTCTTCAAGTGCAACAGCTTCTTGCTCTTCAGTTAATTCAACTTCTTCTTCAGCTTCTACTGGTTCAGTTTCTTCTTCAGCTTCGACAACAGTTACTTCAACTGGAGTTTCTGTTTCCTCTGTAGGAGTTTCTGTTGCATCTGCTGGAGCTTCTGTTACTTCTACCGGAGTTTCAGTTTCTACTTCTACAGGAGCTTCAACACCAATTAACTTTAAGATACTCGCTTTAACTTCTGCGATCTGCTTTAATTGATCGGCCTTTGAAAGGTTGTAAATTTGTACAAGTCCAGGGTTACCAACGATTTGTCCGTTGATATTCTTTATAAGAGCTGTATCATCAGTTGCAAATAAAGTTTCTTCACCTTGATCTTTTTCAAGTTTTACAATTTCTTCGATACTCTTTGAAACACCATTCTTAATTAAAGCGTTAAGTTCGTTTGCTTTTTCAATCATTTGGATTGCTACTGTTGCATCTTCAGCAGAAGGGTAGAAGAACTTATCGCCCTTCGCTTCTTGGAAAGCTACATCACTCGGAGCTTCACTTGATCTTTCAGATAGAATTCTAAACTTTCTACCAATGTTAGTCTCACTATCTAAGTCTTCAACATCAAGGTACATAGTACTTGTTATTGCAGAGTAAGTTTGTAAGAAGTCAGTAATTCTCGTTGTAAATGGTGCTTCAAGTTCTACCATTTTTCCATCAATCATAGTTGCTGGAGTTAATTCACCTAGAAGAAGCTCAGCTTCAAGTTTTTCAATTCTAGCTGCAAGATCATCACTTAACAGGTAGTAAGGGAAGTCTAAGCTATTGATCTGGTGCTTTTGAGTAACCCCTTCCTTTTGTGTTAAGAAGATTAAAGCGATGATTCTTTCAATATCAACACCTTTAACTTTATTTCTTTGACCGAGTCCATCTAAAGAGATTGTTTCAATCGACTTTGTTTGGATAAGTCTTGTTACATTGTATTCGTTTGTAACTTCAACACCTTCTTCATTTGTTTCAGTAATCGTCTCTTTTGTTGTTAGAGGAACATATCTTCTAAGTGATGACTTATCCTTAACGTTAGCACTAAGTCCTGGTTGTCTAACTTTAGACTCTAGGTAATCGAAAGTCTTAAAGATGGCAGCGATATAACTTCTGTCTTCTTCGATAAACTTACGAGTTTCAATATCAAACTTTGAAAGGTCTTCTTCTCTTAACATACTATAGTCAAAGAATAGTGGAGCTTCTTTAAATCTCTTATAAAGAAATTCCTCATTGAATGATCTTAGTCTTGAGTAGTTAGAGAAAATTCTTCCTTGTCTACTTGCTGAGAAAGATTTTGAATCGCCAACTAAGTTTGCCTCTGAGTAAATTGCTTCAGTTGAAGTGATTGTATAATCAACAATCTCTTCCGGAGATGTTCCCCAGTCGTGTCTTTGACAAGTTGGAGTTAATCCGTAGTAAGCTTCCATATCTGAACAGAATGCATACTTCTTAAGTCCAATTTCTTTAACTTTTTCATCATCAATGTTAATCCAAACATCTAGTCCAAGTAATGCTTTAACAGTATTTACGTGGATGAACTTCTTACCTTCAATTTCTGTCTTAGCAAAATCTGCTGCAGGACTTGTTGGGTTAAGCTCTAGAAGTCCTGTGTATCCTGCTCTAATTGCATGAACATCATATGGCCCTAGTCCATCGTAAGTGATGTGATCGTCAATCATGTAATCCATAACTGAAGAGTAGTTTCTCTTAGATGAATCTTTTTCATCAAACTTATGGTTGTACTTATCGTATGAAGCGATGAAGTTGTGTCTAAGTCCAATGTTGTGACCAATTTCGTGAGCAAGAGTAGGTCTCCAAGTATCGATAAGAATCTTGTTCATACCGTGCTTAGATTTACTAATTTCTACAATGTTATAACCTTTGTGAAGCTTAGTTATGATGCTCGAGATAAGAGCTGTGTCTTTTGACTTAAGACAAATATTTCTCTTAACTTTCTTATCACCATCTTGTTTCCACTGAATGTTTTCAAGAAATTCTCTTTTCTTAAAAGCAGTAGGGTTCTTATGCTTTAAAATAATGCTTTCAATCTTCTCAGGGCTACTCGCGTTCTCTAGTAGTTCTTGGTAAAGCATTGCTTCTTTAAATAACTTCTTAGCAGTTAATAAAGTTTCGAATTCTTCAGTGATTTTCTTTTGACCGCCAGCTTCTACCATTCTGTCTTTAAAGTCTAAAAGAAGTCTATCCTTTATAGAGATGGTATTTGTAAAAGAAGTTAGCAGTTTCTTTGAACGAATATCTTTCATTCTCGCTGCTGCATTTCTTTGTGCTTCGTTTACTTTATCTTCATTAGCTGATGCTGTACTACCTTCTGTCTCTACTGATTCAGTTTCTGTAGCGTCTGCTTCAGCTGCTTTAATAAGCGCTTTAGTAGGTTCAGTTAACTTTGCCCATTTCATGTGTGCTTTATAAGAATCAATCATCCAATCGATTGAATTCTTCATGTTTCCACCATATTGGTATACAGAAGCAGAAACAACATCACCGTTTTGTGGATTGTTGTGAGCTCCACCAAGTCCTAGGATTGGGTATGAAGTCGACTTTTGCATGTAGTAGATATAATTTCTATCAAGGTCACCCATTTCTCTTTTTTCAACAACTGGGAGAACTAACTTCTTACAATTAGCTGTTTTACCTTTAGTTTCGTAGTCTCTACACATTTGAAGAGTAGTACCAGCGATACTTGCATCTTTTTCAATGGCTAGTTTTAAAACTGGTAGGTACTTTCCTGTATTTGAACACTTACTTCTATCAAGTGGTGTTCCAGCTAGTGCCTTTTTAAATCCTTTGTTAAGATCGTTGATAACTTTATTAGAAGAAGAGATAAGTCTCTTTCTTAAATCTGTTGTACCATTATTCTTGTCTCCATTTTCTAGAGGAATTCCGGCCATTACATAAGTTATTTGCTTACATCCTTTGATATCAAATCTCGAAGGTAGGTAAACGTTTGATTTTTCCGATCCTGTATCTTGGTTGAATCCAATCTTTTGTAGTTTTCTGTCAGTAAAGAATCCAAATCCAAGTTTCTTTTGAACATCAAAAGGAATATTTAAATCTGTTGTTTCTTCACCTTTCTTATATTCCATTAGTGAAATTCTTTCTTTGAATTTCATGTTTCTGTGATCACCTGCTTCTGAGTCACTTCCACACATTCTTTGGTTAATACCTCTTTTAGTATTAACCGTGAGGTTAAGCATGTACTTTCCGTCTCTGTTTCCGTTGAAAACATCAGTAATCTTAGTTTCAGTTGTTCCGTTAAAACAGGCTTTGTAGTAACTATCTAATATAGAATATAGGTCGTTTGTAAGACCATTTTGTGAAAAGTCTACCGCAGCAACTGCACCAGGCTCATTGTGCTTAACTTCAATATACTTTGGAGTTAAGAGTGTTCTACCATCAATTTCTTTAACTAGTTTGTAGTATTTTGCTGGGAAAGTTAATAGTGATTCTTCTTCAGCATTTGTTTCTCCGTCTTTACCAAGAATGTTTCTTGATCTCTTAAGTGAAACTTCGCCTTCTTCAAATCCCATTTTAACGATTACAACATCCGTTGCTGTTCCTGAGAAAGTCACTTCAAAAGTGTTAGGAGCATCGATAAGAACTTTTCTGTAAAAGAATTCCTTGCCTGCGAGAAGTCCAACTTTTAGGAGAGTTTTTCCGTCAAAATCTTTATGAATTTCAGATACATTAGTACTAGTAAAAGCTTCTAGTTGATTCGTGTGATCAATTTCAGCAAGTAGAGTTTTAGCTCCATCTTTTGAATCTTCAAGCGTAACTGTCGCTAAGTATTCACCACTATTGATTTCATCTTCATCTCTTTTTTGAGTCTTAAGAGTAAGAGATTTCTTATATATAGCTTTTGTAACACAATCTTTTAATTTTGCGCTAAAAGCAAATTTTTGCTTATCTTCTTTAGAACATCTCTTTAAAACATTCTTATAGATTCCTTGATTTAATTTCTTTCTTTCTTCTACTGATAGAGTTTCTTTATTCACAACTGTGTGAAAGTAAATATTATCAGTAGTTAAATAGGCTTTTAAAATATTGGCATTTGCAATAGAGCTATTTTCTTCATTAAGTACATCGTGCTTTGGAGAGAGCGCTTTAACTTGATCAAGAGAAAAATATTTTGCATTTAGTTGATTAATGAGAAAGATATCGTTCTTACTAACTAAATCAGTAGTACGTAGTCCACCATACTCAAAGTTTCCAGATTTTGTAGAAACTTTTATATGAGTTGCACTCTTTCTATCTTCTGTTTCATCAAAATCAATGTGCCTTGTTGCCTCATCATTACTATTGAGTTGTCTTTCTAAAATACCCCAGCTTACTCCACCGAATTGAAATACTGGAACACCTCTACCTTTTTCTAAAAGTCTTCTTGAGTGCTCACTTACAGTTGAAATATTTTCTTCATCAACAAATCCAATGACATTATTCTTTGTTAATTTGAAATTAATTTTAATTTTCTGTCCAGGAGTTGTACTTTCTAGTTCCAAATCTTTTACAAATCTTGCTAGTAGTTCATTTCCTTCAACACTGACAACTTTTCTAACCTTTTTACTATTCAAGGCCCAGATACCACTAATGGCCTCTTCAGCTTCAACAGCTAGAATGTTTGATTGATCACCGTCAACTGTTACAACAACAGATTGCGAGAAGAGCTCTTTTGGATAAGTATTATCCTTAACAGCGTCGCTGTGCTCATCTGGTAATTTCTTTGCACAAGACGCTGCTATAAGCGCTACCAATGCTAAGTTAATCATGAGATTCTTTTTGTTTGCCATGTTCTTTTCTCCAATGTCTAAATAAGCCTATAAAATTTTATTTTCTTTATATTTTTTCTTCTTTAAATTCTGAAACTTAAACTCAGGTAATACGTACTCAATTCTTTATCGTAGAGCTTTACATCGCTCGAATATCCATCGGCAGCAAGAGCGTTTCCTCCAATAGAGTGACCTATTGAAGCTCCGAAGTTTTTTGAAATTGAGTAACTAATTGATTGATCAAATGCGAATATATCCGTCGTATGTCCACCATAAGTAAAATTTCTCATATAGATATTTGTTAAACTTCCAGATAACTTGTCTGTGAAGCCGTAATCTAAAATAAGAAAGTTTTGTAACTTATATTGCGTATTTGAAGTTCCGTTTAAATCTGTTTCATATGTGTGAAAGTAAACAACAGTCTTTGGCATGTATGTGACTGAGAAACCTTCTAGATTTGCTTGAGCACCATCCCAGGTAATAGGAGTTTGTGCCGATATTGCAGTTTTTAGTTGTTTTATCTTTGTTGAGTTTTCACTTGTAGGAAGTGTTGCATTTATTTTTCCACCAACACTTATGTACTTAGTTGGTTTTCCAAGAGACTTTGAAAGAGCTAGTGAGTAGTTTCCAGCAGTAAATTTTCTCTCATTTCTTAAGTCTTTATTTCCTGAGAATGAAAAAGCAAAACTGTAGCCAGTGTTAGATCTCAAAGAAATACTGGCCCCTAGGCCCATTTCAAAAATGGCGTCCGAATCGTCATTGATATCTCTATTATTAGTCACTAAAGTAGTTGAAAGTGCCAAACTGGGACTAAGCACAGTGGCACCAGTGTCTACTTTTTGTACACTTGTATTAGATCCTGACGCTAATACTAATGGCGACAAACTTAATAATAATAATGCTTTAGAAGTTATTCTTCTCATACTTGACATCCTTCCTCGGTCGTTTTTCAGTTATTACTGCAACCTTAGTGCCAAGGCCTGTGGCGGCACTCTGACACCTATACAAGCTGTGAATAAATAGGAAGTTATCCTTAAGGATCGAGGCTTAAGGCCTTAAATGATGAGGAGAATATAGTGATTAATTGTAAGAATTGATCAATCTTTAGTCATTTACGATCAATAGATGTTATTTCAGAGAAGTTCAGAGTTAAAGAGCGCTTTAAGGCCTTCCTCATTCTCTGCCCATATCTCTTTTAAGCCTTGATCATCACTAAGGACTGGGCATTCAAAGGTCAAAACAGGAGAGTTAAACTTCTTAGGAGCTAAATCACCAAGAGAGCCAGGAGTTGGATGATCTTTAATATCATCGCAGACTTCATATCCATTAAAAGTGTTTAGAAAGTTGGCCACTTTAGCACAATCCCCATTGTAATTGAGCATTGGTTTCCAAGAATGAAAGCTAAGAATAATACTTGGGGGAAACTTTTTAAGAAGACTTACAAGGTATTGATTTTCTGGCTCACTAAGAGGAGCCGTTCCTGGATTGTACTTACTCTTGGTAGCTGTAGGACTCCATGTTCCACTGTCGTGATTACGGTTGAGATCAACGCCATTGGCATTCACTCTAGAACCAATTCTCAGCCCATCTGGGTTAAGTATAGGGATAACAACCATATTGAGTTCAATATCGTCTTGTTCCTTTAACCATTCAAAGAGTTGTTTGACTACGTAGACGCCTTCGACTTCATCACCGTGAGTACCCGCCATTAAGTAGATATACTTCTTGGCCTTAGTTTCAGTTTTAAAGGCCTCGATTTTGTCACCTTCTACAGAAGTTCCTGGACGAAGTTCGATAAAGTTCATTAGATGTCTTCCTTTTGGTCTTCTTTTTGGTCCTCTTTGATGAGTCTAAATATAACAGACTGACCTTTGGACTCTTCAACTTCAACTTCAAGAATATTGAAACTAAAGTTAAATTTCTTTTGTAATTCGAGGTCTATGACTTTAGCAAGGTGACCTGCAATCCTCTCGACACTTGTATTCTTTATTGGAAGAACTAGTACATCACTTGCTGGAATACTAAATCTTGATCCATCTGGAGTTTTAAACTCCCATTGGTTCTCACTCTTGCTCATTTCTAATTGAGGGTTTTCCCCTTGAATAAGAAGTTTATGATCAAGCTCATCACATACACTTCTCACAATAGGTTTAAGATCTAAGAAATCTAGAACCATATCGCCATCTAACGTATTGTGATGACCATTAACGCTCACTCTATAATTATGGCCGTGAAGTGGCTCTCTAGTTCCATCTTTGAAAATCATGAAATGAGCACAGGCGAAATTAAAGTATTCTTTGAAAACTTTTAGTGTGTAATTCGTTTGCAAACGAGCTCCGTTTTTTTAGTAAGAAAGACTTCTAACATGCGTTAGTTCATTTTGAAATTAAAGTTTTTACTCTGTTGCTGTGTGTTACTTGTCTCTCTGTTTTCTTATTTTCCTTGGCGCGATAAAGAATGTAAAATATAAAATTCTAAACATATGAAATATTGATAAATTAGGTGAATATAATGAAGAACAAGACCTTATCATTCTTTGATAAACTCAAAACAAAATTTCCTGACGATAAAAAGGCGCTAGAATCTATTAAATATCTAAAAGAGGCGATTAATGCATGGCCTGAAGAGGAATCTAGTGTTGTGACGACTCAAGCGCTGGGAGGAGATCTCCCTCTCCCTAAAGAAATTAGCGAAAAGTCTGAAGTGGCCATCTTTAGTGATGGAGCCTGCCGTGGGAATCCTGGACCTGGCTCTTGGGGAATGGTGGGGCAAAATCATGAAGGGGACGTGATTTTTAAAGGCTCTGGAGTAGAAACCAGAACTACAAATAATAGAATGGAAATGATGGGTGCTATTGAGGCATTTAAGGCCATCCTAAACGAAGAATTCTCTGCTGATGAAACTACTGTGTTGCTTTATAGTGATTCTAAATATGTAGTGGATGGTTTGAAGTCGTGGATGAAAGGCTGGAAGAAGAGGGGCTGGAAGAAAGCAGATAAGAAAACCCCCGAAAACGTGGACCTTTGGCAAGAATTAGATGAAGTCGTACAAAATTTTAAAAATGTTAAATATTTTTGGGTCAAAGGACATGCTGGACACCCACAAAATGAATTATGTGATCAACTGGCCAATGAGGCCTTAGATGATAGTGGATTTTAAAGGAGAAATATAAATGAAGAATGTTTTAATGATTATCGCTTTGGTTCTTATGAGTTCATGTGCAAGTTCTGATAAGGATAACTTAGCCAGGTACACTGAGTCTTCCACTCTTTGGATACAAAATGGAGCAGAAGTACGTGCTCTTGCTTATCAGGCCTTCAATACTGGGAAAGTATACTTAAATCGAGTTCTGAGAAAGAAGATGTATAAGTTGAAGCCGGCGATAGTGGTGGATATTGATGAAACTCTTTTAGATAATAGTCCCTATCAGGCCAAGAATATCCTAGATAATCGACTCTACAATTCAAAAGATTGGAAAGTTTGGATTGATCTAGCGCAGGCCAAGGCCGTTCCAGGTTCTATTGATTATTTAAATTATGTCCGCAAAAGGGGCGTTAAGGTCATTTATATTTCAAATAGAAAGATTAGAGGGCTTGATGCGACTTATAAGAATCTTCTAGAACTTGGATTTCCTGTCAAAAGACAGGATATTTATTTGAGAACGACTACTTCTAATAAAGAAGAGCGTCGCCAGAAGATTTTAAAGAATTACACAATTGTGCAGTTTATTGGGGATGCTCTCGGTGATTTTTCTGAAGATTTCCACAAAAAAGGGACAAATGATCGAAATATCCTTGTTGATAAGATGCGCGGCCAGTTTGGTACTAAGTTTATAGTGCTGCCAAATCCTATGTATGGTGATTGGGAAGGAGCTCTATATAATTATGAGTACTCAAAGACCCCACAGCAGAAAGAAAAACTTAGAATGAGACATCTTTACCCTCATAACTAACTTGAATAATTTGCTAAGGCCGTGTAAACTTATAAAAATTAAAGAATTTAATGGATGAATTTATAAATATTACAAAGGAAGTAATCATGAAGAAGAGCCTAATCGTAGGTATGCTTGCTGCAACTGCTTTAATGACAGGTTGTAACAAGCAAAAAGATGTAAAAGTAACGTCTGATCAAGACAAAGTTTTCTATTCTGTAGGATTCATGTTTGGACAGAGAATGAAAGACTTAAAATTGAATGATGGTGAATTAGCTGCCATGACTCAAGGTCTTAGAGATGCAGCAATGGGAAAAGAGTCTCAAGCTGATTTAAAAGTTTACCAACCAAAAATTCGTGAAGAATTTCAAAAGAGAATTAAGTCTCACTCTAAATCTGTTAAGGTTGATGGCGAGAAATTTCTTGAAAAATTCATAAAAGATGGTGGAATTAAAACTGCTTCAGGTCTAGCTTATAAAATTATTAAGGCCGGAGATACAAAAAAACCTTCTGCAACTGATGTTGTAAAAGTTCATTATCACGGAACTTTAATTGATGGAACAGTATTTGATTCTTCTGTTGATAGAAAGAAAGAAGTTAGTTTTCCTTTAAATAGAGTTATTAAAGGTTGGACTGAAGGTCTTCAATTAATTGGTAAGGGCGGAAAAGTTAAACTTGTTATCCCATCTGCACTTGCTTACGGTGATCACGGTGCACCTCCAAAGATTCCTGGTGGCGCAACTCTTATTTTTGAAGTGGAACTTTTTGAAATTCAAAAAGGTGACGCTAAGAAAGCTCATGGACCAGGTGATGGACATGGACACGGTAAGAAGAAAATGAAGAAAGGTAAGAAGTAAGAAATTACTTTTTAAATATAGAGGGGCCCTGATAGGGCCCTTTTTTTTTCTAAAAATACACTATGCTGATTCAGCTTGTCTCTCACCTCTAAAAGGTTCACTGAGAATATTGGTAATTTCTTGCGGGAAGTAATCTAATATGAAATCCAAAAAGCTTTGTATATTTAACATGGCGTAAGGTGTGCCATCTTCATTCAGGATGGGGATGTTTCGATACACTCCCATATGCATGTCGTGTAGGGCGAAACAAATCATATCGTCTTTTAAAAGAGTGTTGGGATTTGGTGTCATATAATCGACGACCTTGGCACTATTCAAATCGTCTACAACTCCTAAGACTCTATTTAAGAGATCTCTTTCGGTGAAAATTCCCTCAACTTTTCCCTTGTCCGTAACAACGAGCAGAGAGCCCACCTTCCTGGCTTTCATTTTCTTTACTACTTCAATAAGCGTCGTATCAGCACTTACGCATAGAGGCTTGGGCAGATCTAGTGAGCGGATTTTTCTTTTGAAAACTTCTGCGGTTAAAACTGTTTCTTCTGCATCTTGTTCATGGGCAATACGATCTTCTTCATCCATATATTCATCGGAATCCATTTCTTCTTTCCCGGGCGAAGAGTTAGTAAATCTCCCTCCAATTTTAAATCAATACTGTGAAGAAAAATTCAATTTTAGCTCTAAGTTTCACAAGATTTTAAGGGCTTAGCTTTTTACATTTGTTTTACAGAGAGTAGCGAATCATTTTGATAGGATATTTCTATAATACTTGTTACTGAGGACGAGATATGGCGAAGAGCTACAATAAAGATACCCTTTCATGGTTGAATACAACTTTTCTCATTGTTACACCAATATTATTTATAGCCTCAACGGCTCTTTGGTTAAGTGTTGATGGTTTTGATATTAACCAATTGTGGTTAGGTGTTGTATTTTATTGTCTTACTGGATTGTCGATTACTGCTGGTTATCATCGTCTCTTTGCTCACCGTTCTTACAAAGCAAATAGCTTAGTTAAATTATTCTTCCTTACTTTTGGAGCGGCAGCTTTTCAAAATTCAATTTTAAAATGGGGAAGTGATCACCGTCTTCATCACAATAAAGTTGATACTGAGGCAGATCCTTATAATATCAATGAAGGTTTCTTCTATGCTCACATGGGTTGGATTCTTTTAAAAGATAACGATACAGTTAAAGAGAAATATGCCAAAGACTTTTACCGTGATCCTTTAGTTCTATGGCAACATAAGTACTATCTGATTATCTCTGCAGTTTTTGGAATCATTATGCCCACAGTTTTAGGTGGCGTTCTCTTTGGTTCTTATCTCGGTGGATTTGCTCTCGGCGCCATGGGAAAAGTTGTTGTTCTTCACCATAGTACTTTCTTTATTAATTCTCTCTGTCACTGTCTAGGATCAAAACCTTATACAGATACCAATACGGCGAAAGATTCTTGGTTTATGGCGCTTTTAACTTTTGGAGAGGGATACCATAACTTTCATCACTACTTTCAAAATGATTATAGAAATGGAATTATGTGGTACCACTTTGATCCAACCAAGTGGCTTATAAATATTTTCGAAAAATTTGGAATGGCATGGGACTTGAAAGTAGTCTCTAGTAAGAAAATTCTCAATGCTAAAATGAATATGAAAGAAATAAGACTCGCTAGAAAATTATCTAAGCAAGATGCTCGTCTAGAAGAATTGCTAGAGTTAAAGAAAAAGGCACTGGCTTCACTTTCAGAGTGGCAAGACTTTAGAGTACTCTATTTAAATAATAAAGCGGAATTTACTCGTGAGAGACTCTCGTCGTTAAAGCAGAAAATTAGAGAATCAAAGAAAGTCTTTCAAACTCATTTTCATGAATGGAATCAATATTTAGATAGTGTTCAAGTTTAATTTGAAAAGTCTTTGTAGGGCGAATATTATTGCCCTACAACCCACCACTTATTTGATCCAAAATTTAGTTCAACCACAAGTCCTTTATCATAAGAGATGCGAGCTGGGAATTCAGAATTTCCAAGCTTAAATGATCCTCTTGCTGGTAGATCAAATAATCCATCAACAACAATTCTTCTATGTACATTCTTGCGTCTTGGACGAGTAGCATCTACATTTGTAAGTTTAGTAAATACTCCTGGTGACATGCTATCTCTTGGTTTTGTGCGACTTGATTTAAACAGCCCACTCATATTCTTACTACGCGCAGCTGCTTGATTTAGAATGAGAGTGAGATGGAATTTCTTCGCTCCAAGAATCTCATCAACTTTAAGTTCTAGTTTAGAACAACCATAACTCTTCATTCCTAATTTCTTTCTAGCAATCTTAGGGATGGAGCTATTCTTTATTAAGCCAACTGAACAAGCTCTTCTTCTAGGTTTCTTACCTTTCTTTGATAAGAGATTATTTTGTCCTTCTACAAGTCTATACTTCCACGACTTGGACTCAATAACTCCAAGGTTCGCTTTACTATGTTTTCTCTTTGCTTCTAAGAAATCTACCAGGTCTTCATCCATTACGTGAACAGAGTCATGCTTCATTCCAAAGACGTGTCCAATTTCATGTAGTACAACGTGCTTGAGAACTTCTACATCTTTTATTTCAGGAGAGGTCCAAACAAAACCAGAGTTTCTATACGTTGTGTGGTTGTATCCTTTTCTAAGTGCCAGACCATAAGCATTTTCAGTGGCCAGGTCTTTATACAGATCGATGAGAGCATTTGATTTTCCAATAAGAAAGACTAGCTCTTCACCCTTTTTACTCTTTTTAAGCTCATTACAACTAACTTCTTTAAAGTTTGAAGTCATTGATCTTTTAAGACCATCTGGAAAAGCTAAATTAGCTCTTCTTCTATTGGCCTTAAGAGGTTTTTCTAACATTGAATATTTATTGAAAAAACTCTTCCATTCAGTGAAAGACTCTCTAATCATTTTAGATGCTTCATACTTATTTACGATTGAATCAGCTCCAACTTTTACACAGTAGGAAACAGTCTTCTCTCCTAGGTACCAAATATTATCTTGTAAGTGATGACTATCTCCACCGTTTCCTGACCAACCACTTCTAAAAAGAGTTCCTAGATCGAAGTTTCTTCTAAGGTTTGTAGTGTCTGGAATATCTAAGAGAATATTTCTAAGGTTTGTGGGATTAAACAAAGTATTTGGATTGGTGATACTCTCTACTCTTTCTTCTTTAACAACTTCTAGAGCTTCCAATGTAGTTGTAATTTTTAAATCACTTACATAAGACGTAGAAGAGCTGGGACTTACAGTCTCAGTGGCGGTTGTTGATAAGGATAAGAGTATAAATAGTAGATTTAGCTTTTTCATAATTCACCATAGCTTATTTAGGGTCTTACAGTAGAAGTTTGTAAAATATTCAATATATTCAGGAGCCTAAGCTCCTGAAATATGTTTCTTACATTCCAAAAAATGTAACTCTTGCTTTCTTTCTAAGGTTGTAACCAAATGAATCTGCATCACCAACTACAACGATTTTCTTGATACATCTTTTTTGACCTTTAAGATCAATCCATCTTGAAGTTTCACCAACTCTAAAATGATCTTTTACGTTAAGAACTTGTTTCGCTCCGTTTTGAAAAGTAACTTTTAATTTATCAATTTGAACATTTTCTGATTTTACTAGTAATTTAATATAACTAACTTTCTTATTAGCTTTACGAGCTCCACATTTAGAAAGTTTAATAACGTTTCTCTCTGTGTTTTCGTGAATGGCCATAGAACCTAGTTTAACTTTTCCATACATTGCACCTCTATTGGCGTTATGATGTCCTCTTCTTTGATGAGCGTTGGCTGAAAGTGAAAGTGTAAGTACTGCAAGTGTAATCATTAATGCTTTCATAAAATTTCTCTCTAGCTGTTACCGAATTGTTTCGATGAAGCAGTTTTATCGGGTATAGGGTTGTTTCTCAACTAATAATAAATTAATTAACTGGTAAAAATTTACTATTAGTGTATAGTGTTCCTATGAAAGCTAATATAACCAAGCACTTAGAGTACCGTGAGATTATTAAAAACTGGGCAAAACAGTTGAAAATTTCACAAAAGAACCTTGCTCAATCTGCGGGAATCCATACTTCTTACTTTTCTAGGGTTATGTCGGATGGAGCAGATTTCTCTGCCACGCAATTGTACCTAATTGGAAAAGACCTAGGCCTACGTGAGTGGGAACTGGATTACTTTCTCCTTCTTGGAGAGTATAGCGCCAGTGGCAACCATTCCCATAAGTCCTTTTTGAAATCCAAAATAGCGGATATTCAGGAGAAGCGCTCTAAGGTGATTAGTGAGATGAAGGACGTAGAGTCTGAATTTTCTGAAGAATACACCAGAGAGTATTATAGAGAGGCCGTGACGGCAAAAATTCATATGTTCCTAACCATTGAGAAGTATCGCAAGAATCCAAGTCTGCTGTGTCAAAAAATTCTCATTCCCGAATTTAAATTACAACTAGAGTTAGAAAAACTTCACTCTCTAGGAATTATCGAAGTTATTGAAGATGAAATAAAACTTATTAAATTCAATGTTCACTTAGATGAGTCCTCAAATATTTCCCCCAATAATCATATCAACTGGCGCTTAGAGTCCATCTCAACTATTCAAAAGAGAACGCCAAGACCCAGTGACTATCATATGTCTGCTGTTTTCTCTACGGATGAAAATGGTAAGATAAAAATTAAAGAGCTGTTTAAGAAATTTATTCTGGACGCTCAAAAAGTTGCTTCGCAGGTTAAAGACCAAGAAGATGTTTTTCATTTGGGTTTTGATTTATATTAAAAGTTCAGTAGAGGGCACAACCTCCCGTGGCTTGAATGATTTCTCTTGAGGGAGACTTCTCCACCCAGAAGACTGCATGATAACCCTCGGCACTTCCTTTTTTAATTGTTGGAATTGAAATATTCAACTTCTCACGACTCAAACTAAATGTTCGGTAATCAAGCACGGCAAAGTTATGATTGAAGAACTTTCCAGCATTTTCCCCTCGTCTTATTTTATGTTTGATACCACTACCAAGTATAGCCATAGAGAGATGAACTCTCTCTTTAGAAGAATTCTTATATTCAATTTCATACTGACCTGAACCTCTTTTTACTTTTAATATGGGTCCAGAATAGTTTTTCGATACTGGAACTTTCCTAGAAAAGTAACTGCGCCACTCTCTGCCATTTAACACAAATCCCGGCGTGTAGACATTGCGACTCTTCCAAGTGCTGGCATAGTTGCGCTGGCGCTGTGTATGTTGCGATTTAGCCAGTACGTCTTTCCAGCCTATATAGTCCCAGTAGTCCACGTGAAATTTAAGCGGGAAGACCTCCTTCCACAGACGTTTGTCACCTTTGAGTGAGTTCATCCATCTATCGGCCGGAGGACAGCTGCTACAGCCCTCTGAGGTATAGAGCTCGATGACCTGAGGCGTGAAGCCAGTAGATTGATAGCTCTCCTCGCAGGAGAGTGAATTTTGAGAGAAGAGAAATAGGAGAATAGTTAGTTTTTTCATAATACTTAGTGTCTTTGGAACTTAGTTTGTTACAGGTTTATAAGTATATATTACACGCTGCGTAGTTTTTATTGACGTAGTGCGTAGTTTTTTGCATTATCCCCCCTGTAATACACACAAATAGGGGATATTTATGAAGTTTACTGCAAAAATTGCAGGGACAGCACTAGTTCTGGCGACTCTAGTAGCACCCATTCAAACAACTCTAATACCACAGGCCAACGCTTCAATTTTTGATTTCCAAGGATTTAACAACTGGAAAACTAAGCAATTACCTGCTGGCGCTCAGAATAAAGTTCTAGGTGTAAGAGTAGAAGACGTTATTAAACATCTTCCAACAATTGCTCCGGGACTTGATCATATAATTGAAAAATTAGTTAAGGATAAGAAAGAGTACTTTGGTGATAAAGGTAAGGTTGATAAAGTTTTAAATATCTTCTTTAATAAGGTTCCACAGTGGAGTGAGTCTAATATTCGTCTCTCACTTACAACTCTTATTAAATATAAAGATGATTCAATTGCTTTTAAAGACATTGAAGTTGAGTACGACTCTAGTGACGTAAAAGAGTTTAGTGTTACTCCTAAGAAGTTCACAGAACTCTCGGCGACAAAACTGTCGATTGATGTGGCCCTTAAATCTAGAAAAATTATCATAAAGGATTTAAATAGCGATATTAAAATGGTCTTCCCATTAGGGGTTGGAAGTTTTGATGAAGCGGTTTTAAATGCTGAGATCTCTCTTTTAACTCCACGTTTTAAAGATGGATATCTTGATAAGAGAACAACTATTAAAAATAGAAAGAAACCAAGATACTTTGCTGGTTTGCCTTTTATCAGAATTTTAAAAGGAAATTCTACAAGTGCTGATTACACAGGAATTGGTTTCCACGCACAACCTTTTCCAGATAAGAACGATTTTATTCGTGCCTTTGATAGTCATGGTTGTATGAGAATGCAAACTCCTGATCTTTGGTCTCTCTACTATATGGTAGCAGAAGGTCCAACTCAGCAATTACCTATCACTGTGAATTACTCTACGAGTGATAAGTCTGAGCATCCTTTTCCAAAGAGAAATAAGCCTTATAAACGAGTGGCGAATTATGGAAGTGTGGCGAAACCAGATTTTTCGATTGACCGCGATAATCTCATTCTCGTTCACAATAACTGGAAAGAGTCGGCACCTGTTGCGAGTTTAGTGGATAGTAGTAGTGATAATTACCACGAAATTTTCAACTACAGTACAGCTGAACACGTACAAGCTAAGTGGAAGAAGACTGAACTTAAGTGTAAGGAGAAGTCTTACGGCAATGAGTCCTACGTGGTTAAGTGGGAAGACTATGCTCCTGAGTTTGATGAAGAAGCTAGTGAGCGATCACGTGAGAAGAAACTTAAACGAGCTAAGAAGAAGTTCAAGAAAGCTAAGAAGAAAATGGATGAGAAAGTTAAGGATATCTATAATAAGTGCATAGAGTCTAATAGAACTGAGAGAACTGTAGGTGACAGACTCTATAGATGGTGGATTCACGGATAAACCTAACATATTTAAATTTCAAGTAAAGGCCCTATCTTAGGGCCTTTTTATTTTCTAATGACAAGATTTCCTCAACATTCATAAAAGTTTATTGGTGCTTTAAGTCTAAAATATTCTTAGATGGAGGCCTTATGTCGTATGTAAAAGTTGTACCAGAAAATGAAGAGTTTCATGTTAAGGCATGCTTTGAGGAAAAGCATGGAGATTTGGTGGCCGAGGCCCACGGTATAAGTTTCTATAGTGGCAAAAGGCTTAGACATAGAACTCCTTATATTCAAATCTCAGAAGTGACCTTTCGTGAGATAGATGACAAACCCTATATTGATTTTACTATTGAGGGGACCCATCTAAACTTTGCTCTAGAGGAAGGTGATGATGATAGTGAATTATTCTACTTGCATATGAAGGAGATGATTCTTGACGAAAGAAAAATTAAAAATTTTCTAAGAGACCGTGTAGAGTTAAAAACCCCTCAGTCTAAGAAAATGTTTGATAATGAATGCATGGCCTGGATTATGGATAATCCTCCTCTCTTATTTTCCGATGAATATGTTCATGGGGCCTTAGTGGGAAGAATGGGACAGGACTTTTCTCATCACGGACATGGAGTGCTCTTTATCACTAGTCGGAGAGTTTTCTTCAATGGCAGAAATCATGTTTACCGAGAAATGGATATTAATGATATCAAATCCTGTCACGTGATTCATAGTGATCCCAAATTCGTAGACTCTAGGGGACGGAAAACTTATAGCATTGAGTTCAATGATAGTGACTATGTAGTTTGCGTACAGTCAGACCTAGAGGGAAAAATAGAATGCTTCTATGATGTATTTCCTGAGAATATTGTGACGGTTGATAGATTTTAAATCAAAAAAAAGCCCTCTTGCGAGGGCCCTTTCAAATGAACGTATTTAATTTATTAGATAATTATCTAATTAGCTTCTTGGTGGTTTGAACCAACAAGTAGGTCTTACACCTGAGTCAAAACCATCAACTCTTGCACAAGTTCCAACAGCGAAGTCTCTGTCACTTACGTCTGTGTAAGCATCTTTCTCACAAAGAGAACCATTGAAGTAAGTGTCTAGACGACATTGTGGAGCTGGGTGATTGTGATTAGTAGCTGATACAGTACTTGTATCAGGAGTATCAAACTTTAGCTCAGTGTCTAAGTTTCTAAGTGCTCTGAAAAGGTTTCCAAGAGAAAGACCTGCCATTGCACCTCTTTGACAAATAAGTTGTTCAGAATCGCTTGTGAAGTTCTTTTGACAGTTTTCAACAACGATTGAAGGAATAGTCATAGTTGCAAGAATAGTTGCATTGTCATCATTTTCCATGAACTTTCTTAAACATTTTGAAGTTGCGAAGTAGTCAGACTGACCTTCGTTTGATGCCCATGAAGAACCAAACCAAGATTTCTTCTTAGGTTGTCCACCAATGTGGTGACCTAGTTCGTGACATACAACAGTTGCAAATCCGTCTACAGTAATAGCTTCGTGTCTTGCAAGACCACCAAACATAGAAACTTTCCAAGTACTACCTTGTTGTTGAGCGTAAGCATTAACAGTTCCGTCGTCCCATTTTCTCTCTATAAGAAGTCTCTTACCTCTTTCAGCGATGATTGGTGCGTAGATCTCTTCTACTTTATCAATAGTTGCGTTGAATTGTGCTTTAGTCATACCGTTAGCAGCTTTTACATTTGATGGAATGTAGAGCGAGTTATCTTCAACAATTCCACCCTGACCGTGCTGGTCACAAGCGATAGATTGAGCACTGAAGATGAGCATGGCAACAGCTGTTGCTAGAAATCCTTTTCTCATATTATGTTCCTCCATGAAACAATATCGATTATTTTAAAATCTTGTTATACTAGTGTTAAGTTTCGGTTATGTTTTGTAAAATGGTTTTTCCTTACATGGTTTAAATGTAAGAAACTGTTAGTTCTAACGTCTTAAGTGTGGAGAATCTGTGAAAAAAATCGTCTTTTTCGTACCTAAAAGTCATGGAGATAATGTCAGAAATGCCATGTTTGCGGCCGGTGCTGGCAAGATTGGCAACTACGAATGTTGCTCATTTGAGACACTCGGCGTTGGTCAATTTAAGCCAATAGAAGGCAGTTCGGCCTTTGTGGGTGAAGTGGGAAAACTAGAAACTGTTTCGGAACTGAAGATAGAAATGGTTTGTGAAAAAAAAATTATTCAGCAAGTCATTGACGCGATGAAGGATGCTCATCCTTATGAGACCGTGGCCTATGAAGTTTATTCCATTGAGCAATATTAAATGACCAAATTCCTTTTTGGTCATGCTTGAAATTATTCTAAGTTATTCTAAGGTTCCACATTCACCTAGGTGAACAAACTTAGCCCCAGAGCCATTCATGAAACATGTGTTTGAATAAGTTCTCTCTTCTTCTCCGTTGGCTGCGCAAACTGGCATATAGACTTCGGGACAGAATATTGGCCTTACAGTTTTAAAACATGAGTCCACATTGATGAGTGAGTAAGTGTCTGAGCCTCCAAAAGTATCTTCCACAATAGTGAAGATCCCGCTCGCACATTCTTGTGCTCCGGCCACTAAACTTGTGAGTTGATAAGTTTCATGGGCCGTCACTAATCTCTTGTTGATAAGTTTTCCCTCTACTCGCTCGGCGACATTTCCTAGTGCTGCTGTTGCGCTTAGGACGAGTGCTACTAGTACAATTAATTTCTTCATTTTTGATTCTCCTTATAAAGGTTTTAGTGAGCAAAGATTCTGTTTTCTCTGCTGATTCAAGGATCAATATTGCAACGGCCGTGCCAAGGGATATTTTATAATAGTTAGTAATTACAGGTGATTAGTTGTCTTTTTTCGAGGTTCCGTTCTATTTTAGGAATTTCTGTACCGGAAATGTGTGCGTAAGTTTTGCGTAAGTCGTCGTTCTATGTTAAGCTTGCACCATGTCAAAAAAGGTCGAAATTTCTTATTTCACGGGGCAAGTCTCCTGTGGTTTTCCAAGTCCCGCGGATGATTATCTAGAGAAGAAACTCTCGCTGGATGAACATCTGGTGAGAAGACCCACTTCAACTTTCTTTGTGAAGGCGGAGGGGGAGAGTATGATGCCGGTTATTCGCTCAGGGGATCTCCTGGTGATTGATCGCGCGCAGACGGTGAAAAATGGCGATATCATTCTCGCCATCATTGATGGAGAGTTCACGGTGAAGCGTTTCTTAAGAAGTGGTGGCGCCATTCATCTGCTGCCTGAAAATCACGTCTACCCACCCATTGAAATTAAAGAAGAGGACCGCTTTGAGTTGTGGGGTGTGGTGATGCACATAATTCATTCTCCCCACCTGTAGCTCAGTAGTTTCTGATAGGTATCATGATGAAGAAGAAAACAATCTTTGCCCTAGTCGATTGCAATACTTACTACGTCTCCTGTGAGCGCGTGTTCAATCCAAAGCTTGAAAATATTCCGGTGATTATTCTCTCCAACAATGATGGCTGCGCCGTGGCCCTTTCTAAAGAAGCGAAGAACTTAGGTATTAAGAGAGGGGACCCCTTTTTTAAAGTGGAAAAATTACTTAAGAAAGGCAAGGGAGTGGCGCTCTCTTCTAACTACTCTCTCTACGGAGATCTCTCCAACAGAATTATGGAGACCCTAGAAGGACTGTGTCCACAAATGGAAATTTACTCCATTGATGAGGCCTTCTTAAACCTCTCTGGCCTTGAGCATTTGGGGCTTGATGAATACGCTAGATTTATCAAAGATAAGGTGAGACGCGATGTGGGGATCCCTGTGAGTGTGGGAATTGCCTACACTAAGGTTTTGGCGAAGGTCGCCAACTGGCACGCCAAGAAGTCTACTAAGGCGGAGGGCGTCCTAGACTTAACCGATGAGCGCTACTTAGATGAGGCGCTTAGAAGAATTCCCGTGGGAGAAATTTGGGGCGTGGGTCGCAGAAGTGCTGAGAAATTAAAATTGATGGGAATTCATACGGGACTAGATCTGAGAGACTATCCCAATGAGAGATTGATTCTAAAAGTGTTAACTAAGACGGGTCGCCAAGTGCAGGATGAGTTGCGGGGGATTAATTGTTTTGAAATTGAAACCACTGCGAATATAAAAAAACAAATCATCTCTTCTAAATCTTTTGGGCATGGAGTGAGCGATAAGTTTGAAGTGCGCGAGGCCCTCGCCAGTTACGTCTCCCGCGCCAGTGAGAAATTGCGCGGCCAGGGCAGCTCGTGCAGAACTCTGAGCATCTGGCTCACCACTAATCCCTTTTCTAAAACACCACAGTACTTTAATGAGCATAGTGCAAAATTTCTAAGTCCCACCAGTGACACTAGAAGACTGATCAAAGAGGCCTTCTCGCTACTAGATGAAATTTTTAGAGAGGGTTTTATCTATAAGAAGGTGGGAGTGTCCCTAAGTTCTCTGGCGGAGAAGGAGATGGGACAGCTCAATTTCTTTGAGAAGTCGGACGATCCAAAGAGTGAGAGTCTCATGAAGGTTATTGATGCTATTAATCAGCGCGAAGGGCGCGAGACCATAAAACCTCTCGCCTGCGGGGTGAATCCCATGTGGAAGATGATGTGCAAGAAAAAGAGTGCCCACTTCACCTCTAGGTGGAGCGAGATTCTCTGTATTGATATTGATAAAAAAGTGGGTTAGTGGTGACGAAAGGAAGCGAGCACATCAAGGAGTTCTTTCTTGCGCACAGGTTTTGAAAGCACATAGGACATGCCAGCATCTAGGCATCTCTTGCGATCCTCTTTAAAAACATTGGCAGTAATGGCAATGATGGGAGGTGACTTTTCTTTGAGAGACGAAATAATTTTCTCTGTGGCGGTGATGCCATCCATGACCGGCATTTGTATATCCATTAAAATGAGATCAAAAGAATTTAACTTGGTTTGCTCTAGGGCCTGCAATCCATTGTCTACTAGCGTGTATTCCACCCCAAGGGACTTGAGCATAAGGGAGATAACTTTTTGATTGATAGAGTTATCTTCCGCTACTAGAACTTTTAAATTAATTTTATCAGGCACAGGGAGAGCTTTGTCGCTCATATTAATCTCATTAACTTTTTCTATGGAAACTTGTCTGTAGTGAATGAAGAATTTAAAAGAAGAACCTTCCTCGTAAGTTGACTTAACACTTAAATCCCCCCCCATTAATTCACACAGAGTCTTACTTATAGTGAGTCCAAGGCCTGAGCCACCAAACCTTCTGGTGATAGAATTATCTGCCTGTGAGAAGGGAATAAAGAGTTTCTCTAGGTTTTCTTCTCTGATTCCTATTCCTGTGTCAATAATTTCAAACTCTAGAGTGTTCTGGGATGGTCCATTTCTCACAAATAATTCAATGCCTCCATGTTCTGTGAACTTAACAGAATTACTAATGAGGTTGGAAATAATTTGTCTAAGTCGTGTGCGATCACAACTAATACAATCAGGAAGGTTATCTTCACTATTGATATTAAAAGAGAGCCCTTTTTCTAGAATAATAGAAACAAAGGGAAGCGAGAGGTTGTTAACAAACTCATGGAGATTAATGACATGATCTTCAAGTTCTATTTTATTGGCCTCAATTTTACTAAAATCTAAAATATCGTGAATGATCTCCATCAGTGCTATTCCACTGTGATCAATGGAATTGATGTAAACTTGCTGGTCTTTAGTGAGACTCGTTTCTTTTAAGATATCGATCATTCCGATGATGCCATTCATGGGAGTGCGAATTTCGTGGGACATACTCGCTAGAAAATCAGATTTTGCCTTGTTAGAAGTATTAGCACTCGTTGCTGCTTCTTCGGCAATCTTTGTTCTAAGGTCTACCTCTTTGGTAATTTTTAATCTCTGATTAAAGGTGAGATTAATCAGTGTGGAAATGAGAGCACAAATAATGAGAGCAATGGCCGCCCAGAGCGTGGGGCTAAGAGCAGCTAGATCAGTAATAAGAGTGTGAGTTGGTGACCATACAAGAGTCCAGGTACGTGAGGAAACATCTACAGATCTTATAAGTGCTGTATTTCCGTTACCTTCTGCAAGGTTTGCTTGGTAAATGAGGTCTACTGCAGATGTGCTGTCGCCATCATAAATCATTAAGGAAACATGTTTAGAAATAATTGATTCTCTTAGCAACATATTGAGCATGTCAGTAACTTTATACACTCCCAGAGTGACTCCAGTATTTATGCCCGCCTTATCAAAGTAGGGGTGAATCAGTAACATTCCCGCCTGAGAAGTCCTATCTTGCACTAAGTTGATTTTGGGGGTAGCCTGAAAAGTCTTTGTGGCAATAGCCTTTTCAATAGTGAGTCTTCTCTTTTCATTACTGGCCAGATCAAAGCCAAAGGCCTTTATATTTTCAAAGAAGGGTTCCACGTAGTAGACAGGAAAGTAGAAGGGTCTATCTTCTACGGGGACAATTTCACCTTCTATGGACTTTTCATAGAAGAAGAATTTCCCATGACCAAGAGAGCTCATTTCTTTTTCAAAGCTGCGTTTTTGTTTTAGAGAAACTTTTGGAATCCACTCCAGTGCTTGAATATAGGGATGGCGCTCAAGAGTTAGGGTAAGAAAAGTATTAAACTCTTCTCTAGTAACTAACTCTGAGGAAGCAAAGAGACCTTCCATGGAGAGGAGAATTTCTTCGTTGGCTTTAAGTGTGGAGAGTAGAAGATGTTCTAGAAAAGTGGCCCTAGATTCCACTTCATTCTCTATTAAACCTTTCTGATGTCGACTCGCCCCAAGGAACACAAGGGTTGTTAAAATCAGACAAGTAAAAATGAGGTAAAGGGGCAGTTTCTTATTCATAGATACCATTTTATGAGGGCTTAGCGCTATGAGCGACATAATTTTTAAGTAAGTTTAAGATACTTAAGGTTCTATGATAAAATATGACTTAAGTAAAATACAAGAAAAGAGATTTCAAAAGGTTAGTTAAGTGAAATTCATTCTAGTTATAATATTTTCCCTTAGTACCTACGGACAAACGCCCAAAGAATTGTCCGAGCTCTTAAATGCCAACCTCTTTAAAAAATACGAGAAGATGTTTGAGAGTATGTTAGACGACATGGAGAAGTTGGATAATAAACAACTCAACTACTACAATGGCGCCTTTGAAAAGAATCTGCTCAAACAGTTTCAGAACTTTGGTATGCAGTATCAGTCGTATAAGTGGAAAGAGAACTCAAAGGAGAGAATACTTGAAATCTCCGGCAAGATGATTGAGGACGAGAAGGCAAATATAGAAATCAAAGATGGTGAGATTAAAATCAAGGCCACTTTTGAAGAAGTGAAAACTATAGGTAAGTCTAAGTCTCGCTCGCTGCGATACTTGTCATTACAAATTCAAATTCCCAAAGACTGCGATGAGACCAGTGTGCGTTTTGAAAATAAAAAAAAGAATTTCCAAATGATTTTTAAAAAAATCAAAGATAGTAAAAATAAATTGAGCAATAAACCTCTGCGTTCTCCTTTGAAGAAACAAATTGGCGCTCCGACTATTTAACCCGGAATTATGATACTCATGTAAATCGATTCTCTATCGAGAGGGTTTTGATAGGAGTGTTGCACGTCTCCTGGGAAAGCTAGCAGATCATCTTCATACACATGGAACTTTTCGCCGTTTAAGCGCACAACCACCTCACCAGAAATCACTGTCATATACTCATGAGTTCCACCTAAGTGCGGTGTTCCTCTAAAAGTATGTAGCGGAGCAAGAGTTACCCGGTCAATATCCATGCCTTTAATTTTTTCTGGAAGAAGTTTTGAAATTGAAGTTCCGCCTTTAACTTCAAGAGGAAGATCACTCTTCTTTATCAAAACACTAGCGGCGCGCAGCGGGCTGACTAGGAGATCAATACTTACGTTGAGAGCTCCTGCGAGTTTAATAACGTTGGAGAGTGAGGGGTTACTCTCACCGGATTCAATATTTGTAAGTGTGGTACGGGGAATTTTTGCCAGTTGCGAGAGGTGCTTCTGGGTGAAATTTCTCTTGGCGCGCAGTGCCTTAACGTTTTCAGAGATGTGGGTGTTAAAGGCGCTAACGTCAATGGTAGGACTCGTTTCACTTTTCAAAATGCTTTCCTGTGTCAATATATGGACCAAAATACTAAGGAATTATGTTTCCTGGTGGGCATAATGTCAATATATGGACATTTAGCTGTTCTTAAATTGAGCTTTAGACGATTATGTTCCTAGAATATTGAAACTGATAAATTCAAAGGAGGCCAATGATGGCACATGAACTACCAAAACTTCCATGGGCGGACACCGCTCTTGAACCACACATTTCTGCTGAAACTTTAAGCTTTCACTACGGTAAGCACCACAACGCTTACGTAACTAAGTTAAACGCTGCAATTCCAGGGACTGAGTTTGAATCAATGTCTCTTGAAGATACTATTATGAAGTCTGAAGGCGGACTTTTTAATAACGCTGCTCAAGTTTGGAATCACACTTTCTACTGGAACTGTCTAGCTCCAAAAGCTGGTGGAGCCGCTACAGGTGCCATCGCTGATAAGATCAATGCAAAATGGGGATCATTTGATAAATTCAAAGATGATTTCTCTAATGCAGCTGCTACGAACTTTGGTTCTGGTTGGACTTGGCTTGTTGAAAATAAAGGTGAAGTTGAAATCTTTAATACTTCAAATGCTGATATTCCAATGAAGCACGGAATGAAAGCTCTCATGACAATTGATGTTTGGGAACACGCTTACTATGTGGACTACAGAAATGCTCGTCCTAAGTATATCGAAGGTTTCTGGAATCTTGTTAATTGGGACTTTGTTAATTCAAATCTTTAATTCTTTAAGAAGAGAGGGTCGCGATTGCGGCCCTTTTTTTTCCTAAAATTCTCAGCTAGTAGCGACTATTTAATCTAATGTAGTTATCTTTGAATTTTAAAATTTCAGGTTCTTTTTGAAGTTCAAAAGATATATCTCCATAGCTTAGAGCGGTAATTTTGAGCGCTCTAAGAACGTATGTTTTATCCTCTGTATATTTCTTAGATAAACCTTTTAAAGGGTGAATTGATATAGCTTTAAGTTTCTTGTTCCGTCTTTGTAACTCAAAATTAGAAATACTCCTTGCGATCGATGTCATTTCCCAGCCCATGTACATGGCCTCAACTACTTCTTTATCCGATCGAAGTTTTTTCGATACCTGTGGCATAAAATAGGGGGCCATTTTTAAGACGGTGAGTAAGGCCTCTTTGTTATGACTTATGATTTGAGGTAGGTCTTTATTTAAAATCCTTCGCATGCGAGCATTACTTTTTAGCATTGAGATAAAATCTTGAATAATGACTTGTTCCAAATCACTTCGTTTGGATTTAAAAGGTTCTGTATTTAGTAATTTCTTACTTATGAATTGTATATATAAGGGATTTGTTTCTACTGCTAATTCCATAATCTTTTTGTCATTGTAGAATTTTGAAGAAACAAGTTTTAATGAATTTTTTGCTCTTCTTTGTCTTCTTGAACCACGCTTTGGTAATTTTACTTTTTCAAGGAAAGTTTTTATGGCCAAATAGTTTAGTTTCTTATCATTTCTAAGGTCTATATTGCTAGAGTTAAGAAGGTTTGAAGGATCTGCTTTGATCGCCTTAGTAAGTAACTTCTTATTACCTCTTATTTTTTCACTTAAGTATTTAAATGAATTTGGCTGTTTTGATATGACAGTTTTTCCAAATGCAAGGTCATTTGTAATTTCTTCTGAGAACCTATTTAAGTATTGATATAGGTTAGAGGTTGAACCAAAAATAATCGCCATTTCCTTATCATCTCTATAGTGCTTAAGCTCCTTAGTTATAATGCCTGAAGGTATTTCATTTTTAACACTTAAATTAATAAAGTAGGCCCTGTGATCTTTAAGAACTTTCTTTTTTTTCTCTATAACAAGAAGATTTTTTTCCAACTGAAAAGGAATATTTCGAGCAGAGGCAGGGTCTTTTTCAATCGTTGAAATTAATAGCTCGATATCTTTTTCGAATATGCTTGTATCAAATACTGTATGAGAGATTTCTTAGGTTTGGTATGATGATCATCTTTAAGAAGTTTCGAGTAGTCCCATTTTGATAGGGCCATTTTAAATATATCTTTATCAGAAGTTAAAGAACCTTTTAAGTATTGAATGTTCGAAGGGAAAGCTTTTATTGCGATCATTGCCAATTTCTTGTCATTCTTATGTTCTCTACTTATTGCTCTATAAGCATGTTTTGAATTGGTAAGAACAAAAGTTAGAGCTTCAGAATTCTTTTGTATTGAAATGGGAAGTCGCTTTAGAGAGTTATGCTTAATAAATTCTTTTGCAGCCTCTGTCGTTACGATTGCATCGCTAGGTAACATGTTTCCAAATCTTGGATCTGTCTTACTTAGAAATGTCGTAAACTTTTCGTGTCTTAAGATTTTTACTGGGATTGTATATAAGCTTTTTTCTTTAAGTGATGGGCGTCTTAAGTTCTTATAAGCTTCGATATATGGTTTCATTTCGTCTTCAATAGATTTATTTTTTTTATAAACTGCATCGGTATAGTGTTTGCTGTTGCGTAGTTTTACCGTTGCATAAGTATCAGGACTGTCCAGTAGGTTTACTAGGTCTTCTACAAACTTTTGAGTATAGATAAAGTCGTCTGGTATTTTACTCATTAATTCTGGATTAGTTTTGAACACTTTTAGTAAGAGCTCTTCTGTGATCAATTTCTTGGGTAATGTTTTAAAGAGTTCGGGATTTTTTGAAATGTCATAAGCTAGAATAATTGAATTACCCTCATACTTATCGATAATTTCTTTCTCTTCTTGGTACTTCGCAAACCTTTTGGCAAATTCAAAATTACCTAGATCAAATTTGGTTACTGATTGTATTTTGTTAAAACTATCTGAATATTCAAATTTAAACATAAAGCTCATAGATAACAATGCAAGCAAGGAAATAAAAAATGGAACGTAGGCAACAGGAACATCTCTATTTTCTAATTTAGATCTTCTATTGATCACTTCAGTTTTTGCTAGAATATCATGCAGTGATTTCTTGTCATGTCTAAATATTGCTAAGATATATCCAAAGAAAAAAATAGAAGACAATGGTCTCGCTATAACTTCTCTAAAAAAGACTCTAAAGGTTGAGGGTAAGTGCTGCGTTTCAGTAGATACAACCTGAAGTCCAAGTGCTGACTTACCTAAGGTTGCTCCTGTAAAATGATACATTACTGCAGTGTAAGTAAACCAGACTGCAGAAAATAAAATAAACTTGGGGTAATAAAAATATCTTTCACTTATTCCAATAGTTGCAAATAAGGCCTCCGCAAAATTTAAAACAAGTAGGGTGGGAATACCAATTAAGGTAAAATCTATAAGAAGGGCCAGGGATCTTGGAATATATCCCGCGGTGGCATCAGTTCTCTTTGCTAGTCTTGTTGTGTTAATTATTATCTTTTCGCTCATACAACCTTTTCGGTCATATACTCTTAGGAATTAAATAAAATTTACATATGTAGTCTGTTAAAGGTCTTTGAGGGGGTGTTGTTGGAGAAATCTTGAAGGATGGTGGGGGAGTATACAATTTTTATATCACAGAAATATTCACATTAGGCACTTCATATCTTTTAGTGTTACACAATTTTAAGGTAATTAGGTCTTAAATCTTTCAAAGAGAAATAACAAATAAAGTATGTGAATGAGTAGAATCAAGCTGAATATCTTGACCTGATTTTTGCAAAAGCTTCTTTGAAATAGCAAGACCTAATCCAGATCCTCCATAGTTTTTCTTAGTCGTAAAATTAACATCAAAAACCTTATCTGCAATGTCTTTTGGAATTCCTAAACCACAATCTCGAATTAATAAGCTATTACCGATATCATTAAGTTCAATCTCAATCCATGGCTCATCATATTCTGAAATGGCCTCTACAGCGTTCCCCAGTAGGTTCACTAAGCAGAGAGTGAAGGCAACACTATTACATGTAATATATCTTTCTTCATCAATATTAACTCTTAGTTTAATCCTGGCCTTACTGATCTTATCTTGAACGATCTCAACAGCTTCATTTACTAGATTTATGAGTTTAGTATCACTTGTCGTAATATCAGTATTGTTTTTAAAGAGGTCCATATAAAGTGCTGTGACTTCAGATGTTTGATTAATATATTTTTGGGCCTTTAGGATATGTTTCTCTTTATCATCTCTAGAGAGGGCCTTTTTTAAGGAATATTTGATAATCATGAGATAATTTTTAATGTCGTGAGATATACTGGCAGCAGCAAATCCAAATTGAGCAGTTTTAGTTAGCTCATCTACCTGGTATTCTAGTTTGTTAATTTTTTTGTGAGACATCTTTTGATAGTGGAGATTTAAGCGTACAGCTTCAAAGGCATTACCTAGATAATATAGAGGAATTAAGCCTCCTGTGAGTTCTAGTCCTAAGGCGCTATCATTAATCACACAAATAACTGTAACTAGCACCCCATATTGAAGAAGTCTTTCTTTGACTTTCCTGTGGCTTAGTTCTCTCCAGATTATGACACTAGAATAAAAGACTATCACTGCACCAACGATCCCTAAAGCAAGACCATAGTAGTTTGGAGAAATCGATAGACTCATCGCTTTTGAGAATAATGTAAATGACTTATTAGTTTCTTCAAATAGAAAATTCTTGCCAAGGAAAATGGTACTGATTGTGTTTATACTGTGTGCAGTAGTTAGAAATAAACTATATACCTTAGATATTTTTAATAACCTTATTTCATAACCTAGGTATGCTTCGATAGCTCGTAGATAACAATAGTATGAGCTATAGGCCATAATCCAAAAGACACCTAAAAGGATATTTGAACTTTCCTGAGTGAAGAAATGAGTATTCAATGAGAATACAAAACAATACATCGCCGTTGATAGGCACATTAGAGAATGCCAAATTGAATTTTTGATTAGGTGACTATAGTAGTTATAGATACTCGAAAAAAATTGGTACACAAAGAAGGACAGTACAAAGCAAGTTAGGTATCTTGTTATAAAAATAAAAGTTTCTAAGTGCATTATTAATTATCCAAAAGTAACGACAATCTGTTCTACATTAAGTTTCAATTGTTTCGCAATTCTTAATTATATCATAATTACTCAGGACTTTATGATGACTGAATATTCATTTACAGTAGGAGGAGTAAGAAAAATATCTGCTTTTTTGTTCTCTTCATTGATTTGAATGGCCTGTGGATCAGAGCTAAACGTGGCCATCTCTTGCTCATTTTTCCACTGACTTATAAAAACGTACTCGGTATTACTGCTATCTTTTGGTCGGCAAATTTGAAAACTATTACATCCATTCTTTTTTGCTACCTCACATAGTTTTTCCATAGACTTTTCAAAGATAGATATACATTCAGGCCTTATGGTTATGTTTATAATGAAAGTATGCATGTGACCTCGCAATTAGATTGAATTAACCAATTATAAAATACGGCGTAATTTAAGTAAAGTTCGTTAGAAAGTACCCCTTTAAATACAACAAGAGTGTTCCTTATATGAAACAAGTCCTTCTTGATCGACTCAAGCTCTTGGTTTTATTCACTAGGGAATTGGCATCATCTTTGCTTTGTAAGTGGAAAAAGAGGGAGATTATGAAAAAACTTTATTTTACATTCATTTTATTTTTATTCACTTTGAACATTAATGCTGGAGAAGTTTCCCATGTGGAAGTCTCTCATGTGCGGGGTCCTAGTTTTTCTAGATGTCTCTTTGTCGATCCACAGGAAACATACGCAGTTGTTAACTTCTATTGGCAATATGATTCAGAAGATTTTTCAGCAAAAGAGTACATGGTTTCTCTTACGGAAAATGGTAGGGATGTTGAGATTATGAATCTTAGTGTTCCATCTCTAATCGTTAGGGTAGATCAAGACACTATCAACATGAGAAATACACAGAGAGGATCTCTAACTGGAACTTTTAGACTAAAGGCCGGGGAAGTATGTTCAGTTCTTGGTGATGATGTTGATGTAGAGAATTTCAAAAGTAAGTATGACTTAGTGATTGAACGAATTTTGTAATTAGCTTATATATTGAGAGAAGGTGTAATGGATGGGGCGTAATTCGTCCTATCCTTTTTTAAGTGTGATAAGTATTGGTTAAATACGGTTCTCTTGAAACCTTCATTAGTCTCCTCTTATAACTCTACAGTATAGTCCTTACTAAAATACCTCTAACTCTATTTGTAGACTTTCCTAAATCTATCTAGATAGGAACTTTTCCTCAATTATGGAAGGAATTCCTCCTCACTTAGTATCTGTTGCGCCGCAAACATACTGTTTTTACTCCGTGCCAGTTTTGGCCCAGTTCGTGCTTTATATAAAAGTAACTAACTAAGATTCACTAACGAATCAAAAAATTACGGAGAAACACAATGAAAAAATTAATGACACTAATCGCACTTGCAGCAACTTTTTCAACTTTAGGTGCACAAATTGAAGGTAAGAAAATTGAAGTCTCAATGGAGAACGTTGAAACACTAGAGCAGATGCTAAAGACTGGTAACAAGTTCTACGGCGGATGGGAATGTGAAGCACAGGCCATTGATGGTTCAGGTGGTGTAGGACAAGCTAGATCACGTGCTCAGGCCGCTAGAATGGCTGTAAATTTCTGTAGAAATTACTCTTACGAGCCATTCAGCTGTAGAGTTTTTTCTTGTTACAGACTGTAGTAAGAACAATTTAATACTAAAATAAATTAAATATAAATAAGGAGCGTGTAAAACTGCTCCTTTTTTTGTAATTAAAATGGAGAAATGAATTATGAATATTAGAATATTATTACCAGCGCTAGCTGCTTTATCGCCTCTTGTGAATGGATTAGAGCTTAATGGAGTTCAAGGTGAGTATGTATCCAGTATAAGAGTTCAAGCTAAGGTTGAGAACAGCTCAACTTCAATAAGTACTGAAGATACTGATCAAAAAAAGCTAATTTTGAATTATCTGAAAATTGCTAAAGAAAATCAAGAGTGCGCATTTATCGAAGTAAGAAGTTTAGTAGAACTAAACAAGGAGCAGCTTATACAGGAGAAATTATCTGAAATCATTCAGGCCTATGAAGACATTGCTCTACATCCTGTAACGCTTGCAGAGTTTAAAATATCTAATCTATATTTGAAAAGGCAATATGTATTCGATGAATTAGATGCAGGAAGTGGAAATCTTGAGAGCATACTTGAAAGTGGTGGAGCTCATATTAGAAGTAAATACTCTATTCATATTGAGACAGCAAATCAAAATCCAAAGTCTAACTACTACCAAAGAATAGATCAAGAGGGATATATAATACCGAATGGGAAGAAATGTTACTTTGCCAGTAATGAATCAATTCTAGTGGCAATAGGAAATATACTGAAGCAGTACAAGTCTGATTTGTTAGAGGGTGAGGAGTCGAATCAATTGTTTAATGATGAATTAGATGATTCGAATATTAAAAGATTAAACTTTTAGTTCATGACATAAGTGGCCCTTTTTATATTGGGCCACTCTTATAACTCTAGTTATTACTTACAATATTAGAACAGAAATAATTAATAGAAGTACTTTCCGAATTGAGTGGGCATAATTCACTGGAAATTGGATTGTTATCACCCTCTATATCTCCAGTGTCTATAATCCTTAGTAGAGGAGTAGCATCGACAATATTATTATTACTAAAGTTAAAATATCCAAGATCCAGTCCAACAAATGCATCAAGGCTGTTTAAGTTCTGGTTAGAAACGTCTAAGTCTGATAGTTCAGGGAGCATATGAAGAACATCGTAGTTTGTAACTAGTGTATTACTTAGTGTTAGATTTGATAGATTTTCTAGAGAACTTAACGAGGCAATATTCTTAATGGGATTGCCTGAGAGTCCAAGTGTCCAGATTATAATGGATTCACTTAAAGGTCCTATTTCTTCAATAACATTATTACTTAAGTTCACAGAGGTTAAGGGCAGCTTATATAGTGGCATAATGTCTCTTACATTATTATTATCAAGGTAAAGTAGAGATAAGTTTCTTAGTTTTGCAAGTGATTCAATACTTGAAATATTATTCTTACTAAGATTTAGAAATTTTAAAGAAGGTATATTTAATTGTGTAATATCAGAAATATCATTCTCACTTAATTGAAGAACTTCTAGTTGGCTGAGTTTATTCAAATCGATTAAATCACTGATCTTATTTTTATTAGCAGAAAGTGTTCTAAGAGTTACAAAGTTAGCGATAGGAGAAAAATCTGTTATTTCATTATCATTTATACTTAGTAGTTGTAGGAATGATAAATCCTCTAGAATTTTAAGTGAAGATAGATTTGTCGATGATAGATTTATGGAAGTTAAGTATGGATTTAATTTAAAATTAATCCATTTACTTATAGGATTAGTAGAAGCATCTAAAGATGTCAGATTTTCTAATTTTTCAATAGCAGTGATGTCTATGACATTGTTTTCTGATAAATCTAATACCTTTAGATACTGTAAGTTTTCTAATGTTGAGATGTCATTAATTTTATTTCCATTTATTCTAAGATCTCTTAAATATCTAAGGTTTTTTAATGGAGTAATGTCTTCGATATTGTTAAAGGATAAATTAATAGAAAGTAGCCATACGAGATCTTTTAATGGAGAGAGGTCTGTTAGAATTGGTTTGTCACACTTTGTCATATTTTGATTGATGATCTCCGAAGAGAATCCTATTTCGGGAGAAAAAACTTTTACACAAGAAAAAGAAAAGATCCTGAGGTTTTGCATGTACTTAAGAGCTTCAATATTATTAATCTTATTATTTCCATCTAACGATAAGGTCTTTAAGTTTGCTAGTGGCATTAAGGGAGTAATGTTAGAAATATCTTGGTAATTTAAAGTGAGTTCCTCAAGTCTAGTTAAGTTCACTAAAGGCATAATGTTCGTTATGGCCGGTATTGATTCACTTTTTGGAATTGCAGATCTTGAAATATCTAGCATTTTTAATTTCTTTAGATTTGTAAGTGGTGATATGTCACTAATTAGATTATTTGAAAGTGAAAGGTGTTTTAATTTTGTTAGATTACTTAGTGGTGAAATATTTTTAACGCTATGACCACGCAAGTATAGCTCTTTTAGGTTCGTAAATTCTCTTAGTACACTTATATCTGTTAAAAACGTCCAATTTATAGAAGAACCATCTGAGTACTCTTCTCCTGTTGGTAGTTTCGCAATTGCTGATAATGATTCAAGTTTATTTAAGCCTGACAGGTAGTTAAGATCCTCTCCAAAGACATCACTTGAAATATCTAAACTTATTAATTCCTTTAATTTGTTAACTCCTTTTATTTCATAATACCCATTACCGGATAGATCTAAAACTTTAAGAGTCTTGATATTAAAAACTGGAGATAAATCTCTTTCTGAATAAAGTCCTGATTGAAATCTTCTCCATCCACTTCTTGAACCTATTCTAGAAATTTTTCCTATACTGAGCTGCTTTAGTTTTAGATCTTTAATTGGAGAAAAATCTTTAACTGGAACAAGCTTTAATTGAAGTCCTTCAAGTTTAGTTAACGTTTTTAATGATGAGATATTATTAATAAATTGAAAGTTTAAATTTAGATAAGTTAAATAAGTAAAGTTACTTAGAGCTGAAATATCTTCTAGTTCTGATGAGTAGCAATCTGGTAATTCTAAATTTAATATGTCTTGAGGATTCTTTATCAGTGAATTTAATTCGCTTTGATCAAATAAATCGGAACATTCATAAGAAAAACTTCTAAGTTCTTTTAGGTTTGAAATAAAGTTTAAACTCTTAATTCCTTTTAAACCATCTATTACTAAACCTCTTAGAGAAGTGAGTTCCCCGATCACAGTGGGATCTAAGGCCTGAATCCCTGTCAGGTCCAAATTTGTCAAGTTTGGAAGCTCTAGGAGAGGACTTAGATCAACAGGTGGCATATATGATTTTGAGAAATTCGCAATTTGTAGGCTATTAAGTAATTTGAGGTTCTGCAATTGATTAAGATCGATAGCAAAGTTGCCTAGAAGGTGTATTCTTTTAAGCTTTGTTAAGTCTGAAAAAGGAAAAAACGTGGTTATCATTGTTGGAATGTTTATTTCTTCAAGAAGGGCCAGTTTTTCTGCTGCTTTTGTACAGTCTCTTTCCTGTGTAAACATTGTAATAGATTTAACAGTCTCCATATGAAAAGGTGGGTAGTTGTTTATATTTTCGCAGAAGTGTTTATAAGCCGATCCAGGAGTTTGTATCATCTGCGCGCTTGTTGCGGCTGATAGATAAACAACGAATATAAAAATCAACTTCTTTATATTGAAAAGCATACTAACGACTCCTAAAATTTTGAATCATCACATTACCAAAAAGCTGGATCGGATCATAACTAAATGAATTTTTTTCATAAAATAAGGACTTTTTCCCGTACTAGGGGAGAATGTCTACCCATCTACTCCTTCCCGTTGTTCTAAGTTGTTGATTTTCTTACGTGCCAACTTTGGCCCCTATCGTGCTTTATATAAAAGTAACTAACAAAGATTCACTAACGAATCATCAAATTTACGGAGATACAAAATGAAAAAACTAATGACACTAATCGCACTTGCAGCAACTTTTTCAACTTTCGGTGCACAAATAGAAGGTAAGAAAATCGAGATTTCAATGGAGAATGTTGAAACACTAGAACAAATGTTAAAGACTGGTAACAAGTTCTATGGTGGTTGGGAATGTGAAGCCCAGGCCATTGATGGTTCAGGTGGTGTAGGACAAGCTAGATCACGTGCTCAGGCCGCTAGAATGGCAGTTAACTTCTGTAGAGATTACTCTTACGAACCATATAGCTGTAGAGTATTTTCTTGTTATAGACTGTAGTTTAAAATTTAAGGGATAGTAAGCCGAGAAGATGTATCGTGTCTCGGCTTTCATTTATTATAAGAAATAAGATAGTTTAAAAGTAACTTGCGCAAAAAATATTTAATACCTCAACACTTGAATTCAATGGGCAGCTTTCTATTTTTATCGGATTGCCCTCTCCTGTGAATTTCATTAGGCTAGTCATAAATCTAAGAGGTGTTAAATCACTTACTAAATTATCATCAATTCCAAGAGTAAGTAATCTTTGCATACTTCTTAGGTTCGAAATATCAGAAATAGAATTTCCATTCAAGAATAAGGTTATAAGAGATGGTAATCTTAAAGAAGATATATCTGAAATATTATTATTACGAGCTTTGATAATTTCAAGTTGCTTCGAGTTATTCAACGGATCTAAGCTTTCTATATTGTTATCAGTTATGTCGATGTAACTAAGATATTGAAGTCTGTTAAGTGGAGATAAGTCTGAAATGTTATTGTCATATAGATTTAATGTATCAAGTTTACCATTTTTTGAAATAATACTAAGATCCTTTAAGCCAGTTGAGCTAAGGTCTAATGACATAAGATAGGCTTGATCTTTTAAATTTGGCCATAATCTTACTGGATTCCTTGCTGCGTTCAGGCTCGACAAGGCCATGTGATTTGCAATTGGTCTAAGATCTTCAATTAAGTTATCGCTAATATCCAGTCCGGATATATGAAATAAATCACTTAATGGTTTAATATTTGTAATTTTATTTCCATTAATCTTCAATAAACGAATCTGGCTTAAATTCCTTAAGTGAGAGAGGTCTTTTATATTGTTGTATTTCAAATCTATGTAAGAGAGCCATGCTAGATTTTTTAAAGGTGAAATGTCTTCAAGGATAGGATTATCACATGGAGTAATTTTTTTTTGAGTAAATGGGTCAGATAGGTGAGGTGTTACATTCATACATGAAAATGAGAAAGTATTGAGAAATGCCATATTCCTCACTGCTTCTATGTTTGAAATTTTATTATTTCCAGAGAGTTTTAGCACGCGAAGACCGGCAAGTGACATTAATGGAATTATTGTTTTAATTCCTTGGTTCTCAAGGCTTAGTACATTTAGTCTTGTTAGTCTACTAAGCGCATTTATATCTGTTATGGGTTTTGATAGCTGTAGCTCATCACTTTCATTGACTGAATTATAAAGCCTGTCTATTGCTAGTGACCTTAATTTTGTAAGTTCACTCAAGGGATCTATATTTGAAATGAAATTATGGGAAAGATTGAGATCAGCTAATTCTTTAAGTTCTGTTAATGAACTAATATTTTTAATCTTATGACCACGAAGCCAAAGGACTCTTAAGGACTTAAATTCTTTTAAAATACTAATATCTTCTAAATCACTTCTGTTTCGTATATTCACATCTAAAAGATCATGCCCATTTTTAGTTGTAGAATTTATTACTAAATAAGTTAGATTCGATAATCCCTTTAAAAAAATCAAATTCTTTGGAAGTATGTCTGAAGATATATCTAGAGCATTTAGAGATGTGAGTTTCTTAATGCCAATTAGTTCTTTAGGATGACTTCCCGCCACGTTCAAGTTCTCAAGTGACTTAAGTTTATAGACTGGAGAATAGTTTCTCTTTTTATATAAGCCTAGTTTTTTTCTATAGGGTAACGTGGGATTTTTATTTTGAGAAATTCTAGATAAACTGAGAAATAATAGCGGTAAGTTTTCTAATGGAGAAAAATCAAGAATTGGAACAAGGTCTAGCTTTAAGACTTGTAAGCTTTTAAGTTCCTTGATGAAAGAGATGTCCTGTATGAATTGACTATTTAAGTTTAATAATTTTAATCCCTTAAATTTTGAAAGAGCGCTTATGTCTTTTAATGAAGTATTTAAGCATGGGGGGGGAGGTGTACCTACTATATGGTGAGGACTTGTAAGATCTCTTGCTGAGACAATATCTTTGAAAAGGTCTGTGCACTGTAGGGAGAACTCATCTAATGAATCTAGGTTACTTAGAAAATCTAAGTCTGTAACATCATTATGCCCATCTAATTTTATAGATTTAATATTTTTTAATAATCCGATTACTTTGTAATCAGTAATTGGAAATCCTGTTAGGTTTAGTACTTCAAGGTTTGTAAGGTTTTTTAAAACCGATATGTCACTTTGAACTTTTTCATATTTAAAATAATTTGCGAGAGCTAAGAATTTTAAAGAGCGAAGGTTTTTTAACTCTTCAGTATCACTCGCAAGGGTTTGATAAAGGTACAAACCTTTTAGTTGAGTTAGATCTGAAAAAGGAAGCAAGGTCGTTACAAAACCAATGGATGCAAAATTCTCTAGGTTCGCAAGTATTTTTGATGATTTTTTACAGTCTTGTTCCTTTGTTACTTGAAGAATTGTGCTTAAGGTTAGCCTGTGCATTGGGTGAAAAGTATCAATGTTCTCACAAAAATTCTGAAAGGCACTGCCTGGGCTTGTCTGAGTTTGTGCATATAAAGAAGTGGAAATAAAAAACAGAATAATAGACACTAATTTCTTTAATTTGAAACTCATATGAACAACGCCCCATTGTGAGATAAAATATTACTCGAAAATTTTATAAAATACATTTATTCAACTTAAAAGGCCTTCGTTTCTTTAATTAACTTGAGCCTTTGTAGTTTATATCTTTTTATAGATATATATGAGTATATGCTCTTGGACATTCGTAGTCACACTTATTAGATAGTGTAGAGCAAACATCTCTTGTGAAATATTTTTGATTAATAAAACCTTTCTTATTCAATCTCTCTTGAGGTCTTGCTTGCGATCGATAGCTTGAGTCTTCACAAAAGATTGTTACATTACGAAAAGACTTGTAAGCACTTTTGTATTGGTTAGTACTCATAGACGACAAAAGAACTGTCTCTTTTAAGGCATCACAAATAATTTCGTCATCCGGGTAAGAGCTGTTTGCTTCATCTTTTGATAACTCAAATGAATCGTTTGCTCTGTTAGAGTAGTTAACAGCTTTTCTGTTATGTTTTTCTCCTGCACTAAAGCTTCCAGCGCAATCATCAGCAAAAGTATTAAAAGAGGCAATTGTTAAAAGTATAAGTAATGTTTTCATTGAAACTCCTATGGGTTAATGGGTTATGATTTTGCAAATTAGCTATTGTATAAAGGCAAGTCAATTGTATTTAGCTAGAGTCAAGAAATCTTGATTTAAGCATTTGAACATAAATTTAGAATTAGTTTTTTACTTAGAACAAAAACAGGATTAAGGGTGAAAAATGCACCCTTAATCCTTTTTATAAAGAATTAATAGTTTGTTTTGTAACAACTTTTATTCATTTCGTCTAAGTGCTTTCTTAGAGCTGCGTATCCTTTACTACTAGAATCAAAATCTTTAAAACTTAAATCTGGAGATCCTATTCCTACAGTTTGTCCGTTGGGATGTGAATATCGCACTCCTCTTTCGGGTTTAATTAAAAATTCGATCTGGTCAAACATAGTAACTTTATTCCAAGTAATTCCTTTTCTAAAATTTAAAGTTAAGTCAACATATGAATCATTTCCATATCTTGTTGGATCGATATTAAATCTGAACTTTAAGTTGCAATTTTTATCGCTTCTAGAATTTAACGACGCACTGTATACTGATTTGCTACCGATATGGTCAATATCTTCACTAAATAAAGAGGTCATTTTTTTTGCAATTTCAAATCTCATACTTTCGGCTTCTGCTCTTCTTCTTTCGTCTAAACGTCTTTGATTGTCGTCTGCACGTCTTTGATTATCATCATACGTGTACTTTTTAGACCAATCAGATCCTATTGAATCTACTCTACCGTTTTCAATGAAAAACGTTAATCTTACATTACTGTAGGTAACTTCATAGAATTCATCTGCTACTAATTTAAGGCTAGGAAACTTTTGTTTTAATTTGTAAGTTCTTATTCCAAAAAGATCAAGTCCAGCTTTATCTCCTGTGATGTTTGCTAATCTTTCTGCATCTGACTTTACAGTTAGAACATCGTAAATTTTAAAACTAGAGTTTCCACAAGATATTATAGAATCGTTACCAAAATGAAGTTCAATATTATCTCCAGAGATATCGTCACCAGTAATTTCGAAGTTATCTTCTACGATAGAACAATTTTTTCCAGAAAGTCCTAAGAAGTTTGAAGTGGCCATTGTCGAGATAGACATTAAAACGGTTAAAAGTAATACAATTCTTTTCATGAATTCTCCGGTTCTGTAATTAAAATTGATTTATATTTTTTTTACTTTGATATATGCCGATTTTAAATGAGTCAATAAGTTATAGAAATGGTAAGGAAAATTACTTCTTCAAATAGTTTAAATATTATTATTTGAATTTTTTACAAATCAAGAACTGGGAGGTTGTCCTCTATACGAGGAGGTATTCCTCCTCACTATCTCATTGTTGCAACGCAAACTTACCGTTTTTACTCCGTACCAGTTTTGGCCCCGTTCGTGCTTTATATAAAAGTAACTAACAAAGATTCACTAACGAATCATAAAGATAACGGAGAAACACAATGAAAAAACTAATGACACTAATCGCACTTGCAGCAACTTTTTCAACTTTAGGTGCACAAATTGAAGGTAAGAAAATCGAAATTTCAATGGAGAATGTTGAAACACTAGAGCAGATGTTAAAGACTGGTAATAAGTTCTACGGCGGATGGGAATGTGAAGCGCAAGCAATGGATGGTGCTGGTGGAGTTGGACAAGCCAGATCACGTGCACAGGCCGCTAGAATGGCAGTTAACTTCTGTAGAAATTACTCTTACGAACCATACAGCTGTAGAGTGTTCTCTTGTTACAGACTATAAAAAATTAAAATAAAGTATTGGTCGGGTGATTATTTCCGTAGTCTTCGGCCGAGTTAGTTTAAAGGGGTGGCCCTTAGTCGCCCCTTTTTACTACTTCAATAGTTCTTCAGAGTCTGTCGGAAGTCTTCCTTCCTTATTTAAAAAATGTCTAATTTTATCAATATATTCAACCACAGAGTTCGCGTCATTTTCAATTGAAGTAAGAGATTTACTGACAAAGGCTTCATCATCTTTTTTCATAGGCAAGATTTTCAAAAACATCGACAAATTATTAATTGGTTTCTTTATATCATGGGATATTAGAGATAAGATCTTATCAAGTTCTTCACTTTGTTGCATTTTTTCCCTCGCACATTATATGTTGAAGAATTGTATCGCTCTTTTTTTAATATGCAAATAAAAGGATATGTTTTGAATAAAACCGCAATAATCTTAGTTTCTCTCTTGAGCCTGTTAAGTTTAGGTGCTTTTATTAAGGGGATTGACTTTGTCTCTACCACTGATTCAAGAGTAACAAAGCACCCTTTAGTTTACGTTGTCGATAAAAACCTGCTTAGTACAAAAATTCACTTCGGTGTTTCTCCAATGTGTGGAATTACTCCATGTTGGTTGTTAAGTGATCATTTAGACAATGCCTGGAAGAGTGTTACTTTGCCTAAGTTCAATTTTCGATCTGATCGATCAGTTCAGTTTTCAAAAGATGATAAACTCTATTATAGAATGAGGTTAAAAATTCCTAAGGAACTTTTAGACTCCAAAGAATCTATCGTCTTCTCGCCATTAAGTATTAGTTTAAGTAAATTTAAAATATATATAAATGATGTTCTTGTTCAAAGTTTAGATGGAAGAAGTTCAAAGGCCGGATTTGTCTATATCTCAATTCCTAAAGAATATATCAGTAACGAAGAAGTGTTCATTGGTGTCGAGGGTATAGTTAAACCAGGTGATAATGGTATTTTTAGTTTTATGAAGATGCTTGTAGGTCCAAATACTGAAATTGCTTCTCTAACAAAACACAGCGAAAGAGTAAGCGTTTCGAATCATCTGCTTTGGACTCTGACTATTGGTACTCTCTTTGTTTTATTCTCCATGATTTATGTATTTACTAATAAGAGACAAAACTATGTGAACGTATTAGTTTTTTCTTTTTCGATGTTAGTTATTCAAATGATGAAAAGTGAAATACTTGGAGAAGTGTTATCCATTCCGTTTAGGTTGTGGTTTATAATAATGGCAAGACTTATCGCAAGTTCTTCTATTCTCTTCTATCTCTTAGATTCATTTAGAATTAAAAAATATTTTTATGTTTACCGTTTTGTTTCTATCTTTTCTCTAATTGCTGGAACAATCGTTTCAATTCTTTTCTATTATGAAGTTACTTTTGTGACTATAAAGTTGATATTTGATTCAATTAATATTTTCTATTTCTTGTGCGTCTTAATACCTTTACTTCAAGGTTTTCAGGACAAGAGAATCAATGGTGGACATAAAGTCTTCTTAATATACTTCTTAATTCTTCATATTTTTTTATCTCTTGCAGGAAATTTATTCTATCTAAATCTCTTGGATCTTATTATTTGTCTTTACATTGCTACTTTAGCAGTTCTCGGTATGGCCAAGGATGAGAGGACGATAGTTAGGCAAATTGTGGAGTTAGAAGAAAAAGCAAGAGATGCAGCGATTGGTCAGACAGCTGCTCATCTTGCCCATGATATAAGAAAGCCATTCTCTCAAATGAGTAGTATTTTAAATAGTTTTCATAAATTTGCTCAAGATAAGGTTTTATTGAAGAAAGCAAAGAGGGAAGTTGAAAGTTCTGTTATCCAAGTGAATACGATGGTTGATCAGATATTAGATTTTACACGTGAAGGAGAGGGAAGTCTTGAGACTCATCAACTACATGACGTTTTACTGCAAACTCTAGTTTCTCTTAGAAATAATGACCAATTTGATCAAAGTAAAGTCGCGCTTGAATACAATTTAAATTCTAAGTACATGATTCTAGCTAATATCTGGGAAATCCAAAGAGTCTTTTCAAATATAATCTCAAATGCTCTTGAGGCCATCCTTGTAATGGCAGGCTCTACTCATGGTCGAATTAGATTTACTAGTGAAGACATTGTTATTGATGATCAAAAGTATGTAAGAATAAAGATCATTAATAATAATGGTCCCCAAATTCCTAGTGATAAGATTGATAGTCTCTTCACTCCTTTTTTCACATCAGGAAAATCAAGAGGAACAGGTCTAGGCCTTGCTAGTGTTAAAAAAATTGTGACAAGGCATAAAGGTAATATTAAGGCCTATAACCTTATCTCTACTCAAGAGGTTTGTTTCGAAATAACTCTTTTAGCGGCAAGTGAACTTGAATCTTATAAAATAGAAGAATTACCAAACTTCTTAGTCGCTGATGAGGAAGTCGTCGTTAATACAAGTTCTCTTGCTAGTATGAGTATTCTTGTCTTAGAAGATCAAGAGGTTTACTCAAATTTTCTAAAGGACAAAGTTCAAGAGTTGAACTTAGAAACAACTTTGAATTTAAACATTGTAAAAAGCTATAATGACGCTATAAGTGCCTATAGCTCTAACTCCTATGATGTGATCATTTCAGATATCGATTTATCAGAAGAGAAGTCTGGATTAGACTTCTTAAATGATATTGAGCTTGATTCTAAGGTTTTCATTCTTTCTAATCACTCTAGATCTGACGAAATTCTAAAAAATCTTTCTTTTGAATACACCTTCTTAGAAAAACCTCTTAAGTTTGAGTTGTTGCTTAGAAGTTTACTTGAAAATGATTTACCAGAGAATGATAACTTAGTTGATATGAAGAAACTCTATTATTGTGATGATTCAGAGATTATGCGTTTCTATTTTGAATCATTAATAGAAAATTGGAATAAATCTAATCCACAAAATCTTATAAATCTTAGGACTTTTGATAAGGGTGAAGATCTTTTGAAAGAAGTTACTATCTCCGAACCAGACTTCATAGTTTCAGACAATCATATGGAAGATTCTGGTGGAGTAATTTTAGGGGTAGATCTATTATTAAACTTAAAGAAAGATTATCCGGACCTTCCTGTGGCGCTAGTGTCTAATCATATTGACTCTAAATTAAAAGGAACTTTTGAGAATCTTTCCAAAGTAAGTTTTATGAAACTTCCTCTTGAAGAAGAGACTCTCTTTACTTTTATTGAAGAAAATTTACCATAGTGAGTAATTACAGGTAGTTAGTTTAGTGACACCTCTATAATCTTTACTGTTTTTATGGCCTCGTATGCTGATTTTAGGTAAAAGATAACATTAACTTTATAATTAGGATTAATAATAATGTCTAAGACCCCAAATGTTCTACTCATAGAAGATGATGATATCGTTTTTGAATTTTTCAATATTGCTATTGGAAGAAAATGTCAGCTCCATTACTCTCAAGATGGGGAAGATTTCATGGAGCGTATTAAGAAACATCCTATGGATGCTGTATTTGTAGATTTAAATTTACCAAAAATAACGGGTCACTATATTGTAGAAAAAATCAAAGAATATGATCCTTCTATTCCCATCGTTGTCATTAGTTCTACTACCTATATTCAAGATGCTATTAAGGCCTTCAGGCTTGGTGTCGTTGATTTCTTAAAAAAGCCATTTGATGACAATGATATCGCTAATGCTTTTCATAGTTGCCTAGAGCAAAAAGAATTGGTCACTAAGGCGAGAGGATTCGAAGAGCAAGTTGCTAAGGCCTCTACTAGTATTATCGTCGGTAATAGCGAACCCATGATGAATTTAAAGGAAGATATAGCACAATTGCAGGACTCTACCATTGATACTTTGATCCTCGGAGAATCAGGAACTGGTAAAGAGATGGTTGCAAGAAGTCTGCACCAACAAGAAAATGATAAGAATAGACCTTATATAACTTTGAATTGTTCAGCGATACCTCACGAATTAATTGAATCAGTCTTGTTTGGACACGAGAAAGGTTCATTCACTGGTGCAGTAAAGAAGCAAATTGGAAAGTTTGAACTTTCTCATGGTGGCGATATTTTCTTAGATGAAATAGGGACACTACCACTTGATCTACAAGCGAAACTTCTAAGAGTTTTGCAAGAAAGAGAAATTGAGCCTGTTGGACTTGGCTTCACAAAGAAACTAGACTTTAGAGTTATTGCTGCAACTAATGAAGATTTAGTAGAAATGGTGAAAGGTAAGGTTTTTAGAAAGGATCTCTTCTATAGATTGAATAAAATTGTACTTAGAATTCCTCCTTTGAGAGAAAGAGTTTCTGATATACCTGAGCTTGCAAACTTCTTTGTAAAGAAACATTCAAAGAATAGGGCACAAAAAGCAATCTCAACTCGAGGAATGGATATGCTCTTAGAGCATACATGGCCTGGTAATGTTAGAGAGTTGGAAAATGTTATCGAGAACCTCGTGATTACCACAAGAGGCAGTGAGATAACTGATAAAGAAATAAAGCGTTTCAACTTCCTTGCGGATCCATTTGATGATCTTGAAGATACGGCGCAAACTAGTGCAGTTTCAAACGATGGGTATGTCAAAATATTGGTCGAACCAGTTCCTACTCTTAGTGACGCTACAAAGGTACTCGAAAAGGCATTATTTACTAAAGCTCTGAATGAAGAGTCTTCTAAAGCTGCAATGGCAAGAACCTTGGGAATAGATAGGAAAACTCTTCTTAATAAAATGAGAATTCTAGGACTAGAGTCATGAAATTTATAGTTTCACTTATATTTATTCTAATTAATAGCTCATTTGCTGGTAGTGGAATTTGTAGTCCAGATGAAGCTCCTAAGAAACATAAGAATTTCTGTATAAGTCCATATGTACAAGGGCAACTAAACGACCCCTATAAATGTCAGCTTCACTCTGAAGAAGACGATCAAAGACCTGAACCTAAAACTAACCTATCTATTGAGAATAGTTCAAAGATGCCGGCATTGATTTACTATGCTGTGGATCCCGTTGAGCCCTATATGATTAGTGTTATTGATTATGAAATAAAGAAATTAAGACAGGCCTGTCGCTCTGGCGACCATGTGAATTGGGTTGCTTTCTTAAACTCTCACTACCTTGGTATTAAAACTAAGGACAGTAGTGGAAATGTTACCAATAATCCGTACAGTTTCATATATTGTGGTCAAAGAAGTGATCGTTATGAATACATAGAAGAATTGAGCGAAGGTCGCTTCAATGTGGCTAAACTGCCAACGCTTTTAGCAAAGTCTTTAGAGATTAGAAGAGGAATGCTCTTAACTCCAGGGATCTTTGAGAGAGAAGGAGAGGAAATTCTTTTTCAAACGATGTATGGATATGATGTTGCAAAACCATTCTATAATTTTCCATTATCACATCCTGACTTCCTTTTTGAGTTAACTGAAGAAGCAAGGAAACATCTTTTTCCTTCTCACAGCTTTACTCACTTTATTCATATGAAATCCCATGGTTCTCCGTATTCATTACTTACTGGTCTCACTAAGAAGCAGGAAGATAGTAAGTATCAATGCCAAGAGAAAATCATGAAGCACGAAGAGCTTCTTATGAATGGAAGTATAGAGAGAATTCTAGAAACTGGTACAGGTCTAGGAGTTGCTCCTAGAAATAGATTCCTCGTAAGCCCATTTTCAAAGAAAGAGAACTTGAAAAAGTTTAATGTTCAGGTTGATCAAGATGGTGCAGTTGTCTGTAAAGATGATTGTGATAACTTAGATAGCTACGGAGTAGGAAACCATTTATTAGGTGATGGTGGAATTCGTCTTGGAAATGAAAGGGGATCTCTTGGTGATGGTGGAATTAGGTTAGGAGACGGTGGAATACGTCTTGGAACTGAGTTTGGACAACTTGGAGCTACTGATCATATAGGCTCTTTTGATGGAGCTCTTGGGGTAGATGATTCAAGCCTAGGAGTTTTCAATTCATTTGGTACTTCAGCGTCTAGTCTTATTCAAGTCTTAACTGATTTGACTAAGAATTCTGAAGTTGAATCTCCCATTGGATTTATAATGTTTGAGAGCTGTGAATCTCAAATGAAGTCTAAAAGAGCGATCATGGATTATAAGCAATTAAACTTGCCTAAGCTTAAGGCCTTTTATTCTGCGAATGGAAGTCTGTGGTATAGAAATTTAAATTGGCATTACCTTCTTGAACAAGCTCAGGGAGATTCAGGTAAACTTCAATCTTTACTCATAAAGTCTTCGCTTGGAATTTCTAATAAATGTATTGCCGATGAGTCTGGTAATTGCGTTGAATAGAGAATAAGACTATTTTAAAAATATGTAATACTTCTCAAGCAAGAAGTACTACATATTTATTTTATTAGTTACAGTATGCGTTTGCATTTACCCACTGACCATAACGGTTGTAACCATTACACTCAACGTACTGTCCTTGTTGGACAAAGAAAGTACAACCATCACCGTAAGTCTGACATTGAATTCTTCTTCCACCCCAACACTGAGTGTAGGCGTAGCAGTTGTTTCTCTTGTTGTCTTTCAGAACTTGAACTTCTTCTAGAGAGATTGATTCAACGCTGTGATCAATTTCTTGAGAGAAAGAAAAGTCTCTTTCAGTAGCTGTAGTAGCGAAAGTTAAAAGTAATGTAGTAGCGATTAAAAGCATTTTTTTCATTTGTATTCTCCTGTAATATTTTTTGTGAACATATAGATGTACTTTATTGAAGTCAACTCGAAAGCCTTTAACTAAAGATTTCTTCACCTTCGTAAACTGTTACAGATTGTTTTATTAAATAGAAGAAAGAATATATCGAAGTGACTCCGATATATTCTTTATATGAAAAGATATTTTAAGATAGGAAGTTAGGTATTATCTATTTGTAACTTAGATGAGGATCTAGGTGTGACAAATAGAGTGCCAGGACTTTTTAAAGACTGGCACTAATTATTCATCTTGTTAAACTACAGTCTGTAACAAGAAAACACTCTACAGCTGTATGGCTCGTAAGAGTAATTACGACAGAAGTTTACTGCCATTCTAGCGGCCTGAGCACGTGATCTTGCTTGACCAACACCACCAGCACCATCCATTGCTTGCGCTTCACATTCCCATCCACCGTAGAATTTATTACCAGTCTTTAACATCTGCTCTAGTGTTTCAACGTTCTCCATTGAAATTTCGATTTTCTTACCTTCAATTTGTGCACCTAAAGTTGAAAAAGTTGCTGTAAGTGCGATTAGTGTCATTAGTTTTTTCATTGTGTTTCTCCGTAAATTTTATGATTCGTTAGTGAATCTTAGTTAGTTACTTTTATATAAAGCACGAACGGGGCCAAAGTTGGTACAGTGTAAAAACGGCACGTTTGCGATGCGATATAATCAGGACGGGGAGGAATTCCTCCTTAAGAGAAGAATTATTCCCGTTTCTTTAGCATAATTTTGTGGTTGTTCATTTTGATGGTGAACCTGATATGAATAATTCAATTAGTTTTGTAGGGAGCTTCAATAATCAAATGCACTGATATTGAATGTGATGTGCTGAGGAGTATTTTTATTTCTGATTTATCTAGGAACAGTAGGAGAGTATTTCTCCGTTTGAATACTTTATATAATTGCGAATAATAAATAAACAAAAAACTAGCTAAGGGGAGATCTCTTGAATTTGTCATTTATATAGAATTAAAACTAATCAATTCAATTCACGAAAGGGATATTTACTTAATCAGATATAATTAACGTGAAAAATATTTTGAAATTAAGATACTAAAATAAGAAAAGTTATTTTAACAAATCAATTGCATGAATTTATAACTCAATACTTATCTGTAAAAGTAAAATTTCTTACCCTAGCATCATTACTCTTGACTTTTACTCCCTGCGGCAATATTTATTGTTACTGTAAATATTAACTATCGGGCCCAATTGAATCTACTATTTTTAGCATTCATTTTGTCGTCTCTATCTCTTCTTCACCGACTTCAGATTTCTAAGGTCTCTATGGAAGGATGTGTAGCTTCTTAGTAGAAAACTTGAATGTTATTCCTGAATGGAAAGATGGATATATAACGATTGAATTAGGAGATGGTTCAATAATTCAAACTGGGGTTAATAATTCTTTAATAACGATCTAACGAAATAAAAAAATTAACCAAGGGAACCATATGAAATTTATTCTATCAACGGCTATTCTTTTATGTAGCTTAAACACTTATTCACTTGATCACAAACATCCACCTGGTGTGAAAGATTATTATCATATAATGGATGCAGCAAAAGACAATGACTATAATTTGGTCAAGAAATTCTTAGCGTTATCAGATATTGATGTAAATAGAGAAGATAGTATAGAAAATTCAGCTATTAATTACTCAGCCAAAGACTCACATATTGATGTACTCAAACTCCTTATAAATGCACGTGGTATAAATGTGAATAAACTTGGTTTGTACGGTAAGTTCACGCCTTTAATCATAGCTGCGCGTGATGGTGAAGCAAAAGCCGTTGCAGCATTATTATCTCATCCGAAAATTGATCCAAATAAAAAGGCCTTAAGAGCACAGAATGAAGCACCCCTTATTCTAGCAGCATATAAAGGACATAAAAGAATTGTTAGAATGATAATTGATCATCCAAGAACAAATATTAATATTCAATCTGAGACAGGTAAAACGGCTTTATATCTTGCTTCTATGCAAGGAAATAAAGAATTAGTGAGAATACTTTTATTAAAAAGTAAAATTAACGTTAATAAAGAAATATTTAAAGAAGATTACAATAACAATTTAGCTCCTGGTGCTACTGCACTTATTGTTGCCTCTAAAAAAGGTTATTATAGTATTGTAAAAATGCTTCTTGCTAATAAAAACATTAAAGCCGATATGAAAGATCAATGGGGACAATCTGCTGAATCACTTGCATCGACAGATTCTATTAGAAGATTAATTCAAGAACAAGTATCAGGAATACCTAATGGGGCTACTTTATATGAGGCAGCAAAAAAAGGTAATATAGATTTAGTTAAACGCTTCTTAGCAAAGTCTGATATCGATATTAATGAGAACACTGGAGGATCAAATGCTCTTTTGGTTGCTTCTTACTATGGACATAAAGAAATTGTGAGGCTTTTATTAGCGAGACCGGAAATAAAAGTTAATCAAAGAAATTCATTTTTAAATGCATCTGCATTATATTATGCTGCAAGTGAAAAACGGTTAGGAGTTTTAAGATTATTGTTAAATCACCCAAATGTTGACGTTAATCTTATTGATAATGAAGGATATTCTGTTTTAGCAAAAGCTGCTGTGAATAACTTCCAAGCCGGAGTCAAAGCAATACTTCAGCATTTGAAGATCGATATAAATTTAAGTAATACAATAAATATCAGAACAGCATTTATTCATTCGGTAATTAGTTCCAAAGTTGAAATTGTTAAAATTTTACTGAACCAACCAAGCCTAGATATCAATAAAGTTGATGATCAAGGCTTAACGGCATTAGATTACGCTATCAAGCTCGGTTTTCAAGAAATTGAATCATTGATTAGAGCTCAGTCAGCTGGAATTCCTGCAGATACTACGGCATTCGATGCAGTAGTTAGTGGTGACATTGAATTATTCAAACGCTTCTTAAAACTTGATAATTATAATATCAATCAAGTTAATGTTGATGGTTACTCTCATCTAGAACTAGCAATAATTAATAACCACAACGATATAGTCAAAATTATCCTGGCCTTGCCTGAAATTGATTTAGAAAGGAAAAATAGTTACGATCAAAACTTGCTGATGATTGCTGCTGAATATGGGTATCTAGAAATTGTTAAATCGATCATTGAAACTAATCAATTTAACCTTTTTACATTTAACGCTACTGGAATGACAGCAGAGTTGTTTGCAATCAGTAATGGTTATAATAAAGTTGCTAGTTTTTTAAAATCAAAGACAGAAAATAGACTAACAAGTGAAAATTTTCTTGGGTTGGTTAAAAGATCTTGTGAGATCATTGAGAATAACTTTGAAATTACTGATGATTCATATGATGATACACAATTACAATTAATGTTTGGAAACAACTCAAGCGTGTATTGTGACTTAGAAACGTTTGAACTAAAGTCGATAAAACTTTCTTTAAGTGATGCGACTAAGCTTAGTAAATACACTTCAATTAGCGACGGTCTAGAATTGTTTAATTTGAGAAAGTACAAACTAAAAAGGCTCTTTCCAAGTCTAACGGAAGAAAGTAGTAATCTACATAAATCAGTAGTATATTCATCAATGATTAAATTTCATACAGTTTCGGGAAAAGTTAATTTAATAGAATTTATTTGGTAGATATTAAATAAGAAGTTTTTGTTAATTATGTGGATATTGTGACTGTTGTTACCTAAACTTAATAAAAGAATATGCAATTTACGCCAGGGACACAATCATTATCCTTGGCGCATTTTATCTCTTTGTCCTTCTTTGTCCTTCTCTGTCCCTTCAAAAAATACTTATTCTGTATATATAAGCGAATCGATGGACCCAATTTAGTTTAAATACTTAATTAAGGTAGTGTGATCTAGAAAGGGTTACTTTTATTGTAGAGCTTTTCTGAAATTCTGTGCAAGGATGCACCATGTTTATATCAGATGCTTACACCTTTATTGTAACTATAGTAAACCTATATCATGTTAAAGTAGTGGTTAAGTAAAATTTGCAATTTTTAGATGAATGAATAGTGTTCATTATCTCACAGTTGTCATCATCAATTGTAGAGATGTTGTATGTAACAATTTTTCTGATCACTTCTTAGCAATAGTGTTGTTAGGAAAATCACAGTCTATTATTGTATAAGGTTTTGTGAATACTACTTTACCTATCAATATGTGTAAATAGTCTTATCTTCTTATAACTGACACATATGAATCAAAAGAACCATATTCATTTATCTTTGCAAGAGTAGGGAGCGTTATAGAAGTTAGATCATTAAATAGAAAAGCAGCATAACCAATTTCAAAGGCAGAGTCAGGAAACTTTACTGATGTTAACTTATTATTGAGAAAGGCTCCATGATTAATAAATGTTACAGAATTAGGAATTATTACAGAAGTTAATTGATTATAAGAAAAAGCATCTTCACCAATCTTTGTCACGGAGTCAGGAATCGATACTGATGATAAACTTTTTTCACTAAAGGCCATAAAACCAATATCAACTACTGAGTTAGGTATTACAATATCCTTTTCGTCACACGTATATTTATCAATCCGTAATTTTTCGTCATCATTTTTACTTGTAGTGAAGCATTCCATGATAACTGTGACTTCTGAATCAAAGAGAGTCTTTCCAACTTTTATTAAAGACTTTGGTAGCGTTACAGAAGTTAATTGATTCTTCCTAAAGGCATTTCTACCAATCTCTATAACAGAGTTGGAAATTGTTACAGCTGTTAATTGATTCTTATAAAAGGCGCCCATTTCAATTTTCGTTACTGAGTTAGGGATCGCTAAAGTAGTTAGTCGGTTATCATAAAAAGAAGACCTACCAATTGTTACGATAGATTCAGGGATTATTACAGACCTTAGTTCATTGTTGTAAAAGGCAGCATAACCAATCTCTACGACAGTGTTAGGAATGATGATATCTTTTTTGTCACATATATAATCATCAATTCTCAACTTACCGTCTTCATTTTTACTTGTTGTAAAACAATCCATGCTTGTAAAATTGTTTGCTAAAGATACTGAGGACGTGGCCATTAAAAATGTTAAAAAGATAATGTGATTAAGACTTGAAAAAGACATATGTTTCCTGTGTTTAGGTATAGTGCAAAACTTATACTTTACGAATTGTTAGACTTCAATAGCAGTTGTTTAAATTACCTAGGCAATGTGAGATTTTTTTTCATAAGATATTCTTTGGTAAAACTTTATAAGAACTTCTCATTTTTAGAAAGGACTAGTGATGACTTGAGTGTATTAGGGACACTGAAAGTTAAGAAATCTTGCTTTTAGACGCTTGGTAAATTTTCTAAAGATAGGAGAGTTGTTGGATTTGAGAGTGGCACTTCTTTTATAGAAGGGGTTTGGTTCCTCGTAAGAGTCATTACATTCAGATTAGTCATTCTTTAATATTGTTCCCAGCTTTTTATTTGAATTTGACCCTTTGCTTTTCTAAAAAAGAGAATATTAATGAAGCCATAAATAATTCCACATAAAAACAATCCTATACAAGTTTTCAAGTTAAAGCTTCCTTGTGGCATAATGGATAGGACAGGTATCATTATTATAGACACAAGAAACCATAAGAATATCGAATGAATAGTAACAATTTTAAAATTACTCATGAATATGGGTGGCTTGATACTAATTCCAACTTTCCATAATAATATAAAAAGAAGAGATGTTTTTTCATAACCTTTTAAAGTTTTGATCTTTTTATCTTCATGGTATGCATTTATCTTTTTATTAAAATCTGTTCTTTTCATTTCTCTACCTTCTTTTAATTTTACTCTTAACCTAAATCAACAATTGTATATTAAAGGCAGTTATATTATAGAACACTATATTGGTTCAGTGCAAATCTTTAGTACCAAAGAGGTTTGAACGAATACCTGAAGCTTGAGAAATCTTGCCTTTCAAAAATATAGGATATTCTTCAAAGGCAGTTGAACTCGTTGTATTATTTAATGGCACTTATTTTGTAGAAGTAGTTTTCTTTTGTCTGTTTGTTCTTTCATAGAGATTTCTTGAACAATGGATTGGTGACGGAAGTCTTTTCGTCACTGTCTGTCTAAATTAAATATAGTGTATAATTTTTGTAGCATACATATTAATTAAATTATTAAATTTGAGCTGAATTGTTTCGTTTAGGTGAAGATTTAATGAACAAGATCTTATCAGTTGAAAAAATACAGAGGGACTCTTTATGAAGATATTAATGACTTTCTTATTACTCCTAGGCCACTTACAAGCTGAAGAGTACGGATACCAAGTAGAAGGAGTTGAGGAGCATTTTGTACATCCTTCACGATTTTCATTTTTTTACCCAGGTTTTGACGAAAAGAAAGTAGATGAGGATGGTCAGATTTTAAAAGCGCATCGTTCAGTTCCTAGAGTGAAATATTTTGATAATCCTGAGTTGAAAGGCGAGCCAGTCGTTGATATCAGAGACGATGGATTGTACGAAAATGGTAAAAAAGTTTGCAGGCTTAATAGAAAAAATGCAGAAAGAAATCCAACACGAACTTATTGTAGCGAAGGATGCTCAATGGAGATTATTTCTGGAATATTAACAAAAAAACAAATAGATCATGA
>MAAO01000011.1:102270-173051 GCA_002163155.1 Halobacteriovorax marinus | reverse complement strand
TTGTCAGCGGCGAAAGTAGTGCCAGGGGGACTTGGTGTGAGGCTAGCACGATGCACCCATTATTTAAAAAGCTCATCTTCGGATGAGCTTTTTTTTTGCCTTTTTTTACCACTCATTTGAAATTCTACTAGTACAAGAGATTAAAAGTTAGGGACGTGTTGTGTGCGCGACTATCGAACACAAGACTTTTAGATTTGATATCTTTAAGTAGGTAAGTAAATGATGTAGAGAAGAGTTTTGAATGTTTCTTCACTAGTTTTAAACCTAGATCAATATTCACTTCCTTTCCTCTGGAATTTAAAAAGAGCTGATCTCTTGCAGTATTATACTCAAGCCAAGACTTCACATTAAAGCCATGCTGCATTGATGTGAGATAGTATTCAAGTTTTGTCCCATAGATTAAAATATCTTTATTAGATAATTCTCTTTTACGCTTGGCCCAGTTGAGAGTGAAATTTAAGAAGTTCTTATTATTCAAATTTAAAATTTCCGAAAATAGAAATGTATGCATATCTCCATTTCCAAGAGGAGCTGATCGGTAATTGGTGTAGTAGTAATCAAATCTTGAACTTAGGTACTTGGTTCCAACGATGAGTTTAGAAAAACCATACCTCTTATCCCTTAATAGTGTTGTATATGATTTAGTGGAATCGTTAAATTTATTTTGCGAGAAGTAGTCAAAGAAGAAGTATGTTTGTACGTGATACTTTCCTAGCTTTCCAATAACTCCAATATCTAGACCTGTTCTATGGTGATAATTATCTAGCGCTTTAATCTCAGTAACTTTATCTTTAATGTGATTCCTCTTATAGAAATTAATCCGTGGCCTTATAAAGAGTTTGTTCCAAAGAGTTTTCTTATAAGCAGCAGTTAAATGTAAATCATTAGTAAAGCTGGGTGTTTTAACGATTTCTTCTACATGTTTATAAACAAGTAGTTTTTGAACAGTGGAGTAGGAGAGAGTATCACTAATTCGTAAATCTAAGCTTGATATGAGAGGGAGTGACTTTAGAGGAGCTTCTAGTTTTTGTAGAACTCCTTGGTAGAGGTAATTATTTAAATTGTCGGCCAGAGATCCAAGAGTGGAGTAACCTGCGTCTTTTGCCCCTTCTACGGCATCGTCAATGACACTGGTACTATTATCTGTTTCTGAACTTTGGTAAATAGCATCTTTGACATCATTTAGTTTAGAACCGACAACTTCAGTTAAGCCAGTCACTTTCTTTCTAATATATTTGATACCCGATTCGATAGCTGAGGAAACAAGAACAAAGCCTTTTAAGGGGTGTAGAATAAGTCCCAATGGAGGAATGTATTCTCCGGTCTTTGAATCAAAACCTCCTAGCTCTTTTGGAACTTTGAATACCATTTCGTCTTTATCATAAATTGCATCACTGGGAGGTTCTATATATATACCAGTATTTAAATCAATATAGCCGCCTGGCCTATATAGTTTTTCTTTTTTTAGAAAATTTTCTTTGATTTGACCGTATCCATCTCCCACTAACTCTCTTGGAATATCCTGTTGATAACTCTTATTGTCTTTAAGTGAGCTAATTTTATTAACTCTATCTTTCTTTGAACTTGCGTGTTTCTTTTTACTAGTGAGTTCTTGGTTATTCCTTAATATTTCAAATTGTTCAGGTGACATTTTAATAGGAGGGCTTACGTACTGAGATTTTTTAAATGTGCTTGAAAAGTTTCCGCTAGTTAAATGAACTGGTTTGTTTTCCTCTTTACTTCGTTTTCCGTTTATTGACGAGAACTCGACATCTCCAGAAAATGAAATAGCAGTGGTGATTTGATTTTCTTTATTGTAGATAATATTAAAATCAGTTCCTCTAATACCAAGAGCGGCCGATTCTGTTTTAATTTTGGCCTTAATGAATCCCATCTTTGATTTATTAAACTTTCCTCTAATATAGCCGTTGATGAGTCCTAGAACTTTAGTTTCAGAAGAAATAATCTTATTTAAAACTAACTGGCTTCGCTGGCCGATAACAATTGTAGAATTATCTTCAAACTTTATTTTAACAATACTCTTGGCCTCAGTGTAAATGATCTGTCCGGAGAAGACTTTATCTTGCTCTGACAAATTCCTCTTCCCTTGTCCGTCACTTTCGGTAAGTGTGACTTTACCTCTAAGCTTTGTAATGACTGCGTAGTCCGCAAAAGAAGAAAGAGGATATAAGAAGAGTGATAGAATGATATTTAATTTAAGAATTCTTTTCATTATATAGTTTAAATCATCCTTGACTCTTAATAGTTAATTTAAAACGTAGATATACGTATAGAAAATGATGGCAGTAGCTAGAGGAATTGTCTTTTAAAGATAGTTATAAGATTTCGCTAACCTTAGGGACTCTTAATAAAAAAAGGCCTCCGAGGTGGAGGCCTTGATATTTCAGTAAATTGTTTTGTTATCTATTTCTTACAAGCAGCTGTTTGTGCGAAGACAAATTGCTTTTCGTGACGTGGAATCTTCTCTCCAGTAATGGTGTAAGTCAGTGATAGACCACACTTCTTAGCTTCGTCATAGATTTTCTTAAAGAGGTATTTGTTCTTATAAGCCGTTTTTCCAAAATCAGAATAGGCCTTAACAAACTTCTTATTATCTTTACCGTAGTAAGATTTCATCTTTTTAACTTTCTTGAAAAGCTTTTTAAGATTGTACTTAACTGATCTTGTCTCTCTTTCTAAACATTCTCTGTCGTCTTTACAGTCATATTTAACTTGAGCAACTAAGTCATATTTAAAGTCAGTCGCTTTTAAAGTCATTAAATGCTCTGTGTAAGATTTTGTGTACTTTAATTTAAAGTCTACTTTTGTGTAGTTCAGCTTCTCATCGTGAGCTGGAACAATTACAGGAATTTCATTGTAGAGGTAAGTTTTATTAAGCAGTCTGTTTACAGCTCTCTTAAGTTTTTTATGAGTTCCGTTATTTGTTTCGTATGTCCAAACAAATGTACCAGTAGCATCAAAGTAGTTCTTTCCTTTTAGTTCAGTGTTTGTCACACCTGCGTAGAAAGCTTTGATAGCATTTCTTTCTCTTGAAAGAAGGTTAGTACTTGTTCCACTTGAATAGATTCCGTATTCAGACTTAATCTTAGCACCTGTGCTGTGAATATTAATGTTAGAAACTTCAAAGAATTTTCCAGCACTATAATTCCACGCTGCAAGGTGAATGAATGGAACTGACATACCTAGGTTAATCGAACTTCCTGTGAAAGTAGAGTTTGAAGAAGTTACTTTTTCAACTCTTGGATCACCTAAATCGGCCATCTCTTGCATCGCTAGGATATTTCCTTTCATCATGTCTTCGTACATTTTAGCAGTATCATCACTTTCAATATTTACAACAAATGAGAATGTCTTTCCTTCTTTGTAAATTTTAGAAACTGAAGTTCCTACGAACATAGCACCTGTTGAAAGGGCCATCGACTTAAGCTTGCTTCTTGTGATTTCTACATAAACTCTTTCTGCGTCAATCTTTTGTACAAACGTTTGGTATGTACCCTGCATAACTGCTGCAGCACTTAATGGAATTAAGTTATACATTCCACCGATAGAGAAGATGATTCCACCTTGAGTTTCATAAGTTACACTATCTCCCATTCTCCAGTTAGCAAGATCTGCTGCTTTGAATGGAACTTTTAAACCTTTTGTTGCGTTTTTAACTTCTTCTTTACCAAAAGCTAATTTCTTAAACAGTACACTTTTTCCAACAGTTGGAATAACTCCAAAACCGTAAGTTGTTCCTGCTAATTCTGGGTATTTGTCACCAGCGTTAGGGTAGTTCCAGCTTCCAGCGATTCCCAGACCAACTGTGTAGTTAGCTTTCTTAGTCACCATGTAGGCCTGTGCTTTTTCAACATAAGTTAATTGCTTAGTAGGTCTTGCAACAGATTCAATAATCTCAACTGATTTAGAAGAGAAGAGGTTAGTGAAAAGAACAGGTTTTACTCCAAATTCAGTAATGAGCTCATCTTCGTTATCATCACCAACATGGTTGTTACCAATGTTGTTGTTCCCACGGTTATTGCTACCACGGTTATCGTCACCAATGTTCTCGTTACCGTTATTTCTGTCACCAATGTTTCTGTGACCAACGTTATCATCACCAAAGTTTCCGTCACCTCTGTTTCTATCTCCAACGTTGTAATGACCGTTGTTAGAATTACCTAAGTTAAAGCTACCTGTGTTGTTGTTTCCGTAGTTTACGTGACCAATATTATCGTTACCAAAATTGAAGTCACCACCATTTCTGTTACCAATATTGGCGTCACCAATATTTGCGTTACCATCGTTTCCGGATCCAACGTTTCTGTTCCCATCATTGTGGTCACCATCGTTTCCATTTCCAACGTTTAGGTCACCAATGTTTCTGTTTCCACGGTTTAAGTCACCGTCGTTTCCATTACCAATGTTGTGATCACCTTCGTTTCTTGAACCAATATTGTTGTAACCATCATTACCGTTACCAATATTGTCATCACCTAAGTTTCTATGACCTAGGTTTCTGTCTCCAGTGTTACCGTTACCAACGTTGTCATCACCAATATTTCTTGAACCTGTGTTAAAATCTCCAGTGTTTCCATGTCCAGAGTTGTAGTCACCAGTATTTCTACTTCCAGAGTTGAAGTCTCCATCAATTGTTCCGTTTCCAGAGTTGTGGTGACCATTGTTTCTGCTTCCTGAGTTTAAATAACCAGTGTTTCCGTTACCAGAGTTTCCAACACCATTGTTTCTGTTTCCAGTGTTTATATCTCCAGTGTTTCCGTTTCCAGAATTTACCCAACCGTTGTTGTTGTTACCAGAGTTAGAGTTTCCACCCTCGTTTCCGTTACCAGCATTATTATTCGTCGTGTTTCTGTTACCAGCGTTATAATCTCCAGTGTTACCGTTACCGGCATTGGCTAGACCTGTGTTCCCGTTACCAGCGTTGTCGTTACCTTCGTTTCTATTACCAGCGTTTCCGTTTCCTGTGTTTCCGTTTCCTGAGTTTAACCAACCATCGTTTCTGTCACCAGAGTTATATCCTCCACCTTCGTTTCCATTTCCTGAGTTTCCATCAGTTAAATTTCTATTTCCTGTATTAGATGAACCAGCATTTCCATTTCCAGGATTTAAATCTCCTGTATTTCTGTGTCCAGCGTTCCCGCTTCCGTCGTTTCTATTCCCAGAGTTCGAGTGACCATTGTTTCCGTTACCAGAATTAAAAGTACTGTAAGACTCTTCACCGTTGTTATTTCCAGCGTTTCCAGATCCAATATTGTTATTACCACTGTTATCAGTTCCTAGGTTATGATTACCTGAGTTTCTACTTCCAAGGTTATCTCTACCAGAATTCTCTGTACCAAAATTTGTACCCCCAGAGTTTACTTCGTAAGAACCGTTGTTTCTGTTTCCATTTGTTGAGTAACCAGAGTTTCTGTTTCCATGGTTATTATCACCACTGTTTCTGTTACCATTATTACGGTTACCACGGTTTCTATTCCCAGTGTTTAGGTCTCCTGAGTTTCTATTTCCGTTATTTCCGAAGCTTTCTTCTCTGTTTCTATTTCCATTATTAAAGCCACCAGAGTTTCTGTTACCTTCGTTGAATACTCCAGAGTTTCTGTCTCCGTTATTATGGTATCCGCTGTTTCTGTTTCCATTGTTATAGTCACCAGAGTTTCTGTTACCGTTGTTTACGCTTCCAGAGTTTCTGTTTCCATTATTTAAAGTTCCAGAGTTTCTGTTACCATTGTTGGAAAAAGAATCAGTTCTGTTTCTGTTTCCATTGTTGTAATCACCACGGTTTCTATTTCCAGTATTGGCGTCACCACGGTTTCTGTTTCCAGTGTTTGAAGCGCCAACGTTTCTGTTTCCGTTGTTGTAGTCACCACGGTTTCTGTTTCCAGAATTAGCGTCACCACTATTTCTGTTACCGCTGTTATTTTCACCAGAGTTTCTATTTCCAGTATTGAAACGACCAGAGTTTCTGTCCCCAGTGTTTGAGTAACCACTGTTTCTGTTTCCGTTGTTATTATCACCAGAGTTTCTATTTCCAGTATTTGTATGACCAGAGTTTCTGTTACCGTTATTAAATTCACCAGAGTTTCTATTTCCGTTATTAAAACGACCAGAGTTTCTGTTACCAGTGTTATTGTCACCACGGTTTCTGTTACCGTTGTTAAAATCACCACGGTTTCTATTACCAACGTTGCTGTTTCCAGAGTTGTTATCACCAAGGTTTGAGTGACCAGTGTTGTTGTCACCAAGGTTCATGTCTCCATCAACTCTAGCTACGTAATCAGGGTTGTTTGCATTTGTATAAGAACTATTGGAGTTCGCAATTGTCGACCCAGTGTTTCCATCTGCGTTTGTGTTTCCGTTAGTTCCGTTAGTGCCATGATTTCTGCCTAGATCAATATTAAGGATTGCAGAATCGATAAGGATGTTTGAAGCATTAATATCTGTATAATTAAGGGATACACAGTTTCCTTGTGTAATGACAAAGCCAGTTGCTGAATCTATTGACCTTCTACAAGGTGTATCTTCTACAGATCCTAGGGCAGCAATTGAGAGTACTGATAGTACTAGCAAGAGTGATTTTTTCACGCATTTTCTCCTGATATAGGTGTGGTTATTTTAATTAATTTTTAGAAGTTTTATGAAATTGACTAGATATAGACAAGGCGAATGGAAATCTTTATAGGTTAAATGTCCTATATTGTAATTGAGTTGTGTAGGTGACTGGTATTACAATGATCTTTGTGAGGAATTAGGGAAGTGAAGTGAGTAGAACCTATCTACTTATTTATGAAAGGGGGATAGGTTCTATCGACATTTTGGAAGGAAGAGGGCTAGGCCCTATTCCATTAATTTGTTTTGTAGGTATTGAAGCGTGTACTTGTCGTTATAATCTTCCACAGATAGAGCTAGTATTTTCTTAGCTTCTTCTGGTCCGTAGAGATGAGTAATTTCACACTTGGCCTTATCTTCTCCAGGAATTTGCTTATAAGTTAGGAAGTAGTGCTTAAGACGATCTAGTATCCCTACAGGACATTCTGAAACATCTTTAAAAGAACTATACACAGCATCGCTTTGTAGAACTGCAATAATTTTATCGTCAACTTCTCCGTGATCTAACATTCTGAATCCACCAATGATTCGAGCGTTCACAAGGAGATCTCTTTGTGTGATATTTTTCTCAGTGAGAACACAGATATCTAGTGCATCACCATCTCCAACTAAGTCAGTTCTTCCTAGAAGATCGTTTGTGTATTTAGCTAGTTTTTCTCCGCAGTAAGTCTTCGGTACAAAACCGTAGAGTGCAGGAAGTATATTTGAATACTTTTGTGGACGGTCAACTTTTAGGTAACCAGTTTTCTTATCCATTTCATACTTAACAGTATCGGATGAGATGATTTCAATATAGGCGTTTAAAATATCTTCATTCTTAGGATCTGGGTAAATATCAATTCCGTGCCATGGATGTGGACGTAGAACACGTTTCATCATTTCAAAAAATTTAAGTAGGTCTTGATCGCTCATTTTTATATTCCATAGACAGTTGTTGATATGATTTTCTCTTCGGTGAAAAGAAGGGGATATTAATAAAAAAAACTAATAATTTCAAGCGTTTTAGACAAAATGAAAAAGGTTTAGTTCAAAGTACTTATATAATCACTAGTACGAATCACTATGTTTATTAGTGCGCTCTTCAATAATGTACTGTGGGGTGTCCACGCTTGTCATATTCTCTCTGGGGATTGATTCATTAGTGCTGGCAGGGAATCTCTTCCCGCGATCTTCATTTTTAAAATAGAGTGAGATGACAATGAATAATATTGAACACATAAATATTATTGAAAGTTTGATTTTATCGTTCATAAGGTCCTCCTTTCAAAATGATGCATTCGAAAAGGTAACTCATAACCTATTATGACATATTCAATTTCATATATTGCTTAATATTGACTTAAGACTTGGAGCGTCTTTTTTGGATATTAGATAAGTACTCCCTAGTATTAATTGTATTATGAACTTACTAATAAACTATGTGCAACGGTGTGAAAGGATGGAATTGATTGCTCTTCAATTCTACCAATTTCTCTCTGGAGTTTGTCATGGAAAATAATTGTAGGAAGGCAGTGAATCGACAATTGGCCTCTGTCTTTCTTGTCTTTGTATTCTGCTCTATCTTCGTAGTGAATGATTTCTAGTTTGGGGGAGCTCTTATCTAGCACCTTGATCATGGCGAGAAGATCAGTTGATTCTCTCTCACAATCAGGGCACCAGGTGGCATTGTGCAAGGTGATGTGAAACTCGCTGTAATCACCCTGGAAATCAGAAAATAGATTCATTTTCGAAAGTATTTTCGATTCCCAAAGTTCAAAAAGGTTCGTCTCTTCTTTCATATTAGTAGTAGTATCCACTTGAATATGTGGCGTCATACATACGTGCTTGACCGTAAACTCTTACATTTCCTTTGAGCCCAGCGAAACCATAGATTCTAGAGTCACCATAGGCCTTTGAATTGTCCCACATGACGGCCCTTTCATAAACTTCAGCATTTTCAAAAACCATGGCATTGCCAAATACTTTTGCTGAGTCATAAACTTTGGCGTAGTCCTTGATAATGGCATGACCAGTTATTTGAGCATAATCCATAATCATGGCATGACCACAGATTTGAACATTCTCACCCAGAAATACAGTGCTCTCCACAATGGCCGTTGCGGACACAAATCCACCTTGATCACCATTATTATTTATGAAAATAGTACCACTCTCACCGTCGCAAGGAAGATTTGTAGCTAACGTTGAAAGAGTAAATAGAAAAAGTGAGCTGATCATGAGTTGTTTCATTAAAAATCCTTTTTTAATATTTCTTATAATCTTATAAATTTGTGATCCATATAGCAAATCTAGAGATGGGAGAAGGGAAGCTAAGCACTCAGGTATAACCTCTTATAAAAAATACATATATGAGGCTTATCCTTGCTAGATGAAGGCCATGAAAGTAAGTTTCAAGCCTAATCATTATATTTATAGGATATTCCATGAAAAATATTTTAATTCTTTCAGTTTTTACATTTTCGCTTTTCACATCTCTATCAAGTTTTGCTAGTTCTACGAACTGTGAAGAAGAGACTTATACAGTGTCTTGGCATGATTATGATTCTGCATGGAACGATTCTTGTAAAAACTTTATTAAAGCTGCGATGATTAAAAAGGGATGTGATACAAAAGTTTTAAAGCGTCTTTCTTGGTCTGAAGTCACTTCAGTTAGGCAGGGAAGTTCTCTAGTGTGCATCTATAATAGTGAAGGTGGAATCTATCAAGTCATGAGTAGCGAAATGGCCGAGCCTCATAGAGCTCTATTGCTCTATTCTCGTTTGGATTAGTAATTATATGAATAATACAAAATCAAATGATCCACTTCATGGTGTAACTCTTAAAGAGATGCTGACAGATCTCATTGAACTGATTGGTTATAATGATCTCTATGAAATGACGGAAATTAATAGTTTTAATAGAGATCACCAAGTTTTAAAGCCCGTATTAAGGTTTGTTCGTAAAACTCCTTGGGCCAAAAATAAAATCGAAAAAATCTATTTAGCAAATTTAGAAAAGATAGCTAAAATGAAAGTTCAAAAAAAATAAATATTTTTTGAACTCATTGGTTTGGCACTGTTCCAGAGATAGGAGCCGTTGTTGGTTTAATAATAGTCTTTGGTGGAGGCTGAATATTTCTCTGTTTAATGAATTCAATTTTCTTACTTCTCTTTTGTTCAATATCATTTCTTATTATTTCTTGTTGTCTCTTCATCCTCCGTATTTCTCTTATATTTCTCTCTTTTGAATTTCTGTCTGGTTTTGGTATGTCTTCATTTCTTCTGCCGTTAGCAGGAATTCTTAGAGGTTTGATTCTAGACTCAAGAATTTCAAACTTAATATCTTCGACTAATTTCTTATCCACTTTCTTTCTCATGTCGTGTAAGAAGAGCTCATCTTTCTTTTGTGAGTTCTTTGCCATATGAAAGACCCGCTTATTCATTCTTTCTATGCTTATTTTATGTGCACTATGACTTTTAATTTTATTTAGAGAGGATTGATAAACAAAACCTGGATTGATCATAATACGCTTTTTAGATCCTCTTGATTGAATTTCTAGCTTACCAGATAAAAGGGCAATGTTTGTTGTGACAATTCCTTGGTGTTTAAAAACATCAGAGAGTATTTCTGTTCCTCTTATGGCCATGGAAGCTGTGGGAGTTATAATTTTTAAACTTCGTGTTTTAGATTTAACTGTGAATAAACTTCTGAGCTTTCCTCTGACTAGATTGTAGATGGCGGTCCTCTCGGATTTAGTTTTAAAATCAAACTTCTTTAATACGAATTCCGAATGGGGACCCATTTGAAAAATAGTGTCATCTTTCATCATGAATTTGATGACACTAGCTTTTTCACTTATTATTTTATCTCCAACTGCGAGATGATCACCTTTACTTAAGGGGGATCTTTCTCCAGCGACAACTCTATTCACAACTCCATGAACTTTAATGACTCTGCCAATTGATTCCATGCCCATTGTGGACAATCCTAATGTAAAAAACAATAGTGTGAAAATTAGTTTTGTCATCTTGTTCTCCTAAAGAATTCCTTTCTTTAACTGTTGGTCTATTAGATATTACTGCCTCTCATTCTTCCCACATATTTTCATAACGTTAGATATATTCTTCTAGAGCAATCACCTCTATAAATAGGCACTGGTACTCTAAGTGGTATAAACTGTGTGACTGCGAAAAACTTTTGGAGAGATTTTGAGGAGTGGGTTAATGGTCTGTTTTCATGAAGAATACTGTGTTTTCTGAATGAATGAATTTTATCTTTAGGTGTACTCATAGATTTCTAAGTAGTACCCTTTTTATTTATCATCATTGAAAGTAGGTTCACATTGAAGAAAATAGTCATCCACTCTGCTGGCTCAAGAGAGAAATTACAGTACATTGAAACGGAGGATCTCACTCCTAAGAACGACGAAGTCTTAATTGAAGTTCGTGCTATTGGGATTAATTATGCTGATGTCTGTGTAAGGCTCGGAGTATATGAGTCCGCTAAGGAGTATGTAGGATGGCCTATCACTCCAGGATTTGAAGTTTCAGGGACCGTTAAATCTGTGGGTCCCTCTGTAAAGAAATTTAAAGTCGGTGAGAAGGTCGTTGGTTTTTCTTTTTTCAATGCCTATGCCACTGAAGTTTGTGTCAGTGAGAAACAGGTTATGCCTATTCCAAAAGGGTTTTCCTTAGAGGAAGCCGCTGGATTTAGTGCTGTTTTCTTTACGGCATTTCACGCTCTTCATCACAACACTGTTTTGCGCCCTGGCAGTACAGTACTTATTCACTCTGCAGCTGGTGGAGTGGGAACAGCACTTGTTCAGTTGTGTAAGGCCCATGGGCTTCGAGTGGTGGGTGTGATTGGTTCTAGTCATAAGAGAGCTTATCTTGAAAAGTTTAAGCCTGATGTGATTATTGATAAGTCTAAAGAAGACCTATGGGGCGTTGCCAAAGAGGCCGCACCAGCAGGATTTCAAGCTATATTCGATGCCAATGGTTATACAACTTTTAAAGACTCCTATAAGCATCTGGCACCTATGGGAAAACTTCTTGTTTATGGTGCCCATGGTTTACTTTCTAAGAATACGGGAAGAATAAATTATTTTAAAGCGATAGTGGGTCTACTTAGAACTCCAAGGTTTTGGCCCTTAGAGATGATCTCTTCCAATAAAGGTGTGATAGGTTTTAATCTCAGTTTTCTCTTTCAGGAAGAAGACCTTATACGGGAGTGCGTTGAAGGGATTAGTGAACTTGCTGCATCTGGTGATATTACTCCTATTCCTGTTACCACTTTCCCTTTTGAAAAGGTGAGAGAGGCCCACGAGTTAATTGAGAGTGGAAATTCTGTTGGGAAAATAATTCTAGTTGTAAGTTCGGCTAGTACCTAAGCTCAGTTCGCTCTGCCATTTTGAGTCCACTTGCTGTGAAGAAATTGAGTATCGTTTCTTTCATGGCCTCTACGTTCTTTGCTTTGTGAACCTTAGACATGAGTGAGTGTCCAAAATTGAGCCACACGTGACCTACGATCACAAAGAATTTAATTCTCTTCATGGCCTGTTTTTCGTCGAAATACTTCTGGGTCTCTTCTGCGAAATGGAAAAGTGCTCTACCATATTCCTGCGCTTCTTCTTCTGGTGTTTGCGGTGGAGGACCTATGAGACCTTCAGGATTTTCAAACCCTAGGGCGTGGCCTATTTGCCAAAGAATCCAAGGCTTGGCCGTAAGTGCTCGTCCTATCATAACGCCATCACAACCCGTTTCACTCATCATTCTTAGAGCATCTTGGTAGGTGTGAATGTCGCCGTTACCAATGACTGGTATATCCACATTGTCTTTTAAAAATTTAATTTGTTCCCAGTCAGCTTCACCTTTTCTCTTTTGTTTTGCCTCTCGTGGATGGAGACATACCCAAGAGGCACCACCTTCAACTAATGCGTTTACAAATTCTAGGAGAAAATCTTTATTTCCTTGATCAGCTGCACGCAGTTTTACGGATACTGGAAGGTTCGTGTGTCTAGTAGTCATACGAACAACTTCACGGGCGTATTCAATATCTCCCATGAGGGAGACGCCGTAATTATGCCTTAAGGCCTTAGAGACGGGACAGCCCATATTTATATCAATACCTTTGATTCCCCAAGCTTCTAAACGTTCTAGAGAATTGGCTATGAAGCGCTCTTCATTACCCAGAATTTGTGGATGGAGATCTGTTTCATTTTCTGCTCTAAAAGTTTCATTTGTTTCACCGGGGGTTTGATGCAGCAACCTTCTTGAATTTAGCATTTCTGTGGGCCAAATTGTCTGGGCACCTTTTGGAAGATAACGACGTAACATCTGGCGCATACCCACATGACTAAGTCCCACCATAGGCGCCATCATAAAGGGAAAATTTGCATATTTAGAGAAACTCATAGGAGAACCTTATATCATGGTCAGATATTGCTAAGCTATAAAAAGATTCTATCCTTTTACTCCACAATAAATTTTAAGGAGAACTCTACAAGAGTGCTTTAACTTACTTATTTCCTTAGTCAGTTTTCCTAATTCCACTTCCGATAAAACTAGTAGGTGATACCAATTAATGGGGAAGAATAAAACTGTTTTGATTATCGAAGGTGATGAGGATATTGTTCCGAGTCATATGGATGCATTAAAGAAAATGATATCTATAAAAGAGTAAAATTGTATATTCCAATTATGATTATATTAAATAGATATTTTTTCAAAAGTGTCCGATAATTTTTTCATGAAAAAAATATTGTATGTAGAAGATAGTCAAGAGTTACAAGAGATTTTTAAGCATAACTTAGGTGAGCGTTGCTTTGATGTTTATTCTGCTTATGATGCTCCCTCGGCGATAATACTACTTAGGAAAATCTCCTTTGATATCATTGTACTCGATTTGCATTACGCTAGAGATGGTTCTGCGAGGGATATTTTTCTTGATATTGAGGACCCTAGAGGCACACTATGTTCTGAGCTCTTTCTCATTTCTGATTATATTTATGGGCCCAATGATCTTATTGAAGATTTTTCGTATCTTGTAAATCCTATCAATATTCATACAAAGCTCGATGGATTTAAAGCGCTTATTAAGGCGATAGATAAGTCCTACCCATATGATAGAGAAAGAGTAAGTACTGCTGATTAACCTTTAAATTAGATATGAAAGGAAATCTCTTCAATCTCTTTGAGTTGGCCCTCTGTGAGTTCGAAATCATCAATATCTAAATTAAGTTTCATGTTTTCAATGGTTCTCGTTCCAGTAAGAGGGAGAATGTCCATTTGCTGACAAAACTTAAAAATCACTTGGGCTGGTTTCTTGCCAGTCGCTTTCAGTATTTCCCCAAAAGGAGTATCTTCATCATACTTCTCAAAGAAGTTGAGTTTTGGAATTGATTGCGTATCTGGTTTTGTAATATGACAACCTAGAAAGTCTCGATTGGCCGTTAAGAGAGAAAAACCTTGAAAAGTAATACCATTTTCTTTGCAGAAATCTCTGTGTTGTTTTTCCCAACGTCTCTGAGCAAAGCAGCGAATTTGTGCGAAGTGAGGTTTGATGGTGGCAAACTCAAAGAGCTCTCTTAGCTGAGAGATATCTGTATTTGATACACCTATATTTTTAACTAGCCCTTCGCGGAATAGTTCTTCCATTTCGCCCCAAGCTTCTTTGTCGGCATCGTTAATTCCTATTTCAAAGTCCGGTCCATGCAAGATGAGAGAGTCTAGGTAATCTGTATGAAGATGTTTAAGAGAGCTTTCAAAACTCTTCCTAACTTGAACTTTTATAGAGTCACTATCGTCGTAGGGTTTTCGTTCATCTTGGCCAGAAGCGAAAGTGAACTTTGATTGTAAGAAGAGCTCTTTTCGTTTTATTCCAAGTTCTTCGTAGGCCTTCTGAATCCCTTCTCCTACGGCAGGTTCATTATAGTGTTTTCTCTGGTTCGCTGTATCTATACCTCGGTAACCAACTTTGAGTGCATTAAAAACACATTCACTTGTGAGGTCTTCTTTCCAAGCTGTACCGTATAAGAAATTAACTTTCATGATTTATTCCATCTCTTGCAAAAGGGCTAAAGCTCAATTGTACAATAGATTTATAAAATGGTCCATGCAGTGATTCAATTTGCTTTATAGAGCTATGCTGCGAATATCAATTGCTAGTGATGAATTAGTCATAAAATCAAGGTATGAAGTACCCAAGAATTCATTAATCTCAGAAGTTGAGAGAGGGTTTGATCTCTTCTGCTCAGCTGCTCCAAATAGGAGTCCTACAAGTTCTCCAGTGTCCCTATTTACTATGGCCGAACCTGAGTCTCCTGAAATGACATCACAACCTGTGAAGAAGACATCTTTTACAAGTTCTCCTTTTAGAAGAATGTTTTTATTTCCTAAAAGGTAGAGACAGTCATCATCGTAACCTAAGCTTGCATCATACTTTCGAGTAGTGGCCTTACTGTTTCCAAAACCTACTGTCACAAGTCTGTCTCCAGCAATTGGTTTTTCTTTTGCTAGGGGAAGACTACCTAGTTTCATGAGGAAGTCACTCTTACTTTCTTTTTTTATAGAGAAGTATGTATAGTCAGTTCCGTCACTTATCTTTCCTTCTTTAATAATTTTATGACACTTTAAAGTATGTCTTTTGAAATTTTCGTCTACAAGTAGTATGCGAGCATTCCTGCACTCCCTAGATCCTTTGAGTACATGATAATTTGTAAGGAAAATATAACTCTCAGAAGTTTCCTTAAAGAGAAAGGCCGTACCCACTTTGTGTGTTCGATTATGAACAATCTTAGCTGTACGTAATATAAGATCAGTTACAATGGAATTTTGATTTTCAAAAATGCTCTTAGTAATTCTTGGTTTGGTCCACTCATCGCCACCTATATAGCGGTTGGCACGGGCCATTGAGTTCAGAGATAGGATTGAAATCAGAACTAAGAGGACAATTTTCAAGATATACACTCGCTTATAGAGAATCGGTTATTTGGTTGACCTATCTGTATGCGGCACAGCGTCAAAAGTCTTTAAAATGTGAGTGTTTTGAAGAGTTTACACACTATTTAGGACGAAATTACTCCTTAAAGTGGTGAAAATATCATGGGGAGCTTATTTGGGTTCAAAGTGAAGTTAAACTCTTCACATATTTCATCCGCTGCACAGTCGAGTTTGAAGTCAAAGCTTCTGACGATTTCAACTATAGCGAGTTTCATTTCTAAGAGAGAGAGTTTCTTACCAATACAAAGTCTTGCCCCTGAGCCAAAGGGAATAAAAACTTTATCTGTGTTTTGATTTTTCTGCTCTAACCAGCGTGATGGTTTAAAACTATAGGGAGATTCAAAGTAAGTGCTATTAAAATGATTGTAAGAGATATTTGCAACAATTGTAGAATTCTTTGAAATTTTGTGGCCTGATAACTCTGTGTCTTCAAGATTTTCTAGAATTAGAAATGGTGCTACCGGTTTTAATCTCATTGTTTCATTGATGACACTTTCAAGAAAAGGCAGATCTTCTAAGCTCTCCATACTCGAAACTTTTCCTAAGTGTGCCAAAGATTCTCTTAGCTCTTTTAAGATTGCAGGATTTTGAGAGAGATAGAAGAAGCACCAGGATAGAACATTGGCCGTAGTATCTTCTCCAGCAAGTAGGAGGGTGATGACATTTCCAAAAAGTTCCTCGTTTGTGAATGGGTGATCCTCCTGTCTTCCAGCTAAAATCATCGCTTCGAGTATATTGGTAGGAGCTGAGCCAACTGCTGTTGACTCCATTCTCTTATTGGCCTTATCTATGTACTCAGTCACATAGTTCTTTATATAACTCACACTTTCTATAAGCTTTCGATCTTTCTTTGTTTTTATATATCGCCAGGTCGGAAAAGGTTTTGTCACTCTCTCTCCAATCACCTCAAAAATAAAGTTGAGATGTTTCACTGACATCTTATCTGAATTCTCTATGGTATTGACGTCGTCTCCAAATGAAAAACTAGAGGTTACGTCTATGGTGTAGCGAGTGAAGAGATTTCTCATATCAAGACGTGTTGTATTCATTTTTATGTGTGAGATTAAACGATTGGTTATAAGTTCTAGTTTTGGAAAGTAGGTGGTCAATTGTTTATTAGAAAAACTTGAAGTCATGAGTCTCTTTTGCTTGGCCCATGAACTTCCCTCTGCAGTAAAGAGTCCATTTAAGCTCACTTCATTTAATATGGAGCTGAGTTTAGATGAACGAGAAAATTTCTTTGGTCTATTTGTGAGAAGGTATTCTATTTCAGCAGGGCTTGAAACAACGTACATATCTTTAGTTATAATTCTAAATTTATAAACTCCGCCTAATTCGTCCGCCCATTTTCTTAAGGCCAAGTGAAAGTCTTTTGGTTTGAACTGGAGGGCGTTCCCAAAAATTAAGTTCTGCTTGGGAGTAGGAGTTGTATTCATAGATAATCTCTTTAATAGGTAAATCTCAAGATAAGTATCTCTTCAATTTATAGAAGTGGCAATTTCTTAAGTTGCACTTTAAGAATCTGCATTTATTTGATTCAAATCTTAGGCCCTTAATCATTCATTGATGATTTCTCTATAAAATTATTATATTCACTGGGGGAGTCTAAGCATGTCGTTCTTTAGAAAGAATCTTGTCACTAATGATTGGGTGATGTTTGCTCCTAATCGCAGTGCTAGGCCCAAAGATTTTAGTGAAAAAGAAAATGATCAAGTTGCTGAGATCCTGGATAGAGCAGAGCACGTTAAAGGTTGTCCCTTTTGTGATGGCGCGGGAGAAGATCTCTTAAAATTAACTAAGGACCCTAATTTTGAAGTGCGAACTATAGCCAATAAGTACGCTAGTCTCAACCGTGACGCCATTCCAGAAAAGAGTTTTCACCATCTACACAATGAGATGATCAACTTTGGTATTCACGATGTGATTATTGATACTAAGAAACATAATAAAACATTGGCCCTACTTAGTATTTCTGAATTAGAACTCTTGGTTATGGCCTATCGGCAGAGATTTAATCAAGTGGATCATATGGAACATGTTCGTCACGTGGTGATTTTCAAAAACCAAGGTCATAAGGCGGGAGGTTCCTTAGAGCATCCTCATTCGCAAGTTTATGGTCTACCGGTTATTCCTTTTCAGTCTCGAGTTCGTACCCATGAGATGGAGAATTACTATCATAGTCACAATAGTTGTTTGATTTGTGACACTCTAGAATGTGAAATAAAAGATCAAGTGCGCATGGTTTGTGAAAACGAGGAATTTGCTGTCTTTGTTCCCTATGCTTCGCTGTCTCCTTATCATCTATGGATAGTGCCAAAGACGCACAATGCTTGTTTTGGTGATATTAGCGATGATCAGGTGAAAGCTATGGGAGATATATTAAAGAGAACATTTCACAAGTGTTTCTATCATCTAAACAATATGGATTTTAACTTCATTATTCAGTCTTTATCGCACCGAGAAAAAGGACTTTTGCATTTTCACTGGTATATGAGTGTTATTTTTCACTATAAGCGCCGCGGGGGAATTGAGTTCGCTGGAGGGTTATTTGTCAATCCTCTGCCTCCTGAGGAAGCAGCGTTCAATTTGCGCAATATCCCCGATTTTGACGAAGAGAACTAAGCAATGTTCATGCATTTATTACTTACATTTTTCTTTCTCTGGCCCTATAATCTCATCACTAAAATAATGAATAACATATAAAAAGAGTAGGAAATGATATGAGTGATAAATTAAAGTGCCTAAATGCAAGAACTGGTGAAGTGATGGAAGAGTTGACTGTCACTTCAACTTCAGAAATTCACACTATAGTAGAAAAATCTCATGTGGCACAAGGTAAGTGGAGTCAGTTAACAATTGATGAGAGATGTGACTTTATTCGTAGGGCCTATAAACTCATCTCTGCTGACCTTGACGGGTTTGCAAAGCTTATTCATGAAGAAATGGGTAAGACAATGCCAGAGGCGATTGGCGAAATTAAGGCCTATGCCAATGGACTTGAAAATATGATTGGTGAAGTCAAAGCGGCCCTTGTTCCTGAAGTTAACTCTGTTGGTGAAATGGAGACGACAACTTACTTTGATGCTCTTGGTGTTTGTGCCAGTATCACTCCTTGGAACTTTCCTATGGGAATGCCACACACTCTTATGATGCCATCTCTTATGGCCGGAAATACTATAGTTTTTAAGCCTAGTGAAGAAGTGACTCTTATTGGTATTGCTTATGCCAAGTATTTAAATGAATTCTTACCAAAAGATGTCTTACAGGTTGTTGTAGGTGCTGGTGTTCAAGGGAAGGCCTTAGTTGAATCAAATGTTCAGCTAATTACATTTACAGGATCTCAGAGAACGGGAAAAAGTATTTTAGAAACTGGCGCTAAAGATTTAAAACGTGTCATTTTAGAACTTGGTGGAAAAGATGCTCTAATCATTATGGATGATGTAGATCTTGATGCCGCTTCAAAGTTTGCCACGAATAATAGTTTTAGAAATTGTGGTCAAGTCTGTGTTTCCACAGAAAAGATTTTAGTGACAGAGAAAAATCACGACAACTTAGTAGAAAAATTAATTGAAAGGGCAAAAACTCTTGAAGTGAGTTCGCTTATAAATAAGACACAAAAAAGTCACGTCTTAGCTCAAATAGAAGATGCAATGAAAAAAGGTGCAACAATGTTACTAGGAGATCCTAGTAAAGATGAATCGAACTTTCTTTCTCCAGTAGTTTTGACAAATGTCTCAAATGATATGGATATTATGATTAATGAAACTTTTGGTCCTGTTGCTTGTGTGACAAAGGTTAAAGATCTTGATCATGCAGTAGCGCTAGCGAATGAAGGTGAATACGCACTAGGTTCAGTTATCTTTGGTAATGATAAAGAGCTTGCGAAACAAACTGCTAGAAGGCTTAAGGCCGGTATGGTGGGAATAAACAAAAGCTGTGGTGGTGTAAAAGGAAGTCCTTGGATTGGCGCAGGTCAAAGTGGCTATAACTTCCATGGTTCAGTGGCCGGACACCGTATGTTTACTCAAGTTAGGATTGTTACAGCATAGGAATCTTCACTTTTCTAGGAATTGTTAGTGATATAATGGTCTGAAAGGACCAACTCATGAAACTAACTTTCCTGGGAACCTCTGCGGGATCTCCCACTAGGACAAGAAATGTCACAGGACTCGCCCTCAGAAGGATACAGTCCTCATATTGGAGTTTATTTGATTGTGGCGAGAGTACTCAACATCAAATACACTACACATCACTAACTCTCTATCGTTTAAAAAGAATATTCATTACTCACCTGCACGGAGATCATATCTATGGTCTCGCAGGAATCATTAATTCTAGAAATATGGAAGGGTCCGAAAGTCCACTGGCAATCTACGGTCCAAAAGGCATAAACGAATATGTTAGAACTTGCCTGCGCATTAGTGAATCTCACATCACCTTTGATATAAATATTCATGAAATTAAAGAGCAGGGAGAGAGTTTTTCTTTTGAGGAGGAGACTGTAACAGCTGTCCCTCTCTCTCATAATGTCACTTGTTTTGCCTACGTCATTGAAGAGAAGCAACGGGAAGGAAAATTAGACATTGAAAAGGCAAAAGCATTTGGAATTCCTGTAGGGCCTGAACTTTCTAAGCTTAAAAGGGGAGAGTCTGTGACCTTAGAGAATGGGAGAGTTATCAAGGCCTGTGAACTCATAGGCCCTAAACGTAAAGGTAGAAAACTTATAATAAGTGGAGACAACGATCAACCTGAATTATTGCTGGAACACCTAATAGGTTGCCAATTATGGGTTCATGAGGCCACCTATACAGAACAAGTTAAAAACTCCATACCTGTTGAGTTGAAACATAGTACCGCAAAATCTGTGGCGAGCGTGGCCAGGGCGACACATCTTAAGAATTTAATTCTTACTCATTTTAGCGTGCGGTTTCGTGATAATGATAGAGATGGCACTAACTCAATTAATGCCATCTATTCTGAAGCTCGAGATAACTTTCGAGAAAACCTCTTCCTTGCTAAAGACTTTGATGAATTCATTTTAGATTTTGATGGAACTGTTAGCCAGTTAAATATAGATGAAGTGAGCTATATGAAAATTGAAGAAAAAGAAGAGTACACAACTCCTAAATTGAGTGACTATGATCTAGAGCAAGTTAAGTTTGCTCTCGAATCTGGGCTTGGAAAACTAGCAAAGAATATGAGGATTCTTGGGTTTGATGTGATTTATTCAAATAACCCGTACGATATTGAAAAAATTATGAAAAGGGCAAAGAAAGAAGAACGTATTATATTAACGAGAAATAGAAAGCTCTTAAAGGACCTTAGAGAGAACTTAGTCATCACATTAAAAGATTGTCCTATGAATGAACAGATAAAGTACTTGGTAAACGAATTAGGTCTTTCGGGAAAAGCTATACCACTGTCTAGGTGTATCGAATGCAATACTATTCTTACAAAGATTTCTAAGGAGTCTATTGAAAATCAAGTTCCAGAAAAAGTTTATAGTTTAAATGATCATTTTTCTACTTGCTTGAATTGTCATAAGATTTATTGGCGAGGATCGCACTATCATCGAATGCATGACTTTATTTCAAAATTATAATTTATACTAAGAGTTTTTCTTCAAAGTGAGATTCTATAAAAGTTAATAATTCTGTAATGGGAAAGGGTTTTGTATAAAACTTAATAGCTCCTTTCTTTAGAGCAAGTTCTTCATAGTTTGGATCTCCTGAAACAAAAATGACAGGGTGTGGATTAGAGAAGTTATCTTTAATACAATCTAGTAGCTCAATTCCTCCCATCACAGGCATATTGATATCGGAAATTACTAGGTCAATGTCTTTTTCTTTTAAAATAGAAAGAGCGGTGCTTCCATTGTCAGCATAATTTGTTCTAAAGTTATTCTTGTTGAGAATAGCGTTAATAAGTTCTCTAATTGAGAGATTGTCTTCGACTATTAAAATTTCTAGTAAATGATTATTATTCATGTGGTGAGTATATTTTAAAGAAAATCACTCTGCTACGCCAGAGTTGTCGCTACTTAAAAAAAGTAATGGGGAGAGAATTTAAAAGTTTTTGCTATGGTAATTATGAGTTCCGCAGTAAGTGGACTTTGACCGTATTCTATTCTTTGATATGTTCTGTAGGAAAGGTTAAGTATCTCTGCCATCTCATCTTGACTAAGTTTCTTTTCAATTCGCAGATCATAAAGTTTTTTTCTTGGAGACATAGTATGATAGGGAATATCTTCTTGGTTTAAGAGTTGCTCATCATCTTCCATTTTTAAAATCTGAATGAGTAAATTTTTAATTTCGGTAATATTTCTTATGACGGCGACTGATTTATGAAGTGTGCCTTTTTCATCGTATACAGATGTAGCCGATAAAAGTACATCGATAATATCATTATTTTTCTTAACAAATTGATAGGATATATTCTTACATTCTCCTGTTTCAAAGAATTTTGGAAGAACTGTTTCCTTTGCATAAATCTGTGATTCATCTGTTAAGAAATAAGTTGATCTCTTTCCTATGACTTCATGCTCTTTATAACCCATGACGTTAAGCCACATATCATTAACTTTGACTAAAATGCCATGACTGTCAATGGAGTGCATCATCACTGGAAGTGTCTTATATAAATTTTCAAAATTATCAATCATATTAAAGCCTTAATTAAATATATACAAAAAACAAATTAATATGAACGTCAAAGTTGGCATTTTTCTATTTCTATTTTTTAGCAAGATAAATGACCTTAAATACTTTTAGCCAACTAAAAGTACTCATTAATAAATACATTTATTTAAGTGCTCTTTGTAAAAAAGGCATTAGTTAATGGATAACTTTTTTATCTTGCGTGTTTTAATTATCATCGGAATGTGTCTTTTTTTTGTGAATGTAATGCAGCTCAAACCATCAATATCTTAATCTTTTAATCTTATCTTAAGGTTGTGAAATGGATTGTATTTGTATGGAATTTCTTGTTGGGACATATGGCCCATGATTTTTAAGGAAGTTCCTATGCTAGGGGTTCCAGCTTTGGCGTAGAGAGATAAGTGTCTTAATCATATAATTGAATAACAGAGAGGGATCGTTTTGAAAAAGAAATCGGTTTTGATCATTGATAGTGATCCAGTATTTCAGATTCTAATTACTCAGCTACTGAGGGAGGAGCACTTAATTACTGAGTTCTCTTTTTCAGGTATGCATGCTCTTTCTCTTTTAAATAGAGAAGATTATGACATGATTATTCTCGATTATTTTTTACCTGACCTCTTAGGGCATGAAGTACTTACCATAATAAAAGATAATGAAAAGTTTCACCAAATTCCTGTGGTTGTTGTTTCAGCGTCAGGTAATGATAAAATTAGAGAGGAAGTGTTAAGTTGTGGTGCCAGCTACTTTTTGGATAAGCCTGTATCCATTAATTTCTTAAAAGACGTTTTTTCTGAATTTCATATAATTTCAAAAATATAGAACGAAAAGGGTTTTTTCTAGAAAAATTGAATTATTAAGAGTAGCCTTAATGTGTTTAAACTTTTAAGGACCATTTATGACTACGACAAATTACACTCCACTCTTCTATTTCATGAACGAAAATATATTATTAGTTGAAGTTAAAATAAATGAATTACCTGAAGGTTTTCCTGTAGATAAAATCTTTCATTGGCTTATGGTTCCAAAAGCTACTGGTGAGATTAGCAGATTAAAATTCTCTAGCATGGATGATGAACTTATTAATGGCAATAAAATGAATATTAGGGTCTTTGAAAATGCAGAGCTTCGCTTCGATGAAAAATTCGCAAAGTTTCAAATTGATGGACAGGGGAATATTCTAATGAATAGTCCTATCGCTGAAATTTCTCATGAAACTCACGCACAAATTAAAACTTTCCTATTAAACCTTTAATTATGATCTAAGAATGACTGAAGGATTTCGTCACACCTCTTAGGGAGGTTACGGTACTTCTTACTTACAGCAAAGATGGTACTGATTATATTCTTTTTAAGCGGAATATACTTTAATCTCTTCTGTTTTGAAAAATCTCTACAAGCAAACTCTGGCAGTACTGTAAAACCTATTCCCTGAGCAACGGGCTCTAGGATACGTGTAATTTGATTAATAGATCCGCTGACCTTAATTTTATCCATTCCTTTATAAACAGATGGGTAGTTAAGGGAAAACACCTCATGGGCCATGCTGAGACCGTCTGGGTGATAAATAAATCCAATTTCACTCATCCCCACGAAGGAACAATCCTTTAAATTTACTGGAACTACTAGACAGAACTTTTCTTTATCAATAGCAGTCGCTTTTAGAGAAGAATCTTTTGGCGCCGTAGACATGAATCCCATATCTAGTTCTCCATTCAGTGATTCTTTTTCAATGGTGGTATTTGGTGTGTAGAAGAAATTGATAGAAAATTTTCGCTGTTTTTGTAAAACTTCCTACTTCGGCGAGAGTTTTAAAAATTTTATATTGAATTCCATAATGTAACCTTATCTTAAGCTTGGAAATTGATAAAATTATTTTATCATACTTAGCCATGAACTCTTTCATAAATGATAACAAAACAATCATTCTCTATCTTTCATGCAATATTAATTGACGAAAGACGCAGCCCTTGAAATTATTAGTGATAAAATATTTATAATACTACTATGAGGTTTTAATGAAAGGATTCATTCTCTTACTAGCTTTTTCTTTTTCGATTTTTGCTAGTGCGTCGACAGACGATTATCTGTCTTTCACTTATTCGGGTGATCAAAATAATCAAAGCTTTGAGCTTAGTACAGAGAAGACTCATACAGAGTATCGCTACGAGCAGAGAGCGAAGACTTGTTACCGTCAAGTTTTGGTAGGGCATGATAGAAGGTGTCACTGGGAACAAGTTCCCGTTTGTCGTATTAATAATCGTGGAAGGCGAGTTTGTTATTATGAAGACCGTAGAGTTTGTAGGTCCTATCCAATTTACCGCAGAGAAGCTTATACTTGTTATGAGCGTGTGACGATTCCTTTTGAGGTCTTTGATTACTTTGTAGACACTAATGTTCATTTCAACTTCGAACACAATCAAGATAGCTCTGTAGCTCCGCTAGAGAATTTTGTCTTTGGTATTACCGGTGACAGTGATTACTTACGTGAAACTACAAGTGGAAAATTCCTCATCTATGCGAGACAATCGAGACGTTTGACTGGTGCTGGTGAGCGTAGAAGTCTTGATATTTCTTATAATATGCGCCTAGAAGAAATTGCTGGAAACTTTACTCCAGTTCTCCATGGCATTACGCAAATGAATGTGAGTGGGGAAGAGCTCTATTTTGAAATGGGAGACTTTACTTCTGCTGATCCTCTAGAGATTCGCCTTAAGGTCAAGAGAAAGAAATTTGGTTCTGATCCAGTACTCATGAATCGTGTGTTAAATGTTGCTGAATACACTAAGCAATCTCTCAATGATTCGAGGGCCCGTGTGAGAATAGATCTTGCTGAATTATTACCAAAAATGAAATTTGGGAAGAAACATGAGATCACGGTAACAATTCGTCTCAGAAAAAATATTGATGAAGTGATTAATCGTTCGGATATTCCTAAACTTAGTCACTCTAGAGAAATCACTATTAAGTAAAATATCTTTAACCCCTTGCGGAGCGCTAGTTTAGTGTTTCCACAGGGGGGGAATTCAAATCATATTAACTTCTTTTGCCCTAGACTAATTCCACGACAATATCTATGATGAGCTATTAGTAATAACTGGTTTTTCTATTATGGATAAAGACAATTCAGAAACTCAATGGATGTTTATTTTTGCAAGTTGGATAACGGCTGCAACGGCAACTCTTGGTAGCTTATTCTTTAGTGAGATCGCTGAATTTCCTCCCTGTTCTCTATGTTGGTACCAGAGGATCTTCATGTACCCACTTGTGTTCATACTCTTAGTGGGACTTTTTCCCTTGGATAAATTAGTTTACAAGTATGCAGCTCCTTTTGCCTTTATAGGACTGATTATATCGATTTATCATAATCTACTACAACTCGAAATTATTCCAGAAACTATGGCGCCCTGTTTAGAAGGGATTCCGTGTTCTGGGATTTATATTGAGTGGTTAGGGTTTATAACAATACCATTTCTATCATTCGTGGCCTTTGCTATAATTTTCACGTTAATGATCATTTTAAGTAGGAAGAGAAATTATGAAAAATAAGAAAGTAATTGTAGGAGTAAGTGTCTTTGTTATGATGGTGGTTTTTGCACTAGCGGCGAGTATTTACAAAAATCAAATGGACAAGAAGATGAGTTTTCTCGCTAGCGATAATGTGGAAACTTTCATTAGAGATTATTCTCCAACTCTTGGTAGTGATGATGCAGAAATTCACTTGGTAGAATTCTTAGATCCTGAATGTGAGAGTTGTCGCATGTTCTATCCTTACGTGAAGAAATTAATGAGTGAATACCCAGGGAAAATTAAACTAGTCGTTAGATATATGCCCTTTCATACGAATTCAAAATTTGTGATTAAAATCCTAGAAGCTTCTCGTAAGCAAGGTAAGTATTGGGAGGCGCTTGAGACTCTATTTAAATATCAGCCAAAGTGGGGGAGTCATCATAACCCTCGGCCTGAATTAGTTTGGACTTTTCTTCCTGAAGTGGGAGTAGATGTTGAACAGATAAAGAGAGATATGAATGATCCGTCTTTTGTAAAAATAATTGAACAAGACCTTGCTGATGGAAGAACTTTAGGAGTGAGAGCGACGCCTTCATTCTTTGTAAATGGTAAACCTCTTAAGAAGTTTGGTTATAGTTATTTAAAAGATCTTATAGAAGCTGAACTTAAGTAAATTCAAAGTGTGGTGATGGTCACTCATCACCACTATCGTTTCTAAATTGTTCTAGGTTAGTCTTCGTGTAGCCAGGCCGCTTGTTTTGGTGGTCTCTTCGTTTTGCTCCACTCTTCAAGCATTTCAGGTGCTATATCTTTTAGCATTTTCATTTGCTTGTCCGATCCTGTGACACAAGTTAATTCAAGCCTATGACCATTTGGATCAAAGAAGTAAATGGATCTAATTATGCCATGCTCCGTAATCCCTAGCACTTCTACTCCCTTGCTTTCTAATTCTTTTTTTGCATCGAGTAATTCTTCTTCATTATCTAAACGAAAAGCAATATGTTGCACCCATTCCGGAGTGTTTAAATCTCGGCTCATTTCCTTGGCGCCAGTGATTTCAAAGAATGCTAGTATATTTCCTGCTCCGGCATCTAAGAATACATGCATATAGGGATTTGGCTCCTGGGTAGAAGGGACCTTATCTTCAGCTATACAGACTAGTAGTTCCATATTGAGTTTTTCTCTATAGAAATCTACTGTTTCTTTAGCGTCTTTGCAGCGGTAGGCCACATGGTGAATTTGTTTAATATCAATCATTTTATCCCCTAACTATCCATTTGAAAGTAATCAAAAGCATATATTCGTTGACCTTTTAGGCCTGATCTATAAGATTAGAATCAGATTTTAAGATAAGTTTTACCATAGGTCCAGAGCCTGGGCCATAGACGGGAGTCAGCATGACTAGTGATACAAATCCAACAGGATTAAGAGGAATTGAGTTTGTTGAATATTGTTCAAAAGAGCATGAGAATTTAGATCAACTCTTTAAAGCATTTGGTTTTTCAAAGCTTTCAACAAATGCAGAAAAAGATCTGATTTTCTATAAACAAAATGACATCAATTTTATCGTTAATAATAAGTTAAGTGGTCATACTCATAATTTTGTAAATGACCATGGTCCTTCTATTTCTTCAATGGCCTTTAGAGTTGAAAATGCTGACAAGGCATTTGAAGTTTCTGTAAAAAATGGAGCAAGGGCCGCAGAGGGTGAATATACTTATAAAGGAAAAAAAGTTCCCGCCATTTACGGAATTGGTGATTCTCTTCTTTATTTTGTAGATAAATTTGAAGATAAAAACTTCTACCAGGAACTTGGGTTTATTGATGATTCTGTGAAAGAAGAAATTGAAGGTAAGGGATTTATTAGAATTGATCACCTTACAAATAATGTTTATAAAGGAACAATGCAGAAGTGGACTGACTTCTATAAACAGACTTTTGGTTTCACAGAAGTGCGCTACTTTGATATTAAAGGAGCTAAGACTGGTCTTAAGTCTTTCGCGCTACAATCTCCTTGTAAAACATTTTGTATTCCTATCAATGAAGGGACTGAAGCAAAATCTCAAATTAATGAATACCTAGAAGAGTATAATGGTCCAGGGATTCAACATATCGCTTTCACATCAGAAGATATTGTTAAGAGTGTGGAGAGTTTAGCAGCTACACAAATTGAAACTCTAGATATTGATGACGAATACTACGATGAAGTATTTGATAGAGTTCCTAATGTAACGGAAGATCAAGTGAAGTTGCGCAAGAATAATATTCTAGTGGATGGAGATGATGAGGGATACCTCTTACAGATTTTTACTAAGAATGTCATTGGTCCAATATTCATAGAAATTATTCAAAGAAAAAATCACGATTCTTTTGGTGAAGGAAACTTTGGAGCGCTCTTTAGATCTATTGAAAAAGATCAAGAAAAAAGAGGCTACCTAGATTAAGCCCAATAGCTAATTCAAAAATACACTGGCCTCCACTCTTTGGAGGCTTTTTTTATTCTTATTACTTGATTGAAATAGTTTTGACTCAAGTAACTCTTATGATTTTGTTTAATCCCACCGATAAGACCATCATGTTGAGGTCAGTTTGATCTCTTAAAAGTCGGGATTTAGTATAATGAAACTCAAAAATGTATTTATCATGATCTTTTGTCTTTTTCTTGGAACTAAGATGTCCCTAGGAGAAGAACTTAAGAGAGAGGTTAAGAAAATAGTTAAGAATCTTGAAGACTTTGGAAAGTCGAAAACTAATGCCCACTGTCCAATAGAAAGAACTGTTGATGAGGTGAAAGCTATTATTCTCACAGAACTGCCTCATTGTGCGGATTTCAAATCTAGAAGTGCCAGTGACTTAGGTATGGCCATGTACGATGATGATATTCCTAATAAGCTGAAAGTTGCCTCCATTGAAGATGTCTTGGGTTGGTTCACTCAATCAGCGGCTTCTGGCAAACTGCTCTTTGTAGATCAAAAGTACGGTAGTTGTCTGGGTTGTGAAAATATGAATTACGGTATGCTGATGAATGATGTCTACGGCGACAAGGATATTGTAAGTGGCCTTGTGGACTTTCAAAATCTTGCTCACAGAAAAAAAGAAATGGCGCCAGGTGAGGCAATTAAGAGAGATCCCTATGAAAAAATCAAAAAGACTCCTGCCTTTCAATTGATGCAAGTTCTTCTGTCTGGGAAGAAGCAGGCCTACAATGATTCCTCTAAAATCGAAGACTATCCACTAGTGGCGAAAAATAAACGAGATGGAATGAAAGATCAGATTAAAGAAGATCAGAAGAATCGTCTCTACACGCGGGCGCACTTTCCAAACCTTACCTTCATCAATGGTTCAAAAATTAATAAGAAGAGCTTAAATGCCCTTTGTAAGTACTACAAAGATAAGAAAAGTATTCCCTTTAAAGAAACAGATGACGGACGTTTTACAGTGGGTGATAAGTTGCTCAAAGAGAAGATGGCACAAGTCATAGGGGATAATGGAGTATTAGTCCAAATGCTTAATTTTAATCTCTATAAAACTGGTAATGAGACTTCTGAAGATTTACACACTAAAGCGCTTAAAGAAACTTTCGTTGCCGTTAAGAAATCGTATAAGACAGGTGTAGTGAGTAAGAAAGTTCCTATGTTTAATAGGTGGACTTCAAAGGAAGTTTTTGATCAAGGTGAATCAGATAATGGTTTTGGTGGTTTTAAATTCTAAGGTCCTTGAAGAGTTCAAGGACCAGGTATTATATTTTTTAATTAGAACCAGAAGTTAATTCCTGAACCTAATTGCCATGCATCTCTAAACCCAGCATAACCTGTAGTATATCCAAGACTTTGAAGTGCTTTCCACTCGTACTTTCTTTCGTAGAGAGCACCAACTTTGAAGTTTACTCTCGCCGCTAGTTTCCAAATAATACCAACATCAAGTTTATAGTTATTAGTTTGAATACTATTTCCAAAGTTAGGAGACCTGTCACCTAATCCATTTGGAAGGTTGTCTCTATTAAACTGTTGTGTGTTTACAAGAGCTACTTCTGCGTTTAATTTTAATTTCGTCATTTCTGTGAGTTGGTAGAGAACTTGAATTTGTCCCATTTGCTCGTATTGGTGCTCAACTGCATACTTATCATTTGGATGATTACTTACGTAAGCATAAACAAGTTCAAAAACATATTCCCATGCACCTGTACTATATTTACCAGAAAAATCAAATGCCCAGTTATCATTGAAGTCAACTTTTCTGTCTCTGTATAAAACACCTAGACCAAATTCAACTCCTCTTCTTGGGTAGTAGAAGAATTTATTTGAAAAACCAACATCTTTTCTAGTGTTGATTTCTTTTTCAGTTTCGTAAGTAAGTTCACCCTTACCAGCTAGTGTAGGATCACTTGAAGTTGATGTATCGTAACCAATGAGGTTATCAGAATCTCTAGACTCAGAAGGTTGTTTCGTATCGGCATAGAAGCTTAAGTAGTTTCTAAATCCTCTTCTGTAACCACCGTAAACAACTTCAGCAACAATTTTTCTATCTTGATCTCTAAGACCGTGAGTTGTTCCAAGTACAGAACCTCCATCAGAGTAGTGAGATTCTAGAACACCGTAACTCATTTGGTGAAAACGAATTTTTCCTTTACCAATAGAGAACTTCCAATTTCTAATTGGACGCCAATTAACCATCGCTTCTTCGTAGAGGTTATTTGATTCATCAAGTTGTCCATCAAGGTCAAGTTTGATTTTTGCACTAAAGTCTTCGTGGTTGAAGTAGAATTTTAAATCAATTGTTCCAATCCCCATTTTCATCGTAGGATCTCTGTCTTCAACAGATTCGTATGAGAAAGTATTAAGGGCGACAAAACCTTTTACCTCAGTATCGAGGGCAAAAGAATTGCTCATAATTAGGATTAAGAAAACTAAAAGAATTTGTTTCACGTTCACTCCAGCTAAAAGAAATATTACTGAAGTTGAAATAACATACTAAAATTGTAAGATAAAGTTAGATCTTGATTAGATTCAAGATGATTCGATGCGTTTAAATATATTACAGGAGAGTAAGAGGTCTTAGCGACCTCTACATTTCTCTAACATATCAAAGTAGACTTCTGAATCAGTGTAGAAGTTCTCTGAACAAGGATCGTTGGCAATAGTTCTACTCTTTGGAGCAGTTGAGCTACAAGCAGTAATAGTAAGGGCCAAGGCCAAAAGTAATAATTTTTTCATATTTGATCTCCAGTTAGAATGCTTATCGACACATGTTGGGGATAAACTTGAGTTAAAAAGGTGAAAAAGTTATAATTTCAGGCCCTTATTGGACCTTTAAGACTTCGTTTTACAACTCTTACCATCGCACTTCTTATGGGCCTTACAAGACTTAGCATGGGCCTTTTTGTCTTTGAGAGAGCATTGTTTCTTCTTGGCGCAGCATGATTTTGCCACTTTTGGGCATGATTTCTTAGAACATTCTCCACTTTTGTTGTGTGAGTGAGCGCAAGAGACGAATGTTAGGGCAAATGTTAATAGTAATAATTTCTTCATGAGTTTCTCCTCTAAAATAAACCTGAGTATATTCTACTGGAACTTGAAAAAATTTTAAAGGGGTGAAGAAATGAGCTCTTCTAAATTGAAATACTTTAGGGTGTCCAAACCACTGTGTCCCTTAGTTAGACTTCCAAGAGCATGGAGGATGGCCAAATTATTAGGAGGATCAAAGGAGCTAGAAATTGTAATTTGAAAATTCTCTTCTCTTATTTCTCTAAGAGTATTTTCTAGGGATAAGTTAAATGTGGGTTTAACGACTATATTAACGACTCCAGGAGTGGTGGTTCTCCTATCTATATTTTCATCTAGCGCGAGAGGGATATTGATTTGTTTGAAAACACTAGGCCATTCGCTAAGATCACTTAGGGGCTCTTCTAGATATTCAATTTTAGAAGAGTCGATATTTTTTAAATATTCTATTAGCTCTAAACTTTTAAATTGTAGATTGCCATCAAGTCTTAGTTTTAATTTATTAGAAATTTTTGAAGTTATTTCTTTTAACCACTTGGCCTCTAAAGATAAATCGTTGCGACCAATTTTAAGTTTTACACTCTCTTGATCTTTCCAACTTAAGAGATAATCATTGGGTGAAATTGCGAGATCTATGAAATCAAGCAGGTTGATTTTTGACTTTGCACCTAGTTCAACTTTTAGTGACATTGCTTCTTTAGCAAAGAGTGCACTAGGAGTTTTAGGAGTATTATGACTTTTAAAATCAGCAAACGACTCCATGAGTGTTTCACGGTGCAGTCCAGGTAGAGGAGCTAGATCGACTTTGTAATATCCACTATCAATTTCAATCCACTCTCTAGAGTTGAGAATGACATCACCCACAGAGATAGGTTTTATTAAAGGGCATTTAAAGTGTGTAAACTTTAAACTCATAAATTAATACCCAAACTTAATAAGAGGCAATAGAGCAGTAGATACTTACCAGTTGTGGCCAAACACTTATTCATTTTCTCATTCACTTCACCGAGCGCTACATACTTCCAAGTTTTAATAAAGAGATAACAACTAAAACAAGCAAGTAATGCCCAAGGTGATTTTAAATTAATCACCGCAAAGAAGGGCAGAAAACTGGAGGCCATAACAAGTAGCAAAGTCAAAAGACGAGCCTTTTTTTCTCCAAGACCAACGGCCAGAGTAAATTTCTTGGCCCTCGTGTCACTTTTAATATCTCTTAAGTTATTAATAGACATGAGTGCGGCCGCTATGAATCCAGGACCTAGGCCCAGAACAACTGGAGTAAGTGAGTAGTCCCCTGTGAGAAGAAAGTATGTTCCCCACACTGGAACGGGACCAAAGAAGATAAGGGCAAACACTTCTCCAAGACCAAAGTAGCTCAGAGGAAAAGGGCCACCAGTATAAGCATAAGCAAATAGTAAACTCAGGATTCCTATGATCACTATGGGAAGTCCTCCCATCAGCATGAGATAAACACCAAAGAGAGTCGCCATGATGAAGGCCAGGATAAATCCATTTCTCACTTCTTTGGGAGTTAAAAGTCCCGCCTGAGTGACGCGAGTAGGTCCTAGTCTATCGTCACCATCGGTACCTCGGATAGTATCGTAGTAATCGTTCACGAGGTTTGTTCCTACTTGTAGGAGTAGAGCAGTGATTAGGATTATAAAAAAAGTAATAAGGGAAGTTTCTCTTTGATAGTGGTGACTAATGGCGAGTCCTAAAATAACTGGTCCCACTGCCGCTGTGAGAGTTTTTGGTCGAGTGGCCATGATCCAGGCAGAAGTCTTAGTCATTGAATTCCTAAAGTTTTACAGTCTTAAGTAAATTGTAGATTTCAATATTTTTTTCGTTGTCTACAATCACTTCAATTATTTTTGTTCTCTTAACTTTCTGACTCTCTCTAAAAACTTCATCGAATTGTGTAGGTGTTTCTACTCTTTGATAATCAAGATTAAAGAGTTTGGCTCCATGTTCAAAATTTAATTCATGGGGAGTGGTGAGATAGGGTAAGAGTTCTTTATCTTTTGCAATGGGAAGAAGAGAGAAGATTCCTCCTCCTGAATTATTAACCAGCACAACACATACGGGTGCTTTTGATTCTTTTAACATTTGTAGTGAATTTAAATCATGAAGAAAACTAATGTCACCAATGACTAAAGTCGTGAACTTAGAAATTCCCTCAGCGCAACCTATGGTCGACGCGATAAGACCTTCAATTCCACTCACACCTCTATTGGTGAAAATATCAATTTCTTTTGTTTTATCTGTAGAAATATAATTATCAAAAGCACGAACAACGGTACTGTTAGAAATATAGAGGGCCGTATCACTGGCAATATTTTCAATGATAGACTTTGATATATAAGGGTAACAAAGAGGAGAGTTTTTAATCACTTCTTCTTTCTTTTGAACAAATTCTTTCCAGTCGACTTTTATAGGACTACAGCTTTGTTGTAGTTTCTCTGTAAGTTGTAAGCAGAATTGATCTACGTGAGAGACTATTCTAATATCTGTATTTTGTGAGGGATCTTCTTTTTGATCACTCCAATTTACACTAATCAATTTGATCAATGGGTTTTCGCTTAGAAATCTATAGTAATGTTTACTAGTGGTACGACCACCGAGGTGAATAATTGTTGAGGGAATATTCTCTAAAACCTTATCGTAAACTTCTTGATGATCAAAAGTTGGAATCACATTATCTTCTAATGAGTAGCTATACTTTAAAGAAGAAGAGATATCTAAGAACACAGGCCAATTCAATTTCTTGATAAATGCTTTTATCTTAGACTTATCCATGGAACTTGGAAGCTGACCAATGACCAGTAGACCACGTTCTGAATGTTTTACTATGTCACTAATTTTATCTACAACTTCAGAACTTAAACTCTGCAGGGGAGCTAAGTATTCTGTTTGCAGTAGAATTTTAAAAGTTTCTCTAGCTCTTTCAATATAAGACTCACTAATAGGGGCCTTCGTTGAGTCAAGGGGTTCTCTTAGTGGAATATTTAAATGTACCGGGCCCTTAGTAGGATAGAGGGATCTAAAAATAAGGTGATTCACTGTATTTCTTACAATATGTGGTTCAATTTGTTCTGTGGGTGCACCAAGACAAGCATCTGCTCTAACGTGTGCTCCATAGAAGTGAACTTGATTTATAGTTTGATTGGCATCACTAGTAGAGAGCTCAATTGGTCTATCTGCTGAGAGAACTACCATTGGGATAAATGATTTCTTCGCTTCAATGATTGCCGGCATATAATTGGCCAGTGCTGTTCCTGAAGTGCAGATAAGGGCACTTGTTCTACCAGTTCCCTTGGCGTTACCCAGAGCGCGGTAGGCCTGAGCTCTTTCATCAATACCTAGGTATAAATTAACATTGTCTCTTTTTAGGAGTGAATTTACTAAGGGAGCATTTCTCATGCCAGGAGAAATATAGAAATCTACTACGTTTGATTTTATGAGTTCGTCAATGATGAGCGATGACCAGAGATTTGAGAGGTTATGTGCAAGAAGCATGGAAGACCTACAGTGTAATCTCAAAGTTTTTCATTTTATTTTGTGTTTCAATCCACTCATTCTCAGCGTTACTACCTGTCACGAGTCCACAACCACCAAAGATATGAAGTTTATTTTCTTCAGTGAGTGCACTTCTGATGGCCACGGCAAATTCACAAGAATCTGCAGAGATATAACCCATAGGGCCAGCATATAAACCACGATCAAATGGTTCAGTCGCTTCAATACACCTCTTGGCCATATCCCAAGGTCTTCCGCCAACAGCTGGTGTTGGGTGAAAAGTATTAAGAAGAACGGCGAAGTTACTTCTTTCTGGGAGAGTTCCACAAATGTGTGTGTGGAGGTGCTGAATGAATTTTAATTTTAAAATAGACTCTACGTTTTCAACCTTAATGATAGCACCAAGACCTGAGAGTTTTTCTTGAATCTCACGAGAAACAATTCTGTGCTCTTCAAGCTCTTTAGATGAACTCATAAGTTCACTTTGATATTTTAAGTCAATACCAAAATCAGTTGAGCGTGGTCTTGTTCCTGCTAAACAGTCGAGTGAAATTTCTCTCTCGTTTAGTTTAAAAAGCTTTTCAGGAGTGAAGCTCATGAAAACTTTCCCATCTCCCGGATCAAGATACATTAAGTAACTATCAGTGGCATGTTTGATGTTTTTTTCAAAGATCGCCATAGGATCAGCTGATCTATCAAACTCAACGATTTCTTTTCTTGCTAGAACAACTTTTTCTAGAGGAGTTGTCTCTAGGTTTGTTAAGCAAGTGTTAATCATTGATTCCCACTGAGGTTTCTCAGGGTAATTTGAAATAACTTGAGATTTAGTGGCCCCAAAGTCATGTCTAATAAAGTTTAAATAGGCCTCTAATTCAAAGAGAGCATTGGCCCTTTTATCTTCAGAAGTAATAGACTTCTTATTAAAGATGACTTTTAAAACAGTGAAGTCTTTCGTTGTTTCAAAAACAATCTTAGGCAGTGTAAAGTGACATTCGTCAAATCCTGTCCAAGTCTCATCTCTTTTTCCCGTAGAAGTAAATCTCTGGGCCCCTAGGAAAGTAAGGTCGCGATCACCTTCTATAAGTCCTAGAAGTTTATTGTAGTCATATTTCTTTGTATAAGTAATGTGTGAGCCAATTCCTAGAATCTCTTTTGAACTATCTTTGTTTTTAAAGTAGTTCAGAGGTCTATGAATGACGTGTCCAAGAAGATTGGAGAGATTCGTCTTTTCAATTTTGAATTTATAAGTGACAAATCTCTTCTTATCTTTAGAAAGTGCAACAAAGTCCACTTGTTTCCAATGATCAGAGAGTTGTCTTATAACTGAATGTTTTAATTCAAGAAGATTTATCATCTATTTCTTATCACCAATATATAAATTAGAAATTCCAAAAGTTAACTCTTGAAAAGTTGCATTTTTAAATCCAGCTTCTTTCATCCAGCTTGTAAATACAGCGCCGTAGGCAAAATCTTCAACAGTTTCATTTAAATATGTATAAGCATCACTATGATTTGATAGTAAATTTCCAACAAAAGGAAGAAGGTGTCTGAAGTAGAACATGTAAACTGCGTTTACAATCTTACTCTTAGGTACGCCAAATTCCATGATCATTACGCGTCCGCCTGGTTTTAGGACTCTGTAAATTTCACGCAGTGATCTTTGTGGATCTGGAAAGTTTCTAATTCCAAAACTAATTGTAACGATATCCACCGATTCATCGGCAGCTTCAAGATTACAACCGTCTCCAATTTCAAGAGTAATTTGATCTTGCTTATTGGCCTTTACAACTTTCTTCTTTCCAATTTCTACCATACCTCTAGAGAGATCAATTCCAGTGACTTTGCTAATTCTCTTAGATTTAACCAGTACTAAAGGTACATCACCCGTTCCAGTTGCTAGATCTAGGGCCAAAAGGTTTTGTTTTATTGGAAGGTTCTGTATGAACTTTCTTCTCCAATAAATATCAACACCACAGGAGAGTAACTTATTTAATAAGTCGTAAGTTCCTGCAATCTCGTCAAATAATTTCCAAGATTCTTTTTTTCGGCCTTGAAGAGCTGAAGTCATAATTGTCCTCATTTTGGTATTCACAGGGCCAATATATAGCGTTTTGTGCCTAATGTTGCAAGTCTCTTCTTAAATTTCTGGTAATGACTTCACGCAAAAAGCAATGTGAAGAATTCATTTCTGTGTTTTTTCATTTACTTTGGGGCGTTTGGCCGTTAAAAATTCTGTGAACTCATAGCTATAAATAATCATATGTTACAAGACTTTTTATCGACAATTCCCCTGAAGACCTTAAAACATGTAAAGAACATGGATTTAAACATATCTTCTAATAACTGCAATAATGCTGTTAATGAGCTGCTACAAAATAGCGTGCTTGTTGGTGGAAAAAGGTTGAGGCCTCTTTTGACTTACTTAGTGGGAAACCTCTACGGTTTGGAATTTAGTGCACTTGATCCTTATGCAAAGTCGATTGAGCTTGTTCATGCAGCGAGTTTATCTCACGACGACGTCATTGATAATGCCACTATGAGAAGAGGCGTTCCCTCTATTAATATTCAAGCATCAAATAAGAAGGCCGTACTAGCGGGAGATTATCTTCTCGCTGACGTCATTGTTAATTTGGTCAGTGCTGGAAACCTAGAACTCGTAGGTGAAATGGCGCAAGTGATTCAGGATCTTGCTGAAGGTGAGTGGATTCAATCTGACGCTATTGAAAATCGTGACTATACAAGTGAGCTTATAGAAACTATTGCTATAAAGAAAACGGCCTCAGTCATGAGCTGGTGTTGTTTTTCTCCTGCAGTTCTAGCGGATCTTCCAAGAGAGATTATTGAAAAATCTCGTCAAATGGGAATTGATCTAGGAATTGCCTTTCAATTGATGGACGATTGTTTGGACTTCTCTAAGGAGTCTCAAAAAGATGCAAATCTTGATTTAGATAATGGTCTTGTAAATGCAGTTCTCTTTCAGTGGTTAAATTTTAACCCTGTTGCTTTTGAAAAATATAAATCGGGAACTGATCTTTCTGAACTCTTTGATGGAGAAAAGATTGATAAGGCAGTGGAAGTGGTAAGAGCTACGGCCATGAGTCATATTGAAAGTGCCAGAAATCTTCTAAGTGAAATTGAAGCGGCCCTTTGTTCTAATGAAGAAGAACTCAAGACCTTTACTAAGAATAAGAAACCTATTCTCTATATCTTTGACTACCTCACACAGAGACGTCACTAACTCTAAAAATCCTAAAAACTATTTAGTTCTATTTCTTTCGCAATATACAGTGGGGAAGTAAGTTAAAGACATCGTTAATTGCACGGCGACAACGCTCTTTTCCTTTGAAAGTGACTCTTGGCAGGGCGCGCTTAGAACTATTTTCAAAAATAACCTTGTCATCACTTTGCGTTCTATTGATACGGGAGCGTTTAAGAGTGACTTCTACATCACAGGCCTTGTAGACATTTTCTCCCGTTCTATTCCAAGAAAAATTTAAATGAAAATCTCCCGTGATTATTTTTCTACGAGGACCTAGAAAGCTTGTCTGGTAATTTCTCTCCTTTAAGAGATCCACCACCAGATCTTTATAATTCATATCTTCAGAAGACTTAAAATTATCTACAATTTTTACGCGACAAGTGTCGTGATTAATCTTGTAGTAAATTCTCTCCTTGGCGTTAAGACTAACGCTTAGGAGAGAGATGAGAATTATAAGAACTGTTTGTAATCTTCTTGGCATGCTTGCTCCAGCTCTTTTACTTCTTTAGGAATCATGGCAGTGAGATTCTCATGTCCACTTTCTGTAATAAGAATATCATCTTCAATTCTGATCGCCAGTCCTCTCAGCTCTGGTGGGATATCTTTATTATCATTTTGAAAGTAAAGACCAGGCTCTATAGTGAAGAGCATTCCTTTTTCAAACTTAATAGGTTGTAATTTGTCATCATTATAAGGATTTTGATCGTGAACATCCATTCCTATCCAATGAGAAGTTGAGTGGGGATAGAACTCTTTATAGAGATTCTTTGCTATCATTTCATCCACACTTTCTTTAAAGAGTCCTAAGTGTCTAAGCCCTACGCAGAGAGATTTTACGGATTCCATGTGAACTTCTTCTAGAGTGTGTCCTGGAGAGCTTATATCAAAACTCGCCTTCATCGCTTTAAGGACAATTTCATATACTTCTTTTTGAGTAGTTGTAAATTTTCCATTAACCGGGAAAGTTCTTGTGACGTCACTGGCATATGTTCCATATTCACTTCCCGCATCGATTAAGAGAAGGTCTCCATCTCTAAGTTCACGGTTGTTTTCTATGTAATGCAGAATCGTTCCATTATCGCCACCTGCCACAATTGAGCCATAAGCTGGATCAGTGGCACCATTTATTTTAAAGACATACTCCATCAGTGCTTGAACATCAGATTCGTTCTTACCTGCACCCGCTAAGGCCATGGCCGCACGGTGGGCCTTATTGGTGGCAGCAGCAGCTTTCTTCATTAAGAGCACTTCGTTTTGATCTTTAATCAGACGTTGTCCTTCAACTATAGGATTCACATGTCTAAAGGCCTTGGGAGTAGGAAGCTTTGATCGACCTCTAGGATCGAGATCTTTTACTATCCCTCTAACTTTCATAAAGAGCTCAGTGTTATCAAAGAGATCAATAAAGACTTCTTTGTGTCCTTTTAATAGTTCTGGCAGTGTCTTATCAAAGTCTTCAATAGAATAAGCTTCATCCATATCAAAAATGTCTTTTGATTTTTCAGGTCCTAGTCTCTTACCCATCCAGATTTCTTGCATTCTGTCTTTTGGACGAACAAAGAGGTGATCTTTCTTTTCTCCGTGGGGAGTGAGTACTAAAATAGCATCGGGCTCATCACAACCTGTGAGATATTTAAAACTAGAGCTTTGTCTGAAGTTATATTCTGTATCGTTTGATCTGGTTTGGTGACTGGCCGCAGGAATGATGGCCACGCCATCTTTTAACTTTGAAATTGTGTTAATTCTGCGACTCTTAAAATCTGTAGATTCCATAAATGATTCTCCTAAAAATACTATTCTAAGAGAATTTTGATCAATGGCAAAGGTAAAAATAAAAAGACCCCTCACTATGAGGGGCCTTTCTTGCTAGGTGTCTAGTATCAGATTATTAATATTAGACTAATATGATGTTTTAATTATCTTTGTACGCAGTACTGATTTCTAACAGTGTTTCTTTCACACTTTCTCACAGCTTTTCTACAGGCCTGAGCTTTAACTCCAGTTCCTCTAGCTCCAGTTGCATTTGCAACGTGAGTTTGAAGGAATCTTCCGTTTCTTCCAAGTCTATCAACAGAACAAGACTTAGTTACGTTTCTAGATTGACCACCACCACGTCTCTTTACACAACGTGCTTGACGATTTTGACCTCTTCTATGTCTTCTTGATAGTTCTCTTTGACAAGCGTCAGCTGAAGCGCGACATGACATTCTTGAAAATGATTCTAATTGTCTATTATTTCTATTCACAAGGTCATATGAACATTGACCATTATTTCCGCCTCTTCTTCCTTCTACGTGACAAGTAAGGTTAGAGAATCTGTCCCATCTTCTTCTCTCTCTCATCTCCTGCCTACATTCTTGCATAGACTCACGGCAAGCAGATTCTTGATCCCAAGAGAAGTTGTAGAATCTTTGAACTGTATAATTAGATCCTCTGTCATTGTCTTGTAATAAGGCCGTACAAGATTCGGCACTAGCGTTTGCTGCTGCAAATAAAGTAACTAAAACTAATAATAATTTTTTCATCGAATTTCTCCCTCTTCGTGTTTTGTTAATTTAGTTTTCGCTGATTGGAGGAAATGTGGCAACAGCACTTTCTAAATAGGGCTTATTTTTATGCAAATGTAATACTTTTTTATGAGATGTAAGTTTTTACATTTTTTGTGAAAATTGATTTCTGGCTAAGTTATTGATAATATTACTGGTGTCAAAGTGCGCATAGGGTCACCTTGATCCTTTTGTGAAAAACTGACATTTAAGAGAATATTAACTTAGGAATTATTACCTTGTCTCTATAATGAGAAGTGTGTAGTTAGATATTATTTATGGTTAATTAAGGTGTTTTGGCTTTGAAACTCATTTTCTTATTATCTATTCTATTCATAATGAATCCGCTTAGGCTCCAAGCGGTAGAGAATATATATATTTATAGTTACTATAAAGACCCTCCTTATCTCTTAGCTAATAGGAATGGACTCTTAAATGACTTCACTAACTCTTTGAACCGACTAGCAGCAGGGAAGTTTCATTTTCTCTTTGTTCCTGCCAATAAATTACGTATTGATCTCATTTTAAAGAATCAAGAAGAAGCTATCATTCCCTTTGTAAATCCTTTCTGGGTAGGGGATTCAAACATGTCGAAGTTCCACTGGTCGAAACCACTACTTCATGACCAGAATATACTCATCTCTAATAAGAGTAAGAAAATTGAGGTAGAAAAATTAAGTCTTTTAAAGAAGGCATCGCTGGCGGGTATCTATGGACATCGTTATAAAGTCCTAGGTGAATTTATCAGTAAAGAAAATCTTATTCGTAAGGATTATTCTCAATTTTTGCAATGTCTAAAGCTAGTTTCTAATAAAAAAATGGATATGACAGTCATTCCCGAATCCATATATAAGCAACTCATTCAACAAGTAGAACTTAGGGATGAATTATATCAAGCGAGAGATCCGCTCTTTGTTTTTGATAGAAGAATCCTTATGACAAAGTCTCTGACGAATCACTATAAGGATGTAATGGGGCTTATTCACCAATTAAGTAATGATCAAATGTGGAAGAAAACTATTTTGAAGTACCGCTTGAAGATGCCTTAGATTGATCTATCCTACCAAGAGGTAGAGTAGATCAACCTTGGACTTTTTGATTTATTTAAATAATTCGATAACTCTGTCTTTACCAATTGTTCTAATGAAGCCTGCTAGTTTTGGACCTTTTTCTTTACAGATAAGTTTCTGGTACATAACTGGGAAGACATCATTGGGTTGTACTTCAACTGAATGAATGATTTCGTACATCTTCTCGTGTAATTCTTTATCAGTAGAAATAGAATCCCAATCGTTAGTCATAAAACTTACAAATGAAGTCATAAATTCTGTCTGCTTATCATCACAAGAATATTCAACAGCAGATGTGTTAATTTTGAATTTGAAATCCTCTGGAGCGTAGTTCTCTAGCCAGTAGAGAGCACACTTACTTCTCTCACTAAATCTTCTCTCGTCTCTTTCATTTTTAATTTCAGAGGCGTAGAAAGATCTAGCTTTATCAATATTTCCATCATTAATTTGGAGAATATTACAAAGGTGTCTAAAAGAAGGTTGGAATGGACAAACTGCTGGTTGTTCACCAATTTGAGAGAATTCGTAAACTCTCTTGGCCATATTTACTTTCTTCTCGTTTCCAGCTTCTAATCCGTATGCAAGACGCTCTTGTCTATCAAAGTCTTCATAAGTCTTAAGAACATCAAGATCAAAACTTACTGAGAAATCAACATTTGTCTTATAAGAAGCAAATGTCCATCTCACCATTTCTGGCTCGTAAACTTTTAGTACGTCATTTACAGTGACTAAGTTTCCTGAAGAAGATGACATCTTTCCGCCAGCTCCTTTAATGGAAACAAAATCGTATTGCAGATACACAGGAGGTTTTCCTCCAAATAATTTAACGATATCTTTTGCCGTTGTATAAGATCCACCTTGAGAAGAGTGATCCTTTCCACCTGGCTCAAAATCAACAGATTCATAAACCCAACGCATGGGCCAGTCTACTCGCCAAGGAAGTTTAACCTTGTCCGTTGTGTTGAGATCAATGACACCTTCATAGTCATGGTTCTTATTGCGATAAGTGATTTTACTCTCTCCGTCCCAACCAATAACTTCAGTCTCATCTGTCTTATATTTTTCACAGTAAACACTTACTGGGTAGTATTCGTCACCGTAAGGCTCTTTTCTATGCTCATTTAAAATAGCAGCGATGTCTTTTCTCATATTAAGAGCTTTCTTAATCTGATCTTTGTAATCACCCGCTCTATATTTCTTCGCTTGATAGATAGGCTCAACGTCAACGCCTACTTTCTTAACTTGTGCTTCGTAACTCACTTCGTGGTGAGCAGCGTATGACTCTTCAACTCCGTATGGATCTGGAGTGTCTACAATAGGTTGGAACATGTATTTAGCGAGTTCATCTTGCTTAGGCATATTCTTTGGAACTTTTCTAAATGTATCGTAATCATCCCAGCTGAAAATAAATCTTACTTTCTTTCCTCTGGACTTAAGGGCACGGGCGACTAGATCAACTGTAATTGTTTCTCTAAAGTTCCCAAAGTGAACGTCACCTGAAGGAGTGATCCCACTAGCAACAGTGTAAGTTTCTTTATCGCCTTGTTGTCTGATTATACGATCAGCAGCGAAATCGGCCCAGTGAATTAGTTTTGGTTGATTATCTTGACTCATTTTGTCATTTCCTCATCTTTTTTAAATCTAGTAATTTTCTAGTATTGACAACGGTGGAAAGATTACCAAATTGTACTCAAGGCGAAAAGCCCAATGTCAGTTAAATCAGCTAGTTTTATGGAAAATTAGCGCAATTGACGAAGCTTTTAGCAATTTGTTTTAATGGAAGCGTACCCAGGGACTAATAATGATTATTCAATTTATCTTAAAGGCCATATTTTTCTACTTTGCTTACAATCTTATCAGAAGTTTAGTGAGAGGATTTTTAGCAAAACCAGCTGATAAGAATGTAAAATCTAGACCTCATCAGGCTCAGTCGAGTCATAATTCTGGTGAAGTTTTTGAGGCCGAGTATAAGGTTGTGAAAGAGGAGAGTTAATTTTGAAATGCTTCTCTATAATTCTTTTCTTAATATCTATTACCATTTCAACAAATGCCAAAGTCTATAAGTCTAGTGACCAAACTTTCAAGTTAGAACAACTCTTTGATACTGAGGGGAGAGTTTGGGGATTTGATTTTCTAAATCAAAATGAAATTCTCTTTACTCTTAAAACTGAAGGTCTACGACACTTCAATTCTAAAACTAAGAAACTAACAGAAGTTCTAGGCGCACCTAAATTTACAGCAAAAGGTCAGGGGGGAATTCTTGATCTACAAATTCACCAAGGTTACGTCTATATCACCTATACCTGTGAGAAAAACTCTCTCTACTCCACTTGTCTGGGTAGAGGAACGTATTCAAACTTAAAACTCAAAAACTTTAAAACGATCTTCACCGCTAACGCCTTTGAATCCTCTGGAGAGCACTTTGGCTCGAGAGTGACCTTTGATCAGCAAGGGCATCTCTTTATGAGTGTGGGGGAGCGTGGTAAGCGCCATAAGTCACAGTCGCTAAAGAGTCATCACGGAAAGATTCTTAGAATGAATTTAGATGGTAGTGATTTTAAGATTTGGACTTTTGGGCATAGAAATCCCCAGGGAATATTCTTTGATAGAAAGTCGAAGAGACTATGGAGTAGTGAATTTGGACCTAGAGGCGGAGACGAAGTGAATCTCATTGTTGAAGGAAAGAACTACGGATGGCCGGTGATTACTTACGGAGCTGAGTACTATGGACCAAAAATTGGATCTACTCATAAGGTGGGAATGGAGCAACCTATTGTTCATTACACGCCTTCAATATCTCCCTCTGCCATGACTATTTATGAGGGTGATAAGCTAAAAGGGTTTAAGGGGAATATGTTTCTAGCGGCACTTGGGAGTGAGTTCTTGCAAAGGATAGTTCTTAAGGGAACAAAGGTCGTGAAGCAGGAGCGGTTGCTGGAGGATTTGGAAGAGCGCTTTCGTATGGTTCGTACGGGGCCTGATGGTGGTCTTTATTTTTCTACGGATAGTGGGAAGATTTTTAGTTTAAAGTAGATTTATCGTAGAGGCCTAACTATTTAGATTATCTAATTATATATCTATAAAATCCTATTCCTTGAGATTTTTAAATTTTATTTTATGTATCAATCAAAAGCTGCCTAGTAGAGATAGGTACTTTGAGAATCAAAGTTCTTGATAGATAATTGAAATAGCAAAGCAGTTATTCACGCAAGAGTGGATTGAAACTTGAAAGTTATTATGATGGGAGAGAGAAGTGAGTAAGACTAAGCTGCCTTAATCTCTTCCACTTTAATCTTGATCTTAGAGCTACGTCCAGAAGCAATCTTTTCAAGATCTGAGTATAACTTTCCTAGAACACTTGGCTTAATCTCATTGATAATGAAAAGCCTTATATCCTTTTCACAGGCCCAGTTCATATTTGTTGGTTCATCAGCGAACTTCTCCCATTTTATGACGGCAGAATGAGCAACATTTCCAAACCTTTCTCCAAAACTCTTGAGATTCAACTCAAAGTGATTTCTAATGAACTTTATTTCATATCCAGTCAATCGGCTTGGTTTGTGAGCCAGCGCCTTTAGAACGGCACGCTCGTACTTCTCAAAGTTAAGATCTAGTGACCATGTCCCTCTAACTTTTATCAAAGGAGCGTTGACGATCTGAATTGGAAAACCAAAGCCGTTGTCGGTGTACATCTTTTGAATTTTCTTTTCACTCATATAGGCCTCTACTTGTCTAAATTAATCACTGTGATGATAAGCATGTTTTTCTCATCAAAACTTAAAACTACTCTTAGGTTCTTCTTGTCTATGGTCTTACCGTTTATTTAATAGTTCCATTCATTATATTCTTCATCAAAGGTGTCTTTTCTTTTTTCATGGTGACCAGTACTTAGGATTTGCTTCACCTCTTGACGTGTTATCTCACGTTGCTGAAGTCTTTGCTCGGCATGACCAGTATATATGTAGTTACCTGATGTGATGGCCTTGTTGATTGTATCTAATAAATTGTCGTGTTTTGATATCTTGACCATTATACGCATTGTAACTCAGTTACAATTTTCTGTCAATGTAACATTATGGTCAAATTCTTTCAATATTTCAAAATCTGCATCCTGATTTCAATTCTTTGAGAAATCTTGAAGTTCAAATCTTCAAAGGAATAAAATCTGCCGATTTAAGACAGGTACTTTAAAATTGATTGAAATTGTTAGATAATTAAAACAGTTTAAATTCAGTTAAATAATAAGGGGCATAGGTTTTATGATAATTAAAGATAAAGTACGTTTGAAAAGTAAAATCTTTATGGGGCTACTTTTTCTAACCTTTATAGGACTTGCTGTTCAAAACATTCTTAATGATGGCAAGCGAGAATTACTTATTGTTTTTTCATTTATGACACTTTTGACCGGAATAGGGGCCACTTACGCGTCCTCTGTGAAAGTGAGTAAAAGGTTGAGATTAATAACGCTTAGAAGGAAGTTGTTTGGTTTTGAATTTTCTAAAAGTGAATATAAAACGAGCTCTTTTCAGGGAATAGTGCTGATGAGTACATTGAATCTCGACTCTCGTAAAGTTTTCTATGAAATGTTCTTAGTTGGTGATGCTGCATTTGATCTCTGGAATGAAAAGCATGAGCAATTTAAAAATACAAATTCCTATAGTAAATCATCGAATGATAATCGTGGATTACTTATTAAATGCAATATTGAACATTCTGATTTAGCTGAAGAAGGTGCCTTGGCCGTAAAGTTAAGTAAGATGATTGGTTTGGAATATTTTAATTTTACGAGGGTATAGATGATGAGTTTTAAGCATATGGTTTTTATATTATTCATGTTACTCAACTCTTCTTTGGTACAAGCAAGTGACTCCGATTCATATAGATACAGTAAAGAGAAAATCAAAGATAGAAAAAGCTTAGATGATGCTTACGCTAGATTTGGGAAGATCTATAAACCTTATGTTGCTGATCAGAGTAATCTCGATATGAAAATCTCTAAGCAATTAGTGAAAATATTTACTCTTACAGATATGGCCGTCATTGAAAAAGTACTTCTATTAGAGTTTATAGGGAAGGTTGATAAGGGAGATGTACCAAGAGATACTCCTCATAAGAATTATTATCAAGAGATTTTAGAAGAAATCAATGCGATCGAGGCCACTGATAAAAGGATTATTAAAGTCCAAAAAGATATAGTAGCTGGAATTAAATTTCATATTCAAGTCCTTGACTCTTGGTTAGAAGCTGCGAGAAAGAATGAAGTCCATACTGTTAAGAACAAGTCTGGGCGTTGGGTTCATCCTGGAACTAGCGCCGGTGATAAGATATTCTATTCACTCTTTCATAATTACATTAAGAAGAATTTCTCTGAAGAATACCCTGAAAATCTAGAGGCCTTGAGTCGACACCTCTGTGTTCTTGTCTTTTAATTGAAATAGGTGTCATAATCCTTTGTCCAAGAGTACTCTAGACTTTGGTAACAAGGTTGTTGAACTTGAAGATTATTATGATAGGAGAGAAAAGTGAATACTAAAAAGAATAGGTTGGTACTTTCAATAGTCATGACTCTATTTATTGCTTTAATTCTTCGTCCAGGAAAACATGAACATCTTTTCGGCGACCTTGAGGTATCTTTAGAGGGATGGATTTTTACGACTATTCTTTTCTTTCTAAAAATGTACTTCTGGCTGGCAGAAAAAATGATCAATCAATACGGAAAAAACATAAACTTCATCTGCCCTTCTTGTGAAGCAGTACAAACAAAGCTAGACAAGTCTAAGACTCATCATTGCTCGCCTTGTGACAAAGAGCTTGTTAAGCTTAATGGTTTTTATGATGGGAGAGAGAGAAGTGATAATGAATAGTTGTTTAACATTTTAACTCTTCAAGAAATCTCTTCTATTTCTTAATCATATGCTTTTCAAAGAAGTTAGTTATTACGTTAAGATCTACTTTTGAAGTTATAACTTGATCAATAATGAATTTTACAAACTTAGCGTTTGAAGCATTAAAGTTGTATCCGTTTATTTTAATAAAAACTACGCTGGCGAGAAGAGCGATTCTTTTATTTCCATCTAGAAAACAATGATTCATACACAAGCTATGAAGAAGTGCTGCTGCCTGTTCAGATAGTGAGTTATAATAACCAGATTGTGGACGTAATAATACGCTAGAGAGAAGACCCATATCTCGTACGCCTTCTTTTCCACCATGAGTTAAGATCAATTTTCATGCAGGTAGATAACTTCTTTAATTGATAGGTAATTCATATTCTATTTTGCTAATTCAGAAAGAGCTTCATCGTATTGAACAAAGACTTCATCCATTACATTTTTAAAGGCGGGTTTTACAGACTTCTTATGAAGAAGGTCAGTAATAGCTTCATTTAAAAGTGTTGTAATGTCTTGGCCGCTTTCTTTCGAAAGTTCTTTGATACTTTTATACAGTTTCTCGTCTAATTTTGAACTGAAATTTATAGTTGTTGACATAGATACTCCCTATATCAATATTTTATCATGTCCTGTCAGGCTTGTTCTAGATTTGACCGGATACTAGTATGTAAGTAGCTGATAGAAAGTAAGTATAGGTCGCAACAACTTCTTTAGCTTTATAAACCGAACTAATTTCCCATAAAAATTATTAATACTAAATTCAGGTATGATCTATTAAGAAGAAAGGTCGGAGATACAATGATAATTAAAGTCGTACTGGTTTTCTTGGGTATAGTTCTTACCCATCAAGCTTATTCAGTTGAATGTGTAAAAGGTGCCTTAACTGTCATAGAAGGCCTAAGCTCTATTGGTAGGGCCACAACTTTTGCAAAAATGGGTATAAAGTTGGCCGGAAAAACTGAAAAGATGAGTGACTATAAAAGGGCGCAGTTTTGTAATGAGAAAATTGCCATGAAAGGTATTACTGCCCAAGCTTGGCGTTGTAAGGATGGAAGTATTACCTATGATCAACCGAAATCAACAGGTATCGGTGGGTACAATGGTTTTTGCGGTGAAACTGCAGCTTCAAATATTCTTCACATGCACTGCGGACTCATGGCCTCACCTACTAAGTATTGCAACTCGTTTACAAAGGACTTTACCCCAGGAACAAGAGCTGGCTCATTAAAGACGGGTCTAAACTCTATGTTTAAGGAAAATAAGCCTCTATGCCCAGAAGGAAAATGGGAATCGTACTCTTCTTCAGGTAGTCCTGAAGAATACATTCAGTATCTTCTGGGAGGGCTTAAGCAAAAGTCCAACTTCACACGGACAAGAGATAGTAAGGGGAAGGTTAAAATATTTCCTTTTCCTATAATGATTGAAGTTCCTCCAGTTGGGAGTAAAGGTCTACACTGGGTTACGGTATTAGATGTTATCGGATATAAAAAAGGAAAAGATCTCGAAAAGCAAACTGGCTGTGAAGTGATGATTAATCATTGGGGAGATCAATATAAGGTTCCGTGTACTCGTCTTGCTCTTTGGGCCAAGAGATCTGGTTGTGGAGCTGCTGGGATGGTTTGTGGAGAGTATCCACGGGTTAAATTTATTCCTAAGTAATAGGGGTGATTTTTAATGTAATAGCGTTTGTAGAATTTGATCATGACTCTTAAAACAACTTGAAGTCTTTGTTCTCATCGCCTGTCTAAAATAGTTAAAGAATAGATTTCGGTTACCTGCATTCATGGCACTTCTTTCATTTAAAAATATATCTGCCTTTAGGGCATCAGAAGACTGAATTAATTTTCTAAATTGTCCGTATTTTATAATAGAACTCTTTTTGGAATAGTGAGGGAGAATGACCTGCTCCCAGAGAAGAAAGACTTCTGTAGGATGCATACTAGAAGGGACTCTTTTAAAAGCTTGATCAAAATCACTTACACTCTTACTCTTCAAAACTACTTTCACCCAGTCTAGCGCCATCTGTTCATGGCCTTTGGAATGAACCGAAGCAAAGCTTTTTTGAAATTTTACTTTATATTTTAGGAGAGTTTCTCCATCAAGATTTGCATCCATGTAATTGAGAGAGAGTGCAATCTTTGTATCGGCCTCAAGGGATTCATTCATTGATATGGCACTTAGTATAGGATCAACAATCTTTTCTTTCTCTAAGAATTCTTGTAGTGATCTTGTGTTAATACTGTCTTTGTAAAAACCTAGTTTTAAGAGAGAGCTTCTAAGAATTCCCTCTTTTTTAATTATTGCTCCTGCGCCATCTGAAAAATTCTTCAAAGGTAGGATCAAGTCATTCAAGCTTGCGCCTGAGAGACTTTTCCGAACTTCTTTTAAAACGTTATTATATCTTTTAAAGTTCCTTGCACTTTTAAAGTTCTTGTAGGACTTTTTTAACTTACTAAAGTAGGTTATTCCTTTGATATACATGACTGTGGGAACATTTCCTGTTGCAACGACAGATATAACGGCGAGAACTGGAAACCCTGCATTTGTAAGAATTGCTGGTACGATAAATTGAGCGACATTCGTAAAAACTCCGAACATGACTAGACCAAGTCCATTCACTCTCGTTAAGACTCTTAGATTCTTTACCTGCTTAATCATAAATGAGCTTATCTTCTTCCATTTTAAAGCAGAGAGCATTTTCTTTGTTCTAGATATATGTGAGGGACTAGCATTTGCTAGTCGCAACTGATCCGTAATAAGCCCTTCTGTGATGACCTTTAATTGCTTCTCCCATTTCTTTTTAAAGATAGGAGTCTCAATCTCTGTCAGATCCTTCTTTCTAAAAGTCTGAAGAATTTGTTCTTGGGCCTGAATCATAAGACTATTAATTTTAAAGCGAATTTCTAAGTCATCTACACTGACGTCTGCCCTTGATATGAGGGGGAAGATGAAAAGTAGTATAAGTAAGAAGTTCTTCATAGTGATTTTTCGGTCTTTTTCTTAATAATCTGTACTTAAACTGTCGATTAGAAAGTATGAAAACGACCATTGCTCTGACTATATTAGTCGGTCTATTCTCCTCATGTTCTAATTCCCAGTTTCAAAATACTAGGTTGCCTTCGTCTGTGTCTAAAACGCAGCAAAGTTGCTCTGAGTTGATGTTGAGTTTTAATTCAATTACGTCAAAGAGCTATAGCTTAGGTGAATTAAAAGGTCTTGGTATTGAGCTTAGTAAAGTAAAGCGTAATGAAAATTTTAGAGCTCTTGCTTCTCTTAACGGAAACGTAGAAGTACAAGAAAAGACTTACTACATCTTAGCTCTTATCAAGAAACAAAATCCTGATGACACGGCCGATGAGGTCATTTTTAAATATAGTAGAATGTTAAAGGAATGTTCCTGATCTTGAAATACAACTGGGCCGTATATATGTTTTTGAGATTAGTGAGTTCAGAAATGAATGGATTTTAAAATCTAGGCATATTCTTAGAGAATTTCCATTTCTTATAGAGCTTAGAAAGCGATTTTCTTTTAATAAGCTCTTTCATTCCTTGATCGAAGGACTTTTTAATCAACTTTCCTCTTTGATTATTAGTAAAGAGCATATGAAACCTTCGATAGACTAATTTTTTAATAACGTAGTCGCTCTTGTTGAACTCTAGTGTCTTTGTCTTTTTCGTTTTCTTCATTTTTGACTCTTCAAATCCTAGAGATGAATTCTGATCAGTAGTGCTCTTTTCTTTTAAAATGTTTTCAAGAATATTACTTGCGTCCACAAGGTACTTTGCGCGTTTTTTTATTAGAAACTCTAAGCACTGTTTTCTCGTTTTCAATTCTGTAAATTTTAGACCAGCTTCAATGGTTTCTCCCAAGTAAATGGGACCAACTGTTGTGTCTAAGTTTTCTTTAATGGTTTTAATTTTATTCCAAGTAGGTAGAAGGCTTTTATGAAAGAGAGTCCCAATATCATCTACGTATATTGGTTTCTTGGCGTAGAGAAATTTCTTACTATAGCTCTCTGGCATAACTCCTCCAGCAAGATCAGCTGTACCTACTTTAACTTCTTTAAGACAACGCTTGAAAGGTTGAATCAAGATTTTAACCTTTAATCCCTGTGTTTTAAAAATCTCTTTGATGATTTCGTGATAGAGACCTGTGCCGTCAGAGTTCGTGAGACCATTCCAAGCGGGAGTCACGTAAGTGATTTCTTCTATTTTACTAGCGGACGCGAAGGTCGTTATTTGGAAGAGGAATAAGGGAAGTAGCAGCAATACTTTCATTTGTTCATACTGCATAAACTAATGTTGTGAGTCTACTAGTTTTGTTTATACATGTATTCTCTACTCAGTACCATGAAGCATGGGGACAAATTGTACGGGAAGGAGGTTTTCAATGACCATTTTACCTTTAACTTTGCGAACTTTAAGCAGACTCTCGCTCCAGCCAGAACTCACAGGTACGATCATACGACCTCCTTCTGCTAGCTGGTCGAATAGTTTCTCTGGGATTTCTGTGGGGCTAGCGGTGACAATTATCGCCTCATAGGGGGCGAACTCACTCCATCCTTCAAAACCGTCGTCTATTTTATAGGAGATATTTTCAAAATGGAGATCGTCTAAGACTTTACGCGCGTGAGTGCCCAATTCTTCTATGCGCTCAATGGTGAAGACACAGGCGCAGCGAAGGGCGAGGATAGCAGTTTGGTAACCTGAGCCGGTACCAATCTCTAGGCAGCTGTCTCCCTTAGTTAACTCTAAGGCGTCCGTCATGAAGGCGACTATATAGGGCTGTGAAATTGTCTGACCTCTACCTATAGGCAAAGGGCCGTCGTAGTTTGAACAGCGTTTGAGATTACCTGTGATAAATTTTCTTCTATCAACACCTCTTAGGGTCTTGTAGTTAGCGGCCCCGGGGAGATTCATATCTAGCGGAGAGTGGTGCAGGTGTTTAGCTCTAGTATTACCTTTAGTATTTCTCTTGGCCGTCATATTCCCTCGCAGGTTTATGGGAGAAGAATTCTTTGCTCTTCTATTATAGCATTTAAGCCTAAGGGGAGAGTGATTTCATTGAACTTGCTTCTGTGGCATAATTTCATAAAGGACAATTCATGAACTTATATTTAAGATTTATCTTTCAATCAATCCTCGCCATGTTCTCTTCCAAATTAGATATTAATGATGTGGATAAGAGATCCATGCGTGTAATGCCGCTAGATTTGGATGCGAACTTTCATATGAATAATGGGGTTTTCCTCTCTATCATGGACCTAGGGCGTACTCGTCTGAGCTTTAGAACTGGTCTCTACACTCAGTGTAAGAAGAGAGGCTGGGGCTTTGGTGTTGTGGGTGGAATTAGTATTACTTACTTAAAGAGTTTGGCTCCCTTTCAGAGATTCACTCTGTGTACAAAGCTTGCGGGACACTACGACGGTTGGTTCTACATCGAACAGAGGTTTGTTTCAAAGAAGAAGTTGGTGGCCTGTGCTCTAGTTAAAGTCGCCTTTCTTGAGGGTGGAAAACGTGTTCCCACTGAAGAGATTGTGGCCGCTATGGGAGTCTCTAATATTGGTGAGAATATGCAATATCTGGAACACTTGTATAAGTCCGAAAAAGAATTTCTCAATCATGTGAAGAATGATTACTGAGTAAAAACAGGTGTTTCAATGCTTGAAACACTTATTGCTGCAGGGTGGTGTAAAGAGTACACTACCCCTCGATATAAAAATTGTTTAAGAGTATATTGCCTTCAATTTGAAACTTAATTAAAGGTAATAAATATGAAATCTCTCAGATTTTTCGCAATTTTATGCACGTTCTCACTAGTCAATTCTTCTATTTTGGCCATGAGTTGTCCCACTCCACATTCTAAGTACCAAGATCTTTTAACAAAGCTTAAGAGTGTAGAGGAAGAGATTAAAAACTCCGGTGGTAGTCACTGTCAATCAATCGCTGAGAAGATGAGTGAAGTACGTTCTGTGTATGAGAATGGACGAGAGGTTTTTACTATTCTTGAAACTTCTATCTCTCCAGTTGAGGGAACGAGAGAGCTTTCAAATGAAAATATTGAAGCTGTTAAAAATTATGGATCTGAAGCGATTAGTGTTGTGGGAGATCTCATTAGTAAAATGAAGGCAGAAGATAAGTGTCTTAGTGAAGATCAACAAGATAATACTCTAATTGCAGTTTCAAATGTGATTCAAGAAGTGACGAGTGTGGCCGCTAAATACACTGGACCATATGGTGTGCCACTTAGTTTAGGTGGGAATCTAATCGCAGGAATTCTTAGAGGAATAGATAGCTTTAAGAAGGCGAGTTGGTTTAGTAATGGTTATAAATTTACAAGTGAAAATGATCGTCTCCTTTTTACTAAAAATCTTTGTATTTACCATGACATCAAAAGTGAAGTCAGCAATTACATTAATCCTCTAGATAGAATGGTTCAATTAACGGCACTTAAAGTGGCGCTTAAGATGAAAGAGTACAAGACTGTTCGTTTCTACCCCGAGGGTAAAACTCTACAAGGGTTATATAAGAATAGAGAAGCGCATCTTACAATCGTTAAGGAAAATTTAGCAAAAATCACAACTGCAAAACTTAAAATTGAAAATCCTTTTGATGAGTGTATTGGTTACGCTAAAGTGGCCCACGATCCTATTCAAGGAATTCATGGCGTTCATGCAATGTTGCTTAAAGGACTTGAGGGTCTAACTGGTGAAGCTGCAAAACCTGCTGAGCGTTTGACTAAGTTCTATGACTTTATCGAAAGTGAAAATGGAGTTCCTGAAGAGGAAGGTTGTTACTACTTTACTGATAAGCAGATCTTAGTGCAAAACCTAAAAACGAACTCAATGTTAAAGAGATACTTTCAAAAGGTGACTGAGGTTTATAGTAACTCTATGGCCTTTGTACAAACGCAAATTAAAGAGCGTTACGAACTCGATTATGGACAGTGGCTCATGAATACTTATTCAAAACTCATTTGGGTTGAGAGTGAGCTTTCCATGATGACTGGAATTTTGGGACTAAAAGTAGAAGAGTATAATAAGATTTTAAATGATGCTTTTGAGCTTTCAGTTAAGAAGTACGAAGAAGTTATAACTAGTTTTGAGTTAGACGTTCTAAGCGGGGAAGTGGCCTCGGCCTCTTTAGAAGAGGCGCTATTAAGTGTGCAAGAGTCGATTCAAATAAGAGTTGATCTAAATCTTGATATCAATAGAGAGTCTAGTACTTATCAAAGAGAAATTATTCGCATTCAAAAGCGTTTGGATGAGAGGTTTCTTGAGAAGCTAGCGCCTAAGTTTATTGATTTCTACATAACGGATCGAAATGTCCTTTTAAAGAAGACAAGAAGAGAGATTCACTCTGATCTTGGAGATTTCTATGATGATCTTGATCAGGACTTTAAATCTCTTAAAGAGTACTTCACTTTTATTAAGAAAGATAAGTCTCTTGATCACGCTTATACTTTTGCCAAAATCGACGGTCATATTCAAAACCTCTTAGCTGTGATGAACTCGCACTTTACAACACAAGTTTATTGTAAGTACTTTGAGAAGAATGGATTTAGGCTCGACAGAATTAAGAAAGTTTGTGAAAGCTCTGTCATGCTTACTAATAAGAGTAGTGATGCTCTTGATTTAGAAAGCATTAGTGATATCTACAATGTCTTAGGTGAGTATAGAGTTTACGGAGAGTGGGCCAAGAAAGAAGGTATTATTGATAGCAATAGTCTTGGAAGTATTCTTTTAAAGCTTGAGGATTGTTATAAGAAAATTGAGCTTGAATACTTTGATAAACTTTCGAAATCTAATGTTAATTCAAATAAAGAAACAGAGCTTCTCTAGTCTCTGTTTTATATGCTCTTGGAATAAGATGTCAGGACTTTTCTTAAGTCTTGATATCTACCAGGTCTCATCTTCTTTAAGTACTTGGTAAAAAAATCTGTTTTTAATTTCTTCTTTTTTGAAAGCTCCTTGCACATATCAACTGTGTAGTAAGAAACTTTCATTTGTCCTTTGAATAACTTCAAACAATGAGGACGGTAATCAACACTATCGACTCTTTCAATAATATCTTGAATCAAAGCACTTTGATAATCATGAAACTTCTTTGGATAGCGCTTAATCATTTTTAGTGCTGCTTTAGTTTTTCCTCTTTGCACCAATATAACAGCATCATTTAAATCAAGTAGGTGAGACTTTCTGTACTTGATAAAGAGTAGGCGTATCTCTAAAGGGAGAAGTTCTTTTGTGACAAGAGTATTTAAGCGGATGAACCTTAGATAGAAATCCATGATGAATTGAGGTTCAACTTTAGCCAAGGAGAATATCCTTTGATCTTTAGCAAGTTCTGAGTAGCACTTATGAGCGCCAGTATCTCCATTTCTCTCCAATAGGAAGCAGAGGCGATCTTCGTGTTGAAAATCTGGTTTTTCTTTGTAGGTGAGCGCTTTTCTATAGTAGTGAAGACTCTCTTTATAGAGTTCTTTTTCGTAGAGCTTTTCAGATACGATTAAGTAGTTTTCAAAGTATTCACTCTTGTGTGCATTCTTGTCTTTTAATTGTTTTATAATTTCTCTTTCGTATTTCGAATAAGTTAGTAGGTCCTCTTCAGCGAAAGTTGAGGATAGGAAAACAAGTGTGATTAAGAGAATTTTCATCATGATTTATTTGGCCTGTGTTACTTTAGGAGTGTTGATGCATTCTTGGTTTTGTTCACCTAGTTTCTTACAAACACCTTGTTGTTCAATGGCATAGTCCATATTGCGGCCATCTTCTTCGTCGTAGAGTTTAAATCTAGAAATACTTTTAGACTTTCCCTCTTTCATATAGATCACTCTATCTCCCACGAGTTTCATATAGTGGTTTTGACAAGACTTACCTGGCAGTGTTCCATCAGCATTTCTACTGGTACTTGAGAGGTTAGGATCACGAATACAGAGAACTTTCTGTCCATCAATATTCATGGTTTTATAAGCGGTGACAGCATGACTTCCTACTCCTCCTGTGAGGCCTATGTAGGGAATCTCGTTGTGTTTCTCTACTCTTGTCATCACTTCTCTAAAGACTTCTGCATTATTACTTCCCTCAACTTCTGTGAGGTTGGCACCTCTAGCGGTAAATCTCTTTGGATGAGTTTTAATAACATCTACAAACTCTTCGTGGAAAGCGGGATGAGAGGAGAATTCAGCTAACGACTTAAAGCCTGGTATGGCGCGGGCCTTACCTCTATGAATATCTCTTATGATTTGTAGGTAGTACTTTTCACATTCTCTTGAAGTTGTATCGGTTTCACAGCTCTTTTTATACAAACTGTCTGTTGCACACTTGGCGATTCGTTTACTTGAGAGTTCACATTGTTTGGCGTTCTGGGGACTCTGAGAGGCATAACGGCAGGCCGCTTTTTCGGGAGCTCCCTTTTGACAGAAGTGTCCTAGCATATTGAACTTTTGACTGGTGATGGAGTGACCACGACAAATGCCTAGAGTATTAGGGTAGTTGATATAGCCGTGTTCTTTTTCGTAATCTGATTTCTCATCAAAAACTTTTGTGGCACAGAGGGGACATTGCTCTTCGCAGCTCATTTGACCCACGAGCTTAGTAAAGTTATCTACTGCCACAGTTTTTTCTCCGGTGGGAGGAATTTCCGCGCAGCTCTTATTCACTTCATTGTTTTGATCTTTCTCTGAACAGCTTTTCTTATGTAAGTTGTGAATTTGTGAGGTGTAATCTTTTTTATACTGCAGAGGTGAGGAACCTCCAGGCATTTCACAGGCGGTGAGTATGAGTAGAAAGAAGATTGAAATGAAGCTAAATTTCATTGTGGTTTGCCCGATCTAAAAGTTGATTGATTTCATTATACAAAAGAAATTAGTTTTGTTTAACTGGGAAGTTTAATCTCTATATAAGTATTTGAAAGTACGCATTTGTTTAGAAGTAGGTTGAAATAGGGGTGATAATAATAGATGGCATTTGATAGGTGCCTGTAAGCACGAAAAGTAACCGCGTACCTTTTGCTATAATAAGGAATGGCGAGTCTAAAGAAAATTATCAGTGAGAATGTAGAAGGAAGTTTCTTTGTGGATAGCACTTGTATTGATTGTGATGCCTGTAGGAAAATCGCTCCTTCAAGTTTTGTCAGAGGCAAGGGTTATTCCTATGTCCTAAAACAACCCACAAGCGTTAGAGAGAAAATGGAAGCGAAACAAGCGCTGATCTCCTGTCCGGTGGGAAGCATCGGTATGCAAGAGAAGGAGAGTTTAGTCGAGGCAATGGAATCCTTTCCCATAGATCTAGGGCACGATATTTATCTCAATGGTTTCAATCATAAATCTTCCTACGGTGCTGATAGCTACTTTATTAAAAGTGATCTTGGGAACTTCATGGTGGATGCTCCCAGATTTAATAAGACCTTAGTTAAAAAGATGCACGAAATGGGAGGATTAAAATTTATCTTTCTTACTCACAAGGATGATGTGGCCGACGCAAAAAATTATGCCAGAGAATTTGGTGCTAAGAGAATCATTCACGAGGATGAACTCTCAGCACAACCAGATGCTGAAATTGTAATCTCTGGCAGTGGCGATACTCTCATAGATGACTTTATCATTATGCATACGCCAGGACACACACGCGGACATATGGTATTAATTTGGAAAGAGCAGTATCTCTTTAGTGGAGATCACTTCGCTTACAGTGATATAAGAGGGGATTGGAGCTGTTTTAAAAATGTTTGTTGGTATAACTGGGAAGAGCAAATTGAATCAGTGGAGCGCTTGGCAAGGTTTCCTAAAATCACCAATGTGTACCCAGGGCATGGCCGTAGAAACTCGGTAACTCCGGGGGAGTTTCCAGCAATTATCCAGCGGGTTGTGGCGTGGATGAAGACTTAGTATTATTCTTGGCAATAGCGAATTCTCTCGCAATTAAAAAGAGCGGTACCGTAAGAGAGATAGCGATAATCAGTCCAAAAACTAAATAGGCCCACACGTGTTTAATTTTTAATCTCATTGCTTCATGAATCATCCAAACAGCGATACTTGCCGTTAAGAAGAAGATGTCTAAGGTGATAGAACGTGAGGCCGGATTAACCCAAGTGTCTTTCCAAAAATCGATATTGGTTTGAATAAAACTTCCACTAATATAGTGAACATTTTGATTCATACAAACTACTGTGGCACTAATTCCGAGTAACAGGTAAATCCAACATCTTATTTTCGCACTATTTTCCATGACTTAGTTTAAGCGAAGTTCTCCTTCATTGTCCAAATATGAGACAGGGAGGGGAATTCTTACAATGAAACCCCGTAATTCCAGTGAGTTGATATAGTTGGTCCATGAAAAGACTCACTCTCGCACTCCTATTGCTCTTAAGTACTAACTCATTCTCTATTTGGAATGGAAAGATGGCATCTGCTGGACAATTTCCCGCAACCATCTACTTTAACGATTGTACTGGGGTCAAGGTTGGAAAGAGGCTTTTTGCTACGGCCGCGCACTGTGTGTTTGAAAGTAAAACGAAGAAGAATAAATTCAAGATTGGATCTATGCTCACGATTGGTTTTGGAATTAATAACCAAGATAAGAAAGATGCCTCTTTTAAAACAAAAGTAAAAGCTATACATGTACATCCTACATATTTAGAAATGAATGATAGACGTGATCGCGCACTTGCTTCTGATATAGCCATCTTTGAAGTAGAAGCTTTGACTGAAGTGATAAGTATTGCAAAATTTAATTTTAAGAAACCTTCTGTTTATCAAGAAGTGATGATTGGTGGTTATGGCCTGAAAGGTCCTGATTCTTGGGAATTTAGTAACTTCTCTGGATCAGTATTAATTGAAGGAACTGATCTACTCTTTCTCGGATTTTCTAAACATGAAATTGATAACGTATCTCCAAATATTATAGAATTTAGAGGCCCTGGCGTAAGTATGCTAGGAGTGGGTCCTGAGCCTTTACTTGATAGAGGAGACTCTGGTGGTGCTGTTTACGATGGCGCTGATAAGAGAAATCTCACAATTATTGGAATTAATAGCACTTCTTCTTCAACCAGAATGAATTGTCGCTCCACTAGAATTGACGATGAATCCAGCAATCACGTGGGCGAATGGATTAGATCTGTCTTGAAATAAATAGAATACGATAGAAATTAAGATATTCAATACTTACGTCCCTCATGATTCATGCATAGGGGCCTTTAACTCCATAAAGATTTCACATCTACTGCCCATTTCTCCCATTCATGCTAGTTTTCTTCACAAAAGAGGGAGCAATATGAAAAGTACAATGATTTTTGGATTGATGGTTCTATGTGGATCAATTTTCGCAGCTGAAGTGGATACGTTCACAGCGAGATTTGAATACTTCGAAGATATCTCAAGCGTAGTCAATAGAAAGGCCAATGAGTCGATTAAAGCGGCCGTTGCTAAAACGCAATCACTATCTGAATGTACTTCTGAGAAATCAGAAAAAGTTCTCTATAAAGAACTTAGAAAATTCTTTGCCAATCACACTAAAGGTAAGTTCTTAATTGATCTTCTTCACTCTGATGAAGTCTTTAAAAGAATCACTCCTTCTCTAGATTCAATATATTCAGAATGGGAACCTCTTGATGGACAAAGCCTCGGAGGTATTTTTGGTTTTAGAAGAAAACTACCTCTAAGTCCTCTTGTTAAATTTTTTGATCGTTTTATTGGAATTGATAAGTTTGAGCATATGTTTGGAATGGGACGTAGATACTTTTTAAACTACTACTTCAAAGGTCATAGCTTAGAGAAAGTTTTAAAGCGTGGAATCTTTGGAGAGAAATTTATTCTCGGTGGATCAATGATGGGGACAGGAGTTTTCTCTTTTGGTGATCTCTCTGCAAACTTTAATGGAATGAGATTTTGGAACCACATGTTGCAAAGAAGAGATGATGTTCTTGGTTCTGAGTATAATGTAGGACCTTATATCCTGTGTGAAAATAATAAGTTTGTTGTAAATACAATTAACCCAGTTGATTTTAATAACTACGTTGATCCTTCAATGGATGAGAGCATAAATTGTCCAAAGTTTGCGACTAAGCGAGCGGTAAGAAAGTATAAACGTGCCTTGAAGGAACTTGGCGTGACTTGTCCAATGTCGAAAGCGGACCTTGAAATTGCGGTTAAGAAATACTCAGTAAAAACTTCTAGTGATGAGAAATCAAAGAGTATTTCTCATTGGATTTTAAATACAGGAATTGTTGAAGACGTTTCTTACTTTAACGAATTTTAAATATGACTAATTTTAAAGAACTTAATTTACTCCCTTCTATTCTTAGTGAACTCACGAAGAAGGGATACACTACGCCCACGCCAATTCAAGGGGAGAGTATTCCTCACCTTTTGCAAGGGAGTGATCTGCTAGGTATTGCGCAAACAGGAACGGGTAAGACCGCGGCCTTCTCACTGCCTATAATTCATAGACTTTCAAAAAAGAAAATTGAATTAAGAGATAAGCAGGTGCGAGCACTAATTTTAACTCCTACCCGTGAACTGGCCACTCAGATTGATTCTCACATTAAGCTCTACGCCAATACTTTAGATATATTATCTGAAGTTGTGATTGGTGGAGTAAGAAAAGAGCTACAAATAAAAGCGCTAGAAAATGGAGCTGACATTGTCATTGCTACTCCAGGAAGGTTGATGGATCTCATGCGCGGAAAACACGTGGATCTTAGCAGTCTTGAAATCTTTGTCTTAGATGAAGCGGATATGATGCTGGATATGGGATTCTTGCAAGATGTAGAAACTATTTCTCAGGACCTACCAAGTGTTAAACAAACTGTCTTGTTTTCGGCCACTATGCCAAAAATAATAGAAGATCTTGCTAAGAAGTTATTAAAAAATCCTAAGAAAGTAGAAGTGACTCCTGAGTCGTCTACATTAGAGAAAATATCTCAAGAAGTTTTCTTTGTACTAGAAGACGATAAATTGTCTCTACTTACACGTGTATTAGAAGATACCGATATCTCCAAAGTTCTAGTCTTTTGTAAGGCCAAGTATGGAGTGGCGAATGTGGTTGAACACTTGGTTCGCTCTGAAGTTTCAGTAGGGGAGATCCATTCCAATAAGTCGCAAATTGAGAGAGAAGCGGCACTTAAGGAATTTAGCGAAGGAAAAATGCGCGTACTCGTGGCCACTGATATTGCCGCTCGCGGAATCGATGTCTCCAAGGTAAGTCATGTGATTAACTTCAATATGCCAGAAGACGCCACTAATTATGTTCACCGCATCGGAAGAACGGCTAGAGCAGGGCGCTCAGGTAAGGCCATTTCTCTGTGCGGCGAAAAAGATCTTCCACTGCTTAGAAATGTGGAAAAACTCATTAAACTCACCATCCCTAGAGTCATCGACCAACCCTTTCACCAAGAATTCGTTGTAAAACCCAAACGTAAGGAATGGGCCAAGAAGAAGCGCAAGCGCTAAGCTATTTGCGCTAGCTTTTGGTAGACTAAATGACCAGAATCATGTTATTTTTGACCCTATGAATGATAAAAAAGATAACAAGAAAGATATGCGTCCTAAACAGGATATCCCTTCAATTTTAGCCAGACTTCACAGACCTAAGAAGGTTGTCGTGACAGCTGGTATGCCTTACGCAAATGGACCTCTCCATTTAGGACATTTAGCAGGAGCTCACGTTCCCGCTGATATTTATGCCCGTTGGATGAAGTTACTGGTAGGACGCGACAATGTTCTCTTTGTTTGTGGAACTGATGATCATGGATCAACTTCTGAAGTTGCCGCCAAGACGCAGGGAAAAGAGACTAAAGATTTCATCGCTGAAATTCACGCAAAACAAATTGAAACCATGAATAAGTATTCTATCAATCTTGATACCTATACAGGAACTTCAAGAGAAGAAAACTTTGAGGCGCACAAAGAGCTTTGCCAAGAGTTTCTACGTGATCTACATAAGAACGATATGCTCACTAAGAAGAGTAGTAATCAGTGGTATGACACTGAACTCAATATGTTCTTACCTGATCGCTATATTCAAGGAACTTGTCCCAATGAGAATTGTGACAATAAGAAGGCCTATAGTGACGACTGCGATGTTTGTGGCGCTCAGTATGATCCTAGTGAACTTAAAGATCCTAAGAGTACTGTGAGTGATGCCACTCCTATTCTTAAAGAAACAGAACACTGGTTCCTAGATATGTGGAAAGTGACTGATCAGCTCATTGAGTGGTTAGGAACAAAACAAAAGTCTTGGCGTAAATCAATTATTCAAGAAGTCATGGGGACAGTTTACCCTTGTGTGAGTTTTTCTAATACAAGTGAAGACACTTATAAATCTCTCAAAGCAGATCTTCCAAAACATAAGAGTCGTTACGCTCCTGGAAAGAAGGTTGTCGTACAATTTGAAAATCTCTCTGATTTGAAAACTGGACGTGAGGCCTTAGAAAAAAATGATATTCAATGTGAATTACTAGACGCTTGGGCCCACCGCTCAATCACGCGTGATGTTTCATGGGCAATTCCTGTTCCTACAGATATAGAAGCAGGCATGGAGAATAAGTCTCTCTACGTTTGGCCTGAGTCACTCATTGCTCCTATATCATTTACAAAAGTGGCCTTAAAGAAGAAGGGACTCGATCCTGAAACTTACAAAGACTACTGGTGTGATCCTGAGGCGAAAGTTTGTCAGTTCCTTGGAACTGATAACGTTTTCTTCTACGTGCTCATGCAAGGGGCGATGTGGTTTGGTGTACAAGAGGATCCATTCCGCCAAGCACTTCCAAATGAATTACAACAGACAGAAATATTTAGTAGTTACCACCTGCAAATAGAAGGGCAGAAGATGAGTAAGTCTAAGGGGAACTTCTATACTGGTGATCAGTTAGTTGATGAGATGGGCTACACCGCTGATCAGGTTCGTTACTTTCTTGCGAATTTAAGTTTAGCAGAGAAGTCTTCAAATTTTGATTTTGAAGTTTTTAATAAGAGAAATCAATTTCTAGCTGGACCTCTCAACGCTTCTTTTGAGAAACCAATTTCAGCTTGTATCGGTAAGTTTGATGGAGTGATTCCAGATGGAAAACTTGTTGGTAAGACAGAGAAGGAAACTTTAAAAATTGTACAAAGTTATACTCGTTTCATGGAAAAGGCAGAATATCCAAAGGCCTTAGGAATGGTAGAGAATTATGCTCGTATCATCAATGGGCTCTTTAATACTCATAAGCCTCATGATGACCGCTTTCCTTTAGAAGACAGACAAGATGCGCTTTATTCAAGTTTCTATATTTTAAAAAATATTGTCATCATGCTCTCGCCATTTGCGCCTGAGACGATGGAAAAATTGAGACAATCCTTAAATCTTCCAGAGAGTATTTACTCTATTGATGAACTGGGAAAACCTCTTCCTGTGGGACACAAGATAGGTGAGCAACAGGATTACTTTCCTGCTGTTGATACAGAAGAAACTAAGTAAGAAGAGTAAATGGATAAGTGATGCGATTTTGGTTTTTAATAATTCTATTCGTATCACTTCCAAGCTTTTCTAAGTCACTTACTGTCCTGCACACAAATGATCTTCACTCAAGATTCTTAGGCGGGACAGATTACCAGGAAGGTGGAGAGTTTAAAAAACTTGGACACTACTCAAAACTCTCACATCTAATAAAAGAAACAAAAAGTAAATTAAAAGACCAACCCTCTCTCTTGGTTGATGGGGGAGATTTCTACTCCGGTTCTCTCTTTCATATTCTAGGACCGAGAGAAAAGATAACTTTCAATCCTGAAATAGATTTCTTCTTATACAATAACTATGACGCTACAACGCTGGGCAATCATGAATTTGATGCCAATGAAGTTGGTCTCTCTAATATGTTAAGCAAACTCAAAAAAAGAAAGAGTACTTTTAGAATCGTCTCCACTAACGCGGTAATTTCTAAGAAATCTAAACTCTATTCTTTTAAAGAAGAGGTCATTGTTAAATCTCTTGTGAAAACTCTTAAGAACGATACGAAGGTTGGAATCCTAGGACTACTTGGTCCTGATGGCAGTCGTGTGAGTCGTAGTGGTAGAAGCGAGCTTACCTTCAAGGGATATAATGAAACTAAAGACAAAACTAATTGGGATGAGTTGATTTTTGAATTGCATAGAGAGATTAAAAAATTAAAAAAAGTAGGTGTTGATTTCATCGTTTTACTCATGCACGGGGGAGCCCCTGAAGATATAAAAATTGCCACCAATGTGGATGGCATTGATCTAATCGTTGCTGGTCACACTCATGAGGTTTATGTAAGGCCCATAAGAGTTAAAGATACATACATTGTGCAAGCTGGAAGTTACGCACAATTTCTTGGAAAAGTTGTTCTTGTAAAAGAGAAGGGAAAACTGACTTTAGGAAATGAGGACTTTATTCAGAGAGTTCTTCCTACTACACCTAGTGATCCTATCTTTGATAAGAGAGTAGAGAAGTATTTAGAGAAAATTAACGAGCTCATTAGTGGTAGTGGAAAAGTTGCCACAGATAAGATTTTTACAGCAAGTGAGAGTTACTCTCACAGTGGTGAGGGCTCACTACTCTATGGAACAAAAGTAGTTACGGCCATTAGAAGTAACTTAAACAAATCTCGAAAAGACAAAATTGACCTCTACTTCTCTTCTAAAGCTCTCGTTCGCGAGGGTATGCTTAAGAATAAGAGTTATAATCTCTTAGAGCTCTTTCAAATTCTTCCCATAGGTATGGATGCGAATTTTAATCCAGGCTCTCCGGTTGTTAGCTTCTATCTCTCTAAAGATGAGGTCATGAGATTGATTTCTTTCTTAGAGCTCTATTCAAAATTCTCACCACTCTTCACTCCTATCTATGCAGATAATATCTCTTTTGAGGTAAGAAACTGGGGCATTCCCTTTATCAACCGCGTGCACAGTCTAAAGATGAACGGTATCCCTTTTGAAAAATGGCCAGAGCTTATTCATGTGGGAACTAATTCTTATGTGGGAAGTTACTTGGATAAAGTGGGTAGTATGAGTTATGGATTGATTGAGTTTATCGCAAAAGACAGAACAGGAAATCCAATATTAGAAATCCCTATGTCTAAATTCAGTGAGTTTCACTTCTTTAGCCGTGAACTAGAAGAGCGTGGAGCTCTCTAGCTCTATTGCTCTAATCTAGTACTCTGGTACTTTTCTATCTCTCTAGAACTCTCATAGAACTCTTTTAAGGCCGGATGAGCTTCTTGCCAATCATAGACACTTCTAAAACTTAGCCAATCTAAAACACAATACAGCCAATCCTCTTGGAGTTCAGTTAATTTTCTTCGACTTTGCAATTCTTCGAGAGTTTTTAAAACTCCAAAGGCCCGTTCATATAATCTCTTAGAGAATGTATTCTCCCATTGGTGATCAATTTTCCAGATTTTTTGTTGAAAGAGCATAATTGAAGAGTCACACAATTCATCAATGAGCTTGAGGTTGAGTTTTTCTTCTATAGATAATTGAATACCTCTTTTTTCTAACAAGTATTCACAAATAAGTGTGGAATCAAAAATAGTAAGTTGGTCTACTTTTAAAATGGGGATTCTCTTAATAGGCCCGTAACTACCAAGTAGTTTCGCCCCTTCTGGAGTGAGTGCTTTAAGTTCTTCAAATTCATATTCTGTATTACTTAGGAGCAGTCTAACTTTTCTTACATAGGGAGAAGTCGTTGAGCCAATTAATTTCATGTTGATTCCTTTGTCTTATTTATTCTACCAATAAAGCTAAAGAAATCTAGAATTTTTTGATCTGTCTAACTACATAGTCCACTCTTTCATATCTGTATTGAATTTTTCTTTGTTGGCCGAAAGCAATTGTACTCCACGAGAGAATTCTTTTAAGAAGTCATCCCCTTGTAAAAAGAGATCAATTTCATAAGTTATTTTTTCTTTCTTGATTCTCTTGCCAATGACACCAGCATCGATCATGTCTTGTAAACAAGCCGTTTCCTTTTGACTATTTTCTTTCCACTCTGAATGAAAGCGCGGAGAACCACATAGCAGTTGATCAATAATTTGATTGGACATAATTCCAAGGTTTGCTTCTTCAAAAGCAATAGAGGGCTCTCCTCCAAAAACTTCTGGAAAACTAAAGACTGAAGCTCCGCCGTAACAGCGCCCATAAATGACACCAATTTTTGGATGGGGGTAATCTACTATATTAATACTCATGGTGGTGAGTTTTGCGATGATATTCTTATCGTTTTGATCAATTCTAGGATCTGCACCTGGTGTGTCTACGAGAGATATTACAGGAAGGCCTAGTTTATTAAAGAGTGCTAGTGCCATATTAAATCTATCAATACATCCAACATTTAAGAGGTTGGCCTTACCAGGAGGATTCATAAAGAGACCAAATCTCTTTCCATCTCTAGTGGCAATAAAAGTTCTAATCGCTTGGTTGTGCTGGGGATAAACCTCCACCAAATTGTCGGACACTGAATTTAACAGCGCTTCTTCTTTGTTGGATAAATTTAAATCTTGTTCAGAGATTTTATTAGCGACAATACTTTGAATTCTCTGATTTAAAATTTCTTTATTAAGGCAGACTTCATTAATGATGTCTGTTTGTTCAAATTGTCTCTTACTTGAGCTGATCTCTTCAAAGTTTGCGGCTTCTCCAAAGAACATTTTAAACACTTCTGGCCCTGTTAAATTTAAACTGGTTTCATCTTTTAAGCTAAGTCTATAGTCGCCACAAGCAAAGAGTAGGGCGCCAAGACCAAGGCAGCGACCCATGGCTGCAGTGATGAGAAGATTATTTTTAGCAAAGTTTCTAAGGTGGGGAACAATTTTGAAGGCGTAAGGGAAAACTCCTCTTCCTTCCATAATGCGAACACCAATACTACTAATCATAAAGATAACAGGAGTTCCTGTTAATTCCATTTCTTTTAGAAAAGCGCAAATTCTTTGGGAGTTTTCTTTTCCAAAACTTCCTCCGTAGACGCGAAAGTCGTTATAGATAATTCCAATTTTCTTAGAGTTTATAGTGGCCTTGATTGTGAAGCAGCCATTCATTTTCTTGCGATCTGGTTTGTCTAAACCAAAGAGGTGGAAGAGTTCAATGTTTTCTTCATCGATGAGACCTGCTATGGGTCTTAAGTATTTCGATTCAGTTAAGCTTGTTGGGTAAGAGAAATAATTCATGTAAATACCTCAAAAGTTTAATTGGTTAAAACTCTCATCATAGGTCGCAGGTTTATGCGCCACTTGATAAATTTATCAAACCCCATGAGTTATGCCCCGTCTTTCTCTAGACAGTTTTACAAGAAAGTTGTCGAAACCATTGTAAAAGAAATGTATTCGCGAGGTTATCACTCATAGAAGTCGACAAAATATATTCAATTTCTTTGAGCTATTTCAGGGGATTAGGGGTAAGATTTGGCCCAGAAAATACAATTTGGGAGAATTATGAGACTTACTGAGTCAAAAGAGTGGAAGTCCTTAGAAAATCATCAAAAGGCTTTAAAAGATACAACAATAAAAGACCTTTTTAGTAAGGGAAGTGATCGCGCAGAGAAGTTTCTCTTTCAAGAATTAGATCTGTATATTGATTATTCAAAACATAGAATCACTAGTGAGACTATGGATCTCCTCATAAGTCTCGCCAAGTCTAGGGGTCTAGAAGACGCCATTAACGACATGTTCCTTGGTAAGAAGATCAATGTCACAGAAGGGCGTGAAGTTCTTCATACGGCGCTTAGAAATAGGTCTCATAGAGAAATCCTTGTGGAGGGAGAGAATGTCACTCCCAAAGTTAATGCAGTTCTTGAGAAGATGAGTGCTTTTTCAAATAAAGTGCGCTCCGGTGAGTGGAAGGGTTTCACTGGCAAGAAAATTAAGAATATTGTAAATATTGGAATCGGTGGATCTGACTTAGGTCCAGTGATGATCTATGAAGCGCTTAAACATTATTCTAAAAGAGACTTAAAAGTTACTTTTGTTTCCAACGTTGATGGAACTCATATTGCTGAGGCCTTAAGAGATATAGATCCTAGTGAGACGCTCTTTATTGTGGCCTCTAAGACTTTTACTACTCAAGAAACAATGACTAATGCCAATACGGCGAGAGAGTGGTTAATAGCTGAATTGAAAGACGAAGCAGCGATTGCGGCGCACTTTGTGGCGCTTTCTACAAATGAAGCTTCAGTAGTTGAATTTGGAATTGATGCAGAAAATATGTTTGAATTTTGGGATTGGGTAGGGGGAAGATACTCTATTTGTTCCGCCATTGGTCTTCCTATTATGCTGGCGATTGGATCTGAGAATTTCTTTGAATTACTAGATGGTTTCCATGAAATGGATAATCACTTTGAGCAAACTCCACTGGAAGAAAATATTCCAGTAATTCTAGCTATGCTAGGTGTTTGGTACAATAACTTTTGGGACGCTAGCTCTCACGCCATTTTACCTTACGACCAATACCTAAGTCGTTTTCCTGCTTACTTTCAACAAGGTGATATGGAGAGCAATGGAAAGGATGTGGATAGGGATGGCAATGCCATTGATTATCAAACCGGTCCTATTATTTGGGGCGAACCTGGAACTAATGGGCAACACGCTTTCTATCAATTAATTCACCAGGGAACGAAACTCATTCCTGCTGATTTCATAGGTTTCGCAAAATCACATAACGCTCTTGGAGATCATCATAGTAAATTAATGTCTAACTTCTTCGCACAAACTGAAGCTCTTGCTTTTGGTAAGACTAGAGAAGAAGTAAAAGCACAAGAGAGTGATGAGTCTCTTATTCCTTTTAAAGTATTCAAAGGAAATAGGCCCACAACTACCATTATGGCAAAAGAGTTAGATCCTAAGACTCTTGGGAAATTAGTCGCCATGTATGAGCATAAGATTTTTGTTCAGGGAATCGTTTGGAATATTTATTCTTTTGATCAATGGGGTGTGCAGCTAGGAAAAGTGCTAGCGAATCAAATTCTTCCGGAATTAGTGGATGCTAGTGTGGAACTCTCTCATGATAGCTCCACTAATAGTCTGATTAACTATTATAGAGAGAATAAGTAAGTCACTTATTTCAAGTGTTTAGATAGAAATGAAGAAAATGTTATATGAACGTGTTCATTAATTTGCTTCTTTAATAAACAAGTTGTATGTATACAGCTCAAAAGGAGCATTTATGAAAAGTTTATTTCTATGTATTTTTATCTCTCTGTCTTTCAATCTCCAAGCATCTGAACTTGATAGTTTAACTAGACGTTATGAACCGCTTAAAGATTCCACGGATTTCTTTAATGCTGAAATCAATTCGAGAATTCTTAGAGTTGTTGCAAAGGCGAATAAGAAAGATTTGAATGGAGAAAGTTGCAATCCTAAGTCTCTTTTAAAATCTACTCGAAATATTCTGGTCGCAGGAATTTCTGGTATGTATATCTTTTCTCCTTTGCAGAAGATTGTAGATAGTAAGAAAAGCGTAGGCTTTGAGCGTTTAAGAACTAAGCACAAAGAGTCTATTTACCGCTTTATAAAATTCTATCAAAAACCAGTTCTCAAGGCCTTTCCCCTTAGTCCCATTATTAAAATTAATGATGTGATTATTGGCGGAGATAAATTTAGTCACTTCTTTAATTTAGGGTATGAGTACTTTTCTAAATTACAAAAAGGAAAGAAAACTCTTATTGAAATGTTGGAGCATAGTAGAAGTGTTGAAGAACATTTCTGGGGCGGTCCTACGACTTCAGTGATCTCCATGGGAGACTTGAGTACGAATTATCAAGGCCTGAGATTCTTTGGTCACTTAACGGGAGTTGGAATTGATCCTCTTACGGGAGAGGCGAATTCTAAAAATCCTATTGTCACTTGTGTTGATGGAGAGTTCGTTCAGAGTCGTCTGTTTGATTTAAGAAGCTACGTTGATCATGCCTGGGATGAGGGAATCAACTGTAATAATTATCACAAAGTTAAGTATGCAGACCTAGTGACTCTTGCGGTAAATACCTTAGAAGAGTCGAGTCCTAAAGGTTTTGCTTGTCCCGTCAGACCTACTGACTGTAAAAAATTAGGTCGTAAGTATCAATTGCACGGGGAGTTCTTCTTACACGCAATGTGTTTGTAAGAAATTAAACCAAAAAAAAGCACAATAGGTTATCCATTGTGCTTTCTATATCTTCTGAAATTTATTTCTCTATTTAGATTCCGCTACAATCAGCTTCGTCTGTTCCTGCAGTACATGCACTGAAACTTGATCCAGGTCTTCCAT